>CAXXSR010000001.1:0-1162500 GCA_963662615.2 Dehalococcoidia bacterium
CCGTGTTGCCTCAACGCCGCGAGCCGGAACTGAGCAGAGGAGACGCAAGGGCACGAGTCACGACGGTCCGGTCTCCGCGCGTATACGGCCGTCACCCCGTTCCGGCGCGCAGCTACCGTAGAATCGGTCCGCTCCAGGTGCAAGGTGAGCCGAACCGTCTCCATCCTTTGCAGAAACGGCGGTTCTCCCAGGAAAATGTCAACCAGAATTCACCGGGACCGCCCCGCCCTGCGAACGCCCCGTCGGCGGATGGACAGCGGCATTTCCTCGTGCTGCGTCCAATGGAGCTGAGAGGCCACCGGAGCTGCCGCCGAGCCGGGCTGTGAGACGGAGGTCCGACAGGGGCGGCGCGCTGGGGATGGCGAGCTGTCGGCGGTCTACTTGAGGCCCGCGGCGGCGCCCAGCTGGCCCTCGATGGCCATGGTGATCCGCTTCCACACCCGGCGCCTGGCGGCGGCGGTGGGAGGCAGAGGGAGCCGTTGATGCCGCCGGTTGATGAGCGGACGGGAATTCCGGTCGGTGGAGATTTGCCGCCGGTTCCCGTCCGCTTCGGCGGACGAGGCTCTCTGGGTAGGCGTCTCGCGCTGCGAGGTTGACATCTGTGCGGTCGTCCGGCGCCGTGGAAACTCGACGCAAGCCCGGATTTGCAGGGGGTAATTCCCAGCCTACGGCGAGGCGGCGCAGGGGCGCATGGGGGCAGTTCCCTATTCCGGCCGACGCGCTCCCTGTCTTGTCCGCCCTGCGTGGAGGGCCGTCGCGCCGCCGTGCGCTATCGGCAAGGATGAGGGCGGGTGGAACGCTTGGCTAGGGGGCCGCTTCCGGCGGCCACCTCTCACTGCGCGCCGGTGACCTTGAGTGAGCTTTGCGATAATTCGATGCGGTAGCGGTGCCGCAGCACGAGCGTCTCGAGCTGATCGTTCATCTCATCCTCTAGAGCGCCTTGAACGCCGCTGACGCTCAGGACGAAGCCGAAAATCTTGCCGATATCGATCTCGCGGATGTCCACCAGCGGTACTTCGCCCTGCAGGTCGATCGATCCGCGCACCCTGATAATCCGGTCAGGGAGGGCGGGGATGTCCGAGCGCGCGATCGCTTCAAACTCGCCGGTGGGATCCCCGCTGCTCATGCAGATGACGATGTCCTGGAAGGGCGGATCAGGTTTCTCCTGCATGAACCGATTGGCGCGAGAGGTAACTTCGCTCTCATCAAATGTTGCGGTCGCCGCGATGCCCGCATCAAGCGAGCGATTGAAGCTGTCCCACTTGAGTTGAAACTGGTCGGCGAAGGGCCGCGAACTGGCGATCACCCGATCAGCCTCGCCACATTCGAGCGCTGTCGACGGCCCCGGCAGGAAGAACAAGATCGTGAGCACGACTCCCGCGATAATGACCAGGGAAGGCAAAACGAGGACGAGATTGGTCGCGAGACTGACCCAACGCTGCATGGGTGTTGCGGATCCAGCACGGCGCCGCCAAGCGGGCGCTCCAGGTGGCGCAGACCGTGCGGAATGCATGGTGACACATCAGCGGGCCGGCGGTCAGGGGATCTGCTGTCGTCGTTGCCCGCGACTGCGGCCCTGACCGTCGCGCTGTGTGCCGGCAGTGACGGCGAGTGGCTTGGAGCCGTGCCTCGGCCGGACCGCCCCCATGCCCCGAGGGCGTTGCTCATGCACGGGGGAGGGAGCGTGGCGCCTACGAATCCTGTGGAAGAGGCGCTGCCGAGCCGATGATCTTGAGGACCGCCGTGAGCGGCGTGTCAGTGGCTGGACGCCATGTCGGTGTGAATTGGCGACCAGCCGCCCGCGGCCGGCGGCACCGGGGCCGAACCAGCCAGATCGGAAAAGTCGAACAAATGAGCAGGCGCCTCGCTCTCCATGATCTTCGTACCCAACTGGCGGCGGACGAGCGCGAGGTGCTCGCGCTACGGATCGGCGCGGCGCTGAGCTGCCGAGAAGTCGCCGCGCGCATGAATCGGACGGAGCAGTCCGTGCGGCGTTTGCAGCGGAACGGGCTGACAAAGCTGAGCATGTCGCTCAGGCAGCCGTCTGCCGGCCTCGCCCCAGATGCGGTAGACAAGACGGACACTTAGGCTCCACTCTCATGCCCATCGCGCCCCTCAATCTTCGCAGCAGTGCCCGCCTGGAGGCGTCCTTGCTGCGCTCGGTGTTGCGCCGTCTCCGAGAGGGTGACCTGCCCCCCCAAAACCGGTCCAGATCCTATGCGAGGATCCGGGCTGGGAGGAGGGAGTCGGCATGGCGCGGAAGCGGTACACGGCAGAGCAGATCATCGGGAAACTGCGGGAGGCGGAGGTGGCCCTGGCGCAGGGCGAGAGTGTGGCCAAAGTGGCACGACGGCTCGGCGTCGCCGAGCAGACCTACTACCGCTGGCGGCGGGAGTACGGCGGCCTGCGGCTGGATCAGGCGAAGCGGTTCAAGGAGCTGGAGCAGGAGAACGCGCGGCTGAAGCGGCTGGTGGCCGATCAGGCGCTGGACCACGCCATCCTCAAAGAGGTGGCGTCGGGAAACTTCTGAGCCCGGCGGCAGGCGGTTGCGCACGTGCGAACCGCGCTGGCCGTCTCGGAGCGTCGGGCCTGCCGGGCCCTCGCCCAGCCGCGCAGCACGCAGCGGCACCCCGTGCAGGTGCCCGCGGACGAGCCGGCTCTGATCGCCCGGATCATCGCCCTTGCCCGCCGCTTCGGGCGCTACGGCTCCCGGCGCATCACGGCGCTGCTGCGGGCCGAGGGCTGGCGGGTGAACCACAAGCGGGTGGAGCGGCTCTGGCGGCAGGAAGGGCTGCGGGTGCCCCGGAAAGCCCCGCGCCGGCGGCGGCTTTGGGCGGCCGATGGATCCTGCACGCGGCGCCGGGCGGAGCGCCCGAACCACGTCTGGTCCTACGACTTCGTCAGCGAGCGGACCCACGACGGCCGGCCCCTGCGCCTGCTGACCATCGTCGACGAGTACACGCGGGAGTGCCTCAGCATTGACGTGGCCCGGCGCCTGCGGTCCGACGACGTCCTCGCCCGGCTGACGGCGCTCTTCGTGCAGCGGGGCCCGCCCACCTACGTCCGCTCCGACAACGGCCCCGAGTTCACGGCGACGGCGGTGCGTTCCTGGCTGCGTCGCCTCGGCGTGACGACACTCTTCATCGAGCCCGGCAGCCCCTGGGAGAACGGCTATGTGGAATCCTTCAACGGCAAGCTGCGCGACGAGTGCCTCAACCCCGAGATCTTCACCACGCTCACGGAAGCGCAGATCCTGGTCGATCGCTGGCGCCGGGAGTACAACCAAGTCCGGCCTCACAGCGCCCTCGGCTACCGCCCCCCCGCCCCAGAGACCCTGGAGGTCGGACCTCCCCACCCCACCCCTTTGGCAGACCGGATGGTTCTGGCACTAACTTAAGCCCTGGTACAACAATCGGGGGCAGGTCAGACCGTCAAAGACTCTCCGCCGCTCGGATCGACAGTGGGGGGACGGGCGATCGTTCGAGGGGGCGACTCGGATTCAGGGGCGGCGGCCTTCCCTTCAGCTGAGGTGGCGAGGTCAGGCATGTTCTTGGCAGTGATGTGGCCGTCGTCGACGCTAGCGGAGGCGGCCGCCAGAGCGCCTACCAGCGAAGGGACGTCGCCCGCGGCAATCGCGCTCGATGCTTCCACGCGAAGCTGGCTGCTCTCCGCGGCCGCAACCGACCAGGCAGCGGTCGTGCTGCCACCGGTCGACCACGGCACGATGAGTCCCGCTAGGAGACCAGCGGCGAGGCCGGCTAACGCCATCTTGGACGCTGCCGTGCCGTGCGTCAGGAACCGCGTGGAGCGGGGGAGGAGCCCGCTGGGCACACCCGAGCCACTTCCAGGCGGAGCAGTCCTCAGTGCGGACGAAGAGCGCTGCCAGATCGTGGATCGGAGGGCTGGAGCCGCGCCCAGCAGGCCCAGGCCGGCAAAGATCTCAGCGGGCGAGACGAAGCGGCGCTTGCTCTCCTGGCATCGGGGGCAGTCTTCCAGATGCCGCTGAACGACAGCGCGGGTCTCGGGCGTGAGTTCGGCGGTGTTGAAGCCGGCGAGCAGCGCGTCCAACGCCTCGCATTCACGCCGGCCGCGACGCACGAGCAGGGTTGAGGTCACCGCTTCTTCCAACGAATGACGGAGCCGAGAGAGCCTGGTGTACACGTTGCCTTTGGCAACGCCAAGCTCCGCCGCCATTTCCTCCGCGCTGAGACCCTGGCGAAGATGCATGTCGAGAAGTGCGTACTCCGCGGGCTTCAGAGCGGAGGCGGCGCTCCACACGAGGTCCGCCAACTCGTGGTCCTGCGCTGCTGCCTGCGGATTCGCGGCCTGGTGCGTCTCGACGTGAGCGAAGGGGATCTCTTGGCCGTCGCCGTCACGCTCTTCCAGGGGGACCTGACGCCGGCCGTGACGGAGTTCATCAATCGCCTTGTTGCGCGCAACGGTATAGAGCCACGCCTTGAAGTTGCGAGGCTCCTTTCCTTTCGAGAGCTGCTCCCAGGCCTTGGCGAAGGCGCCCTGCACGACGTCCGCCGCGGTGTCTGAATCGCGGACGATGCGCAGACTGAAGTCAAAGATCCTCTCGAAGTAGCGCTCATAGAGCGCAGCGAAAGCGCCGCGATCGCCGCCTGCCGCCCGGGCGACAAGCTCTTCGTCGGTGTGCACGGCGGGGGCGACGGTCACCATCGCGGGCACTCCCATCGTCCTCGCGCGACTGGCAGCGGGCGCTGGAAGCGGCACCATCGCCCACCGACGTGACGGCGCCAGCGCGGTCTTGTGCACGCCGGGCGACGACGGCAGTGAGCGCGCGCAGGCGGGGAAGCCGCTCTGTCTTGACGGTGATCGTGGGCGAAATGGGCCGAAGACGGACGCAAGGCAACCATTCGCTCCGCACCTCCGTGCGTAGCGCGACGCTGCCTTACTGCGTCTACGCGGATGACCGCCGGCGTTTCTTGCCTTCCCTGCCCCTAGCTGGAGTACCAGACGGGGCGGCAGGACGCGGGCGTATCTTTATGTAGCCTATCCAGAGTAAAGGCAGACCCGAAAATCGTCAAGCGACATTCGGGTCAGGGATCACCTATTACGATGCGCTCCGGCCACCCTCCGCGGCGCTGGCGGGTGTGCCGCCCCCGCGACATGCCGACGTCCTCCTCACGCCCTCCGCGCTGCCGTTCAGCGCCGGGGGCGAAGCTCAGTGCGGAGGGGCGGCCGGGCGCTGCTGAACGAACTGGTCGATGCGGTCCTCCTGCTACGCTGCATCGGGGGACGCGTGCCGAGCGACGACTGGCGGAAGTACCTCAAGTTTCGCTGCACCGGCTGCGGGAACTGTTGCCGGCGCACGACCGTCCTAGTGGGTGACGAGGATGTGCGCCGTCTTGAGGAAGGGGCCGGCCGCCCGGCGCGCGAGTTTATCCGCTTCGCTCCCGAGAGCGATGTCCAGATCGAGCAGCGCAGTCCATGGTGGATTCGGTTCGGCGACGTGCGCGCGGTGATGGCGCTGCGGCATCGGCCGGGGGGCGCCTGCATCTTTCTGGACGATGACAATCGCTGCACGGTGTACGAGCATCGGCCGGTCACCTGCCGGGAGCACCCGTTTGAAGCGACGATCTCGGACACGGGCGCCGTGCAGCACATCGCCTTGAGCGATATTGTGGACTGCCCGCACGCATGGGATGGGCAGATCTCGTGTCGGGAGGTTAAGGCGGTGGCGCGCTGGAACGAGCGCCAGAGCGACTCCTACCTGGACGAAGTGACGCGCTGGAACCGCCGCCGCCAAGGCCGGAAAACGCGCCCGGCGTTTCTGCGCTATCTGGGATTCGACGGATGACATCCGAGGCGACACTTTCCCACCGCTTATCCCCGTCCAATGCACAGCGGCACGGGTGACTCTCCACGGCTTTTTCCCCCTGAACGGGAGACAGAAGGGTTGGAAGAGCGTCCCATCCCGTTAAGGCGCGCTGTGGGTCATTGACGATGGCGCTGGTTTCATCTACGCATCGGATAGGCTGTTACCTCGCAAAATCGCCTGTTTATTCCCGGCTTCCTGGTTGCAGGGCCTGATACCGTGAGCCTCGACTCCAACGGGCGGTGAGAGCCGACCAGCGGAGTTCCGAAGAGCAAGCGGTTCAGGTAGTGGGCGCGGTACACGCTCACCCCACACGGCGGGTCCGGCCGGAAGGCGTCGGCTGCAGCCGAGATAGCGTCGACCGGGCGCACGAGCCGTGGGGCCGTCCCGACGTTCGGGGCCCGCGAGGGCCAAAAGTGGCGGGAGCTTCCTGAAGGCCTTGAACAGTGGGGCTGGAGACCCATTGGCGCGCTGGCTATCCAGCGTCTCATTCGGACCAGCCCTTCATTTCGACGTGGATGCTGTGTCGATCCCCGGCGAAATGGAGGGACGGCCGAAACTCCGCGGACGCGGGCCCCAGCAGTAACTGCGGACCTCGGCCGAGTTTTGCAGGCGCTGCGGGCCCGCGTGCGCTTTAAGCGGGCTATACCAAGCCGCCCTTCGTGGTTTCAGCCCCGTCCAGTCCACGGATTTGTCGAACTCTGCCTGCCGATGCTACGATCGGTCCAGATGCTACGGCCTGTCGCGGGGAAAGCGCCGCGTTTGGCGACTGTGGAGGGCTGATCGTTGCTGCTGGTCACGCGCAAAGATGGAGAAGACGGCGAGGGTACGCTGCGCCGCTTCACGAAGATGGTGCAACGGGACGGGATTCTCCAGGAGGCGCGTCGGCGACGGCACTTCATCTCCAACCGGGAGAAGCAGCGACAAGCCGAGCGCCGGGCGGCGCGCCGCCGCCGCCGGTCGCTCTCCAAGCAGACCCGACCTTTCCGTCACTGATCATCGTCAGGCTCAGTTTCAAGGGGTTTCCGGTCCCGGCGGCTGCCCTGCCAGGACTGTGCCGGGCTTCGGTCCGAAAAGCACTTTGACTCTGCCGTCCGCCACGAGGCAGGCAAGATCGAACTGCGAGAAGATCGCCGGGTCCATCCCTCGCAGTGCGATGGCGGCGTTCTCTAGGGGTGATGCTTTCCATCGAGCGATAGATCCCGACGAACGCGAGGATTGTGAGGACCGCGCTCGTAGCTGCCACGCGGTCGGCCGCGCGACGCGTGCCAGCGCGCAGGGCTTTGCGCACGGCGGCGCCGTCGTCCGGCGTCGCCTCCGGTGAGGCGACCAGCAGCGTCGGCCGGGCGAGCCCGGGTAAGCGCTCAATGACCCAGGTGTCCTCCGCATCCACCTCGACCATCTTCCCCGGTGCGCGGATTCCGTTGGCCACCAGCACAATGAAGTCAATCAGCTTTGTCACCTCTGCTGGGTTCTCCGAGAGCCGGTGGATGGCGCTGCTATCGAGTTGGAACTGGCCGACGACCTGCCCGGTGAATCGCGCCCAGTGAGGCGACAGGCCTCCGGCGACGCTGAGGTACGACCCTTCCTCGCCCACCTTGCGCAGGCCCAATTTCACCGGGAAGCCTATCTCTGCGCGCTCCCCGTCGCCGAGAGCCTGCGCCGCCGCGACAACGCGCGAGGCGACCTGCTCGACGTCATCCGCGGGGAGAGCGGCGCGCGGCGGTAGCCAGATGAGGAGCCCTTCCATGCCCGCTCGCGACAAACGCTCTTCCAGTGCGGCCTTGCGCCGCAGCGTCTCGGGATCAGCGGTGGCGTCGAAGAGCGGCACGATGGCGAGCGCGGCAGCTGCAGGGCCCACCGTAAGGGATAAGAGAGCGAGATCTGGATCGACCTGGTCCGGGGGGACCCAGTCGACATCGTGTCCATGCTCCCTGCGGGTCCAATTGGCGAACGCCGCCGCGGCAACTCGCGCAAGCTGCGTTCGCGGATCCGCCACGGCGTGGGGCCCGTTCCCTGTTGCGCTCAGAGCAGTTCCACCGTTCCCGCCGCCCCATCAACGCGGATTTGCCGCCCCGTGGCGATGCGTTGGGTCGCAGCTCTGACGTTGACGACGGCCGGGATCCCGAACTCGCGCGCCACGATCGCGCCGTGCGAGAGCATCCCGCCGATTTCGGTCACTACTGCGCCGGCCAGCGGAAAGAGCGGCGTCCAGCCCGGATCGGTGAACTTTGCCACCAGGATCTCGCCCGCTGCCAGATCGCTCACCTCCTCTACGCTGGTGGCGACTCTTGCCGCGCCCTGGGCAACGCCAATGGACGCGCCCAGCCCGGTCAGGAGTTCCGTGGCCGAGGCGGGCGAGGGCGATGGGGGCGCGCCCGGCAGCCCGCTGCCCCAGACCGCGGGCGGCATCTGTTCGCTGTAGATAGCGTACTGCGCCCGTCGGCGCCTGATACGGCTTCGCAGCCGTCCCACGGTCAGAGCGTCGCGCTGACTGCGGACGAGCCGCTCCAGTTCGTCCTTGAAAAGGAAGAAGATGTCCGTGGGCTCGCGCAGGACGCCCCTGTCGACCAGACGGTCCGCGAGCGTCAGCAGAATCCGGCGCTGCTCTTGGACCACGCGGAGCAGATGGAACTTGGGGTTCTCGCGCAGTGGGGTATACCGTTGCGCCCATTTCGTGAAGTAACGGACCAGCGCACGTCGTGCGGGAAAGACGCGCTCCCACCAGTGGGCAGTGAGCCGCTTATCGATCTCGCGCTCTGCTTCCAGCCGACGACGCACCTGACGGTCCATCAGCTTGGCGGCGGACACGGGCGCGGGATTGGAGACATGGCTGCGGAACGTCTTGAGGAGGGGAGCCGGATCGTCCGACCAGCGCGGCTCCATGAGTTCCAACTCTCCGGCGGAGCGATGCCCGAACGCCGCAAGGTAGGCGTCGATCTCGTGCGCGAGCCATGTGGTCGCTGGCTCGGAGCGCAGCGTCTGCAGCAGATTGCGGGGCGCGGTGTCGCGCACCACGTCGGCGGCGCGGCGATCCTCCGTCGCGCGCTCCGCGAGTTGGGAGAGCGCTGGATTGCCCTCCGCCGTGCGGTTATTGGACAGGCCCTGCACAAGCGTCATAGCCAAGCCGCCGCCAGCCAGGAACCGATCCAGGAGGTAGCTGAGGATCGTGAAGGTGGTATATGCCGCCCCCTGCGCCTCCATGAAGAAGTCGAGGAAACTGTCAAGACGCTCACCACTCGCGATCAGCGCTTGGAGGAGCTCTTCGTCTCCAAGCACGTCTTTGTCTAGGCGGGCAAGGTCCTCGCGCACTCGTTCGACCCGCTTCTGCTGCGCCGGCCATTCGCGGGGAATGCGCTGCTGTCGGCGCATGGTGCGCAGGATGAGTGGGAGGTGGCGCAGCATGGCAATGGCGCTGACGCCGCGATCGGTGACCCGGAGCCCTTCCGCCGCGCCCGCGCCGCCGACGGCCTCCTGCGTGTGGCGCGACGGGGCGCCGAGGCGGTCGACGTTGAGGTGATAGATCAGGCCGAAGTTGAAATAGAGGTAGCCGTCGCGGAGGGAGACGAAGCGTCGGTCTCGCGTCCACTCGCGGTTGAGGTAGAGCGAGGCGAACCCGTGGTCGAGCGGCTGCGCGCTGAGCGACCAGGTCATGGGGGTGACCGGCTTGGGGAACACCTCCCCAGCGTTGGCTCGGGTCCAACTGTCATGCGGTTGCGGCGGGTCACGGTCAATGGCCCAGGGGAGGGGTGCCGTGAGCGCGTCCACGTCCACAGTCCACAAGCCGTCGTCGGTCCACATCCACCCCAGTGTGATCGCTTCGCCGAGCGCGACTTCGGCGCGCTCCAAGACCGCAATCACGTCCAGCAGCACGGAAGTGGGCAGCGCGACGTCCGCGCCCGACTCGGCCTCGGTCACGATGCGCTCGCCGTCGCGGGCCAATCGGTAGTGAGCTGCCGGCCCGACGGCGCTGTGGCCGGAGCTTCGCAGAGGCGCGCCGCCGGACCAAGCGTCAACGTGGAACTCTTCGACGCGGTTCTGACGAGGGTCCTCACTGTAGGCGATGCCGCGAACCCACGCCGTCGCGGCGCGCTGGACCAGGAGCGCCCCATTTCCGGATTCCGCTGGGGCGCCGTTGTCCGGGCCGGTCGGGCGTTCCGCGAATTGCGCAAGGGCAGCGTGGAGATGATGCAGCAGCGTCCCCGCATCCCGCAGATGCGCCTGGACGCTCGGGAGCGGGAGATCCGGGTCCGACCTCGATCCGTTCGCGGTCGCGTCGACTCTAATCATGACTTCCGGCGGACTCCCGATCGCCCGCCAGGCAGCCTCCAGCGACGCCATGTGGTCCGCCATTGGTGGACGCGCCGCAGCCGAGAGGCCGTCAGCGGCGAGCCCGGTAAGCAACTGCGCTGCCGCGTCGACCGGGATCACGAATCCCGGCGCGACGGGCACGTCGGAATCGGCGGCGAGGACCGCCAACATCGCGGTGCGTCGCCCGTACCGCTTGGGGTCGAGCGCCTGCGCGAGTGGCCGCGCGAATTCGTGCATGCGCACGTAGGATACGGGGGTGCGAGGGCTCGGCGCGCGCCAGCCCTGGACCTCTGCGATCAAGGGCGGTGGAAGAGGCGGGAGCGGGGCGGTGAACGAAGGGAAATTGCCCGCCGAGACCCTTGACGCGTTGCTAGCAGGGCTGCCGCTTGATGGCCGCGTGCGATTGGGACCGGGGACAGGGCGCGACGCGGCCGTGGTGGCGCTTGCGGATCGGTACTTGGTGCTGGCCGCGGATCCGGTCTCGTTCACCAGCGCGCGCATCGGCTGGTACGCGGTGCATGTGAATGCCAATGACGTGGCCTGCCTCGGCGGCGAGCCTCGCTGGTTCCTGGCGACGGTTCTGCTTCCCCTGGGTGTGGAAGCTGACGCCGTTGCGACCATCTTCGCTGACCTGCGTGCGGCCTGCGCGGAGGTGGGCGCCACGTTGGTGGGAGGACACACGGAGATCAGCGCTGCGGTATCGCAGGCGGTGATCGGCGGGGCGATAATCGGGGAGGCGCCGCTCGACCGGCTCTTTCCCAGTGACGCTAGCGAGCCCGGGGATGCGCTGCTGCAGGTTGGCCCGGTGGCGATTGAGGGGACGGCGCTCTTGGCTCATGAGGCCGCCGATCGCCTTCGTGGCGCCGGCCTCTCCGCGGCCGAGATCTCCGCCGCGGCCGCGCTTCTGGTGGAGCCCGGCATCACCGTGCTGCCGGCAGCGCGCACGGTCTGGGAGCTGCCCGGCGTCCACTCGCTGCACGACCCCACGGAAGGGGGGATCGCGACAGGGTGTCTGGAGGTCGCGGAAGCCGCCGGTGTGGGGATCACCCTCTTCGCGGAGCAAATTGTGAGCCACTCGCTGACGACGCGCGTCGCGGCGGCGTTAGGCGTTGATTGGCTGGGGTTGCTTGCGTCCGGGTCACTGCTCGTGACGATGGCGCCGGACTGCGTCGATCGGGCGCTGCAGAAGCTACATAATGCCGGTCACCGCGCGGCAATGATCGGGCGGATTGGGGCCCGCGGGGATGCCGCTATACTCCAGGCAGGCGGGGAGCCCCGCCCTCTTCTCCGCTTTCCTCGCGATGAAGTGGTGCGGGTCTTGGGGCGTGATTCCTGAGCGCCGGCAGGCTACGCCTGCACGGTTGGGGGGCGTCCACCGGTGAGGGGCGGCCGGCGCGGATCCCGAGTGCCGGGAAGGGATGCGGCATGGCGAGCGAAGCGCGAACCGTTGGCGACCTTCGCAACAGCGGCTTCACATCCTTGTCGCTGCGAGACGAGATGCGCAAGAACCTCGTCTCGAAGATTCGCTCTGGCGAGCCCCTGTTTCCGAGCATCTTGGGCTTTGAGGAGACCGTCATCCCCGCCCTGCAGAATGCCATCTTGGCAGGCCAGGACGTGATCTTCCTGGGAGAGCGGGGTCAGGCCAAAAGTCGCCTCATGCGATCCATGACTTCCTTGCTGGACGAGGAGATCCCGGTGTTGGACGGACCGGAGATCCCCGAAGACCCCTTCCGGCCGATCTCACACAGCGGTCGCGCGCTGATTGAGGCGCAAGGGGATGGCGCGCCGATCCGCTGGATCGGCCGGGAGGAGCGCTACGCCGAGAAGCTCGCCACGCCCGACATCACGATCGCCGATCTGATCGGTGAAGTTGATCCGATCAAGGTGGCGGAAGGGCGTTACCTTTCGGACGAGCTGACCATCCACTATGGCCTCATCCCGCGCGCCAACCGCGGCATTTTCTCCATCAACGAACTTCCGGATCTGGCCGAGCGCATTCAAGTGGGGCTTCTCAACATCATGGAAGAGCGCGACGTGCAGATTCGTGGCTTCCGCGTGCGCCTGTTGCTGGATGTCGTCGTCCTTGCCAGCGCGAATCCTGAGGACTACACCAATCGCGGTCGCATCATTACGCCATTGAAAGACCGCTATGGCGCGCAGATTCGCACTCACTATCCGCTGGACGTGGGCAAGGAAGTGAGCATCATGCGGCAAAAGGTGACGCCGCTGTCGGTCGGCGGGATGCACGTCTCCATTCCGGACTACATGGAGGAGATTGTGGCAGAGGTCACGCGCCTCGCGCGACGGAGTCCCGACGTCAGCCAAAGTTCGGGCGTGTCGGTGCGGGCGTCCATCGCCGGCTTCGAGACGGTAGTCGCCAACGCCGCGCGGCGGGCCATCACGCTGGACGAGACGCAGATCGTGCCGCGGATTAGCGACCTGCCGCGCATCATGTCCGCAATTCAAGGAAAGATAGAGCTGGAGACCGTGGAGGACGGGCACGACGAGCAGATTATCGAGAAGCTGATTCAGGGGGCTGTGGTGGCCGTCTTCAACCGCCGCTTCAACGTGGTTGATCTGGAAGAGGTGGCGGGCAGCTTCAGGATGGGTGTCTCAGTGGAGGTGGGGGAAGGGATGCCGTCGGAGGCGTACGCGCGCCTCCTCCAGCGTGTTGAGGGGCTGCGCGAGGCGCTGCAGCCGCTCAGCGTGGGGGAGGACCCGGCGTTGGTCGCTGCCGCGGTGGAGTTCCTTCTGGAGGGCCTCCACCTCAACAAGCGTTTAAACAAGAGTCAGATCGGCGACCGCATCCAGTATCGCGGCTGACGCCCTCAGCGTCGCCGCATGAAGCGTTGTTCAGTCGAGAGGCATCAATGACCTTGCGATACCGCTACTCGGAGTGGGATGGCACCCAGGAGATTCCGCCTCTCGATGCCGATGAGGTGCTGGCCGGCCTGACGGATGACCTCATGAACTTCGGCGACCTCCAGCACGCCCTGCGCAACATGATGCAACGGGGGATGCGCATGCCCTCGGGCGACCGCATGCGGGGCCTGCGTGATCTCCTCCAGCGACTGCGCCAGCAGCGGCGGCAGGCGCTTGATCGCTTCGATCTGTCGTCAGTGTTCGAGGATCTGCAACACCAGATCGACGAGGTGATCGACCTGGAGCGGGACACCTTGGAGGAACGCGGAGACGAGGCCGATCGGCAGCGGCCTCGTCCGGCCGCCCCTGATTCTGGAGATGCGGCCGACAATGCCAATGCCGCAAGCGCCGACGCGGGGGACGACATCCGCCGCGATTCCGGCGAGGCGGCGGCGGCGGCCGGCTCGCGGGGTGACGCTTCGGAGAGAGGGCGTCGCGGGTCGCAGCAGAGCCGGCAATCATCAGGCGGTCAGAGCAGCGCGGGCGGGGAGAAAGCCGCATTGGCGGAGATGCTGCACAACATTGTGGAGCGCAAGCGGCGGTTCTTGGACGGCCTGCCCGACGACGCGCCCGGTCGCGTGCGGGATCTCCAGAACTACGAGTTCATGAATCCGGAGGCGCGGGAGAAGTATCAGCAGCTCCTCGAGTCCTTGAAGCAGCAGATGCTCAACACGTTCTTCCGGGATTTCTCCCAGATGATTGAAAGCATGTCCTCGGAGGATACGGATCGCATGCGGCAGATGGTTCGCGATCTCAATCAGATGCTCCAAGACCGCATGGCAGGGCGAGAGCCCGAGTTCGACGCGTTCATGGATGAGTACGGGGATCTTTTCGGTGATGATCCGCCGCGCACTCTTGACGAATTAGTCGAACAGTTGCAGCGGCAGGCGGCAATGATGCAGAACCTCCTGGACTCGTTGCCGGGCGACATGCGCCGGCAGCTCCAGGACCTGGTTGGTGACCGCATGGCCGAAGCCGGCCTGGACGACGAGTTGGGCGAGCTGGCCAGCAACTTAGAGGCGCTCTACCCCATGCGGGAGCTGCGCAATCAGTACCCGTTCCGGGGAGATGAGGAGTTCGATCTGCAGGCCGCCATGAACCTCATGGGGGACATGCAGGAAATGGACGAGCTTGAGCGCCAACTGGAGCGGACCCAGTACGGCGGCGACCTTGGAGACATTGACGCCGAGCGCTTGGAAGAGCTGTTGGGTGACGAGGCGCGGGACACGCTTGACCAACTACAGGCGCTGCTGAAGAGCCTGGAGGATGCGGGTTACATCCGGAAGAAGGGAACCGTGTGGGAACTGACCCCGCGCGGTAATCGCAAGATCGGTCAGAAGGCGCTGGCGGAGATCTATGCGAATCTGAAGCGCCAGAACTTCGGCAAGCACAATGTCGCGGAGGTGGGCCGCGCCGGCGAACGCGTCGACGACATCAAACAGTACGAGTTCGGCGATCCGTTCCATCTCGATCTCAAGCAGACCATCATGAACGCGATCTACCGGGATGAAGCGTCGGTGCCGGTCACGTTGCACCCGGATGACTTCCAGGTCTACCGGACGGAGACGCTGACGCAGACAGCCACCGTGTTGATGCTGGACCTCTCCTGGTCAATGGCGTTGCGGGGGTCGTTCCAGGCGGCGAAGAAAGTCGCGTTGGCGTTGAACAATCTCATTCGTCTCCGCTATCCGCGCGACAGTCTCTACCTGGTTGGCTTCAGCGCCTACGCCCGCGAGCTGAAGGCGGAAGAACTTCCCTACGTCCGCTGGGATGAGACCGTGTTGGGCACGAACATGCATCACGCGTTGATCATCGCGCAGCGGCTCCTGGCCCGGCACAAGATCGGAACGCGGCAGGTCATCATGATCAGCGATGGCGAGCCGACCGCCCATCTCGAGCGCGGCCGAAGCTGTTTCGCCTATCCGCCAAGCCCGATCACAATCCGCGAGACCCTCAAGGAAGTGAAGCACTGCACGCGGAAGGACATCGTGATCAACATCTTCATGTTGGACCGCAACTATTACTTGAAGGAGTTCGTGGGTCAGGTGGCCAGAATCAATCGTGGCCGGGTCTTCTACACGACCCCCGATCAGCTCGGCGAGTACATCCTGGTGGATTTCGTCAGCAACAAGCGCAAGAGTTTGAGGACAGCCTAGGGCGTCAGACCGCTCTCCGGCGGTCGTAGACTTCGCGGAGACGGTGCTGGGCGTCCGCGCCGCGGTCGGGCGCCTGGACGTGGCGACGTCCTGATGGTCTACGGGTCCACGAAGCCGATTGGGGAACGGTCCGCAGCGGAGAAGGGCACAGTCTCCGCAGGACCAACTGCCGGGGTCCGCGCGCCAAGCCCGCCAGGAGGCGGGGGCGGCTGCAACCTGCGTGGAACCGGGATTCGGGGGCTAGTCGTCGTCAAGCGCTCCGCCCTCGCGAGTAGTGATGTAGTCGTGCCAGCGCTGGGCAAAGAACCGCAGGCCGCGACGGTAGGCGAAGTCCTGCGCCAGGACGTTGCCGAGGTACGAGGCGA
Source organism: Dehalococcoidia bacterium (assembly GCA_963662615.2). GTDB lineage: Bacteria > Chloroflexota > Dehalococcoidia > Bin125 > Bin125. Next base: position 15,597 of record CAXXSR010000001.1, read on the forward strand.
TGTAGTAGGAGCCCACGATCAGGAAGGCGATGGCGAAGAACTTGGTCCAGGAGGGGAGGACCAGGATTAACCCCACGGAGATGGCCGCACCAATGAGGAGTCCCATCCAGGCGGCGCCATGGATATAGCGCGCCTCTCGTCCGCGCTTGGCGGTGTAAATGGCGGCCAGGGTCGGCGAGATCTTGTCGCGCGGAGGGTGCTCCTCCACGGACGTGGCGCAAGAGGGGCAGCGGGTTGCGTCGCGGTCAAGAGGCGCGCTGCAGTAGCTGCAAAAGCGTCCCAGGTTGGGCGCCTTACCGTCCCGAATGTCGGCGATCAGTTGATCCAAGCCGGCATCAAAGGGGACGTCACGGGTGGGGACGAAGCGGCCGTCGATGATCGTGGGCTGTGGGGTCACGAGTCCGCCGATCCAGAGGGGCGGCGGTTCGGCGCCCATTCGAAGAGCTGGTAGAGCACGCCCCCGCTGTCGCGGGGATGGATAAACGTCTGCTTCCAGTCGCCATCGGACCAGACACCGCGATGTGGCTCAATGCCCATTTCCTCGCGCAGGTATGCAACGGCCTTCTCGACATCGTCCACCTCAACCGTGATGTGGTGGACGCCGGGACCACGCTCCTGCAGGAATGTGCGGAGGAAGGAATCGTCACCGGCCGGTTCCAGGATCTCGAACTGTCCCTGATCGTTGGGCATGTCAAGGAGCGCGGCACGGTAGCCCTCTTCTTCTGACGTGGCCCAGTGATTCAGACGCAAGCCGAACAGCTTCATGTAGAAGGTGACCGCCTCGGCTGCGTCCGGCACAACGATGCTGATGTGGTCGAAGCGTTTCCAGCCCAACTGCTTCGGCACCCGTCACCTCCCGTCTCCCGGCTTCTGCCGCCATGATGGGAGTCGTATCCAGGCAGGGTCAATCGCCTGGGGTCCGCACTCCGATCGCGAGTACAGAGGGCCACGCCACCGTCCACCGATCCGACTGCACGGGTACACTCGGCGGGGCAGGGCGAGCGGCGTCGAAGATTCGAATGCAGTACAGGGGCGGCCGTCTGATTGCAACGACAGGGCGGATCATCAGGACAATGCATGCTCCTGTCGGCGCTGCTGGCTTGGGGCGTGCGCGTGGCTGCCGGAGACGCGCAGGGCGGCAAGCGCCGCCACTAGCGGATGAGGGGCATGCTGGCGACCTCGTCGCCAAGTGGATGAATGGGCGGGACGTGCAAGCGCAGATTTGCGGCGCCTGGGCGCGATGAACCGATTCCATCGCGCCCTCTTCATCGTCAACCCGGCCGCAGGTGCGCTGCCGTCGCGGCGACGGCTGGACGCGGCCATCGGCACGGTCTGCGCCGAGTTCGGAATCCAGGCCGACGTGGTGCTGACCGCTGCGCCCGGCCACGCGACGGAGCTGGCGGCCCGAGCAGAGGCCGATGTGATCGTCGCTTGCGGCGGCGATGGCACGCTCAACGAGATCATCAATGGCGTCCGTTCGCCGGCGGTGCGGGTGGGACAGATTCCGGGAGGCACCGCCAACGTCTGGGCCAAAGAGGCCGGCATCCCCCGCGACCCTGCGGAAGCGCTGCGGGCGCAGCTGAGCGGTCCTTCACTCCCCCTCGACGTTGGCCGCATTGGCGCTCGTCGCTTTTTGCTGATGGCAAGCTACGGGCTGGACGCCGCCGCCGTCGCCGCGGTGCGACCTGGCTTGAAGCGGCGTCTGGGGCCGCTGGCCTACATCATCTCCGGCTTTCAAGTGGGGGTCCGCTATCCAGGCTTCGAAGTGACGCTGCAATTCGATGACGGCCCGCCGCAGCATGTTGAGGCCACGATGATGCTCTTCGCGAATACCCGCCTCTACGGAGGGCTGGCGCCCATTGCGCGGGAGGCGTCCGCCGTGGACGGGCTGCTGGACTGCGTTGTATTCCTGGGCCACGGCCCGGCCCTGACGCTACGGATGATCCCCATGGTCGTCTGGGGGCGGCATCTGCAATCGGAGAGGGTGCTCTACCGCCGGGCCCGACGGATTCGGATCGCGCCGCTGCAGGGCGGTGCCCTTCCCCCGCTGCAGGTAGACGGAGACGCGACCGAGATGCAGTCCCCGAGAGGCGGAGCACCGCCGGCGAGCGAGCCAGTCATGATGACTGTCGATCATCACGCCGTAACGCTGTTCGTGCCCTGCCCCGAGCGCCCCCTGTTTCAGACCTGAGCCGGGCTATCGCCAGGCATGTCAGGACTGGGCGTCAGCCGGGACGAGCCGGCTCTGCTCGATCACGTAACGGGCTACCGGGGCCGGCAGCTGCGCCGGCAGCGCGGCGGGGTCTGCGATGGTGAGGATGGCCTGTTCGGCGTCAGCAAGGAGCGCCGCCGTGGCTGCACGTCGGCTCGCATCAAGCTCAGAGAAGACGTCGTCGAGGAGCAGGATAGGGCGCTCGCCCGTCCGGGCGCAGAGCAGGTCGGCCTCGGCCAGGCGCAAAGCCAGGGCGATGCTGCGATGCTGCGCCCGAGAGCCGTAGGCTCCGGCCGAGCGCCCGTCGAGCCGGATAGCGAGGTCGTCTCGATGCGGCCCCACCAAGGTTGCACCCGCGCCGATCTCTCGCGAGCGTTGCGCGGTCATGGCCCAGCGCAGCCGCTCTTCCACGGCGCCGGCGCTGGGAACGGCCGGCAGCTCCGCTCCTCCCAGAGCCGGCCGGTAGGCGAGTTCAAGACCGGCGGCGGCCGTGTCGGGCCTCACGACACGGCCGTGATGCAGCGCCGCGGCGCGGGAAAGCTCGCGCGCTGTCTCGGCACGAGCGCTGATGATCAGCGCGCCTGCCGCGCCCATGATGTCATCCCAAGAGCCTAGCTCGTCGGGGGACGCCTCACCCGCCCTCACCCGCTTGAGGAGTGCATTGCGCTGCGCCGTGGCGCTGTCGTATCGGCCGAGCGCGCGAGCGTACGCTCGGTCGATCTGTGTGATGGTGAGGTTGAGGTAATGGCGGCGCGCGGACGGCGCGCCTGTGATGATTTCGACATCGGACGTGGTGAAGATGACGGCGCTGATCTGGCCGACAACATCGGTCGCGCGCCGCGGAATCCCGTTGAGGCGTAGGCGCTTCGCCACTCGGGGCGCGCCGGACGCCGACAATACCGGCGTACCCCGGTCGTCGATGCGAGCAGCGAGAAAGATCTCCACCGTCACGGTGCCGTCCCTGCGGACGGCCGTGGCAGCCAGGCGGGCGGTGACGGGGTGAGGAGCCTGCCAGGCGATCATTTCACCATCGGTACCGGCGCGCGGCGAGCGCGTCGCGGCGAGCACGTACATGGCCTCGCAGAGGTTCGACTTGCCCGAGGCGTTGGCCCCAGTTAAAAGCGTGATGCCAGGGTCGAGCGAGAGCATGAGCTGCTCGTAGGAACGGAAGTGCTCCAGGGTCAGCGTGCGTAGGTACACGGCGCCCCTTCAGGCGCGCGCCGGCGGGGTGAGAGCGCCAGGACGGAGTGTACGAGTCGCGCGGCCGTCGTGCCTTTCCGGCTCCCGCTCGACCTGGGGGGACCAGCCTGGACATCGCTCGTTGGGAGCGGTCGCTGTGATTTCTCCCCCGGCGCGCTGCGCGTTATGGGATCACTTCGTGACCCGAATCCCCTCGCCGTCCCGCACGGCGCCGATGCGCCAGCTTGGCACGCCCGCGTCTGTCAGCCGCCGCCGGAGGGCCTCCGCATCCGCTTCAGGCAAGGCGACGAGGAGACCGCCGCTCGTCTGCGGATCGTACAGTAGCGCGTCCTCGTACGCCGACGGTTCATGGTCAATCTCGAGCCGCGGCGCGAAGAACTCGCGGTTCCGATCTTGGCCGGCAGTGCTGAAGCCCATCTCGACATACTCCGCCAGGCCGTCCATCGGGGGGAGCGCAGCCAGGGAGAGTGCCACCCGGGCGCCGCTGTTGGAGGCAAGTTCATACAGATGTCCCACGAGCCCGAATCCAGTGACGTCCGTGGTCCCGTGGATGTCGAAGTCGCGGCAGACCTCAGCGGTGGCTCGATTGAGGGTCATCATCTGACGCAGGGCCGCCTCCTCATGCTGGGGTGTGACCTTACCTTTGCGAATCGCGGTGATGATGATTCCTGTCCCGAGAGGCTTGGTCAGGACGATGGCGTCGCCCGCCTGAGCCGTCGCGTTCGTTCGGACTCGCGCCGGGTGGACCAGGCCGGTCACGCACAGGCCATACTTGGGCTCCTCATCAATAATCGTGTGCCCGCCGGCAATGACGCCCCCCGCTTCGCGAACCTTGTCCGCGCCGCCTTCGAAAACGCGGGCCACGATCTCGGCGGGAAGATCCTCGGGGAATGCCGCGATGTTCAGGGCGAGAATGACGTCCGCCCCCATGGCGTAGACGTCGCTCATGGCGTTGGCGGCGGCAATCGCCCCGTATTGGTAGGGGTCATCCACGAGCGGCGCGAAGAAGTCCAACGTCTGGACAATGGCCTGTTCCTCGTTGAGCTTGTAGACGGCAGCATCGTCCGCCCGGTGGAGCCCCACCAGCAATTCTGGATGATCGTGCTGCGGAAACTTGTACCCCAGTTGACGCAGAACCTGCGCCAAGGCCTGCGGCCCGTACTTGGAAGCTCAACCGCCGCAGCGGGCAAGGTCGGTCAGCCGGAACTCGGGCCGACCCATCGCCTTCCTCCTCAATCCGGACCTGCGCAACGACGTGGAAGCGATTGCTCCTGCGATCGAGCATACAGATTCCTGATGGCGCGGAGGTGTGGAAGTGAGTGGGGAAAGGGACGGCAAGTGCACCTGCTCGCGCCTGGGGCGTTCTCGGGGCTCGCCGGCGGCCGGCGTTGGCTGCGGCGAGGCGCCAGCAGATATGGCCCCAGACGGGAACGGTGCAAGATCCCGGCCGCTGCGGTGCCCTGAAGCGCAGGCGCTCCGCCGGGATGGAGGGGCGTGGCGGAGTGTGAAAACCTCGCTTAGCGCACTGCGGCCGCCGCCGCTGCGCGAGTGGCCGCGGGGGTTTGGGGGCTGATAGCGCAACCGGGGGCGAGGAACAGGCCGGTGGGGCCGACCGTGAGCGCCTCGCGCGCCTGGTCAGTTGATTGGGCTGGTGACATCTCGTGCAGACGAGCCTGGTCCAGCCCGCCCATCAACGCCTTGTCCGTGCGGGATCGCATATCGCTCAGGCTGGGGTTGCCTTCGCCATGATCGGCCCAGTTGAGCGCCGCCACCGGATAATCCAGCAGCAGGTCAATCATGTTGTCGTTCCGGCAGACGTGGAGAATGTTGAACGGCGCCGCCTGGACTCGTGCGAGGATTTGCAAATCATAGGACCGGCCAAATTCCCGGTAAAAGTCCTCGTTGCACGTCTCATGGCTGGCCCACCTCAGTGGCGCAAAGAAGATCCCGGCCGCCCCGACTTCCAGCGCCGCCTCCGCGTATCGCGCCAGCGTTTCCGTTATCGCCGCGAGACCCGCGTGCGCCGCGGCAGGCTCGGTTAATGCGAACTGCCGGAACTCTTCATTGTCGCGGCAGAGCGTCGCGGCGACACCGAGCGGAGAGAAGATCGTGTGCACCACGTCAACTTCGGCGCCGACCTCCGCGAGAAGAAGCCGGAGAGCGGTGAGGTGCTCGCCAAAAACACCCCCCTGCGCGTCCACCGGCTGGAGATGGGCAAGATCCCCGGGAGCATGCACGGCCGGGTCCAGGAGGCGGGGCTGGCGCTGGTCCGCAGGACGCTCGTAGCGATTGCCCCAGGCCTCGGCGAAGTACGTGAACCGCGGGTTGAACTTGATGAAGTCCCACTCATACGGGCGATAGGCATCCAAGGTTGCGGCGACAAGCTCCTGCGGCTCCCATTCGCGCAGAAAGTCGTGACCCCAGAGCGACACCGGTACGCGGTCCACAGCTTCGCCCGCTAGCGCTGCCCTCACTCGCTCCTTTTTCGTGAGCGCCGCCATGATCACACCTTTCGATTCGCTCTCCGGCAACCAGGTTGCGCCAACCGGCCCTACACGCGTAGGCGGCGCACCGCGGGGGCCACCGCCGGACGGGCCCGTGGAGGCCAGTGTAGCCGCCGGTCGCCGCGCTCGTGTGGGCGCGTTGGTCTGCCCCGCGGTTTGCTAGGATCGCCGCCGGAGGTGCTGCATGCCGCTGAAGAAAATTCCCCTGTCGGAGCTGAGGAAGCTGGGCGTGGGAGTGCAACGCCCGGAAGGTGTCGTGGTGGGACGGGACGGCCGCGTTTGGGCGGCGGATCAGGCCAGCGCATGCGCGGAACTCCGGCCCGACGGCACGGTGCGGCGAGTGGGCAAGGCCGGCGGCCTGCCGAACGGGATCTGCATGGATGCGCAGGGACGCATCATCATCGCCAATGTCGGCGGTCTGGAGGGCGGTGCGGGTCCCCTGCAGCGGCTCGACGTCGAGACGGGCGAAGTGGAGACGCTCTGTGAAGAGCTGGACGGCCGCACGCTGGTGCTCTCCAACTTTCCAGTGGTCGACAGCAACGGGAACATCTGGTGTTCGCACTCCAGTTGGTCTGTGGACCTGAGCGAGCTGCTGCTGAGCGACCGTGCGGACGGATGCGTCTTCCGCATCAGCCCCCAGGGGCGGGTGGAAACGCTGGCGGAGGGTCTCGCGCTTGCCAACGGAATGACTCTTGACGCCGACGAATCGCACCTCTACGTCAACCAGACCACCGCGTGCAACGTCCTGCGTTACCGCATCAACGCCGACGGCAGCCTGGGCGAGCCTACCCAGTACGGCCCGGTGCTCGGCGAAAAGCTGAGCGACTTGGCGGTGATTTCGAATCCGGGCCCGCCGGAGGAGATGGTGAAGCTGGGCGGCCCGGACGGCAACAACTTCGACCAGGAGGGCAATCTCTGGGTGACCTTGGTCTTCGCGAACAGGGTCGTTGCGATCACGCCCAACGGGACGTTGGAGACGATCATCGAGGACCCAGAGGGCACGATCATGAAGCACCCGACGAACGTCAGTTTTGGCGGGGACGACATGCGCGACGTCTACATCGGCTCCATTACTGCCGACTACGTCGTGCAGGCGCGGAGCCCCGTGCCGGGATTGCCCTTGATCCACCAGCGGTAGCTGCGCGCCGGGCGGGAATCAGTGCCGCGCCGGATCGCTGGGGCGTTCGGCACGTCCGTCGACGCGTGTCGCGGGGTACCGAGGCCAGCGGCCGCCGAAGCGTCGGAGCGGGCAGGTTCGGGCGGAAGCAGGTGCGACGCCCTCGCCCCCGCGTCGGAGCTGCGTGCAGTTCCCGCCGCCGTCAGCGGGTCTAGACCATCTCCCTGAGGCCCTTGAGCGGGCGAACCTTCACGATGTTGCGAGCGGGCTTCGCCTTGAAGGTCGTGAGCTCGCCGGTGAAAGGATTGGTTCCCTGGCGCGCCTTCGTGGCCGGCTTTCGCTGGACGGTCAGCTTCATGAGGCCGGGAACGGTGAACTGGCCGGGCCCGCCCCGTCCCAGGTCCTTTTTGAGCACCGCCTCCATGGTGTCGAACACCCCCTGCACCTGCTGCCGGCTGAGGTCCGTGTTCTCCGCGATGGTGCGGAGGAGGTCCGCCTTGGAGCGAGCCGTTGGGGCGGGCGCTATCTTGTATCGTCTGGTCGCTGTCGCTGGCATGTTCTGTCTCCCTTCGCTGCGGACGAGTGATTCGCTGTGACCGCGCTCATCGGCGGCTAAATCCTGCGCATGATGTGGTTTTACGTCACTCGGCGAAGAGAAACAAGCGTTTCGTACAGGTTTTTCAGGGATGCGACGTAATCTGCGCGACGCGGGTCCCGGCGGCGGGTGTCGCATGGGGAGAGGAAGCGGCGGTGGCCAGGAAGTACGTGACCATGACGGCCAAGCTTTATGACTACCTGCTCGCCTCGTCTGTGCGGGTGTCGGCGGTACTCGCCCGCCTGCGCGCGGAGACCGCCCGCCTCCCCATGGCGGCCATGCAGATCGCGCCGGATCAGGGGCAGTTCATGGCTTGGTTGGTGCAGCTCATCGGTGCGAAGCGGACCCTGGAAGTGGGCGTCTTCACCGGCTACAGCGCGCTCTGGGTCGCGCAGGCGCTCCCGCAGGACGGAGGAATCGTCGCCTGCGACGTGAGCGAGGAGTGGACCCGAGTGGCGCGCCGCTATTGGGAGGAGGCCGGTGTCGCCCATAAGATCGACCTCCGTCTCGGTCCGGCCTTGCAGACCCTTGACGACCTCTTAGCCCAGGGTCAAGCAGGGACGTTCGACTTCGCCTTCATTGACGCCGACAAGACGCGCTCAGCCGACTACTACGAACGGGTCTTGCGGCTCCTGCGGCGGGGTGGCGTGATGGCCATCGATAACGTTCTCTGGGATGGCCGAGTGGCCGAGTGGCCGAGTCCGCCGCCGACGACCCGGATACTGTCGCTCTGAGAGCGCTGAATGCCAAAATCGCGGCGGATTCGCGCGTTATGGCAGTGATGCTCCCGCTCGCAGACGGCCTCACCCTGGTCCGCAGGTGAGGCGAGCGCCGCTCTGTGGGTGCGGAGGCAATGAGGGAAATCACCGGCGCACTTAGTGGTTGGTCGTGAGGGTTTCTAGGTCTGAGCCGGACTGTCCCCGCGGGGCCGCCATCTTAGAGTTGAGACGCGAATAGGGGCGCTGGCGATGGTGGGGACCGCGCAGACTTCAAGGCCGACCTCGTTCTCAACGCGGATCACGGCGAACCGGCGTGTCGAGGTGGTGCGCCGGGGGCCGCGGCTGCAGATGCGGGTGACCGGCAAAGCGCTGACCGAAGCCGAGGCGCGGAAGGTCGCGCAGCAGTGCCTCAGCGAAGGCGAACAGCTCCTTGACTGCATTGCGCGGGACGGTGGCCGTGCGCTCAGTTACCGCTTTACGTTCATCGTCTGGCCCCGGAGCGGCGGCCACACGGGTCGCATTCTGGACCAACTACGCACCGCCGCCTAGCCTCGCCGGTTTCCCTCTTTCCTGGACATCGTGCTGAGGTCATGCGTCACCAGGGGCGCGGAGCGCGTCGTTGCCTCCGTCGCCTGCAGGCATGCTGGGGTCAGCCGAGCACCCCGTCCACTGCGAGATCAGCGATCTCAGAATCGCTGAGACCGGCCTCGGCCAAGATCTCGGCCGTGTGCTCGCCGGGCTCAGGCGCGGGGCCGCGCACTGCGATATCCGCATCGCGGATGGCGAACGGAGCGGAGAGTGTCTCGAATTCGCCGACGCGGGGATGATCGATGGTTGTGAAGGCGTGCATCTCGCGCGGCTGGCGGTCGGCGACGACCTCCGGCAGCTCCGCCACCGGCGCCCAGATCATCCCGTTCTCATCCAACTTCTCTGCCCAGTAGTCCCGGTCGAATTGGCTGAAGCGTCTCGCGATCCCGGCCGTGAGTTCGCGGCTGGCTTCGCGTCGCTTGAGGAGTGAGTCGTAGCGGGGGTCGCTCGCCCACTGTGGCTCGCCGATCGTGTGACAGAACGGCGCCCAATACGGGTCAGGGCGCGGCATCACCAACAAGAGCCAGCGGGCGTCGCGGGTCTGGTAGGAGTTCCAGATCGGGTTCGCCGGCTCCTCGCGGTCGTGGCGGCGCGGCTGTTGCTTGGCGACCAGAGCGGCGGCGAGATCCGAGGCGATCGTCCACATGCCGGTTCCCTGCAAGGTCACTTCGACGTACTGCCCGACCTGTGTCTGATCACGGAGGCGCAGGGCGGCCAGAATCCCGGCAAGCAGATTGAGGGATGTCGCGTGATCGCCCTGTCCGGGCCGGGGGAGCTCCGGCGGCGACGCCGCGGCTCCCAAGGTACCCATGATTCCCGAGCGCGCCCAGAAGGCGGCGTGGTCGAAACCGGGGCGATCGGCGTCTTGCCCCTGTGTCCCGTAGCCGCTCAGCGAGGCATAGACGATGAGCGGATTCATTGTCCGGATGGCGGCCTCCGTGAGCTGGAAGCGCTCGCGACGCGCCGGCAAGAGATTGGTGAGGAACACATCTGCCTGGCGGCAGAGCCGCCGAACCAGCGCCGGTCCACCGGGCCGGTCCAGCGTGACCGTGAGGGACCGCTTCCCGCGGTTATCCAACTCAAAGGCGTGGTTCAGTTTGAAATCGTAGTCGTAGCCCTGCGAGCCGAGAATGTAGTGGCGGTAGACGTCGCCGCCGGGCGGTTCGACCTTGATCACGTCGGCGCCGAGATTGCACATCAGCGCTCCGGCGGCCGGCGCCGCCAGCCAGTTCGCGACCTCCACCACCGTGACGCCGCTGAGGGGTGCCTGCATTCCCGTCCTCCATATCCGCTCTCGCGCTCCCGCTGCGGGCGATTCTAGACCGTGCCGGCCCGGCGCCTGAGACGGTTCCGCTTCTGCTACCGTCCGGACGGATTGCCGAGGGCCAACACGGTGTTGCTGAAAAACTTTCTGTTGATCGACGGGACGGGGGCCGTGCGGCCGGGCACGGACGTGCGTGTGCGCGACGGTCGTTTCACGGAGATCGGCGAGTCGCTGCCGCCCGGCGCGGATGAGGCCATTGACTTCGAGGGCGCTCCCGCTATTCCCGGGTTGATCGATGCACACACCCACCTGAGCCTGAATGCCAGCGTCGACGCGCTTGCGGTGGCGGCGGCGCAGCCCCACGCGTACCAGGCGTTGCAGACGGCGGCCCGCGCCGAGGCGCTCCTCCGGCAAGGCGTGACCACGGCCCGCGACGTGGGTGGGGTAGGCCCCGACGTCATTTTCGGCGTTCGCGACGCCATCCAAGACGGCTCTTTCCGCGGGCCGCGTATCGTGGCCGCCGGCCGCTGGATCACGGCCACCGGCGGGCACGGCTGGCCCATTGGCGTGGAGGCGGACGGGCCGGATGCCGTGCGCCGGGCTGTCCGCGAGGAGATGAAGGCCGGCGCGGATCTCATCAAGCTGATGGCGAGCGGGGGGGTGGTTGGCCCCGGTCTGGGTCCGCACGCGGAGCAGTTCACAGAAGAGGAGGTGCGCATTGCCGCGGTCCAGGCGCACGGGGCAGGCCTGACGATCGCCGCGCACGCTCACGGCGAAGGCAGCATCCGCAACGCCGTTCGCGGCGGAGTTGACACGGTGGAGCACGGATCCTACCTCAGCGAGGCGCTGGCGCAGGAGATGGTGGAGGCGGGCACCTTCCTGGTGCCCACGCTCTTCGTGTTGCGGAACATCCTCAGCCACGCCGACGCCGCCGGAATCCAGGGCCATATGGTTGAGCGCGCTCACCAGGTGATTGAGGCGCACCGGCGCAACGTCGCCGTCGCCGTTCGCTCCGGGGTCACGCTGGTCGCCGGGACCGATATGGGCTCGCCGTTCACCGGTGTAGACGCCCTGCACGATGAGATCGCGGCGCTGGCGGACGTTGGCTTGAGCCCTGTGGAGGCGCTGCAGGCGGCGACGCTCAGCGCCGCGCGGGCCTTGAGACGTGAGGATGATTTGGGCAGCGTACGCGTGGGGCGACGCGCCGACCTCGTGGTGCTGGAACGCGACCCTCTCGAGGAGTTGGGCGCCACTCGGGCGATCCGCCGCGTCATGAAGGACGGCGACTGGGTGATGCAGAACGGGGCAGGCTGACGCCGGCTCTCCGGCCAGCGCGAATCGAGATCGCGGCGAGAAGAAGCTCAAACCCGCGCTCCGATCTGCCGGCGCGACAGCCGTGGGGCGAGACGCTCCTTTTCGTCGAGGCCGACGGCGGAACAGGGCTTGCGGGGAAGGAAAGGGAAAGTCCCCTGCGGAGCTCGGAGCGGACCCGCTCGGTCGTGTGAGCCGCTGATGAGGTCTTCACCCCCTTGGTCGCATGCACTCGGCGGGCCGGGAGGACTGGCGTCGCCGTCTGGGGGAGGTCCGGAGGAAGGGAAGAGCATGTCGCGGGTGTATGAGATCGCTGATCGATACGTGGAGCAGTACGCGTCGCTCGACCCGCTTGCAGCCACGGCCATGGGTGTGGGGGGCCATGAGGACGAGATGACCGACTTCTCCGCCGCCGGCGCCGAGGCGCGCGCTGCCCTGAGTCGGGAAACTCTGACGGCGCTCTCGCGGGCCCCAGCAGACGATCGGCCCGACCGGCTGGCCCGCGACCTCATGGTGGAGCCGCTGGAGCTTCGGCTCGCACTCCACGACGCCGGGGAGCACCTGCGCGACCTCAACGTCATCGCGTCTCCCATGCAGCGCATCCGCAGCAACTTCGACCTCATGGCCCGTTCCACGAAGGACGACTGGGCCAACATCGCAGCACGGATGCAGAAGGTGCCGGAGGGGCTAGCGGGGCTGCGTGCTGCTCTGGAGGGCGGTTTGGCGCGCCGGTTGCCGGTGGCGGCGCGGCAGGTCCGGGAGTGCGGCCGGCAAGCGGGGATCTGGAGTGGGGAGCAGCGGTCGACGCCGTCGTTTTTTGCATCGCTGGTGGACGCGTATGAGGGGACCGGCCTTGGAGACGCACAGTTGCGCGATGCGCTCGAGCGCGCGGCCCAGCGCGCCTCCCAGGGCTACGCCGACTTCCGCCAGTACCTGGAGCAAGAATACCTGCCGCAGGCGACGGATCGGGATGCGGTAGGGAGGGACCGCTACGCCCTGCGGGCGCGGGCGTTCACGGGTCTCACCCTGGACCTAGAGGAAACGTACGCGTGGGGGTGGGAGGAGGTCCGGCGGATTCAGGCGGCGATAGAAGAGACCGCGGCACGCATTGCGCCCGGGGCCGGCATTGGCGCCGCTATCGATCTCCTTGAAACCGACTCCGAGCGCGCCGTCGCAGGTGTCGAGCCCTTCCGGCAATGGATGCAAGAGCTGCAAGACGCAACCATTGCGGAGTTGGACGGCGAGCATTTCGACATCCCGAAGCCGGTGAGGCGACTTGAGGCGATGATCGCGCCGCCGGGCGGGGCGCTGGCAATGTATTACACCGGCCCGTCCGAGGACTTTCGTCGCCCGGGACGGACCTGGTATCCAACGGGTGGCCGAACGCGGTTTCCCCTTTGGCGTGAGGTTTCCATTGCCTATCACGAAGGGGTGCCCGGGCACCACTTGCAGATCGCTTATGCGCGCCATCTGCGCGACAAGCTGTCGCGCTATCAGCGCTTGCTCGGAGGCACGTCCGGCTACATTGAAGGCTGGGCGCTCTATGCCGAGCGGCTGATGGGGGAGCTGGGCTATCTGGAGAATCCGGACTACTACCTCGGCATGCTCAGCGCGCAGGCGTTGCGCGCGGCACGGGTCGTGGTGGACATAGGGTTGCACCTGGAGTTGCCTATTCCGGCGGGCGAAACGTTCCATCCCGGCGCCATTTGGCATCCGGCACTCGCGCTGCCGTTCCTGGAGGAGCGCAGCCACGAGCGACGCGACTTTCTCGCCAGTGAAGTGGACCGGTACCTGGGCTGGCCCGGGCAGGCGATCAGCTACAAGGTCGGTGAGCGGGCGTGGTTGGCGGCGCGGGATGGGGCACGACTGCGCGGGGGCGAATCGTTCGATCTGAAGGGCTTCCACATGGAGGCGCTGGGCATGGGACCAATGGGCCTGGCGATGCTTCAGCGCGAGTTTGCGCCGGCCTAGGGCGACGGATGCCAGTGCTCAGTTGCCGCGGCACTCAGGCAATCGCAAGGGGGCGTCGCGGGGGGCCTCGCGCGCCGCCGGGCGGCCTTCGATCGAAGAGCTCGAAGTCCCGTGGCAATGGCATGTATTGGGGTCGTTGAGCGTGCGGATGCTGCGACCGCTCCAGCGCGCTAGACTCCAGTTTGTTCGCCCAGCCCGCTAACCAGCGGTCGGGCGGACCGCCGGACGGGCGCATCGTGGGGAGGCCGAACGAACGATGGCGACACAACGGCGCGATGCGGCCATCGTTGGCGTGTACGAATACCCTCGACGCCACGCGCCGGGCGTGAGCCCTCTCCAGATCAAAGCGGAGTGCGCGACACGGGCCTTAGAAGATGCCGGCCTCTCCTGGGCAGACGTGGACGCTATCTACGACGCGCAGGAGGCGAGCGGTGGGGCGGGGCAGAACGTCGCTGAATACTTCGCTATCAAGCCCAGCGTCATCGATACGACGGCGGTGGGAGGCAGTTCGTACGAATTGCATGCTGCTCACGCCAAACGGGACATCGCGGCGGGGAAGGCGCGCGTGGCGCTGCTGACCTACGGCTCCACGTCCCGCAGCGCCGGCCGCGCGATCGGCACGGGCGTGCGCGGGGGCACGGGCGTCCCGGATGCGGCCGCGAACTTCGAGATCTCTTGGGGCCTTACGCTGATCGCCATGTATGCCATGACCGCGCAACGGCACATGCACGAATACGGCACGACCAGCGAAGAGCTGGCGGAGATCGCAGTCGCCACCCGCGCTCACGCGATGCGCAATCCGGAGGCCGTGCGTGCCATGACGGACCTCGGGTTTCAGGATGTCGGCGAGATCACGGTGGATGATGTGGCGCATTCCCGCATGATCGCGGATCCGTTGCGCCTGCTGGATTGCTGCATGATCTCGGATGGCGGTGGAGCCGTCGTGATCGCGGCGCCCGAGGTTGCTCGAGAGTGCAAGCAGGTGCCTGTCTGGATCCTGGGGAGCGGAGAGGCGGCGGGGTACCAGGAGAATGGCGGCGACATCACCACGAGCGCGGCGGCACAGGCGGGACCGGATGCGTTCGCCGAGGCTGGCGTGCGTCCGGATGAGATCGACATCGCGATGATTTACGACTCATTCACGATCACGGTGCTGATCTGCCTGGAGGATCTGGGCTTCTGCAAGAAAGGAGAGGGAGGTGCCTGGGTCCGAGGAGACCGGTTGCGCTGGGACAGCACCATGAAACCCGCGCTGAACACGGACGGGGGGGGCCTCTCATCGAACCATCCGGGGATGCGCGGCCTCTTCCTCCTTGTGGAAGCGACTCGGCAGTTGCGGGGGCAATCGACGTCGCAAGTTGAAGGCGCGAGATTGGCCGTGGCGCATGGCAACGGCGGGCGCCTGGGGAGCCGCCACGCGGCCGGCACAATCATCCTGGCGAGGGATTAGCCATGACGGATGCACAACGTCCGCTTCCGAGCCTGGATGACCCCGACAGCCGGCCCTTCTGGGAGGCCACCAAGAATCATGAAATCCGTTACCAGGCATGCGACGAATGCAGCGGCGTGGTCTTTTATCCGCGGAGTCGCTGCACGCACTGTCTCAGCCTCAAATTGAGCTGGCACATTTCGAGGGGCGAAGGCACGATCTACACATTCAGCGTGATCCGGCAGAGTCGCCATCCTGCCTTTAAAGACAAGGCTCCGTACGCCGTTGCGATGGTCGATCTGGATGAGGGCGTGCGTCTGCTGACGAACATCGTCGGCGTCGACGATCCGGTCGGGGAGATCCACATCGGGCAGCGCGTCGTGGTGGCGTGGGAAGACCACGAGGAACTGTCCGTGCCGTTGTTCCGGCCTGCATAAGCTGCGCTGCGCGGTGCTTCGTCGAGCCGAGCGGGCTGCCGGCGGCGGCGGCCGTAAACCTGGAGAGTAGGGTAGTGGGCCGGGCCGAGCGCTGCACTTGTCAGCGTCGCCGCTTGGCACGACCCTTGGCCTTGACCCCCCCAAGCTGGAAAGAAGGCTCGACGTGGCTGCCGAGGTTGGCCAGAAGGCCCCCGCATTTCGCCTCCGGAATCAGGATGATGAGTCGGTCTCCCTGGGCGATTACGCCAGAGAGCGCCTTATCGTCTTCTTCTACCCCAAGGCGTTCACCCCGGGGTGCACCACGGAGGCATGCGACTTCCGTGACACTCACGTCCCTTTGCAGCGGGCGGGCTTCGCGATTGTCGGGATCAGCCCCGATCCTGTCGAACGCCTGGCGGAGTTCCGCGTCGAGTACGGCTTGCCCTACCCCTTGCTCTCCGACAGCGACCACGAGGTGGCCGCGGCCTTCGGCGCTTGGGGCATGAAGAAGAACTACGGACGGGAGTACGAAGGGCTCATTCGCTCCACCTTTGTGATCGATGCTGAGGGGACGGTGGAGCGGGCGTACACGAACGTCCGCGCGAAGGGTCATGTGGCCAACCTGGGACGGGAGCTGCTGGGCCGGCGCTGATATCGATGACGGGGTGCGGGTGCGGACCATGGGGCGGACCGCGCGCCCCCTCGGTAGTTCCTTCACGAACTTTTATCGTGCCCGGAAGCTAGGCGTCGCGCAAAACGAGCGTGACCGGGGCGCGGTCGGATGGCTTATGGCCCGCACGCTCCTCCACGTCGATCTCCACATCTTCGGCGCGGGCAAGGAGGGGCGCTGTCACCAGATGATGGTCGACTCGCAGCCCCGTGCCGCGCTGGAACATCGCGCCGCGGAAATCCCACCAGGTGAAGCGGCCGGGCTCGTCATGGAAGTGGCGGAAGGCGTCAATGAGGCCTAGCTGGATCAGCGCGGCGAAGCGCGCCCGTTCCGGCGTGCTGCAAAGGATGCGTTCTCGCCAGCTTTCCGGGTCGTAGACATCCCGATCGTCCGGGGCAATATTGAAATCCCCGCAAAGGACCGCGGGCTCGTTGGGCTTGAGGGCCCGGTCAAACCAGGCATGTAAGCGGTCGAGCCATTCCAGCTTGTAGGTGTACTTTTCGCTTCCCACCTCCGACCCTTGTGGCACGTAGACATTAACGACGCGGATGCCGGCAACGGAGACGGCGAGGCCGCGCACTTGTGCGTCCTGCGGCCAGGGGATCGCCGTCGTAGCGTCGCGCGGGGCTTCCAACGACGCCGTGGCCACGCCGTTGTACGTCTTCTGCCCGTGGATGGAGAGGTAGTAGCCGAGCGTCTCGAAGCCGTCGTAGGGAAATTGTTCTTCGGTGCACTTGATCTCCTGCATGCAGAGCACGTCCGGGCACTCGTGCTCCAGCCAGTTGAGCACACGATTCTCCCGCGCTCGGATGGAGTTCACGTTCCAGGTGACGATCCGCATGGGGACCCATCCTGATGCATGACGGCATTCGAAAGGGGTGGCCGGCGACGGTCAGTCAATGCGTGGCGCGCAATCAGGAGAGCTTCCGAGCGATGTCGGCGTACTGATCCAGAATCGGCAAGACCGTTGCAGCGTCGGCCGGGGGTAGGGCGAAGATCAGCCGCTGGAATCCCATCTCGATGTAGTCCCGCGCCTTTGCCTCGTCCGGACTAAAGCTGAGGACCGAGAGGTGAATCGTATCCATGGAGCGGCCCGCGCGATCCGCCGCCGCGCGCAGCTCTTCGAGTTCGGCGCGGATCTCGCCGCGGCCTTCAATGGGGAGCCAGCCGTCGCAATAGTCGACGACACGGTCGTAGGCCCACTTCGATTGCGCCCCCAAGATGACGGGAGGACCGCCGGGCTGCACGGGTTTGGGATACGCCCAGAGTCGATCGAAATTCACGTATTCGCCGTGAAATTCGGCTTCCTCTTCGCTCCAGATCGCGCGCATCGCAAGAACGCGCTCACGGGTGACCTTCCACCGCTCCTTAAACGCGACGCCATGATCCCCCATCTCTTCGGCGTTCCAGCCGGCGCCGATGCCGAGGATGAAGCGGCCGTTGGACAGCGTGTCGAGCGAGGCCGCGAGCTTGGCGAGCACGATCGGATCATGCTCGGGAACCAGGCAGATGGCGGTGCCCAGCTTGATCCGTTCGGTGACCGCCGCGGCCGCGCTGAGCGCCAGGAATGGGTCGTGCAGGTGCCAGTACTCCTGGGGCAAGTCGCCGCCGCTTGGCCGTTGGGAAATGCGGCTCGCGGGGATGTGCGTGTGCTCGGGGAAGAAGATCGATTCGAAGCCCCGCTCCTCGGCGGCCTGGGCCAGCTCTGCCGGATGAATCGCGTAGTCCGTAGCGAATATGAAGACGCCAACGTCAGCCACCGTTCGTCCTCCTTCGTCGCGCCCTTGGGTCCCCGCAGGATAGCGGCCCCGAGGACTCTGCGCCGCCGCCGCCCTCGTCGCTATCATGGCGCTCCACACGAGTGGGGTGGGGAGGATCGCAATGGCGGATCAGGGACCATCGACCGGGGAGGAGCTTCGGCGCGTGCTCACAGAGCGCAGCAACTGGGGGCGCTGGGGTGCAGACGATCAGGTAGGGGCGATGAACCTGATCAGCCCTGAGAAGCGGAAGTGGGCGGTCGGCGTCGTAACCAGTGGGCGGACCGTGTCTCTGAGCCGTCTCTTTCCGAAGCAGCCCGGGCCGCTCTGTGTTCATGATCATGGTTCTGCCGCTGCCGGTGGAAGGGGGCACGGGGAGTCCCGTCAACCCTATCGTCATGTTCTAGGCTTCTGATGGCGGAACTCGCTGCTCACGTGCGGAGGACGCCGATCGCGGCTGACCTTCGGCGCAGGCCGCCGTATCGATGAGCCAACGGCGCGCTCCGGCGAGATTGACGCGCTGGGCGTCCCCGTCGATACTCGGCGTACCCCGCAGCGGAATTCGGAAAGGAGATCGCCAATGGTGACAGCGCTTGGAAGTGGAACGTTCACCTATGAGGCGCTCGCGACGTGGGAGAAGCTGCCCGACGGCGTGACCCTCAAGGAGACGCCCGGCGTTGCGGTGGGCGCCAACGACACCGTCTATCTACTCACCCGCAACATCGACCATCCAGTCATGGTTCTGGACAGCGAAGGCAACTTCCTGCGCTCTTTCGGGGCGGGAACGTTCAGCGGGCGCACACACGGGATTCTCACGGCTCCCGACGGCACCATCTACTGCGCCGACGACGGCACGCACACGATCACGCGGTGGTCGCCGGAAGGAGAGCTGCTCTTCACGATTGGGACACCGGGCCAGCCAGCGACGAAATGGGGTGGCGAGCCGTTCAATCGTCCCACGCACGCCGCCGTCTCGCCCCGCAGCGGAAACATCTATGTGAGCGACGGCTACGGGAACTCCCGCATTCATAAGTACACGCCGGACGGCCGCCTCCTGCTCTCCTGGGGCGAGCCCGGCATTGACGCGGGTCAGTTCATCCGTCCGCACAACATCGCCGTCGACGACGAGGATCTCGTCTACGTGGCCGATCGCGAATGTCATCGGGTCCAGATCTTCGATGCTGACGGCAAGTTCTTGACAATGTGGAACAACATCCACCGCCCCGACGGGATGACGCTGGGCTCGGACGGCAACATTTACATCGGGGAGTTGAACGGCATCACCGGCGTGGACGACGCCCCAGGGTTGGGTCACCGCGTCAGCATCTACAACCGTGACGGCGAGCTCCTCGCCCGTTTTGGCGATCCCGAAGAGGGCGAAGCTCCGGGGCAGTTCATGGCGCCCCACGGCATTGCGGTGGACTCCCGCGGCGATATCTACGTGGGCGAAGTCTCGTTCACGATGCGTGGCAGCCATCTGGACCCGCCCCGCGAATTGAAGAGCTTGACGAAGCTCCGCAAGTTGACCTAGCAGCGGCGGCGACCCGAGAGCGGGCCCGCTTTCTCTGGGCGAGTCCCGCCGCAGGGGCGGGACTCGCGGCCTCTTGCCACCGAGACGACGGGGCAAGGGAGCCGGTGATTGCTCACGCGGTTCCGGCCCGCCGATTCGGCGCCGGCCGTCCTCCGGCTCAGCCTTTGCCCCGCTCGCGACCTGTCGGCGTCGCGGCCCGTTCCGTAGGTGGCTCTTCCCCTCGCTCCGCTGCCCCATACTCGACGGTGGCGGGCGCGGTGACCATCGGCCGCATCTCCTTCAAGGCCGCCATCACTTTGCCGAAGATGGTGTCCGGCAGGTCCTTGTGGTCCGCGTCGACTGTCCCAGCGGGCATGTTGGTGAGCAGTTCCAACCCCTCCTCGACTCGCGAGACGGCCCAGAGCTGGAACTGGCCTTCGGCCACGGCCCGGACGACATCTTCGCGCAGTGTCAAATTGATGGTGTTCGCGGCGGGGATGACCACGCCTTGGCTGCCGGTCAACCCTACCTCCCGGCAGACGTCGAAGAAGCCTTCCACTTTCTGAGTCACGCCCCCGACCGGCTGAATGTTGCCGAATTGATCGACGGATCCGGTCACTGCGATGTCTTGCCGCATGGGAACCTGCGCCAATGATGTGAGGATGGCGTACAGCTCAGCGGAGGAGGCGCTGTCGCCGTCCACTTCGTCGTAGCTCTGCTCGAACGTCACGCTGGCGGAGAAGGAGAGCGGGCGCTCGCGCCCGAACGTGCCCATGAGGTAGCCGCTGAGGACGAGCACGCCCTTGCTGTGAATGGCGCCGCTGCGTTCAACCTCGCGCTCAATGTTGACGACGCCCAGGCTGCCCGCTCCCGTGCGACAGGTGATCCGGGTCGGTGTGCCAAAGGCGTGGCTTCCCACCTGATACACCGCCAGCCCGTTGACCTGGCCCATGACGGCGCCCGTGGTCTCGATATGGAGCGTGCCTTCAGCGATCAGCCGACGCAGGCGGACCGGAATGAGATCGGAACGGCGGGTCCTTGCAGCAATGGCGCTCCGCACGTGACCGGCTGTCACCACGGTCGCTTCTTCATTGTGCGCCAGTTGGTTCGCCTCTTCACACAGATCGGCGATGGTCCCGTATCGCGTACTCAGGCGATCCTGCCGCCCGGCGAGACGGTTGCCGTAGCGGAGCACCTCCACCAGGGCGCCGCGCTCGAACTGACGGAGTGAGCAGACGTCGCAGGCGCGCCGCACAAACGACGCGTAGGAGCGAGTCGCCGACTCATCATTGGCCGCATCCGGCTCGAACTCTGCCCGGATCTTGAAGAGTTCGGAGAAGTCCGGGTCCACCGCTTCCAGCATCGCGAGCATGTGCTGCGGGCCCACCAGTATGACCTTGAGATCGAGCGGGATCGGCTCCGGGACAAGGTTCACGGTGGGCAGCGGCGTCAGGACCTCGCCAATGTCCTCCACGCGGATCTGCTTGCTCTTCAGCGACCGCTTGAGCTTGATCCAAGAGCGCGGATCGCTGAGCAGATCCGGTGCCTGCAATATCAGGTAGCCGCCGTTGGCTGTGTGCAGGGCCCCTGGCCGAATCAGGGTAAAATCCGTCGTCAGCGATCCGAAGCGGGGCTGGTAGTCAAGACGTCCGAAGAGGTTGTAGTAGGTTGGTTGCCGCTCATCAATGACCGGCGCACCCTTCGCGGGCTCATCGCCGTGGGTGATGAACAGGTTCACCTCATAGCGCCGAAAAAGACGCTCACGCTCATCGTCGGCGACACCGGGCGGTCCAAGCTGGGTCTGGTCTCGTCCTTGCGGAGTCGCGGCCTTCAGTGTCTCAATGTTGGCCAAGATGTCAGCTTCAATGGCGTTGAAGTGCTTGACCAGATCGGGCTGCGGATACTTGCCGCGCAGATCGTCGAGGAGCGGCCCGACCACGAAGCGGGTGACGTCCTTGTCGAGCGTCTCGATCGCTTCGCGCGCCCGTGTGTCCAGGCGCCGTAGATCCCTCACCGTGTCCGACACGCTCTCCTGGACGCGACGGCCGCGTTCGTCCAGCTCTTGGCGCTGGTCTTCGGACAGTTGATTGATCTGTTCCGCCGGGATCGGTGCACCGTCCCGCCCGCGGGGCGCGGAGACGAAGCCCATGGGGGTGACATTGACCAGGAAGCCGTGCTCGTCGGCGGTGCGCCGCAGGGCGCCCAGCGCCTCCTCGCGCTCCGTCGTGAACGGCGCAAGAGTCTGCCGGCTCCGCTCTTGGTACGAATCGCTCTCGAAGGCCTTGGGAATCTCCTTGCGGATGACGTCCACGAGTTGGGCGAGCTCCCGCCTGAGGTCATCGCCCAGGCCCGACGGCAGCGCGACGCTCCTGGGACGGTAGGCCTCGTCGAAGTTGTGGAGGTAGCACCAGTCCTGCACAGGCGGTTTGGCCGCGGCTGCCTCGTCCACGAGCAGGTGGACGGCGGTGTTGCGGCCGGAGGAGGGCGGCCCTGAGACGGCGATGTTGTAGCCTTCAGCATCAACCGCGAGGCCGAAGGCGATCGCCTCCAGTGCGCGGTCCTGGCCGGTCACCCGATCGAGCGGTTCGATATCAGCGGTGCTAGCGGGCAGCAGTTCTTCTGGATATTGGGCCCGGAGATCCTTCGGGCCCAGCGCCTGGGCCTGACTGATCGGTGTCGCCATGGTCCGCCCTCCAGTGCCGCTGACCGTGCGCTCCCTCGCGATAGCTCGAAGATAGTACGGCACGGCGCCGGGCCGCGCGGCCGGGCGGTGACGGCGCATCGGTCTTGGTGACCAACCCACGCGGCGCAATCCAGCGTGACTCTCGGGCTCCGCGGTGGTATTGCGCCCTGAGGGGGCGCGGGTCGCCGCCAAGCTCTGGCTGGGCCCACGCTGGGGAAGCATCCATTGACCGGGGAATCCCTGTTCGACTTACAGTCGTCCAGCGCAGATCGCTGCTGACAGGGACCCTGGGAGGGTTCTTCAGCGGGCTGTTCGGTGTGGGAGGCGGTGTGGTAACCGTTCCCCTGCTCGCCGGATTCGTCCGACTTCCACAGCACGTGGCGCACGGCACGAGCTTGTTGGTGGTGCTCTTCGCCGCCGGCGCCTTTGTCGCCGGCGAAGTTGGGACCGATTGGCTACGGCGCGCTTTCGGCGTCGTGGCTGTAATCGTAGCGTCGCGAATGGCGTTCACGACGCTACGGGAAGAATCAGCGAGGCGCGGCGAATGACACCGCTCCGCCAGTGGGATAGTTGGCTCGATTTCCGAGGAGCCTGGCGCTGTCGCCTTCGCCAGGTCAGGGGGTGGACACGGCGCATCGCTCCGCCAGGTTCGCCCGGCTTGCGGACCCCTGCGGGTACCTCCGGGGCCGCTAGTCTACCTTCGGCGTCAGGCCGATGTAGGCCGGAAGTTCAGCGGGCTCCATGCGCCGGCAGGTGAATGCAGGGGTGTCCTGCAGCGTGTACGACGACGATTCGGTAAGGCGCAGTTCACGCACCAGCGCAAGGAATTCGCCCGGATCGTCCCCTTCGAAGGCGACGACGAACTCCTGGTCGTCAAGGCCGTAGGAGTACGTCGTGTTGATCTTGATGTTGTGGTAGCGGTGCCCCACGGCAATGTGCTCGTCCATGATCCGCTGCCGCTTCTCCGGGGGGAGTTCGTACCAGGCCCGCGTTTTCACCATGGGGTAGACGAAAAGGTAGGCGGCGACGCCGCCGTCCTCGCGCAGGGTCTCCCGACCGCGAGTCTCAGGATGCAAGGGGTTCGCGTACAGCGAGCGCATGGTCATGGAGAGGTAGGAGTAGGGACGCTCCAGAGCCCAGCCGAGCGGGGTGGCCAGCAGCTGCGCGTGCCAGTCTTGAATCGGGGGGAGCCGGTCCGCCACCTGCCAGATCAGGAAGTCCGCGTCCGCCCGCGTGCCCACCGTCGTGTAGGTCCGGGTGAGCATGCGCTCCTTCGACCGCTCCAGGAGGGAGCCTAGGCGCTTCCCGACCGCCATCCGTTCCTCAGGCGGCGCCCTGTGTACCGAGTCGCAGACGCGATAGAAGCTGAACTTGACGAACTGCTTGCCTGTGGCGCGTTGTTCGCCGTCGCCCCGCGGCCCCTTGTCAGGCCGCCCGCTCATTGCCCAGCGGCCCCGGTGGGCCGCTGGGCGAGGCCGTGTTCGCGCTCTTCCGGCAACCCGTAATTTTCTTCGTACAGTTTCGCTACGCGCGCCACTTGCTCGTCCGTCAGGCCGGCGCAGTCGGCCGCCGCGGCGAATTCGACGAGCTGGTCGCGGTCGTAGATGTTTGGCAGAGCGGAGACGACTTCCGGGGCATGGAGGACAAAGCGCAGAGCCGCTTGGCCAATGGTGCTCCCGCCCTCGGTGAGAAATGACAGCTGCTCGACCTTCCTCAGGCCGTTCGTGAGCCAGGCCCGCGGCCGGTGGCTGCGGTGGTCGCTGGGCGGAAAGACGGTGTCTTCGGTATAGCGGCCCTCTAACATGCCGGAGGAGTGCGGCACGCGGACCAGCAGGGATGCTCCCTCGTCGCGCGCCGTCCGGATCAGATCGCGGCCGGGGTCCAGTTCCAGGGCGTTGTAGATCATCTGCAGCAAGGGCACGCCGCGTTCGCGCAGGGCGTACACGCCCTCGTCAAGCCAGCCGATAGCCGGGCCCAGGGCGACGCCCACGGCGCGCACTTTGCCCTCTCGCAGGATTCCCTCCAGGAACGTCCAGACGTCGTCCCGCTGCAGGTCGACGAGGCGGGGATTGTGCAACTGCCAGATATCCACGTAGTCCGTGTTGAGGCGCTGCAACGACTCGCGGAGCGCCCCTTCCAGGAAGGCGGGATCCCAGCGCTGCGGCGCCTCCACGTGGCCCGCCTGCTCCTGCGCGGGGCGGTTCCGCCAGTCGTAGCCGAACTTCGTGCCGATGACGACGCCGGCGCGCGCACTCCCGGGAAACGCCTGCGCCAGGATCGTCTCGCCGCGACCATCGCCGTAAGTGTCGGCGGTGTCGAAGTAGGTGACGCCCAGATCGCGGGCCTCTCGGAGCAGGGCCAGAGCCTCTCCGTCCGTGCGCTCCCCCCACCAGTTCGTGGCAACGGTCCAGACCCCGAACCCTACTTCGGAAACGGTGACGTCCGTGCCCGCGATGGTGCGGTGCTGCATCGACAGCGACTTCCTCCCTGCCTACCGGCCGAGATGCCGGTCAACGATACGGCCGGGGTGGGCGGCTAGCAACCGCGCCCGCCGGGCCGTCGTCCCTGCGGGATTGGGGCGATTAGGCTAATGGGAGCGCCACGTCCGCCGCGCTCGCCCCGGAGGGCTGGGACGGCGGGCCCTGTGGACGTGGAAATCGGGAGGAAGAGCATGGCCGATGCCGCCGCGATCGAGCCACGCGTCTCCGAATCGCTGGAGCGGCTCAATATCGACTACGAGGTGCTGCCCTGTGACCCTGCCTTCGCCGATACGGCGCAGTTCTGCGAAAAGTACGGCTATCCGCCGGCCAACTCCGGCAACACGATCATTGTGGCGTCTCGGAAGGAGCCGCGGCAGGTGGCCGCCTGCCTTGTCACGGCCTCCACGCGGCTCGACGTCAACAGGACGCTGCGAAAGCTGATGGGGGTGCGGCGACTCTCGTTTGCGTCAGCTGAGGAGACGGAGGCACTCACGGGCATGGCGATCGGCGGCGTGACCATGTTCGGACTTCCGGACGAGCTACCCAAGTACGTCGATGCGGACGTGATGAACCTGACGTACGTGATCTTGGGCAGCGGCGTTCGCTCGTCGAAGGTCAAGATCGCGCCCGCCGATCTGGCGAAATTGCCGGGGCTACAGGTTGTCTCAGGGCTGGCGATGGAAGCGTCGTGAGGCCGGATGCCCCGCTGCGGGCGAGCGGCTCCCGCGGGCGTTCGGCGTCCGACAGCCGGTAAGGCGCCGTCGTGGTGACGCTCGCGCTCGGCAGAGGCCCTACCTAGCGAATTTCCACGAATTCAGCCAGGGCCACGCCGATGTTGTCGGGCCCGCCGCGCCGGTTCGCCGCAGCGATGAGACGGCTCGCCGCCACGGCTCCGCGGTCTTCGCTCAGGATGCGGGCGATGTCGTCGTCAGGCACCACACCGTGCAGGCCGTCGCTGCTGAGGAGGAGTTGGTCGCCATGCGCGAGAGCGACCGGGCCGGTGATTTCGGGATCGGATCGCTCGTCCGTGCCCAGACAGCGCAAGACGATGTTCCTGCTGGGATGGAATCGCGCCTGCTCCGGCGTGAGCCGCCCCGCTCGCACTTCCGCGTCAACCCAGGAGTGATCTGTGGTCAGTTGCCGGAGGCGCCCATTTTGAAAACCGTAGGCGCGGCTATCGCCGACATGGGCGATCAACGCCTCATCGTGCACAATCCATGCGACGACCACCGTGGTTCCCATTCCCATCTCGGGGGGGTTGGCGGCGGCACGCTCGCGGATGGCGGTGTTGGCGTCGGCCAGCAGGGAGAGGAGAGCGGCGGCGGTCTTGCCCGGCGTGCGTGTGGGGTCGGCGAGCACGTGCCGGCTTTCGCGCGCGACCATCTCCGCCGTCAGCTGGCTCGCAACCTCGCCAGCGGGATGCCCGCCCAATCCGTCGGCGACCATAAGGATGGCGGCGTCCGTGTCAGCGAACGATTCCGCGTGCACGGCGTCCTGGTTGATGGCCCGTTGCCGACCAATGTCGGTAGCGACTGCGACGTTAATCGGCACGATGCATGCTCGCCAGCGCTCTTCGCGCCCGATCGCGAATTTCCCCAGGGACGCCTGTCGCTCACGCGGAGACGACGGGGGTGGGGCTCCCGCTCCATTCCCGCCCGGCGCGTCAGATCCGTGTGCGCCGTGACGTCACAGCGCCTCGACAATTGTGCTGATGCCCATGCCCGCGCCGATGCACTGCGTGGCCAGTCCGTAGTGGCCGCCTGAGCGGCGGAGCTCTCGGGAGACTGTGGTCACCAGGCGTGCTCCAGTCGCGCCGAGCGGGTGGCCAATGGCCAAGGAGCCGCCGTTGCAATTCACCTTTTCCAGCGGGATCCCCAACTCTTCAACGCTGGGAATGACCTGCGCCGCGAAGGCCTCGTTGAACTCCACTCGATCGATCTCGTCAACGCTGATCCCGGCATGCCGCAGCGCCTTCTTCGTCGCCGGGACGGGTCCCAGGCCCATGACCTGCGGTTTCACCCCGGCCACACCGAAGCCGATGATCCGCGCCAGCGGTTCCAGGCCCAGCTCCTGCGCTCTCGTTTCGCTCACCAGCAGGGCGGCGGACACGCCGTCGTTGGTAGGGCAGGAATTCCCCGCCGTGATCACGATCTCGCGATTGCCGAAGCTCTCAATGCCCTGCACCGGACGCAGCTGCCCCAGCTTCTCGAAGTTCGTGCTCGCCCGGTAGCCTTCGTCACGGTCGAACACGATCGCCTCACCGAGTTTCTCGGGTAGCCACTGCCCCTCGTCGTCGAACACCGGCGCCTCCACTTCCAGAGGGATGATTTCGTCGGCGTAAAAACCAGCGTCGAGAGCCTCTCCGTACTTGCGATGGCTCTCGACGACGAACTCGTCCAGCTGCCGCCGCGACAGGCCGTACACCTCCGAGACGTTCTGGGCCGTCTGCGTCATGGAGACGACCGGGGTTGAGTCCAGGATGTAGTCCGGCAGGGGGACGGCAAATTGATCGCCATGATCCGGCGCCGGGTCACGTTGCGCGGGCGTCTGCTGGAGGCGCTTCTGGTTGAACTCGGTCACCCGATTGCGATCGCGGTCGCCACCTCCAGGGCGGAGTTGCCGCCCCATCCGCTCGACTCCCATGGCGACGCCGGTGTGAATGGCGCCCACCATGATCTCTTGGGCAACTCGGTGCAGCGCTTCCATGCTGGAGCCGCACTGGCGGTTGGTGTCGAAGGTGCAGACCTCCTCGGTGAGACCGGCGAGGCGGGCGATGTGGTTCGCGCCAAGGCCGCTGAGTTCGCCGGCGCCCATGACGTTTCCCAAACCGATCTCTTCAATGCTGCGTGGATCCACCTTGGGGTTGCGCGCCAGGAGCGCGCGCAGCACGGTTGAGGCCGCTTCGTCCAACCGCGTGGCCACCAGCGCTCCGCGTCCTCCCCGCGCGAACGGCGATCGCGCACCGTCCACCAAGACCACCTTCTGGAGTTCCATTCCCGTCCCCCATTCACCTCCGCAGTGTCCGCTGCTGGCGCCAGCGACCGCCGGATGCCTAGTGTAGAGGACCACAACATCCACAACGGAAAGGGGCTGGCATGCCGGGAGAGCGCGAGCCTGAGTCGTTCGTCACCGCGATCAGCGGCAGTGTGCAGGCAATCGTGGACTGCCTGGATGGGCTCAGCGAGGAGGAGCTGAACTGGCGTCCACCGATTGCGGCGGGCAATAGCCTCTACGTGGTTGCGACACACACCATGGGGAGCGCGGAGCAGAACATCGTGGAGCGTTTGGGCGGGGTGTCCATTGGCCGCGTCCGTGACGAAGAGTTCGCCGCGGCGGGCGATTCGCCGCAGCCGCTTCAGGAACGTTGGGCGCTGCTACGGGAGCGAATTCAGCATCATCTCGCGGCTTTGCCCGCCGACGAGTGGGAGCGTGAGCGGGAACTTCCGTCGGCTAAGCGTGCCACGGCACGCGAGATGCTGCTCAACGTCCATCGGCACGCGAGCGAGCACCTCGGCGAGGCGCAGCTTATCCGTGATCTCCTGATGGCCCGACGCGGCTAGGCTTCCTCGCATCCGCCGCCATCCCGCCTGAGCCATGCCTGATAGATCTGTTCCTTCTCGTCGCTCCACGATGGCGCGTACCGGCCCCTCTCCATGCGCTGCCGATGCAGCTCCGCCAGGATGATGCCGGCCGCGACGGACACGTTAAAGCTTTGCGCCATCCCTTGCATGGGGATGCGAATGCGCTCGTCGGCCAGATCAAGGATCGGTGCGCTGCAGCCCCGGTGCTCGTTCCCGAAGACGAGAGCCACCGGCCGCGTCCAGTCCACATCTAGGTAGCTGCGGGCCGGGCCGTCCAAATGGGTCGCGTAGATTTGGCAGCCTCGTTGATGCACGGCGTTGATGCACGCCGCCGCCTCTGTGAAATGATGGATGATCGTCCACTTTCGCGTGTAGCCGGAGACGCCTTTTGAGATCTGGGGGAAGGGATGGTCGGTGTAAAGCAGGTTGACGGCGCCGATCCCGAATCCATCGCAGGTGCGCAGAATCGCGGAGGCGTTGTGGGAGTCGTGGATGTTATCCAGAACCACCTCAACGTCTTGCTGGCGGCGCTCCAGCACGGATCGGAAGCGGCGGCGGCGCTCTCCCGTGAGCATGAGATGACCTTACCAGTCAACCGCGGCGGCGCTCGGACGGGCACGCTCGCGCCCAGCGCGGTGCAGGACCTTCGGCAAGAGCGTCACCGCTGCCCGTGCTCCTATGGGCGCTCCGACTCTCGCAACGGCAGCGCGTCCGTGCCGCCCCACACCGGCGGAGGATGGTTGCGCCTTCCTCTCCGGCCGGATCGACGAACTCCGGGCGGTAGTTGTCGCGGACCACGACCGGCCGCAGCCGGTATCCGAGCACCCTTGCATCGTCGAACCCGACCTCCAGGATCACGCTCTGCGTCGTGGCGATAGACCAATCCTGGTCAAAGACAAAGTTCCCCAAGGCGTACGTGGCCAGCGCGCCCTGTAGGACCTCCACGGGCTGTGTCCAGTGCGGATGATTGCCCACGATCAACGACGCGCCCGCGTCCACCGCGACAGCCACCGCTTCCCGTTGGCGCGCCGTCGTCTTGACCGTATACTCCGTACCCCAGCTAAAGGCCACGACGACGTGATCCGCCATCTCCTTGGCCGCCACGACGTCCTCTGCCAGGGTCTCGAGGTTCAGCGGCGCCGTCCCGGCCGATTCCTCCTTGGCGAAATACCACGGGGCGATGTCGTCGTATGAGAGAAACGCGATGCGCACGCCGTCTCGCTCGACCACCGTCGGCGCTCTGGCGGCGGCCAGGTTCGCACCAGTCCCGGCGTGCGCGATCTCCGCGTCCTCCAGCCCAGCGATCGTGTCCAGGACCGTCTCTTTCCAACCACATGCAGTCCAGCAATCGCCCGCGTGATTTCCGGCGGTGGTGACGACGTCGATCCCCGCCGCCTTGAGCGCACCGATCACGCTTAGCTTGCCCTGGAGGTTGAATCGGTCCGTCACGCCAACGCAAGGAGTGGGCTCGCCCCGGTCGGTGAGTCCGATCTCCATCGACAGCAGCGTGAGATCCGCGGCCTGTAACGCCGCGCGCGTACGCTCGAAGATGGCAGCGTAGTCCCCGTCGGCGAACGTCTCGACCGCCTCATTCGTGCACCGAGTGGGGATGAAGTCGCCGGTGGCGAGGAGGCCCACCGGGTTCGTGTTGGGCGCACGATCGGTCCAGCCCAAGATCGTCGCCACACGCTCTTCGTCGTGCGTGGTGCGGCCGCGGATCCAGCGTTCAAGGCGCATGGGTGTATCGGCGGACGGATCGCGGAGCGGGTCATGACCGTCCAAGACCAGCGGGAGCAGACCGGGACGCAAAGCGGTTGGCGGCAGCACCGCGAGTGCGCCGCTCCCCGAGGCCACTGATCGCTGTATCGTCTCCAGCGATGCTCGGCGTATATTCGGTCCAAGATCCGGTAAGGCGAGGGCGGCGGCGATCGCGTCCGCGTCGTCGCAGGGCACAAAGGCGATCACCGGTTGCGCCCGGCCGCCAAGCTCAAACCAGTCCGTCACCGCGCCGGCCAGCACCCGCCGCAGATCCGCCAAGCTGAGGTCAAGCACGGTGTGGCGCTGATCGGTCACGGCTACCCAAGCGGCGAGGATGTAGCTGGATCCTTGCGGCAGCGGCTGGTCACTCACTTCCGCGTCAGCGTCGAAGGGACCGGGCGCGACCTCCAGGTTCGGCGCGTCCCGGAGTAACCCTTCAACGGCCATCCGTTCGCCCTGATCTCGGATGCTGACGGCGACACCGAAAGGCCGGGCGGCCGGTTGCGGATCGGCGGCGGGCTCCGGCTTCCTAACGGCCGCCGGTGGATCGGCCTCCTCAAGGGATGCGTCGCGGGGGCTCGGCAGATCGGGCGGGGCCGGTGCCGCGGCGGGCGGCGCGACGCGCTCCGCCGCCTCCAGCGGCGCGGGCTCCGCAGCATCCGGCGGCGCGGGCTCCGCCGCAGCCGCCGTTTCGCCTCCCTGGCTGCTGCTACACGAACTGATCAGAAAGACGCTGAGAGCCGCCAGGAGCGTGAGCCCGCTCAAGCGCGCGCTGCCTATCGACTTCTGCACGATCGCCCTCGAATTCTCCTCGCACATCTTCCCATGCGGACTCCTCTTCGCGGCAAGATCGCCGACGCGAGCCGCCGGCGTGGGTGCGTTGCGCTGTTGACACGAGCGACGCGCTCGCGGCGAGACTGACGCTACCATCATGACGCCGGGCCGACCGGTGTCGATTCACCGGAGTCGGTTCGGGCCAGCGATCGCACGGCGGCTCGCCGCCCCGATGGGCGTCGCTGCGATGGTCGAGATCTTGCGCGACGCCGTGTTGCCATCGAGACCGAGCGACCGCCTTGAAGGGGCTGCGCCGCGACGATGACCAAACGCGCCGTCGTGGTGAGCGTGCTGTTCTGGGTCGCAATGGCGGGGTTCCTTCGCATCGTCATCGTCCCGCCCGAGGCGTCCGTGGAGGCGTCGGGCCTGGAGTTGCAGCGGGCGGCGGACTCAGCTCGAGGGTGGATGGAACGGGCGCAACTCGACGACGGTCGTTACGTCTATCTGTACGACGCGGAGTTGGACCACCTCTCGCCGGACTACAACGAAGTCCGCCATGCCGGCGTGACGATGGCCCTGTATCAGGCGGCGGGCCGTCTTGCCTCTCCGGCCACGCTCACCGCCGCCGATCGCGGCCTTGCCTGGATGACTGAGCACCTCTACCGGCACGACGGATGGGCTGCGCTGGTTGCACCCGGGGCCGGACGCGCGAAGTTGGGGGCCAGCGCACTCATGCTCGTGGGCCTTGCCGAGCGAAGGCTCGCGACTGGGGATGCGGTGTACGACCCCCTGATGCGCGAAGTCGGATCGTTCCTTGCGGCGCTACAACGTCCCGACGGCGGCTTTCACGTTGCCTGGTGGGTGGAGCGAGACGCAGCGGACCGGTTGGGGACGTCGCGCTACTACCCCGGTGAAGCGCTGTGGGCGCTTGCCCTACTCCACGAAGCGCTCCCAGGGGAAGGCTGGGACGTGCATGCGCGTGCTGCGGCTGAGTTCGTGACGACGCGCCGCGACGACGTGGAGGCCGTGGACTTTCCCCCGTTGGCCGACCACTGGGCGGCATACGCCCTGGCGGAAATGGCGGAGTGGGGCTTGAAGGACGCTGAGATCGCGTACGGGCGGCGCTTGGCCGGTCGCTTCGGCTTGCTGGTTCGCACCGAGTCTCAGCGCGAGGGTGGCTGGTCGGGTACCGTCGTGCGGGGGGCGTCGCCGCGGGCTGGGGCATTGGGCACCTGGGTCGAAGGTCTCGCGGCGTTGTGGCGCCTGGCCTCCGCCGATGAGCGCCTGGCCGACTTGCGTGCGGGAATCCTGGAGCGCGTTGAAGTGGGCGCAGCCATTCTCGCCGGGCGGCAGGTGAGCGATGAACGGGCGCGGACGTACGACCGACCGGGGCTCGTGCGGGGCGCCTGGCTCCACGAAGGCGCGACCCGGATGGACGACCAGCAGCATGCCTTCTCCGGGCTGCTCTACGCGGCCGACGCTCTCCACGGTCGGACCGGCCGGGAGCCCGACCTGCCGCCGCGTCGTCCCGACCGCTAGGTGGCGGCGTCTCAATGATCGACTTCTGGCGCCTGCTGCTCATCACCCTGGTGGCCGTGAATCCGGCCGCGCTCAGGCTAGAGTCGGAGGGCGCGGCCAATGGCGGCCGGGGCTGGGCTGTCGCGGCGGCGGCGCTCCCGCCCGCAGTCGGGCTCGTCGCCTTCGCGGCCGCGATCCACTCGGAGTTCCTGGATCTTTTGGACGTCTCGGCAGAGAGCTTTGACGTAGCGGCGGGCATCGTGATGGTGGTGGCAGCGCTGCGTCCCCTGCTGCTGGGGCGGCTGCCTGAGATGCCGGTCCAGCTGGGCCGCGGGCCGCAGCTGTTGATGCCCGTGACGATCGTCACGTTCGCCCTTGCCAATCCCGCGGTCCTGGCCGCCATGGTCGCCTACAGCGAGAGGGATGGGACGGGGATCACGATCGCCGCCGGCGCGACCGCCGTACTCCTCGCGGGCGCCGTTCTGTCGATAGGTGCGAGGCGTCGCCGGACTGTCGCGCCGCTGACCGCGGTGGTGGCATGGACCTCGGCGGTGCTCCTTGTGGCCTTCGGCGTGGGCCTGATCGTGGATGGCATCCGGAGCGTCTGACGCCGCCCAGCGCTGGGCTGGCGCGTCGATCTCCGGACGTCACCACTGCGGCGCCGTCCTGCGTCGCCGCCGTTGGAGGCGCCCCAGCTCGAGCCGCGCCGGTGCCCGCCATCGCTCCACGGCGAAGAACGGCAAGTAGGCGAAGCCGAGCATCTGGTACGGGAAGATGATCGCCATCAAGGCGAAGATTCCCACGTGGAACAGCACCGCGCTGGAGACCCAGAGTCGCGCCAGACGCCTGTTCCAGAGCGCGACGGGAGCGCCCAGTTCGACAATGAAGCTCATCACGGCGAGGGGATAGAAGATCCAGGCGTGTGGCACCAGCGCCGCTCCCAGAGGCGAATGCGGGTCGCCGAGCTGGCTCTTGCGCAGGTTGTCGTAGGCAACGTGGTTCCGGAGCACGTCGCCGGTAATCCATTCCAAGCCGGCGTCCAGCAACTTGGCCTGCGCGGTGATCACGTACGTGATGACCGTGAGCAGCCAGAGCAGGCGGACGGGCCAGCCGTAGCGCGGATCGGCGGCCACGGGCGCGGCCCGGCTCTTGCGGGCGTCGAGCGAAAAGACGTCGGCGGCCGGTGTCAGGGTCAGCACCAATATGTGGAGGACGAGCAGATTCTCCGTGTGGAAGATCTGGCCCCAAGAATTTCGGTAGCTCGTGATCCACAACAAGAGAAGCGCAAACAGCAGCCCAGTAAATCGAAACCGCCAGCCCGCTACGAATGCGAGGCCAGCCACGAAGGTTGCGACAACCAGGCCGCAGGCAAGCGATGCCGCTAGCGGCCCTCCCAGGACGTTGGAGATCCCGACAGGGTCGAACTGTCGGGCGTCGAACGTCGCCACGCTCATGAGGTTGCCGGCCGTGATGGCGATGTAGACCAGGGCAAAGCCACCAATCAAGATGCGCAGCAACGCCAATCGCTCGGCGGGCGCTGGCGCCAACCAGTAGCCATCCAGGCGACGCACAAGAGAGTTCACGAGCTTCTCACTTCGCACTGCGCATGCACCGTGGAGGCCAGTGCTTGGGTGTCGCCTTCGAAGTACGCGACCGCGTCGAAGCGGTCCGTTACGATCTCCACCCGCTCCGTCGTCCCCTGTCCGCCCCGGTCAACGAGGCCCGCCGCGATGCGGTCGCAGAGGGCCTGCGTCGCCTCCGGCCCCTGCCGGAGAGCCTGCCGCACCGTCTCGAAGGCCTGAATGACTTCCGCGTTCGCCACCGCCGATGGTGGCACCGGACGCCGCTCGCCGTCGGCGCGCACGGCGACCACGTGGGAGATGGAGACGTCTGCTGCGCGCGCGCTGGCGAACATGGGATAGGTGGAGATAGGGAAGCTGTCGCTGCGAACGATTCCGAACAGCGGGGCGGCAACCGCGCCGGCGACGATCGTCGTGATCAGATAGGCGCGCAGGCGCATCGCCGTCATTCCACGCGCGGGCGGCGTACCGGCGCGGGACGGTTCGGCACAAGGCGCGAGAGAGGCCCCCTGTTGGCCGCAACGACGTCGTAGAGCCGGGTGAGCCCGCCGCGCGCCGCTTCGGATCGGCCGGCGAGAGCGGCCAGCCAGCGGAAGCCGGGAAGGACTGACAGGACTGCGACGAATGCGTCGCCTGAACTGATCAGGGCCCCATCGGGCCTTT
Organism: Dehalococcoidia bacterium; assembly: GCA_963662615.2. Taxonomy (GTDB): domain Bacteria; phylum Chloroflexota; class Dehalococcoidia; order Bin125; family Bin125. The sequence continues at coordinate 49,897 of CAXXSR010000001.1, forward strand.
TTACGTGCATACTCCTTTCGCGGAGGTCAGGAGGAAGAGGTATCATCCAGCGCTCGGCAAGCGGGTCGGACCAGGGCAGAAGCGCCATCCGGCCACGCCGGTCCCACCGGCGCACCACCTCCACGGTGGCGCGGCAGAAGCGGCAATCATCGTCGTAGAGAAGCACCGGCCGGTCCGGCAGGGACACATTGGACTCCGACCCGATTCGACACCAACCTTCGCGATTCGCCGTGTGCAGCTTGATCGCCGTCGCGTCAGGCGCGATATCCACCTCCGCGGCCGGCTTCAGGACCGTGACGCCTCGCGCCACTGTGCGCCGCGGTGCGCCACAGCGGTAGTCTAGCTGGGGAGCGCTGATCGCAGGGCCGGACTGGACGCCGGCCTCCCGCACGAACGCGAACGGAGGAGGTAGGTGCCAAGACATCTCCGCGTCGCGCTTCCGCTCGCGGCGCTGTTCCTCGTGACGCTCGTGACGCTCGTCCCGCCCACGCGGGCGCAAGCTCCGGCGACTTCCCAACTGCGCACGCTCCAGCCGCCCTGGAACCTGGTAGCGGCTGGCCAGAGCGGCGCGGTCAGTGATCTCGTTGCCGACATGCCAGAAATCATCTCGGTGTATCGCTGGGACGCGACTCGGCAGGCCTACGAGAGCTGGCTCCGCGCGGCCCCCGTCTTCCTCAACACACTGCGGACGGTCGCCGTGGACGACGGGCTCTGGGTGCGGGTCACGGCGGAAGCGCCCTGGCCGCTCCCAACCGTCGCACCCACGCGCGTTGAGTCGGGTGTGACGGGCTGGCGCCTCGTCGGCTGGACGGACGTCGATACCCCGGCGAGCGAGGTCGCGTCGCGTCTGGGCGCGGTCCGCCTCGTCGGATTCGACGCAGCAGCTCAACAGTTTCGCGCCTACGACCCCAGCCTTCCTGATGCACTCAACACGCTGCCGCTGGTACGGCGCGGCGACGCGGTCTGGGCGCTTTTCAGTGCTGGCGAGCCGGGTCCGGTGGCGCTCGAACCGACCTTGGGCGGCCGCCCCTTCGACCGCCCCATCGAACTGGGCGCCTACCCGGCTGGGCGGCTGTTCGTCGCCGAGCAGGACGGCACCGTCCTGCTGTTCGACGAAGATGGTGGGGGCGAGGCCGTGCTGTTGGACCTCCGCGACCGAGTGAGCGGGGCTGGAAACGAGGAAGGGCTCCTCAGCCTGGCGCTCGACCCTCGCTTCGTGGGCAACGGCCACATCTATGTGTACTACTCGGTCGCAGGGCAGATGCGCTCGCGCTTGTCGCGCTTCACGGTGGCGAGCGACGTCGCCAGCCTGGCGAGCGAGCTGGCGCTCCTCGAAATCGAGCAGCCCTTCCGCAACCACAACGGCGGCGCGATTCGCTTCGGGCCGGACGGCCTCCTCTACCTGGGGCTGGGCGACGGTGGCGCCGGTGGCGATCCCGAGGGCAACGGCCAGAACAAGAGCACGCTGCTCGGCTCGATTTTGCGAATCGACGTGCGCGGCGCCTCGGCGGCACGACCCTATCAGGTGCCGTCCGACAACCCCTTTGTCGGTGCCGCTGCCGCCCGTCCCGAGATCTGGGCGTACGGGTTCCGCAATCCTTGGCGGATGGCGTTCGACCCATCGACGGGCGCCCTCTGGGTGGGGGACGTGGGCCAGAATGACGTGGAAGAGGTAGACATCGCGCGCGCGGGCGGCAACTACGGCTGGAACCGTCTGGAGGGCGACCGCTGCTTTTCGCCGCCCTCGGGCTGCGACGCCGGCGCGACGGTCGCCCCCGTCGCCACCTACGATCACGACGAGGGCTGCTCCATCACAGGCGGCGTCGTCTATCGGGGCAGTACCGTTGCCGCCATCGCGGGAGCGTACCTCTACGGTGATTTCTGCAGCGGCCGGATCTGGGGGCTCAACGCGGCTGATCCCGCCTCCGCCGTCGTCATCGTCGAAAGCGGCGCCAACATCGCCTCGTTCGGAGTCGATACGGACGGCGAGGTCTATGTGCTGACGTTCGGCGGCCCGTTGCTGCGCGTGGTGCCTCTGGAGTAGCGCAGGGAGGCGGGACTTCTCGCTGCGGCGCGGAGGTGACCGGCGAGCAAGAGCCGGCCGCGCGAAGTGTTGGGGCGGGACGAGGAATACGGTGGCAGAGTCCCAAGGCTACGAGATCCTTGAGCACACGGCGGACGCGGGAATCATCGCGCGGGGCCGCACGCTGGCGGCGGCCTTCGCCGGCGCCGCCGAGGGCATGTACGCACTGATGGTCGATCCAGAAACGGTGAGCGAGCGTGAGGAGCGCGAAGTCGTCGTGTCCGCCAGTGACCGCGAGTCTCTACTGGTGCAGTGGCTGCTCGAGTTGCTCTTCCTGACCGAGACTGAAGGCCTCCTCTTCCGGCGATTTGAGGTCTCCGTTGCGGGGGAGACATCGCTGAAGGCGCGCGCGTCTGGGGAGCGATTCAATGCCGACCGTCATCCCACGGGAGTGGCGGTGAAGGCGGTCACGCACCACCTGCTCTCAGTGGCTGAGTCGGACGGCGGCTACCGCGTTCAGGTCCTCTTCGACATTTAGGAGTCGCCATGGCCGACTGGCGCCAGATCCTTCAACGCGTCGACGAAGTTCGCTGGGAAGTGCCTGTGACCTACAAGGAAGGCATGCGGGTGCCCGCGCGCATCTACGCCAGCGAGGCCGTCTTGGACATCGTGGCGCAGGACCAAGCCATTGACCAGGCGGCCAACGTCGCCTGCCTGCCCGGCCTGGAAGGGCGTTCGTTGGCGATGCCGGATATCCACTGGGGCTACGGCTTTCCCATTGGCGGCGTCGCGGCGATGCGCCTTGACGACGGCGTCATCTCGCCGGGCGGCGTGGGCTTCGACATTAACTGCGGCACCCGGCTGCTTGTCACCGCTCTGACTGAGGCGGACGTCCGGCCGCGGCTCAACCAGCTGCTGGACCAGATCGTCCACGACGTTCCCGCCGGGCTCGGTGGAAAGAGCCGGGTCCCCGTGGGCCTGGATGACTTGGACGCGATCATGCGGCGTGGATCCGCCTGGATGGTCGAACACGGATACGGCCGTCCCGCCGATCTCGAGTTGACGGAGAGTCACGGCTGCCTCTCAGGGGCAGACCCAAGCAAAGTCAGCATGCGCGCGCGCCAGCGCGGGCACGTCCAGCTTGGCTCGTTGGGCTCAGGCAATCACTTTCTGGAGATCCAGGTGTTGGAGCGGATCTTCGATCCGACGGCCGCAAGCGCCTTCGGTCTGACCGGGCCCGGTCAGGTGCTCGTCTTCCTTCACACCGGCTCGCGGGGCTTTGGCCATCAGGTCTGCCAGGATTCTCTCGGCGTGATGGAGGGCGCCGCGCGAAGGTATGGCATCCAACTGCCCGACCGCCAGTTGGCCTGCGCGCCGCTCTCCTCGTCAGAGGGCCGGGACTATCTCGCTGCCATGGCCTGTGCGGCCAATTTCGCCTCGGCCAACCGACAGTGCATTACGGAGCTGGTGCGGCGGGCCTTCGTCAAGGTCATGGGGCGGAGCGAGGACGAACTCGGCCTGGACTTGCTCTACGACGTGGCACACAACATCGCGAAGATCGAGCAGCACCGCGTCAATGGTCGCGACGTGAAACTGTGTGTGCATCGGAAAGGGGCGACGCGGGCGTTTCCCGCGGGCCATGCCGAAGTGCCAAGGCAATACCGAGAAGTTGGTCAGCCCGTCTTGGTCCCGGGCGACATGGGTCGCTACTCGTATGTGGCCATTGGCCTTGCTGCGGCCATGGAAGAGACCTGGGGATCGGCCTGTCACGGCGCCGGCCGCGTGCAGAGTCGGCACGCGGCCAAGCGCATGCTGCGAGGCGTCGATCTCGTCAAGCGCCTGGAGGCAAAGGGAATCATGGTCCGCTGCCAGAACCGTGCCGCCCTGGCGGAGGAGGCGAGCGAGGCCTACAAGGACGTGGCGGAAGTGGTGGGGGTGCTGGAGCAGGCCGGCATCGCCCGCGCCGTGGCGCGGATGCGTCCCATCGGCGTCGTCAAAGGTTGAGCGCACGGACATCCCCACGCGAATGGCGGCGGGCCACGGACGGGGCGGCAGATGCTCCGATCCAGGTGCCGCGCACTTCGGCCGTTCGACCATTCGTCCATAGCGGGTTCGCCTGCCGTCTTACGGCCCTTCGTCGTGCGGCTCGCGAATCGGGCGGGCGGGGAACGGCTCGTAGGGGAAGCGGGCGAGCGCGCTTTCGTCGAGGTCGATGCCAAGGCCGGGCGTGTCCGGCAGGGCGATGTACCCGTCGACCACCTCAAAGGGCGGGTCGGCGACCTCCCGCCCCCAGGCCTCCAAGTTCACGAAGTACTCCGTGATCAGAAAGTTCGGGATGGCGGCCGACACGTGCAGGGTCGCGGCCAGCCCCACCGTCGTGCTGTTGTAGTTGTGCGGCGCCACGGCGACGAAATACGGTTCGGCCATGGCGGCGATCTCCTTCAGCTCCAGGATGCCGCCCACGTTGCAGACGTCCGGGTTGATGATGTCCGCTGCCTGCTTTTCGAACACTTCGCGGAACTCAAACTTTGTGTAGAGCTCCTCGCCGGTGACGACGGGCAGCGATATCGCGCGGCGGACGGACGCCAGCGCGTCCACGTTCTCTGCCAGGACCGGCTCCTCGTACCAGAACGGCGCATAGGGCGCGATCCCCTCCGCAATGCGTACCGCGTGCATTGGCGCGAGCCGGCGATGCATCTCCACAAGCACGTCGATGTCCGGGCCTACGGCCTCACGCACCACTCGCACCCGCTCAATCGCTTCCCGCTCCTGCTCCCTGCTGATGTATGTCCGCCAGGGACCCGGCACGGGATCGAACTTCATCGCGGTAAAGCCCCGGGCCACCATCTCCCGCGCGCGCTCGGCCAGCTCCTCGTGGCTTCGTGACCGCGCCCAGCCGTTGGCGTACACACGCAGGCGATCGCGGCAGGCGCCGCCCAAGAGCGCATGCACCGGCGCTCCCAACCGCTTGCCGGCGATGTCCCACAGCGCCTGCTCGATCCCGCTCACAGCGCTGTAGTAATCCATCGCGCCACGCCGCCCTATGAAGTCGTCATAGGCGGAGGTGGTGAAGTGCTTGATGTGCGAGGCATCGCGGCCGACGACGTACCGCTTCAGCTGCTCCACGTGCGCCGCGATCTGGGTGTCGCGATCCGCCTGCGTGTAGCACTCGCCCCAGCCATGCAGTCCGTCCTCTGTCTCCACGCGCACGAACAGGAGGTTCTTCTCCGCCGACGCCGCCAAACGCCCGGATCGGGACGGATGCACGAGGTAGTGGCGGACATTCGCGATCTTCATGGCTGCCCGTTTTTCCTTCTCAGAACGGGGTCGTAGGCTGGGACGGAGCGCCCCTCCGAAGTCGATACGGGGCGGCCCGATTGCCACAGTCTCGCACCGCTCGGCGTTGCAGAACAAGAGGCTCCGCCCTCCCCCTTCGCGCCGCCGGCGCTGTCTGAATTGACTAGAGCGCGACCAACCCGCGCCGCGTCGCGATGGCGACGTCCCTCAGGGATTCGAACCCTGGACGTGCCTTGAATCGAACTCTATGCCGGACAGCCCCGTTCGACATTGGATCGGACATGCGGTCCCGCACAGGCCCTCTGCTCCAAAGTCCGGTTCTACATCGGATAGACCTGTCCGACATGGAGTCAGACTTTGCGATGAGCCAGTTGCGGCCGCACTCTTCGGCCCTGATCGAATCAGGCTCCGCGTCATTGTGTCGGCGCGCCCCGCGCTCTGCCAACTAGGTGCCGCGGGCCTACGACAGCGATCCAACGGCGGCGCTAGCGACTCGGCGTCCACGAGTAGATACGCGCGAGGCTGCCCCCCATGAGGGCTGCTCGCTCTGACTCCGTGAGCTGGTCGGTGACGCGGAACGCTTCGATACCCTGCTCATAGGTCAACAACTCGACCGCGCGGGTCCAGTCGGTGCCCCACATGCAGCGCTCAAACCCGAATGCCCGAAAGACCTGGCCCAGCGGCTCCCAGATGTCGTTGTAAGGGAACGGCTCATGCGACAGGGTGCACGCCCCCGACACCTTGATTGCGACGTTGTTGAGCTCCGCCAGCGCAACGACGTCGGGCAGGTCGGCAAACGGTTGCTCGGGTGGCGGCGGTTGGAAGGGCTGGGCGAGGCCCAGATGGTCGATCACGATCTGGGTGGTGGGATGGCGCCGCGCGAGCGCGGCGATCAGGTCGAGCTTCCGCCAGCACATCACGTTGATCGGGAGGTCGTTCGCCGCACCGGCGGCCAGGATCTGATTGAGTCCGGGGTGGTCGGCCGACAGGTCCCCGTCCGAAACCCTGTCGCTCAAAAAGATGCGTGCCCCGACGACCCCGGGCGTTGCCGCCCAACGGGCAACTTCGTCGCCGACGTCGGGGGCGCTGGGGTCGAAGGGCTTGATCAAGCCGAAGCGCCCGGGATATCGGGCGTGCACTTCGAGCACGCAGCTCGCGTCGTAGCGGTACATGCTGTAGGGGGAGACCAGGAGCGCGCCGTCGATGCCGACGGCATCCATCGCCGCGACCATGTCGTCACCGGTCACTTCGGCGGGGCCGACCAGCGTCCCGGCCCAGGGTCGCTCGGGTCGGTTGCGCTCGTAGGCGTGAACCTGACAGTCGATCGTGAGCATGTGTAATTCCTTTGCGTGGTCGCCGGGGCCGGGGTCGCTACTGACGTGCACCCAAGCACCCGATCGCGAACGGGGCGCAGCCTCACCCGATCTGTCTCATGAAGGCGAGCGCGGCCGTGTAGCGTAATCGCTCCGCGCTGCGCACACGGTACCTCCAACTCGCGGTCTTGGTGCAGGTGCGGAGAGAATACCGCCCCTACGGCTCAATCGAGGGAGGCGGCGGCGGGCTCAAGGAGGAGTTCGATGCGCTCGGCGCATCGTTTGCGGATCGCGGCCGACGCGCCGACGAATACGTCGCGGCGATGCGGGAGCTCTGGTCTTCCGACGCGCCCAGTTTTCACGGCGAGTTCGTGCAGTTCGAGGAGGCAGATTGCCGGCGCCAGCCGGTCGATCGATCGGTGCCGATTATCGTCGGTGGCGATACGAAACGCGCGGCGCGACGGGCGGGGCGGTTGGTGACGGATACTTTCCCGCCAGAGGATCGCAGATTGAGCTCATCGACCTCGTTAAAGGAACGGCCACGAAGCATCAGCGTGATCCCGATGCGTTCGCGATTACGACGAGTCTGCCCGACGATATTGACGAAATCCCAATGCTCGCCGCGGCCGGGATCCACCGGCTCGCGGTTCCCGTCTCGGCGGGCGCCGGACTGCGTGCCGTCGTCTTGTCGGTCGATGATGTGCTGGCGTTTCGCGACACAATTGAGCGCTTCGCCGAGACCTAGGCGGCCGGCCACGGCTGCGCCTGCGCATCGCCGAACCACGCTGCCACGCCCAGCGATGCTCAATACCACTTGGCTTTGTCCACCACGTTGATGAACTCTCGGCCGTCGACCAGTCGGCGCGCGTTTTCCACAATGATGGCGAAACGGCGTTCGGAGATGTCCTCGGCACCCGCCACGATGGCGATATGGGGCGTAATCAATACGTTTTCCATCTGCCAGAGGCGATGGCCCTCCGGCAGCGGCTCGATCTCGAACACATCCAGTCCGGCACCGGCGATCTCACCCTTCTCGAGCGCATCGACAAGATCGTCGAGTTTCGCGGTCATACCGCGCCCAACGTTAATGAAGTACGCCGTGCGCTTCATCGCCAGGAATCGCGGTGCATCCCACATCCCTTCGGTCTCGGGCGTGTGCGGCGCCGTTGTGACAACGAAATCTGCCTCTGGCAAACGACGATCGAGCTGGTCTGGTGCCACGATCCAGGCTGGGGAATCCCGCTCTGGCCTTGGATCGACCCCGATAACGCGCGCGTTCAGGGCGGCGCAGATCCGCGCCGTTTCCGCTCCGATGCCACCGACGCCGTTGATGAGGACCGTGGAACCGGAGAGGCTCACGTATCCCCGCTTGTGTGCCTGTTGGTCCCAGCGGCCCTCGGTTTGGGCCGCGCTCCAATACGGCAGGCCACGCGACAAGGCCAGCATGAACATGAGGATGTGCTGCGCGATGTGATCGGAGTAGATCCCGCGCGGGTTGCACACGGTAACCGGGTGATCGGTCAGTGCTGGATAGAAATAGCCGGGCGCGGGTCCCGCGGCCGGACTCTGCAACAGGCGCAGGCGCTCGACGGTGGGGAGGACGGTCGGCGGCAGCCGGCCGTAGGCGCCATCGGCGTCGACGAGTTCCCGGGCGGCAACAGCGTCATCGTCCGCGACGATCACCTCGAGCCGCGGGACGGCATCGGCGAGACGTTGCGCCCACTGCCGCATCAAGTCGTCGACCGGCGGCAAGAAGACATACTTGGGCATGGTAATTCTCCCGAACGCGGATCATTGACCGTCTGGGCATCATCGTTGGGGAATCCTGGCTTGTCCAGAGTTCGGCCTGCGACGATGAATGCCGACCGGGGAGTGGAGGCACGGGACGGCCGGCCGTAGAGGAGGCTGGCTGAGCGCCAGGAAGGCGGCGCTGGCACGCGACGATATCTTCTTCGCTTTCACGGCCAAGGGCACGGTCGAACACATCGAGCAACTCTTCCGTACGGCCAAGGATCGTGGCTACGACGTCTTCATCTCCCCCCACTACTACTACCCCACCGACTACGGCTGGAGATTCGGCGGCACCGTCGCGAACCGAGTTCGGCTTGCAGAGCCGGAACCCTGCGTATAGCATCGGGCTCCGGAAAGACGAGCCTAGGAGGGGGAACCGATGTCTCTACGAATCAACGACGTAGCGCCGGACTTCACGGCAGAGACGACCGAGGGAACGATCAGCTTCCACGACTGGATTGGTGACGGCTGGGCGATGCTCTTCTCGCATCCGAAGGACTTCACGCCGGTGTGCACCACCGAACTCGGGGCGGTTGCGGGCCTCAAGCCCGAGTTCGAGAAGCGCAACTGTAAGATCATCGGCATCAGCGTGGACAGGGTGAGCGATCACGAAGCGTGGTCGCAGGACATTGCGGACTCGCAGGGGCACGCGCTCAACTATCCGCTGATCGGCGATCCGAGCTTGGAGGTCGTCAAGCTCTTCGACATGTTGCCGGCGGATGCGGGGGACACCTCGGAGGGGCGCACGGCGGCTGACAACGCGACCGCGCGGTCCGTGTTCATCATCGGCCCCGACAAGCGGATCAAGTCGACGTTGACGTATCCGATGACCACGGGCCGCAACTTCGCCGAGATCCTGCGGCTGCTCGATTCGATCCAGCTCACGGCGCGAGAGCAGGTCGCCACGCCGGCGAACTGGGAGCAGGGTGACGACGTGATCATCGTGCCCTCCGTGTCCGATGCGGCCGCTGCCGAGAAGTATCCGGGTGGGTGGAAGTCGCCCCTCTCCTATCTCAGACTGGTCAAACAACCAGATTAGGGAAGCGACGGCGAGCGCTGGTTTGAAGTCCCCGAATCGCGCAGGCGGCGCGGTCGGTCAGCGACGATCGGACTCGCTGTCGGTACCGACTACGGCCCGTGACCGGCTAAACCTTCCGCAGAACCGCTCTGTATTGCGCGCGACCGGCGACGTGTGGTGTTTCAAAACCCCATCACGCCGCCTCCCAGAAGTACTCATGACGTAAGCTGCCGAGAATCGGCCGGCTTGTCAGGCGCTACGCCCCGCCGCGTCGCGCCGGCGGCCGCGGACCGGTGGGCGGTTCGTCGCCAAGAAACTGGTGTGGACGGGTGTCGTTGTAGGAGGAGACGTACTCGCGGAGCACGCGCCGGAGATGCCGTTCCGTCAGCACGATGACATGGTCCAGACATTCCCGCCGCAGCGTGCCGATCACCCGCTCCGCGATGGCGTTGGCCTTGGGGGCTCGCACTGGGGTCAAGACCGTTGCGATCCCCAGTGCCGCCGCTCGTGGCACGAAGTCGCCACCGTAGTTCCGATCCCGGTCGCGGATCAGAAAGCGCGGATGCCGATTCCACGGCGTGGCGGCGATGATCTGCCGCCAGACCCAAGGGGCCGTAGGGTGCGCGGTCACGTTCCAATGCATGATGCGCCGGCGGTCGTGACTGATCAGGAAGAAGACATGACGGTCTTGAACGTGAGCGTCTGCACGGTGAAGAAGTCCGCCGCCCAGATCTCCGGCGCATGGAGCCGGAGGAAGGTGCGCCAGGTGGGCGACGGTGCCGGCGTGGTCCCGCGATAGCGATACACTGTGGCGGCACTCACTGAGTGCCCCAGCACGGCCAATTCGGCCACGATGCGGCGCACGCCCCACGTGGGGTTCTCGACTGCCAGCCGATCAATAAGGGAGCGCGTCTCGAGACCGATCCGCGCCCGGCCTGGCCGCCCGCCCCGACTCTTCCAGCGCCAATATCGGCGCCAGGCAAACCGGTGCCACCCGATCACGGTCGCCGGTTGGACGAGGTGCAGATGCACACGCCACGCGACCCAGTGCCGAGCCGTGACCGACCAGAACCGGCGGTCGCGGGTCTGGAGCCGCGGTCGACGTCCGGACCGTTCCCAGACCGCCAGCTGCTGCCGGAGAATCAGATTCTCCAGGATCAGATCGCGGCGCCGGCGGCCAAGAATCCCCAGCCCGATTAGAAAGAGTCGCCAATAGATCCACATCGCCCTACCTCCGATGGCGAGGTTCTAGGCCGGACGCCACTCGATCAAGCCAGACCGAGTTTTGAAACACCACACGCACCGCTTCCGGCACACCTTCGCGACCTGGGCGATCGAGAACCACGCCCGCGATCTGGACGTGCAGTACCTGCTCGCCACCAAGGACGCTGCCGGCTGATCTTCGGCTTCCCAAGCAGGTGCCCAAGCTATGAACGCCAGCGCGTCGTCACTCCCGCGCGCTGGCTACCGGGCGCTGTTGTCGGCGCCGTATAGGTAGAGTTCCTCACCGGCGAGTGTGGCCTTGGTCCAGGCGTCGAAATCGTCGGGGCTCATGGTCCCCCAATCCGGCGTCTGTTCCACCTGCGCGCGCCCGATTCGCCGGCCCATCGCGACGAGGGCGGTTCCGGCCGCCGCCCGCTCCGCGTCGTATGCCGCGAGGAGAGACTCCCAGTCGCGATGCTCACCTGCCAGTCGTTCCAGGGTCAGCGCGTCCTGGAAGGCCTTGGTGGCGCCACTGGCGGTGTGGGGCCGAGTCACGGTGCCGGCGTCACCGATGAGCATCACTCTGCCGTGGACGTAGGTGTCGACGGCCTCGTCGTAGATCGGCTGGATCGACACCTCCGCGGGCGGACTCGCTCGCACCAGTGCCTGCAGTTCGGCGGGGAAGTGATCGGACAGGATCCGGTCGAGATGCCCGTAGAGAGCGTCGTCCACCTGGCCGGGCGGCAGGGAGGAGGGCTCGCTGAAGTCGAGCCCGGCGGGTTGGGGCGCGTAGATGGCCCAGTTGACCCGGCGATGGCTGGGATCGGATCGATCGTCGAAGTTCGGGATCATGTAGAGGATGCCGTGGCCGCCGGCGAAACACACGGTGTACCACGCGGCGGCCGGATCGGCCCGCTCAATGGCGGCCCGGTCCTCGAGCCGAGACTCGGGGTAGTTGCCCCGCCACAGGACGTACCCCGCGTAGCTGGGCCGCGAGTCAGGGTGGAGCTGCTGTCGCACCGTCGAGCGGTATCCGTCGGCGCCGACCAGGACGTCGAACGACTGGACTGTGCCGTCGGAGAAGGTGGCGGTCACTCCGTCGGGCCGAGGCTCGAGCGCCACGAGCGTCATGCCGTCGTGGTAGATCGCATCGTCGACGTGGCGACGCAGCGATCGCCAGAGGACGCCCCAGTTGTTCATTACGGCGTGCCCGGGCTGACGCCACAGCCGTCGTCCCGCGGGGGTGCCGTCGGCGAGGATCCACCAGCGCTCCCGTATTCGACACGACGGGTAGCCCGATGCCAGATAGCCGGCTTCCACGAGCTGGTCGCGAAGAGGGATTGGGATAATGATCCCTGAGCCGCGGTCCCGCAGCATCCCGCTCGAGCGTTCGAAGACCTCGACGTCGCAATCGGCCCGCTGCAACGCCAGCGTTGCCGCGCATCCGGCGATGCTGCCGCCGATCACCGCGACTCGGCTGCCCGTGACCTCCATCGCTGTCCCGTCGGTTCGTCTACGCCGTACCCTTATCCAAAGTGGGCCCACCGCGATCGACGCGGCCAAGCCGCCTTCCTCAGCACCGCGGTTCTAGGCTCTTTTTGAGAGCGATCCTAGGTAGGCTTGAATTTTGCACGCGCCTGTCCGACATAGATTTCGACACGCGGTCGCTGTTCCCCCATCATCTCATTTCTCCGCACTTGGTTCTCGCAGGCACACGCCGAGTCCGATGCGGAAGAGGCTCGCCTGTGCCGGCCCAAATTCCCATCCGGGTAACCGATGACCGCCGGGCGCGGACTCCGACCCGGATTTAGACCGCAAGATCTGAACAGATGTAGTAATATTGCCCCTGTGGTGTCTCAAAACCCCATCCCCATCCGGTAGCGTGCGCGTCGGCTGACCACGGTTGGAATTGAGGGAGACCACAGCCCCTCGACGCGGCTCACCGATCGAGTAGCGCCCCATTGCCGCCAGCCCCTACCAGCCGGGCTCGAGATCGAGCCAGCGCACCCGCGGGCCGGCGTGCACGCCAACCCCCATCGCTTCCGGCACACCTTCGCGACCTGGGCGATCGAGAACCATGCCCGCGAGCTCGACGTGCAGTACCTGCTCGGCCACTCGACCGCGGCGATGGTGCGGCGCTATTCCGCCACCTACGATGCCGCGAAGGCGGCGGATGCGCATGCGGCATTCAGTCCGGCCGCGCGGCTCCTCGCAGGTGGGAACGCTGCCGGTTGATCCCCTGCTCTCCAAGCAGAAGGTCGCGATCGAGAACACGGTTGCGAGCTGGACGTTCAGTACCTTCTGGGCCACTCCACCTCGGCGTTGGTCGGCGGTACTCCCTGACCGACGCCGCCGCCAAGGCCGCCGAAGCGCACAGCGCCTTCGACACAAGGGCGGGGCCGGCATGAGAGCCGTCGGTTGCGGAACGGTGTGACACGTAGCGACTGGCACTTGCCGGCTGGCGCGTCTACGATAACCACGTCGAAACGTGACAACCTCGGGGCTTGAGAAGTCTCCCACCAAGTCTCGCGCGACGTAATCACTAGCGAACCCCTTGAACTTTGTTGGGGCTGCCCGGGCTGACTGGGTACGTCCAGCAGCGATTATCCGGAGAGATTCTTCATGTCATTCGATACGCTCGGCCTGCGCGCCGAGCTCCTGCGAGCGATCCGGGATCAAGGCTATGCCACTCCCACCCCCGTGCAGGAACGCGCAATTCCGCCGATCCTTGCGGGCCGCGATCTGATGGCCGCGGCCCAGACGGGAACGGGAAAGACGGCGGCCTTCACGCTGCCATTGTTGCAACGATTGATGACCAACGACCGTAGCGGCCGGCAGCCAGTGCGCGCGTTGGTAGTGGTACCAACGCGGGAACTCGCCGTACAGGTCAGGGAAAGCATTCGTATCTATGGCAGGCACCTGCCCCTGAGGAGCATCGCGATCTTCGGGGGCGTCGGGATCCAACCGCAGATTTCCACCCTGCGCCGAGGGGTCGACGTTGTGATCGCCACGCCGGGGCGCCTGCTCGAGCATGCGCAGCAAGGCACCGTGGATCTGGCGAACGTTGAGGTATGTGTGCTGGATGAAGCCGATCGCATGCTGGACATGGGGTTCCTTCCGGATGTCCGGCGCGTTTTGGCGCTGCTGCCGAAGCGCCGACAGAATTTGTTGTTTGGCGCGACTCTTTTCGGCGAGATCGCAAAGTTCGCTGAAGGCCTGCTGCACGACCCGGAATTCGTCAGCGTGGTGCCTCGCAACGTCGCGGCCGAGAGCGTGGAGCAGCTCGTCTACCGCGTGGACACCAAGCGGAAGCCCGCCCTGCTCGCCGAACTCTTCGGGGCTGAGGGATGGGACCAAGTGCTGGTCTTCACTCGCACCAAGCATCGCGCCAACCTGGTGGCCACGGACCTCAGAGCCGCCGGCATCAAGGCGGAGGCGATCCACGGAAATAAGAGCCAGTCTGCCCGCACCCGCGCCCTTGCCAGCTTCAAGGCCGGCCACATGCAGGCATTGATCGCCACGGATCTCGCATCGCGCGGACTCGACATCAGCGGCCTGCCGCAGGTGGTCAACTTTGAACTGCCGTTCGTCCCGGAGGATTACGTGCATCGCGTCGGCCGGACCGGCCGCGCGGGCGCGGGCGGTGCGGCGGTTTCCCTGGTGTGTGCAAGCGAACACCAACAGCTACGTGCGATCGAACGGCTGCTCGGACGGAAGTTACCCGCGGAGACCATCGTTGGATTCGAGCCCGACCCTACAATTTTCCACGAGCCGATCAGGCAAGGGCAAGGCCGGCGGTCGCGACCCGACCGCCGCAGCCAGCCAGCGTCGCCTCGGCCAGGCGGCCGGTCGGAAAGCAACGGCGGCCGCGCCGGCGCCCGGCGCCGCCGGCGGCCAAGCAGTGGATCGGGTGCGCGCGCCGACAGTGCGCCGGCACGTCGGGGATGACACCAAGCGGACCTGCGTCGTGGGAGCACAAAAACACATCCGTTCTGAACTCGGCTCCGATCGACGTCGCCATCATCGAGATCAGAGCGGATGGATTCTTCGGGCGCCACCGGTCCCTCGCTACGCGTGCGGCGGATGCGCTAGACTCTGGACACGACTGAATAGGTTTGGGCCGAATCCCTCCGCGGAGGGTACGGGGGACCCACCACTTGGGGTGAATAGGGCGCCCGCCCTTAGGCAACTCCTTCTTGCCGAACCCGACAGCTAACCCCGTAGGCGACTGAGGGAACGTTTCTACTCAGAAGCCGGCCGTGTCCAGCGGATCGGCTCTTGGTTCGCCGACCCGCTACACGGTCGATTCGAGAACCCGCAGTCCGTCAGTCCAAGTAGATGATGTGAGTCCCCGCTCTCCCCAAGAGAGCGGCGCTCAGACAGGACAGGGCTTCTCGCTCGCCCTGTCCGCCTCCTGACCAGCGCCCGGGCATCGTACGCCCGGGCGCTGCGTTTAATCAGGATTTCGGGCTGGCCGGCCGCCGTGATCGGCGCCGGTCGGGGCCCAACTGGTCCCGCTCCTTGCGAAGTCCGATTCTGCGCGGACGTTCTGGCAGGTTGTGAGGTCGCCCCGTGAGTCGGACTCTATGTCGGACAGACCTGTCCGACATAGAGTTCAATGCACCACCGAAGGGTGGCTTGCCGACTTCCATCACGGCCCAGCACTGCTGTCCGAGATAGGGCGGACGTCCGCGGTCCGGCACTGACTCGGATACGGCCAACTCTATTTCGTACAGGACTGTTCGACATCGAGTCCGACACGCCGTTTAATACCGTACTGACTTGCACCGAGTCGAGAACAGTAGTGTCCGACATAGAGTTCGATACGCGATCGCTCCATTGCTGCATTGGACGGGTCGACACGCCAGCATGTGTGAATGGGTACGCATCGGGGGTCCGGGGGTCTCGGAGTCGGGGGGCGCATCGACGCACGTGGGTTAGCCCTGACGGGGCGCAAGGACGGCGACGGCTAGCTGCCGCGGAGTTGGGCCCGGAGGTCTTCTGGATCCCAGGCACCGACGTTTCGCAGGCGGTCCGTTCAATCTGTCTCTGCACCATCCGGTCGCGCGCACACTCCGTTTCTACATCGGATAGATGTACCCGAACGGAGAATCGAACTGTGCATCGCAGGGAATTCTGGCCTTCTGCTTGGGAAGCAGATCGTGACACGAAGATGACGTTAGCGGCGACGGAGACACCATCTGAACAATCCGGGTCGGATGCTGGATTGAACTTCGTACAGACCCGTCCGACATAGAATTCAAGAGAGTGTTGGGGAATGTGAGTTCAAGCAAGGTTGTCATCAAACGCCAGGTCGCCGGAGTCGATGGCACTCGGTCACAATCTCGTCATCATTACCGCGGAACTTAAACGAGGATTCCATCCGGCCCACACCATCGTCGGCCGGCGACCAGCGTGGCCATACATCTGGCGCGGGATGGTCAGTCAGCCGGATCTGCCCGGAGCCGTCCGCGTTCATGCTGTAGATCTCGCGATTTCCGCCAGCACGCTCAGAAGAGAAGGCGATCCGTGTGCCGTCCGGTGACCAGTCCGGGAAGAAGTCGTCGGCAAAGGAGCTCTCGGTGAGCCGAGCCCGTCCGGAGGTGTCGGCGTTCATGACGTAGATGTCGAAGTGCTCCAGAGCCGACGAGAAACTCGAGAAGGTGATGCGGGTGCCGTCGGGCGACCAGGCGGGAAACGCTCCGGGGACGAGCTGGGCTGCCCCCGAACCGCCAGCGTTCATGACATATATGGTGGCGTCTACCGGTACGAATCGGCCGCCGGACATGTAGGCAATCTGGTCGCCGTCCGGTGACCAAGCGGGGGCGGCGACAACAGCGGCGTCATTGGTGAGGCGGATCACCCCCGAGCCATCGGCGTTCATGACGTAAATGTCGTAGGTCCCGTCGCGGTCTGAAGCGAAGGCGATGCGCTCGCCGTCGGGGGACCAGGCAGGAGTGCGGTCCGAGGCGAGGTCATTAGTAAGGCGATTCACCGCCGAGCCATCGGCGTTCATCACGTAGATCTCGAAGTTCCCATCGCGGTTCGTCATGAAGGCGATGCGCTTTCCGTTGGGCGACCAAGCAGGCGCGCCGTCTACGGTACAATTGTCGGTGAGGCGGGTCACCGCCGAGCCATTAGCGTTCATGACGTAGATCTCGTTATTTCCGTGGCGGGAAGAGACGAAGGCGATCTGTCCTTGCAGATCACTGACCGGTCGTTCCCCCGGGTCAGCCCGGCCATCACCACTGCCGGAACAAGCGGCGACAATCGCCAGCGCGAGTAACGCGACGAGCCCGATCTGCAACACGATCGAACTCTAGCAAACAGCTCCGCTGCCATGAGAACTGGCCCGCTAGGGCGGTCCGCTTGAGCGCCGTCCGCTTGTCGCCCTCCGCTTGGATGCCATTCTTGCGAGCCAAGACGCGTCGGCTCACCGTGATGAGGGAGGTGAGCGGTGCTCTGCTTCCAGGGGTGAGGGACGGCAACGCAGCCGAGAATGTCAGTAGACTGTACCCCCTCGCGGGTGGGGCGGACAGGGGAAGGCAGCCTCTGCCCTTGGCGCAGCCGACTCCAACCCCGCGCCGATGGGCGCGCGCATGAAGAATTGTTGGAGAATGGACCGCCCGGCATGAATGCCAAAGGGCTCGGCCGCGCGTTCGTGGCCTTCACCGGGGTGGCTGTCATCACGTCCGCGTGCGGCGGGGAGATGGAGAGCAGTACCCTTGCGGGCGAGGTCCCTGCGCAGCGCGACGCCGTGATCGTCTTCGAGTCCACCCGTGACCGGAACGCTGAGATCTACGTCATGGACGCCGACGGATCAGGAGTGACCAATCTGACCAATCACCCAGCGTCAGACGTTACACCTGCTTGTTCACCCGACGGAAAACAAATCGCCTGGGCAACCGACCGCGAGGGCAAATTCCAGATCTACGTCATGGATGCCGACGGATCAGGAGTGACCAACGTCACGCGGAGTTCTGCGGCGGAGTTCGGTCCCGCCTGGTCCCCCGACGGCGAGCGCATCGCCTTCGTGTCGGACCGCGACGGCAACCCCGAGATCTACGTCGTCGACGCCGACGGCTCGATGCTGACTCGCCTCACCGACAATTCCACCCAAGACTTCGTGCCAACGTGGGCGCCCGACGGAAGCTGCATCGCTTTCTCAACACCACCAGACCACCAAAACGCTGTATACGTGGTCAACGCTGATGGCTCAGGGTCGGTCCGCATGGGGCCTGGAGGCTTTCCCGCGTGGTCTCCCGACGGCAGGCGTATTGCGTTCACCGGCTTCCTTTTCGGCGCGCTCACCAATGGAATTCACCTGATGCGTCCCGACGGCTCCGAACGCACCCGACTGACGGAGATCGGAAGCCTTGGCCCCGTAGCCTGGTCCCCAGACGGCAGCCGCATCCTGTTCTCCTCCGTACAGATCGGTGTCGGGGCTTTCGATATCTATATCATGGAGCCCGATGGCTCGGAACTGATCAGGCTCACCCGTCATCCCGCCAGCGATGACGTTCCCTGCTGGATCCCGATCCCCTAGGGGACTACCAGTTCTGTTCGCTTCTGATGCATCCGGCACGCGCTTTCAAGTCTACTTCTACTTCGGTCAGGTCTGTCCGGTTCTGTCAGATTTCCGGGTGCCGGGGCGACCTGGGCGAGGCGCTCCCCCGGCCCCGCATGGTACTAGGGAATTCGTCGCAATGTGGCTACGGAGACTCGTGGAGCAACTTCGCAAGAAAACCTCTAGAAGTGGACGACGGTCCCGCGACACACCGGCGACCTTGAATTGAGCTCTATGTCGGACTGATCTGTCCGACTCCGGATGGCATGTCCGATCCGCATCATCGGATGCGTGTCTCCGTCCCAGCCGCCGCCGACACTTCCCCGACGGGCTCGGTCGCTCGCTCCTAGAAGTGAACTCTCGTTCGGACAGGACTGTTCGACATAGAGACCGTCTTTCCAATTCCCTGTGGGCGAGGCCGAGATGCCAACGGCACAGCCCTGGCTTCGGCCGAGCAGTACGTCCGTCTCCCGCCGGCGCTGGATCGGTATGAGGCGCTGCGGTTGACAACCCCTGCAGGAACGGCCAGCATCCGTTCGCATATCTCTTGCAGGGATGCCCGTGACTTTATCAGTGGCTGCTAGGGCCCATGGCATCGTGCGGTATCAACTTGAGCGACGACATGTGCAAGCCCATTCGCCTGTTGTTAAGCACCGGCCACGTCATTGCAGCGAAAGGAACAACCAATGGCTGACTTTGACATTCTGATCAAGGGCGGCACCGTCGTCGACGGGACCCGCGTGCCGAAGTACCGCGCTGATGTGGGGATCAAGGACGGACGTATCGCCCAGATCGGGGGCATCCGCGGCAGGGACGCTGACAAGGTCCTGGACGCGAGCGGGCTGATCGTCGCGCCGGGCTTCGTGGACCTCCATACGCACTACGACGCGCAGATCCAGTGGGACCCGTACTGCACGATCTCCGGCTGGCACGGGGTGACCTCAGTGGCCCTGGGGAACTGCGGCTTCGGCTTCGCCCCCGTGCGGCCGGAGCTGCGCGAGCGCGCCATGCTGATGATGTCGCGCAACGAGGCGATTCCGCTCAAGTCCATGCAGGCGGGGATGCTCTGGGACTGGGTCACCTTCCCGGACTGGCTGAATACGCTGGCTCGCATCCCCAAGGGCGTCAACTGCATCAGCTACTTCCCGCTCTCCCCCCTCATGATCTGGGTCATGGGCATGGAGGCGGCCAAGAGCCGGCCCGCCACCGATGAGGAGCGCCGCGAAATGCAGCGGCTGCTGGGCGAGGGCATGGACGCCGGCGCCTGCGGCTACTCCGTTCAGCGGCTGGGCCCACGATCGCTCCAGGCGGACTACGACGGCACGCCCATGCCGACGGACACCATGGCGGACGAGGACGTGTTGGCCTTTGCGGAGGTGCTGCGCGAGCGCGACGAAGGGCTGGTTCAGATCCAGCAGTCCTCCACCGGCGATGCTTTTGGGGCGGGCAGCGACGACAACCCCGACTGGCGCTTCGTTGAGAAGCTCGCGGCGACGGCTCAGCGGCCGATCCTCTACAACCTGGTGGCGGCCTTCGACGAAATGCCGGAGTTTCACCGCCTGAGTATGAAGTGGCTGGCGGAGGCCAACGCACGGGGCCTGCCCGTCTTCGGTCAAGGCGCGAGCCTTCGGACGTGGATGAACTTCACGCTGGAAGACTGGAACCTCTACGACTCCAGCCCGGCCTGGAACAAGGCGACCCAGGGCACACCGGCCGAACGGGCCCAGAAGCTTTCGGACCGGGCGACTCGCGAGCAGATGAAGGCCGAGGAGAATATTCTGACGACCCAGGGGCTTGGCGGCCCGATTGACGGCCTGACGGTTCAAAGCGTTGGCGAGCACGCCGAGCTGAGGAAGTATGAGGGGCGCACTCTGGGGGCGATCGCGCAGGAGGAGGGCAAGCACCACATTGACGTGATGCTCGACATCGCCGTGGCGAGCGAGTTGAAGACGGTTTTCCTGACTCCGGACATGACGAGCAGCGACCCGGACAAAGTCTCCGAGCTGATGCTCTCCCCCTATGTGGTGCCCGGGATCTCGGACGGGGGCGCCCACACAAAATTCTTCGCCGGAGGCTCGTACACGACAGACTTCCTCAGTTGGCTGGTCCGCGATACCGGCAAGATCACGCTGGAGGAGGCGCACTACCACCTCAGCACCCTGCCGGCGCATGCGGGGGGATTCAAAGACCGCGGCACCCTGCGCGAGGGCGCCGCCGCCGATGTGGTGGTCTACGACTTGGAAGGCTTGAAGCGGGTGCCCGAGCGCGACCATGAAGTCGCCTACGATTACCCGGCGAATGAGTGGCGGCGCATACAACGAGCAGAGGGCTACCGCTGGATCCTGGTCAACGGCGAGGTCACGTTTGAGGACGGTGAGTGCACCGGCGCCACGCCCGGCAAGTTGCTCCGGCATGGCAGGGGGGACTAAGCCCGTCGCGCAGACTTTCGATTGCGTGAAGCGCGGCGAACCGCCGAATGGGACTGTTTGCCGGGTCTTTGAGCGACGCACCACACGTCCCTCGCACGATCGACTTCTGGTGTGTCGCACCCGGTTGAGCACAGGACTCGTCGAGATCCCGATCGCTGGAGTAACCGCTTCCCGCCGTCCTTGAGACGACGGGGCGCGTGCGTGCGCTTCGGCGTTCTGCGCCGCAAGAAATTGGGATTGAAGGCCATACGGGTAGATGTATCGCAGAGACAGTCCGGTTTCAGGCGCCGCTCGGCCTTTCGGGAAGCGGCTACGGACGCCCAGTTCGCGGCCGGCTCAGTGTCGCGAATGATTGATCGATCCTCAGGCACGCTCGGTGGCCATCGCCACAATGCACGGTGGTGGGCAGCCGCGATCGTCGCGGCAACTCTAGTGATCGGCGCCTGCGGTGACGACGATGACAGCGTGGCAGAACCAGTTCCAGATCCAGTCGTCAGTCCTACCCCTGAGCCAGCGGCGCCAACCGTACCCGCCGCTGAGGTCCCGCCTGAGGCCGTGGTGGAGCCGCCGGCACAGACGACCGAGCTTGTAGACGTGGCTCCGCTTCCCCAACTTGATGAGGTGAGGTACATCGTCGCGGCAGGCGACACACTTGGAGGAATCGCCGCGGTGTTTGGGACGACCGTAGACACGCTTGCGGAGCTGAACGAGATCGAGAATCCGCATGCCATCGCCGTTGGCCAGATCATCCGCATCCCGTTGCCGCCGCGCAGCCCCCTGTTGCCGGATGCGACGCAGCGAAGTCGTCTGCAAGGCGTCGACCTCGTCGAGGTGATCGACGGGGACTCGATCGTGACGCGCTTTCGGGACGGCAGTATTCATGGCGTGCGGTACATCGCGATCGACGCCCCCGAATTGCGGGAGCCATTCGGTGCGGACGCGTCTGCTCAGAACGCGGAGCTGCTTGACGGCGCCGTCTTCCTGGAAGAGGACGTCGACGATCGCGATCGCTTGGGGCGCCTCCTCCGGCACGTCTGGGTTGAAGACGAGACAGGTGCGCTACTACTCATCAATGCGGCCCTCGTCTCACTGGGCTTCGCGCAAGTGAGCACGCTCCCGCCGGAGGGGAAGTACGCGGAT
Source organism: Dehalococcoidia bacterium (assembly GCA_963662615.2). Classification (GTDB taxonomy): domain Bacteria; phylum Chloroflexota; class Dehalococcoidia; order Bin125; family Bin125. Next base: position 71,678 of record CAXXSR010000001.1, read on the forward strand.
CTCTACAAGGCCGCGCAAGAGGCGGCTGAGGCGGCCAGAGCCGGAATGTGGGGCGGCGGTCCACCATTGGAGGGCCGGGACACTTCCTGAACACCAGAAGAACTGTTGTCCAGCCCGCGGCCGGCGAGAGTCGGTCGCCCGACCGCGGGCCAGCCAGCGGAATCTAGGCAATACGTCCCGACGGATCCGACCGTACCCGCCTGACCCGAAACGGAAGCCTTGGCCCCGTATCCTGGTCACCAGAGAGCAGCCTCCTCCTGTTCTCCGCCCTGCAGCTCGGCATCGGGGCTCTTGACGTCTACCGAATGAACGCCGACGGCTGCGAGCTGGTGCGGCGCACGCTCCACCCAGCTAGCGACGACCTCCCTTGCTGGTTGCCGCTCTCGTAGCGTCTCCGACTCTCAAAGCCCACCGCCGCTGCTGGGCCGTGGCCCCTGGCATCCGGGACGATATAATGCCCGCGCTGCGCGGCTGGATAGAGTTCGCGCTGTGAAATCCGGACCGATCCCGGCGAAGACCTCGACGGGCAACGAATGAAGAAGGAATGGGGACATGGCACTGTCAGCGGAAGACAAGATCGAGATTCTCGAACTCATCGCACGCTACAACCACACTATCGACGCTGGTGACACCGGGGGTTGGGCAGCCACGTTCACGGAGAACGGGATTTTTGAAGCGCCGGATACGACCGCCCAAGGACCGGAGGAGCTGAAGCGGTTCGTGGCCAAGATACCACCGGGCGGGCGGCACTGGGTGAACAACGTCATGATCGATGGCAGCGGCGACTCGGCAACAGCGTCCTGCTACCTGCACGTTCTCAACGTCAAGGAGGGTGGTAAGACCATCGTGACCGGTCTCTACAACGACACACTGGAGAGGGTTGGTGGCGCCTGGAAGATCGCCCATCGCAAGGTGACGCTCGACGGCTAGGCCTTCAGCCCTCGCGCTGGAGAGCCTACCAGGCATCCGCTCACGCCTCTGCTTTGCCCCAGAAGTTCGTTCTGAAGGATTGTCATCGCGAACGGGGCGTGCCGGAAGTTGATCCGAATCATCGCGGGCGAACTCTGCCGATCGTTTCGGCGGAGGGAGGAGACGTCTGGTAAATCGGAGCCACATAGCTCGTTACTGGGATCGTGCCTGCAGAGCGCTGACCGCCCGGGGCGGACACGAGCGCAGGTGCGAACGGCCGCGTCCGCCGCGATGCCTTGGGGACAAGAGCACGCTTCGCTAAGTCCCGCTCGCAGCTGCGCCCGGCCGCACAGCGACGCCGGCGGCGACGGGCCGAATGGAACGAGAGTCCTGCGACCGAAGGGGGTCCCATGCCAACGATTGCGCCGGACGCGCTCACCGATCTCACAACCAACATTTTCACCGCGTTAGACGTGCCGGAGGCCGACGCGCGAGAGGTCGCCCAGCACCTCGTGGGCGCCAACTTGGCCGGGCACGATTCCCACGGCGTCATCCGCGTCCCCAGCTACGTGCGGCGGGTGAAAGAGGGCATGATTCAGCCCGGGGCCGAGATCACCATTGAGCGAGAGACGGCGAATACTGCGGCGGTGATCGGACATCACAACTTCGGCCAGGTGACCGCGCGGAGGGTGACGGAGCTGGCTATCGCCAAAGCGAAGGCAGCAGATGTCGCGATGGTCACCGCGTATGAGTGCACTCACGTGGGGCGAGTGGGCGCATACCCGGAGCTGATCGCAGCGACCGGATTGCTGGGGATGGCGGCGGTGAACAACAGTGGGGGCGGGCGGATGACGGCGGCGTACGGCGGCGTCGATGCGCGTACGTCGCCGAACCCGATCAGCATGGCGGTTCCCACTGGGCGGCGCGACCTGCCGTTCCTCGTCGATATGACGGCGAGCGTCGTCCCGGAGGGCAAGCTCCTCGTGAAGCGGAACCAGGGGTCCCCGCTTCCTGACGGCTGGGCGACCCGGGCGGACGGGACGCCGGCGCGGACGGCTGAGGATTTTTTCGGCCCGCCCCGGGGCGCAATCCTCCCATTGGGCGGGATTGTGGCGCACAAGGGCTTTGCCCTGTCGCTGATGGTAGAGGCGCTTGCCGGAGCACTCTCCGGCGCGGGATGCTCCAACCCTCACGGTGGCGAGTTCCGGGACAATGCGCTCTGGGTGATGGCGGTGAACATCGAAGCATTTACGCCCCTGGAGGAGTTCCAGCGGAGTGTCGGTGGCTTGATGGACTACGTGAAGAGTCCACCCTACGCGCCCGGCTTCGCGGAGATCCTGGTGCCGGGCGAGCCCGAACATCGTTCGGCACTGAAGCGCCGCCGCGAGGGCATCCCACTAGACGATGAAACGTGGCAACAGCTTACGGACGTTGCCAAGGAGTTCGGCGCGCCCGGTTGGACCGTGACGGACTAGAGGAGTACTCGCGGCCCGCGTGGTGGGAGAGCCCGCCCTTGCCCGACTCCCTCAGGGGGCCCTCAGGGAAGATAAGGCCGGGCGTGCCGGAATCCGCTGCTCCGCCCTTTGGGCGCTCAGCAATAGAGCGGCCTTCTCCTCGCCGTAGGCTTCGCGTCAGTTCCGGCCAGCGGAGGAATCATCCGTGCCTGAGTGAAGGGAGGCCCTCAGGGGGCATCCGCGGGTGCGGCGAGCAGAGGCGCATGATAGCTGTCTCTGCTTGCTCCACGGCCACCCCTGGGCTGCTGGCGACGTCCCGGTGACCGTTCTGCATTGGAGCTGCAACAGAAATCTTGTCGCGTTCCGGGACTGGTGCTGTGGCGAAGGGCTGTTCGGCCAGGTGGCGCGCTTGTCAAGTGCGGGGCGATCTGCTATCCCGGCCATCTGGCCGGGAGTTTCCCTCAGGCAGGAAGCGTGCTTCGTCCGGGGAAGGGAGGACAGTAGCGAGCGTGCAAGAGCGAGATTGCTCCTCATCGGCTGGGGAGCAGGCACGAACAAGGCCCAACTGAAGGAAGGTAAGGAAAATAGCGAGATGTTGAAGCTTCGATTTGGAACCTTGAAGGGGCGGTCGGCCGCATTCCTACTCGTGGTCGTTGCCTTCGCGTTGGCGTTAGGGGCCGCTTGCGGCGATGACGACGACACCGGGGCGAGCGCCTCGGCGGCTGCGGCGGCGCAGGCGGCGGCGCAGGCGGCGGAGGCGGAGACGGCGGCGGCGGAGACGGCGGCGCAGTCTGCTCAGGCGGAGGCCGCGGCGGCGCGGGCGGAGGCGGAGGTGGCGCAGGCGGCCGTCGCCGGGGCGGAGACCGAGGCTGAGGCGGCCGCGGCGCGCGCCACGGCTGCAGAGGCGGAGACGCGGGCCGCAGAGGCGGAGGCGCGGGCTGCCGCAGCGGCGCCAGCCGCCGAAGGCATCGTCCAGATTGGCCTTCCGTTTGAGTTGTCCGGCGTCTGGACGGTGTACGGGATTGCGGAAGCCAACGGCGTCCGTCTCGCCACCAAAGAGATGAACTCGGGCCACGAACTGTGTGACTTCTGTGAGCCCGGCGGGGGGATCCGGATTGGCGACACCGTCTACAGGATCGAACTGGTGGAACGGGACATTCGCTCGGAAACGGCTCCCGCCATTGCCGCAGCGAACGAGCTGATCGACGACATCGGGGTGAACTTCATCATCGGTCCCGCCCTCGATCAATTCGCGATCAAGATTCAGGAGCTGACGAACCCCCGCAAGGTCATAATGCTGGGCTCGCCCTCAGTCTTCACCGATATTCTCACGCTGGAATCCGTTTCGTTCGACGGTCCGCTGGAGACGACGAAGCGGTACCTCTTCAAGACGCACTCAGAGAATCCGGTGCGAGAGAAGATTATCGTTGAAGGGGCGATTAACCTGATCAACACGGTGCTTCCCGGCACCTCGAAGTCGGTGATCCTGATCTCCGATGACGCGGCCGGCAAAAGCATTGGCCCCTCCGCGCAGACTGCGATGGAGAATGCCGGCCATGAGGTGGAACTGCTCTACTACCCGCCGGGCACGACGGACTTCGGGAGCTTCCTGACGCGGGTCAAGGAGTTGGAGCCGGACATCGTGCAGCTCTGGTACAACCCAGATGATGCGATGGTTCAGATCCAACAAGCGCAAGAGTTCGCCGTGGGGCCGGCCTACTTCATGTACGGCGTTGATCCGGGCGCTTTTCGGCAGCTTTTCCCCGACGGTCTGGACGTCCCGGTGGTCGTGGCCTGCATCCCCAAGTGCTGGGGCGAGGCCTCGAGTCAGAAAGCCACGGACTACTGGGACCGCTGGGTGAAAGCGGGCTATCCCCTGACCCCGGCGGGCGCGACGAGCCTGCTTTACTACGATTTCACCTACATGCTCGCGAAAGCGTGGAAGGATGCCGGCACGGTGACCGACACCGACGCTATCGTCCGAGCGCTTGAGAAGGTTGAGCGGGACGGCGTGATGGGTCAGCTCAAGTTCAATGACCGGCACATCGCCAACCACGGCTTCGATCTGTGCTTGCAGCTGAACAACGAGTGGGACTGCGAGTTCGTCCTGCCGAGTGACGTCGGGTTCACCGACTAGGGGGACGGAGCCGCAAGAGAGGAAGGGGCCGGCTTCCCGGCCTGGCCGTCCAGCGCTCGCGACGAGACGGCGAGCGCTGGGCGGCTCGCACGCTGGCGTGCGCGCCGCACCGTCGTGCGGAATCGTGAATGCGACGTCACGGTGCAGAGCTGCTGATCGAGCCCGTCATCGTTCGGTCGCAAGGCGCCTCGCGAGGCGTGGAGACCAAGAGTGCCATCCGAGCAGGGTCTGGACACCGCTGCGGGGCTCGGCCGGAAGACGCGCCTGCGGCTGCGAACGTTCGTCGCCTCGGCTTCACCAGAACAGCTGTTCTTGCTCATAGCCATCCCCGCACTCCTGATCGCCTTGCCTTGGATCATGCCCTCCTTCCGCCTGATGACCCTGGCCGTCATCACCACGATCACCGCCATTGTGCTGTACGGCCTCATGCTTCTCTACGGCCAAACGGGCATTCTCTCCATTGGCCATGGCGCTCTCTGGGGGGTGGGAGGCTATCTGGGGGCCGTCCTCCTCCTTGAGGCCAACTTGTCGTTCTGGGCTGCCCTCCCGCTGGTTGGGCTGGGGGCCGCGCTCGTCGCAGGCGTGCTGGGGTTTCCCGCCCTCCGGGTCAGTGGGCACCACTTTGTGATCCTCACGTTCGCCTTCGCGGAAATCTTCGTGATCGCAATGGGGAACGGGGGGTCCCTCACCGGCGACCGGGAGGGGAGGATCCTCGACGACCGTGTCGCACCGGTCCTTGGTCTCACTTTTGAGTCGCTGGAGTCGTTCTATTTCCTGTCCCTCTTTTTCCTCTTCATCACGCTTGCCGCCGTCTATTTCATCATCCGCTCGCCGCTCGGTCGGTCATTGCGGGCGATCCGAGAGAACGAGCCGCTGGCGCAATCGCTGGGCATCAATCCGACTTACTACAAGATCGGTATCTTCATGCTCGGCGGGGTATTCGCCGGCGTCTCTGGATTGCTCTACGCGTACTTCTTGCGGCACGTCTCGCCGGATCTGTTTGGTGCGTTCCCCGGCATTCAGCTGGTGTTGATGCTGCTGATCGGCGGAGCGGGGTGGCTGCTTGGTCCCCTTGCTGGAGCCGTCGTGGTCGGGTTCCTCCCGGAAGTCACCGACGCTGTCGGCTTTGGCATCAATCCGTTGGAAATCCGGATCGTGTATGGCATCGCGCTGCTCTTGGTCATCCTCTTCCTCCCGCAGGGGCTCGTGGCCGGAATCGCGTCCGCCTATACGTACGGAAAGAGTCAGATCCTGGCGCTCTTGTGGCCGCGGGCCCCGTTGGAACTGGCCGCGGAGTCCGCCGAGGATTCCCAAGGCGAGGGAGCGAGTCCGTCTGCTCGCGGAAGATGACCGTTCCGCGGAGCGTCCCCAAGCACGCGAAGGAAACCGCCTCGGCTCGCGACACGATCCACACGGCGGGGATGCGCTCGTTGGGCAAAGCGAAGGGCCCGGCGGACGCTGGGCCCTTCGGAGTGAGGCAGCGCTGAATCTACTGTGCTTTACCGTGCCGGAGCAGCCTGCCGGGCGTGGCGCCGGTGCATTTGCCGTCTTCGAACGTGATCTCACCGTTCACGATGGTCCAGCGGTAGCCCTCTGCCCGCTGCACCCGCCGCCACTCATTCTCCGGGAAATCCCAGGCGAGTTCGTATTGGTCTCGCTCTGGTACACGCTTCAAATTCTCCAGGTCGTAGACCACGACATCTGCCGCACCGCCCTCCTGCAGCGTGCCGCGGTCCTTGAACCCCGCCGCGTGCGCCGGCAGAGTGCTGAGCACGTGGTGCGCTTGCTCCAGTGTCAGCCTGCCGGTGTCGCGGACCAGCCAGGCAATGGTGTCGGTCGTGTAGGAGCCGCCGACGAAGAACTTGGTGTGGGCGCCGCCGTCAGAGATGCCGGGGAGGATGCAGTTGGACCGCATCATCTCGGCGACCTTGTCCGGGTCGCTGCTCGTGATCTCCGCTGTAACGAACACCGTGTCGAGGTCGCTCGCAACAGCAACGTCAATCAACGCATCGAGCGGATCCTTGCCCTCGTCCTTGGCGATCTCGCCGACGGTCCGGCCGCGGTACCTCTCCAGTTCCGGGTAATCGGCGGAGGGTTGAACCGTGAATCCCTCCAGCGGACCGCCGATCGCATGTTTCACCAGGTGGTCCTCCTCGGCCTTCATCTGCGCGCGCACCTGCGGGTCCCGGAGCTTCTGCATCCTCTCCGCCACGGTCCCGAGGAGGGCGTTCTTCCAGGCCGGACTGCTGTCGTAAAAGGCCCAGTGCTTGAGCGTGAACATGAACCTCGTGCGATCGCTCAGGGCTTGACCGAAGATGCGGAGGCCGCGCGCTTGGCAGTCCTTCAACCACTCGATCCGCCCGCGGTGGAACTCCGGGACATCCTCGAAGGCAGCGACCACGTTCATCATGATCGGCCGCCCGGAGGTTTTCGCGATCAGCTCAATCCAAGCATCGCCGGGGTTGTGGCGGCCGTCGCCTGAAAAGATGTCGCTCCTGCTTTTGGACGAGTCAGTGATCTGCATAAACCCCTCGTTGCGCTCGCCCAGCACCTCCGCCAGCGCCAGCATGTCCTCGTCCGTCATGAGATCGGATGGCATGGGCGTGCCGTCGTAGTCGCCCTGGACGGAGTGCTCGCCCAATCGCTGTGTCGCCCATCCGCAGGCGCCAGCGTCCATACCCTCCGCCAGCAGGCGCTGCATCTCGCGGCGCTCCTCATTGGTCGCGGGCCGGCTCTTGGACGCCTCCAAGCCCATAACCCAGACCATGAGAGGCGTGACCGGGAAGTATTGCACGCAGTTCACGCCCTTGGGCAGGCGATCCAGCGAATCCATCCACTCCGGGAAGGTGACCCAGTCCCAGAGCATCCCCGCTCTCATCGTCTTGGCCGGAATGGCCTCGTTGCGCTCCATCATCAGCATGGCGCGCTCGCGCAGCTCCGGCCGCATCGGGGCGAAGCCGAACCCGCAGTTGCCCAGGGCCACCGAGGTCACGCCATGCCAGCCGGAGATCGTGCAGTACGGGTCCCACTGGATTTGCGCGTCGTAGTGCGTGTGGAGGTCCACGAAGCCCGGCGCGACGATCAGCCCGCTGGCGTCCAGGACCTTGTCGGCGTCCCTGCCGCGGATGGCCCCGACCTGGGCGACGCGTCCATCCTTGATCCCGACGTCGCCGAGGTAGCTCGGCACACCGGTCCCCTCCACCACCCTGCCGCCCTTGATCAGAATGTCGTACTCAGCCACCGCATCCCCCTTCCGTGCATCGCGCTATCATCCCGGGAGCTGGAATCGTGGATCGTCATCCTGGTGATCGAATCGGGACAGGCTAGCGCCGTCGTCCCCAGCCGTTCCTCGAATCCGCTGTTCGTCCGTTCAGACATGGTGGACGAATGCTGACGATTCCCCCAATCATTGTCAACCGCAGTGCTAACGCCCTTGGGTGACTCGCGGTTCGGAGGCGTTGACGGATCGCTCTCGGTCGGATGCGCGGAAATCTAAGGACTCTTGTACGCCCGATAGTACGGTTCTGCAGCGGCGTGCATCGGTCCAGAAAGAGCGGCCGCTTGCGCCTATCGTTGCCTTGCCAAGCAGCCCGTAAGGATTCAGGAAACCGGCTATTCCAAGGCGAACTCTATCCCGGACAGAACTGCTCGACATTGAGTTCGATATCGCTTTCAACGGCGGAAACGCGCGGGGTGCGCCGCTACTCGGCGACCGATGACGCGGCCAAGGCGGCAGACAGCAACGGACACTCCGGCCATGGCTCGCCCGCATTTATGACGCTCGTCTTGTGCGAGAGGTAGACCTGCCCGAGACAAAAGTAGGCGAAGTATATCTCGGACAGATCTGTCCGCCATAGAGTTCACGAGTGGGTACGAGGCGCCGGCCAGGCGATTCTAGTGCACGTCGAGATCCGCCAGGTTGTGCAGGGTGGTGGCCTCCCCCAGCCGGTCCTCGATGGCCCCGTGTAGACTGCCAGATCACATCAGATAGAGTTCGCGTTCTTGAATCGCTGAAGCAGCCGGCCGGCGCTCGCCAGAGGAAGCTCGACTTCTATCTCGGACAGGTCTGTCCGACATAGAGTTGGATTTACGGGAGTGCAATTCGACGCCGGCGAGTCGGAGTCAATGGCGAACAGTCCTGTCCCAGATAGAGTTCGCCTTTGGAAAGCGCGCCCGCTGGGCAGTCATGGAGCGGCGGAGCGTCGGCTCGACGAGGAGGAGAAGGCGAGCTGCGTCTGCGTCGAGCGGCCCTGGCCACGAGAGCAGCTCAGGCCGATCTTGACGCCGAGGTCGGGGTTGGCGAGGTCGGCGACGGCCTGTTGGATGGCCTGCGTGAGGGCGGCGTCGATCTCAGGTCGCAGGCCTAATCGTCCGGCCCCGCTGTGATCCTGGATGAATGGCTCGGAGACTACGCCTCGATCGATTCATGTGGAGCCGATTTAGCTCGACACCGATCTGGGAGGTCCGCCCGTGCTAGAACGTCACCCCAGTCAAGTTCCGTTCCTCCAGCGCCGCGACCAACTCCACCCACCCCGAGTCGTCTGCGGGCAGCCAGCGCCGAAAATGCTCCAGCTCCATCATCTCCGCGATTTCGGGTTCGGCAGGCTCCATCGCCGTGAGGAGCTCCACGAAGCGGTTGGCCGTCCCTTGGGGCAGTCCCGGCCGGGCCGTGAACGCACAGTGGCAGAACGGTTTGCTCCGCCAGACGATTTTGAAGTCCACCGCAGCGCGGGTCGCCGTCTTCGCCAGATGGTTAAGGAACGGCTCGAAGATCGCTCCCGCGTCGACCCGCTCGCGGGTGATCGCCTCGAAGATTATCCCGCTGTCTACCCAGCGCTCGCCGTCGGGGTACTCGCGCGGCCCAAGGTTCACGATCTCGCATTCCCTCTCCAGATCCAGCCCAGCCTGCGCGAGCTGGCGGACGGGAATGATGCGAAGCTCGGTCGAGAGTGGATTCCCTAGGGCGAGCCGCTTCCCCCGTAGGTCCTGCAGCGCGGCGATTCCGGAATCCGTGCGAGCGACGATGACCGTCGCGACGTTCTGATCGGTGTCGCGCATGGCCAGCGTCCGGCAGGCCCCGCCGCTTTGCATCAGGCTCTGGGCGTGCGCCATGGGCGCGTTCCACGCAATGTCGACCTCGCCCGCGAGCAGCGCCCGGCACATGGCGTCGTACGTCGAGTAGAGCGCGTAGTCCATCGCCAGCCCGTGATCATTGAAGTAGCGGCGCATCGCCGTCCAGATCGTCACGGTTTGCGGGCCGTGGGCTTGCGCGGCCACCCGGAGGGGACGATCATCTGACATCGCTCTCTCCTTCTGCCAGGAAGCTGGTCAGCGCAGTATAGGCGCCGGCTTGTTCTCCCGCCGCGGCGAGACAGGCGCGCTCGGCGTTACCGAGTACCTGACCCAGCAGGACGGGCAGCGGGGCGTACCTGCGAGTGCGGTCAACCCACTCCCTCCCTCTGCCTATGCCCAAGCTCGAGCTGGCGACCGAGTGCGAAATCGTGTCCCGCGGCTTGCACGTGGGCAGGATCAAGCGGATGCTCGTTCGCGCTGTAGGGTGATCGCCAACGAGGGATGAGAAGGGGTCGACCATTGTGCCGGCCCAAAACTCCGTCCGTGTTGCGCGACAGCCCTGTGACGTTGATCCTGCCGACCGAGGAGATCGGCAATGTGGCTCTACTTCCGGCTGTTCCTCCTGGCGCTGCGACTCCTCGGCCGCGATCGCCGGGATCTGGTCTTGGAGAACCTCGCCCTGCGGCAGCAACTCGCGGTCTTCGAGCGCCGCGGCCACCGGCCAGCGCTGGCCCCAGCGGACCGGCGCTTCTGGTCCCACCTCGCCCGGGGATGGCAGCCGTGGCGACGGCATCTCGTGCTGGTCCAGCCGGACACGGTCGTGCGCTGGCATCGGACCGCGTGGCGGATCCGCTGGCGTCGCAAGAGTCGGGCGCGCCGGGCTGGCCGCCCGCGCTTCGATCCCGCGGTGATCGCCTTGATCCAGCGGCTCCGACGCGAGAACCCGACCTGGGGGACGCGACGGTTCCAGGGCGAACTCCATCAGCTGGGGCTCCGTATCAGCCGCACCACGGTCCAGCGCTACGGCAGCCCACCAACGCCCTCGCCGAGCTGGCGGACCTTTCTCTGCCTCCACGCGCCGGAGATCTGGGCTTGCGATTTCTTCACGGTGCAGACCCTGACGTTCCGCACCCTCTACGTCTTCTTCGTGATCACGCATGAGCGCCGCGCCCTCGTCCATTGGAACGTCACGCGGCACCCCACAGCGGCCTGGGTCTGGCAGCAGATCCGAGAGGCCACGCCGTGGGGCCAGCACCCGCGTTATCTGATCCGGGATCGCGATGCCAAGTTCGGTGGGGACTTCGTCCCGCGCGCTCGGGGGATTGGGATCGAGACGATCCTCACCCCGTTCCGAGCGCCCCAAGCGAATGCCATCGCGGAGCGGTTGGTCGGCACGTTGCGCCGCGAGTGTCTCGACCACGTCCTCGTCTGGAACGAGCGCCATCTCCGTCGTCTCTTGCGCGAGTACGTGGCCTTCTACAACGCCGCCCGTCCGCACCAGGCCTTAAGACAAGTGCCTCCCGCAGGAGACAGGAGACATGGCGGACCAGGTACACGAGTCGTCGGCGAACCCGTCCTCGGCGGGTTGCATCACGTCTACCGATGGGCGGCCTAGCCCCGGATGGGGTTTTGGGCCGGCACAGCCCAAACCCTCCTTAAGTCGAACTCCATGTCGGACAGGTCTGTCCGACGTAGAATCCTAGATGCCGCACTCCCGGCGACGGCGGCGTATTAACCGACGCGGCCATGGGCCGGCAGATGGACGCGACCCTGACGCAGTTCAGTAAGATCACTAAGCCCATCATCCTGGCGGGACGTCGATGAGGTCCTGGAGGAGGCCGAGCACATCGTGGCGCTGTTTAAGGCCGCCCCACGCGATGCCGATGGCGAGCCAGACCTCACCTGGTTCGCGGCTCAGGTTGGCGTAGACGAGGCCGAATTGCGGGACCTGGCCGTTGCGCTCCCGGGGGAGTGCGAGCGAGGGCCGCGTTCGCCGCGACCCTCCGGGGGAAACCGACTCACCTAGCCCATCGGCCGGGCTCCACCGATCGGCATCACCTGCCCGCCCTGGAGCGGAAGGCAAGCGCCGCGAGACCCACAGTCAGCAGAACCACTCCCGGACCTCCCGATACCGCCAGCAGTACTGGGAGAGAGTCGCTATCAACACCCGCCGCAAACGGCATCGCAACGAACCAGCAACCGACCGCGACCAAGTATCCCGCCGCCGTTCGACCCGCAGCGGTGCGATGCGCCGCCGCCCCCACCGGACCCCGTAGAACCACCATCCCCACCACCGCCACCACCGCGGGCAGCACCCAAACCAACAGAATGATGCCGAGCGTCAAATCGGCGTAGTCGTCCTCTTGCCTGGTCGCCTGCACCGCCGCGGCCAGTGCCGCCACCGTCGTGATCAACACTGCGACCAGGCCGGCGCTCAACAGCGGCGACGGGTAGCGCACACGCCTCAGCGTCCACACACCTAACGGCAAACTCCATGCGCCCAAAACGATCGCGATCGTGACGGGAACCGCGACCCTCGCGCAATCGTCGTCATTGCACGCGCTGGCATCCGCCACAACCTCTTGGGCTCCAAAGATCAGTGCCGCGCCAACGGCCACGCCAATCGTGATCCACACTCGACGGTCCTCAACCCGCCTGAAAGACCACAATCCCTTCAACTGCCACGCGCCGAACATCGCCTTCGGCGCCAGCACGATAGCCGCGCCAACGACCCAGGGTGTTGGGTCCGCGCTGTTGTCCTTGTAATCGGCCGCCCACACAATCGCCACCATGCCCGCAATCGCAGCCAACAGATATACCGTCCCGAGCGTCCAAACGGCGAGTACCCTCACACGATCCTCCGCAAAATCATAAGGCGTAGACCGGCCAACATGCTCCCAACCACCCCAACGCCCGTCACTCGATCGCGCTAATCGCCCAGATGGGGCAGCTGCAGCCCAATTCCCTGGACCTGCGCGAGCATCGGTCAGTTCGTGTCCGGTCGGGGTTTGCGAACTCCAATTCGGACAGGTCTGTTCGACATAGAGTTGGATTTACGGGAGTGCAATTCGACGCGCGCTGGAGAACGCTTGCAGGCTGCTCAGCTCCGGCAAGCGTCTACCCGCGCGGATTGAAACCGGATTCGATGTCGAACAGGACTGTCCAAGATAGAGTTCTGCGGAAGCCTTCCATTTGCGTTGACCACTGCTGCTGCCCCCGGGCATGCGCGAAGGCATCGTGTTGTAGTAAGCCACGTATTCGCGAAGCACGCGGCGCAAGTGTCGCTCGTTCCAGACGATGACGTGGTCCAGGCACTTGCGCCGCACGGTCCGGACGAACCGTTGGGCAATCGCATTGGCTCTCGGGGTACGGAACGGCGTCAGGAGGGTCTCAATGCCGATACGCCGTGCCCGCGCTGCGAAGTCGCGCCGTAGCGCGCATCTCGGTCCCGGAGGAGGTAGCGCGGCTGCTGCCCCCCGGGGGTGGCTGCGATGATTTGCCGCCGCACCCAGGGGGGCGTGGGGTGGGCGGTCGCGTTCCAATGAACGATGCGACGCCGGTCGTGAAAAGAAGACGTAGAGGGTCCGGACGGGCAGGGACTGGACGGCATTTGCTCGTTCGATGGCCGTGGGCGTTTGGACCATAGGTCGTCAGTGAGTGGCCAAGTGCCGACTGCCTTCGCGATTGGACCGCCTACACGATAGCGGGCATAGAATGTTTTCCGGGTAAACCCGATAGTCACCAAGGGCCGGTTCAAGGTCGACGACAGCGAGGGAGCCATGTCATGAGGAACAGCGGCTGGCCAGGGCGAGCCTTCGTGCAGGTCTGGCGCCGGCGGGGCGCCGTCGCGGCGGTGGTTGTCGCTGCGCTCGCCCTCGTCACCACGGCGCCGCTCGCGCCGTCGCACGCACAAGAGGGCGACTTCACTGGCCCGCCGCCGGCCACCGCATACGCCGGGTCCGTAACCGTTCCGCTTGGACTCGGGACCTACTGCTGGACGGACCCGGGAGCGGAGGTGGGGCTGTGCGCCGATACCATCGGCATTGTCACCGACCCCACGGCGCTGACAGTGCCGGTGGGCTCGCTGGTCACCGTCGCTTACCCATCGGGGATCACCGAGGCCTTCGTGCGGGCGAGCCCGTTGCCCGGAGAGCCGATCCAGGACGACGGGGCGACCCTCGCGTGGGCCCCAGAAGGCGAGGGGCAGGAGCTGGCTGTGCACCTGCGGCCCGGTGCCTTCGGCTTTTTCGCCGATCTGGCGGCGGGCCAGTAGCTGATGAGTATCCGCCTGTTCGTGCCGGAAGGAGACGTCAGCTACGGCCTAATCCTCGACGTCAGCGCCGATGGGCAGGGCAGCCCGGCGAACGCCAACGAATTCTTGACCCTTCTTGCTGAGGCGGGCTTCGGTGGCGTTGAGATCCTGGAAATCGCGCTGATGCGCGACTGGATCCCGGACGCGTTTTCTCCGCGCTACATCGTCGGCGGGGCGACGCTCGAGATATTCGCGCTGGCAACACCGGCGGCCGTTGCCGCGGCGCTCGGCAACCTGGACGTGAACGGCGGCGACGTGACGCCTGCAGAGGACATCGCGATCTGGGGCGCAGGGTCGCTCCTCGTCATCCTGCTGAACGCGAGCGATCAGGGCGAGTTCCAAGCGGTCATCGCGACGCTCGTCGGGCCGCCACACCTGGTCACGACGGAGGATTTGGGGCCCCAACCCGACCCGGCCGCCCTGGCTCAGACCGTCGACACGGTGCGCGCGGCACTGGTGGCGGCCGGCTTCGAGGTGATGCTGGAGCCGGTCGCGGTAAACCGGCTCTTCCTGCCGTCGAACGCCCTGTCGCAGGTGCTCTCCGCCGACTGGGCCACGGTCGAGGTGTACGCGCTTGCCGAGCCAGACTTCCAAGGGGTGCTCGACGAGTTGAGTAGCGTTGAGCCGCTGCCCCTGCGCGAGGGCATCGTGTGGGTGTCCGGTTCGACGCTGGTGATCCTCCCCGCGTCGGACCAAGCTGGCCTCGTGCCCGCCGTCATCGGCGCCCTCGGAACGCCGGTGTTTGTTGGACCCGAAGCATCGACAGGTCCGATCATCGTGACGCCCAATGGCGGCGTCTGCGTCGTCGGACTGACGGCTCTCGTCGTCGAGGTGCCCGGCGGCTTCGCCTCGGCGGCCGCGGTCGCCGACGCGATCGAGAACGAATGCGGCTCGACGGTGGAGCGGATCTGGCTGCTGCAGGGTGGCGAATGGCTCCTGTTCGTGCCCGGGATCCCCATCGACTTCGGCCTCACGGCGTTCGGACCGATTTCAGCGGTGCTGGTTGTGTTGGGAGGTGGCGACAGGGAAATGCTGATCGCTTCCGCGTGGACCAAGGCATTCTGCCCACCGGCGACTGCAGCCACGCGCGATATCGATGCCCTGCTGCTGACTGCACTGGCGCCGAACAAAGTGGTTGACCTCGCGGGCTTTGGGTCAGCCGTGCGGAAGGCCGCGGCGTCCCTCCCGGACGCAGGCGCGGCGCTCGCCGCACTTGCGCCCCCGGATGGAGCGCGCGCGTTTCACCAGGCCTGGGGAGACTTCCTCGGAGACGCCGCGGACCTCGTTCGCGACTCGCTGGATGCGAGCGGCGCGCTCCGCCGAAGTCACTCGGACTTCTCTACGGAGTTCACTCCGCTGATAAGCGCCGCTGTGCGGAATCTCGTTGCCCTGGAGGTGGACCTGCCAGCAGGTATCAGCGCAGCGCTTCAGAACGAACCGTCTTGCGACAGCTTCAGGGTCGCGTTCGAGGCGCTCCGAACCACAACCCGTGTCTAGCGAATGCGCTCCACACGATCACGACGCGCTCCGCGCGTAGCGGGCTCCACTTCGGACAGGACTGTTCGACATAAAGTTCAAGATGCTGTGCCTCCAATCTCGCCGCGACGACCGGCTCTATGGCGGATTGATTTTCGGACAGGTATGTCCGACATAGAGTTGGATTTACGGGAGTGCAATTCGACGTGCGCTGGAGAACGCTTGCAGGCTGCTCAGCTCCGGCAAGCGTCTGCCCGCGCGGATTGAAGCCGGATTCGATGTCGAACAGGACTGTCCAAGATAGAGTTCGCTTTCTCTAATCGCGCTATCCGATTCGAAATCGTATAGGCCTATCCGACGTAGAACCGGATACTGGTGCCCCTTCTACGTTGGCTTGGAATATAGCCAGCACCCGTTCCAGGCCAGGGGGTTCGTGCCGCATTAAATCTCGGACAGTACGCTTCCCCCAATGGTGTAGAACAGCACTGTTTGAAATGGAGTTCGCGGGGCGGCCAAGGAGGGAGCTGCCGGTTAGGAGCTGCAGTGCAGGAGGCAGCCCTATCCCGGATTCAATGCCGGACAGTACAATTCGACATTGAGCCGACCACGACACACGAATTGTTGCGGCCGGATGCGGTCGAGCGCATCCGGTGAGCCTTGTGCCAACCTCTGCGGCCACTCAGCTGTCGTCATCGGGCTCATCGAAGGGAGCGGCCGATGGCCGAGTTGATCACCGCGAGCGACCTCCAACAGCTGATGGCCAGCAATGAGTTGCACGCGGTCATCGACGTGCGTCCCACCGAAGATTTCCGAGCGGGGCAGATCTTCGGCAGCACCTCGGTGCCGGCGCTGGAGCTCGCGGAGCGGCTCCCTCGGCTCATTCCCGTCTCATCGGTGCTTACTGCAGCGATCGCCGAGGACGCGGCGTCCAGCTCCGGCGCCGCGACGCAATTTGAACAACTTGGACTGACCAGGGTTCGCTGGCTCGAGGGCGGCTATGCCGGTTGGGTGGAGATGGAGCTGCCGACGATCTCCGGCTGGAGTGTGCCCGGGAAGGACTTCAGCGAGCGCCTGCTGATCCAGGAGGCAGTCCCCGAGATCGAGGCGGACGAGCTGGCCGAGCGCCTCAAAGGAACTGAGCGCACGATCGTGCTCGATGCGCGGACGCCGGCCGAGTTTGCGAAGAGCTGCATCCCCGGTGCACGAAGTGTGCCCGGCGGAGAGCTCCCACTGGCCATCACCGACATCCTGGCCGAGGAGCCTGCTGGCGAGGTGACCGTCGTCGTCAACTGCGCCGGGCGTACGCGGAGTATCGTGGGCGCCTTCCAATTGCAGCGTCTCGGTGTCCCGAACGTGACCGCACTTCGAAACGGCACCATGGGCTTGATGCTCGCGGGTCACGAGCTGCAGCTGAATGCAGACCCGGGCGCACCCCAAAAGTACTCAGCCCACGCCGTCTCACACGCCGAGCGTGTCGCCGATGAGATCGCGGCACGCGACGGAGTGCGAGTCCTTTCCGTCGGTGAACTGGAGAGGCTCCGGGCGAACGCGGATCGAGCGCCGCTCTACATGGTTGACGTTCGGCTGCCGCATGAATTCATCGCGGGCCACATCCCCGGGGCGCTGGCTTGCCCCGGCGGCCAGATTCCGTTTAGTGACGATCAGATCGCGATCCGTGGCACGACGATCGTCACCGTCTGTGATGGCCGCGCTCGCGCGATCTTCGCCGCTTCATTGTGGCGGCGCATGGGATTCCCGCGTGTGGCCGCTCTCAACGGTGGCGTCGCCGCCTGGGCCGCGGCCGGACTGGAGTTGGATGAAGGCGGCGAGGATCGCCCGTTCGTCGGCGGTGGTTCGCGGACTCGAGAGCAGATGATCGCGTACCTCTCCTGGGAGGAGGCGCTTGGCGAGAAGTACCGACGTCCGTGATGAACACGCGCTCGCGAGCGCGCCACCGCCGAGCTTAGCTCCGCACGGGCGAGGTCTGGTGTCTCAAGACCCGTGGTAGGGCCAGAAGGGCGTCTTGACGTTGAGTCCGATTCAAGAAGCCGGCCAAGGCCGGACGGCGATGTTCGACGTCGCGTCGAGCACAGGACAGCCGAACTCGCTTACCGAGGATCCAATGTCCAACTCAACGCCGGACAGTGCTATTCAGCATTGAATCCGGCTTGACATCCAAGGCGGGCGGCGGCGGATAAAGCGCGGCCGCGACGTGCGGGCAAGCGCGCTCGAGAAACTTGCGGACGAGCAAGCGGAGCATGTGGGGTAGCAGCGCGCTAACCGGTGGGGGCGAAGGCCGCGGCGCTTGGCGGCTGCAACCACAACGTCGGCGCGTCTAGGCGGACCCAATAAGCTCCCCCGTGGACGAGGGGCGCGAGGTCGTTGAGCGTCGCCGGGCGGCCTGGCGCAAAGGAGGTGAAGGCCTGCGAGGCGGTATCGAACGCGAACGCGACGGTGAGGGCGTCGCCCAGCAACGAGAACCCCTCGAGCGGATTCGTCCTCGGGGGGCCGGTCCACGTCAGCAGATTGAAACCTGACTCCAGCTGAAGCGGGCCGGGCTCTCCGATCAGCGGCTGGTCCCAGACGATCGGTTCGGCGACGCGCAGCCAGAGTGCCGATCCTCGCGCGATGTGGTCGAGTGAATTGAGGAAGCTCGACGCCGAGGCGTGCCAGATGCGGTAGGACTGACGGGTGGCATCGAAATTAGCTGCCGCTACCGCCTGATCCACGATCGAGGCGATGGCGTCATCGAATGGGGTCGCCGGCCCCGTCCAGCCGACAAGGTTCCATCCCTCCACCAACGAGACAGGGCGCTTCACAAAGCGGGCCGAAGCAGGCGCGGCGGCGGCTGGAGCGATCGGGACGGTTTCGTTGCTGTCGGCCGCGGGCGCCGTTGGCTCGGCCGCAGGCGCGGTTGGCTCGGCCGCAGGCGCGGCGGCGGGGATAGTCGGTGCCGTCGGGGCGGCGGCGGCCGGTGCAGTCGGGGCAGGTTCTTTGCTCTCGCCGCCGCAGGCAGCGAGGAGGAGGGCGAGTGCGGTGGCGAAGGCGGTGGCGAAGGCGGTGGCGAAGGCGGTGGCGAAGGCGGTGGCGAAGACGAGGGCCCGGGGACGTCTGTGCAGGTGCTGCCGCCTGTGCGGTGTCAAAACCTCATCCGCTGTCAGGTCGCGGGGGACGGCGATGCGGCGCCAGATCGGAGGGTCCACGTTACTCAGTGTGACCTGGAGTTCACAACTCAGTGTGACCTGGAGCTCACAGACCTGCCGGCCGTACCTGGCGTCGTGGTTCGTCGTCACACCGTGCTCGCACCTCGCGGATGCCACCAGGAGAGCGTATTCCTTCCCCGCGGCTCCGACAGTTCAGGCAGGGGCCGATGGGGTTTTGAGACACCACAGCCCCGGCCGAGGCTCCAGGAGGTCATCCACGTACGCCTGTCGGGGCCGCCTGTCGGGGGCCGCCGTCGCGGCGGGGCGCCGATCGGACGCTATCTGGGACACATCTATCCGGCATAGAGTCGGGCGTCGGAGCGGGGAACGGGGTCTCGCTGGCCTCATCACTCGGGCGGCTCCTCGCCGCTAGGAACGTTGCGAGTTGATCCTCTGCTTCCCTAATAGAAGGTCGCGGGCTCGAACGCCGTGCGGCAAGCCCGGGTGGTCAGACTTGCACCGGCAGCTCGGGGCGCGCCGCCCAGTCGGCGAAGGATCCGTCGTAGAGGCTGACTTCGTAACCGAGGCGCTGTAGCGCGATCAGCGCCACGGCCGCGCGGGGGCCCCTGCGGCAGTAGGTCACGATCCTGCGACGGGGATGCGGACCCGGTTGGGCGCCGGAGGCGGCGAGCAGGGCCGCAACGTGGGCGCGTGAAGCGAAGAGGGTCTCGCCCTCGGTCACGAACTCGGTCCAGCGGATGTGGGTCGCGCCGGGGATATGTCCGGCGCGGTCCTCTGTGACCTGCCTGCCGGTAAACTCTTCGACGCTGCGCGTGTCCAGGAGGACCGGCGGATCCGCGCCCGCGAGATCGGGCGCGAAGACGCGCAGCCCAGAACGCGGCTGCAGCGTGAACTGCGCCGGCGGGGCCGTCAGCGGCCGGTAGAAGATCTCGTGCCCGGCGGCCCAGCGATCGAAGGGGTGGTCCAGCAAGCGCACGTCGGGGTGGCCGAGGTAGTCGAGCAGCCAAGCAAGCATGGCACCACTCTGGCCATCGTAGGCGTCGTAGACGACCACGGGCATCCCGGTACCGACCCCGGCGGCGCCGAACCACTGGGCCAACTCTTCGTCGGGGCGGAGACGGCCGTCGGCGTCGAAGATCTGCCCGAGGGGCAAGTTGATGGCACCGCCTATGTGGCCCTGGAGGTACTTGACGGGACGGCGGGCGTCGACGAGGCGGCCGACGGGAGCGGCGAACTCACGCTCGAGCCAGTCCGCGTCGACAAGCTCGATCATCTCGAAGCGCTTCCTATAACGCCTCCTACAGCGCCTCGAAGTCGACGTTGATGGGGGTGGCGCGGGTGACGCTCTGGGCCACGGGCGAGCCGTCGACGGCTTTCTGCCAGATCTTGCGCAGCGTGGCTTCGTCGGCGTCGGCCTGCACATAGACCTTGGCCGTGATGCCGCCGTAGCCGGGGTTGCCGGCGTCGTCGAGGTCAGCCCACTTGAGGATGTTGTCGAAGTTGCCTTCCAGCGCGATCTCGAGGTTTTTGATCTGGACGCCCTGGCGGGTGGCGTTCAGCACGAACCCGACCATCATGCAGGAGCCGACGGCCGAGAGCAGATGCTCGTGGGCGCTGGCGGCGGTGTCCTTGGTGTCGAGGTCGGCGGGCTCATCGAACTGGGCGGTGTGGGTGCGGGTGTGCGCCTTGGCCTTGAAGCCATCCTGCCAGACGACGCGCGAGCGCCAGGGGCCGCTGAAGGCCTTGAGGTTCTTGGGCTTCTTCAGTGACGCGATGACCGCTTCCAGCTTCTCGGGGTGCAGCCCGTTGATCGTGTCCTGCTTCGTGGTCATCATCGGCTCCCTTCGGCAACCGGGGCGTACTCCCGGCGCAGGATGTCCGCCGCCTGGCGCAGCGCTTTGAGCTTGCGGAACGACGTCTCCGGGGTGTTGACGGAGCGCTCCGCAAAGGTGCCGAAGCCGCAGTCCGGGTTGAGGTAAATCTTCTCGGGATCGAAGTACTGGAGCAGGTCGCGGGCGCGTGCGGCGATCGTCTCCGCGTCCTCGACGTCGTCGCTGCGGGGGTTCACGACGCCCAAGCCGATCTCCTTCTCGTTGGCGTACTCCTTGAAGACCTCCACCTCACCGGCCCGGGGAGTGGCCATCTCTAGGACCAACTGGTCCACGTTCATCTGTACGAGGTACGGCAGCAGCGGCCCGTAGTTGCCGCTGAGGAGCACGTCCTCGCGCCGGCTCCAGTTGCCCCGGCAGACGTGGACGCCCAAGCGGACGCCGTCGATGCCGTCGACGGTCTCGTTCATGAGTTGGAGCGCGAACTCCATCTCCTCGGTCGGGTCGCGGCGCGATCCCAGCGCCGCGCACATGAACGTCTCCTGGCTCTCCTCGCCGTAAACCACCTGCGTCAAGGTCGGCTCGTCCAACTGGATGAAGGCTACGCCCATATCCCGCAAGGCCACGATTTCGTCGCGGAGGATCTGCACGACATCCGCGGCGAGGTCCTCCTGCGTGGGATAGGCGTCGCGCGAGAGTTGCTCGAACCAGGCGGCGCGGCTCAACAGGTAGGGGCCGGGCAGCGGGACCTTGATGGGCTTCTGGGTGTGCCGCTGGAGGAAGGCGACTTCGTCACGGGCGAGGCCGTCGCGGACCCGGAGCTTTTCGACGGCGACCGGGCTCTTGATGGCGAAGGATGGGACATCGAGGGCGCGCAGGGTTTCCTCGAAGCGGGCGCGGTCGGGGACGTAGTCCAGCAACTCGGAGACCGCCATGAGGCGCATGCCCTGGATCTTGTCGACGACGAAGGAGTAGAAGTTGTCGCGGCGCTGTTCGCCGTCCGTGATGATGTCGACCCCGGCGTCCTCCTGGTAGCGGAGCGCCTCCAGGACGGCCTCATCGGCCACGGCGGCGAAGTCGGCTTCAGAGATCTCCCCGGCCTGGCGCGCCCGGAGGGCGCGGATCAGGTCCGGGGGGCGAGCCCAGCTCCCAACGGTCGTCACCGGAAACAGCATGGTCCCCTGCCCTCCACACCGAATCAGTATCAGAGACGCGCCGACAAGCGCCCAGCCTAACATACCCCCCCGAAATTCCACAGCAAACCGCGGCGGACGCCTTTCCGGGACTGATAGGCGCTGGCCTGGTCGAGGGCTCGAACGCCGTGCGGCAAGCCCGCGGCGCCGATGAGCGACTACCTCGTGGGCAATGCCAGCCAGCCCAACCTAGAATACGGGCATGCGGGCTGCGGGTCTGGTGGCGGTGAGGGCTGGTGGCAGTGACATCGCCCAACGCTGAGCATTTCCGATTTTTCGACAACCGGGAGAAATATCTCCTCTTTGTGACGACGTGTAGCGAAAAGTGGGAGATCGCCCGGCGGGTGTCGATGGAACTTGAGCGAGTGCGGCCGACGCCGCCGGCGCTGCGTCTGTTCGACGCGGGCATGGGCGACGGCACCGTGCTGATCACGGTGATGCGCACCATGCACGCTCAATTCCGGCACATGCCGTGGCTGGTCGTTGGCAAGGAGATCAGCTTCGAGGATGTGCGCCAGTCCCTGGAGAAGCTTGCGGACCGCTTCTCCGAGCATCCACTGCTCGTCGTGGTGATCACGAACATGCTGTACTCCGAGGCGCCCTGGCTTCGCCCACGGCGGGCCGAGGCGGCCGAGCAGGTGAGTTGGCGGGATGTGGCGCTGAACGGGTCGACCGCGTTTGAGTTCGACCAGCAGATTCGCGACTTGGTGCCGCAGATGGTAGATGACTGGCAGGTCCGGCTGAGCGAGCGAACCGGTAATCCGCTCTACGTGCACCCGTCCGTGCTCGTCCTGTATCGGGCCGATCAGCGGTTCGCGCTCGATCAGGTCATCCCGCGCCGGGACGGTGACCGTAGGGCGGAGGGCTACGACCTGGTGATTGCGTCGCAGCCGTATCGGGCTCGGATGTCCGCGGAAATCAAGGTGCGCAGTGTGATCGCGCCCTTGGCCCGCAGTCTCGCTCCCGGTGGGCGAATGCTCACGGTTCACTCGTACGGCAATGATCCCGGCATGGAGATCATCCACAATATCTGGAGCGACGAAGACCCGTTTCGGGCTACTCGCCATGAAATTCTGGAGCAGGCGCGCGATCAGTTGGCGGATGTCGATGACCTCGATTTCGAGCCGTACAGTGATGATCGGTCGATCTTCAAATATCACATGTACGTCATGCCGTCCGAGCTGGTAGGCGGGATCGGGACGTCGACGGCGCTGGCCGCGTGGAACGCCGCGATCTATGTCGCGCAGATTGGCGACGATCGTCTTGGCGAGGCCACGCGGAGCGGCGCCTTTCTGGACACGGTGCGCGAGGTGCTACAACGTCACAGCGGTCTCTGGTTTAACGATGAGTCATTCGTGATCGCGCGGGATCGGATCGCGGGCCCGCTTCCGCCCACTGCCGGTTGATCCCCTGCATCCCAATCTGTCGATCCGAGACGACCTGACTTCCAGCATGACGGAAACCGAATTGATGTGTGTAGTTGCACGGCTTATCACGAGTGGAGGACGCCAGAGTGGTGGGAGGATGGTCGGCCTCGTGACTCACGCCTTGAGGTGACAGGGGAATTGTGAGAGCTTCAGGCCTCACCATGACTTCTGGTGAGACGTGAGACAGCATCGTATGTTCAGTCGAGGAGCGTGATGATGACAAAGCTTATACGGGGATATCCCGCCACCTCGGAGCGAAGTCGCGGGTGGCTGCGATACCTCCATCGCAAAGTAACGACGCCAGACAACTGGGACAAGGATGGGGAACCGCATCCGCACTGGGATGCGTATTCCCGCGAACCCACCGGGTCATGGGCGCGCATGGACCTCAGAGAATCGGGCCATGCCATGGTGTTGATGGCCGATACCACTCCGGCCTGGCGTGAGGTCTACAGCCAGGTTTTGGATGAGCTGGTCTACCGACATACGGGCTACTACGCAGCCAAAGACTGGCTCGATCAGATCGGACACGACCCCAGGCGGGAGAACTACCAGGAGGGTTGGTACGAGTACTTGATCCCCAAGCACCTACGAGGGCAATACGATGTGCCCGGTTGGACCGCCAATGGGGTGGAGCCTTGGGGGCTGCAAATGGATCCGATCGGGGCCGACGGTAATCTCTTCTTCAAGGGCTGGTTCCTGATGCTGCTGGGGTTTCATCTGTACGTCTCGGGTGACGAAAAATGGAACCGACCGTTCGAGATGATTCGCGATGGGGAAAACACCTTCACCTGGACTCATACCTCAATTGCGGAGCACTTGGCGAATCAGTGGTCCCGAACGCCCGAGGGCAATCAGTGAGAGAACACGAAAATCTGGCCACAGTGACTGGCCGGAGCGGGCCTCGGTCTGAGGCTCCACGACATGCTCTATGGAAGTGACTTGCACCGGGTGTTCAACCACTGGTGGGAGAGGGCCAAAGAGCTCTATGGACTCGGTCGGATCCAGGGCCGGGGCACCGATCGCTCGACCTTATACTACGACCCTCTGGTCGCGTACCATCACCCGACGGAGGCGAGCGGGCACCTGATGTTGGCCCACGAACTGGTCGGTCAGAAATATGAAGAGGCGAGGCTGCTGTTCAGAGGCGCGGCCGAGTACTTAGGGTGGACGACGCTCGACGAGGTCAAGGAAGGGACGATCAATTTTACCACCCTGAAACCAGAGCCGAGCGCGACGCTTCGGGGCTTGACCCTATCGCGAGAGTTTGGCGAGGACGCGATCTACGCCAAACTGAAAGACTACGCGGAGAAACATTATGAGCCCACCTGGGATCACGACAGCGGCGAATTCACTTGGGGTTTTGGGTTAAACGAATCGTATCCACGCGGGCAGTACAACGCATCGATGGCGGTGCATGAGGCGGGCAGTCGCGCTGCGTTCTGGCGCCTCTACCACCAACCGAACCACAAGAAATTCCTGGAGCCGACAGTGTATGACGTGGACTTTCCGTCCGTTTGCGTCTCACAAGCTTGGTATGATGCCGACCGTCGTACCCTCATTGTGTCGACGGATGCTGGACTGCCTCGCAGGGCCGGTCAGCCGAGATCATTCAAGGTGAGTCGTGTGGACGTGAACAACGTGAGCGTGAGGGTAGATGATCACCTCTCGGATCAGTGGTCCATTGTCGATGGAGACGTGGAGATTGTCACCACGATTGGCGAGCACACCTACCTCATCTCTCACTAAGAGGTCTTACGACCGGGATTTGTCACGGACATGCGGTGTCATGGTGTCGGCGGTGATCTGATGACACGTGGCGCACACCGCTGGAAGGGACCGGCGGGTGTAGCCAAGTGCTCGCGCTGTCTATGGCGTCTCAGTTTGGGCTAGCGTGGGTGTGCGCGGAAGTCAAGGTGTGGGGCTGTTCTGGCCCAGAACTGCTGTGCCGGCCCAAAACTCCATCTCCATCTAGTAGCGTGTGAGTCGACTGGCCACGGTTGGAATGTTGAGCCGTCGCAACCGCACCCCTACGGCCCCGCTACCCCCTGCATTTCGTAGAACGCGGCGTTCACGACGTCCGCCGCGTGTTCCCGCATCGCCCGGTAGTACCGCGACGGGTCGCCTTGCAACACGGACCCGTGGTGGCAGGCAAGAGTGTCGATTGCGAGCGGCTCGATCCGATCCAGCAGCTGATTCAAGTGCGCTTGCGACGGCAGCAGCCCGAAGAACCGCGCGCATGCCAAGACTTCGTCCGATCAATCCTCGTCGGTGAGCGGCTCCCGGTCTCCTGTCTGCATGAACAGGTCCGACGAGAAGAGCAGCCTGTCCGTCTCGTCGTACACCACCAGGCTGTCCCAGTAGTGCACCCACGGCGCCAGGATCATCCGCAGCGTCTTCCGCCCGAGGGTGAGCGTCTCGCCGTTCGCGGTCGCCCGCGGCGTCGCCGCCGTGAAGTCTCCCAACGTCACCGAAGCACCCACGGGGCTTGACACCACCTCCGCCTCCGGCGCCTCGGCCAAGAACTCGTTGAGCGACCCGCACTCGTCCATTTCGAAGTGCGGCACGATCAGGTAGCGCAGACTCGCCGGGTCCACCAATTGCGCCACGGCCTCGCGGAACAGCGGGTACATCTGCCGGAAGCCCGTCTCGACCATCGCCGGCTGGTCATCCCGGATCACGAAGCAGCCGACGCTCACCGGTGCCGGCGCGACTATGCTCATCGAGTCGGCGCGGGTCCGTTGAACACTGCGAACGGGCGAGAGATCGAGCATGGAGCACCGCCAGGGCGTGCGTGCCGTCGCCTCCGCTGAGTACGCCAGCATCCTTGCGGAGGCCGAACCAGTACCTCCTCAGGACCTTGTTTACCCGGCTTGGGGATCGGGCCGGGTGCACGCCAACCCCCACCCCTTCCGGCACACCTTCGCCACCTGGACAATCGAGAACCACGCCCGGAAGTTGGACGTGCAGTACCTGCTGGGCCAATCGACCTCGGCGATGGTGCGGCGCTACTCGGCGACCTACGATGCGGCCAAGGCCGCGGCCGCGCACGCAAGCTTCAGCCCCGCGGCGCGGCTCCTCCGCAATGGAGCGATCGGCTCCTGATCGGCCAAGACTCCGCCGGCGAACGCACGTTCTCCCTCCGCCGTCACGCGACGCGGGGTTCCGCCGTCTACGTCTGGGAAGGGCCCGGTGCCCACGGTCTCCATTTGCCTGAGAATGGGAGCCCGGGGCAGCTCGACGCCGGGCCTTGCGCTCTTGAGGCGGCGAGACTCCGCGGGAGGCCGACTCGATGTCGGATAGCTGTGTGCCATGAAGCTGACTCTTGCCTACGTGTCTCCGGACACGACGGAATTCGACGTGCTCCAGCTGTGCGAGCCGTACTCGTCGGTCCGGGATGTGCAGCTGGTCGAGTCCCTCGCGGGCGGGGGTCGGATGCTGGCGATCGTCGACTTCGCGGATGACGCCGAAGCGGCCCGGGCCATCGCCGCGCTGGACGGCACGCAATTCGCCGGGCGACCGATGCGAGTGCGAGCGGTGTCCGAGACCGACGTCCGGCCGGCTTCCCGAACGCGGCAAGGCGCGGCCCCGGCTCTCCGGGCCGACGCCGGGGCCGAGAGGGCGAGGGCCGTCCACCCTCGCGGGGAATCAAGCGGGCGCCGACGGATCGTCACGCTGCCCGCTGGGGCGGTCGCCCGGGCGGGGCTCTACGTGATCGGAACGCTCCTCCTGATGCTTGGGTTCGGCTGCCTGGGGCTGGCGCGGGGGCTGCAGGGAGCAGGGCGACAGCTCATCCGCGCCACCCGGTGGCGACACCCGCTCGTTGCCAGCGAGGCCGGACACCAGCAAGCCGACCGAGCCCCCGACGACCGACCACACCCCGACGCCACGCCTGACTGAGTGCTCGGCGCGTGCAGCGCACGTGTGGTAGATCAGCGGCTTCCCAAGCAGAGGGTCGCGGGTTCGACTGGCGGGCGCAAAACCCGAACCTCTGTGGGATAGAGCTGTCCGAGATAAAAGTTGATTCTCGTCTGATCGAATGCTCGGGCGCGGCAGGATCTGATCCTGGAATGCGCTCACGTCACCGCAAGGCCGGCCACGGCTTCGATTGCGACGGTGCTCAGGTCCTCGGTCGCTGCGGTGGGTGATCGGGTCCCTCCCGAGCTTCTCGAGCATTAATCCTTCGGTCAGCAGGTATCGACGACCTATCGGGAGCGGATTCACGCCGGATTGATGTGCGCTTGCCCGGCGTACTCGGTCCTTGAGGTCGGCTTCCGTCAATCTCGACACGTAGAGAGCGAACGAGTCAGATAGCGCCTGGAACGTCAAGCGCCTATTCGACCGCCAGGTCTGGACCACCCGGGCCGAGCTCGCGGCGGCGATCTTCGAGTGGATCGAGGGCTGGTACAACGCGCGCCGCCGGCACACCGCGATCGGCGATCTCAGCCCGATCAACTTCGAACGCGCTCGTCAGGCCGCCGAGGATGCGGCACGATCTCTACACCCGAACAGTCCTGGAAACCGGGGCAGGCTTAGGTGCTGGGGAACCCACACCTCAGCAATATTGTCCAAGATGGGCAGGTTGCTGGGATCTCATCGAGCCCAAGAGTCTCCGCGTGTTGGAGTTGCATCGGTTTGAGCCGACCTTCAATCACCAGAACGGG
The DNA here is from genome assembly GCA_963662615.2 of Dehalococcoidia bacterium. Lineage (GTDB taxonomy): Bacteria > Chloroflexota > Dehalococcoidia > Bin125 > Bin125. The sequence goes on from CAXXSR010000001.1 coordinate 99,316, forward strand.
AGCGGTTGGGGGCTACGAGCGATGACAGGAGCGGCGAGGCGATCTGCCACAAGGGCATTCAAGCGCGTGGCGAGGAGGATACGCATGGGGTTTCTGAGGCTGTTGAGCAATCGAAGAGGGGCCATACGAGCCCTCTTGGCCCTCTTAGTCGTGGTCCCGACAATCTGGGCTGCTATCGGCGGGGGGCTCTATCTGATCGTCACTGGCAATCTGTCCGAAGGCGTCGCGCTCTTCGGAGTGGCCACGGCGGCGGCCACTGCCGTGCTCGGATTTTATTTCGGGAATCGCAGCGCGGCAGGAGTCCCAGCAGAGCAGGCTGTTGCCGTAGAAGAGACGGCTGTCCTTCCGCCGACGGAGGTAGGGCCATAATGCTCCGCCCTGTACCACATCAGATCATTGAGCCCTTCGGATCAATGACAGACGAGAGGCGGGCCCTTGGCCTGCCGGCGCACCGGGGCATCGACCTCGCGGCGCCCCTAGGCACCGTCGTTACTGCGCCGTTTGCCGGCGCGGCAACGACCGGCCAGGACGACGGCGTCGGCAACTTCGTCATCATCACGGGGGCGTACAGAAACGGCCGCGACCGGCTCTGGTTCAAGGCACACCTCTACCATCTCAGCAAGATCACAGTGTCAAACGGGCAGAAGGTCGAGGCGGGCATGGACGTGGGCTTCGTGGGGAACACCGGTCGACTCATCACCGCCCCGCACCTCCACCTGGGACTGCAGCGTCTCGTCGGCGGTGGTTGGCGCTGGGTGGATCCGGAGGAGTACCTATAGCTGAACGATCTCGCGGACTTCGACGCCGGTGGCGGCACTTTTGCCGATCCGCTGCGATGTCGTCCCACGCGGGAGCAGTAAGTAGGGGCGGCGATCGCATGACCGCTGCCCACGACGCCCTGGCCGGCCTGCGCCAGTCCGCGCGTGACCCTGGCTCGCGGGCTGCGGGTGGACCGGAGGCCGCCGGCCGGGCACACGTTGTGCGTCGCCGCGAGAATCTCGGGGCGATCGCGAGTCGGTACGACACGACCGTGCGAACGCTGGTGGAGCGCAATCAGATCGCGAACCCCAACCTGATCCGCGTAGGGCAGGTGCTGTTGATCGACGCGCAGGCGGTCGGGCGGGCTGAAGAGCCGGTTGTGCCCCGCCCGACGGACCGGAGTGTCTACGTCGTCCGTCCCGGGGACACCTTGAGCGGTGTCGCGGCACTGTTCAACACGACGGTCCAAAAGCTGTAGAGGAAGAACGGGATCCGCAACCCCAACCGCATCCGCGTGGGGCAGAAGATCAAGGTCTGACCAACGCTCGAACCCAGCTGGGGTTCGGGGCCTCCCGCCTTGAGAGCATGCGAGGAGTCGAGACCGCAGGTATCACAGCACGCGGTGGGGCGAGGGTCCCGCCGAACCCCCGGCGCCGGCGGCTTCCGGCGCCACGAACTGCGTGGCCTCGCGGATCGCCTTCTCGCTTGACTGCTTGCCACGCTCCGTGACAGCGTCCCCTACGACGCTGGGCGGCGTGCCCAGTCCGTCAAGCACACAGTCGTGGCTCGACCGCGGACCGAAGATCTCCTACAGGTCTTGGGAGTCCCGTTAGTTCAAAACTTACCCCGGGGGATCAGTATCCAAGGGCTCAACATCAAAGGTCCCGATCGCCGGGGGTCCCTCCACATCGCGCTCGAAGATCGCGGTGACCTCCCACGTCCATCCCATCCGGCGCTCATTGATGATGAAGCCGTCAGGACTATCAAAGACGTACACCGGATCTTCGCTAACTTCTTCCCCATTAAATAGCGCTTCTTCCATCACGACTGGAAATGAAGCGGTCGCTGACTGCACCACGAGGCGATAACGTACGGCCTGCGCACAGAGACTCCACGAAAATCTCCAGATGATTCCGTCCGTGCGATCGCGGCGACCGTTGTCCAGCACGTCGCCTCGGCTAGGAGAAAGAAGTGTCGGTGCGCAACTCCTGCCTTCGTCAACTTCTAGAACCAGGAGTGCTTTGGCCGCATCTTCCGCTTGCTCAGCTCCCATCCTGAGCACCTCAGCCTGCGCTTGGGCCGCCTCAGCCACCCCTACCGCCCGCTGGGCGTCGGACCGCGCCCTATCAGCATCTTGCCACTGCCACGCCGCGAGACCCGTGAGGACGAGGCCAATAGCCAGTCCCACCACTAAGGACGCGATGCGTCTCCGAAGTCGCCGACGCGCGACCTGCTCACGCTCTTTCAGAGCCTGGCTTGCATCGAGGAAGGACCGCTCTAGCTCATCTAGCTCTGCCGGGTGCGCTGCCGACCACGCAGTCGCTTCCGCCAGCCGTTTGCCTCGTAGTAGGGCGTCCTCGTCGCTGCCCAGCCGCTGCCACTCGCGCGCCGGCCTTGCGAGCGGGTGCGTCGCTCCCGCCCGCCTCTTGCTGTCCCATGCCTCGTTGTCGGCAAGAATGGGACCGATGCAGCGGTCGTGGCTGAGCTCGTACCAACGCGTGCCCGCCCGGTACTCCGCGCGAATCAGGTGCTGTCCTTCCAGCACGTCGATGGCGGCGTTGGAGATGCCTCCGGTGGACTCCTCATCTCGGTAGACCGTGCCGCGCGTCCCCATGGTCGTGATCAGCGTGCTCCCGAACCAGCGGCGAAGCGTCGGCTCGTCCACGCTGGATGTGCCCGTCGCCGCGCCGAGAGCATCGCGGTAGAACGTTCGCAGCGCGCGGTCAACGTCGCCAAATTCCCGCAGGTGGCCTTCGTCGATGACGGTGGTTGCGGCCGGCAAACTGGACCAGAGCGTCACGCAGACGACCTGCAACTGCACGGGTTCGACATACGGTCCGGTCACCGCCACGGCTTCGCCACCGGCGCTGACGGCCCGCACCTGCAGCAACTCTTGGACCAAGCGTTCGGCCACGCCTGGTGCGAAGGTGCGATCGGCATCGACGAGCGGCCCTTGGACCGCCTCGAGGGCCGCCGGCTCCCGGAGCCGCTCGAGCCGAAAGCGGGTCCGCAGCCGCTCGGGTAGCTGGCGGGCAAAAGGATCGAGTTGGGCCAGGTAATCCTCACGAATGACGAAGACAACCCGCAGCAGGGGATCGGCGGCCAGCGCCGCGGCCACCTGATCGAAGAACGCGAATTGGGCGGCGGACCCGCGATCGGTGATCAGCGTGAACAGCTCTTCGAACTGGTCGAAGATGAGCGCCCGCGGTACGAGGTGCCCCTCGTCGTCGGTACCGCGCGGACGCGCCGCCAAGAAGTCCGCCAGGGTGGTGCTCATCAGGGACTCGGGTTCCGCCTCTGGGTCGAGGTGGAGCAGGGCGTTGAAAATGTAGAGATTCGTCACGCTGGCCGGATCCACTCCCTCCGGAGCGGCGCCGAGCACTCGGGCCAAGGGGAGGACATTGAACCCGTTCCCCTGTAGCGCGGGCGCGACGCGCACATTGAAGAGCGAAGTTTTGCCCGCGCCCGACTGGGCGTAGGCGAGGACGACTGGATGGCCCCGGATCAAGGAGACGATCTCGTTGGTTTCCCGCTCCCGCCCGAAGAAACGGGCCCGGTCCGTGGCGTTGGCTTCGAACGGGCGCGGGCCGACGTCGGGATTCTGGTCGGGGGAATCAGGCATGGGAGAAGGCCTCCCAGCGTGCACGTAACTCCCCGGCGAACTCCCGCGCGTCGCCCCAATAAGTCCGCACCTTGATCTTCTGAATCGTGTCGAAGTACGCGTCGAGATAGCGCTGAGCGCGTTGCCGACCGTGCTCAGACGCATCCGCCGCGGGCGGCGCCAGCTGCACGGCAATGCTCGTCATCCCCAAGCTCGCGCCCAGCGAACCGATGAGCCCGCGGAAGAGGACGCGGATGTTCCAATCTGTAAGGCTGTAGCCCACGAACAGTAGCGACGTACCGGCCAACGCCGTGCGGATTGTGGCCGGGAGCAGGTCTTGATCGTTGGAGAGGCGCACGAGGAAATCGAGGTAATCGTCCTCGGTCAGGACCAGCGACTGCGGAAGCGCATAGTGGCCGTGAAGGTGATAGACGAGCGGGGTGGCCGGACTGGGCTCGAACCCGGACGCTAAGGCAGAAGGCTGCTCCATCTCGACGAAGCGATTCCAGTGGCAGAGTTCGCGGACCGGGTCCTTCTCTCGCGCCTTGAGGGCTTCGACCATGAAATCGTCGTAGTTCGTGGTGATATAGAGGGGGAGGTTGAGGTCGGCCAGCACGCCGTGGGGCGAGTCGGCGGCGGAAAAGTCGGGCGGCTGGACGTCGCGGAATCGGCGCTGCACGTCTTCCTTGGGAAAGAGGTCGTCTTGGTCCACGGCGAGGTATTGCGCGACCCGAGCCAGGTCCTGCGAGTCTTGGAGGGGATAGCCGTGCTCCTCCGCCCACTGGCGCGCTATTTCGCGTGGGAGGTCACGGTGTTCCGCTACGGCCCCTACACGCGCGATGCGGAAGTCATCCGCCTAACCGAGGCAGTGCGTGACGACTTCGCGAGCTCTGCCGTCCCTGTTGGCCCCTTCTGTTTCTTTCGCTCCGAGCAGCATGCGTTCGCAGCCGTTGTGTTGGAACGTCGAGAGGGCAATGTCGGGGTGGAATTCGACACGATCACGCTCGCCGACTCCAATCGGCAGCTCACCGATCCGCCGGCATTGGAGATGGTGTCGGTGAAGCAGACACGCGATGCGCTACGCACGGCCACGCGCGTGGAGAACCTGTCCGGTAGGGACCGACTGGCCCACGTGCACAACCATCTTGTCGATCTCCTGTCGTATATCGAGATGCAGGAAGGGTTCAGCCTCTTCCCGGGGGAGCGCAGTCGGGCGTCGTTGGACCGGAGAGTCAGTAGCGGACTAACCACCCGCAAGACTGAGGACAGACCTCGATAGCGAGGATTCGGCCAGCCGCCGCACACTTCGTCCGAAGATGCGAGCGGTATCATGGTTGGCCTGGACCAGCCGGCACCGGGCCAGGAGAGGGGGAGACCATGTCACTGAGAGTGGAGCGGTGGCGATACCTCGTCGCGGCTGTCTTGCGATCGCTGCCAGGACCTAAGCCGACGCACGCGGAGCTGCTGGGACAGATCCACGCTGAAAGCAACGGCAACCCGCACGCTGAATCGGGTGCCAGCGCAGTGGGACTCATGCAGGTCACAGAGTTGCCACCCGTGATCGCAAGGGGGGCCGGGAAGCCACTGTTCATGGGGCTGATGAGGTTTCAGCGCCCTACACCAGGTTCTCGACCAGGAGATCACGCCGTCCCGACGCGAGTGCGCATGATTCGTTAGCATCGGGCGGGGGATGGCCGGCGCCTATGCGGTTGCCTCCCGAGGGGAGGAGCAATGGCGCGGAAGTATCTCCTGTCGATCGACGGTGGCGGGATCCGCGGAATCATTCCCACGGTCGTGCTAGCGAAGCTCGAAGAGCAGACGGAGAAGCCCACGCGAGAGACGTTCTCGTTTCTCGCAGGCACGTCGACGGGGTCGTTGATCGCGGGTGCCTTGGCGGCGGGGATTCCCGCCAGAGACCTCTTGACCCTCTATCGCAGCAGGGGGCCAGATATATTCAGGAGCACGCCGATCCTCGGGCAGATCCGCCGGTTCGTCGCTGGCTGGCAGTACAGCACGGACACGCTGTACGCCGTCGCGCGCGAGGCCCTCGGCCCCGCGCCGAACATTGAGCTCAACGACCTACCGGTCGATGTCTTCATCACGTCGAAGCGGGTGGCGGACGGATCGGCCTGGTATCTGGTGAAGGACAAGGATCCGGCGGGGCAGTTCAAGGGCAACTCGCGGCGAACAGGCGGGCTGCGTCTAGCGGAGTGCGTGACGGCATCGTCGGCCGCGCCTACCTACCACAAGCCGTGGACGATCCAGCACGACCCCCTCGCCGACGACGGACGAGCTCCGATCGGCGCGTTGGTGGATGGGGGCGTCGGCATCGCGCGAAACCCAGTGCTGGAAGCCTGCTTCGAGGCCTTCCACTTCACTGGTGACTACGACGAGGCTGAGACGACCATCGTGTCGTTAGGAACCGGTTGGGCAGAGAGCCAGAAGCGCACCGGCCCGGGTGGATTCTGGAGTGGCTGACTTGGGTGTTGGGCGAGGCTCTCAGCGAGCCTGCCGAGCAGCAGACTCGCATGGTGCCACATACGTTTGAGAGGGCGACCTTCTACCGCATCGACTACCAGATGCAACGATCGATCGGTCCGGACAAGGTGAAAGAGATCGAAACGCTCGTCGGCTACGGCGAACAGCTCGCCAACCAGGTCGACTGGAAGGACATCCTGGCCGGGAAGGAGACCGTTCACTTCGTCTCCGCGCCGAAGTGAAGGTTGAGCGCGGCAGCATCGGCCTTGTATCGCGCCCTAGTGGCCCTCGCGCCGGCGTTCGGCCTGAAATCTGCGGCATGGTCACTTCACAACTGTCCAGGCTAAGTGTCGAGATTCCAGCCTGCATTGACCAGACGGGTGCATGCCAGGTGGCTACGAGCACAGTAATGATCGAGATACGACACTGCAGACATGTAATCGCTGTACTGGCTCACCGGCGCGCTTCATCGTCGAAGGCGCAAGGGGCTTCACTAGCCGTATCACGCTAGTACGAGACCGCACTCGCGCATCTCGATCAGTGCTCTACGAGTTCCGCACCAGGCGGGTATGCGCTGCGCAACGTCAGCTCTCTGCGGAGGGGAACCATGCCTTTCTTCTACCGGCTTGACGAGTCGGATCCGGCGCTCAACGCACCCCGAACTGCGGCGAATCTCATCGATCTGCGTGTCCAGCTCGATCGCGACGTGCCCCCGAAGACCGTCCTTGAACGGCTCCTCCTGGCGACATGGAACATTCAGGCGTTTGGGACTACCAATCGCCTCGAAGAAAGCTACTGGTATATCGCAGAGATCCTGTCGCGATTCGACCTGATCGCGATCCAAGAGATCAAAGGGGACCTCTCGGCGCTGGATCAAGTCCGCGCCCTCCTGGGGGATTGGTGGGACTACATCGTCACGGACGTGACAGAGGGGAGCGCGGGCAACAACGAACGCCTGGGCTTCCTCTTCGACACGCGCAAGGTGGAGTTCGGTGGGATCGCTGGGGAGATCGTGCTCCCGCCGCTCAAGGACGCCAAAGGACGCTCTGTCGCACCGGATCAGATCTTTCGTACACCGTTCGTGGCCGGCTTCCGCGCCGGTTGGTTCGACTTCATGTTGGCGACGGCACACATTCGGTTCGGCAAGAACAAGCGCGCGGATCCGGCCCGGGTGATGGAGATCCGGCAGGTGGCGGATTTCTTGGCGAAGCGCGGGTCGCGAACGAGCACCTGGTCCCCAAACCTCGTTCTGCTGGGGGACTTCAATATCTTCGATGAATCCAGCCCGGCGATGGACGCGCTACTCGACGCGGGATTCACCGTCCCGCGGGCACTCTCACAGGTGCCGTCCTCGAACGTTGGAGCCCAGCCACGACGATACGACCAGATCGCGTTCCGGCTGAGCGGCCAGCCACAACTCCAGCCGACACAGGCGGGAGTGCTGGACTACTTCGAGTCGGTCTACACGGACGACAAGTTCGGTTCCTATGCACCCGGCTTGACGAGGGCCGACGGATCGGTCCCGACCGACAAGCGGCGCTACTACCAGAACCACTGGCGTCGTCGTGAGATGTCGGACCACCTGCTGCTGTGGGCTGAGATCCCGATCGAGTTTGCGGACCCTTACCTGCGGAAACATGCGGACGCCGGGCCCTCCAGGTGACGCGCGCTCGATCGCCGTCATCCCAACCCACGTGGTAGGGGGTCAAGTGTTCCGTCAGAGGACCGCGCCGTAGGCTTCCGTGAACGCGGCCTGCGCATAGTCGTTGGAGGCGGAGGCGAAACCCCGGTCGCCCCACGACGTCCCCCAGCTGTTGCGGACGATGAAGTGGTCCGGCGTATAGCCGACGATCGAGACGGCGTGCCCACCGCGTGCGGTGTTGGACTGGTAGACATCGAGTCGTCCCTTTGTCGCTCGTGCGCGGTCCCAGGTGCGATCGACGTTGAGACGCGCCAGGATGGGTCCCTGCTGTGCGAGCCACCGCCGCCAGTCTTGGAGATCGACGCCGAGGTTGTGATAGCTCGCGATGCGAAGACGCGCTGCCTTGGTGTAGAAGGCGGCCACTGAGAGCTTGGCGAGCCCACCGTACAAGGGGAGATCTTCCTCAAGGACGCAGCCATACGTGCGGGCGACCGAGAGCGCGAGCTTTGTCTGCGTCCCGGCCGACTCGATAAAGGTCGTTGGGTAGGCCGTGATGTCGTCGGTTTCCTTGTTCGCCATCCAGATGAAACGCGGTGCGGGACGGTCTCGCCCGCGGATCAGCTTCTCCTTGACGTAGTGCCAGTGCAGAACGCCGTCCGCCGCGGCGAAACCAACACACGCCCCGGTCGTGCCTTGGTTGCGTATCCGCCACCATGGCGCTCGGAGATCCCGCGCTTTGGGGATGCGGGTGCTTCTGGGCACGATCCCAGCCGATACGGCGTCGCCCAGGGTCCAATCGTTCTCCCGTCCTACGGATGAGACACAGTTGAGAACGAATTGACGGGTGCTCGGTTGCGTTCGAGCGGCGGGCATCGCTGTCTCCGATCTGTACAGCGCCAGGTAGGTGTGCCGGCAAGTCTAGCCGAAACAGTGCTCGCCAAAGAAACTCCATCAGTGACGCTTGGGCCCGGCGTTGTGAGCCGGAGGAGCGCCGACATGGACGAGCAGACGGGAGTCGCGGCGCGCGATCCGATCGCCACATCATCATCGACTCGACGGTGCTGGACACAGTCGGCGGCGTAGCGATGGACGCGGGAGTTGCCGTAGCCGTCGCTCACAAAGATGTCGCCGTTGGCCTGGGAGATGGCGCGGTCAGTGGGCTTGTTGAAGGGGTCGCCGCTCTGGGGTGGCGCCGGGTCGCCGCTGCCGAGCGTCATCACCGTCGTGCCCGCGCGGTCGGTCTTGGTCAGTTTGTGCGTGTGCACGTCCACGAGCCAGAGGTAATCGTCGGGGTCGACGCGCACGGAGTGGGGCCAGCCGAAGCGGACACCGCGCTAGACCAGGCGGGTGACGCCATAGGGGTCGACGATCTCGTCCATGTCGCCGTGCGGCGTGTCGTTGCCCCAGTGGTCGATCATGTGGCCGTCGGCGTCGAATACCAGCATGGGCATGTTGCCCCGGTTGAAAACGTAGACGCGGTCCTGGGAGTCCACGGCGACCGCGGTAGCCTCGCGGAGCCAGAAGCCGTGTGGGATCTTGGCCCAGCCCGGTACCGGCTCGTAGGTCGTGGCGGTGGTGGGGGGTCCCGGCATGGTTCTCGTCCTCCCTGCTTGGTGGGCGCGCCCGTCGCTGCGCGGCTCGCTACGCAGGGTACTGCGTTCGCGCTTCTTGGAAACCGGCGGATCGAAGGCGCCCTGGACCAGAGCCGCGGAGGGAGGCGCCTCTCAGTCCCTGGCGCGACGATGGGTCTGGCGCGCGGGGCGTGTTCGGTCACTCTGTTGGATCGGATTTCGTACAGACCTGTCCGCCATAGGATTGGACACAGTGTCGGCGGAAACGGCGCCGCTTCCAGAACCGCACTCCGTCGTGCCTGAGTTGGAACTGGATGTTGGACCGCGTGGTGCGCTACCCCGACCGTGTGCCCAGGTTGGGGGCACAGCGCTTACGCTCTTGCTGGGACTCTGCACGGTCTCCACGACTGCCCAGCGGGCGCCCTTTCCAAAGCTGAATTTCTATCCGGGACCGGACTGGTCGATATTGACTCCGACTCGCCGTCCATGTACCGGCACTCCCAAATAACTCGGATACGCCGCTACGCTCAAGGGGGCGCACGGCGCAACGGGTATCGGGGGGGCATGGCGAGTCCCACGGCCCCTGCCACGATTCGAGAGGGGAGCGAACGCGGATGCAATGCCCGCGGGACGGCGCGGAGCTCCGGGTGGAGCATGTGCACGACATTGAGGTGGACCACTGCCCGCAATGCAACGGCCGCTGGCTGGACCACCACGAGTTGGACGAACTCGAAGCGACGCGTGCCGGTGAGGATGAACGGCGCGGGATGGTCCAGTACGCCAAGCGCGACTCAGAGCTGGACTGCCCAATTTGCGGCGAGCGCATGACAGCATTCAACTATCGCGCCTACGACTTGGAGCTCGACACGTGCCGGAGCGAGCACGGCTTCTGGCTGGACGCCGGCGAGGACGGCCGGGTACGGGACGTCATCGACGAGCGGGTCCGCGGGCTGCAGCGCGCCGCCTCCGCGGAGGCGGCCTGGGCCGGCTTCCTCGATGGGTTGCGCGGTGGCGGTTCGGGCGGCGGTTCCGGCGGCGTCTGGAGCAGGGTGCGGTCATTCTTTGGCGGCCGTCGGCGCTAAAGCGAGAGGCATCGACGCCAAGCCCCCGAGAACGGGATCCTCATGAGTCATTTCGGACCAGCACATTCCGCGGGCGGCTTTCCCAGGGCGCGCTCCATTTCGGACAGCCGCAGGGGGTCGATCATTTCAGAGTCGAACTCTGTCTCGGACAGGACTGTTCGACATTGAGACCGACACGCCGTCGCAGCGTGTACCCTCCTCAAAGTCTCACCGGGCCGACCTGGGAGTTTGATCGAGCGGACGGCGCTCAATGGCGTCCCCTGAGGCCGAGGAGCGATCGGCGATGGAACTAGATCCCATCGTCTTGCGACCGGCCCTGGAGATCGCCGCCCTGATCCGCGCCCGCCATCTTTCCGTGCAGGATGTGGTTCAGGCGCATCTCAACCAGATCGAGAAGATCAATCCCCTCGTCAACGCTATTTGCACGTTCATTCCAGACGATGCCATGCGCGACGCCGCCGCAGCCGACGACGCCCTGGCCACAGGCGAGGCGATCGGTCCGCTGTTCGGGCTGCCGGTCGCCATCAAAGATCTCGTTCCCACCAAGGGCATCCGCACGACGTACGGCTCCCCAATCTATGCGAACAACGTTCCGGACTGCGACGCGCTGCTCGTGGAGCGGTTGCGAGGCGCGGGCGCCATCATCGTCGGCAAGACCAACACGCCGGAGTTCGGCGCGGGGTCGCAGACCTTTAACAAGCTCTTCGGCGAGACGCTTAATCCTTACGACCTGACCAGGACCTGCGGCGGCAGCAGCGGCGGGGCCGCGGTCGCCCTGGCCACCGGCATGCTGCCCATCGCCGACGGATCGGACCTGGGCGGTTCGCTGCGCAACCCAGCGAGCTTCTGCAACGTCGTGGGGTTCCGTCCCTCGCCTGGACGCGTCCCCACCTGGCCCAAGTTACACGCGTGGTCACCGCTGGCGGTCCAGGGGCCCATGGCCCGGACCGTTCAGGACGTCGCCTTGATGTTGACGGCCCTGGCCGGCCCCGACCCGCGAGCGCCGCTGGCCAATCCCGAGCCCCCAGCGCGCTTCGCCGTCCCCCTCGACCGCGACTTTGCCGGGACCCGCATCGCCTGGAGTCGCACCCTGAATCGCTACCCCGTGGATCCGGTCGTCACCCAGACGATCGACGCGCAGCGCGCGACGTTCGAGCAGCTGGGCTGCGTCGTCGAGGATGCCGCCCCCGACGTCTCCAACGCGGACGAGATCTTTCAGGTCTTGCGTGCCTGGACCTTCGCCAACGCCTACGCGGACGACCTGCGGCGTCATCGTGCGCTGATCAAGGACACAGTGATCTGGAATACCGAGAAAGGGTTGGCGCTCGACGCGCTGACCATCGCACAAGCCGAGACCAAGCGAACCGATCTATACCACCGCGTGCGCGAGTTCATGGCGGACTACGAGTATCTCGTCCTGCCCGTGAGCCCCGTCCCTCCGTTCCCAGTGGAGCAGCGCTGGGTGACTGAGGTCGACGGGGTGCCGATGCAGACGTACATCGACTGGATGGCGCTCTGCTACGCCATCACGATCACGGGGCTCCCGTCCATCTCCGTGCCTTGCGGATTCACGCCGGACGGCCTCCCCATCGGCGTGCAGATCGTCGGACGCCACCAGGCCGATCTCGAGGTGTTACAGCTGGCCCACGCGTTCGAGGCGGCGACGGGATTCGGGAAGCGGCGCCCGCCGATCCTCGGCTGAGGCGGCGTACGGGCATCGACGTCAGTGGGTCCTGCGACAGCGATCCGCTCTAGCCGACCGCGGGCGGCGTTAAAGGGAGCGGCGTGCGGTGTACATGGGTCGGATGTCGGACTCTATCTCGGACAGATCTGTCGGAGATAGAGTCCGAGACGCCGTCGGCGGGGAGTCCCCGCACCACCGGGGCCTCCAAGGTCCTGTTCTCAGTCGGACATGCCACCCCGACATCGAGTCCAGTTGAACGGATCTTGACCGGCTCTGGTGCACGAGTTCATAATCCCGACGACGACCGCGGCGCAGACCCCTCAAACGAGGGGAGCTAGCTGTCGTGAAAAAACACTTGGACTAGCGGACTCCTCTGGACCCAACTGTTCTGTAGGTCCTTGTCAGTCACACTGTCGGCGAGCGTGGTCATGCCGCGCAGGATCCGGAGCCTCTCTTCGGGATCGATCACCGGGATTGCCGTGGCAGGCAGGTTTGCCTGCGCCGACCGCTTGAGATGGAACGTAAAGTTCGGATTGGCAAGAAGGTTCGCATACCAACTTCGATGTCCCGGACTCCCCGTGATGTAATAGCGCTGCGCCACGCGATGGAACCAGATCTCGATACGGCGGGGCTCTCCGCTCCGTCGTCCGGTGGTCGTGATATCTATCAGCCGGTCTTCGTGGAGCGCCGCTCTGATCGCGTCACCCATGGTCGTCTCCCATGCCAGCCGTTGTAGTCTATTAGGTGCGCGTACCCGACTCTAGGTCGGATTGATCTATCCGAAGAAGACTCGGACGCAGCGGCCTGGCGCTCCTCGTGGGCCCTGGCTGCCGGCGGCGATCAGCCGATGCACGCCGCTCTCCAAAGGCGATCTCTATCTCGGTCAGCACTGTTCTGCACCGCGTCGAGAACAGGACTGTGCGAGATCCAATATGGCGTAGTTTTCCGCGGGGACGGGGACGGCCCGTTGTTCCTCACGATCGACCGGCCCCAGAAACCGCGCGGGCCGATGAACAAGTACCTTCTCGGGACCCTGTTTACCCGGCTTGGGGAGCGGGCCGGCGTGCATGCCACCCCGGTTCGCTTCCGGCACACCTGCGCGACCTGGGCGATCGAGAACCACGCCGGGAACTCGACGTGCAGTTCCTGCTCGGCCACTCCCCGTCGGCGATGGTGCGCCGGTACTCCGCCACCTATGATGCGACGAAGGCCGCCGAGGCGCAGGCAGCGTTCACCCCGGCAGCGCGCCTGCTCGGAGCGTGATCGCTCGGGAATGGCATCTATACTTGGCCGCAGCGTGAGAAGATCCGTGACGATGCTGCTGCCGCAGTGGAGAGAGGGCAAGCCATGGTGACGATCGACGCCCAGGTTCATTCCTATGAACGCGACCATCCGGGTCGCCCCTGGGCCGGCGTGCTCCACGGCCCGCCGGAAGCCACCGGCGATCAGATGGTCGCCGCGATGGATGAAGTCGGAGTGGACGGCGCGATTCTGGTCTCACCGTTCACCATGTACCAATACGATGCGAGCTATGCGCTCGACGTCTATGCCAAGCACCCGACGCGGTTCCGACTGATCAAGCCGGTGGACCCATCCGACCCCGCGGTGGCCGACACGATTGCCGACTGGGCCGCGACCACGGGTACCGTCGCCATTCGCATCATGCTGACCCGCGGCGCGTCTGAGGACCCCGCCGATCCAGGCCTCAACCACGTGCTGGCCACCGCCGCGCGCCATTCGCTGCCGGTCAACCTAGCGTGCTCGGGCCGGCTGGACCAAGTGAAGCAGATGGCGGCGCGCAACCCCAACACGACGCTGGTGATCGACCATCTAGGGCTGCAGCAGCCGTTCGATCCGCCCGCGCCAGCCAACCCGTTCGGCGACCTGCCGAGCGTTCTGGCCCTGGCGGAGTTGCCCAACGTCCGCATCAAGATCAGCGGCGCCTGCACGCTGTCGCACCAGCCCTTCCCGTACAACGATCTCTGGGACCCGCTGGCGCGCATCTTCGACGCGTTCGGCATGAACCGCTGCCTGTGGGGCACGGACTGGACGCGCGCCACCGCCCTGCTCACCTACAAGGAAGGCGTTGAGGCGTTCCGAGTCAGCGACCGCCTGTCCGGCAGCGACAAGGCGGCGTTGATGGGCGGGACCCTGCAAGAGGTCTACGACTGGAAGGACTGAGCCGGGCGCTTTTCGCCGCCTGCGCCCCGCGGGGTTTTGGGCCGCCACACCACCTGGGAACGGGAAAGGCGCTGTCGGTTCATCGAAGAGATCGTGCCGGAGTGTTTCCAGGCCATCACCGATCACTGTCTCTGCGAACGCGGCGGCAGAACTCGCGCGGGTCAACGCCTACGCTATAAGCACCATCGCGCTGACGGACTGTCCCTCGGCGGCGAATTCCATCCATCGGGCGGACCGGAACGATATTCATGCCTAGGCGCGACGATTTACGGAATGTGGCGATCATCGCTCACGTCGATCACGGAAAGACGACACTCATCGACGCCATGCTGCGCGAATCGGGGTCATTCGCCGCACATCAAGAGATCGCCGACCGGGTGATGGACTCGATGGATCTGGAGCGCGAGAAGGGCATCACCATCCTCGCCAAGAACACTGCGGTTCACTACGGCAGTACCAAGGTCAACATCGTTGACACGCCGGGCCACGCCGACTTCGGTGGCGAAGTGGAACGTGGCCTGACGATGGTCGACGGCGCCCTCCTGCTCGTGGACGCGAGCGAAGGTCCACTCCCGCAAACGCGGTTCGTGCTGCGCAAGGCGCTGGAATCGCGCCTCGCGATCGTTCTCGTGATCAACAAGATTGACCGTCCCGACGCGCGTATCAAAGAAGTGGTCGACGAAGTCTACGAACTCTTCTTTGACCTCGACGCCGACCATTCGCAGATTAATTTTCCTATCGTCTATTGCAACGCCCGCGCCGGCACTGCGACGCTTGATCAAGCGACACCCGGCACGGACCTGCACCCCCTCCTCGACATCCTGCTGGAAACGATTCCGGCACCGACATTCACCGAGGGTTCGCGCCTGCAGGCGCTTGTTACCAACTTGGATGCCTCCCCGTATCTGGGGCGGATCGCAATTTGCCGGGTGTACGAGGGCACCATCCAGAAGGGGCAGATGGTCACGCGCTGCCGCGCCGATGGGTCGCAGCAGCTCGTCAAGATCACTGAGCTGCTCATCACCGAGGCGCTGGAGCGAATCGACGCTGACCAAGCCGGCCCCGGGGAGATCATCGCGATCGCCGGAATCCCGGACATCACGATCGGCGAGACCCTGGCGGACGCAGAGAACCCGATCCCGTTGCCGGTCATCCGCATCGACGAGCCCAGTCTGGCGATGACGATCGGCGTCAACACCTCGCCACTGGCCGGCCAGGACGGCACGGAGCTGACCGGCCGATTGGTGAAGAGTCGCCTTGACGCGGAGGTTGTTGGCAACGTCTCCATTCGCGTCCTGCCTGCTGAGCCTCCCGATACCTGGATCGTGGAGGGTCGCGGCGAACTCCAGCTCGCCGTGTTGGTCGAGACGATGCGCCGCGAGGGCTTCGAACTGACCGTGGGAAAACCCGAGGTCGTGACGCGCGAGATCGACGGCCGGCTCCATGAGCCCGTCGAGCGTCTCTCCGTCGATGTGCCGGAGGAGTACATGGGGGCGGTCACGCAGATCCTCGGTCCCCGCAAGGGGCGCCTGGAGCGGATGATCAACCATGGCAACGGCCGCGTGCGAACGGAATACATTGTCCCCGCGCGGGGTCTGATCGGCTTCCACACCGCCTTCCTCACGGAGACGCGCGGAACGGGAATTCTTCACCACGTCTTTGAGGGTTACGAACCTTGGTACGGCGACCTGCGACTCCGTCCCACCGCGAGCCTGGTCGCCGACCGCAGCGGAGCCAGCAGTGCCTACGCACTGCTCAATTTGCAGGAGCGCGGTGTCATGTTCATCGGCCCCGGCGTCGCCGTGTACGAGGGCATGATCATTGGCGAGAACGCGCGCTCGGACGATATGAATGTTAATCCGACCAAGGAGAGGAAGCAGTCGAACGTGCGATCCTCCACCAAGGAGGAGACGGCGAAGCTCATTCCTCCACGCCTGCTCTCGCTTGAACAAGCGCTTGAGTTCATCCGCGAGGACGAGTGTCTCGAGATCACGCCGCGAACGGTACGGCTCCGTAAGGTCGAATTGCGCCAGGGTGTGCGCGGACGAAAGCGAAGTGAGACGCGAGGACGTTGATCCAGTCGGACTGACCCCAGCGGTGATCGTTGGTCAACTCAGGTACGGCTCATCAGGTAAGCGTGGTCGCGATGCAAAGTCCGACGCTACGCCGGCCAGATCTGTCCGACATACAGTTCAGCAGTGGGCAGGGGACGCCGTAGCGAACCTCAGGGGCTTTGAGGAGCCGGTGCGGCCGTTCGAGGTGCGGCGTTCGAGGTGCAGTGGCGAGACATGCCTGAGGCGGTTGTGAGGGGGAGAAACGACGCCATGACCACTGCCGAAGGCGTGACCCATCACGACGCGGAACTGTCTGCACTCCGCCTCCATTACGTCATTGCGGGCGCCGGCGACGATACCGTCGTCTTGCTGCATGGCTTTCCGCAGACCTGGTACGAATGGCGTCCACTTATCCCGCTGCTGGCAGGGCGCTATCGCCTCGTCGCGCCGGATTTGCGGGGCCTCGGTGATTCCGGCCGGCCAGCGGACGGTTACGACAAGAAAACCGTGTCCTCCGATATCGCCGAGCTTATGCGCGATCATCTCGACTGCAGGAGGTTCTTCCTTGTCGGCCATGACTGGGGTGGAGCGGTTGCCTTCCAGCTGGCCATGCAACAGCCGGACGCGGTCCGGCGTTTGGCGATTCTCGACGTCATGATTCCGGGTGACGGTTCTGACCTCTTCGCCACTTCGAGAGGACGCTGGCACCATGGGTTTCATCGCACGCCTAACCTGCCGGAAACCTTGATCGAGGGCCGTGAGCGCGCCTATCTCAACTATTTCTTTCGCCACTTCGGCGCCCGCCCCGACGCGGTCCCGGCTGAGGCGGTGGACGAATACGTTCGCTGCTATTCGGCGCCCGGCGCGATGGCGGCCGGCCTCGCCTACTATCGCGCCACGCCGCAAGATATTGCCGACAACGAGGAGGCGATCGCTCGCGGCAAATTGCAGATGCCGGTTCTGGCGCTGGGCGGGGCCAAAGGCATGGGGCGAGGCAAGCTGTGCATTGAATCGATGGCCCGGGTTGCCGAGGACGTCCGCGGCGGGACCGTGGAGTCAGCCGGCCACTGGATTCCGGAGGAGGCGCCGGACGAGCTTGCTACGCAGTTGCTGGCATTTTTCGGCGAGGCGACATGAGGCTAGTCGGCCAGTAGATCCGCGAGCGGCGGCCTGTCCGAGCACGAAGGAGTGAACGATGGTTGATTCGATCCGCGTCGGCATCGTTGGCGCGACTGTGACCCCCGGCGGTAGCGGCTGGGGCGCGAAGGCCCATGTTCCCGCTCTGCAGGCGCTGCCCGGCTACCAACTCCGCGCTGTCTGCACCGCGCACGCGGAGACCGCGGCCTCGTCGGCGGCCCGATTCGGCGCCGAGTTGGCGTTCCACGCCATGGACGACATGGTTGCGCGCCCGGACATCGACCTCGTCGTCGTCTGCGTGCGCGTGCCGTGGCACTACGACTTGGTGATGGCGGGCCTGCGGGCGGGGAAGCCCGTCTTTTGCGAGTGGCCCCTCGGCGCGACGCTCGAGGAGGCGGAGGAGATGGCGAAGCTGGCGCGCGATCGCGGCTTGCGCACCGCCGTCGGGCTGCAGGCCCGCAGCGACCCGAGCGTCCGCTACGCGCGCGACCTCATCGCCCAGGGCTACGTCGGCGAGGTGCTGACCGCCAACCTCCGCGTGATGTCGCAAGCGGTGCTGGAACGCGGCCCGGGTCGTATCTGGCAGGCGGTGCGCGCGAACGGCGCCAATCCGCTCACGATCGCCGGCGGCCACGCGATCGACGCGCTCTGCTACATCCTCGGCGAGGTGGTGGAGCTGTCGGCGCGCGTGACGACACGGATCACGGAGTGGCGCGACGAGGAGACCGGCGCCGGCGTCCCGGTCGACGCCCCCGACAGCATCATCGTTGCGGCGCGTATCGAGAGCGGGGCCGAGATCGCGATCCAGGTGGCCCACGTGCCCGCCCAGCCCACCGGCACCCGCCTCGAGATCTACGGCGACGCGGGGGCGCTCTTCCTGACGGCGCCTTCGGTGTCCACCGGTCCCAGCCTGCTACATGGCGCCCGAGGCAGCGACGCACCGGCGGAGCTGGCACCGCCGACCGAGTATCTGGTGGCTCCGGAGGGCACGCCGCCGGGCCCGCCCCGCAACGTCGCGCACGCCTATGCACGGATGGCGGACGCCCTCGAAGCCGGCAAGCAGTTCGATCCCGACTTCGACCTGGCGGTGAGGCGGCATCGCCTGCTGGCAGCGATCGAGCGTTCCTCAGAGACCGGAATCAGGGAAACGGTCTCCGGCTAGCTGGCACACGACGCGGCCAAGGCCGTCGACGTGCAGGCGGCGTTCAGCCCGGCCGCCCGGCTCCTCGCCCGCGCCGGTTAATCTCCTGCTTCCCAGGCATGGAATCTGCCGCCCCCCGGATGTAGGCGTGCCCTCCCGTGCAGCCGTGAGGCGCGATTGGGTTCTCGTGCCCTCTACGTCTGATCAGCCGATGCTCGCGGTCGGGTTTGGCGAGCGTGCGCCGGCCGGTTCCCCGCGGACGCGGTCAGGCTTTCTCGCGGACGGCGTGGCCGCTGGGGCAGGCGATGCCCGTGCCGCCAAGTCCGCAGTAGCCGTCCGGATTCTTGGCCAGGTACTGCTGGTGATACGCCTCCGCGTAATAGAACGTCGATGCCGGCAGGATCTCCGTCGTGATGACTCCGTGCCCGGCGTCGCGCAGCGCCGCTTGGTAGGCATCGCGGGACGCCTCGGCAGCCCGGCGCTGCGCCTCCGACCCGTAGTAGATCCCCGAGCGGTACGGCGTCCCCACGTCGTTGCCCTGTCGCATCCCCTGGGTTGGGTCGTGGCTCTCCCAGAAGGTCTTCAGCAGCAGCTCGTACGTGGTCAGCGTCGGGTTGAACACGACGAGGACGGTCTCGTTGTGGCCGGTGCGACCGGAGCAGACTTCCTCATAGGTGGGATTTGGCGTGAGCCCTGCGGCGTACCCGACTGCAGTCGTGAAGACGCCGGTCGCCTCCCAGAAGCACTGCTCAGCACCCCAAAAACAGCCGAGGCCGAAGATGGCCGTCTCCACGCCTGCCGGGAACGGCGGCTCCAAGGGGGCGCCGTTAACGAAATGTTCTCGGGGGACGGGCGTCCGCTGCTCACGGCCGGGCAACGCCTCCGCCTTCGTGGGGATCTCGGTCCTCGGTCGGCCGAACAAGGCCATGGGCATCCTCGCTTCCCTCGGGCTCATCCGCCCGCGCCGACAGTGTACCGCGCCCGCCGCACGGCATGGCCGCTGCAGACCCAGCAGCGGCTTCCCAAGCGGGCGCCCAAACCATGAACGCCGGCGCGTCGTCGCTCCCGCGCGCTGGCTACCGGGCGGGCGCGCCTGAGTCGCGGCGGGCTTCTCTGGTCATGGGTTTCAAGTTCTGACCGGTCGTCGGGGATATCCTGGCCGACCTCACGGACGAGCGCGCTCCTTGGCATGACCTCCGCATGTTCCGCATCGATCGGCTCCGTGCTTCGATGCCTCATGAGAGCTGCGTTGTTGAACTCGTCAGCAACGGCGTCGTATTCATGTGCGAAGGAGCGTGCTTGATCAGGCGTCATTGCCATCCAGGCAAGAAACCTGCTGGCAGTGAGAGAGACAAGCCGCGGGTCATCGAGATCGTTTTCGGCCGCGATCATCCTTTTTAATGCGGCGCTACGCTCAAGCTGGTCAAGTCGCAGCAGCTGCGAGAACGTTGCGCGCATTGCAGCCTGGCGGGCAACCTCACCAATATCAGCGAGTGCTGCCCAGCCGCGGTCTGGTAGGGATGACGAAGAGACCACAGAAGCCCCGCATCCGAGACTGCGATGTTGATCAGCGCGCAACCAAGCCGCAGTCGAAGAGCAGCCGAAATATACACCAACAGGCTGGATGCACAGGGTTGGTATTTTCCCTGCGGCTCTCGGTTAGGAGCTCGCCGCCGCTTCCCCCGCGATTCGGCCAAAGACGGCGCCGGACGTGAGGCCGGAGCCGCCGGCGTAGTTTTGATAGAAGAGCCCGCCCACCAGTTCGCCCGCGGCGTAGAGGCCGGGGATGGGGCGCTCCTCCGTGTCCAGGACCTGCGCGGTATGCTCGTCGATCTTGAGGCCGCCGAAGGTGAAGGTGATGCCGCAGGTGACGGCGAAGCCGACGTAGGGCGGCTTGTCGAGCGGGAGCGCCCAGTTCGACTTCGGCGGCGCGATGCCCTCCGTGTGGACGCCGTCAAGAATTGAAGGATTGAACGGTCCCGGTCGGCAGGCCGCGTTGAAGTCGCTGATCGTGTGCGTGAGGCCCTCCACGTCGACGCCCAACTGGGCGGCCAGCTGCGGGATCGTCGCGGCCTCCACTTTCGTCACCTGGCGGATGCGATATTCGTCGCGCAGGAGCGGCACGGTCTTTTGGTCGAAGAGCTGAAACGCCACCCGATGCGGCTGCTCCATGATGGCCCGCCCGTAGGGGACGTAGGTGTAGTTGCGGTAATCGGCGCCCTCGTCCAGGAAGCGCTCGCCCTCCAGGTTCACGATCAGGCCGTAGGGATAGGAGTGCTTTTGGTAGAGGTCGGCGATGGTGCGATTGCCGGTGGGAGGCGCGTTGAGGTCCCAGGCGACCGCGTGCGCCCCCGACCAATGCCCGTACGGCTGCGCACCGGCATCGACCGCGGCGCGAATGGCGTCGCCGGTGTTGAAGCGGCTGCCTCGCACTTTGGCCAGGTCCCAGCCGGGGCCCAAGTAGCGAGCACGCATCTCGGCGTTGGCTTCGAAGCCGCCCGCGGCGACGATCACGGCATCGGCCGGCAGCGGCTTGTCGGCGTCGCCGTTGCGGACCATGACGCCAATGACGCGGCGTCCGTCTCGCAGCAGGTCGGTCATCTTGCTCTCGTAGCGGATGTCGAGCCCGGCGGCCTCCGTCGCTTCGAAGAGAGCGTCGGCGAGCCCTTTGCCGGCACCCACCGCCTCCACGATGAGGGCGCCGTAGAAGACCAGCTTGCCATCTACGCTGTGCGCTTGACGCCCGGACATGAGCGCCCAGCGCACGCCCTGCTCGCGCAGCCAGGCCATCGTGGGGAACGCCTCCCGGACCAGGGTGGTGGCGAGGCCCTCGTCGATCAGGCCGTCGCTGACGCGGGCCAGGTCGTCGTGCATCGCCGCGGAGGAATACGCGCCCACATCAATGCCGGCCACCTCGGCGTCGCTGAGGTCCGGGATCAGCGCGCGGATCGTTTCAATGTCGTCATAGGGGAAACGGAAGCCGCCGCCGGTGAAGAACGTGTTGCCGCCACGCTCGTCGCGCGGCGCCTTCTCCAACACAGTGACGTGGGCGCCCCGTTCGCGTGCGGCGAGAGCGGCGCAGAGTGCTGCGTTGCCCGCCCCCACTACCACGACATGCCGCTGCTCGTCGCCCACGATGTTTGCCTGCGCGGGGGGCTATTGGAGGGCGAACGCTGGGTCCTTCGCTCGCGGCAGATGGTACCAGGCGTCATCGCACACGGCCAAGTCTTCCGCCGTCAGCGTGACCTCGACAGCCTTGAGTGAATCCTCGATCTGTTCGCGACTGCTCGCGCCGACGATCGCGGAGGTGATGCCGTCCTGGGCGAGCACCCAAGCGATGGCCGCCTGCGCGAGCGATACCCCACCGTGGTCGAAGTGCGACTTGAGTCGCTGCATCTGCTGAAACTGGGCCTCGTGCCAGTAGCGCCCCTGGTAGCGCGACGCCACCGTGCCCAGCGTAAAGCGGGTGCCTTGGCCGAGGTCATCCAGCGATTCGTACTTCCCGGTGAGAAAGCCGCCCGCCAGCGGGTTGAAGGCGATGACGCCCACGGTGCCGCTCGAGGGCGAGCCGTGTGATCTCGCGACCGATCGGACGGGCCGCTACCTGCTCTCCGCCTATTACCAGGCTGGGCGTTGCGCCGTGCATGCGCTTGGCGAGGACAGGGCACTCATGGACCCCCCCCGTCGAGTCGTTCGAGACCGGGTCCGGTGCCCATTGCTTCCAGACCGATCCATCGAACCGCTATGCCTTCCTCCCGCACATCGCGAACGGCTCTGGCGGCCTGGCGCGGCTCGCCTCTTCCCAATCTGGGAGTCATGGTCGGATGGGGTTTTGGACCCTGTGGGGCACGAATATCAGATCGTTCCGGTTCTCCATCGGGTAGACAGGCAGCGATCCAAGTTATGTGGTCCCACACCCGGGCCATATGCCCAATCGAGCGTCGAGTCTCCTGAGATGCCGCGTGGAGAGAGAATGGCGCCAAGACTCCCGTCATCGTGTCCCCGCTCGCACTGCCCCCCGGGCGCAGGCGATCGGGCCCGGGTCGGCGGGAGAGCCTAGAATGACGGACAGCCGGGTCAGACTGATGTCCTTGGAGTCCATGCGGTCAGCGAGGAGGCAATGATGGCGACGAAGGACAAGGGCGGCAAGAACACGAAGGAGGCCGCGTCGCGGACCCTGAAGGAGAAGCGGCAGGCCAAGCGGGACAAGAAGATTGCGAAGGTCAGGGGAACCATGGGGGTGAACTAGCAAATCGAATCGGTTGTCAGGCGAGGAGGATTGCGATAGCCGAGGTGACTGACCAAGTCGCGCCGAGATTATGCGCGGGCGGAGCCTAGCAGCTCGCACTCGCCTCTGGGCGGAGGAATCAACCGTGCCTGAGTGAAGGGAGGCCCGCAGGGGCATCCGCGGGTGCGGTGATCCGAGGCGCATGATCGCTGTCTCTGCTTGCTCCACTGCCACCCCTGGGCTGCAGGCGACGTTGCGGTCGCCGTTCCGTGTTGGAGCCGCGTCAGAAATCTCGTCGCGTTGCGGGACCGGTGCCGTGGCGAAGGGCTGTTCGGCCAGATGGCGCGGCTTGTGAAGTGCGGGGCGCTCCTGTCCTACGACGCGTACTACATGCTCTTCCAGGCCATGAAGGACGCCGGCACGGTGACCGACACCGACGCGATCGTCGCCGCGCTGGAGAATGTCGTCCTCCACGGCGTGGTCGCCGATGACTACCAATTCGACGATCGGCACATCGTCACGCACGGCACGGTAGTGTGCGCGGCGGATCCGTACGACGGTGAGGGCGCGGTTCAGTTCTCTTGTCAGTTCACGCCGCCGCCGGACTCGCCGCCGCCGGGGACTCCAGGGTTTTGAGTAGGAGGTAACGAAGCAGCAGAGACGGACTTCGGTCCGCGTGCCCGGCGTCCTTCCGTTCGGAGGGGCGCCGGGCTCTTTATTGCCCGCCACCCCGGCCCCCCGGTGACGAAGGCGACGTTGGGTCTGCCAACCCGTGAGCGCTGAGTCCGCCGGCACGAGCACGATGGACCTCCTCTCGGCCCGCTCCGGGTTATCGACGCCAGCAGGGGCCCGCGGGCGGATTCCGTAGCAAGCTGCTCGCCCAATATGGCGCGACGGTGGTGAAGGTCGAGCCCCCGTCCGGCGATCCGCTGCGCTCGACGGGCCCGTTCCTCGATGATGAGCCCGGCCCCGATCGATCTCTCCTGTTGAACCGTCTGCACAGCGGCAAGGAGTCGGTGGCGCGCCCAACAGTAGGCGTGATGCAGGCCGCCAAGGACGGGCTCGGCGACAATCTGTCGCGGGCCGATGGGTCGGAGCTGCCGACGCGGGCCAGCGGGGGGCGGGTGGACCTGATGGACGTGGAGGAAGCTGTCAGCGATCGCGCGGTCGGTCGTCTGGGGGCTTGAGCGCGATGTCGGACTCAGTGCCGAAGAGATCTGTCCGGCGTAGAATCGGACTTTGCGACCCTTGTTCATCAAGCGATTGGCCGCGTATCGTTCTGGCAGTCGCCGACCGGGAGGAGTCCTCGTGCGAGGCATCCGGCGTGGTGTGACGTTCGCAGTACTGCTGGGCGCTCTCTGCTTGATCGCGGCCGCGTGTTCCGGGGGTGGGGATGCCGAGACCGAGGAGCAAATCGTCGCGGCGGATGAGGCGGGAGACGTTGCGGAGGAGCCCACGGATGCGCCAACCGACGAAGAACGTCCGGCGAGCTGCGAGGAAGGCCCGGCGCCGGCCGACGTGACTGGGCCTGCACCCGAGTTGTCGCGCGCGGCCAACGACTGGCCCAGCGCGAACCGTGATCTGCCGGGGACCCGCGCAACGTTCGACTCGCCGATCGACTCGACCACGGTTGGCGACCTCGAGATCGCGTGGGAGTACCCGTTGACCGGGACAGCCGGATTCTTCGGGTACGCCGCGACGAATCCCCTGATCCTCGGCGGCCGTGTGTACCTGCAGGACCTCGCCAGCGGGCTGCATGTGCTGGATCTGCAGTCCGGGGAGGTCTGCTGGCGGCTGGTGCTGGACGCGCCCGTGTTGGGACCGAACGGCCTCGCCGTCGGCTGGGGCCGAGTCTTCGCGCCGACGCGCGGCCGATCGATCAGCGCCTACGACGCCGACCGCGGCGAGCTTCTGTGGGAGACTGATCTAGTCGCTGACAAGGGCGGCGCCGTCGACATCCAGCCGGTGCTGGCTGGGGAGTTGGTTCTCGCTGCGACGTCGTCGCTGTCGCAGCCCGGGAGCCGGGGCGTTCTCTTCGCGCTGGATCCCGAAACAGACGACGTCGTCTGGTCGTTCGACACGATCGAGTCGCCTGACCTTTGGGGGAATTCCCAGATCAACAGTGGCGGGGGCGCCTGGTATCCGCCGGCTGTGGATCTGGATGCCGGGTTGGTCTTCTGGGGGATCTCCAACGCCTACCCTTTCCCTGGGGTTCCTGGCTTCCCGAACGGCACCTCACGGCCGGGCGCCAATCGTTGGACGGCGTCGGTCGTGGCGCTCGATCTCGTTACCGGCGAGTTGCTCTGGGGCTTCCAGCACTTCCCCCACGACATCTTCGACCGGGATAGCGTCGTCACGACGATCGCACCCGTGGATGGGCCGGACGGGCCCAGCGGCGTCGTGGTCAACACGGGCAAGGGCGCCCACGTGGCGGGCTTCGAGCCGACGACGGGGGAGCGGCTCTGGAACACCGTCGTCGGGCGACACCAGAACGACGAACTCACGGAGTTCCGAGGATCGCTGGAGGTCCTGCCGGGAACGGTCGGGGGGGTGGTGACGCCGGCGGCGTCCGCGGATGGCGTCGTCTATGTGGCGGTCGTGAACGCACCGGCGACGTACGACTCGCCCGAGGACTCCGAAGGGAACACGGCGCTACGCAAGTTTCCCTCCCAGGTCGTCGCAATCGATGTCGCGGACGGACGGATTCTCTGGGACGTCGAGCTGCCGGGCGACTCCTTCGGCGGCGTGACCGTCGTGAACGACCTGGTGTTCGTCTCCCTGATCGACGGGCGGTTGTTCGCGCTGCACCGCGCCAGCGGGGATCGGGTGTGGTCGATGCAGCTGCCGGCCGGGATTAACGCCTGGCCAGCCGTGGCGGGGGACATGATCGTGCTGCCGGCAGGACTGGGGGAGACGCCGACCCTCGTGGCGCTGCGCCTTCGCTAGGCGAGGGCGGAAGCGAGTGCTCATCTGCAGCATATGTCAGAATCTCAGCCGGTATAGCCTTGTCAACCAATGCGTGGGAGGGCCACATGGCGTTCAGCATGAGTGAGACCGTCGAGATCAACCGCCCTGCGGCGGAGGTGTTCGCGTACCTAACCGACCTGAACAACGCCCCCAAGTGGCAGAAGACGGTCGTCGAAGCGAAGTACACGTCGGAAGGCTGTGGGACCACAAAACTCGGATCGCCGCCGGTCCACCAGATCGGAAACCGGAACGATCTGATATTCGTGCCCCCCAACCTCCCCCTGGGCCCGCTCCGGCTTATCGACGCCAGCAGGGACGCGCGAATTTTTTTTATCGGCGAGCCTCCCGGGCCGACTACCAGATGGGCGAGGGACGCGGAGTGTCTTTCAAGGGCAGAAATCGTCGCGGATTCGGCAGGATATTGCACGCTTTTGCACGGGGGAGGCGGACATCGGCGGACAGGGAGGGGACTGGAGGAGGACAGGCAGCGGACGGGCAGCGGACGGGTAGCGGACAGGCAGCGGACGGGTAGCGGACAGGGCTGCGACAGTCAAGGGACAGGGGCGGGACAGCCCCGAGACAGGGCGTTGAGGGTCGGCGGTGAAGTCCCATATACGTGAACTATAGCACGCGGTAAGAGGATAGACAATCAAAGGGGGTTGCCAGGTGTGGAAGGGACATAACGATCGACTGGGCCGCGCGTGAGTCGGGCCCGGGGAGTGAAGGTAGGCTCCCGGCATCTGGGGGTCGGGGCGGGCAGGTCAGGGGGCGCTGCCGACGACCGGGAGGCCGTCGCCGCGCGCCGCGTTGATGGTCTCGATCACGCGCTGATCGAACGGGGGGTAGCCGATCTCGAACTCTTCGACGAGACGCGAGTTGTCCATGAGGAAGAGGCCTGACGCCTCGCGCCCGCCCTCGTCCGCTTCGAACGTGATCTCGGCGTCGGGCAGGAACCCGCGCACGGTGTCGGCGAGCTGGCCCATGCTGAGTGACTCGCCGCCCGAGTTGTAGATCGCGTAGCGCGTCTCTGCCGCCAGCGTCACGCGCACGAAGACCTCGGCGATGTCCTCCACGTGGAGGGGGATGGTCATGGTGTCGCGGAAGGGGAAGTGGACGGGCTCGCCGCGGGCCGGGAGCACTTGGCAGCGCACGTGGTTCATTGAGCCTCGCACCTTGTCCGGGCCGGTGACGTTGGCGGGACGCACGCCCGTAATCGCCATATCGAAGGCGCGGTTGTACCAGTCGGCCTGGTACTCGTTGAAGATCTTCGAGACCGCGTACAGACTCGTCCCGAGGCGCGCGTCATCCTCCACGACCGCGCGCTCCCCGTGCAGATGCTGCTGTCCGTACACGGCGAGCGAACTCGCGTAGACCACGCGACGGATGCCGAGGATGCGCGCTGCCTCGAAGCAGTTGTCCATGCCGAGGATGTTCAGCCGGACCTGCGGGTGGGGATCGTCCTCGCCGGGCGCCGGCCCAGGAGCCCCCGGCCGGTCCGCGAGGGCTCGCGATCGCTCGGCAGCTCCGACGCCCAGGGCGTAGGCGAGGTTGAGTACGCGGTCGGGCGGGCTCAGCGCCATCGCCTCCATCACGTCGTCCATCAGGGTGATGTCGCCGCGGACGATTTCGATGCTGTCGCGCAGGCCCTCAAGCGAGGGCGAGCCGGGCGCAATGTCCATGCAGCGGACCTCGTGCCCGCGCTCCAGCAGCCGCCGCATCACGCGCGGCCCGATGAAGCCGCTGCCCCCCAGCACCAATACGCGCACGCCTCGTCCTTCCGGAACGCGCCGGCGTCGGCGCGCGGCGAGATTAGCAACCGATCATCGCCGCGGTCAACGGTGCAGCCATGGGGTTGGGCGCGACCATGGCGCTCTTCTCGGACATCATCATTGCGGCCGACGATGTCCGCATTGGCGATCCCCATGCGCGAATCGGCGTGGTGGCTTGCCGGCGGCGGCAGATCGAATCCGCGCCCGGCAGGACGTCCGACTGGCGCGGGATCGAGCGGCTACGCGCCTGGTGTGTCGCCGGGCGGTTGGTTGCCGGGCGGTGGGTCCCGGCGCAGGGCGTCACGCACCGGAGGCCAGTTGCGCGCCAGGTCAGGGGTCGGCGGCTCCAAGGGCGGAGGGGGCGTCGCGTAGAAACTGCCGGCCGGTTGGGTGATCAGCTCCACGAACACCGGCCCTTCCAGGCTCAGCAGCTCGTCAAAGGCGGCGTCGAACGCCTCCACGTCGTCGAAGCGCACGGCGTGGCGGTAGCCGGCCTCCCGCGCCATCCCCGCGAAGGACAGCGTGTCGTCCGCGGGGATCGGCTGACCACCGCTGGTCTCGTAGGTGCCGTTGCGGAAGACCAGGTGCAGCAAGCGCTGAGGAGCGGCGCCGGCGATCGTGGCCAGGGAGCCCAACTGCATCAGCAAGGAGCCGTCGCCATCAATGATCCACACCGGCAGATCCGGCCGCGCCAGCGCGACGCCCAGTCCAAACGTGGAAGCGCCGCCCATGAAGCCAACGCAGCGGAGGTTGCGGTCGCTGGGCGAGCGCTTCTCCCACGGTCCCCGTGCCGTCATGGTGGCCATCACGACCTGGTCCGTGCGCCGGCGCGCCAAGATGTCCAGGGCGCCGTCGCGCGACATGCGCCGAATGTCGGGCGGTTCGGACATGCAGCCCCCTATTCTGTCTCCACCCCCACCAGCAGGGCGATCGGGCCGGCTCGCTCCTCCGCTTCCTGGAACGCGCGCGGCAGAGCGTCCACGTCGGTTCGGTGCTCCAAAAGGCGACAGGGGATATCAAGCGCGTCGAGGAGCGGCTGCGCCAACCGCACCATGGAGCCAAAGTCTTCGCGGGGCGCTTTGGCGGGATCGCGACCCAAGAGACCGATCAGCAGCACCAGCGGGAAACAACCATCGATGCCGATCCCGCGCAGGTAGTTCACGCAGGCGAACAGGCCCGCATGCTGGATCTGCAGCAAGGGCCGCCTCCCGCCAACGATCAGGCCGGCGCCAATGGCCACCGCCTCGTTCTCGTTGGTGGCACGGATGAGGCGGATATCGGGAGCGTCTTCCAGCAGGGCGATCAGCGTCCGCTGGTGGGTGTCGGGGACGATAATCACGTCCTGGACGCCGGCCTCCCGCAAGGACTCCAGCATCGTGTCGGCTGGGATCGCTTCGGCGACGGCCATGACCGCAGCCCCTCCCCGGAGTAGCGGGAATCGACGAACCGGAGGTAGGGTAGTGTGCTTTTCGGCGAGACGCCAGAGCGCGGAGCGGCCGGCCGCCCGTGACGACGGACGCCTGCGACGACGTTGGTGCTTTGCCCGGCCGCCGCGAACGACGAACACGTCCGGCCGTTGGCCAGACGGTGGTGCACCGCGACCGCGGGACCCCGTACACGGCGTGGGCGTTCGGCCAGCGCCTGCGGGCGGCGGGCCTGCTCGGTTCGATGGGCCGAGTTCGCCTCGGCGATCTTTGAGTGGAACGAGGCCTGGTATCACCCGCGTCGTCGGCACACCGCCATCGACGATCACAGCCGCGTCGAATACGAACGCCTTCACGAAGCCGCGGAGGATGCGGCATGTTCACCACACCCGAGCAGTGCGGAAAACCGGGGCAGGCTCAATGTGGAACAGTCCTGTCCGACACAGAGATCACTTCAGGGCTGGAGGATCGCTGCGGCTGGGCCCGCGCCGTGGGGAGGCGCGGGTGGGACGGGCTGGCAGGAAGCGGAGTTCGAGTCGTTGGGGACGCCGTTCCGGCAGCGGCCGTCGCGGATGGAGGAGGCGGTGGCGGTGTTGCGGGCGTGTTGGTCGGAGGAGCCGGTGCGCTTCGAGGGTCGGTACACGACGGTGCGGGAGATGAGCATGTTGCCGAAGCCGGTCACGCCGGGGGGGCCGCCGATCCTCTTTGGCGGGGCCGTGCCGGCGGCGGAGGAGCGGGCGGCGCGGCTGGGGGACGGCTGGATTGGGCTGAGGCGCGTCAGCCCCGAGGGGGCGAGGGAGTCGATGGGGCGGCTTCGCTCACACCTCGCCAAGAACGGCCGCGACGGTGACGCGTTTCCGATCCAGTGGACGACGCCGTTGCGGGAGGACGTGGGAGAGCTGATCGCGACGTTCGTGGGCTATCGGGAGGCGGGGGCGAGCCGGCTGGGGGTGTCGATGCCGAGCAACGACCCCGGGGCTAAGCTGGCGGTGGACGAATATTTGCGGCAGTTGGAGGTCGTGTTTCGGGAGGTGTGGCCGGCGGTGCGGGGGTGAGGGGGGAAGCGCCGGCGAGCCGGCGGCGCGGCGTGCACCCTCCTTCTTAATACGGTCACTTCCGTTTGCGGGTGGGTTTCGCCCGCCGTGTGTGCGGTATGAAGCGGCGTCTCGGACTCGATGTCGAACGGTCCTGTGCGAGATGGAGTTCGCCGCTGGATCGCGCACTCGCGCACAACCAGAGCACCAGCACTGACTTCTACGTCGCCGGGAGGCCGATCCGCCGTTGTGGTTACGAAACTGCGATCGCCTTCGAGACTTCCAGGTCCGGGGCGACCTCCGGGTTCACTTTGAGACCGCCGCAGGCCTTCGCCAGCTGGGGGACGCAGTCAGCGGCGAATATCCGCATCTGCTCCTCGGTCTCCTGACCACTGAATCCGCCCATCTCGTCGGCCAGGATGCCCTGGCGGATCTGGTCCACCAGCCCCCGCTGGAAGCTCTCGTGCGTCTCGGCCAACGTGCCCGAGTTCACGCGGATCCCTTCCGCGGCGACGCTGGGCAGGTCCGTCGGCCCGGTCTGGAAGATCGCGAGTTCAAGCATCCGTCCCTTTTTCGCCAGTCTGATGCGGACCGCGCCGAGCGCTGCGCGTGTGGCCTGCCCGCACTGCCCGGTCCCCTGCAGATACCCGACCGAAGCTCGCTCGGCTTCGCGGCTAGTTCCGCACCCGTGCCCCGGTCTGATCGCAGCGCCGAAAAACCGACCTCTTGTGTAGCCGATCAGGGGGCGCTTGTCTATCCGGGCGCGCCGCCGTACGCCCCTGCCCTGCCCCCGGACAGCGTTCAACCCGACTCGATGTCGAACAGAGCTGTCCGACATAGGATCGGACACGGTGTTGGGCGGCGGGCTCCTGGAAGCGAAGCCCTTGTCTCCACATTAGAGGAGGGCGTCAGGTGCAACGTGCCACGGTGCCGGCCCGGACGCGGTACACTGCGCTGCGGCATGACAGCGGGCCGGGTGCAGGCGACGGCGGCGCACTTCCCTCGAACTGAGGTGAAACTCGACGGCGAGATCGCCGTCGGCGGGCTGCGCGACGCCGCCGTCATCCGGCGCGATGAGCTCGGCGTGCCTCACATCGAGGCGTCGAGCGAACACGACGCCTGGTTCGGGCAGGGCTTCGCGGCGGCGCAGGATCGGCTCTGGCAGATGGAGTACGACCGCCGCCGTGCTGTCGGGCGCTGGGCGGCCGTCGTGGGGGAAGAGGCATTGGCGGCAGACGTCCTGGCGCGCCGTCTGCAGCTGCGGGCGGCAGCCGAGGCCGACGTCGCCGCGATGTCGCCACCGACCCGTGGCATGTTCCAGGCCTATGCCGCCGGGGTGAACGCGTTCCTCGCCACCCAACCGCTGCCGCCCGAGTACGCGCTCGCGGGCGTGACCCCGGAGCGTTGGGAGCCCTGGCACTCCGTCGTGACGTTCAAGATCCGTCACGTCCTCATGGGGCCGTGGCAGCTCAAGCTGGCGCACGCCGCGTTGTTGGCCCGCATTGGGCCCGAGCGATACGCCCGCGTCGAATCGCAGCAGCCGCTTGGGTCCAACGCGGTGCTGCCGCCGGGCGGGGCCATCGCGGAACTTTTCCAGCACGCGGCGGCGGACATCGAGGCGGCGTCCAAATCCCTCGGCTTCCTGGCGGACGCGCAGGGCGGCTCCAACTCGTGGGCGGTCCACGGCAGCCGGACGGTCAGCGGCCGCCCGGTCCTGTGCAACGACTCGCACCGCCAACTTGAAGCGCCGAACGTCTATTGGCAGGTGCACGTGCGCTGCCCCGACTTCGATGTAATCGGAGCGACCTTCCCGGGCCTCCCGGCGTTTCCGCATTTCGGGCACAACGGCCGGGTGGCCTGGTGCATCACGCACGCGATGGCCGACAACCAGGACCTCTACATCGAGCAGTTCGATCGCGAGCGGCCCGAACGCTACCGCACACCCAACGGCTGGGCCGTTGCGGAGCGGAGCGCCGAGACGATCGACGTAGCGGACGGCCGGCCGGCGAACGTGGAGCTGTGGCGCACGCCTCACGGGCCGATCGTGCACGGCGATCCCCGTCGTGGCCATGCCTTGGCCTTGCGGTACACCGCGACGGAGGCGCCTTGCCGCGGTTTCGAGGTGCTGCGCCCGATGCTGGGCGCCCGCACCGTCCCGGAGCTCTTCGAGACCCAACGCCAATGGGTGGACCCGGTGAATAACCTGCTCGCGGCCGACACGGCGGGGAACATCGGCTACGTGACCCGGGGGCGGATCCCGCTGCGTTCGTCGCCCGCGGGCCGGCGCTTCCCCGTTCCCGGCTGGACGGGCGAGCACAGGTGGACCGGTGACTTGGGCGAGGAGCAGCGGCCGCGCGCGATCAATCCGCCCGCGGGATTCATCGTCACGGCCAACCAGCAGATCCTCGAGCGCGATGAGCCCTACATCTCACATGACTTCGCGACGCCGGCGCGCGCCGAGCGGATCGTCGAGCGGCTCCAGGGATCGGAGCGGATGACGCCGGAGGCGATCGTCGCGGTGCAGGGGGATACCATGTCGCTGCCGGCGCGCTGGTGGGCCACGGCCTTGCAGCGGTTCGGGCCCTACGCCGGCGAGGCCGAGCGCGCGCGGACCATGTTGGCCGCTTGGGACGGCGACCTGCGACCGGAGAGCGGCCCGGCGCTCCTCTATGCCTGCTTCCGCCGTGCTCTGGTGACCGAGGCGTTCGGGCCGATCCTGGGAGAGGCAACGCTGGCCTGGGCGCTGTTGGCTGCGCTCCCGTCCACCGCCCGGATCCTGGACTCCTGGCTCTACAACGTCGCGCGGGACGTTGGGCAGGGCGGCGTGACGGCGCCGGACGGCCGCTCGTGGGAGGACACTCTCCCCGTCGTGCTGGCGCTGGCCTGCCGCACGGCCGTCGACGAGGGCGGCGCGGACCCAGAAGCGTGGCGTTGGGACCGCGTGCACGCGACGCGCGCGCGGCACACCCTGGCCGATCGGCTGCCGCAGTTCGACGATGTCCTCAACCCGCCGCGGGCGGCGCTGGGCGGCAACGGCGAGACGGTGCAGCAGGCCGGCCATAGTTCCACAAGCTTCGACGTGGACCTCGTCTCTGTGTACCGGCAGGCGGCGGATCTGGCTGACCTCTCGCATGCGCGCTGGATCGTGCCGGGTGGGGCGAGCGGCGTGCCTGGGTCCGCGCACTACAGCGACCAGTTGGAGCGCTGGCGCCTGCACCAGCTCGCCCCCATGCACTATGAAGCGGCCGAGGTGAGGACGGCGGCGCTTCACTCGTTGCGCTTGGCGCCTTCTCCCTAGCACGCTCGGCCTAGCGGCCGCGCACAGCAGGCGCTCATTCCGGCGAGGGGGAACGCGATTACGTCGGGGCTGCGCGGGAAGAGCGGCCCTCCGCTTCGCGATCCGGTTCGCCATCGCTTTCGCCTTCGCTGGGGCCCTGCGCGTAGGCGCGGGCGACGTCGATGGCGCGCTCAAAGCGGACTTGGGGCTGGGAGCGGATATGGCGGATCAGCTGTTCCAGCATTTGCAGCCGGCCGGGCCGCCCGATCACGTGCGGATGCATCGTCAGCACGAACGGATCGCCCCGCGCGGCCAGTTCGTCGAAGGCGGCCGCCCAGACGTCGTAGACATGTTGGGGCGTTGCCATGAGGCGACTGCGGTCGGCGGCGCTAAAGGTGAAGTACGGGTAGTCGTCCAGGCTCCAGTGGACGGGGATTTCAACCAGACGGCGCTCGGGCGGTCCCACCCAGTAGGGTCGGTCCGCGCCCATCAGGCTGGAGTCGTAGACGAAGCCGCGCGCGGCCAGCAGGTCGAGTGAATGGGGACTCAGCTCCCAGCTGGGAGAGCGGTAGCCCATTGGCGGCTCCCCGCTGAGCCGCTCGAGGACGGCGGTCGCCCGATCGAGCACCTCCGCTTCCTGCTCCGGGGTGAGGGAGGCGGGCGGTTCGTGCAGGTAGCCGTGGTGGCCCACCTCGTGGCCGTCGCGGAGGATGTGCTCCACGAGGGCGGCATGGCGCTCGGCGATCCAGCCCGGGATGAAAAAGGACGCGCGGATCTCGTACTTGCGCAGCAGCGCGAGAATGCGCGGGGCCGCCACGGCGGGCCCGTACTCACCGATGGAGAAGGTCGAGGGCAAGCGCTCCACCTCAGGGTTGCGATTGATCAGGCCGGTCGGGCCATCCACATCGAAGCTCAGCAGGGCCACACTCGCCCGCGCAGGCGGAGAGGAGCCCCGCTCCTCGAGGGCCGCGCCGCAGGCGCTGCAATAGTTCGCCTGGGCGACATCCTCGCGTCCACACGACGGGCAAACCGTTACGATCGCCTCGTTCCATCGCCGAGCGTTCCCTCGCAGAGCCGGCTGCAGTCTACTCGTCTGCCGCCCCCTCGGGCGCCGCAGTCGGAGGGCGTGATCTCTCGCAGCGGCCCCGGGCGCTGAAGGGCCCAGGCGCTGAACGGCTAGAAGGGCGAGGGTCCGTTCTCAGCAGCCAAGCGCTGGAAGACCAGCGGGCATCACACAGACCTGCCCGCCGTCCACGGCCGTGACAATCTGGAGCGCGTCCGTGGAATGCGCTCTTGGTCCGAGTCACCCGCACGACCGACCGGCCGTTGCCGGCGCTCTCCGGCGCCGCATCCCGGAGCTTGAAAGCCGCCCGGCGCCCGCCACGAGGACGCGCGCCGGACGGCCTGTTGATGCTGCTGGTGGGCAGCCGAAGGGGATCGTCTAGTCCTCAACCTCCTCCTTCGTCACCCCACGGGGGGGTTCACAGCCGCACCCCTCCGCCGCCAATCCGGGGCCTCAATCCAGTACGATCGCTCCCGTCTCGTCGTACCGCACGCCCAGCGCGTCGGGCCCGAACTCCTCGTCGCTGAAGTGCGAGCAGGTGATCTCGCCACCTCCGACCAGGCAGGTGTCGTAGCCGTGCGCGGAGCGGTGGTACTCGTCGAAGCTGAGCGGTCCCAGCACGCCGAGGTACTCCACCTTTTCCAGCTCGTCGGCGATCGCGGTGGTGTCATCTATCGTGCCCGCCGCCTGCATCGACTTGACCAGCATGAAGACGTAATCGTGTGTCCACAGCGTGGCGTCCATGACGACGGGGAACGGGTCACAAATGGGGCTGCCACACTCCAGCTCGTTCACGGCTTCGTAGTAATCCGCCGCCCGCGCCGGGTCGTAACCGCCCGGCACGGCCCGGCAGACGTTGAGGCAGGCGAGCGCGACCGGCACGTCGTAGTCAAGGCTGGCGTTCTCGATCCACCAGCCGGGGTCCGCGCCGAAGACCATGTAGCCCTTCTTCGCCACCTGCAGCTCGAGCGCCTGTGCGGCGATCAGGACCGAGTCTACCGCGCGGTACCAGTTGTGCATGACGTCAGGATTTTGAGCCTTGATCCGCGTCAGGAAGGGCGAGAAGTCGGTAACCCCCACCGGGTAGTAGACCACATCCCTGGTCTCCTGCCCCAAGGCCTCGAGGACGTCGTTGTAGAACTCGCCCAGGAACTTCCCGGAGGGGTCGTCGGTGGCCAGGATCATGGAGAGGTCGCCCGGCTCCGCGCCCAGCAGGTCCAAGACGCCCACGGCCGTGATGGTGCTGCGGACGGCCTCGGCCGGCTCCGTCTGGAAGAGCCAGTGCTTGTCGCCGCCGGAGCGCGCCGTCTCCGGCGTCAGGACCCCATCCGGCGAGCTGAGGATGCTCAGCGCCATCAGGTGCAGCACCTCCGCCTGCTGAGTGATCTCCTGCGCCGCCAGCCCCGGGCCGTGCGGCGACGGCCCGAAGATCACCTTCACCCCTTCGTCCCGGACCAGCTCGGCCGTGGCGATGACGGCCGCGTTGATGTCGGAACGGGTGTCGCGCTCCACCAGCTCAATGGTGTAGAGGGTGTCGCCGACGACGAATCCGCCGCCGGGCTCACAGATCCCCGCCGCCACGCAGCGGGCATCGCCCTCGTTGATCATCGCAGTCGCCACTCTGATCCCGTTACTCAAGGTCTCCCCGGCCCAGGCAAAGTCACCGGTCATCGGGTGCGCCGAGCCGATCCGAAGCGTGCCCGTCTTCAGGACCACCGGCTCCGGCTCGGCGGCCGGCGCGGGCTCCACCTGGGCGGCCGGCGCGGGCTCTGGTGCAGCAGCCGGGGCCGGCGCGGGCTCCGGCTCCGCGGCCGGCGCCGCCGCCGCCGCGGGCTGGGCTTCGTCGTCGTCATCGCCGCAGGCCGCGGCCAGCGCCAGGGCCAAGGCGATGAGCGCGAGGAGTGCGAAGGCCGATAGCCCCCTCACTCGCCAAAGACGCCGCTTCATGATCTGCCTCCTTCTCTGTTCCTCGTTGTCTGTCACCATTTGGCTACGCGTCATCCGTCCCGCGCAGCCTTCGTCTCTTCGCCCTCCTCGTTGATGCAGTTCTTGGCTGCCCTCCCTCCGCCCCAGCAGGGGCCGGACCTCGCTGAATCCTTGGCCTCGTTCTTTCGCGCGGTCGTGATCTCTAAGCAGACTACGCCGCTAGGCGCAATCCCAGCGAACGTGTTCTGGTTAACACAAAGCGGTCCACTTGGCAACCCGGCCGCCTTGAATCGAACTCTATGTCGGACAGACCTGTCCGACATAGAATCCGAGACGCCGTCGCCGAACCTGGCCTGCGCGCAAGCATCCGCACGCGATCGAATATTCGTGTTGCACGGGTTTTGGCACCCTACAGGAGCTGCCGGCGGCGATGGAGGGGCACGTCGTCGCGGAGGCCGAACGGAGCGGGCTCTCGGCGCGGCGTTGACCTCTGCGCCGAACGCTCTTGCGTCCGGTTGCGGCTTCCCGCACGTCATGAGCTTGATGCGGAACTGCGCTTCGCAATCCGTCCCTCTCCCGCCTCAAGCCGGCGCGGATCCGCCGGGTGGGCGGGCATCAATGCCCAACGCCTCATATGAATCAGCTCCGGCGTCGTACTTGGCCTGGGCATCGCGCATGAGCTGCAGCGCCTCCTGGCGCTTGGCGATGGGGATGAAGATCGTTCCCTCATTGCGGACGGCTTGCTCCAGGGGGAGATCGGCGCCTTCCTGGACGCTCTTTTTGCATCCTTCCAGAGCCCAGAGCGGCCGCCGGGCGAGCCGCGCCGCCCAGGCGATGGCTTCCTCGCGGAGGCGGTCGTCCGGCACGACGCGGTTGATGGCGCCAATGCGCAGCGCCTCCTGGGCCGAGATCGGGTTGCCCTCCAGGATCAGCTCCAAGCACTTGGTCTCGCCCACGA
The DNA here is from genome assembly GCA_963662615.2 of Dehalococcoidia bacterium. Classification (GTDB taxonomy): domain Bacteria; phylum Chloroflexota; class Dehalococcoidia; order Bin125; family Bin125. Next base: position 136,512 of record CAXXSR010000001.1, read on the forward strand.
TCCGCGCGAGGCGGGTGGTGCCGCCAGCGCCCGGGATGATCCCCACGAGCGACTCCGGCTGCCCGTAAGTCGCCGACTCCGCGGCGATGCGGAGATTGCAGGCCCATGAGATCTCCGAGCCTCCCCCCCAGGCCTGCCCGTTGTTGGCGGCGATGGAAATCATGGGCCCGCTGCGCAGCTCTTGGAGGACACGGAACCAGTTGCGCGGATCGCCGGAGGGCGTGCCGCCGCTGAAGGCCGTGATGATGTCCGGGATCCAGGCGTGCGCCATGAAGTATCCGGGCACGTCGGAGGCGAGGACGACGACGCGGGAGCCGGCCGCCTTCACGGCATGGATCGCCTCACCGATGTCCCCCAAAGATGCCCAGCTGCAGAAGTTCATGGGCGGAATGTCGATGAGGACAAGGCCCACGCCGTCAGCGGGGTAGGAAACGTGCGCGTCGGGCATCGGAACGGCCCCCTTTCATGGACTCGCGCTTCTCCCGAAACAGCGTCAACGGTCGCACGGAGTGCGCCCGGCGCTGAGGTGGCAGGCGGGACGCGAGCGCCCGCCGCTGGAGCGGCCCGCAAGCCGCACGCTGCATATCGTAGGCTGACGGTCGTTGTCAAGGACGTGGCGGCGCTCGCCTGCGGGGCTGCTGCAGCCCGAAGGGTTCACTGTTCTGCGTCTAGCCGGATTCTCACTTAGGATCGGAGCCGGCAAGGCCGCAGGAGGGCGGCGCTTGCCCGCGGGTGCGCGGGCGGCAGGGAGGACGGCTCCATGAAGTTCCATTGGTTCGGCTTCATGCCCTGGCCGCATCTGCCGGAGGATTTTCGCGAGAAGCACCACAGCGTCTGGGTTGACGTGGACTCCACTCTCTACGACCCCGTGAAGGGGCACAAGCTCTACAACGACTACCTGGATCTGCTGGAGTTCGCGGCTGACGAGGGCTTCGACGGGCTTGGCGTCAACGAACACCATCAGAACGCGTACGGCTTGATGCCCTCGCCCCAGATCATGGCGGCCGCGCTGGCGCGTCGCACCCGTGACGTCTCGCTGCTGCTTCTGGGCCAATCCATCGCCCTCTACAACCCGCCCACCCGCGTGGCGGAGGAGATGGCCATGCTGGACGTCATCTCCGGCGGCCGCCTCATTGCCGGGTTCCCGGTGGGGTCGTCCATGGACGCGAACTACGCGATGGGCGCCAATCCCGCGACCTTGCGGGAGAAGTACGCGGAAGCGCACGATCTGGTGGTGAAGTCATGGGCGGAGCCGAAGGTCTTCGCGTGGAACGGCAAGTATTTCAAGTTGCGCTACGTCAACGTGTGGCCGCGCCCCGTGCAGCGACCGCGCCCACCGATCTGGATCCCTGGCGGCGGCTCCGTTGAGACCTGGGACTTCTGCGCGAAGCGGGACTACAACTACAGCTTCCTCAGCTACAGCGGCTACTTGCGTGCCCAACAGGTGATGGACGCGTTCTGGCATCGTCTGGAGGAGATGAAGGTTGCTTTCAACCCCTATCAGGGAGCCTTCGCCCAGCTGATCGCCGTTGCCAACAGCGACGCCGAGGCCGAGGAGCTCTACGCCCCCCACGTCCGCTACTTCTTCGAGCGCTGCCTCCACATCTGGCCAGGTTTCGTGGACGCGCCCGGCTACCGCTCCGAGGCGACGATCCGCGCGGGCTTGGCAACGGCCTTCGGCGGGCGCCAATCTTCGTCGAGCTACGCGCAGAAGTTGAGCTGGCGCGAATTGATCGAAGAGGGGTTCATCATCGGGGGCGGCGTGGACAGCGTGGTGGAGCAGATGGAGCGCCTCGCCCAGGGGCTCAAAGTGGGCCACGTGGTTTGCCTCATCCAGTTTGGTGACATGCCCGCGGACAAGGCTCGCTACAGCACGGAGCTGTTCGCGCGCAAGGTGATGCCCCAGATCCAACATCATTGGAGCGACTACGAGGATCACTGGTCACCGCGGCCCCTGCCGGCGGAACAGATGGCCGCGCCGCGCTCCATCCGCACGGAAGCGCCGCTCGCTGGAGGCGACTAGGGATGGAGCTTCAGACCGTGCGCACCGAGCCGGGCGGTCTCAATGCCCACTACTATCGCGCGGGCAGCGGCGAGCCGGTGCTCTACCTGCATCACTTGGCGGGGTTGCAGAGCGGGGAGCCGGCCCTGGTGCGCCTGGCGGCGTCGTTCGACGTGATCGCGCCCTACCATCCCGGTTGGGGGCCGGCCAAGGACGACCTGACGGCAGTGGAGAGTCCCCTGGACTTCGCCCTGTTCTATGCGGACTTTCTGGACGTGCTGGGACTGGAACGCGTGCACGTGGTCGGCATCAGTATCGGCGCCTGGCTGGGCGCGGAGCTGGCGGCGATCTTTCCGCAGCGCGTGCGCAAGCTGGTGCTGGTGAATCCCCTGGGGCAATGGCTGGCGGAGGCGCCGGGCGAGGATCCCTTCGCCCAGCATCCTGCCCGACCAACGGCCATGCTCTTCGCCGATCCGGACTCGCGTCAATCCCTCCTGATGGAAGGCCAGGATCCCACCGAAGCCTACGTGCAGGAGGTGCTGAACCTTCGCGCCGGGGCGAAGTTCCTCTTTCCGATCCCGGATACGGGCATTGCGCGGCGCCTCGGCCGGATCCAAGCGGCCACGTTGGTCGTCACCAGCGAAGAGGACAAGGTGGTCTTGCCGCCCTACGGCCCGCTGTGGCAGTCGCAGATCGCGGGGGCGCATCTCGCCACACTGCCGCATGCAGGCCATCTCGCCGAATTGGATGCGCCGGAGGCCTTCGCCGCCTTGGTGTCCAACTTCATCCTCCACGATCAGGCGGGGCAATAATTCACGCTCCGCTCGCCACCGCGGCAGAACCACGGCCGCGTCGTTGCGATCCCGATCCTCGGGGGCCTCCATCATCGCTCCGAGCGTGCCGCGGCCTGACGATCCGCATTTTGTGGTCTCACACGCGTCAGTCGTCAAACGGGCCGAGGACATCTACCGGCTGTCCGGGGATAGCACCTCCCAGGTGCTCCTCGGAAAGCGCCCCAGGCACGATGTCGTGCGCCGGCATAAATCTCGCTACGAGCCCGGCGCCCAACAGCGCCACGGCTCCCGTCACGATGTAGACGACGAACTGGGCGTCCACGAACGCCGACCCAGCGGCGGCGACCAGGTTCGTCCCGATGTCGCCGCCCAGGTCGTCCGCTATCTGGAGCGCCCCACCGATCGAGTTCCTCGCCGTGTTCGACGCCTCCGCCGACAGATCACTGACGGCGTCCGTCAGGCGCGACGAGTACATGGAATTCAGGATCGACCCGTAAATCGCGATCCCAAGAGCACCCCCTATCTGCCGAGTGGTATCGTTCAGTGCGGACGCCACACCCGCCTGCGCCTCCGGCACGGCGGCCATCACCGCATCGGTGGCCGGCGCCATGGCATTCGCCATGCCGATGCCGACGACCAGCAGCAGCACCGCGATGACCCAGTAGGAAGTCGTCAGGTCGAGCACGGCCAGGCTCGCAATCGCGCCCGCCACCACCAGCATCCCGCCCGAAATGACCTTCCTCGAACCAAGCCTGCCCACCAGCGCGGCCGAGACGGGCGCGCCGATCATGAAACCGAGTGCGAGGGGGACGAGCCGCAGCCCCGTGTCCAGCGGCGAGTAGTCACGCACGAACTGCAGGTACTGCGTGATGAGGAACAGCGTCCCCAGCATCGCCATGAAGACGATCCCGACCGCACCGGCGCCGGCCGACAGCCGTGCGTTCCGGAAGAGCCGGATGTCCAGCATTGGCTGCGGCGTGCGTAGCTCGTAATAGACGAACAGCACGCCCGCGGCCGCCGCGGCCGCGAAGCCCCCGAGCGTGACTGGGTCGAGCCAGCCGCGCTCGGGCGCTTCGATGAGCGAATAGATAAGCGCGCTGAGTGCCGCCATCGAGATCACTGCGCCCGGAACGTCGATCTTCCCGGGCGATGGGTCCTTGCTCTCAGGGATCAGTAGGCGACTGCTGAGGAGGATGACGGCGACGACCGGCAGGTTGATCAGGAAGATCGCGCCCCACGAAAACTCTTCCAACAGCCATCCGCCGAGGACCATCCCGATCGGAATCCCGAGGGCTGCGACGGCCGCCCAGATCCCGATAGCCCTGGCGCGCTCCGCGCGCGGAAAGACGTCCACCAGGATGGACAACGTCGACGGCATGATCAGCGCGCCGCCGATCCCCTGGCCAGCGCGCGCCGCGATCAGCTGTGAGCTCGTTTCGGAGAATGCCGCCGCCAGGCTCGCCGCCGCGAAGATCACCATCCCTGCTTCCAGGGCACGCCGCCTGCCGAACCGGTCGCCCAGGGTGCCCATCGTAAGCAAGAGGCCGGCGAACACGAGGATGTACGCGTTGATGATCCACTGTAGTGACGCCGCGGAGGCGTCAAGGTCACGCTGCAGCGTCGGAATCGCGACATTCAGGACCGTGACGTCGAGCGCAATGACGAGGAGGCTGAGCGAGAGCACTCCGAGTGTCCAGTAGCGACGCCGATACTTGCGTGAGTCGAGATCTGGCTGGGTCGCCGCATGTCCCACTGTGGTAGCCCCTTCCTGAATCTGTGGGCCACGAACACTCGATCGTGCCTCAGGCCGCTCACTGATAGACGTGATCCAATCCTCCGGGCACGGGCGTGGCGATGATTCGGCCCGCGCCCGCCCGCACTGGTCGAGAACTGTTGGGCGGCTCCAAGTCCAACGTCTAGTGCGTGGTCCGAAGCCCAAATTGCGGGCGCATGCAGGGGGAGGAAGGTGCGCCGATCGCGATCGGTGAGCGGGAGCCGCCGCCGGGATCACCGGCAGACCTCCAATTGAGCGCTGGCTCCGTGCGGGCTGTTGGCATGCTTCTGTCCTCGAAGTAACTGCTTGATATTTAGAAGTTACAAGCCAAACTAAAGGTCTAACTTTATAAAGTCAAGTTATGAATTCTCATTGAGCAGTGTGAGCTATACTTCTTATATGCCAAAGGACTATCACCAGTTCTGCCCGATGGCACGGAGCCTCGAACATGTTGGCGAGCGCTGGACGCTCCTGGTCGTGCGCGATCTGCTGTGGGGCCCGATGCGCTACTCCGACCTCGAGAGGAGCCTCGTCGGCATCGGCTCGAACCTGCTGTCAAGCCGGCTGAAGGATTTGCAGGCCGCCGGCATCGTCGAGAAGTACGACCTGCCCCCGCCGGCCGCCTCCACGGTCTACGCGCTCACCGACCTCGGTCGCGAGCTGCGGCCAGTGCTGCAGGCGCTGGCGACGTGGGGCCTGAATTTCCTGCACGAGCAGCCGCTCGACCAGATCGACTTCGTAGAGGCGCTCGCCACCCGGGCACCGCTCGCGTTGAGGCGCACGCCTCCGACCGAGGAGTGGTACGAGTTCGTGATCGACGGCTGCACGGCCGCTGTCCACGCCGGCCCGGGCATTTTTGAGGTGAGCGAGGCTGCCCCTCGCACGCCCGACGCGCGCATCACTGCAACACCTGCGCACTTCATGAGGATCGTGGAGTCCTCCCGCACCATCGCTGACGCCGTCGAGGCCGGAGACATTGCCGTCCAGGGCGACCTCGCCGCCGCGGAGCGCGCGGTCAGGCTCTTCCGCATGCCCGGCATCCAGCCGGAGGTCGCGACGGAGATGCTGGCGGAGGCCAAACTACAGCCGCCGTAAGAACCTCTGGCAGCTGATGGGCGAGACCGGCGAGTGGACGATACGGCATGCCGAGCTCGCCAGGTGGGGTCGGATACCATCGCTGCCCTCCCAGCGGCAAGGATAGCGGCGGGGCCGTCGCTCGGCGGCGAACCAGCAGTAGCGCCAGTCGCGCCCGTATTTTTTGAGGTGCCCGCCACCAGATGGGAATGAGGTTGGGGCACCCTACAGATCTGCGCTCCATCTCAATACCAGCAATGGTGAGCGATGCCGCTGCGCCCAGTGCCGCGGCCGTACGCAGATGGTTCGATGCCGCCCACTCTCCGACGCAGCGTCGCCAGATCCCGGCGCTGTCGGCGTGCTCAGGATTGACGGCCGCCAGCGCGTCGTTGCGCGGCATACATTGAACGCCCCCGTCACCAAAACGGCTCCGATGACGGAGAGGGCCCTGCCGACACGCTGATAGAACAGCTCCGGTTCTTCCCATCCAAACGCGGATAAGACGGCCTTGGCGACACAGACCAGCGCCGTACCGAAAAGCGCGCTTACTCGTAGACGTGGTTGGGCAGGAACTCGACCTGCTTGACCTCCATCTTCCCCTGGTTGTAGTTGATCCCGGTTTCGTCGTGCCCGGGGAAGACGAAGGCGTCCGTCTCCTTGGCGATGCCCTCGATCTTCGTCATCGAGGCGGCGGCGTTCTCATTGCTGAAGTTCACGAAATTGGGAAGGTATGGCGGGCCGTAGGCGTCGTGGGTTGCGATCGCGTCGCCGGTCAAGATCGCCCAGCCCGTGTGGTCCAGCTTCGTCACGATCCCCATCGAACCGGGCGTGTGCCCCGGCAGGCTGATTGTCCAGAGGTCCTTCAGGATCTCCTGGTCGCCGTACATCAGCGTGGGACGCTTTCGTGACAGGCGATGCGGAGGCCGACCTCGCCGCGCCGGAGCAGACGGTGCGGGATCTGGCGGTCAAGCTCGTGCCCCGGCTGCGAGTTGCCTGCGTCACCGATCCGCTTGACACATGCCGCTAGCCGAGCATCCATGTCATCGATGGGCCTTCCAACTGTCGCAGCTGCGCACCCGAGCTCCGCGGCGAACCCGCCTCACCTGCGTTTCCGCCGGCGCCGATGGAACGAGAGTGAATCTCTATTTCGGACAGACCTGTCCGACATAGGATGGGGCTGCGCACAGAGGAACAGGCCACGGCAACCGGAGGTACTGCGGGCGCTGCCGCGGATGCACCTCCTCCGGCCTCCGCAGCTGCTAGCCTCAACCAGGCGGGCCGTCGCCATCACGGGAACTGAAATCAGCCCTTCGTTGCCCGATCATCAGTGCGTCCACGAGAAGACGAACTCTCCCGAGGTGCTTCGCTCGGTCGCGGATGGAGTTGCGCTACCCGATGACGTCAAACTTCGCCACGTCTGGCGGTGTCCGCACTGCGGGCATGTGGACCGGATCGGTCTGGTGAACGCGCGGCACGTGCACCCCGCGATCGTGCGGCGCATCGAGACATGGCTGGCGGGCCAGGAACGACAGGCGAAGTGAATACAAGCGGTGGCTCCCCGGTCAGCGCGATCGCTATCGGTAATCGTCGCGGGATGACTCATTACACCTGACAAGGCGAGGGAGGGCAAGACCCTCTTTCCATCTGGAAGACAACGTCTGAATCCGAAGCAGATGGAGTTTTGAGCCCAGCACCTCGGCCCCGGAGCCGGAGCTGGCGGAGCAGAAAGTCGATCATTCTCGCGCCCGCTGGCGCCGCGGGGACTGAGAATCGGACCAGCCATCCAGAGTCGGACAGATCTGTCCGACATAGAGTTCGGCATCGTTCCCGGAGCTCTAGACGTCGACAAGAGAATTCCCGAGTCGCTGCCTTTCCAGCTGTGCTTCCTCCCGCGTTCCCATCTCCGAGGCGCCGCTCGACTCCGGTGGGCGCAGTGCAAAGTCCGGATCTGGGCTCACGATGGGGTCTGGAGACAGCACAGGATGGAGTTTTGGGCCGGCACAGGTGGCCAGGACTCGCGTTGCGGGTCCGACGGTGATGGTTGCCCTGGTGATGATCGTATCTGCCGATGCCGCGGGGGATGTCCATCAGGGCGCCGGTTGTTCCCAGTCAGCTTGCCGCGAAGCGAGCACCCAGACGCCCTCACCGTGTCTGAAGGTCGTCGCTGTGTTCAAGAATGCCGGCGCGCCGGGCGTGAACGAGCGGAATTGCTGCGTTGCCGCGTCCCACGTGAACACGGCCTGGGCGACGTCACCCAGCCCCTCCAGCGCGTCAGCGACGCTCGCGCCATCGGGACCGGTCCATGCGACGAGATTGAACCCCGGCAGCAATGGAACCATCCGCGCTTCGGTCACGGGGGCCAGGCTCCACCTCCCGCCTCCGGGCACGTTGATCCAGACGCCGTCTCCGGCCCGCAGTTCGCTTAGGGAGTTGAGGAACGCGGGTGCGCTGGGATCGAACGAGCGAAAGCTCTGCGCCACTGCGTTCCATGTGAAGATTGCCGACGGCGTCCCGTCGATCGCAGCGAGCGCGTCGATGATCGACGTCGTCGCCGGCGTTCCGACCAAGTTCCATCCCGCTGCGAGGCTCTGCACTCGAGTGCTCGCGGAAATCGTGAACGCGAGTTCCGATTCGTTTCCGGCGAGGTCGCTCACCGTGAGGACGCCGCTCTGTCCGGCGACAAGGGTGTCCGTCGTGGCGACAAAGGCCAACGCGGCGTGGTAGGAGGTGGCCACGTTCGCGCCATCAACCACGACAGTGATGGTCGCAGTATCCACTCCGGACTCATCGTCCGACACGCCGGCAACAAACCCCTCCGCCGTCTGCAGGATCGCCAGCGAGGGGCCGCTGCTATCAACGCCGACCACAAAGAGACCAAGCCGGTCAATCTCCGCTTGGACGCCGCGAACATCCGTGTTCACCATGGTTTGCAGCGGCTGCCAGCCTCCATGGGCCCAGCGATAGATCGCGAGGTCGTCCGCGACGGAATCGAACGCCTCGTCGTAGGCGATGGTGAGTGTGAGAGCAGGATCCGCCGTGGCGTCGAACGGGCTGACCTCAACGATGTCTGAGACGAAGAAGCCGGTCCCAAACTGTGCCGATCGGAGACGGTCGGCGGCCACCGCCGCATTGGGCTCGGCGCGCACGCCCTGCGTTGCCAGGGATGCACTGCCAATGCTATTCGTCCTGGCTTCCACACTGAAGAAATCCATCACGTCACCGAGGAACGTCACGATGGTCCCGCCGGGGACGCCGGTGAGCACGACGCGCGTCCCGCCTTCATTCAGGGAATCGAAGGCGTCGCCCCCCAGCGTGGTCAGCGCCTCCCGCGCGTTCACGCGGTCGAAGGCCTCGCTCAGCGCACTGACGATCATGTCCGTCAGATCACCGTCACGATTGATGGTCGGACCCGCCGGGAAGTCGATCGCCGGCACGAACTGGCCGTCTTGGATGAGCCAGACTTGTGTGGTCTGGCGGTCGGTCGCTATCCACTCCCCGGTGAGTGACCCGGACAAGGAGATGCCGGCAAGGAGGTCCACTCTGGCGCCGAGGGCCAGAGGAATCTTGAGTCCCCGCCCTTCCGTGTTAATGATCGTCATCGTGCCCGGCACCGCTTCGACGGAGGCCTCCAAGAACCCCAAGAGCTGGAGCCAGTCGAATTGCGTGTCGAGCGTAGGGTCAAGGAGGACCCGCATCGTCGTCCAGAGAGGGGAGTTTTGAATCGCGTCCCCGTCGAATGCGTAGATGATTCGATCCTTGAGGATGTCCTGAGTCTGCGTCTGATCGACGGACAACTCGAAGATCAGCTGGTCGAGGACGCCGGGTTGGCTGAATTCGAACTTCACCACGGCGCTGGTGGCTCCCGTATCACGGATGGTGGGAGGGAGGAACTCGCTGTCGCCCGGGTCGATGAGGTTGGGGAAAATCAGGCTGGGCTGCGGAGTGAACGTCCCTTCGAACCCGAGATCGGCGCGAAAGATGATGGTGCCGCGATTCGTCACGAGGTCGGTTTGGAAACCGAGCGAGGCACTGGCGGTTCCTTTCGCCGAAACGCCAAGGCTGTATGGGTTGAGCTTGGGACTGCTCAGGATCGAAAACAGCCCTTTCACCTCCGCTTTCGCGCCGAGCGCCATGCCGGCTTCGTTCTTCACGAGGAAGGCATCGTAGCTTTGCGACAGGTCAAATCCGCCAATCAGGTCAATCAGCGCATCCGCTCTTGCGTCGTTCATCGCGATCGTGTCGATGGCCCCGGCCGCGAGGTATGCCGCCAGGGCTTGGCGCTGGTCGGGCTGCGTGAGGTCCGTCAGCCGCAGAACGCCCGTGTGGTATTCCCGGCTCTCGACCCCCACCTTCAGGCCCGCCGTGATGCTCGGCTGCAGCACGATCAGCTTGGCGCTCACGCCCAGCCCGCCTTGCAGACCGATGCCGTAGGTGACGGAACGTGTGCTCTCGACGAGCACGCTTCCATCTTTGGGCAACTCGAGAGCGAATCCGACATCCGATTTTTGCGAAAGATACAGACCTGCGCCCGCTTCAATTTTGGCGCTTCCGGTCGTTTCGAGACGGCTCTTCGTTTCCCGCTCGACGAGCTCGACCGTCATTGAGGGCCAGCCCTCGACGCTTTCGGCGACGTCGTCGTGCCAGGCGCGCGCGAAAGACACCGTCGAAGTACCGAGCGGCAAATCGCCACTCGGGATCTCGCAGAATAGCCGGCCGTCGGACCGGGTCGTGCACTCGCCGACGGGCTTCAACGTCGCGCGCACGTTTGTCGCCGGCAGGAGATCGTCTTCGTTGACGATGCGGAATTCGCGGAACAAGCGTGCGCCATGTTCCGCTTCGGGCGGGTAGTTGTATGGCTCGGACATGCGGACGGTGTCCGCCGCGTCCGGAATCGCGGTCTCGACGCGGATGTTGAACGCACCCAGGGACCAGATGGACTGATCCGCGCGGAGTCGGAAGGGGATCATCGTCCCGGGGGCGAAGTCACCGAGGAACAATTCGAGGGTCGACGGAGGGAGCACTTGCGCCAACGCTTCCTCGCCGCGACCCGGGCTCCTCAGGTCGCCGGGTCTGGTCAGAACGCTGTCGTAGTTCTCGTCCACCCAAGTCCAGTAGAACCGGACGCGGGTGTCGATAGGCGTCACATAGATCCGGTATTCAACACCGGGCTCCACCGGCAGCCAGTAGAACTCCATCATGTACTGTCGGAATTCATCCCATGCGCTGTCTGGCCCGCAGCCGGAAGTGTAGAACTGCGACGTGCACCCGTCGTTGGGAGCGTCATAGAACTCTGCCGGCGGCGATACGAGTTCCCCGCGCTGCGCAGCGCCATCCGGCTCCAGCGTCAGCGCGGTGGCGAAATCGGTCTGGAATTGCTCTGGCCCGTACCCTTCGATGTCGTTGGCAGCCGTTTGGGGGATGCTGCCAGGTCCGGAGCCGATCATTACGGCTGTCACGGCGATAAGCAGCGTGGCGATAGCGGCGATTGTCAGGCGGCGAATTCCAGTCAGACTCATTGGGCAGCTCGATCTCCATGGTGGTGAGGGGTGCAGATGCCCCGAGGGTCGCATAGGCCTCGCGATCGGGCACCATACGATCCTATTGGAGCGTTGAACCGGCTGGTATGAGGAGTGTTCCTAGTGCGGTGTGCGCTATCCCTCCAGTAAGCAGTGAAGGAGGTCTCAATCAGACGGGAAGCGTTGCGCACCGGTCGGCCGCTCTGGTGTGGTGTCTCAAAACTCCACTCCCACCTGCGAGCGTAGGTGATTGACCCGATGAGGAACTTGACGCTTCGCAAACGCCGGACCGCATGAATGAAAATCCGCTGGTCATGCCATCGCGGGTCCAGACGAGTCCGCCGCGAGAAGGCTAGCGACGCCGGGGGTCGTCATTTTCTCCGCCTCCGCCACACCTTCGCGATCTGGGCCATCGAGAACCACACCCGCGAGTTGGACGTGCAGTTCCTTCTCGGCCCCTCCCTTCGGCGATGGTGCGGCGCTACTCGGCGACGTACGACGCCGCCAAGGCGGCCGCAGCGCACGCGGCCTTTAGCACCCTCCTCCATATCGCCACCGACGGGCCGATCCAACGAGCATGGACGCCGCCATCGCGGTGGACCTCGCGGCTACGGTGCAGTCCCTGATGCTCGGCACGATCTACATCTTCGTGGGGTCGGTTCTGAGGGGTGCTGCTGGGCGTCGCCCGTATCGTGGTCCTCATCGCCGATCTCGGTCTCGTCCGGGTCGCGATCTGCGTCGGCCTGGCGGTGCTGCGGCAGTCGGTGCGTGCGCTCCCCACGGGGCAGACCCCGTCACATGATCTCCGCCGGCACCCTAGAGGACGCTGCCAATGGTCATCGGTGGGAACACACGATTCTCCGTGTAGGGGTGCGCCTCGACGACCGCCTCATCGAGCTCGTAGCCGATGCCCGGATCGGTGGACGGGATGATGTATCCGTTCTCCCACTGGATCGGCTTCTTCAGCACGTCGGCGTAGAAGCCGAGGAAGTTCTCGATGCTCTCCTGGATCAGGAAGTTGGGGCTGCACGTCGCGAACTGGATGTTCGCCGCGGCCTCGATCGGCCCGGCGTACAGGTGCGGGGCCATCTGGGCGTAATGCGCCTCAGCCATCCCCGCGATCTTCTTCGCCTCGAGGATCCCACCGACCCGTCCGAGGGCCGGCTGGAGGATCGCTGCGCCCTGCTTGCTCAGCAGATCCTGGAATTCGTACTTGGTGACCAGGCGCTCCCCGGTGGCGACGGGGATCGTGGTCATCCGTGCGACCCGGGCCATCTCGTCGCGATTCTCCGGCGGTACGGGCTCCTCGAACCACAGCGGGTCGTACTTTTCGAGCCGCTTGGCAAGCCGGATCGCGCTTGATGTCGTCATCTGGCCGTGGGTTTTGATCAGCAGGTCGCAGCGGTCGCCAACGGCCTCGCGGACGTTCTTCGTGACGAGTTCCGCGTTGCTGAGTTGCTCCAGGGAGAGCTGGCGGGGGTCGCCCATTGGCATGACCGGGTCGTACCCGACCGCTGTGAAGCCCATGTTCGCGTAGTACGCCGCCCGCATGGGCGCGATCTCCGGGTCACCGTGGATGTCGCCGTAGGCAACCTGGTCCGGGTCGGAGGGAGCAGCGTTCAGGTAGGTGTACGAGCGCAGCTTCTCGTTCACCATGCCGCCCAGCAGGTTGTAGACCGGTTGATCGAGCGCCTTGCCGACAATGTCCCAGCAAGCGATCTCGAGGCCGCTCAGGACGCCGCCGATGGTGAATTCCGGGTGCTGGTTGAATCCGCTCCCGTAGATCGTGCGCCACATCGTTTCAATCTGGAACGGGCTCTGCCCGATCACGTGCCGCTCGGCGATGTCTTCGATCAGCCGGCAGGTCTGCGTGGGCGAGAAGGGCACGCCGTATGTCTCGCCGTAGCCCGAGATGCCGTCGTCGGTGGTGAGCTTCAAGAAGACCCAGAAGGGACCCCCGAAGTGCGGCGGGGGGTTCGCCACGGCCCACGTCTTCACGTCCTTGATCTGCATGGACACCTCCTCGGCCTAGGCTGCTCGGAATTCCCACTCATCGACGCCGCACAGGATGGAGCCCTTGCAGGCTGGACGCAAGCACGAATGTCCGCCCCACTCCGTCACGAAATCGGAGAATCGGGATCCCGTCGGGCATGGTTGGATCGCTTTCTCTCCAAAGGCGAACTCTATCTCGCTCCGCACTGTTCTGCCCCGCGTCGAGAACAGTCCTGTCCGAAATAGGGTTCGCCGCTGGCAAGGGATTCACGTCCCTGCCATGGCCGCCGCCTCGGCGACTTCGAGCCACTCCCGTCGCCGCGCCCGCCCGCACGAGGTTGGTGCATAGCGGGCGACCCACTTGGCCATCGCCTACGAAGCCGATCTTCATGGCGACCACCTCCCCGCGACCTGCGCCGCGAGAGCTAGACTGCGGCGTGGTGCGCCAAGGCGGCCGCAGCGCACGCCGCGTTTAGCCCCGCCGCCCGCTTACTCGCAACCGAGGCCAGCGCGGCCGGCTAAGCGCCGGCTTCCCAAGCAGAGGGTTTGCCGCCGCTGTCCGCGGCGCCCGAAACCCGACCCTTGCGGAAGCCGAGGCGGTGGACATGGCGTTGCCCGTCTGCTTGGCTACGCGAGACAAGGGGCGCGCGAACGATGCCCATCGAGACGCAGCGGACCTTCTGGAGGACGATGCCCGGCATCCTGGCTGGCGTCGCAGCGCTGATCACTGCGGTTGCAGCGCTGCTTGGGGCGTTAGCTGGATTTGGCGCGTTCTCGGGGGATGGCGGACCAGCACCCACCGCCGCTCAGAGCGAGGCCACGCCAACGCTGGATCCTAGCGCGGAGGACGCTACAGACGAGGTCCCAGGGGGACAGGCGGTCGCCGAATCGCCAGCCGGAGCGCAACAGGAATCGGCGGAGCCGCCCGCTCCCGCTCCCGCTCCGGCAACCGAGCCGACCCAGAGCGTCGAAGAGGCGGTCCGTCTAGACAAAGAGGCTGATGCAGCGGCGCTCGAAGCAGAGTCCGGGACCGCCGCCGCCGAGCCAACCCAGAGTGCCGAAGAGGCGGTCCGTCTAGGCAAAGAGGCTGATGCAGCGGCGGTCGAAGCAGAGTCCGAGAGCGCCGCCGCCAGGGCTGCAGCACGGGATGCCACGGAGTACGCGACGAGAGCCGAAACCGCCGCGCTTGACGCCCCACAAGCCGCCGCCCCTGAGACGGCGGCCTACGCAGTCGCCCGGTGGGCCGTACAGACGAGAGAGCACGCCGAAGAAGCGCGCACCCACGCGACGAGTGCGCGGGAATTGGCGCTGAAATCGGAAGGACTGGCGAGCGACGCACAATCAAAGCTCAACACCATCGATTCCGACACGGCGAACGCTGCAACCCGTGAATCGGCTGACCGAGCTTCCCGGCTTTCATCCGCAGCTCTGGAGCGCGCCGCAGAGGCGAAAGGCGCGGCATCCGCTGCATCCAAAGACGCAGCAGACGCCGAACGGCGGGCCGAACGGGCCGTCAGGGTAGCAAACCGCGCAACGACCGAATGTCGGGACGCGGAATGTCTGTTTGATCGCGGCCAACTGCGGGAGGCGCGGGGGGATCACCTCGGGGCACTTGAACACTACCTCGCTGTGGAAGCCTGCGAAGGTGTCGTGGATGAGGCACGCACGCAATGTCTTGGTCCGGACAGCGCCGACGAGAATCGAGAGACCGTGACCGACGCGGAAATGCGGCTTGTCGCCCTGATACGGACCGCGAAGTTCAGGTCGGCGGTCATCCTCTCGCGGATCCCGGAGGTGTCGTATCTCCTCGGCCCGATTGAGGCGATGCGGCGGCTACTCGAACGCGTCCCCAAGCTTCCCTGGAAAGACCAACCACCCGACATGGCGGAAGCCGAAGAAGCCCTCCTAGCTCTCTTCGACTACGTCTGGAACAAAGAGGGAAACGGCCTCTCCGCAGTAAACACACAGCTCGTGAACGAAGAGATCGTATTGGCGCCGGAGGACCGGAACGCAATCATGCGGCTCGATCCGGGTGAGCTCCTGATTCTTCTGAGGCGATCGGAGTCCCACGATCAATGGGTAGAGGCTATGGTACGCGACGAGATCTCCGGCGTATCGTTTGTTCGAGCTGGGTGGGTAAACCTGCGCTTACAAGACCCCAGCGCCCTGCCGCTCTTCGGATCGCAGGAAATCAACGAAACCATCCTCGCGACAGTACCGTATACACCGACGCCCTGATCGGTGAGGCGCCACGACGAAAACGGAGGCGAGCGTTTTCTGTTTGCGCTGCGGGACGGCTGGCAACGAAGTGAGCGAGCGGTCGGGTCGGCCTTTGAAGAAACGTGCTGATGCCCGTCCGACGGCTCCTCCGTGCCGCCAGCGCGACCACGCCCGTGGAAGTCTTGGCCAGTGTTCGCAGAAATATTGAGGCCCCACAGCCGAAAGGCGTGTTCGGCTGCGCCAGACTCCGATGCGACTCCAAAGTGTGCCAAATAGTGGCGCCTCCGAACTCCATCCCAGTACAGCCGAATTGGATCTCGGAGAGGTCTGTACGAAATTCAATCCGACATAGCGACGACTTGTGTTCGCGGCGAGGACTCGGTCAGGCGCTCTCGCGCGCGGCCAGGCCGCTGGCGCAGGCGATGTCCGTGCCGCCCAGTCCGCAGTAGCCGTCCGGATTCTTGGCCAGGTACTGCTGGTGATATGGCTCCGCGTAATAGAACGTCGATGCCGGTAGGATCTCCGTCGTGATGACTCCGTGCCCGGCGTCGCGCAGCGCCGCTTGGTAGGCATCGCGGGACGCCTCGGCAGCCCGGCGCTGCGCGTCCGACCCGTAGTAGATCCCCGAGCGGTACGGTGTCCCCACGTCGTTGCCCTGTCGCATCCCCTGGGTTGGGTCGTGGCTCTCCCAGAAGGTCTTCAGTAGCAGCTCGTACGTGATCAGCGTCGGGTTGAACACGACGAGGACGGTCTCGTTGTGGCCGGTGCGACCTGAGCAGACTTCCTCATAGGTGGGGTTCGGCGTGAGCCCTGCGGCGTACCCGACTGCAGTCGAGAAGACGCCGACCGCCTCCCAGAAGCACTGCTCTGCACCCCAAAAACAGCCGAGGCCGAAGATGGCCGTCTCCATGCCTGCCGGGAACGGCGGCTCCAAGGGGGCGCCGTTGACGAAATGTTCTGGGGGGACGGGCATCCGCTGTTCACGGCCGGGCAACGCATCCGCCGTGGTGGGTATCTCGGTTCTCGCGCGGCCGAACAAGGCCATGGGCATCCCCGCTTCCCTGGGATTCATCCGCCCGCGCCGACAGTGTACCGCGCCCGCCGCAGGGCATGGCCACTGCCGGACCGAGCCGCGGCTTCCCACGCAGAAGGTCACGGGTTCCAGCCCGACACGAGCGCCCGCAGAATCTCCGACAGGCGCCGCAGAGCGACCGAGATGTGCCCTTCCTCCGAGATGAATTGGGCTTCGCAGTGGGGAATGGCCGCGGCCACAGCGCGCCCAATCCGAATCGGGACGTGTACGTTGCGGCCGCCGTGCCAGAGCAGCACGGGGTCGGCCGCTGCCGTCCGACATCGAGCCCGGTACGCGCCGCCGGCTGCCGGCGGCGATCAGCAGATGCACGTCGCTCTGCAAAGGCGAACTCTCTCGCGGTCAGCAATGTTCTGCACCGCATCAAGAAAACGACTGTCCGAGATATTCTACGGCATGGTTTTCAGGCGACCCGCTGAGCTACATCAGTGGGGTACACACCGCTCGCGTTGAAGACGACCGACGAGGGGCAAACCCTGCCGGGCATCGGACCCTATGTCGGACGGTATTGTCCGACGTAGAGTTCGAGCCCTCACAAGGCGTCCCCATGGCCTCGCCCTGCGGTCTCGTCTTACCGGGAGCGGGCGTCTGGGCGGTTAGACTCCGCACATGCTCACGCGCCTGCCTGCCTTGCAGTCGCCCGACTACCGGCTGTTGTTCTACAACATCGTGCTGGCGGAGGCGGCGCGCTGGGCGCTGATGCTGGCGCGCGGCTGGCTCGTCTTCCAGCTCACGGATTCCACCGGCGCCGTGGGGATCGTGACGTTCGCCGGAATGGCGCCGTTCCTGTTCTTGGGACCGCTGGCGGGCGCGCTGGCAGACCGCTTCGACCGACGCCGTATGGCGATCGCCTCCGCGACGCTGGGCGTCACGTTCTCGGCCGCGCTGGGCGCGCTGGTCGTGATGGACGCCGTCGCCACGTGGCAGGTGGTGATCTTGGCCGTCCTGCAGGGCACGACGATGGCGACGGTGGGTCCCGCCCAAGAGGCGCTGCTGCCGAGCCTGGTGGCACGCACGCATCTCCTGAACGCGGTGGCGCTCAACGGCGTCGGGCGTTACGGCTCACGCGCCGTGGGGCCCCTCGCCGGCGGTGCGGTGCTGGCGACGTTGGGCGTGGGCGCCGTCTTCTTCCTCTCGGCCGGCCTGCTCTTCCTGGCCGTCGTTCAGTTCTGGCGGATTGGCTGGCGTCCGGCCGCGGCGCCCGCATCGACGGGGACGCCGTTGCACCGGCTCGGCGCCGAGGTAGCCGAGGGGATGCGCTACGCGTGGCAGGACCGCCGGGTGCGGCTGGTGCTCTCGCTCCTGGGCGCGCACTGTGGGCTGACGATGGCGTTCGACTCCCTGTTGCCGCGGCTGGCGACCGACGTCGGCGGGGGCAGCACGACGTTCACGGCGATTCTTGTGGGGATTGGCGTGGGGGCGCTGGTGGGCACGCTGGCGCTGTCGCAGCTGCGGCAGGAGGCGGTGCGGGGATCCGTGCTCGCCGCGACCGGGCTGGGCAGCGGGCTGGCGATGATCGTCCTGGGGCTCGCACAGACGCCGGCCATGGCCGTGACCGGCGCGGCGCTCGCCGGCGGGACGCAAGCGACCTACATGGCGCTCTCAGCGACGTTAGTGCAGACGATCATTCCGGACCATCTTCGGGGCCGGGTGATGTCGCTTTATTTGATGCTGGCCGCCGGTCACATGGCGTTCATGAACCTGGGCTTTGGCTTGTTCGCGGACGAGGTGGGCGTCCGCGTGCTCTTGGTGGGCCCGGGCGTGATCTGGGTGGGCGTCTTCCTGCTGGCCACCCTGACGCTGACGGACCTGCGCCACCTGCTGCGGCGCGGCGATTTCGTCTCGACCGAGGGCGTTGCTTAGGGCCTCCCCAGGCCCGCGTGAAGAGACGGGAGGACAGGATGTCAGACACCGAACCGTCCCAGGCAGGTGCGCGGGCCCCAAGTGAGGCGCACTGGTCTGCCTTCCGCTCGCGCATCCCCGCCACCTCCCACTGCATCTACTTCAACTCCGGCTGGTCCGGCCCGCTCCCCAGTCCCGTTGTGGAAGCGATCGAGGGCCGGCTGCGTCGGGAGTGGCGCGAGGGACCGACCACGCAGGCCGTGCAAGACGAACTGCTGGCGCTGCGCGAGCGGGTGCGGGCGCAGTTCGCCGCACTCATCCAGGCCGAAGCCGAGTCCGTGGTATTGACGCAGAACACCACGGAAGGGATGAACATCGTCATCAGCGGGCTCGAGTGGCGGGCAGGCGACGTGGTCGTGACGACGACGATGGAACACAGCTCCGGCCTGGTTCCCGTCTACTACCTGGGAGCCCGGCACGGCGTTGAGGCGCGCTACGTCTCCCCAGATGTCGCCGAAGCGTCCGCCGACACACTGCAACGCTTTTACGAAGCGATCACGCCGGGTGTAAAGCTCGTCGTGATCAGCCACATCTCCTACTCCACGGGGCTGGTGTTGCCGCTGGCGGAGATCGTGCAGCGGGCGCACGAGGTGGGGGCACGGGTGCTGGTCGACGGGGCCCAGTCCATGGGGCAACTGCCGCTCGACCTCTCAAGCTGGGAAGTCGATTACTACGCGGTCCCCGCGCACAAGTGGCTGCTGGGGCCGGATGGGGTTGGTGCGCTCTATGTGCGGCGGGACTTGATCTCAAGCCTGGAGCCGCGCGCGGTGGCCGGGAAGGCGGCGCGCTCATTCGCGTTCGATGGGAGCGGATTCGAGCCGCAGCAGGACGACATCGCGAAGTTCCAACTGACCACGTCGAGCGGTCCGCTGTTGGCCGGCGTGGAAGCCGCTCTGGCGTTCTATGCGGAGGCCGGCCCCGCCGCCGCGGGGGACCGAATCCGGTCGCTTGGTGCGGCGGCGGCGGACGCCCTTGAGGCCGTTGCCGGGGTGACGGTGGTCAGCCCACGGCGATCGGAGACGCGCAGCGGCCTGGTCTGTTTTCGTGTCGCTGACCGGGAATGCCGGAGTGTGGCGGAAGCCCTGCAGCGTGACCACGGCGTCGTCTGCCGCGCGGTCGCGGAGCAGAACACCGTGCGCTGGTCGATGCACTACTTCAGCACGGAGGAGGAAGTGCGGAGCGCCGTCGCAGCGCTTACGGCGTTGGTCGCGGCGAGTGAGTCGTAACGGTCGCTGGAGCCGCGTCGAGCGCTTGGGCGCCGGTCGCCCCCTGCCCGCGCAGCAGGAACGTCTTACTGCCAGATCGTCCCGCCTTCCTCCGAGCGAATCGTGACAGGAGCCGTCGGGCTGATTGTGGCCCGCAGCCAGGCGCCAATTGCGCCGTTTGGTCCGCGTCTCGGATATGATCAGCGCTCCCCTACGACACCGCGTGCATGATCTCCGCGAAGCGCTCCAACTGCTGGTCCGACTTCTCCTTCGACATCAGCCCGATTTGCCACAGCAGCACCCAGTACTCGAAGTGGAACCGATCCTGGACCTCCTGCACCTTCGCCTTCACCTCGTCCATCGTCCCGATCAGCAGGTACTGGGACTTGACCATCCGCTCCGCCAGCGTCTCCCCCGGCGACGGCACGGGCCCCTCCTCCCCCGGCAGCCGGAAGGTCTCGTAGAAGCCGAAGTGCTTGAAGTACGTCCACACCGGCGCCACGTACTTTTCCACATACTCATCGATATCCTCCCTCTCATCGACGATATACACCTCCCGCACGATCGCGATGTGCTCCCCCAGCGCGTAGTCCCGCCCGTGCTCCTTGCACACCCGCTGGAACGTCTCCGCCAACTCCTGCACCCGCTCCAGCGGCCCCTGCAGCACTGTCGGAATGATGTCCTGCTCCCCACACCACTCCATCGTCGCCGGACTCACCGAAAACGCCTGGAACAGCGGCGGATGCGGCTTCTGGTACGGGCTCGGCACCACCGACACCTTCTGCACGATCCCCTCGTCGTCCACCTCCCCCGGCACCCCCGCCTCCCGCGTCAGATCCGCCGCCGGCCAGTCCGTGTTGGGGTACGGCACCATGTACCCTTCCTGCTTCCACTCGATGGCGTCTTCCGTCCAGGCCTTGCGCATCAGGTTGAGGTGCTCTTCGAACACCCGCCGGTTCTTCAGGTCGATCTCCGACTGATCCGAATACGTCCCCTGCGCCCCGTACCTCTGCCCCAGCACGTTCGTCCAGCGCCGCTGGTACCCCCGCGCCAGCCCCACGAAGAACCGCCCCTGCAGCATGTGGTCGATCATGGCCGTCTGCTCCGCCAGCCGGATCGGGTCCCGCGTTGGCAGCACGTAGCCCAGCTGCCCGAGCCGCAACTCTTTCGTGTGCAACCCCAGGTAGAGGTTCAGGATCCCCGGGTCCGGTGACACCTCCAGCCCTTCCGAGTGGAAGTGGTGCTCCGTGTGGCACATCCCCCAGTACCCCAGCCGGTCCGCCGTCTTCGCTGTGTGCACCAGGTACTCCAGCATCACCTGGTACTGCTCCGCGTCCCGCCCCACCGGCCGCTTCGCCGCCCGCGTCTCTGGGTCCGCCATGATCGGGTAGACCTGCAGAATCGTCTTCATCCTCGCACCCTCTTCCTACCTGCCCGTGCCGATCGGGCTCGCGCACAGGATCGCCCCCGCCCGCCGTCCCACGCAACCCCCACCCCGCGACCCCCGCTGCCGCCAACGCCGAGAGCCCGTCTGCTTCGTCGTCGTCCGAGAAACCGCCGCTCCCTGAGGGAGGGAGAGTTGCGGGAGCCTCGGGAATAGCTGGTTCGCCCGTCGGCGCCTCCAGCGTCGTATCAGCGCTGCGATCGCGTGCGCTTGCCGGATCGATTTCATGATGCCAAGTTCGACCCTTTGTCGGACAGATCCGTCCGACCTAGAATCCTGCACAGCGCACCGTCGGGTAGGCGTGTGGGCTCTAGAGCCGGACGTTGCGCTTGCCGACTCCTGAATCGGACTCAATGTCGGACGGACGTGTTCGACATCGAGTGCAAGTCGACGCGAGCCGGGGGGTCGGATCCGCGTTCGCGGAGCTTCCAGAAAGGTGCACGAATGATCGCAGACCTGACAGGGAAGAAGGCGCTGGTCACCGGCGCCGGATCGGGGATTGGCAAAGGCATCGCGGAGGTCTTGGCCGCTCAGGGCGCCTCGGTGGTGGTCGCGGACCTGAACGAGGCTTCCGCCGAAGCCGTGGCCAGAGGCCTTCCCGATGGCCGCGCGCTGGCGCTCCATCTCGACGTCGGCGATCCCGCATCGGTCGAGGAAGCAGTGGAGCGAATGCGCTCCGAATGGGGCGCGCTGGATATCCTGGTCAACAACGCGGGCGTCCGCTCCGCGAGCGGCGAGCCGCGGGCGCTGGACCAAGAGGAGGACTGGGACGCCACGCTGAACGTGAACCTGCGCGGTACGGTGCGATGCTGCAACGCCGTCGTGCCGCACATGCGCGCTCGTCGCTCCGGCAAGATCATTAATATCGCCTCCATGGCGGGACATGCCAGCCGCCGCACCGGCGCAGCGTACGGCGTGAGCAAGGCGGCGGTCCTTCGCTACACGAAGGGGCTGGCCGCGGAGCTGGCTACCGACGACATCAATGTGAACGCGATCTGTCCAGGAGCGGTCTGGACGCCTTTGCAGGAGACGGGTGAGCGGGCGAGGGCCGGACTCGACGCCGGCGTGCCCAGCGCCGAAGTCGAGAAAGGCTTCATTGAGCGGTACAAGGCCGTTATCCCGCTGGGACGCGCGCAGACCGTCGAGGACATCGGCAAGGTGGCAGCGTTCCTGGCGTCGGACGATGCGCGCAACATCACCGGTCAGTGCATCCACGTCGACGGCGGGGCAATTCTGCGCGACTGAGCCGCGGCGGCTGGATCAGATCGTGAGCGGATGGGTTGGGGCCGGCCGCCTGAAGTCGAACTCCATTGCAGCAATGACCGAGGGAACCGCCGGCGGCGTCGAACAGGCGGACTTAGGGAACGCGCCACTCGAACGCGCGCGTGGTGTCGAAGAGGGCTCTCGGACAGCAAGCTCAGTTCAAAGCCGGCCTCGTGAGCGGTGCGCAAAAGGCGAATTCGTTGACCGTGTCGCGTAGACGCGCGTTGGCGACTCTGCAGGTGCTGCACCTGGGCATTGGCGGCGCAACCGACAAGGTCGGGACGCACTGAAGGCCTCTGGACCTCTCTGGCTATTCGGCCTTCCCCGCGCGCGGGGCCAGGGCGTTCCATACATCCCCCAGGGCGTAGACTTGCTTGAACGTCTGAGAGACTCCCTGCCACATCTCCTCCCGCGCCCGGTCAGCTCCTCCCTCGTCGCCAGCGGCCAGGGCCAGTTTGAGCTGGGTGGAAATCACCTCCTGCCTTTGTGCGGCTTCGCGCGCAGCTTTGGCCGCGGACTGGGCCGCGGCGACGAAACGGTCGATCAGGGTGTCCACGGGCGTCTGCGTATCGGTTTCAACATCGTAGGCAGGGGAGGGCCTGAAGCGGGTGGGGTGGCGGCTGCCATCCTCATTGCGACCGGTGTGGGTTGGCTGGATGTGGGGGGTGACCGACAGGTACATGATCATGGGTTCACTGCCTGGGTTCCGCACCTGGTGGGGCTCGTCGACCAGGGCGACACACAGTTGCCCCGGACCCAGCTCGGCTTCTTCGCCCGCGATTTTGAAGTGGGCTCTGCCCTGCAGGATCAGGAAGATCTCGTGACCCAGGTCGTGACTATGCAGGTCGCCCACCTGTCCAGGCTCATAGCGAAAAAACCGGGAGCGAATCTGCGGGGTGACCAAGATATTGCGGCTGTCGCGCTTTGAGTCGAAGACTTGAATAGGCATGCTTCTTCTCCCTCTGAGTCGTCCGGCTCGTCCATCTTAGGCCGACGCCAGCGCGGTTCTGAGCCTGCCCCGGTCCCCCGGAACGTTCGCGTCTCGAGATCATGCCGCAAGTCCTGTCCGAGATACAGTTCACCTTGGGAACACGCGGTCGCCAGGCAGGGTGGGATCCAGCCTGTCCCACATAGAGTCCTTGCGCCTCAGATGCGAAGACCGCGGGGAGCACCAGGCTCCTTTTGCTCCCTAGCCGCACGACACCGCTCTGTGGCCACGACAGACTACCGCGGGCCCGAGGCTTCCCCTGCCACCTTTCAGTCTGATCACGTTGTTCGATCGCCTGGGTAGACGGGCGGGCCTGAAGCACACGCTTGCGCATCGCTTCCGGCCTCGACGATTGACACCGGCTACGCTGGCTCGCTGTCAGCAGGTGGCACGACGTCGATGACGACGATCCCGGTTTTCTGCTGCGTCTCCACGTAGCGGTAGGCATCGACGATCGCCTCAAGGGGATACGTTCGATCGATGACCGCGCGAAGGTCGCCCGCCTCCATGCGGTCCTTGAGGAACTGGACGAACTCCGTTCCGGCCTGTACTGGGAGCGGGATGATCACCCGCTTGCTCCGGGTGATCGAGAACCAGAGCATCAGGAGGGGGTTCTGCCAGAACGGCCCTAGGTCGGTCGTGGCGAAGAGCCCCTGAGGCTTCAGCAATCGCCGACAGCGGAAGAACGTGGTCTTGCCCACGGCGTCCAGGGCACAGTCGAAGTGGTCACCGATCTGGGTGAAGTCCTCCGCAGTGAAGTCGACGACGCGATCGGCGCCGAGGGAGGTAACGAGGTCGAGCTGTCGTGTCCCGACGACCGCCGTCACGTCGGCACCGAGGGACTTCGCGAGTTGGACCGCCGCCGTGCCGATGGCGCCGGACGCGCCGTAGATGAGGATCCTGTGGCCGGGCTGGAGGCCGAGCCTTTGGAGGCAGCTATGTGCGTACCACGCGCCCTCGCATAGCACGGCCTCATCGAAGTGGGCGCCCGCCGGCATGGCCGCGATCGCTCCGTCATCGGGCACGCAGAGGTACTCCGCATGCGCTCCGAACTCATCGGGTGACATGCCGAACACGCGCTGGCCTGGGTGGAAGGCTGTGACACCCGCGCCGACCACCTCGACGACGCCAGCGAACTCCATGCCGAGGATCGTGCGCTTCGGCCGGAGCAGGCCGATCATGGCGCGGACAAAGAAGGGGTGGGCGCGGCGCATACCGCAATCGGTGCGGTTGACCGTCGTCGCATAGACTTTGACCAAGACCTCGCGCGCCTGCGGCACAGGCTTCGGCACGTCGCGGATCTCAACGACGTCTGGCGGTCCGTAGCGTGTATTGACAGCCGCTCTCATGGACTCTTCCCTCCGCGACCGCGGTTTCGCGTGGCTCGGCGGTTAGGCCGCGATTCTAAGAGCACAGGTCTAATCCCCTCAAGACGACCACTGGACAGAGGGCCCACGCGGGTGTTCCTCGCCTCCCGCGGGCCGCGGCGGCCGATGAGAGGCAGGGGAGCTATGAGCCATGAGGAGTTGTGAGGTCGACCCGTAAGTCGGACTCATGTCGGAAAGACCTGTCGGAGATAAGAATCGATTCTCGTCTCGTGTTCAATCTCGGGAAACGGACTGTGGAGCGCAGCGCGAACTCTACGTCGGGTACATCTGTCCAACACAGAGCCCCGTACGAGGGCGGGAGCCGGTTGCCGTCAGGCGGTGACCATGCGCTTAAACTGGCAGCCTTCAACGAACAGTTCGAAGAAGTCGGGGGTGGTCTCCAGCTCCACGTGCTCCACCCCCTTGGCCAGGTCCTCGATCCGGCTGCGCATGTCGCCGGATACGAGTATGATGGTGGCTCCCTCCAGGGCGGCGTTGGCGACCTTGACGATACGGTCCGAGGGGACGTTCGCGATGAAGCCGATGTCTACCGCATTGCTCGCGTTGATGTAGTTGGCGAACCCCCCGGCCAGGTACAGCCTTCCGATCTCATCGAGGGCGACTCCGTAGCGGCGGAGGACGATGGCCTGGCCGCAGTAATTCGCCGACTTGGCCTGGGCCAGAGCGGAGACGTCCGCCCTGGACAGGGTCATGCCTTGTTCGGGGGCGAACGTGAACTCCCTCTTCCCGCCCGGGAAGACGCCCAGTTCGGTCATCTCTCCGGTGCGGCGTAGCTCTGCCAGCAGGTCAACGAGGCCGGAGCCGCAGATGCCCTCCGGTACGCCGCCGCCTATCGTCTCCAACCGGACCGTCCCGTCCTCAATTCTGACCGCCTCCACGGCACCGTCGTAGCCGGGCATGGCGTAGGTGACCTGGCCGCCCTCGAACGCGGGGCCGGCGGGGCAGGAGGCGGCCATGAGCCGGTGCCGGTTGCCAACGACCACCTCGGTGTTTGTCCCGACGTCGATCAGCATGACGACGTCTTCCTGCTCGTCCATGCCGATAGCGAGCAGGTCCGCTGCGACGTCCGAACCGACGTGACTTCCGATGAGAGGCCCGGTGAAGACCGCAGCAGCGGGGAAAATCCGGAGCCCCAGCTCGAGGGCGGTGGTGGTGATGGATGTGGTTTCCCGCGCGCCTCGCTCATACTCCAGCTCCACCGTCGACTTATATGGCTTTTCGCCTATTGGCTGCACGTCCAGGCCGAACAACAGGTCACGCATGGTGGCGTTGCCCACGAACACTGCCTCGTAGATGCGGCGGCGGGCGGTGCCCACCCGCCTGCACATGTCGCCGATCTCGAAGTTGACGGCGGACAGCATCACACTCTGCAGCTCGCCCCGGTGGGGCCCTCCGTCGTAGGAGATGCGGTGCATGACGTCGCTGCCCCCGAAGCGCTGGGGGTTCTCGAAGGAGGACGTGTATGCCACCTCTCCGGACTGCAGGTCCACCAGGTTCATCACGACCGAGGTGGTCCCTACGTCGACGGCTAGGCCGTAGATCTCGCCGCGGTAGTCGTCCAGCCTGTTGCCGCGGTGGACGACGGCGTCCCCGTCGCGCCGTGTCAGGGGATCGAGTTGGACCTCCCGCCTGACCGTGCGTGTGAGGATGCGCGGCTGGCGGCGTAAAACCGCGAATTCCACCTCCGCCGAAGAGTCAACAACCGCCGCTTGGCAGGCCAACCGATAGTTGCCTCGAAGGAAGGCTTCAGCTTCGCTAGGAGGGGACAGGGCCTCGGCTCCCCGGCGCACCTCAACGATGCACTCGTGGCACTCGCCCGTGCGCCCGCAGGAAGTGGGCACGCGCACGCTGAGGTCGTCGGCATAGTCGAACAGGGCCTTGCCGGGGGTGAGCTCGAGCCGCCGCGCGCCGTGTATCAGCGGGCTCACGTGGTGAAGCTACGCCTCCCAGGCGTCTTGGTAGGTGAGGTCGTCGCTGCCGGTGCAGAGGGCGGGCTTGTCGGGACCGTCAACGAAGCTCTGGTTGCGGCAGCTGAAGCGTGCGGTGCAGCGGTCGTGCACGTCCTTGTACGGGCAGCGCCATTTCGACACCGCGACGGCGGAGGCGGACATGTCCCGGTAGATCCCTTCCAGGCGGGCGATGCTGGCGCGGTAGCGCGCCCTGTCGAAGCCGTGGTTTGTGCCCACATTTCCACCTGGGTCCATTATTCTTGGGCCGGGCGATGGGTGTCAACGCGGCGGGCGAGCAGCCCGGACTCCTCAATGATCACGGCCGCTCACTCTTCCTGCCGGTACGCCATCACGCGCACCCCGTGCACGCCCTCGATCTCCAGAAGCAGCTGGGTGGGCGTTACTCCTCTGTCGCTTCGACCAGGGACTTGGCCAAGTCGACGCAGGAGATGGCGTCCTCCCCGTAGCCGTCGGCGCCCATGTCCTCCGCGAACTCCTGCGTCACCGGGGCCCCGCCCACGATCATCTTGAACTCTTCGCGGACTCCGTTGTCTTCGAAGAACTCAATGGTGCGGCCCATGTTGGGCATGGTGGTTGTGAGGAGAGCGGACATGCCGACCACTTGCGCCTCGTGCTCAACGGCGGCGTCCATGAACTCCTGCGGTTTGGCGTCGACGCCCAGGTCTTGCACGACGAAGCCCGCACCCCGGAGCATCATGATGCAAAGGTTCTTGCCAATGTCGTGCAGGTCGCCCTTGACGGTGCCCATGATTATGGTGCCCGTCGGCTTCACTCCAGAGGCGGAAAGGATAGGCTCGAGGTGGACCATGCCTGCCTTCATGGCCCGGGCTGCGACCAGCACCTCGGGGACGAAGATGATGTTGTCGCGGAACTTGATGCCCACGATGGCCATACCCGCAATGAGGCCGTCGTCCAGCACGTCGTTGGCGGCGTACTCGTCTGCCAGCGCCTGGGCGACCAGCCGGTCCACGTCGTGCTGGTTGCCGTAGATCAGGTTGAAGGCGATCTCCTGCATGAGCATGTCGCCCGACGCGAACAGCCCCTCGATGTGCTTTTGCTCGGAGGGCTTGGCGATGTACTGCAGCTCGCCCGTCAAGCCCTCATGCACTATGGCCATGTGTCGGTTCCCCGTGTTTGCCGCATCGCCACGCCCGAACGGGCGCTAAGTAACGGCCGCGCCCGAACGGGCGCCATGTACCAATTCTGGGAAGGGCGGCTCGCCCGTGTCAACGGGCAGCGTCAGCCCCGTCCTTCCGGGGCGCCTGTAGCCGTCCCTCCTTGTAGGCGGCGATGAACTTCATACAGAAATCGTCTCGCCCCTCAAGCATGTCCCGGGCCAGCCCGTGGCGATCGTCCTCGAGGTCCAGGTCCAGCACCCTGTCGATCTTGCTCTGCACGGGATCGAGGATGCCGCTGTCCGCGCCGGCCTCGATCGACAGGCGGATAAAAGTGTCGTTGATCAGCTTCCGCATGGGGAGGCCGAAGGAAACGTTGCTGAGGCCACCGGCCACGTGCAGCTCGGCGCCGTACCGTCGCCTCAGCTCCGCCACGGCGTCGAAGTAGTGACGGCCGAAGGCCCCGTCCACGGAGATGGGGAAGACCAGCGCATCGACGTAGAGGTCGCCCAGCGGAATCCCCCGCTCGACGGCTCGGTCGATGAGGGCGCTCGCGTTCGTCACCCGCTCCTCGTCGTCCGAGGGCATGCCCGACTCGCCGGCGGCGGTCACGATGGCCACGCCGTTGCACGCCCCCACCAAGTCGAACACCTCTGGCCTTTCCAGCGCGACCGAGTTGACCATGGGCCGGCCCAGCGTCGAATCGTACTCCTCGATGCCCGCCTCGATGATCTCCGAGTTGGATGAGTCGATGCTGAGCGGGACGGTTGAGATCTCCTGGACCGTCCGCACCAGCCAGCGCATGCAGCTCTTTTGCACATCGAGCTTGTAGGACACTTCGTCCACGTTCAGGTCCAGGAAGGCCGCCCCGGCGCTGATCTGCCTGACGGCCTCGGCCTGCACGTAGGCCCGGCCCTCCGCCTGGGCCGTCTCGTCGTCGCCGATTCCGCCGCGGACCGCGATCATGAAGTGCTTGACCTGGCCCTGCTCGTAGGGCTGGGTCTTCTTGTACCAGTCCGGCACCCGCATGGTGGCAGTCTTGCCGCCGGCGTCCGTGTAGGTCACCACCTCGGTGCCGTCGTCCAGGGTGCGGTGCCGCCTGCCGTCCCGCAGCACGCTGCGGGTTGTGTGGATGTTCTCCCCCACGATCACGAAATCCTTGGGGTTGGTGACCACGGCAGTCATGCGGCGCGCTCCGGGCAAGCATTCAGGTTCGGCTCGCGGGACGTGATGGTCTTGGTCATCAGCCCGGGCCCGGGCGGTCCACGTCTCCCATGACGGCCCGCAGCCGGGCTCAAGAGCCCCGCTCTCCCTGCCCGGAGTGCTCGGCGGTCCAGTCGCGCACGGCCCGCGGGATCTCGAGCAGGTTCTCGAGGGGGGTGGCGAGCGGGATCGCGCACTCCGGGGCGATCATCTGCACCCCGGCGTCCAGGCACCGGTACACCTCTTTTCGCACCTCCTCAGGGCCCTTAGCGTACAGGGTGACCGGGTTGTTGATGTTGCCGACCAGGCCGATTCTTCCTCCCGCCACCTCCACTGCCTCGACCGGGTCGTTCTTGGAGTCGAAGTGGAATGCGGCCATGCCCGAGTGGGCGATGTGGTCCAGCCGGTCCACGGTGTAGCCGCAGATGTGCAAGATGAGCGGGACCGGCAGGCGCTCCACCATCTCCTGGTGGATGTCCAGCAGGAAGCGGCGGTAGTACTCGCCGGAGACGAGGTCGCCCGTGGCATGGTCCGGGAACGTGAGCGCGTCGGCGCCGGCGGCGATCTGGGCCTCACCGAACAGGACCGATATCTCCTTCAGCCGATGCAGCGCGTCCAGCGTCATTTCCGGGTCGTCAATGGTCATGAGGAGGAACCGTTCCACGCCAAAGACGTGGTAGGCCAGCGTCCACGGACCCATGGTCTTGCCCAGGATCGCCACCGTGTCCCCGAACTCCGACCGCAGCATCTCGATGGACCGGATGATCGTCGTCGTGTCCTGGTGCTCCAGGAAGCCTGGCGGAATGCGGACGTCCTCCGGGCCCTGCCAAATGGGCTTGCTCATCCGAACGGTGGGCCAGTTGTCCTTCTGCTCCCACTGGATCTCGCAGCCCAACGCTGACGACTCCTGGATGATGGTGAAGTAGGGCATGATGGCGTCGAAGCCCAGCTCGGTGTGGCCGGTCGCGGCTAAGCGCGCGTTCATCTCCGGGTCCCGATTGGCGTCTGGGAAGGGCGCGTTGACCAAATCCATCAGCTCCACGGTGGCCACGTTGGTGGGGTTGCACACCGGCGTCCTGTCCACCGGCTCTCCGGCCAGGGCGGCGAGCACCCGCTCGCGGGATGTCATGGTCTCCATGGCCCCCATGCCTCGACTCTCACGCGCTTTCATGGTCTTTGTATCGGCCATCGTCTCGGGTTCTTTCAGAGCTCGGTCATCAACCAATGTCGTCTGCTTCAGGACTGTAGGTCCCGGGCACTCTACTGCTGGGAGAAGCCAAGAGTGCCGGTGGTCATCTGCCCCCGTGTATCAAACTCTTCGAGCATATCCTCAGTGCCGCTCACGTTCCGGGCGAGAGGCATCAGCACGCGTACGAGCCCGTCGTACCTGGTGCCGCAGGGGAAAGAGACCGTCGTCTCGCCCACCCGCTCCATCTCGCCGTACCGCTCCAGTCCCGCCACCGTGGCGCGGATGCGCAGGGCCGGCCGCTTCGCCTCGCCTTCACCGTCGACCGTGTACACCCAGCGCCCGTCGACTTCGCTCGGCGTGGCGAAGAGGATCATGTCGCTCTTGAGGTCCTTGACCTCAATGCGCCCTGTCGGCAGCGGTAGCTGGGGGGACTTCTCCACAGCCTGCCGGGCCATAAACCTCAGTGGGCGCCGATAGATGCGGCCGCCCGGGAAGCGGAACTGGTTGGGCTGGCCCTTTACGGCAGCCAGGTCGCCGAGGGCGACCGCCCGGTCCCGGATCTGACCCAGCCGCTCTTGGGCGTCCGGCCTGTGGCTGAAGCTCCAAACCGTGATGACCCCATCCTTGTCGTAGAACCCGACGGATATCTCGTCCCCGTGGGGGTCGATGGAGATCAGGCTCAAGCAATCGCCCAGCTTGGCCAGGGTCTCGATCACCGGCTCTCTGTCGGTCTTCACCATTTCACGACCTCGACTCGTACGGGCCGCCCCTCCGTGGGCTCGGGGGCCGGGTGGGCTCCCTGCCGCCACCCTGCCCAGGGACGTTACCCTCGAACCGCCCCCACCAGGGCCCGTATGTGGTTCGGAGTGGTTCCGCAGCACCCGCCCACGATGTTGACCCCCATATCAGCGAGCTTCTTGAACCCCGGTGCCATCCGCTCCGGGGTCTCCGGGTAGACGAGCTGGCCCTGACGGATTATGGGGATGCCGGCGTTGGAGTTCAGCCACACGTAGCCGTCCGTGACGGAGCGGAAGCGCTCTCCCAGCTCCACCATCACATCAATGCCGTTACCGCAGTTGGCGCCGACGATGTCCGCCCCGGCCTCCGTGAGCTGATGAACGGCCGACTCGGGCGTGTCGCCCATCATGGTGAAGTACCCCCGGGGGCCCTTGTCGAAGGTGGTGAGCGCCGCCATCGGGAGGCCGGTATGCGCTTTCACCGCCTTCACCGCGAGCCGGGCTTCTTCCACGGAGATCATGGTCTCAACTACGATGACGTCCGCTCCACCCTCCTCCAATGCTGTGGCCTGCTCAACGAAGGCATGGTACACGTCCTCGGACGGTGTGGTCCCGACCGGCCTGATCAGCTCCCCGGTGGGCCCTATGGAGCCGGCCACGTAGCGGCCGCCGGAACCAGGCGCTGCGTCGGCCTGGCTGCGGGCATGCTGCGCGGCGAGCCGATTCATCTCCCGCACCTGGTCGCCGTGGCCGTACTTGGCTTGCATGAACCGGCTCCCGCCAAAGGAGTTCGTTTGAACCAGGTCAGAGCCAGCCTGGAAATACTCGGCCGCCATACCCAGGACAACCTCAGGGTGGGTCAGGTTCATTGCCTCCGGGTCGCCCCCCGGCTCCAACCCTTTGAACTGCAGGTACGTGCCGGTGGCGCCGTCGGCTACCAGGGCGCCGCCCGCGGCCAGCCGCTCCAGAAATGTCAGCTTCCTGGTCTCGGCTCTGGCCGTCACTCAATCCACTCATCTATGGCCCCAGGCGTCGGGTCCCGCGACCCCTGGTTGTGCAGGTCCCGGATGCGGGCGACGAAGTCCTCGGGCATCCCACTGTTGTATCGCTGGGCCAACTCTGCGGCGGCGTCCCGCGCGTTGGCATCGACCTCGACAGGCTCACTCCACGTCCAGCCGTCCAGGTACGCGTCGCTGCCGTAGCTGCCGTCGAACATGGCGATCTCGTCGGCGGCCTCCTGGAAGCGATGGTCGAGCATCACCGACACCCTGCCATCTCCGTCCTCGGCCTGCACCTGGACAGGGACCTCTTTCCAATAGAGGACGCGGAGCTTGGCGGTGACTTCGGCATTCATGGTGGACTCGGCCGAACGATATCACGAGCCTTGTACTTTCCGCATTGCACTACGCGTAGGTGAGGCCCCTCGCTGCGTCAGCCTGCGAACGTCGCTGAAACGCTCCCCACGGTTGTAAAACGAGCGATGATGCGGTCATTCGGTTCGACTGAAACGAGTTCGACGGGCGATCCGGGAATGACCAATTGGCCGGCTTTCAGATGCTCGCCGCGCTGATCGAGATGGTTGACGAGCCATCGCAGCGATTTGAGTGGCCCGCCCAGGATCTCCGCACCGATTCCGGACGCCGCCAACGCCTCATCACGGAAGAGGCCCACGCCTTCCATGTCGAAGTCGAGCGCCGCAGGCGAGATTCGCCGTTCACCGACGACCAGCGCCGCATGAAGGCCATTCGAAGCGATCAACTCCTGTGAAGTCGGATCGCCGCACCAGAAGTTGAAGTTGTGGATCTCGATGCCCGCAGCGACCCATTCGATCGCGTCGCGCAACTGTCTGTCGTCCGAAACTTCACCAGGCACGTCTTCCCCGATGCGGAGCACAAATTCCGGCTCCACCGCACAGAGCGAATAGTCAGCCCAGTGGAGCACCGATTCATCGGCGTGGACGTGTGGAGCCAGAAGCCGCCCGGAGATTGGTTCTGAGAGACCGAGCTGCCGGCGGATGGCTTTGCTGGTACAGCCAACTTTGTAGCCAACGACACGTTCGCCCCGCGCCACGCGATAGTTGAGGAGCTGCTGCTGGACGAGATAGGCATCGTCGAGCGACAGCGATTTGACGTCGATGACGGGATCCGATGGCGGCGTCTTGTTGCTCCAGATTTCCCAAAAGGCGCGGGCGGTCTGCTCCAGCTGCTGCATTTCTCCTCAATCAGCAGGCACTCTGCCCAAGTGGGAAGGCGAGTTTTGCGTCAGACGTGAGCACGTCATTCTCATCCGTCCTGTGCCGACTGCCTTGCAGCATGGCGCGGCAGGAGAGTCGCCAATGGAAGCATCGTAATGGCTGGCCCCAGCGCTCGCGCAGTCGATGCTCCGCGGCGGCGGGCCCGCGTCGAGTCGTGGCCAGCATGCACGATGGGTTCACGATGACGGGCGAGGAGCGGCGCACAGAACTCAGACCACGAGCCATCGAGACGATCCGTGGTCTAAGCTCTGGCGGAACCGAGCGCCGCCGTCCCGGGGAGGATTCGGATGCCGCATGCCGATCTCGGTGCGCCCATTGAGCGGCTCGACACCCCGGCCCTGCTGGTTGATCTGGACGCACTGGACCACAACATCGCCACCATGGCCACCGCCGCCTCGGCGGTCGGCGCCGCCTGGCGTCCGCACATCAAGGCCGGCAAGGCTCCGGCCTTGGCCGCGCGCCTGATCGCGGGCGGCGCCGTGGGCGTGACCAGCGCCAAGGTGTCGGAAGCCGAAGCGATGGTCGATGGCGGCATCGACGACATCCTGATCGCCAACGAGATCGTGGGGCCGGTCAAGATCGCGCGGCTGGCCAAGCTGGCGCGACGCGCGCGGCTGTGCGTGGCCGTGGACGACGCCGGGAACCTGCGCCAAGTGGCCGCCGCTATGCGCGCCGCCGGGGCCCAGATCGACGTGCTGATCGATGTCAACGTGAACATGAACCGCTGTGGCGTCCGGCCCGATGCGGCCCCAGCCCTCGCGGCCCTGGCCACTGAGCTCGATGGCGTGGCGCTGCGGGGACTGATGGGCTACGAGGGCCACGTCATGCACATGGACCCGGAGGAGAAGGAGCGCGAGAGCGCCGCCGCCGCGGACGTCCTGCGTGAAGCCCGCGCCCTGGTTGAGGCCGCCGGCCGGCCCGTGGGCATCACCAGCGGCGGCGGCAGCGGCAACTACGCCATCGCCCTGGCCCAAGGCCATCTCAACGAGCTTCAAGCCGGCGGCGGCGTGCTGATGGACCGCACGTACGTCGAGATGGGCGTGAAGGGGCATCGACACGCGCTCTTCGTGCTGTCGCAAATCATCAGCGCGCCCGACGGCGCCCGCGTCATCGGCGACGCGGGCTGGAAGAGCAGCGGGCGTCACACGGGGCTTCCCGTCGTCCAGGGCCGCGACGACCTGGAGCTCGTGGGCCTGAGCGCGGAGCACACGCACTACCGGCTGCACCCCGGCGCCCAGGTGCGCCCGGGCGATCAGATCACGTTGATCCCCAGCTACTCCGACTCCACTGTCCTCTTGCACCGCTGCATCCACGCCGTGCGGGACGGCGTCGTGGAAGAGGTCTGGCCGATCACGGCGGCGGGCATGCTTCAGTAGTCAGCCGCCGCGCGCGAGGTGCTCGCGAACGGCGCCGCCGTGCTCACGCACGAGCGCAACGACTACACCGCCAAGCCGTTGAGTGACGGGCGCGCGCTGTTACGCCTCGGCCGGCGTGGGGGTGGCAGCGGACCGCGCCCTCCATGCTGAACCCAAACGGCTGGGCGTCCCCGGGCAATGCGGTGACCCGCTCAATAGCCGCGGTCCCAGTCGATCACGTTTCGCAGCGGCTGCCCGTCGAGGTAGGCCCGGAGGTTGTCGCAGAAGATCTCGACGGCGCGATGCTGTTGGCGATCGGTGGCCCCCGAGACGTGGGGAGTGATGAGGACCCGCTCATCCTGCCACAGGCCCGGATCGGGGTCGCGCTCGAATTCGCCGACATACACATCGAGCGCCACGCCACGCAGCCGGTCCCGAGCGAGTGCCGCCCGCAGGGCACTCTCATCGATGATCTCGCCGCGCGCGACGTTGACCAGCACCGTCCCCGTGCGCATCGCCGCAAAGGCCTGGGCGTCCAGCAAGTTCGTGGTCTCCGGTGTCCATTGGCAGCAGACGGCCACGAACTCGCTCTGCGCGAGCAGCGCCAGAAGGCCGCTCGCTGGCTCGATTCGCGAGAACCCGGGGAGCAGCTCGCCGGCCGCACCCGCGCGTCGCGTGCCGACAACGTCCATGCCGAGCGCGGCGCAGCGCCGGCCCACCGCAGATCCGATCCCCCCCGTGCCGATCACGCACGCGGTCTTGCCCTCGAGCGAGACGGGGGCGTAGGCACGATGGTCGAACCGCCCGCCGGCGCGATCGTGCGGGGCCCTATGCAGCCCGCGGGCGAAGTGCAGGAACGCGGCGATGACGTACTCCGCGATGGGGCCGGTTTCCCCGTAGCCGCGCGTCGTGGTGACGATCACGTCGCTGCCCCAGAGATCGCCCCGACGCAGATTGCTCGCCCCCGCCGGCCGCTGGTGGAACCAGCGCAGTCGCGGCGCCCGCGCTCGGAGGTCGAGGGGGAAGGGAAAGCCGCCCAGGATCACCTCGGCCTGGGCCAGCACGGCATCTCGCGCTTCGCGAGAGCCTGCGCCGTGCGCATCGGGCTGGAGGTAGCGATCGACGGTAAATCGTGGCCAAGTGGTGCGGATCTCGCCGTCGAACCAGCCCCCTGCGTCGGTCAGGTGGACGCGGGGATCGATCCGTTCGATCCGCGCACGGTCGGCATCATTCAGGCGGACGATCGAGAGAATCTCCACTCGCTCCATTGTCACCAGTCTCAGGGGAAGATTAGCGGCCAACGCACGGCGCGTCGGATTCTACGGCGGTGTGCCGCAAATCATACTCGTCGGATCTACGTCAATCCCTTTCCTGCCCCCTCCTGTTGCCAGCATCGTTGACAGCGACGCCAACGAATTGACAGCGACGCCTGTGGAATCCAGCCGACAGACGAAGCGTTGCCCCACTAAAGGACGGACCGAGCCGGACGACCCGGAATCATGTGCTGCGGATTTCAAGAGCGCCGCAAGGCGCGATTTTCACACTCTAACTGGACAACTTTTCCTGCTACCCTCCGGAGAGAAGCTCAGCGCATGTCGTTTGCGGCTTCCCAAGCAGAGGGGCGAGGGGTCGAGTCCCTTCTCCCGCTCCAGATCGTCCGGCAGGAGGCACCGTGCTCGCACTGTGGGTCAAGGTTCGAGTCCGCCCGGATCAACGGGAGCGGTTTCTCAACGCGATTGAGACGGACGCCTTGGGCTCGGAGCGAGACGAGCCGGGCTGCCTGCGGTTCAACGTGCTCCAGGACGCCGAGGACGAGAACACGTACTACTACTACGAGGTGTATGAGGACGAAGCAGCGGTCGAGGCGCATCGGACGATGTCTCACTACGCGACCTGGAAGGCCGCCGGGGACACGCTGGCCGGCCCGGTCGAGGTCACACGCCTGGATACGGTGTTCCCGGCCAACTCCGCGTACTGGGCGAAGAGGGAAAAGGGCAAGTGAGGACGGCTGCCGGAAGCGGAGCACAGCCGTCCAGGTGGACAAGGCGGTCGCTGGGGGACCGTGGTCCACTGCCGATCGAACGCACGCCACGCTGTTCTTGAGCCGCACGTGACAAGGAGCCTTTGATGCGAACGTACCACGACATTCGCCTGAGCGATCGCACCATCACGACGCAGGAGTTGCACGGCGAGGCGATCGTGAACGCCGGCCG
Source organism: Dehalococcoidia bacterium (assembly GCA_963662615.2). GTDB lineage: Bacteria > Chloroflexota > Dehalococcoidia > Bin125 > Bin125. The sequence goes on from CAXXSR010000001.1 coordinate 173,200, forward strand.
CTACCTGATCGCCAAGACACTCCTGGCGATGGACGTAGCGACCGCCGACCCGCTGTCGCCGCGGAATCCCCTCATCTTCTCCGCCGGCCCCTTCGCCGGCTCCACGTTCTCCAACGCCAACCGCACGAGCGTGGGTTGCAAGAGCCCGCTCACGGGCGGCATCAAAGAGGCGAACGGAGGCGGCACCTTCGCCTACGCCCTGGGGCAGCTCCGCATCGCCGGGTTCACGCTTCTGGATGCCTCGCCGGACTGGGTCGTGCTCCACCTGAAGAAGGGCGGAGGCATGGAGTTTGACGACGCGGCTCCGTATCTGGGCAAGGGCAATGTCGAAGCGACCGAGATGCTGCTTGCGCAGTACGGCAAGAAGGTCGCGCTCGCGCTCTGTGGGCCTGTGGGCGAGTACCAGGACCTCCTGGCGGGCATCACCTTCACCGATAAGGACCGCCGGCCGTCGCGGCTGGCAGCACGGGGCGGCGTGGGCGCTGTCATGGGGTCGAAGCGGGTCAAGGCCATCGTCGTCGATCTGGACCGCATGCCGCCTTTCGAGGAGCCAAAGAAGGTTAACGCCAGCATCAAGCAATACGCCCAGATGGTTCTCAAAGACGACGCCATTCAGAAGACCTACGCCCCACTCGGGACGATGGCCATGGCCGACCTCCAGAACTCCCTGGGAGGCTTGCCCGTGCGGAACTTCAGCGCCGGCCAGCTCGTTGACGTCGACGCCGGCGAGACGTTCAAGCTGGGCGCCGACTACATTGGACCGCTCAACACCTCGCGCGGCGGAGAGCAGACGCACGCCTGCATGCCGGGCTGCATCATCCAGTGCAGCAACGTCTACCACGACGCCGACGGCAAGGAGGTCGTTTCACCGGTTGAGTACGAGACGCTGGGCTTGTTGGGCTCCAACTGCGGCCTCACGGACCCGGACGACCTGGCGCAGCTCAACGCCATCGCCAACGACCTCGGCATCGACACCATCGAGACCGGCGCCACGCTCTCGGTGCTCATGGAGGGCGGGCTGGGCGCCTTTGGCGACGTGAAGTTCATGACCGACTGCCTGGCGGAGATCCGCGAAGGCACGGAGCAGGGGCGCCTCTGGGCGCAGGGGACGGCGCGCGTCGGCGCGCATTACGGGGTGCGTCGGGTGCCGGTGATCAAACGTCAGGCGATCAGTGCTTACGATCCCCGCGTCGTTGAGGCCACGGGCATCGCGATGATGACGACGGCGCAGGGCGCGGACCACACGGTGGGCAACTTGCCCCGCCTGAAGACGCGCGAGATGGATACGGAGTCGCTTGTCAGCCAGAGCCTGGCCCAACAAACGAAAGTGGCCGCCACGGACTCGCTCGGCCTGTGCGTGTTTGGGCAGAGCGTGACCAACACGCAGTTGGAGTTCCTGACCACCGCCCTCAACGCCGCGCACGGCACGAGCCTCAGCGAGGAGTTCTTCGAGGCTCTGGGGCGCGAGACGCTGCGCCTTGAGTGGGAGTTCAACCGCCAGGCCGGGTTCACAGAAAAGGACGACGAGCTGCCCGCTTTCTTCTACGAAGAGCCTCTGCCCCCGACCGACCGCGTGGCGCGCTTCCACGCCGAGGACGTTCACGGGATGTACGAGCGCCTGACCGTCTGACGGCGCTGGCAAGGGTCGCTCAGAAGCGATGCTGCGACCTCCAATGCCTCCCAGGCTGCCGACGCCCTCCGCTGCGCGCGCGAAGTTCAGCACAGTACCCCGGCTGACCAAGGCAAGCACTCGATGTCGATACCACCCCAGGCGCGGGGGATCGTGCCGATTCAGGAGAAGCGTATCTCCCAAGCCGCATGCGCCGGCTGACGGAGCGGGGAGAGGGTCATGAATGTGACAGTAGGGCAGATCAGCGAGAGGTCGCTTGAGGTCACGCCTCAACGCGTAGAGCTGTACGCGCAGGTGACCGGCGATCGCAACCCGCTGCACTTCGACCGTGAGTGGACGGCGCGGACGCGCTTTGGCCGGCTCATAGCGCAGGGTGGTCTTACGACGGGTTTGCTCCACGCCCTCGTGGTCATGGAGATGCCAGGGCCGGGCTCGGTCTTCATGGAGCAACATTGGCAGTTCCCCGCACCCGTCTATATTGGCGACACGATCACGGCCCGGGCGGCAGTGACCTGGGTGCATGAGCGCGAGCCAATTGCGCGCCTGGCGATGAACGTGACCAATCAGGACGGTGCGCAAGTATTGGCCGGAGAGGCGACGATCTACCAGGCCGAGGCGAGAGCGTAGGTCCGCGCCGGCTGGCATTTCCCGCGCCCCCGGACCCCCGCCATTCACACGCCGCGTGCGCCGGCTCCCAAAGCGCGCGGTTCGCTCGAACCGACACCGGCGGTGCAAGTCGTTGGCCAACGAGCCCAGCGTCCTGGACCTCAGGGGTCGCCGCGGTCGTCGTCCTCGCGATCGTCGGGCGCCGGCCCTTCGAGGGCGAGGCGGGGGCGGAGCAGGCGGAGCGTCCACTCCTTGGCTTGCAGGTAGAAGGAGCGGATCCCGCCCACGACGCCCTGGGGCAGCAGCAGAATCACGGCGATCAGGATCATGCCGTAGACGATCTGGCGCAGGATCGGATCGAGGTCGAGCACCTCGGGGAGAAACCAGACCACGACGGCGCCGGCGAGCGGCCCCAGGAGCCAGCGCGCGCCCCCGAGCAGCAACATCAAGACGATCAGGAGGCTGTCGAAGGCGTCAAACAGGCGCGGCTCAATATGGCGCAGGAAGTAGCCGTAGTAGACGCCCCCCACCCCCGCGAACAGGCCGCTGATCATGAAGGTGGAGACTTTGGTCCAGTTGACGTTGATGCCCAGGGATCCCGCCAGGGGCTCGTTCTCCCGCACCGCCCGCATGGTGCGCCCGAGCGGCGAGTGGGCGATCCCGTAGACGCCGAGCATCGCCACGCCCAGGAAGGCCAGGATCAGGAAGTAGGCCGGCCGCAGGTCCACGAAATGTTGCCCCAGGACGGACGGAATCCGTTCCGGGATAAAGAGCCCTTGGGCGCCGCCGGTGAGATCGCCCCCATTGGTGAGCACGATGGCTAAGAGCTCGCCGGAGGCAAAGGTCAGGATCAAGAAGTGGTGCCCGCTGACGCGAATGGAGGGGAAGCCCAGCACGCCCGCGGCGAGGGCGGCGGTGATCCCGGCCAGGGGGAGGGCGGCCCAGAAGGAGATGCCGAACTCGCGCAGGAGGATGGCGCCCAGATAGGCCCCCACGCCCATGAGCGCCGCGTGGGCGATGGAGATCATGCCGATCTGGCCGAAGAGGAGGGCGAGGCCGTAGAGCACCACGGCGTTGACGGCGGTGAGGATGGCGATGCTGAGCAGCCGCTGCGTGGGCAGGATCCAGGGCAAGAGGATCAGCAGCGTGGGTATGGCGATCAGCAGGACGATCCGCTCGGGGGAGGGGGTTAGCAGATCCTCGGGGACGAAGGCGCGCCAGCCGCGGCCGGCATCCGCGGGGGTGTCCCCGCGCCGCTCACTCTTCAGCAATCGTTGCCCCCTCCGCTCTCACTGCCACCCTTCCGACCGGTCTTGGATGCGAGTCACGATGATAGGTCCCAGCAGCGCTGGGGGCGAGGATGGCGGCGCCCGGCGGCTTCATGGTGGGCGACGCGCTCTACAGCTTCGAGATCGTCGAACGCGACAGCCGCTCCGAACAGGATCTGGCGGTGCCCGCGGTGATCGAGCTGGTTGGGGACATCGGCGTGCGGTACGTCATCGGTTCCATGCGGGACGACTACTCCGTCATCACGCAGGAGTACGCGAACCAGGAGGGCGTCATCCTGTTCCCCGGCTCGATGATTCACCAGACGTACCTCACCCCGGAGACCGTGGCCCCCGGTGGCGAGAAGCGTTTCCGCTTCAAGGTTCACCCGACTCACTTCGTCAGGGACGTGTTCTTGGCGGTGGGGGTGTCCGACTTCGTCCCGGAAGCGAAGAGCTCGGTGCTCTTCATCCGGGATGACCCCGTGGGCGATGCTGTCCCGCCATTCTGGACGTGGCGGAGCCGAAGGTGGGCCGCGAGCCGCCGGCTTTCCTCAAATCCCCGCCGGGCACGACCGACTTTGCCCCCATCGTGACGCGGTTGAAGGCCTTGGCGCTCAGAAACTCTCCTCAGAGCGCCGTCATTGCCGGCCGCTGGCGGCGGAGGTTCACACGTCTGGCTGCGCGACCCCGCCCGGTCCGACGACAGCGTCCTCACGCTCTCGCGGGAAGATCCCCCCTCTGGTCTCAAATTGACGCGCGCATCCAATCGGCAATGCGCTCACCGATCATGATGCAGGGGAGGTTGGTGTTCGCAGTGGGAATCGCTGGCATAATGGAGGCGTCGACTACGCGCAGGTTTTGCAGCCCGCGGACACGTCCCTGCTGATCGACGACGGCACTGGGGTCGTCCGGCGGACCCATCTTGCAGGTGCAGCTCAGATGGTTGCCCGTGGTGGCCTCGGCGCGGAGGTACTCGTCCAGCGCCGCATCATCGCGCAGGGTGGCCTCGTCCAGCCCCACCACCCGCTCCGTCATCTCACGCATGGCCGGCGAGTGGACCATGTCCCAGGAGAGCCGCGTGCCCTCCCGCAAGCGGCGCATGTCGTTGGGGTCGTCGCCATAATTGAGGGTGACCAGCGGCGCCTCATGGCAGTCAGCGCTGCGAAGACGGACGCGGCCGCGCGTCTTGGGCACATGCTCAAGGACGACTCCCATGACGAAGAGCCTCAGCCAGCCATACGCGTCCTTTAACTCCGGCCCCTCTGACCAGGTGGCATACGTGAGCGGCAGCAGCTGCATGTCGTTGGCGCGTGCGCTCCCTTCCGATGTGTAGCGGAGGGTGACCTGAACGACCGGATCCTCTGCCTTGGCATCCATCCCTTCCTTGTACAGGCACCGGATCACCGCCACCGGGTGATCGGTCAGGTTGGCGCCAACGCCCGGCAGATCCACCATGATTGGGATGCCCAGCGCCTCCAACTCCGCCCGGGGCCCCACACCAGAGCGCCAAAGGATGGGCGGCGTCTGAATCGCGCCCGCGGAGAGCACGATGTGCCGACCAGAGACGGTCTGCATTTCGCCGCCGCACTCCACCTCCAGGCCGACGGCGCGGTCCCCTTCGAAGATCACACGATTGACCAGGCAGTCGGCGCGGATGCTCAAGTTGAGGCGGTGGCGCGCCGGCGCCAGGTAGCCCACCGCGGTGTCGATACGGGCACGGCCACTCCGATTCATGGCGATAGGGCTGACGCCGGTTGAGTCGGGGTGGTTGTGGTCCGGCGCGTACTCGTAGCCATGGTCGATGCACGCGGTCATGAAGGCCTTGTGCAAGGGGAGGAGTTCATGCTCTTTCCAGCGCACGATAGGGATGGGGCCTCCCTGCCCGTGGTAATCGCCGCCCTCATCTTGGTCGTCCTCCAGGCGGCGGAAGTAGGGGAGGACGTCTTTCCAGGACCAGTCTGGGTTGCCCAGCGCCGCCCATTCGTCGTAGTCGGTGGGACCAGTGCGCACGGCCATACAACCGTTGACGGACGAAGAGCCGCCGACGACTTTCCCGCGCGGCAACTGGATCATGCGGCCGGGAAACGCCTCGCCTTCGAAGTTCCAGTCGTGCGCGTCCAGCGAATGACAGTAGCTGCTGGCCAGATCGTCGGGCCTCTGGTCTAGGTTGGCGTAGTCGGGGCCCGCCTCCAGGAGCAGGACGCTGCGATGGCTGTCCTCGCTCAACCGTGCCGCCAGCACCGCGCCTGATGATCCCGCACCCACAATGATGACGTCGTATTCCGCTGACATCGCCCCTGCCCCCCCCGAGCATGCGACCGCGCCGGCGTGAGCTGGGCGCCGCCGTCCGGCGCATCGTAGCATCGCGCAGGTGGAGGACGAAAAGAAACCGGCGGTTCCGCTGCGAGCAAAGCGGCGCGGCCACACCGGCGGCGGTGGACGGCAGGAGGCGGTGCACTGACGCGACGCCGCGCACGCACGCCCCGGCGGACTCCGGGAAGCGGTTGGGAGAATCAGTATGTCCGAGCGCCGCACCGCGCCAGCCAGCTTCCTCTCGCGAGCCGGCTTTCCCGGCTACGTCGTCGTGGCAGCGCTCATCGCCCTGCTCTTTTTCAGCGCCTGCGGTGGCGACGATTCCGGCGATGCGGCCGCCGCTCCCGCGATCGACTCCACTTCGGCCGGGGCGGAAGTCCCGACTGCCGCCGCCGACAGCGCGGCAGTCCCGGCTGACGATGACGGGGCCGCCGCCGCCGCCGCCACGCCTGACGCCGACGCCCCGGTGCCCGCCGAGGCGGGCCGGCGGCCGCAGACTGGCGAGACTGTATCCGTCCACTATCACGGGACGCTCGATGACGGCGAGGTGTTCGACTCCTCACGTGAGCGAGCGACACCGTTCACTTTTGTGGTCGGAGTCGGTAATGTCATCCCAGGGTTCGATGAAGCCGTGCTGGGCCTGGCGATCGGCGAGACGGTCACCGTCCGCATCCCGCCGGCCGAGGCCTACGGCGAACGCAACCCCGACCTGGTGGCGGAGGTGGCGTGGGACGAGGCCCCGGCGAGCCTCAGCAGCCTGCGCGGGAGCCTCACTGTTGGCGACCGCCTCCCGCTAGGCAGCGGCGGAGCGGTCATCGTCGTTGCCCTCACGGACGAGAGCGTCACCCTCGATCAGAATCATCGCTTGGCCGGCCAGGCGCTCACGTTTGAGCTCGAGCTTCTCTCGATCGAGTGAGGCGTTGCCCGTGAGCGCGCGCATGCCCACCCCGCCGCTACTACAGCGCTTGAGAGGGCGACGTCGCGGCCCTCCTCGGCGTGAGGGGCGGGTGTGGTCACCTCGCTCCCAGCGATTGCGGTGGCTCGCCAGGCAAGGTCGCCCTCCACGCCAATCACTGGGTTCCGACGTGGCGGTGTTCAGTGCGACGAGGGACTTTTCAGGGATGACGAACTCAGGGACGATGGATGCTCGGCGGGGAGCCGAGCCGGCAGCACCGCGCTGTCGGAGGGAGGAGATGCCGTGGACGGCGTTCTATCGGATATCAAAGCGCTCACCTTCGACGTTGGCGGCACGGTTTTCGACTGGCACAGCACAATCCGCGACGAAGTCGCTCGACTCGCTGGGGAGCGTGGGGTCGAGGTCGATGCTCCCAAGCTGACGAATGACTGGCGCTCACGGATGTTCGAGCTGCTCGCCTCCGTGCGCAGCGGTGATCTCCCCTGGATGAACGCCGATCAAATGCACCGCCGGGCGCTGGACGACATCCTGCCGAACCACCCCACGCTGGCGCTCAGCGCCGCCGCGCGTGACGATCTCAACCTCGTGTGGCATCGCCTCAGGGTCTGGCCGGACTTCCCGCCCGCTCTCGAGCGATTGCGCAGCCGCTACACGGTCGTGGTGCTGACAATACTGAGTTGGTCCATCGCCGTTGACAGCTCCAAGCGTGGCGGGCTCTGGTGGGATGGAATCATCTCCTGTGAGTTCTTGGGGCATTACAAGCCCGACCGGGAGGTCTACGAGAATGGCGTCCGCCTCCTGGGCGTCGCTCCCGAGCAGGCCATGATGGTGGCCGCCCACCCAGGCGATCTCCGCGGCGCCAAGGCTGCCGGGCTGCACACCGCCTACGTCCCGCGACCCGACGAACGCGGACCCGGCACCCTTGCCGGCTTCGATGACCCGGACCTCTCGCCGCAAGCCGACTTCGACATCAATGCGCGGGACTTCGCCGACCTGGCGCGGCGTCTGGTGGGCGGATAGATGGGGACCCCGCGGAGGAGAGCCGGATGAACGCGCTGCCCCTCGACGTCGTTGGCGTGGGAAACGCCATCGTCGATGTGATCGCTGCGGCGGCGGACTCCGAGCTGCGGCGGCTCGGGCTCGAAAAGGGCGCGATGCAGTTGATCGATTCGGCTCGCGTACACGAGCTGTACGAGCGGATGGCTGCCGGGGTCGAAGTCTCCGGCGGCTCCGCCGCCAATACGCTTGCCGGCATCGCCTCACTGGGCGGCAGGGCAGCCTTTATTGGCAAGGTCCGAGATGATCAGTTCGGCGAGGTGTTCAGCCACGACCTCCAGGCCGCCGGCGTCGAATGCCGCACACGCCCCGCGACGGCTGGAGCGCCGACCGGGCGTAGCCTCATCTTCGTGACGCCCGACGCGCAGCGCACCATGCAGACCTACCTCGGCGTGAGCGGGGAACTCGGCCCGGACGACATCGATCCGGAGGTCATTGGCCGGGCCCGCATCACCTATCTGGAGGGCTACTTGTTCGATAAGGACGAGGCCAAGGATGCGTTCATCAAGGCGGCGGAGATCGCCCATGCCGCCGGACGCAAGGTGGCGCTGTCCCTGTCCGATCGGCTCTGCGTCGATCGCCACCGCGCCTCGTTCCAGGATCTGGTCTCGCGGCACGTTGACATCCTGTTCGCCAACGAGGCCGAGATCACGGCTCTGTTCGAGGTCCGGGACTTCGACGCCGCGACGCACGAGATCCAGGGCCACTGCGCGATGGCGGCGCTCACCCGCGGGGCGGAGGGCGCGACCATCGTCACCGCCGAGTCCAGCATCGCCATCGCCGCCACGCCTGTGGCGCGGGTGATCGACACCACCGGCGCGGGCGACCTCTTCGCCGCGGGAGTGCTCTACGGGCTCAGCCAACGCCTGGAACTCGCCGCCTGCGGGCGCATTGGCAGCATGGCCGCCGCCGAGATCATCAGCCATTACGGCGCCCGGCCTGAAACTTCACTCGCCACACTGCTGGCTCAGGAGAGCGGCTGAGTTCGTAATGGCGAGCCGCCGCGACCGTCGCCGTGTTCGAGGATCCGGTGGCGCGTGTCGCGGCCCTCGCAATCTGCCCCGGTGCAGGCGAACTAGACGTCAGGACGCTCTAGGGCCGCTTTCTGATCGACGACACGAATCGGCAGATCGGGCACGCCGTGGTGATGGTGCGCTGGGAGAGCTGGCCTCGCGGCCGGCTGAACGGATCGATGGACTAGACAGCCGGCCGGGAGAGCATGTGGGGCTCCACTCGGCGGGGGAGCCAGCTGCCGTCAAGAGGGCTGCCAACCAAGGCTCCGTCCTCCACAATGACCTTGCCCCGCAGCACGGTGACGACCGGATAGCCCCGGCAGGCGAAGCCCTCCCAGATGCTGTAGTCCGAGTCCGCGTGCAGATTGTCCAGTGTGATCGTTCTTTCGAGGCTGGGATCGATCATGACGAAGTCGGCGTCGCTGCCGGGCAAGATCGCACCCTTGCGCGGGTAGAGCCCCAGGATCTTCGCCGCGTTCGTGGCGATGACGTCGGCAAACCGCTGGAGGGGCATCCCACGTTCTTGGACGAGCTTGGTGAAGGCGACAGGAACGCGCGTCTCGATCCCGTTGTGACCACCGCAGACCGAATCAAGCGTCTGCCCCCAGAGCTTCACGTCTTTCGAGGTGGTGTACTCGTCCGTCGCGGTGGTGGCAAGCCGCCCGTCCATGAGCCCGGCGATCAGCGCCTCGCGGTCGGCCGCTGACTTGAGGGCGGGATAGGTATGGATCGCCGTTCCGCCCGGCCGTTTGTAATCGTCCCCCGTGAAGTGGAGGTAGTGGTGCAGCGCTTCGCCGTACACGGGGAGGCCTTGATCGCGCGCCTCGGCGATGGCCTCGACTCCCTCCTTCGCCGTCGTATGGACGAAATAGATGCCGACGCCTGCCCGCTTCGCCATGCGGATCACGGTCCGGAAGGCGACGTCCTCGGAGAGGTTGCTGTGGACCAGCGGCAAATTGTAGCCCTGATCGCGGCCCTCCCGCTTGAGCTTCTCGCGCGTGTAGCGAACGATCTCGTCCTCCTCAGCGTGGACGGCCATGATGCCGCCCGACCTCGCGACCTCTTCGAAGACAGCGCTGAGGTGGCCGTAGGGCACCCGAGTCGGGCCAAACGTCGTGAAGACCTTGAAGCTCGCGACGCCCTCCTGCACCGCCTCCCCGATCTCCCCCAGGGTCGTTGGCGGCACCTCGCCGGTCAGGATGGCGTGAAAGGTGAAGTCCGTGTGGCAGTGACCGGCGAAGTGCGCCTTCCGATCATCGATGCGCTCCATGATCGACGGCGCCGACGCTTCTCCATCGCGGCGCTCCCGCGGCCAGGCGAAATCGACGATGGTGGTGACGCCGCCGAACGCCGCCGCGCGACTGGCGCCCTCCGTGCCCTGCGTGAAAACGTCGGGCCGGCCGGCCCACTCGATTCGGACGCGATGCGCGATATGCGCATGGGGCTCGATCCCACCCGGGAAGACGATCTTGCCCGTGGCGTCAATGACGCGCGCCGCGTCGTCGTCCAAGGAGCCGCGCGCGGCAAGCGCGACGATCGTTTCGCCGACAACGCCGATATCGAGGGGCGCGACGGTCTCCGGAGTGACGACCTCCCCACCGCGGATGATCAGGTCCAGCAGCTGCGCACCTCACATCCGCGTCGTCGCGGTCCGGCACCGCGTCGCTGGGCCGAAGGATAGACCCCTCGACAAGAGCGAGGGGTCACGTGGCGGGACGTCCGCGCCGCAACGCCCGCCCCGGCAGCGCGCCGGTGTTTTTGCCCTGGTCGATCACGAGCTGCCCGTTCACGATCACGTACTCGATGCCCTGCGGGAACTGGCGCGGGTCCGAGCGAGACGCGGGGGCGTGGACGGTCTCGGCATCGAAGACGACGACGTCGGCGCGAAACCCGTCGCGCAGCAGGCCGCGGTCGGGCAGGCCCAGGCGCTGGGCCGGGAACGACGTCATCTTGCGGATCGCCTCTTCCAGGGAGAGCGTGCGCTCCCGCCGGACGAAATGCCCCAAGACGTGGGGGAAGCAGCCGTAGGTTCGAGGACTGGGATGCGCGCCGAGGAGGATCGCGTCGCTGGCGATCATGCCGTACGGGTGCGCCACGAAGGCCGGGATCGCCGTTTCCGCGGGGGCGGCGCCGATCCAGGTGAGGCCGAGGTTCTCGGCGAGGATCAGGTCCGCCAGCGCGTCGACCGGATCTTGGTTCCGCGTGGCGGCAATCTCGGCGATGGTGCGGCCGTCGTATTGGACGTTGTCCGGCTGCGTGAAGTTCGTCAGCCAGCCCAGCTCCCAGCCTTGGCGCGCTGGCCGGCGGCTGAGTTCCTCCTTAATCCGCGCCCGGTCCGCCGGGCGATCGAGCGCCTGGATGATCCCTTCGGGTCCGCCCTCTTTCGTCCAATCAGGCAGGAGGATCGTGGCGGTGGTGCTGGCATACGGATAGGGGTAGGCGTCAAAGGTGACGTCCAGGCCGTCGCGGCGGGCGTCCTCCACGAGTTCCAGATAGGCGTGGCGACCCGCGGGGCTGTCGGTGGGCTGGTAGTAGTGCGTCAGGTGCACCGGGGCGTCGCTGCGACGCCCGATCTCCAGCGCCTCCTCCCAAGGCAGGAGTGGGCTTTGCGCCCGCAGGCTGGAGCGCGTGTGCGTATGGTAGAAGCCTCCCGCTCTGCCGCAGACTTCCATCAGCGCCACCAGCTCGTCCGTGCTCGCGTACGATCCTGGAGGGTAATCGAGGCCCGTGGAGAGCCCCCAGGCGCCCGCCTCCATCGCCTCGCGCACGACGGACTGCATCTCCGCGACTTCCTCCTCGCTGGCTGGACGGTCGTGCCAGCCCACGGACCAGATGCGGACGGGCGAGCCGCCCAGGATGTGGGCCACGTTGATGGCCACGGTGCGATCGTAGCGGTCGAGCAGATCGCCCACGGTGAGCCAGTGGGCCGCTTGCGGCGGGTACCCGTTCAGCCCGGCGTTGAGCCAGATGTACCGATCCCGCTCCTCCCGCGAGCGGAACGGCGCGTAGGAGATCCCGTCGACGCCGATGAGCTCGGTCGTGACCCCCTGCCGGACCTTCGGATCGTGGTGCGGCTCCCCGAAAATCGTGAACCCGGCATGCGAGTGCAGGTCGATGAAGCCGGGGCAGACGACGCGAGCGGAGGCGTCGATGGTGCGGCGGGCCACGATTCCGTCCGCCGTCCCGCGTTGAATCGCTACCCGATCGCCGTCCACGAGCACGTGCGCGCGGAAGCCGGGACTCCCGCTCCCGTCGATGATGAGGCCGCCGCGGATCAGCAGATCGACCATGGCACTCTGGCCCCCTTCGCATGCCCGCCGGGCGAGCCGACACCCGCCGGAGTGTACACGCGCTGCCAGGGACCACGAGCGAATCTGTCGGGGTGTGGCGCGTTGGCCATGCTGATCAGCGCCATGCTGACCGGCGGTGCGCCCTCCGCGGTGGAGCTGCTAGGCGTTCACCACGTTGACCGGCGCGCCGTCCAGAAACGCCTTCAAGTTGCCCACAGCGATGTCCAGCAGGCGTTGGCGCGACTCCTTGGCGTACCAGGAGATGTGGGGAGTGATGATGCAGCGAGGTGCGCCAATCAACGGGCTGTCGGGCGGAGGCGGCTCCGTGTCCAGCACGTCCAAGGCGGCCCCGGCGATCTGCCCGGCCCGCAGGGCGTCGGCCAGCGCCTGCGAGTCCACCAAGGGCCCGCGACTGGTGTTCAGGAGGATGGCCGTGGGTTTCATCAAGCGCAGGCGTTCCGCGTTCACGAGGCGATCGGTTTCCGGAGTCAAGGGGCAGTGCAGGCTAATCACGTCGGCCTCGCGGAAGAGCCGTTCCATCGATGTGTACTGCACGGGCAGGCCGCCGAGCTGCGCCGGAGTCAGCTCGACCGCATCATGGGCGATGATACGCATTCCCATGGCCGCGGCGATGCGAGCAAAGGCCAGGCCTATCCGACCGAGTCCGACCACGCCCAGTGTCTTGTCCGTCAGTTCAATCATGGGGGCAAGCGCAAAGCACCAATCCTCGCTTGTGCTCCACTCGCCGCGATGCACGGCGTCGCTGTGTATGCCCACGTGCCGGACGAGCTCGAGCATCAAGGCGGTCGCGTGCTGCGACACGGAGTTCGTGCCATAGGTCGGGATGTTCGTGACGGGGATCCCTCTGCTCTTCGCCGCGCCAACGTCGACGACGTCAAAGCCCGTCGCCATCACCCCCACGTATCGCAGCTGCGGCAATTCGTCGATCGTGTCGGCGGACAGAGGGGTCTTGTTGGTGAAGACGTAGGGCGCGTCTCTAGCACGCGCGACAATCTGGTCGTCCGGAGTACGGTCATACACCGTGAGGTCACCAAAGATCTCCAGCGACTCCCATGACAGGTCCCCTGGGTTGAGCGTGTAACCATCCAAGACCACGATCGGTTCGGGCACGGTGCGGTCCTTCCATTGCGGCCGACTTCAGCGGGATCGGAGCCACGGTCAGCGGCGACCCGAGGGCGTCAGTTGCTCATCCCCGCGCGCCAGGGCGGTAGAAATCGTCACAAGCAAGCGCCGCGCCGATTGCGCCGAAAGTTCAACCGCCACCCGCGCTCCCGGCCCGGCGGCCGGGTTGACGAAATCAAGGCAGAGGGCGTGCTCCATGGTTGCGTGGAAGGGATGGTCGAACGAGACGTTGACTTGTTCGAGCGGGAACCAGCCTTGCGCGCCTTTCCCGCTTCCAACGATTTCCGCCTTCTCGACGATCATGGTGCACATGGACTCTCTCCTCGCCAGGACCCACCGGGCCGCGTCAGTCTGACCCGACAAGATGTGTCTGGAAGAACGCGAACAGCTTCTGCCAGCCATCCACCGCCTGCTCCTGCCGATACATCGGCCGGTCATAGTAGAAGAAGCCGTGTCCCGCTCCGTCGTAGATGTGGAACTCGTACGCCTTGCCATGTTTCTTTAACTCCTGCTCGTGCTGCGCGACCTGTTCCGGCGTCGGAGATTGGTCGTCCGCGCCGAAGAGGCCCAGCAGGGGACAGGAGAGGTCGGCCGTGTAGTCGATGGGAGCGACCGGCTGTTTGGGGCTGAGATCCTCCTGCGCCATCACCACGCGACCGCCCCAGCAGTCGACCGCCGCGTTGAAGCCCTGCGATCGGGAGGCGGCAAGAACCGTTTGGCGGCCGCCCGAGCAGGTGCCCATCACGCCGACCTTCCCGTTGAGGTAGGGGAGGGAGCGCAGGAAGCGCATGCTGCCCTCAGCATCGCCGACGACCTGGTCGTCCGGAACACCGCCCTGCGCGCGGACCGCGGCGGCGACGTCCTCGGGGGTCCCGTGCCCCTCGCGGTGATACAGATTCGGGGAGATGGCCACATAGCCATGGTGGGCGAAGCGGCGCGTCGTCTCCCTGTACCACTCGTCCCAGCCGGGGATGTGATGGAGGAGAACCACGCCGGGAAACGGCCCGGCGCCCATGGGCCGCGCGAGGTAGGCATAGATCGCATCGCCCCCGTGGCCCGACACGGTCGTGGTCTCCGCGATCATGCCTTCGTACGAATCGGTTCGGTACAAATGGAGCCTCCCTTGCTTGTCCCTTCGATCCGTCCCAACAGGCGGGCAACCGGCGAGACGCGCCCCAGCCTTCCAAGCGGCGGCCCAGCGCATCCCCCTGCGCCCACGGAGTTCACGGCTCCGTGCGGCTTGCGGTCGCAGGCCGTACCGACTGGCATTCTAGGCGATGCGATCGTCGATGGAGCGCGTTGTTCCGAGGAGAACTCGCCGCGGGTCCTTTCCACGTCGGACTGGGCGAGTGGCTGCCTGGACCCACGGGGTGATCCGCACTGCCCACAGGGAGCGCGGCCAGGAGGGGTAGCGACCCCCAAATGTCAGCGAGAACTCGGGGAGGCGCTCGCCTGTTGGGCGGCGACGTAGGTCGAACTGCCCGGGCGACCCGGAGGGCCGCGTCAGTTCGGCAGGAAGATGCCCTTGCCGGTCGTCTGGCTGTCGAACAGCTTGTAGGCCTGCTCGGCCTCCTCCAGCTTGAAGCGGTGGGTCAGCAGCTTGGGCAGCGGCAACTCGTGGTCAATGACGAAGCGGGCGCACTCCGCCTGCCCAACATTGCTGAAGGTCCATGACCCGTAGATCGTCAGCTGCTTGTGGATGATGTCGGGGCTGATGTCGAACGTGGTCGTGTTCCCCTCGCCCACGAAGCAGACACGGCCCCAGTGCGCCGCGCTCTTGACGGCGTTGACTCTCGCCTCCGGGTTGCCGGTGCAGTCCAGGGTCGTCTGGGCGCCCTCACCATGAGTCAGATCCTGGATCGCTTTGACCACGTCTCCTTCGCGCGCGTCCAGGACCACGTCCGCCCCGAAGTCGGCGGCAAGGCTGACACGCTCGGGGACCGGGTCGATGGCGATCACGCGGGCGCCCATCGCCTTTGCCAACATCGTGGCGCTGAGGCCCACGGGACCTTGACCGAAGATTGCGAGCGTGTCGCGACCGGAGACAGCCAATCGGGACAGGGCGACGTACGCCGTGGCCGTGCCGCACGAGATCGACGCCCCCTCCTCGAAGCTCAGCTCGTCCTGAAGCGGGACCAACATGTAGGGGTGCACCAGCATCATTGGCGCGTGCCCCCCGTTCGCGGTGGACCCGTAGACCTGGTGGCCGTAGAGGCACATCTGCGTGTAGCCGACCTGGCAGTGCTTGCATTCCCCGCAGCCGCTGTAGTGGTGCACCATGACGCGCCGGCCGATCGGCGCTTCTTCTTCCAGGACGGCCGACCCGCGCGCCAGGACTACGCCGCAGGGCTCGTGGCCGCGCACGATGGGACGGAACGCCTCCGTGGGCGCTCGATAGCCCGTCAGGTCGCTGCCGCACATGCCGGACGCCCTGATCTCCACCACCACTTCCCGAGGCCCGGGCGCCGGATCCGGGAAGTCGCGCAGCTCAAGGTTGCGCTCACCGAGAAAGACAACGCCACGCATTTCCTTACTCCCTTTCAGCGCTCCTGGACCGACGACTCGGCGCGACGGCTACTGGTCGCCAGGCGGACGTCTGCGCACGCTCGCGCTTCGCCCTAGCACACTCGCGGTTCCCGGAGATCGAAGCAGGAGAAGGGGCCCGAACCCTCTACCCTCTGCCTGGGAAGTCGGAAGCGAGACGCGCTGTGCTTCTCCCTGGAGGGTAGCAGGAAAGGTTGTCGAGTTCGGGTGTGAGATCGCGCCTCGCGACAGTCTAAACATTTGATTTGTCCCGTCCTCCATAGTCCGCAGTCGTCCGCGTTGGCGGCGACCTCTCGGGCTGCTCGCCGGCGGCCGTTCGGGGAGTTCTGGGCGTCAGCCGCCGCTGGTCCCCAGCGCGTCCCCGTCCGCCGCCGGCACATCCGCGACGGTGACATGGGGAAAGGCGCTGCGATAGGAGAACCAGTACGCCGTGCGCGTGGGCAGGGGCGCCAGCTGCCGGCCCTCCAACGGTCCCGCCACTGCCTGCCCGCTGAGGGTCCAGAGGGATCCCGTCTCGCGGTCGCGGTAGGCGTCCCCCTCGGCGTCGAAGGTAAGGCGCTGCCCATCCGCGGTGGAGTCGAAGGCGGCGGCGGTGGGCCCGCGGGCGGAGGAGAAGACAACGATGGCCCGGCCGTCGATGTCGTCGTTGACCGCTGCGGTGCCTAGCCGATCGAGCGGATAGGCGCGCGCCGTCTGGCCAATCTGCACGCCCAGCACCAGCTCCGCCAAATCAAGCCTGGTATCGGCGAGGACATCTGCATCAACGGGGGAGGGGAGACGCCCGGCGTTGACGAGCGCCTTGTACGAGGAGGATTCGTCGTCGCTGTAGTCGCTGCCGAAGCCCGTGTCGGTACTGAGCGCCAGCGTATCCGGATGCAGCTGCCGCCATGTCGCCCAGGGGGCCAGCTGCGACGGCAGCGCCTGCAAGCGGCTCCCCGTGAGCGTTCCCAACACCGCCTCCCCGGCCGTCTGGAACCAGTAGGAGTTCGTCTGGCGGTCGAACATCACCAGGTCGTTCTGGTGGAGCGCATGGGTGTTGCCGAAGGTCAGCGCCCGTCCCTCCACCACGCGGTCGTACACGGCCGCGCTGTGGCAGAGCGGGCAGTAGGTGATGAGGACGGCGCGGCCGCCCAGCGTGTCGTTGACGATTTCGTGCCGTCGCAAGATGGCGAGGGGGAACGCGTAGGGCCGGCCGTCTTCTGCAACGTAGCCCAGGACGGTCGCCCCGTCCGTCAGGAATCCGGCCTCCGCCGCCGGGACGTAGCGAACCGCGCCGACGCGCGCTCGGGCGGCCGGGGGGAGAAGATGGCGGGCGGCGTCGAGCGGGGGGATGGCGTCCACGAGGGAGCGGATGAAGTCCTCGTCGGCCTCGGCAAACGAGACGTGGGGCCCATCCGAGAAGCCGAACTGGATATCCGCGAGCTCCACGGAGCGAATGCTCGTATCCACCCCGGCAATGATTCCGCGACTGCCGTCATCAGCGGGGGCCGCGGCCGCCGCCGGCGCCGGGTCGGGCGTGGCACGCTTGACCTCGGCAACGCGAGGGGCTTGCTCCGCCGGGGCCGGCGATCCAGGGGTGCCCCCCGTCGTGTCGGTTGGCGTGACGCTGCCGGCGGCCGCTGCGGGGGTGGCGGCGATGTCGGTGGGAAGAGCGTCGTCGCCCTCGCCCTCGCCTGCGCAAGCGGCCGCTGCCAGCCCGGCCGCGATGCAGAGGACGGCGGCGCCCGTCCAACGCCGGCGTGGTGGCACGATCCGTCCCTCCGGACGTCTCCGTCGCCGCTGCCGGCGGCTCCTGCGGCGGAACGCGCCGACGGTGCGCAAGGCGCGATCGGCGACGGTGAAACATGGGCTTTCGCACACGGAACGTAGCAGACGCTGCCAATTGTCTGGCGAGCGGGCGGGGGCGCCAGGTCAGTCGTGGCGATCCCTGCCACAGCCGCCGGTCAGTAGCTGCGTCGAACGGCGGAGAGTTCCTCAATACCGGGGCGTAGAAAGAACGGAAGGCCGGTCCGCTACGGACCGGCCTTCCCTATTCTCCGACAATCGGAGGCCGAGATCAGGGCATTTCAATGTCCGGGAGCGCGGCCGGAAGGCCCGGCTCCGGGTCGTACCACTGACAGGTCATATCGGCCTTCGTTTCCCCGCCGGCTGCGTGGCACAGCTCAAAACCGTGCTCCACGATGTGACGGCTGTCGAAGTAGATCTCGCCGTATGGCCCATCGAAGCGGACGGTCTCAATGTACGCCGCAATGGCGTCGGTGTCGGTCACCGTCCCGGTGTTGACCCAGGCTTCCGCGAGAACCTTGATGTAGGGGCCGGTCATGAGCGCGTGCCCGACAATGGAGCCTCGCTCGCCGCCAGAGGCGCGGAACCGGTCCCAGTACTCGTTGACGTTGGCCAGGCCCGATTCCCAACAGGCCATCATGCAGGCGAAGACGATGGACTTCTCGTACCCGTTCGGGAACGAGTCCAGAAGTCAATGGGGTCGAGGGCATGCAGATAATAGGCGTCCGCGGCGTCCAGCTCGGCGCCAACGCGGATCATCTCATACATGTCCGTCGCGATGTACCAGAGGAAGGCGACGTCCGCGCCCGCTGCCTTGACCTGCGTCATGAAGGGCGCGAAATCGGTCGTGCCGGGCGGGTAGAGGATAACGTCCAACGGCTCGCGGCCGGCTTCCCGCTCCGCCCACACCCAGAACGGCGGGGCGGTCTGCCCAACGGCGTCGTTCGGGATCAAGAGCACGGAGGTCTTGGCCTCCGGGATGTAGTCGGACACCGCCTGCGCGAAGATCGTCTCCTTGACGATGTCATTCGGGTGCACCTTGAAGAGGTAGTGCTTGCTGCCGCCGAGAGCCGCGCTCTCGGTAGTCAGGTAGGTCTGGTGCGCCGTGGAGCCGGAGAACATGATGACGCCCGCCTCGTTCGTGATCTCCTGCGTGAGGACGGCGTAGTCATCGAACATGGGACCGACGATGTACTGCACCTCAAGGTCCCGGACCAGGTCGATCACCGCCGGCACGGCCAGGGCGCTGTCCGAGCGGATGTCGCGTTCCTCGATTTCCAGGGAGTAGATCGTGTCGCCCACCTGGACTCCGCCGTCGGGGTGGCAGACGGCGCATTCGCCGCGGTTGATCTCGTCAACGGCCAGATGCACGGCCTGCGAGGTCGGCACACCCCAGGGGATGGCCTTTCCGCTCAGCGACCCGATCAGGCCGATCTTGATCACGCCCCTCTGCACTGCCGGAGCGGCGGCGGGCGCCGGTTCGGGCGCGGGGGCCGGAGCCGGCTCTGGGGCCGGAGCGGCGGCGGGCTCTGGGGCCGGAGCGGCGGCGGGCTCTGGGGCCGGAGCGGCGGCGGCGGCCGGCGCAGCCTCATCGTCGTCATCGCCGCAGGCGGCCGCGAGCGCGAGCGCCAACACGATGAGGAGCAAAAACGGCAACGCGGCGAGGCGCCGCGCTCGGTGTAGGCGAAGCTTATACATCTCGCTGCTTTCCTCTCTCCTTCTCGCTTCTTGCTTGCTTGTGTGTCGTCCCGGTGGCGGGAACGCCTCCTCGCTTTCGCAGGTTTCTTGAACCGTCGAACTCTTCCTCCCTTCCGGGACAGGGCGCCTGATCACGCTCCTTGGACCCGGGCAACCGTCCCAAACGATAGGCGTAACAGATAATCCGGCACAAGGCAAGATCGTTGATTGGCGGGCAGCGCGGTCCGGAAGGCGGCAGGCGATCGATGGGAACGGTCGAATCGTGAGTGCCGCACCGTGGACCTCAGGGGTCGCCGCGGTCGTCGTCCTCGCGATCGTCGGGCGCCGGCCCTTCGAGGGCGAGGCGGGGGCGGAGCAGGCGGAGCGTCCACTCCTTGGCTTGCAGGTAGAAGGAGCGGATCCCGCCCACGACGCCCTGGGGCAGCAGCAGAATCACGGCGATCAGGATCATGCCGTAGACGATCTGGCGCAGGATCGGATCGAGGTCGAGCACCTCGGGGAGAAACCAGACCACGACGGCGCCGGCGAGCGGCCCCAGGAGCCAGCGCGCGCCCCCGAGCAGCAACATCAAGACGATCAGGAGGCTGTCGAAGGCGTCAAACAGGCGCGGCTCAATATGGCGCAGGAAGTAGCCGTAGTAGACGCCCCCCACCCCCGCGAACAGGCCGCTGATCATGAAGGTGGAGACTTTGGTCCAGTTGACGTTGATGCCCAGGGATCCCGCCAGGGGCTCGTTCTCCCGCACCGCCCGCATGGTGCGCCCGAGCGGCGAGTGGGCGATCCCGTAGACGCCGAGCATCGCCACGCCCAGGAAGGCCAGGATCAGGAAGTAGGCCGGCCGCAGGTCCACGAAATGTTGCCCCAGGACGGACGGAATCCGTTCCGGGATAAAGAGCCCTTGGGCGCCGCCGGTGAGATCGCCCCCATTGGTGAGCACGATGGCTAAGAGCTCGCCGGAGGCAAAGGTCAGGATCAAGAAGTGGTGCCCGCTGACGCGAATGGAGGGGAAGCCCAGCACGCCCGCGGCGAGGGCGGCGGTGATCCCGGCCAGGGGGAGGGCGGCCCAGAAGGAGATGCCGAACTCGCGCAGGAGGATGGCGCCCAGATAGGCCCCCACGCCCATGAGCGCCGCGTGGGCGATGGAGATCATGCCGATCTGGCCGAAGAGGAGGGCGAGGCCGTAGAGCACCACGGCGTTGACGGCGGTGAGGATGGCGATGCTGAGCAGCCGCTGCGTGGGCAGGATCCAGGGCAAGAGGATCAGCAGCGTGGGTATGGCGATCAGCAGGACGATCCGCTCGGGGGAGGGGGTTAGCAGATCCTCGGGGACGAAGGCGCGCCAGCCGCGGCCGGCATCCGCGGGGGTGTCCCCGCGCCGCTCACTCTTCAGCAATCGTTGCCCCCTCCGCTCTCACTGCCACCCTTCCGACCGGTCTTGGATGCGAGTCACGATGATAGGTCCCAGCAGCGCTGGGGGCGAGGATGGCGGCGCCCGCCCGCTTGATGCCACGGCGTCCTGGCCCCGCGGGAGCCGCCCACGACGAGGAGGACTGTGGGGCGCCACCGCACTGTGTCTCGGGTGTGTGCCGCAGCCGTGTCCCTCAGAAGATGGCGATGGGGTTCACGGGCGACGCCGTGCCCCGCTCTAGGCGCAGCGGCCCCAGCGTGAGCAGGAACTCCCAGCGGTTGCGCTCCCGGCAGGCCGCGGCGAGCCGGCCCAGCTGCAAGTTGCAGAGCATGTGCAGCCCCATGTAGACGATGCCGATCTGGTGGATGGGGCGCACCCAGCCGTCGATGCCGCTGGGGACGACGTCGGCCATGCCGTCGCAGCCGAAGATCGCAACGCCGTGTTCATGCAGCCAGGGGAGGCAGTCGGTGCCCAGGCCGGCGACGCCGTCTTCGGGAGCGTCCGACCCCTCGGCGGTCAGCTCCACCACCAGCGGCCAGGGGCCGCGCGCCTGGCGACGCGCGTCGCGGCCAATGGAGACAAACAGGACGTCGCCCTCCTCCACACGCACGCCCTGGCGGTCGGCCGCGGCCTGGAGCTCGTCGACAGTGATGCGTTCGCGCGGCTCCAGCCAGTCGACGCCGCGCAGGGCGGGGATGTCCAGGAGGACGCCACGGGTGAAGATGCCGTCCTTGCCGGACATAATGCTGTTGCGGTGGGCGCCGTTGCTCTTCACCTCACTGGCGTCGAAGCCGTTGTAAATCTTGCCGCCCACAATGAAGTGGCAGAGCGCATCCAGGTGGGTGTTGGAGAAGCCGTGCAGGTCCATGGCGAGGTAGTCGGCGCTGAAGGCCATGCCGGGGATGACAGCGCTCTCAGGCACGTCCCCGGCGATCACCATGCGATGCATCGCCGGCTCCGGATTGTCCACGGCCCGCGTCACGGCGATAGGGAGGGCGCAGCTCACCGTCACGCCCTCTTTGACCAGGGCGGCGGCGGCGAGGCGCTTGGCGTCCGTGATGAAGTTGAGGGTGCCGCGCTCGTCGTCGGGACCCCAGCGGCCCCAGTTCGATACCCGCTGCGCTATAGCGTCCACGTCGGCCTTGCTCAAGACAGCGGGGGCGTCGGCCATCACACGTCCTTTCCAGTCCTGCCTGCGGCTTGAGCGGGAGTATAAGACTGCGCCGTCGTAGCGCTCAAGGCGTCGCAGCTTGACTTGGCGCCGCGCCCCATCTCAGGCGGGTTCTACTCGTACACGTGGTTGGGAAGGAGCTCCATCTTCCTGAGCGCCATCTGGCCGTTGGTGTATTTGATGCCCGTTTCATCATGGCCGGGAAAAATGAAGCCATCTCTCTCCCGCGCGATGCGCTCGATCTTTCCGGTGGAGGCGATCAGGTTCTCAACGTTGTTGGCCACGGTATTGGCAACAGGCGGCGGACCGAAGGCGTCGTGCGTCTGGACGGCGTCAGCCACCAGCATGGCCCAGCCGGTGTGGTCGAGGCGAGTGAGCACGCCCATTGAGCCGGGCGTGTGGCCGGGCAGGCTGACGATCCAGAGATCCTTCAGGATCTCCTGGTCCCCGTACACCAGAGTGGGGCGCTTTTGCCCCAGGAAGTTCCAGTCCGCGCGAACGAAGAAATTCTCCGCCTCCCAGACGTTGCTGACGAACTTGTGCTCGTCCTCATGCACCACGATCGTCGCGCCCGCGTCCTGGAACAGGCGCAGGCCGCCGGCGTGGTCGGCATGCAAGTGACTCACGATCACGTACTTAAAATCCTCCGGGCCCAGCCCCTGAGCCTTGAGGCCGCTTTCCAGCAACTTCTCCGGAGTGATTGCGCTGAGGTCGATTATCCCTTGCCACTCCGGGAGCCACTCCTCCTTGAAGTTGGTGGAGATTCCCGTGTCGAACAGGATCAGACCGTCAGGATGCTCGATCACAAACGCCATTGAAGGGCAGCGATACCATGTCCGCCGTCCCTCACCGCGGCCCGGCAACAAGATTTCGTTGGGGTTGGGGAACTGCAGGAGGTCGTAGTCGATCGCCATATACCCCAGATTCATTCCTTTGAGTCGAATTGCCACCTCACCACTCCTCTCTCGGCGGAGAACGTGCGAAACACGGGCGCTTCGGGACGGCCACGCTCCCGCCGGCCGGCCTCGCCGCGCCTGCGTATCTTAGATTCGGCCCGTCAACGGGTCCAGGCGATCGCGACGATCGGCTCCGGAGCGCGGCAAGACTTTCGCAAGAAGTCCGTCTGGTGGATGCGCTAGCGTGTCGATATGCGCCACGACCTAGCGTTGGCTCTCGGCGTATCGCTCCTTCTGCTCCTTGTGGCTTGCTCAGGAGGCGGCGACGCTGAGGCGCCTCGGAATGGGGCGCCACAGGCGGTGGCCGCGCTACAGACGGTGGCCGCGCCAGAGGGCGAGGAACCGGCAGCATCGGCGGGCGTCGTCCAGCAGCCCCAGGCGCCGTCCGGCGGGACGGCAGGCCCCGCGGAGGCTCCGCCAGCGGCCGGCCGCAGCGCGCCTCCGGATGACGCCGACCCGCGAGCGGAACCGGCGACCGCGCCGGCGCCGGCGGGGCCCACTCTGCAGACGCCCGAATTCGAGGGGCTCAGCGG
Source organism: Dehalococcoidia bacterium (assembly GCA_963662615.2). Taxonomy (GTDB): domain Bacteria; phylum Chloroflexota; class Dehalococcoidia; order Bin125; family Bin125. The sequence goes on from CAXXSR010000001.1 coordinate 196,530, forward strand.
GTGGATCAACAGCGATGCGCTCATCCTGTCGGCGCTCATCCAGCAGAATCGCGTGGTCCTGATCGACTTTTGGACCTACACTTGCGTGAACTGCGTTCGCACGCTGCCCTTCCTCCGGGAATGGCACGAGAAATACAGCGACCGCGGACTCACGATCATTGGCGTGCATGCGCCCGAGTTTGAGTTCGAGAAGGATCGCACCAATGTGCTCGGGGCGGTCGAACGCTTCCAGCTCCAATACTCCATCGCCCAGGACAATGAGATGGCCACCTGGCGGGCCTTTCGAAACCGCTCCTGGCCCGCCAAGTACCTCATTGGGACGGATGGCGCGCTCCGCTATCAGCACTTCGGCGAAGGGGCCTACGTGGAGACCGAAAAGGAGATTCGCGGCGCCTTGGAAGATGCGGGCTGGGACGTGAGCGATGTGCCCCTGGGCACTGTGGACGTGCAAGAGGTCGACCCCAACCTCACCGTCGTCACCCGCGAGCTGTATGGCGGCTACCAGCAGAATTACAACTCCGACGGCGTCTACGCGTGGCAACCGGAGTATTACCAGGGCCCCGACCGCGAGGTTCTTTACGAGGACACTCGGCCAGACTTACACGCGACCAACTTTTGGTACTTGCAGGGGCTGTGGCGGAACGAGGCCGAGGCGATCGTCCACGCCCGCGAGACCGAGGCGTACGAGGACTACATTGCTGTGCGCTTCGTGGCTCGCAGCGTCAACGTGGTCATTCAGCCCGTGCGCGACCAGCCGTTCGACGTGGTGATTGAACTAGCAGGTCGCCCTCTCACTCTCGAGGAGCTGGGGGCCGACGTCAGCCACGACGATCAGGGCCGCAGCGTCCTTCATGTGGACGAGCCGCGGATGTATGCCATCGTCGAGCTGCCGGGGATCGGTGAGCATGATCTGACGCTGCGCTCCAACTCCGACAACTTCGCCGTGTTCGCCTTTACGTTCGGCGCCTACACGGAGGGCCCCTAGGCCGCTCCGGCGGGCGGCGTCGTATTTGCCACCCGCGCGCCGCCGCCGGCGCATCCTGCGGCCCGTCTCGCCTTTCATGCTCCCGTGTCTGAACCGGGATCGCTCTCCCCGACGCCGAATCAACCGGCGATACTAGTCGCCCAGCCAGCCGGCCGAAATTCGGCATGGCATTGGCAACAGGAGCAGTGGCAACAGAATGAGGAGGAGAGTTGTGGCATCTATCGTGAGCAAGCCGTCGGTGAGCGCCGCGGCCGCTCAGCAGGCGATCGGCGCGGCCGAGGCGAAGGCGCGCGAGATCGGCATCGCGGCAGTGACCGCCGTCGTGGATGAATCCGGGGTCCTCAAAGCCTTCAGTCGCATGGACGGCGCTCCCGTGATTAGTGTGGACATCGCGATGGACAAGGCCTACACGGCGACGTTCGGCCTTGCCACCGACCAACTCTTTGAGCGCATCAAGGACGACCCCGCGAATCTTGCCGGTCTGCCGGCGCTGCCTCGCATCACCGTGCTGGGCGGCGGTGAACCGATCCTGGCGGGTGAGACGCCGGCGGGCGCCGTTGGCGTGAGCGGCGGGACCTGGCGGCAAGACAAGGAATGCGCGCAGGCTGGGGTGGCGGCGATCGGTTCGTGATAGGCGCCGCGTGATAGACGCCCCGTGACAGGAGCCTCGTAATAGGCGAACCTGCAACACGTACACGGCTTCATCCCACGCCCGGACGCGCCGCGCCCCGCCGTCCGGCCATGCCGTATCATCCCAGCGCCCGTTCGGACCGCCCCGGACCGCGGCGGCCGGGGCCGAGAGGGAGAGCGTGATGCCAGAGAGCAACGGCAGCTCCGTCCTGCTCCGCTGTGGCCATCTCTTCGATGGCACGGGCCGGTCGCTGCAGCGGGACCAGGCGATCCTCATCGCCGACGGGCGCATCACCGCCGTGGGGCCGGCCGCTGAGGTCGAGCAACGGACCCCGCCGGCGGCCGAGCGGATCGACCTTGGCGAAGCCTGCGTCATCCCTGGGCTCATTGACGGTCACACCCATACCAGCCTGCTCGGCGACCGCCAGCCCTACGTGGTGCAGTTCGCCGCCTCCGACGAGCTGATGATCGCGATCGCCGCCAAGAACCTCCGCCGCCATCTCTTGGCGGGCGTGACCACGATCCGCGAGCACGGCGCCCGCAACATGGTCGGCTTCACCGTTCGCGAGGCGGTGCGCCGGGGCTACCTCATGGGCCCGCGGATGCTCGTCAGCGGCCGGCCGATCACGAAGCCGGGCGGGCACTTCCACTTCTGCAACGAGACGGCGGCGGACGCGGAGGCGGTGCGGCAGTCGGTGCGCCGCCTGGCGGAGCAGGGAGCGGACTACATCAAGATCATGGCGTCCGGCGGCGCCACGGAAGGGACGGATCCCGGCGTCGCCTCCTACTCGCTTGAGGAGCTGCGGGCGGCCGCGCAGGAGGCACACCGGTTGGGACGCCGCACCGCCGTGCACACCCGTGCCACCGAAGGGATGCGGCGCGCCGTCGCTGCCGGCCACGACCTGTTGGAGCACGCCGAGTTCAAAGAGCCAGACGGGGAGCAGCACTTCGACCCTGAGCTGGCGCGGGCGATCGCCGCGTCGAACATGTACGTGAGCCCTACGCTCCAGGGCCTTTCAGCCTATCCGCGCATCGTGGAGCTTGCGGCACGGCGAGACACCGGCGAGCTGGGTGAGGAAGAGGAACGGGAGCTGGAGGAACGCCAGCAGCGACTCGAGGCCCGGCTCGCCGTCTTCCGGCGGTTTCTGGACGCGGGGATCGAAGATCGCATCGTGCCCGGAACCGATGCGGGCGTGTTCTGGGTAGAGTTCGGCCGCATTGGCTACGACCTGGAACTCCTGGTGCAGGCGGGCCTGGCGCCGGCGGACGCGCTCAGGGCAGCCACGCGCACCGCGGCGGAAGCCGTGGGGCTGAGCGATGAGATCGGCACGATCGAGGCCGGCAAGGTCGCCGACCTGGTCGCGGTCGATGGCGATCCAACAGCGGACATCGGCGCCGTCAGCCGGGTGCTGGCCGTCTACCAAGCCGGGAACCTGGTCACCTAGGGCGCCAGGCCGCAGCGGTGACCGCCGTGCTTAGATCCCCGGCGATCGGAAGCCGTCGATTTCGAAACCGTACTCGCGGCCAGCATCGACGAGCGCGTCGAACAGGTATTGACCGAACGAGCGCTCGCTGTGAAGCAGGTACGAGCGGTCCCCCCCAAGGTCATGTCGGACGATGTCCGTGACCACGCCGGCGACGGAGCTGCGCAGGGCCGCTCCATTGGGCGTGACCGAATCGTCGAAGTCGATGGCACACACCTTGGAGAGGACCGGGGCGGCACGGTCTCCGACGAGCCGGATCATGGCTCTGGCATGTGTCACATCGACGGCGCTGACATCGTCCGAGTGACCGAGCTCCTGGACCTTCGCCGCAAGCGCAGGAGCCGTGCTGGGCGGGCCCAGCAGCAGCCATTCACCGGGCCCGGAGCCAATGATGACGCCGCTGGACTCGTCGCGCCGCAATCGCCCGAAGGGCACGCCAAGCGCCTTTGCCACCGGGCCATTCGCAGGGGCGTGCACGAGCACCTTGGCGAGGGGCGTGCAGTCCGTGATTCGCTGCGCCGCAGTGCTTCGCTGCGCCGTGACCTCCCAACCGTCCACCACGACCCCCGGCGCGATGCAGGCGATGGGACTGCGGGCAAGAGGCACGGAGTCAGGCACGGAGACGGGCGCCTTCCGGATCGAAATGGGCGTGCTGCGCCATGACGGTGACCGGGATCTCCTCTCCGTCCGGCAAGCGGACGCGAACGATCGTGCCGGCCGCGGCCAGATCTGGCGCAACGAAGCCGAGGCAGATGGAGCGACTGAGCGTGGGCGACATGCGGCTGGAGGTGATGCGGCCCACGATCTCGTCGCGCCGTCCGACGATCTGCGCTCCCTCCGGCGGCACGACCGTGCCGTCGACCGGCTGCAGGCCCACGAGGCGGGGGTAATCGGCTCGCTCCTTCTGCCAGAGGAGTTCCGGCTTGCCCACGAAGTCCTCTTTGTCCAGCTTCACCAGTCCGTCCAGGCCCGCGCCAAAGGCCTGCGTCAGGGCGTCGGTGTCTTGGCCGACGATCAGATGTCCTTTCTCCAGCCGCATGATGCGTTGCGCTTCCACACCAAAGGGACGGATGCCGAGATCAGCCCCCACCTCCAGCAACGTCTCCCAGAGATGGAGACCGTAGCTGGCGGGCGCGTGGATCTCGTAACTCAGCTCTCCCGTGAAGCCAATGCGCCACATGAAGCAGTCCTGAATGCCGGCGATTCGTCCCGTGCGCACCCGCATGTAAGGGAAGGCTTGGGGATCGAGATCGATACCGTCCACGACCCGCCGCATCAGCTCTCGCGACTTGGGGCCGGCCACATTCATGCTGGCGTAAGCAGCGGTCATGGGGGTCACGTGCACCCGCCACTCGGGGTGGACGGTCTGGAGCCACTCCTCCATCCACTGCCAGACGGCCTCGGGGCCGGCGGAGGTGGTGGTCATCAGGTAGCGGTTCTCGCCCAGGCGACCGGTGACACCGTCGTCGATGACGACGCCGTCTTCGCCGCACAAGACGCCGTAGCGGACGGAGCCAACGGCCAGCCGGGACCAGCGGTTGACGTACAGCAAGTTGAGGAGCTGGGGGACGTCGGGGCCGCGCAGGTCGAACTTGCCAAGCGGGGTGACGTCGATCATGCCCACCGTTTGGCGGACGTTACGGACTTCCGCCTCCGGATCGCCGTAGTGATCGGGACGGATCCAGTGGCCGGCGACGAGCGGTCTCGCCCCGTGCGCCTCGTGCCAGGGTTGCAAGGGGGAAAGACTGAGCGGCTCGAAACTCCGTCCGGCCAGGGCGCCCAGCGAGATGGGGGCGTAGGGCGGACGCCACGTCGTCGCGCCGGTCTCCTCCATCGTGCGGCCGGTGGCCTCGGCGTGAACGGCAATGGCGTTCACCAGCTCCAGCTTTCCCTGGGCCGCACCCATGCCCACCGTGGTGTAGCGCTTCGTCAGCTCCAGGGAGTCGTACCCCTCATGCACGGCCGTGACGATGTCCTTCGATGAAACGTCCTCGGAGAAGTCGACAATGCCGTGGCTGGCGCCGCGGAACAGGGCGGGATGATCCTGGATGGGGAGGTCGGGGATCGGCACGGGTGAGCGGTCGGCCGTCCTGTCCGGGACCGCCGAAACGCCGGGATCGTCGGCAGTCAGCGTCCGCTGGCGCGTCGCAGCGCGGCCAGTCGAAGCGCGTTGTGTCGAAGCGCGGTGGGCCGCTTCCGCGCCCACGGCTCGCGCATGGGCGAGCAGCTGGTCCAGGGTGCCGTCACCCACGATGCGGCCGGTGGCGAGGACGTTGTGCGGTGGTTCGGCGGGGAAAAAGCGAGCCGCCCTGCGGTTGTAGAGGGGGCGGTCCCCGGCCATGTTGAGGAGCGCCGTCGGTGCGGTCCAGCCCACGGAGGTGACGAGGAGATCCGCTTCCACCGTTTCGCCGCCGGCTATTTCTACCTCCCGCACCCGTCCGCGGCCGCGGGCCCGCACAACGTCGCCGCCGCTGCGTGCGTCCACCACCCGCGCGATCTCCACTCCCGCACGCTGGAGATCGGCGGCGGCGGCGTCCCCTTCCTCATTGGCCGTCAGGACCACCGCCCGATCGCCGGGCTTCACGGCGTACAGGTTGATCAGCCGGCGCGCCGCCGAAGCCAGCATCACTCCCGGCTTGTCGTTGCCGTCAAAGACGTAGGGGCGCTCAATCAGTCCCGGCGCGACGATCAGCACCTTGGCGCGCGCCTTGATGAGACGCTCTTCAACGTTGGCGACGTGCCGCTGCGCCACCGCCACCCAGTTGTCGTCGTAGCGCCCGGTCACGACGGAGTTGCTCATCACTTCGATATTCGCGCTCGCCGCCACCGCGTCGCGGAGCGCTTGGAGGATCGCGAGCTCGGCCTCGCCTCCCCAGCGGAGATGGCCGCCCAGCTCGTGTTCCTCGTCGACGAGCAGCACCTTCGCTCCCGACTCGGCGGCGGCGATCGCGGCGCCCATGCCCGCGGGTCCGCCCCCCGCAATCAGGACATCCGGGTGCGCATAGCGCGCGTCGAAGAGCGCCTCGGGCCGGCGTGAGGGCGCGGTCCCGCCCGGCGTGAACCGTCGCAATACCTTCTGATACAGGGGCCAGAATGCTTGTGGCGCCATGAACGTCTTGTAATAGAAGCCGGGGGGCAGGAAGCGACCCGCCGCCTGATTGACTGACTTGAGGTCGAAGCGGAGCGACGGCCAAACGTTCTGGGCCCGCACGACCATCCCCGGCTCCAGGCGCCGGTGAGCCCCGCGCACGTTGGGCTCATCGCCCACCTGCACAAGGCATCCCGGGTCAATGAAGCTCGCCGTCAGCAGTCCCCGCGGACGGTGGTACTTAAAGCTGCGGGAGAAGACGCGCTCGCCGCAGGCGGCCAAGGCGGAGATGATGGTGTCGCCTCTGTAGGCCGGGTACTCGGCGCCATTCCAGGTGAACGTCAACGGCGCCCCCCGGTCGATTACCTCGCCCGGCTGCGGGCCCAAGCGCATGGTCATGCGGGACTCGATCGATGTGGTCGTCACGGCCGGCCCTCGGGGTCGGTCTCCCCTGCTCCCGCCGCGCCGTCCGGGTCCAGGCGGAGCTGGGCCGACGGCCGGCGGACGGCGCGAATCTCGTCGGACACGGTGTGACGCTCCATGACGAAGAAGCGCCTGCAACCGTCTCGGTGAAACCAGCGCTCGGTCGTCCAACCGGCTGGGTTCGACTGCATATACAGGTAGCGCCGCCATTCCTGCGGACGAGTCGCGTTCGGGTCCGGGCGCGACCGCTCCTCGCCGAGGTAGGTGAACTCCGCGGCGTTGCGCGGCCCACAATGGATGCAAGGGATGCGTAGCAACGCTGCACCTGCCCCGACTAGTGCCCGACCGACGCCGCCCCCTTCTCGCCGACGAGACGGCCATCGTCGAAGCGAGAGAGCGCGAATGGCTCAATGATTTCCGGCGTCCTGCCCGTGGCGATGAGGGCGGCCATCGCTTCACCGGCCACCGGTCCGGCCTTGAATCCGTAAGTGCCCCAACCGACGTCCACGTAGAAGCCGTCCACCGGCGTCGCTCCGATGATCGGGGAGAAGTCGGGCGTCATGTCGCAGATGCCCGCCCACTGTCGGAGCACCCGCAGCTGGGCCAGCGACGGCATCAGTTGGAGGACGTGGCCGGCGAGTTCCTCGGTGAATTCCAGTGAGCCGCGAGTCGAATAGGAGGGGTACGGGTCCACGCTCGCTCCGAAGACCAGTTCGCCCCGCGTGGTCTGGTTCACATAGACATGCAGCGTCCCGGAGACCACCACCGGATCGAGGAAGAACTGCACAGGCTCCGTGACCGCGGCTTGCAGTGGGAAGGTCAGGATGGGCAGCTCAACCCCTGCCATCGCGGCGATTCGGGACGACCAACCGGCCGTGCAGTTGATCACAACGGGCGCGGCGATGGGCCCCTTGGTGGTGACGACTCCGTCCACCTTCCCGTCACGCGCGTGGACGCTGAGTACCTCCGTGTTTTGGTGGATCTGCACGCCCAGGGCGTCAGCGCCGCGAGCGTAGCCCCAGACCACGGCGTCGTGGCGGATAATGCCGCCGGGCGGGTGGTAGAGCGCCCCCAGGATCGGATAGCGTGCGTTTGCGGACACGTCCATGTACGGCACAAGCTTCTTCACGGCAGCGGGATCGATGACCTCGGATTCTACCCCCCGGATCTTGTTGACCTCAGCTCGCCAGAACATGGTCCGCAGGGAGGAGTCGTTGTGCGCGAGGGTCAGGTGGCCGCGTTGCTCGAACATCACGTTGAAATTCAGCTTCGCGGCCAAGTGCTCGTACAGCTCCAGCGAGCGCTGATAGAAGTCCACCCCTTCGCCGGTGAGGTAGTTCGAGCGGATAATGGCCGTGTTGCGGCCGGAGGCGCCGCTGCCGATGTAACTTTTTTCCAGCACGGCGACGTTGCGGATGCCGTGGTCTGCCGCGAGGTGGTAGGCAGTCGCGAGGCCGTGCACGCCGCCGCCCACAATGACCACGTCATAGGAGGCGGCAAGCTCATGAGTGGACCAGGCCCGCGGCCACTGCTCCCCAAAAAGACCGTGGCGGAACAAGCTGAGGGCCGAGTAGCCGGACGCGCCTTGAGGCCGGCTGCTCTTGCGCCGCGCCCGGCTCAGGAGAGATCGCATGGCGCCCCCGGATGGTCTTGCCGGCGGCACGGTCGCAGCCGCGCTGCGGCGAGGTGGCTCAGGCAACGCAGCAGCGCGCCGCCTTGAGCCGTGCGCGCCGCCCAGGGACGGGGCGCGGTCACCCATCTAGAAGAGGGTGAGGTAGCGATCAACTTCCCAGTCCGTCACCGTTCGGTGGAACTCAGCGAATTCTTCCCGTTTAGTCCGCACGAAGTAGTCGATGTAGTCCCCGCCGGGGACGGGACCGAGGGCGCGACGCAGCACGTCGTCGCGTTCGAGCACGTCGACGGCGTGGGCCAGCGTCTGCGGCATGATCTGAATCCCGCGCGCCTGCACTGCATCGAGCGGGAGATCGTAGAGGTTGTCGGCGTTCGGCTCTCCGGGATCGAGACAGCGGTCGATCCCGTCGAGCCCAGCCGCGAGCATGACGGTGAAGGCGAGGTAGGGGTTGGCGGCGCCATCGACGCTGCGATTCTCGACCCGGCCCGGTTCCGGGACGCGCAACATCTGGGTGCGGTTGTTGCCGCCGTACGTCGCGTAGGCCGGGGCCCAGGTTGCGCCGGAAGCCGGCGGACCGACTCCAATGCGCTTGTACGAGTTCACCGTGGGATTGGTCACCGCCGCCATGGCTGTGGCATGGTCCAGCAGGCCGGCGATGAACTGGTAGGCCAAGCGGGAGAGTCCCAGTCCGCGTGCATCGGCGGGGTCACAGAAGAGCGGTTGTCCCGTCTCGGTGTCCCAGAGGCTGCTGTGCACGTGCATTCCGTTGCCGGTGAGATGCTGGAACGGCTTGGGCATGAATGTGGCCGCGAGCCCCACCTGGTCCGCCAGCGTGTGCACCATGTAGCGGAAGAAGATGGCGCGGTCCGCCGTGGTCAAGGCGTCGGCGTAGGCGAAGTTCTGCTCGAACTGCCCGTTGGCATCTTCGTGGTCGTTGGCGTAGTTGGACCAGCCCAGCGCATTCATGTACCGGGAGACCTTGGTGAGGTGGTCATACATGCGGGTGAGGCCTTTGGCGTCGTAGCAGGGCTGCTCGGCGGTATCGAGTGGATCGGCCAGAGCGATTCCGCCCTCCGGCCTCCGGCGCACCAGGAAGTATTCGGCCTCCACACCGCAGTTGAGGAGCATTCGTCGCTCTTGAAGCTGCGCGAGCTGGCGCTTGAGGATGACCCGGGGTGCGTACGGCCAGGCCGCACCGTTGACGCGAATGTCGCAGTGAAGAACGGCCAGCCCCTTCTGCCAGGGGACGGGGGTGTAGGAGCTGGGGTCGGGGATGGCCATCATGTCGGGGTCGGCGGGGCTTTGGCCCATGGGACCCGCCGCGAAGCCCGCGAAGCCGACGCCCTCGGTCATCAGCGCATCGAAAGCGCCGGCCGGCACGAGCTTGGCGCAGGGCTTCCCGTGCATGTCGACGAACATCGCGAAGAAGAACTCGATGCCGTCCTCGGCGGCGCGACGCTGGAGATCGGCGTGGGCCTCGGCCATAGCCCCTCCTCATCAGGCCTGAGTTCCGCGCGAGCGAAGGGCCCCAAGGATACGCCACCCGCCGGAGCGGGAAAACCGCCTGCCGCAACGGTCACGGGGAGTGCGCGCTGTGTAATATGGGCGTGCTGCCTGCCTTGCAAGCGGCGAAGTGGGGGGCCCGGCTGCAACCGTGTGTGGAATCGTTGGGCTCCAACTGAAGAACCCCGCGCTGTATCCCCAACTCGGCGCGCTGCTCACGCCGATGCTCCTGGCCATGAGCGAGCGGGGGCCGGATTCCGCCGGGCTCGCGCTCTATGAAGACGGGCTCGGTGAGGGCAGTTCCCGCTATTCGTTACGGGCGCCCGCCCCCGGGTTCGACTGGGAGCGTCTCGCCAGCCGCATTGAGAGTGCGCTCGACGTGAGGGCCGGCCTCCGCTGCGTCGCGGATGATGCGATCGTCACGGTCGACGCGGACCCCGACTTGATCCTGCAGTGGCTCAGCAAGGAGGCGCCGGAGGTGCGGGTGTTCGCGGTTGGCAGGGCAATGGAGATCTATAAGGACGTGGGGGCGCCCAGCGAAATTTGCCGCCGCTACGGAATCACGAGCCGCGCCGGCTACCAGGGCTTGGGACATACCCGCATGGCCACCGAGTCCGCCGTCACTACGGATCACTCGCACCCGTTCGCCTCCGCGGCGGACCTCTGCCTGGTCCACAACGGGACTTTCTCGAATTACGCCACCATCCGCCGCCTCCTGATGGACGAAGGACTTCACTTCGACACGGACAACGACTCCGAAGTCGCGGCGCGGTTCATCGCGCGGCAAATGGCGAACGGGAGCGACCTGCGCGAGGCGCTTGAGCGTCTCCTGACGGAGCTGGACGGCTTCTTCACGCTGCTGGTCGCCTCCCGGGATCAGTTCGCCGTGGTTCGCGATGCCTTCGCCTGCAAGCCGGCAGTGATCGCGGAGTGCGACGACTACGTCGCCATGGCGTCGGAGTACCGCGCTCTCGCCGAGCTACCTGGAATCGATGAAGCGACCGTCTTCGAGCCGATGCCCGAGGACATCCACGTATGGTCACGCTGAGCTGCGCCGATCAGAGCACGCGCCAGATCAACGCAGCCCTGGCGCAGCTTCCCGAAGGCGCGCGAGTGACCATCGCCGAGCCCAAGGGACGGCACAACCTCGCGGTCGGGTTGGAGAACAAGATCCAGGTGGAAATCGACGGGAACGCCGGGTACTTCATCGGCGGACTGTGCGATGGGCCCCAGATCACCGTGAACGGCTTCGTGGGCTGGTCCGTGGGCGAAAATCTCATGAGCGGCACGGTCCGAGTGAAGGGGAACGCCTCGGAATGCGCCGGCGCCTCCAGCCACGGCGGCACGATCATTATCGAAGGCGACGCATCCTCCCGCGCCGGAATCTCGTTGAAGGGCGGCACCGTGCTCGTCGCTGGTGATGTGGGGCACATGAGTGGATTCATGGCCCAGGCGGGGATCATCTTGATCGGCGCGGACGCGGGGGAGGCGCTGGGCGATTCACTGTATGAGGCGGTGATCTACGTTGGTGGACGGATTCGATCGCTTGGTGCAGACGCGCAGGTAGAGGAGCTGACGGGAGATGACGTCGCCGTCGTGAGACGGCTGGCCGGCCTCGCGGGGTTCGCGCATATCAACCCGGAGAACGTGACCCGCGTCGGCTCCGCGCGCCGGCTCTATCATTTCGACTCTCTAAAAGATCACCAGTATTGATGCCCGGACCGGAGGTCGATCGCCCCCCGCTTCCCATGGACGCCTGGAGACGGAGCGACACGTTCCCTCCCGAGACCATTGCCCATATCCAGCGCATGGCCGCCGAAGGGCACTACGAGATCCGCGGCTGGGGGGCGAAGCGAGCGCTGCCCAAATTTGACGATCTCGTGTTCCTCACGGCGTCGGCGTCACGCTATCCCTTGGAGGGGTACCGGGAGCGCTGCGAGACCAAGACCGTCCTCGGGACCCGCTTCGCCAAACGGCCCCTGGAGCTGGAGATTCCCATCACGATTGCCGGGATGAGCTTCGGCGCGCTCTCGGCGCGCGCCAAGGAGGCTCTGGGGAGGGGGGCGAGCGCGGCGGGGACCTCCACGACGACCGGCGACGGCGGCATGACGCGGGAGGAGCGCCAGGCCTCCACGCTGCTCGTCTACCAGTGCCTCCCCTCCCGCTACGGGTTCAATCCGAGCGATCTCCGCAATGCGGATGCCATCGAGATCGTGATCGGGCAAGGGGCGAAGCCGGGCGGCGGAGGCATTCTCCTGGGCCAGAAGGTGAGTGAGCGGGTCGCGGAGATGCGCACCCTGCCGCCCGGCATTGACCAACGGTCGGCGTCCCGCCATCCCGACTGGGTGGGACCCGATGATCTGCGGATCAAGATCGAAGAGCTGCGGGAGGCCACGCACTGGGAGAAGCCGATCTTCGTCAAGCTCGGCGCCACCCGCGTCACCAACGACGTGAAGCTCGTCGTCGCCTCGGGCGCTGACGTCGTCGTGGTGGACGGCCTGGAGGGTGGGACTGCGGCCACGCAGGATATCTTCCTTGAGCACGCGGGCATCCCCACCCTGGCCGCCGTGCGGCAAGCGGCCGACGCTCTCCGCGAGATCGGGATGGAGGAGCAGGTACAACTCGTGGTCTCCGGGGGCATTCGCTCCGGAGCCGACGTGGCCAAGGCGCTCGCCCTGGGCGCCAACGCCGTCTCGCTCGGGACCGCGGCGTTGATCGCGCTCGGCTGCAACAGCCGCACGTATATGCATGACGGCAAGCCGGTCGATGTGACCACCGATTATCACGCGCTGGGGACGGAACCCGGATCCTGTCACCATATGCACACGGGCAGGTGCCCGGTTGGCATCGCCACCCAAGACCCCCAATTGGAGCAGCGACTCGATCCGGACCTGGGCGCCGAACGCGTTGCCAACTACCTCCAGGCCTTGACCATGGAGCTGACAGCACTGGCGAGGGCCTGCGGCAAGTCGGACGTGCACAATCTGGAGCCGGAAGACCTTGTGGCTCTGACGATCGAGGCGGCGGCCATGGCCCGGGTCCCATTGGCGGGCACGAACTGGATCCCGGGTTGGCAGAGCTGACTCGGACGGGCACTTCCGCGTCGCGCCACTTGCGAGCGGGCGCTTGAGCCGTCGACTATCCTTGTCGCCGGTCGGGAGGGTTGCCGTGCCGCCATCGCCGTTCACGCCGGACCTGTCCACACTGCTGGCGGCGCTCCGCCACGGCGACAGCTTTTTCCCAAGCGGGGCGATGGCGTTCTCCCATGGCCTGGAAAGCCGGCACGCGGATGGGCGCCTGACGACGCCCGACGCCGTAGAGGCGTTCATCATCGGTCAGGTGCGCGGCCGCTGGGCGACGTGTGACCGCGGCGTCCTGGTGGCAGCCCACGACGCCGGCGACGACCTGGAGGCGGTAGAGAGCGCCGACCAGCTCCTGGAGGCGCTCACCTTGTCGAAGGAGCTTCGAGAGGGCTCGCGAAGGGCGGGCGCCGCCTTGCTCAGTGTGCACGTTGGCCTGGGCACGCGGAACGCACGGGCTTACGACGCCGGGACGGCGGCGGGCAGCGCGCCCAGGCACCTGGCGGCCATCCAGGGATTGGTTTGGCGCGGCAGCGGCCTGCCTCGCGATCACGCCTGCGCCATGAGCGGCCACAGCCTTTGCGTCGGCCTGCTGGGCGCGGCCTTGCGACTGGGAGCGATTGGACATGTGATGGCGCAACGCCTCCTCGCGACTACGCATCAGACTCTCGCTGCCGTGCTCCGATCCGATCCGCCGCCGCTGAACGAACTCCATAGCTATGCGCCCGCCGCCGAGATCGCCGTCATGCGCCACGAGACGCAGCTCGGTCGCCTGTTCGCGAACTGATCGTGTCAAGGGATGAACGATGCTACTCACACCGACGGAGATGGAGCGCCTGACAATCTTTTGCGCCGCGGAGCTGGCCCGCAAGCGGCGGGCGCGCGGCCTCCAGCTGAATCATCCCGAGACCGTTGCCTACATCGCCGACGAAATCCTTGAAGGCGCCCGCGACGGGAAGTCGGTCGCGGAGCTGATCAGCTTCGGCGCGACTCTCCTGACCACAGATGACGTCTTGCCCGGCGTAGCCGAGATGACGCCGATTATCCAGGTGGAGGGCAGCTTCGACGACGGGACCAAACTGGTTACCGTCCACGATCCGATCAGACCCGGCGCCAAGGCGGTGGAGCCCGCCGCTCGCATTCCCGGCGAAGTGATCACCGCCGAAGGCGAAATCGAAATTAACGCGGGGCGGCGCCGGATCGCCGTGGTAGTGACCAATACGGGCGACCGGCCGGTGCAAGTCGGCAGCCATTACCACTTCTTTGAGGTCAACCGCTTCCTGGAGTTCGATCGCGCCGCCGCCTTCGGCATGCACCTGGACGTTCCCGCCGGCACGGCGCTGCGCTTCGAGCCCGGCGAGAGCAAAGAGGTGACGGTGGTGGAGTTTGGAGGTAGCGGAGATCTGTTCGGCCTCAACAGTCTGACGAACGGGCCGTTCCGCCTCGCCGGCGTTCGAGAGGCGGCGGTCCAACGCGCGCGCGCGCGCGGATTCAAGGGAGCCTGAGCGATGGCCACGATCTCTCGCCGCCACTACGCCACGCTGTATGGACCAACGACCGGCGACGCGATCCGGCTGGGTGACACGTCCCTCTTGGCCGAGATTGAGCGCGACCATGCCGTCCCCGGCGACGAATGCTTGCACGGCGGCGGGAAAACCCTCCGCGACGGGCTCGGGCAGGTCCCCGGGCTCACCAGTGCCGCGGGCTCGCTGGACATGCTGATCAGCAACGTCGTCGTGATTGATCCCGTCCTCGGCATCGTCAAGGGTGATCTCGGTATCAAGGAGGGGCGCATCGTCGGGATCGGCAAGGCGGGCAATCCCGCCATCATGGACGGCGTGGATGCGCGCCTGCTGTGCGGCGCGGCGACCACGGTCCGCGACGGCGAGGGCCTCATCGCCACGCCGGGTGGCATCGACTGCCACGTGCATTTCGACAGCGCGCAGCTGGTCGAGCACGCGATCAGCTGCGGGATCACGACCATGCTGGGGGGCTCGCTGGGGCCGATCACCGTCGGCATTGACTCGGGCGGCGCCTGGAACGTCGGCAAGATGCTGCAGGCCGCCGAGCAGTGGCCAATGAACTTTGGCTTTCTGGGCCGCGGCAACTCCTCCAAGCCGGAGTCCCTGGTGGAACAGATCCAGGCCGGCTGCGTTGGTCTCAAGATCCACGAGGACTGGGGGGCCATGCCCGCTGTGATTGACTGTTGCCTCGCCGTCGCTGACGACATGGACGTGCAGGTCCAGCTCCATACCGACACGCTGAATGAGAGCGGTTTCCTGGAGGACACGCTGGCGGCGATCAAGGGCCGCACGATCCACATGTACCACGCCGAAGGCGCCGGCGGGGGTCATGCGCCCGACATCATCCGCGTCGCGGGCGAGCCCTACTGTCTCCCCTCGTCGACGAACCCTACGAACCCCTACACGGTCAACACCTTCGATGAGCACCTGGACATGATCATGGTCTGCCATCACCTCAACCCGGCCGTCCCGGAGGACGTCGCCTTCGCTGAGAGCCGCATCCGCCCGGAGACCATCGCCGCGGAGGACGTGCTCCACGACATGGGCGCCATCTCCATGCTGGACTCCGATAGCCAGGGCATGGGCCGGATCAACGAAGTGATCTGCCGCACTTGGCAGCTCGCCAGCAAGATGAAGGACCAGCGCGGCCGGCTCCCGGAGGAGAGCGGTCAGCACGGCGACAACGAGCGAATCAAGCGGTACATCGCGAAGTACACGATCAACCCGGCGCGCACCTTCGGCATTGCCGCGGAGGTCGGCTCACTTGAAGCCGGCAAGCTCGCCGACGTGGTCCTCTGGCGCCCCGCCTTCTTCGGCGTGAAGCCCGAGCTCATGATCAAGGGCGGCTTCATTGTCTGGTCGGCGATGGGCGACAGCGCGGCGTCACTCATGACCTGTGAGCCGGTCATCATGCGGCCGCAGTGGGGCGCCTTCGGAGGAGCGCCGAAGGCCCTCAGTCTGAGTTTCGTCTCGCAAGCGGCTGTCGATCGCGACATTCAGGAACGCCTGCGCCTCGGCAAGGAGGTCGTGGCAGCGAAGGAGACGCGCCGGCTCGGCAAGTCTGCGATGCTGCACAACGACGCCTGCCCCGAGGTGCGCGTGAATCCCGAGACGTTTGAGGTTCACGTCGACGGGGAACTGGCGACCTGCGAGCCCGCCAGCGAACTGCCGCTGGCACGACGGTACATGTTGCGATGACAGGCGACTCGAATCCCCAAACTTCCCACCGCCCTCGGATCGGCATCGGCGGACCGGTCGGTTCCGGCAAGACGGCGCTGATCGAATCGCTGATCCCCCGGCTCGGCGCACGAGGGTATGAGCTGGCCGTCATCACCAACGACCTGGTGACCCAAGAGGATGCGGAGCGGCTGCGGCGCTCCGGCCTGATCGTGCCCGAGCGCGTGCTGGCAGTGGAGACCGGCGCCTGTCCGCACACCGCCATCCGCGAGGATCCCACCCTGAATCTGGAGGCCGCTCGCCTTCTCGAGCGCCGCTTCCCGTCCCTGGACCTCATCTTGATCGAGAGCGGCGGTGACAATCTCGCCTCCACGTTCTCTCGGGAACTCATCGGCTACTGGCTCTTCGTAATCGATGTCGCGGCGGGCGATGATATCCCCCGCAAAGGTGGTCCGGGGATCACGCAGTGCGACCTGCTGGTGATCAACAAGGTTGACTTGGCGCCGTACGTGCATGCGGATGTGCAGGCGATGGAGAGGGACGCCGCCGCCGGGCGCGACAACCGTCCCGTGGCGCTGACGAACTGTCTCACGGGCGAGGGGGTGGAGGCGGTGGCAGACCGGCTCGCGGGCGCCGTCCTCGCCGCGGTCTAAGCCTGACGTGGCCGATTCCTCAGATGCGCGCGCGGAGTTCCGCTTTCGCCGGAGCCCGTCCGGGGAGACCTACCTTGCCTCCCACTACGCTCCCTATCCGTTCCACATTGCGCGAGTGCTGCACCCCGATCCGGGCTGGCCGGACCTCCCGACACTTTGCCTCCAAAGCGCCTCGGGCGGCCTGTTCCAGGGAGACCGGCTCGCTGTGGCGGTCGAGATGGGGGAGGAGACGGTGGCCCAAATCACGTCCCAATCGGCAACCAAGGCCCACGGGATGCCTCGCCGCCCAGCGATGCAGACCGTGGCGCTGAACTTGGATTCGGATTCGTACCTGGAATACCTCGCGGATCCCGTGATCCTCTTCCCCGCATCACGTGTCAGCAGCTCGCTGCGGATCCGTATCGCCCCCGGCGCCCGCGCCATCGCGCGGGAATCCTTCCTCCACCACGACCCGGCCGGGTCCTGCGACCCAGCCTTCGACCTCTTCGTCAGCGCCGTGTCGGTGGAAGACTCGGCCGGCGCACTCCTTGCCCTTGATCGACAGCGCATTGAGCGTCCGGGCGACCACGACGAAGTTCGTGAGGCGCTCCGCCACCATCGTGCCCAGGGCTCGATATACATTGTCGGGGCTGAGCCGACCCCAGAACTGCTGACCGCCCTCCGCGATGTCATTCCCCAGAATGACGAGCTGTACGGCGGCGTGTCGAGCTTGCCGCACGGCTGCGGCGCGTATGCGCGCGTCTTGGCCCGCGACGGCCAAACCCTCCGTTCGGTGCTGGATCTGGCAGGCGCCGTCGCGCGTCGAATCATCACGGGGCGTTCGACCAAGGCGACCTGGCGGAAGTGAGTGGTCAGCGCCCCAATTGCGACTCCACCCGCGCGCCTGTCCGTCCGACCTGCCGGGGCGAAGTCGGCATGCCCGGTGTAGGCTAGGCCTGCGCCCCGATCACCGGCAGCCGACCGCGCTAGCCGCGATGAGAGGCGCGGCACGCTCGCTCCTGCCCACGATCCCGCAAGCGAGGCGGGAGGGGGATGACACAATGCGGCGGTTCACGGGGCTCACCATTGCCGCGTTCGCGCTGGCGGCGCTGGCCCTATCGGCCTGCGGAGGTGGCACCGACGACGCCTCCGAGCCGGCAGCGAGCAGCGAGCCGGTGGCGGCGGCGGAACCGGCGATCGCCGAGCGTCCCGCGGAGAGCGGCGAATCCAGCAGCCCACCTTCGCAGGAGGTCGCCGAGCCGGCTGACCAGGTCCGGGCCGAGTCCGCCCCGGACGCATCGGCGGAGGCCGCGGTCGCGGAACTGCCGGAGCTACTTCAGGCGCTGCTCGATGCCGGGCGGCTGCGCCTGGGTGTTGTCGGCGCGGCGATGGCCGTGCGCGCGCCCGCGCTGGGGACGTGGGTGGGGGCGAGCGGATCGTCTGACCGCGACGGCAACATCCCCACCGAGCCGGACCACCTCTTCCGCGTTGGCGACATGTCAATCCCGCTCGTCGCCGCCCTCATGCTGCAGCTTGCCGAGGAGGGCGTGCTCAGCCTGGACGATCCGCTCAGCGCGTACGTTGCCGATTTTCCCAATGGCGACGAGATCACGCTGCGCCAACTGCTCAATCACACCAGTGGCGTCGTCGACCTCTTCGATGACCGCGTGGGCGTCGCCCGGGAGGTCAGCGAGAGGCCCAACAAGGTCTGGACGGCCGAGGAAGTGGTGGCGAGCACGACGGCGGCGCCGCCGTACTTCGAGCCGGGGGCCGGCTGGCGCTTTTCACGCACCGGGTACATCCTGCTGGGGATGGTTGTGGAGGCCGCCACGGGGTCGCCGCTGAGCGTGGAGCTGCGGCGGCGGTTCTTCGAGCCGCTCGAACTCTCGCACACATTCATTGCGGAAGCGGACACGGACCCCGGCAGTATCGTTGAGGGGTTCGACGTGTTCGGGCGGTTTTTCGGTCCCTACACCGCCTGGAACACCGCGCTGGGAGCGGCGACAGGCGCCATGGTTTCCAGCGCCGGCGATACGGTCCGCTGGGTCGAGGCGCTCTTCAGCGGCTCCCTCCTGAGCGACGCGTCCAGCGCGGAGATGCTCACCTTCGTGGAGGAGTTTCTCCCGCCAGGATTCGGCTACGGGCTGGGGATCGCCAGATTGGAGACGGGGCTCGGGGTCATGTTGACGCATGTCAGCGAGGGGCCGCCCGGTTTCGCCTCCGCCATGAGCTATTGGCCCGAGCACGACATCGCCGTGGTGGTGCTCGCCAACACGGGGGACGCGAGCTTCATTGACTTCTTTGTCGAGGTCGCGGGGCTCGTGTTGCAGCAACAGGGCTAGCCGGCGCTCGTTTTCGTTGAAGAGCTGAGCGAGCGCCCTCCGCGCATGCGCCGCGTCGATGGCCCCTCATCGCACCGATGTGCTCGCCACGTTCGATGACACGCCGCCGCCGCCGACCGGCGAGCCCGGCCTCGGCGCGTCGAAGGCGAATCGGAGATATAGCGCGGCAACGATCGTTCGTGTTGCGTAGCGGACCGCGCGGGGACGTGCGGCGCTGAGCACGCATCGATTTGTCCTTGCAGCGCCGTGTTGACTGCGGCCGCGACTTTGTCGCCCGCGCTAAGCGTATCGGCATCGAAACGGTGCTGATGCCCGTCCGGGCGCCCCAGGCAAACGGGGGCGCGGAGCGATGGGTCGGCGCGCTCCGCCGGGAGTGCCTCGACCACATCATCCTGCTCGGAGATCGCCACTTGCGCAGGGTGCTGGCCGAGTACGTCGCCTACGACAACGCGACGCGGCCGCACCAGGCCCTAGGCCAGGAGCCGCCCGCTGGCCCGCGTCGGCAGCGCCGCCCCATCGGCCCGGGGCAGATCGTCGCCGTGCCCATCCTCGGCGGCCTGCATCATGCCTATCATTGGGCAGCCGCGTGCCGCCCAGGCGATGCAGACGGGGTTTTGCGCCGCTACAACATCAGGATCCTGAAGCAAGTCTGCAGGTCCCGCGATCGACATCCCTGACTGCTGGGGAACATTTTCAACTCGAGCGACACGGCTCCAGGTGCTTCCCGGTTCCCTAGCGTGAGGGTTGCTCCCATGTAGCCGGGGCACTCATGTCGACCCACACGCCTTCCCCAAAATCGATCGTTGTCGCCGTGTTGAGGAACGCGGGCGCGCCAGGCCGGAACGTCAAGAACGATTGCGTAACGCGATCCCAGGCGAAGACGGCGTTGACCTGGTCGATGATGCTCTCAATGGCGTCCTCGATAGGGGTCCCACTCGGACCGGTCCAAAGGACCAAGTTGAAGCCGTCGGCAAGGGCGACCGTTCGAGGCGCCGCGAAGTCGGGTTGAGGCCAGAAGGTTCCGCTTGGCTCGGTAACGAAGATGAAGACCGCGTCCCCCTGCGAGATTTCGTCAAGCGTGTTGAGGAACGCCGGCGCTGACGGCCGGTAGCTGAGGAACTCGTCGGCGCTCGGGTCCCAGGTGAAGATCGAGTCGAATGAATCCAGGATGTCAGCGGACGCTTCCTCAACGGGAGTGTTGCCGAGCCACCCTACGAGGCTCCAGCCCGGAGTGAGGTTGTATCCCAGCTCGAACAAGGGACCATCCAATCCCGGCGGCGGCAGGCTTGGCGCGTCGGAACCGAGGTAGACGGGAGTCCCGGGACTAAGGGAGACGCCGAGCGCTTCCTCGGTGCCACTCGACGCAGTGACCGCCGCGTTGAAGGGTCCGCCGCCAGCCGGCACGAGTAGAGCGTAGACCGCGTTGCCCGGAAGGGCGTCCAGCGTCTGCCGACCGCTTCCGCCGAACTGCGGATTCGAGGCCGTCCCCCCCGTCTGGAGGGGTACGAGCAACCCCGCTTGTCCTACGCCCAGGCGCGGTAGGGTGAGGGCGCTGTTGGTCAGATTGGCGAGAAGGAGCAAGTCGAAGCCGTCGAAGCTGGCATCGAGCCCCGGGGGGCCGGCCGCGAGGAGCAACAGGGCTGCCTCCGCATTCGCGGGCGCGTTCGTGAGCTGGGTGATGTCGCCGCGCGTGAGCGTGGTAATCCCGAAGATGTCGGCGCCGTCCAGGAGATTGGGAATGAACGGCGTCTCGGGCGAGCCGGCAATCAACGGATTCGCCTCGCGTGGCCCAGCGAAGGTCTCCTGCACAGCGCCCGTGACGGCGCCGACCACGACTTCCGTGTTGCTGCCGATGAGATAGCGGCCGGTCCCGCCATTGGGGCTACCCCCGCTCGTGTCGACCGTTGCCTGGTCGGCGTGGAGGACTGAGGCGAAGATCTTGATGGTGCCACCGGCGCCACCGCCACCTCGGCCCCCGCCCGCCCCTGCGCCGCCTCGCTCGCCGCCGCCACCCCCACCGCCGCCGCCGCCGGGCACGCCGAAGACCACCAGGGGGGCGGACCCGGTTGATCCGTTCCCGCCGTCCGCTCCAGGGCCGCCGCCGTCACCGCGCGCGCCGCCTGTTCCGCCGGCGTCAGCGCCCTTGCCGCCGTTTGCGCCGCCCGCGCCGGACTGGGACGGGCCACCCATTGCGCCGGCCGTTCCCGCGCCACCGCGCGCGTGCGCCGTACCTTCGACCCGGGCCTCGCCGAGAACGATGAATTCGATCGCGCCGCCTCCAGCGCCTCCAGCGCCTCCAGCGCCTCCAGCGCCCCCGGCCCCGCCATCGCCACCGGCTCCGCCAGATCCACCGGAGCCGCCGCCGGTGAGGGTGCAGCCGGAGCCGCCACCGCCGCCGCCTGCGCCACCGCCCCCCCCGCCACCGGCGCCGCCACCCCCGCCGGCACCGCTCCCGCCGGCAGCGCCTGCCGTGAGCGCCTCGCCGCTGGACGCGTTCTGTCCGCCGCCACCACCGGTCCCCTGCGCACCGAAGGCGCCGGGGTTACCGGCGTCGCCACCGAGCCCGGGCCCACCGCCTCCACACCCCGTGACGGTTTTGGGCCCGCCCGCGCCGCCCGTCCCCCGAGCGCCACCGTTTGCGCCTGTGACGGTCGCGCCGGTCGCGCCAGGCCCGCCAGGCGTCGTGCTGCCAAAGCCGGCGCGGCCGGTCGTGCCCGCCGATCCGGCGAGGCCATCGCCCCCCTTACCACCAGCGGTCCCACCACCGCCGTTGCCGCCTGAGGTGAAGGCGCCGCCAGCGGAACCGCCGCCGCCACCGCCGCGGCCGTTTCCGCCGGTCCCGCTCGTGCCACCGGTTCCGCCAGCCGGGCCGGCGCCACCACCCGGACCCGGGGCGGCCTCATTCGTGGAGATATCAATCACGACGTCCAGCCCGATAGTCAGATTGTTCGCCACCACGATCGATGCCGGCCGAGCGCCTGTCACCTCGACACGGAAACTGCCGGGGATGTCCAGATCTCCCGCGATGTAGAAGCGGCTGATGCCGTCCTCGACTGCTGCGGTGAACGGCGTGCCGCGGAACGCGCTCGCGTCCCCGTCCCCATCGCCACTAATGGTGAGGGCGTCGGTGTCGATCGCGATGACGTCTGCCTGGGCCTGCGCGGGGCTGACGCCGCCGAAGATCGTCAGCGTCCCAAGGATCGCGGCCAGTAGGGCAGCCCGCGGGTCTGGCCTGATCGTCGTGCGCAGAGCATGCATGATTCTCCCCACTCCCGATCGAGATTCGCGGCGTCCACGCAGGGAAGCGCGGAGGACGCGTACCGTCAATCGACGCGCCGCCAGCCCTAGCTCAGACACGATGTGCGTCGTCCCTGGGCAGAGGCGGCCAAATCCGCTGCTCGGCTAGGAGGAGGCGTGTTCTGGAGCGGGAGAAGGGGCTCGAACCCTCGACCCTCTGCTTGGGAAGCAGATGCTCTACCGCTGAGCTACTCCCGCTCGCGCCTCTCATTGTAGCGGTCGCCGTTTCTCGCTTGCGGACTGGGGCGGCTAGCCCGCCGCCGGCCCCGGCCTCACCAGCGCGAGTTCCAGCCGGTATCGCCCCGTTCCCGTCTCGTCAAACGACCGCATCCGGATCGTGAACTCCCCCGTCGACGGCAGCGCCACACCGTCGATCAGAGGATTCAGATCGCCGCCACTGTCGTCATCGAACGCCACGATCATCCCTGCCTCGGTCAGCAGCTCCAGGGCGACGTCGAACTCCTCGTCGAGGGCGATGGCGGCCACCGTGACGATGTCTCCCTCCACACCCGCGAACGTCCAGTCGTCAACATCTCCTGGCTTGTCGATGGCCCCAAAGACCGTCTGATTGGGCGCGATCGGTCCGCCGTCCAATTCGGACGTCACCCGGATTTGCACGCTCCAGCGGTCGCATGAGCGCTCGTTGCATGACTCCAGCTCTACCGTGAACGCTCCCGCTTCTTCGAACAGGTACGGGACGGCCGCCGCCATGCCGATCTCCGTCCCATGCAGACGCCAGGTCCGCGTCGTTGGCCCGCCCAGCGAGACGTCTCTGAACGTCACCTCAACGGGCACCACGAACGACGTCGCATCCACGGCGACGGCTGCTCGTACGAGCGGCTCGGGTTCGATCGTCAGCGACAACGTGTATGCCCCCGTTCCTCCGCCGGGGAAGGCCTGTGCGTCAATGGCGTAGGTCCCGGTCTCGCTCAGGATCAGGTTGGCGATGCGCGCATTTGTTCCTGCCCCGCCATCATCGTCCGTCGCGATCTGTTCACCATCCGGACCGAAGAGGAACAGCAGCGTGTCGAGCGCGTCGTCCGCCGCCACGAGATCGATCATCAGCTCAGCACCCGCCGGCGCTGCAAACGTGAACCGGTCAACGTCGTCCTCAAAGTCAACGCGATTGTTGAGTGGCTCGCCGGGGGTGATGGCTCCGCCGTCGTTCGCTTCTACGGCAACGGCGCCGCGCGCTACGTCACAGTCGTCGCCACGGCACGCCGTCAAGGAGACGGAGTAGACGCCGCCGGCGGCGTACTGATGGACCGGCTCTCGGCGCTCGGACCGCCCGCCGTCGCCGAAGTCCCACAGGAACCGCGTTGCATTGCGCGTGTCATTGAGAAACGTCACCGTGAGCGGCGCTACGCCGGTGGCCGGCCGGAATCGGAACGCAGTGCGTACCGCATCCGCCGGCGCGACGTCGAGTGACAGGGCGTAGACGCCCACGGTATCGAGGAAGGCGCCCGCCTCGATGGTGTAGCGGCCCGACTGGGGCAGGGCGAAATCGCGGATCGTGGCGGTGGACGACTCGTCGGTGTCGTCGTTGAAGGCCGCCAGGACGCCGTCCGGCCCGAACAGCCGCAGCACGGGGTCCACAGGGGACCCGGTGTCGGGCTCCATCGTGACGTCCACCAGGCTGCCCGCCACACCCTCAAACGTCCACTCGTCCACGTCGCCGGGCTGATTGATCGACCCGTATACGTGGCTCCCGCCGAGGATCGTGCCGCCGTCCAAGGCGTCGCGCCCCTCAACGTTGACCAGCCGGATCGCGCTGGCGCAGGACGCCATCGCGCAGGCCTCCAGCTCCACCACGAACAGACCCGGTCGCACGTACAGATGGGCGGGCTCGCGCTCGCTGCTGGTGGCGCCATCGCCGAAGTCCCAATGAAACCGTTCGGCGCCGCTCGAGCGGTTGCTGACGCTCACCAGCAATGGCGCCAGGCCGCTGTCGGCGCTCAGCTCGAAGTCCGCCAGCGGCCCCCCGACCTGCTGCGCCCCCAGCCGCGGCGATGCGGCGGCGGCGGCGATGAGCGTCGCCAGCAGCGCTAAGAGAACCGGCCTCGCACGGCGCGAACGGCATGCAGAGTTCATGGACGCTTGCTTTCCCCGATCCCTTGCACGATGGGCCGAGCCGCGAGGATGGCCGCCACCTCCGCGCGCGCGATTTGGCTGCGCCGCAACCCACCTTGGCGAATGGTGGGGACGAGCCGCGCTGCCTCCTCGGGATCGGTGATCACCACCGGCTCCAGAATCACGGCCGGAATGCCAATCGCCCCTCGTGCGACGCCCCAATCTTCGAAGAACAGGCCGAAGTTCACGAAGCTCTGTGACGCCTTACCGGGGCTGAGCAGGCTCCACATGGTTTCATGCACCACTTGGGCCACTGCCCGGTCATGGTCGCGCTGGCCGGAGCCGGGGTCGCGGAAGAGCGTTACCAGGCCGTTCCCCGGCCCGTCCAGCGCGTTGTGATGAATGGAGAACATCACCTCCGCGCCGGCGTCCACGCACAGTTTGCCCCGTGCCTCCAGCCCCTTCGGATCGTTCGGGCCGGGCGCGTCGGAGAGGAAGGGCGGCGGTGGCTCGTCGGCGGCGCCCGTCTCCGGCCAGCCCGCGGCCGCTCCGTCCCAAGTCATGATCACGCGCACGCCGGCTGCTTCCAGCCCTCGACGCACGGCATGCGCGACGTCCAGGTTCAGGTCCACTTCGCGAAGCGGCACGGCGTGCTTGCCGATGCTCGCTTCCGTCACCGCGCCCACGTCTCCGAGCAGCGCGTGCCCGGGATCCAGGCAGACGCTGTAGCCGTCAGCCGACGCGCCGGCTCCGGCGTGCAGCCACAGCCCGATCGCCACCCATGCCAGCGCCCCAGCGACGACGGCGCCCGCCGCACTCCAGCGATGCCGTCGCTGATGGCCACGGGTTCGGCTATCCACAGGGGGAGGATACGCGTGGGCCCCGCCGGCACAAGGGCGAAGGCGCAGCAGGCGGGCGCGGCTCGATGCTGTCGTTCCCCGCCTCACGTCAAAGTCAGCGGCGGCCAGGGAGCTATCCGTCCGCGCGCATGTCCGCCAAGACGCTGCCGCGCCGCTCCCACATCCGCAGCGCCGTTGCCAGGCCGGCGGTCAGCAGTCCCAGGACGCCGAAAATCAAGT
Organism: Dehalococcoidia bacterium; assembly: GCA_963662615.2. Lineage (GTDB taxonomy): Bacteria > Chloroflexota > Dehalococcoidia > Bin125 > Bin125. Next base: position 221,976 of record CAXXSR010000001.1, read on the forward strand.
AGTTCCGCAACGCGACCCCGGCCGCATCCGCGCCTATGTCCAGCAGCGCCGCGTTGAGGGGATCGGCGGCGCCGTCGGCGGCGCTGCGCAGGCCGATGCGCGCTCCCAGCGTCGCCACCGTCATCAGCGCCCCGGCTGCCGCCAGCGCCAGGCCCACGTTCTGGATCCGCACCAGGTCGCGACTCAGCGCTGCCACCGTCACGATCAACAGCACCGCGAGGCCCAACAGCACGGCGCCGCCGATCTGCCAAGCGCCGTGGGCCTCCTCCGTGAGCTGCGCCATGGTGAAGCGGACCGCTCCGCTGCGGAAGAGGCCGCCGCCGGCCGCACCCGACTCGCGCTCGAAGGTGCCGGTGCCCTCGTCGTAGATCGCGGACGCGGACTCGGCCAGGATCCGCTCGCGCAGCTCTGTTTGCGACATCGTGGCCAACTCCTGCCCTGGGATCACGATGTCCAGGGGGTAGTGCGGGATCGCGACATCCGCCGCGCCGGTCGCCGCCGCCTCCCCTGCGTCCGCCACGAGCGACTCGTAATCGCGATCGAGCAGGGCGTCGACTTCGGTCAGCGGCGCCAGGACGTCCTGCAAGATCCGTTCGGCGTTCTCGCGCTCGGAGATCTGGATAAGGGACCACACGGCGATGAGGACGGCGAAGACGGCGGCCAGCACCGCCATCGCAGCCCAGCGACCGGCCCGACGCCGGGAGGGCCAATCTTCGTCCCTGGGCGCCTGCCGGCGGATCCGGCGAACCCGACTCACCACCACCGACTCCGTGAGCCCTACGTCGATGGCCGGCGCGTCGACGAACTCCACCTCTTCCACGTCCGATCGCCCGGTCCCGGGCTGCGGCCGGCGGGCAGGGTTGCTCTCTGAGGGGGGCTGCGGTTCGAAGGGTGAGCGTCCACTCACGGCCTCGGCTCCGCGATCGCCCGGCCTTGCCCCTCCACCACCATCGTCCCTGCCAGCTGATCGTGGAGCGTGCGTCCCAGCGGATCGATCATGCTCGCCAGCAACCCCAATCCGAAGAGCAACGCCGACGGGTACATCAACGCCGACCGCCCCACGGCCCTCCGCAGCCCCACGGTGCGCCCCCCACCGTCAACGACGCGCAAGCCGAGCAGCCGCGCCCCTGCCGTCCCCGAGCCGACAGCGCCGATGCTGAAGTAGACCAACGGCGTGGCGAGCCACAGAGCCGCCACCGCGTATCCCCACGCCCACTCTGTCCCGGAGGGGTCCACGTCCAGCCAGTTCGTCTGTAGGAGCACCGTGAGTCCACCCAGTGCGACGAACAGCGGCAGCACCAGGATGAGCACCAGCCCGTCCACCGCGAGCGCCACCAGGCGCGCCTCGCGTCGCGCCGGCGCGGCCGGCTGGGTCAGGTGCGGATCCGTCACGAGCCCATCATAGGCGCGCGCGACAGGATGGCCGCGCGACGGCGTACCATCGCCCTATGCGTCGCCGCATGCCTCCGCCACGCTGGCTTCCTCTCACGCTCCTTGCCGCTCTCGCGATCGCATCCATCGTGACCGTGTCGGCGGGCGCAGCCGGCGTCGGCGCCGCAAGCTTGGGCGGACACTCGCTGAGCAGCGCCATTGACGACGCCGTCGCGGGCGACCGCTTCAGCCTCTTCGATTTCGAAGCGCGCAGTGTGTTCAACCGCTGGCTGGGCGAGGTGGGCGCTTTCGTCAGCGGCCGGCGCGATCGCGGCGCCGAGGCGGATCGCACCTTGGAGCGCTACTTCACCCTGGGCGAGCAGATCGTCGCCCGTGCGACCGCGGCCGGCGAGCCGCTGACGGACGCCCAGATCGAATCCTTGCGCGCGGAACGACGCGAACTGGAGAATCGCATCGAGCGCATTCTGGAGTCGCGCATCGCCGACGCCTACCGCGAACTGGGCTTCAGCCGGCCCTTGCCACTCTTTGGCGCACAGGAGATCCTCTGGCCGCCCGTGGACGCTGAGCTGGAGCGGCCGCCGCGGGTCCTCACCGTCTCCCCGCGAGAGGAGATCCGCCTCCTTCGCCTGGTCCTCCTGGAACCGGGCCTCTCCCTTGCCGAGATCGAGCGCATCGAGGCCGAGATCGAAGCCGACGGCCGCTTCTCCGCCATCGTCGCGAGCATCGGCGGCATGGCCTCCTTCCCCGCCCTCGTCCGCGATAGCCGTTCGTACGCTTCCACGGTGGAGATCATGGCGCACGAGTGGCTCCACCATTACCTCTACTTCTACCCGCTGGGGCGCAACGTCTTCGCCAGCACGGAGCTTCGCTCCATCAATGAGACCGTCGCCGACACGATCGACGTGGAGATCGCCGCCCGAGTATTCGCGACGTATCCCGGCGTCGAGCTTCCCGCCAGGCCGCCGCCCGACCGTCCCGAGGCCGACGCCCTCCTGCGCCGGCTCCGTGTGGACGTCGACGCCCTCCTCGCCGAAGGCGACGTGGAAGCGGCCGAGCGCCTCATGGAGCAGGTGCGGCTGGAGATCGCCGCCAGTGGCCGCCGCATCCGCCGCATCAATCAGGCCTTCTTCGCTTTCAACGGCGTCTACGCCACCCGGCCTGAGGGCAGCACCAATCCGATCGGTCCCCTGGTCCGTGAACTCCGCGACAGCTCGCCTACCCTGCTTGACTTCGTCGAAGCCGTTAGGGAGGTCGACTCGTTCGCGGAGCTGGAGGCGCTGCGCGAACGGCCGCGCTGAGGGGGCCACTGTGCGAGCTAGGGCCACCACGTGAGCTAAGGATCGCCGACGTCCTCGACGTTTTCGGGGCCGATCTCTGCGCTCGTCTCGTCGCCGCCCGTCAACGGAGCCTGGGCGGGCTCCCCCGCGGTATTCGCGTCAGCGTCGACTGCGATCGTGACCCGTGATTCGACGATGATCGTGCCCAGGAAGTCGTCCTCCACTACTAGGCGCACGACATAAGGGCCGGGCGCGAGATCGCCTGTCGCCCAGCGGCCCAGCTGCCCCGAGGCGATGGGCGTCTCGCTGGTCGCGAACTCCTGAAAGTCCTCCTCCACCGGCTTCTCTCCCGGGGCGAACGCCAGCGACCATGTCAGCAGTTCGTCACTGTCCGCCCGTCCGCGTACCAACACGAAGCCGCGCCCAAGTTCCGCGCCGTCCGCCGGCAAATCGATCCGCGCCGGCACCGCCTCCTCGCTGGACTCCTCATCGCGGAGGTAGCGGACCTTGTTGCGCCGCAACCACGTAATGATCTGCTCCTCCGGCGCCTCCGCGCCCACTGCTACCGGCGGGATCAGGAAGTAGTCATGTGCCACGAACTGCTCTGGGGTGTTCGCGCCGGCCCGAAGCAACATCCGCGCGTCTACGTGCGTGCGGAAGCAGATGCCGTTGCCCTTCGCGGGTACGCCGACGTCGGCGACGAACACGTCCGACGTCACATTCGCGCAGGGGTTCTGCGGGTCAACGTCGCGACGCTCTTCGTCCGGGCCCAGGAGACGCAGGCGTGGCACGAACACCTCCGCCCTCGTCAGCCCCTGAGGGACGGCAAACGCCGTTGGCGGCACGCCCTCGTGTGCCGCCAGCATGAAGTCGTGCCAGATCAGTCCGGCCGTGCGCGACGACGAGCCCCCGGTCATAGGGCTGTTGTCGGCGTTGCCCACCCATACCCCGGTCACGAGATCCGGCGTGTACCCCACCGTCCAGAAGTCGCGACGGACATCGTTGCGGCCCGGATCGCCGGCCGTTCCGGTCTTCGCGGCCACCGGCCGGTCCAGCACCAGGTTGCTGTTGAGGCCGTAGAGGATGGAGCGCGCCTGGTTGTCGGAGAGGATGTGTGTGATCTGGTACGCCTGCGCCGCGGGCAGCACACGTCGCTCCTCCGCTTGGCCTTGCTTGAAGAGCAGCCTGCCGCGCGAGTCACGGATCTCCAGGATGGAGATCGGGTCCAGCTCCCGGTATCCCGGCGGGAGATCCAGCACGCTCCGCTGGCCGTGGACCAGACCGGTGTTCGCGAAGGCGCTGTAGGCGAAGACCATGTCGAGCAGCGCGACGTCGCCGCCACCCAACGTGATCGACGGGCCGTAGTTGCGCGGATCCCGCATCGTGGTGATGCCCATTTTGTGCGCCATATCCAGCACCGTCGCCGTGCCCAGCGCGTCCGCCGTGCGGAAGGCGGCAATGTTGATGGAGTTCGCCAGGGCGCTGCGGATCGTCACGGGACCGCGTTCCACCCCATCAAAGTTCTGCGGCGAGAAGATCGTGCCGTCCAGCTCCTCGAACTCCAGCGGCACGTCCCAGATGATGGTGGTGGGGTTCCAGACCTTCGGATCTTGGACGAACGCCGCCACGTACGTGATCGGCTTGATGGATGACCCCGGCGAATTGGGCGCAGTGGCCAGGTTGACCTGGCCGTCGATGTCCTCGCGGAAGAAGTCGCGGCTGCCCACCATGGCCAGGATCTCGCCGCTGCCTGGATCCAGCGCCACCAAGGCGGCGTTGTGCGCGCCCGTCTCCTCCTCCACGCTCGCCAGATCGGCGCGGAGGATGCGCTCCGCCCGCTCCTGTAGCGTCATATCCAGTGTCGTGGTGATGCGCAAGCCGCCCTCCGGCAGCAGCTCCGAACAGTCTTGGATCTCCGGCGGCAGCGGGATCCGTCCACGATTGCACAGCGCCTCCACTTGCTCGCGCGCGTACAGAACGAAGTGCGGCGCCTTGATCTCAAATTGGCGGCTGCGGAAGTTCAAGGGCGCGCGCTTGGCGGCCTCCGCCTCGCCGGCGCTGACGTAGTCGTTCCGCACCATCAGGTCCAGCACCAGCGCCTGTCGATCCTTCGTCGCGGGCAAGTTCGTGAAGGGGTCGTAGATCGCCGGCGCCTGCGGGATCCCAACCAGCAGCGACGCTTCCGACAGCGTCAACTCCGCGGCCGGCTTGCCGAAGTAGCGCTGGCTGGCTGCCCCCACGCCGTAGGAGAAATTGCCGTAGAAGATGGAGTTCAGGTACCACTCCAAGATCTGCGACTTGGAGTACTTCTCCGTCAGCTCCACCGCCAGGATCGCTTCTTTCAGCTTCGCTTCAGCACGGTCGATGGTGCGGCCGCTGCGCTCCTCGGGCGGGATCAGCACGTTCTTCACCAACTGTTGCGTGATGGACGATCCGCCGGACCCGCCCAGGAAGTCGGCGTCGCCCAGGCCCAAGTTCTCCACCGCCGCGCGCGCCAGTCCGCGCGTGTTGATCCCTCTGTTCTCCCAGAACGAGGCGTCCTCCGTGGCCACGGTCGCGTTGATCAGGTGCTCCGACACGTTCCCGATCCGGACGGGATTGCGCAGCCCGGACAGGGGGTCGGCGAACTCGAACAAGAGCGTCCCCTCCGGCCCCCCGCGGTCGAAGACTTTGCTGGTGCCCAAGGCGCGCTGCGTCTCCAGGATCGCTTCCGGCTCCACCAGGTCGTTGGCGAAGGAGCGATAGACGCCGTAGGCGGCTCCGGCGCTGCCGCCCACGACAACCAGCAGCACGATCCCCAGGCCAATGGGCCCCCACGCCCAGCGCGGCATCCCCCCCCGACCGCGCTGGCGCCGGCGGCGCTGTCGCACCCGCCCGATCGCCTGCTTGGTCCGCCGGTTCGTCATTTCGGCAGCTCGCGTGTGCGCTCATCGGGAGGCTTCTCCAGGATTCGGAAGTGGCTCAGCCCAAAGACGCGTAGCGGCGTTCGTTCCGCCGCGTGCAGCGTGATCTGGAGCAGACGCCCCAGCCGCTCCTGGCGCGCGCGAATCCCGTCGAAGCCGGGATACACCGCGCCCCGCATCACGGTCCGCAGAGGCAGCCCGCGCAGCAGCCGGTTCAGATCACCCGCGGTGTACGCGCGTGCGTGCGGCACCAGCCGGTCGCGCAGCACCCGCGGGAGATAGTTCACGAGGGGGTAGTTGCCGAAGCGGTAGCGTCCCCGCCAATAAATGCCGTGCGTCTCGAAGGGGAAGGCGCGATTGGGCGCGAAGATGACCACGTGGCCTCCCACCGGCACGACCCGCGCCGCCTCTCGCAGCGCCTGTCGCTCGTCCTGGACGTGTTCGATCACTTCATTGAGCAGGACCACGTCGAAGGAGCCGTCGCGGAAAGGGAGCGCCTGCGCTGACGCCACGAGCAGCCCCGGCACCTGCTGCGTTCCCTCCGCCACGCGCGCCGGGTCCAGGTCAACGCCGTACACCGTCGCGGGAAGCTCTCGCAGGTGCCGCACGTACTGCCCCACGCCGCAACCGACGTCGAGGATGCGGCGGCCGGACAGGGGGATGTGTTCGCTGATTCGCCGCACCCGCCGCGCCTGCCCCGGCCCCCACGTCAGGCTCGGGACCCCCAGCTCCACCCGGCTTCCCGGCGCCGTCGCAAAATCCCGCGCCGGCGACGATGCGCCCGTGCCCTTGTGGCTGGGATCGTTTGGGTCGGCGAACGAGGATTGCGCGACGGCGGGGGGCTCTTCGCGTTGTGCAAGGAGGTCGCGCGGGCGGGCCAACTCGAGAGCGTCCCTCGATCGACAGTCGTGAGGCGGTGTCATGCAGCCTCGCCGAGTTCGGCCCCGCGCCCGATCCAGCCTACCATTCCGTATCCCGTCCTTCCCGCGCGCCCCGGTCCGGGCCGGCCGGCCGTCCCCACCCGGCCTGGACGCGACGGCGAGTCCATATACTGGAGCGAGCGCGTGTGGGGCGGCTCGCGCCCGCGTGGCGTAGTGCGACGGATGCGGAGCAACGCTGTGGCAGAAGAGACGTCCTCCCCTGATTCGGGCCTCAGTCTGGACGAGGTGCGTCATATGGCCGCCCTGGCCCGTATTGGCATGACGGACGCCGACCTGGAGAAGTTCCGTACCGAGCTGTCGAGCATTCTCGCCCACTTCGACGTGCTCGCCCGCATCGATACGACGGACGTCGAGCCGACCGCCAACGGCGCCGACCTCCTCAACGTGACGGCGCCCGATCGGGCGCGCCCCTCGCTCTCCGACAGCGACGTCTTTGCCAACGCCCCCGCGCAGGAGGGCTCCCTCTTTCGGGTCAAGGCGGTGCTGGAGTAATGCCCCGCGATCCCCGCCCGGGCGATGGCGAGGGCAAGGGTGAAGGCGCCGGGGCATCGCAAATCGATCCGTATCCGACGCTCGCCGGCGGGGCGGCGGGGCTCCGCGAGGGCCGTTTCAGCGCGACCCAACTCGCGCAAGCCGCTCTGGCCCGCATCGCCGCCGTCGATGACGAGATCAAAGCGTTTATCACCGTGATGGAGGAGGACGCGCTCGCCGCCGCCGCCGCCGCCGACCGCTCCCTCGCCAACGGCGACGCGGGGCCGCTCACAGGCATCCCCGTCGCCATTAAGGACCTAATCGCCATCAAGGGCGTCCGCACCACCTGCGCCTCACGGATGCTGGAGCAGTATGTGGCCGTGGAGGACGCGTTCGTGATCCGCCAACTGCGGCAGGCGGGCGCGGTCCTCGTGGGCAAGACCAACCTGGACGAATTCGCTATGGGCTCCTCCACCGAGCATTCGGCCTTCTTTCCCACCGCCAATCCCTGGGACGTGGAGCGCGTCCCGGGCGGCTCCTCGGGCGGCTCGGCTGCCGCCGTCGCGGCTGGGGAGGCGATCGTCTCCTTGGGCTCCGATACGGGCGGCTCCATTCGCCAGCCGGGCGCGTTCTGCGGTGTGGTGGGGATGAAGCCCACGTATGGCCGGGTCAGCCGCTACGGCCTGGTGGCGTTCGCCAGCTCCCTGGACCAGATCGGTCCCTTCGCCCGCACCGTCCAGGACGCCGCCACGCTGCTGCAGGTGGTGGCCGGCCACGACCCGGCCGATTCCATCTCCGCCGACCTCCCCGTCCCGGACTTCGCCGCCGATCTCGACAAGGGCCTCGACGGCCTCACCGTGGCGGCGCCGCGGGAATATTTCGGCAAGGACGGCTCCACGGAGCCGGAGCGCATGCAACCGGACGTCGCGCAGGCGGTGGAGAGCGCCCTGGAGACGCTCACCGGCCTCGGCGCCACGATCGACCGCGACGCCTCCCTCCCCACGTCGGCGGATGCCTTGCCCGTCTACTACGTCATCGCCCCGTCGGAAGCCTCCGCCAACCTCGCCCGCTATGACGGTGTCACCTACGGCTACTCCTACCAGGAGGGCGACTCCATGTGGGAGGACATGGAGAAGACCCGGCAGCACGGCTTCGGCGACGAGGTCAAGCGCCGCATCATGCTGGGCACCTACGCCCTCTCCGCCGGCTACTACGACGCCTACTACCTCAAAGCGCAGAAGGTACGCACGCTGATCCGACGCGAATTCGCGCAGCTCTTCCAGCGCGCCCAGCTGATCGTGACGCCCACGGCGCCCACCGTCGCCTTCAAGCTGGGCGCCGTCACCGACCCCTACGAGATGTACCTGAACGACATCTTCACCATCCCCGTGAACATCGCCGGGCTCCCGGCCATCTCCATCCCTTGCGGCTTCGGCCGCGACGGGCTGCCCGTGGGGCTGCAGCTCATCGCCAACAGCTGGGACGAGCAGACGCTCTTCCGCGCCGCCTACGCCTACCAGCAAGCCACCGACTGGCACACGAAGCACCCGCAACTCTAGGTGTGTGATGGACCAGAGACTCAGTGAGCTCATTTATCACGGTCGCGAGGAGCGTAACCTCGAAAACAAGACTGGCATGCCGTGGAACGCGGATCCGGACTACCGGGCAGAGGTCGCGGCGACGGCAATGGCAATGGCGAACATTCGCGACGGCGGAGTCATCGTGTTGGGGATCGGTCCGGACACCTACCAACCAGCGCCTGGATCATGGGACACGTCTGGCTACACTCACGACATTATTGCCCGGTTCGTCAACGGCTACGCCTCGCCTGAGGTATCTCTGACGGTCACCGCCGTCCAGGATGATGAGCGACCGTTACCCAACGGGAACCTTCCAGACTTCGTCGTAATCGAGGTCCAGGAGTTCTTTGAGTATCCCGTCGTCTGTCGGCAGTCGGGGCAGGGTAAGCTTAAAGAAGGAGCGCTGCTCACCAGAGGCGTCGCTATGCATCAGACGCATGAGGTTTCACGAGAGGCCGAGACACGCGAAATACTGGACCTAGCGGTTACAAAAGATGATGAGACGTCGGCGAGCTTGGCTGTCCGACGTTCAGCCTCCGCCCGATCTCCCCAGGCCCACCGACGGCGAGCAATTCAATCGTGAACTTGAGGACTTCCGTTGATTGAACTTGCGAGCATTAAGAATGAGCCTCACATGGCTCTTCGGATCCGCCCCCTGCCCTATCGCCGCGATCGTATGGAGGACATCGGCGAGGCCTGGCAAGTGGTAAAGAAGGCTCAGGTCAACTTAAGAGGATGGCCGTTCCCGTGGCTAACCGAAGGCGCGCGTGACGATCAGGGGGACGAAAAAGGGAATAACTACGTTGGCGCGTGGCTAGGTTGGACTCGAGAGGCAGGGAAATACAAAGAAAGTTGGCACTTCTACCTCTCAGGGCAGCTTGCTCACTATGCGACGTTGATGGAGGACGCAGTCGGCAAGTACCGCCGCAAGATCGAGACTATCGGACTTCTGTACACCATCACGGAGTACTACGAGTTCGCGGCCAGGCTGGCGGAACAAGGAATTATCGATCAGGTGGCGCTGATCGAAGTGGCGCTGCGAAATGCAGACGGATACCGGCTGTTCACCCAGCACGGTATGCTGTCTCCCTATCAGTCTTTCTATGAACATGCGACGAGCAACCCGCAAATTGAGTTCGAGAGAAAAGTCGGTCGACAAACATTGCTCTCCTCACCACGAGAACCGGCTCTCAAGGATGCCGTGCGCATAATGCAACAGTTCGGCTTCAAAGAGCCGCCGATCCGAATCTTGGCGGAGGAGCAGCGGAAGCTCCTGGAGCGGCGCATCCTGGCGTAGGCAGGCGCACGCCCCTTCGTAGACGGCAGTCACCCCTCCCCATAGCATGAACGTCAGCGCTGCGGCCCGCGCTATCCCGCCCCCGTCGCTGCGGGCTCGTGCGACCCGCTCAGGCCGCGGTGCGGTTCGCGATTGGTGAAAAACATGGAACAGATCCTGCGGGCCCTGGAGCGCGACGGTCGCCTTACCCCCGCCCAGATCGCGGCGGAGACGGGACGATCGGAGGATGAGGTGCGCAACCTCATCGCGGAGGGAGAAGCGCGCCACTTCGTGCTCAGCTACGGCGCCAAGATCAACTGGGAGGCCGCCGGGCGCGACAGCGTCTACGCGCTCGTGGAGGTTCAGGCCCAGCCCGAGGAGAACGTCGGCTATAAGCCGGTTGCGGAGCGCGTGGCCCGCTTCGACGAGGTGCAGACCTGCTACTTCACGTCCGGCGAATACGACCTGGCCGTCATCGTCCGCGGCGAGTCCATGCACGAGATCTCGGACTTCGTGGGCGAGAAGCTGGCCACCATGCACGGGATCCAGCGCACCGTGACCCACGTGATCATGCGACGCTACAAGGAGGACGGCGTCAGCCTCCAGGGCGCCGACGCGAGTGACCGCCAGGCGGTCATGCTGTGAGCGTCCCCCCGCCTCTCGATGGGGCCGAGCCCCTGCTGTCCAGCCCCGAGGCGACGACCAGCGGCCCGGCCGGCCCCGCGGGCTCTCGCAGCCGCGCCGACCAGCGCCTCTCGCAGCGCACCCGCGCCATCCCAGCTTCCGGCATTCGACGCTTCTTCGACATCGTCGCCTCCATGGACGACGTCATCTCGCTCGGCGTGGGCGAGCCCGACTTCGTCACCCCCTGGCCCATGCGCGATGCCGCCATCCGCGCCGTGGAGGCGGGCCACACCCACTACACCTCCAATTTCGGTCTGGCTGAGCTGCGCGAGAAGCTCGCCCTCCATCTGGAGCGGCTCTACGGCCTGCGCTACGACCCCTACGGGGAGCTGCTCATCACGAGCGGGGTCTCCGAGGCGCTCGACGTGGCGATGCGCGCCGTCGTCGATCCCGGCGACGAAGTGATCCTGGCCGATCCGTCATACGTGGCGTACGGGCCCGCGGTCAGCCTCGCCGGCGGCATCCCCATCCTTGTGCCAACCCACGCCGGCGATGGCTTCGCCCTCGACCCAGCCGCCGTGGAGGCCGCGGTGGGCCCTCGCACCAAGGCGATCCTGCTCGGCTATCCCGCCAACCCTACTGGCGCCGTCATGTCGCGCGAGGCGCTCAACGCCGTGGCCCGAGTCGCCCTGCGGCACGACCTCCTCGTCATCTCCGATGAGATCTACGACCGCCTCGTGTACGGAGTCGCTCACACCGCGGTCGCCTCCTTGCCCGGCATGCGCGACCGCACCATCACCCTGGGCGGCTTCTCCAAGGACTACGCCATGACCGGCTGGCGCGTGGGCTACGTGGGCGCGCCCTACGGACTGCTCGACGGGATCGTGCAGATCCACCAATACGTGATGATGTCCGCCCCCACGGCGGCGCAGTACGCCGCGCTGGAGGCGCTCACGAGCGGCGAGGAGTACGTCGTCACGATGCGTGAGGAGTACGACCGCCGCCGCCGGCTCATGTACCAGGGCTTCAGCCAGATCGGGCTGTCCTGCGTAGAGCCCCTGGGCGCCTTCTACTGCTTTCCCAACGTCACCGCGACCGGCCTGGACGACGAGACGTTCGCCGAGGAGCTGCTGTTGCAAGAGCGGGTCGCCGTCGTGCCCGGTTCCACCTTCGGCGAGGGTGGACGGGGCCACGTGCGGGCCTGCTACGCCACCGCCTACTCCGACATTGAACGGGCGCTGGAGCGGATCCGGCGCTTCGTCAGCGCGCGCAGTCCCGGAAGCAAATAGCGGACACAGCGTTCGCCGGCCGGCTGCACGCTTCCCTCAGCCGCTCGCGCTGCCTCCGTCCGACCCGGCGCCTCCGTCCAACCCGGCGCCGCTATCCGTCCCGACGCCGAGGCCGCCCAGCCGGTCGGCCATGGAGCGGGCCACGTTCGCCAGCTCCATGGGGATCACCCACTTGGTGCTTGCGCTCTCTCCCAGCGACCGCATCATGTCGAGGTACTGCAGGCCCATGGTGTTCGCGGCCGCGCCCTGCGCTTCGGCGTTGATCTTCTGCAGCGCCAGCGCGAACCCCTCCGCCTCCAAGATCTGCGCCTCCCGGCGGCCCTGCGCCGCCAGGATCCGCGCCTCCCGTTGGCCCTCCGCCTCCAGGATGGCCGCGCGCTTGTCCCCTTGCGCCACGTTGATCGCCGCGTCCCGTATCCCCTCCGACTCCGTAATCTGCGCCCGCCGCGTCCGCTCCGCCGACATCTGCCGCGTCATCGCTTCCTGGATGCGGGGCGGCGGAAGGATCTCCCGGATCTCCACCGCCGTCACCTTCACTCCCCAGCGGTCGGTCACTTCGTCCAGCTTTGTCTGCAAGATGCTATTGATGTACTCGCGCCGCGACAGCACATCGTCCAGCGAGAGGTCGCCGATCACCGCCCGCAGCGTGGTCGTCGCCAGCTGCCGTACCGCGAAGCGATAATCCGTCACCTCCAGCACCACCCGCTCCGCTACCGGCTCCATCACCCGCATGTAGACCACGAAGTCCACATCCACGTTCGCATTGTCTTTGGTGATGTTCTGCTGCGGGGGGACGTCAAACGGCTCTTCCCGCAGGTCCACCTTCTTCGCCTGGTGGATGATTGGGATGACGATCACGATCCCCGGCCCCATCATCCCTAGATACTTACCGAACTTGAACTTCGCCAGACGCTCGTATTCCTTGACAATTCGCAGGACCACAGGAGCCCTCCTTCTCGATCCGCCGCGCCTCTCTGGGCGCGTGTCGCAGTGAGTGTACCCGTGCCCGTCAACCGGCGCCCCTCCTGATGCATCGCCGGCGCTTCTCTACAATGAAGCCGGTCTGACGGGAGCGCGCTCCACCCCCCATGTCCAACGGTCCGCTCCGACGCCGTCCCTCTCGCATTCCCTTCCGCCGCCGGCGCGGCTGGGCCTGGGTGCGCCTGCTCCGCCCCGTCGCGACGCTCACCGGGACCGCCACCGCCGTCGCCTTCGCCTTTATCCTCGAGGACGGCACACCCACCTGGCACGAGGCGCTGCGCGTGGGCGTGGTCATGGCGGCGGTGCTCGGCTCCGCCGCCACTCTGAACGACATCCTCGATCTCGACCACGACCGTGACGCGCACATTTGGCGCCCCCTCCCCGCTGGACTGGTACGGTCAGAGCAGGCATGGCGCCTCGCGCTCGTGCTCGCCGTCGTTTCCGTGGCCGCCAGCGCGACGCTGGGCTGGCGCTCCTTCCTGCTCACGACCGCCGGCCTCAGCCTGGCCTACGTGTACAGCGCCCGCCTCAAAGCCACCCCCCTCTCCTGGCTGCCGCTGGCCCTGGCCTTCGCGATCGTCCCCGTCTGGGTGGCGGACTCCGTGGACCGCTTCGACGACGTGCTCTGGTGGTCGTTGCCCGTGGGCCTCGCAGGCGGCATCGCCATGCACCTCGCCCTGAAGCTCCCGGACTACGAACGCGATGACGAGGAGAGGAGTCGCAACGTCCTCCACTGGTTTACCATTGACTACGCGTTGCCGGTTACCTGGGGCGCCGTGGGCGTCTACATCGTGGTCGCGGTCGCCTCGGCGAACATCGAGAATCTGCGCGTGGAGTGGCTGGCGCCGCCCGTCGCCATCGCCCTCTCTCTCACGCTCGCCATGATGGTGGCGCTCTCCTTTCGCGTCACGGAGCGGCGCTTGCTCGTGCAACGATGGCTCGTGGGCGGCGCGGTGGTCGCCCTCTCCTTTGGCTGGCTCGGCTCAATCATCCCTTGACTTGGAGCACGGCTTAATTGCGCTGAGTGCCCCTCGCTCGCGACGCGCACCGCTGAAAGATCGGCCGGCTTGGCTCGATCACCCCCCGACCGCCTATGTAATTGTTCTTAACAGTCACCGTAGCCGCAGGCCAAGCATACGGAGCACCTGATACAGGTTTTCGCGAGGTATGCCGAAGTGATCGCATACGTTTGGGATCTTCACCCTTTTCGCTCCGATTCCCTTCTTTACCTCAAAGGTTACGACTTGGCCCCCGTGTGTCAGCGCGTGCGATATCAGCCATGGATCTGCGCCCCTCAGAAACAGCGCCGCTTCAGGGGCCGCATAGCTGCTGTTCACATGGTCCGCAACTCGCTGAAACGATCTCTGAACGGATTCGTCAGGCGTTACAAAAAGGCCAATGTCTTTTCTCTGCTTCGCCCACTGAGCGAGTTCGTCATCCGCTTCCGTGACAAGCTCGTCATACACGAGCGTAGACGTTGCGATGATGCCTTCCGTCGCCTTTTGTTCAATGAAAGCCCAGAAACCAGGAGCAATGTCGAAGCCATACGAACCATTCTTTGAGCTGATGAAGATGTCCGCGTCGAGCCAGTAGTCAACCATGAGACGCGCCCCCGAAGAGGCGTTCCGCAATGCCGCTCAACGTGCCGGAGCTCACGTTCAGCAGGTGGGCAGCATCCCTGTGAAGGACGCTCCCCTCGGCCACTGCGCTCATCAGAGCTTGCGTCAATGTGCTGCTATTCCGGGCAAATAGCGTGGCGTAGAAATCGCCTCCACCCCCACCACTGGCCTTCCCGCGTTGCCATCGTTCCTGCAGCCGGTTGTAGTAATCCCAAAACGTAGATCTGCGAATCTTGTCAAGGTCATAGGCGCGGCGCAGCACCACCATGGAGCTCACCCGGTATCTGGCTGCCACAGATTGCACGTTTGTGTCAACGGGTGCGCCATCGTTCCATTGTTCCAAGAACTGACGGGCAGGCAGCAGCGTTTCCGCAGCGGCGCCGTTACAAACTCGTTCAGTGATGTTGTTCTGCTCAGCGGCGGTGCGGCGGTAGTCAGGGTTGGAAACCCCGCTGCTTCCAATCCAAAGGTGAGCTAACTCGTGCGCCAGAGTGAAGATCTGAGCCGCCTTGGCGTCCTGCCCATTTATGAAGACAAGTGGCGCAAGATCGTCACTTACCGAGAAGCCGCGGAATTCCTCTACGTTCAGCTTCCGGTGGGTATTGTTTTCAACTACGCCACTTCGGAGTACGAGTACCCCTCGCTCCTCGGCGCGCCGAATGACCAGGCGCAGGAAATCCTCCCAGCCCCTAGCCGCCTCGCGCAGGTCATCGTTGATCCCTAAGGTCTTACGGACATCGCTGGCAATCGTTTCGGGATCGTCCTGGAGCGAGTATCTGCCAATGAACGGTATGGGATCGGCTTCTTCAACCTCGAGATACTCGTGGTACCACTGCTGTTTCCTCAAGACGTCATTCAAAAGATCAGTCAGATCGGAGCTTGGCGTTCCCGGCGGTTCGTCGGCAACCGTTCGCAGGTCAGGCAGGGGGAGCGCTTCGGAGGGGCGTGCGGAGAGGAAGAAGTAACCAAACGGGATGTTGAGTTTCTGCGCTAGATTCTTCGCCTGAACAAATGTGGGGCGTTTGGCGCCGTTCTCCCACGCTGCAAGCCTCTCCGGCTTAACCTTGACTCGTTCTGCAGCAGCTTCGGTCGTCAGGTGCTCCCGCTCAAGAGCCCAGCGCAAGATATCTCGGTTGATGAAAGCTTCCGTCGTCATGATCGGACGGTTCTCCGCTTAGCAACGCGCACAGGCGCGTTTTGTCTCCTCAGTTGTCGCGACCAGCTGCACCGAGACGGCGGTAGGCCCATGCTCCTCCGCCGCGGCCAGCGTGCATCCGGCACTGGTCCGTACCCCTTTGGCGCCCATGACTTCTGGCCAAACGGTTTCTAGAAGTAGTGCAGCTTCAGCGCGCTCCGCACTTCCGCCATCGTCTCTTCGGCCACAGCCTTGGAGTATTCGCTGCCTCTCCGCAGCGCCTCCTTCACCAACTCTGGGCGCGCCTCGTAATACTGGCGCTTCTCGCGGATCGGATCGAGGAACGCGTTGAGAGCTTGCGACAACTTCTGTTTCACCTCCACGTCGCCCACCCGGCCGGCGCGGTAGCGCTCTTTCAGATCGTTCACCTCGTCTACGTCCGGGTTGAACGCGTCGTGGTACATGAACACCGGATTCCCCTCCACGTGCCCGGGATCGGTCACGTGGATCCGAGTCGGATCGGTGAACATGCCCCGTACTTTTTCGTTCACCGTTTGCGCGTCATCGCCCAGACAGATCGCGTTGTCCAGCGACTTGCTCATTTTCGCGCTGCCATCCGTGCCCACCAACCTGGCGACTCGCCCCACGAGCCCTTCAGGCACCGGGAAGATGTCCGCGAACAGCCGGTTGAACCGTCGTGCCACCTCCCGCGTCATCTCAATGTGCGGCATCTGGTCTTCGCCCACCGGCACCAGGTGCGCCTTGGGCATGAGGATGTTGGCCACCTGCAAGATCGGGTAGGTGAAGAACGCCACGGGGATTGAGTCCGAACCCAACTCCTCCATCTCCGCCTTTAACGTGGGGTTTCGCTGCAGCCGCCCCAGCGGCACCCACCAACTGAGCCACATCGCCAGCTCCGCGTGCTCCGGGATGAACGACTCAACGGTGAAGTGGCTCTTTTCGGGGTCGAGCCCCACCGCCAGCCAGTCCAGCGCCACTTCAAATACCGACTCCCGCACCACGTCAAGGTCGTCCGCCTTGTCCGAGACCTGGTAATCCGCGATCAGGAAGAAGCACTCGTAGTCGTTCTGCAGCCGCACCCAGTTCTCCAGCGCTCCGCCGTAATGGCCCAGGTGCAGCGCTCCGGTGGGCCGTATGCCCGTCAAGATGCGCTTGCGGTCGCCGCCGTCCGCCATCACATGTGCTCCGGCGCCGCGACACCGATCAGGCCCAGCGTGCGGGCCAGCACCGTCTTCGCGGCGACGGTGAGCTTGAGCCGGGCGCGGGAGAGTTCGGGCTGGTCCGGCTGCACGACCCGGCAGGCGCCGTAGAACTGGGTGAACTGTTGGGCCAATTCCAGCGCGTACGTCGTGAGATGATGTGGTTCCAACTTCTCCGTAATCAACTCAACGAGCTCCGGGAGCCGCAGCATCTCGTCGATCAAGGCCGTCTCGGTGGGATGGCGAAGCGCCTGGACGTCGCCGCCGGCCTCGAGACCGGCTTCCGCCGCCGTGCGGAGAATGCTGGCGCAGCGGGCGTGCGCGTACTGCACGTAGGAGGCCGGATTCTGCTTCGGGTCCTGGCTCATTGCCAGCTCCAGGTCGAAGTCCATCTGGGCGTCGGCCGAGCGTTGCAGCAGGAAGAAGCGCGTCACGTCCCTGCCCACCTCTTGCACCAGTTCGCGCAGCGTCACGATCTCGCCGGTCCGCTTCGACATTCGCACCCGTTCGCGTCCGCGACGGAGGTGTACGAGCTGATAGAGCACCACGTCCGGGCCGCCCGCCGGCCCGCCCACGGCCTCCGTCGCCACTTTCGTCCGCACCACGTGCCCCTGGTGGTCGGCGCCCCAAACGTCGATGACGCGGTCGAAGCCGCGCCGCACGAACTTGTCGAAGTGATAGGCGACGTCCGAGGCGAAGTAGGTCGGCTCGCCGGTCCGGCGGATCAGCACGTTGTCCTTGTCTTCACCGAGCTTGCGCGAGGCGAACCAGACCGCTCCTTCGTGCTCCTCCACGAAGCCGCCCGCCCGCAGCCGCTCCATGGCCGCGTCGTAGGCGGAGGCCCCAGCGGGCCGCTCCGCAGGCTCGTACAGCGATCGCTCACGGAACCAGCGGTCGAACTCCACCCCCAGCCGCGCCAGATCGTCCTGGACCTGCTCCAGCATGAGGTCGACGCCGCGCTTGCCCAACGCTGACGCAAGCGCCGCGGACGTCGCTTCACCCTGCGGCGCCAGGAACGCCTCCCCGTCCTCCTCCTTGATCCGCGCGGCCAGCGGCACGAGATAGCTGCCCTGGTAGCCGTCGGCGGGGACAGGCACGTCGCGACCGAACTGCTGTTGGTAGCGCGCGTGGAGCGACTCGGCGAACGTCCGTACCTGTCCGCCCGCATCGTTGACGTAGTACTCTCGCTGGACCGCGTAGCCGGCGGCGGCAAGAACGCTCGCCAGCACATCGCCGAGGACCGCGCCCCGCGCGTTGCCCACCTGCAACGGCCCCGTGGGATTCGCCGAGACGAACTCGACTTGGAGCGTCCGCCCCTCGCCGGCGTGGATGTTGCCCCAGCGCTCGCCGGTGGCCAGGATCGCATCCACCTGCGCGCGTTTCCAGGCATCCGCGAGCCGCACGTTGATGAAGCCGGGCGGCGCGACTTCCAGGGCGGCGATCATGTCGCCCGTCGCCACCCGACTGGCGATCGTTTCCGCCAGCTCCAACGGTTTGCGCTTCACCGTACCCGCGAGCCGCAGGGCGACGCTGCTCGCGTAGTCGCCGTGCTCGGGGTTCTGCGGCCGCTCGATGGCGATCTCGACCGCAGGGAGGCGCGGCAGCGTCCCGTCATCCTGCGCAGCCTGGAGCGCCGCTTCCAGGGCGTTGCGGACATCGTCGCGGGCGAGACCGCTCATCTTGTGCTTTGCGCCTCACATCCCTTGCGCCACATCTCGTGCACCACATCTCTTGCACCGATGTGACGGGCCGGAAGGAAAAAGCCATCGTAGCCGCGCCGACGGTTGTGCGACAGGCGGGCGCGGGCGCCGGAGTGCCGTAGGGGCCGCTGACCGGCGTCGATCTAATGAATGGCGCCGGCTCCGTCGACGGGGAGTTGACGAGCGAGGCGCGCCAGCGGTTGATGCTCGGGCGCGCGGAGGTTGGGGTCACGGTCCAGCATGCGCTCGGCGAAGTTGCGCGCCTTCAGCAGCAGGTCGTGGTCGGTGAGTTTGGCCACGCGGAGATCGGGGAGCCCCGATTGCCGCGTCCCGAAGTATTCGCCCGGCCCCCGCAGCCGCAAGTCCGCCTCCGCGAGCTCGAAGCCGTCGGTCAGGCTCTCCATGAGCGCGAGCCGGTCTCGCGTGACCGGACTCTCGCTGTCGGAGAGGAGAAAGCAATAGGATTGATGCCCGCTCCGGCCCACACGGCCGCGAAATTGGTGCAGTTGCGCCAGCCCAAAGCGGTCCGCTCCCTCAATGACGATCACGGTGGCGTTGGGCACGTCCACGCCCACTTCAATCACGGCGGTGGACATGAGGATCGCGGTGCGCCCCTGCCGGAACTCCTCCATCGCTGTGTCTTTCTCGGCGGCCGGCATGCGACCATGCAAGAGGCGGATGCGCTGGGAGAGGTCGGGGAAGACGGCGCTGCGCAGTCGCTCGAACTCCTGCACGGCGGCCTTCGCCTCCACCATCTCCGACTCTTCCACCAGCGGACAGATGAAGAAGATCTGCCGTCCCTTGCCGATCTCAGCGCGGACGCGCGCGTAGATCTCGGCGCGCTCGTCGGGCCCCGCGAATCTCGTCTCCACCGGTCGCCGGCCCGGCGGCATCTCATCGAGCCGCGTGGCGTCGAGGTCGCCGTAGACGGTCAGGGCCAGGGTCCGCGGAATGGGCGTGGCCGTCATCACCAGCAGGTGCGGACTCCCGCCCTTGCCGCGCAGGGAGTCGCGCTGCAGCACGCCGAAGCGGTGCTGCTCGTCCACCACGGCGAGCCCGAGCCGGGGGAAGGCGACTCGCTCCTCGATCAGCGCATGCGTCCCCACCACAATGTCCAGTTCGCCCGCTCGGATGGCTTGCTGCACTTCGCGCTTGCGGCTCGCCGTGGCGCTGCCGCTCAGCAGCGCCATGCGGACGGCACGCCCCAGAGCCGGCGCGACCGTGTAGTGGTGAAACACCGTGTCGCCGCTGACGCCGCCGAAGATGCGATGGAGGGTGCGGTGGTGCTGCTCCGCCAGCACCTCGGTGGGCGCCATCAGCACGCTCTGGTACCCCGCCGCGACGGCGCCGAGCATGGCCAGGGCCGCGACCACGGTCTTGCCGGAGCCCACGTCGCCTTGGAGGAGGCGGGCCATGGGCTCGGGACGGCCGAGGTCGGCGCGGATCTCCGTGACGGCGCGCATCTGCGCGCCGGTGAGCTGGAACGGCAGCGCGTCCACGAAGCCTTGCAGGAACTCTCCTTGGAGGATGACGACCGGCGCGTGGGCGCGGGCGCGCTCCTGACGCTTGCGTCGCAGCACGGCGACTTGAATAGCAAGGAGTTCTTGGAAGGCCAGACGCTCGCGGGCGGCATCACGCCGTTCCAGCGAACTGGGGAAGTGCAGCTGGGCGATCGCTTCCTGCTCGGAGAGGTAGCCGGTCTCGCTGAGCACTTCCGGCGGCAACGACTCGGGGAGCGAGGGCAGGTGGCGGTCGATGGCGGCCCGAGCGAGTTTGCGGACCGTCCGTCCCGGCAAGCCCTGGGTCAGCGGGTACACCGGGACGAAGCGCCCCACGTGCGTACCCTCACCGGCGCTGCCCGGGTCGGCCTCCTCGTCATCGCTGAGGCGCTCCCATTCCGGCGAATCGAACTGCGGGCGGCCGCGATAGGCGCCGACCTTGCCGGCTAGCGCCACCTGTGCGCCCGGCGGCAGCTGCTTGGCCAGATAGGGCTGGTTAAACCAGAGCGCGCGCACGCGTCCGCTTTCGTCTTCAATCGTGGCTTCGGTGGCGCGCTTGCGCCCGCCCCAAAATGCGACGCGAGAGTTGCGGACGCGCCCCACCACGGTCGCGCTCTCGCCGACCACGAGCGCCGCGATCGGTTTCACCTCGCTGAAATCCACGTGCCGGTGGGGGAAATACCAGAGCAGGTCCCGGACGTTGCGGACGCCGACGCGCTCGAGCTTGGCCACGGTCCCCGCGCGGATGCGGGCAAGGGAGCCCACGGGAGCGTCGAGGCCGTCGGCCGCAGTGCGAGCGGGGCGGGTCGGGGCGCGGCGCGCTCCCTTCCCTGCGGGAAGAGCTGGGCGCGGGGGGCTCGCCGCTGCCGGCCCCGCTGCCCCACTCCGTTGCCGCCCTGGACCGCTGCCGTTCCCGGGTCCCAACTGCGCCCGCGCCCGGCGGGCCCAGGCGGCTCGCTCCGGCCGGCCGAGGGAGGCGTAGCCGCTGCGTGGGAGCGCCGCCACCGCGGCGTAGAGGGGGCTGGTCGGGTCCGCCTGGGCCAGCGCGCCGCGTAAATAGGCGTCCAGCCCCCGGCGACCGCCCGGTTGTCGAAGCGTCGCCGCTGCTCCTCGTCGATCATCTTGAGCAGGGTCGCAGTCGCCTCGGCGGACGGGCCGGCGGCCGTGCTCACGCCGGCGCCTGCAGGACGGCGGCGCCCAATGCGCCCGGCCCCACGTGCGCTCCAATGACGGGACTGATTTGGACGACCGAGACGGGAACGGCGGCCAGCGTCTCTCGCATCCGCCCGGCAAGCCGTTCGGCGTCGTCCGGGGTCGTCGTATAGAGCACGGCGATGCGCTCCGCTCGGGGCGTGCTCACCGCCAAGGAGTGCAAGCGGTCGATCGCCTTCTGGCGTGTCCGCGGCCGCTCGATGGCGTCGATCTCGCCATCGATGAGTTCGAGCACGGGCTTGGTTCGCAACAGCGTGCCCAGGAACGTCCGTGCCCGGCCGATGCGTCCGCCTTTCTGGAGGTGTTCCAGCGTGTCGACGAAGAGCAGGACGCGCGCCCGCGCGGCGCATTCGCGGGCCGCGGCGACGATGCCCGCCGCATCGCTTCCCGCCGCCGCGGCTTCGGCCGCGGCCAGCACGGTGTAGCCGAGCCCCAGCGACGCCTGGTTGGAGTCCACCACCTCCACCGGCGGCGACCCGGCGGGAAGCAGCGCCGCCCCCGCCCGTGCCGCGTTGGTCGTTCCCGACAGTTTGGCACCGACGTGAATCGAAACGATTCCGTCGGCATCGCTCAGGGCCGCGTAGGCTTCCTGAAACGTCCCCGCAGACGGTTGTGACGTCCGCGGAAAAACGCTGCTCTGGACGAGGTGCTTGTAGAAATCCGCTTTGCTCAGCGTCGCGCCGTCCTGGAAAGCCTCGTCGCCGAAGTGGACGAACAACGGCACTACGGTGATCTGGTGGCGGGCCGCCACGTCGGCATCCAGATCAGCCGCGGAGTCGGTGACGATGCGAATAGCCATAGGCCGGCTCAGCGACCAGAATTGGGCAGGTGCATAGGCTCCTGACCAGTCGTCGCGGCCAGATTACTCCAGCGATACCTGATAGGGGTAGTGAGGCTGGCCGCCTATGACAAGCTCGACCTCGAGCGTGTCGGGCAGCGTCGCCGTCAATCGCTCCACCGTCTCCCGCGCTTCCTCGTCGCTCACCTCCGCGCCGCGATAGACCGTCAGCAGCTCGGCGGCCGGCCGGCTCTCGACCATGCGCTGAGCCAGAAACGCCAGCGCGCCCGAGACCGTCTCTGCCCCTCCCACAATCTCACCCTCCAGCAGCGCGAACGGCTGCCCTTGCCGGAGCGGCACTGGCTTCTTGATCGCTCGGGCGGCGCGCGTGACCTCGCCGCTCAAGAGATCTTGGGCCGCCTCCACCATCCGTCGGCAGGCCGCCTCCAGGTCGGCGCCGGGCTGAAGCGCCGACAGCGCGACGATGGCAGCGGGCTGGCTGGTGACGGGCGCCACCTGGATGCGCACGGTGTCGCTCAGTGCCGCCGCTTGCTCCGCGGCCGGGATGACGTTGCGATGGTTCGGCAGCACGATCACCTCCGCGGCGTGCGTGGAGCGCGCCGCCGCTAAGATGGCCTCAGCGCTGGGATTCTGCGTGGCCCCGCCGGCAACGATGGCGGCCACGCCGAGATCCTTGAAGAGGCGCTCGAACCCCTCCCCCGACGCCACGGCGACGACGGCGACCGCGCCCGTTGCGCCCTGCCCCGACGCCAGCGCTTGATGCTGCTCCGCCATGTCCTCGGCTTTGTGTTGCTCCACGTCGCCGTAGCGCGCGCCCAGGCGGTAGGCGGTCTGGGGATCGGCGATGTGCACGTGGACGTGCAGCAGTGACGTCTCCCCCACGACCAGAACGGAATCCCCCAACTCCTGCAGCTCGCGGCGGATCTCCAGCGCGTCCAATTCAGCTCCCCGCAGCACGAACTCCGTGCACCAGCCGTAGGGGGCCTCCGCCCGTTGCGCCCCCGCCAGCCATTGGGGATCGATGCGCCCGCTCTCGGCGGCGGCGGGCGGCAGATCCTCGCCGGTGAGGCCGTGGTGCATCCCCTCCAGGACGACCGCCAGGCCGCGAGCGCCGGCATCCACCACGCCGGCCTCCGCCAGCATCGGCATCTGATCCGGTGTCCGCTCCACGGCGGCGTGGGCGCATCGCACTGCCGCAGCGGTAATGGCGGCCACGTTCGCGCCGGTCCCGCCCTGCTCGCCAGCGCGCTGGACTTGGTCGCAGTCCGCGACCGCCCGCGCCACGGAGAGGATGGTCCCCTCGGCCGGCTCGGCGATGGCGGCGTAGGCGGCATCGGCCGCCCCTGTCAGCGCGGCCAGCAGCGCCCCTCCGTCGGCCACTTCGGCGCGCGCGAACCCCTCGCCCAGGCCGCGCAGCCACTGCGACAGGATCACGCCGGAGTTCCCCCGCGCTCCCAAGAGGGCGCCGTGGGCGGCGGCCCCGGCAACGTCCGCCAAAGGCGCGTCGGCGGGGAGCTTCCCGCTCGCTTCCTGGGCCGCCCTCAGGGTCAGGCCCATGTTCGTGCCGGTGTCGCCGTCGGGCACCGGAAAGACGTTGATCGCGTCGATCGATGCCGCATTCCGGTCCAGCCAGACCCACGCCGTTGTCAGCATTTGGCGCAGGAGCGGTCCGGTCAGTGCGGGCGCGGATCGCGCTGTCGATGGTCGCGGCATCCTGGTATGATGGCACAGCGCCTCATTCGGCGCCTTTCCTCGCGCGGCCGTCCACGTTCAGCGGCGAAGGGCCAGTCCCGTGTCCGGATTATGCGATCTGTGCGGCAAGCGGACGTCCTTCGGCCGCAACATCCGTCACAAGCATTCCGGCCGCTGGAAGCGGAAGGCGCCGCGCACCTCGCGCACCTTCAAGCCCAACGTCCACCGGCGCAAATTTGTCATCGACGGCAAGACCGTCCGCCTCGACGTTTGCACGCAGTGCATGAAGACCATGCTGAAGCGGCTGGCCGCCTAGCCTCCGCTCCCTCTCAACCTCAGCTGTCTTTGATCGCCGCGGTCCGCTTGGCCGTCGCGCCCCCGGCCCTAGCGCTCCCCGATCGCCCCCCGCAGCCGCGCCATCGCCGCCCCCACCGACTCTCGATCGTTAAACACCGCCGAGCCGGCGACCAGCAGCTCCGCCCCCGCCTCCACGACCGCCGCCGCCGTCTTCGCGTTCACGCCGCCGTCCACTTCCAGCACCGCGTTGAGCCCCAGCGCCTGAAGTTGCTCTTGCGTCGCCCGCAACCGCTCCAACGACTCCGGAATGAACGGCTGCCCGCCCCAGCCGGGCTGCACGCTCATGATCTGCAGCTGATCGACCTCCGCCAGCACCGGCTCCAGCGCCGCCAGCTCCGTCTCCGGCTTCAGCGTCACTCCCGTGCGAGCGCCGGCGGCCCGAATCTGCTCTAGCACCGCGCCTATCGTCGCGGTCGATTCGACATGCACGATCAGGGTGTCCGCGCCGGCGGCGATGAATTCGTCGATGTGCTGTTCCGGCTCCTCGATCATCAAATGCACGTCCAGCGGCAGCGAGGTCACTCGGCGCACCGCCTCCACCATCAGCGGCCCGAAGGTGATCCGCGGCACGAAGCGGCCGTCCATCACGTCAATGTGGATCGCGTCGGCGCCCGCCGCCTCCGCCTCCCGTACCTGCTCGCCGAGCCGCGTCAGGTCGGCGGCGAGGATGGACGGTGCGATCTGGATCCTGCGCCCACCGCTACGCGCCATCGATCTACGGCCGCTCGCTCGCTTCGTCGCCATCCTCGTCCGCCGCCGCCGGGAGAGCCCGCCGGGCCGCTGCCAAGCGCTCTCCGGCCTCGTTGAGGGCCGCGGCCACGCGCTGGGGCGCCGTCCCCCCGGCGACGTCGCGGGCGGCCAGCGCCTCCTCCACGCGCATCCCCACCGCATCCTCTCCGAACAGGGGGTGGGCCGCCCGCAGCTCGTCCAGGGTGAGATCGTGCAGGGCCCGGCCCTCTCCTTCGCAGCGTTGCACCAACGCCCCAATGACGCCGTGCGCCTCGCGGAAGGGCAGACCCTTGCGGGCCAGGTAGTCGGCGTAGTCGGTCGCCAGGATGAACGGGTCGGACGTCACGGCCGCCCGCGCCCGCTCCCCATCGACGCTGGCCGTCTCTAGCGTCCCTCGCAGGACGTGCAGCGTGCTTTCCAGGGTGTCCACTGTGTCGAAGAGCCCCGGCTTGTCCTCCTGCAGGTCGCGGTTGTAGGCCAGCGGCAGCCCCTTCAGCATCATCAGCTGCGCCATCAGATGACCCACGACACGTCCCGTCTTCGCCCGCGCCAGCTCCGCCACGTCCGGATTGCGTTTCTGCGGCATGATCGAGGAGCCGGTGGCGTGGCTGTCGTCGAAACGGATGTACCCGAACTCGGCGCTGCTCCATAGCACCAGCTCTTCGCAGAGCCGGGACAGGTGCACCATGCAGATCGCCGCCGCGGCCAGGAACTCCAGGACGAAATCCCGGTCTGACACCGCATCCATGCTGTTCCGCGAGACGCGGGCGAAGCCTAATTCGCGCGCCACGGCTTCACGGTCCAGGGGATAGCCCGCCCCCGCCAGCGCGGCGCTGCCGAGCGGCATCTCGTCCGTGCGTTGGAACCCGTCGATCATGCGGGCCGCGTCGCGGTCCAGCATCTCAAAGTAGGCCAGCAAGTGGTGGGACAAAAGCACGGGTTGGGCACGCTGGAGGTGCGTGTACCCCGGCATGAACACGTCCCGATACCGCTCCGCCAGCTCAAGCAGGGCGCCTTGCAGGCCGCGTACCGCGGCCACGCTGTCCACGATAGCCTCGCGCACGAACAGCCGCATATCCAGCGCCACCTGATCGTTGCGAGACCGCCCTGTGTGCAGCCGGCCCGCCCGCTCCTCACCGATGATCTCCGCCAGACGCGCCTCCACCTGCATGTGCACGTCTTCCAGTTCGGTTCGCAGCGCCAATGACCCCTCCGCGACCTCGCGCTGGATCTGCGCCAGCCCAGTGAGGATGGCGTCGGCGTCCTCCGGCCCAATGATCCCCTGCGCCGCGAGCATGCGGACGTGCGCGCGCGAGCCGCGCACGTCGTGACGGGCGAGCCGCCGGTCCGTCTCAAGGGAAGAGGTGTAGCGCTGGACCCGTTGGTCGGCGCCCGTGCGGAACCGCCCGCCCCACATAGGGGACGGCTCCGCGCCGTCCTCAGGCGGGCCGGCGGCGCCGGCAGGCGCTCCTCGCTTGGGCACGTCGGCTACAGCCCTGGCTCCGTCCTTGGCGCCGCCACCCGCGACGTCCGTCGTTCCGGTCCGTTCTCGCGCGGTGGCGCGTTCATGTGGCGCCAGCATCGCATATCTCGGACGCGGCGGCTTCCCACTGGGCGCGGCGTGCAGTTCAGGGAACACAGGCGCCGGCGCCGGAGTCAGCCGCCGCCCGCGACGGTCTCGCTCAGCCCGGCTTCACTCAGAATCGCCGCCACGTCCGCCGGGTCGACGTCTACTCGCCGCCGCAGGGCGACCGCAGGAATCTCGCGCCCTTCCGCCACCAGGCGGCGATAGAACGTCGCGGCCAGGACCCGCAGGATCGCCTGCAGGCCATCCTCGTCCAGGGGGCCGCCCCCCCGCGCCGCCAGCGTCTCCCGGAAGAGCGCTTGCGCGTCCACCGCCAGCCCCAGGTTGCATTCCAGCGCTCTCTGATGCGGCTGCCGGAGGATGAAATCCGCGGTCACGGAGCCGCCGAACGTCAGGCCGCGACCTTCGTAGCCCACATCGAGCTCTGGCACGTCGCTCCCGGCTGGCCCCGTCATGGCAATCGGTTTGGAAGCACCCTCGTCGATGCCGTCACCGCACCGCCTCGTCGATGTTTCCGCCCCGGCTCACCGCGAGTGGATCACCGGGCTGTCGCAACAGCTGCGTCTCCGCCTGCAGCCGCACCGGCAAGCCCCAGATCTGGATGAAGCCCAGGGCAGCCGACTGATCGAAGCTGTCGCCTTCAGCATATGTAGCCAGCGACCGCTGGTACAGACTGGAGGGACTGGTCTGGCCCACAGCCCGGACCGTCCCTTTGTGCAGTCGCAGCCGCACCGTCCCGCTGACGTGCCGCTGCATGGACTGCGTCAACGCCGCCAGATCCTGGTGGTGCCCGCTGAACCAGAGCCCGTCGTAGATCAGGTCGGCGTAGTCCTGCATGAGCCGCTGCTTCAAGCGCAGCTGCTGCTTGCTCAGTGTGAGCCGCTCCAACGCCTGATGCGCCTCCAGCAGCGCCACCGCCGCCGGCGCCTCGTACACCTCCCGTGACTTGATCCCCACCAGCCGGTTCTCCACCATGTCAATGCGGCCCACCCCGTGCGCCCGCGCCGTCTCGTGCATCCGCGTGACCAGCGTGACCGGGCTCAACTCCTCACCGTCCAGCGACACGGGCATCCCGCGCTCAAAGCCCACCTCCACGTAGAGCGGCTCGGCCGGCGCCGCCTCCAGCGACTGCGTCCATTCCCAGACGTCGTCCGGCGGCTCCACAGCAGGATCTTCCAACGCACCCGCCTCCACGGATCGCCCCCAGAGGTTCGCGTCCACGGAATACGGCGTTTTCTTCCCTGCCCTGAGGGGAATCTTGTGTGCCTGTGCGTAGGCCAGCTCCGACGCGCGCGTCGTCAGCTCCCACTCCCGCACCGGGGCCAGGATCCGCAGCGCCGGCGCCAGCGCCCCCACCGACACGTCAAAGCGCACCTGGTCATTGCCCTTGCCGGTGCACCCATGCGCCACGGCGCCGGCGTTCTCCGCGTGCGCCGTGTCCACCAGCAACTTCGCGATCAGCGGCCGCGCCAACGCCGTTGCCAAGGGGTATTTCCCCTCATAGAGCGCCCCCGCCATCAGCGCCGGGAAGATGAACGACCGCGTAAACGTCTCCCGCGCGTCCTCCACAATCAGCCGCGACGCGCCCGCCGCCAGTGCCCGCTGCTCCAACTCCGCTCCTTCGTCCAGGAATCCCAAGTCCGCCGTGAGGCAGATCACCTCCCAGCCGCGCTCTACGAGCCAACGCGTGGCCACCGACGTGTCCAAGCCGCCGCTGTAGGCCAGCACGACCTTCTTGGGGCGCTGGGATCTCGGCACGGCTGGGATATCCCTCCGCGACGCGCTCAGCCGGAGGCGGCCGCGACGACGGCGCTCAGCGCCTCGTCCACGATCTCCACCGCGCGGTCCAGCTCCGCCTCCGTCACCGTCAAGGGCGGAATGAACCGCAGCGCCGTCGCCTTCACGTTGTTGATCAGCAGGCCCCGCTCCCGACAGGCGCCGACAAGGTCCGCCGCGATCGCCGAGGAGAATTCGATCGCCACCATCAGCCCCTGACCGCGCACCTCCACGACCTCCGCCTGGCGGTCCTCCAGCGAGCGCAGCTTGGCCATCAGGTGGGCGCCTTTCGCCTCCACCTGCGCCGGGATGTCCTCATCCAACATCGCCCGCACCACCGCCAACGCCACCGCCGTGGCGAGCGGCTGGCCACCGAAAGTGGTCCCGTGCTCGCTCGGCTCGAAGGCGGCCAAGCGATCGTTGGCCAGGAACGCGCCAATGGGCACACCGCCGCCCAGCCCCTTGGCCAAGGCCATCACGTCCGGTGCGAAGTTGTAGTGCTGAAAGCCGAAGAGGCGGCCCGTCCGCCCCATCCCGGTTTGCACCTCGTCCAACACCAGGGCCAGGTCGGCGTCGTCACAGAGGCGGCGCACGGCCGGCAGGTAGTCCGGATCCGGCACGTTGACGCCGCCTTCGCCCTGGACCGGTTCCAGCAGGACCGCGCACGTCTTGCTGGTGACGGCGCCCCGCAGCGCCTCAATGTCGTTGTAGGGCACGTGCAGGAATCCGGGCGGCAGCGGCTGGAACGGCTCGCTGTACTTCGGGGTGCCGCTGGCGGTGACCGCGGCGAGCGAGCGCCCGTGGAAGCCGTCCTCCATGGCGATGATCTCGAACGAGCCGTTGCGCTGGGTGCGGCCCCACTTCCGCACCAGCTTGATGCAGCCCTCGTTCGCCTCAGCGCCGCTGTTGCAAAAGAAGATGCGGCTGAGGCCGCTCTCGCGCACCAGGATCTCGGCCAGCTCCACCTGCGGCACGGTGTAAAAGATATTGGAGACGTGCATCAGGGTGTCGGCTTGCGCCTTCAACGCCCCCACCACCGTGGGGTGCGTGTGGCCCAGGCTGTCCGCGGCGATGCCGGCCACGAAGTCCAAGTACTCCTTGCCGTCCTCATCCCACACGCGCGTGCCGCGGCCCCGCACCAGCGTGACCGGCTGGCGCACGCCCGTGCGCATGAAGACGGCGGCCTCCCGCTCGGCAATGCTCGCCATGGCTCCTGCTTCCTTCGCCGGCGCCGGCGCGCGCCTTGGCCTTAGGGCGGCGCGCGGCTCTCCGCCGTTAGCTGATCCAGGGCCCGCTCCAGCCGTTCAAGTTCCTTACCATATCCGGCGAAATCGCCCGCAGCAAGACGCGCTTGGGCGTCCGCGAAGGCGTCCTGCGCCTCCGCGATCAGGCCCGCCAGGTCCTCCGACGCCTCCCCAGACGGGGGCGACGCGCGCGGCTCGGCCTCCCCGTCCGCGGGCGGTTCCACGGTTGCCGGCGGGGAGGGAGCGGTTGGGGCCGGCTCCCCCACGCTGGCCTCGCCCAGCACCTCCGGCGGGACGGTGAAGCCCAGGGCCACAGTGGCCGCCTCCGCCAACGTCTCCTCCAAGGCGACGCGGTCCCCGTTGACCATGACCACGAACTTCAGCTGCGGGAACAGGGACGTCTCCGCCTGCACGTAGAGCGGCTCCACGTAGATGAAGGAATCGCCCACGGGAATGAACAGGAGGTTTCCGCGAATGACCTCACTGCCCTCCTGGCCCAGGAGCGTGAACTGGCGGCTCACCGCAGGCTCTTGGCCAATGCGCGCTTCCACTTGCGCCGGGCCGACCACGTTGCGGTCGGCCGGGAAGCGGAAGGCAAATAAGCGGCCGTAGTGCTCGCCGTCGCTGCGGCCCGCCATCCAAGCGATCGCGTTCTGACGGATGCGCGGCGTAAACGGCAGGATCAGGAGGAACTCCGGCTCGTCGCCGTCCGGCAGACGCAACGTCACGTAGTAGGGCTCCACCGGCACCGACTGCTCACGCAGGACCTCCTGCGGAATCGCCCAGATGGCCTCGCGGTTGAACAGGGTTGTGGGATTGGTGATGTGGTAGGTCAGGTACTGGTCAGACTGGATCTGGAAAAGGTCCTGGGGATAGCGCCAGTGCTCCCGCAGGTCGGCCGGGAAGGCGCTGCTGGGCCTAAACAGCTCTGGGAAGATCTTCTCCCAGACCCGGACGATCGGATCGCGGGGGCTGCCCTGCACCACATCGTCGACGATGTACAGGTCCACCGTCCCGTCGAATGTGCTGATCACCGCCTTCACCGAGTTGCGGATGTAGTTGACGCCGCTCGAGTGCGGCTGCGAGTAGGGCATGCGATCGCTGGTGGTGTAGGCGTCCTGAATCCAGTAAAGACGCCCATCAAGGCCAATGACAACGTAGGGATCGGCGTCCAGGGTCAGGAAGGGCGCCAGCTGCCGCACCCGCTCTTGAATGTTCCGCCGGAACAAGATCCGGCTGTCACCGTCGATCGCCCCGGAGATGAGGATGTTCGTGTCGGCGAATTCCCAGGCGAAGGCGAGACGCTTGAAGAAGCCGCCCACCTTGACGCCGCCTGATCCGTCATAGCGGTTGCGCGCTTGGCTTTCCAGCGCCAGCTCCTCCTCCCCGCCGCCGCCGCCCGACAAGGGAAAGTCGAACTCCTCCTCTTCTGAATTCACGATCACATAGGAGTTCGTTGCCTCACCAAAGTAGATCCGCGGCTGCGCTGTCGCGTCCGCGAACCGCGCCAAGGCGCTCCCTTCGTTCGCGGCGACACCGTCCAGCTGGGGCGGGATGTTGGAGACCACGAACTCCGGCTGCCCGGCGCCGGTCACCGCATCCACGGGATTCACCGTCACGCCAAACCCGTGGGTGAACTGCAGGCGGCTGTTGACCCAGCTCTCTTGGCCGGGCGGCAGGTTGCCCTGGGACAGCTCCCGCGCCGCCAGGAACACCTGCCGAGTCTCCCCGCCGATCTCGTAGCGGTCCACGTCCACGTCCGGAAAGACGTAGAGCGGCCGGATCGTCTGGATCGTGTTGAGCGTGTCGTTCAGGGGCCGATGATCCCAGAGGCGGAGGTTGCGCAGCGCCTCCGGGTTGGTCTCCACGTCGGCAGGGGTCACCGCGTCGTTGGCGGGGAATTGGCGCTCCTCAATGGCGTCCAGCCCAAAGGCGAACCGCGTGGCCTCAATGTTCCGCGCAATGAACTCGCGCTCGCGCGACAGCTCGTTGGGCTCCACGGTGACGCGCTGGACAATGGCGGGGTAGATCAGCAGCCCGCCAATGCTCACCAGCACCAGCAACCCCAGCGCGCCTCCGGGCACCAGCAGCCGACGGTGAAAGGGCCAGCTCAGCAGCGCCAGCCCCACAACGCCGCCCACCGCCATCAGCACCAGGAACACCACGCTGCGCGCATTCACGTCCGTAAATGTGGCGCCGAAGACGGTCCCGTTCTCGCTCACCGCCAGCTCGAACCGTGCCAGCCAGTAGCCCCAGACGAACAGCCCGATGATGACGGTCAGCAGCACGGCGAGATGGATACGCACGGGGCGTGTCGCGCTGACATTGCCGCCGTAGGTCAGATAGCGATACCCATAGACGGCCACGGTGGCAAGGGCCGTCACAATGGTCAGCCCAACCCCCCATCCCTTGATGAACTGCAGCGCTTCCAGCTTGAACACATAGAAGCCCACGTCGCGGTTGAACTGCCTGTCGAGTAAACCGAACGGTTCGGCATTGATGAACTGCAGGATCCGTTCCCACTGCCCCGACGCGATTGCGCCCAGAATGATGCTCATGAACGCCGCCGCCACGACCGTGACGATGATCATCACCCGCCGCACCGCGCCCGGCGAGAAGTCTCGCAGGGGACTGCGCGGCTCCCCCGTCGCCTCCACGGGAAGGCGCCAGGCGAGCGTCATGCTGCCCAGCAAGTACACCAGCGCGATCCCAAAGCCGGCGAAGAAGAGCCAGAGGCGCGCCCCAATGCGCGTGTTGAAGACGCCGCGATAGTCCAGCTCGCTGAACCACAGCCGGTCGATGTACAGGCCAATGGCGATATTCGCCACGATCAGCGCGAGCATCAGGATGACGACGAGAATGAGAATGCGTGGCCACCAGCGCCGGCCCGGGCCCCCGCGCTGGCTCGCCTCATAGGGCGGCGGCGGCTCGCGGTCCGGGCCGCCGCTCCCGGTCAGGTCGCGGAAGACCGGTGGCGGCGGGCCCAGATCGCCACTGCGCCCCTCCTCGGACGGTGGGACGTCCTTCGGCGACGGCTCCTCCGGGCGCTCAGCGTTCGGGTCCCTGCTCTGCGCCCAGCCTCTCCGGCTCCCGCCCGGCACCAGCACCAGCCACCTCCCTCGGGCGCTCATGGAGTTTCGATCCGCGTGCCCGTTGCTCCGTCCAAGGCCGCCAGCACCGCCCCACCCTTCCGGCCATCTACAATGCGCGCCGGCGCGCCCGCTGCGGCGGCCGCCCGGCCCGCCTCAACCTTTGGAAGCATGCCCCCCACCAGCGTGCCGCTTGCGCGCAGCGCTTCGATTCCCGCGCCGTCCAAGGCCGCGATCACGCGGCCGTCCTCGTCCAGGATGCCCGGGACGTCCGTGAGGAAG
Organism: Dehalococcoidia bacterium; assembly: GCA_963662615.2. GTDB lineage: Bacteria > Chloroflexota > Dehalococcoidia > Bin125 > Bin125. Next base: position 254,648 of record CAXXSR010000001.1, read on the forward strand.
ACGAGGCGCTCGGCTTGAATCGCGGTGGCGATGGCGCCGGCCGCGGCGTCGGCGTTGATGTTGATCAGCTCGCTCCCGTCCGGCGTCAGCCCAATGGGCGCAATGACCGGGAGCCAGCCGGCCTGCAGCAGTGTGAAGAGGATGCTGGGATCGCAGGTGGGCGCCTCACCCACGTAGCCGAGTCCGCGGCTGCTCAGCGGCGAGCGGATGAGGCCGGCGTCAACGCCGCTGAGGCCGATCACTCGCGCCCCCAGCCGCGTTAGGCGCTGCACCAACTCCTTGTTCACCAGCCCGGCCAGCACCGCCACGACCGCCGACCGGCTCCCGGCCGTGGTTTTGCGCAGTCCGTCCACGAACTCCGTGGGCTCATGCAGCCGCTCCAGCCAAGCAGAGACCGTCGCGCCGCCGCCGTGGACCAGCACCACGGCGAAGCCTTGGCGCTGGAGTTGCGCGCAGTCCTCCAGCGACGTGTCGCCGGCTCCCAGCGTGCTGCCGCCGATTTTCACGACGATGGGCCGAGACGGGGCGGATATCATTGCCCCCCAGCCTACGCGATCGCGCCGCTCCGCCAAAGCCACGGCTAGGTCACGTAGTCCGCGTTGAAGCGGACGTACTCTTCGGTCAGGTCGCAGCCCCAGGCTGTCGCCTCCGCCTGGCCCTGCCCCAGGTCGATGCGGATGCGCACGGTGTCGCCGCGGATCGCCGCCGCCGCCGCGCCCGGCGCCACGCCGGCGCCGGCGCCGTGTTCGAACAGGAGCTGCTCTCCAAGCCACAGCCGCATGGTCGCCGGGTCGAAGCGTACCCCCGCGTAGCCCGCCGCCATCAAGACTCGGCCCCAGTTCGGATCGCCCTTGCTGAGGGCGGCCTTGAGGAGAGGGGAGCGCACGACCGTGCGCGCAACTTGCCGCGCCTCCTGCCACGACGCCGCGCCGGTCACCAACGTCTCAATCAGTTTCGTTGCCCCCTCGCCGTCGCGGGCGATGTCCTGCGCCAGCTTCGTACAGACCTCCAACAGCGCCGCATCGAACGCCGCGATCGCGTCGCTATCGCCGCCGTCAATGGGCGGCCCGCCGGCCACCCCGTTCGCCAGGATTAGCGCCGTATCGTTCGTGGACGTGTCACCGTCCACGGTGACCATGTTGAACGTGCGGTCCACGGCGGCGCCAAGGCGCATCCGTAAGACGTCCGCCTCCACGGCGGCGTCCGTGGTGAGAAAGGCCAGCATGGTGGCCATATTCGGGTGGATCATGCCCGCGCCCTTGCAGCAGCCACCCAAGCGGTAGGTGCGCCCGTGGGCCTGGAACTCCGTCAGCGCTTCCTTGGGGAACGTATCGGTCGTCATGATTGCGCGCGCGAAGGCGGCGCCACCATCGCGGCTGAGCGGCACGGTGGGGATGGCCTGGGTCAGCTTCTCCATTGGCAGGCAGTGGCCAATGACGCCGGTGCTGTTGACGAAGACCTCGCTGGGTGCGCAGCCGGCCCGTTCGGCCGCCAGTCGTGCCATCTCACGGGCGTCGGCGATGCCGCGCTCGCCGGTGGCGCAGTTGGCGTTCCCGGAGTTCACGACCACCGTCCGCAGCCGGCCGTCCCGGATGTGCTCTTGGCTGACGAGGAGGGGCGCGGCTTGGACCACGTTCGTGGTGAACGTGGCCGCGGCGACGGCCGGCCCGTCGGCCACCAGGAGCGCCAGATCCGGCAGGCCCGATTCCTTGATCCCGGCCACCGTCCCCCCGGCGCGATAGCCCTGGGGGGCCGTGACCGCCCCGCTCGTCGCTGCCGCCGTCTCTTGCAGCGTCATCACCCTGCCTCGCTCCGCCACTCGCCTACGGGTAAAGTCCCAAGGTCGTGAGCCCGGCCGTCTCATCCAGGCCGAACATCAGATTCAAGCACTGCACGGCGCCGCCGGCCGCCCCCTTGACCAGGTTGTCGATGCACGCGATCACCGTGACCTGCCCCGTCACCGCATCCACGTTGGGATAGAGGAGGCAGCTGTTGCTGCCCAAGGTCTCCTTTGTGCTGGGCGGGACGGCGGCCACCTGGGCGAAGGGGTGCCCGCGGTAGAACTCGTGGTAGCGCTCCAGGAGCGCCTCGCGGGCGGCGTCCCGGTGCTGCACGCGGTCGTCCGGCAGAGCGCCGGGGCGGATGCCCGCATAGCAGGTCGCGAGGAGGCCGCGCGTGATGGGAACGACGTGCGGCACAAAGGTCACCTGGAAGTCATCGTCGCCACCGGCGGCTGGTGCCAGCGCGGTGAGTTCCTGCACCATCTCCGGCTGGTGCCGGTGCCCGTCCAGGCCGTAGGCGCCAACACTTCCATCCCGCTCCGAAAAATGCGCTTCCAACGCCAGTGCCCGGCCCGCCCCGGACACGCCGGACTTCGCGTCCACAATGACGTCGCGATCCAACCACCCGGCCGCGGCCAACGGTGCCAGCGCCAGCAGGGCAGCGGTGGGGTAGCAGCCCGGCACCGCCACCAAGCGCGATTCTCGGATCTCGTCGCGATGCAGCTCGGGCAGTCCGTAGGTCGCTTGGTCCAACAGCGACGCGGCCGGATGCGGCCCGTACCAGCGTTCGTACGTCTCCGCATCGTGCAGGCGGAAGTCGGCGCTGCAGTCAATGACGGCGGCGCCCGCCTCGACGTGCGGGCGCAGGGCCTCCGCGGCGGCTGCATGAGGCAGCGCCGAGATCACCACGTCCACGTCCTCCACCTCCTCCACAATTGGGAGGTCAATGGACCAGAGGTGCGGGAAAACCTCAGGCAGCCGCTTGCCCGCCTGCGAACGGCCCGTGACGGCCGCGATCTCCACCTGGGGATGCCCCGCCAGCAGACGCGCCAATTCGGCGCCCACGTAGCCGGTAACGTTGATGATGCCCGCGCGGATCACCGCTCCCCCTCTTTCTTCGCGTGCGACGCGCTCACCGCGGCGAAAGATGGATTATATGGCTCGGCCCTGACTCCGCCAACGGCGCTCCGTTACCTACGGCACGGTCGCCGTCGCTCCGCCGCGTTCACTCTAGGCTGAACGTCGCGGCCGCCTGCGCCTCTGGGCGCCCACGGCAGACGGCGCCTCCCGTTCGAACGCGAACGCGGAGGGACAGCGGTCGGCCAGAATGCACTGTTCGCAGAGCGGTCGCGGCGCCTTGCACACCCGCCGGCCGTGCCGGATCACGAGCACGTGAAAGGGGTAGAAGAGATCGGGCGGCATTTGCGCTTCCAGGGCCGTATGCGCGGCGACGGCGTTCACCTTCGCACCGATCAGCCCGAGCCGCTGACTGACCCGATGCACATGCGTGTCAACGGGCAACGCGGGCCGCCCCAGCGCGAACAGGAGCACGCAGGTCGCCGTCTTGGGCCCCACGCCCGGCAAGCTGGTGAGCCACCCCTTCGCCTCTTCCGTCGGCATCGTCCCCAGGGTCGACGCGTCCCGCTCAGGGCCCAGGCGGGCGCGCAACTCCCCCAGCAGCGCTTGCAGCCGCGGCGCCTTCGTCTTGGCCAGCCCGCCCGGGCGGATCGTCGCTTCCAGATCCGCGACAGGCGCAGCCTCGACCGCGTCCCAAGTCGGGTAGCGGTGGACGAGTTCCTGAAAGGCGCGGCCTGAGTTGGTATCGGAGGTGTTCTGGGAGAGGAGGGTGAGCATCAATTCGCCCACTGGGTCCTGGTGAGGGCGCCAGTCCGGGACCGGCGTCTCGCCGCCCAGCCGCTCGACGATCTCCGCCGGCGTCAGGCGCTCGCTGCGGCGCCCAGCCCGGCCCCTCCCGACCGAACGCTGGCTGCGCCGGGGCCGGCGAGGGGCCGGCTTCGTTTCGCTCATTGCGCCGTTTCCCTTACGCGTGGGGCTCGCAAGAGCGGTTCCGCCGTCATCGGCTCCGCCCGCCGCCGCCGCTTCTCCGCTCCCGCGCGATGACGATCGCGTTAGCGTCACTCAGAATATCCGCTTGCTGAGGGCAAGGCCGGGCATGCGCGCCAGCTCGCGATCGTAGCTGGAGTCCCCGCGCATCACGCGAAAGAACGCGCTCCAGAGGTAATCAAGCCGGCGGCTCGCGGCGAATGCGAGCCCGGGCCAGGTGGTCACGCAGCGGTGGTACATCCGCGAAATGGCGCGGGCGGCGTCCAGTTCGGGCTGGATCTCGCGGTTCACCATCGTCTGGTAGCGGCTGGCCGCATCGCCGTCTGCGCTGGCATCGGGCGCGCCCAACGCGGCCAGGACGGCCGCTGCCGCCAGCCGGCCCGAGTGCAGCGCGTAGGAGATCCCCTCCGCCGTGAACTCGTCGGCCAGTCCGGCGGCGTCGCCCACCAGCAGAGCCGGCCCCGCGGCGATGCGCTCCGCCCGGCGGCGGAAATGGACGGGATGTCCCTTGGCGATCGCGATGGTGGCACCGCCCAGCCCCAGCCGCTCGGCGTACTGCTCCGTCCACAGACGAATGTTGCGGCCTTGGCCCGGCGCGAGCACGACGCCCACCGACAACTTCCCGTCCTTGGGAAAGACCCAGCCGTAGCCCCAGGGGCGGTAGCCAATGTCCACGTTCGCGCGGCCCCGCCAGCGTTCGAGCGCCGCGGAGGGTGCGTGGAATTCGACCTCCCAGGCGGCGCTCGTGGGCAGCCGCTGCGCCAGCCCCAGCGTCCGTCCCACCACGCCGGTCGTGCCGTCCGCGCCTACGACGAACTGTGTTTGGTAGGCGCCGCCTGCGGTCGTGACGCGGGCGAGCCCGTCGGCGACCTCGACGTTGGTGACCGCTTCATCCTGGTGAACCGTCGCGCCGGCGGCTTCGGCGCCTTCAACCAACAGTCGGTCGAAACGGTCCCGCATCACCATGTAGGCGAAGGGGTGGGGCGAGCGTTTGCTGAAGCTCCGCCGCCCAAAGTGGCTCACCTCGATCGTGTCGACGGCGTCCTCTACGACCGCATCGATGGGGCCGTCGAGGTGTCGGGCGGCCCGTACGGGAACGCCGCCGCCGCAGGCTTTGTAGCGCGGATGCGACGCTTTCTCCAGCAACAACGTCCGCGCGCCGGCGGCGGCGAGTCGCCGCGCGGCAGTGCTGCCGCTCGGCCCGCCCCCGACCACGATCGCGTCCCAGCGCTGTTCCACCGTCTCAGCCTAACGGACTGCAACCGCCGCTCGCCCTGAGAGGCGGGCCGGCGCCGGCGCGCTCTTTGCCGTCGCATGCCGTCCGCGACGCTTGGCCCCCTTGCCTGGCGCGCACGCTCCCGAGAGCATGGCGATCATCGTGTCGATACTGTCACGCCGACTCGCGCGTTTTCTCGCTCTGCTAAGCTTGGCCCTGGCGGTGGCGCTCCTCGGCGCGGCCTGCGGCAACGACGACGACCTGATCCTGGCCACCACCACCAGCGTCGACGACAGCGGCCTCCTCGACGTCCTCGTCCCCATCTTCGAGGAGCGCAGCGGCGTGAACGTCAAAGTCATCGCCGTCGGCACCGGCGCCGCCCTGCGGCTGGCCCAGGACGGCAACGCCGACGCCCTCTTCGTCCACGCCCCCGCAGCGGAAAAGGCGCTGACCGAAGCCGGCGCCCTCGTCGACCGCCACCTCGTGGCCTACAACGATTTCCTCATCGCGGGGCCGCCCGCCGACCCGGCCGGCGTCGCCGGCAGCACCGACGCGGCGGCGTCCCTGCGCCGCATCGCCGCGGCCCGCGCTACCTTCATCTCCCGCGGCGATGACAGCGGCACGCACACGAAAGAGCGTGCTTTGTGGACCGCGAGCGGGATTGAACCGGGCGGTCGCTGGTACCAGGAGACCGGCCAGGGGATGGGCGCGAGCCTTATCATCGCCAGCCAGAAGCGCGCCTACATCCTCACCGACCGCGCCACCTTCCTCGCGCTCAGCGCCAAGCTGGAGCTGGCGCCCGTCGTGGAGGGCGACCCGTTGCTGGTCAACCTCTACAGCGTCATGCGGGCGGATCCGGCCCAAGCCCGCGTCAACGCTGACGCCGGCGCCGCCTGGGTCGAGTTCATGCTGGCCGACGAGATCCAATCCCTGATCGCCGGCTTCGGCCGGGAGGAGTTCGGCAGGCCGCTGTTCTTCCCCGCGGCGGGCAAGAGCGAAGCGGAGGCGATCAATGAGTTCGTTGGAGCCACCACGCGGCGGGCGGGAGGGTAGCGCATGGAATTCCTCTGGAACGGAATCAAGGAGGCCTTCAACCTCTGGATCCACGGCGACAGCGAGATCATTGAGATCACTCTGCGCACGCTCGCCATCTCCTTCGTCGCCACGGTGCTCGCGCTGGCCCTCGGGGTGCCCATCGGCGCCGTCTTGGCCTTGAAGCGCTTCCCCGGACGCGCGCCCCTGGTTGCCCTGGTCAACACCGGCATGGGCATGCCGCCGGTGGTGGTGGGACTGGTGGTTGCGGTCTTCCTCTGGCGCAGCGGGCCCCTGGGGGGCCTCAACCTCATCTACACCCCCACGGCGATGGTCGCAGCACAGCTCCTCATCGCGGTGCCGCTCGTGATCGGCATCTCCCTCGCGGCCATACAAGCCATCAATCCGCGCTTGCTCGATCAGATAGTGGCGCTGGGCGCGAACCGCATCCAGTTTCTGTGGCTGATCATCCGCGAAGCCAGACTGGGCCTGCTGGCGGCGCTGATGGCCGGCTTTGGCGCCGTCATCTCCGAGGTCGGCGCCGCGATCATGGTGGGCGGCAACATCGCTGGGGAGACCCGTGTCCTCACCACCGCCACGGTGCTGGAGGCGGGGCGCGGCAACTTTGAAGTCGCCATCGCCTTGGGCGTTATGCTGCTCGTCATGGCCTATCTCGTGAACCTGGTCTTCACCGGTGTCCAGCAGCAGCGGCGCCCCACGTAGGGCGCGCAGGCCGTCGCCCGCCTTGGGCGCGCTGGTCGGGCCCGACGCGGCCCGGACGTCGCATCGTGCCAGCGACACGGCTGACGCGGACACGGCTGATGCGAATACGGCTGACGCGATCGCCAAAGTCGCCGCGAAAATCACCGTCCGCGACCTCCTCGTCGTCCGCAACGGCCAGACGGCGCTGGAGATTCCGGTACTCGACATCCCAGCGGGCCGGGTCACCGCGATCATCGGGCCCAACGGCGCCGGCAAGAGCACGCTGCTCGCTGTGCTGCAGCTGCTCCTCCGCCCGCGGCGCGGCGACCTCCGCCTCGACGGCGCGCCTATGTGGGGCGACGCCCTCGCGACTCGCCGCCGCCTCGCCTCCGTATTTCAAGAGGCGCTGCTGCTCAACACGTCCGTTCGCAAGAATGTGGAGACGGCGCTGGGCCTGCGCGGGGTGGCGCGACGCGAGCGACGGCCCCGCGCCGAGCGCTGGCTGGCGCGCTTCGGCGTCGCGCATCTGGCCCGGCGCCACGCGCACGATCTCTCCGGCGGCGAGGCGCAACGCGTGAGCCTGGCCCGCGCCTTCGCCATGGAGCCGGAGGTCCTGCTCCTCGATGAGCCCTTCGGCGGCCTCGACGCGCCCACGCGCGTCGCTCTCATCGACGATTTCGCCGACGTCGTCCACGACGCCCGCGTCACGACGGTGCTCGTGACTCACGATCGCGACGAGGCGCTGCGCCTCGCCGATGGACTCGCCGTGCTCGTTGACGGCAGGCTGCGGCAGTTCGGTCCGCCCCGCACGGTCTTCGCCGCTCCCGCCGATGAAGAGGTCGCGGCACTAGTCGGCGTCGAAAACGTCTGGCCGGCGCAGCTCTGCGACGTGACGGACGGTGTGGCCACCTACGCCGTTGGCTCGCACCGGCTCCAGGTCGCGCCTGCGGGTCAGGCGAGCGCGCCGCCGTCGCGGGCGCTCTTCTGCCTGCGCCCGGAGGAGGTGACCATCCAGGCGCCGTCCACCGTCCTGCCTGGCAAGCACAGCGCCCGCAACCGCTTGCCTGCGACGGTGGTGGCCGTTGAGCCCGTGGGCCCGGTCGTGCGTCTGCGACTCACCATCGCGAGCGAACATCGGGCCGGCGCTGCTGCAGAAAAACTGATCGCAACGGTCACCCGCCCGTCCCTGGAGACGCTGGAGCTGGAGCCGGGCAGTCGCGTCATCGCCACCTTCAAAGCGACGGCGGCCCACGTGATCCCGCGCGCCGCCGGAGACACAGGCTGACCCCACGGTCTGGGGCGCAGGGCGCGGTCGCGGGTCTACGCCTCAATCCCGAACGTCTTGGCGAGTTCGGAAGGCGTGGGATCCGTGAGCGCGTGCTTCCCATCGATAACGATGGTCGGCACGGAGCGGTTGCCCTGGTTGATCGCCATCACCCGCGCGGCCGCCTCTTCGTCCTCGTCGATGTCGATCGTGCGGTAGGGGATGCCCTGCTCGTCCAGGAACCGCAGCGCCGAGCGGCAGCGCTGCCCTTGTCCAAGTGCGCAGTCTTGCCCGCGATCATCGCCCTACGCGGCATCGATCCCTCCACTAACGAACCGAACGCCCTCCGCGATGGTTAAAAACCCTCGCCAATGGGATGCAGCTTGAGAAAGTTGGTCGGCTTGCCCTGGCCCAGGGGCACGCCGCCCACCACCACCACCAGATCGCCGTCTGTGCAGTCCAGCTGCTCCCGTGCGACGTCATCAACGGCGCGCAGCATGGTCGCCAGGTCGGAGGGGGGATCGCAGCGCGCCGGTGTCACACCCCACAAGAGCGCCGCCCGTTGCTCCACCGGCGGCGTCGGCGCCAAGACAACCACCGGCACGCCCATGTGGTCTTTGGCGATCAGCCGCGCCGTATAGCCGCTGACCGTGAACGCGATCACCGCCCGCACGGACGGATTCTGTTGCACAATGGAGCGCGCCGCCCAACTGATGCTGCGCGAGGGGTCTCGCCCCCAATCCGTCTCGACGGTCGGCGCCCGCCGCGCGCCCTCGCTCTCCTCCGCCCGCCGCGCGATCCGGTCCATCATGGCCACGCTCTCCACTGGATGCTTGCCCACCGCCGTCTCCGCCGACAGCATGACGGCGTCAGCGCCGTCCCAGATCGCGTTGGCGACGTCGCTGGCCTCGGCCCGCGTAGGGCGAGCGTTCTCCACCATGCTCTCCAGCATCTGCGTGGCGATGATCACGGGGACGAGCCGATCCGCCGCCGCTGCAACGATGCCCCGTTGGCGGATGGGCACGTTTTCCGGGCCGATCTCCACGGCCAGATCACCGCGCGCCACCATGACTCCATCGGCCTGGTGCAGGATTGCGTCCAGGTTCTCCAGGGCCTGCGCGCTCTCGATCTTGGCGATCAGCTCCACGTCCGAGCCCAACGATTGCAAGACGCTCCGCGCCTCTCGCATGTCCTCCGGCCGCCGCACGAAGGAGAGCGCGAGGTAGTCGATCCCCTCTGCAACGGCGAAGCGAATGTCCGCCTGGTCGTTGGCCGTGAGCGCGGGCAGACGCACGCGCACGCCCGGCACGTTCACACCCGCCCGGCTGGTCAACGTCCCGGCGCTCCGAACCAGCGTCTCAACGGTCTTTCCATCGCTCTCGTTCGCGACGCCGGTCACCTCCAGCTCAATTGCGCCGTCGCGCAGGAAGATGCTGTCGCCGGCGCGCACATCGTCGGCCAGTCCGGCGTAATCGCAGGAGACGGTCGCGGGGCCCGCATGTCCGGCAGCCATGCTGATTCGCAACTGCGATCCCGAGGCCAGCGCGATCGGCTCCGGCAGCGGCCCCAGCCGGATCTTCGGCCCGCGCAAGTCCCCCACGATCGCGAGCGGCTTGTCGCTCTCGGCCTGCACCGCCCGCACGTGCGCGATCAGCGCCCGCAGCGCGCGATGATCCCCGTGCGAGAAGTTGAGCCGGGCGACGTCCAGGCCCGCCTCGACCATCGCCCGGATGGTCGCCCGCTCCGCCGAGGCGGGCCCCAGCGTCGCGACGATCTTCGCGCCCCGCCTCTCATGGCTGCCCATGGGCCCATCCTAGTGCGGCGCCCATCACGAGGGGAACGCGGCGCCGGGCGGTCCCGCGCGGTGCCGCGCGGTGCCGGCGCGGCCAACACGGCGCGGCCGCGTTCCCATGGCCGCAGCGATCGAATGCCCTAGTCTCCCGTCATGGCGGCACGCGACCAGATGCTGACCCGCGAGTTCCTGCAGCGCGTCCGTGAACTCGCTCTCGCCGACCTCGGCGACGACTTTGGGCCGCCGACCTCGCGCATCCTTTTCTCTTCGCTCCAGTTTCACTTCGGCGAGCCGCGGCGCCACTACGAGGTCTGGCCCGTCCGCAAGACGGGCCGGATCGAGATCGGCCTGCATCTGGAGGGACCGCGCGAATGGAGCCGCCCGCTCGCCGCGCAGCTCGCCGCCCATGCCGACGAGCTTCGCAGTGTCCTGGGCTCCGGCTACGAGTTGGAGGATTGGACGGCGTCCTGGTCGCGCCTGCACCTGACGGTCCCGCTCGACCCGCTTACCGACGCCGTGGCCGAGGACCTGGCCGCCCGCCTGGCGCACCTGGTCCGCGCGGTGGAGCCGGTGATTCGCGCGCTGCCGCTCGCCGCGGCGCCGTCCTCCGAGTCGCGGGTGAGACCGCGCTGGCGCGGGGCGCGCTCAGGCCCCCGTGGTCGCCGGCGCTGAACCGGCGAGCGGAAAAACAACGGGCCTCCCCGTGGGGAGGCCCCTGGCCACCGCATCGGCCACCGCATCGGCCACCGCCTCGCCTGACAGCGTGGCGTCGCCGCACAGCGCCTAGTACGGCGGCGGCGCCGGCATGGCGCCGTTCTTCTTTTCCTCTTTCTTCTCCGCCACCAGGACGTTCGTGGTGAGCACCATGGCGCCAATGGACGTGGCGTTCTCCAGCGCGGCGCGCGTCACCATGGCCGGATCAATGATCCCTCGCTCGATCATGTCGCCGAATTCGTTCTTCTCGGCGTCGTAGCCGAAGTTCTTCTTGCGATTGCTCTTGATGTCCTGCACCACAACGGAGCCGTCTGCGCCCGCATTCATGGCGATCCGGCGGACCGGCTCCTCTAGGGACCGTTTCAAGATGCGCAGGCCGGTGGCTTCGTCGCCCTCCAGCTCAATGGCGCTCAGGACGCTCATGGCGCTCAGCAAGGCCACGCCACCACCGGGCACGATCCCCTCCTCCACGGCGGCGCGCGTGGCCGAGAGCGCATCCTCCACGCGGTGCTTGCGCTCCTTCAACTCCACCTCGGTGGCGGCGCCAACCTTGATCACCGCTACGGAGTTCGACAGCTTCCCCAGCCGCTCCTCCGCCTTCTCACGGTCCCAGTCGCTCTTCGACTGATCCCGGATCGTGCGGATCTCGTTCACACGGGCGCTAATCGCCTTGGCCTCGCCCTTGCCCTCAATGATGGTGCTCTCTTCCTTGGTGGCCAGGAAGCGGCGCGCCCGTCCCAGGTCCTGCACCTCGGCGGCATTAATGTCGCGGCCCAGCTGCTCGCTGATCACGGTGCCGCCGGTGAGGATGGCAATGTCGCCCAGATTCTCTTTCTGGCGGTCGCCGAAGCCCGGCGCTTTCACCGCGATGATGTTGAGCGTCCCCCGCAGCTTGTTCACGGCCAGCGTCGCCAGCGCCTCGCCGTCCACGTCGGAGGCGATGAGCACAAGATTCTTGGTGACGTTCAGTGCCTTCTCCAGCACGGGCAGAATGTCGTTGACCGCGGAGACCTTCTTATCCGTGATCAGGATGTAGGGGTCGTCAATGACCGCCTCCATCCGTTCTGAGTCGGTGACGAAGTAGGGCGAGATGTAGCCCCGGTCGAACTGCATCCCCTCCACATACTCCACCTCATTGCTGAGGCCCTTGCCCTCCTCCACGGTGATGACGCCGTCCTTGCCGACCTTCTCCATCACCTCGCCAATGAGCTCCCCGATCGACGGGTCGGCCGCCGAGATCGCCGCGATCTGCGCCATCTGGTCCCGCGTCGTCACCTTGATGGCGTTCTTCTTGATCTGGTCGGAGATCGCGGACGCTCCGCGCTCCAGCCCGCGCTTCAGCGCCATGGGGTTGGCGCCGGCGGCGACGTTCTTCATCCCTTCGGCCACGATCGACTGCGCCAACACCGTGGCGGTCGTCGTGCCGTCGCCGGCGACGTCATTGGTCTTCGACGCCACCTCTTTGGCCAGCTGCGCGCCGATGTTCTGGAAGTTGTTCTCCAGCTCAATGTCCTTGGCGATCGTCACGCCATCGTTCGTGATGGTGGGCGTGCCGAAGGATTTCGACAGCACCACATTTCGCCCCTTGGGCCCCAGCGTGATCTTGACCGCGTCTGCCAGTGCATCCACGCCGTCCCGCAGCGCCTGGCGCGCTTCCTCATCGAAGAGCAGTTCTTTGGCCATTGTTGCCCTCTGTTGTGTGCTTGGGGTCCCCTGGTCTCCGCCCTGGGACCTCCGTCAGACATCGTTTAGCACTCTCAAGGGGAGAGTGCCAGCCCTGATATTGCCTGATCGGCGCGCCCATTGCAAGCAACTTCGCCACGGGCGCGGCGGCTCCCGCGGATCGTTGGCGTCAGGCGGGGGCGATCGCCGCACCCGCGCGCCCAGAAGCGGAGGCGAGGCGGCTCCAGAGTGCCGTTCCGGGCCCGCCTGTGGCCCACCTTCGGCGCCACTGACGTACGGGTGAGGGGAGAAGAGCAGTGAGGGCGGCTTCCGAGGGGGTAGGACGCTCGGCGGCAGGGGGTCGGAGCGCGCTAGGCCGCCGCGTCGTTGGCCGGCTCCGCCGGTGTCGAGCTGGCGGGGCTGTACCACTGAATGGAGCGCTCGTTCGCATTCTGGATGAAGTCGCGAACGCGCTCTTCAATCTCTGCACGCCCGCCCAGGCGCCGGTGCACCACGGCGAAGATCGGGTCGTTGGTGGTGGAGCTGTACTGCGACGGATAGACACGCGCGCCCTCGTCGGTGTCCAGGCCGCACCAGAGGCGATGACGGTGACAGAGGGCGTTGGCGTGTGCGACCACGTAGGTCAGTCCGCTGCGGTCGGCCGTGATCGCCAGGTCGTGGTGGTCGGCAATGGCCTCGCGCACGTTGTCGGGAAAGTGCCAGCGTTGCGCGAGACCGGCGCCGACCTGGGCGTGGTCGTAACCGAACTGGCTGCGCTCCACATCAATCAGCGGCCGGGCTTCCTGCAGGGCCAGGTACAGTGCACGGCCGAAGGCGTCGGCGGCGTACTGGCTCAGCACCAGCCGACCCACGTCGTGGAGCACGCCGGCGGTGAACGCCTCGTCGGGGCGGGCGTGGCGGCTCTCGCGCGCCATCGCCTCGGCCGCCAGCGACGCTGTGGCCCCAGAAGAGGTCGCCGTTGAAGCGGCTCTCGCTCGACACCGTGATCAGGTCGAGGATGGACGCCGCGATGGCCATCGACCGCACGGAGCGAAAGCCGATCAGCACCACGGCATCGCGGACCGTCGCGATGCGACGGGGAAAGCCGTAGGAGGCCGAATTCGCCAGCCGCAAGATCTTCGCTGTGAGCGCCGTGTCCGTGGCGATGATCGCGGCGAGATCGTAGGCGGAGAAGCGATCGTCCTCGGTCACGCCGATCACCCGGCTGGCCGCCTGTGGGAGCGGCGCCAGCTCCTCAACGCGGTCCAGCAGCGCCTCGAGCGATGGCACGTCGGCCCGAAAAGTCGGCACGTCCCGCCCTTCGTCCCTTGAGGCAGCGCGGCACAGGCTTTCACCGCCGCCGGCTCAGCTTCAACTCTAGGGCCGTGGGCGGGCGGTGCTATCGGGGAACCCCCTAGGCGTTCTCCGGCGTCGCTGCCTCGTCCGACCCGGTTGCGGCTCTGGCGTCAGCGCGCCTCAGCCGTGGGAGGCGACGGCCGCGACGGCCGCGCCGCCGCCCCGCGGCATGAAGGCGCCGCGCTCGTGCGCGGCGCTCCGGGCGGGCTCTGCCGAGATGCGGACGGTGCGTCAGGCGCTGCGGGCGGCCGCGTGGCGCGCCGCCACATCTTCCCAGTTCACGAGGTTCCAGACCGCCTTTACGAAGTCCGGCCGGACGTTCTTGTACTGGAGGTAGTACGCGTGCTCCCAGGCGTCAATGACGAGCAGGGGCGTGGAGCCGCTGGCGATGTTGCCTTGGTGGTCGTACACCTGCTCAATGATCAAGCGTTTGGAGAGGGGCTCGTACGCGAGCATGCCCCAACCGGAGCCCTGCACCGTGTTCGTGGCGCTGGAGAGCTGCTTCATGAACGCCGCAAAGCCGCCGAAATCCGCGTTGATCGCGTCGGCCAGGTCGCCCGTCGGCTCGTCCCCGCCGTGCGGGCTCAGGTTCTGCCAGAAGATCGAGTGGAGGATGTGCCCGGAGAGGTGGAAGGCCAGGTTCTTCTCCAGCATGGTGATGCCGCCGAAGTCGTCCTTCTGACGCGCTTCCATCAGCTTTTCCAGCGTGGTATTGGCACCGGTCACGTAGGTCGCGTGATGCTTGTCATGGTGCAGCTGCATGATCTCGCCGCTGATATGCGGCTGCAGCGCTCCGTAGTCATAGAGCAGATCGGGCAGGTTGTAGGTCGGCATGGCGGCCCCTTTCGTGGCGGATAGTTGAACCGCGTGGCCTGCCCGCTCTGGTCCGGGCTCCGTTGCGAGCGGCTCGTCGTGGGCACCTCGTCGTGGGCACCTCGTCGCGGGCAGTTCGTCGCAGGCAGTGGCCCGCGCCATCCGGTTCTAGCACATGTGCCGACGGCTGAACAGCGGCTTAGAAGTCCTCGTCGTCGAAGCTGCCCAGATCCGGAGGGCCGTGGGAGTGCCCCCCTGGGCCGTGCTCGTGGCCGCCGCCGCCTCCCCCGCCGAACCCCTCATCTTCGTCGAACGAATCGAAGTTCGTCTCACCACCGCCCGTGGTCATGATCGTCGCGGTGTAGAGACGGCGCGCGCGCGCGCTGCACTGCGGACACTTCGCCGCTTGGCCCGCCTTCGAGAGGGGCCGTGTCAGCTCAAACGCGTGGCTACACTTGCCGCACTGGAATTCGTAGATGGGCATCGATGGCGACTCCTCGGCCTACTCTCGCGTCTGGCCGCAGGGCAGTCTAGCGCACCCGGCGCGCCCGTTCGACCGCCTACCCAGGGGGCAAACGCCGGCGGCGAAAGGAGTGCGTGGCGTAGGCGACGCCCTCCTCAATGGTGAATCCCCCTTGGCCCGCCAGCAGTTCGTTGGAGACGCCCTCCCCGCGGCCCAGCACGAGCGTGGCGCCGGCCAACGCCCAGCGCAGCCCCGTTGTGCTGACGCCACGCACCGTCTCGCTCAGGGGTATCAGCGACACATAGTCGCCCGTTTCCCCCCGGAAGCGCACCGAGCGCCGCCCCCCAGGGTCCTCCGCCTCACGGCCCGCCGGCAGCGCGCGCAGGCCCACCGCCTCGGTCCAGCCGTCAATGACGACGAGCGGAAGACGCGCGAACTCTGCGCCCACGGCGTACATCAAGTTGCTCAAGCTGTGATCAAGGCGCTCGCCGCCGTGTGCCCCCAGCAGGACCACTTCCGTTGCACCCCGCTCCACGGCCAACTCCAGGGCCACCTGCCCGTCCGTCTTGTTCTGCGGATCGGGATGGGGGAGCACGTCGCAGCCGGCGCGGCGCAGATCGGCGAGCCGCTCTGGCGGCACCGAATCGAGATCGCCGATCACCAGCGCCGGCCGGATGCCGCAGTCCGCCAGCCGAGCGGCGCCGCCATTGGCGCCGATGATCAAGTCCGCGTCCGCGATCCGATCGCGCAGCAGCGCCGTGTCCTGCATGGAGCCGCCCAGCGCCACCACCACCTTCATGGGCCCGTCATTCCCAGTCGGGACGCGCCGCCGCCCGCCGGCCCCCTGAAGCCGGGAAAGCCTAGGCTTGTGCCGGCAGGCTCTGCAACTGCTCAACCACTTCGGCCGTGGTCTGCACGGAACTCGCGATCATGCGGAAGTTCAGGAGGGCGGCCTGGTAGAAATCTCCGCCGGGGAGCTGAGCGCCCGCGGTCGCGTCCTTCACCACTGCCACCTCAAAGCCCTGCTCCACCAACTCACGCATGTGCGATTCCACGCAGAGGTTGGCCGACATGCCCGCCAGGATGACCTTGTCGATCCCCCGCTTGCGCAGCTGCAGCACCAAGTCGTTGGACTCGGGACCATAGACCTTGTGCGGGCTCGTCACCGTGACTCCCTCCGCTTCCAGGTACGGCTTGAGCGAATCCGCCCAGTCGGCGCCGGAGCCGCTGAACTGGTCCAGGGAGAGCGGGCCTGCGCGGTCGAACATGGTGATGGCGTGCATCATTTTTTCCACCGCGCCGCCGAACGCCCATTGGTGGTCTTGGGGGTAGTAGTAGTGGGGCGAGACGACGATCGGCAGGCCGGCGTCCCGCGTCGCCTTGAGCAGCTGCTCCAGGTGCTCAACCGTGTGGTTTTCCTCCACGCTGGCGCCCACGACGCCCTAGGCGACCCCGCCGGGCGAGAGGAAGTCGTTCTGGGGATCGGTAACCACCAGGGCCGTGCAACTCGCATCAATCTCGAAACCTGGGTTGGGAAGCAAGTCGTCGTAGGTCTGCTCTGCTGGGGCCATGTCCGTATCCTTTCCCTTTTCCTTGCCCAACGCTCGCTTGACGGGGGTCAGCAGCCGGTTGATCGTGCTCACGCGCCCCCCCAACCGTGCGCCTGTGGAGCGCTGCCGACGCCTCCCTGGGCGCCGTCCGTTCGTGACCCGTGACGGCGAACAGCATACCGGACTAGCGCCCGCGCGATCTTGACGGCGTCTGGCATCGCTTCGAGCAAGCCACGCCTCTGGCACTCCGGCCGCGCTACGATGGGGACCCTGACTCGGCCCGCCCGGCGAGGCTGCGTCGGGTCTCTGGTACGGCGGCTGCCTCGCAGTTGGGCAGGCGCCGTCGTCAGAGGAGAGGCTCGACAATGCAGTTGAACCGATCCAGCACCGATGCGCGAACATACCGCGAGAGCCCTGACGTCATGTACGAGAGCAGCCTCGAGGCTTTGGCGGCGAGCAACTTCAAGCTCCTTGAGGATTCGCCGCAAGACGGCATGATTCGGGGCCAGAAGCGCATCAATCTATTGACTTGGGGCGAGGACGTCGAGGTTCTCATCGAGGGGCAGGATGACCGCACGGAAGTCACGTTCCGCTCCCAGTCCCGCGGCTCCCTCTTGGATTGGGGCACGAACGGCCGCAACGTCCGCAAATTCTTCAAGGAGCTGGACGAGGCCCTGGCCGAGACCCTGGCCGGCTCCTAGGCGGCACACCCCAGGGCAGTCGCAGGCGCCGGCCGCGCGACGATCGCGGCCCGCCTAGGCTGAGACGCGCCCTGCGGCCATGAGGTACGTCACCGCGTCGCCGAACGCCTCGTCCAGCGGACTCTGCGGCAGGCCCAGCTCCTCCACCGCCTTGCGACAGTCGAACCAGAGCCGGTGCCGCGCCAGCCGCACCCCGGCGATGGGCGCGCGCGGCGGATGGCCCCGGAGCCGGCTGACCAGCCGCTCATCGATCTGCGCGTAGCCCAGCGCCAGCGCGAACGGGAGCGGCAGCGGCGGCAGCGGCCAACGCCTCCTCGCAGGGCGCGCTTCCTGGCGTGCTCTCCCGCCCTCCGAATGACGCGCGGCTGCCGCCGCCCGCCGGATCACCTCATGCAGCGTGAGATTCCCCTCCCGATGCCCCAGGATGTAGCGCTCGCCCACCGCCCCCCGGCGCCACGCCAGTACGTGGCCGCGGGCGACGTCACGCACATGCACGACGTTCAGCCCCGCCGACCGCAGATAGCCCGGCATGGCGCCGTTCGCCGCGTCCCTGATCAGCCGTCCGGAAGGCGTTGGCTTCGCGTCCAGTGGGCCGATGGGCGTCGTCGGATTGACGACGACCGCGGGCAGGCCATCGCGCTGCACCATGTCGTGCACCAGCCGCTCAGCCAGATACTTGCTCTCCTCATAGGGGCCGGGCAGGTCGCGAGCTTCCGGCCAATCGCTCTCGCTGGCGGGCGCGTCATCAGCGCGGGCGTGCCCGACCGCCGCGATCGATGACGTATACACGACCCGTTCCACCCCCGCCGCCAGCGCCGCTTGCATGAGCGCCCGCGTCCCCTGCACGTTGACTTGAAAGAGGAGCGGTCGCCGGCGCAACCGCAGGTCGTACAGCGCGGCGACGTGGAACACGACGTCCGCGCCGGCCAGCGCCCGGCCAAGCGATCCGGCGTCCCTCAGATCGCCCTCCACGCGCTCCACCGCCAGACCGTGGAGGTTGCGAGCGTCGGCGCCGGCACGAACGAGCGCCCGCACGTCCACGCCCTCCTCCAGCAGCGCCCGCACCACGTGCGCGCCGATAAACCCCGTGCCCCCGGTCACGAGCGCCTGCGTCATTGCATCCTCAGCCGCCGGCCGCCGCGACCAGCGCCTCCAGCGCCCCGTCGATCGATCGCACCGCCGCGCGGCGCTGGCGCGCCAGTCGCAGCAGCGAGTAGGAGAGGGTAGGCCGCCGCACGAGCGCCCGCGTCACCTCGACAGCGCCCGGCCGGCGCCAGTCCCACGTCACCACCTGGGCGGGCAGGGTCGCCTGTGTGGGGTCCAGCACTGCCCGAATCGACGCGAAGGGGACGTGCATCTCCTCGGCCGCGAGCGCCCAGGTGTGATCCTCCATCTGTGCCACCAGCGCCCTGGTGTCGCGATGGCGTTGCCGCTTCTCCGCCGCGGTGAGCACTGGGCCGTCCACGGTGATCGTCTCGCCCGTGCGCACGGCGATGCCGGCTTGGCTGAGGGCGCTTTCAACGAATCGGGAGAATTCCCGCTCCGCCCGCAGCGGCGGCCCCGCGCTTCCTCCGTCCCGGCGCAGATGGCGGACTCGCTCGGCCAGCACCAGCTCGCCGGCGGCGAGGGCAGGGCTCAGTCCCGCGGCGACACCCGTTGCCAAGATCCCTGTCGCCGGCGGCGACATCTGGGCGAGTTGGGTGGCGGCCAGCGCTGCCCGCTCGGCGCCCGGCCCCGATACGATCACCCGCACTTCCACGGCCCCGCGGCTGCCCCAGACCGCCCAGCCTTCGCCGGCCTCCGTGTGCCGCCGACCGCGCAGCCGCCCCGCGAAGCGCGACGCTTCCCACGGCAGCGCCGTCACGATCGTCAGCATGCCCGCAGTGTCGCACGCCGACGCCGGAGTCTCCGCCGGCCACCCAGTGACCCGTCGGCTGAGCGCAGGACAGGCACGTGCAAGACGAACGGTGAGCCGAACGCGAATGCATCCCTTGCGGGCGCCATCCGGTTAACGAAAAAGGCCCGGCGCCTGCCGGGCCCCGCCTGCTCGCGACACGAATGCGCGCTCCGCGACGGCGGCTCAGGAAAGCGCGCCTCTGAGTGCGCGCAGCCCCCGCAGCGGGTTCGTTGAGGCGTCGATCACCGCGGTCGCTTCAAAGCCAGAATGCACCATGCACTGCTGGCACTTGGGGTTGCCGCTTTGCGGTCCGTAGTTCTCCCACTCCGTCTCTTCCAGCAGCTCCTGGAACGTGTCGGCATAGCCCTCGTCCAGCAGGTAGCAGGGCCGTTGCCAGCCCAGGACCGAGTAGGTGGGGTTGCCCCAGGGCGTGCACTCGTAGTCGATCTCGCCCTGGAGGAAGTCCAAGAACAGCTGGCTGTGATTGAACGACCAGCGATCCGGTTGGTCCCGCAGGATCTCGCGGAAGAGCTCCTTCGTCTGCTCACGCTGGAGAAAGTGCTCCTGATCGGGCGCTTTCTGGTAGGCGTAGCCGGGGGAGATCATCAGCCCGTCCACGCCGATCTCCGTCATCACGTCGAACATCTCGCGCACGCGCGCGGGATCCGTGCCCAGGAAGAACGTGCTGTTCGTCGTGACGCGAAAGCCGCGCTCCTTGGCCGCCTTGATCGCCTCCACCGCGATGTCATAGATGCCGTCGCGACAGACCGACTGGTCGTGCTCCTCGCGCAGCCCATCCATGTGCACGGAGAACGTGAGGTAGGGGCTGGGCTTGAAGAGGTCCAGCTTCTTTTGCAGCAAGATCGCGTTGGTGCAGAGGTAGACGAACGTCTTTCGCTCGATCAGCCCCTCCACAATGCGGCCGATCTCGGGATGGATGAGCGGCTCGCCCCCCGGAATCGAAACCACCGGGGCGCCGCATTCGTCGGCGGCGGCCCAGCACTGCTCCGGCGTCAGCATCGCCTTGAGGATCTCCTCCGGGTGCTGGATCTTGCCGCAGCCGGCGCAGGCCAGGTTGCAGCGGTAGAGCGGCTCCAGCATGAGGACGAGCGGGTACTTGTCCACGCCGTGGATCCGCTGCTGGGCAACGTACTTGCCGACCTCCACTGCCTGCCTGATGGGGATCGCCATGGCGATTTCCGCGACGGGCGCGGCCGCGCGTCCGTTTCTCTCTATCCGGGGAACTATATCACTGGCATTCGCTGGATGGGCGGGGCATGCCCCTCGCTCCCGAAGTCCCCCTACCCGCGATCGTCGTGGCGCCGATCACGACCGGCCTGGCAGGAATCGCCGTCGCGCCGCCTCGTACTCCTCCGGCGTGTTCAGATCGATGACGACCAGCGGGTCGTCTACGTCCACGAACTCCGTGCGCTCGCGATGGCGAGCGCGCACCGCCCGCAGCCCCTCCGTCTCTTCGCGAACGTCCCGCAGCTCTGCCAGCAGCGCCCCGGCGAACAGCGCCGGGTGCCCGTTCTTGCCGCCGTACCGCGGCACGACGATCGACGCCTGGCCCCCGCGCCACCGTCCGATCAGCGAGCGCACGGTCGCCTCCAGGCAGGGCTGGTCCACGGCGGCCACCACCACCGCGTCGGCGTCGTCCGGCACGGCCTCCGCGCCGGCCCGCACCGAAGAGGCCCGCCCGCGGCGATTGTCGGCGTTCTCAACGATCCGGCAGGGCTCCGCGCAGTGGATGCGCGCGCGCACCTGCGCCGCTCCGTGGCCCATGACCACGACGACGGGCGCGCATCCGGCCGCCGTGAGCACGTCGATCTGGTGCTGCAGCAGCGGCGTCCCGCCCCAGTCCAGCAGCGCCTTGGGCTGTCCCATGCGCGTCGATTCGCCGGCTGCCAAGATCAGCCCTGCAACGACGTCCGGGCCCTCCGCCATCAGGTCGTGCCCGTCACGCGCTCGATCGGAGCGCGGGGACCACTTCCGCCCCGACGCGCCGGATCGATGCGAGGATCTTTTGCTGTCCCACCGGGAGGAAACGGATCATGACGTGGTTGAAGCCCAGCGTCTCCAGCTCCTGCAACTTGGCGATCGCCGCGTCCGCTCCTCCCACGATCAGGACGCTCGGGTCGAAGCCTCGGTAGCCCGCGGCGACTAGGGGAGCGGCGGTCGCTTCGGCCTCGGCGTCGGACTCGCCCACGTAGACGTCGCGACGCAGCGGGAACACGGACAGCGCGGCCTGCCGCTCCGCCGATGCCAGCGCTTCCGTGTACCACGCCAGCTTCGTGCGCAGAGCCTCCTCCGTCTCGCCCGGCCCGGCCAACCAGGCGTCGCCCAGCCGCGCCGCCCGCCGGATCGCGACCTTGACGTCGGCGCCGATCCAGAACTGCGGCGGCGTCGCGGGCTTCGGGTTCAGCGACACCTCGCGCAGCGACCAACGCTTCCCCTCGTGCGAGACCCCGTCCTCGCGCAACAGCCGGCGTAGCAGCGGCAACCCCTCCTCCATCCGCTCCGCGCGATCGCGCTCGCTCGCTCCCAGGGCCGCAAACTGCTCCCTGCCCGCGCCCGCGGCCACGATGCAGTGCAGCGGCCCCTGCGCGACCGCCGCCAGCGTTCCGATCTGTTCGGCCAGCAGCACGGGATGCCAGAGCGGGAGCAGGAAGAGCGGATAGACGGGCATAGTCCCCAGCTCGGCGAGGCATCGGGCCAGGATCGGCACGTTCTGCAGGTAATGCCCCGAGGTGGCGTGGTGGTCGCCCACGGAGAACGATGCGAAGCCGGCTTCGCGCGCCGCCGCCGCCCGCTCCACCACCCAGCCCGCCGCCGTGCGCGCGTCGGCCGAGCGGGGATGCGCCGTCGTGACCGAGAGGCCGATGTCCACATTGCACCCCCTGCTATACGTCGCCGCTGGCGGGCCGCCCCCACGCTGGACAAGTGAAGACGCCATCTCGGCTGATGAGGCGGAACGTCCTCGGCAACGTTCGGGATTCCTCCCTCAACCCGGATCTGCGGCGCCCTCGCCCCGGCGACGCTCATGATCCGCCAGCGCCTTCTGCAACGCCCGCGCCGCCAGAACCGAGCAGTGCACCTTGCTCGCGGGCAAGCCGCCCACGGCCTCCACGAAGTCCTGCCGTGTCAGCCTGCCGGCGTCGTCCAGTGTCATGCCCGTGAGCACTTCCGTCGCCACCGAACTGGTGGCAATGGCCGCTCCACAGCCGCGCGTCAGAAACGATGCCTTGACGATCGCGCCGTCCTCCACACGCAGGAAGAGCTTCATATGGTCGCCGCAAACGGGATTGCGGTCCTCGCCCACCGCGTTGGCGTCCGGCAGCTCCCCGGCATTGCGCGGATTGCGAAAGTGATCCAGAACCGTCTCGTTGTAGGCCGTCGCGTCCGATGGCATATGGCCAGTTTACTGCCAGGGGGCGCCGTTCCATCCAATCGACGCCGGCGCCGCCGGCCACGTCCGCCAGCCCTCGCTCGCCACCATGTCTCGTTGCCGCCGATGGCCACCGCTGATCCCATGCGCCCCTCTGGAATCGTGTTAGAATTCCTCCCTCGCACGATTCTCGCCCGTCGCGGATCCGAAGGAGAAACTGCCATGGTCACGCAGGTCATCAGCGACATCAACCGCCAGATCGTGGACGCGCTTCGCCGCGGCGACGCGGCTGCCTTCGCCGCCCTCTACACGGACGACGCCAGGCTCCTGCCGCCCAACAGCCCCACGCTCACGGACAGACAAGCCATTCAAGCGTTCTGGCAGGGCGTGATCGATCTGGGCATTAGCGACGTGACACTGGACACCGTGCAGATTGAAGAGTTGGGTGACACCGCGATCGAAGTCGGGACCTATACGCTCGATATTCAGCCACCGGGAGGCGACGCCGCGAAGGACGTGGGCAAGTACGTCATAATCTGGAAGCGCCAGGCGGACGGGGCCTGGAAACTGGCGGTGGACATCTTCAACAGCGATCTGCCCGCCGCGGAGTAGAGGTTCGCACCTCCGCGCTCTTCCCACCGCAGCGGCGCTCACCGCAGGTGTGAAGGCAGGTCCGGACGGTGGAACGCCCGGGACGCGAGCCCCTCAGCCCTAGGGGTCCGTCTTGGCGACGTCCAGCACAAGCCGCAGGATGGCGCGCAGTGAGCGCTCCCGTTCGGCGGGCGCAAAGAACTCGCGCACGCTGTGGTGGTCGCCGGAGCGGCCGCCCCAACTGACGCAGATGGCGGGGACCCCCGCCGCCATGGCGGCGTTGGCGTCGCTGGAAGAGGACGTCAATCGCGGCCGGAACCCCTCCGCCCGCAGCGCCCGCTGCGCCGCCAGCACCAGCGGCGCGTCCTTCGGCGTTTCGCCGCTCGGTCGCTCGCCGATCGGCACGATCGTGACGCCGGCTTCCGGGCTGGGGCGGCGCGCAAGCTCCTCGGCGTGGCCCTCCGCCACGGCGCGACGAAAGGCGCCTTCGAGGACGTTCAGATCCGCGTCTCGATCGCTGCGCAGATCGACCTCCATGCGGGCCCGTTGCGGAATCGCGGTGATCGACGGGCCGGCCTCCATCACCCCGATGTTGTAGGTGCGACGCCGCCGCCGCGGCACGGTGATGGCGCCAATGCGCTGCCCCGCCGCCGCCATCGCCAGCGCCGGATTGTAGCGGCCGAAATGCCCCCACGAATGCCCGCCTGGTCCCCGGAACTCCACCTCGAACCGCCGGCTGCCCACGCCGCGGTGCGCGATCACGTGCGGGTCGGGGTGGTCAAGGGTGATGAACGCCTGCAACTGCCGCCCTGGCGGTCGCGAGAAGAAGTAGCGGGCGCCCTTCAGATCGCCGCGCCCTTCCTCTCCCACCGTGGCCACGAAGAGAAGATCGCGGCGCGTGCGGACGTCGGCGACCGACAACGCCTGCGCGACGGCGATCAGCGCCGCCAGCCCCGCCGCATCGTCCGCGATGCCCGGGGCGTGCAGCTCCCCTTCCGGCACCGGCTCCCCCTCGCGATACGGGCTGACCTGTCCCGAACGGAACACGGTCACGTCCTGATCGCGGAGAAACACGCTGTCCAAGTGGGCCGACAGCGCCACGCCGGGCCCGCCGTGGGTGCCCGGCCGCTCCGCGATCACGTTTCCCGCTCCATCACGCCGAGTCTTGCATCCGCTCGTCCGTAGCCAGCGTTCCACGGCCTGGGCGCGCTCTTGCTCGCCCCCGCTGGGCGCCCCAATCTCACACAGTTCGATCTGCAACTCGGTGATCGACGCGGCGCTGTCGCGAAAGAACGCCAGCGCGGCGCTCGCCGCCTCTCCCGTCGCCGCGCCCGGATCGGACCCGCTCATTGCAGCGTTGCTCCGCCCAGGTCCACGCCCAATGCCTGGAAGACGGCCTGGTAGTGCTGTCCGTTCGCGGGGTTGTAGTGGGGAATCGACGCCACCACCGTTCCCTCGCCGTCCGCGACGAAGACGGCGCGAACGCTGCGCCGGCCGCTCTCATCCACCACGCCGAACGCCCGCGCCGCTTCCAGCTTCGCATCCGCGAGCAGCGGGAACGGCAACGGGTGCGCTTCCGCGAACGCCCGGTGCGACTCCGCAGAGTCCGCGCTGATCGCGACCAGCACGGCTCCCAGCTCCTCGATGAGATCGAAGTCGTCGCGGAAGGCGCTCAGCTGCGCGGTGCAGGTCGGCGTCGCGTCTTCCTGGTAGAACGCCACCACCAGCGGTTTGCCTCGGCCCGTCTCCCGCAGCGACACGGGCCCGTCCGGTCCCTCCAACGTGATGTCGGGCAGGGGCGCGCCGGCGCCGAGTACGGCGATCATCCGTCCGCCCGTCCCTCGCTGCCCCGCCCCCGCTCGGGGCTGCCCAGGCCCGGCAGCTCCGCCGTCAGCCCGCGCGCGAACGCCATCACCTGAATCCGGCCGAGGCCGGCGGGATCGGTCAGCGCTTCGATCGCGCGCCGGCGCGCTAAGTACGCCTCCATCTCGCTGCCCCGCTGCCCCCCCGCGACGGCCGCCGCCACCGGCGCTTCCTCCGTCGCGCCCAGCGCCGCGAGGAACTCCGCCTGCGACCGCAACGGATACGCCGCCATCCCCGCCGCCCGGGCCGCTTCCCGCACCGCGTCGACGTCGACGTGGCAGCTGAGGTCTTGCTGCCCCATGCGCGCATAGGGATCGTCGTCGGCGCTGTGGCGATGGAAGGTGAGCAGCGTGCCCTGCCGGCGCCAGTCCGCGTAGAGCCGATCGCGTGGCCAGCCGTAATCGAAAAGGAGGAGCAGGCCGCGCCGCAGCGATCGCGCCAGCGTCGTCACCAGCTCTCCCAGCGACGGACACACTTCCACGATCTGCCCAGGGCGGCCGGAGCCCGGCGGTTGGGATTCCACACGGTCCAGAAGCGCCGCATTGCTGAGCGGGCCGGGCGCATCAATGAAGCGACCCTCGGCGCTGACGTCAACGTACAGCTCCTCCCAGCCGTCAGCGGTCCGCCGCAGCCGGTGGACCGGCTGCGCATCAAGCAGCTCGTTGGCCAGCGCCAGCCCCACGATGCTGGGGGCATCGGAGAGGCGCTCACGCCACCCCAGTACGTCGCGGAACGGTGTCAGCCGCTGCTCCTGCCGCGCCCGCGCTGCCGCGGACGGCTCCACCAGCTCCACGCGCAGCGCGGCGCGGAACGCGGGAGCGACCGGCGCCGCGTCGCTGCGGACCCAGCTCAGGAGGCTCTCCATGAGCGCCCCCGATCCCGGACCGGCCTCGCGCAGGATGAACGGATCGGGCCGGTCCATCGCCTCCCACACCGCGGCGGCAAGCGCAGCTATGGCGTAGCCGAAGAGGGGATGCACTTCGGGACTGGTCAGGAAGTCACCCTCGCGCCCCACGGTCGCCCGGCCGCTGCGGTAGTACCCCAGAGCGGGATCGTAGAGCGCCGCCTCCATGAAGGTCGCGAACGTGACCGGCCCGCCCGCCCGGATCCGCGCGGCCATCTGCTGTGCGAGGGGGGTGGCGGCGGCGGGCGGTAAGGCGAAGGAGCCGGTCAAGCGCCGCTCGGGCAGAGGCGCCCCCGACGGAGCGACGGTCATGCGCCGATTATACGTGCGCCCGGCCCGGCCTCACCGCGTCGCTCCAGCGCATCGCTCCAGCGCATCGCGCCAGCGCCGGATCAGATAGAGGCGGTCCGTCGTCAGCCCACCCGCACCGGCTCGCAGCAGCTCCATCCCCGTGGCGAAGTCGTTCACCGGGTAGCAGATCGCGCGCAGGCCGGCGGGAGTTGCGCCCCGCCCCGTGCATAATGAGCCAGGGGAGCCCGTCGGCTCGCGGCACCGCCGCGCCTTCCTTACCCAATCAAGAGGGCTTTCCCAAACAAAAAGGCCGTCCCAGCACGGGACGGCCCTCTTGATTCTTTCTTGGCCGGCCTTGCGCCGCGGCGGCTTAGCGCGTCATGACCCCGGGCTGCCCAGCAGAGTCACGGTTACCCGCCGCTGTCGCGCTCCGTCTAGCTCAACCAGGAAGATGCTCTGCCACGGTCCTAGCTGGAGCGCGCCCGCCTGAATCGGGATCGTCTCGCTGGTGCTCAGCAGAATCTGCTGGCAGTGGCTGTGCCCGTTCTTGGGCTCGTTCGGGCCCATGTTGACCGTGCGAATGTCGAAGTCGTTGTGGCGGTAGTAGCGCTCTTGCGGCGCGATCTTTCGGAGCAGCTCTTTGAAGTCCTCAATCAGGAGCGGCTCATTCTCCTGGATACGGATGGCCGCCGTCGTGTGATTGGAGAAGACCGTGATCTGCCCCCAGGCGAGGCCGGATTCGTCCGTCAGCCGGCGGAGATCTTCCGTGATGTCCAGAAACCAGGGGCCGCACTCGGTTTCGTAGTGCAGGTCGTGCTGGGCGAAGATGAACGGTTGCTGGTTGGGCGTGTGCCGGATGAACGGAGGCACCGCCACCGTGCCCGGCGCTCGGGATGCTGCCATGGCGCCTCTACCAATAATTGCAAATAACCCGAATAATGCCGCTCTCGGGCCCGAATAATGGAGCGCCCGAAAATCGCTCCAACCATACCACACGCGCCATGCAGCGGCTACGGACCGCCCCGGCCCGTCGGGACCCTCTCCGAGAGCTCTAGGCCGCCCCTACGATTCTCCCCCGGCGCCCGAAGGTCCAGCTCCAGCCAGCCGGACTCGCTCGATAAGCGCGTCGACGCGCGCGCCGTCGCGCGCACCGGCCGTGTGCTCCCGATACGCCTCCAGATCGGCCAAGGCGCTGTCGTAGTGGCGGAGTTGGGAATGCAGGAAGCCGCGGTCGCGCATCTCCTCCAGCGCCCAGGGCGACATCGCCAGCAGGTGCTCCGTCGCCGCCAGCGCCCCCGGATAGTCCCGCTGGCGGAGGTACGCTCCCTTCAAGTTGGCCAAGATCCGGGCCAGCATCTGCCGCTTCGTCACCCCCACCAAAAGCGGCTCAAGGGACCGTCCGGACGCATCAGCCCAGGGGCGCAAGCGGGCCCGGAGCGCTTCCCCTGAGACCTCCACTCCTCCGTGATAGGGGTCGAGAAAGCGGTCGCGGTCCCCGTCACGGAACTTCACCAGGAAGTGGCCCGGTGCGCCCACTCCCTGCACCGTCAGCCCCGCCCGCCGGGCGACCTCCAGATACAGAAGCGAGAGCGTGATGGGGATCCCCCGCCGTCGTTGCAAGACCTGGTGCAGGTACGAGTTGGCGGGGTTGTAATAATCCTCTTCATCGCCGCTCCAGCCCTCCTCTCGGAAGAGGCCCGCGACCGCCTCCACCAGGGCGCCGGCGCCGCCGGCCGGCGACGGCAGGCGCGCCGCCATCGCTGCGCCCATCTGGTCCAGCTCCGCCAGGAAGGGCTGCGGGTCGAGGTCCGGCTCAATGATGCGCCCAACGATCAGCGCACATCGGGCCAAATCCACCGCGTCGTCCGGCCCCTGGGTCAGAGCGCCGAAGGCGCGCGCCGTCTCTTCTGTTGCGTCCACGGTCGTTGTCAGCCCTCTCTGCCCTGTATTCTGGAAGGTAGGGCGGTGGCTGGTGAAGAGAGACGACGCGTCACCCGGCTCTCCAGACCTTGAATGCGGTCGTTAATGATCACTAGGTCGCCGCGACGGCATTAAGATCGTTCGCGTCAGCGGAGGGAACGGCGGATGAGCCCCCAGGACTCGGCTTCCAGGGCGGCATCCACGCCCCGCCCCATGCGCGCACGCTCCGCCGCCCGAACCGCGCCGGGGCAACCCATCGACCGCAAAGCGCGCCTCCGCATCCCGCCGCACCACGTCACCAAGCAGACCCCCTTCGAGCGTGTTCACAACTGGGATGAGGTCTATCACGGCTACACCCCGGCTCCGGCGATGTTTGAGGCGTTGCGCTGCATTCAATGTCCGGCCGAGCCCTGCGTGAAGGCCTGCCCCGTTGGCAACGATATCCCCGGCGCCATGGCCCTGCTGGAAGTCGGCAAGATCGGCGAGGCCGCTGCGCTTTTCCGCCGGACCAGTGAGATGCCGGAACTCTGTGGACGGCTCTGCCCCCAGGAGGCGCTCTGTGAAGGCGACTGCGTGGTGGGCAAGAACAACAAGCCCGTCGCCATTGGCAAGCTGGAGGCGTTCGTAGCGGATTGGGACCGTGGCCAGCGCGGCGGCTTTCCCGTGCACAAGCCCCTCCACGAGAGCGGCGCGCGTGTCGCGGTCGTCGGCAGCGGCCCCGCCGGACTGGCCGTCGCCGAAGCGATGCGGGCACAGGGCCACGCCGTCACCGTCTTCGAAAGCTGGCCCAAGGCGGGGGGCGTCCTGCTCTACGGCATTCCCAACTTCAAGTCCACCAAGGCGATCGTCGATGAGAAGGTGGCCGCGCTGGAAGCCGCCGGCGTGGAGTTCCGCTGCGGCGTCCACGTGGGCCGGGACGTTCGCTGGGACGACTTGGCCGCCCACGACGCCGTCTTCCTGGGACACGGTGCCGGTCTGGGCAAGCGCCTGCGCATGCAAGGCGAGGAACTCCGCCACGTCTATCCCGCGACCGACTTCCTCGTTCGCGCCAATCTCCCGGACGAGGCGCTGCCTCCTGACCAGCGGGGCCGTCCCTTCGTGGGCGAGAACGTGGTCGTGGTCGGCGGCGGCGATACGTCCATGGACTGTGTCCGCTCCGCCATCCGATTGGGCGCCAAGAAGGTCACGCTGCTCTACCGCCGCACGGACAACGAGATGGTGGGGCGGGAAGAGGAGCGACGCCACGCCAAGGAAGAGGGCGTCATCTTTGAGTACCTCACGACCCCGGTCCAGTTACTGCAGCGGGAGGGCCAGGTCGTGGGAGTGGAATGCGTCCGCATGGAGCTGGGCGAGCCCGATGAGAGCGGCCGCCGCCGCCCCAGCCCCATCAGCGGCTCCGAGTTCGTCATCGACGCCGACGCCGTCGTCGTCGCCGTGGGCTACGACGTCGATAGGGAACTCCTCACCCCGGAGACGGGCGTCGAGGTCGATGACTGGGGCCGCGTCGTCGTCGACGACCAGGGCCGCACCTCGCGGCCCGGCGTCTTTGCTGCCGGTGACAACGTCCGCGGCGCGGACTTGGTCGTCACCGCCCTGGCCTCAGCGCACCAGGCCATTCCCGGCATGGAGACGCATCTGGCCGGCCTCCTCGCCGCCCGCAAGGGGGCAGGTAGTGGCGGCGGTATCGCCTGCGAGCAGGATCGCGCCGCCAGCTGAGGTCCCCGGCGCTAGTCCAGATCCAACTCCGCCACCAACTCCTCCGCGGCGTCTCGGCAGAGCACCACCTCGGCCTCCTCGCGGTCGTTCGGATTGACGAGCTGATGCGGCGCGTTCGCCGGGACGAAGAGAAAATCCCCCGTCGCGGCCAGATGCTCGTGTTCCAGCCTGGCCCCGTGCCGCATCAGGACCGGCCCGCGTAGCACATAGATGGCCGTCTCGCAGTTGATGTGGGAGTGCGGCGTGCTGCGCAGCCCCGCGGGGATCTTCTGCCGCGTCATGAACACCTGTGACGATCCGCTCAACTCGCCCGACACGCCCATCTGAATGCGCATCCCCGAGCGGTGGTCGGACCAGGGCGCCTTGTCCCCCATCGTCCGTTGCACCTGGAATTCCGCCTTGGCATCAGCGCTGCTCATCTCGTCCCCTTCTGTTCGCCCTTGAACCGTCCTGCGCGCGCGACGGGCACGGCCGCGGCCGCTTCGCCCCGCTCCGCAGCGACGAGGCCAGGATACGCGAGGTCAGCGCCGCTCACGGCAGCCGCGTGATGAGAATGCTGGTCAGTTGGTTGACGAGCTGGAAGAGTTGGCCGGACAGACCAAGATCGTCCGTCTCCAGATGGATCGCCGCGCCGGTCGGGGGCGTGATCGCGATGGCGTAACGGAAGCAACTGACGCAGCCGCTGCGGGTGTTGGCGGGCCAGGCGGCGAAGAAGTCGTTACCGCGCAAGATTTCATCGACGCTCGCCAGCGGCGTCGCCTCCACGGTCGTGGCCGCGGAGACCCCGTCCGCCTGGACGGTACCCTGCCCCGTCTCGTCGAACGCGATCGTCTCCTCCAGTGCAAAGAGCACGGTTGTTCTGGTAAAGGTGATCTGCCAGAGAGCGGCAGCCGGTGCGGGCTTCGGCTCGGGTTCGGGTTGGGGGGGTGGCGGGGGCGGCGGCGTCAGCGGCTGCGACCAGGCCCGCTCGCGCAGCGAGAGCAGGAAGTAGACGCCCCCCGGCTCCAGCGCCGTGACCGAGCGTAACGTCGGCGGAAGCTCCAGGCTCCACAGATTCCACGCCTGCGTGGGCGCGTGAAACTGCCAGACGACGGGCACGTCTTCGTGGGCGTCGCCCAAGGCGGCGGGCAGGGGCAGCGCGATTCCCTGGTAGGCCACGTTGTTCCAGCCCGCGTAGAGCTGGACGACGGGCCCGTCTTCCTGCGCCTGCGCGGCGTCTGCGCGCGTGAGCGCCCAGCCAACGAAGATCGCCAGCGCCGCCGCCGTCGCCAGGGCCAGGAGGAGGAGAGGGGTGCGCGGTCGCGATCGAGTTGGGGGCATGGCGTGGCCGCTGCCCCGCCGCCAAACCTTCTGCCTTGATCGTAGCGGCAAATCGTCCTGCGCGCCGCCGGCGGCGGCGACCGTCAGCGCCGATTCGCGATCGTCTCGCGGTGTCCGGCGTGGCAAGGCTCCTGCGGGCGGTCGGGGAATTCGCAGCAGCTCATGGCCTGGTGGAGGGTGCGAGACTCTGGCTGCAGCGTCACGTGCAGAAGTCCGAAGCGTTCTCGCAGGCGGTGGATCACGGGGACCATCACCTCTTGGGCTTTGGTCTCGTCATCGATCTCCAGATGGCAGGACAGCGCGGGGAACCCGGACGTCACCGTCCACAGATGCAGGTCGTGTACCCCCGTGACACCCCGAACCTGTCGCACCTCCTCCGCCACCATGCGCACGTCTATGTCCGCCGGCGCCGCCTCCAACAACACGTCGGCGGTCTCCCGCAGCAGGCGCAGCGCATTGACCACGATTAGCACCGCGATGCCCAGGCTCACGATCACGTCGATCGCCGTCCAGCCGGTGGCAAGGATCACGACCCCGGCGATGAGGACGCCGGTGGAGCCCAGCGCGTCGCCAAGCACGTGGAAGTAGGCGCCCCGCACGTTGAGGTTGTCGCGCTGCACTTCCCGCAGCGCCACGGCGCTGGCCACGTTCGCGACCAGTCCCACGAGCGCGAACGCCAGAAGCTCGGCTCCGGCGATCTCGGGCTCGTCGCCCAGGCGCAGCAGCGCGCGCCAGACGATGATCCCCGCGAGGGCCAGCATCGCCGTCCCGTTCAGCATGGCGGCGATGATCTCAGCTCGATACCAGCCGAAGGTGCGACGCGCACCGCCGGGCCGTCCCGCCAGCCAGATCGCGCCCAGGGCCAGCGAGACGGCGGCGACGTCGCCGAAGACGTGCCCGGCGTCGGCGTAGAGCGCCAGACTGTTGGTCACCATCCCGCCGACGATCTCCACGACCAAGACCAGGAGGGCGAGCGCCAGTGCCAGGTGCAGGCGTCGCCTCACCCCGCGCCGGGCCGGGCGCAGCGACGGCGCCTCGCTGGAGTGGGTCGCAGCCGTCACCGCTTACCGTCCCTCCGAGGCGTGGTCCAGGCCCTGCGCGATGAGCGAGCGCGCGTGCGCGTCGGCGAGGCGGTGCCAGACCAGCTTCCCCTCGCGCCGGCTGGCGACCAAGTGGAGCTGGCGCAGCGTGCGCAGCTGGTGCGAGATCGCGGAATCGCTCAGCCCGAAGGCGGCCGCCAGCTCACTGGTGGTGTGTTGGCTGCGGCTGAGGGCGTAGAGGATGCGCAGGCGCGTGGGGTCGGAGAGTGCGCCGAACACCTCCGTCATCTGCGCCGCCTGCTCCCAGGGCAGAAGGGCGGGGCTCGTCGCGACCGTCACCGCGCACCTCGACAGTGAAACAATTGCACCATTGCTCAATCATAGTGGCAAGCCCGCAGGGTGGCAAGCGCGGCATCGCCGTCGGGACAGGCCGTCGGGACAGGTCGCCGGGAGAGGCCGCTGGGAGAGGCCGCTGGGACGCTCGCGGGGCGCCCGGCTGTGGCGCTTAGCCGGCGGCGCTGAGATCGGCGAGGCGCTGCACGAAATCGACCAGCCACTGCCCGTCGACCTCAATGAGGTCGAAGCGGATCCTCACGCTCGGCTGGTCGCCGGCCCCGTCCAGCTCAATGGTCGCCCGGCTGCGCGCCCCCGACAGCTCCGACGTCGTGGCGGCAACCGTTCCCCCCACACCTACGTCGCGGAGCTTCTGCAGATCGCGACTCACATCGTCGGCCGACTCCCAGCCCCAGATGTCCAGCGCTTCCGGTCCCGCCAGCGCAAAGAGCGTGACGGCGTCGCCCTGCTGGATGGCGTCCAGGTACGTGTTCGCGACCGATTCCACACGGCCGCTGATGGCCGGGTCCGCTGTCGGCGCCTCCTCTTGCAGCCGCACCGAGATCTGGTAGGGGCCCAGCTTCCGGCTCACGGACGCCACCTGCACCTGGTAGGTCCCCGTGGTGGGCAGCTGCAAAAGCAGCTCCGCGTCCAGGGCGTGGCCGCCGTCGTCGTCCTTCAGCAAGAACACCAGGTCCGGGTCGAAGAGTTCCGCGATGGTATCAACGCCGATAGCGCCGTCCACTACCACCACCACGCGTTGCTCCGCCTCGCCGCTGAACCTGAACTCGTCAATGTCGTCCAGGTCGCCCAGCATCCCCTGGACCGTCCCGCCGATGTCGATCAGAGCGGGTTCATAGTCCAGGTCCTCCGGCAGCCGCTCCACGGTAATGACGAACCGCCCCACGGACGCCTCGTCGAACGCCTCCACCCGCACCACCTGGAGCCCGCCGCTGGGCAGCCGCGCGATGATGAGCGAGTCCCGGTTGGCGGGGCTGAGGTCGTCGTTCGTCGCGATCTCCGTGCGGTTCGGCTCCAGCAGCGAGGCGACGGGGTCCATGCCGTCTTTGCCGTCCACGCTGATGCGGACCAGCTCGCCCGCCGCGCCGTCGAAGCGGAACTGGCGGACCTCATCCTCTGCCTCAATGGTGGCCTCCACGGAGTCGCCGTAGGCCAGCCGCTCGCGGTCGGGGTCGGTGGTCGCGTCTGGCTCGGGGCTGGGCTCGGGACCGGGCTCGGGCGCCGGCGTCACTTGGTCGGGCGGCGCGACGGCGGGCTCGGCCCCCGGTTCCGGCGCCGGCTGCACCGTGGCGAGGGGTAGCTCGGCTGCCGCCGCTTCGGGCTCCTCGTCGTCGTCGCCGTCGCAGGCGGCCGCTACCAGGGCCAGGGCCAGGACGAGGGTCGTGGTTAATTGCAGGGGTGCGCGCATACGTCCATCCGGCCTCCGTCGGCCGCCGCCATCAGGAGACGCCTGCCCATCGCCGAGATCGTACCACTCAATTGCATCATCCGCTGCACAGAATCGAGTGGTTCGACGGTGGTGACGCGTCGCACTAAACTCCGCCGGCAACAGGGGAGGCAGGGACGATGCAGGCGTATTTCCGGTTCGTTGTGGTGTTGATGCTCGCGGCGGTCGGCGGCGGCGCACTGGCGCTGCTGGGCGACTCGCCCGCCGACGCCCAAACGGAGGTCGCCGAGACCCGCACGGTCGCACTCGACGAGGGCTGGAACCTGGTCGGCTGGACGGGGCCCGACGCCGCGTTCCAGGACGCGATCGCGGACATCGTTGCGCAGGCGCAAGTCGCCGCCACCTTCAACGCCGCGACCCAGGCCTTCGACCTCTGGAACACGGACGCCCCGGACTTCCTCAACGCGCTCACGGACCTGCCGCAAGGCACCGGCGTCTGGCTCCGCGTGACGGAAGCGACGCCCTGGCCGCAACCGGCGCTGGTCGCAGCACGCAGCGTGTCCTTGCAGCCGGACTTCAACCTGGTCATGTGGACGGGGCCGAGCGGCGTCCCGGTGGAGGAGGCCTTCGCCGGGTTGGAGGGGAATCTAGAGGCGGCGTTCACCTTCGACGCGCGGACGCAGAGCACGCGCACCTACCGGCCGGCCGGCCCGGCGTTCCTCAGCGACCTGGACAGCTTGGACTACGGCCAGGGCGTCTGGCTGCTGATGCAGCGAGCGGCGACCTGGAATCAGGCGGCGACCACGCCCGCCGCGTCCGTGACGGTTGAAGAGCTGGGCGTCACCTTGGACATCCCGGCGGGTGCACTCCCCGCGGGTGTGGCTCCCGAGGACCTCAGCATCACGGACGGCTCCGCGAACCCAGCGTTTCAACCCACCTCTGGGCCGGAGCCCCTGCTGGTCTTGCAACTCGAGCCCAGCGGTGTCCGCTTCGCCGAGCCAGTGACGCTCACGACGCAGGTCGCGCTCCCCAGCGGAGCCGCACCGATCGTCATTTTAATCTCCGATAACGATGTGGAGGCCGTCCCAGGCGTGACGCTCGCCTTTGATGCGGAATCGGACCTGACCACGCTGGCGATCCCGCTTCCGCACTTCAGCGGCATGACCGTCAGCGGGCTGACTATGACGGAGGGCCCCGAGTTTATTGATGTTGGGACCGTGGGGGAGGGCGAACAATTCACCGTGAGCGTACCCATCATGCGCCTCGACTTCCAGTTCAAGTTCGAAATCGGCTCGCTCCCTCTCAGGGAGGGGTTCAAGAGCGAGCAGCATACCGAACTGATGCGCCCCGTGCCTTCGACCAGGGACCTACCTTTCTTTTGGGCTGTAGATGCCACATTTCTCGTTAAAAGTGGCGCGCTCACTCCCCCGAGGGTCCCCTCAGCGGAGGGGCCTTTTCTAAGGCTCGTCGCGCAAGACGGTTCGACGCCGCTCGTCCCGGAAGCGGTTTTCACCTGCACGGCGCCGGGGGATTTCTCCATCTTGTTCGAGGGAAAGACGGACGTCGGGGCCGAATCGACACGCACGTGGCGAATTTCGAGCGAGACGGGGGAGACCACAACGCACACCATCAGGGACGACGATTTCGAGCACGCCACGATCCGCTCCGCGATCATCGGCACCTGCGTCGCGCACCCTGCCACGTTCGAGCTGCTCACGGCCACAACGTTCCAGCCGACATCGAACATCTTCGGGGCCGACGGAGTGCACATCATCGTGGCGGCCCCGGAGGGCGGCTTGGACGTGCAAACGGCGCTCCCGATCACGCTCAGCGCGACCGACCGCGACAGCGGCGAGGCGATCGACCTCACCCCGAATGCTGCAGGCGATACGGCGGTGATCCCTGAACCGACGGCGCAGAACTGCCGTGGCGCGACGGGGTGCAGCCTGACGGTTGGGCCAATTACGGTGTCGCCGGGCACGGTGGTACGGCTGGTCGCGACCGACAAGGACGGCAACATGATCGCCTGGCAGGATTACGAGGCCCCGCCGAGCGGCAACTAGCCCAATTGTGGCCTGCTCGTTCGGTGACTCGGATCGTGGTGCTAGCTGACGTTGGTGGCGCTCGTTGTTGTCCAGTCGCGGCTTGGGGTCCAGCTTGAGGCCCCGGCAGCCGCTTCATTGCCCGCCCGGCGCCGCCTCCCCTACACTGGCCTTGGCGATTGCGGCCGCCCGCACCGATAATCGATCGAGGGCGCGCGGCCCGGCGGAGGCTCTGGTGACCTACGAGATCATCGAGACCTGCATCGGCTGCACGGCCTGCGTTGCCCGCTGCCCCACCAACGCCATCTATGGGGAGCGGAACGTCATCCACTACATCGACCCCGTCCTCTGCATCGACTGCGGCGCCTGCGGGGCCGTCTGTCCGGTGGAGTGCATCCTGGATGAGGTGGGCGACGTCTCCCGCAAGTTCGCCAAGAAGGAGTGGCCCAAGGCCGTCGTCGTGGCCGATCTCTGCATCGGCAGCGGCTGCGAGCTTTGCATCAACGTCTGCCCCTTCGACGCCCTCGTCCTGGAATACACCGAGGAGGCCAGCGATTTCTTCGGCCAGGCCGTGGTGATTGAGAAGAACTGCACGGGCTGCCGCCTCTGTGAGCAGTCGTGCGGGTGGGACGCCGTCCACATCTTCCCGGAGCGGGATCTGCTCAAGAAGAAGCACTACCCGGACGACGAGCCTACGCCGGGGCAGAAGAAGATCGCCAAGGAGAAGGCCGAGGCCGCCACCTAGTTTCCCCGCCGCCGCGCTGATTCCAACGGGAGGCCCGCCGGGCCTCCTCTTCAATCTTCCGCGAGGGCACGGTTCCCGTCGCCTAGTCGCTCAGGCGCAGCGCCCCGTTCGCGTAGATCGCCTCCAGGAACGACCGCTCCAGGGCGGCTTCCAGGTCCACCGGCTCCTCGATCCCGCCGAACTCCCGCAGCACGTCGTGCAGGGCGGCGAACTGCTCCGTCGTGAACCAGCCCAGCCCGTTGGCGGCCGTCAGATCGGAGACCGCGTTGGCCAGCTCCGTCTCCAAGATGAAGCGCTCATGCACCAGGTCCGCCTGTTCCGGGATGAACGCCCGTGTCGCCTCCAGGGCTGCGGCCGGATCGTCGAGCGCGAGCCGGAAGCCGCGCATCGTCGCCAGCAGGAACCGTCGCAGCGCCTCCCGGTTCGTCGCGTCCTCCAGAAAATCCTCGGAGACCACGTAGGTCACTCCCAGCGTGGGAATGCCGTCGTCGGCGGCCTGGAAGACGCGAACGGGCGCCCCGATCACTCGCGCCAGTGTGTCGGGCTCGTTGGAGAGGAAGACGGGGTAGACGTCCAGCCGACCCTCGACAAGGACGACGGGATTGAAACCGGTGCCCACCAGCCGCACATCGTCATCGCTGAGCCCATGCGCTCGCAGCATCGCCCGGAACTCCGCCTGCACCACCCCCTTGAAGCCCACGATCTTGCCGGCGAAATCGGCCGGCGAGGTGATGCCGCTCTCCTCCAGCACCGCGTACCCCAAATCGCCCGTCTGCCCGAACAGCGCCACCGCCACCAGGGGCGCGCCCGGATCGGACCGCCGCTGCAGCAGCTCGCTGGCCGGCTGCGTGCTGACCCCCACCTCGCCTGAGAGCAAGAGGCGAATGTGCTCGCCCTGCCCGGATGAGTGCCGGATCGTGACGTCGAGGCCGGCGTCGTCGAAGTAGCCACGCTCCTGCGCCACGTACGCCGCCACGAACGGCAGATTCGCCTGCGCCCGAAAGCCGGCCATGAACGTGAGCGAGAGCCGACCTGATTCGTCGGGGCCGGCGGTCCCGTCGTCGCCACAAGCGACCGCGAGCAGCGCCACGGCTACCATCACGACAGCGATGGCGCCCAGCGCGACCGCGCCCGCCCGTCGCCACGACCGAGCACGTCGCATCACGTCCCCATGACCTCGCTGAGGGTGCGCGGACCGGTTTATGTGGCCGCGCCGTCCGAGAGGTCGCCCGCGTCCGTCGCGCTGCCCTCGCCGCCGAACGGTGGCTCCTGATTCAGGACGATCGCCTTGTACCACCAGCCGTCCACTGCGTCCCGGCGAAACTCCGCGACCAGCCGGTGCTTATAGCGCACCTTCAGGTCCGTCCCCAGGTCCACGTCATCCCCTTCGATCTCCAGCAACGCGTCCACGCCGGTGATCTTGACGACCAGGCGCTGGATCTCGCGCTTGGCGATCTTATTGGGGACGCGGCCTTCGATGTTGGTCGGGTCCGGGCGCTTCTCCGTCCCTCCCGCAGACGCGCCGCCGGCCGGTTCTGTTATCATAGCCTCTCCCATTCCCTTCGCCCTACGACGGGCCCGCCAGTGTCGAGCGATGCCAGGACAGGGTCATCCGCTCAACGATGGTGATGGCCGTATTCATCAGCACCCCAATGGTCGCCAGCACGATCACGGCCGCGAAGAGGCGGTCCAGTCGCAGCTCGCGATTCTCCACATCTATCACGGCCCCCAACCCGCCTTGACCGGCGGCGAAGAACTCCGCCACCACCGCGCCGATCAAACTCAACGTCGCAGCAATCTTCAAGGCAGCGAAGAGGTAAGGCAAGGCGCTGGGCGCCCGCAAGCGCCGGTACACCTCCAGCGGAGAGGCGTGGATGGAGCGGAGGAAGTCCAACGCCCGTGGATCGACGTCGCGAAAGCCGGCGATGGCGTTGATGAGCACGGGGAAGTACGTGATCATCGCCGCGATAGCCACCTTCGGCTGCCAGCCGAAGCCGAACCAGATCACGAACAGCGGCGCCACCGCCACGATGGGCGTGACCTTCACCATGATCGCAATGGGCAGGATCGCGCGTTCCAGCATCCGCGAGTGCGCCATCACGCTCGCCAGGAGGAGCGCCGCGACGGTCCCGATCGCCAAGCCCGCGATTGAGACCGAGAACGTGCGCAGCCCCTCCCGCGCGAAAAACCCGATGTCCGTAAAGAGCGCCTTCGCCACCGAGCTGGCGCGCGGCAGCGTGAACTCGCTCGTGTTATTGATCTCCACCCACAGCTCCCAGGCCAGGGCCAGCAGCAGGGCCGCCAGCAGCGGCGGAAGCGCGTAGGGCAGCGTCATCCGGCCCCACCGCGTCCACTCCAGCCGCAACGGCGGCCGGGGGGCGCCGGCGGCCCGTCGCCGCACGTGATCGGTCAAGGCAGACCCTCGCTGCGCAGGTGGCCCCGAATCAGGTCCACGTAGTCCAGGAATTCGGGGGAGCGCTCATTCGCCTGCTCACGGGGCCGCGGCAGCCCGATCTCGATCGACGCCCTGATCCGTCCCGGCCCCCGGCTCAGCACCAGGACGCGGTCCGACAGCGCCACCGCTTCGGCCACGCTGTGGGTGACGAACAGCACCGTCTTGCGGCGTTGTTCGGCCTTGCGGCGGTGCTCGGCCTTGCGGCGTTGCTCGGCGCTCACCGTCGCGCCTGCGCCCGCGTCCGCCGCCGACCAGATGCGCAGGAGTTCGTAGCGCATCTGCTCGCGCGTGATCTCGTCCAGGGCGCCCAGCGGCTCGTCCATCAGCAGCACTTCAGGGTTGAAGACCAGCGCTCGGCCCAGGGCGACGCGCTGCTCCATGCCGCCGCTCAGCTCGTGCGGACGATAGCCGCGGAACGCTTTCAATCGCACCAGCCGCAACAGCTCCTCCACGGAGAGCGCCTGCTGCCCCTGCCGGCGGTTCACCTCCAGGGGCAGGCGCACGTTGCCCTCAACCGTCAGCCAGGGCAAGAGCGCGGGCTCTTGGAAGACGAACCCCAGCCGCTTCCGCCGTTGGGCAGCGCGTACCGGCCCGCCCAGCACCGTCACCTCGCCCGTCGTGGGCGCAAGCAATCCGCCGGCCACGCGCAACAAGGTCGTTTTGCCGCAGCCGCTCGGCCCCACGAGCGAGACGAACTCTCCCGGCGCCACGGCGAACGAGACCGCGTCGACGGCGAGGAGCCCGCCGGGCCCCCCGTAGCGGACGCTCATTCCCTGGAAGTGGATGGCGGCGTCGTCCGGCGCGGCGGCGTCGCTCGCGCGTCCGTCCAGCTGCGGTCGCGGGGCCGTGGCGATGGGCCTCGCCTCTGTTCGGGCCATGTTGCTCCCTTGGAGAAGGCTCCCGCGACGCGGAGCGGACGCCACCGCTCGTGTGAGGCCGCGCGGCCCTCCGCCCTCGCTCTGGTATTGTTCCACGCGACGGAAGGCGCGGGCAATTTGCTGGTTGCCCCTTGGCAAGGCGGTTCGGCGGCTTCGATCAGGGAGAGGCGCGCTTGGCGACGATCGCGTTCGTGGGCGGCACAGGCCCGGAAGGGCTGGGCCTCGCCATGCGACTGGCGCGGGCGGGCGAATCGGTGCGCATCGGCTCGCGACGCCCTGAACGTGCGAGCGAGGCGGTGACGAAGGTGCGGGACGCTCTCACCACCGTAGGCGCCACCGCGGGCGCCACCACGGGCGCCCCAGGGGCCGACGTTGCGGGCGGCCTCAACGCCGAGGTCGTGGCGGCCGCCGATATCGTCGTCGTGGTCGTGCCTTTCGGCGGGCACGCGGCCATTCTCACCGATCTGCGCGACACCATCGGCTCGAAGTTGGTGATCGACGCGGTCGTGCCGCTGACCTTCCGCAAGGGCGTGCCCGGCGTGGTTGATGTGCCGGAAGGGAGCGCCACCGAGCAGGCGCAGGCGCTGCTCCCGGAGGCGCGCGTGGTGGGCGCCTTCCACAATCTCAGCGCGGTCAAACTGCAAGCGCTGGGTCAGCCTCTGACCGGCGACGTCCTGGTCACCGCCGCCGACGACGCAGCGAAGGAGGCCGTTCTGGACTTGGTGGGCCGGATCCCTAACCTGCGCGGCGTGGACGCGGGTCCGCTGAGCGCGTCGAAGTTCGTGGAGGACATCACGGCGCTGCTGCTGGGCATTAACCGCCGCTACAAGAGCCACGCGGCCGTGCAGATCGTCGGGCTGTAGACGGGGCCCGCGATCGTGCCCGCGCCAACCGAGTTTCACATCTTCGCCGTTGGAGGCCTCCCCGAGGTGCGCGCCGACGATGACCTGGCCGCGCTGATTCATGCGGCGCTGTCCGCGCAGGGCACGCCGCTGCAATCCGGCGACGTGCTCGTGGTCACGCAGAAGATCGTCAGCAAAGCGGAAGGGCGGGTCGTCCCGCTGGGCGCCGTCGTGCCGGGCCCGCGGGCGCGGGCGTACGCCGACCGCTGGGGGAAAGACCCGCGCGTGGTCGAGGTGGTCCTGCGCGAGTCGCGCCGCATCGTGCGGATGGAGCGGGGCGTGATCATCGCCGAGACCCGGCACGCCTGGGTCTGCGCCAACGCCGGCGTGGACCGCTCCAACGTGGGCGGGTCCGACGTGGTGACGTTGCTCCCGGAGGAGCCCAGCGCCTCCGCCCGCGCGATCCGTCGGGGCCTGGTGGAACGCGGCGCGCCCGACGTTGCAGTGATCGTCAGCGACACTTTCGGCCGTCCCTGGCGCATGGGCTTGACGAACGTCGCCATTGGCGTGAGCGGGATGGATCCGCTGCGCTCCTACGTGGGCCAGCGCGACTCCGACGGCTACGACCTGGAGGTGACGGTCATGGCAATCGCCGACGAGCTGGCCGCCGCCGCGGAGCCGGTGATGAACAAGCTCGACCGAACCCCTGTCGCCGTCGTGCGCGGCCTCGACATCGCGGTCGAGGAGCACGACCACACTTCCCTCATCCGTCCGCCGGACGAGGACCTGTTCCGTTAGGGGCGGGCACGGCGGCATCTCCGCTCGTCCTTCGACAGGCTCAGGACGAACGGACGAACCAAGCAACCGCGCTAAGCGAAACTGCGACCGAGTACGATGGGACCGTGGCGGGACGGGCCATCCGCGTGGTGGTGGTCACGGGTTTGCAGCCGCCATTGGTGATCACCGTCCACACCATCGCGCGCTAGGGAGGTTGCCGTGTACTTTCGCTATGACGCGGAGGGCGATGTGCTGTTCGTGGAGCTGAGGCCGGAAGCGAAAGCGGCCACGGGGAAGCGCCTCGACGAGCGGCGCATTATTCACCGTAACGCGGACGGGAGCGTGGCCGCCGTGGAATTCCTGTTCGTCAGCAAGGGGGTCAACCTTGAGGGCGTCCCCGAGGCGGATCGCATCGCCGCCGCCATGCGGTCGTTCCCCACACCGACGCTAGTCCCTGGTGCGGGTGCGCGCGACTGACGCATGTCCAGGTTCGGCCGTCGGCGCGATGTCCGAATGTCCCAGTCAGACTTCCTTCCCCTCGCCCTCGAGCACGTCGTCAAGAAACTCACGCACGGCTTGTACGAACTCGTCCGGCCTGTCCCCGGCGACGGAGTGACCCGCACCTGCGATGGTGACCAGCCGCACGACGTCAATTGCGTCGGCGAACCGCTGCGCCTGCTCCTGACTGAGCACGGGGCTCTCGCCGCCGCGGAGCAGCAAGGTCGGGCATCGCAAGCGGCGGGCCGTCGCCCAGAGGTCCTCGTCGCTGCGGCTGATCCCACGAAAGCCGGCCTCGCGGAAGCGCCGGTCGAACTGCTTGGCCAGCGTGCCCTCCGCCGTCTCGCGCAGGGGCAGCGCCAGCCGCTCCCGCAGCCGCTCCTGGGAGCGCCAGGGGTAGTAGCGGTGCGTGTGCTCCACCCAGGCATCCAGGCTCTCCAGCTCGTAGGGGCCGGCGACAAACCGCCGCACCGCCTCGGCGCCGTCCAGGTTGACCTCCGGTCCCACGTCGGCCAGGACCAGCGCCCGGACGGCCTGCGCTCTTTGCGCGGCGACGGTCATGGCGACGATCCCGCCCATGCTGTGGCCCAGCAGCACCGGTCGCTCCAGCGCCAGCGCCTCCATGATCCCCGTAGCGTCGCGGACCATGGTGTCGCGGTCGTAATCCTCTGGTCGCTGGGCCCAATCGGAGAGGCCGTGGCCGCGCTGGTCAATCGCCCGCAGGCGGAGGCGGTCGCGGAGGCGGGGCGCCACCTCGTCCCAGGAGTGGCAGTTCAGCGCGAAGCCGTGCAGCGCCAGGGCCGCAACCGGCGCGTCTCCCCCCCAATCCAGGTAGTGCAGGTTGAGGCCGTTGACCTCCACCGTCCCGTCCGCGGGTTGAACGGCTGCGGGCACTGACCATCCTCCTAGGCAGAACAGCCTCCGAGACGGAACGGCCTCCTGGAGGGAGCGCCGCCGCCCGTCCATTATCCCGGCTCTCATCATTGCCGGCGCCCGCCAGTCCGGGCACCGTATTTTGGGCGCATTCGCCCTTGCGATCCTCCAGGGCGCCGTCTACCTTCCTCAGCGACCCGAGCCGCGCGCTTGCGGGAATCGTCGCCCGCCCGAGGGATCACGAGCCAACCTGCCGCACATGCCCACCGCCCCCTTCGCCGACGCTCTCACCCCCGACGCGGACGTGCATCCCCACCGCAACAAGCTCATGACCGCGCGAGAGGCGGTCGATCGGTTCGTGGATGACGGCGACGTCGTCTACACCGGCTACAGCACGCAGGTCCCCTACGCCCTCACGCACGAGATCATCCGCCGGCGCCGGCGCAATCTGGATGTGGTGGGCGCCTCCCTGGGCCCGCAGGTGACCCAGCTCGTCCTGGCGGGCTGTTGCAGCCGCGTCCGCACCGGCTACATCTCCGGCGCCCTTCGCCCCGGGCCGCTGACGGAGATGATGGCGAGCGGCGCGCTGCAGTTCGAGGATTACAGCAACGGCGCCATCGCCGTCATGCTGATGGCGGGGGCGATGGGATTTCCCTTCGTGCCGATGAAGTGGTTCCTGGGCAGCGACTACCTCAAGCCCGAGAACCGGGCCCACGCCGCCTCCTTCCTGGGCGAGGCGAAGTGGCGCGTGATCGATTCGCCCTTCGACGGCGACCGCTACCTCGCCTTGCCCGCCCTGCGACCGGACGTCACGATGATGCACTTCCAACGGGCCGACGTGTACGGCAACGTCCAGGGCTGGGGCGCCCTCGGCGATGCCCGCTGGGCGCTCTGGGCGGCCGAGAAGGTGATCGTGTCGGTGGAGGAGATCGTGCCCACGGCCGTCGTCCGCCGCGACCCCAGCCGGACCCTGGTGCCGGGCGCGCGCGTGGCCGCGGTGGTGCACGCGCCTGGGGGCGCGCATCCGACGGCCGTGGCGGGGTACTACGACAGTGACTACTCCTTCATTCGCCTGGCCGCGCTCGCCTACGAGGGACGGGATCAATTCGACGCCTTTGCCGCGGAGTGGATCTACGGCCGGCCCGACCGCGCCGCCTACATGGGCCACCTGCGAGAGCGGTTCGGCGATGCTTGGATTGCCAACATCACCCCGGCGCCGCCGCTCCCACCTCTCGCTCCGATTGACTACAGCTTTGCCCCGCACTTGGGTTGGATGGACGACCCTGAAGGCGAGTAGCGGAGACGTTGCCCCAGCTCTTCGCAGACCGGATCACGACCCCGCGCCCATGAGCGACGACTACGCCCTGCCCGAGTTGATGACCATTGAGGCGGGCCGCCGCCTGGGCGAGACAGAGTCCGTGATGGTGGGCCTGGGCCTGCCGGTCCTGGCGGCGACCGTGGCCAAGCTGACGCGTCGGCCCCACTTCGTCTTCAACACGGAGGTGGGCGCATTCGACTGGGAGCCGGACCCGGCGGCGATCACGCGCGCTCCCATTGGCATCTCGGACATCAATCTGAACGTGGGTGCGGGCATGGTGTCGGACATGCAGGACGCGCTGGGCGCCTGGGGCCACGGCGGCAAGGTGGACTGCGCCTTCCTCACCGCCGCCCAGGTCGATCGGTACGGCAACACCAACACCCTCGTCATCGGCGACTACGCCTCGCCGCGGCGACGGCTCGCCGGGACCGGCGGCAACGCGGATCTGGCCTGCACGGCCAAGTGCGCCGTCGTCATCATGTCGCTGGAAGCGCGACGTTTTGTGGAACGGGTCGACTTCATCAGCTCGCCTGCCTACATCGACGGCCCCGGCGCCCGTGGGCGCGCCGGCCTGGCGCCGCAGGGCCCGAACGTCGTGGTCAGCACCATGGGCGTCTTCGGCTTCGACACCGCGGACGGCGGGCGGACCGGCTCCTGCGAGATGGTCCTGACGGACCTCTTCCCCAACGTGGAGGTATC
Source organism: Dehalococcoidia bacterium (assembly GCA_963662615.2). GTDB lineage: Bacteria > Chloroflexota > Dehalococcoidia > Bin125 > Bin125. The sequence continues at coordinate 299,556 of CAXXSR010000001.1, forward strand.
GACGATCCAGGCGATCATCCCCTGGGAGCTGAAGGTCGCCGACGAGGTCGGCGTCGTGGAGCCGCCGTCGCCGGAAGAGCTGGACTGGCTCCGTCGCCTCGACTCGCTGGGCTGGTACCTCCGCGAGGGGCGGTACTAGCGCGCCGCGCCGCGTTGCGCAATCAGGCGGCTGCGCGATGATGAACGCGTGCCACCGGACAGCGCCGTCCCCAACTACCTCCACCTGCCCGACGCGGATCTGCTCAAACAGTGCCGGGTGGAGACGTTCCGTGTCTCCGGCCCCGGCGGCCAGAAGCGCAACAAGACGGACTCAGCGGTGCGCCTGACGCATGGCGGGACGGGCCTGACCGCGCAGGCGTTCGAGAGTCGCTCGCAGCACCAGAACCGGAGCCGGGCCCTGGGCCGCCTGCGCGAGGCGATCGCGATCACGGTGCGCCGGCCGGTTGATCTCGAAGGCTACGCGCTGCCGCCGGAACTGGAAGCGATTCTGCCCGTGACGAAACGAAATCGGCTGGGGCCCAAGCATCGGGACTACTGGCAGGGCGTGCAGGCGCTGCTGGACCTCTTCGTCGCCGTGGACTGCTCGCTGTCGCAGACGGCCGAGCGGGTCGGCATGAGCAGCGGCGCCCTGGCTCGGTTTCTCCTTGCCGATCCGCGCTTGATCCGCGCGGTCAACGAATTGCGCGGGGCGCGGGGGCTGGTACCCCTGCGCTAGTCACGGCGCGTTATTCGTGGCGCGCCGGCGCGCCTGCGTGCGCCAGCAAGGCCTTGGCTGCGGCGTGCCCACTGCGAACCGCGGACTCCATCGTGGCCGGCCACTCGGTATCGGTCCAGGCGCCCGCCAGCAGGAGGTTCGGCACCGACGTGACCGGCTGGGGGCGTCGCGAGGCCGTGCCGGGCAGCGGCCGAAAGGTCGCCTCCGGCTCCTTCACGACGCGCCAGCGCAGCACCTTGGCGTCGCGCGCGTCGGGCAGGGCGCGTCGCAGACCGGCGATGGCCGCCTCGGCGATGGCCGCCTGCGGCATCGTCGCCTCGCGATGCGCGCCGCTCAGGGAGCACGCCAGCCACTGTCCCTGCCCCTCCCGCCCCAGAATGCGGCTGCGGTTGAACACGTACTGCACGGCCGGGTCCAACACCACGACGAACTCCTCCGCCAGCACGGGCCGATCCCACTCCACGTGCACGTTGACGATGGGCGCGAACTCAAACGTGCTCAGATCCTTGAAGCCGGAGCGGTGGCGCCACCTCTCCGGCAACAGCAGAACCGCCCCGTTCGGCGGCAGGGCCAGCACGACGCCGTCGGCCGGAATTTGCTCGCCGCCGGCAAGCCGAACGCCGGTGACGCGATCGTCGTCGCACGTCAGCGCCTCCACACCGCGGCCCAGGCGGGCCTCGCCGCCCGCGGCCTGGAACTGTCGCAGCGCGGTCTCGGCGATGTGCGACAGCCCCGCCGTCGCTATGCCGATGTCGGCGCCGTGCGCGTCCTGGAACAGTCCCACCTGAAAGACCATCAGCGCCTGTTGGGCGCTGATCTGGTCGGCCGCGTCGTTACAGGTGGGCAGAACGATGAGGTCCCAGAACCGCTCGATTACCCGATCCGACTGCCCGTGGGCGCGCAGCCAGTCGCCGAAGGAGACGCCGTCCAGTTTCCGGCGCCCCTTCGCGCCCATGCGCCTGATGGGGAGCGCGGCCCGTCCCAGGCGGAGCTTCTCGGGCCAGGTCAGGTGCGCCGAGCGCAGGATGGACCAGCCCAGGTTCAGGGGCGCGGGCAGCCACGGCGGCCACGACTCAATGGCGGATCGCCGGCCCGTCCGAGGATCGAGCACGGGCAGGCGGAGTCGCCGCTGCAGCCGCACGCTGTCGTGCAGGCCCAGCCGCTCGATGAGGGCGCGGTAGGCGGTGCAGCAGCGCAGGTAGACGTGTTGGCCATTATCCAGCTCCATGCCGGTGGTGCTGTCCATGAAGGAGTAGGTCTTGCCGCCCACGTAGGGGCGCTTCTCGATCAGGACGGTGCGGACGCCGGCATCGGCCAGATCGAGGGCGGCCGTGAGGCCGGCCAGGCCGCCCCCCACCACCACGACCGGCGCCGCCGTGCCGTCTAGTTGAGGCGTCGCTGGGGCCACGCGCCGCCGATCCAGAGCCGCAAGAGGAGGAAGAGCCGCCTGCGCGTGGAGAGGCTCACGCGCTCGCTGTAGACGTCGTAGTCGCGATCGATGATCGCGTCCAGGATGCCACGGTAGACGCCCTGGAGGCCGTTGCAGCACATGCGGCTGCGGCGATCGTCCAGCAGGGGGAGGAGGCGCAAGCCGCCTTCGTAGAGCGCCAGCGCCCGCCGGGCGTATTCCTGCATCAAGCGGCGAAAGGCGTCGTTGTAGACGCCCGCCTTGAGATCCTCTTCTGAGTAGCCGAAGGCGCGCAGATCCTCCAGCGCCAGGTAGATGCGGTCGCGCTGGGCGTCCTCCTTGACGTCGCGCATGATGTTGGTGACCTGCATCGCTTTGCCCATATCGATCGCCGCCGCCACGGCCTCGTCGCGACGGCTGTGGTCGTAGCCGAAAATCTCCGTGCAGATCAACCCGATCACCGAGGCCGCCCGATAGCAGTACGCCTCCAGCTCGGCGTAATCGCGGAAGCGGGTCTGAGCGATGTCTTGCTCCATTCCCGCCATCAGGTCCAGGAAGTAGCGCCGGGGAATGTCGTAGCGACTGACCGCGTCCGCCAAGGCGATCTCCAGCCAGGCGTCGCCCTCCCGCGGCGAAGGGGCGCCGTCGTAGGCGCGGGCGAGCAGTTCGTGGGCGCGCCGCAGGCGTGCGCCCCGTTCGGCGGCGTCGCCCGCCTCGTCGACGGCGTCGTCGACCGTGCCGGCGAACGCATAGGCGGCGTAGATGGCGTTGCGCTTTCGTTTGGGGAGGGAAACGAAGGCGTAGTAGAAGTTGGTGGCACGCCGTTTTGTGAAGGCGCGGCAGGCGGCGTAGGCCTGCTGTAGCGTCAACGGCTGCGACTGCGCGGTGATGGACGCCGCCCGATCACCCGTCGCGCCGGTCATCAGGCGCCGGCCCAGCGCTGCGCGAGCGCGCGCAGCGCGAGCCAGGCCTTCCGCTGGCGGGAGATCGTGGGCCGGTGCGTCAGCACGTCGTAGTTCTGCCGTTCAATGGCCCGCAGGACGGCGCGCCCGCCCGCCGTGAAGAGTTGGAGGTCGATGCGCAAGTCCCGATCGACCAGATCAGCCAGCGGCTCGCCGCGGCGGAAGAGCGCCTCGGCCCGGTCGACCTGGAACTGCATGAGGGCGCGAAAGTTGGCGTCGCACTGCTGCGCCGGGATCTGCTCCTCGCGCACGCCGAAGCGGTCAAGGTCCTCCAGCGGCAGGTACATGCGCCCGGCGGCGTAGTCGCGCGCCACGTCCTGCCAGTGGTTGGCGAGCTGCAGCGCCGTGCAGGTGGCGTCCGACAGCGCCCTGCGGTCTGCGTCCGTGTGGCCAAAGAGCGCCAGCACCATCTGCCCCACGGGATTGGCGGAATACTCGCAGTATCCCAGCACGTCCTGAAAGGTTGCGTAGCGACCTTGCCGTTGATCGCGCCGGTTCGCCTCGATCAGGCGGAGGAACGGTTCCGGCTCCAGCGGATGCGTGCGCGCCACCGCACCCAGGGCCCGGGTGATGGGATGCCGTCCTCGCTCATCGAAGGCGCGGCGCAGATCCGCTTCCCATTCGTCCAGGAGCGCCTCGCGATCGCCGGGGGCCTCGTCGCCCAGGTCGTCGGTGAAGCGGCAAAAGGCGTAGACCACGTACATGGGGGAGCGCAGCCGCCTGGGGAGGAACCACGAGACGACGGTGAAGTTTTCGGAGTGGCGCTTGGCGTAGCGCTGGCACCAGCGCGCGGCGGTCCCGGCATCGGTGGGCGCGAGAGCGTAGCCCGCCTCGATCACGTTCGGCGCCGTCGCGACCATGTCCGCCCGCTTCATGTCGGAAGCCGTGGCGCCGGCTCCCTCGGCCGGAGAGGCGGCGCTTTCGCGCGATTGTACGCCATGGGCGTGGGCCTCGGTTGCAGACCGTGGTTGCGGACCGTGGTTGCGAACCATGGTTGCGGCTCGGGGGCGGCCGTCAGCGCCGGCCCAGAGCGCGGGCGTAGCGCCCCAGCGCCATGAGCGGGAAGTAGTGCCGGTAGAGGTGGTAGTTGATCATGAAGTCCGCCGGGAAGCCGGTGCCGGTGAACTGCGGCTCGTCCCAGGTCCCGTCCGGCCGTTGGCGCGCGATCAGGTACTGGACGCCGCGCGCCGCCGCGGCCGAGCCGTCCTCTCCCGCGGCGATCAGCGCCAGCAGCGCCCAGGCGGTCTGCGAGGGCGTGGAGGGGCCGCCGCCGCGCAGTTCGGGGTTGGCGTACGTCTCGCAGCCTTCGCCCCAACCACCGTCCTCAAGCTGGTGCCGTTCCAGCCAGCTCACGGCTCGGCGAACGGCGGGCTGCGTCATGGATTCACCCAGCGCCTCCAGCGCCGGCAGGACGGCGCCGAGGCCGTAGATGTAGTTCACGCCCCAGCGGCCCCACCAGGAACCGTCCGCCTCCTGCAGGTCGTAGAGGAAGCGGAGCGCTCGCGCCGCCGGCGGGTATTCGCCGGCGTAGCCCAGCCGGCCCAGCAGCTCCAGCGCGTGGGCGGTCACGTCCGCGGTGGGCGGGTCCAGCGTGGCGCCGAAGTCGGCGAACGGGATCTGGGTCAAAAAGCGGCGCGTGTTGTCGACGTCGAACGAGCCCCAGCCGCCGTTGTGCGACTGCATGGAGAGCGTCCAGCGCAGCCCCCGCTCGATCGCGCGGCGGGCGGCCGCCGGCTCCGCCGGCTCCATACCGTCGAGCGCCAGCATCACCACCGCCGCGTCGTCGACGTCGGGGTAGGTCTCGTTGTCGAATTCGAACGCCCACCCGCCCGGGGGCGTGTTCGGATTCTTCACCTGCCAGTCGCCGCCGGTGAACACCTGTTGGCGGAGCAGCCACGTCCCCGCCTTGGTCAGGGAGGGGTGGTCGCGTTCCAGGCCGGCGTCCAACAGCGCCAGCGCGGCCAGGGCGGTGTCCCACACGGGGGAGAGGCAGGGCTCCGTCCAGAGCATCCCCGCCTCTTCCCGAGTGAACGTCTCGAAGCCCTTGAGCGCCTTCTGGAGAACGGGATGATCGAGCGGGTAGCCCAACGCGCGCAGCGCCAGAATGGCGTAGACCCAGGGCGGTTGGATGCCGCCCCAGGAGCCGTCCGCTTCTTGCCGGTCCAGCAGCCAGCGCTCGGCGGCCGCCAGCGACCGTCGCTGGAAGGGCTGGACGTGGTTGCGCTGCAGGAGCCGCAAGCCCTTGTCCAGGCCGTAGAAGAAGCCTGCCCAGGAGGCGAGATTCGCGGGTCGCGACACGGCGAAGCGGCGACGGTCCGCCGGATCGCTCCAGAGTTCTTGGACGCTCGCGCCGGCGGGCAAGGTGGCCGTGGGGCGCAGATTGAAGACGACGGTGATCCCCACGATCGTCGCGCGGGCCCAGGAGGCGAATTCGTAGAGATTGACCGGGAACCACGACGGCAGCAGGTTGACCCACACCGGCATGGCGGGCAGCCGGTCCCAGTCGTACTGATCGAAAAGGGCGAGCCAGAGCTTAGTGAACACGCGCGCTTCGGCGATGCCCCCCTGCGCCAGGATCCACTCGCGCGCCCGCGTCATGTGGGGCGAGGCCGCGTCTTCGCCGGCGAGCTTCAGCGCGAAGTACGCCTCAATGGTGGTGTTGAGTTCACCGGGCCCGCCGTACCACTGCGACCAGAACCCCTCCGGCCGCTGATGATGACGGAGGTAGCGAGCGATCTTGGCCCATTGCTCGCGATCGCCAATGCCCAGGTGATGGCTGAGCAGCAGGTATTCGGCGGTGATGGAGACGTTCGCTTCCAGTTCGCCCCACCAGTAGCCGTCGGCGTCCTGCCGGCCCAACAGCCACTCACGCGCGCGCTGTATCGCCTCCGCGAGCCGGGGCTCCGCCACAGGGACCGCCGTGGAGGCCGAGGAGCCGTCCGCCACTAGCGCTCCCGCCGGAGGATGAATTGGGCCACGCTCTCCAGCGTGGCGCGGGCCTCCGCGGGGAGGGGGCACGCCTTGAGGGCTGTCAGGAAGGCATCGTGCTGCTCCCGCGCGGCCTGCGTCGTCGCCTCCTTGGCGCCCACGGCCGCCAAGAGCCGCGTCACCTCAACGACGTCGGTGTCGCCCACTTCGGCCTGCGCGTAGACGCGATCCAGCCGCGCCCGCTCTGCTGGCGGCGCCGCCTGGAACGCATAGACGACCGGGTAGGTTTTCTTGCGCCGGCGGATGTCGTTGTCGCTGGATTTCCCCGTCACGGCGCTGTCGCCCCAGACGCCCAAGTAGTCATCGCGAATTTGGAAGCAGCAGCCCAGCCGCCGCCCGGCCCGGTTGAGGCCCGCGGCGAGGTCCGCGTCTTCGCTGCTGAGCAGGGCGCCCAGCGCCATGCTGCAGCCGATCATGGCGCCGGTCTTGCGCTCGATCATGCCCAGGTATTCGTCCACAGCGATGGTCGCCCGCCCCTCGAAGGCCAGGTCCAGGTACTGGCCTTCGATCATGGTGAGCGCGGAATCGCTCAGCAAGCGGTGCGCCGACAGCACCGTGTCGGCGGAGGCGCCGGCGTCGCGCGCGCGCTCCAGGGCCAGCTGCGCCAGCTCACGCAGCGCGTCGCCTACGTTGATGCCCTGCGCCATGCCCCATTGCGCCCAAACGGTGGGCCGATGGTGCCGCTCGGCGTCGCCGTCCTGGATGTCGTCATGGACGAGGCTGAAGTTGTGCACGAACTCCACCGCGGCGGCGCCCGCCGCCGCCCGCGCCCTTGCCGCCGCCGACCCGTCAATCGCGTCGGCAACCAGCAGGCAGAGGGCCGGCCGGAGTCCCTTGCCGCCGCCGTCGTCGCGCGGGCGGCCATCCGCCTCCTGCCAGCCCAGCGCGTAGCGGGCCATGTCGTAGATGGGGAGGGGGCGCTCCCGTAGCAGGGAGCGCATCTCGGCGTCCACCAAGGGGCGATGCTGCAACAGCGCCTCAGGGATCTGCACCGGCCCGCTCTCTCCCTGCCCGCCGCCGGCGGCCCTTCCCTGTGGAAGGGCGCGCGCGGCGATCTCCCGCCTCAACGACGGTGTCCCGTCACTCGCCCACGGCTTCGCGGCAGCTCTTGCAGAGGCCGAAGATAGCGAAGTGGTCAACCGACGCGCCGAAGCCAAAGTCTCTGAGGACGGCGCGTTGCACAGGCTCCAGGTACCGGTGTTCCAGCTCCACGACGTGGCCGCAGCGCTGGCAGACTAGGTGGTGATGGCGCTCCGGCCCGATCCAGGCGTAGGACAGTTCGCTGCTGCCCAGGTCCGTTTCCGACACCAGCCCCAAGCGCCTGAACGTGGTCAGGGTGCGGTAGACGGTGCTGGCGTTCATGGAGGGGTGCCGCGCTTGCGCGGTGTCCAGAATCGTCTGCGCGGTGCAGTGCCCTGTGGCGTGGCGCAGCGCGGCGATGATGACCTCCCGCGGGCGCGTCATGCGCAGCCCGGATCGGTGGAGAACGTCCGCCGTGGTCGCTTCGCAGGACACGCCTGCACTCCTCCACCCATCGCCCGCCGCATCGATCGTAGGGCGCGCGGCAGGCCCGTTCCAAGTCGCGAGCGCGTCGGCCCGCTGCCGCCTCCGCTCCAACGCCAGAGGGCAAAGGCGGCGATCCGCCCCCTCCGCCCCTTTACCGCTCGGACCTTCCTTCCCGGGTAGCGCGCGGCGCGCTGCGTCCGGCGTAGTGCTCTTCGTAGCGGGCCAGGTCGTAGAGGACCGACGAGGCCCGATTGAGGTAGCGCAACAGATCTGGGTTGAGCGCATGGCCGCCGGCCCCGAGCCGTGAGACCTCCCGCTCCGCTCGGCGGGTCACCGTGCGCGCCAGGTCCAGGGCGCCGCCCGCCGGCGTCTCGCCGGGGATGACGAACTCCTTGGGCGGCGGCGCCTCCAACTCCAGCTCGGCCGCCATGGCTTCCAGCCGCTCCACCTCGGTAGCGCCGGTGACGAAGTCGGCCGGTACCGGCCGGCCGGGCGCCACCGCCAACTCCGCCATGATCAGGTAGAGGCGCTGCTGGATCTCCTGAGCCAGCGCGTTGGTCTTCGGAGCCGTGGCCAGGGCGCGGGCCAGGCCCAGCGCGCTGGTCGCTTCGTCAACGGCGCCGTACGCCTCCGGCTGCTGATCATGTTTGGGGACGCGGTCGCCGCCGTAGAGGCTAGTGCTGCCGTCGTCTCCGCGGCGCGTGAAGTGGGGCATACGGCGATTGTAGCCAGGCGACCGCCCGCGCAGGGCAGGCACGCGCGCGTGATGCCGCCCGCTGTGTCTGTGTAAGGGCCTGCCTGAGGAGGGACGACGGCCGGCGGGGCCCGGCGTCGGGCGGGCGGCTTAGGCCGCCCGAGCGCCCCGTCTGCGGAGGGAGGAGACGAGGGCGGGGGCGCCCCCGCCGACCAACCGCAGCCGCGGGTGGACCGCCAGCCGGCTCGGCACCGCGCGCGGGAGCCGCTGCGGCCCCCTGCCGTCGGCCCAGAGCAGGGCCAGGCCGATCACGGTGACGGGTACGACGATCATGGCGTGGAGGGCCACCGCGTAGGCCCCGGCCATCCCCGCCCCGACGCCGACGGCGCCGAGCGTCTGCGCCACCACCACCTCGAAGGCGCCAATGTTGCCGCCCGCTGGCGGCGCCCCCAACGTGAACTGCGCCACGGCCACTAAGACGAGATAGCTTCCTATCCCCAGTGACATTCCCAAGGCTTCGCCCAGGAGCACATAGGCGACCCCCATCAGCGTCCAACAGAGCAGGGAGGCCCCCAGCACGGACCCCGCCTGCAGGGGGTGGCGCAACGCCTCCAGCCCCGCGATCAGGTGGCGTCCGCCGTTGCCCAGCGCCGCCTGGAAGCGAGAGGGAAGACGGCGCAGCAGCGCCCGCCCGGGCCGCCGCGGCAGCCAGCCGCCCAAGACGAGGGCGACGAGCACGGCGGCCAGGCCCATGGAGGCGGCGAGGGCGAAGGCGGCGGTGCGGACGGTCCCATCCAGCTCGGCAAGCGCCAGCGCCGCCACGATCAGGGTCAGCAGGACGGCGCCGTCGAACAACGCCTCCACGACCATGCTGCTCCCTATGGCGGCATGACTGAGGCCGGTGCGGCGGCTGAGCAGGTGGACGCGAGCGATGACGCCCGCCTTCACCGGCAGCAGATTGTTGGCCGTGACGCCAATGGTGAGCGCGTGAAACGGTCGCCAATAGCCGCAGTCGTGCAGATGAGCGAGCAGGTAACGCCACCTGCCGGCGCGGATCCCGTGCGCGGCCAGGTAGGCGCCGGCGGCGGCCAGGAGCAGGGCCGGGTTCGCGTTTGAGAGCGCCTCCCCCATGGCGGCGAAGTCCTGCTGCCAGACAAAGAGGCCAATGCCGGCCACGGAGATCAACAGCAGCAGCCAGAAGCGGCGGGAGTGGAGGGTCGAGCTGCGGGCCATGCGCCATCCTGGTCAGGCCGAGATCGCCAACGGTGGGCCGATCCTCGACCCGTGCCTGAATAATCGGCAGGAACCCCTAAGGGTGTAGGCAGGACCCGTAGGGGGGCGGCGCGATCAGGGTGCCGCTGGGGAAGGGGGCGGAAGGAGGTAGACGGTCGAGGAGCCGCGGTTGCCGGTCCGGTCCAGCGCCGGCATCGTCTGGACCGGCGCTTGGGGCGTTCCGTCCAGGACGTGATGGGCGATGATCCGGTGCAGCCGCACGACTTTTCCCCGGGCAGCCAAGGCCTCAACATCGGCCACGGTGAGGAAACGAGCGGCGTCCGTCTCGCGGCCATCGGGGTGGGGCTCGCCGGGGGCGGCGGCGACGGCGAGGGCGACGAAGGTGTCGGATCCGGCCGCCGTCGCCAGTGAGCGGACCGCGACGATGCCGCCGGCCTGCCCCGTCAGGGCGGCCTCCTCGCGCAGTTCACGCAGCGCGCAATCCTGCAGCGATTCGCCCGGATGCTGGGTGCCGTTGGGGATGACCCAACGGCCAGCCGCCCAGCCGTAGGTGGTCCGCACCATCAGGATGCGATTATCGCGGACGACGACGGCGCCCGCGCCCACCGTGACGGGCGGCTGGTCCGGCGCGGGCGGCGTCACGCCGGACGCTCGCCCTCGGCGGCGGGCTCGAAGGCAATGCACCACAAGGGACGGGAGCGCAGCGCTTTCCAGTCGGCGGGCGTCATGCGGTCGGGGTGCAGATGATTGATGCGGGCGAAGTGCTGCTCGAACGCCCGGCGATTCTCCCCGCCGTGCGCGCCGGCGGGCCAGCCCTCCGCCTCCAGGTCGGCCTCCGTCATCCCCGCGAGCGTGCAGCGGCGGAGCGCGGTGACGCGGATGCGTCCCCGCGAGGTGGAGCGGAATGACGTTTGCACGGCGTAGGTCCGACCCACCTTGACCCGCGGCTGCCGGAGCCGGAGAGTCTGCCGTTTGCGGCCCGTCAGCACGGCGTCAACCCATTCCTTCTTGAAGAGCATGGGCCGATGCTAGCGGCTCCGCGCCGCGTCGCTCGACGAGCGGGGGATACGGCGCCAGGAAGATGCGGCCCCGCTGAGGCGCGCTTCGGTCCGTCGCGGTCGCGCCGTAGGGAGTGTCCCGATGCCGCGCGCTCGCCGCCGCGCGATGATGGGCATAGAGCCCGCAGGGCCGTCCACCGGCGGACCGGCCGCTCAACGGGGGAGGGACAGGATGACGCTTCTGCGCCGTCTTAGCAGCCTGGGCGCCGCGCTCATCTTCATGGCAGTGGCCTTCGTGCCGGCGTTGCTGATCCCCGTGCTGGCGAGCTAACCGCCCTCGGCCAGCGCGCGCTGGAACGCCTCATACGAGCGCTCGTCGAAGAGGACGAAGCGGATCAGCGCGATCGCCTCGTCGGCGCCGGCGCGCTCCCGCGCCACGGCGACCATGATGCGTGCACACTCGTCCGGCGAGAATCCGCCCACGCCGGTGCCCAAGGCGGGCAGGGCGATGGAGTGCAGCCCCAGCTCCTCGCCCAGCCTGAGCGCGCCGGCCGTGGCGGCGCGGATCTTCTCGGCGTCGGTGGCGAGGTCCTGGCCCATGGCGGCGGCGTGAATGACGTGCTTGGCCGCCAGCGACCCCGCGCCGGTGACCACGGCGCTTCCAATCTCGATCGGCCCCTGCCGTATCGCCTCCGCCTCAATGCCGCGGCCACCCCGTCCCGCGATGGCGCCGGCAACCCCGGCGCCCATCTAGAGGTGGTTGTTGGCGGCGTTGACGATGGCGTCCACCACCTGCTCGGTGATGTCTCCCCGCACGGCTTCGATCGTCGATGCCACGACGCTCCTCCGGTGCTGCGCTGCGCATTCTTTTGCGCGCGGCGGGCGCTGTCAACGGGGCCGGGAGCGGCTGGGGAGCGCGTCCCGCGAGGCGACACGAGAGCCGTCCTGGCCAGATGCCGGGGTCGGCAATACGGTACGGGGAGAAACGGAGGCGGCAGGACCCAGGCGCGGCGTTCTGCCGCGACGGTCGCAGGCCGCGACTCGCAATGCCCAGGGGCTGCCGTAGCTGTCGTGCACCTGCCGACGCCGGATCGCCGGCGCCGGCGAGGAGAGCGCGGGTGACGTTGATCGCGTCGGCGCTGCTGAGCGTGTTGGCCTTGCTGCTCGTCGCCTGCGGCGACGGCGAGGCCGGGCCCAGCGCCGTCGCCGCGCCGCCGGCCGTGGCGGAGGGCCCAGCGCCGGTCGAGCGTGCCGATGCGGAGAGCGCCGTCGCCGCAACGCCGGCACGCTCCGACCACGACTCGCAGCCGATTCCGGAGCCGGTACCCCCCGCCGCCGGCGCTGTCCGCGTCCTCCCCGCGCCCCTTCCGCCGCCCGCGGTTCGCGAAGCGCGCGACGCCCCGCCGCCGCCTTCGCCGGAAGAGCCGGCGGCGATCGAGGCGGACCCTCCCGCCCCCTCCGGCCCTATCGCGGAGCGGATAAGCGAGGAGCTATCGCTCGACGCCCTCTCCGTCGCCGCCCGCGCCTTCGCCGAGAGCCGCAGCGGCGTCGTGGCGGTGGCGGTGATCGATCTGCGCGAGGGACACGTCTACACGGCGCGGACGGACACCGTGTTTTCCCTGGCGAGCGTCGCCAAGGTGCCGCTGATGCTGGCCGTGCTGGACGCCGCGCAAGGGGAAGGCCGCGCGCTGACCGACGCTGAGTCAGAGGCGCTGCGGTTGATGATCACGGCGAGCAACAACGCCGCCGCCGACCGCCTCTGGCGTGCGGTGGGCGGTCGGGAGCCCGTGGTGGCGGTCCTGGAGGCGCTCGCGCTGGGCCGGCCCCGCTTCGCGATTGGCGAGGGCCCCTGGGGAGCGCAGCAAGCCGACGTCCTCAGCGTGGCCCTGCTGTTCGCCGAAATCGCCGAGGGGACCGTGCTCAGCCCCGAGAGCCGCGCCAGCGCGCTGCAGCTCCTCAGCTCCGTGCAGCCTGACCAGGCCTGGGGCATCACGGAAGGGCTGACGGCGCACTACGGCGGCGCCGAGGTTGCGCTAAAGAACGGCTGGTTTCCCGACGACGAGCGGAGCTGGCGTGTGCACAGCGCCAGCTTCGTGCGCTCCCGCGACGGGCATGCGCTCTACGCCCTGGCCATCCTCAGCGAGGATCAGCCGTCCTACGCCTACGGCCTGCGCACCGTTAAAGGGGTGGCGCGGGAGATCCACCGGGCCCTGGCCGCGCCGGTGTACATGCCCTACGCCGTTGCGCCGTCGTCGTGAGGGATGAAGAGTGCGGTGCAGGAATCACGACGCGATGCTGGGCGACATCGACTCGCGGCTCATAGTGGTGGCACTAGCTCGCTGCGGGCAGGGGCTTGCTCCGTAGCTGGTTCAGCGCCTCGATGAGGTCGAGCGTTTGTTCGGCCCCGAGGTCATCACCTTGGTAATCAGTCACGAACAGACCCCCCAGATTCGTAGGGATTTCTAAGCGCGTGTCCCACACGAGAATGACTCGCTCACCGAAAAGCGCGAGCGCGCCCCCGATCTCGGTGAGGACGTTGTCGTTGATCTTAGGCGAGCAGCCCTCCGGCGTTTCCGCCTCGTCCAGGCTGACATTAATGACGGCAGCGGCGCATGTGCGCATAGAGTCGAAAACCTTACCGGAGACCGGCTCAGCAGTGGTTTCGCGTTCGACCTCTATGACCGGCTCCATACTGGCTAGAGCTACCGCTCGCTTGATCGCGGCGCGGATGGTTTCGTTCTTGCCGTGACCTATGAAGACGCGGCCCAGATCGACTTGGCGTTCTGTAGGCGTGACTGCCTCTCGACCCCTGTCCTGCTGTTCCGCCTCTTGATCCTCGTCAGCAGCCGGATGTTCATCCACGTGGTCATCGAGCGCCTCGCCCTCGTCCGTGCGCAATGGGGTCCCCTCGACGAACGCACGCAGCTGCTGTCGATTCACCGCGAAGCGCGTCTCCTTTCCGTGTCGGCCTACGGTCGTGCTGCCGAGACCCGCAGCCTCGCCGACTGAGAAGAAAAAATTCACCGCTGAGGCAAGCGTCTTGCTCTTCATGCCACCGATCACGCTGTGAATGTGCGCCTGGACCTCCGAGGTGGGCGCCTCCTCGAACTCCTGCTGATAGATCCATTCGAGCACGTCGGCGTACGGCTCGTAGCCTCGTAGAATCTCAAACTAGGTCCCCTGATGGTTGGGGTTGCGGGCAATCGATCGCCCGATCTGCGTGAGTTCGAGTTGGTCACTATCGCCGACCAACTTCAGCGCTCGGTACGCAGACAGTTTTCGGGGATCAAGGAGCCCCTGCTGCACCTTTGAGCGCGCTTTCTCCAGCGGCTCACCTGTGGGCTTCGTCTTCAGGTAGCTCGCGATGCTCTTGATGTCTTCCGCGGATGTATGAACTGGGAAAGCCATCCTGAGTTCCTCCTAGAACATCTGTTCTAGACGGATGCGGCTCTAGACGCTACAGCGTCGCAACCTCGCGCGCTTACCTGCGGCAGACACCACGATCCTCGCAGGCCTGGGCGGACGGCCTGGCGCTGGGATGGCGAGCCCCGTGGAGGCGAGGAGCTGTTCTGCTAAAAGATGCCCAGCTCGAACTTGGCCTCGTCGCTGGCCATCTCGCGCGGGTCCCAGGGCGGGCTGAAGACGATCTCCGTCTCCACGTCCTCGACCCCCTCGGTCGCCGCCGCGGCCTCGTGGATCTGCGCCTGCAGCATGGGCCCTACCGGGCAGGCCGGCGTGGTCAGCGTGAAAATCACGCGGACGTTCTTGCCGTCCTCCGAGGGCTCAATGCGGTAGATCAGCCCCAAGTCCACGACGTTGATGCCGATCTCCGGATCGAAGACGGTCTTCAGCCGCTCGCGAACGTCCTCTTCAGTCACCATGACGCGGATTCCTTTCCGGCCCCACCGATTCCGCGGAGCACGGGCCTGCCTAGCCGGCCCGACTAGCCGGAGGCCGAAGCGACGCGCGTTTGAATGTCGCTGTCGGTCTCGACGGAGCCGCCGCTCGCCTCCGCCAACGCCTGTTCCAGCACCTTCCAAGCCAGCAGCGCGCACTTGATCCGCACGGGAAAGCGGGCCACGCCCTGCAGCGATTCCAAGTCGCCGACGTCGGCGGCGTCGACGTCGAAGCCGTCTTGGGTGAGCATCGCCTGGACGGCGGCGGAGAGCGCGCGCAGCTCAGCCAGCGACCGTCGCTGCGCCTCCTCGGTCAGCATGGAGGCGGAACTCTGGCTGATGGAGCAGCCCTGTCCCTGAAAGCGGATGGCGGCGATCTTGTCCCCATTCAGGGTCAGGGCGATCTGGATCTCGTCCCCGCAGGCGGGATTGAAGCCCTCCGCCACCACCGACGCGCCCTCCAACGTTCCCTTGTTGCGGGGGCTGCGGTAGTGGTCCAGGATCAGGTCGCGGTAAAGCTCGTCGAACTGGACGGGGTGCTGCGCTTCTGGGCTGGGCACGGCCGCTATCCGTCCTTGCCGTCGTAGCCGAACAGCCGCCCGGCCTCGCGCAGAGCGTCGAGGAGCGCATCGACCTCGTCAGGGCGGTTGTAGAGGTAGAAGCTGGCGCGCGCCGTGGCGGCGACGTCCAGGCTGCGCATGAGCGGCTGGGCGCAGTGGTGCCCGGCGCGAATCGCCACGCCGTACCCGTCCAGGATCGTGCTGATGTCGTGGGCGTGAATGTCGAGGTAGTTGAACGCCATCACGGCGCCGCGTTGCTCGGGCTCGCTGGGGCCGTAGACGCGGACGCCCTCTAGCGCCTTGAGCCGATCGAGGGCGTAGGCGGCGATCTTGATCTCGTGGGCGCGAACGGCGTCCAGGCCGAGGTTCGTCAAGTAGGTCAGGGCGGGGCCGAAGGCGATCACGTCGGCGATGTTGGGGGTGCCGGCCTCGAACTTGTGCGGCACCGCGGCCCAGCTGGATTCCTCGCGCGTGACGACGCTGATCATCTCGCCGCCTCCCAGGAACGGGTCCAGGTCCTCCAGCAGCTCGCGGCGGCCCCAGAGCACGCCCACCCCAGTGGGTCCGAGCATCTTGTGGGCGGAGAAGGCGAGGAAGTCGGCGCCCAGCGTGCCAACGTCGACGGGCATGTGGGGGACGCTCTGGGCCCCGTCCACGACCATGATCGCGCCGGCGCTGTGCGCGATCGCCGCGATCTCCTCCACGGGGTTGATCGTCCCCAGCACGTTCGACATGTGGACCAAGGAGACGATCTTGGTCCGCGGACCGATCAGGGCGCGGGCCTGGTCCAGGCTGATGCGGCCGCTGGGGTCCACATCAAGGAAGACGAGCGTCGCGCCCGAGCGTCGGGCGAGGAGCTGCCAGGGGACCAGGTTGGAGTGGTGCTCCATACCGCTGAGCACGATCTCGTCGCCCGGCTGCAGCCGCTGGCCCAGCGTGTAGGCGAGCAGGTTCAGCGACTCCGTGGTGTTGCGCGTGAAGACGATCTCGCGCGCACTGGCGGCGCCGATGAAGGCGGCAACCTGCGTCCGCACCGCCTCATAGGCGGCCGTCGCCTCCTCCGCCAAGGTGTGCAGGCCGCGATGGATGTTGGCGTTGTTGGTGCTGTAGTAGTGCGTCAGGGCGTCGATGACGGCCTGCGGCTTTTGCGACGTGGCCGCGTTGTCCAGGTAGACCAGGGGATGGCCGTTGACCTCCCGCGTGAGGATGGGAAAGTCGGCGCGGATGGCGTCAACGTCCAGGGCCGTTGCTTGTTGCACCGTGCTGGTCACGGCGCATCCTCAAGCGCGATCTGCACGTCGTCATCGATGACGCGCACGTCGTAGGCGCGCACGCCGCGCACGGCGGGCAGCGTCTGGGCCGCCCCGCTCTTGACGTCGAACAGCGCCCCGTGGCGGGGGCATTCGATCTCCTCGCCGCGCAGCGTGCCGTCGCCCAGCGGGCCGCTGTCGTGCGTGCAGACGTTGTCGATGGCGTAGATGCGGTCGCCGGCGACGTGGCAGAGGGCGATGCTGCGCCCGTTCGTCTCCACGATGCGGGCTTCACCGGCCGGCACGTCGGCAACCTTGGCGACAGTTACGTACTCGCTCACGCGGCCACTCCCGTATGCAGCTTCTCTTCGATGGCGCGCTCCACGACCTCGCGGGTGTGGGCGTCGGGCAGCCGCTCCACGGCGACCTGGAGGAAGCCGTGCACCACCATGCGCTCAGCGGTGTCCGGGTCGATGCCACGCGACTGGAGGTAGAAGAGGTGCTCCGGATCGACCGGCCCCACCGCGGCCGCGTGCGAGCACTTTACGTCGTCCGCCTCGATCTCGAGGATGGGGATGGGGTCGGCGCCGGCGCCCTCGCTGAGGAGGAGATTGCGCAGGGTCTGCGAGGAGCGGGTCTTCTGGCCCGAAGGGTAGATCTTGATCAGGCCGTACTGGACGGCGTCCGCGTTGTCGTCCAGGGCGCCCTTGATGAGCAGATCGCTGCTGCTGCCGACGCCGGTGTGGCTCTGGCGCGTGTCGAACTCGATGTGCTGGTCGCCGGTGCCGACGAAGAGGCCGATCAGGTCGGCGCGGGAGCCGGCGCCCGTGGCGTCAATCTCCACGCGCTCCTTGTGGAGGCGCGCGCCGAAGGCCGCCGAGGCCAGGAGGACGGTGGCGTAGCGCCCCAGCGAGGCGCGCTCGGTCAGGAAGACGCTGACATCACGGCCCCACTGCTGCAGCTGGACGACCTGCACCCGGGCCTCGTCCTGCGCCACGATCTCGACCGTGCGGTTGACGAGCGATGCGTCCTCGCCATCCACGTCGCCGTCGCCGGCCTCATCGCCGGTGGCGGCCGCTTCCACCATCGTCACGGCGCTCCCCTCCGCCGCCACGATCAAGGTGTGGCCGAACAGGCCCAGCCCCCCGCGCTCTTGCTGAGGAGGTGGTAGAGCGTGGGCTCCACCACCACGCCGCGAGGGACATAGCAGAAGAGGCCCTGCGTCCAGAGGGCGGCGCTGAGGGCGGTGAAGCGGTCATAGTCGATCGGCGCGACCGTGTTCAGGTGGGCCCGGACGAGGGGCTCATGCTCGCGCGCCGCGATCGAGAGGGGTGCGAGGAGAACGCCCTTCCGCTCCAGCTCCTGCGAGAGTTCCAAGTGCGTCACGGCGTTGTCCACGTGGGCCAGGAGCCCACCCCGGGTGGGGCCCGCCAGCGAGAGCAGGTCGGGCGTGGGGACGGCCGTGCGGCCGAGCGGGATACGGTACCGCTCCAGGGGGACATCGCTGAGGGGTGTGCGGCGCCACTCCTCCTCCTGGCCGCTGGGCCATTGCAGCTCCTCGTACGTGCGCAGGGCGGAGAGGCGGTGCTGGCGCAGCCACGGCGGCTCGTCCAGGGAGCGGGAGACGGCATCGACCAGATCGCCGGTTGGCCGGGCGGTCAGTGATTCCTCGAGCACCGCTGCGTTCGTCACGGTCCTACTTTCGCTTCACGGTCGCGAAGCGCCCGCGGCCAACCGCGCGTCCTTCCCGCAGGAGGACGACCGCCGCCGGCGGGGCTTTTCTAGCCTGCCGCATTCGTATGGCGTTTGCCCGCCTAGCCGCCCGCCTAGCCGATAGCGCCTTCCATCTGCAGCTCCACCAGGCGGTTCAGCTCCACCGCGTATTCCATGGGCAGCTCTTTGATCACCGGTTCCACGAAGCCGTTGACGATCATCTTGGCGGCCTGCTCTTCCGTGAGCCCGCGCGACATCAGGTAGAAGAGCTGTTCCTCGCCCAACTTGGAGACCGTGGCCTCATGGCCGATCGAAACGCGCTTCTCGTCGATCTCCATGGTCGGGTAGGTGTCCGAGCGCGACTTGTCGTCCAGCATGAGGGCGTCGCAACGGACGGTGGCGCGCACGTCGGTGGCGCCCTCATAGACCTTGAGGAGGCCGCGGTAGGAGGTGCGCCCGCCGTCGATGGCGAGGCTCTTGCTGTTGATCACCGACGTGGTGCTCGGCGCGGCGTGGACCATCTTGGCGCCGGCGTCTTGATGCTGCCCCTTGCCGGCGAAGGCGAGCGACAGCACCTCGCCGTGAGCGCCCGGCCCCATCAGGTAGACCGAGGGGTACTTCATGGTCAGCTTGCTGCCGAGGTTGCCGTCCACCCAGGTCATGACGGCGTCCTCTTGTGCGACGGCCCGCTTGGTGACGAGGTTGTAGACGTTGTTGGACCAGTTCTGAATGGTGGTGTAGCGGACCTTGGCGCCGGGCTTGACGATGATCTCCACGACCGCGCTGTGGAGCGAGTCGCTGGAGTAGACGGGCGCGGTGCAGCCTTCCACGTAGTGCACCTCCGAGCCCGGCTCGGCGATGATGATGGTCCGCTCAAACTGGCCCATGTCCTCCGAGTTGATGCGGAAGTAGGCCTGCAGGGGGACATCCACCTTCACGCCCTCCGGCACCCAGATGAAGGAGCCGCCGGACCAGACGGCCGTGTTCAGCGCCGCGAACTTGTTGTCGTTGACGGGGATGAGGCGGGCGAAGTGCTCGCGGAAGAGATCTTCGTGCTCCTGCAGGCCCTGGTCGGCGCCCATGAAGATGACGCCCTTCTCTTCCAGGTCCTTGCGGATGTTGTGGTAGACCACCTCGGAGTCGTACTGGGCGCCCACGCCGGCCAGCAGCCCCTTCTTCTCCGCCTCCGGGATGCCGAGCTTGTCGTAGGTGTCGCGGATGTAGTCGGGGACGTCATCCCAGGACTGCTCGTCGCGGTCGGTGGCGCGGACGAAGTAGTGGATCTGATCGAAGTCGAGGTCGTTGAGGTGGCCGCCCCACTGCGGCATGGGCCGTTCCAGGAAATGCTCTAGCCCGCGCAGCCGCAGCTCCCGCATCCAGTCCGGCTCACTCTTGAGGTCCGAGATGGTGTTGACCACCTCGCGGCTGAGCCCCTTGGGCAGCTTGAGCAGCGCCTCTTCCTTGTCGTGGAAGCCGAACTCGTAGGCCGCCTTGCTGATTGGGGGCTTGCTTGCCGTTGTCATGACGCAATGGCTCCTTCCGCCGCAGCGACTTCCTCAAGGATGGGGTCGTAGCCCTCGGCTTCTAGCTGTTCGGCCAAACTGAAGTCCCCCGACCGCACGATGCGACCAGCGGCCAGCACGTGGACCCTGTCCGGGTGGACGTAGTTGAGCATGCGCTGATAGTGCGTGATCAGGAGTATGCCGTTGCTCTCCCCGTGGAAGGCGTTGATGCCCTCCGCCACGATGCGCAAGGCATCGATATCCAGGCCGGAGTCGGTCTCGTCCATGATCGCCATCTCCGGCTGGAGCAGGCCCAACTGCAGGATCTCGGCCCGCTTTTTCTCGCCGCCGGAGAAGCCGTCATTGACGTAGCGCCGGACGAACTGCTCGTCCATGTGGAGCGTCGTCAGGGCGGCCTGGAGCTGCTGGCGGAACTCCCGTACCGGGATCTCCTGGCCGCGACGGGCGCTGACGGCGCGGCGCAGGAAGTTGATCATGGAGACGCCGGGCACGTCGGTGGGGTACTGAAAGGCGAGAAAGAGCCCCCGGCGCGCGCGCTTGTCGGGGCTCTCTTTGAGGATGCTCTCCCCCTTGAAGCGGACGTCGCCGTCGGTCACGCGATAGCGCGGGTGTCCCAGCAGGGCGTTGGCCAGCGTGCTCTTGCCGGAGCCGTTCGGTCCCATGATGGCGTGGACCTCGCCGGCGTCCACGCGCAAGGAGAGCCCCTTGACGATGGGCTTGTTCCCCACGTTGACGTGCAAGTCGTCGATCTCAAAGAGCGGCGTGCTCATGGCCGGGCCACGTCTCCCTTATCTGTCTCGCCCTTTGATTTGCCCGCGCGGTTCGATTTGCCCGAGCCCGTAGTGGCGCCCGCGATATCGGCGGCCTCCACGACGTACTCGCAGGCGCGGTCGCCGTGGACCAGGCTGCCTATCTGCTCCACCGGCACGCCGATCAGCTTCTCGATCGTGAGGCGGTCGGACTCACAGAGGCAGTCGCTGGCGTCGGCGGCGTCGCGATAGGGGCAGCCGTGGCTATGGAGCCGGAATCCCGCCGCCGTGCGCTCCCAACCGTCCAAGATCCCCTCGCCGCGAAGCGCGGCCACGGTGCTGGCCACGCGCTCCTCCAGGGGGGCGTCGTTGGGGACATCGTCGCGGTGCTCGGCCGCCATCTGCGTCGCCAGCCCCTCGGCGACCCGCTGCGGCCCTTCGCTGCTCCGCTCGACCTGCTCGATCAGCCGCGCAGCCAAGCCGGCGGAGTGGTCGCGCTGACTGCGCACTCCGGCGTCGGTGGCCTTGTAGAGGCGGAAGGGGCGGCCGCGGCGCTGGCGCACGGTGTCCGCCGTGACGAGCCCGTGCGCCTCCAGCCTGTCCAGATGGCGCCGGACCGTCGCGTCGGCCAGTTGGAGCGCGCCCGCCAAGGCCGCGACGGTGGCGCCTCCGTGCGTCACAATGTGGGCCAGCACCTCTG
Organism: Dehalococcoidia bacterium; assembly: GCA_963662615.2. GTDB lineage: Bacteria > Chloroflexota > Dehalococcoidia > Bin125 > Bin125. The sequence continues at coordinate 320,451 of CAXXSR010000001.1, forward strand.
TGCGCGTGTCTGGCACAGGCATCGTCGCTCTTGTTCTCAGAAGGGTTCGCCCTCTCTTCTCACCCATCGTCGTGTTTCTCAGTATTTTTGTCAATAAATCGTTATAAACCCATCGCGCGGCGGCCCGGGGGAGGGCGGCGGCGGCCATAGTCGAGGCGCCGCGAGGGCGTTAGCGAGCAGCGTGCGCAAGCAGGTCCAGGCGGAGCCCGTCCCTGGCCAGGGCCAGCGGACCCCCGTAGTGTCGGCGGCCGGCGCTCTCGACCTTGGCGAGGTCCGTTCCATACCAGAAATGGGTGAGCAGCAGGCGACGGGCCGCGGCCGCGGCCGCCATGGCCGCCGCCTCCTCTGGTGTGCAGTGGCCTTTGACGTCCCCGCGCTCCGACTCGGCCAGCGTCGCCTCGCACAGGAACAGGTCGCAATCACGGGCGAGTTCCGTGACCGTCTCGCAGGGGGCCGTGTCGCCCGAGTAGGTCAGGCAGGCGCTGCCGTCGATCCGAATCGCCCAGGCGGGAATGTAGTGCGCCGTGGGCGCGAAGCGGACGCGCAGGGGCCCCAACTCCAGGGTTGCGGCCGGATCGTATTCGCGGATGCGAAAGGTGTTGCTGCAGAAGTCGCCGGGGAAGGTCACAGCCTCCAGGATCACCTTGAGCGTGGCGACGCCCCCGGGCGGCAGATGCAGGGTGGTGCGGGGCTCCCCCTGCGCGAGGCCGGCCATGTCGCGCGTGACGCGGAAGCGCAGCGGCAGCACGTCAATGAAGTGATCGGCGTGCATGTGGCTGATGATGATGTGGTCCAGGCCAAAGGCGGGGCGGGCCTTGAGGAGCGCCGAGGCGACCCCTTGGCCGCAGTCCAAGAGGATGGATTGGCCCCCGTCGGTGAGCAAGTATCCGGAGCTGTTCTGGCCTCCGGGGGGACAGGCGGCGCCCGAGCCGAGAACTGTCAGTCGCATGCTGTACGCATGGATCGACCGCCCGTCTGCGGCCGCCGCGCGGCGACCGCCGAAGCGCCCCGCCCGGCAGCCCGTCGCGGGAGCCGCGCGGAGGATGATCGCGCCGTAGCGGCGGCGCCGGCCACAACCGGGCGCGAGCGTACGGGCCCGCGGCGGGACCGTCAATCAAGCCTGCGACGCAGGCCCGATTCCGCGGCCGACTGTCCAGACCGGGCGCCCGCTGCGCCGCGCGTGGGAGAATGCGCGGCAATGAGCCTCACCCGCGCCGCCGCCAGTGCCGAGGTCGCGCCGCTGTCGCGGCCTGGGAGCGAGATCGAGGCGGTCACGCTGCCGCCCTACGCGGTCATGCTCCACAACGATGACGTCAATTCCATGAACCACGTGGTGGCGTCGCTGGTGGCTTGTGTGCCGGAGCTGGCGCCGGAGGAGGCAGTCGCGGTGATGCTGGAGGCGCACAACAACGACGTGGCGCGCGTGCTGGTCTGCCCGCTGGAGCGGGCGGAGTTGTATCGCGATCGTCTGGTGGGACGGGGCCTGACGGCCACGGTGGAGCGGGCGTGAAGCCGCGCCCGCTCTGGGCCGGCGAGCCTGCGCAGGAACGGGAAGCAGGGCCGGGGCCGGCCCCGCTCTTGGCGCCGTGGGGAGAGCCGGTTCCCTGCTAGAGGACCGCCTCGCCCCGTTCGCCGGTGCGGACGCGGACGGCCTCTTCCACCGGGCTCACGAAGATCTTGCCGTCACCGATGTTGCCGGTCTTGGCGGCGTCCACGATCAGTTCGACGATTCGTTCCCGATCCGCGTCTTTGACCACGATGGTCAGTTTGACCTTGGGCAGCATGTCGATGACGTACGACTCGCCCCCGCGCCCGCTGTGAATGACCCCGCGCTGGGCGCCTCGGCCTGTGACGTTCGCCACGTGGAGCCCCGCGAAGCCCGCTTGGGTGAGTGCGGATTTGGCCTGCTCCAAGCGCTCCGGCCTGATGATCGCTTCGATCTTCTTCATTGCGGCTAGGCCCCTTCCGGCGGATTCGTCGCGGGCGGCTCCGGCGCCGGTCGTGGTACCGCGGGCGCCGGGCCCTCTATCACGGTAGAGACACCACCGGAGTAGAACGGGTGTCCGCCCGGCTCATCGTACTGGTAGGCGGGCTCGCCGTGCTGAGTGCGGTCGAGGCCGGTCAGCTCCTCTTCTTCGCTCACGCGCAGGCCCATGACCCGCTTGAGGACGAGGAGGATGCCCGCGGTCATGACGAAAGACCAGCCGATGGTGGCGCCCATGGCCGCGAGCTGGCGCCAGAGCTGGTCCGCTTCGCCCGCAATGAGGCCGTCAGTGCCGCCAATGACGGCGACGGTGAAGATGCCGGTGGCGAAGGCGCCCCAGAGGCCGCAGACGCCGTGCACGGCAAAGACGTCGAGGGTGTCATCCAACTGTCGCACTCGCGAAAGCAGGCGCACGGCGTAGAAGCCCAAGACGCTGGCCATGGCTCCAATGATCAGAGCCGGGAAGGCGTTGGCGTAGCCGTCGCTGGCGGGCCATGCCCCGACGAAGCCGGCGGCCGGGGTGATCGCCACCAGGCCGGCGACCACGCCCGTGGCCACGCCCACCACGGACGGCTTGCCGGTGTGCAGCCAGGACAGCGCCAGCCAGGCGAGGCCGCCCATGGCCGCGGCGGTGTTGGTGGTGACGAAGGCGTTGGCGGCGGAGCCGTCGGCGACGAGGGCCGAGCCGGCGTTGAAGCCGAACCAGCCGAACCAGAGGAAGGCGGCGCCCAGAACCACCATGGGGACGTCGTGGGGAACGGTCTCGCGGCGGATGCCGCCACGGCGGCCAATGATGATCGCCGCGGCCAGCGCCGCCACGCCGGCGTTGATGTGGACCACGGTGCCACCGGCGTAGTCCAGGGCCTCCAGCTCGGTGCCAATCCAGCCACCGCCCCAGACCCAGTGGGCCACGGGCGAGTAGACCAAGGTGACCCAGAGCGTTGTGAAAACCAGGAAGGTGCTGAACTTGAACCGCTCTGCGAAGGCGCCCGTGATCAGCGCCGGCGTGATGATGGCGAACATCATCTGGAACGCCATGTAGACCAAGTGCGGGATCGTGTCGGAATACGGCCCCGCCTCCATCCCTACGTTACGCAGGCCGAACCATTCCAGGTTGCCAATGAAGCCGCCTTGGTCCGGTCCGAAGGCGAGGCTGTAGGCCCACAGCACCCAGACCACGCTGACCAGCGCCACGATCACGAAGCTGTGCATGACGGTGCCGGCGGCGTTCTTGCCCCGGACCAGCCCGCCGTAGAAGAACGCAAGCCCCGGCGTCATCAGCAACACCAAGGCCGAGGCGACGAGGATCCACGCGGTATCGCCGGAATCAATCATGGCGCCTTCTCCCCTTGCTCCATCCCTCCAGCCGGGGGCCGCGCCGTGTGGCGCAGGTCCGCTCTGGGGAGGAGCATGTCTGCTGGCATTGAAAGGGATCCGCTGGGAAACGCGGTTACGGGCAGGTTAGGAGCGCGTTACATCCACGTTAACGGGTAAAACGCCAGGTCCAGCGCCACGAACCGGATTGCCCCGATCAGCGCGCCCGCCGATTCCCTGAGACCGGCCGTGACGCGCTTGAGCGCGCGGCGCTGCTCCCCGGGGCCGGCGGCAGAGGCCGTGATAGAATCGCGCCACGATGGCGCTGACCCCGACGGCCGAGGATTACCTTCAGGCGATCGATTCGCTGGAGAGCGAGGGCGGTGAGGTCATTGGGGCGCGCCTGTCCGAGCGGCTGCGCGTGTCGCCGGCGTCGGTCTCGCAGACCATTGAGCGGATGGTGCGCCAGAGCCTGGTGGAGGTGGGCGCGGACCATCGTATCGTCTTGACGGAGCCGGGGCGCGCGGCCGCGAACACCATCATTCGCCGGCACCGTCTCACCGAGCGCTTCCTGACGGACGTGCTGCACATGGACTGGGTGCGGGCGCACGAGGAGGCGCACCGCCTGGAGCACGCCATCAGCGACGAGGTGGAGGCGCGGCTCTCGGAGCTGCTGCAGCATCCCGAAACCTGTCCCCACGGCGCGCCGATCCCGGGCAATTTCCCCGAAGGCGGCGACGAGCATTGGGTGCTCCTGGCGTCTCTGGCGCCGGGACAGACGGCGACGATCGTGCGGGTTTCCGAGCTGGTGGAAGATGACCCCGAACTCCTGCGTTATTGCGCGGCCAAGAATCTGCGACCGGGAGTCGCCATCTCCATTCAAGAGCGAGGGCCGGACGGCCTCTCGCTGCTGGAGGTGGAGGGGCGGCAGGTGGCGGTGACCAGCCGGCTCAGCGCGCACATCTTCTGCCGCCAGGACGTGGGCGCGACCGTTTCCGCGTAGCCGAGTCGCCGCGCTTTCCCCGTCGACGGCCAGCATGGGCGCGCGCTACCGTTGGGCGGCTGCGGGGCCGGGGGTGCGCGCGGCTTCGGCGGAGCGGGGAAGGGACGCGCCCTCCATGGTTGATAACCGCGCGGCCGAGGCGCCAGGAAACCTGGGCGGTCACGTCGCGCTGGTGACGGGGGCGTCGCGCGGGATCGGCCGGGCCATTGCCGTGGAGCTGGCCCGCTGCGGAGCCGACGTCGCGATCAATTATCGCGCCGACGCCGAAGGGGCGGCCGAGACGGAGCGGCTCGCTCGGGCGCAGCAGGCGCGCACACACATCGTCCAGGGCGACGTGGCCGACGAGGACGCGGTGCGAGCGATGGTGGACTCCGTCACGAAGGCGCTGGGCCCCCCGGACATCCTGGTGAACAACGCCGGCATCACCCGTGACGGCCTGGTCATGCGCATGGAAGTGGAGGCCTGGACGGCGGTGCTGAGCACGGACCTGACCGGGGCCTTTCTGGTCACGCGCGCGTGCCTGCGCGGCATGCTCCGCGCCCGCTGGGGCCGGATCATCAACATTGGCTCGGTGGTGGGCAGCACGGGCAACGCGGGCCAGGCCAACTACGCGGCGGCCAAGGCGGGCCTGGCCGGGCTGGCGAAGGCGATCGCCAAGGAGGTGGGCAGCCGCAACATCACCGTCAATCTGGTGGCGCCGGGCTTTATCCGCACCGACATCACCGCCGACCTGCCGGAGGCCACGGTGGAGGCGGTGCGGGCCCAGATCCCGTTGGGCCGCTTGGGTGATCCCGACGACGTGGCTCCCTTGGTGGCGTTTCTTGCGGGCGACGGCGGTCGCTACATTACCGGCCAGGTGATCCACGTTGACGGCGGCATGGTGACGGGCTGAGCGGCGCCGCCGCTCCCAGCGATTCAGGGCGCTATGCTAGAGCGGTTGGTCCATAGTGCGCCGGAGGGTCGCGTGGTATCGTCCGGCGAGAGGCGGTGCGGGTGTCGCCCGCACCTTCCGAGGCGGTGAACCGGTGAGCGTTCCAGCAACGCCGCAGCCCCCGTCTTCCCCCCAGGAGGAGGGCGGTGTGGCGGTGCTCTTTCCCGGGCAGGGGTCGCAGTCGCTGGGGATGGCGAGTCGGGTCTTGCGCGTCTATGCGCAGGCGCACGGGCGCTTCCAGACCGCCTCCGATCTGCTGGGCTATGACCTGCTCAAGCTGATGGAGCGGGGCCCGCTGGAGAACCTGGACGACACGGAGTATTCGCAACCGGCGATCTACACGGCCAGCGTGGCCTGGTACGACGCCCTCCGCGCCAAGTGGGGCGAGGCCGGGCGGCCGCTGCGGCCGGTGGCGATGGCCGGGCAGAGCATGGGTCAGATCACGGCGTTCGTGGCGGGGGAGGCGCTGGATTTTGAGCATGGCCTGCGACTGGTGCAGGCGCGGGGCGAGGTCATGCGCGAGGCCGCGGGCCGGCGGCCCGGCGGGATGGCCTCCATCATTGGCCTGCGCGACCGGGTGCTGCGGGTCATTGTGGGCGAGGCGGCCGGCGGGGGCACGCTGGTGGTCGCCAACGACAACGGCCCCGGACATTCGGTGGTCTCCGGGGATGAGAGCGCGCTGCAGCGGGTGATGCGCCTGGCGGAGGCGCGGGGCGCGCGCCGGGTGGTGCGGCTTCCCATCTCCATTGCCTCCCATTCGCCCTTGATGAACGAAGCGCAACAGCAGTTTCGCGAGGTGGTCAAGGCGATGCCTTGGCGCGACCCCGAGGTGCCCATCATCAGCAACATCAGCGCCGGCTTTATCCTCACCAAGGGCGCCATTGTTGAAGAGTTGAATGATGCGCTCTGCCGGCCCGTGCGCTGGTCCGACTCCGTGCGGGCCATGGCCGGGCAGGGCGCCAACGTCTTCGTGGAGGCGGGCCCCGGCGACGCGCTCTCGAAGATCGTCCGCCGCGTCGTCCGCAGCGCCTGGACGTTCCCGTTATCCGACGACGAAGCGGGCTTGGCCCGTCGCGGCTACCCCGACATGTCGAGCGGCATCCCCAAGTAAGCGCGCTGGGGGGGATGGAGCCAGCAGATGGGTCGCCGGGTAGTCGTCACGGGTCTGGGAGCCGTGTCTCCAGTGGGCAACGACCTGCCCGCGAACTGGGCGAACTTGCTGGCGGGCAAGTCCGGGGTGGACTACACCAGCCGCTATGACGCGTCCGACTACAAGGTGAACGTGGCGGCGGAGGTGAAGGGCTTTGAGCCGGAGCGCCGCATTGACGCCCGGCCGCTGAAGCACATGGATCGCAATGTGCAGTACGCCGTGGTCGCGGCGCAGGAGGCGCTGTGTGACTCCGGCCTCACGATCACGGATGACAATCGCGACGGCGTGGGGGTGGTCTTCGGCAGCGGCGGCGGCGGCATGGAGACGGTGCTGCGCTGGCAGAAGGTGCTGGAGGCCAAGGGTCCGCGGCGCATCTCGCCGTTCGCGATGCCCAACCTGATCGCCGACGCGGCGGCGGGGCACATTGCCATTCAGACGGGAGCGGCGGGGCCCAACTATTCCCCCACCAGCGCCTGCGCCAGCGGCGCGAACGCGGTGGGAGATGGCGCGCTCCACATCAAAGCCGGCAAGGCGGAGGCGATGATCGTGGGCGGGTCGGAGGCGGTGCTGATGCCCATCTTCCAGGCCTGCTTTGAGGCGATGCGTGTGCTCGCCCCCGCCGGGGAGCCGCCCGCCACCACGGCCAAGCCGTTTGACCTGCATCGCGCCGGCTTCGTTCCGGGGGAGGGCGCGGCGGCGCTGGTGCTGGAGGAGCTTGAGCGGGCGCGGGCGCGCGGCGCCGACATTTACGCCGAGGTCGTAGGCAGCGGCAGCGCCAGCGACGGATTCGACATGGCGGCGCCGGATCCAACCGGCCGCGGCCTCCTGAATGCCATGCGCCAGGCGCTGGCCGAGGCCTGCCTGCCGCCGGGCGACGTGGGCTACGTGAACACGCACGGGACGGCGACCCAGCTCGGCGACAAGGTGGAGGTGGTGGCCATCAAAGAGGTGTTCGGAGAGCACGCGTCGCGCATGCTGATCTCCTCCGTCAAGGCCGCCACCGGCCACATGATGGGCGCCAGCGCGGCCCTGGAGGTGGTGGTGACGGCTCTGGCGCTGAAGCGGGGGCTGATCCCGCCCACCCTCAACTACGAGACGCCGGACGAGGAGTGCGACCTGGATTGCGTGCCCAACGAGGCGCGCGAAGTGGATCTTCGTGCGGCCATGTCCATCTCCGCGGGGCTGGGCGGGCACAACGCCGCCATCCTCCTGAAACGCTGGGAAGGGTGAGCGCGCCGAACGGCCGGGAGCCGCGCATCGGCATCACCGGCATCGGTCCCGTCACGCCCATCGGCGTTGGCGTGGAGCCGTTCTGGGAGAGCCTGCGCGAGGGCCGCTCCGGCGTGCGCCCCATCACCGCCTTCGATCCCTCTGCCATGAAGGTGCGCATTGCGGCCGAGGTGCCGCAGTTCGAGCCCGAGCGCTACATGCCCCCCAAGGCGGCCAAGCGCATGGCGCGCTTCTCGCAGATGGCGGTGGCGGCGGCGCGGCTGGCGCTGGAAGACGCGGCGTTGGACTTGGACCGCTGCGAGCGGGAGCGGATTGGCACCGTGATCAACACGGGCGGCGGCGGCGTCACCACGATCAGCGACGAGGCGGACGTCCTGGCCCGGCGCGGTCCGGGGCGGGTGGGCGCGCTGTTCGTGCCCACCATGGCGCCCAACATGGCCTCCTGTCAGGTTTCCATTCAGTTTGGGCTGGAAGGGCCCGCCGTGACGTCCGCGGCCGCCTGCGCCAGCTCCGTGTACGCCTTCCTTGAGGCCCTGCAGATGCTGCGATCCGGGGAGGCGGTGGTGGTGCTGGCCGGCGGGACGGAGTCCAACATCTCGCCGCTGGGCATCGCCGGGCTGGCCAACATGCACGCCCTCTCGCGCCGCAACGACGATCCGACCCGCGCCTCGCGCCCCTTCGACCGGGACCGCGACGGCTTTGTCATTGGCGAGGGCGCCGTGGTCTGCGTGCTGGAGCCGGTGGCGGCGGCGCGGGCGCGGGGGGCGCGGGTCTACGCGGAGCTGTTGGGGGGTGGCCGCTCGTCGGACGCCTATCACATCACCGCGCCGCGCCCGGACGGGCGCGGCGCCGCCCGCGCCATGCGCGCGGGGCTCACGTCCGCCGCGCTGGAGCCGGAGGAGGTTGACTATATCTCCGCGCATGGCACGGGGACGCCACTCAACGACGTGGCGGAGACGCGGGCCATCAAGGAGGTTTTCGGCGCGCACGCCCGCAATCTCACCATCAGCTCACCGAAGAGCATGACGGGGCACCTGATGGGCGCGGCCGGGGGCGTGTCTGTCGCGGCGACGGCGCTGGCCATCTACCACGGCCTCATCCCGCCCACGATCAACCTGGACACGCCCGACCCCGAATGCGATCTCGACTACGTGCCCCATGTGAGCCGGCCGGCCGCGATTGGCGCGGCCTTGGTGAACGGGTTCGGGTTCGGCGGACAGAATGGGGTAGTCGCGCTGGGGCGCAACCAGGGATAATGGCGGCGCTGAGGTCGCCCCCCTGACGGGCGCGCAAGAGGACAGAGCCGTGAGCAGCCTGGACGAGCGCGTCATTGCCATAATCGCGGAGCAGTTGCGGGTGCCGGTGGAGGACGTGAAGCCGACGTCCCATCTGGTCGACGACCTCAAAGCCGATTCTCTGGACATCGTGGACCTGTCGATCGCGCTGGAGGAAGAGTTCAGCTCGGACGGGACCGAGCTGGAGATCTCGGAGGAGGATGCGGCGGGGATGCAGACGGTGCAAGATATCGTGGGCTATCTGACCGCTCGGGGCGTCCAATAGCCCACCCGCGTGGCGGCCCCATCCCGTCCTTCCTGGGAGTGCAACGGTGCCGCTGCAACGGATCCTCGCCAGCAGCGTGGGCGAGCCGGAGACGGCGACGAGCCGGCTGGGCGCGGAGGCGCTGCACCTCAGCGAGGGCCGCATCATGCTGAACCGGCGCGTGGACAACGCGGCCGCCCTGGTTGTGGTGCGGGGGGCGCTGACGATCGGCGTGAGCGACGATGATGCTGCCTTGACCGCCGGGCAGGGCGTCCTGCTGCGGGCCGGCACGATCTACTCGCTGGAGGCAGAGGAGGAGTCCGTCGCTATCGTGTTCGCGCTGCGCGAGGATGCGCAGCGCTAGGCCGTTTTCGCGCTGCGCGAGGATCGCCAGCGCTAGGGCGTTTTCGCGCTGCGCGAGGATCCCTAGCGCTGGGGTGTTCTGCGTCGGGCGAGGAGGGACAGGGCGCGGGCGCCGGCCTCAGTCGCCGGGACTGAGCACTTTGAGCGGCCGCCAGCGCTCGGGCCAGGCGTCCTCGCGGCCCAGCACCGCTACCGGCACGCCGTTGGGGTCCACGGCGATCATGCGCTGCGCCTGCGGCTGCTTGGCCGTGGCTTGCACGGGTTGGCCGCGGAGGATCAGGCGGCGTTGGACGTCGTTGAGCAAGAGGCGCGGCCAGTGCGCCAGGAACAAGGCGGGCGACTCGGCCAAGTCCCAGCCGCGGCCGGCGGCGAAGGCGTGCTCCAGCGCCTCCAAGGGATGCGCGGATTCCGCGCCGGCCGGGCCGATGGCCGTGCGTCGCATCTCGATCACATGGGCGCCGCAGCCCAGCGCGCGGCCGAGGTCGCGCGCGACGGCGCGCACGTACGTGCCGGTGCTCACGGTCATGGCGATGCGCAGGTCCGGCGCCGTCCAACGCTCCACGGTGAGGGCGTAGACGGTGACCGGGCGCGGCGCGAGCGCGGCCGGAGCCCCGCCGCGAGCGGCCCGATAGGCCGACACGCCGGCGACCTTGACGGCGCTGTAGTCGGGCGGCACCTGTTCGATCCGGCCTCGGAACAGCTCCAGCGCGGCGTCCACCTCCGCGAGGTGCAGGGCCGGCACCGCGGCGTGCCGGAGGACCGTGCCGTCGGCGTCGTCGGTGTCGGTGCTGATGCCGAGGCGCAGGGTGGCGGTATAGCTCTTGCGATGCTCGGCCAAGTACTCCGCCAGCCGCGTGGCCCTGCCCACGAACACGGGCAGCAGGCCCGTGGCCAAGGGGTCGAGCGTGCCGCCGTGACCGACTCGGCGCACGCCGGTCCAGCGCCGGACCATTTGCACCACGTCGTGCGAGGTGGGGCCGGTGGGCTTGTCAATGAGGAACAGGGCCAAGCGCTGGGGCGCGGTCACGGCTCACCATCCGGGGGGGCCGCCTCGTCCGTGTGCAGGTCGTCGAGGAGATCCTGGAGGCGACGGCCCTGTTCAATGCGGTCATCAGAGGTGAAGCGGAGCTGCGGTACCGTGCGCAGGTCTAGGCGCGATCGGAGCAGGCGGCGGATGTAGCCGTCGGCGCGGGTGAGCGCGGTGATGGCGTCGCGTCGCTGCTGGTCGGTGCCCAGGACGGAGACGTGGACGCGAGCGCTGCGCAGGTCCGGCGAGACCTGGACTTCGGTGACGGAGAGGAGGGTCAGGTCCAGCCGCGGGTCCTTCAGATCCCGCTGGAGGATCTCCGCCAGCACCTCACGCAGGAGGTCGTTGACCCGGGCTTGCCGCCGTGTCACGGGTCATGCGGACTGACTGGGGACGACCTGCACCCGGCCGTCCTTGAGGATGCGGCTCTGCCGCTCCGTGTGGAAGAACTCCAACTGGTCGCCGGTCTGAAAATCGTCGAAGCCGGTCAGGGCCACGCCGAATTCCTGCCCCGCTTGCACCTCCCGCGCGTCCGCCTGGAAGCGCCGCAGGCTGCGAATCTGGCCCGAGGCGATCTCCTCTCCGCCGCGGTGCACGCGCAAGGAGAGGCCGGAATCGATGGTGCCGTCGTCGCAGCGGGCGCCGGCGACGTTGCCAATGCGGCGGATCGAGAAGACCTGCAGCACCTCCGCGTGGGCGTTCACAACGTCCACGTTGACGGGCTCCAGCATCCCGCTGATGGCCGCCTCGATCTGCTCGATCAGCTCATAGATCACGTCGTAGCGCCGGATCTCCACGCCTTCGGCCGCCGCCAGCTTTTGGGCGCCCGGCTCCGTGCCCACGTTGAAGGCGAGGGCCATGCCCCGCGCCGCGAGGGCCAGGGTGACGTCAGACTCGGAGACCGCACCGGCGGCGGCGTGGATCACTTTGACGTGCACCTCTTCGTTGGTGAGCTGCTCCAGGCTCTGGCGCAGGGGCTCAATGCTGCCGTCGACGTCGGCCTTCAGCACCAAGTTGAGTTCCTGCACGTCGCCGCGGCTGATCTCGCCGAACAGCGTGTCCAGGCTGACAGCCCGCTCCAGTTTCGCCTGTTCGTCTTCTCGCTGCCGCTTCGCTCGCTCGTAGAGCCGCCGGGCCGCCCGGTCGCTCTCAACGACGTGGAAGGGCTGGCCCGCGGCGGCCACGCCCTGGATGCCCAGGACGGCGACGGGCACGGATGGCGTCGCTTCCTTTAGGGGGCCGCCGCTGAAATCAAACATGGCCCTGATCCGGCCCCAGGTCTCGCCCACGAGCAGGGGGTCGCCCACGCGCAAGGTGCCGCGCTTGATGAGCAGGGTCGTGCGTGGGCCCTGGCGCCGGTCCAGCCCCGACTCCAGGACCACGCCGTCCGCGGGCCGGTCCGGGTTGGCCTGGAGGTTCTGCAGATCGGCGACGAGCAAGATCGTCTCCAGGAGGCCGTCCAGGCCTTCCTTGGTGACGGCGGAGACGGGCGCGAAGGGCACGTCGCCGCCGTACTCTTCAATGACGATCTCCGCCTCCGTCAGTTGGGTTTTGATCCGGTCCAGATTGGCGGCTTCCAGGTCGATCTTGTTGAGCGCCACGATCAGCGGCACGCCGGCCGCTCGAATGTGGTTGGCGGCTTCGCGTGTCTGCGGCATCACGCCGTCGTCCGCGGCGATGACCAGCACGGCGATGTCGGTGGCCTCGGCGCCGCGCGAGCGCATCTGCGTGAACGCTTCATGGCCGGGCGTGTCCAGCAAGGTCAGGAGCCGATCGTTCACGGTGGCTTGATAGGCACCGATGTGCTGGGTGATGCCGCCGGCCTCAGTGGCGACCACATTGGCCTCGCGAATCGCGTCGAGCAGGCTGGTCTTGCCGTGGTCCACGTGGCCCAGGAGAGCCACCACGGGCGGGCGCGGCTGGAGGGTGGAGGGGTCATCCGCGTCGGTCGCTGCGGGGAGTTTCTCGTCGGGCGGCGGCGCCTTCGCCTCCGCCGGCGCCTCGCCGGCCTCCTGCGGGTCGAAGCCCAGATCCACGGCGATGATGGCGGCGGTCTCATAGTCAATGGTCTTGTTGACGTCGGCCATGACGCCGCTGGACATGAGCAGCTTCACCATCTGAACGGGCGTTTCCTCCACGAGGGTGGCCAGCTCCCGCACGGTCAGCGCGCGCGGGATCTCCAGTTCTCGCTTGGCGTCAGTGGTCATGGGCCGTCCCTCCGGGATGGTTGCTGGGCTCAGCGGCGAAGGCGCGGAGGCGGGCCCGGTCGCCGTCGCTGAAGACGGTGCGGAGGGCGCGGGCGAGCTGCGGGCCGGCGAGCGCTTCGTCCCAGCAGCCGCGATCGGGACAGAGATAGGCGCCGCGGCCCGGGGCGCGTCCCCGGCGGTCCACCGCCACTGCTCCCGCAGGCGAGCGCACGAGCCGGATCAGTACATGCTGTTGCCGCTTGCGGCGACAGGCCACGCACGTTCGCTGGGGCAGGCGCCGCGGCGGGGCGGCGGCCAAAGTCATGAGGCTACGCCTTTCCTGCGATTGCCAGCGCCGAGGACCTTTCCTGCGATCAGCGGCGCCGCGGGCGGTCTCGCGGGCAGGCCGCGGGCGCGCCGCCGCCGCGGTTAGCTTTCTTCTTCGTTTTGGAATTCGGCGTACTGATCTTCGTCCAGGCCCTCGTCGGTCTCCACATAGCGCGGGCGCCGGCGCTTTTTGCTGGGCGTCGCCTGCTCGGGAGGACGGCGGATCAGCTCTTCCGCGAAGCGGATCTTGCCGGCCTCGGCCTGTCTGGGCTGCACCTCGATGGCCTCCAGCGCGGGCGCCACTTCCTCCGGTTCGTCCGGCACCTCCCCGGCTGTGGCCGGAGCCGCCCGCCGGGCCGTCTCCGGTGCCGCTTCGCCCGGGGCCGGCGCGACGGGCGCATCGGCCGACGCGTCGGGGTCGGGCACGGTCGCCACGACCGCCTCCGGCTCTTCCACGGCCAGCGGCGCCAGCTCCGGCTGGGGAGCATAGGGGCCGAGCCCGTGCTCCAGCAGCTTTTCCGCAGCGGATTGCGGTTTGATGTCAATGCGATAGCGCGTGAGCCCCGCAGCCAGGCGGGCGTTCTGCCCTTCCTTGCCGATGGCCAGCGAGAGTTGCTGGTCCGGCACCGCCACCTCCGCGGTGTTGGTGGCGGGGACAATGCGCGCGGCCAGCACTTGCGCGGGACTGAGCGCATGAGCCACGTACTTGCGCGGGTCCGGGTCCCACTGGATCACGTCCACGCGTTCGCCTTGGAGCCCGTTGACGATGTTCTGAATACGGATCCCGCGCATGCCCACGCAGGCGCCCACGGGGTCCAAGCCCTCTTGATGGCTATGCACGGCGATCTTGGTGCGGTGCCCGGCCTCCCGGGCGATGCCCTTGATCTCCACCAAGCCCTTGTTCACCTCCGGCACTTCCAGCTCCACGATGCGGCGAATGAGGCTCTTGTGCGTGCGCGAGACCACGACCTGCGGCCCCTTGTTGCTGCGCAGGACCTCCAGCACGTAGACCAGCAGCCGTTGGCCCGAGCGGTAGTGCTCCATGCGCACCTGCTCCGACGCCGGCAAGAGGGCCTCGGTGCGGCCGAGATCCAGGATGACCTGGCGCGGCTCCACCCGCTCGATCAGGCCGGAGACCGTTTCGCCCTCTTGGCCGGTGTATTCGTCGAAGACGGCTTCACGCTCCGCCTCCCGTAGCCGCTGCAAGACGACCTGCTTCGCCGTCTGCGCCGCGATCCTTCCGGACGGCGTCGCCACTTCCTGGTCGATGCGCAGAGTGCCGCCGATCTGGACGGTGGCTTGGAGGAGACGGGCGGCCTCCAAGTCGATCTGGAGGTCCTCGTCGGCGATGTCCTCCTCGACCTCTACAACTTCGCGCTCAGACCAGATCTGCAAGTCGCCGGTGACGCGGTCAATGCGGACCTGCACCTGCCCCACGACGCCGTGTTCCCGCTTATAGGCCGCGCCCAGGGCGGATTCCACCGCCTCAAAGACGACGTCTTCCGGCAGGTTCTTCTCCGCCGTGAGCTGCGTAATGGCGAGCAGGAAGTCTGGCTTGACTGCTGTGTCTTCCTGCCCTGGTGCCGCCGCGGCCCGTCTCACCATGCAGAGCGCCTCTCAACAAAGAAGGTGGGCAGAGCCCACCTTCAGCAGTTACGCCAATACAGTTTGGATCAGTATAGCAAATCCGCAAACGGCTCGCCACGGCCGCGTGCGGGGGGAGGCGGGGGCGCCGGTCAGACCCCGGCGGCGCCCGACGGGTCGCTCGCGAGCGCCTTGCGCACGGCCGGCGTCAGCTCCGAGGCCGGCATGGTCACCGCGGTGTCCTCGTCGCGCCGCTTCAGCTCCACGACCGACGCCTTGAGGTTGCGCGGGCTGATGGTGAGCCGCAGCGGCATGCCCAGCAGGTCGGCGTCATTGAACTTGACCCCGGGGCGTTCGTCCCGATCGTCGGTGAGGACGTCGAGGCCGGCGGCCCCCAGGTCGCGTTCGGCCGCTTCCGCGGCGGCGCGCACCTCGGCGTTGTCCCAGTTGATGCCGACGATGTGTACGTGGTAGGGGGCGAGGCTCGCGGGCCAGCGAATGCCCCGTTCGTCATGGTTGGCCTCGATCGCGGCGGCGAGCAGCCGCTCCACGCCGATGCCGTAGCAGCCCATGACGGGCCGGCGACTTTCGCCCTGGGCATCCAGGAACGACGCATCCATTTTGTCCGTGTAGATGGTTCCCAAGCTGAAGAGGTGGCCCAGCTCCATGCCCCGCGCCAGCGTCAGCGGCGTCTGACAGCGGGGACAGGGATCGCCTGCCCGGACCAAGCCGATGTCCGCCACACTGTCCGCCTGCCAGTCGCGGCCGTAGTTCACGTTGCGGAGGTGCGTGTCCGCTTTGTTCGCGCCGGCCACGAGATTCGAGGCGGACTCCACGGACAGGTCCGCCACCACCCGCACCCCCTTCAGCCCCAGTGGCGAGGCGAAGCCGGCCGTCCAGCCGGCTTCCTCCACCTCGGCGTCGGTCATGGGCCGCACGTCCAAGGCGTTGAGGACGTTGCTGAGCTTGCGTTCGTTCACGTCCAGATCTCCGCGCAGGGCCGCGATGACGGGCCGCTCGTCCGCCATGTAGAAGACGACCTTGAGCGTCTGGCGCGTGGAGAGGCGGAGGAAGGCCGCCAGGTCCCGGATCGTGGTGATGCCGGGCGTGGCGATCTCGGCCAGCGGCAGGGGCTCCTCCACGTCAGGCTCGCCGCGGTGGAATTCAGCCCGCTCGGAGTTGGCGGCGTAGTGGCAGCCAGGGCAGCGGACCACGGTGTCCTCGCCCACGTCGGTGAGGAAGACGAACTCCTCCGAGATCTTGCCGCCAATGGCGCCGGAGTCCGCCGCGACGGGCACGCTGGGGACGCCACAGCGGGCGAAGATGTTGGTGTAGGCCTGGTGCATGGCCTGGTAGGAGCGTTGGAAGCCTTCGTCATCGAGGTCGAACGAGTAGGCGTCCTTCATGGTGAACTGGCGCACGCGCACGAGCCCGCCGCGCGGGCGGGGCTCGTCGCGGAACTTGGTCTGGATCTGGTAGAGGCGCCGGGGCAGGTCGCGGTAGGACTGGACGGAGCGGCGGACGAGGTCGGTGACGGCCTCTTCGTGGGTGGGGGCAAGGACGTACTGGCGCTCGCGCCGGTCCTGGAGGCGGAAGAGCACGGGACCGTAGGCCTCGGCGCGACCGGTCTCCTGCCACAGCTCGAGCGGCTGCAGGACAGGCATCATCAGCTCCTGCCCGCCGGCCTTGTCCATCTCGTCGCGGATGATCGCTTCGATCTTCCGCAGCGCGCGCCAGGCGAGGGGCAGGTACGAATACACCCCAGCCGAGAGCTGCATGATCAGCCCGGCCCGCAGGAGCAGCTTGTGGTTGTCGCTGTCGGCTTCCGCCGGCGCGGTCCGCAGGGTGCGGCCGAACAGCTCGCTCATGCGCTGGGCCCGGCGGGGGGGTGTGCTGATCACGGCGGCGCGGAAGTCCCTTCGTCACTGTCCATCGGTGCGGTGTCCACCGGCGCAGTGTTCACCGGCGCAGTGTCCACCGGCGCAGTGTCCACAGGCGCAGTGGGGGTTCCGTTTGAATCTAGCGAAGCGTTGGCTTCGCGGCCAGCGTTGGGTTCGCGGCGAGGGTTGGCGTCGACGGTTGATGCGGGCTTGGGCGGGCGGAAGTCGCCGGCGATCAGCATGATGGCGCGGACATCGGGCGGCTGCGTCTCTGGCGGAGGGGCGACGCGTAAGCGCCCAAAGCGGTCTCCGAGGGCGTAGGCGTCCCAGACCCAGTAGGCGGCGGCGGTGAGGAGGGCCCCGCCGGCCGGCGCCGTGACCATGCTGACGCCGATGCCGGTCCCCGTGTCCAGGCCAAGGACGGGGACGAGCACGCCGCCGGCGCCGCCGCCCAGCAGCGCGAAGGGGAGCGCCCAGATGGCCCCGTCCGCGCGCCGGCGCACGCTCCAGGCCAACCAGGGCAGGCCGCCCAGCACAACCCAAGCGAGGAAGAAGAGCGCGAGGAAGATCGCGTCGAAGAGCACGGGGCGTAGGGTAGGGGTTCTGCCGCCGGTGGGCGGAACGGGCGCCGACCGTCGTAGCCGTCGCGCTCCCCCCCGTGCGATGATGGCGCCGTGCTTGGCGGAGGCAGCAGCGGATGAAACGGAACCCCACGCGGGCAGTGCGTGTGGGAGCGGTCACGATCGGCGGGGGGGCGCCGATCGCGGTGCAGTCGATGGCGGCCACCCGCACCCAGGACATCGACGCCACCGTGCGGCAGGTGCAGCTGATGCGTGAGGCCGGCGCCGATCTGGTCCGCATCGCCGTGGACTCGAAGAAGGACGTGGAAGCGCTGGCAGTGGTGCGGGAGCGCACCAGCGGGCCGCTGTCCGTTGATCTGCAGGAGAACTACCGCCTGGCGTCGCTGGTGGCGCCGTTCGTGGACAAGCTGCGCTACAACCCCGGCCATCTCCATCACCATGAAAAAGAGAAGTCCATCCAGGAGAAGGTGGCCTTCATTGCCGAGACGGCCGTGGAGCATGACTGCGCTCTGCGCGTGGGCGTCAACTGCGGGTCGGTGGACCCGCGCATGCAAGAGCGCTACGGCGACGACCACGTGCAGGCGATCGTGGCGAGCGCGCTGGAACACTGCGCCCTGCTGGACGGACTGGGCTTCGATCGCTATGTGGTCTCGCTGAAGGATTCCGACTGGCGCAAGGTGGTGGAGGCGAACCGCCGCTTCGCGGCGGAGCGGCCGGAGGTGCCCCTGCACCTGGGCGTGACGGAGGCGGGGATGCCGCCGGACGGGATCATCAAGACGCGGGTCGCGTTCGAGCAGCTCGTCACGGAGGGGATCGGCGATACGGTGCGGGTGTCGCTGACGGTGCCGTTCGAGGAGAAGGGGCTGGAGATCGAGGCGGCGCGCGCGATTCTGGCGGACATCGCGGCGGGGCGCTTCCGCTCCGTGCCGGCGTCGCTGGATGAGGGGCTGAACATCATCGCCTGCCCGTCCTGCTCGCGCGTGGAGAACGAGGCGTTCGTGGAGCTGGCGCAGGACGTCAAGACGATGACGGCGTACGCCCAGGAGCACGACATCACGATTGCGGTGATGGGCTGCCGCGTGAACGGCCCCGGCGAAACGGACGACGCCGATCTGGGGCTGTGGTGCGGGCCGGTCGCGGTGAACCTCAAGCACGGATCCGAGTCGCTGGGGCAGTTCCCGTATGACGAGATTCTTGACCGGCTGCGGGTGGAGCTGGACCGGCTGATCGTCGCGCGGACGGGGTAGAGCCCCGGTAGGCAGCGCCGCTCGTCGTTCGACTTTTTCGCCCGCGCTCGCGGTTGGTCCGTACCAGGGCAGCGTTCGTGACCGCTCGCGCCAGGGCTTGACGATCAGGACGATGTCGGAGCCGCTTAACGCAAGGCGCTCTCGCGCTGATGGCGCGGACGATGTCGAAATAGGCCACGACGACGCCCACGATGAGCAGCAGCGCGAAGCCGGTGAGGTGGACCAGCCCCTCTCGCTCCGGTGAGATGCGCTTGCCGCGACGGGCGATCTCGATCAAGACGAAGACGATGCGGCCGCCGTCGAGCATGGGCAGCGGCAGGATGTTGAGGATCGCCAGGCTGAGGCTGAGCCACGCCGCCAGCTCGATCAGGCGGAGCCAGCCCGCTTGCTCCACCACCTCGCCCGTGGCCTGCGCCAGTCCGATAGGGCCCTGGACGCGCAGCCCCTCCCCGCCCGCGATCCAGGAGCGGATGCGGTTGCGAACCACCGTGAGGGTGTTCACCGTGCGATTCCAGCCGGTCTCCACGGCGGCGAAGAAGCCCTCCCCATGCTTCGTTGTGGCGCCGCTGCGGTTGGCAATGGAGATGCCCGTGGGGCCCTGACGAATGCTGATCTCCGTGCCGGGCGGGAGGTTCACAAGGTCGATGCCGGCGGCTTGCAGGACGGTCTGGGTTGGGAAGCCGAGGTCCCGCCCCACGCTGACCGCCGTGTCTCCCGGCTGGATGAGGTAGGATTCGCCGCCGGGCAGGGCGAGGGTCACGCCCGCGGGCAGCGCCACGCCACGGCCCAGGCCGACGGCGCTGAGCACCTGGCTGGCGGTGAGCCCGAGCGCGTCCGCTACGTCATGGACCGTCTCGCCGGGCTGGACCACGTGCTCCAGGCGCTCCGGCGCCAGCCGCGCGCGGACCGTGGTGACGAAGGTCTCCGTGACGGTCGTGCGACGCTGCGAGGCGCCTTCCTGCGCCACGTCGCGCTCCACGACGACATCGAGGTCCTCGCCCAGGTTGAGGTTGATCTGGAGGACAACATCGGGGCCGTTGCGGATCTCCTTCCCGTTGATGCTGACGAAGCGGTCGCCGGGTTGCAGCCCGC
Organism: Dehalococcoidia bacterium; assembly: GCA_963662615.2. Taxonomy (GTDB): domain Bacteria; phylum Chloroflexota; class Dehalococcoidia; order Bin125; family Bin125. The sequence goes on from CAXXSR010000001.1 coordinate 339,889, forward strand.
TCTGCGACGCGGGACCGCCCTGGATCACAGAGGTGATCACGGCCGGACCCGCGGAGATGGTCTGCGGGATCAGGGCGGCGATGGCGAAGAGGATGATGGGCAGGATCGCGTTGACGCCGGCGCCTGCGGCCAAGACGAGAATGCGGATCCGGCGCGGCTTGGCGGCCAGCGAGCGCGGGTCGGGCGTTACCTGGAGGCCGGCGATGCGGCCCACGGTCGCAGCGGCGCTCTCGTCTCGCTCCGCGGGAGCGGGCGGCGACGGCGGTGCGTCGGCGTTGGGTTCGCCGACTGCAAGCAGCACGTCCTGTTCAACGAGCTGGCTGCCGCTGGGCGCGTCCTCTGGGCGCTCAAGGGTCAGCGCAATGGTCCCCGCGGAGGCGGCGCGTCTCAGCTCCGCGGCGAGCTTCTCCTGCGAATGGACCGCTTTGTCGTTGACCTTGGTGATCACGTCGCCGGTGGCGATGCCGGCGCGGCCGGCAGCGCCCTGGGCGTTGACCTGACCCACGTACACGCGCGCGCTCTCTTCGCCGGTGAGGCGCACGAAGCCGCCCAGCGGCAGCCAGTTGATCGAATAGAGGGTCTCGCCGAAACGCTTGCCCCAGATGCGCGGGGGGAACCCCACGCCGAACTCCTCCACGCGCACGCCCGACAGTTTGGCGACGACGTAGTGGCCCAGCTCGTGCAGGACGACGAGGCCGACCAGGATGCCGATGAAGGGAAGGACGGCTTGCAGCACGACCATCAGACGCGCACCAAGCAGTCGGCGGCGTAGCGCCGCGCCCAGGCGTCGGCGGCGTCGATGGTCTCCAGGTCGGGGTCGTCCACGGCCTCGTGGGCGTTCAGCGTCGCCGCAATCATGTCCGCGATCTCCGTGAAGGTGATGCGGCGGTCCAGGTACGCGGACACAGCGACTTCGTCGGCCGCCGCCATCACGGCGGGAGCGGTGCCACCCTGGCGCCCGGCCTGCATTGCCAGCTGCAGACAAGGGTAGCGATCGAGGTCAGGGGCTTGGAAGGTCAGGGTCCCCAGCGCCGCCAGGTCCAGCGGCTCCACCGTGGGCTGGAGCCGGTCAGGGTAGGTGAGGGCGCACTGAATGGGCAGACGCATATCCGGCTTGCCCAGTTGCGCCTTGACGGAGCCATCCGACATCTCCACCAGGGAATGCACGATGGATTCGGCGTGTTGCAGGACCTCCACGCGCTCGTAGGGCACGTCGAAGAGCCAGCGGGCCTCAATGGTTTCCATGCCCTTGTTGAGGAGGGTGGCGCAGTCGATGGTGATCTTCTTCCCCATGTTCCAGGTGGGGTGCTGGAGCGCGCGCTCCGGGGCCACGTCTGGCAGCGCCTCGAGGGGCAGGTCGCGCAGGGCGCCACCCGAGGCTGTTAAGATGATTCGACGGATCTCGTTCCGTTCCTCACCCCAAAGGCACTGCCAAATGGCGCTGTGTTCGGAATCGACGGGGCGCAGCTCGCCACCGCCGCGGTCGGCGGCGGCCCGCACCAGATGGCCCGCCATCACCACGACCTCCTTGTTGGCGAGCGCGACGGCGGTGCCGCGGTCGAGGGCGGTGAGGGTGGGTTCCAGGCCCGCCCGCCCGGCGGTCCCCACCATGAGCACATCCAGATCGTCGTCGGAGGCCATCTCCTCCATGGTCGCGATGCCGGCGCCGACTTCGGTGGCGATGGCGTGGAGGGTATCGAGGCCGTCGCCGTGGCGGCCGTCGTTGGCCCAGATGTAGCGGGGCCGGAACTCACGCGCCTGCTGGGCCAGCAGCTCCAGGTTGCGGCCAGCGGCGAGCCCCTGCACCTGGAAGTGGCCGCGCAGGGTGCGGATCACGTCCAGCGTCTGGGTCCCGATGCTGCCGGTGCTGCCTAGGAGGGTGACGCGGATCAGAGGACGAACCATTGCACAAAGAAGTATACCGTTGGCACCCCGAGCAGAAGGCTGTCAAGCCGGTCCAGCACGCCCCCGTGCCCGGGAACGAGGTGCGAGAAGTCCTTCACCTGCAAGGCGCGCTTGACCACCGACCCCGTGAGGTCGCCGATCACCGCGACCGCGGGCAGCACCAGGCCCAGCAGGGCCATCTTCCAGAACGGCTGCTGGAGATCGGGGAGGAGGAGGTTGATCAGCACGACCGCCGCGAAGCCGAAAGCCAGGCCCCCCGCGGCCCCCTCCAGGGTCTTGCCAGGACTGATGCGCGGCGCCAGCTTGTGCACGCCGCCGAGGCTCCCGACCGCATAGGCGCCGGTGTCCGCGGCCATGACGGAGAAGGCGGCGAGCAGGAGCCACTCCAGGCCCTGGTCCAACTCCCGCAGGAGGATGAAATAGCTGCCCAACCAGCCGACGTAGGCCAGCGCCACGATGCCCGAGGCGGTGCGCGTGTAGGCGGTGGCGAGGGGGCGTGCGCCGCCGCCGCGCCGCGCCGCCCAGCCCTCTTCGACGGCGGGGGTGGCGACGACGGCGATCAGCGCGGCGGTGAAGGGCCAGGCGGTGGGGACGTCGTCGATCAGCGCCACGGCGACCATTGCGGCGGCGCCGGCGGCGGCGAGCCAGGGGACGGGGTCGCGAAGGCCGAGGCCCATGCCCGCGGCCAGCTCGTAGACCGCCACCGCCAGCAGCAGCGCCACGAAGGCGGCGAGGTAGGGGCCGCCCTCCCGGATCAAGATGACGACGACGGGGGCGGCCACGGCGCCGGTCAGGAGGCGCCGCGCCAACTGGGAGGCCACGATCTGCGTCCAGGCGGCCCCGTGCGCGGACCGGCCGACCCTGACGTGTCGGGACAGAGGGGCGGGCAGGGACAGAGGCACGGGCTAGCGCCCGTTTCCGTTGTTGGCGCCGGTGTCGCCACCGGGTTGGTCGGGGCGGGCCGCCGCGAGGCCGCCGAACTTGCGCAGTCGCTGCGCGTAGGAGGTCAGCGCTGCGTCCACGTCGGCTTCGGCGAAGTCGGGCCAGTAGGTGGGGGTGAAGTAATACTCGGCGTAGGCCGCTTGCCAGATGAGGAAGTTGGAGACGCGCAGTTCACCGCCGGTGCGGATGATCAGGTCGGGATCCGGCAGCCCCTCGGTATAGAGGTAGCGGCCGATCGTCTGCTCCGTGATCTGGTCGGTGGCGATGCCGTCGTCGACGATGCGCCGGACGGCGTCGACGACCTCGGCGCGGCCGCCGTAGTTGAAGGCCACACAGACGGTCATCTTGGTATTGTCCCGGGTCAGCTCCACGGCCTTCTTGATCTCCCGCCGGAGCGGCGGCTCCAAGCGCTCCAGGCGGCCGATGTAGCGCAGGCGCACGCCGGCCTCATGGAGGGGCTCCACCTCCCGGCGGATGGTGCGAGAGAGGATGTGCATGAGGCCGCGCACTTCCTGTATGGGCCGGCGCCAGTTCTCCGTGGAGAAGGCAAAGAGGGTGAGGACCTGCACGCCGCGGTCGGCGAAGGCCTGCACAACCAGGCGGATGTTTTCCGTGCCGGCGCTGTGGCCGTCGGCGCGGGAGAGTCCGCGCGCCGCCGCCCAGCGGCCGTTGGCGTCCATGATCACGGCTACGTGCCGCGGGACGGCGTCGGAACGAGAGACGGGGGATGCGACCACCCTAGACCTCCAGCAGCTCGCGTTCCTTGTCGCTGCCCTCGCGGCCAATCCGGGCAACGTGATCCTGGGTTATCTTATCGAGCGCCTCGTGGGCGCGATGCTCCTGGTCCTGGGAGATGTCATTGGCGCGCTCCAGCTTGCGCAGCTCCTCCAGCACATCGCGGCGGACGTTGCGCACGGCCACGCGGGCGACTTCCGCTTTCTGGCCCACTTGCTTGACGAGTTGGAGCCGGCGCTCTTCGGTGAGCTCGGGGATGGGCAAGCGGATGAGGACGCCGTCGCTCTGCGGGTTGAGCCCCAGCTCCGAGCGCTGAATGGCCCTGGTGATGGGATCGACGGCGTTCTTATCCCAGGGCTGGATCACGATCAGGCGCGCCTCAGGGGCGCTGATGTTGGCCAACTGGTTCAGGGCCATGGAGGTCCCGAAGTAGTCGATCGGGAGCTGGTCGACTAGGGAGGGGTGGGCCCGCCCCGTGCGGACCGACTGGAGGTCGCGCTGGTAGACCTTGACGGCCGTCTGCATGCGACTGCCGGCGTCAGCGAGAGCGAGTTCGGTGAGGTCGTCATCGGCCATGGGTTGCCCCGGTGGAGCGGTCGGCGTTGGCCGGCTGCGCGAGCGCTGGGGGGCGCGGGCCGCCGTTGCTGCTAGCCGTTCGCGTCCGCCAGGCGCGTATCCACGGCGCCGATCAGGGTACCGCCGGCATCTCCCCGCACCGCCTGCACGATAGCGTCCGCGGGGGCGATATCAAAGACCAAGATGGGCAGGCCGTTCTCCTCGCACAGCGAGAGCGCCGCCGTGTCCATGATCACGCCCAGGTTCTGGTTGATGGCGTCGCGGTAGCTGATGCGCTCGTAGCGTTGGGCGCCGGGGTCGGTGGCCGGGTCGGCGGTGTAGACGCCGTCGACGCCGGTCTTGGCCATCAGCAGGCGGTCGGCGCGCATCTCCACGCCGCGCAGGGCGGCGGCGGTGTCGGTGGTGACGTAGGGGTTGCCGGTGCCGGCGACGAACAGCACCACGCGCCCTTTTTCCAGATGCCGGATGGCGCGGCGGCGGATGTACTGCTCGGCCACCTGCGCCACGCCGATGGCGGACATGGTCCGCACTTCCAGCCCCTCGCGCTCCAAGGCATCTTGCAGGGCCAGGCCGTTGATGATGGTGGCGAGCATGCCGGCGTAGTCGGCGGTGGCGCGGTCCATGCCGGCCTCCGCCGCGGTGCGCCCGCGAAAGAGATTGCCGCCGCCGACCACCAGCGCCAGTTGATGGCCTTGCTGGTGGCACTGGGCGATCTGGGCGGCGATGCCCTGCAGCGTGGCCGGGTCCAGCCCAAATTGGCGATCGCCCAAGAGCGCTTGCCCGCTGATCTTGAGGAGGGCGCGGCCGCGGTGCTGGGTGGTCACTGCCGGCGTCTCTGTCCCCCCACGCTCAGACCGGCTCGGCCAGTTCGAAGCGGATGAAGCGTCGGACCTCGATCTTCTCGCCGGTGCTGGCCACGGTCTCGTTGATGCGGTCCTGCACGGTCTTGTTCGGGTCCTTGATGAAGAGCTGGGCTAGCAGGGCCAGTTCTTCGGGAGAGTCCTGGTCGTCCGCCGGCAGATCCTCAGGCTTGACAGCGCGGGGACCCATGGAAGCGACCTGCATGGCGATGTCATGCACCAGCGTCTTGAACTCGTCCGTGCGCGCCACGAAGTCCGTCTCGCAGTTGACTTCCACCAGGGCGCCGATGCGGCCGAGGTGAATGTAGGCCTCCACCAACCCTTCGCGGGCTTCATGATCCGCCCGCTTCGCCGCGGTGATCCCGCCCACCTGCCGCAGGTGCGCCTTGGCCTTGTCGAGGTCGCCGTTGGCGTTGGCGAGGGCGTTGCGGCAGTCCATCACGCCGGCCCCGGTCTCGTCCCGCAGCGCCTTAATGTCTTCAATTGAGACGGGCATGCCGCAGTCTCCTTCCTCTGCTGCCGTGGGGATCTCCTCCGGCGGGCGTTACAGCCCGACGACGCGGCACCGCCGCTCGGCAGCCCGACGAGGCGGCAGCGCCGCTAGCCGACGGGCGCGCCGGCCTCCGCGCCGACCTCCTGGGCGCGCTCGGCTTGCTCGTCGGCGTGGGCGCTCTCGCGGATCATCAGCCCCTCGGCGGCGCCGTCGGCGATGCGGGCGGTGATGAGGCGAACGGCGCGGATGGCGTCGTCGTTGGACGGGATCGGATAGGCGATGCCGGAGGGGTCGCAGTTCGTATCGCAGACGGCAATGATGGGGAGCTTGAGGCGGATCGCTTCGGCGACGGCGATGCTCTCCTTGGGCACATCAATGATGTAGAGCGCGCCGGGCAAGCGGGTCATGTCGCGGAGGCCGCCCACGTACCGGTGCAGGCGGCGGAGCGAGTCGCGGTGACGCAGCGCCTCCTTTTTGGGCAGGAGGTCCCAGTCGCCGGCGGCTTCGTGTCGCTCCAGCCGCAGCATGTGCTGGATCCGCTGCTGAATGGTCTGCCAGTTCGTCAAGGTGCCGCCGAGCCAGCGGTTGACCACGTAGGGCATCTCGCAGCGCTGCGCTTCGGCCTGCACGATGTCCTGCGCCTGCTTCTTGGTCCCCACGAAGAGGATCTCGCGGCCGGAGGCGACGGTCTCCTGGGCGAAGGCGATGGCTTCCTGGAGGCGGTCCACGGTCTGGGAGAGGTCCATGATGTGGATGCCGTTGCGCGCCCCGAAGATGAACGGCTTCATTTTGGGGTTCCAGCGGCGGGTCTGATGGCCGAAGTGCACACCGGCTTCCAACAGCTCCTTCATGGTGAGTGCGTCTGGCATGGCTCCCCCGAAATGCGGCGCGGCGCGAGGCCACGGCCGTTGCCGATCAGGCCGGGCCCTTCGCCCATTGACCCTTCGACTGAGCTTCGGGCAGGCAAGCTCAGGACGAGCGGGTACCGGACGGGCCGGTCAACAAACTCCCGAGACGCGCCCGCGCAGAAGCACGGCACAAAAATGCGGCCGTCACTGGGCCGCGGTTGCCGCAACGCTCCAGGTGATGGCCTGCTGCATTATAGGCAGTTGCCCGTCTTCGGTGCAGCCACACCGGCAGCGCCTGATCGGTCGCGACGGCGGCCCTCCCCCGTTCGGCCCTTCGGCAGGCTGAGGGCGAACGGGGGAGGGCCGCGTTCGCCCTTCGACCCTTCGACAAGCTCAGGACAGGCGGGCTCAGGACGAACGGCTTTTTCGACGCGCGCTCGCGGGTCATGCGGGGTCGCGCCGAGATGGTGGCGGCTCGCGCCGGCGCTTGATGAGCGGGGTGGTGGCCCGTCCGTTCGACTCTTCAGCAAGCTGAGGACGAACAGGGGGCCGCGTTCGCCCCTTCGACAGGCTCAGGACGAACGGCTTTTTCGACGCGCGCTCGCGGGTCATCCGGGGTCGCGCGGTGTTGGTGGCGGCTCGCGCCGGCGCTTGATGAGCGGGGTGGTGGTCCTTCCGTTCGACCCTTCGGCCTGTCGGCATCGTCAGGACAGGCGGGAGATGTCAACGATGGAATGTCGCTGCTCCGGCGGTCGGTGGTACGGTAGTTCGGCATTTCACAGTCCCGGAATCGGCGGAGCGGCGGACTGCGGAGTTGGAACGTGCCACGTTACGCCTACGAATGTACGAAGTGCGGTCACAGCTTCGAGTTGCAGGAAGGCTGGGATGCCAAGCCCCGGCGCCGCTGTCCTCAGTGCCGGCGCACGGCGCAGCGCGTTTTTGCCGCCCCGGCCATCGTGTTCAAGGGCAAAGGCTTCTACTCGACAGACAACCGGCGCCCATCCGCAGCCGCCAAAGAGGAGAGCGCGGCTGAGAGCGGCTCCGCGGAGGGATCGCCCGGCGAGGAGAAGAAGGCCGGGGCGAAGGCGAAATCACCAGCGAAATCAACGGCGAAATCAGACGGTGGGCGCGACGGCTCCTCCAGCAAGCCGTCCAGCAAGCGGGCTGCCAAGCCGGCCAAGGACTGAGCGGATCCCTGCGGCCGGGTTGCACTCGCCGGCGCCGGAGATGAGGCGGGCCCGGTGCGAGTGGTCTTGCAGCGGGTGACGCGAGGCGCCGTCAGCGTCGAGGGCGAGCCGATCGGTGCGATTGGCCGGGGCTTGGTGGCGTTGGTGGGCGTCGCGCGGGGAGACACGGTCGCGCAGGCCGACGCCACGGCCGCCAAGATCGCCGGGCTGCGGCTCTTCGCCGACGCGGAGGGTCGATTCAGTGCCAGCCTCGCCGACGTTGGCGGGGCTGTCTTGGTCATCAGCCAGTTCACGCTCCTGGCCGACGTCCTCAAGGGGCGCCGGCCTTCGTTTGCCGAGGCAGCGCCGCCGGAGGAGGCCGAGCCGCTGGTGGAGCGGCTCGCGCAGGGGTTGGTGGAGGCGGGGATCCCGGTGGCGCGCGGGCGGTTCGGGGCGCAGATGGCGGTAGAGCTGGTTAACGACGGCCCCGTCACCATCGTGATCGACTCGGCGGACTTGGAGCGGCCTCGGCGCGGTTAGCGGGGGCGCGATCGTCGCGCTAATCCACCAGGAGCTGGAGCGAGAGGTCCAGGGCCGGCACGGAGTGGGTGATGGCGCCGAGGGAGATGTAGTCAACGCCGCTGTCGGCGACGGCGGCGAGGTTCTCCAGGGTGATGCCGCCGCTGGCCTCGGTGAGGGCGCCGCGGCTACGGGCGCGTCGGACGGCCGCCGCCAGCGTCTCGGGCGCGAAGTTGTCCAGGAGGATGGCGCGGGCGCCGGCGTCGAGCGCCTCGTCCAGTTCGGCGAGCGACGTTACTTCGACCTCCACGGCGGTGGCCGGGGCTGCGCTCGCTTGGGCGGCCCGGACGGCGTCGGCCAGGGAGCCGCCGCGCGCGCGGACGGCGGCGATGTGGTTGTCCTTGATGAGAATGCCGGCGCCGAGGTTGAAGCGGTGGTTGAAGCCGCCGCCGACTTGGACGGCGTAGCGCTCCGCCGGGCGCAGCCCCGGCGTCGTCTTGCGGGTGTCGAGGATCTTGGCGCCGGTATGCGCTACGGCCTCGACGGCGGCGCCGGTCATCGTGGCGATGCCGGAGAGGCGCTGGAGGAAGTTGAGCGCCACGCGCTCGCCGCGGAGGATGGCGTGGAGCGGGCCGGCGACTTCGGCGACGGCGTCGCCCGCCGCGACGCGGCTACCGTCGGTTGTGGCCGGGAGCCATCGCAGGCGCGGGTCGAGCAGCGCGTACGTCTCCGCGGCGAAGGGGAGGCCGCAGATGATGCCCGCCGACTTGGCCACGACCGTCCCTCGCCCCTCCTGATCGAGCGGGACGAGGGCGTCAGTGGTGAGATCGTGGCCGGCGCCGTCCTCCTCCAGAGCCATGCGCACGAGTTCTCGCACGGTGTTGCGGTCGAGGGGCGGCGGCTGGCTGGGAATCGTCACGCGGCATCCCGGCGCAGGGCGAGATGGCGGCGCCAGGCTGGCGAGGGCGCGGGGTGGTCGCGACGGTGGTGCGCGCCGCGGCTCTCCTCTCGTCGCAGCGCCGCCTCGACGATGAGGCGGCCAACGAGCGCTAGGTTCGCGAGAGTCGGGTCGTCCGTGCCATCGCGCTCGGGCCAGGCGTCGATGGTGGCGGCGGCCGCCGCCAGCCCGTCGCCGTCGCGGACGATGCCGGCGCTGCGCCAGAGCAGCTCTTGGACGGCGGCCTGATCCGGCGCGACGACGTGGGTGCGGAGAGAGAGCGGCTCGACGCCGTCGGGGGAGGCGACGGGGGCGGCGTCCCGCAGTGAGGCCTGCACCGCCCGCTGCGCGAAGACGACCGTTTCCAGCAGGGAGTTGGAGGCGAGACGGTTGGCGCCGTGGACGCCGGTGTTGGCCACCTCACCGCAGGCGAGCAGCCCCGGCAACGTCGTGCGGCCCCAGGTGTCGGTGTAAACGCCGCCCATCATGTAGTGCGCGGCCGGGGCGACGGGCACGGGTTGGCGCGTGATGTCCAGCTCGTAGCGGAGGCAGTGCTGGTAGGCGCCGGGGAAGCGTGCCGCCACGAATTCCGGGTCGCGGTGGCTGATGTCGAGCAGGACGTGGTCGCTGCCGGCTGCCGCCATCTCCGCGGCGATGGCGCGCGCGACGACGTCGCGGGGGGCGAGTTCGGCGTCGGGGTGGTAGTCGGGGAGGAAGCGGCGGCCCTGGGGCGTGCGCAGGACGGCGCCCTCGCCGCGCATGGCCTCGGTCAGGAGGAAGGTGGGGGCGCCGGGCAGTCGCAGGGCGGTGGGGTGGAACTGGACGAACTCCAAGTCCCGGAGGACGGCCCCGGCCCGATAGGCCAGGGCGATGCCGTCACCGGTGGCGACGGGAGGGTTGGTGGTGAGCGTGTAGAGCCGGCCGGCGCCGCCCGTGGCGAGCACGGTCCAGCGCGCGCTGACGCTGATGGCGTGCCCGTCGGGATCGACGGCGGCGACGCTGCTCACCCGCTCCCCGTCAAGCAAGAGGGCGGTGGCCGTGTGGCGATCCAGCACATCAACTCCCGCCTCCAGGACGCGCCGCACCATCACCGTCTCAATGGCGTCGCCGGTGCGGTCGCCGCCGGCATGGAGGATGCGCGGGGCGGAGTGCGCCGCCTCGCGGGCCAGGGCGACCTCGCCGCCCTGCGCGTCGAAGGGGACACCGAGTTCGGCCAGGCGGCGGATGCGGTCCGGCGCTTCGCGCACGAGCAGCTCCACGGCGTCGCGGTCGCAGAGGCCGGCGCCCGCCTTGAGGGTGTCGCGCAGATGGGCCTGGGGCGTATCGCCGGAACCGACGGCGGCGGCGATGCCGCCCTGGGCGTATTTCGTGTTCGATTCCTCAATGGGCCCCTTGGTGAGGACGCCGACGCGGCCGTGTTGCGCCGCCAGCAAGGCCGCGTAGAGGCCGGCGATGCCGGAGCCGAGGATGAGGTAGTCGTAGTGCATGGGGCGTCCGCGGCCGGGCCCGGCTCAGTTGATCGCGAGCATGCGCTCGAGGGCGACGGTGGCCCAGCGGCGGGTGTCGTCGTCGACGTGGATGCGGTTGACGACGCGACCGTCGAGCAGCGATTCCGTGACCCAGGCGAGGTAGGCGGGGTGAATGCGATACATGGTGGCGCAGGGGCAGACGACCGGGTCCAGGCAGAAGGCGCTCTTGCCTTCCTCCCGGACCTCATTGTTGAGGCGGTGGACGAGGCTGATCTCGGTGCCGACGGCGTAGACGCCGGGCGGACCTTGCTTGACGTAGTTGATGATGAACTCGGTGGAGCCGTTAGCGTCGGCAGCGTCGACGACGGGCTCCGGGCACTCGGGGTGCACCACGACCTTGCAGCCGGGATAGTCGGCGCGTGCCTTGTCAATCTGTTCCACCTTGAAGCGGACGTGAACCGAACAGTGCCCCTGCCAGAGCAACACTTGGCTGCGCTCGATGCGATCGGGCTTGAGGCCGCCCAGCGGTTTGTGGGGGTTCCAGACGGCGGTGCGCTCCTTCACGTTGATGCCGAGCTTCTTGGCGGTGTTGCGTCCCAGGTGTTGGTCCGGGAAGAAGAGGACGCGGTCGGCGCGCCGGAAGGCCCACTGCATGACGGCGGCGGCGTTGGACGAGGTGCAGACGGCGCCGCCGTTCTTGCCCACGAACGCCTTCAGCGAGGCGGTGGAGTTCATGTAGGTGACGGGGATCACGCTCTCCGCCGCGACGACCTCGGTCAGCTCATCCCAGGAGGCGTAGACGTCGTCGGGATCGGCCATGTCGGCCATGGAGCAGCCGGCGGCGAGGTTAGGGAGGATGACGATCTGGTTGGGGCGGGTGAGGATGTCGGCGCTTTCGGCCATGAAGTGGACGCCGCAGAAGAGGATGAAGTCGGCGTCGGCGCGACTGGCGGCTTCGCGGGCGAGGCTGAAGGAGTCGCCGCGGAAGTCGGCGAAGCGGATCACGTCGTCGCGCTGGTAGTGATGGCCGAGGACGACCAGCCGCTCGCCCAGCAGTCGCTTGGCCGCGTCGATGCGCTCGATCAGCTCGTCGGCGGCCATGCGCAGGTAGCGCTCGGGAATGTCGGGCTGCCAGCTCTCCAGGTGCGGCTCCTGGGCGAGGGGGACGGTGGCGATGCCGTCCTCACAGTCGAAGTCGGGGAGGTTGGGTGGGAGATGCTGGGCGACGAAGTCCGTGGGCTGGATGAGCGGTTGCGTGCCGACGGCCATCCTGGCCTCCGATCGGGTGCGCGCCTTCGGGTGGGGGGCGCAGTGGCGGGCCCGTCGCCGGTTGACTTAGTGTCAAAGATACACTAAGTCATCGCTCCCATTGTCTCGGATCGGGGCGGTAAGTGTCAATGGGACACGAAGTTGGGGGGGAGGGGACGGGGTCGCGGCGGTCGCGGTTGAGCCGGTTCTTAGTGACCGTTATGCGTGATCACTCCTGCATTGTCAATAATAGCGTTACTCGTTTATTACACTAACTGGTATAGTAGTGCTTCACAAGAGTGCTGATCTCCGCTATGGTGGTGCCGGTGGCAAATGGATGTTCAGTTCGCAGACAACGATCTGGAGCGCCTGGAAGTCGATGTCGGATACACGGGCGGCTTTCCGCCAGCGCTGGTCAAGGTCTTGCGGAGGCGAATGCAGTTCATCCGAGACGCCCATGACGAGCGAGACTTCTACGCGATGAAGTCGTTGTATTTCGAGAGGTTGAAAGGGCGGCGGCGCGGCGAGTATTCGATGCGTCTCAATGATCAGATGAGGCTGATTGTGCGTTTGGATGCGCGCTCTGAAAGCAAGACGGTGGTGATCGTTGGAGTTGAGGATTACCACTGAAGGTTAGGAGGCGGCCGATGACCGATACGCCAGCAGCCGAAACCTTCGCGCCGGGCGAGTACATTCGCGAGGAGCTGGAGGCTCGCGGTTGGACGCAGACCGATCTCGCGGAGATTCTGGGTCGCCCCTTCCGTGTCGTGAACGAAATCATCGGCGGCAAGCGGCGCATCACACCCGAAACCGCCAAAGGGCTCAGCGATGCGTTCGGCACGACCCCGCAGCTTTGGTTGAACCTCGAAGCGACACATCAGCTTGCGCAGATCGATGCGCCGGATCGCGATGTCGCACGGCGCGCGTTGCTGTACACAATGGCCCCGATCAAGCCGATGGTGAAACGGCGCTGGATCGAGCACTCCGACGACGCGGAGATTCTTGAGCAGCGCCTGGTCGAGTTCTTCGAAATCAACGACATGAGCGAGACACCCGAGTTCTGGACACACGCTGCGCGGAAATCGACGCAATACGGCGAAGTTACCCCAGAGCAACTGGCCTGGTTGTTTAGGGCCAGGCAGCTTGCGTCCGCGATACCGGTGAAGTCGTTCTCGGCATCAAAGCTTGAGAAGGCGACCGGTGAGCTGCGCATCGCCGCCGAGCACATTGAGGAGATTCGCCGAGTGCCAACCATCTTGGCTGAGGCGGGTGTGCGGCTCCTGATCGTGGAGCCACTGCCGATGTCGCGTATCGACGGGGCGTGCTTCTGGCTGACCCGGCGGTCGCCGGTTGTGGTCCTATCGCTGCGCTTCGACCGCCTTGACTACTTCTGGCACACGCTCATGCATGAACTTGGGCACGTGTACAACCGAGATGGCCTGGACAACGACCATAGGGCTCTTGACCTCAATTTACTCAGTCCGAGCAACGTGGATCCGGACGAACGACCGGAGTTCGAACAGGCTGCGGATGAGTTCGCGGTAGCGGCGCTGATCTCGCAGGACAGCCTGGACGACTTCATCCTCCGAACGAAACCGCTCTACGCAAAGAAGAAGATCAGAGCCTTCGCGAAGCTGGCGCAGGTTCATCCGGGGATCATTGTTGGACAACTCCAGCATCGCGGCGAGATCAGCTACGCCCACAGTCGCGAGATGCTGGAGAAGGTGCGAAGCGTCATCACGCAGGTCACGCTCACGGATGGCTGGGGCCAGGAGCTGCCCTCAACCGTGTGAGCGGGAAGGGACCGGTCAGATGCCGAACACCAAGACGAATGCCTGGCATGCCCATCAGCAGATCGTGCACGACTACCAGGACTCTGGACTCCCGTGGCCCGCGACAGCGAGGCAGATCGCATCCTTTGCGATCGAAACTGACCGGTGGCGCCCGCAGCACTCACTGCTTGTCGGGCAATGTGCTGAAGAGCTCTCTAGGGCCATGCGGGAGGAGTATTTCATTGACCCGCAAGGCCGCTCCGTCAGGGCAAAGCACGCTGTCCGCACCAAGAAGGACGGTCACCAGGTATCCCTCTGGGGTGACTGGCGCACGGCTCCCCGTGAGTTCATGCAGGCCGCGTTCGCCCAGCGTCGCCAGCAGATCGTCGGGGATTGCCATCGCCTGAAGATCGATGTGGATAGCTATAACGAAAACCGCTCCCCAGAGCAGCCGATCCAGATGGTCTTCGACTTCAGCGATGACCTAGCGGAGCTCAAGGCCTTTGACGAAGCGAGCTAGGGCGCTTCTCGCTTCGTCCACCGCGCCCGCGCCGCTCGCTGCGGGAACTTCGACCGCTGCTTCTTGCTCAGCTTCGCCGCCCGCGCTGGCCCGCCCTTCTTGCCGCCCAGCCGGCCGAGCAGCCGGGCGGCATTCTTCGCCTTGTCCGGCGTGGCCTCCGGCTCCTCGTTGGTCACCTGGCGGATGGCGGGAGCGGGCGGCGGCGGTCGTTGCGGCGGGTCGGCGGAAGGCATGCGCTGCTCAACCTCATTTCCGTGCGCGCCGGTTCGGAAGCAGGCCCTGCCAGCTACAGCTCCACGGGCGTGCGGCTGGCGAAGCGGTAGAGGCGCGCTGGCCGGTGTGGGCCCGCTTTGACGGTGCGGTTGGTCGCGACGAGCAGATCGGAGGCGAGCATGCGTCGGCGGAAGTTTCGCTTGTCGAGGTGGCGGCCGAGGATGCTGGCATAGACGTCTTGCAGCTGCGTGAGGGTGAAGAACTCCGGCAAGAGGCTGTAGGCGGCGTTGGTGTACTCCAGCTTGTTGATGAGCCGCCGGCGGGCGGTCTCCAGCACGCGATCGTTGTGCAGGGCCAGGACCGGCAGGTCCGACATGGAGAACCAGGCGGGCCGCCAGGCCGAGCGTTGGGCCAAGCGGACGCGGTCGTGGCTGACCAGGGCGAAATAGGTCGCCGCCACCGAGCCGCCCGGCGACGTCTCATCGAGGTCGCTGAAGGTGTAGAGCTGCTCCAAGAACACATCCGTGACGCCGGTCTCCTCGGCCAGCTTGCGGATGGCGGCGCCCTCCAGGGACTCGTCCAGGGCGAGGGCGCCGCCGGGAATGGCCCAGGTGCCCTCGTCCGGGGGGGCGGAGCGGTGAATGAGGAGGACGCGCAGGTCGCCCTCCACGACGCTGAAGATGACAACGAGGGCGGCGACCGTGGGCCGGGAGGCGGCTCTGCGGGGCATGGCGATCAGCGAGTGACGCCGGCTCCCTCGCCGCGGGGGGAGCGCTCGTCGGGTGCGGGGGCGTCGGGTGCGGAGGCGTCGGGTGCGGAGGCGTCGGGTGCGGAGGCGTCGGGTGCGGAGGCGTGCGAGTTGCCCTTGCAGCGCCCAGGGACCGGCCTGCGTCACGCGCACGTCCACCAAGGAGCCGATGGGGACGGCGTCGCGCGGCGCGTCGAAGTGGACCAGCTTGGCGCCGCGGGTGCGTCCGGTCAGCCGCTCCAGGCCGGCGCGATCGCCCGCCTTGCGCTCCTCCACCAGCACCTCCACGACATGGGCCTGCAGGGCCGAGTTGATCTCGTAGGCGATCCCTCGTTGCAGATCCTCAACGGCGTGGAGCCGCTGCATCTTGACCTCCTGGGGCACGTCGTCGGGCTGATTGCGCTCGGCGAAGGTGCCGGCGCGAGGGCTGTAGGCGGCGACGTGGACCTTGTCGAAGCGGAGCCGTGCCAGCAGGTCGTGGCTGCGCCGGAACTGCGCTTCACTCTCGCCGGGAAAGCCGACGATCACGTCGGTGCTGATCCCCGCCGCCGGCATCAGGCGCCGGACCCGCTGCACCCGCTCGACGAACTGCGAGACGGAGTAGCCCCGGCGCATGGCGGTGAGGATCTCGTCGTCGCCGGACTGGACCGGGAGCGAGAAGGAGTCGCACACCTTGGGCAGCGAGGCCATGCCCTCCAGGATGCGGTCCGTCATGTCGGGCGGGTAGGAGGTGAGGGCGCGGATGCGGTGGAGGCCGGGCAGGTCGTGGATGGCGGCCATGAGGTCGAAGAGATCGGCGTGGGCGGTGGCGGCGTCGACGGGGGGCTGGTCCTTGCCGTAGGCCTCCACGGTCTGGCCCAGCAGGGTGACCTCGCGGGCGCCGCGGGCGACGTGCGCCTCGACCTCGCGCTTGACCTCGTCGATGGGGCGGCTGCGCTCGCGGCCGCGCCGCAGCGGGACGATGCAGTAGGTGCAGAACTTGTCGCAGCCTTCGATCACGGGGACGAAGGCGGTGGGTTTGGCGCCGGTGGGCTTGGCGCCGGCGGGCTCTGTTTCTGCTGACGGTGTGTCTGCCGACTGTGTTTCTCCAGAAAGCGCCGCGGGCCAGAACTCACCGCCGAGGTCTTGGTCGGGGAGATCGAGGACGGCGATGACGTCGTCGAAGCGCTGCGGCTGCGCGAAGACGTCGACGTAGGGGAAGCGTTCTTGTAGCTGCTGGGTGCGGGGGCCGACCATGCAGCCCATGACCGCGATCTTGAGGGCGGGGTTGCGCCGCTTGAGGTAGGCCATGGCGTCCAGCTTGGCGGCGGCACGGTCCTCCGCCTGCTGACGCACGGCGCAGGTGTTGACGACGATGAAGTCGGCGTCGTCGGGGCGGTCGGTGGCGTCCCAGCCCAAGCGGCGCAGCCCGGCGGCCAGCTTGCCGCTGTCGGCCATGTTGACCTGGCAGCCCACGGTCCAAATGTGATACGTGCTCATGGCGTCCTTGTGGAGCCGCCCCGCGGGGCAGGACGGGCCCTTCGATAGGCTCCTTCTGCTGCGCGAAGGACAGGTCAGGGTGAGCGGATGACCTCACCGCCCGACCCCCTCTCCATCGCAGCGCGTTGGAGAGGGGGAGGTGGACATCAACCTTCGGCCCGCCGGCAAGTGCAGGACAGGCGGAAGCGCGTCGCCGCTGGCGGAGGGTGAGGGATTCGAACCCTCGACCGGGTTACCCCGGAACCCGCTTAGCAGGCGGGCGCACTAGGCCACTATGCGAACCCTCCGCCGCGATCCTACCAGTGCGTGTACCAGCGCGCGGCGCAGGTCGGTCGAACGGCGGCGGCGGCGCCAGCGGTCGCAGAGGGGCCGTGTTGCGGGATCAAACGGCAGCTACCATGCGGGGCGGGAGGCGCGTGTGGTCCGAAATCCTATCGTGGCGCTCGCGGGTCGCCGCCGACTGGGGGCGGTCGCCATTGTGACGCTGGCCGCGATCCTGGTCGGCGCTTGCGGCGGCGATGACGGAGCGGCGCCCTCGCAGGCAGCGCCCGAGCCGGCAGTGCCCGCGCCGGCGGCGGCGGCCGTTGAGCGCGTGACCCTGCGGACCGACGACGGCGTCACAATCGTGGGTGAGGTGCGACGCGGCGACGCGGTGTGGCTGCTGCTGGGCCATCAGAACGGCCGCGATCGGCGGGCGTGGGAGCCGCTGGCGCAGCCGCTCCACGCCGACGGCTTCAGCGTCCTGGCCTGGGACTTCCGCGGCTTCGGCGAGTCCGACGACGGCGAATTGGGCGACATCTGGGTCGATTGGCTGGCGGCGATCGACTTCGCCGTCGCGGAGGGGGCGACGACGGTGGTCGCGGTAGGGGCGAGCATGGGCGGCACCGCTGTGATGACGGCGGCGGTGCGCGAGGCGGTCACCGGGGTGGTGATGATCTCGGCGCCGAAGGAGTTTCAGGGGCTGGACGCGGTGGCGAGAGCGGGCCGGGTCAAGGCGCCGCTGCTCTTGATTGCGGGAAACGACGACGGGGACGCGGTGGAGGACGCCGAGGAGATCGAGGCGGCGGCCGCGGGCACGGCGCAAGTGGAGGTTTTGGACACCGGTTTGCACGGCAACGCTCTGGCGGCGTCGAACGAGTTCCGGGAGCGGATCTTGGAATTGGTTCGCGGCTTCGTGGCGGACGTGCGGTGACGGCAGCGCAGTGGGCGGGCGCGGGCGGCGTGACGGGGCCAGAGGAGTGCGATGCAGGTCAGCGCTGAAGTGGTCATCCAGCGACCGGTCGCGGAGGTGTTCGCGTACGTGGCGGACCTGCAGAACGCGGTGGAATGGGCCCCGGGGGTGCTGGAGGCCGCCCGGACTCGGGGGGAGCCGGGAGAGCGCGGGACGATCTACGACATGCTGGTGCGGGAAGGGAAGCGGTCCGTCGCATATCGCATGCAGGTGCTGGAGGTTGAAGTGGATCGTCGCTTCAGGTACCGCGCCAGCAACGAGCAGGCGGGGGCGCGGGGAGGAGATACGATCTACGACTTCGCCGGCGCCGGTCGCGATACGAGAGTGAGGCGGACGACGCTGTGGGAGGCGCCGCCGCTGGTGCGCGCGTTCGCGCCGCTGATCGAGTGGCGGGCGCGGCGGCCGGTGTGGCGGCACCTGGACGAGCTGAAGCGGCATCTGGAGTCGGGCGGGGGCGCCGGTGGCGGCAGTGGAACGAGCGAGCGGCAAGACTGACGAAGTCGAGGTGCGGCGATGACGGTGATCCGGGCGGCGTTGTGGCGGATGGCGGTGATGGTATTGCTGCCGGCGACGGTGGCGACTGTGACGGTGGCGTCTGGGACGGTGGCGTCTGGGACGGTGGCGCCGGTGGCGGCGCAGGAGGGCGAGGGCCCGGCCGAGCTGGCGACCGATCTGGTTCCACCCTGGAATTTCGTGACGGCGACGGAGGCTGGGTCGGTCGATGAAGTTTTCACCGGGACCGTATACGTGGAGGCCGTGTTCCGGTGGGACGCGTCGCGGGAGGCGTTTGACAGCTGGCAGAAGGCGTTGCCGGCGTCGCTGAATTCGTTGCCGTCGGTGGAGCGCGGCGACGCGCTGTGGGTACGAGTGGGCCTGGCGGAGACGTGGCGGCAGGCGGATGCGCCGGCAGCGCGCCCTGTCGATTTCGTTCAAGGCTGGAATACCTTCGGCTGGACGGGGCCGAATAGCGGCGCGAGCGAAGTGGCGTCGCTGCTGGGCGCCGACGTGGTGATCGGCTACGACGCGGCGTCGCAGGCGTTTCTGCGCTACGCGGTGGAGGGGCCGTCGTTTCTCAACAGCTTGGTGACGGTGCGTCATGGTGACGGGCTGTGGGCGTTCCTGAGCGCGCCCGGCAGCGCGACGATCCCGGCCTCGGGCGCGCCCAGCGCCAACGGCGACGTGATAGAAGAGGAGCCGGTGCCCATGGAGTTGACCAGCGCGGCCTTCGGTCCCAATGAGACGATCCCGTCGCAGTACACGTGTGACGGCGCCGATCTGTCGCCGCCGCTGACGCTGTCGGGCATTCCCGCCGACGCGGTGAGCCTGGCCCTGATCATGGACGACCCCGACGCGCCGGGCGGGACGTGGGTGCACTGGGTGGAGTTCAACATCGCGCCGCGGACGCAGATCCCAACGGGCGCGGGCGTGCTGGGGACGCAGGGGCGCAACAGCTTCGGCACGACGGGCTACGGCGGCCCGTGCCCGCCGTCGGGGACGCATCGCTATTTCTTCACGGTGTACGCCCTCTCGGCGGAGCTGGAGCTGGCCGGGGGCGCGACCAAGGCGCAGGTGCTGGCGGCGATGGAGGGGCTGGTGCTGGCGCAGGCGGAGCTGATCGGGCTCTTTCGCTAATTGTTAATGTTGGCCGTCGCGGCGTCGGGGCGGGGTTCGCGTGGCGCGTAGCGCCGGCGGGGTTCTTTTGTGTCTCCTTCGATCGGTGCGGCTCCAGATGGGGGTGGGCCCTTGTGTGTGTCGCGGTTGTCGGGAGGGGGACAGAAAGGGACAGGTTGCGGACAGGATCGGGCCGGGGAGGGGACGGGGGCGGGACGCCGAGCGCGTCCAGGAGGGTCCCAAGTGGAGTGGGCAGTGCGCGGGGCGCGGCGGGGACGGGGAGGGGCCAGGCCCGCTCCAGGAGCCGGCGGGCGTGGAGGAGGTCGCGGGTGGCGGCGTCGGTCTGGATCCGGGCGAGGCGGTCGAGGTCGCGGGTGATGGTGCGCTCGCTGACGTGGAGGGCGCGGGCGATGGCACATCGGGTCCAGCGGCGGCGTCGGAGGGCGTGGACGCGCTCGAGTCGGGTGAGGAGGGGGCGGTCGGTGTGCCAGGCGGGGCGGCCGTGGGGGTGGAAGGTTGGCAGCATGGCTTAGTATAGCACGCGCATCGCGGGTTGGGGAGGGGGGGGATCCCGAAGCGGCAGCTTGTGTGCGTGGCGCTGGCTAGCATTCGACGGAAGGGCGGCGTGTCCGGGACAAGTCGGCGTTGCCGGGGAGGCGTGGAGAAACATGGGGATCTTAGGAAGCCTTTTCGGACGCGGCGACCGCGGAGCTTCGGCCGTCCGAGTTCGGGGGGACGAATTCCTGAGTCAGGTGTATGAAGAGGCGTACAGCAGTCTCGATGCAGGTGAAATCGAGGACGTGTACCGCGCGGCGATCTCTGGTAGCACCGTGGTGTCGACGGGGTTGCTGGCCAATGATCCCCTTCTTGCTGAACTCTGGGGTGAAGGAAATCTCGTTAAGGCAAGAGCAATCATTGGGGTATGGACCTCGATCATCGCCCATATCCTTCTGCAGAATGAAGCGAATCAAGATGCGGTGGTCGAGGGCATTGGCAAGGCGACGGCGTCGCTGTTCGGAACGGAAGCTGGTGCAACATTGCGGGAGCTTCGGGCGTGCAGCATTCAGCACGTCGCAGACCAAGAGACGCGAAAATCACGAGGCGTCCCCAGCTATGAGTACAGCTTGATCTACCTGCGCTGCCTCAAAGCGCTGGGTAAGCAAGTGCCTGACTTCGGCGATATTCCCGTGCCGATCCCGTCGATGGCGGAGGTTTTTGCAAAGTTTCCGGGGATTTCGGGCGCAGATCTTGGTTTCGAGAGTGTGATGCTCATGCCGGCGATGATTGGGAGCGGTGCACGGACCGCGCGCGACATTTTCGATTCACTGCGGGCCTGACAAGAGAACGCTAATCGGGATAGCTCAAGTCACGTGAGGTCCTGACGGACGACAGCATTCACCGGACCCAGTGGCGTCGGGGGCGCAGGGAGCCGCAGGAGGCCTCCAGTGACCGCGTTTACGGTAGCGGACCCGCCGGTGGTCGACCGGCTTCGAGTCCGTGGGAACAGCGCGACCGTCCGGCCCGTTACGGAGACCTGCCTCATTCGCTCATGAGACGTCGGAACGGAGGATTGATGAGCATCATTAATGGCATGACGATGAAGTAGGCAAGCCCGCCAGCAAACGTCGCAAGAACTGGGCTGAATACGGCGAGCACCACGGTGAGTGGTACCGGGTCTGACACTGCTAGATAGATGAGAATTGCCAACACTCCGAGGCCAGCCGCGGCGTTGATTACCCAGACGACGATTAGCCCGGCTCCAGCAAAGAAACGGAAGGTGTCCTCGGTCATGCTTCCGCTCTTACCCCTATCCGTCTGGGCAGTCATTCGCCTCGCTCGTTGTAGCGGGCGATGGCCTGGATGAGCTCCGCCCAGGCACGAACTGCTGCGTCTTGGAGGTCGGCCAACCGGTCGATATCTCGCTCTGTTGGTATCGCACCCGTCAACAACAGCAGGAATAGGTCGCGCGTCTCCACTATCAGCTGTGCATCTGCAATGAAGACGTCGAGTGTGCGGTTATGAACCTCCTCAAGCAGCTCCGGTGCTGGCAAGGCACTAAGCTCGGCGATTCTTGCATCAATTCGATCGACGAGATCCGAAACCTCCTCTAACTGCTTGCGTGCTGGCATTCGGCCGGCAATGAGGTCATCAACTAGGCGCTGGCCCAACAGGGCGATACTCTCGCTATCTGCTTCGTGCGCATCTCGTAGCTGCACTGATTCCACGATGTATGTGCGCTCCTCGTCAGTTTGTATGGACGAGCACGCAAATGCTGGTAAGGAAAGAAAAAGTATTGCGGCGAGGATTGCTAGAGAGCGGCGCGGAAGCGCAAGGCTACCGAGGAATTCCACTGGCCACCTCGTGCGGATTCTGACAGGGATGTGACACACGTGAAAAGGCAAGCCTGGTAACTCGCCTCTGGTTTGGTACCCAGTGGTGGTGATCACGCGGCAACGTGGACGCTCTGCTGAGTGGCGGACCTCACTCTCGGGCCCCCTCTCCATCGGGGATGGAGAGGGGGGGCGTTCGCCCTTCGACAAGCTCAGGGTGAGCGGGTTGGGGCTCGCGGGCTGGTTAGAGGAGGGCGCGCAGTTCCTCCGCAGTCAGGCCGGCTTGGCGGAGGATGCTTCGTAACGTGCCGGCGGGCAGGTCGCGGTTGCCGTGGACGGGCACAACGACGAGAGCGGCGGCGCCCGGCTTGCGCAGGTAGTGGTGGCTGCCGCGCACGTGTGTGAGCTCGAACCCGCCGCACTGGAGAGCGCGCACGACACGGCGCCCTCGCAGCCTGGGAAGGCGCGTTACGCGATCGCGACTTCGAGGTCGACGAGTTCGGGGCCGCCGCCGGGCGGGACCGGGATGTCCTCTTTGGCGGCGGCCTCGAGGTAGCCGAGGATCGCCTCGCGCGTCTGCTCGAGCGCCTTCTCGCGGGTATCGCCGTAGGTGGAAAGATAGTTCAGGGCAGGAACAGTGGTGACCCAGACGTTGTCGTCGGCGTCGTAATCGATGAGTACCTTGAAGCGCCGGCTGGTCATGGCACACCTTCCTGGAGCGGGCGGAGTGTTTCCATTGTACGCCGTAGGTGCAGGAGTGACGTCCGTGCGGGCTGGGGCGGGGACCTCACCCCCGGGCCCCCTCTCCATCCGGAGATGGAGAGGGGGAGGCGTTCGCCCTTCGACCCTTCGACAAGCTCAGGGTGAGCGGTTTCTTGGACGCGCGCTCGAGGCGCATCCGCGACATCGCGGCGGTGGTCGTGCCGTTCGCCCCTTCGACAGGCTCAGGACGAACGGGTAGAGAACAGGCTCCTTCGGCTGCGCGAAGGACAGGTCAGGGTGAGCGGGTTGAGAACAAGCTCAGGGTGAGCGGTTTTTTCCACGCGCGCTCGCAGCTCGTCCGGGGCAGCGCGGGGTTGGGGGTGGCTCGCGCCGGGGGTTGATGAGCGGGGCGGGGGTCGTGGCGTTCGCCCCTTCGACTGGCTCAGGACGAACGGGTGGGTCAGTCGATGAGGGCGCGCTCTTTGAGGGTGCGCTGCATGGTGGCGCCGATGCGGGCGGGGCTGCGGCTGATGGTGGCGCCGGCGTCGGCGAGGGCTTTGATCTTGGCGGCGGCGGTGCCGCTGGCGCCTTCGATGATGGCGCCGGCGTGGCCCATGCGGCGGCCCGGTGGGGCGGTGGCGCCGGCGACGAAGGCGACGACGGGCTTGCGCATGTGGCGCTTGATGTAGGCGGCGGAGGCCTGCTCGGCGGTGCCGCCGATCTCGCCGATGAGGACGACGGCGTCGGTGGCGCTGTCGTTGTTGAACAGCTCCAGCACCTCGACCGGGGAGGTGCCGATGAGGGGGTCGCCGCCGACGCCGACGCAGGTGGACTGGCCGATGCCGAGTCGGCTGAGCTGGTCGACGGCCTCGTAGACGAGGGTGCCGGAGCGGGAGACGACGCCGACGCGGCCGGCGCTGAAGACGTTCGTCGGCATGATGCCAACGCGGCACTTGGCGGCGGGGGTGATCAGGCCGGGGCAGTTGGGGCCGATGAGGCGGCTGCGACCGTCGCGCAGCGCCGCCTTCACGCGCAGCATGTCCTGCACGGGCACGCCCTCGGTGATGCAGATGATCAGGGGGACGGCGGTGGCCACGCTCTCCAGGATGGCGTCGGCGGCGCCGGGGGCGGGCACGAAGATGATGGAGCAGGTGGGCTTGCGTCGGGCGACGGCCTCCTCGGCGGTGTCGTAGACGGGGAAGCCCTCGAAGCGGGCGCCGCCGCGGAAGGAGGGGTGGACGCCGGCGACGACGTCGGTGCCGTAGGCGAGGGAGCGGCGGATGTGGTTCTGCCCCTCGGCGCCGAGGCCCTGGACCATGACGCGCGTACGTCGGCCGACGAGGATGCTCATGTTTTTCCTGTCGGGCTAACCGAGATGATGTGGTCCCTGAACGTCGATGGGTTCGCAGCCGGGGCGTGCCGCAGTATTGACTTCCTAACGGCCTCCGGCTTTTTCGACGCGCGCTCGCGGGTCATCCGGGCTCGCGCGGCGTTGGTGGCGGCTCGCGCCGGCGGTTGATGAGCGGGGCGGTTTTTTTGACCCGCGCTCGCGGGGCATTCGGGGTCGCGCGGCGTTGGTGGCGGCTCGCGCCGGCGGTTGATGAGCGGGGCGGTTTTTTTGACCCGCGCTCGCGGGGCATTCGGGGTCGCGCGGCGTTGGTGGCGGCTCGCGCCGGCGGTTGATGAGCGGGGCGGTTTTTTTGACCCGCGCTCGCGGGGCATTCGGGGTCGCGCGGCGTTGGTGGCGGCTCGCGCCGGCGGTTGATGAGCGGGGCGGTTTTTTTGACCCGCGCTCGCGGGGCATTCGGGGTCGCGCGGCGTTGGTGGCGGCTCGCGCCGGCGCCTGATGAGCGGGGCGGGGGTCCTACTGGCGGTGTCATGACTTGCTCGCCGCGGCGACGGCTTTGCGGGCGGCGTCGCCGAGGTCGTCGGCGAGGATGAGGTTGAGGTTGGCGTTGGTGTTGGCGTCGGCGAGGATGCGCCGGCCTTCCTCCACGTTGGAGCCGTTCAGGCGCACGACGGTGGGGTGCTGGATGTGGAAGCGCTTGTGGGCCGTGACAACGCCGTCGGCGACGACGTCAACGCGGGCCATGCCGCCGAAGATGTTGACCAGGATGGCCTTGACGTCCTTGTCCATGTTGATGATGCGGATGGCCGCGATGACGAGCTCGACGCGGTTGACGGTGCCGATGTCGAGGAAGTTGGCGGGCGCGCCGCCGGCCAGCTTGATGGTGTCCATGGTGGCCATGGCGAGGCCGGCGCCGTTGACCATGCAGCCGATGTTGCCGTGCAGCTTGACGTAGGAGCCGATGCCCTCCTCTTGGGCCAGGATCTCCATGGCGTCCTCCTCGCTCTTGTCACGGAGGGCGGCGAAGGGCTGGCGGAAGGCGGCGTTGTCGTCGACGGTGACCTTGGCGTCGACGGCGAGGACGCGGTCGTCGCTGGTGATGACGAAGGGATTGATCTCGGCCATGGTGGCGTCGCTGTCGATGAAGGCGTCGTAGAGGCCGGCGAAGAGGCGGCCGGCCTGGAGGATGGTGGCGCGCGGCATCTTCAGCTTCTTGGCGAGCAGGCGGCCCCTGTAGGGCGGGAAGCCCTGCGCCGGATCGATGGGGACGCGGACGATGGCCTTGGGATCGCGGGCGGCGACCTCCTCAATGGCCTGGCCGCCCTCGCGGGAGACGATGAGGACGGGTGTGCCGAGGGCGTTGTCGATGACGACGGCGGCGTAGAACTCGTCGGAGATGGTGAACTGCTCTTCAATGAGCAGTCGCTGCACGCGCCTGCCTTCGGGACCGGTTTGGTGCGTGACCAGGTACTTGCCCAGGATCTTGCGGGCCTCCGCCAGGGCGCGGTCGGGCGTGCCGGCCAGGCGGATGCCGCCGACGCGAGCGCCGCGGACGGCGCCCTCCGTGCGCTTGGGGCTGGATTCCAGGCGGCCATACATGGCGGCCGTGCGCGCCGCCGTGGCGACGAGGCGACCTTTGCCGCGGCCGCCGGCGTGGATCTGCGCCTTGACGACGACCTTGCCGCCGAGCTCCTTGGCGATGCGCTTGACGTCGGCGAGGGAGGTGACGGCCTCTCCGCGGGGCACGGGGACGCCGTGGCGGGCCAGGAGCGCTTTGGCTTGATGCTCGTGGATTTTCATGGCGGCGGAGCTCCCGGGCGCAGCGGCTCGTCTTGGCGGTCGGCGCAAGCAGGCCAGGTGGACGATAGCTCCGCGCTGGGGGTGCGGCAAGAACGGTGGCGCTGGGGCGGGGATGGCAGTCGCAGGCCACTTTATCGACGCGCGCTCGCGGGTCGCCGGGGGTCGCGCGGCGTTGATGGCCGCTCGCGCCGAGGGTTGATGATCTGGGCGATATTTGGAGCGTTCGTCCTTCGACCCTTCGGCAAGCTCAGGACAGGCAGGCTCAGGGCGGACGGACGACATCACCCCCCGGCCCCCTCTCCATCCTTCCGCTGGAAGGATGGAGAGGGGGAGCGATGGATATCGTCATTCGACAGGTTCCTTCTGCTGCGCGAAGGACAGGTCAGGAGGACCGGCTTTTTCCGACGCGCGCTCGCGGGTCGTCGGGGCTCGCGCGGCGTTGGTGGCCGCTCGCGCCGGCGCCTGGTGATCGGGGCGGTGGTCGTCTCGTTCGCTCTCTGCGAAGCTCGTCCGGGAAGCGCGCGCCGTATCCTGAGTGAGCAGGTTTTTCGACGCGCGCTCGAATCTCGTCCGAATGTGCACCGCGTTGGTGGCGGCTCGCGCCGAGAGTTGATGAGCTGGGAGGTGGTCCTTCCGTTCGCCCCTTCGACAAGCTCAGGACGAACGGATGGGGCGTCCAGGGGAGGCAGGTTCAGGAGGACCCTTCGACAAGCTCAGGACGAACGGGGGATTGCCGCGTTCGCCCTTCGACAAGCTCAGGACGAACGGATGGGGCGTTCAGGGCGGCGGGTTCAGGAGGAACGGGGTTCTGGATGATTCATGGCTGAACTGTCATCGCGGAGGGGGCACGAGCGTTCGTCGCTGGGCGGTGGCGTGAGCCGGCGGACGTTCCTGCGTCGGGGGGTGCAGGCGACCGCGGGCGCAGCCGGGCTGGCGCTGGTGGGCTGCGGCGGCAGCGCCAACAGTGACAGCGCCAACAAAGACGAGGTCGACGCGGTGGCGCCGGTCGCTGAACCCGCGTCGGCAGCTGGGCCGGCGCCGAGGGTTGAGCCCGTGCCGAATGTCGAGCCCGTGCCGAATGGCGAGCCGGCGCCGGCAGTCGCGCCTGGCGGTGAGCGACGCCGGCTGCTCCCCGACCGTCGTTGCGATGCCTGCACGATTGAGGATCCCGAGTTCGAGCCGCTGCCGGGGGCGCGGGCGCGCTTCGGGATCCACGAGGGCGCGGCGTACCGCATGGAAGCGCCGCAGAATTGGAACGGGACGTTGGTGCTGTGGGCGCACGGCTTCCCCGGCCTCAACGACGCGGGGACGGACTACAGCGACGTGCTGCGCTTCGGCGGGCAGATCGAGGGACGCGAGGAGTTGATCGCGAACGGCGTCGCCTGGGCGGCGAGCACGTATGGGGCGACGGGCTACGTGCCGGCGGTGGGCGTGGACGACCTGCTGGAGGTGAAGGATCTGTTTGCGGCGGAGTTCGGGGCGCCGGCCCGCAGCGTCTGCGCGGGCGGGTCGATGGGTGGGGCGACGGCGCAACTGATGGCGCAGGAGTTTCCCGAGGAGATCGATGGCGCGGTGGCGCTCTGCGGGGCGCTGTCCAACGTGGAGGTGGTGGACTACATCTTCTCCTGGCACGCGCTGGCGTTGTGGTTTTTGGGGGCGCCGCCGGAGCGTACGGACGCGGCCAGCCTGATCGCGTGGGCGGGGCCGCTGGGGACGGTGGACCAGTCGGGCGAGTTGCGGCTCAGTGCCGCCGGGCGCCGGTTCGCCGCCGTGGTGCGCAGGCTGACGGGGGGCGAGCGCTGGGGCTTTGAGGCGGGACTGGCGGATCACTGGCGCACCGGCTTCGGGCTGGGCGCCGTCTACTGGCCCGCGGTCCTGGCGACGGGGCTGGCCGGCACGCCGGGGGCGGTGGTGCGCGTCGATCCGGCCGTGGTGGGGGGCGTGGACACGCGGGGGGCCGTCTACGGCGCCGAGCCGGGGGTGGGTGTGGATGCGGCGGCGCTCAACGCCGAGGTCCTGCGCTTGACCGTCGATGCGGCGGACCGACGCGATCCGGCCCTGGGCGTGGCCACGGGGCGGCTGGGTGTGCCTCTGCTGACGCTGAAGAGCACGGGCGACCTTTGGACCCCGATCTCGCTGGAGGCGTCATATCTGGCGCGGGTGCGCGCCGCCGGCGACGAGGACAATCTGGTGACGCGAGCGGTGCGCCGCGCCGGGCACTGCAACTTTTCACCGCAGGAGGTGCTGCGCGCGATCCTGGACTTGCAGCGGTGGGTGGAGAGCGGCGAGCGCCCCGCCGGGGACGATCTCAGCGGCGACCTGCGCGCCGCGGGCGTGGCCTTTACGAACCCGTTTGACCGGGACGATCCGCTAGCGCGGTAACGCGCTCTTTTCAGGGGGGACCGAAAAGCGGGCGGCGCGGCAGAACAGGGACCGTCCGGCCGCATTCCAGGAGATGGCGTCACGCGTATGGGGAGGCGAAACGGAGCGGGGGCATTGTTTATTGATGTTGGCGATGTGTGCTTTCAAGGTGTGGTCGGCTTTTTTACGTCGTAGGTCATTTGGGTTGCCCTTTGTTTTCTTGCTGCTGTGAACTGCCTGGGTATCAAGCTGGGAATCGGGGCGAAATGTGCGCCTTGTTAGACGGCGCGCCGCCTCTATCGATCGCCGCTTCGAACCTATGGGAGGTGCCCCAACGCCCGGAGTATCGCCATGTTGTCCCAGGTCACCCACCACTCCGAGATCTTTCCATTCTCCAGGCGGAAGACAGCCCCGAAATCAAACCGCGCTGTTATCCCCGAAGGCGGAAACGGCCCCATCGGCCCCTTCTGTGTGCCCTCGTACGTCGCCCATACGGCTACGAGATCGTCCTCGGCAACGAGATGCGTGATCGTCTGAGTGGAATCGGGAAAGACTTCCGTGTCCTGCCGTAGAAAATCCTTGACCTGATTAAGACTGCGGACGTCGAGACCCGGAGTTGCCTGGCAATGCCGGACGACGTCCGTAGCGATGAGGTCGTCGAGCCCATCAAGCTGACGGCTGTTCATGGCTTCCCAGAACCGCCGGATCACGGCCTTGTTCTGCTCGCTGGTCGTGGGCACCGAGATTCTCCTTCCCTACCTGTCTCGCATCCCTCGCATGTACAGTCGGGCGGTCCGCAGTGAAGGCCATGATCTTGTAATTCCCAGATCAAAACTGATTGCCCTGCACGTGGGACCCTCTGGCGTGCCGTGAACTATAAAACGGCAGCGCCCCCTTTCGGTCGCCGGGATCACCGTGTTAGTGCTGCCGACGGAACTGCGTTTCGATGTCGTTGATGATCTCGCCGGCGCGCGCTTCGAATTCTCGGGCCAGACCCTCCCAATCGCGTCGTTGCCGCTGCTCCGCCCTCTTGCGGCGGCGCGGGGAGGGGCTCAGGCGCATGCCGGTGACGAGCGTGATGCTGAGTGCGAAGACCGTCCAGCCCCAGGCGGTGGCGTCGCCCTGCGAGTTGGCGAAGTCGATGGTCTGAGTGGTGAGGAGGCCGAGGAGGATCGCCAGCGTCGTGGCGATGGGCTCGAACCGGGGGACGCGCAGGCGGACGTCGGCGCCGTGGAGTTCCAGGCCCAGGATCTGGGGCCGGCGGCGCGTCTCGTCACCGCGGCCGAAGGGGAGCAGGCCGCCCCCGAGCAGGGTGTCGCGGGCGACGATGGCGGTGGCCAAGCCGAAGGCGACCCAGGCCACCCAATGGGTGTCGCCGTCGGAGTCGAGGAAGTCGAGGGTGCCGACGACGAGGAGGCCCAGCAGCACGGTCGTGGCGGCCGGGAGCACGCTCAGCGTCATGGCGGCATGGTACCGGTTTTTTTGACGCGCGCTCGCGGGTGATTCGGGGTCGCGCGGCGTTGGCGGCGGCTCGCGCCGGCGGTTGGATGAGCGGGGCGGTTTTTTTTGACGCGCGCTCGCGGTTTTTTTCACGCGCGCTCGCGGGTGATGCGGGGTCGCGCGGCGTTGGTGGCGGCTCGCGCCAGCGCTTGATCAGAGGGCACGGTTTTCTTGACGCGCGCTCGCGGCTTTTTTCACGCGCGCTCGCGGGTGATTCGGGGTCGCGCGGCGTTGGTGGCGGCTCGCGCCGAGGGTTGACGCTGTGGGCGATGTCGGCGCCACTCGTCCTTCGACCCTTCGACAGGCTCCTTCCTAGGACGGAAGGACTGGTCAGGACGAACGGATTGGGCGTTCAGGGAAGGCAGGCGGAGGAGGCCCCTTCGTCCTTCCCGAGGGGAAGGATCAGGGCCGGCTCTTGGGCCCTTCCGTGAGCGCAGGGGGGCCGAGATATTCTGGGAACATGGGGCCAGCTGACGATCCGCCGGCGCGCGTCTGGAGCGCACGCGACCTGGCCGAGTTCCGGCCGCACATCCTGCTGGGCATTCTGCCCATTGCGGTGTTCTGGTCGGTGCGGCAGGTGGCGGAGACGCCGGTGGCCATTGGCGCCGGTTTCGCGGCGGCGCTGCTGGTGTTCGCCGTCAACCGCCAGCGCGGAACCATTGGCTATCTGGCGCTGGCGGGCATGGTGGTGGTGGGGGGCGCGTCGCTGGCCGGCATTGTCCTGGACAGCGATAAGGCGTTCCTGGCCAACGATGCTGTTGGCGACTTCGTCGCTATGTTCGCCTTCGCCGGCAGCGTGCTTATTGGGCGGCCGCTGTTGGGCGTTCTGGTCTGCGAGGTGTTTCCGCGACTGTCGTCCGTTCTGGGTCCGCGGCATCCGGTCTTCGTGCGGCTGTCGCTGCTGTGGGCCGTGCAGAACCTGTTGACCGGGGTGGTGCGGGTGGTGATGTTGCAGGAGTTCTCGACGGATGAGTACATCCTCTTCAGCCGCGCGGTGTCGTGGCCGCTGGGGCTGGGCCTGTTCGCCGTTTCGTCTTTCTTGATCGCTCGCGCGGTGCGTGAGCGTGTGCTCGCGGCGCAGACGGGGGACGGGTCGGGCTGAGGGGGCAGGCGAGCGGCGGTCGAGCGCGCCCGCACCATGCGGACGAGGCCGCGCCTGCTCAGGTTGTTCCCGGCGGTGGCGCTGCCGCCGCGTCGCCGTTCATGCGCGTCAACGTCTCTTGCAGGTCCGCGATGCGGTCCTCCAGCCGATGAAGCTGGGTCATCACGTCATCGGTCGGGCTCCGCGGGTTCCGATCATTGTTCTCGGACTCCAGGAAAAAGGCGGCAATGTTGGCCGTGAGGATGCCGAAGAAGCCGATGCCGACCAGCATCAGCGCTACGCCCAGGACGCGGCCCTCGGTGCTGACCGGGACAGTGTCGCCGTAGCCCACCGTGGTCACGGTCGCCGTCGCCCACCAGAGCGCCGTGCCGAAGTCGGCAATGGT
Organism: Dehalococcoidia bacterium; assembly: GCA_963662615.2. Lineage (GTDB taxonomy): Bacteria > Chloroflexota > Dehalococcoidia > Bin125 > Bin125. Next base: position 370,689 of record CAXXSR010000001.1, read on the forward strand.
GCCCTCCGTATCCTCCTCCAGGACGGAGACGGCGCCGGCGGTGCCTATCACGAAGATGACGCTGGTGAGAACGGCGTAGTGGAGCGAGTGGCGGCCGAACAGCCGTCCACCCCGCTTGTGCGCGCGCATCAGAAGCGCCCCGAGTCGCAGGGCTCGTACTACTCGCAACGCCCGCAGCGGTCGCAGGAAGGGCACGATCACGATGACCACGTCGTACCAGTGGCTGATCAGGTACGAGCGGCGGTCCGGCGCGAGATAGGTCTTGACCCCCAGCTCCACGGCGAAGAGCGCCCAGATCCCGTAGTCGGCGGCGAGCAGCGCCGTTTCGGCGGCGTCCGGCAGCTCTGCCACGAAGGGGATGACGAGCATGGGAACGATCAGCAGCGAGATGACGGTCATGGGCACATCGGTCGCGCGTTCGAACCTGGCAAAGGCCCGTTGACGGCGTTCTAGCTCCACGGTGCACCTCCTCAGGCGATGCGGCAGCGGTTGGGGGCATGGTAGGGAGCCGCGCATCTTCCCCAAGGGGGCGATGATGTGTCGCCGGGGTGCCTCCCCCCGGCCCCGTTTTTCTCTCCCACCCACCCACCCTGGGCGACCGGGGGCTCCAGTGGTCACTGTCGTTCGCACCTCCGTCCTTCCCGAGGGGAAGGATCAGGACAGGCAGGCTTCCTTCCGCGCCGCGGAAGGACTGATCGCCTTCCATGCGGGGAAGGACAGGTCGGGACAGGTGAGGACGGGCGGGATCGCCCCGCGGCGCGAAGGAGGGATGAAGGCGAACGAAGGCTGGCGTGTCCGTGATCGGCCGTCCCCTCTCCTGTACTGGGGGCCGACCCGTAAGGACTCGCCGTGGTGTGTCGATGATTAGCGCAGAGGAGCCATTCGGTTCACCGCGTGGAGGATGGCGCAGCCCTATGCAGAGCCAGGCCTACGCCCCGGACAGCGCCCCGGACAGCGCCGCGATTGATTACGTGCGGCGGATTCCGCCCCTCCCGCGCGCCTGCCGGCGAGTCATCGCGATTAGCAGGGACCCGGGCGCGAGCGGGCGCAAGCTGGCAGCCGCGATTGGTTCCGATCCGCGCATGGCCATGAAGGTGATGGGCTACGCGAACAGCGCGGCGCTGGCGCGACGGTCGCCCGCGCAGACGGTGGCGGAGGCGGTGATGCGCATTGGCTTCGAGGAGGCGCGGCGGCTGGCGCTGGGCGCGGCCATGCTGTCCACCTTCGGGGCGCGCACCTCCCTCCTCGATCTTGATGACGTGTTCAACCAGGGGGTGGAGGTCTCCCGCGCCTGGGGGGCCGAGGGCGAGGTGGCCGGCGTGGCCGGGGTGCTCCAGCACGTGGGGCTGCTGGCGATGACGGTGGATTCGCAACGGTTTCGCAATTACGTGCTGCAAGTGGCGCGAACACGGGACTACGAGGACCTGCACTGCCTGGAGCAGCAGCTGTACGGCGTGACCCGCTGCGATCTCACGGCGCTGGCGGCCGTGGCGTGGCGGCTGCCGCGCCCGATCATTGACGTGCTCTCGCAGTGGCACGTGTGCCGGCCAGGGGACCTGACCTTGTACGTCGCCGCGCATGCGTGCGCGGAGGCGTCGCCGTCGCCGCTGCTGCGGTGGCTGGGAATTCGCTAGCAGCCGGACTTAGGGCCGGGGGCAGGGCCGGGGGCAGGGCCGGGGGCAGGGCCGGGGGCAGGGCCGGGGGCAGGGCCGGGGGCAGGGCCGGGCAGGGCCGGGGGCAGGAGCGGGGGTAGGAGCGAGTGGAGATGGCGGGCGGCGAGGGCGGAATGGCGATGGACCAGGAGCGCTTCGACGCGATCTACCGCGAGAACGCGGACTCGGTGTTTCGCTACGCGATGTCGTTGCTGAGCAATCCCACGCGGGCGGACGACGTGAGGGCGGAGGTGTTCCTGCAGGCGTGGCGCAAGCGCGAAAGCTTCCGCGGAAGCGGCAGCGTGCGCTCGTGGCTGCTGTTGATCACCCACAACTGCGCCATCTCGCTGCTGCGGAAGGTGGGGCGAGAGGTGGTGGACAGCGAGCAGGTTGACGCGGTGGAGCCGGCGTCGGCGGACGACGACGCGGTGGAGGGCATGAGGGTCGAGGACGGGCGCGTGCAGTGGGCGCTGCGCCGGCTGACGGCCGAGCAACGGCAGGTGATCCTGCTGCGATTCGTGGCCGGCTGGTCGCACGACTGGATCGGCGAGCGGATGGGGCGCGACGCCACCGCGGTCCGGTCGATGCAGTACCGGGCGCTGCGGAAGCTGCGCGACCTGATGGGCGAGCAGGAGCGCGCCGCCTAGCGCGGCCGGCTCGGCGCCAGGACTCCGACGCCGTTGGGCGCTACTCGCTGAGGGTGGTGGCGCTATCGCCGCCGGTGAGGGCGATGTGCGACATGGGCGAGCCCGTGTCGGCCGCGCCGTGCCAGTGATCCTCGTGCGCGGGAATGATGATGCAGTCGCCGACGCTGACGACGTGTTGGCCCTCCGGCCCGCCGACTTTGCCGATGCCCGCCACGACGTAGAGGATCTGATCGCTGGTGTGGCGGTGCATCTTGGTGCGGGCGCCGGCGCCGAACTGGACGATGCCGAAGCTGAACGCTTCGGCGACGCCCGTGTCCTTGCCGGTGAGGGGGCGGCGCCAGACTTGGCCCCCGGTCATGATGGGGCGTTCGCTCACTTCCTGCGTGTCGCCGTCGGCGGCTTGAATGATGTGCATGGGCGTTCCTTTCCGCTGGTGCGCTTTTCTGATCGCGCGCCGATGGGCCCGCCGTTCGGCAGGCTCCGGATGGGTCGGGGTGGGCCGGCTGCGAGTGTAGTCGGGCGGGGCGGCGTTCGCCCTTCGACCCTTCGGCAAGCTCAGGACAGGCAGGCTCCTTCCCAGGAGGGAAGGACTGGTCAGGGTGAGCGGTTTTTTGGACGCGCGCTTCCCCTCCGCGCCGGGGTTGTTGTCCCACCCACCCACGCGGCTAGCGGCGCGCGGCGGGACCGCGCAGGAGGCGGCCGGGGAGGGCGCCGGTGTGCTCGCCGTCGCGGAGGAGGACTTGTCCGTTGACGACGGTGGCGGCGATGCCGGTGGCCTTCTGACGCAGGCGGGTAGCGCCGGCGGGCAGGTCGGTGGTGACCTCCGGCATCAAGGGCGCGATGCGGTCGGGGTCGAAGATCGTGAGGTCGGCGGCCCAGCCTTCGCGGACGAGGCCGCGGTCGTGCAGGCCCCAGGCGGAGGCGGTATCAAACGTGATCAGGCGGACCGCCTCCTCCAGGGTGAAGGCCTGATTCTCACGCACCCAGTGACTCAGCAAATGGGTCTGCAAGGAGGAGTCCATGATCTGAGAGACATGGGCGCCGGAGTCGGAGAAGGTCACGACGCAGCGGGGATTCTTCATCACCGCCAGCGCCTCGTCTTGGTCCTCGTTGGCGACGGACTGGAGGAACATGGCGTCCAAGTCCTTGTCCAGGGCGAGGTCGATCATGACGTCGACGGGGTCCTGGCCGCGCTCGCGGGCGAGCTGGGCGATGGAGGGGTGGGGTCCCTCCACGCTGTCGAAGGCGAAGATCCAGTCGTAGTCGGGCGGGCGCGCTTCGCCGCCCAGGGCGCGGCGGCCGCTGTCGCCGTCGTGGGCGGCCTGGACCAAGCGGCGGCGCGTGTCGGGGTCGCGCAGGGCGGTGCGCTGCTCGTCCAGGGGCCGGGCGCGCAGCTCGCGCCAGACGGGGAAGTGGTCGAAGGGGAGCTGCGTCTGGAAGGAGAGGACGATGTTGATGGGGCGGGTGTGGGCCTGGCCGAACATGCGCCCGCCGCGCTGCGCGGTCTCCTCCAGGAGGTCCAGCTGCGGCTGCAAGCCGCTGGGATGAGCGCGGCGGCTGAAGATGCCCCAGCTGATGGGGCGTCCAGTCTCGACGGCGAGGTCGCGGAGGCGGATGTGGTAGTCGCGCTCGGCTTCGCGATCCTCGTAGTGGCGTTCCGGGGCGATCTCGAAGATGCCGGCGTTCATCTCGCCCATGACGCCGACGAGCTGCCGCACCTCTTCCCAGTCGGCGGCGCGGCTGGGCACGGGCTGGCTGTCGGGCGTTTCGTGCGAGGGGCTGCGGGAGGTGGTGAAGCCGATGGCGCCGGCGCGGAGGGCGTCGCGGACCTCGCGGCGCATGGCGGTCAGCTCGTCCTCGGAGGCCTGTTCGGTGAGGGCGCGCTCGCCCATGGCGTAGAGGCGCAGGGCGGTGTGGCCGACGTAGGCGGCGTAGTTGATGCCCTTGGGCAGCTCTTCGACGCGGTCGAGATACTCGGGGAAGGTTTGCCAGGTCCAGTCGATGCCGGCGGCCATGGCGGCGACGGGGATGTCCTCCACGCGCTGGAGGCTGTTCATGTAGAGTTCGCGGTCCTGGGGGTGGCAGGGGGCGAGGGTGAAGCCGCAGTTGCCCATGACGACGCTGGTGACGCCTTGCCAGCAGGAGCAGGTGCCGAGGGGGTCCCAGGAGATCTGGGCGTCCATGTGGGTGTGGCCGTCGACGAAGCCGGGGGCGACGACGAGGCCGTCGGCGTCGATGACCTCGGCGGCGCCGTCGCGGATGCGGCCGATGGAGGCGATGCGGCCGTGCTGGATGGCGACGTCGGCGCGGTACCGGGGCGCGCCGGAGCCGTCGATGATGGCGCCGTTGCGGATGAGGAGGTCGTAGGGCATGGGGGGCTCCTTCGCGGCAGTGGTGGGAGGCTCCGCCGCTTCCACGCTTGATTGCGGCGATCCTAGTACGGCCGGGTGGGGATGGCCAGGGCGTGTTTTTTGACGCGCGCTCGCAGGTCATCCGGGGTCGCGCGGCGTTTGTAGCTGCTCGCGCCGAGGGTTGCTGCGCTGGGCGATGCGGGTGTCGTTCGTCCTTCGACAAGCTCAGGACGAACGGGGCGGCCCTTCGACAGGCTCCTTCCTAGGAGAGAAGGACAGGTCAGGGTGAGCGGGAGAGACCTCACCCTCCTTCGACTAGCTCAGGACAGGCTCTGACCCCCTCTCCACCGCGGAGCGCTGGAGAGGGGGTGGAGGGAGGAGAAGGCACTGTCACCCGCGAAGGATTGCAGCAGATCGGCAGGCATCCGTAGAACCCCGCAGGCTTCGGGCCGAGTTCGCCTTGGGGGCAGTTTCGGGTCCGTTCAGTCCGGCTTCACGGCCGTGAACACGATCTCCTGCAGCGGGATCTTGAGCGGCGCGGGGCCGAAGGCCCGTTGCAGCTCGCCGGCGAGGGCCTGGACGATCGTCTCGGCGTCAGCGGTCGCGCGCTCGCGAATCTCCAGGATGCCGGGGTTGCCCTCCACCAGGCCGCGGGCGACGTGGTGGGCATCGGGACGCTCGATGGTCGCGGCGACCACGTCGATTCCGATTTTTCGGAAACCCGCCTCGTGCAGCAGATCCTTGATGGGGTCGATCGCAGCGAAGCCGAACGGCACCTGGAGGAATGCCGGTGGTTCGTCGTCGAAGTAGCGCGCGATCGTCTCGTGTGCGATCGCCGCCGCGCGATTGTGATCGAACGAATCCCAGACATTGAAGGCCAGAAGCCCGCCGGGCTTCAGGACGCGCGCCATCTCGCCGAGCCCCTTCGCCTTATCGGGGAAGAACATGATGCCGAACTGGCAGATCAGGCCATCGAACGCGTCGGCGGCGAACGGCAGCGCGAGCGCATCGGCCGTGCGCCAGGAGACGTTCGCGAGCCCGCCGCGTGTTGCCATTGCGAAATCGATCATGGATTGGTTGAGGTCGGTCGCGACGATCTCGGCGTGATCGGACAGCTGTGCGCGCAGCTGCTCGGTGGAGATGCCGGTCCCGCAGGCAACCTCGAGCACGCGGGCACCATGGGGCACGACGGCGCTGACCCGAGCTGCGAGGTCGGCGGCGGTGAACTCGAAGAACAGCGGTCCCAAATGCCTGTCGTAGATCGCCGGGATCGAGCCGACGAAGTCGCTGTGCGTGCCGGTCATGTCGTGCCCGAACTCTCCGCTTTCTAACGGGGGAGGCGGGAGCCATCAACGATGGCGCCGTTGCGGATGAGGAGGTCGTAGGGCATTGGGGGCGCTCGTTGGCGGCAGCGGGGGGAGGCTCCGCCGCTCCGGTGACTGATTCCTCGCGATGCTAGTACGGCCGGGTGGGGATGGCCAGGCGGCTTTTTCGACGCGCGCTCGCGGGTCATCCGGGGTCGCGCGGCGTTGGGGGCGGCTCGCGCCGAGGGTCGCTGCGCTGGGCGACTTTTTCGACGCGCGCTCGCGGGTCCCCCGGGGTCGCGCGGCGTTGGTGGCGGCTCGCGCCGGCGGTCGATGAGCGGGGCGGCTTTTTCGACGCGCGCTCGCGGGTCATCCGGGGTCGCGCGGCGTTGGTGGCGGCTCGCGCCGAGGGTTGCTGCGCCGGGCGATGTCGGCGCCCTTCGTCCTTCGACCTTTCGGCAAGCTCAGGACAGGCAAGATCAGGACGAACGGACGCCCGCCCCCCGCCCTTGCTTTTTAACCCGCCCGCCCGCCCCTAGAAGATCGGGGTGGCGGTGGTTGTCGCCATTCGTCTGTCGGGCGGTCCAGTCTAGGCGCCGTTCTCTCCCAGGTAGACCTTGGCGTTGTCGATCAAGATCTTGCGCTTTTGCTCGTCCGAGAGGTCGGTCCGCTTGGTGATGCCGGTGACGGAGTCGGGGAAGGGTGCGTCCCAGTGGGGGTAGTCGCTGGCCATGACGAGGCGGTCGTCGCCGATGACGGAGAGGGTGTAGGGCAGCATCTCCTCATCCGATTCACAGGAGAAGAAGAGGTTGGGGTGTTTGAAGTATTCGCTGGGCTTCATGGTGATGTCCGGCAGCTCGTCGCGGCGCTTTTCGAAGTGCTCGTCGAGCCGCTCCATCCAGTAGGGGATCCAGCCGGTGCCGGCCTCCAGGACGGCGCAGCGCAGGGTGGGGAAGCGCTCCAGGAGCCCGTTCATGACGACCACGGCGGCCGACAACATCCCCTCAAAGGTGAAGCCCACGGCGTGGGCGATGACATAGCGGTTGACGAAGCGCTCCACGCCGGCGCCGGCGCTGCCGGCGCCGAAGCCGGGGTGGAAGCCGACGGAGATGCCGCTGTCCTGGCAGTAGTGGTAGAGGCGATCGTAGGCGTGATCATCGACGTTGCGGAGGTGCACGTTGGTCTGGACCAGGAGCGTGCGGAAGCCGAGCGTCTCGACACAGCGCTTGAGCTCCTCTTCCGCCACGGGCAGATCTTGGAGGGGGAGGGTGGCGACGCCACGGATGCGGCGCGGGTCCTCGCTGCAGTAGTCGGCGAGCCAGTTGTTCATGGCGCGGCAGAGGGCGGCGGCGAAGGGCGCGTCGTGCAGGCCGGCAAACGCGAGGCCGAGCGAGGGGTAGAGGACGGAGACGTCGATCCCCTCCAGGTCCATGTCGGGGAGGCGCTGGACGGGGTCGTACCCGCCCGGCCGCTTGCAGCCGGCGACGGGGAAGGAGTCCGGATTCCAGGAGCCGCGGCCGCGACTCATGACGTTGCCGTCGATCATCCAGCGCAGCTTGCCCCAGTGATCCTTGACGAAGATGGGGCGCCGGTCATGGAAGCCCGCTTCCACGTATTGGTCCCACATCTCCTCGGTCTCGTAGACGTGTCCGTCAATGTCGATGGCGTTGGTGATGGTGGTCATGGGAGGGCGCTCCTTGAGCGGTGAGTTGGCCTGGCTCTAGCGGGCGCTCAGTCTACTCCTGCAGCGAATGCGTGGGGCCGTGGATCCCGGGGGGCGGAGGCGCCGCTTGTCCTTCGACTCTTCGGCAGGCTCCTTCCCTGGAGGGAAGGACAGGTCCGGACAGGCGGGGTCAGGAGGGCCGGGCGTCGCCGGGGTTGGGCTCTTCTTCCGCCGCCGGGGCGCCGCGCTTGACGACGTCGTAGGCCATGACGAGGAGGTCGCGCTTGACGTCGTCGCCGCCGATGACGAAGCCGGGGAGCAGGGCGACCGGTTCGAAGCCGAGCCCGGCGAAGACGGCCTGCGCGCCCTTTTGGTCGTGGGTCATCTGAGCGGAGAGCCGCTCCAAGCCGAGCAGCTCGGCGATGACGAAGATCTCCTCGGCCAGGTAGCGGCCCAAGCCTTCGCCGCGCGCCGCGGGGCTGACGATGACGCGGATGTCGCCCCGGTGCCGCGTCCAGTCGGTCTCGTTGTACGTGAGCGAGGCCTCGCCAATGATCTCGTCGTCGCCGTAGGCGAGGACGGTGATGGTGCGGTTGAGGTGGACGTTCTCCAGCCAACTGTCGATGACCGCCTCGTCGGTGATGTCACGGCGCAGGTAGAGGAGATCGTCGGGCGGCAGCTGGCGCGCGAAGGTGAGCACGTTGGCGCGGTCGCCGTCCGCCATGAGCTGGGTGGAGATCTCGCGCCCGCTGCGCAGCCGGTCGCGCCGGGGGTAGCGCTTGCGCACGTGCGTCATTTTGCCGCTTTGGGATTGCGGGTCGGACGTCATCTGATCGCCTTTCGGCCGGCGGACGTGGTAATCCGCGGCAGCCACGATACACGGTTTTTCGCCCGCGCTCGCGACTGGTGTCGGCCACCGCGGCGTTGGTGGCGGCTCGCGCCGGGGGTCGAGGGTCTAGGCGATGTCGGCGCGGTTCGCCCTTCGACAGGCTCAGGACGAACGGTTTTTCGCCCGCGCTCGCGGGTCATCCGGGGTCGCGCGGTGTTGGTGGCGGCTCGCGCCGGGGGTTGAGGAGTGGGGCGGTGGTCCTCCGTTCGCCCTTCGACAGGCTCCTTCGCTGCGCGAAGGACAGGTCAGGACGAACGGTTTTTCGCCCGCGCTCGCGACTGGTGTCGGCCACTGCGGTGTTGGTGGCGGCTCGCGCCGGGGGTTGAGGGTCTAGGCGATGTCGGCGCGGTTCGCCCTTCGGTCCTTCGACAGGCTCCTTCCGAGGACGGAAGGACTGGTCAGGACAGGCGGGCTCAGGCGCCGGCGGCGAGGCAGTCGCGGATCCGCTGCATGGCCTTGCGGATGTTCTCCGTGCTGTTGGCGTAGGAGAAGCGGAGATAGCCTTCGCCGAGATGGCCGAAGCTGGTCCCGGCAACGGCGGCGACGCCGGCCTCCAGCAGCAGCTTCTCTTGCAGGCTGTGGGCGGTGTGGCCGGTGCCTTCAATGTTGGGGAAGGCGTAGAAGGCGCCGCCGGGCTCCGCACAGCGGAAGCCGGGGATCTGGTTGAGCTCTTGGACGATGACGCGGCGGCGCTCGTCGAAGGCGGCGACCATGGCGCCGACGGCGTCCTGGGGGCCCTCCAAGGCGGCGATGCCGGCGTGCTGCGTGGCGGCGTTGGGGCAGGAGTAGCAGTTGACCGCCAGCCGTTCGGCGTAGTCGAAGAGGCGCGGGGGCCAGACGCCGTAGCCCAGCCGCCAGCCGGTCATGGCGTAGGTCTTGCTCCAGCCGTCAAGCAGGATGACGCGGTCGCGCAGCTCTTCATATTCGAGGAGGCTGGCGTGCTCGCGCCCGTCGTAGAGGATGCGGCCGTAGATCTCGTCGCTCAGCACCGCGACGTGCGGCTGCTTGAGCAGCCCTTCGACGAGGCGGTCGATCTCGGCGCGGGGGACGGCGCCGCCGGTGGGGTTGGCGGGGCTGTTGAGGATGAGGAGGCGGGTGGCGGGCGTGATGCGGGCCAGGACCTCCTGCGCGTCGAAGGAGAAGCCGGTTTCCTCATAGAGCGGGATGGGGACCGGGGTGGCGCCGGTGAAGGCGATGGCCGACTCGTAGATGGGGAAGCCGGGGTTGGGGTAGAGGATCTCGGCGCCGGGCTCGCCGAAGATGAGGATGGCGAAAAACATGGTGACCTTGCCGCCGGGCACGATGAGCACGGTGCCGGGGCTCACCTCGGCGCCGACCTGCCGACGGATGTGCGCGGCCACCGCCTCCCGCAGCTCCGGGATGCCGGCCGCCGGGGTGTAGCCGTGGTGGCCGTCCGCCAGCGCTTGGCGCGCCGCCTCCACGATGTGGTCGGGGGTGCGGAAGTCAGGCTGGCCGATGCCGAGGTTGATGATGTCGCGCCCCTGGGCCTCCAACGCTTTGGCGCGGGCGAGCACGGCGAAGGCGGTCTCCGTCCCGATCTGCTCAATGCGGGCCGGGACTTGCAGCATGGCTCTGCCTTTCCGCGCCACCGCGCGTCGCTGGGCCGGCGCCGTGGGGAGGGGACCGCCGCGCCGGCCAGGGCGATTGGGTGCGCTGGATCGGTACTACCGGGGCGGCCGGAGTGCGTCAAGCAGGCAGACGCCATTGCGAATCAACTCGTTCGCGAACGGTTTGGGCGCCTCACCCTCCTTCGACTCGCTCAGGACAGGCACGGACGCCCTCACCATCTGTCCTGGGAAGGATGGTGGGCGGGCAGATCACGTCGCCTCCTTCAAGCTACTCTGGGCTGCGAGCAACGGTACGGCAAGTGCCAGCTCCGCGTTCTCAACAGCCTCCTGCTTCGACGCAGCTTCGACGGTTACCTCGATGTCGACCTGGCCGCGGGCCATGGCGCCGATCGACACATCCTCGAGGCCCTGCTGGTCCAACAGAGCCGCCCTGAGGGCGTCCAGGAAATGCTCAGGTTCCTTTGGCGGGCGGCCCCCCGCGGTGGCCTGGAGGCCGAAAACGATGGTGCATCTCACACGTCCTGGTGCTACTTGGGCAAGACTTCTCACACGTCCTGATGTTATTTCCAGCGTTGACGCGAATAGGTCATGTTGGATCTGGGGTTCGGCGATTCGTTCTTCTTGTATCTGGGGTTCACCCGCTACCAAAAAACGCCTTCGACCGTTCCCTTGGCCAGGAAGCTGGAAAAAAGCGAAGGTGCAGAATACTCCAGACGCCTTGCTGCTCCTTCAGGAACGGTCACTGCGACCATGGCTCGCCCGCATTTTTCCATGATCAAGTACTTGAAGAAGACTTCGACGGTGTGGCTGCCCGGACTGACCGGGAAGGGGTGCGTGCCCCATGCGACGTGGTGCACCGCTTCGTCGATAACCACCCGCGGATGGCAGAACCAGCGAGAGAACGAGAGTGGAGAGACACGGGCCTCTACCAAGATGACCGGGCCCCCGTCTTCGCCACCCGTCTCGACGGTGCCCCTGAGACGGGCCAGGAACCACCGCATTTGCCCGGCTAGGCGGCGCCGCCACACCAGATGGTCGATGAGGGGGCCGGCGTTGGTCTTGAAATCGGTGGACCCCGCTGCGATGGTCTTGTCGCCTGCGGCGCGCAGGGCCCACCGCAGGCGGAACGACCTGAAGTGCCCGACGTTGTCCAGCACGAGGGTGTAGCCTTCGCCCTCGACCCACTCCACGACGCGCTGGCTGCCTTCGGCCGCGGCACGGTCAGCGAGGTCGCGGCCGAAGGCAGCCAGCACGGCCCAGACCCGCTCTATCGGCGCGTCAATTGTGATCTGTTCGCTGAACTTGGGCATCGTCCTTTTTCGTCTCCCTCTGGTTGTTGCTGACGGATTCGGTAGGAGCGCGTTGCTGTCGCAATCTCCCGTGGTCCAATTGACCTGCCCTCGATCGTTGGACCGGGTCGTAGCTTAGAGCTGGCACGGTCGGCACGTCCTTCCAGGCGGCCGGGTGGGTGGGGCAGCTCGACGGCAGTGGGGGCCGGGGGCGACGTCTGTGGCATGCTGCCGTGCGAGGAGGAGTGGCGATGTCGTTGCCGGAGGCGCTGGCGGGGGAGATGTACGGCTACCTCACGACCGTCGGTCGGGTGACGGGGAAGCCGCACGAGATCGAGATCTGGTTCGCCACGCAGGACAACGTGCTCTACTTCCTCTCCGGCGCCGGCGATGGTGCCGACTGGGTGCGGAACCTGCGGAAGAGCCCGTCGGTGGGGGTGCGAATTGGCCAGAGGGAGCTGTCCGGGAGCGCGCGCGTGGTAGCGCCGGAAAGCGATGAGGAGGCGCTGGCGCGACAGCTGCTCCTGGCGAAGTACCAGCCCGCCTACGGCGGTGACCTGAGCCAGTGGGGCGCTACGGCGCTGCCGGTGGCCGTGGATCTCGATCGGCCGGAGCGGACCTGACGGCGGCGCGCGACGATCGCGCCGCGATCAGGGCGCGATGGTACGGGGGCGGGGCGCCGGCCGCGTGGCCTCCTGGATTTGCCGGCCGTAGGGCCTTTCCCCCGACTCTCCTGGGCATTGCCCTAGTGGTGGTGAGGCCGTAGCGATCGTACGGTGATTTCGGACCGGTGCCAGTGGGAGGACAGCGCGGATGACCTCTGCAGCGAAGGCGGGGCGGGACGGCGATCCGTTGGACAGCGCGTTCGAGATTCAGTTTCGCGGGCGGCGTGTGGAGGTTGCGGTGCGCGCGCCTCAAGACGGCGGCGATGCCGCGACCGTGGACGAGGTGATGGCGGCGCTAGAGAGCGCACCGCTGGACACGGTCACGAAGGCGCGCGTGGAGGCGGCCGTCCGCAAGGCGAACGGTGGGGCGGTATCGGTAGGTGAGGTGGAGGCGCCTCCGGGCCTCCTGCGGCCGTGGTTTATTCAGGTCTCCCCGGACGGGCTGGCTGCTTACGTGGTCCCCGTGTCGCCTGTGGAAGGGGCCGTGCCGCCTGCGGAAAAGAAAAAGGGGACGGCGCAGCCGTCCGCCGATTCGCACGCCGCGATGGAAGAAGACGAGTGGGCGGAAGCGGAAGCCGAGGTGGAGGACGACGAGGCGCCGGAGGAGCTTGTCTCGGCGGCGCTGCTCGGCGAGATGCTGGCGGAGGCCGGGGTCACCACGGGCATTCAAGGGGACGTGTTGCAGAGCTTCGAGTCGCCGCGGGCGCTGACCGAAATCTGCTGCCTGGCTCGTGGCCGCGCAGCCACCCCGGGGCGCGACGCCGAGATCGATTTCGCCTTCGACACGGAGAGCTCGCGCGCAACTGTCCGGCGGGATGACGGGCGCATTGACTATCACGGGGCCATGACGGAGCTCTACGTGGAGGCGGGCGAGGTCCTGGCGAAGCGGCGGCCGCCGGTGGAGGGGGAGCCCGGCATGGACGTGCGCGGCCGGGCGGTGCCGCCGCCGTCGGTGCGAGAGCGGGCGCTGGAGCAGATTGTGGGGCGGGGCGCAGAGGTGCGCGCTGACGACACCCTGGTGGCCGTGGAGGCTGGGCGGCCCGTCTCCAAGGCCGGCCATGTGGAGGTGGTCCCGGTCTACGAGGTTGAGCGCGACCTGAACTACTCCGTTGGCAGCATAGAGTTCAGCGGCGACGTGGTGGTGCGGGGCGACGTGAAGCCCGACTTCTGGATCCGCGCGGGGGGCTCTGTGGTGGTGCACGGGATCACCGAGAGCGCCTCAATCACCGCGGGCGAGGATGTGACGCTGGCCGGCGTGGTGGGCCACGGCGATTGCGTGATTGAGGCCGGCGGCAATCTGGTGGCGCACTATCTGAACGACGTGAAGGCGACCGCGGGCGGCGACGTGCTGGTGACCCGAGAGATCGTCAACTGCGAGATCACGGCCAACCGTGTGGAACCCCCCCCACGGGTCGCATTGTGGGCAGCAAGGTGAGGGCCCAGAGCGAAGTGGACAGCGGCGTCCTGGGTTCCGACGCGGGGGTGACCACCAGCTTTGAAGTCTTCTCCTCGGATCCCAGTTTGCGGCCGGTAGTGCGGGGCCGCAAGGCGGTCCACCCCGGCGTGAAGGTGTATGTGGGCACTGCCGTGGTGGCGGTAGACGACGGGCTATCAGCGACGTCGTTCTGGGACGTGAACGGGGAGGCCGTGAAGTTGGGTGCCGGTGCGACGGAGGCCGAGTACGCGCAATGCCTCGCCCAGCGCGCCGCCGAGGTGGGCGACGAAAGCGGGAGCGCGTCGGACGAGCTCCGCCTCTCGGCCTAGGGGATCAGCAAGCCCTCTCCATCCGTGTTCAAGCAGAGCGCCGGCGCGTGGGGGTTTTTTGACGCGCGCTCGCGGGTTTTTGACGCGCGCTCGCGGTTTTTTTGACGCGCGCTCGCAGGTCATCCGGGGTCGCGCGGCGTTGGTGGCGGCTCGCGCCGGGGGTTGCTGAGCGGGGCGGGTTTTTGACGCGCGCTCGCGGGTCATTCGGCGTCGCGCGGCGTTGGTGGCGGCTCGCGCCGGGGGTTGATGATCGGGGGACGATGACGCCCGGCCCTTGACCCGTCGGCAGGCTCCTTCCTGGGAGGGAAGGACAGGTCAGGACAGGCAGGCTCAGGGCGACCCTTCGACAGGCTCAGGGTGAGCGGATCTTTTGACGCGCGCTCGCGGATTGTCGGAGGTCGAGCTGCGTTGGTGGCGGCTCGCGCCGGCGGTTGATGCTCTGGGCGATGTCGGCGCCGCTCGTCCTTCGACAGGCTCAGGATGAGCGGATCTTTTGACGCGCGCGCTCTCGGCAAGCTCAGGACAGGCCCGCGGGCGCGGTGCGGTACCCTCGGCATGTTTCACGCCGCTGGGACGGGCCCGTGCGGGTGCGAGCGGTGAAAGGGAGGCTCGTCGTGGCGCGACTGCCAGAGCTGACGACGAAGGAGGCGCTGCCGCCCGAGGCGCACCCGGTCTTCGACGCGATCGCGGAGAGCCGGGGCGGCATCACTGGGCCGTACACGATGCTGATGCACAGCCCAGAGGTGGCCGGCCGCACGGCGCAGTTGGGGACGTATGTGCGGTTCGAGTCGACGCTGGCCCCAGTGGAGCGCGAGCTGACGATCCTCACGGCAGCCCGCGAGTGTGATTGCGCCTTTGAGTGGGCCGCGCACGTGCCCCTGGCGCGTGAGGCCGGTGTGCGCGAGGAGGCGATCGAGGTCGTGGGCCGGCGGGGGGAGCTGGATGCGCTGCTGGACGAGGAGGCGTTCATTGTCCGCTACGGGCGCGAGCTGCTGACGGACCATCGTGTGGGCGAAAAAACGTTCGCCGCGGCGCGGTCGCGCCTGGGGGAACGCGGGATTGTGGATCTGACGGCCACGCTGGGCTACTACGCGATGCTGGCCAGCACGCTGAACGCGATGGCGGTGGAGCCGCCCGCAGCCGCGCCGCGGCTGCCGGCGCTGCCGTAGTGGAAGCGCGGTTTTTTTGACGCGCGCTCGCAGGTCTTCCGGGGTCGCGCGGCGACGGTGGCGGCTCGTGCCGGCGGTTGCTGAACGGGGCGGGTTTTGTGACGCGCGCTCGCGGGTGATCCGGGGTCGCGCGGCGTTGGTGGCGGCGCTTCGTTAGACTCCGGGGACCGATCGCGGCGCGGGAGGTGCAGGGTGCGCATCGAGAACGATGAGGGGCTGTCGGAGCTGATCGTGTCGGCGGAGGAGACGCGGTTGTGTAGCGGCTTCGGCTTCACCGAGGGGCCGGTGTGGGCGCCGGCCGATGCGTGTCTGCTCTTCAGCGATATCCCCGGCAACCGCATGCACCGCTGGCGTCCCGGCATGGGCGAGGCGGAGGTCTATCGCGATCCCAGCGGGCACGCGAACGGCCTGACGCTGGACGGCGCGGGCAACGTGCTGGCCTGCGAGCATTCGGGCCGTCGCATCTCCCGCGCGCTTTTCGACGGCGCGGCGGCGACGGTGGTGGACCGCCACGAGGAGAAGCGGCTCAACAGTCCCAACGACCTGGTGGTCCACAGCTCGGGCGCGATCTACTTCACGGATCCGAGCGGTAGCTTGCGCCGTCGGCCGCCGGGTGAAGCGCCTTTCGGCGACCCGGACGCGAAGCAGGAGTTGGACTTCCTGGGGGTGTTTCGGGTGGATGCGGAGGGCGCGCTAACGCTGCTGCTCGACGACGTGTCGTGGCCCAATGGCCTCGCCTTTTCGCGCGATGAAGCGTTCCTGTACGTTGCCAATTCGCGGCCGGACCGCGTCGTCTGGCGCTATCGCGTGGGGGCGGACGGCACGCTCAGGGATCGCGAACTGTTCGTGGACATGCGCGACGACGAGCGCGAGGGCGTGCCCGACGGGATGAAGGTGGATGAGGACGGGCGCGTCTGGGTCACCGGGGCGGGCGGCGTCTGGGTGGTGACGGAGGAGGGCCGCCGGCTGGGCGTCATGGTGTTGGCCGAGCACCCGGCGAACCTGGCCTTCGGCGGGGCCAACTTCTCCACGCTCTACCTGGCGGCGCGGACCAGCGTCTACAGCGTGGAGACGGCGGTCCGCGGGATTGCGCCGGGGTCGCGGCCGTAGCCGGACGCGGAGGGGGGCTGTGCGCGCGATGGTGATTGACTACGGGAGGAAGGGCTTGGCCGCGCTGGCGCTGGCGATTGCGCTGGCGCTGGTGCTGTTCGCGATGGTGGGGGGGGCGGCGCCCGCGCGGGCGCAAGGGCTGTCGGCCATGGCCGTGCTCAGCGGCGCCAACGTCGTGCCCCCGGTGGAGACGGAAGCGAGCGGCACGGCGACGGCGCGGCTGGAAGGGTTCGCGGTCGCCTACACGTTGCAGGCCTTGAACATTGAGGGCGCCACGGAGGCGCATGTTCATTTGGGCGGGCCCGGAGAGAGCGGGGAGATTGTGGCGGTGCTGTTCGGGCCCGTGGCGGCCGGCGTTGACGGCATTGAGGTGAGCGGCACGCTGACGATCGGGGACTTGCTGGGGCCGTCGGCCGGCGACCCGCTGGGCTTTTTGGCCGCGCTGCAGGACGGAAACGCGTACGTGGACGTGCACACGCTGGCATATCCCCAGGGAGAGATTCGCGGCCAGATCGAGCGGGCGCAGGCGGCGGAGGAGGTGGAGGCGCCGGCGGGGCCTGCTGTGCCTGCAGTGCCCGATCAGGGACAAGAGCCCGCGATGGCACCGGGCGCCGGGGAGGCCGAGGGCGCCGACGGCGACGCGGTCGCGGCCTTGCCGTCGACGGGGTCGGGCGGCCTGGCCGACCCGTCCCGCGACGGCGGAGGCGGATGGCGATGGGCTCTGCTGGCGGCGGGCAGCGTGGTGGCGATCGTCGTGGGCGGCCGCCTCCTGCAACGACGTTTTTAAGGAGCGGTCCTCCGGTCGCCGAGGCTGCCGAGGGCCGCGAGGGGCAGAGGGAGCGCGCTACGACTCTTGCGAGCGCCGGGGAAGTGAACCGGCGTCCCCAGAGCGGGCGTGGGCGGCGAGCGCTCCGGCACCGCCTCCCGGTCCACGGGCTTGGAGAAGAGGAAGCCCTGCCCGGATTCGCAGCCGATCTGCTGCAGCGCGAGCAATTGCTCGCGGGTCTCGATCCCTTCCGCCACGACCGACAGACCGAGCGCGTCGCCGAGGTCAACAAAGGAGCGCACCAGCGAGCGGGTGCGGCCGTCGTCGCCGTCCAAGTCGTCAATGAAGGAGCGGTCGATCTTGAGGACGTCAATGGGGAAGCGACGGAGATAGCTCAAGGACGAGTAGCCCGTGCCGAAGTCGTCGATCGCCAGTTCCACGCCCAGCAGCTTGAGGTCCGCGATCGCGTTGTTGGCCGTGGGCGTGCCCTCCATCAGCGCGCTCTCGGTGATCTCAATGCAGAGGTCCTGCGGTGCGAGTTCGGTGTCGCGCAGTACGCGTGCGACCTGCCAGACGAGGTCCGGCCGGCGGAATTCGCGTGGCGACAGGTTCACGCTCACCTTGAGATCAGGGGCGGCCGGCAGGGTCCGTTTCCATTCCTGTGCCCGGGCGCAGGCCTCCCTGAGCACCCACTGGCCGATGGCGACGATCTCGCCGGTCTCTTCGGCCAGCGGAATGAACTCGGCCGGTGGAACGAGACCCCGCTGGGGATGATCCCAGCGGACGAGCGCTTCGAGGCCCGTGATGCGTCCGGTCGCCAGATTGACGATGGGTTGGTAGTGGAGGCGCAGCTGGCCGCGCTCCACGGCGTGGCGCAGATCCGATTCCAGCGCGAGCCGCTCGACGGCGTACGTATCCAGCGACTCGTCAAACAGGACGACGCGCGCGCGTCCTCCTTCCTTGGCGCGATAGAGGGCCATGTCCGCGTTGCGGAGCAGGTCTTCGGCGGCGGCGCGGGGCCGGCCGGCGCCGTAGAAGACCGCGCCGATGCTGGCCGAGGCGTTGGTCTCCTGCCCCCCGATCGAAATGGGCGCGGCCAGTTGTTTGAGGAAGCGCTCCGCCACTTCCTCCATGCGTGCTTCGCTGGCCACGTCTTCAAGAAGGATGGTGAACTCGTCCCCGCCAAAGCGCGCGACGGTATCGCCGGCTCTGGCGACGGCGGACAGTCGTTGGGCGATCGCGACGAGCAGCTGATCGCCCGCCTCATGGCCGAGGCTGTCATTGACCCGCTTGAAACGGTCCACGTCGAGGAAGAGGACGCCGACGTTGGCGGATTGTCGGGCGGCTTGGGCGAGGGATTGGTCGAGCCGGTCCATGAACAGCGCCCGGTTGGGGAGGCCGGTGAGGACGTCGTGGAAGGCCTGCCGTGTGAGCTGCTCCTCGAGTCGCTTGCGCTCGGTGATGTCGCGGGAATTGACGACGATGCCGGCGACGTTGGGGTCACTGAGGAGGTTGGTGACCACCGCCTCAAGATGCAACCAGAGCCCGCTGCGGTGCCGGAGACGGAACTCCACCGTCGCGTGCAGTTCGGGGTTGGCGGTTGCGTCGATTAGCGCGCTCTGGGCGCGATCCAGGTCCGCTTCGTGGACCAGCTCCAGGATTCGCCGCCCCATGAGGTCCTGCGGGGCGTACCCCCAGAGCCGTTGGACCGAGGGACTGGCATAGCGGAAGGTGCTGTCGAGATCGAGGATCGTGATGGCGTCCGAGGAGTTTTTGACCAGGGCGCCGAAGCGCTCCTCCAACTGGCGGCGCTCCTCCAGGCCGGCGCTCATCTTGTTGAAGGCGACCGCCAGCGTTCCGATCTCGTCGCCCGAGCGGACCTGGACCCGCCCACCGTAGTCGCCCGCCTGGATCTTCTGGGCGGCGCCAACCAGCTCCCGGATGGGGGAGCTGAGGCGCCGTGAGATCAGGAAGATGAGGGCGAGGGAGACGAGGGGCGCGATGCTGAGGAGGCCGACCAGGGGGGCAATGACCGGCGCCGTCACGGCCCGCATCTGGTCCAGCGTGTGCCCCGTGTGAAGAGTCCCGCCGCCAGCGAGGGGCATGACCGTGTCCATGGCTTCCCGCCCATCCTCCAGGGTGAATTGGGCCATCTTCATCCCCTGCTGGGTGGGGTCAGCAGGCATCTGGGCGTCCATTAGCGAGGGGTGGGACTCGTGATCGGCAGCGGTCGGTGCGGCGCCCATGCCGGGATGCGCGTCGTCGGTGGCCATTGGATGGTCCATCGGCGAGGACGGGGATTCGTGGCGCTGACGGAGCTGCGCGGTGAGTTCAGGCGTGACCTCCCCGGCCGAAGCCACGCCGGCGCCGGCCGCGTCTTCGACATAGGCGTAGAGACGGGCGGGCCGCTCGACCGGCGCCGCCAGCAGCGCCTGCAAGCGCGCCGCGGCGCTGGGCTCGTGGGAGGCGAGGAGATAGTCAAGCTCCGCCGCCGTGGTGCGAGTCCGCTCCATGACTCGCGAGTGCATCTCGCTGTCCAGCCTGGCGGTCGTCTGGACGTAGACCATTGCGACCGTGACGCCCCCGCTGAGGGCGACGAGGGCGGCGGTGGGCAGCGCGAACTTCCAGAAAATGGAGATCGAGCCGAACCTGCCGAGGAACCGGCGGCCGAACGTGAGCGGACTCATGCTAGATCATCGACCGGGGGCGTCGGTTCGGGAGGCGGTCAAGAGGGGGTCAAGAGACGGGGGCCAATAGGTGCAGGCGCCGCGCGGGCGAGGGGAGGACGGCGCCCACGGCCGCAGGGGCGACGTGGAAGGCGCTGTCTCGGGCGCTGTGTCTCGGGCGCTGTGTCTCGGGCGCGGTGTCTCGGGCGCGGTGGAGCCGGTCCGCCGGCGGCGAGGCGGGTGGATGGAGGTCCTATACTTCCCTGGACGGAGGGGTCGATGCCGCTGTTTACCACGCCCGTCTCCGCTCTGGTGCGCCGGCCGGTGACGCGCGTGGAGCAGACAGCGCCGCTGCGCGAGGCGGTGGAGCAACTGCGCCAGGCGCCCAGTCGCTGTCTGGCCGTGATGGACGGCGAGCGGCTGGTGGGGCTCTTTCTGGAGCGGAACATGATTAAGCACTGCTACAAGGCCGGGGTGGACGAGGGGACGCCCGTGCAGGCGGTGATGACGGCGCCGCTGGTCAGCGTGCGGCCGGAGACGTCGGTGGTGGAGGCGTTACGACTGATGGACACGCAGCGGATCCGGCACCTGCCGCTAGTGGACGAAGCAGGCGCGCTGCGGGGCCTGATCCGTGGGCGCGATCTGCTGGAGTACGTGGCCGAGTGGCTGCCGCAGGCGATTCTGAACGCGCCCGAGCACCTGGCCCCGTTTGACGCCACAGAGGGGGCGTGAGAGCGGATGCCCTGCCCGTCCTGCGGCGTAGACAACATTGCCGGTTCCGACTATTGCGACAATTGCGGCTGGGACTTGCACCAGACCGACATCCCCATCCCCCAGGACGCGGTGGAGGAGCTGTTCCTGCACCATCCGGTGCGCGAGATCGTGACGACGCAGCCGGTGACGATCGGGCCGGATGCGTCGATGAGCGACGGCATTGCCCTGTTGCACAAGCACCGCGTGCGGGCCCTCCTGGTCCTGGACGAGGGCGCGCTGGTGGGGATCCTGACCGAGCACGACACGGTCCGGGCCCTGGGCGTGGGGCAGAGCGGCGCCTCCATGCGCGTAGCGGAGGTGATGACGTCGGCGCCGTTCACGGTGGACTCGGACGCGCCGGTGGGGTTGGCCGCCAAGCGTTTTCTGGTGGACTCGGTGCACCATCTGCCGGTGGTGGAGGGCGGGAAGATCCTCGGCATCGTTGCGATGGGGGACGTGCTGGAGGCGTTGATCGCGGTGCTGTTGGGGGAGACGGAGAGCTGAGGGGCGACCTCGTTGGTCGAGGCGACCCGCGAGGGGAGGGGGTTGGCATGGCCGCATACTGCGTGTTCGACATCCTTGAGATCACTGATTTGAAGAAGATGGAGGCCTACCGGGCCCGGGTCCAGCAGACCATCGCGCAGTACGGTGGCGAGTACCTGGTCCGGGGCGGCAACTTCGATGTGGTGGAGGGCGACTGGCGGCCGGGCCGTCTGGTGATCCTTGTCTTCCCCAGCCTGGAAGAGGCGCACCGCTGGTACGACTCGGAGGAGTATCAGGAGATCCTGCCGCTGCGCACCACGGCGTCGCGGGCGAACGCGGTCTTCGTGGAGGGGCTCTGATCGCGCGGGGAGCGGTGCTGCGCTAGCTGCTGGTCTCGCGCTAGGACGCGGCGCCGGGCTGGTCTGCGGCGGTAGAGACTAGCCGCTGAAGTAGGCCGGCTCGTTGCCCGCGCGCCACTTGATGTTGCAGCCGATGCTGGGCGTCTGATCCGCGGGCACGGGTTTCCCCGCGAGGAGCTGGTCCAGTGCGCGGCGCAGGTCGGCACCGGTGACGGGGATGCCGTTGCCAGGCCGGCCGGCATCGAACTGGCCGCGGTAGACGAGGGTGCGGTCCTGATCGAAGAGGAAGAAGTCGGGCGTGCAGGCGGCCGTGAACGCCTTCGCTACTGCTTGCGAACCATCGAAGAGGTAGGGAAAGTTGTAGCCGACGCGCTCCGCCTCGGCCTTCATCTTCTCGGGCGCATCATCGGGAAAGGCGGTGGGGTCGTTGGCGGAGATGGCCACGATCCCGACCTCTCGGTCCGCATAGTCCCTTCCGAGCTGGGCGAGCCCCTCGCGGATGTGCTTCACGTAGGGGCAGTGATTGCAGATGAACATGACGAGGAGCCCGCGCTTGTCGGCGAAGTCCGATAGTCGCACGGTCTCACCGCTGACGGTGTCGGGCAGCTCGAACTCGGGCGCCCGGGCGCCGAGCGCCTGCATGGTGGAAACGGTCGGTGTCATCGCTTCGCCCCTCCCTTTCGCCCCTCCCGCTCGCGATCGACGGTCTGGTCCCGGTGGTGCGAGAGCAGGCCCCAGGCGGACGCGCCCCGGCGCCGTCCCGGTCCACTCCCCACGAACGGCCGTCGCGTTGGGAGGGTAGCGCATCGGGCGACGCCGCGACGCCGGCGCACCTTTGCCTGGGGCGGGCCACAACCCCCTCCGCTTCTGGTGACGCCGCGCTCGACCGGACGCGGATAGGGTTTTGGGACCCCACAGGAGCCCGCGTGGTGGCGAGGCCATGATGCAGGGCCCAGGCCCGCGTCGTCCCAATTGTGATTGATCCTTCATGTTCCCTTCATTGTTGCGTGCGATTTTGTCGCTCGCGGCGATCGAGAGAGCGATACGGCCCTCTCCAGCGCTCCGGCGATGCTCAGCGCAGTCTGGACGGAAGGATCATCCCATGAATCGAAAGCAGATAGGGGCGGTGCTGGCAGTGGCGGTGCTGGCAGTGGCGGCCCTGGTGGCAGCAGGCTCGGGTAGCGCCGTTGTCGGCGTGGGCTGGGGAGGCGAGTCGAGCGCGGGCCGAGGCTCCGAGAGCGTGGGGACGGCGATCCTCGCAGACGCCGTGCCTGGGACGGCCGATCCCGGAACGCGCGAGGCCGGCTCTGCGGGCATCCCCGTCTCGCCCGGCCCTGGACCGCACGCCGCTGTTCCCGCCGGCGCCGCAACGACCCACGTCACCGGAGGCAGCGACGCCGTCGCAGTCGAGTTGCGTGCAGGCTTCAATCTCGTGAGCTGGCTGGGCGGAGACGCCGTGGCCGTGACGGAAGCGGTCGCGGCGCTCGGCGACTCGCTGGAAGCGCTGTTCTTGTGGGACGCGGAAGCGCAAGCGTTCCTGACCTACGCGCCGTCCCTCCCGGCGGCGCTCAATACGGCCGAGACGCTGAGCTTCGGCGATGCCGTGTGGATCAGGGTCAACGAGCCGGTCACCTGGTTATCCGTTGCGCCGGCGCTGAGCTGCGCGTCACCCCTTGCGGCCGGCACGATCCCGTTCGAGGACGCGGAGGTCTTCATTGAGTTCAACTCGACCGACGAGGATGTCGGTTTCCATGGCACCTTCGACTTTGGCGGTTGGACGACCGCCGTCATCTGCGGTCCCGACGGCGCCCCACTCGTGACCGTCCGCGCCGACGGTGGAACCGAACGGCACGGCTTGTCTGAATTGTTCTTCGAGGGAGCCGAACCGCCCCTCGACGTCCAGTCGCTGGACGAGTTCCTGGCGCGGTTCCCGGCCGGCGATTACCTCGTGCTCGGCGAGACGGTTGACGGCGACGCGCTCCAGAGCGAGGTCACCTTCACGCACGACATCCCTGCCGCGCCCGTCATCCTCTCCCCGGCTGAGGAGGAGGAACTGGCGCTTGACGCGGTTGTGATCGCCTGGGAGCCGGTGACGGGCGTGGAGATCGACAGTTATGAGGTCTTCGTCGCGCCCGCCGAGGGCGAAGGAGAGCCGGCACTCGACATCGATCTGGAGCTCACGCTTCCGCCGAGTGTCACGCAGGTTCGGATCCCGGCGGAGCTGCTGGCGCCAGGCACCGTCTACGAGTTCGAGGTGTTGGCCGTGGAGGAGAGTGGAAACAAGACCATCTCCGCAGGGGAGTTCGTCACTGCGCCCTAGCCCTGACGCTGGTGCAGCGGCTGGATTCCTGCCGCTTTGACTGACCCGGCCCCCAAGAACTGATCCACCCAGACGGCGAGGAGTTCGGGGATCGGGAAGGGAGCAGGCGGGGCACGCAAGCGGTACACGGCCGAGGAGATCACCAGCAACCGCCGCCGACGCCCGAGTCGGTGATCGCGGGCAGCGAGGGAAGCCGCGATCGCCTCGCATCGACAGCATTTCCGCCGGATTCCCTCAGTGGTTGGGGCGGCTCCGCCGTCGGCCCGAGGCGCTGACGGGCCGAGCGGTTTTCCAGACCGCTCTCCCCCATGCCGCTGTGTCTTGCTGCGTGCCGCGCCGTCCCATTCCCATCTGGTCCAGAGGGGCCCGCAACCCGTGCAGTGCCGCCGCGTCGCGGGGAGTGCCGATCAGTTGATCGGCAATTGATCGGCAATTCAGCATGGCGGCACTTCGCAGGCGGGCGCGTACGGCGCCGCGGAGCCACCACAGCCGACGACGCCGAGCCGATCTCTCTCGGGATTTTCCCGATGGAGTCGCATGAGCTGATCGCGCACGATTGTGGGGCGGGAAACGCCAGGAAAGCCGGCCGGCGAGCGTCTCTCGTAGGGACGGATCGCAGAGCCAAGCCGACGGCTGGCTCAGCACGAATGGCGGCGCGCCGTAGCGCGGCCTCTTGCAGCCTCACGAAGAATGCGCAGGGACTATGACGCTTACGTCGACAAGTGAGCGGGCAAGTGGCCCCGGCGCTGGGAATCGTGCAATCGCGGTGATGAAACTCGCCCTCGTCGTTGGAATAGGGCTCACCGTTACCGTGGTTCTCGCCGCATGCGGCGGCGATGGCGGCGCCGAGACCGTCGCCGCGCGGCCAGCGGGAGTCACAGCCGAGCAGCCGCAAGCGCCGGATGAGCGCGCGGGGGACGACGCAAGTGCGGTTCAGGACGCGTCTCCCGAGGCACGAGCACTGCCACCCGAGACGGACTCGACCGCGCCCCTCCAGCTGTCCCCAGAGATGATCTTTTCTGAAGTCTCGCCGTCGATCGCGTTCATTGAGACGCCCAGCGGCACGGGAAGCGGCATCCTCATTGGAGACGGTCAGATCGTGACCAACGCACACGTCGTGTGGCCGTTCGATCACGTCCGCGTGTTTTTTCCCAATGGGGAGGATTTCCCAACTGCGCGGGTCACCGGCCTCGATCTGATGGCGGACATCGCGACGATTGAGGTGTCCCCGAGCGCGGAGCTGCAACCCCTTGCTATCGGATCGCCCGACGAATTGGCGATCGGCTCGCAGCTGCTCCTTATCGGCTATCCAGGGGAGACCGAACTGAATCCTCGGCCCACCATCACGACCGGCGTGTTGTCACGCTTTCGCAGGTGGGAAGATCTGGATCTGACGTACGTGCAAACCGACGCTGCGATCGCAGGAGGGCAAAGTGGAGGAGCGCTTGTGTCCCCAACAGGGGAAGTCGTCGGCATGTCTACGTTTGCGTTTGCCGGTGGCACATTCGCCCTCTCAACATCCATGCCGGATGTCCTCCGCAGAGTCCAAGATCTCGATCGCGGTGTCGATGTCGCTGAGCTTGGGGATCGACGCTTTCGCCTGGGCGAAAGCGGAACGGCAATAACGGTCGAACTCGCGCACTACTTCGACCAACGCACGTTCGTCCTGGAAGCGTCACCAGGGTCAACGACTACGGTCAGCGTTGAGAGCCTCAACGACGCGTGGATAGCAGTAGATCTGGTAGGCGGGTTTAACGTGGCGACCGTTGACGAGACGACGTCAGGGACTGAACAGATCGAAGTCCTCGTGGAGTTCGCTGAGCCGTATCTGATCACGATCGGCCAGAACAGCGTCTCCCCCGCAGAGATCGCGCTCACATCCGACAGACCGCTCGCTGCGCTGCGCGATCCCGACGACGGCTTGCTGCTTCGTCCAGGCACTGTCGTGCGGGGAAATCTCGAACATCCCTGGGATGTGGACTACTTCTTTATCGATCTTGCCGCCGGCCAAGAGCTCACCGCGACAGTCGATACAGCGAATTTCGACCCAATCGCCGTCATCGATCTTCCGAGTAATGTAAGTGAGAGATTCCTGGCCGCGGACGATGACAGCGGTGGTGGCCTTTTTGGCTTGAACGCGCGGGTGGCTTACACCGTTTCGGCGCCGGGAAGATACGTCCTGACCGTGGAAGATGTGGAGAAGCTTTCCAATGGGGGCTACATCCTCACGATCGAAGTGGAGTCGCAGCGGGCGGGACCGTCGAGGCCGTCTGGTGAACGGATCCGCGTTTTCGACCTGCGTGCCGGCGACTGTTTCAACACGCAGAACCGGCCCCTCCTAATATCCGGCGACGTTTACAGGGTGCATGTCACTTCATGTGCTGGGGAGTGGCAAGCGCAAGTCCTCGATATCTTCACGGTTTCTCTCACGGGTTCGTACCCGGCGGAGGCGTACTTCGATGAACAGGTCCTGGAGCACTGCGCGACCGGGACCACCTTCTGGCTCATCCCGACCGTGGAGAGTTGGTCCGCTGGTGATCGAGCGGTCACGTGCATTCTTGAGGCCGACGCCTTCTTTGCTCCCGAGCCTGGTCAATGCGTTGCCACGGGCGATCTGGGCGGCGTGCTGCCGGAGGATGTCGTCACGTGCTCCAATCCCCACTTCGCCGAGGTGTTCCACACATTTGATCATCCCGGATCGAGTTACCCGGGTGATGCAGCTATGCGGGACCTGGCGACCAGAGAGTGCTTGAGTGCGTTTAACGGCTACGTCGGAATCGACTACGAGAACTCAGTGTTTTACGAGTACGATCTTTCCCCGACGGCCGCTACCTGGAAATTGGCGGGAGATCGCACCATCGTCTGCTATTTGGGCTCAGACAATCTCGATGAGCTGCTCGTCGGGGGGGCGCGAGGATCCAACCGGTAAGTTCTTTGAGGGTGGCCGGATCATGCGCGTGGGCGAGAGAGGCTGTCAAGAGACGAGAAAGGTCTGGGGCGTCGAGGGCCGCGCGGAAGCCGCATGAGGAAGTTGCAGGAGGTGGGACCCAGGGCAGATTGACGGTCAGCTAGGTACCGTCGGCGCAGTCGGCCGCGGCGATGTGGTGGAGGGGGAGGGATTCCCTCTGTGGTGGGGGCGGCTCCGCCGCAGGCCCGGGGCCCCTGCGGACCGAGCGCCATTCCGAAAGAAGCAGCCAAGAGCGCCGCGAGCGGCGGCCCGAGGCGCCGGAGTCGTGAGTTGGCGGAGGGGGTGGGATTCCCTCAGTGGTTGGGGCGGCTCCGCCGCAGGCCCGAGACCCTGACGGGCCAAGCCCATTCCGAAAGAAGCAGCCAAGAGCGCCGCGAAGGGCGGCCCGAGGCGCAGGAGTCGTGGGCTGGCGGAGGGGGTGGGATTCCCTCAGTGGTTGGGGCGGCTCCGCCGCAGGCCCGAGACCCTGACGGGCCAAGCGCCATTCCGAAAGAAGCAGCCAAGAGCGCCGCGAGCGGCGGCCCGAGGCGCAGGAGTCGTGGGCTGGCGGAGGGGGTGGGATTCGAACCCACGAGACCCTGACGGGCCTAGCGGTTTTCAAGACCGCCGCATTCAACCACTCTGCCACCCCTCCAACGATTTATTCTCTCGGATTGACCATTCTCCCGGACTGGCCATTCTCCAGCATTGGCAATTGTCCGGCATTCGCGCCCGATGGGGCAGAAGCGGGGGTGCGTGCGTGGATCGTGTTGACCCCGGCGCTCGCGGGAAGGGGCTAGTGCCCGGGCAGCCTCATCACGCGGTCCCGTTCGGGCTCGCTTTCGTCGACGGTGCGCCTCCCAGCGTCCTCGACGATGACCGCGCGGAACAGCCGGAGCTGGGGCGGACCCTCGAGGATGCCCGCGAGCGAGGCCTGGGCATGCCCTTTGACGAACGCTTTGCTCTGTGTCCAGGCGAGGAACGCGTCACGGTCGCGCCAGACGCTATGGCTGATGTACTCCCCGGCGCTGTCGCTGCGCAGCAGCGCGAACCGCACGAAGCCAGGGACGTCTCGCAAGTACGATTCGCGCTCCTTCCAGATCCGCTCGAAGTCCCCTTCGCGATCCTTGGCAACGTGGAACTGGTTCATGGCCACGAACATCGGCGCTCCTTCGCTCACTCCAAGCAGCTCTCAAGGCCAATCAAGTCGTCGAATCCAGATCGGCTGAAGAGGCGAGCATGAGGATAGGGGATTCATGTGGCCCCCGACCGGCGCGGGCGCGGCCGCCTGCGCGAATAGCTTCGCCGCGCCCCAAGACTCTGCCGCCCAGGCTGCCCGCTAATGAGCAGCCAGCACCGCCTGCCGGCTCGCCTGGACAAAACGGCGCAGGGCGATGACCGACCAGATCGCCTCGATCACCGTGATGGGATAGACCTCCGCAAGGCCGCTATAGACGGCGGTCGCCACGGATGCGCCAGCGAAGATCAGAATGAACCAGCGAGAGCGGTCCTCCAGCCAATATGCCGCGACCATGATGGAGACTGCAATGGAGCCGAAGACGGTGAGCATGATACGAGGAGTGTAACCAGGCTCTTTGGCCCCCCGCCTTGGCCCTTATCTGTGGAGCGGCTCGACCAGAGCGCCTGCGGCAATGAGGGGCCGGCGCGGCGCGGCGGCGCTGCGGCGCTGCGAGACGACGATCAGGGGAGTGCGCACACGTCCTGCCCGGCTTCGATCTGCTTGATGAGGTTCTCCACGTAGGTCTCCAGCACGTCCGCGACCTCCGCAGGCAATCGGTTGCCGGACTGCCGCTGAATGTATGCCACCAGACTCTCAAGTGTCTTCAAGCCGCGCCGAGCATCTCCGTCGACGCAAATCAGGCCCGTAGCATCCGCGGTGAGTCTCAGAATGCCAGCTCGAACTGATCCATTCACGTCTCCCAGTGCATCATCGACGAAGGGTACGAAATCCGGCAGGGTGTCGCGGCAGCCGTCGCCATTGGCGTCGAAACCATCCGTAGAGGCCAGCGGGCAGCGGTCGGCGAGATCCTCCACACCATCGTTGTCGTCGTCCGGGTCAACACAGTCGGCGAGCCCGTCGCCGTCGTTGTCAGGCGACAGGCTGGTGTTGTCCAGTGGGTCGGAGCCGCACGCCACCTCATCGGCGTCGGACTGACCGTCGTTGTCATCGTCCGGGTCAGCGTTGTTGCCGATGCCATCGGCGTCGGTGTCGGTGTTCTCATTGGGGTCGAAGGGGAAGGCATCGTTGACGTCTGGGGTGCCGTCGTTGTCGTCGTCCGAATCGCAGACGTCACCGAGGGCGTCGCCGTCGAAGTTGGCTTGGGTCGGGTTCGGAGTAAGCGGGCAGTTGTCGAATCCGTCGAGCGAGCCGTCGGCATCAACATCCGGGTTGAGGGGGTCAAACCCGCAGACCGCCGCGCCCCCATCAAGGGGTGGGGGGAACAGGCAGATGCTGTGGGCCACTTCGTAGCCGTCTGGGAGCCCGTCCCCGTCGCTGTCGGGATTGGTGGGGTCGGTCCCGTGGAGGAAGACCTCATCCCCGTCGGAGAGGCCGTCCATGTCGCTGTCGGGGTTGGTGGGGTCGGTGCCGTGGACGTTGACCTCCGCGCCGTCGAAGAGGCCGTCGAAGTCCGTATCGGGATCGAAGGGGTCGGTGCCCAGGGCCACCTCCGCGCCGTCCTCCAGACCGTCGGTGTCGGGGTTGAGGGGGTCGGTCAAGAAGAAGAAGACCTCGTCCCCGTCCTCCAGGCCGTCGCCGTCGGTGTCGGGATTGAAGGGGTCGGTGCCCAGGGCCACCTCTGCGCCGTCCTCCAGTTCGTCGAAGTCCGTATCGGGATCGAGGGGGTCGGTGCCGAGGGCCACCTCTGCGCCGTCCTCCAGTTCGTCGAAGTCCGTATCGGGATTGAAGGGGTCGGTGCCGTGAACGTTGAACTCGTCCCCGTCGCTGAGCCCGTCGCCGTCGCTGTCGCTGTCGGGGTTGAACGGATCGGTGTCGTGGACAAAGAGCTCCGCGTGGTCGCTGAGGCCGTCCCCGTCGGTGTCGCCATTGTTGGGGTCGGTGCCCAGGGCCACTTCCGCGCCGTCGAACAGGCCGTCGTGGTCCGTATCGGGATGGAGGGGGTTGGTGCCCAGGGCCACCTCCGCGCCGTCCTCCAGGCCGTCGCCGTCGCTGTCGGGGTTGGTGGGGTCGGTGCCGTGGAGGAAGAGTTCCTCGCCGTCGCGGAGCCCGTCGCCGTCGCTGTCGGGGTTGCAAGGGTCGGTGCGAAGGCCGAACTCATCGACGTAGAAGAGCAGATCGCTGTCCAGGTCAGGAAAGGCGGCGTCCGAACTCAGGGGATTCAGGCATGGATGCACCGCCTCATAGCCGTCGGGAACCCCATCGGCGTCCGTGTCTGGGTCGAAAGGGTCCGTGCCGAAGGCGAACTCACGGCTGTCCGGGAGGCTGTCCCCGTCAGTATCGCTGTCGGGATTGAGGGGGTCCGTGCCGAAG
This sequence comes from Dehalococcoidia bacterium, assembly GCA_963662615.2. Lineage (GTDB taxonomy): Bacteria > Chloroflexota > Dehalococcoidia > Bin125 > Bin125. The sequence goes on from CAXXSR010000001.1 coordinate 400,586, forward strand.
ACGAAGAGCTCGTCACCGTCGGGGATGCCGTCGAAGTCGGTATCGGGACTGTGGGGGTTCGTGAAGTAGAACGCGAGCTCAGTGAGATCGCTGAGGCCGTCGCCGTCGGTGTCACGGTTGAGGGGGTCCGTACCGCGGACGATCTCTTCAGAGTCGATCGAGGCAGGTCCAAAGGGAACAAGGCTGTCGCCGTCGCTGTCGAAGTTGAGCGGATCGGTGCCGTGGAGGAAGAACTCGTCGCCGTCAGAGAGGCTGTCGCCGTCGCTGTCGGGGTTGCAGGGGTGGGTGCCGAGAAAGAACTCGATCCTGTCGCCAATGTCATCGAGATCCGCGTCGGCGGCGCCCGCGTTCGGGAAGAAGGGGTCAAGGCAGGGGTAGAACAGCTCATACGCGTCTGGGAGGCCATCGCCATCCGTGTCCACGAGCTCATCGCGGTCCGAGATGCCGTCGCCGTCGCTGTCGGGGTTCAGCGGAAGGCTGTCGGGGAAGTCGCCGAAGATGAAAATCTCATCGCCGTCGAAGAGGCCGTCGCCGTCGCTGTCGCGCTTGAGGGGGTCAGAGCCGAAGAGGACCTCTTGGCCGTCACCCAGGGCAGGCCCGATCCCGGGGGGCCCGGCGAAGCGAAACAGGACGCCGTCCCCGTCGGTGTCGGGGTTGAGCGGGTCGGTGCCGACAACGTTGACCTCCTCGCCGTCGGGGAGGTCGTCGAAGTCTGTATCGGGATTGAAGGGGTCGGTGCCGTGGACAAAGAGCTCCGCGTAGTCGCTGAGGTTGTCCCCGTCGGTGTCGCGATTGTTGGGGTCGGTGCCGGCCGCGGTCTCGCCGATGCCGTCGCTGAGCCCATCCCCGTCGGTGTCGGGATTGAGGGGGTTGGTGCCCAGGGCCACCTCCGCGCCGTCGAAGAGGCCATCGAAGTCCGTATCGGGGTTGAAGGGGTCGGTGCCCAGGGCCACCTCCGCGCCGTCCTCCAGGCCGTCGAAGTCGGTATCGGGGTTGGTGGGGTCGGTGCCGAAGACGACGACTTCCTCGCCGTCGACGAGCGCGTCGAAGTCCGTATCGGGATTGAAGGGGTCGGTGCCGTAGACAGTGACCTCATCGGCGTCGCTGAGGCCGTCGCCGTCGGTGTCAACGAGTGCGTGGACGGTGGTGCCAGGGAGCCCTACGAGGAGCAGGGAAAGGATCAACGCCGCGGGAGCAACGAGCCCGAGTTTGATTCTCATTTCACATCCCCCTGGAAACGGCAATGCGCGGCCCCCGACGCACCTATTGGAGATTGAGGCGTCGGAAGGTAGACTCCCCCAACAAGTTCCACGTGACGCAGAGCGGATAAGTTGAACCAGCACCCTGATTCCCAGGGGAGGGATTCGAGGCGCCTACCTACCAAACCTGAGCGCCTGAGGTCATAGATCAGTGGGGCTACGCCATCGATCTTCCAGCGCTCTGGGGCCGCGACCTCGGTTCCGGTGGCAGCGGGCTGAATAATCGGTCTCGGCCGGCTCAAATGCCGTGTCCAGCCCATCATCATCCGCGAGCTGCATCAGGCTCTCCTTTGCGCGTTCGCCGGCCTCGGTAGTGGGCCGACTGACGGGTGCCCGCTGCGCTGCCGCCCTGTTGCGGAGGGCCCTGCATCCCGATAGACAAGGGTTCCGTCCATGTGTGACGACAGCAGGCGGCGCAGCGGTCGGACGATCGGCTGCCGCGCTTGGCGAGGATGCCGTCCCGCCTGGGCCGATCTATCCCCCTACGCCCAAATCCACATCGCGCACGTCGTAGCAGGACCGGCACAGGAACGCGCCCTCCAACGAGAGGAGAGCGGCCACCCAGCGCCAGCATCGCTGGCAGAACGTGCGATGTGGAGCGGGCAAAGGTGGCGCAGCCTGGCGCCGGAGTCCGTTGTCCAAGCTGGATTCTGACATCGGGAGTCCTTCCCTGATGGGGCCTGCGCTGCGCGGCGGAACGCGATCGCTCAGGGTGCGTCCGTGGCAACACGAAACGGAACCCGGCCTCCTGGGGACGCCTATTAGACCCGTCAGGGACAGGTGCGTTACGTCCTGAGGACGCCTTCTGTGGCTCACCGGGGCCGCATAACCGCTGCTCCGCCCATGCGCGATGGGGACGATGCGATCAGCGGCGGGCGTTGCGACTGGTCGCTTCCAGATAAGAAGCGAATACGTGTTCTGATCCAGTAGCCATTGCCGGCAGCGAATCGGAGGGCCATGGCCGGCGCGCGCAGTCAGAGCAGACCGGCACGCTCACCGTTGCCGGCCCTCGATGGCCGCCAGCAGGATCGCAGCGGCCAACACCAGCCGCCGGTCCAGCGGACTTCTCTGTTCGATGGTCACGTCCAGCTTGTAGACGAACGGATTGAAGCGCTGTCGCAAGGTGGCGTGCAGCACGCCGTCGTCGCCCTTGACGTGGAACGTCTGGGGAATGAGGTTCGAGACGAAGCGCCGCAGGAGCGCCTTGAACTGACTGTCCTCCTGCACCCTGGCGAGGAGCCGGTCGTGCTCGTCCAGAAGCTCCCAGGAGTCGCGCAGGATCGATCGGAATCCCTTGCGGCGGGCCGTGCCGACCGCGGCCCCGGTGGAGACGTCGAGAATATCGTAGGCGGCCGAGAAGTCGATGATCTGCCGAGCATGAATCGCCAGCAATTCTTCGCTGGCCGACTCGTCGGTGTAGAGGCGGATGTCTTCCTTGAGCTTGAACGCCTTCTGCTTGCTGAACCCGACGACCCGGCCGGCCGGATCGTAGACCTGAAAGCTGGCCCCGAACAGCTTGAACACCTTGCGGCGAATCGTGAAGCGGTCCAAGCGGAACGTGTCGGTCGCCATGGGCCTTACACCTCTGTCCAGGGGGCAATACCGTCTTCGACCGCCAGCTTGCCGCTCGTCACCTTCCCCACGGTAATGCTCCCACGCCCCCGCGTCGCGCAGCGCGGGCCCGTCCGGCTTCCAGGCAGCGCAGGGTGCCACTCGCGAAGTGGTTTGAGAAGACTGCCGGTCCGATGCGCGTGGAAGTTCGGACAAGCGGGCTTTGATATCGGATCGCATTGCGACGACCCTGGCGCCCATGTTCCGCAGCGCGTTCCTGGCGATTGCCGCGCTGGTCCTGATGGCCGCGTGCTTCGGCTTGAGCGAGGCCGAGGAGCGTTACAACGAAGGGGTCGAGCACAGCGAGGACGGGCGATGGGAAGAGGCCATTGGGGAGTACGACGCGACAATCGAGCTCGACCCTGAGTTTGTTGATGCCTACGTGAACCGCAGCAGCGCCCACAACTATCTTGGCAATTCCGATCAGGCCCTGGCCGATGCGAGCCGCGCGATCGAGCTTGACGCCGACGTCGTGGAAGCCTACGTGAACCGCAGCAACGCCCACATCAACCTTGGCCATCCCAGTCGGGCCCTGGCCGATGCAAACCGCGCGATCGAGCTCGACCCCGACGTCGTGGACGGCTACGTGAACCGCAGTGTCGCGAACTTCGACCTCGGCCATCGAGACGAGGCGATCCGCGACGCGAGCAGGGCGATCGAGCTGGGATCGGACGACATCAATATCCTGGCGCGCGCCTATCTGGCCCGCTCCGTCGCCTGGGATGACCGCTACGAAGAGGCCCTGGCCGATGACAATGCGGCCATCACGCTGGAGCCGACCGACGTTAATTTCCTCGCGCAAGTTCATATGAGCCGCGCTTTCCACCTGTCTGCGCTGGGACGAGATGATGAGGCGGTCAGGGCCGCGACCGCAGCGATCGATCTCCAGCCGGACGATGTCAATATCCTGGCGCGAGCGCACTTGTTCCGATCAGCCGCCTTGGGTGACCGCTACGAAGACGCGCTGGCCGATGACGACGCGGCGATCGCGCTTGAGCCGACCGATATCAGTGTCCTCCGGCAAGCCCACTTCAACCGCTCGCTGGACCTGATGGGCTTGGGACGAGACGCTGAAGCTGCACTAGCCCTTGCCAAGGCTTGCGAGCTGGGACTTGATGGTGCCGCGTGTGCTGAGCCGTAGCCCGATTTGGGGTGTGCGAGTCGACGGAGGGTTGGAGGGCTCGCGAGCTTTGGCGTACCGTCCGGTGTCAACGCCGTAACTCGGGACTTCGAAGCCAGGCAGCCGTCAGCGGTCGTGAACGTGTGGACGTGCGCGCTTCGTCAGCTCTCTCTGCGACCGCCCGAGGAGATCGCGATCGGCGGCGCGCGAGAGGGGCCCCACCAGCATCACGGCCGGCCCCCGCTCCCTGCCCGCGCCGTCCCCGTCCTCCCGACGTTGACAGCAACGCCGGTGAGGCGGGCCTACTGGAGCGTCGCGGTGGCGAAGGTGACCGAGAAGGGTTGGCAGTAGATGACGGCGACGCGGAAGATCGTGGGATCGACGCCGGCGGGGACGTCGTAATTGACGAAGCCGTTGGTGGCCTTGACCTTGCCCAGGTCCAGGGCGCCGTCGGCGTGAACGTCGCCGTCGGGATCGGGGGTGAGGTAGACGTGCAGGTCCGGGCCGTTCTGCACGGAGTAGTCCTGGAAGCGCAAGATCAGGTTGCCTTCCGGCCCTTGCACGAGGAGCACGTCGCCGCTGCCGGTGTGGAAGGCGTCGACGCCCATGAGCTCGCCGCGGGAGATGAGCGTGCCGGTTGCCTCGGGTGTGGTGTCCGTTCCTCCTTCGACAGGCACAGGACGAAGGGAGGGTTCGGCAGCAGGTTGCCCCGCGACAGGCTCAGGACGAACGGAGGGCTCGACGGTGCCCTCGGGCTCGAGCCTCTCCGGCGCTGCGGGCTCGACGGTGGCTTCTGCCTCGACGGTGCCCTCGGCTTCGAGCATCTCAGGGATTGTGGGGACGGCGTCGGCTCGCCCTGCGACAGGCTCAGGACGAGCGGTGGGGGCGGGTGCGGCGGCGGCGACGGTCGGCTGCTCGAGCCCCTCCACCGAAAAGGCGAGGCTCTCGTTGAGCGTTTCGCCTTCGTCGAAGAGGGGTTGGAGGAGCCAGACGGAGAGGACGACGATGCCGGCCACGGCTCCCGCCGAGAGGATGCCGCCCATGCCCCAGAGGATCGGATAGCGCCGTGGCCCGAACTGTCGCAGGCGCTCCCGGGGTATGCCACCGGAGAGCTCGACAGCGACGGCGGCGACGACCAACGAGGCCGCGGGGATGAGGAGCGCGTGGATCAGGAAGATGCCTCCGGCAAGGGCGAGGGCGGCGAGGGCGAGGCGAAGGACGTGCGGGCGGGGCCAAAGTGCGGCAACGGCGATGGCCGTCGCGGCAAGGGCGCCGACGCCGAGGAGCACTCGGAGCGCATCCCCTTCGATGCTGGTGACGCGGATGGGCCCCTCGCGCAGGAAGTCGGTGACGACCTGGGAGCTGAGCACGATGATGGCGGCGGTCAGGCCGGCGATCGCCGCCAGGGCGAGCAGAGCGCGCCGGGTGCTCTCCGTGCGCTGGGGCGATAGGAGAGGGTTCGTGGTCATCGTTGTCCTCGTCGCAACTCTGGAGAGCGCTGGGGCTCAGGACGGTCGCAGCGGGCATCCAGGCTCAGCGTTTCAGCCTCGGGCCCGATGCGAATCGTTGTGAGGCTCAACGGCAGCATCTCAAGCTATTCTTGCCGATTTCTTGCGCCGGTGCGACGCATTGGCTCCGCGATGGGCCAATTGTCGCGGGCGTTGCAGTTCAAGTGCCTTGAGGTGAACACCAGCGATCGCCGGCCAGCGTCCAAGCATCGCGGCGGGCTTGCATCGATCTACGTGGCGACGCCGACCTCGTTGGCGACTTCCTGGATCTGCCGCCAGGTCTCGTCGTCGATGGGGATGCCGTCGCGGCCGCGCTCCGTCGCGGTGCGGTGCTCGGGTTCGCCGGGCACCAGGATCTCCGTGAAGCCGGGTGCGTAAGGCGGAGTCTTGACGTAGTCCACGAGGGCGGCGAAATCGCGCTGGAACTCCTCCACCGGCGTGAAGGCGGCGATGTTCACGGCCAGCAGCCAGATGGCGTTGTCGCCGAACTCTTTGGCATTGGGCCCGGAGCAGCCGGCGCCCGAGAGCGCACCGGCGAGCGCCTCGACCATCAGCGCCAAGGCAAAGCCTTTGTGGGCGACGTTCCCGCCCATGGGGAGGACGGCCCCTTTGGGCGGGCCGAAGAAGTCGTCGGCCGTTTGGGCGGGCGAGCCGTCGGCCTTGATCGCCCAGCCGTCGGGGAGGGGGGCGTCCAAGTTCTGCTTCACGCGCAGCTTGCCGATGGCCACGACGCTGGCCGTCATGTCCACGAGGAACGGTTGGGCCGGCCGCCCGGTGGGGACGGCCATGCTGAAGGGGTTTGGCGACGTCCGCGCTTCGATGCCACCGTAGGGCGCCATGGACTGCCCGCCGCCGCTGTTGTTCACGGCCGCCATGCCCAACAGGCCCGCCGCCGCGATCATCTCGGGATAGGCGCCGACGCGTCCCACATGGGCGCAGTCGGTTGCGGTGACCATGCCGATGTTCGCTGCTTGCGCCTTGGCGATGGCCAGATCCGTGGCCTTGCGGGCCGTGACTTGGCCGAAGTTGTGATGGCCACGGACAACAGCCGTGATGGCGGTCTCGCGCTCGATGGTGATCTCGGCGCCGGGGCGGAACTGTCCCGCCTTGAGCCGCCGCACGTATTGGGGGATGCGGAGGACGCCGTGGGAGTCGTGGCCGGCGAGGTTGGAGCCAATCAGGTGCGCGGCGAGTTCCCGCGCGTCGCTCTCCGGCACGTCCAGAGCGGTGAAGATGTTGACCGTCAGCTCGCGCAGATCATCGGGCATGATGGTGGGCATCGCGTTCCTCCGGGCTGCAAGATACACGCAGGCCGGGGGAGCGTCGTTGGGCGTGGTGACGGCCTGGGGACGGTCGAGCGTTGAGCGTTGTCGCTGGGCGCAGTGGGCGGAAGCCGGGGCGCGCCGGCGCAGCGGGGCTGGGGGAGGCGAGCGTCGGGCCGCGACGATCAGAGGCCGATGCCGAGGCCGACCCCAATGACCGTCGTGATTAGGTCGCCGAGATCGGGGAGGAGCAGGTCGCCGACGTCGGGCAGGAGGACCCCGTTGAGCGTGGCGATCCCCGTGGCGAACGAGAGGCCGAGTTCCTGCAGCGCCTGCGCCGACACGGGGGAGAGCGCGGGCGTTTCGGCGACGGTATTGACGAACTCGGCGGTGGCGTCGAGAGCGGCGGTGTAAGTCCCGGCGCTGAGCTGGCCGATAATGGCGTCGAGGCTGGCCTGGATGCTGCTGACTGAGGCCTCGTCGTCCGTGCACAGGCTCACGAGCGCCTTCGTGCTCTCCAGGGCGGCGAGCACCGCCGCGAGATCCGGCGTGCCGACCATGATCGACGTGCGGGCGGTGAGCCCGTTGCTGGTGACGTCCACCGCCGTCGCGCCGGCCGCGACGTCCGCCGGCAGGGCGACCTGCACGGCGTTGCCCCCGCAGATCAAGGTCGCCTCGCTTTCGACGCCTCCCACGGTCACAGACGGAGTCGCGCCGAAGTTGTCACCGCGAAGCATGAAGACGCGGGAGGCTGCGGGGTCGATGACGGCCGGGAGGACGTCGTCGATGACGGGCCCACCCACGAACGGCTCAAGCGGCCACGTGGTTGGCCGCGTAGTGACGGCCCAGAGCACCGCGTAGCGGGGGAGGGCGTTGAGGGTGTTCAGGATCTCGGGCGCTCCGCGCCTGAACGATCGGTACGTCTGGCTGGCGGGATCCAGGTAGAAGAGAGAGGTGACGGGGGCGAGGTCGGGAAGTTGCGCCAGGGCATCCGCGGGGCTGAGACCGTTGGGGCCCAGGTAGGGGATCAAATTGAAGCCCTGGGCCAAGGGGAGCGTTTGCGCCGGGTACGGAAGCGCCGGCCCACCCCACGTGCTGGGGCGGTCCAGCAAGAGGAAGAGCGCCTGGTTGGAGTGCAGGCGGCTGAGCGTATTGAGGAAGGCCGGCCCGTTCCGCCAGACGTTGAAGCGATCAGTGTCGGGGTCGTAGGCGAAGATCGCGGCGAGGGCATCCGGATCTGCGAGGCCGACCGCGATCGTCCCCGCGTCGGCGCCGTCCGGGCCGCTGTAGGTGAAGCCGTTGAAGCCCTGGAAGAGGGCGACGGTGCGCGGACCTGATGCGGCTGCTATCTGCGAGTCCTGCTGCGTTCCGTACGAATCCTCCGAGATAGTGGCAGCGAGCGCGGAGGGCGCGCGCACGAGAGCCGACACGCCCAGGAGCAAGGCGATCACGGCCGCGATCAGGAGGAGGGAGAGGGGCTTCGGTAGACCCTTGGTTGCGGGAACGTGCAAGCGACCGTCCAATCGAGACCGGGCCGTATTCCGGCGATGCTCCCAGAGTTCACCGCGTCGCTTGATAGACCCTCGATGGGGTCCGTCGTGACGACCGACGCGGCGGCGAGTGAGGGCACTGCCTCAAGACGGGAGCTGGTCGAGGCGGCGGAGGAGGGTCGTGGGGCCGGACACGGTGGCGCCCAGGGCTTGGACGCGCCGGCGTAGCTCGCGGTCGGAGGTGACGACGCAGAGGGAGGGGGGCGAGGGATCGGCGGCGACGGCCTCGACGATGCGGTCGTCGGCGGCGTCGCGGCCGAGCCGGCGGGCGTAGAGCACGCGCAGTCCTGCCTGCTCCCCCTCCGGGACCTGCGGAGAGGGGCGCCCGTCCAAGACGACGATCATCTCATCGCCGGTGGCGGCGACGAGGTCGCCCAGCCGCTCGATCAGGCGGGCGGCGGCGCCGTCGCGGTCGCGCCACCAGCCGGTAGGGCGGGAGCCGATGACGTTCATGGCGTCGATGAGGAGGCGGGCCATCGGATCATCGTAGGTGCTGAGGCATCGGCGCCGGCAGCATGCTGGGGCGGGGAGAGCCGTTCGCCCCTTCGACAGGCTCAGGACGAACGGTTTTTTCGCCCGCGCTCGCGACTCGTGTGGGCCAACGCGGCGTTCGCATCCGCTCGCGCCGGGGTTCGATGATCAGGACGATGTCGGCGCTCTTCGAGCCTTCGTCCTTCCCGCGGGGAAGGATCAGGGCAGGCGGGCTTCCTTCCGCGCCGCGGAAGGACTGATCGCCTTCCCAGGAGAGAAGGACAGGTCAGGGTGAGCGGCTTGCGGCGCCGGCAGCGTGCTGGGGCGGAGAAAGCCGTTCGCCCCTTCGTCCTTCCCGGGGGGAAGGATCAGGACAGGCAGGCTTCCTTCCGCGCCGCGGAAGGACTGATCGCCTTCCCAGGAGGCAAGGACAGGTCAGGAGGAACGGTCAGGGTGAGCGGCTTGCGGCGCAGCGCGGCGGATGGGGGGCCGGGGAAAGGAAGCGGTGGGGGGAGGGAAAAACGAGGGGCGGGGCCGGGAGGCCCCGCCCTTTGCGAACGCCACGGCCGGTGGTTAGACGCCCAACTCGCAGGTGCCGTTGCCAAGGTCAACGGCCTCGTCGAGAATCACGTCTCCGTGCTTGGCCATATGGGTAGGAGCCGAGGACGGCCTAACGTCGATGATCTCTCCAACGTCACTGGCGCTGTCGAAGTGGCAGATGGTGGCCTTCTCGGCGTGGCCGAACGCATTCGCGTTGCCGGCGAGGGCCACGCCGGGAATCATCGCGCCGCCGACCAGGGCGGTGGCGAAGACGAGGCCAATCAACTTCCTTTTCATGACGAATTCCTTTCAAGTAGAGCTGCTGTTGGTCGCTCGTCCTTGAGCGGGTTTGCCGCGTACTTGCGGTTTATGGAGTTCAGGGGGCGCTAGGGCCCCGTTTGTTGCGCGGCCGTCACGAGTATTCGAGGAGGATCACGCCGTCCTTTCCACTGCCTTCTGGGGCGCCTGCCTTGCGGGAAACGCCTGTGTTGCCGGATCGTCCGGCTTCATCGCCATTGCTGATGCCACTGCCCCGATTCCGCCTCCGGGAGCGCCATAGGGCCACGTCGTTGACGCTGGAACTGCTTCCCGCGTCGTTGGCGTGCAAATGGCCTCGGGCGGGCAAGCAGGGCTCAGGCTTGAAGGAGCGCGTGCCGGGGTCGCTCGGCGCGGATGCGCGTCGGATCGCAGGGGAAGGGCAGGCCGGGCGCCTGCGGCGAAGCCGGGCAGCCATCGTTCACGTACCTCCGTGCGATGCTCGACGCTGCCGTCCTGCGTCTCTGCGAGCAGGGCCACCGTCGGTTTTCGCTGCGGCGGCCACTTGCTGGGGTCGCGGTACCCCTCGCCGAATAGACGCGCGCGAGGGGCCGGTCGTTACGTTCTTCCCCGCACTTTTCTCGAACCGGCGCGCCGACTCCTGCGCTGCGACTCCTGCGCACAGTGGCTCCTTCGCGTTGGCGACGAGCCGGGCGCTCGCGGGGTCAGGGGAGGGGCCCCGAGCCGGGGGCCGGCAGGGAGCGTACGCTGCCCCCGGTGGGGCGGGAGTCTTTTGGGCGCGCAATCATTTGGTAAGAGCGATGGAGGACAATACGCGGGAGGATAGGCGCAGACCGGCGACGGCGGACAGGGGGACGGCAGGGCGATGAGTCCCGGAGCGCAGCGACTCGGGCGAGGCCTGCGGCACCGGCGGGCGCTGATGCTGGTGGCGGGGGTCGTCATCATCGCGCTGGGCGCCGCGGCGTGCGCAGGTGACGGCACCAGCCCTGCCCCCTCGGACCCGGCGGCAACGTCGGGCCCGCCGCCGCCAGCCGTCACGGCGACGGACGCGCCCGATCCCCTCTCGTCGCCGTCGGAGCCGCTGGAGCAGCTCGAGCCGCCGGAAGCGACCAACACCAGGACTGAGGCGCCGCCGGCTGCAGCGGATGCGGTCGCAGAGGCGGTTGCGCCGGCGGTTGCTCAGGCGGTTGCGCAGGAAGGGGGCCGGGCCCCCCTGGCCGACGACGGGCGCCGGATCATCGCCGGGCTGGACACCACGCTTCGCTCCGTGGATCTCGAGGACATTGAGTTCGACCTCTATCCTGCCAAGGTTTCGCTCGCCGAGGCGTCCGAGCGCGTCGTCCGTGAGATGGTCGATGCGATCCCCCCGCTCGACTCCGCTCTGGACCTCCTCCCGCCCGCCGTGCGAGCGCGCGTGGGCAGCGTTCGCTACATCACGGCTGGGGAGGCGGATTTCCTTACGGCCGAGGCCGTGGTCGTGGGCTACGTGGCGGATGACGGCCAGCCCTACGCCTTCTCGCTCGGAGTGCTGCGCAACCACGAACTCGTCAACGACACCCTTGGCGGGCGCGCGGTCCTCATCTCCTACTGCCCGCTCTGCCGCAGCGCGGTGGTCTACGACCGCGTGGTGGACGGGCGGTTGTTGACCTTTGGCAATACCAGTGCGCTCTACCAGAACGACATGGTGATGTTCGATCGCCAGACCAACTCGTACTGGTTCCAGACCGGTGGTGAGGCGATCATCGGGCCGTTGACGGGGAGCCGCCTCGCGGTGCGGCCGTCGCAACTGGCGCCATGGGAGTCGTGGCGGCGCCTGCATCCCGACACGCTCGTGCTCAGCACGGAGACCGGGTTCGTCGCCAACTACAGCGAACGCGGATCCCCCCTGTACGCGACGTTCGTGAGTGCCGGACACCTCCCTTTTTCTGTCGATGCAGAGATCCTGGCCGACACCCAGCTCGACCTGGCGGAACTGGTGCTGGGTCTAGAGGTGGGCGGAACCGCCCGCGCCTATCCGCTCGATCAGCTGGGGACGGCAGCGGTGAACGATGCGATCGAGGGCCAGGCCGTCGTCGTCTTTGCGTCCGCGGACGGACCCACCGGCGCCGCCTTCGACCCGACGGTGGAGGGACGGCGCCTCACGTTCGATGCGGATGGGGACGCTTATCGCGATCGCGAGACGGGGTCGCGGTGGAGCCTGAGCGGCCAGGCGATCGCGGGACCGCTGGCGGGCCACCAGCTCACGCCGCTACTGGCGCGGACGGCGTACTGGTTTTCCTATCTCAGCGCCTTCCGCGACGCAACCGTGGCGGGACAGGAGGGGCCCGCGGACGAGGAGTGAGCCCGGCCGCGATCTTGGGAGGGGCCCCGAGCCGGGGTCCGGCTGGGAGCGTACGCTGCCCCCTGGAGGAGCGGGAGCCTTTGGCGCTCGCAATCATTTGGTTAGAGCGGTGTAGGACAATACGCGGCGAGATAGGCGCGGGCTTGCGACGGCGGAACAGGGGACGGCAGGGTGATGAGTCCCGGAGCGCAGCGACTCGCGCGAGACCTGCAGCAAGGCCAGGCGCTGACGGTGGTGGCGGCGGTCATGATCATCGCGCTGGGCGCCGCGGCGTGCGGGGGCAACGAGGACCTTCCGATGCCGCCGGCCGCTGAGGGCCCGGCCGCGACGGCGCCGCCCGCTGAGCGACCGGCCGCACGCCCGGCGGAGGAGGCGGTTCCCGCTCCAGAGCCGGAGCCAGCGGCCCCGCCCGCAGTTGAGGCCCCGGTCGAAGAGCCGGCAGCGGTGGAGCCCGAAGAGCCGCCCGTCGCCGCGGACGGGGAAGGGCCCGCGGTGACCGCGGTCCAAGAGCTGGCGCTGCTGGAGAACTACGCCGTCACCAGCTTCTTCCCCGAGACGATCGTGGTGCTCAAGGGCGTTCCGGTCAGGTTGTACTTTTCCAGGCTTCATCAGGAGCATGTCAACCGGTTCACGATCGAGCCCTTCCTGGACAGTTCAGACGTGATCCTTCCTGGTGAGGTGGGGGTCCTCGAATTCTTGCCGGATGAGGTCGGGGTCTTTGAGATCAACAACGTCGGACACGATTTCCAGGCGACGCTGATCGTCGTTGAGGATGAGGAGGCGGCGAGGGCGATGCTGACGGAGCCGGGCATACAGACGCTGGCGCTGATCTACAGGCTGGACGACGGGCGGATCTTTCCGGGAGAGGTCGTCGTGGAGAGGGGCATGCCCGTCAAGGTCTACAGCTTGGGGATCGAGGCCGAGTATCGGGTCTCGGTGCCGCCCTTCTACAGCGCCGAGGCGGTCAACGTCGGTATGGGCGAGATCAACACGTTCGAGTTCACCCCGGACCAGGCGGGCACCTTTACCATCCGCGACGAGCTGCACGGGCTCGAGGCGACGCTGATCGTGAAGTGAGGGAGGAAGCAACGTGAGTGCGTTGAGGGAAGGATGGGGAAGAGGTCATAGGGGTGGCGCGCGGGCGGTCGTTTGGCTGTTCATCGCGGCGCTGACCCTCTTGTTCGTCGCCTGTGGAGACGACACGCCCTCCGAGGCCGCTCACGACGTCGACGAGCACGGCGGTGGCACGAGCTTGCTCGTCGTGAAGTCCGCCGAGAAGGGCGCGCCGCTGCCCGAAACCCTGGCTGAGCAACTTCGGAGCTTCGAGCACGTGGTGGAGGTTGAGGGATACATCCGGCTGCGGATGGAGGGCTTTGACGTCGTCGGTGTGGAGCCGGCCGCGCCCATGCGGATCATGACGGGTCAGCCAGACGTGCATTTGATCGAGGCGGAGCTGTCGGACGGAGCCGTTCTGCGAGCGGGAGATGCCGACAAGGACGTCGTGCTGGCGGGAGAGCTGCTTGCGCAGGAGTCGGGCGTCGAGACGGGAGCAGCGTTCCGATTGGCGGATCCGGAGTACGCGCTGACCGTGGGCGGCACGTTCTCGACCGAGCCGGCGTCGCTCTCGCGCGCGCTGATCATGCCGCTGGCCTTGGTCCAAAAGATCTACGGCAAGGAGGGGCAGGTGACGCATTTCTGGGTCACGGTTGATTCAACTGAGAATTCGCACGACGTGATCCGGGCGGTGCAGCTCGCCCTCGGAGAGTCGGTGCAGGTGCAGGCTCGGACACATTCGTGAGAGGGGTGGGGCTCAGGGCCGTTGGCGTCGCGACCGGGCTGGCGGCGGGCGGGGTGCGACCTCACCCCCTGGCCCCCTCTCCATCGCAGAGCGATGGAGAGGGGGAGCAATCGATATCGTCCTTCGACAGGCTCAGGGTGAGCGGCTTGTGGCGCAGCGCGGCGGCGGCGAGTCGCGGGCGGCCGGAGCGCGATGTCTCGGCGTCAGGGGAGGGGATCGGCGCGGGCCTGCTGTCCCGACCAGAGCGGCGGCTCTTGCGCGAGGCGATGCGCGAGATGGTCTAGAACCTCGCCGTTGCTGAGGACGCACTCATGGTTGAAGTTGGCGTCCTGGCATCCCGGGATGAGCAGCAGCCCCTCCCAGGGGGAGAAGGCATCATCCGTCTGCGCCGCCGCGAAGGGGACGATGACATCCAGGAAATTGGCGTACTGGACGAAGTCGGCGCGGAGGACGCCGTGCCGCATGCGGGCAACTTCGCCGCCGTCCTGGAGGTCGGTCCCGGCGTGGCTGGCGAGGATATCGACCAGTGGCGCGGTCGGGATTGATATCGCTTCGAATCCGTCCACGGGGCTGTCGAAGGTGACGATCATGCGGACGTGGCTGAGCATGGCGGCGTCGGCGTCGCCGGCCCAGTGGGCGGCGACGGCGCCGCCGAGGCTGTGCGCGAGGAGGACGATTTCGGGAGGGCCGGCGTCGCTGGGCCAGTCGGCGACGGCTTGGCGGAGCTGGAGTTCGAGCGCGCGAGCGGAGTCGTTGAGGGCTTGGCGCGTGGTGCTGCGGAGGTAGACGCCGCCGTCGGCGGCGTAGCTGAAGGCCATGGCGCGATGATCGGGAAACATGGCCCGCAGGGCCGAGGGGAAGACGTTGGTGACGCGTGTGACGGGATGCACGGGGGAGTCGGCCCGGACGTTGAAGCGGACGCCGGGCAGGTAGAGGACGATGCCGCGCAGCGCCGCTACGTCGGTGTCGCCGTCGCCGGGGGGGCCGAATTCAGGGGCGGGCGGCCCGTTGACTCGCAGCGAGGGGGAGTCGTCATCGGTAATGGTGGGCCAGAGGACGGCGAGCGCGATGCCGACCATGGCGGCCGCGATGACAAAGAAGAGGATGAGCAGTCGGCGGATCACGGCGACGGTCCTTCGTGGGCGTTGGTGGCAGTGGTGGGTGGCGCGATTCCGTCCTCTGGCTCGGTAGAGGAAGGCGCGGCGGGGTGTTCGTCAGTCGACGCGGGCGAGACCGTATCGTCGTCGCCACTGTCGCAGGCTGCCGCGGCGAGCAGGGTGATGGAGCAGAGGGCAAGGAGGAAGGGCGTGCGCACCGTCGATACCTCCGGCTCACTGTAAAGGACGCCGCCCGCCCCCGATCCGTTCCCCGGCGCCGGGCCGGCCACCTGGGGCGAAACGGGTCGCGCGCTGCACGCAGCCGGTCCGCTCCCCTACGATGAGCGTCGTGGCCGGCGGGGGGAGAGGTGCGCGGAGCATGTGGGGCTCTCGCCGCCCAGGCCCGATCCTTGTCGCGGCCGTCATCGTCGTCGCCGTCATCGTCGTCGCCGGCCTTGCGATTCTCGCTACGGGATCGCCCAGCGTCCGCGCGCAGGGGCCCGACGAGACGGTGTCCGCGGCAGTGCCGCTGGAGCCGGGGACGCTGGCGACGGTCGTTGACGACGGCAGCTGCCTGCGCTTGCGCGAGACGCCCGGCCTTGACGGCGCGATTCTGACCTGTCTTTCCCCCGGCAGCGTCGTGGTGGTCCGCGCGGGAACGGTCGATGCGGACGGCTTCCGCTGGCAGGCCGTGCGGACGGAGGCCGGGCGAGAGGGTTGGGTCGCCGATGCGTTTCTGCGGCCCGTCGTCACGCCCGCCGCCTGCGACGCCGCGCGCTCGCCGGTTGCGATCCCGCCGGGACTCACACGGCCGCTCCCCAGCGCCGGCGGCGGGACCTATCTCTACTGGGGGGGTGGGACAGTCGCGGGACTGCTCACGGAGGCGCAGTGGCGGGGCTGCGACGTCGCCGCGGTATGGGCGTGGATCCCCGAGCGAGCGGCGTTCGTGGGCTATCACCCGGGCGCGCCGGAGGTGGTCAACGGCGCTTGGCGGTCGCAGTTCCCTGAGGGGCGGATGCCGGTTGGCACGATCCTCTACGTCATCTGCGCGGGGCCGTTGGATGCGGGCCGCACACGAGTGCCGGCTCCTCCCGGGGCCGTGCCCCCGCCGCTGCCCTGGGCCGCCGCCCCTGCCCGCTTTGAGGGACCAGCGCCGCCGGACGTGTCGGCGGTCGCGGCGATCGTCGTCGACGAGACGTCGGGCGCCACGCTGTACGCCAAAGAGGCGCACGAGCCGTTGCCCCCGGCCAGCCTGACGAAGATCGCGACGGCGATCGTGGCGATTGAGGGCAGCGATCTGGACCGTTGGGTGCTGGTGGACGTGGACGGCCGCCGCATGCGCGGTCAGAGCCTCATGGGGCTGCGGCCCGGCGACTGCTTCCAGGTCCGCGACCTGCTCGGGGGGCTCCTGCTCGAGTCAGGGAATGACGCCGCGCTGGCGCTGGGGCGCGCGATCAGCGGCTCCGATGCCGCCTTCGTGGAGCTGCTGAACCTGCGATTGGGCCGGCTGGGGCTGGAGGAGAGCCACTTCAGCGACGCCCACGGACTGGGCGGTCCGATGCACCGGGCGTCGGCGTACGACCTGGCGATGCTGTCGCGCTACGCGATGCAGCTGCCGCTGTTCGCCGAGACGGTGGCGCAGACGACGGGGGAGGCGAGCGGATCGCGCGTGATCACGCTGCGCAACGGCAACCGGCTGCTGGAGCGCTACGAGGGGGCGGACGGGGTGAAGACGGGGTTTACCGACGAGGCCGGGCGGACGCTGGTGGGGTCGGCGCGACGGGACGGGCATCGGATCTACGTGGTGCTGCTGGACGCCGACGCCCGCTACGGCGACGCGGAACGGCTCCTGGACTGGGCGTTCGCGGCGTATCGGTGGTAGCGGGTTGGGGAGCGGCGGCATCGCGGTGCGGCCCTCGATCCCCGCGGCGTGCGCGCACGTGGCGACATTGAAGGCGTAGCCGGCGTCGGAGTCCTCTGCTCGGTCTCGCCCACTGACGATCCGCGCCTGTTTGATCTTGCCGCGGTCATCCGCAAAGGGACCGTCGTGGCGGGCGTGCGCGCGGATCTTGGGCAGCAGCGTCTCAGGGAATTCGCGCCACGGGTGCCGGCCTCGGAGGGGCGTGCCGGCCTCGGAGGGGCGCGTCGCACGCTGAGGGCGACGCGTGGGATCGCACCGCACGCGTGGGTGGGGTGGCAATTGAGCGCGTGACCAAGCTCGGAATGGCTCGGGACATCCCCTAGTCCCCATGGAACCCGCATAAGGCTTGGCCCTATGGGTGAGTCGATTGGCCAGATCGAGGGGTCTCAGCCGTTGGGCTCAGGACTCTGCTCATTCGCTCCCGCCTGGAGGAGGCGGATTGTGGGATCGGAGCAGGCAGAGCGGCAAGGAGGAAGGTCTTGAGCGGGCCCAACATCACGTCAGAGAGTGCGCCGCCGCGGGGCGACCGCGAAGAGCAATGGGAGCGATTCGCGAAGGAGCCCAGTCCGGAACTGCGCAACGCGATCATTCTGCAAAACATCCCCCTGGTGAGGTATGTCATCGGCCGGATCAACCGCGGGAAGTCCACCATCACGGATTCGGACGATCTCTTTTCGGAGGGGTGCGTTGGTCTCGTGAAAGCCGTGGACCGGTTCGATCCCAGCAGAGGGGTCCAGTTTGCGAGCTTTGCGGTCCCCTATATCCGAGGCGCGATTATTGATTCGTTCCGCAAGACCGACCGCCTGACCCGCCGCTTGCGGGGCGATGTCCGCAGCCTGGAACGGGCGAGAGAGCGACTGTGGTTGCAGTTGGGGCGGGAGCCAGATGGGGTTGAGCTGGCGGCGGCGCTCGGTGTTTCACTCGCTCGCTACAGGGATCTGGAAGCGGTTGCCTCCTGCACGACCGTCAGCCTCGACAGGCTTCTTGATCGAGGCGGGCGCTCGCGGGAATCTCTTGAGCCATCGCGGCGAGAGGGCCACGACGCCTTTGATCTCTCGGACCTCGTCGGGCAGCGCGCGGAGGTCAATGCGCTCATGGCTGCGATTGCCGAGCTGCCTGATCGGGAGCGTCTCATCATCGTGCGCCGGTACAAGGATGGAGAGACGTTCAGCAAGATCGCCCGGGACCGAGGTCTCTCCGAATCTCGCATTCATCAGCTGCACCGGCGCGCCTTGGAGCAATTGCGGGCGTCGCTGGAGAGCGGCGAGAGCGATGGCGCGAAGGTAGCGTGACCTTAAGTCCTGCGGGGGTCTGATGCGCGCCCTGCGCGCCGGCGTTAATCGCGCGGCCCGTAGCGGACTCGGTCGGACGGCTGGCTGTCCCAGGCCTGACTTGCAACGGGGTACAACGCTGGCGGGCTGGAATCCCCGGAGGCTTCGCTTAGAAACGGCGATCCCGATGTCCATTCCCGTAACGCGAAGGCGGATTCATGTTCTTTTGTTGTTCGGGTGTCTCGCCGTCGCCTCGATGGCCGCCCTGCGGCCCGCGTCAGGGTCAGCGCAGTCACCGCCACTGCAGCTGCGCGCGGGGATTAATCATGTCGCCTATCTCGGTCCTACGCTTCCGGTAGCCGCCGCCCTCAATGGGATCGCGCCGTCGGTCAGCGCTATCTGGGATCTCAATCCGGCGGATGGTCGATGGCGCCTGTGGGCGCAGGCTCTGCCCGAGGCGCTGCTCGGATTCGATCTTCTCGTCGGCGGCAAGCCGTATTTCCTGATCATGCGGGAGCCGGTGCGATGGGAGTATGAGGCAACCCCGTCGCAGGGCACACCGGGACCCACAGGACCGCCCGGCCCGCCCGGACCCGTTGGCCCGGCGGGTCCCGTAGGACCGCCCGGTCCGGCGGGACCGGTTGACGCAGCGAGCGCCGATGGAGCGGATGGCGCCACCGGCCCTGTTGGCCCGGCGGGCGCGCAAGGTCCCGCTGGCCCGGCGGGCCCCGTAGGACCGCCCGGCCCGGCGGGACCGGTTGAGGCAGCGGGCGCCGAGGGGGCGGAAGGCGAGACCGGCCCCGTGGGCCCGGCGGGACCGCAAGGGCCGAGCGCACAGCTGATCGGCGGGGGAACCGGCGAGGAGAAGTTGGAACAGAAGAACTCCTCGACGGGCTATGTGCCTCTCTTTGGCGGCAGCGTCTTTGTCACGCTGAACGAGGCCAAGCAGGTCATGCCGCTGGCAGGGGCGCTGTCGGACTTCTACGTGCGGCTTGGCGAAGGCCAGCCCTACACGTTCACCGTGTTCAAGAATGACGCGGCGACCTTGATCACATGTTCCACGGGTGCTGGGGATGCATGCTCGGACGTCATACACACCGTCGTCTTCGCGGCTGGCGACACGATCGCCATCGAAGCTGTGGCAACCGCCAACGGTGCACGGGTGCGCATGCTGTGGACGGCCAAGTTCTCGCCGACGGAGTGACCGGTGGCGGCCCAACAGTGTGCAAGAGGGTGTGCGCGGCCGCGGGGAGAGCGATGGCGCGAAGGCAGCGTGACCGTGGGTCCCGCGAGGGTCTGATGCGCGCTCTGTGCGCCGGCGTCGACGGCCCGGTGCGCTGACGAGTCAGCGGCGGGGTGGCGGCGATCCTCAATCCTGGCGCGGGGCGGCGGGCTCGTCACCGGCAGCGACGATGGCGCGGCAGAGGTCGCGCACGGCGGCGGTGCGCTCGTTGGTGAGCCAGGCGTCGTGGCCGGCGAAGAGCGAGAGGCGCAGCGCCCCGTGCCCCGGTTCGGGAGCGACTTCGATGACGAGGGTGGCGGGGTCGCGCAGCCACTGCAGGACGTGGTCGTTGACGGCGCCGAGCCGGTTGAGGCGGTCGGCGGCGGCGCGCGCCGGCGGGTCGCCGTCCTGGGCCGTCCAGCGAAAGCGTCGCGCGGGCCCCACCTGCGCGGCCGAGAACTCCCGCTGCGCCTCCACCCGGCCGTCGGGCCACTGGTCGCTGATCCGTTCGCGGCGGATGAGGAAGTGAAAGCCGGTGGCGCCGCTGGGGCCCAGGTCGCCGCTGCGCGCGCTGGTCGTGGTGACCTGGAGCAGGTCCGGGGGGCCGTTCTCGATCCGAAGCAGGCCCAGGGCGCGGACGCCGGGGCCGAGCGCGACGTCGTGCTCGGGCGCATCCGGGCCGGCGGGGGCCGCGGGCAGGCCCGCGCGTGTGAGCGACGCCGCTAGGTCGAGAGCGAACTGGGACGGGCGGCGCGCTCCCCGCTTGTCTCGCCGAAGCAGCCGCCGCAGGATCACGAATCGCGCCTCCTCGTCGCTCCGGCGGTGGGCGCGGCGCCGGGCGGGGAGGGTGAGGGTATCAGGCGGCAGGAGCGGGCGCCGTCGTCTACACTTCGGCATCGACCGCGGCGGCCGGCACCCGTGTGCAGGCGTCGGGGGGGAGAGGAGCAAGGCGATGGTCATGCTGCCAGCGGCGGCGGAATGCTCCGTGCGGCGCCCCGTGGCGTCGGACGTCCAAGGAGGCGGGATCATCCACCACGACTCGCACGAGTGGCGCCTGAGCGCCGAGGGCGAGGGGGTGGCGGCCTACTGCATCCACTGCCTGGAGATGGTGCAGGGCGTGAATGAGATCCGCGCGCGTCACGGATCGATCCGCAGCTGAGCGGCGACGGCACTGCGGCTTCGCGGGCGCTGTGGCTTCGCGGGCGCTGCGGTTTCGCGGGCGCTGTGGCTTCGCGGGCACTGCGGTTTCGCGGGCGGGGTGGCTTCGCCTAGGCCTGCGCGGGCGCGGCGGTGATGCGCACGAGCCGCCCCATGCGATGCTGAAGCACGTCCGGCACGGTGACGCTGCCATCGGCGTTCTGATACGTCTCCAGGATGGCGGCGATCACCCGCGGCAGGGCCAGGCCGCTGCCGTTGAGGGTATGCACGAACTGGGGGCGCTTGCCGTCAGCGGGGCGGTAACGGACGTTGGCGCGTCGGGCTTGGAAGTCGGTGCAGTTGCTGATGCTGCTGACCTCCAGCCACTCGGCCGCGCCGGGCGCCCAGACCTCCAAGTCGTAGGAGATGGCGGAGCTGAATCCCAGGTCGGCGCTGCACAGTTGGACGACGCGATAGGCCAAGCCGAGCTCCCGCAGCAAGGTCTCCGCCCGGGCCACCATGGCCACCAGCGCCGCCGCCGAGTCTTGCGGCTGCGTGAACTGGTACATCTCGACTTTCTCGAACTGGTGGACGCGCTTGATGCCGCGCACGTCGCGCCCGGCGCTGACCTTCTCGCGGCGGAAGCAGGGGGTGTGGGCGGTGTAGCGGATGGGGAGGGCTTGCGCGGGCAGGATCTCGCCGCGGTGCAGGCTCGTGAGCGGGACCTCGGCCGTGGGGATTAACCAGTAGTCTTCCTCGGCGTCGCGGTAGAGGTTGTCGCGAAACTTGGGGAGCTGGCCGGAGGCGAACATGGTCTCCTCCCGCACAATGGCGGGGAGGTAGATCTCGGTATCGCCACTCTCCACGTGCTGCTCCAGGAACCAGCCGATCAGCGCGCGCTGCATGAGCGCGCCGGCGCCGCGCAAGATGAACATGCGGGTGCCGGCGATGGCCCCGGCCCGGTCGATATCGATCAGGCCCAGCTCGGCGCCGATCTCCCAGTGCGGCTTGGGCTCGAAGGCGAAGGCGCGCGGTTCGCCGACGCTGCGGACGAGTACGTTGTCCCGTTCGTCGTCGCCCTCGGGCGTGTCGGGGTGGACGAGGTTGGGGAACTCGGCGAGGGCGGTGGCGAGGGCCGCTTCGACGTCGCGGCCGTCGGCGTCGAGGGCGTCGATGCGGCCGGCGACGTGGCGCTGCTCGGCGATGAGTCGCTCGCGCTCGTTGGCGTCCGGCGCCGCGCCAATGGCCTTGCCGGCACGGTTGCGCTCCGCCTTCAGTTGCTCCACCTCGTGGAGCAGGGCGCGGTGTCGTGCGTCCAGATCCAGCACGCGGTCCAAGGGTGCGTCGGCCCATCGCAGCGCCAGCGAGCGCCGAACCTCATCCGGATGTTCGCGGATGAACTGGATGGAGAGCATGGCTACGCTTCCTCCGGGTCGGTGCGGTCGATGGCGGCTAGATCAATGGCGGCGAGGCTGAGGACGCGAACGTCTTCCGGGACGTGCACGGGCGTGGCATCGGGGGTGGGCGGGATGGGTCGATCGGCGCGGAGATCGTCGGCGGAGACCCAACTCCAGCCATCGCGCGGGGGGTCGGGCCGGCCGGGCGCTTGGGGCGTCGTGAAGTAGACCAGATCGAGGTGCTGATGCGCCGGCTCATGCGGGGCGGGGGGGATGTCCTCCACCATGATGGTGGCGGGCACGGGGAGCTGCGAGGGCCGGTCGTAGGGGAAGCGCGGTCCGGTGGACAGAAGCGTCACCCTGAGACCGGTTTCCTCGTCCACCTCGCGATGCAGCGCCTGCAGCGGGTCCTCGTCCGCTTCCAGGTGTCCGCCCGGCGGCAGCCACATGCGGTTGCGCGCGTGCCAGTGCAGCAAGGTGTGGCCCTGGGCGGAGACGAAGGCCGTGATGGTGAAATGTCTTTTCATCGATCGCGCTCGAGGTTCATTCTGTCGCGGGGCCGGGTGCCCGCGGCGCGGGCAGTGGTTCTTGACGCGGCCGCAAGAAAAAGGGGCTGCATGGCCTCACCACTGTAATACGGGTAGCGCTGGGTTTTGGAGGGTTGCACCGCGGCGTTGACGACGTTGGGGGGCAGGCATAGCGTGGGCGCATGGGGACGTTTCAAGTGGCGATCGAGATCGGCGACGCGGCGGGTGAGCGCTGGGAGACGGTGGATGTCGTCGTCGACACCGGAGCGAGCTACAGCTGGATTCCGGCAGACGTCCTGCACCGCCGGGGCGTCCAGCCCCAATTTCGTCGGCGGTTTCGGACGGCCGACGACCGCTCCGTGGAGCGAGACATGGCCGTGACGGCAGCCCGCTGGGACGGGCAAGTCCTGCCCACGCTGGTGGTGTTCGCCGACGCTGGATCGTTGGCCGTTCTGGGAGCACACTCGCTGGAAGGGTTCAGTCTCGCGGCCGATCCGGTGAACCGAAGGCTGATCCCAGTGGAGGGGTTCGCGCTATTGGCTGGTTGTGGGGATTCGTCCATCGACCCTGCGGCAACCTCAGGGCGGGTCCGGACAAGCAGGCTCCCAACGATTGGGGACGGCCTCACTGTATGCGGCGCGGCTGCGGGAAGTCTCTCGCTGAGCGCGAGCTGAGCAGCCGCGGCGGCGCTAGCCCTTCTTGCGGAGCTGGGGGAATTGTTTCGCCGAACGTGCCCGACTGATCGTCGTGGTGCGGGGTGAGGAGCCGCGGCCGCGCTATCCCATTGTGCGGAGCGCGGGAAAGAGGATCACGTCGCGGATGGAGGGGGCGTTGGTGAGGACCATGACGAGGCGGTCGACGCCCAGGCCGAGGCCGCCGGTGGGCGGCATGCCGTGCTCTAAGGCGACGAGGAAGTCCTCATCGATCAGCTCCGCCTCTTCGTCGCCGCTCTGGCGCCGTTGCAGCTGTTCCTGGAAGCGGCGGCGCTGGTCGAAGGGGTCGTTGAGTTCGCTGTAGGCGTTGGCGATCTCGGAGCCGGCGATGAATGTCTCGAACCGCTCCACCAGGGAGGGGTCGTCCGGCTTGCGTTTGGCGAGGGGCGACGTCTCCACCGGATAGTCGAGCAGGAAGGTGGGCTGGATCAGCTGCGGCTCCACAGCGTGCGAGACCAGCAGATCCAGCATCTTGGCCCAGCCGGTGCCCGGGGGCTGCGCGCTCTGGTGCTCGGCCAGGTGCGGCGCCAGCGTCTCGGCCGTGCGGCGCTCCACGAAGTCGACGCCGGCGTGGGTCCGCAGAGCCTCGCGCATGGTCAGGCGGCGCCAGGGCGGGGCAAGGTCGATGGTGTGGTCGCCGACGGTGACGGTCGTCGTTCCCAGCACGTCCTGGGCGACCGTGGCGACCATGGTCTCGACCATCGCCGCCACGTCGTGGTAGTCGGCGTAGGCCTCGTACGATTCCATCATGGTGAATTCAGGGTTGTGCCGGGTGGAGAGCCCTTCGTTGCGGAAGATGCGGCCAACCTCATAGACCTTGTCGAGGCCGCCGACGATGAGGCGTTTGAGGTGGAGTTCGGTGGCGATGCGCAGGTGGCGCTCTTCGTCGAGGGCGTTGAAGTAGGTCGTGAAGGGCTTGGCAGCGGCGCCGCCGGCCTCGGCTTGCAGCACCGGCGTTTCCACTTCCATGAAACCGCGCCGGTCCATGAACCGTCGGAGGGCCGCCACGATCTTGGAGCGGGTGACGAAGACCTCCCGCGCGTCGAGGTTGGTCTGGAGGTCGAGGTAGCGCTGGCGATAGCGCCGCTCGACATCCTGGAGGCCGTGGAACTTTTCGGGGGGCGGCCGCAGCGCCTTACTTAACATGCGCAGCTTGCGCGCCTCCAAGGAGATCTCGCCGCTGCGGGTGCGGATGAGCTTTCCCTGCGCCTCCAGGAAGTCGCCGAGGTCGAGCGCCTGCAGCAGCTGCCAATGTTTGGGTAGGGCATCGCGACGGCAGAGGATCTGGATGGCGCCGGAGCCGTCGCGCAGGTCCAAGAAGACGAGCTTGCCGAGGTTGCGGATGTTGGTGACGCGCCCAGCGACGCGGGCCGACGGTTGCGTCTTGCGTTGGCCGCGTTCCCAGCGCTCGAAGCTGCTGCGGGCGTCGGCGGTGGTGCGCCGCGGGCCGCTGAGACGCGCGGGGTAGGGGTCCACGTTGCGCTCGCGGAGTTGCTCGGCCTTGCGCCGCCGTTGCTCGAAGAGTTCGCGCAGGCGCTCGCTCGTCTGGTCAGGCTTACTCGTCCGGTCAGGCTTACTCGTCCGGTCAGGCTCGCTGGTCCGGTCAGGCTCGCTGGTCCGGTCAGGCATAGGCGCTGGTGGCGCGTGCCCTCACTTCCGCGGAGACGGTGAGCGGCGGGCAGGCCGACGAGCGCGCGCCGGTCACCGTGGTGTGCGCGGGTCAGCGGCCGGGGTCCCGTGTGGTCCGCGGCGGCGGGCGCTAGGCAATGGTCTTGATCTTCATCTTGATGGTGCCCGCCGGCGCCTCCACCTCCACGGTCTCGCCCTTTTTGCGCCCGAGCAGCGCGCGCCCCACGGGCGACTCGTCGCTGACGAAGCCCTGGGCCGGGTCGACTTCGGCGATGCCGACGATGGTGAAGCGCTGTTCGCGGCGTCCTACCGTCACCGTGACGGTGGCGCCCAGATGGACGAAGTTCTGCTTCCGGGCGTCGTCCTCATTGATGACCTCGGCGTTGGCAAGGATGTTCTCAAGGGTGCGGATGCGTCCTTCAATGAAGGCCTGCTCGTTTTTGGCCTCCTCATACTCACCATCGTTTTGGATCCCCGGCGACTCTTCGAGCGTCGCGTGGATGCGCGCGGCCGCGGCGGGGCGCTTGGCGGTGCGCAGCTCTTCCAACTCGTCGCGGAGCCGCTCGATTCCCGCCTTGGTGACCGGAACCGGCTTCTGCGCGGCCATCAGCATCAACTCCCTTCCGCCGACCACCCCGCTTACGGCGCAGACGAAAGCGACTGGGGACTGTGGTCCCCAGTCGTTGGTGGAGTGCCCTGATCAGTTCCAACTATAGAGAGCACGTGCCGGGCTGTAAACGCTCTCGGCGCGGCCCTGGGCGGCCGCCGGCCACTGAGCTGAGTGCTAGACTGAGCGCCGATGGGGGCGGGGGGGTAGGGCGCCGGGACGGCGCCTGGAGCGGGCATGTTGATGGGGGCCGCCGATTCCCTCTGCCGGGCGGGTGCCGCGCGTCCAACCGAGACGGCGCCTGGGTGGCGCCGCCGCCGCGCCGCGAGCGCGCTGAAGCGCGCCGCAGATGAGCGGCGACTCGATGCGCGCCACCTCCCACCGCGCCGGCGGGCACTGTGCTGGTGGGCACTGTGCTGGTGGGCAGAAGGGCGGGCGACGTTGCCGCCGTTCCGCCGGGGAGAGTCGGGGAGATCATGAGCGCCGGCCCGTCGGAGGAGAGCGGACCGTTCCAGCGCCGCCCGCCGCGACGCGCGGGTGGCCGGGAGCGTTCCGCGGCCGGTCGGGAGCGGGCGTCCGGCGGGGAGGGCGGTGAGGCGGCCGGCGGCGGCCGGCCGCGGGGGCCCTGGGTGGTGGGGCTGGCGGTGGTCGCCTTGGCGGTGGCCATTGTGGTCCTGTTCGTCCCGCCCCTGGCGCTGCTGGACGACGATGGGGCCGACGACGCCGAAGCCGTCGACGCCGCCGCGACCGTCGGCCCGTCAGCGCCGGTGATTACCCGCACCGGTGTGGAAGCGGCGCTGCGAGCGCGCTTTCCGGACATCCCGGACAGCCTGCAGCCGGTGAGCCCGATCTACGACCTGCACGTGCCTGACTTTCTTCCCGGGCCGTACGTCCTGACCATCCGCTTGAACAGCGCCACTCAGGATCAGCGCAACCTGGGCGCCTACACCAACGAGGACGGTAGCTGGCGACGCCTGAATCCCGCTCTTCTGTCGGATGACGGCAGCACCGCCCGGGTGGAGCTGGACGAGGCGCCGGACAACGTGGCCATCTTGCGGCGGCTGCAGTTCCGCGACATGGTGACCGGCCGCCTCCCCGCCGGCGAGGAGCTGGCGGCTGAGGCCGTGAACACGATCACGATCATCAACCCGGTGGGCTTCGTGCCGGCGGAGGACGGATCGCTGCTGGGGCGGGTGGAGCCGTTGCCCAGTGACGTGACGCAACCGATCTATCCCGTGATCGTGGCGAACGAGGCGGACGCGGAGATCATCAATACCGTGATCGGATCGGAGACGCTGCGCCGCCAGCACATCAACAACATCCTTCTCTTGATGGACACCGGGCGCTTCGACGGGGTGGATATTGACTACCAGTTCATCAGCCTGGCGCTGCGGGAGGCGTTCACAGAGTTCATCACGGAGCTAGCCGACCAGCTGCACCGCGACGACCGCGGCATCATCATCACGGTGCCGCTGCCGCGGCGCGACGCCTCCGGCCTGGATGAGGGCGCCTACCATCTGGCCGCCCTGGGTGCGGTGGTGGACCGGATCAAGCTGTCGCCACCGAGCGATCAGGCGATCTTTCGCGAGTCGCTGCTGGCGACGTTGCCGGCCGTCCTCAACCGGATCCCGGCTGAGAAGGTCCTGCTGCGGGTCTCTCCGCTGAGCGTGATTAAGAGCCGCGACGACGTCCTGTTAATCTCGCGGCGCGACGCGCTGGGGCTGGCGAGCCAGATCCGGCTGGCGGAGGCGGGACCGATCGTGGCGGGGCAACGCGTCGGCCTGCAGGGGGACAGCATCTCCCAGGACGGTGGCGCCAGCGGGCTGTTCTGGGATGAGTTCGCCAACATGGTCTCCTTCGTCTACCCGGACCGCAACGGCGACCGGGTGACGGTCTGGATTGAGAATCGTTTCAGTTTGGCGTTCAAGTTGCAGTTGGTGCAGGAGTTCAAGCTGGGCGGGCTGGCTCTGGCGGATGTGTCCGCCAACCCGGCACACCCGGACCTGTGGCCGGTGATCAACAGCTTCCTGGAGTCCGGGTCGGTGCGGCTGGTGCGGCCCAACCCGGCGCTCCTGAATCCGGTCTGGGACGTGGGCGAAGACGGGGAGCTGAGCGGCTCCGGCAGCGCCGGTTGGGTGGTCTGGGCCACGCCCACCATTCCGGGCACGTACGAGGCGCGCCTCGTCGTCAGCGACGGCGACGTTCGGGTCGGGCACGCGCTGGAGGTGACGGTGGAGCCCTAGCCGTGGCGCGGCCGATCATCCGTATCAGCGGCGGCGCCTACGCCGGCCGCCAGGTGAGGGGCGGGCCGGCGGGGACACGCTCGGCGACGGCGCGGCTGCGCACGTCGATCTTCGACCGGCCCGACGTGCGGGCGCTGGCGGACGGGCGCGTGCTGGACCTCTATGCGGGCGCCGGCTTGCTGGGACTGGAGGCGCTCAGCCACGGCGCCGCCTGGGTTGATTTCGTGGAGCGGAGCCGTCCCGCCTGCGACGTGATCCGCTCCAACCTCGCCGGCTTGGGCGCAGGGGAGCGCGCGCGGGTGCATTGCGGGACGGTGGAGCGCGCGCGTGCGCGCCTGACGCCTCCCTACGACCTCTGCTTCGCCGACCCGCCCTACCTGGTGGACGCGCTGCCAACGCTGCGGGCGCTGCTGTCGGGTGGGCTCCTGGCCGGCGATGGGCTGCTGCTCTGGCGTCATCTCCGGCGCCAGCCGGGGCCCGAGTGTCTGGGCCCCCTGGCCCGGTGCGACGTGCGTCGGTATGGTGACGGCGTTTTGGAGAGCTATCGGGCCGGAGGCGCGCCATGATCACCGCGATCTATCCCGGCGGCTTCGACCCCGTGACGAACGGCCATTTGGACATCGTCCGCCGTGCGGCCTTGCTCTTCGACGAGGTCGTCGTCGCTGTGTCGAAGCGGGAGACGTCGCTGTTCACCCTGCAGGAGCGGGTTGAGATGATGAAAGAGGCCGTGCAGGAGACTGCGAATGCCCGGGTGGACAGCTACGAGGGGCTGACGGTCACCTACGCCCGCAGCATTGGCGCCAGGGCGCTGGTGCGGGGGATGCGCGCCGTCACGGGCTTTGAGACCGAGTTCGACATGGCGCTGATGAACAAGAAGATGGCGCCGGAGATTGAGGCGGTCTTTCTGATGGCGAGTCTGGAGCACCTTTTCATCTCCGCCAGCCGCATCCGCGAGATCGCGGAGCTGGGCCACCCCACACGTGACCTTGTGCCGCCACACGTTGCCCGGGCCCTGGAGGCGAAGTTCGGGCCGCCGCGGAGGTGAGTACAATGGCCGGGGGGCGGCGTGGGGAGGGTGCGCCATAGACCTGCAAGCGCTGCTGGACGAATTAGAAGAGGCGGTTCTGCAAGGACAGCGCGCTCGCTTGGGGCGTGGTTGGCTGGTGGAGCGCGACCGTCTGCTTGATCTCATTGACCGGATCCGCGCGGTTGTGCCCGGCGAGATCGGCGACGCCCGCGCCATCCTGCGCGATCGCAACGACCTCCTGGCGCAGGCGAACGACGAAGCAGAGCTAGTGCTCACCAAAGCGCGCCACGAAGCGGAGCTGCGGGTGGACGCACACGATCTCACGCTGGACGCGCAGCGCCGCGCGGCGGAGATCATTGAGCAGGCGCGCGAGCAAACGCGGACGGTCATGGAAGAGTCGCGAATGGAGGCGACGGCGATCCGCGGCGATGCGACGAGCCAGGCCGTGGAGCAAGCGCGCGAGGCCGACCGCTATTCTCTGGACGTCCTGCGACGGCTGGAGGCACAGCTGACGGCGCTGACGACGAGCGTGCGGGCCGGCGTGACCCAGTTGGATCAGAAGATGGAGCAGGAGGAAGCGCAGCTCGCGGTGGACCGCCGGGACAGGCCGATGCGGGAGCGGCGCAGCGAATCGTAGGCCCCGCCCTCGCAGGTGCTGCCGTCGATCGCACGGCGGCGGGCCAGGATGGCAGTGCGCAGCCACTGTCTCCGCTCCAAGAACGGGCCGGCCCCCGCGTTCGCTCCTACGCCATGCTCCTTCCCACGAGGGGAAGGACAGGTCAGGACAGGCAAGCGCAGGGCGAGCGGGTGCGTTGCCGGTCCCAGGTGCGTTGATGCGCATTCGTGCCGGCTGCGCCGTCCTGCTACTCCTTGCAGTTGGGTTGGTGATCGCTGCCTGCGGCGGCGGGGACGAGCCCGCCTCCGAGCAGCCGCCGGCCGAGGCCGGGGCGGCGCCGCTCCCTGAGGAGACGCCCGCCGACGCGGTAGCGGGCGGCGACTCCGCCCCGCCATCCGCGATTGCGGCCGATGCCGCTCCCGCCGGCCGTCTGGGCCTCAGTGACTATCTGATCATCACGTTGGCCATCGACGCGGAGTGGAACCGGGGGCTGGCCGATCTCCGGTCGCAGTTGGGAGGCGTAGCGCTTCAGCGCGAGTTGGCGCAGCGATTGCGCGAGCGCCTACAGTCGCTCTCGGGAATGCTGCCGCCCCAACCGGCGCAGGACTATCACCGCTCATTGCAGGAGGTGTCCAGCCGGCTGCGGGCGGGCCTGGAGGGCGAAGAGCCCGTGGATCTGCCGGAACTCCTGTCGGATTTTGAAGTGGTGAACGCGCAGGGGTTCCGCCTGGCCAGGGCGGTGTTGGCAGAGGAGGGCGACGATCCGCTCAATCGCTACCTGCTGGCGGCCGTGGAGGTGCGGCTGGAGAGCGCGCGGGCGCTGCGGGCGTTCGGCCAGGAGGCGCAAGAAGCGTTTCTGTCGTTGCAGACGGCGGAAGACTTAGCGGCGATTTTCGTCCTCATTGAGCGGTTCATTGCGGACTTTGAGGCGGAAGTGGAGCGCTGGCGGCAGCTCTCGCCGCCCGTGGAAGCGCGCGCGCTGCATCAGCGCCAGCTGGACGTGCTGGCCGACACGATCGCCGTGGAACGCCAGATCCTGGCCGCGCTGGAAGGGCTGGTGAACGCAGAGCAGCGAGGCGATCTTCAGCAGGAGGACTTGGCCCCGTTGTTGGCGACCTTCGGCTCGGCGGAGGAGGTGTCGATTGCCGGCACCTATCTCCTGGCCGACTGGAACGAGCTGCTGATCGCGGCGCTAGAGCCGTGAGGGGGGGGCGCGCGTCGACGGGCAGCGGCAAGGGGCCGTTGGATTTGCCGCGTCATTGACCTGGAGACAGCGCCGATCTCTTCCTTGAGCGGGTCGCTTTCACGGCACCAACCTTCGCAGCGAGTTGCATCCGGTTGTCGCAATCCCACTTGATCAGGACGCCTCTGAGGTAATTTTTCACGGTCGTCTTGGAGACAAGGAGCGCCCGCGCGATCTCCGCATTGGTGCGGCCCTGCGCCACCAATTCAGCGATGGCCGCCTCGCGAGCGGTCAAGTTGCGCCGGTCCATGGCTCCCCTTCCATGGAATCCCTACACCCATTGACGTCGTGCGCCGGCGCGGTGGGCAGGCGACGTGCCGACAAGTCGCCCAGCGCGCGCCTAGTCTAGCTCCAAATAATTAATGATCAAACGACTTTCCGGTCGCAGATCACGGTTGGCGTGATCATGTCAAAAACGGAAGATTCCCTAATATTCAAAACAGTACGGTTCTGGGAGTCTCATCTGAAGAGGGCCATCAGATGAGGCGTGACCACGTTGACATTGTGCTTGGCGAGGCCGGCCGTGGGCGACCGGATCGTGACGTCTCGCCCGTGGCAGTGACGGCCCGGATCTTGCGCGCCGCTCGCTTCCTTGAGTCAGGATTTGATGCGGGGCTGGCGAGGTCCGGCCTCAGCTATTCGGAGTTCGACGTGCTCGCGACGCTGAGGCGGGTGGGGAGCGACGAGGGGCTCGCGCCTTCCGCCATCGCGCATTCACTGATGCTTTCGCGGGCGACCATCACCGGACGGCTGGACCGGCTGGAAGCTGCCGGCTACGTGCGGCGCCGGCCCGACCGCTCGGACCGGCGCGGCCTCTTGGTGGGGCTGACGGCCAAAGGCCGGAAGGTCATTGACGAGGCGTTGCCCCCATACCGTGCGAATCTCGATCGGCTGATCGCACCGCTGAGCGATAGGGAGCGTACGCGGTTGGCGGGGCTGCTGCGCAAGCTGCTGCTGGCGTTCGAAGCGGAGGCTGCGGGCGGCGCCGGACCGCGCCGGTCGGCACCTCCGTAGCCGGCGTTTTTTCTCCCCTCGCGTCGATGAACCATCACGGCGCGGACTGTCTACCCCGCGCCGATTTTTTTGGCCATCGCGTCGACGAACCGTCACGGTACGGACTGGCTCCCCCGCGCCGAACCTTTTTGGCGATCGCGGCGGCGAATTGTGTAGGGCGGCTGGCGCTCGCCCCTTCGGCGCGCTCCTTCCCGGGAGGGGAAGGACAGGTCAGGACAGGCATGCTGAGGGCCAACGGCGGGCAATCACGCTGTCGGATCACCCAGCCGTGGACGGCGATGATCGCTCGCTTGAGCGCCCCACTTGCCAGGCGCCCACCTTCGCGGCCAGTTGCGTCCGGTTGGCGCAATCCCACTTGATCATGATGTCTCTGAGGTGATTTTTCACCATCGTCGAGGAGACAAGGAGGGCCTCCGCGATCTCCGCATTACTGCGACCCTCCGCCACCAATTCAGCGATGGTGACCTCGCGATCGGTCAGCTGGCTCCGATCCATGGCACGTTCCTTCACCGAATTCCCCCGCCCAATGACGTTGTGCGTGTGCGCGGTGGGGCGGGCGACAAGCCGGCAAGTCGCCGACCGCGCGCTAATTTGTCGCCAAATAATTTAGAATCGAACTACTCTCCTGTGGCACATCATCGGTCGGCGTGGTCATGTCAACATCGGGGGATTCCCTGATCTTCCAGAGGGCCCGGATGGGGCGGGCCTCTCGCTTCCTGGAGCGGGCCGCGGCGGCCCGGCGCGCGGCTTTTTCGACGCGCGCTCGCGGGTCGTCCGGGTTCGCGCGGCGTTGGTGGCGGCTCGCGCCGGCAGTTGATGAGCGGGGCGTGGTCGTCTCGTTCGCCCTTCGACAGGCTCAGGGCGAACGGCTCTTTTGACGCGCGCTCGCGGGTCATCCGGGTTCGCGCGGCGTTGGTGGCGGCTCGCGCCGAGACGGCGTCGTCGGGCGGACGGGCTACCCCGCGACGAAGTTGATGAGCTTGTCGGGGACGTAGATGACGTTGCGGACGGTCTTGCCGGCGAGATGCGTCTGGACCCGTCCCGAGGCCTGGGCGGCGGTGCGGGCTTCGTCTTGCGAGAGGCCGGCGCCGAGCTGGAGCCGCTCGCGCACTTTGCCGTTGACTTGCACCACCAGCGTGACACTCTCCGCCCGCACCAGCTCGGGGTCCCACTGCGGCCAGTCCTGGGTGTGGACGGAGTACTCGTATCCGAGGCGCTGCCAGAGCTCTTCGGCGATGTGGGGCGCGGACGGAGCGAGGCAGAGGACCAGCGCGCCGATGGCTTCGTCCCAGGCGGGGCCGTCGACGGGGCCTGCGTCGCGTTCGCGGCTCAGGGCGTTGGTGAACTCCATCATGGCCGCCAGCATGGTGTTGAAGCGGAACGCGGCGATGTCCTCCGAGACCTTCTGGATCATCTGGTGGGTAAGGCGGCGGACGCGCTGGGCGTTGGGCTCGTTGATCAACCGGCCGGCGGGCGAGAGGGCCAGCTTCCAGACGCGGTTGAGCCAGCGGACGTGGCCCTGGATGCCGCTGTCGTCCCAGTCGCCGCCCTGATCCCAGGGCCCCAGGAACATGAGGTAGAGGCGGACGGCGTCGGCGCCGAGCTTGCCCACCCAATCGTCGGGGTTGACCACGTTGCCGCGGCTCTTGGACATCTTGTGCCCGTCTTTGGTGATGACGCCTTGATTGAAGAGCCGCGCGAACGGCTCGCCCACGGGGATCACGCCCATGTCGCGCGCGGCCTTGGTGAAGAAGCGGGCGTAGAGCAGGTGCATCACGGCGTGCTCGGCGCCGCCCGTGTACTGCTGCACCGGCAACCACTTTCGCGCGGGCTCCCGGCCCAGCGGCGCTTCTTCGTTGTGCGGGTCCAGGTAGCGAAACATGTACCACGACGAGCACATGAACGTGTCCATGGTGTCGGTCTCGCGGCGAGCGGGTTTGTCGCAGTGGGGGCAGGGCACGGCGCGGAAGCCGGAGTGGCGGGCCAGCGGCGACTCGCCGGTGGGCAGGAACTCCGCGTCCTCGGGGAGGAGGACGGGCAACTGCTCCTCCGGCACCGGCACGACGCCGCAGGCGTCGCAGTAGATGACGGGGATGGGCGCGCCCCAATAGCGCTGACGGCTGACCAGCCAGTCGCGCAGGCGGTAGGTGACGGCGGGGCCGCCCAACCCGCGCTCGGCCAGCGCCTCTGGTACGCGGCGCTTGCCCTCCTCAACTGAGAGCCCGTCGAACTCGCGGGAGTTGACCATGACGCCGTCGTCCAGGTAGGCGTCCGCAAGCGGGGCGCCGTCCCAGTCGGGCGGGGCGATGACGACGGGAATGTCGAGACCGTAGCGACGGGCGAAGGCGAAGTCGCGGCTGTCGTGGGCGGGGACGCCCATCACGGCGCCCGCCCCGTAGCTGAGCAGGACGTAGTCGGCGATCCAGATGGGCAGGCGCTCGCCCGTGAAGGGGTGGCGCGCGTAGCTGCCGGTGAAGACGCCGCTCTTCTCTCCCTCGGTGGACTGGCGGTCGATCTCCGTAGCCAGGCGGGCGCTGCGGACGTACGCCTCCACGGCCGGGCGCTGCTGGTCGGTGGTGAGGGAGGGGACCAGGGGGTGCTCCGGCGCTAGGACCATGAAGGTAGCGCCGAAGAGGGTGTCGGGGCGGGTGGTGAAGACGGTGATCGCGTCCCAGGTTTCCGCGCGCGCTCGCCCTTCGACAGGCTCAGGGTGAGCGGGCGCGTGGTCACTCGCGGCGCGGATTGGGGTCTCCAGGGGGAAACGAATCTCGGCGCCCTGGGAGCGGCCGATCCAGTTCGTCTGCATGGTCTGAATGCGCGTGGGCCAGTCGATGCTGCTGAAGTCCAGCAGCTCGTCGGCGTAGTTGGTGATGCGGAAGAACCACTGCTCCAGGTCACGCACCTCCACCACGGACTCGCAGCGCTCGCAGTGGCCCAGGCCCTCGGCGTCGCGCAGGACCTGCTCGTTGGCGAGCACCGTTTGGCAGCTGGGACACCAGTTGGCCGGCGCCAGCTTGCGATAGGCGAGGTCGTGCTTGAGCAGCTGCAGGAACCACCACTGCGTCCAGCGGTAGTACTCGGGGTCGGAGGTGATCACTTCGCGTGACCAGTCGAAGGAGGCGCCCATGCGGCGCAGCTGGCGGCGCATCCGCTCGATGTTGGCGTAGGTCCATTTGTGCGGGTGGATGCCTTGGCGGATGGCGGCGTTCTCGGCGGGGAGGCCGAAGGCGTCGAAGCCGATGGGGAAGAGCACGTTGTTGCCCAGCATGCGCTGGTAGCGGGCGGCGGCGTCCGAGGGGGCGATGGCGTACCAGTGGCCAATGTGGATGTCGCCGCTGGTGTAGGGGTACATGGTGAGGGAGTAGAAGCGGGGGCGGACATCGTCGTCGGGGGTGCGGTAGAGCCCGTCCGCCTCCCAGCGAGCCTGCCACGTCGCCTCGATGGCGACCGGGTCGTAGGGCGGCGGGGCGCCTGCGGGGATCTGGCCGGCCGACGTCGCTCTGGCCATCGTTGCTCCATCTTGGCCCACGCAGCGGGCGGTGGCCTTGGTTATCAGCATCCCGCCGCGGCGGCGCGAAGGTCAATGATCGCGGTTGCCTCGCCGACCGGTTGCGGGCGCGCGTGCACTCGTGCGGCAGTGCCCACTACGGTGTAGGCAGCGCCGACGTTGGAGCGGCCGGTAGAGGAGGTATAGGGGATGGCGGAGAGCGAGGATCCGGGGCCGCTGGTCGGCGTGCTGATGGGCTCGCAGTCGGACTGGGAGACGATGCGGGCGACGGCGGAGACGCTGGAGGAGTTGGGCGTCGCCTGCGAGACGCGCGTCCTCTCGGCCCATCGCACGCCGGACGAGACGCTGGCCTACGCGGCGGGGGCGGCGGATCGGGGCTGGAGGTGCTGATCGCCGGGGCGGGCGGGGCGGCAGCGCTGCCGGGGGTGGTGGCGGCCAAGACGCTGCTGCCGGTGATCGGCGTGCCCATGACCGGGTGGGCGCTGCAGGGCCTGGACGCGCTGCTTTCCATGGTGCAGATGCCGGGCGGTGTGCCTGTGGCAACCGTGTCGATCGGGCGGGCGGGCGCCGTCAATGCGGCCCTGCTGGCGGCGCGGATCCTGGCCATCAGCCACCCTGAGATCGGGGAGCGGCTGGACGCGTACCGGCGGCAGCGGGCGGAGTCGGCGCTGAAGGCGCCGGACCCGCGCGCGGGGGAGGGGCCGGGGCGCCGGTCCTGATCCTGCGCCCCACTAGAAGCGCAAGCGTTCGCCCCTTCGACTTTTTCGCCCGCGCTCGCGACTGGTCTGGGCCAGCGCGGTATTCGTGGCCGCTCACGCCGGCGGTTGATGAGCGATTTTTTTGACGCGCGCTCGCAGCTCATCCGGGCTCGCGCGGCGTTGCTGGCGGATCGCGCCGGCGGTTGATGAGCGGGGCGGTGTCGGGAGCGTTCGCCCTTCGACAGGCTCAGGACGAACGGACGCGGACGGCCGCGCGCGACGGGCTCAGGCGAGAGCGGTATGAGCACCTCCCCCCCGGCCCTCTCTCCATCGGTCAGCGA
Organism: Dehalococcoidia bacterium; assembly: GCA_963662615.2. Lineage (GTDB taxonomy): Bacteria > Chloroflexota > Dehalococcoidia > Bin125 > Bin125. Next base: position 436,533 of record CAXXSR010000001.1, read on the forward strand.
TGGCGAGGGGGAGAAGAGCAGCTCATCCGGGCTCGCGCGGCGTTGCTGGCTCGCGCCGGCGGTTGATGAGCGGGGCGGTGTCGGGAGCGTTCGCCCTTCGAGGCTCAGGACGAACGGACGCGGACGGCCGCGCGCGACGGGCTCAGGCGAGAGCGGTATGAGCACCTCCCCCCCGGCCCCCTCTCCATCGGTCAGCGATGGCGAGGGGGAGAAGAGCACTGTTCGCCGTTCGCCCTTCGACTTTTTCGCCCGCGCTCGCGACTGGTCTGGGCCAGCGCGGTATTCGTGGCCGCTCGCGCCGGCGGTTGATGAGCGGGGCGGTGGTGGTCTCGGTCGCCCCTTCGTCCTTCCCGCGGGGAATGATCAGGACAGGCTCTTCGGCGGGCTAAGGCGAGAGCGCCGGCGGTTAGCTGCCGCAGCGGTAGTGGAGGTAGACCTCGTCGGTGGCGGGGTTGGGCGTGGCCGCGACAAGCGTGAGGCGGAGCGGGTCGGCCAGGGTGGAGAGGCGAGGGCCCTCGACCGGCGTCAGCCCGGCCTCGCCGCCGACGATGACGGGCCCCACGGTGAGGAAGAGTTCGTCCACGGCGCGGCGGCGGAACAGTTCGCCGTTCAGCGAGGGGCCTCCTTCCACCAACAGAAGCTGCGCGCCCAGTTCTTGGCGCATGTGGCGCAGCATGGCCGCCACTTCTTCGCCGGCGGGGACCGTTTGCACGGTGCGGCCCGTCGCGGCGATGGCCTGGCGGCGCTCGACCGGTGCGGTGTCGCTCAGGTAGACGATGGCGTCGAAGTCGGGGGCGCGGAAGAAGGCACGGTCCAGGGGCAGGTCGCCGGAGCGGCTCAGCACCGCCCCGAGTGGCGCCTTGGCCTTCCCGCGCGTGAGGCGAAGGGCCTCGAGGTCGTCGGCCTGGAGGCGGGGGGAGGCGCCGCTGGCGCGCAGCGTGCCGGCGCCGTTGAGGACGACGTCGGCGTGGAGGCGGAGTTCGCGCATGAGGCGCTGGTCGGTGGGTGAGCCCAAGCCCCGCTCGGTTCCCTCCAGCGCGACCTTGCCGTCGGCGGAGACGACCATGTTGATCAGGACATAGGGCCGGTCGGCGGGGGGCGGTGGGAAGGTGAGGCCGGCGTAGTCCGGTTTGCTCTGCGGGCCCACGACGCACTCTCCAGTGGCGGCGCGGCAGGGGCGCCGTGGGCAGGGTAGCGGTGGAGCCGACGGCATGTTGGGGAGTTGGCGATTAGCTGGACGTCGCTCGCCCTTCGACAGGCTCAGGACGAGCGGAAGGGACCTCACCCCGCGGCCCCCTCTCCATCGGTACGCGATGGAGAGGGGGGGTGTGGTCGTTCTTCGACCCCTTCGGCAAGCTCGGGACGAGTGGGGTCAGGATGACCCTTCGACAGGCTCAGGGTGAGCGGTTTTTTTGACGCGCGCTCGCGGGTCCTCCGGGCTCGCGCGGCGTGGGTGGCGGCTCGCGCCGGGGGTTGATGAGCGGGACGGTTTTTTTGACGCGCGCTCGCGGGTCATCCGGGCTCGCGCCGTGGGTGGCGGCTCGCGGGGGTTGATGAGCGGGCGGTTTTTTTTCGCGGGTCAGCGGCTAGCGCTCGCCGGCGGTTGATGTTCTGGACGATGTCGGGAGCGTTCGCCCTTCGCCCCTTCGGCAGGCTCAGGGCAGGCAGGCTCAGGGTGAGCGGGTTTTTTGACGCGCGCTCGCGGGTCATCCGGGCTCGCGCGGCGTTGGTAGCGGCTCGCCCCGGCGGTTGATGAGCGGGGCGGTGTTATCCGTCCAGGACGCGGAGCAAGGCGCTCTTCAGCTCGTCGCGGGTGACGAAGGCTTCGAAGCGGGAGGCGACGCGCCCCTCTTGGTCAATGACGAAGGTCCACTCGTCGGTCTCAAGGCCCCACTCGGCCAGGTGCGGCGAGCGGATGCCGCGGCTGAGGTCGTTGCCGACCTCGTGGGGGTTGTCGTAGAGATCGATGTGGATGAACTCGACGCGGCCCAAGTACTCCGCCGCCAGCTCGCTCACGACCTCCACCTGCGGGCCGCAAAGGGCGTTGGTGCAGAAGGCGGGGCTGGCGAAGACCACGATCGCGGGGACGCCCCGATCGATCGCCTCGGCGATGCTGCTGAGGTAGAGGGCCGGGTCCGGTTTGCTGCCGGTGGTCAGCTCAGCCAGCGAGCCGACGTCGCGGATGGTGCGGTTGCGGCTACGAGGGGCCGGCTCGCCCACCGCCGGCGACTGGGTTCGCTCGGCCACGGGGAAAGCGAAGGCCGTCACGGCGACGGAGCCGTCGGGACGGGGGATGCTCACCTCCAGCTCCCAGTCGCCGGGCCGGTCGAAGCTGAGATCCAGGCTGTACATGCCGCGCACGCCGAGGGGAAATTCGAAGAAGCTGGCCAGCCCGGTTTCCAGCGGGCCCTGGCGCGGCCCCTGGGTCCCGTTGGGGTAGAAGAACAACTCCACCCGAACTATCGGTAGGCGGACGAGGCCGACGGCGTCGCTGAGGACGAAGCCGACGCGGTGCCGCCCCGTGCCCAGGTCGGGCGTGCCCAGGATGGTGCGGATGCCGGTGGCCTCGTCGTCATAGACGGGAAAGCCGGCGAGGGCGTCGTCGGCGATGCGAAGGGCGGGTTCGGGCTCGCTTTGCGGCGCCGGTGCGGCGGTGGGCTCTGGCACGGCGTCGGGCTCCGGCGCGGCGGTGGGCTCTGGCACGGCGTCGGGCTCCGGCGCGGCTGTGGGCTGCGGGGCGGCTGTGGGCTGCTGGGCAGCGGTGGGCTGCTGGGCGGCGGTTGGCGACGTCGTGGAATCGTTACCGCCGCCGCCGCAGCCGGCGACGAGCAACGGCAAGACGAGAAGGAGCAGAACGGCGCAACGGCGCAGCGACATGCTTCAAGGTCCTCCCCGCGCGGCGCGGATGGTCACATGGAGAGTACGGACGGAGAGCCGGAGCGAGATCTCAGGGGGGAAGCCAGCGATGGTTGGCGCGATGACCGGCGAAGGGCGCGCGGCATCAATTGGAGGAGTGCTGCCCCGCTGCATGGGAGGATCGTACCAGGGGGGCTGCCGCCAGGTGTTACGAAACCGTTACCGGCGGCCGCGGGCGCATGGACTGTGAACCACCCGTGAGGACAGTGCAGCGGCAGGACCGGGCCAGAGAGTTGCGGGTCAGCTTGCCAAGAGTCGAAGGTGGGGTTCAGCATGGAGGCCGCTTTCCCAAGGATTACGGCGCATGATCGATTAGAGGGAGCAAGGGATGTCATTGGCTGGTAGAGCCATCACGCGTGGGCCAGGCGAAGGCTGGGCTCGGTGGGTACCTGGGCATCAGGTCACCTGCAAGGCGCAGGGAGAAGAGACAGGCGGCGCATACTCGCTGCTGGAGGTTCTTATTACAGGGAAAGGACCTCCACAACACATCCACAAAGTTGAAGACGAAGCCTTCTATGTGCTCGAAGGGGAGGTCAACGCTCAGAGAGGGGAAGAGACAATACAGGCGTCTCCTGGAGCCTTCATTCTGATTCCAAGAGGAGTCACCCACACAGTATGGAACACTGGATCGACCCCAGCGAAGATTCTGGTCATTCTCTCCCCGCCGGGACGCGAGGCCTACTTCCTTGAGACCGGGGAAGAAGACAAAGAGCCGGACGCCACCGCTTACATTGAGAAGGCCATGGCGGTTGCTGAGAAATACAACCTCGAAATCGTGGGTCCTCCACTGGGATGACCGAAGAGAACTCCCTCTGCCCTGGACTCTTCCCTACCGGGCACGTGTCGCGCGGGGAGAGTCAGGAAATCCTTAGCGGCGGCCGCAGCCGTGCGGGCATCCCGCCGCCAGGGCGCGACGAGGGAGATGTCGCTCCGCCTTAGGCGGGCTGCGCGTGCTGCCAGATCTGCTCGAGCCGCGTCAGGAAGGCGTCCTCGGTATCGACGCCGGGTGCGAAGCCCACGTCGATGACGAGCTCGGTCGCTCCCATCTCCCGCGTCGCAGCGATGTCGGCCGCAATCTGCTCGAGCGTGCCCGTGTAGTCGGCGCGCTCGCCGCTCGGGGGCGCATCGGAGAACTCGACGTTGGCGCGGGCAACGATTTCCAGCGAAGCGGGATCGCGACCGGCCGCCTCCGCCATCCCCTTGATCTGGTCGAACATTTGCGGAACCGCGGCGAGCGGGATCCCGACGGGAAACCAGCCGTCGGCGTGCTGCGCCACCCGCTGCATGGCGGAGGGCACATAGGCGGCCATGTAGATCGGCGGGTGGGGCCGCTGGACCGGCTTGGGACCGATGTAGGAGCGGGGGAGGTGGTAGTACTCGCCATCAAACTCCACGGGGTCGGTGGTCCAGATCGCTTTGAGGACTTGGAGCGCTTCGTCGGCGCGCTTGCCCCGGCCTTGCCAGGGGACGCCCGCGGCCTCGTACTCGTCGGGCGACCAGCCCACCCCGAGTCCGACCCGCAGCCGCCCGCCCGAGAGGACGTCGAGCGTGGTGAGCCGGCGCGCGAGGAGCACGGGGTTGTACCAGGGGAGGTTGAGGATGCTGGTGCCGAGACCGACGCGGGTGGTGTGGGCGGCGACGTACGTTAGCGTCTCCAGGGGATCCAGGACCGTCTTGTACAGGGTCGGCAGGATGCCGTCCCCGACGGGGTAGGGCGCTTGGGGATCGGTGGGGTAGAGCAAGCGGTCGAGTACCCAGAGATTGTCGTAGCCCAGCTCTTCGGCGCGCTTGGCGACGGCGACGAGCGCGTCGGGGCCGGCGGCCGGTCCGATCTGCGGGAGGGCGAATCCGAGACGCATGGGGACCTCCAATCGAAGGGAGCGCGGACGGTGCGGGCGCGGCCTCAGGACCGCGCGCCCGAGTGTACTACCCAGCGGCCGGAATGGTAGCGGTGGTCCCGACACGCTCCTCACATATCGCCAGACGCCGTGGCGATGCGCGGGTCGCGGCGCGACTGGCCTTCGGCAGGGCGCGGTTCCTACCATGGGGCCGTCGCGACGCCGCCTGGGCCCGCTTGGGGCCGGGGAGCGGTTGGCCGGCGGCTGCGGGGTCAGCCTGGGCAAGCGAGGAGGCAGGATGAAACTCAGCGCACGCAATCAGTTCCGCGGGACGGTGACGGCGCTCAAGCTGGGCACCGTCATGGCCGAGGTCACGGTTGACATCGGCGGCGGCCACGAGATCGTCGCGGCGATCACGCGGACGTCGGCCGAGCGCTTGGGCCTGGGCGAGGGCGCCGAGGTCGTGGCGGCGATCAAGGCGACGGAGGTCGTGCTGGCGACGGAGTAGGAGGGCGGGGGCGTCCGGCTCCTTCGCGGACGGCATTCCGCGGGCCGCGATGGGTCGCGGCGTCTCGTTCGCGCCGCTCTTGGGTCCCGAGTGCGGCTTCGCTGGGGCGATGCGGCAATGTCGCTACCCTTGCAGCGGATCAAAGGGGCAATTGATGGGGGAAGCTCGGCAGTCAGAGCAGTGCAGTCGGTGCGGCTCCGAACGAGGCGTGGGTCGCTTCTGCGCGGCCTGCGGGGTTCTCAACGCCGACCCTGACTCCGGCGCCTACATTGCGAGTCGATTGCTTCGACTAGGCGGGCTCCTGCTGGAGGTCCTCCTCGTCGTCGTCACGCTTGGCGTGGGGTGGTTGATCTGGCTGTTCTTCACCGCCCAGGCGTCCCAGACGCCCGCGAAACGCATGTTGCACATGTACATCCTTGACGCCGCGGGCGGGGCCGTGCCCGCGTGGCGAATCTGGTTTCGCGAGGTCGTGGTCAAGGGACTCCCGATTCTCTTGATCGGCTACTTCGTCGTCGCCGCGAGCGTTGGCGTATTCCTCGTGAACCGAGATCGGCGAGCGTTGCACGACCTGATCGCCGGGACGATCGTTGTGCACGTGCGGGAAGACAGCGCCGGCCCCGGCGGAGGGCGATCGAGCTAGCCGCCGTGCAATTGGCGCAGCCCGTCCAACCCGGCTGCGTAGACGCCCTCCAGGATCGCGACCACTTCGGCCTCCGGCGCGCCTTGGACGTCGAAGTTGGAGGACCAGTTGAACTCGCAGCGTCCCGCGCCGAGGTCCCGCACCGCCATGGTGGAGACGTAGCCCGTGATCGGCAGCGGCGACTCAATGATGGCGTAGGTGAGAGTCCGCGCCTCTTCGTCCAGGCTCTCTAAGCTCTCGAGGATCGTTCCGCCATCCTGCAAGGTGAGCGTGCGTCGGGCGCCGACGCCGTCACCCTCCATGGCGCTGGCGCTGAAGGCCGGCACGAACTTCGGGAGTCCGTTGAAGTCGCCGACCGTCCCCCAGACCTCGTTCGCCGACGCGTTGAGCGTGGTGCTCTTCGATATCTGCGTCATGCTGCCCTCCCTGAATTGCCCGCGCAGTCTCCCCGTCCCCAGCGGAGCGCCGCCGGGCGAGCCGCAGTTTAGCGCTCTTGCGTGCGGCTTGCACGTCCGGCTTGCAAGATCGGCGGCGGGCGCGGGGGCAGGGACGCTCCGCCGCTTTCCCGCTTAGGACGCCGCCGCGGCCAGCGGCGGAAAGCTGCTCGCGCGGTCGGATTCGAAGGCGGCGTAGAAGTCGTCAGGCGCGACGCCGAAGGCGAGGGCGAACGCCTGCTCCCATCGCAGGCCGGTCCCCAGCAGGCGCCAGAACTCCAGCAGCGGCGCGAGGTCGGGACCGCCGGTCAACCGTTCAGCGGCGAGGTAGCCCAGAGCGTAGCCGCTGCGGAAGCCGACGCGATTGAGACCCGCTTCGGTTTCGAGCGAGCTGAGGGAAGCGGCAGTCCCGCGCGCCTTCTCCTCGTTCTGGACGCCCGCTGCGGCGAGGTCGGTGCGCCCCGCCGCCGCCGCCACGACCGTCTCCACGTAGCGCGCCGCGCCCTCGAAGAGCCAGAGGGGGCCGCGACCGCCGAAGCCGGACGCCTGCAACTGGAGAACGTGGAAATACTCATGAATGATGGCGCTGCGCCGCGCCTCGTCGCTGCCGAGGCGCCAGCCGTCGCTGCCGGTGTTGATCCAGATGCTGGTGCGATTGCCGAAGCCGACCGTGAAGCCGGACCAGCGCTGCCGCACCGAGTCGATCGCGGAGGCGGGGAGAGCGAACCAGGTCAGCCATCTTGCAACCAGTGAGTCGGTGTCGGCGAACGCAAACACGGTGAAGGCCGTCACGTCCAAGGCATGATTCCCGCTGAAGTAGAGGCGTGCTTCGGTGAGGGCATCGCGGATCAGGCGTTGATCTTGCGCCGTCACGCTCGCCTGGAATTCGAAGGCGGGCGCGCCGGTCAGGGGCACGCAGGGCAGGGTGGAAGGGACGACGGTTTGGTCGCCGTCGGGCGGCCACGAGGCCGAGCCGCAGGTCCGGATCCAGAGTCCGTCGCCCTGATTGATGGCGGCGAGCGTGTTGAGGAAGCTGGGGCCGTCGCGGTTGAAGGTCAGGAACCGTTGCGATGCGGAGTCATAGGCGAAGAGCGTGGACCAGGGAGCGGCGAGGCCCACGAGTGCGTCCGCCACCGGCGTTGCGTCCGGTGCGAACGAGGCGACGAGATTGAGGCCGATGAAGAGCGGGATGGGGTCTGGGTCCGGGTGGACGGCGCGAGTCCAGAAGAGCGGCGCCTCGCCGTCGATGAGGACCCAGAGCCCTTGCCCGAGCCGCACCGCGTTCAGGTCGTTGAGGAAGGCGGGCGCTCCGCGGCGCGCGGTTCGGTAGCGCCGCGTCAGCGGGTCCCAGGCGAAGGCCGCGCGCGCCGGCTCGCCGATCGAGTCGAACAGCTCCGCCACGGGCGCGTCGGCGAGCGTCCAGCCTACGAGGTTGAAGCCGGGCTGCAGGAGTGTCGTGACGGTGGCGAGCGAGGGCTCCTCGCTGCCGTGGGCGTCGTGCGGGGGAGCCGCGGACAGCGCCCCGAAGAGCGAGGCGGCAACGACGATGCAGAGGAGGCCGGCGGCCGTGGCTGTGGTCCTCGCCCTGAAAATGGAGCGCTCCTCCTTCCCAAGGAAGGACCGGCTTTGCCGGATCGATCGCGCTTTAAGTCGCGCTCTGAATCGCGCTGTCATCGTAGGGCGTGGGCGGCCCGGGGGCTGAGGCTGCTGCCTTGACGTGGCCCGTCGCGCAAGGGGCGAGGCTTCGTAGTTGGCGGGGATCGGCGGCGGCGAGCGTCCCGAGCGATTTACGATGGTGCCGTCACCCACCTCTCTTCAGTGCATCGAGTGGAGTGGAGGCTGCCGTGCTTCACGACCAGCCACCGCCTGAATCCAAGAGCGCCCCGTCTTCCGCAGCGGACCAGACGGCGCCGCGTGAGGGCCATCTACAGATGATGCGCCGGTCGTGGCGCGCGAATGCAGGAGCGCGCATCCATGCCGAGCACACGAAGCTGGAAGATCCGCGGACGAAAGGACACCGGCGAGTCTATGCCTCGCAAGCGCTCCTTGCCAGCGCCGCGCTGCTGGTCGCACTCGTCGTAAAAGACGTCATGACAAATGCCGCGGTCTTCGCCGCCATCGCCTCCACGGCGTTCGTGCTGTTCGTCACGCCGTTCAGCGTCGTCGCTACACCGCGGCACGTGATCGGCGGGCATGCCGTCAGCAGCGGGGTGGGGTTGGCGATCGCCGCGACTGGGCTGGGCAGCGGGCTGGCGATGATCGTCCTGGGGCTCGCGCAGACGCCGGACGTGGCCGTGATCGGCGCGGCGCTTGTCCGAGCGCAGGCAGAAGCAGGAGCTCCATTCGATCGATCACGAGGCGGACGGCGCCGGCGACACGGGCTGCTCCGATCCGGTGGGCTCCGGAACCTTTTCCAGGCTCGGGGGCGCGACGGTTGCGTCTTCGGCTTCGACTTCGGATTCCACCAAACGGGGTGCTGACGCGGTCCACGCCTTCAGGTCTTGAACGATTTCCCCGTAGAAGCGCTCAACGTGCGCCGCAACGTCGTCAATGAAGCTACGTTTTCCGTGCTGCCGATTCGTACCGACCTGGGTGGACAGCGTGACGGTGAACGATCTGGGCAGCCTGCCGATTGGGGCGATAAGGACGGCGGGATCACTGCGGACTTCCCGCAAGAGGTCGGACGTCGTCGTCTTCGTGTGGGGGAAGCTCGCTGAGATGCGTAAATCCGGGGGCGCATCTCGGAGCTGCCGTACCAGCTAATTGACGCGAGTGGTCGGGCGCGGTCGGTCGGGCGCGTCGAGAGTGACGGATGCGTCTGCCGCCATCGTCCGAAGGTCCGCGGCGATCTCGATGGGACCAACGGAGTTCGGAATCTTGATGGCTCCCGTCAGCTTGCCGGATGCAACCAGCTGAGTCGCGAGTGAAGTCAATCGCTGCTCCGGTTCAGCTCGTTCTCGACGGCTCAGTACTGGCTGAACGTCCTCCCCCAGGCGAGCCCCAAGTGTCAGGCAGAGATATTGGATTAGCTGATCCCAGCGCGCCGCCACCTCTTCCCTGCCTCCGTCCGCCATGGTCAGGGTTCCGGCCCTAACACCCGCGCGAACGGCCACCCACTCGGGACCCATGTCAACGAACTTCAGCGCGCCCGAATTCTCGTGTTCCAGGTACCGGATGAGTTCTTGCAGGATCCAAGCCTGGTCCGGATCGCTAACACCGTCGTGCTCGTGGCGTCGGACTGCAATCGACAGCATGCGGATCCACGAGAGGTGGTACAGGGGAATGTTTCGGAATCGGCGCTGGTCAACCTTGATCGGGTGTTGTCCGGACGCGCTGACGATGGTGTTGCTGATCGTCAGTAACCCATTGAATCCTTCTTGCCGTACCACATCGAGGTATGCTTCGACCTGCTCTGGATTGTGGCGGCTGTTGCCGGTCTTGACCTCCACCAGGAGAGTCCATTCGGTCGAGCCCCGGCGGACGCGGATCAGCCCGTCGATGCGGACCTTCTTACCCTTTACCTCGAACGGAACCTCGCAGTACGTCGAAACGGCGCCGGCCGGCGCGCCAAGGGGCCGCAGGATCTCATGCCCGAACTCCTTTACGGCGCTCAGGACTGCGAGAAGTGCCGAGGTAGCGCGGCGCTCCTGCTCCTTCGCACCCCTGATTCCGGAGACCGGGATCAGCCGCGCTTCTCGCCAACGTTCGTCATCGATTGGAGCCCTCTCGCCGCCTGATGCAGCGAACTTATAGACCATTCACCGTTCGGATGTCATCCCAAGGGCATGACCGGCCATTACGGCCGCGTAGTCTTCTGCGAGTGTACTGGCGTCGACGGATCTCAACGCGGACGACCCCGCTCACTGCAGTGTTGTTACGCCATTCACGGGCAAGAAGGCGAGGGCAGGTGTCCGGGGTTGTGATCGTGCCGGAATGGCCGTCAGCGCGACGACATGCCGAACGACTCGGCGAATAGGCCCGTTGGAGCGTCGCCGCGCCAGTATCGTCGCAGCGGAGAGGTCAGGCGGCCCAGGGGCAGGGAGGCGTGGTGGAGCTGAGGGGGCTCGAACCCCTGACCTTTTGACTGCCAGTCAAACGCTCTCCCAACTGAGCTACAGCCCCACGCGGTCACGGTGGCATCGTAGAGTGTCATCGTAGGCAGGGGGCCGCGTCGGCGGCAATTGTGCTCGGCGCCCGCTGCAGCCGGTCCTTCCCTGGGGAAGGAGGAGCGCGCCATGACCATGTCGCTGGAGGGGCTGAAGGTCCTGGACCTCTCTCGCTTGGCGCCCGGCCCCTACTGCTCCATGCTGCTGGCCGACATGGGCGCCGACGTCCTCATGATTGAGGAGGCGGGACAGGTGGTGGGGCGTCGCGCCGCGCCGGCGGCCGACCCCAACGATGCGCGGCGCGAGGCCCTGCGGGCGACGCTGGCGCGCAACAAGCGCTCGCTGCGGCTCAACCTGAAGTCGGATGAGGCGCGCGCGATCTTCTACCGCCTCGCCGACGATGCCGACGTGGTGCTGGAAGGGTTCCGGCCCGGCGTGGTCAAGCGGCTGGGCGTGGACGACGAGACGCTGCGCGCCCGCAATCCGCGGCTGATCTACTGCTCGCTGAGCGGCTTCGGGCAGGACGGCCCCTATGCACAGCGGGTGGGTCACGACATCAACTACATCGCCATCGCCGGCGCGCTGGGCATGATCGGCAGTGAGGACAAGGGGGGGCGGCCGGCGATCCCGGCTAACATCATCGCCGATTTCGCCGCCGGCGGGTTGATGGCGGCGTTCAGCATCCTCTGCGCCGTGATCGCGCGGGAGCGGACGGGCCGCGGGCAGTCCGTGGACGTGGCGATGTCGGATGGCGTCGTGTCGCTGATCGCGGCGATGGCGGCGATGCACACCGCCGTGGGCGGGGACAACGGACCGCGCAGCTCGGTGCTGAACGGGTCGGAGCCCTATTACAACGTGTACGAGACCAAGGACGGCCGCTGGTTCAGCGTGGGCGCCATGGAGCCGTGGTTCTACGCCAACCTTTGCCGGGCGATGGGGCGCGAAGAGTTCATTGCCCATCAAGGCACGCAGGATGAGGCCAAGCGGCAAGAGATCTTTGAGCACTTCCGCAGGCAGTTCAAGAGCAAGAGCGCCGACGAATGGTCCCGCATTCTCAATGAGGTGGACGTCTGCGCGGCGCCCGTGTTGACTTTGGAGGAGGCGCTCGTCGATCCCCACAACGTGGCGCGACAGATGGTCATTGCCGTGGAAGGCCCCAACGGCGACATGGTGAAACAGGTGGGCATTGCGCCGAAGCTGAGCGAGACGCCCGGCGGCGTGCGGCGGCGGGCGCCCAGGCCCGGCGAGCACACGGACGCGGTGCTCACGTCGCTGGGTTTCGACGCGGCGACGATCAGCGCCTGGCGGGCGGCAGAGATCGTTGCCTAGCCTCCGCGCTCGCGCGCCCGGCGACGGTGGTTAGAGGCCGAACCGCTCCCACAGGAAGATGGGTGGGGCGAACTGGCCGTCGCGGTCGTTGAGCGCGCTTAGCACGATCAGCCAGAGGACGAAGCCGAAGAGGTTGGAGCCGAGCGCCCGCGCCAGCGAGGTGCCCAAGGCGATTTGCGTCGCCAGCGTGGTGGAGAGGAGCAGCAGTCCCACGGAGAGCAGGGTGACGGCATAGCCCAGGCCGGGCAGAAAGATGAAGAAGGAGAAGGTGAAGGGGACGGTGGCGAAGCTGAGCGTGCGGACCGTGGCCGTGAGGGCGGCGCTGTCCTGGCGGCCCACCTGGCCCGCCATGGCGGCGACCAGGCCCGCCCAGACGAAGAACATGCCGGTGGCGACGAGGGCGCCGATCACCACGGAGTCGAGGAAGAAGCCCAGCTTGTCGGGGACGTCCTCCAGCACGGCCCAGAGCAAGCCACCCAAGGCGGAAACGAACATGACCAGGGCGACGGTCAGCATGGCCGGCACCACCGCGGTGGTGTCGCGGTAGATCTCTTGCAGCACCGCCCCATCAAAGGTGGCGAGGCGCTTCCAGCGGGCGCCGGGGTTCGGTCCAAGCCACTGCCGCATGGCCCGCGCTCCTTTTGTCGGGACGGCCGCACATGCGCCGGCCCTGCCACCGTAGCAGCGGCGCTGCTGCAGGGCCGTTGGGGCAATTCCCTATTCCGGCCGCGTCTTCGCGGCGACTCCCTATTGCGGCCGCGTCTTGGCGGATTGCAAGGGCGCGCGACGGATCTGGCGGACGTTGCGTGGGTAGCGGTCGGGGGAGGGCCGGCGCTTGCGCGAGGTCAGGAGGAGGAGGTCGCGGCCGCTGCCGGGCCAGGAGAGGGGCGTGAACGCGGGCGGCTCGCCGCCGAGCATGGCGGCGACGGCGGCCGCGTCGGGGAGCACGGCCCGCGCCGCCGGGCCAACGAAGAGCGTCGCCAGACCCGCCGGCGCCAGCAGCGGCAACAGCAGCTCCAGGGCGACGGGCGGGGGCGCCAGGGCGCGCGCGAGCGCCACGGCGAAGGACTCCCGGGAGGGCGAATGGGCGAACGTCTCCCCGCGGGCGTGCACGACGCGGACGTTGGTGAGTCCCAGGGCGGCCACCGTTTCCTCCAGGAAGGCGGCCTTGCGGCGTCGGCTCTCGACCAGGGTGACGGGGCGCGCCGGCGCGACGATGGCGATGGGGATGCCGGGGGCGCCGCCGCCGCTGCCCACCTCCACGATCGCGCCGGCCGGGGCCTGAGGGGCGAGCAGCGCCCAGCCCGCCAGCGGCTCCAGAATGTGCCGCGCCATGGCCTCATCCGGCTCCGTAATGCGCGTCAGGTTGAGACGGTCGTCGGCTCCCCACAGCGCTTCCAGAAACCCCGCCAGGCGGGTGAGGGCCGGCTCCTCAGCGGACAGCTCCGCGCCAACCAGCGCGGCCGCGAGCATTCGCGGGAGGTCGGCGGATGGGGCCACGGCCATGGCAGATCCCCTTGGCTGGGCGGGCGTGTATTCTGCGAGTCGGGTCGCTGTCGCCGGGCGGATTGTACGGGCGCCCCCGCGAAACCTACGATAGAGGGACTGGTGGAGAGAGGGTGACGATGGCCGACGCCGACGTCGAGGCTCCAGCGCTGACGCTGGAGCGGGCCGCAGCGGAATACTTTGACGCCGCCGCCAAGAAACTGGAGCAGCGCCAGCGCGTGGCCGTCACGCGGTTCGTCTCTTGGTCCGGCCCCTCGCGGGCGATCGGCGCAATTACGGCGCACGAGATCAGCCAGTTCCAAGAGGGACAGGGGCAGCACGTCGCCGATCTCTCCGAGCGGCTGGTGCCGCTGAAGGCGTTCTTCACGTACGCGCGACGGCGCGGCTGGACGGCGACGAACCTGGGTGTCCATCTGCGTGTGAAACGGCCGCAGCGCCGGCTCGGCGCCGCCGGCGCGCAGGAGGAGCCGGAGCCGAGGGAAACGATTGAGATGACACCGGAGGGGCTGAAGGCAGCGACGGGGGAGCTGGAGCGACTGAAGGGGGAGCGGCCGGGGATGGCGGCACAGTTGGAGGCGGCGATGGCGGATAAGGACTTCCGCGAGAACGCGCCGCTGGAGGCCGCCCGCGACGCCCAAGGCCACTTGGAGGCGCGCATACGCGAATTGGAGCACCAGCTCGGGCACGCGGTGGCGGTGAAGCGGGACGAGGCCTCACGGGGCGGGCAGGCGCACCTCGGCAGCGCCGTCAAGGTCACCAATCTTGTCTCCAGTCGGACCGTTCAGTACACTCTCGTCGGCCAAAACGAAGTGGATACGGCGGCCGGACGGATTTCGGTCGTGAGTCCAGTGGGTCAAGCGCTGGTCGGCCGCAGTGCGGGTGACGTTGTGGCTGTGGAAGCGCCCTCTGGAACCATCCGCTTCCGCGTTGAAACGGTTGAGGGGTAGGATCGCCCGTCCGCGGACGCGCGAGTGGCGCGGGACAGCGTCGCCCGGCATACGGTCTGGAAGGGGCGCTCGCCATCAGCAGCGACCTGCCCGACATTGCCTTTGAGGTCACGGGAGCGCATCTGGACAGCGGGCTGCGCGGCGTCCCCGTGGGGACGTGCTGGACCAGCTACGTCGATCCCGAACTCGGCGTCAGCTACGCCGGGTACAACATCGCCGAGCTGGCCTACATGGCGCCGGAGTCGGTCATCTACTTGCTCTTTCATAAGCGCCTGCCCACGAAGGCCGAGGCCGCGGCGTTTGACACCGACCTGGCAGCACGGTCGCAAGTGGACCCGCAGGTGTTCGCCATGCTGCAGTCGCTGCCGCGCCAGGGGCATCCCATGGAATGGTTCTGCACGGCCATCCAGCTGCTGGGGATGGAGGGCAAGAGCGGGGACTACCAAGAAGACGGGATGAATCTGGTGGCGCGGATCCCCGCCGTGCTGGCGGCGCTGTTCCGCATCCGCGAGGGCTGGGGGGCCCCGATCCCGTCGGAGCCGGATCGCGGCTATGTGGAGAACTTCGTCCACATGCTCGGCCTCCCCGGCGCCGCCGACGCGGCGCTGACGAAGCTGCTGCGCATCTACTACGTGCTGCACATGGACCACGGCGGCGGCAATCTCTCCACCTTCACCGGCAAGGCGGTGGCGTCCGGGCTGGCCGACATGTACCAGTCCATGGCGTCCGCCATGAACGGCCTGGCCGGCCCCCGGCACGGGCTGGCCACCCAGGACTGCTTCGCGATGGTGCGGGAGATCGACAGCGAAGACGAGGTGGAGGTGGAACGGCGGCTGGCCGATCGGCTCGCCCGCGGCGAATTGCTCTACGGTTTCGGTCACGCCGTCTTGCGACGGGAGGACCCGCGAGCGAAGGTGCTGTTCGACGTGGGCGACGAGATCTGCCCCGCCGACCACAACTTCCGCGTGCTGAAGGCGATGCGGGTAGCGGGCGTCAAAGTGCTCAAAGGGAACGCGAGGGTCACGGATCCATACCCCAACGTGGACCTGGCCTCCGGCACCCTCCTGCACGCGGTGGGCTTCACCGATCCCGCCTACTACACGACCCTCTTCGGTTGGTCCCGCACGGCGGGCATCGCCGCCCAGATCGTGGACGAGCGGCTGCACTTCCGGAAGGGAAAGGGCGTGCCCATTTACCGGCCGCGCTATATCCCGGTCAACCAGCCGCGCCGCTCCCTCAGCAAGCAGTAGAGCCCGCCTGGCTGTGCGCCGTCGGCCGAGGGGCGCGACCACCTGAACGCGCCCCAGACGGTCCGCTTGTGCGTAAGAGAGCGTCCGCCAGACTGGGAAGCGGCCGGATCAGGGGCGTGATTCGCGCGCGCGTCGCCGACGAGCGACGCGCGCGAACATCGTGCGGCAAGGGGCGGACGAAGCCGATGCCAACGGTCGATGCGGCGCGGACAAAGCGGGCCGACGTCGTGCGGCGGGTCGCGGAAGCGCGGTTTCAGTATCCCTCGGAGGAGCAGCCGGCCTGGCGGGCCACAGTCAACTTCCCCGACCGTCAGTTGGGCATTCAGATTCGCGACGGGGGTTGGATCTACCCGGACGTCGCGGTGACCGAGGAGCCCGGACACTTCATCCAGATGCTGGGCGTGGTGACGCTGCGGCACGAGGTCACGGAAGCGGAGGCGGTGGGTCGCTGGCTGCCGCTGGCCAAGGCGGGGGCGCTCTATCTGTTCGTGCCCGCTGGGCAGGCCGGGCGGGCCAATCGACTCTGCCAGCAACACAGCATCAAATTGGCCGGCATCCGCACGTGGAGGCACACCACGACGTTCGGCTTGGAGATCGTGGAAGCCTACTCGGGACCGGATCTGTTCGGCATGATCGCCGCGCTCCTGCCCGAACCGCTGCGGCCGCGGGCCTACCGAGTCCAACGCGTCCGCATTGAAGAGCGCTACGGCGCGCCCGCACCGGCGCAGCGGGAAGCCGCCGCCGTGGCGGCGCCGGCTGCGCCGGCGGCCCTGTCGGCGGGGGCGGAATCCGTTGCGGGCCCCGCGCCGCATGCGCCCGCGGGCATACACCTGCCGCCGCCCAGCGTCTTCCCCTTCGTGATTGCCGCGGGCGCGGTCTTGACGGCCTTCGGATTCGTCTTTCCCAGGGAGCTGTTAGGCGCCGGTGTGGCGACCTTGGTGGTCGGCGTGGGCGGTTGGCTGTGGGAGGACGTCGCCTACTTCGGGGGCGCGGCCCATGCGGAGGGGCTTGCGTCTCATCAGGAAGGCGGGGCGGTCCATCTGCCCCCGCCCAGCCTGAGCCCCTTCGTCATCGCCTTGGGGGCGGTGCTGACGGCGCTCGGCTTCGTCTTCCCGGCGGAGCTGTTGGGGGCGGGGATCACCTTGATCGTGATGGGAGTGTTCGGCTGGATCGCCGAGGACGTGCGCGATTTCGCGAAGAGCGGGCAGGGGGGCCATGGCTGAGCGCCCACGCTCGGGAGCGGGACGGAGCAGCATGCCGGAGGGACGAGGGAGGCGGATGCCGCCCCTGGCGCTCCCCTGGGCCTCTCGCTGGTTCCACCTCAGCCTGGCGCTCTCCCTGGCTGCGACCCTCTTCCTGCTGTGGGCCGGGGTGGCGGCGGCGCAGGCGTTTCCGCCCGAGGCGACGAGCGAGCAGGGCGAAGACATCCGCGAGCTTTACCTCGTGGTCTTCGGCGTCGCGGCGGCGATCTTCATCCTCGTGGAGGCGGCGATCCTCTACCTGGTCATCCGCTACCGGCGCCGGAACGATGAGCTGCCGCCGCAGATTCACGGCAACCGCGTGGCGGAGATCCTCTGGACGGCCGTGCCCACGGTCATCGTCGTGGTGCTCTTCGCGCTCTCGTACGTGGTCTTGGAGGACGTGGAATCGGCGCCGGACGCCGACGAGCCGGTGGAAGTGATCGACGTGCTGGGGCAGCAGTGGAGCTGGGCCTTCAACTACTCCGCTCCCCTTAATGCCACGACCGCGGCGCCGTTGAGCCGGGACCCCGCCGAGACGACGCTGCAAGTCTCGGACGGCGGGGCGTTCCGCCCCTTCATGACGGTCCGCATTGATGTGGAGCACCTGCGGGTGCAGGAGATCAACGGCGACACGCTGACCGTAGAGCGGCGCGTCGACGGGACGGTGGCGCAGGAGCACAAGGCGCGCGCGCCGATCGATCGGATCTTTCAGGTCAGCGACACCGTGGAGGAGCGGCGGCTGGAGGGGGCCGATCGCACGCCCGTGGTGACGGTGCCGGTGGGCCGGACGGTGCGCTTCAACCTGGCCAGCCAAGACGTTATCCACTCCTTCTACATCCCCCAGTTTCTCTACAAGCTGGACGCGATGCCGGGCCGGGTGCAGTCGTTGTGGGTGAAGGTGACGGAGCCGGGCTTCTACCAAGGCCAGTGCGCCGAGTTCTGCGGCCTCAATCACGCCCGCATGATCTTCGCGGTGGAGGCGCTGGCGCTGGCGGAGTACGAAGAGTGGCTGCGAAGTAAGACGCCCGAGCTGGGCGCGGCGGCGGCCCAGCCGGCGGCCGCGCCCGGGGAGGAGCCCGCTGCGGCGGCGGCGGCGGGGGGCGACCCCGCCCGCGGCCAGCAGCTTTTCTTCGCCAACGGATGCAACGTCTGCCACGGCGACATCGGCCAGGGAGCGATTGGGCCGACGATCGCGCAGACGGGGCTGAGCCTGGACGAGGTGATTACTCAGTACCGTGACCCGGTGGGGACGACGATGCTGCCCTTCTCGGAGGGCGCGGTCCCGGACGAGGACGTGGCCGACATCTACGCCTGGTTACAGACGTTGGACCTGCCCGAGGAGATCGTCCCGGGGCGGGGAACGTCGCCCTAGGGGTTGGGTAAGGTGAGGGACGCAGTTAACCGCGATCGGCGGGAGCGTAGCGAATGGCGACGGTAGCGGACGCGGTACCTCGGGGATACGGCGGCGCGGCGCCGTGGGCTGCCGTGATGTCCTGGGTCACGACGGTCGATCACAAGAAGATCGGCATCCTCTATGTGATCACGGCCGGCGTCTTCGGCGTTGTGGGGGCGGCGTTCTCGCTGGTGGTGCGGACCGAGCTGGCCAATCGCGGCGCCGTCCTGGACGCGGACACCTACAACCAGATGTTCACGATGCACGCCAGCATCATGATCTTCCTGTTCATCATCCCCGCCTTTGTCGGCTTCATGAACTACGTGGTGCCGCTGCAGCTGGGGGCGCGCGACATGGCGTTCCCGCGCGTGAACGCCCTCTCCTATTGGATGTTCCTCTTTGGCGGCGTGCTCATTCTGAGCAGCTTCGCGTTCGGCGGCAGCGCTTCGGCGGGCTGGACCATCTACGCGCCGTTGACGGGCAACACGGGCGCCAACCGGGACGTCGTGGGCGCGGGCATGGATCTGTGGCTGGTGGGAGTGATCATTTTGGGGGCCGCTTCCACCGCCGGCGGCATTAATTTCATGGTCACGATCTTCAAGATGCGGGCGCCGGGCATGACGATGTTCCGCATGCCGCTGCTCGGCTGGACCACCTTGGTGACGGCGTTCCTGACGGTGCTGGCGACGCCGGTGCTGGCGGCGGCCCTGATCATGCTGTTCGTGGACCGCAACGGCGGCGGAGGCGTCTTCTTCGACCCGGCCAGCGGCGGCCAGGCGCTGCTGTGGCAGAACGTCTTCTGGTTCTACTCCCACCCGGCGGTCTACATCATGATCCTGCCGGCGATGGGCATCATCTCGGAGATCATCCCAGTCTTCAGCCGCAAGCCGCTGTTCGGCTATCGGTCCATGGTGCTGGCGCTCGTGGCGATCGGCCTGCTCTCGTTCGTGGTCTGGTCGCACCATATGTTCGCCACCGGCGGGGTCTTCCTGCCCTTCTTCATGGCCTCCACGTTCCTCATCGCCGTGCCCACCGGGGTGAAGATGTTCAACTGGATGGCCACCATGTACCGCGGCTCCATCCAGCTCACCACGGCGATGCTGTTTTCCGTTGGCTTCCTCCTGCTCTTCCTGATCGGGGGGCTGACGGGCATGTTCAGCGCCGCGGTGCCGGTGGACTTCGCGCTCCACGACACCTACTTCGTGGTGGGCCACCTGCACTACGTCCTGGCCACGGGCTCGGCCTTCGGCATCTTCGCGGCCAGCTACTACTGGTTCCCCAAGATGTTCGGCCGCTTCATGAACGAGGGCTTGGGCAAGGTCCACTTCTGGTTGATGTTTGTGGGCACGAACATGATCTACTGGCCGCAGTTGATGCTGGGGCTGGACGGCATGCCGCGCCGGATCAACGACTACGCGGGCAACGGCGGCTGGGAGCTGATGAACCTGATCGCGTCGGTGGGGGCGTTCATCGCCATCAGCGGGGTGATGATCTTCCTCTACAACGTGGTCCACTCCATGTTCTGGGGCGAGCGTGCGGGCGACGATCCCTGGGAAGCGAACACGCTGGAATGGGCCACCAGCTCGCCGCCGCCGCCGCACAACTTCGATGAGGTGCCGACGGTGCGCTCGGAACGGCCGCTGTTCGACCAGCGGCGGGATGCGCTGGCCGCACTCGCCGCGGGAGCGGGCGCCGGCGCCAGCGAGCCGCAGCCCGACGCGCAGAGGGAAGGGTAGGCGTCCGCGTGGCCACGAGGGTTCGTACGGCCCGGCGCATCAACCCCATCAAGGAGTTCTTCATGGGCCAGGAGCCCATGACCAACGGCCTTTGGGGCGTCGTCTTCTTCATCCTCTCCGAGATCATGTTCTTCTCCGGCCTGATTGCGGCCTCCTTGGCGCTGCGGGAGGACACGCTGGTCTGGGCGCCGCTGTTCGACGGCGTCGCCAACCCGGAGGCGGTGCTGGAGGCCGAGTTCCAGACGGTCTTCTTCGCCTTCGTCCTGGTGGGGAGCAGCCTGCCCATGCAGTACGCGGCCTTCGCGATCCGCAAGGGTAACCGGCGCGGCATGCAGTGGGGGATGGCCATCACGCTGGTGATGGGCATCGCCTTTTTGATCAGTCAAGGGCTGGAGTGGGAGGCGGCGGAGTTTGGCATCGGCAACGGCGCCTACGGGGCCACCTTCTTCCTCCTGACGGGCTTCCACGGCGCCCACGTATTGGGCGGGCTCCTCTTTATCCTGGTGCTCTTTTTGCGTTCGCAGGTGGGGCAGTTCGACGCGCGGCGCAATACGGCGGTGGAAGCCGCCACCATATACTGGCATTTCGTGGACGTGGTCTGGATCCTGCTCTTCTCGCTCCTCTTCCTCGCCTAGCGCGAGTGGGAGGGGGCGGCCCCCGCTTCGCGATCCGGACGCCGGCCAGCGCCCTATGGCGGCAGCGATGAGGAGAACGGCGGAGGCATGAGCAAGCGCTGGGCCGCAGTCGCGGTCGCTCTGTTGGCCGCACTCGTTCCCGGCGTCGCCGCGGCGCACGACGGCGCGGCGGCTGAGTCGGGCGACGTGCTCCACGCGCTCACGGTGTGGAGCCCGGATCCGCCCGGTATCGTGCTGCTGCTGGTCATGGCCGGGCTTTACGTCTGGGGCTACCGCCGCCTGCGACGCGGCGCGCCCGGCTTCCATTTCCCGCGCTGGCACGCCGTCGCGTTCGGGGCCGGCGCCCTGCTCCTGCTGGGCTCGGTCGTCTCGCCCATCGACACCTACAGCGACGATCTCTTCTGGGTGCACATGGCCCAGCACATGCTGATCGTGATGCTGGTGGCGCCGCTGCTGCTGCTGGGCGCCCCGGCGACGCTGGCCCTGCGCGCGTCGAGCCCACGAGTGCGGCGCAGCTATGTGGTCCCGCTCATGCGCAGCCGCGCGCTGCAGCTGCTGACCTACCCGCCCGTGGCGCTCCTCCTCTTCGTGGCCGCCGTCTGGATCTGGCACCTGCCGGCCCTCTACGACGCCGCCATTGGCAGCGAAGCGCTGCATTTCCTGGAGCACGGGATCTTCCTGGGCGGGGCCTTGCTGTTCTGGTGGCTGATCATTGGCGTGGACGCCAGCCACCTGCGTCCCGGCTACGTTGCGCGGCTTGCGATTCTGGTGGTGGCGGTGCTGCAGAACATCGGCCTGGCGCTGATCCTGACGAACATGGGTGAACCGGTGTACGAGACGTACGCGGAGCTAGCGCCGCTGCGGGGCTGGGGCCCCAGCGCCCTCATCGATCAGCGCATTGGCGCCGGCATCATGTGGGTGCCGGGCGCCATGATGTTTGCGCTGGCCGTGCTGGTCAACGTGTATTACTGGGCGGAGCATGAAGGGTTCAGGGGGCGGCGTGGCGACATGCTGCGGGAACGGACGGCGCGGGAGGTGCGCCTTGCTTGAGGGACAGCCGGTCCTTCCCTGGCTCCGCTCTCTCACGGGCTACCAACGGTTGGGCCTGGCCACCATGCTGGGCGTGCTGGCGTTGGTGGCGCTGGGGGGGACGGTGCGGGTGACGGACTCCGGGCTGGCCTGCCCGGACTGGCCGCTCTGCAACGGCAAGCTCATCCCCGAGGGCGATTACCACGTCTGGATCGAATGGGGACACCGCCTGCTCGCCAGCGTGATGGGGATCGTGATCATCGCCTTCGTGGTGGGCGCGGTGCGCAAGCACCGTGACCGCCGCTGGGTGGTGGGGCCGGCGCTGGCGGCGATCGTCGTGCTGGGCGTGCAGGTCACGCTGGGTGGACTGACCGTGACGGAAGATCTGTCGGCGGGGTTTGTCAGCGCCCATCTGGCCGTGGCGATGGTCCTGGTGCTGCTGCTGCTCACGGCCTGGCTGGTGACGTTCGTCCCGGCGCGGGGGCGGCCCCAGCCGCCCGAGGGACGGACGCAGTCCGCGCCGGCGCGACGGTTGGCCACGCTGAGCGTCGCCACGGCCTTGACGCTGCTATCGCTTGTCATCGTGGGCGCGTATGTGAGCGCCACGGAAGCCGGATTCTTCTGTGGCGAGGACTGGCCGCTGTGCAACGGTTCGCTCCTGCCCGAGGGCGGGCCCGCGGGCGCGCAGGTGGCCCATCGCTATCTCGCCGTTTTCACGGGGCTTCTGATCGTCGCGACCTGGCTGGTCGCGTTCCGCGCGCGGCGCAGCGCCCCGGGCGTGTTCCGGCTGACGACGATCGTGGCGGGGCTGTTCGCGCTCCAGGTCCTGCTGGGGGCTGCGTTAATGTGGAGCGGACTGGCGGAGGGGGTGCGCGTGGCGCACCTGGTCGTCGCGACGGCGACGTGGGCGGGCGCCGTGACCGCCGCCGCGTTCGCCGTGTACCACAGCGGCGCGCTGCCCTCGCTCGTCGCTCCGCCCAGGAGCCAGGCGGCGACGTCGCGCGCTCATCCCCAACCGCTTCGATCGGAAGGAGAGGCGCTGCGGTGACGAGCCAACCCGTCAAGCTGCCGCCGCCCGCGGCGCGGATCTCCCGCGCCGGGCCGTCGCTGCCGGCGGCGGCGTTGCCCCGCGGGACGGCGTTGCCCCGCGGGGCGGGCCGGATTTGGGCGCAGGCGTCGGAGACGGCGCGGGCCTACGTGGAGCTGACCAAGCCAGGCATCGTCTGGCTGCTGCTGGTGACCACCGTGCCCGCCATGATCATGGCGTCCGAAGGCTGGCCGCCGCTGGGGCTGATCGCCCTGACCATGCTGGGCGGGGTGCTGACGGCGGGGGGCGCGAACACCCTCAACCACTGGTTCGACCGCGACCTGGACGCACTCATGGCGCGCACGGCCAAGCGGCCTCTTCCTCAGGGCCGGGTCGCGCCCGCGCAGGCGTTGGCGTGGGGCCTGGCGCTGGCCGCGTTGGGCGGAGTGCAACTGGCCTTCACCGTGAACTGGCTGGCCGCAGTCTGGGCGTTGGTCGCAGTGGGCTTCTACGTGCTGGTCTACACCATGTGGCTGAAGCGCTGGACGGCGCAGAACATCGTGATTGGGGGGGCGGCGGGCGCCGTGCCGCCGCTGGTGGGCTGGGCGGCCGTGCGCGGGAGCGTGGACGTGGCGCCGCTGCTCCTCTTCCTCATCGTTTTCCTCTGGACGCCCCCGCACTTCTGGGCCCTGGCGCTGCGCTACAAAGACGACTATGCCCGCGCCAACATACCGATGCTGCCCGTATCGCGCGGCGAGCGGGAGACGAAGAAGCAGATCCTCGTCTACTCGGTGCTGCTGCTCGCGGGCAGCTTGCTGCTCCCGATCCTGGGGGAGGCGGGAATGCTCTACCTGGCGGCGGCGGCGGTGCTGGGGACGGCGTTCGTGGTGCAGGCGCTACGGTTGTGGCTGGGCCGCATCCAGCCCATGGCCCTCTTCTTCGCCTCCATCATCTACTTGCCGCTTCTTTTCTTGGCCGCAGCGGCGGACGAACTCCTTCTCTAACACGTGGTCAACTCAGCGTGCTCTTAGTAGGGCGCTCATCGCATGGACCCTGAAGACAAGGCCATGGACGAGCGCGCTTGCCAGTTTTTCGGCGATTGGGATGCGCCGCGTGATAAGCAAGGCCAGCTACTCGACACCTGGTTCCCAACGCACGACTTAGATTTGGCGAATCGCCTCCGTGAATACGTTGAGGGTCTTACGGGGAGGCCGCTCAATGCCCCTACGGACGATCCGCGGGCAATGGTGCGGGTGGGACTTAACGAGATCGGCAAGCTGATGGGGCACTCGCGGACCTAGCTGCGCCATCAAGGCGCTCTAAGGCCGACGCCGGACGAGGTTATTCCCGGCGGCGGCCGACGCCCTCCTGCTGCATCACATTGCGCTAGGGCGGGGCGTCCGGATCCACGACGACTCGCTCTCCATCGATCCAGACCACGACGAACACTTCCGGGGCGGCCAGGCGATACGGCCCCGGGATAAAGTCGCCCCAATGCCAGCCCAAAGGTCCGAACGTGCGAGCGATCTCGTCCTGCGATCGTGCGAAGCCCTGGAACAGCGCCACATGTGGCTGGCCATCGAGGACGAGCCCCTGCGCCCGCACGAAGGCGACGAAAACGGGATTCTCGAAGGCCAGTCCAGGCTCCTGCATGGTGACGTCCGGAAACCGCTCCAGGACCTCGTCGATGGTGACGATCCGCGCGCCCTCATACGGGATCAGAAAGAGCACGCGGGCGTCGTCCACCCAGCCGGGGATGGCGTACTCGACCCGCGCGAAGAGGAACTGCCCGTCGGAGAGATCGCCCTCCGGCACTTGGTGCTCGATGATGCGAGAGGAGACTCCTTCCAGACGGACGGGCGGCGGCTCATCCTCTCGTTTGAAGAGCCCAATGCCGCCCTTCGGTTCCTCCACTTCCTCCTCGGGCGATGTGGCATCGACCGTGGGGGCGCTCTCCGGGGCGCGTCCTTCGACAGGCTCAGGACGAGCGGATCCCGGCGCCGGGGCCTCCTCGGGCGGCGGCGTCTCCTCGGCGCTCTCAACGACCGCCTCATTCTTCGCGCTCTCGTCGGCGCGTCCTTCGGCAGGCTCAGGACGAGCGGCCTCAGGACGAGCGATGGCCGGCGCCGGCGCGGTCGCGGCAGCGGCGTCGAGGGCGACGGCGAGATCGGCATCTCTGACGACCGTCTCAAATCTGGCCAGGATCGTTCCGTCCGCTGCCACCACGAAGAGCCAGGGGTCGTTGCGGAGATGCCAGTCCCCCAGCGCGCCCGCGGCGGCGCTCGCTCCTTGGCCGTCGGCGTCGCGGAACGGTTCGACGTGGATCGCCGGGACCGCGGCAGCGGACGCCAGCCGCTTGATCTGGTCCAGCGCCCGCTCGCAGAGCTGCCGCACGATGCACGTCTCCAAGGAGCTGAACAGCACCACGAAGGGGCGGCCCCGCCGCAGCGCGCCGGCAACGGAGATCTCGTAGAGGAGGGGATCGGGCGCGCGATCGCCGCTGAGCTGGGCCAGGGGAAGGTCGGCGGTCGTGAGGGTGGGAGTGGCGGGGGCCGCTGCGCCGACGGCCGGGGTGAGCGGGGTCGCCGCGACGAGGAAGGGCAAGCGCGCGCTCAGTTGCGATTCGCCATTGGGGAGCGCGGCGATGACCTGCAGCTCCCACTGCCCCGGGCGATCCAGCGGCGCCGCCGCCACGTAGAACGTCTTCGAACCGACAGGGATGACCTCCAGCTCGTGGTCGGCGCGAAAGCGCACGCCGCCCGTCACCGGATCGAAGTAGCGCAGCGTGAAGGTGGCGCCGGGGGGAAATCGCGGCGGCGCCGCGCGGTCGAGCAGGGAGAGGACGAGGCGCATCTCCCCCACCGCCAGGTCGCTCGATTCCAGGACCGGCACGAAGGGGGCCGTGGAGGGCAGGACGACGGTGGCGGCGTCGGCAGGGCCGTCGGAGCCGTCGGTGAGGAGGACGACCAGCAGCGCCACCAGCGCCGCGACGCCGACGAGGGAGAGCGGGATCAGCCAGCGAACCCGGGGGAGCGCGCGCGGGAGCATCAGGCGGCGCGGGCGGAGCGACGGAGCCCCACGGTAAAGAGCGCAAGCGCCAGGCCACCCAGGACCGCGAAATCGATGGCGGGACCCAGGAAGCCGTCGGTGTTGGCCGCGTAGGCGGCGGTCTGCAAGAGGTCAACCGGATAGGTGAGCGGGTTGATCAGGCCGAGAATGCGGAGCCACTCCGGCAACTCGTCGAGGGGGAAGAAGGCGCCGGAGAGGAAAAAGAGAGGGAACAGCACCAGGTTCATGACGAGGTGGAAGCCTTGCATGGTGCGGATGCGCGTGGCGATGAGGAGGGCGAATCCGGAGAGCATGACGTTCAGCGCCAGGATGCCGGCCACCACCATCGCCAAGCCGCCCAGCCAGCCGTACTGCCAGGCCAGGTCGATGCCGGGGATGAGCACCGCCACCGCCAGGATGATCAGCGCCTGCGCCGTGCCGATGACGACCGCGGCCAGCGCCTTGCCCAACAAGATCGTGTGGGCGCTGTGCGGCGACGCCAGGAGCGTGCGCAGCATCCCGTTTTCGCGGTCGCGGTAGAAGGAGGCGCTGGAGAAGGTGGAGGAGAAGAGCGCCGTCAGCGCGATCATGCCGGGGGCGAGGTAGCTGACGTAGTCGCCGTCGCGGATGATCGCGGAGGCGGGGTTGAGCCCGTCGGAGACGCCCGTGCCGAGGATGGCGAGCAGCATCAGCGGCAGCAGCACGGACGAGTAGAGCTGCGAGCGCGAGCGCAGGAAGGCGCGCAGGTCGCGTTGCAGCAAGGCCCCGCAGGCGATGGCGGCTGCAGTGATGGGGGCCGCGGCGAAGGCGGTCACGGGGAGCCCAGCTCTTCCCCAACGGGGGCAGGGGCGTCGCTGTCCAGGGGCGTGCCCACAAGCTGGAAGTAGGCATCCTCCAGGGTGGATTCGCGGATGCGAATCCCCTGCACGGCGCCGTTGGCGATGCGGAACAGCTGGGGGACGAAGGTGGAGGCGCTATCCACCGTCGCGTGCAGGAGCGGAGGGGCGCAGGTGACGCGACCGACGCCCTCCCAGCCGGCCAGGGTGGCAGCGATGTGGGACGGCGCCGACGGCCACTCCACGCGGACCGAGTCGCGTCGCAGGTTGCGCTTGAGGTCGGCGGGCGCGCCCGCGGCGATGACGCGGCCGTCGCGCAGGAAGGCGACCGTGTCGCAATAGCGCTCCGCCTCGGCGACGTCGTTGGTGGCGACGAGGAGCGCAGCGCCCTGGGCCCGGACCTGCAGCAGCATCTCCCACAGCGTCGCTTTGGAGTTGGGGTCCAGCCCCAGCGAGGGCTCATCCAGCAGAAGCAGGCGCGGCCCGTGCAGGACCGCCCGCAGCAGCTCCAGGCGGCGCTTCATGCCGCCGGACAGCGTTTCCACGGGATCGTCGGCGCGCTCCGCGAGCCCCGCGAGCGCCAGCAGCTCGTCGCTGCGGCGCCGCAGCGCGCCACGCCCGGTCCCGAAGAGGCGTCCATGCAGCCACAAGGTCTCGCGGACCGTCATCAGGGGGTCCAGGCAGCTCTCCTGGAAGAGGACGCCGAGGTGGCGTCGGAGGTGCCGGCCGACGGGCTCGCCCAACACTCGCACCTGGCCCTGCTGGGGCGCGCGAAAGCCCGCAACCAGGCTCAAGATGGTGCTCTTGCCCGAACCGTTGGGGCCCAGCAGTCCCAGGACGGCGCCCGCCGGCAGCATCAGGGTCACGTCCTCGACGCCTCGGCCCCCTGGGTGGAGATAGGTGAGGTCGCTGAGGGCGACCGCCGCGGCGTTGGAAGAGGGCGGGATCTGTGTCATGCGGACCTGAACGAGAACGGTTCGAGTGTATGCCGTTGGCGCTCCGGCGGCGAGGGCTGCGGCGGCGAGCGCGTAGCGCGGAGGCGATTGACCCGCTTTCCTTGCCGCCCATACAGTTCGTGTAGAACCTACACTAAGTCAACGGACGACCGTCGAACGGCAGTCGCATGCGTCGGTTCCGCCTCGCGCTGGCCCAACTGAACCCCACAGTGGGGGACTTGGACGGCAATGTGGCCGCCATGCAGGCGCGCCTGAGCGAAGCCGAGGAGTTGGGCGCGGACCTGGTGGCCTTTCCGGAGCTGGCCATCACCGGCTACCCACCGGAAGATCTGGTCCTGCGACGGCGCTTTGTGCACGACAACCTCAAGGCGCTGGAACGGCTGCAGACGGCCACGGCGGGCAAGCACGTGACCGTCGTGGTGGGCTTTGTGGACCTGCAGGACGACGCCTACAACGCCGCCGCCGTCCTCCACGACGGCGCCGTGGCGGGCGTGTATCACAAGCGCTACCTGCCCAACTACGGCGTCTTCGACGAGGCCCGCTACTTCCGACCCGGCAGGGAGGCGCCGGTGTTCGAGGTGGCGGGCGTGAAGGTGGGCGTGAGCATCTGCGAGGACATCTGGTATCCGCTCGGCCCCGTGCGGGAGCAGGCGCTGGCCGGAGCGGAGGTGATGGTCAACATCAACGGCTCGCCGTTCCACGCCGGCAAGATCGGCGAGCGCGAGCGCATGCTGGCGACCCGCGCTTGGGACAACGGCGTGATCGTGGCCTACTGCAACATGGTGGGCGGCCAGGATTCGCTCATCTTCGACGGCGGCAGCATGGTCCACGACCCGCGCGGCCGGCGCATTGCGGCGGCGCCCATGTTCGAAGAGACGCTGTTGACCGTCGATCTGGATGTGGACTTCGTGGGGCAGGTGCGCCTGCACGACCCGCGCATCCGCAGCCTGGAGGCGGAGCCGGCCCCGGCGCTGCCGGTGTCGTCGCCGCAGCGGGAGCCGCCGCCGCCACTGCCGCCACAGTCGCTGCCCGAGCCGCTGCGCGAGGTCGAGGCCGTCTACGCGGCCTTGGTGCTGGGCACGCGCGACTACGTCCGCAAGACGGGCTTCGAGGACGCCGTCATTGCCCTCTCCGGCGGGATTGATTCCAGCCTCACCGCGGCGATCGCCGTGGCTGCACTGGGCGGCGCGCACGTCCGCGGCGTCTCCATGCCTTCGCGTTATTCGT
Source organism: Dehalococcoidia bacterium (assembly GCA_963662615.2). Classification (GTDB taxonomy): domain Bacteria; phylum Chloroflexota; class Dehalococcoidia; order Bin125; family Bin125. The sequence goes on from CAXXSR010000001.1 coordinate 465,135, forward strand.
CGGAGGGCAGCATGGGCGACGCGCGGGCCCTGGCGGACAGTTTGGGCATGGAGCTGCTGACGATCCCCATTGAAGGGCCGTTCGCGGCGTTTCTGGACGCGCTCCAGGACGCCTTCGCCGGGGTGGAGGCGGACGTCACGGAAGAGAACCTGCAGGCGCGCATCCGCGGCACCCTGATCATGGCGCTGAGCAACAAGTTCGGGTCGCTGGTTCTCTCCACGTCCAACAAGAGCGAAGCCGCTACCGGCTACACGACGCTCTACGGCGACATGAGCGGTGGCCTGGCCGTGCTCCAGGATGTGCCCAAGACGCTGGTGTACGGCCTGGCCCGTCACGTCAATGAGCGGGCCGGTCGCGAGATCATCCCTGAGCGCGTGATCGAGAAGCCGCCCAGCGCGGAGCTGCGCCCCGACCAGCGGGACGAGGATTCCCTGATGCCCTACGCGCGCCTGGATCCCATTCTGCAGGCGTTCGTGGAGGAGGACCGCACGCTGGGGGAGATCGTGGCGGCGGGCTCCGCGGAGGCCGAGGTGCGGCGCGTGATGTCGCTGGTGAGGGCCGCCGAATACAAGCGCCGCCAGGCCCCGCCGGGGCTGAAGATCACCCCCCGCGCCTTTGGCAAGGACCGCCGCTTTCCCATCGCCAATCGCTACCTGGGATCGTAGCCATCGCGCAGCGCCGGGGACGGCGGCGCCGTTCTTGCTCCGGCGGGGCTCTTGCTCCGACTGGGAAGGGCGTAAGGCCGTCAGGGCAGGTAGTTGGTCGCGTCCAGGAGCCAGCCGTTGTGCTCCATCTCCAGGTGGAGGTGGATGCCGGTGCTGAAGCCGGTGGTCCCGGCGAAGCCGATCGTCTCGCCCCGGCCGACGCGTTGCCCAACGGCGACGGGCGGCTGATTGGCCAAGTGGCCGTAGCGGCTCAGCCAGCCGTTGCCGTGGTCGATCTCCACGTAAAAGCCCAGGCCGCAGCAGAAGGTGCCGCCGGCGAAGGTCACCTCGCCGCCGGCAATGGCGACGACGGCCCCCCCGGGATTGAAGTGCAGGGCGATGTCTAGGCCGTGGTGGCGCACGCCGCAGTCGCTGGTGCGACAGAGGCCGAAGCCGTCGCTGATGTCGCCGCTGGCCGGCCAGATGAAGGGGGGCACGGACACGGGCACGATCAGCTCCTGCCCGATGATCAGCGCGTTGGCATCCGTCACGCCGCTGCGGGGATCGCGCAGGATCGCCTCCACCGTGGTTCCGTACTGCGCCGCGATCACCGCGAGAGTGTCGCCCGCGGTCACCTGCACCACCACGCCCTCGCGGTCCGGCACCCGTAGGGGCGTTCCCGCCGAGATCCAGTCGCTGTCGGCGAGGCTGGGGTTATTGGCGATCAGCGTGTGGGGCAGGACGCCCAGTCGCGCCGCCACGTACGTCAGCCCATCGGTCTGCTCGGTGACCACGGTGCGGGAGGCCACCGGGATGGGGACCGTGCCGGGGAGGCGCAACTCGTCGCCCAGGGCGATGAGGTTGGGATCAATGTCGGGGTTGAGTTGCTCCAGGGCGGCCACTTGTGTGCCGAATTTCTCGGCGATGGCGCTGAGCGTATCGCCGGTCTGGACGGTGTAGCGCGGGAAGGGCGGCGGGCCGGCGGGGACGGTGCCGGGCGGCGGCGGGGGGAGATCGATGTCGGGGACGGTCAGGATGGCGCCGATCTGCAGGAGGTCCAGGTTCGCCTGCGGGTTCAGCTTCGCCAGCGCGTCCAGCGTGATTTGGTGGATGGCGGCGATGGTGGTGGCGTTGTCGCCGGGGAGCACCGTGTAGCTGGTGAGTTCGACGGCGAGGTCGGGCAGGGCGGGCGTGCCGTCCTGCCGGGGGCCCGGCAGTTGCAGCGTATGGCCCACGTAGACCGTGTTGAGGTCGCGTTCCGGATTCAACGCCTGCAACTGCGCCAGGGTGAGCCTGTGGGCGAGAGCGATGCCGATGGCGCTGTCGCCCGCCACAACGGTGTAGGGGTGCGTGGCTGAGCCGCCCGGCGACGCCGGGGTGACGGCCGGATCAGCGGCCGAGGGCAGCAGCAGCGTCTGTCCCACGTAGATCAGGTTCAAGTTCAGATCCGGATTGGCCGCCCGCAGCTGCGCCAGCGTGATGCCGACTTCCAGCGCGATGCCGCTCGCGGTGTCACCGGGGAGGACAGTGTACGGTCGCGTGGCGGCACCCGAGGGCGGCGGCGTCACCGTCACATCGTCGCCGGAGGAGATGGGCGGCGCGCCTCCGGATCGGGGCGCAAAGATGACCGCGCCCGCCCGCAGTCCGTCATCGGCAGCGCGCGGGTTTAGTGTCAGCAGCGTCGCCACCGTCGTGCCGAAGCGGTCGGCGAGGGTGCTGAACGTGTCGCCGGGTTGGACGAGATAGGGGATCACGTTGCGGCCGTCCAGCCGCGGCGTGGAGCCGGGCGCCAGCGCGCGGTCTGCGTCCGCGCTGGAGGTGGGGTCGGGCGGCGCGCTGAGGTCGTCGCGGATGACCAGTTCCACGCCTACCGGCAGCGCGTTGGGAATCAGGCTGGGATTGAGGTTGACCAGGTCCGCCACCGAGACGCCGTAGAGGCCGGCGATCTCGCTGAGCGACTGTCCCGATTGCACCGTGTGTGTGAGGCGGATCGCTTCGGTGGTGGGGACGGTGGTTTCGGGGACGGTGGTTATGGGGACGGCTGTGTCAGGGACGCCGGCGTCGGGCACGGTGAGGCGCTGTCCCACGTAGATGAGGTCGGGCGAGGTAACGCTGGGATTGAGGGCGTGCAGCAGGTCGGGCGTGAGGCCCAACGTCGCGGCGATGGCCGAGAGGCTGTCGCCGGGCTGCACCTCATAGGTATCGGCGACGGCCGAGCCCGGCGCCAAGGCGGCGACAATCAGCCCGCCCAGAATGAACGACCGGCGCAGGCGCAGGCGTAGGCGTAGGCGTAGGCGTAGGCGAGGGATGCGTCGCAGGGTGCTTCCCCTAGCTGGCCGCCACCGCCACCTTCCTGGCCCGTCGCCGGGCCAGGGCCGCGCCACTGTACGCGAGTTCAGCGGATACGGGCAATGCGGGAGGAGCCGCACTCTTGTGGGACCGTTGGGCTCGCAGCGATGGGAGCGCGAACCGATCGGAGGACGCCGGTCATCATGGCGGCTATAGTGCCGGAGGGCGCGGGTGCCCGAGGTACGCCGGATCCATGGAGATCGAAGCCCGAGAGGCGTCCCCCGGCACCTCAGCGGACCGCAACGCTGTCTGCCCCTTTCTCGGCCTCCGTCACGACGTCGCCACCGCCGCGTCCTATGCCACGCGGAGCCACGCCTGCTTCCATTCTTCGAAGCCGGCTGCCATCCGCCTGGACGTGCAGACGCGCTTCTGCCTGACCGATCAGCACCCACGCTGTCCCGTCTACACGGGTGCGGCGAAGCGCCCCCCGCGGCCTCGCTGGACCGTTCCGGCCATTGGCCGTCGCCAGGCGGCGGCGTTCACGCTCTTCGCGGTGCTGATCCCGGCGCTGCTGGGCGCGCTCCTGGCGGTCTTCAGCGGCGACGAGGGTGGGGACGCCCCGTCGGCGGCGGTGACGGCGCCTGCGGCGCTGCGCCCGGCCGATGTGGAGACCGCGGCCGTTCGCGCGGTTGAGGTGACAGGGATTCGCCGGGACGAAGCGCCCGCGGTCCCCGCGGTGCCCGCCGATGCCGCTGCCGGGGCCGGCTCCACGGACGCGCCCGCCGTGTCTGAAGCGGCCAGCGCTTCGGAACGGCTACTGGGATGGGAGAACGTCCTGGCGTGGACGGTGGAGCCGGGCGATACACTCTTGGCTCTCGCCGACACTTACGGCACGACTGTGGAGGCGATCGCCGTCTACAACAGGCTGGCGGACGCCTTCACGATCCTCGCTGGGGAGTCCCTCTCGATCCCGGTGGGGTTCGCCGAGCCGCTCGGCGAGGAGGTGACGGCGACCGTCCGCTCGGCCCCGGCCGCCGCCGAGGGCGCGGAGCCGCCGCCGTTGGTGGCTCCCGAGGAGTTGCTCAACTGGCCCGACATCGAGAGCTGGGAGGTGCAAGACGGCGATAACCTCGCCGCTATTGCGCGCGACTTCGACACGACCGTGGAGGCGATCGCCCTCTACAACGAGATCGATTCAGTCGCCACGCTCTTCGTCGGCGCGGTGGTCCTGGTGCCGGTGGGATACCCGCCCGGGCCGGCCGTAGAGGAGGTGGCGAGCGAGGATGGAGGGGAGGGTGAGGTTATCACTGCACCCGTTGCTCCCGCTGCACCCGACGAGGATCCGCAGGCGGCGCTTCGCGACTGGCAGGAGGTCGTGGAGGTGACGGTGGCGACGGGCGACTCGTTCTTCAGCATCGCACAGCGCTTCAGCACGTCCGTGGAGGCGATCGCATTTCTGAACGACATTGATCCCCGCGATCCGCTCTTCGCCGGCGCGGCGGTCCTGGTACCGGTCGGATTCGTTGAACCGCTGTCGCTGGAGGCGGCGCTGGTTGAGGTGGCCGCTCCCGTCGAGAGCGGCTAATCGGTGGCTGCAATCCCGCGGCGGCAGGCGGCGACTGCTAGCTATCGAAGGTCACGTCTCGTCGCGCGAACTTCCAGGCGCCGTCGACTCGCCGCAGCGTGTCGTTGTAGATCCCGGTGATGACGGACTGGCCGCCCTGCTTCGTGTCAATGACGTTGAGGTAGCAGGTCAGCGTTGCGCTGTCGCCGTCGCCGTCGATGATGACGCTGTTGACCCAGTGGCGGAGCACGAGCCGAGCCGGGTCGCGCTGCTGCAGGTAGCGGCGGAGGCCGTCGTGCCCCTCGGCGCGGCCCAGGGGTGAGTCCATCACCCCGTCCCCCGTAAAGGTGGCGGCCCAGGCGTCGGCGTTGCCGGTGTCGATGGCCTGGTTGTAGCGCCCGATCAGCTCCAGAATCTCCACCCGGTCCGCCGCTGCAATTGGCACGGTTCCCTCCCTGTCTCTGACGAACCGCCTAGGCGTCCAGCGTCACCTTGCGACGGCTGAACTTCCAGGCGCCGTCCACCCTGCTTAAGGTGTCGTGGTAAATGCCGGTCTCGGCGGAGCGCTCAAGGTTGGTGGTGTCCAGGACGTTGAGGTAGCAGGTCAGGGTGGCGGTGTCGCCGTCCCCCTCAATCACGACGCCGTTGACCCAGTGGCGCAGTTTGCGGCGGGCGGGATCCATGTCCGCCATCCGCTGCCTGATGGCGGCTCGACCGTGGGGCTGGGCGTAGGGCGACTCCAGGACGCCGTCCTCTGTAAAGGTGTCCGCCCAGGCGTCGCCGTCGCCGCTGTCGAGGGCGTGGTTGTAGCGCGCGATCAATTCAATGATCTCGATCTTGTCGGCCGCCGAGAGCGCCATGTCTCATTTCCCCTGGTCAGCGGCTGCGCCGGTCGCGGAGGCGACGGCACGGGTCGCGCGCCGGAGGCATGATAAGCGCCGCGCGGGGACGAGGGTAGGGCCGTTGCGCTTGGGCAGATGCGCCTGACCACGTGCGAGGGGCGCCGTTAGGGCAAGGCCGCGAGCCGGTCGCGTCCGGCAGCCGCAAGCGACCAGCCCTCCGCTGCTTCCGAGACCCACCCGGCCACGGCTGCCTCCCGCAGCGCCGCCGCTACGCTCTCGGGGGCCAGGCTCGCGCCGCATTCCGACGCCAGCAGCGCGATGAGGTTGGGGCTGAGCGGCCGTCGGTCGGCGCCGGCGTAGGCGTCCAGGAGCCAGAGCACGCGCTCGACGACGCCGGTGCAGCGGGCGAAGCGCTCGACGTCGGCGGGCCTGAACTGGAGCAGCGCCGGCAATCGCGCGGCTTCCTCATCGTTGAGGCTGACGCGCGGCCCCATCCGCTGCTCCTTCCGTCGCGCGGCCAGTATCCCCGCTATCCTGCTGGGCGGCCATCAGCCTGCTGGGCGGCTATGTAACGAAGGCAGGCGACGAAGGCAGGCGACGAAGGCAGGCGACGAAGGCAGGCGACGAAGGCAGGCGACGAAGGCAGGCGACGAAGGCAGGCGACGAAGGCAGGCGACGAAGGCAGGCGACGAAGGCAGGCGACGAAGGCAGGCGACGAAGGCAGGGACGAAGGCAGGCGACGAAGGCAGGCGACGAAGGCAGGCGACGAAGGCAGGCGACAAAGGAGAGCGCATGAGCGGACCGCTGGACGGCGTTCGCGTCCTGGACTTCAGCTGCTTTCAGCAAGGTCCCTACGCCAGCGTGATGCTGGCAGCGCTGGGCGCGGAGGTCTGGAAGGTTGAGCGGCGCGATGGCGGCGACCCCGGCCGCCGGCTCGACGTTGGCCCCGACGGTTTCAGTCGCTACTTCGAGGCGCACAACCGCGGCAAGCGATCGCTCACCCTGGACATCAGCGGCGACGCCGGTCGTGAGGTCGCGCTTCGGCTGGGGGAGCGGGTGGAGGTGGTGATGGAGAACTTCCGCCCCGGCGTGATGGAGCGCTTGGGACTGGGCTACGGCGCTTTCCGGGCGCGAAACGCGGGCGTGATCATGCTCTCCGCCTCCGCCTTCGGCGCCGAGGGCCCGCTGGCCAGGCGGCCCGGCTACGACGTGACCGGCCAGGCCATGGGCGGCCTGATGACGCTGCTGTCCCGCGGCGCGGATGCGGAGCCCACCACCTTGCCCGGCGGCTTCGCCGACCAGGTGGGCGCCATGCAAGCGTGCGTGGCGGTGCTGGCGGCGCTGCTGGCGCGGGAGCGGACGGGTCAGGGCCAGCACGTGGACGTGTCGCTGTTGGGGTCGCAGATCGATCTGCAGGCGGTGTATCTGACCGGCTTCCTCCACGACGGCGCGCAGCCGTTCCAACGTCGGCGGCGCACCCCCACGTTCACCTTCTACTGCGCCGGCGACGGTCGCTGGTTGGTGATCGGTGTGATCGATCCGCGTACATGGCAAGCGCTGTGTCGCGCGATGGAGCTGCCCGAGCTGCTCGACGACGATCGCTTCCAGCGGGGCCGAGCGCGACTCGAGAACAGTGACGCCTTGGAAGCGATTCTGGAGGAGCGGTTCGCGCAAGCCGACCGCGAGAGCTGGCTGCGGCGCTTGGAGGAGGCCGATATTCCCTCCGCCCCGGTCAACGACTACGCCGCGGTGACCGGCGAAGAGCAGGCCTGGCGCAACGGCTATTTCGCGAAGGTGAGGCATCCGGAATTCGGTTCGATCAACGTGCCCGGCGTCCCCTGGCGCTTCAGCGCGACGCCGGCGACGGCGTCGGCGGCGGCGCCGGAGCCGGAGCTGGGCGCCGATGCGGAGTCGATTCTCCAGGAGGCGGGCTACAGTGAGGCCGAGATCGCCGGCCTGCGCGATGCCGACATGATCTAGTCGCGGCGCGCTTTTCGCGCCGTCAGCCGCCGGTGACTGTTGCGATGCCTTCGCTGATGTCGACACGGTAGGGAGGATTGTTGAGGTCGAGCTCTTCGAGTGCTTCGTTGACCCCGTCTTCAACTTCGTCCTTGGCGCCGAAGGCGTCCACGAGGAATCCAGTGCTCCCCACATCGAAGTCGTCGATCTCGAAGACGGGGACATTCCCGCTCAGGACGATCCGACCGCGGATTTTCACAGAGATATCGGGGAAGACTTGGACGTCGACCTTGCCCTTGCCCTCGGCGATGCCGTCCGCGAACAGGCAGATCGTGACCTCCTTGATCTCTTCAATGTCCTCGTCAACAAGGAACGCCTGAGCACGCTGCGTGAGCTCCGACTCATCGAACGCGACGGTGCTGCGCTGTCCACCGGCAACCCGACTATCGAACGCGTCCCACTTGCCGTCGAAGGCTGCGGAGGTGTGGGGGGACGCGTCGATTTCGCGGTCGTCGCATTCAGCATCGAGATTCGGGCCCCCGACGTAGACGAGCCCGGCGGCACCGGCAAGAATGAGCGTAACGCCGGTTGCAAGCAGGACCCCGACAAGTGCCTTCGGTGTGGTTGAGATGACGATCGGCATGCGTACCCCGAGAAGGCGCGGCTTCACCCGTTATGAGTGTGCGTCGTTGGGCGGATACAATTCGATGCGCACCAAACCCGCGATTGATATCGATTTCGGACGCATGCCCGCCGCCAAGAGGAGCGCAACCAGGACGAACACGAAGCCGCCTCCGACCAGAGCCAAGAAGACCTCCGTCAACCTAGCCCTCCCGTTTCGATGCCTGTCCGTTCATCCCGCCGCCGCCGCGCCCGTGTCGCATCGGCTACGCCTCTGAGGCACGAATAATACATCCGTCCTGTTTTCGGCGTGATCGAATGTCGGAGTGCGCTTCATCAGCATTCGAAATTGGAACAGCTGTGGTTTGGCGCCCCACGGCGGATCAGCCGGCAGCGTACTCAACTGGCAGCGCGCCTCGGCCGCGACGAGTGCTGCCAAAAGCGTCGATCTAGTGCGCCGTTCGTCCTTCGACCCTTCGGCAAGCTCAGGACAGGCAAGCTCAGGACGAAGGGTCTTTTCAGCGCGCGCTCGCGGCTCGTCTGAGCCGGCGCGGCGGCGGTGACCGCTCGCGCCGGCGTCGGATGGCCGGGTGATGTCAGTCCCGTTCGTCCTTCGACAGGTTCAGTACGAACGGAACCGGTGTGTCCTCCGACTTTGTGACTGGCGCACGACGAGTGTGCTAGTCGAACGCGATGGTGGCGCTGCCGCGGAGGGAGCGATCGCCGTTGGGGTTGTCGATGTAGAGCTCCATGTCCACGAGCCGCTCTCCGTCCGCTTCATAGGTGCGCGTCACCACGCCGCTGAGGGTCAGCTCCGCGTCCTGCACGTCGGGCCGGCGGTGCGCCACCTGGAGGCGACGGATGGCGCCGCTCCCGCCCAGCCAGCTACTGAGGTACTGCTGCAGGAAGGCGTGCTTCATGGGACCAGGGACCACGAGTCCCGCCAGTCCCATCCTTTCCGCCGTCGCGGGGTCGTAGAATTGTGAGCCCCACATCCAGGACGCGCCGAGGAACTGCAACACGCGCAGGCGCGTGGGCGTGCGCGTGGCCGGCGGGATGGCGTCGCCCTCGTGCAGCGACTCGAAGTTGACGGTCACGACTCGCCTCCGTCCGACCGCCGGTTGTAATGGGTGATCGTGCGCCGCGTGCGCGCCACCTCCACGCCGTCGCGGTTGGTGTAGCGCCACTCGTGGTGCACGAAGAGCGAATGCCCTACGCGCCCGCCGATGCGCTCCTGGATGTCAACGATGCGCGGCGTCACGGTGAGGACGTCGCCCAAGCGAAGCGGCGCCAGCATCCGCATCTCATCGGCGGCCATGAGGCGGTGTTCGGGGAGGCCGGGCAGGGATTGAGGCCGCAAGCGCGCGTAGGTGGTGAAGATGGCCCAGTGCGGCACGACGGCGGCGGCGTCGTCGCCGGCGAGCGCGGCCTCCAGTTGCGGGTCGTTCGCTTCCAGCGCCTCGGCCATGCGCGTGACAAGCTCGCGGCTGATCTCGACGGTGAAGGAGCGGCCGTCTTTGCCGATGGCCGCGTTCATGGCGGGGGTGATCATGCTCTCGTCGTGGGGGTCGTCGGGCATGGCGGCTCCCGGAGGCGCCCGTGGCGGGCCGTTGGTGCGGACGCGTTGCTGGGGACGCGTTGGTGGGGACGATAGAGGGCAGGGATGGCTGCCCACAACTTCCCCGGATACTAGAGTTCCCCGGACACTAGGGTTCCCCGGACACTGGGGTTCCCCGGCTACAAGGGTCTCAGTGAGCTTGGGCGGGTCAGTCGCAGGAGCCGGAGAGGTAGGCTTCGATCTGCTCGCGGTGCTCCGCGTAGTGTTCGAGGGCGGCGAGGTGGACGATGCGGTTGGCCGTGCGGCCGTCGCCGTAACGCTCGTCGGGGATGGCCGCGGCAGCGGCGCGAAAGGCGGCGTGCGAGCGCTCGAAGGCGGCCAGCGCCTGCGCCATCGACTGGTCGCCGCGGACCTCCACGAACTTCGCGTTCCAAGCGTCCGCGTTGCTGTAGTCCGCGCCCTCCCGCATAGCGCGCTCGCCACGCGCCAGCCGCTGCAACCCCTCGCCCATCTCGACCAGCCAGCCGTCGATGTGCTGGAGCACGTTCACGACCGACCATGATCCCACGGCGCCCTGCCAGGTCCCGTGGGGCTCGTCAATCCCGCCGACCAGGGCATGCAGGGCGTTGTAGCGATCGTCCAGGGCCGCCAGCGTTTCCGGTTTCGTCGCCACGGAGGGGTCCTCTTCCTGTGCGCGCGGCCTTAGTCCGGCAGGATCAGCCCGGAGCTGCTGCTCCGTTCGCCGGCGGCGCGGGCGGCAAGCGCTTTGCGGATGAAGGGGTTGGAGTCACGCTCGGCGGCGATGGTGGTCTGCTGCATGTGCCCGGGCAGGACGACGGTCTCGTCCGGCAGCCGCAGCAGCTTGTCGACGATGCTGGCCATCTCTTGCTCGTAGTCGCCGCCGGGCAGGTCGGTGCGGCCAATGCTGCCGCGGAAGAGGGTATCGCCGCTGAAGAGCAGTTGGTTGGCGTAGTAGCAGACGCTGCCCTGCGTGTGGCCGGGGGTGTGGAAGACGCGCAGGGAGAGGCCGTCCACGTCAACGCTGTCGCCCTCATCAAGAAAATGATCCGGCGCCGGCGCCGGATCCGCTTCAATCCCGAAGCGCTTGGCGCTCTCCACCAGGCTGCGCGCGATCTCCAGATCGTCGCGGTGCAGGAGGAAGGGGGCGCCGGTCTTCGCCTGGACCTCGCGCACTCCCAGGACGTGGTCCAGGTGCGCGTGCGAGTTGGCGATCACCTTGATGGTGACGCCCATCTCCGCAGCCATGTGGAGGATGTCGTCCGCCTGGTCGCCCGGGTCGATGCAGATCGCCTCACGCGTGCGGCGGTTGCCGACGACCCAACAGTTCTCCTCGAACAGGCCCACCAGGATGCCGCGCACCTCGATCTCGTTGACCGTCGGCGTCTCAGAGGCCATGGCGATCCCTCAATCTCGCCTCGGCGGCGTCGGGGGATGGGCGCTAGCGCAGGACCGTTCAGGCATCGTCTCAGGCATTGGCTCAGGCATCGGCTGGGGCTCAGGCATTGGCCGGGGGCTCGGCGGTATCGTCCTCGTCGCCGCTATTGCCGCCGTCATCGCCGCCCAGCAGGCGATTCACTTCGTCCAGCACGTCGGCGCTGCTGAGCGGCGGACGCTCGAGCTCCTGCCCCTCCGCGTCGCCGGCGGCGGCCTCCAGCTTCTGCACGTACTCGCGCATCTCCGGATTCTGCTTGAGCGCTTCGGTCACCTGCGCTTCATAGCGACGGGAACGGCTGTCGAGGTCCGCCAGGTCCAGCTCCAGGCCGTAGATCTGGCTGAGGCGAAGCAGCAGCGCCTGCGTGGCACGCGGGTTCTGTCCGACCGAGACGTAATGGGGGACGCTCGCCCAGAGGCTGATGTGCGCCACGTCCGCCCGGCGGCAGGCGTCCGCGACGGCGCCCACGATGCCCGTGGGCCCTTCGTACCGCGATGGCTGGAAGCCCAGCTCGGATGCCCGCTCGGCGCGGCTGGCGCTGCCAATGATGGGGACGGCGCGGGTGTGGGGCGTGTCGGCGAGCAAGGCGCCCAGCGTCACGATCTCGTGGACGTTCATGGCGGCGGCCAGCTCCATGACCAGGCCGGCGAACGCCTTCCATTTCAGGTTGGGCTCCGTCCCCAGCCCCAGGATGATGTCGCGGTCACCCTGGCCGGGGTGCATGGGGGTGAAGTCCATGACCGGCCAGCGAATCTCGCGGCTCTGTCCATTGACGTAACGAATGTGCGGGCGCTGGTCCGTGAAGACGAAGAACTCATCCGGGTCGATATGGGCGAAACGTTGCCCGCGCGCGCGCCGGCGCAGGTAGCGCACCGCGCCGCTGGCCGACTCCGCGCCGTCGTTCCAGCCGAAGAACGCCGTGACCAGAATGGGGTCCCGCAGGGTGGGGCGACGATCGATCGTCAGCGCGCTCATACTCGCAGGATAGCCGTGCGCCGGGGCTCGGCGCCAAGAGCGCGCGCGCCGGCGCCTCACTCGGTCTCAGGCGGAGCCGCTCACGCTAATACAAGGTGACCAGCTCCGGCGGCAGGTGGCGGACGTCATTCAGGCGCAGCACCGTGGAGGCGTAGGGCGCCCCGTCGGGATGGCGGCCCTGGGGCCAGTGCCGGATCTCCGTGAGGGAGGCGTTGAAGGGCTCGACGATGGTGTGCCAGTCGTGCTGGGACGAGAGCCCGTAGGCCCAGCGCATGGCCGCGGCAATGGCGCCGGCGTGCGAGAAAACGGCCACCGTGGCCCCGAGATGGCGCTCCGCGACGCCGGTCAAGAACTCGGCGACGCGGGCATGGAACTGGCCTAACGTTTCGCCGTCGTGCGCCAACTGGTCGTGCGGCCGCCACAGCGCGAGGTGCCGCCGCGTCGCGATGATCTCAGCGATGGCGGCGGCGCCATCGTCCCCCATCTGAAACTCGACCAGCCGCGGGTCTTCGGCGTAGGCGCAGCCCAGGCGCTCCCGCGTCGGCCGCGCTGTCTCCACTGCGCGGGTGTAGGGGCTGCTGAAGATGGCGTCAATGCGGTCGCGCGCCAACTCCGCGGCGACGCGCTCCGCTTGTTTCCGGCCCTGAGCGGTGAGCGGCGCTTCAGCTCCGTAGCTGATCCCCGGGCCGCCGGCCTGTCCGTGCCGGATCAGGATCAGGCGCACCGACGGTTGCTCGGGCGGCACGCGGCGAACTCAGGCGGGGCCGGCGTTGGCTGCGGGTCCGGTGTTGGCGAAGCGGCGTCGCATGGCCGGCACCACCTCGCGCATGTAGATGCGCAGCGCTTCTTGCTCCCAGGGCACGCGCACGGCGACGTTGATGCGCTGCGCCCCCGCGGCGACGTAGGGGGCGATCAGGTCGGGTGCGTCGTCAAGGGTCCCCAGGATGGTGCCCTGGCGTCGCCCGGCGGCGGCATCTCCCCACTGCCGTTGTAACTGTTCCTCCAGCTCGTCAATCCGGCTCTTGTCCTGCGTGAGGTAGAACATCACGTTGATGCTGCGCTCAATGGCGGCGGGGTCGCGTCCCTCTTTGCGGCACCAGTCGTTGAGGACCCCGTTGAGCCGGCCGAACTCCTGCGGCGAGACGAAGGGGGCGTTCCAGGCGTCGGCGTGGCGGGCGGCGATGCGCAGGGTGCGCTTTTCGCCGCGACCGCCAATGCAGATGGGCACGCGCTCCTGGACCGGCGGCGGTTCACATCTGGCGTTCTCCAACTGATAATGCTTGCCGGCGAAGGTCGTCTCCTCCTGCGTCAAGAGGGAGCGCACGATCTGCACGGCCTCTTCCAACATGTCCATGCGCTGCCCGAGCGGGGGGAAGCGGTAGCCGTAGGCGCGAAACTCTTGCGCGTACCAGCCGGCGCCCAGGCCGATCTCCAGCCGTCCGTGCGAGACGTGGTCGATGGTGGTCAAGGACTTTGCCAGCGCCGCCGGATTGCGGTACGGCACGCAGAGGACCAGGCAGCCGATCCGGACCTGCTCCGTGACAGCGGCGATGGTCGTCATGGTGGTGAGGGCCTCAAAGCTGGGCGAGCGGCCGCCGCGAGGCGGCACTTCGTAGAAATGGTCATAGATGGAGATGGCGTCCATGCCGGCCGCGTCGATCTCGCGCCAGAGCGCCCGCAGATCGTCCATGGGAAGATCCTGTGGGCCGATGTAGACGCCGAAGCTGACGCTCATCCCCCCTGCTCCCTTCGCCGCCCGCGGCGGACGGCGCGCGGCCGCCACGCGCGCGCGGCTGGAGGACGGGACGTGCGGCCCATCCTCCTACGGCTTCCCGCCGGCGCTAGAGCCCGAGGACTTGCCCGCCTTGGGTGGGGGGTAGCGGGACGGCCGTGGCACGGGGCGCGGCCCCCAGCCGCTCAACTCGATCAGGCCCTTGCCCACGTAGAAGAAGAGCATCCCGACCGAGTAGATCAGCAGCGAGATGATGAACCAGAATGACCGGGCCAGGTTCTGGAGCCCCTCCAAGAAGAGCGAGGCCCGGCCTTTTTGCGGCGTTGGCGTTGGTGGGCTCGGTTGGGTGGCCATGGGCGCGCGCTTCCTTCCGTTGGCGGCACGACCCGCCGGGCCTGCCGGCCGCGACCTGCGGCTCGGGGCGATGCTTGGGGGCGTGGAGACGGCGGCCCGCCCGCGGCAGCGTGAATGCTACCATGCCGCCCGACCGTGAGCGGGCAGCGGGCCGGGCCGCACCGCGAACGCTGCACCGCGAAAGCTGCACCCTGAAAGGAGGCCCCATGAGCCCTCGGGCGCGGGCGCGCCGCGAGATTCCGGAGTGGGCGCGGGGCGACCCGCTCATGGAGCAGTACGCGACCGAAGTCTTCGGCCGTCGCACTGATGATGAAGACGAACTCTTCGAGGTGATGTGCCTGCAGCTGTTCCAAGCCGGCTTGACCTGGCGGATGATCCTGGCCCGCCGCGGCGCCTTTCGCAAAGCGTTCAAGGGCTGGCAGATTGAGAAGGTGGCGCGGATCACGCCGCGGGGGGTGGAACGGCTGTTGGCGGACGCGTCGATCGTGCGCAACCGCAAGAAGATCGAGGCCTGCATCGCCAACGCCCGCGTGGTGCGGGAGATCCAGGGCGAGCATGGCTCCTTCTGCCGTTGGTTCTACGACGTACTAGACGGAGATGACTTGCCGGGTCTGCAAAAGCAGCTGCGCAGCAGGTTTCGGTTCATGGGACCGGAGATCGCGCGGATGTGGCTGATCTCGGCCGGGCGCATTCCCGAGGGCACGCACTAGCGCCTCGCCGCCAGCGCGCCGCCACGGTGCCGCGTCGGAGGCTAGTAGGCCGACCCGACGTCGGCTGTCGCTGCGGCCTGCACGACGTAGGCCTCGGCGCCGACGCCCTCACCGAGGTAGACGATGGCGTCGCCCTCGCCGGCCTCGACGTCGTCATCGCCCCAGATGCCGGCCGCTCGGGCGACGTCCCTGCGGGCGATGCCGCCGCTCCAGGAGACGAAGCTGACGATGTCCTCCTTGGTGCCGAAGCCGGAGCCGCGGTACAGGCCCACCGCACCGATGCCGCCCAAGACGCCCAGCATCCCGTCGGCGTGGAACGTGTCCGCCGTGTCCTCGCCCGATCCCAGCTTGACGATGATCTCGTCGCCGTTCTTGAGTTCCAGCGCCGGCATCGGCCAGTAGAGGAAGTCCTTGCAGAGGAACCAACCATCTAAGTTGACCGGCGTGGGACTGGCGCCGCGGAGGCGGGGCCGCCGCCGCGGGCTCCGCGCCGTCGTCGTCGCCACAGCCCAGCAGGGCCAGGCCGGCGGCGCCGATGCCCAGGCGAGCGGTCCAGGACAGCATGGTGCGACGCGAAAGTCGCCCTCGTCCCGCTTGCGTCCGGCCTTCTTCGCCCATGGCTCCTCCTCACCGCTCGCGCTACGGCGGCACGGCTTCCGGCTCTGATGCCTTCGACCCCATATACGCACGCCTCAGCGGTTTGGACCACCCCGGGGAGGCGGCGGACGACTCGCTGTCGGCGCACTGTGACTACAGGCCTGTGACCCCGGGGCTGTGACTAGAGGGCTGTGACCCCGGCAGAACGCACTCGCCTAGTCCAGGGTGACGCTGAAACGGATCTCGTCCAGCGAGGGAGGGCCCGGCGACGGCCGCTCGCTGTCCTCCAAGGAAACGGCGAAGCCCACGACATGCTCGTCCTCCCTCGTCGACAGCGCCAGCGCCACGAACTCTTCCCCGCGCACTTGGAAGGCTTGGTCGCGTGCGATGCCGCCGCCGTCCAGCAGGCGCCAGAGGCGGTAGCTCTTGCCTTGCGGGGTGGGCGGGATCGCTTGGAAGAGGAGCCCCACCGGCGCGCCGGCGTAGTCCGTGACGTAGACCCAGCCGGCGCTCTCGGATGCTCCCACATCGGCGGCGGGCCCGGCTTCAACCGGCAACCAGCGGCCGGCGGGCTCACCGTCGTCATCGCTGAAGAGGAGGACGCCGAAGGCCACGGCGACGGCAGCGGACGCCGCCGCTACGGCGTGGGGCAGCCACCGCCGCCACAAAGGCCAGTGGCGGCGAGCACGGCGCTGGGCCTGCTCCGCGCTGCGCTCCTCGCGGGCATGGGTGATGATGCGTCCTTCCAGCCGGAGAGCGGGCGTCGGCTGCTCCGCTGGGGCGGCCGCCAGCGCGTCCGCGGTGGACAGCAGCTGCGCCAGCTCGCGACGGCCTTCTGGCCAATCGCGAAGGAGCGCCAGGAGTTCTTGGCGCTCCTCCTCAGGCAGCGCGCCCAGGGCGTAGGCGGCCAAAAGATCGCGGGCCTCGTCGCGGTCCATTACGGCGACGCTCCGTCAAGGTGCTTGCGCATCTTCTCCAGCCCCAGCCGCATGCGGGACTTGACCGTGCCCTCTGGAATCGCCAACGACTGCGCGATCTCCCGGTGCGTGAGCCCCTGGAAGTAGGACATCTCCATGACTTGACTCTGCTCGCTGGGCAGCTTCAGGAAGGCTTCGCGGACCACGATGCGGTCGAGCACCGGCGCGTCGATCGGATCAACCGGTGCCAGCAGGCGCTCGACGTCCGCGATCGGGCCGGCGCGACGCAGCGGCTCGCGCCGGCGCAGGACGTCCACGCAGAGATTGCGGACCACGCGCGAGAACCAGGTAGGAAATGAGGCTTTGTCCGCATCGAAGCGGCCGGCGTGCCGCCAGACCCGCAGGAACGCCTCTTGGACCGTCTCCTCGGCGATGTCCTCTCGGCCCAGAATGCGGTAGGCGAGGGTGTAGGCGAGCCGACCGTAGCGGCGGTAGAGCTGTCGCAGTGCCTCTTCATCCCCGCCGGCGATGCGGCGCAGCAGCAGCTCCTGCTCACGACGATCCTGCATCCGCCGCCGCCCCTCACTGCGATTCGCGGTCCAGGGCGATGGTCGGGCAGGAGCACGCCGGGTGGCAAGGGCCAGGGATTGCGGCGCCGGCATCAGCGCGCGGTTCATGCCAAGAGGTACGGGATCGCCGCCGAGTCCGATCAGTCCCGCCCTGGAGGGGCGGACGGCCCGGCGCGCGGATCCGTCGCTCGCCCGCTGGATCTGCAGGGGCTATCCTCGGGACGGGCGGCGTCTTGCGGAAGATCGAGCCTTGTGGTTGTGGCCGTTTGTCGGTGGACCAAAGTTGCGGGGGCGCTTGTCGTCGCGCCTCGCCCTGGGCCTGACGCTCGTCCTGACCACTGTCGGCGTGGCGGCGCTTCTTGCCGTTCTGCTCAACGATTCAGATGCCGGCCGCGAGACGGACGCGACGACCGCCGCCGTTTCGGAGCCGGCGCCGCTCCCCCAGCGCGCGCCGGCCGGCGCGTCCCCCCCGGCGCCCTCCTCCTCGCGGCCGACGGCGGGGCCGACGGCGCTACCCTCGGGCCCCGCCGCGGCGGCCCCTGGCGGGCCCGCCCCAGCCGTTGCGGCTCCAGGGACGCAGAGCGCCGAGCCGGCCCCGTCCGCTCCTCCCGAGTCTGTTCCTCCCGAGTCTGTTCCTTCCGAGGCTGTTCCTTCCGAGCCTGTCGATGGGCCCGCGCTCGACGAGGGGCCGTCGGATGAAGCGCCTCCTGCTTCCTTGGATAGCGCGCCGGCCGGCGGAGCGAGCGGTTCCGCCGCTGAGGGGTCCGACGCCCTTGCTCCTCCCGAGGCAGAGGGCGAGGCCAGCGTCGTTCCGGCCACGATTCGGCAGGGGGAGACCGCCCTGGTGCGCCTCTCCGGCGTCGACGCCGCAGGGGCTGCGCTCAGCGTTGAGGGCGCCACCTGGCCCATGGTGCAGGAGGAGGGCGCTTGGCTCGCCTACGTGCCCGTCCCGCCCTTGAGCCGCCTGGGCTCTTACGCCATCAGGATCGACCTCTTCGACGCCGACGGCGCCCTCATCGGCACGTACGTGGCCCCGCTGCAGGTTGTTGAGACGGGACAGGAGATTGAGGAGATCTTCCTGGATCCCGACACCGCCGCCCTGCTGGCGCCGGAGCTTGTGGCGATCGACAACCGCGTGCGCTACGAGGACCACGTCGCCGTGAGTGGAGCGCGACGTTGGCGCGACCCCTGGCGGAGCCCGCTGGAGGGCCCGCTGGATGGCGAGAGCTCCGGCAACTTCGGTGTCCTGCGCTCGTACAACGGCGCTGCCCCGCGCGACTGGCATCACGGCCTCGACATCGCCGCCGACGCGGGCGCCCGCATCGCCGCGCCCGCGGCCGGGCTGGTCGTTTTCGCCGGCGAGCTGCCCGTGCACGGCCTGGGCGTCATCCTGGATCACGGCGCCGGCGTCTTCAGCGGCTACTGGCACATGTCCGCGCTGGCCGTGGACGAGGGGGCGCTGGTGGCCCGCGGCGACACGCTGGGACGCGTGGGCCAGACGGGGCTCTCCGTTGGCCCCCATCTGCACTGGGAGGTCATTGTCCACGGCCGCGACGTGGACCCTGCTCAGTGGCTCCAGGCCGCGCTCCATCAGTAGCCGCCGGCCACAGCCGCTGGCTCCGAAGGGCCGGGCGCTGGCTCCGAAGGGCCGGGCGGTGGCGCGCCGGCGCTCGCTACACTGACCCCGCGCATGGCATCACCCTCGACAGCAGGGGAGCCCTCGACACCAGGGGAGCCGTCGTCGCCGGGAGCGGACGCCGCTGCCGCCGCCCCGATGCCGGTGATGGACCTGGACGTCTACGCCGCCGCCATCAGCGGCGCGTTTCTCGACATCGCCCAGGGCGAGCCGCCGGCGCTGCTATCGGCGAGCCGGGCCAACGTCGTTGTGGCGACTGCCGGCGGCGTCGCCTTTCACTTTCCGCGTGAAGAAGCCGCGGCGGAGCGACTCGCGATGACAGGGCTGTT
Organism: Dehalococcoidia bacterium; assembly: GCA_963662615.2. GTDB lineage: Bacteria > Chloroflexota > Dehalococcoidia > Bin125 > Bin125. The sequence continues at coordinate 483,884 of CAXXSR010000001.1, forward strand.
GCTTCCGTACCTGCGCGGCCACGTCACGCTGGCGATTCCGGCGCCGGAGTGGCGGGCAGCGCCGACGAGCGCGCTTCCGTGGGGCTTCTGGGGCTATCGCCGCCTGCCCGGCGCACCGCTCCAGCCCGGGCAGATCAACGAGCGCACGGTCGTGCGGTTGGTGACCGACTTGGCGATCTTCCTCTCGGAGCCGCATCAGTTCCCGCCGCAGCGGGCGCGGGCCCTGGGAGTCGCCGGGCCCGACGCCTGGAGAGAAGGATGCAAGCGGCTGCGCGGGGACGTGCTCCCTGTGCTGCGGAAGCGCCTGAGCGTCTCGGAGTACCCCCGAGTGCGCCGTTGGTGGGACGCGTTCCTCCAGGACGAAGGTAGTTGGGTGTTCAACCCCACGCTGGTCCACGGCCAGCTGGTGAGCGAGCATCTCCTGTTCGACTCCGGTGCGGCAGCGCTCAGCGGCGTGATCGGCTGGGGCCATTCCGCCGTGGGCGACCCCGCCGCGGACTTCGTGGGGCTGATTCACTCCTACGGCGGCGATTTCGCCTGGCGCGTCGTGGACGCCTACCGCGGCCGCGGTCTGGGGGTGGACGCCGGTTTTCTGAAGCGGGTGCGACGGCTCAGCGCGCTGCGCGCCTTCCACGACGTGCGGATTGCAGCGCAGTCCCTGGGCGAACCGGGTGCGCCGAGTCTGGAGGAGGCGGTGGTGCAGCTCCGCGCCGGCCCGATCCTGGCCCGCCCGTCTCCGTCCGCCCCTTAGCCCTCGTCGCCGGGGAGACCTTGGACGGCGCGCATCGCTTGGATCTGGCCAAGGTGGAAGGGGCCGTGGGTCAGGACTCCCTGGCCAATGTGCTGAAGTTTGGGCTGAATACCAAACGGCTTCATCTCCGTGACCGAGAACAGCTCCTCGGGACTGGCGGACTCCAGGTAGCCCATGACGTCGGCGTGGACGTCTTGGGCGTACTGCACCAGCGCCTGAACGCTGGGGACGCGGAGGGCGTGCGCCTCCGCCTGCGACATGCCGGTTCCCTGCGCCACTTTGGGCAATCCCCATTGGGCGTCGAGCCCTTGTCGGAGCCAGACCGGCGGCTTGCGCTCCTGGAGGACGAAGTTGATCACGCTGTCCTCGCTGCGGAGCCAGTGCCAGGCGTGGAAGGCGATGTGGCAGGTGCGGTCGTTGACGCGGTGGTACAGCTGCTCCTCCGTCAGATCCGAGAGCGCGGCCTGGTACTCCAGGTTGAGCTTGTTGACGAAGTGGCAGAGAAAGTCGCTGAGGGTGGATGCCATGTTCCGGCGCTCCTCTTCCGCCGAACCGGGCGGGCTCTTCGCTGCAAGGTAGCGCCGAAGCGGGCTCTGTCGACAGCGGCCAACGGGCCCTACGCATTGAATGCCGCGTCTCTTTGGCGCCGGTGGGAGTCGGAGCGGTGAGGGCGGTGCGGTGAGGGCGGTGCGGCTGGCGACGGGGGGCGATCCCTGATAGTCGCGCCGATCGCCGGCACGTAGTCTGAGAGCAAGGCGCTATGGTCGAGGTCAATCCCCCTCTCTCCGCAGCCTCCTCCGGTGGACCGACGCCCGTGCAGTCGGCGCAGCTGGCCGACGACGCGTTCGCGGAGCAGTGGGCGAAGGCGCAGTCGGCGGCGGGGCCCGCTTCACCCACTCAGCTCCCCAGCGGAGACGAGGACGACAACCCCCTCGCGCCGCCCTCTCCACCCATGCCCCCCGGCACTACGTCAGCGCCAGCACCTGTCGGTCCCTCCAGCGCCGACGTCGGCTCCGCGAGCGGGGCCGCCGAAGCAGGGGAGTCCGGCGCGGCGGCGCTGCTCACCGCACTGGGCATCTCGCCGGCGCTCTCGCGCATCATCAAAGAGGCGCGCAGGTTCGTCCCCCCCGGCGCAACGCTTCAAGTCCTTTCCACGGAGCCGGGCCGGTTCCGCGCCCGCTTTGCGGGGGGCCCAACGACGGCCGGCCCGTCGCCGGTTGTGACTCTGGGGTCCGCGACGCCGACCGCCACCGGGATCGACATGCCCACGCCACCCGCACCACCTCTGCCCCCGAACATTGGCGGCGCCGACGCAGCCGGACCGCCGCCTCCGCCGCCCATCCCCCCGGACGAGATCCCGTTCAACCCCGCGCCGGCGCCCGACGACGAGAGCGTCGACGACTCGCCCTTGCCGGCCCAGTCCAACGCCGCCGTCATGCCGCCCAGCCAAAGCGCCGTCCAGACCGCCTACCGCTTGGCGCAGCAGGGGGAGTTGAATTGGGCCGCTGCGCCTTCAAGCGTGCGCGACGAGGCGGTGGACGAGCAAGCCTGAGCGGCGGCCGCGGCAGCCAATGCGGTGACGCAGCCCGCGGCGATGCAGCCCACGCCCGGGCTGATCCCGGCCCTCTAGCGCGGGAAGAGCGCGGCGGCGCCCGTCACCTGAAGGCGGACACGATCGCCCAGGTGGAAGTCATCGCTGGGGCCCAGCCGGGCTCGCACCGTCCGTCCCGACGGCAGCCGCACGGCGATGAGCTGGTCGTGACCGTAGTACTCGCGCTCGATCACCTCCGCGACCGGCCCGCCCTGGGCTTCGTCGGAGGCGCTGGCGAGCCGCACCATCTCCGGGCGCAGCATTACCTCCACTTCGCTTCCGACAAGCACCTTGCCGCCGGCGGGTGTCTCCGAGGATGCCGCCAGCAAGCCCACTTCCGTGCGTACGCCGCTCCCCTCCACGCGCCCGGGGAGGAAGTCGGCGTCGCCCACAAACTCGGCCAGGGCGCGGCTGGCGGGCCGGCGATAGATCTCCTGCGGCGTCGCGACCTGCTCAATGCGCCCCTCCCACATCACGGCGACGCGGCCGGCCAGGCTGAACGCCTCTTCCTGGTCGTGGGTCACGAAGACCGCGGCCGCCCCCGCGCGACGCAGGATCTGCCGTACCTCGCTCCGCACCGACGCGCGCAGGGGGCTGTCCAGATTGGAGAACGGCTCATCCAGGAGGATCAGGGCTGGTTGGGGGGCGAGGACACGAGCCAGCGCCACCCGCTGCGCCTCTCCGCCCGACAGTTCGTGGGGGTAGCGGCCGGCCAGGTGCCCCAGCGCGACGAGGTCCAGCGCCTCGCGTACGCGTGCGGCGGTCGCGGCGCTCATCCGCAGTGCCGGCCGGTTCCGCCAATGCACCCGTGTCCAACGGCGGAGCCGCGCTCCCAGGCTGCCGTCATCGTCGTCGTCGGCCGCCGGCTCGACGCTGGTGGCGGTGAGGCCGTAGCGGACGTTGGCGGCCACGGTGAGATGGGGGAAGAGGGCGTAATCCTGAAAGACCATCCCCACGCGCCGGCGCTCGGGCGCCAGCATTGTCCCGGATCCCACTACCTCCTGCCCGTCGATGCGGACGCTGCCGCTGTCGGGCGTCTCGAAGCCGGCGATCAGGCGCAGGGCGGTCGTCTTGCCGCAGCCGCTGGGGCCGAGAATGGCGACCAGCTCGCCGGGGAACACCGTCAGCGAGAAGCCGTCGACCGCGGCGACGGAGCCGAAGCGCTTGCCCAGGCCAATGCACTCCAGCGCCGGCGGCGCAGCAGGGAGGGTGCCGTCAGTCACGGATCTGTTTGTCACGGCCAATCAACAGTGCCATAGGGATCGCCGCCAGGGCAATCAACAGCAGCGCGGGCGCTGCGGCACGGGCGAAGAAAGCCTCGTCGGCCGCCAGCCAGACCTTGGTGGCGAGGGTATCAAACTCAATCGGCGCCAAGAGGAGGGTCGCGGGCAGCTCCTTCATCGTCGTCAGGAACACCAGCGCGAAGCCGCTGATCAGGCCGGGCAGCAGCAGGGGCATCGTAATCGTGGCCGTGACCCAAGGGGGCGACCGGCCCAAGCCGCGCGCCGCCTCCTCCACGCTCGGCTTGATCCGGACCATCGCCGCGCGCACCCCTGCCAGGGCTTGGGGAAAGAACAGGACCAGATAGGCAAAGATGAGGACGGCCCAGCTCTGGTACAGCCCCGGCACGACCTTGAGCGAGAAGAAGACGAGCGAAAGCGCCACCACGATGCCGGGCAAGGCGAAGCCGAAATAGCTGAGCCGCTCCACCAGCGCCGCCAGCATCGAGCGGCGGCGCACCACCACGATGGCGACGGGAATCGCCGCCGCCGCCGCCACCGTGCCCGCCACCGCGGCGACCGAGAGCGAATGCCACGCCGCCGACCATATGCCGCTGAACGGCTCGCCGGCGCGCAGCCCGCGCACCAGCCAGTCCAGGAGCACGCCCACCGGCACTCCCAGGGCGGCGATCGCAACCAGCGCCAGGAAGGCGGTCGCCGGCCAGCGCCACCGGCCCAGCCGGATGACGCGGGGCGGCCGCGGGCTGCCGGCCCCGCTGGTGTAGTAGCGTCCCCGCGATCGCGAGAGGGCCTCAGCGGTCAGCAGGACCACGACCAGCGCGACCAGCAGCAGGCTCAGGACCGCCGCCGCCGAGCGGTCGAAGCTGCTCTGGTGCTGCACGAAGATGGCGCGGGTCAAGGTGTCGAAGCGGAGCATGGAGACGGCGCCGAAGTCGCTGATGGTGTAGAGCGCGACCAGCAGCGCGCCGGCCGCCAGCGGCACTCGCAGCTGGGGCACCACCACCCGGAAGAACGTGCGCCAGGGGCCCGCACCCAGCGCCCGTGATGCCTCCTCCAAAGCCGGGTCAACGCCGCGCAGCCCCACTCGCAGCGTCAGCAGCAGATAGGGGTAGCTGAAAAGGGTAAGGGCGAGCCAGGCGCCCTCGAAGCCGAAGATGTTCGGGAGCGACTCCACCCCGAGCGGCTCCAGCAGTCGCTGGAACGATCCCCGCGGCCCCAGCGCCGCCACGAAAGCGAGGCCGCCCACGAAGGAGGGGATGACCAGCGGCAGGACCATGACGACGCTCCAGAAGCGGCGCCAGGGCAGGTCCGTCCGCACCGTCAGCCAGACCGTGGGCAGGGCCAGGGCGATAGAGCCGGCCGTGACCGCTAGCGCGAGAAGGGCGGTGTTCTTCAGCAGCGTCAGGGTTGAATCACGGGTGAGGTCGCGCCAGGCGTCGGCGTCGGCCTGGGCGGCGCGCACCAGCAGGTAGACCAAAGGAATCGCCATCGCTCCGGCGACGGCCAGCGCCGGCAACCAGACGAAGGCCGGGCCCCGCCGCCTTGGCGGGAAACGCTGTGCCCGCGCCGGAAGCCCGGTGAGAAGGGACATGCTGGGTTACGGCAGCGCGCCGACCTCCCGGAGCAAGTTCAGCGTGCCCCGTAGATCGGCCAGCGACGTCAGGCGCAGGGAGGGGGGTTGCAGCGTGGCCAGCGGCGGAATGCCGGGGCCGGGCGCCACTCCAGCGATGAGCGGATATTCGTTGGTCTCCTGGGCGAAGTAGCGCTGCGCCTCCGGCTCCAGGAGATAGGTGAGGAAGCGAAGCGCCGCCGGCTCGTTGGGGCTGGAGCGGAGCAGGCCGGCGCCGGCCACGTTGATGAGGGCGCCGGCGGCGCCGGGGTCGGTGTAGCGGTTCGCCGCGGGGAAGTTGCGGTCCTCGGCCAGGAAGCGGTGCAGGTAGTAGTGGTTGACCAAGCCCACGTCGATCTCGCCATCGGCGACGGCCTGCACGATGGGCGAGTTCTTGGGGTACTCCTTGACCCCGTTGGCGATCATGCCGCGCAGCCAGCGGGCCGTGCGCTCGTCGCCGTCGATCTCGCGCATCGCAGTGACGAAGGCCTGGAACGAGCCGTTGGTGGGCGCCCAGCCCACGCGATCGCGCCACCGCGGCTCGACGAGGTCAACGATCGACGCGGGCAGCTCCTCCTGCGTGAGCCGCTGCGTGGAATAGACCAGGACGCGCGCACGTCCGGAGACGCCCACCCAGGCGCCGCCGGCCGATTGGAAGGCCGCATCGACCCGCGCGAGGACGTCGGCGGGCAGAACGGCGAGGAGGCCGGCCGCCTCCACCGCGCCCAAGGCGCCGGCGTCTTGGGCCAGGAAGATGTCCGCCGGGGAGCGCGACCCTTCTTCCAGGAGCTGGGCTGCGAGCGCGGCTGTGTCGCCGTAGCGGACCCGCACATCGACGCCGGTGGCCTCCTCGTATCGATTCAGCAGGGGGCCGATCAGGTCCTCGCTGCGGCCGGAGTAGACCGTGAGGGAGCCCGACGCGCCGGCGGTGTCTGGGTTGCCGGTGCCTGGGTTGCCGGCGCCGTCATCGTCGCCGCAAGCGGCCAGGGCCAAGGCCGCGAGCGTCGCCAGGCAGACGATGAGCCGCAGGCGGGTTGGCCGCCATGCCCCGTGGCCCTCCACGCCTCCTCCTTGCAGGCTCCCTGACACGGAATCCACCGGTTCCGCGGGAGGGACCATCCGCACCCCGCGCGCGTGGCAGCATGGCGACGCGCGCAGGGGTTAAGCTAGGCTTCTTCATCTCGTTAGCCAAGGTTAATATGAATCTGGAGGCGACATAACACATTGAAGGCCGCTGCGAAGACGGCCGTTCCGGACACGGCCGTTCGGGACACGATCGCCGTTCGTCAGAGGGCAGACGGTGGTGGCGGCCGCGCACGGCTGGAGCCGGCTTGGCGCAGGGGAATCGCCAGGGTCGCGGGCGGGTCTGGCGGGCTGTCAGATGATGCCGGGTCCAGCCGCGGGAGTTACCAGGACGACTTGCGCACGCCGGGGATAAGCCCGCGCGCTGCCAGTTCACGGAAGGTGATCCGTGAGAGGCCGAATTTGCGCATGTAGGCCCGCGAGCGCCCGGTCACCAGGCAGCGATTCTTGATGCGCGAGGGGCTGCTGTTGCGCGGCAGCTTCTGCAGTTGCACTTGGGCCAGCCAGCGCGCGTCCGGGTTCTGCCACGACGCTCGCAGCTTCGCCTTGAGTTCGGCGCGCTTATCCTTGTACTGCTCAATCATCTTGCGGCGCTTGAGGTCGCGCGCGATCTGGCTCTTTTTCGCCATATGGTGTCCCCTGCGGCCGCGACGACATCGGACCGCTGCTGAGGACAGGCTATCGAAGCGTGGCCGGTTGGGGCAACTGCCGGGCGCGCTCCCCGGCCGTCCGACGTGGGCGCCTGGGACGCATGGGGGGGAAGGGAGTGAGGTGGTGGCCCGTGAGCGTGCTTCTGCAAATCAGGGGCTGGCCCTGGCTCCTGCGGGACCGCGCCATTGACGCGCTCTTCCGCGTCCAACGCGAATGCCTGAACGACCACATCGCGGCGACGCCGGCCGAGCCCGCTGCGGTCGCACAGGAGCTGCGGGAGATGGCGGCCTTCCTGAAGGCCGAGGCCGTTGACCCGGCCACGGGCCGGCTGGACTTCGCCATGGTGGCGAAGTCGGAGGCGTACCGGCGCTTCCGGCAGTCCTGCACGCCACGGGCGCGCGGGCTCGACCTGCGCCGCCTGGGTCGCCGCGAAGAGCGGCTGGCGTTCTGGATCAACTGCTACAACGCCCTCCTCGTTGACGCCGTGATCTGCTACGAGATCCGCACCTCCGTGAAGGAGGCGCGCGGCGGGCTGGTGGGCTTCTTTCGCCGGGCGGCTTACGAGATCGGCGGGTATCGCTTCTCGTTGGACTACATTGAGCACGGCGTGCTGCGCGCGAATCGTGGCCATCCCCGCATCCCGGGGCCGCATTTTCGCGCCACCGATCCGCGTCGGGCCTGCGCGCTGGAGAAGGCGGACCCGCGCCTTCACTTCGTGCTCAACTGCGGCGCCGCCAGCTGCCCACCGATCAAGTCCTTCAGCGCGGACCGCATTGACGAGGAGTTGGAGCTGGCCGCCGCCGGCTTCCTCAACGGCCCCGAGGGGGCGACGTTGGACCGGGCCCAGGGCACGCTGCTGCTGCCTCGCGTGATGAGTTGGTACGCCACGGATTTCGGCTGCCAGGCGGGCGTGGTCCGGTTCGTGGCCCGGCATCTGGACAGCGACGCCGACCGCGAGTTCCTCCAGAGCGAACGCGTGAAGCTGCGCTATCGCGAATACGACTGGAGCCTGGGCTAGCGCAGGGAGCGGCGGCTTCGATCCGGCGGCGACCAGCCGCTATTTCGGTTTGCCCCCCGGTTCGTGCGTGCGCTTCTCGATCGATTGGCCGCGCTTCGCTTCCAGACGGGCGAAGGCCCGTCCCTTCTCCGGGTGCGGGTCTGCGACGAGACCGTAGATCTCGCGGCCTTCGTGGTCTTGGGGGAGATAGGTGGTGATGGGAAGACCTTCCGCATCGCAGAAGAGCAGTCAATGGCAGTACTTGTATTTCTGCATCTCGTCGCAGGGGCAGATCCAAGTTGAGGACTTCACCTCTTCGTGCTTGTCCTCGTAGAAGTTGCAGGGGCAGAGCGGCCGGCCGAGATCGTCAACGTGCTTGGCCAAGCCGATCACGAGGAACTCGGTGATCTCCTTCTGCGGGTGCAGGAAGGAGCCGCTGCGCTCGGCATAGCCACGGACGAACTTCCACATCTTGGCCAGGCTCTTCTCCGACGCCTCCTTGCGGTCGGCGTCGGTGACCTGGTCCACGGGCTGTTCGTCAGCCATGTCCTGCTCCCTCCAAGCGGGATGGCGCGACCGCCATCGCAGCGCCGGCGCTATGGCTAGTAATCGCGGCGCCGCCGCTTTGGCTAGTAATCGCGGCGCCGCCGCGACGGCTAGGAATCGGGGCGGCGACTTTCGCGCAAGAAGTCCTCCAACTCCTCAATCAGCCCCTCCGCCGAAGGCAGCTCCAGCGGGGCGCCGGGGGGGACATCGGCGTCGGCCGGCGCCCGCGCGCCTTGCACTTCCTCCAAACGGCGTATGTAGGAGGCCAGCCTCTCGTTCTGTTCGACCGCCGTCCGCATGCGTCGCTGGAAGCCGTCGATCTCCTTGTCAAGGTACTCGTAGTTCACCGTGAGGCCGGAAAGCTCGGCGAATTTCTCCAGCAACGATCGCGTTGCCATGGGGTTGCGCGCCCCCGGGAGGTAGTGAGGCACGCTGGCCCAGAAGCTGATCCCATCGATCCCGCGCTGCCGGCAGAAGTCGTGGAAGACGCCCACAACGCCGATGGGGCCTTCGTAGCGGGACGGGTGCAACTGGTAGCGGTCGGCGAGCTTCGAGGCGTTGGCCGATCCGCGCACCGCGACGGGCCGGGTATGCGGGACCGGAGCGGCGAACGCGCCCAAGGTGACCACCAGCTCCACTTGCGTGGCGCCGATCAGCTCGGTGATGGCCCCCATGTAGCTCTTCCAGCGATGGTTGGGTTCCACGCCCGCCCCCAGGATGAGGTCCCGCGGCAGCTCCGGCAGCCGGGCGGCAAAGAACTCGGTGCTGGGCCAAACGATCTCGCGCTCGCCGTCGCGGTAGCGCGCCAGCGGTCGCGCCTGGGTGAAGTCGTAGTAGTCCTCCGGATCGATGGTGGCGAAGAGCTGCGCGTCCAGCGTGCTGATGAGCGAGCGGACCGCCTGCGAGGCCGCCTCGCCGGCGTCGTTCCAGCCGCTCCAGGCCAAGACGAGCAGGGGCGTGCGCAGATGCGGGGCGCTCTCCATCTGGAGGTGCGGATGTTCGGCCATGGCACCAACGATTGTAGCGATCGGGCGAAACGCCCGGCCAGCGGCGTCTGAGAGGCCGGATACATCCCCCCAACGCCCAGCACGGGGACATCCATCCTTCGTGGCACAACCGTCCTTCATGGGGCATCTGTCCTTCATGGGGCATCTGCCCCATGAAGGATGGGGCGTCCGCACCTGCTCTCGGCGCCGGGCCGCGGCCACACTGAGCGCGAACTCAGGTGATTCAAGCGGGAACCGAGAGGCAGCCTCGATCGTCAAGTGCAGTAGCGGTCGAGACGGCCATCGCAGGGAAGCGGGGCGCAATGACTTTGAACCGGGCAGGGAACGCATTTGGGGCCGTCATGGTGACGGCCGGGACCACGAGCGCCCCGTCGCAGCTGAAGGCGGCGGCGCGCGTATGGACGTAGGTGCGGACGGCCGCGGAGCGCAGGCAGGAGCGGACCGCGGTCCTGGGCCGGCTGCACCGCTTGGCGGAGCGCGACCAGGTCGCAAATCGACGCGGATCGACGGCAGCGCCGCAGCGCGCCGAGGGCGGTTCCGGCGCGCGGCTTGACTCGCGGCTGGGGAACCGACGAAGGGTCCGCGTCGTCATGCCAGAAACGGCGTCACAAGTCGGCGCTCGCGGTTAGGACGGTTGAAGATGTTGCATAGAACGTATCGAAGCTGTCTCAACTGTCGCAGCGTCGCCATTGGCGGCCTTGTGGGCGCCGCGATCGGCGCCGCCGTTGGCGGCGTCAGCGGCGATTGGCTGTTCACGGCGATGTGGACGGCGGGCAGCGGCGCCCTGGGCATGGTGATGGTTTACGCCTCGGTCTTGTCGGCGTCGTCCCGCTGGGAGTGAGAGGCGGCGCCACGCCGGAGCGGCGGCCGTCCCTCTTCTCGCGCGCCGCCTCGCCCACCTAGACGTGGAGAGCCTCGGCCACATCCGCGAGGCCCAGCGATTCCAGCTTGCTGCGGCTGGGGGTGCAGGTCTCCGCGTCCCAGTCGCAGGCGCGGAGGAAGTCGCGCTCCATGGTCTCGGCATCGACGATGACGTCCTTCAGCGGCCCCGACTGCTGCGCCGTCCCCTCGCCGCCGTAGATGCGGCCGGGCACGTTGCGGGCGCGGGGGTTGTTGCCCTCGCGCACCTCAAAGGCCATGCGCAGGTTGGCGATGCGCTCGCCCGCGCGCTGAAGGTCGTCGCCGTTGATGCTCCAGCCGGTGACCTTATTGATCCACTCAGGGAAGCGGTCGGTGGGGGCGGTCATCATGATGAACTGGCACATGCCCGTGGCGTTGACGATGTGCATGTACTCGCTGGCGCCCTTGTGGTGCTCCCCCCGGTTCGCGTAGTCCTTGAAGTCCTTGGGCGCGCGCGGGTACTTGGGGCCGCCGAACGTGCTGCGACCCTCGTATTGGGTGTGCCGCGCCGGCGTGGGGTCCAGCTTGTAGGTGGTGTGGAACTCCGGCTGCAGCTTGGGGTCGTGCATGGGCACTTCTTGCCCACCGATGTGCATGGCGTATTGCTCCGCGCCGCGGCCAATCTTCTCAGCCGCGACCTTGACGCCGTCGGCCAGCACGTCGCCGATGCCCTCGCGCTTCCCCATCTTGTGCAGCAGCGCGATGATCGCTTTGTCGTCTCCCCAGCGCAGCTCCAGGCCGTCCGTGTCCTCCTTCGTGAGGATGCCGTTCTCGAAGCACTCAACGGCGAACGAGATGGTCGCGCCGGCGCCAATGGTGTCCAGCCCGTACTCGTTGCAGACGTGGTTGGCGAAGATCAGCGCGTCCAGGTCGTTCATCAAGTTCATGGTGCCGAAGGAGGCCATGGTCTCGTATTCGGGGCGGTGGGTGTGATGCGGGTAGGGGTACTGCGCGTTGCTTGATTCCACGCTCTCGGCGCCGCAGGCCAGCGGGCAGTGCCAGCAGGCGTAGTGCTTCTCCATCTTCTCGTTGACGACGGTCCCTTGCAGGCTCTCGACGTCGCTGAAAACGTCTTCGCCCACGCCGCCCCAGTTCTGCACGGGTGAGTCGCCGCTGTGCGCCGAGCCGGCGGTGATGCCGGTGGTGCCCACGGTGCGGAAGAAGTCGCGCAGTGGCGCCGCGAACTCGTCCAGCGACTCCTTCATCATCCGGCGCGCGTCCTTGTCGTGCTGCTGGATCATCTGCCGGGTGGACTTCACCACCACCGCTTTGACCTTCTTTGATCCCATCACCGCGCCCACGCCGGAGCGTGCGGCCAGGCGGCCGTGGTCGTTGCAGATGCCGCTGAGGTAGGAGAGGTTCTCTCCCGACTGCCCGATCACGGCGACGGAGGCCTTCTTACCGTACTTTTCCTTGAACTGCTTTTCGGCGCTGATTGCGTCGATGCCCCAGTAGGCGGAGGCGTCCTCAATGCTGACCTTGTCATCCTCAATGAGAATGTAGACGGGGCGATCGGCGGCGCCGTAGAGGAGGATGCCGTCCCAGCCCGCGAACTTGAGGTAGGGGCCAAAGTCGCCGCCGCAGTTGGCGTCGCCCCAGCCGCCCGTGGGCGGGCTCTTGCAGACGGCCTGGAAGCGGTTGCCGAAGATGGGCGTGCCGGTCATCAGCCCTGGAATGAGCCCCAGAACGTTCTCCGGCCCCAGGGGGTCGGCGCCCTGCGGGATGCGGTCGAACAGCAGGCGCACGCCAATGCCGTAGCCGCCTAGATAGTCTTTGTACATCTGCTCGGGCAGCTCTTCCGGCGAGATCTTGCCGCTGCTCAGATCCACGTTCAGGATCTTGCCGTTGTATGCGAGTTCCTCCGGCATGGGCCGTCCCACCTTTCCTGCACGATCGCGCCCGGCGCCGCAGGCGCCTGGTCGTCGCCGCCCGATTATCGCGGAGCGACGCCGCCCGCCACAAGGGCCGCGGCAGTCCGTCCCCGCGCCGCCCGCCTACGAATTCGCCCGCCTACGAATCCAGGCGCGCCAGCTTGCCCAGCAGCGCCAGCGTCCGCTCAATGCCGGCTTGCGGGTCGTCACCCACGGGGAGGACCATGGCCAGCAGCTCGTCGGCGCCGTAGTCGGGCAACGTCGCGATGCGCTCGGCGACTTGCTCCTCGGAGCCGGTGACGACCAGCGCCTCGGCCAATGTCTCGGAGAGTTCCGGGCCGGCCGCCTCCGGGAAGCCGGCGTCCTGGAACATGCGCGCGTAATAGGGGAGACGCAGGTAGCGGCCCAACTGCTGTCGCGCCGCCGTCCGCACGGTCGCGGCATCCTCACTGACGATAATGGGCGCATGGACGACCATGGGGGGCTTGGCCCGGCCCGTCTGCGCGGCGCCCGCCGCCAGAGCCGGGGCGGCCACGTCGCGGATGTAGGGCCAGGGGCACATCCAGGAGATGGCGCCGTCCGCCAGCTCCCCGCAGAGCCGGAACGCTCTGGGGCGCAGGGCCGCCGCCATCACGGGCACCTCTCTGGGGCTGTCAATCTCCCCTTCCGCCCGCAGGATCTCTCCCTGGAAGGCAACGCGTCCCTCCTGGAGGACCGCCTTGAGGATGGTGAGGTACTCCCGCAGGTGCGCCTGCGGGCGCTCGAAGGGGATGCCCCAGACGCTTTCGACCATTGGCTGGTGGCTCGGGCCCACGCCCAGTCGCAAGCGCCCCGGCGCGATCTCGTCCACCGCCAACGCCGACTGGGCCAGGGAGAGAGGGTGCCGGGGAAAGGTGGGCACGATCGACGTGCCGAACTGGATGCGCTCTGTCCGCGCGGCTGCGGCGGCGAAGACGGGGAAGGGGTCCGGCGCCAGTCGGCCGACGGTGAGCCAGGCGACGTCCAGCCCCGCCCGCTCCGCCGCTACGATCCCGTCAACCAGGCCGGGCGCATCCGGCGCGGCCACATGTACACCGATGGTCAGATTTTGCATGACGCCCCCGCTGCGGGCGCCGCGATCCCGCGGCGGCGCCGGTCGCCAGGATAGCGCTTGGAGCCCGTCGGATCAGCCGCTGTCGTAGCCCTCGCTGAGGGGCCGGTTGGCGCGCTGGCCGGCGGCGCCCTCCGGCCCGAAGTCGTCAATGACGGCCGCCAGCTCCTCGCCGGTGGGCAGCGGCGGCAGCGCCGGCGGCTGTCCCGGCAGCTCGCTGACGTGGAGGGTCTGGGTGGGGAAGGCGAACTCCACCTCCAGCCGTTCGGCCAGCCGCATGACGTCCAGATTGAGGACGTGGCGGGTCCGCATCTCTTGGTTCCAGCCTGCTGCGGCAATGAAGCATTGCAGCACGATGTCCAGGCTGTGCGCCCCGAATTCGGCGAACTCCACCAGGTAATTGTCCTGGCGGATGTCGGCACGGGTGCGGAGGATGGCGCGCACCCCTTCCACGAACGCCTGCAGCCGCTGGGGCTCCGTATGGTAGGCGACGCTCAGGGTGGTGCGGTAGCGGCGCCAGCGCCGCTCGCGCCAATTGTCGATGTCCGTGTCGGTCATGCGGGCGTTGGGGATCGTGACCAGCGAATCGTAGAAGGTGCGCACGCGCGTGGAGCGGAAGCCGACCGCCTCGACGGTGCCGGTGACGTCGCCGACGGTGACCACGTCGCCCACCTGAAACGGTTTGTCCGTAAAGATCGTGACGCCGCCCAGCAGGTTCTTGATCGTGTCCTGCGCCGCCAGCGCCACTGCCAGGCCACCGATGCCGAGCCCGGCGATCAAGGAGGCGATATTCACGTCCAGGTTCTGCAGGACGAAGAGCACGCCGATGATCGCGACGAAGATCTTCAGCGTGGTGCGCACGAGCGGAACGAGCTGATCGTCCAGCTTGGTCTCCGTCAGCTCCGCGCGCCGGCGGAGGACGTCGGCGAAGATGTCGACGGCCCGATAGGTCAGCCAGACGGCTGAGCCGCCGCCCAACAGCCGCCCCAGCGTCTGCAGGACGTCCTCCACGTCCGCGTCGAAGTCCAGGACCGGAAAGCCCACCAGGATGGTGATTGCGACGGTGAGGCCCAGGAGGGGCCGGTTCAGCCGCCGGCGTTCTCGCGTCCAGAAGGGCACGCTGTCGTCCGTGACCCGATAGCGGATGTAGAGAGCGATGAGCCCGACGGCGATGCGCTGCGCCGCGAGCGCCAGCACGACGAGGACGGCGAGGCCGAGGAACTGCTCGACCTCAATGCCCAAGAACGTGTCTTTGAACCAGTTCGGGGTGAGGACGGGTGGGGCGGCCGAGGGACCAGCCACGCTGGACCTCTCCTTGCCTGGGGCGCCTCAACACCGGGCTTCCGGGTTCCCCGGCCGGTGAGGGTCTCGGCTCGCCGAGCCGGACGCACGACTGGGCGCCTGACGGTACCGTAGCGAACAAACAGATCATGCGCCAACGCACTTGACTAGAACGCGGCTCCCTACAGGCGTCTCGTCTTCTCAGGGAATGACCGCCGCGAGGCCCGGCCTGCCGTACAATCGCACGCGAGACCCGTCCCAGCGGGGCCGGCGCAATGGGGTGGGGCGAGAGGGAGAAACGCCGTGAAGGTCGTGGTTGATTACGATAAGTGCGACTCGAACGCTGTCTGTGTGGGGATCGCCCCGGAGCTCTTTGAGGTCCGGGACGACAATTTTCTCTACATCCTGCAGGAGAATCCGCCGGAGGAGCTGCGGGCCAAGCTGGAGCAGGCCGTGCGCATGTGTCCCACCCACGCCATCTCCATTGAAGACGATTGAGGCGCCAAGCGCCCCCTTGGCTCACGAAGCGAGGCACCCGAGCCCAAGCCTCCGCCCCCAGAACGCCCCAGCGCCCGAAACGATGCAATGGCCAACCTCACCCGCTGCGTGGTCGTCGGCGCTTCCCTGGCGGGCCTGCGCGCGGTCGAGGCGCTGCGGCGGGCCGGCTACGACGGCGCCATCACCATGGTGGGCGCGGAGGCCCACCTGCCGTACGACCGCCCGCCGCTCTCCAAAGAGATCCTGGCCGGCAAATGGGAGCCGGAGCGCGCCGGCCTGCGCGAGTCGGGGAGCTACGCGGAGCTGGATGTAGACCTCCGGCTGGGCCTGGAGGCGACCGCCCTCGACCCCGGTGCGCGTGAGCTTCAGCTTGACGGCGGCGGCCGGCTGCCCTTCGACGGGCTGATCATCGCGACCGGCGCCAGGCCCCGTATGCTGCCCAACACGCCCGACCTGGCCGGCATCTACACCCTCCGTACCTTGGACGACTGCCGCGCGCTCCGTGGCGAGTTTGAGGCGGGCCCGCGCGTCGTGGTGGTGGGGGCGGGCTTCATTGGCGCCGAGGTCGCCGCCACCGCCCGCGGGCGCGGCCTGGACGTCACCTTGCTGGAGGCGCTCCCCGTTCCGCTGGCGCGCGCATTGGGGGAGGAGATGGGCGAAGCCTGTGCCGATCTTCATCGCGAGCACGGCGTCGACCTGCGCTGCGGCGTCAGCGTGGCCGGCTTCGACGGCGCCGGGCGGGTGGAGCGGGTGCGGCTGGCCGACGGCGCGACGGTCGCCGCGGACGTGGTTGTCGTCGGCATCGGGGTGACGCCGAACACGAGTTGGCTGGAGTCGTCGGGGCTGCCGCTGCGTGACGGGGTGGTCTGCGACGCGACCTGCGCCGTGGCGCCGGGCATCTACGCCGCCGGCGACGTGGCCCGCTGGGACAACCCGCTGTTCGGGGAGGAGATGCGGGTGGAGCACTGGACCAACGCGGTGGAGCAGGGCGCCGCCGCCGCCGAAAATCTGCTGGCCGGCCCGGAAGGGGCGCGCCCCTTCGCGCCCGTTCCCTTCTTCTGGTCCGACCAGTACGACACCAAGATCCAGTACGTGGGATCGTCCCGCGCCGACGACGAGGTGCGGGTCGTGCACGGCTCGGTCCGAGAGAACCGATTCGTGGCGATTTACGGCCGCAACGGGCGCATCATGGCGGCGCTGACGTTCAATTGGCCCCGCTTGCTGCTGGACTATCGCCGCCTCATCGGCGAGCGCGCCTCCTGGGACGATGCGCTGGCCCATGCGGCGGAGGTTGGCTGACGGGCGATTCAGGCGCCGCGGCTGCCGGGCTCGCGTTCCACGTCCGCGAGCCGACAGATCTCGTCGAGCAGCGTGTCGAGCGAGTCGATCTCGCCGTCCAGGCTGAGGTGCCGGTCCTCAGGTCCGAAGACGTACCAGCGCACGTTCCCCATGGTTTCGACTCGCCGCAGGGCACGGACGTCGTTCCAAGCAAGCGACTGCAGCAGCCGCCCTTGGTGCCGCGCCTCGATTCCGCTCTCCCGCAGGACGATGGCGGTCGCCGTGCGCTGCCAGGTCAGGTAGACCAGCGGCAACATCAGGCCCGAGACGACGAAGAAGAAGATGCTGATCCCCAGCAGCTCCGCGCCGCCCGCGACGAGCCAGGCGATCAGTGTCCCCACGGCGGCAAGAAAAGGAAGCAGGAAGGAGGCGTTGTTGTACCAGCCTGCCTGGTGGGAGTGCGCGCTGACCGAGTCGGGCAGCGCCGCGATGGCGGCTGCGTCCCTGGGGCGCAGGCGCCTCGCGGTGTCGGAGTCGCGAGGCCCGGACCGGGTCTCCTCCGGCGCCGCGATCGAGCGGCCGGACGGCCGCCGCACTAGACCAGTTCCAAAATGCTCTGCGCCGACGTGAGGGTGCAGGTCCCCGGCTTCTCTTCCACGTTCAGCGCTTTGACGACGCCGTCGTCCAAGACCATGGCGAAGCGGGTGACACGCGAGCCCAGGCCCACGGCGCTGAGGTCCACCGCCAGGCCTAGCGCGCCGGCGATGTCGCCGTTGCCGTCGCTGAGCATGGTGATGTCGTCGCTGCCGTGCTGCCGGTTCCACTCCTGCAGCACGAAGACGTCGTTGGCGGCCAGACAGACGATCTCGTCCACTCCCTTGGCCCGCAGCGAGGCCGCTTCCTTCACGTAACTGGGGAGGTGCTCGTTGGTGCAGGTGCCGGTGAAGGCGCCCGGGATCCCGAACATGACCACCCGCTTCCCGCCCGTCACCTCCCCCAGGCTGACCTTCTTGGGACCGTCGTCCAGCACGAAGCCGGCCACGTCCGCCGGCACTTTCGCTCCCACTGCGATAGGCATTGGCGCTGCTCCCTCCCCCGATTACCGTGATCGCGACCGCCGCGGGAGCGGCGGGGCTCGGATAAGGGTAGCCGGTCGCGCGGACAAGGATCAGCCGACGCGACAGAGGCGGAGTCGGCGGGGAGGGGAACGATGGCGAAGGCGCAGAGCGGGGCCGAGGTCCAGGCGTTCTTCAACGGATTGGGGGCGGCGCAGCGCCCCATCGCCTTGGCGCTGCACGAGATCGTTGTGGGCGTGGCGCCGGAGTGCGAGCAGTCGATCAAAGTGGGGCCACCCCACCTACACCCTCAACGGCAACGTCTGCTCCATCATGCCCGCGCGGGAGTACGTGCGGCTGCAGCTCTTTCGCGGCGTGGAGCTGGACGACCCGGCGCGACGGCTGGAAGGCAGCGGCAGGGGGATGCGGCATGTGAAGGTGCGCAGCGTCTCGGAGTTGGACGCGGCGTCACTGCGAGACTTCGTCCGGCAGGCAGTGCAGCTGCAGCGGAGTGGTTCCAGAGCGAACCGTTCCGGGACGTGACCGGCGCCGCGACGAGGCCGAAGCGAGCGTCCTCCTTCGCGGACGAGCGCGAACGGGCGGGCGCGTTGACAGACGTGGTGGTAGCCCCAACGGGATTCGAACCCGTGCTACCAGCTTGAAAGGCTGGCGTCCTAGGCCTCTAGACGATGGGGCCGCGCGCGTGGCGGGCGCAGCCTATCACGGCGGCGGCGCGTGACATAGTCTGCGGGCGCATCCGCGTGCGCCCGCCGATGTCCCCAGTCCGATCTGGAGCGTACGATCGATATGGTGGCGGCGCCGCCACCGTCAGGGGGCGTGCGAGACGGCATGACGCCTGCAGATCACCGCCGACCCGCCGACGTGGTGCTGCGGCGCAGGCGCATTCGTCCCGAGACCGTGGAGTTGCGGCCCCCGCGTCGCCGCTTCGGGCTGCGGCCCACGCCGTGGTTGGTGGCGGGATCGTTCGCTGCGGTCATCGCCGTGGGCACGTTCCTCCTCTCGCTCCCCATTGCCGCGGAGTCGCGGGACTGGACCAGCGGCTGGGACGCCCTCTTCACGGCCGCGTCCGCCGTCTGCGTGACCGGCCTGGTCCGCGTGGACACGTCGGAACACTGGAGCGGCTTCGGCGAGGCGGTGATCCTCGGGCTCTTTCAGGCGGGCGGCCTGGGCGTGACCATCTATGCGGGCATGGTGATCATGGTGGCAGGGCAGCGCTTCGGCTTGCGCGGGCGCGAATTCTTTGGCCTGGAACTGACCGGCGCAGGCGACTGGGACGTGCGGCGCCTGCTCCGGCGCGTCTTGATCTTCGTGCTGGTGACGGAGATCGTTACCTTCGTGCTGCTGCTCCCCTGGTTCCTGGAGCGGTCCGCGGACGCCAACGCCGTCTGGCGGTCGCTGTTCCACGCCGTCTCCGCCTTCAACAACGCCGGCTTCGACGTCATGGGCGGCCGGCGCAGCATGACGGCGGAGATCGGCTCGGCCTATCCGATCGTGGTCATGGGCGTGGCCGCGCTGCTCGGCAGCCTCTCGTTCGTCACCGTCTTCGATCTGCGCCGCCACCGCCGCCGTTGGAATCTGGACACGCGGGTCGTGGTGGTGGGCATGGTGGCGCTGCTCGCGGTGGGCATGCTCATCTTCGCCGCCGGCGAGGTGCAGGGCGGCCATGTGCTCGACGGCCTCGGCGCCGTCGACGTCATTGCCAACAGCTTCTTCCTCTCCGTCAATCGCACCACGGGGATGGCCACTGTGGACATGGGCGCCATCCGCGACGTCACGGCCGCGGTCCTGTTAGCGCTCATGTTCATTGGCGGCGCCTCCACGTCCAACGCGAGCGGGATTAAGGTGGGCGCCTTCATGGTCAGCGTGGCCGTGGTGCTCTCCAGCCTGCGCGGCCGCCACCGGGCGGAGCTGTTCGGGCGCGAGCTGCCGCCGGCCATCGTGCTGCGCGCCGTCGCCGTGGTGCTGCTCGGCGTGGCGACCGTCACAGCCGGCGTCTGGGCCCTGGGGGTCACGGACAACGATCTGCGCTTCCTGCCCACGGTCTTTGAGGTGATGTCGGCGGCGGCCAACGTGGGTTGGTCGCAAGGCGTGACGGCGCAGCTTTCCACGGTGGGAGCGATGGTGTTGGTGGCGCTGATGTTCGTGGGACGATTGGGGCCGCTGATGGTGGCGCTGACCGTGCCGGAGCGCACGCAGGCCAGCTACCACTACCCGGCGGAGGGGCTGCGGATTGGCTAGCCCGGGCGGCCGGTCGCGGGGGCGGGGCGCCGCGGAGAAAGGTGAGAGCGACGATGGCAATGCAGATCGCGGTATTGGGGCTGGGACGCTTCGGCTCGCAGTTGGCGCGGGCGTTGTCCGAGATGGGGCACGAGGTGCTGGCGGTCGATCGGAGCGAGTACGAGGTGCAGCAGCTCGCCGACGTCGTGGCGAAGGCGGCGATTGCGGACATGACGGATCCGGACGCCCTGCGTGACTTGGGCACCGGCGGGGTGGACGTGGGAGTGGTGGCGACGGCGGAGCTGGAGGCCAGCGTCCTGGCAATCATGAATCTGCAGGCGTTGGGCGTCCCCGCCATCCACGCCAAGGCCGGCAGCGACGGGCACGCCACTATTCTGCGTCGCCTGGGCGCCCACGGCGTGGTGCAGCCGGAGAAAGAGGGGGGCGAGCGCTACGCCCATCTGCTGGGCTTCCCGGAGGCCAAGGACTACCTCACGCTCACGCGGGAGTACGGCATCGGCGTCTACCCGGTCCCCGCGCGACTGCAGGGCAAGCAGTTGGACGACATTGACGGCCGCGCGCGCACGCGCCGCTTGTTGCTGGTGGTGCGCGATAACCAAGTGCAGCTGAATCCCGTGCGCTCGCAGGCCATTGAGGCGGGGGACCTGCTGGTCTTCGCCGGCGCCGACGAGGATTTGGCCCGGGAGCTGTGAGGCTACGGATCAGGACGCTCGTTGCCGGCCGGCCGCGCATAGCAACGAGGCCGCCCTTCGGTAGAAGGACGGCCTCGAGGGTAGACGTTGGTAGCGGGAGCAGGATTCGAACCTGCGACCTTCGGGTTATGAGCCCGACGAGCTACCACTGCTCCATCCCGCAACGTGCACACAGAACAGGGCGTAGAGGGTGCTGATGTACTGCCGTCACCGCAAAGTAGGTCAAGCCCTCGGCCATTAGTACGGCTTAGCTGCGCCCGTTAACCGGACTTCCACTTGCCGCCTATCTAACGGGTGGTCTTCCCGTGGCCTTACCCGGTCTAGCCGGTGGGAGCGCTCATCTAGAGGGGGGCTTCGCGCTTAGATGCTTTCAGCGCTTCTCCTTTCCGGACATGGCTACCCAGCGATGGGGGGAGGCCCCCCAACTGGAACACCAGCGGTCCGTCCACCCCGGTCCTCTCGTACTAGGGGCAGATCCTCGCAACGCTCCAACGCTCGCAGAGGATAGAGACCGAACTGTCTCACGACGTTCTGAACCCAGCTCGCGTGCCGCTTTAATGGGCGAACAGCCCAACCCTTGGGACCTGCTCCAGCCCCAGGATGCGACGAGCCGACATCGAGGTGCCAAACCTCGCCGGCGATGTGAACTCTCGGGCGAGATAAGCCTGTTATCCCCGGGGTAACTTTTATCCGATAAGCCACGGCCCTACCACACGGAACCGTAGGATCACTTTGGCCGACTTTCGTCCCTGCGCGACGTGTCTGTCTTGCAGTCAAGCTCCCTTATGCCAATACACGTGTCAGGTGATTTCCATCCACCCTAAGGGAACCGTTGCGCGCCTCCGTTACCATTTGGGAGGCGACCGCCCCAGTCAAACTGCCCGCCAGGCACGGTCCGCCTGCTTGCTCAGGCGTTAGAAGGACACCCTGGGAAGGGTGGTATTTCAAGGTTGCCTCCACGGGACCCACAAGCCCCGCTTCACCGGCTCCCACCTATCCTACGCATCGCAGGACGGCCTCCAGTGCCAAGTTGCAGTAAAGCTCCACGGGGTCTTTTTGTCCTTCTGCGAGAAGGCCGCATCTTCACGGCCACTTCAATTTCGCCGAGCCCCTCGCCGAGACAGTGCCCAGATCGTTACGCCATTCGTGCGGGTCGGAACTTACCCGACAAGGAATTTCGCTACCTTAGGACCGTTATAGTTACGGCCGCCGTTCACTGGGGCTTCGGATCAAGGCGTGAACCTCTCCCCTTAACCTTCCAGCACTGGGCAGGCGTCAGCCCCTATACGTCCGGTTTCCCGTTAGCAGAGACCTGTGTTTGTGTTAAACAGTCGCCTGGGCCTGCTCGCTGCGGCCCCAGACGCTCTCCTTCGCAAGGAAGGATCACGTCCAGGGCGCTCCTTCTCCCGAAGTTACGGAGCGATTTTGCCGAGTTCCTTAGCGAGGGATCACTCGTGCACCTGAAGGTACTTACCCCCACCTACCTGTGTCGGTTTGCGGTACGGGCACTCCCCGCACTCCTCCCCGGGGCTTTTCTGGCCGGAACAGGATCGCCGGAGTCGCATTGACTGACGTCGCCGCTTCCCCCGAGCCCTCCGCTTGACCCGCGGGTCTTTGACCCCCGCGGCCGCCTACGGCTCAGGGACGCACCATGTCCAATAGGCACGCTCTGGCTACCAACCCGGGTCCCCCCAGGGACGTGAACGCGCGGGCAGTGGGGCCGGAATATGAACCGGCTGTCCATCGCCTACGACGGCTGTCCTCGGCTTAGGCCCGCCTAACCCTACGTGGATTGCCCTTCCGTAGGAATCCTCAGGCGTTCGGTGGGCGTGGTTCGCACACGCCTTACGCTACTCATACCGGCATTCTCGCTTCTGTTCGCTCCACCCGCCCTCACGGGTCGGGCTTCACGGCGGAACAGAACGCTCCCCTACCATTCTTCCGGTTGGAAGAATCCACGGCTTCGGTACTCCGCTTGAGCCCCGTTACATTGTCGGCGCCAAACCACTCGACCAGTGAGCTATTACGCACTCTTTCAAGGATGGCTGCTTCTAAGCCAACCTCCTGGCTGTCTGGGCGGCTCAACTTCCTTTCCCACTAAGCGGAGATTTCGGGACCTTAGCCGGTGGTCTGGGCTGTTTCCCTTTCGACCATGAAGCTTAGCCCCCACAGTCTCACTGCCTGCGCTTCGGCCGTGGCATTCGCGGTTTGATTGGGGTTGGTAAGCTATTCGCCCCCGAGCCCAGTCAGTGCCCTACCTCCACGGTCGTGCTACGCAGACGCTGCCCCTAAAAGCATTTCGGGGAGAACCAGCTATCTCCAGGTTCGCTTGGCATTTCACCTCTACCCACAACTCATCCAATCCTTTTGCAACAGAAACTGGTTCGGGCCTCCACGAGTTGTTACGCCCGCTTCACCCTGGCCATGGGTAGCTCACCTGGTTTCGGGTCTACCCCCCGCGACTCATGTCGCCCTGTTCAGACTCGCTTTCGCTCCGGCTCCGCCAGCATGCTGGCTTAACCTTGCCACTGAGGGTAACTCGCCGGCTCATTCTTCAATAGGCACGCCGTCATCCGTTCCCTTGCGGGAAGGACTCCGACTGCTTGCTAGCACACGGTTTCAGGAACTATTTCACTCCCCTTCCGGGGTACTTTTCACCTTTCCCTCACGGTACTGGTCCGCTATCGGTCACTTCGAGTATTTAGCCTTGGGAGGTGGCCCTCCCAGCTTCCCACGCGGTTTCACGTGTCGCGTGGTACTCAGGAACACCCTTCGACAGTCTCCGCGTCTTGTGGATACGGGGCTCTCACCCTCTGCGGCGGCCCCTTCCAGGGACCTTCTCCTAGACGGAAGATTGGTAACTGCCGGCCGGCGGGTTCGCGCCGGCGCGGGGGTCCTGCAACCCCGCGAGCCCATAGGCCGTACCGCCACTAAGGACTCGCGGTTTGGGCTGCTCCCCTTTCGCTCGCCACTACTCAGGGAATTGTTTCTTTTCCTCGGGGTACTAAGATGTTTCAGTTCCCCCGGTGCCCTCCTCCGGACCTATGTGTTCAGTCCGGGGTGACGGCGTATGACCGCCGCCGGGTTGCCCCATTCGGGAATCCACGGATCAGCTTGCTTGGCAGCTCCCCGTGGCTTATCGCAGCAAGGCTACGCCCTTCATCGGCTCGAAGTGCCAAGGCATCCACCGTGCGCCATAGTCGCTTGACCTACTTTACGGTCACGGCATGTACACCATATGCACCTGTGTGATCACGGCGCGACACGCACGTGGCTCCCACCTCCAGCGAGGTCCCGAGCCCGCGCGCCGTCGCGCTGACCGACCCTTCCCGGCCAAGGCCAGGAAGGGATCGTGTCGCTCTACGCCCTATTCTGTTGCTAAGGTGCTTCGCCCTCACGGGCACGGTTACCCGCCCCCGCGCGTGGCGAAGTCAGCCAGGTAAGTCTAGGCAGGGCCGCGGGGGGTGTCAACCTGGACGGAGCCCGGCCCGCGGGGGCCGGGGGCGCTTATGGTCAGCAGACGCGCGCGCGCTTGAAAAGGGCGTGCGAAGACGACGCGGACGATTCCGGCGCCGACTGTCTAGGCGGCCGGCGCGGGGTCCGGGTGCAGGGGGCGAGGTCGGGCCTGCAGCCGCGCGAAGGGCGAGATGTTCGTTGGCGCCGCCGTCTCGCCTAGCTCTGCACCAGCAGGCCAGGCCAGGGGCCGCAGCGCAATCACCGACCGTTGTCGGGGCCAAGGAATGATCGTCGCCTCGCGGGGATGTCCGTGGAGTTGGCTCGCCACGCTCGCTCCTTCTCTTTACCACCGCTGCCAGTGGCATGACCGATCCTCGGGTGCTGGGCAGCGGCGGGGTATGGGGGACCGCCCCAATTGGGGGCGATGCCGTCCCTAACGCGCCCCCGCCAAGCGCCGAGGTTCGGCGGCCCGACATCCTATGCCGGGGCCAGGGTGCGCAGCGCCGTCAGCTTCGCTCCGGCGGCGCCGGAGACGAGCGCTTCGCGAGCTTGCGCAATCCCGTCCGCCAGTGAGGGCGCCGCTCCCACGGCCCACAGTCGAAGGCCGCCGTTGAGCGCTACCACGTCGGCACGGGGGCCGCGGTCCCGTCCCGCCAGCACCGCTTCCAGCGCCTCCGCGTGGCGCCGCGGGTCCGGCGGGCAGGCCAGCTCTTCCGCATCCGCGGGCTGCAGCCCGTGCTCCCGCGGGCGCAGGCGAAACTCCGTCACGCTCTCGGGCGTGACCTCGTACAGGCGGGTGGGCCGCGCTGTGGTCACGTCCTCGGTTCCCTCCAGCCCCTGGACGATCAACGAGCGTGGCCAGCCCATGGTCTGCATGGCGGCGGCGAGCGGCTCCACGTAGGGCGCATGCGTGAGGCCCACGATGTGGTGCGGCGCGTTCGCCAGGTCGTACAGCTTCTCGGCCGTGTTGATGCCGGTGCGCAGGCCCAGCTGGTCGCGCAGGGGCAGGAGCGCGGCGAGCGGCGGGGCGAAGAGGCGCGCGTCCATGTAGCCGAAGCCGTCGCGCTCGATCGACTCTTGGACGGCGGGCGGCGGCAGGCCTGTGGGGATGCCCAGCGCCTCCAGCACCGGGGCCAGCGCCAGGCCGCGCTTGGGCGGCATCTCGCCGCTCCCGTGGAGCACCTGCGGTGCGCCGGCCGCCGCCGCCACGAGGCTGGCGGCGGGGCTGATCAGCAGCGCCTGCAACCGCCCGTCGTAGGGGCTGCCGATGTCCAGGAGGTGCGGCACGTTGGGGTGGATCGTCGTCGCCTGGTCACGGATCGCGTCGATGAAGCCCGTCAGCTCCTCCGCCGACTCGCCTTGCACTCGCATGGCGATCAGGAAGGCGCCGGCCTGCGCCGGGGTGGCCTCGCCGCGGAGGATGAGCCCCAGGGCCTCGCGGGCTTCGTGGCGGCTGAGGTGCCGGTTACTGTGCGGCCCCGTGCCCACCATCTTGATGAAGCGCTTCATGGTCGTGGCTTCACCCTCACCGCCATGGGGCGACCGGCCGGGCGGACCCGTGTGTACGCCGCTCCAGCGTACAGAGATGGGGCAACGACGCGCGTCCGCTTCAGGCGGGCGCTGCGGTCCGCATCGCCGCGGGGTCGACGCCCTGCGCCGTACACCACTGCCGATATACCGTGGGCGAGATCTCCGACGGTTTGATCTCGCTGCGGCCTCCCCAAAACACTGTGGTGTACGTGACGGGGATGTGCGCCGCCTGAAGATGCCGGTCAATGGCGCTCTTGTGCGCCAGCACCACCGCCTTTTCCTCCCCATGCGCCACGCCCATGACGTTCACGTTGTGGAAGTCCGCCCCCGCGTCGCGCCAGTAGGCGTGGGTCATGATGTGATGCCGGCCCACTTCCTGGCCCGCAGCGATCTCCCACCCCGGCGGCACCGCCCAGTGAAACAGGGCGTTGTAGCGGGTGACCGGCTTGGCGCCGGCCACCGCCTTGACGTGCTCCAGGAAAGTCGAGAAGCGTCCGACCACGTTGCGCGTCTGGAGCGACTCGGCGACTGCGAAGAACTCGTCCAACGGCACACCCGCCTCGGCGGCGCGGGCGCGCCAGAGGTCCGGCTGGATCTCCTCCGGCTGGAACTCTCGTTTCAGCGCGTCCAGTACCTGCCACTCCAGGTCGCTGAGCCGGACGATGTCCGTGTCCATGACCTCCGCGGGCTCATCGGCGCGACTGCCGGGCGGCAGACCTCGCCGCCGGATGTGGCCCACGCCCAGCTTGAAGAGCCGCTGGGCCGGCATGAGCCGGTAGCGCTGAACGCCGGTCCGCCGCGCCAGGAGGTCGGCGTGTTTCTGGAGCGAGTAGCCCTGCGGCACCTTCAGCGTGGTCCAGAGGCGGTAGGCGGCTCCGGACGAGGCCGCATCCGTAGTGCGGATGACCACGTGTCCGGAGAACGGATCGTCCTGGTACATGTAGTCGAAGGCCTCACGCAGCCGGTCGTCGGGCAGCTGCCAGGCCGTCAGCGCGCCGTGCGCGAGGTTGATGGAGAGCAGGGTTTGGCGCACCCGCCGGATGGTCCCCGCCGCCAGCATGGCCCGGATCCGCTCGATCACCGTCGGCAGCGGCACCTCCGAGCGCCGTGCGATCTCCCCCAGCGGGTCGCGCTGAAACCCTTCGAGCTGGTCCTCTGAAACCGCCAGCACGGCCGCGTTGATGGGGTCGTCAACGGTCACGGGGACGGGGGGGGCGGTCATGCGCCTGGACTCGGCACGGGTTAGGAGTACCGCTCCTCTTTCCAGGGGTCGCCGTGGATGTGATAGCCGTACATCTCCCAAAAGCCGGGCTGGTCCTGCGGCAGGAACTCCATCCCCCTCACCCACTTGGCGCTCTTCCAGAAATAGAGCGAGGGGATCACCGCCCGCATGGGCCCGCCGTGCTCCCGCGCCAGCGGCCGGCCGTCATGTTTGACGGCGAACATGGCGTGGTCGTCGCGGGAGATGTCCTCCAGCGACACGTTGGTGGTGTAGCCGCCGTAGGAGTGGAACATGACGGAGACGGCGCCGGGATTGATTTTGATGCGCGACAGCACCGCCGACATGGGCACGCCCTCCCACTCGTTGTCGTAGCGCGACCAATGCGTGACGCAGTGGACGTCGTTGACGCGGCTCTCCGTCCCCATCGCCAGGAACTCGTCCCAGCTCCACGCGATCTCCTCGTCCACCTCGCCCCAGACCTTGAAGCGCCAGGTTTGCGTATCGATCTGGGGTGTGGCGCCGTAGCTGAGCACGGGCCAGTCGTTCGTCAGACGCTGGCCGGGGGGAAGGCGGGCGTCGCCGCTCTCGACGCGGCGGCGCTGCTCCTGGCTGAACGGGGTCGTGGCGGGCGGCATAGTCCGGCTTTGCTTCCAGTGGGCGGATGGCGCGGGCCGTCGCCCAGGCCATGCTACGAGCGCACTGCCGCGCCAGCAAGCAGGGCGCCGGCGGCGCAGCGCCGAGGGCCGCTGGTACGATGAAATTGATGGCGATCTCTTCCGATCGTGACTCGTCCGACCGTGACGGCCCCCCGACGTCGCCGCCGCCCTCCGCGCCCGGCTCCGCACCGGATTCGGCGCCGCAGGCTGCTTGGTGGCGGCGCGCCTGGCGCCGTCGCCGGAGCCGTCAGCGGCAAGACCTTGTGTTCTTCGGGATCGCCGCCGGCTGGGTCCTCTTCGACCAGATCACCAAGGTGATCGTGCGCTCTTTCCTGGACAGGGGCGAGCATTGGGAGCTGGCGTCGTTCTTCCGCTTCTCGCACGTGACGAACGACGGCGCGGCCTTCGGGCTCTTCGACGGCGCCAACGTGCTCTTGGCCGCTTCCACCCTCATCGCCGTCGTGGTGGTGGGCCTCTACTATCTCTTCCCCCCGCTGAATCACTGGATGATCCGCCTTGGCCTGGCGCTGATCCTGGGCGGCTCCGTGGGGAATTTGCTGGACCGGCTCTATCAGGGGAGCGTGACGGACTTCATCAATTTCTCTCATTACGTGCCTTGGCCGCTTCCACCCTCATCGCCCGCCTTCAACGTGGCGGATTCCGGCATCGTCCTCGGGGTCGCCGCGGTGATCTTGTATCTTCTCTTCGCTGAGCCCCGAAGCGCAACGCCCGATCCGTGAACTCCGCGCTGCGCCGTCGCGGGGATGATACGGTGCCCCCATGACCGCTGGGCCGGAGACCGACACGCCCTCGCCCGACACGCCCTCGCCCGACGCGCCCTCGCCCGACGCGCCCTCCCGACGCGATTCGCCACGAATATCTGGCGGACCGCGAAGGCGAGCGCTTGGACGTGTTCCTCGCGCGCCGGCTGCCGGGGCTCTCGCGCACGGCGGCGCGCCGGCACATTGTGAAAGGTCTTGTTTTCGTAGAGGACGAGATCGAGCGCCCCAGCTACCGCCTCCGCTTTGGCAACACGGTGGGAGTCTGGCCTGCGCCGCCGCCCCAGCCGGTGGCGGAAGCGGAGGATATCCCGTTCGACGTTCGCTACGAGGACGCCGAAGTCATTGTCGTCAACAAGCCGCCCGGCCTGACGGTGCATCCCGCGCCGGGCGAGCCGCGGGGGACGCTGGTCAACGCCCTGCTCGCCCGCTGTCCCGACCTCCAGGCGATCGGCGACGCCATCCGTCCCGGCATCGTGCACCGGCTCGACAAGGACACCAGCGGCGTGATGATGGTGGCCAAGCAGCAGTCGGCCATGCACGAACTCCAGGAGCAGATCCGCGCTCGCACGGTGGAGAAGCGCTATTGGGCCGTGGTCGCCGGCACGCCCGACCCGCTCAGCGGCAAGATCGACGCCCCCATTGGCCGCGACTTCGCCGATCCCCGCCGCATGGCGGTCGTTGAAGGCGGCCGCCCGTCCCAGACCGAGTACGAGGTCCGCGAGCGTTTCCTGGATACGTCGCTGCTGGAATGCCGGCTGATCTCCGGGCGGACCCACCAGATCCGGGTCCATCTGACCGCGCTGGGCCATCCCATCATTGGCGACCGCATTTACGGCTTCCCCTCCGACCTCATCGACCGGCAGGCGCTCCACGCGCGCGTGCTCGCGTTCGCACACCCCCGCAGCGGGGAGCGAATCCGGATTGAGGTGGAGCCGCCGCCGGACTTTCTCGCCCTCCTGGACGAGCTGCGCCGGATGGAGCCCGTGCATGGACCGGACATCGCTCCGCTTGCTACGGTGACGACGCCGCCTGACGCTCCCGGCTGGCGCCCGTCGCGGCACCGATCGCGGCACGTCCGTTAGCGCCCGCCCCAGACCGCCGCCACAACGCAACAGCGATCCATGACGGTACGCGTACGCTACGGCCCCAGCCCCACCGGTGAGCCCCATGTGGGCAACATCCGCACCGCCCTCTTCGACTGGCTCTTCGCACGCCACCACGGCGGGCAGTTCCTCGTTCGCATTGAGGACACCGACCAGCGGCGCACGGTGGAAGGAGCGGAGGAGCGCATCTTTGACGCTCTCCGCTGGTTAGGCATCGACTGGGATGAGGGACCCGACATCGGCGGGCCCTACGCCCCCTACCGCCAGTCCCAGCGGCTTCCTCTCTATGACGAAGCCGTGGAGAAGCTCCTGGCCGACGGCGCCGCCTATCGCTGCGCCTGCACGCCCGAGCGGCTCGACGCGTTGCGCAAGGTACAGCAATCGCACAAGCAGCCGCCGGGGTACGACGGCCACTGCCGCTCGCGGCCGCTGGCGGAGGTCGAGCGCGAGATCGCGGAGCACGAAGGCCGCTTCGTCGTGCGCCTGCGGATACCGGAGGACGGTGTTACGGAGGTCGTCGATGCGCTCCGCGGCGCTGTCTCCTTCGACAACGCGCTTTTGGACGACCACGTCTTGCGCAAGGCGGACGGCTACCCCACGTACCACCTCGCCTCCGTGGTGGACGACGCGGCGATGGCGATCACGCACGTCTTCCGCGGCGACGAGTGGCTCTCCAGCGCTCCCCGGCACCTCCTCCTCTACCGCGCGCTGGCGCTGGAGCCGCCGGTCTTCGTGCACCTGCCGGTGATCCTGGGGCCGGACAAGGGCAAGCTCAGCAAGCGCCACGGCGCCGTCAGCGTGCGCGAGTACGCCGCGCAGGGCTTTCTCCCGGAAGCGATGATGAACTTCCTGGCACTGTTGGGCTGGGCCAAGGACGACCGCACGGTCCAGATGAGCGTGGACGAGATCATCGCGGCGTTCGACATCGACGGCCTCGGCACGACCAGCGCCACGTTCGATCTGGAACGGCTCACGTCCATGAACGGCGCCTACATCCGCGATCTGTCGGCGGACGCGTTCCTCGCGCGCGTTGGTCCTTGGCTGGAGGAACGGTTGCCGGCCGCCGTCCCCCGGCCCGTCGATGCGGGAATCCTCCGGCCCGTCGCCCCGTTGATTCAGGAGCGGGTGAAGCTGCTCAGCGAAGTCGTGGACTACACCGACTTCTTCTTCCTGGAGGGGCCGCTCCCCTACGCCGGCGAGTCGCTGCTGGGCAAGGGCTTCCGCAACGACCGGTCGGGCGCGCTGGCGGCGCTGACGGAAGTGCGATCGGTGCTGGCGGGCGTCGAGCCGTGGACGGCGGAGCGTATTGAGGCGGCGCTGCGGGGCTTGGCGGATCGGCTGGAGCTGAAGCCCGGCGTGCTCTTCACGCCCGTCCGTATCGCCGTGACCGGGAGGACAGTGGCGCCGCCGCTCTTTGAGACGATCGCGCTGCTGGGTAAGGAGAGGACGCTGGCGCGGCTGCAGGACGCGGCGGAGCGTCTTGAGCAGGTCGCGGGCTAAGGCGCCCACGTCTTTCGACCCTTCGTCCTTCCCGCAGGGAAAGATCAGGACAGGCGGGCTCGGGACGAGCGGCGCCCGTCCGCTGGAATTGCCCGATTTCCGCCGTGTTGCCTACACTGGATCAGGTGGGGATTAGTCTAGTGGTAGGACGACTGACTCTGGATCAGTTAGCGGGGGTTCGAATCCTCCATCCCCAGCCAAACCCAAGCGGCGCATTCGTCTAGCGGCCCAGGACACCGCCCTCTCAAGGCGGAGATCGGGGGTTCGAATCCCCCATGCGCTACCAAACGAGTCACCGGCTCCCCTTGGGGGAGCCTTTTTGTGTGGCGGCGCCTCGACACGGATCGGCCTCCAGCGGCCGCCGCCGCTGTCTCAGCCTGTCGCCCGTGCTCGTTCGCACAGGACGACACAGCCAACGCAGCAACGGTGAGGAGTGCGACTCCACCGAGTTGCTTAACCAACCTTGAGGAGAGCCGTACCATCGGTGGGGAGCTGCGCCTGTTTTCCGCTGCGCACGGACGTCAGTGATGCAGTGAGTCAACCCGTTAGGAGAGTGGACGACCATGGCTCTACCAGAGCGAATGAAATTCGGAATCTTCATGGGGCCGTTCCACCGGGTGGGAGAAAACCCCACGCTCGCCTTGGACCGCGACCTGGAATTGATCCAGTGGCTCGACAGTCTCGGGTATGACGAGGCGTGGATCGGCGAACACCATAGCGCCGGATGGGAGACGATCTCCTCTCCCGAGATCTTCATTGGCGTGGCCGCCGACCGCACGAAGCACATCAAGCTGGGAACAGGCGTGATCAGCCTTCCCTACCACCATCCCTTTAACGTCGCCAACCGCATGGTCCAACTGGACCACATGAGCCGCGGGCGCGTGATGCTGGGCGTAGGGCCCGGCGCCTTGCCCGGAGATGCCTACATGCTGGGCATTGACTCCACCGTGCAACGACAGCGTATGGACGAGGCGTTCGGGATGGTCTTGCGGCTGATGACCGAGACCGAGCCCATCACCTACAAGAGCGACTGGTTCGAACTTCGAGAAGCCCTCTTACAGTTGCGGCCTTTCAGCAAACCCCACATGCCCATCGCGGTTGCCGCGGTCCAATCCCCCGCTGGGGTCGCATTAGCTGGGAAATATGGCGCGGCGCTGCTGACCATCACCATTCCCCGCGACCCGTCCGCCGCTCCCGCGGCCGACCTCGCCGGGCTCTGGAACATCGCCGAGGAGTCAGCGGCGGAACACGGGCAGAGAGTGTGCCGCGACGACTGGCGCTTGGTCTTGCCGGTACACCTGGCCGAAACCAAAAAGGAAGCGCTGGAGCAGGCCCGGTTGGGCGCCGGCCGCTTCCAACGAGAGTACATGGAGCACACCATCGGCCGGGCACAGATGGTAGACGGCCCGCCGGAGAGGATCGTCGACGCGATGGCCGACAGCGGCGCCTGGATCATCGGCACGCCGGATGACTGCATCGAGGGCATCAAACGGTTGGATGAGCAGAGCGGGGGCTTTGGCGGCTTTCTGGTCCAGGCCATTGACTGGGCCCCTCGGGAGCACCTCCTGCACAGCTTTGAGCTGTTAGCCCGGTACGTCATGCCCCATTTCCAGGGCAGCACCTTGAGCACCGTCGCATCCAACGCGTGGGCCTACGAGCGGCAGGGAACGCTGAACGCGGGCCGCGATCGAGCCATCGACCGAGCCAGATCGGACTACGCCAATCGAGCACTGGAAAGACGGCTCTAAGCGGCGCACGACGCCAGGAAAGCGGTCTGGCCCGAACGCAACGGCGCGGCGGCGGGCGCAGGGCCTCCAGCCGTCCTTGCCACGACGAATGCCTCGGCTACCTCCCCTACGCCTCGACGAAGAACGACCAGAAAGCCAGGGACGGGACGAACTCGAAAAGCAAATTCTCGCACTCTAGGCAAGCCCAGACCCAGGCGTCTGGGGATTCGAGGGAGCGGAGGCATTTTCGACAGTACCGACTCCCGCAGGGCTCGCAGGTCTCCCACCCGGAGTACAGGCGCCACAGCCACCCTCGCTTCTTGCCGCATCCCCGACATGCCTTGGTCCTCATGAGGCACCTCTCAAGCCGTTCTGCTCGTTCACCAGCCTGATACTCGCTGCCTCGATGCGCCGCGGGCAGGTGCACCCGCCCCATCCGCCATGGGACGAATGACCCATTCGTCTCTTTTGCTGGTGAGCGAAGCATCCTGCCTCCCATCTGTCTTCGTCCCCTGCGGCATTCAGGAGGCGCCGAGTCCTTGCGCCCCAGTCGCTCGGCGACCGTGTACACACCCTCTCCGGCCCTCATCCAAAGCGTCGTCGCGGTGTGCCACGCGGCCAGATCGAGGCCGCCTGCCCTCACGCAGAAGATCGACTCCGCGGACGGCGAGCGGGCTCGTCCCCAGTGCGCTAGTCTCCGGCCGCGGGCACCGATCGGACCTGCTCCCCGGCGGCGTCGGCTGGGGCCCCCACGCTTGCGGACACGACGCCGGCGACAGCATCGTGACCCTCATCTGGACGCCGCCACGGCCGCACTGCCTGTCTGCTGCGCTCGACGTACTCTGCATCCCTGCCCGCATCGTGCCTCACAAAACGAGGGGAGGAGACCGTGACGCATTTCAGTGCTGCCGCCGAGAAGCGCTTGCGCGCCGACCAGATCGCCTGGCTCACCACCGTGAGCCCCAGCGGGATGCCGCGGTCGTCGCCGATCTGGTTCCTCTGGGACGGCGAGACCTTCCTCATCTTCAGTCAGCCGAACAAGCCCAAAGTCCGCAACGTCGAAGCGCACTCCAAAGTCTCACTGCACCTCGACGGCGACGGGCGGGGCGGCAACATCGTCACGATCGAGGGGACGGCGCGGATCGACCGCGATGCGCCGCCGGCCGATGCCGTCTCCGCTTACGCGGAGAAATACGCGGCTGGCATCAGGCGCCTGGGGATGGATGCGGCCAGGTTCGCCGCGGACTACTCGGTGGCGATCCGGATCTCTCCCCTGCGCGCCCGCGCCTGGCTGGTGTCGTGACGATCGGATGCTTCTCGACCTCGACTCCGAGAGCAGACGAACGACCTGGGGGCGCTGGGTAGAACTGCACCCGGCGAGGCGCGGTGTATCCCGCAAATGGAGCCGCGGGGCGCCCTCCTGCGAAATCCAGGCAGCGTTAACCCACAATCTCCTACGAGTATCCTGTGCCCCCTGAAGACTGGCGGTGTCGTGCGCCGCCATCTAGCAGAGAATGCAGGGCCAGCCAATTCGGTTCTTTCGCGGATAGGGGTGACGAATGCGGTGGTTCGTGGTCGCGCTCGCATTGGCAACCGTTCTCACATCAAGTGTGGTGTTTGCGGCAGAGAAAGCGCACGCCCCGGCCCAAGGAGCTCCCTCGGCTGACATCACGCTGGAGGCGGGCATCAACGAGCTGGTGTATCTGGGTGAGACGGCGACGGTAGAGGAGGCGCTGAACTCGATTGCTGGCCTCTATTCTGCGGTGTTCCATTGGGACAACACCACGCAAACGTGAAGCGTGAATCGACCGGGCGAGCCGGCCTTCCTCTCCGACTTGGAGACGATGGAGTTCGGCCAGATCTATTGGATTGTCGTCTCCGCGCAAGTCCAGCTTACGATCGCGGAGATTGGCGGATTAGCCGGCCCGACCATCGCGATTACGGGTCTGGACTTCGCGTTCGACGGTGTGCCCGAAACCGTGGACGCCGGACTCGTGACCTTCACGTTCGAGAACACGGGCGCCGAGTTTCACGAGATGATCTTGGCGCGGCTGCCCGAGGGAATGACGTTGGAAGAGGCTCTGGCACTCCCCCCAGACGATGAGAGCCTTCTCCCGATCGGGGTCCTCTTTGCCCTGCCGGGAGTCCAGGGTGGCAGCTTGACCGTCGACCTCGAGCCCGGGACCTACGCGTTCATCTGCTTCTTCGAGAACGAGCAGGGCCCGCATGCCTTCCAGGGGATGGCCGCCGAGTTCATCGTCGCCGGGCCCTGAGCTTGGCGCTCAGCGGCGGCCCCACCTACACCTGCGCCCCCCGACAGGCAGCAAGTTCTCGCCACTGGTCGCGCCAGCTCATGCGGATCATGTGCCTCATACCGTCGGCGAAAGGCTCTTGGTGGGCGCGTCCCACCATATCTCGTCCTTGGCGTCCGTGTACTCGAAGACGCCGAGGTATTTCGCCGCCCAGCTTAGCGCCGGCAGTCCGAAGCCAGATTTCATCGCCCGCGCCTTGATCTCGCGTGCCGGTAAGGGACCTTCGGCCAGCCAGCGCATCAGGTCGTGCGCTGCAGCGTCGCGAGAGGCGGGGCTGCACGGTGGGGGCGGGGCTCCATTACGGCGAGCCCCCAACATGCGCGTCGTGTCACACTCGCCGCACAACCTCTTGTCCCCAAGCGACTTGGAACATTCGCCGCAATAGGCGCGACGACATTGGGAGCATTCGCTCCAGAAGGGGAAGCGCCAGATCGCCGCGCGCTCATCACCGCACTTCGAACATTGCCCCTGCGCGAGGCTTCGCAGCCCTCGCTTGCGGCCCCTGAGTCGGTACGTGAGCGAGAGAAGGATGTCGACCAGCACGTAAGCGAGAAGACCGCAGAGATAGATGGCCAAGAGTGCGAGCAGCGGCATGTCCCACCCCTTTCATCCGACGCCAGCTCATCCCGGGCTGAGGCAAGGATGGATGTCCTGGCCGCCTGAAGGGAGGTGCGGGTGCCCCATCCGCCGTGGGACGAACGACCCCGCCGCTCGTCGGCCGGCAGGAAGTCCGGACTCGGTACGGAGCGAAGCCGCGTACGAGGTTCCGCCCGTCACAGCCACCTCGCGCCCGGTTTCAGGCCCCCAACCTCGAGACCCCCGGACCTGCCGTGCGGGGTCATGTTCGACGTCACGCGGCGACGGAGCGCGGGACTGGAGGACAGATGGACGCGCTGGTTCCAGATGGCGGCAGCACCCGTCGACGGGCGCCGTCACCTCACGTCAGCGACCGTTGCGAACTCTCAAGGCGAAGGTCGTGGTTTCGAATCCCGCAGGCGCTGCCACACGCGTCACCGGCTCCCCGAACGGGGAGCCGGTTTTCGCCTGCTGGGGGGCGATTCGGCCCTTCAGGGGACGACGTGGGCGACCCGCCAGCGAGCGCCCTCCCGGAGAAGGTGAACCGTCGCCCGCACTCCCTGGGGGTTGACGAGACACACCTGTGCTCGGCCCCCATGAACGTTGACCGATTCCACCGTGGGGGAAGCGAGCGCCGCTGCGCCGAAGGACTCGGTGACGGCGGTGACGCGGGCAGAGTCCCGGTCCATGGCGACGCAGGTCATGCTTCCGCCTCTCCAAGTTGCTTGCGCGTCCCCGACCGCCGGGGTCCGGCGCCTCGGCGCTATCGCTAAGGAGCGATCGCGAAAGATCGATTGCGAAAGAGCCATCGCTAAGGAATAGACGGGTTATCGCTCCGGGCGTGACGATCCTCGTGGACCCGGGCGGCCCGAGTGCGCTCCATCTGGTGGTGGCGCCGCTGTCGCGTCGCGCCCCTGGGCTCGACGGCGGCTTGATTGAACAGCGGCGGGATTAAACGGCGGTGGGCTCGCTCGGAGCGGCTGCGAGTAGACTGACCTGGCCTGAGACGGAGAGGGCCCCGATATCTTGGCTCGACCGCAGACAGCGAAGCGATGCGCTGCCAGCTGAATGGAGTCCATCATGCCCGACCGCGACCTGTTCCGCTCCGAGACGTTCCGCCCCGAGACGTTCCGCCCCGAGGCGATCGACGCGGAGACCGCCGCCTTCAACGCCGATCTAGCGCGGCAGTTGGCCGGCGCGCCTCGCAACGAGGATCGGCCCATCGACGTGGCGCGGCGCGAGCGCGAATCGGGCGAGGGCGTCTTTGGTCCCATCACGTTGCTGGAGCAGGCGGTTGAACGGCGCATCCCGGGCCCGGGCGGCGAGGTGCCGCTGCGGCTCTTGGTGCCGGATGCGGTCCACGGCGTCTATCTCTACCTCCACGGCGGCGGCTGGGTCTTCGGGCGCGCCCACCTCCAGGACGACGCGCTCTGGCGCATTGCGACCGAGGCCGGCGTGGCCGTGGTCAGCGTGGACTACCGCCTGGCGCCGGAGCACCCCTATCCCGCGGGCCCCGACGACTGCGAGGCCGCCGCGGTCTGGCTCGCGCGCAACGCGTTGGCGGAGTTCGGCACGGATCGGCTCGTGATCGGCGGCGGTTCCGCAGGCGCGCACCTGGCCGCGGTCACGCTCCTGCGGATGCGGGACCGGCACGGCTACACCGGCTTCGCCGGCGCCGATCTGCTCTATGGCATCTATGACCTCTCCATGACGCCCAGCCAGCGGCTGATCGGCCGCGACAGCCTCGTCATCGACGCGAGGTCGATGGCCTGGTTCTACGACCAGTTCGTGCCCACGCAAGACCGTCGCGATACGGACGTCTCGCCCCTGCACGCGGAGCTGGCCGACATGCCGCCGGCGCTGTTCACCGTGGGCACGCAGGATCCGTTGCTCGACGATTCGCTCTTCATGTGCGCGCGCTGGATCGCGGCCGGGAACGAGGCCGAGCTGGCTGTCTATCCCGGCGGGGTGCACGGCTTTACGAACTTTGCCGGCTCCTTGCCCCGCCGGGCGAACGAGCAGCGCACGGAGTTCATCGCCGAGGCCGCGCGCGAGCGGGTCGAAGCCTAGCCGTCCTAATCTCTCCTCATTGCCGCGGTGCGCGCGGCCGTCGCCAGCACGACCGCGGCGGCGGCGGCGACGCCGACAGCCGCCAACGGCGAGAGCCGGTCGGCATCGTCGTCGTGCGCAAGACCGCCGCTCCCTGTGGAAGGAAGGGCTGCGGGCGCCTCGGCACCCGCTGGTTCGCCCGTTGGCGCCTCCGGCACCGCGGGCGCCTCCGGCGCCGTGGGCGTGACCGTGGTGTCTGCAAGCACGAGGTGGAACACGTAGGCGCTGCCGGACGCGTCGTGATCGCCGAACGCGCCCACGGAAACCGTGTCGCCGCTGATGGCGACGCTCGCGCCAAACTGGTCACCGCGGGCGGCGTCGGCGGCGGTTAGTTTGGCCACCTGGCCCCAGGCCCCCGCGCCCCCTTGATCGCGCGCGAAGAGGTAGGCGCTGCCGGAAGAGGTGCCGGCGTCGTCATCGCCCGCGGCGCCCACGATCACCGTGTCGCCGCTGATGGCGACGCTCTCGCCAAACGCAGCGAACGCGGCGGCGGCGGCGGCGGTCAGTTTGGCCACCTGGCCCCAGGCCCCGGCGCCCCCTTGATCGCGCGCGAAGAGGTAGGCGCTGCCGGACTCGGCGCCCGCGTGGTCATCGAACAGTGCGCCCACGATCACCGTGCCGCCACTGATGGCGACGCTCACGCCGAACCCGTCACCCGAGGCACCATCGGCGGCGGTCAGTTTGGCCACCTGGCCCCAGGCCTCGGCGCCCCCCTGATCGCGCGCGAAGAGGTAGGCGCTGCCGGATCGCTCGCCCGCGTCGTCATCGCCGCTCGCACCCACGATCACCGTGTCGCCGCTGATGGCGACGCTCGAGCCAAATCCGTCACCTGCAGCGGCGTCGGCGGCGGTCAGTTTCGCCACCTGGCCCCAGGCCCCGGCGCCTCCCTGATCGCGCGCGAAGAGGTAGGCGCTGCCGGAATCGTCGCCCGCGTCGTCATCGTGGATCGCGCCCACGATCACTGTGTCGCCGCTGATGGCGACGCTCCTGCCGAAGCGATCGTCGGCGGCGGCATCGGCGGCGGTCAGTTTGGCCACCTGGCCCCAGGCCTCGGCGCCACCCAGATCGCGCTCGAAGAGGTAGGCGCTGCCGGACCGGTCGCCCGCGTCGTTATCACCGCGCGCACCCACGATCACCGTATCGCCGCTGATGGCGACGCCCACGCCAAAGCGGTCAACCGCGGCGTCGGCGGCGGCGGTCAGTTTCGCTACCTGGCCCCAGGCCCCGGCGCCACCCGAATCGCGCGCGAAGAGGTAGGCGCTGCCAGACAGATTGCCCGTGTCGTCATCGTCGGGCGCACCCACGATCGCCGTGTCGCCACTGATGGCGACACTCCAGCCAAACCGATCCTTCGCGACGGCGTCGGCGGCGGTCAGTTTGGCCTGCTCGGTGGGAGCCGTGGGAGTGGTCGGCGGCGACGCCGTCGTATCGACCTCGGTGGGACCCGTGGGCGTGGTCGGCGGCGACGCCCCGGCGTCAACAACCTGCAAGAATCCGTCGCCCGCGGCCATGCGCTCGCCCGGGCCTGTCACCGCCTGGGGTACATGGTCTTCCGCTCCCCAAATCGCGAGGTCGGCCGCGCCGAAGTCGTCGACGCGTTCACAGAGCTGAATCGTGACGCCGTGGACCCCGAGGACACGCTGGAGCTCGGCGGCGAGGGCCAGGGCCACACGCGATCGATCGACGTCGTCGATGGCCGCGTCCGCCGTTGCCGGCGCGGCCCAGATCCGACACGGACGGGCTTCTTCCACAGACGACGTCCCGGCCGTGTCGAAGCCCCCGGCCACGAGCCAAGATTCGGCCAGGTCGGCGGTGATTCCGAACTGGGCAATGTTCGAACGGATTGCGGGGATCGCGTAGTGCAGACGCGTCCGGGGATTCAAGCCGGCCTCGACCACCACCGCGTCCGCGTCCATGACAATGGCCAAGGCGAGCACGAGGCGCCCAGGTGAGAGTGTCTCGGAGGATGTCGACGCCCAGAGGGCTGCGAAGGCCCAGCGGAGGTCATCCGCGTCCGGCTCGGCCGGCTCCTGCGCCTGCGCGGGAGCCTGGGCAAGGGCGACGAGGAGCAGGCCAATGGCGGCGCCCATGACTACGCGAAGCGGGTATCGCATCGGGATGCTCCCTTGCCGGCCTGACGCTGGGGGGACGGCCAAGGATCAGCCTCCCTGTTCCTACCCATCCCCGAGTGTACGGCGGTATCCATTACCTTCGCTGCTGAGCACGTAGGCGGTGGTGGTGCAGCCCGCGTCGTCACAGAGAAGTTCGTCGAAGGAGATGTCGCGCCGCGCGTCGCCGTTCACGTCCTCGACGCTGCGCACGATGATATTCAGGCTTGAAGCGGTCTCGCCGCGCAGCTGCTTGACCGCGTTGTGATCGTAGGCGATGCGGAAGACCCCCGGGCTGTCCGGCAGCGGGTCGTAGATGACGAGGTTGCTGCCGACGTCCGGGGCGCCGCCCGTGGCCGGGTCCGTGAACACGAGCACGATGCTGGAGCGGCCGTCGCCCGGCTGGATCGCGTCGCGGTTGGTGTCCGCGAGATTCCAGCGGGAGCCGTCCGCCACCCGCGGCAGGGCCCAGGCGCTGGAGAGCGGCAGCAGCGCGTCGATGGTGGTCCGTCCCTGGATCCAAGGCACAAGCGTGCTCCCGAAATCGGCGAACGCGTCCGGCCGGTCCGGCACCTCCGCCACCGTCACGCCCGGATCGGGCTGATCGAAGAGGCTGGGGGTGGTGACGATCTCGTCGCCCGTCAAGGCCGCGGAATCCACTGCCGGCGCTGTTGTGTCGGCTTCAACGGCGGGTTCAACTTCGTCCTCGCTGGCTGCAGGCTCGTCAACGGTCGGCGCCTCGGCCGGGGCGGTCGCCGCTGCAGGCTCCGCCGGGGGCGCAGCCTGCTCGGCCGGCGCCTCAGTTACTTGGGCTGGCTCCGTTGGGCGCGGCGGCGCCTCCGCGCGGGGGGCGGCGTCGTCGGCGTCGTCGGCGGGAGCGTCTCGGGCGGCAGCGTCGTCAGGGG
This sequence comes from Dehalococcoidia bacterium, assembly GCA_963662615.2. Lineage (GTDB taxonomy): Bacteria > Chloroflexota > Dehalococcoidia > Bin125 > Bin125. Next base: position 524,270 of record CAXXSR010000001.1, read on the forward strand.
TCTCGATCGGCGCGGCTGTGTCTGCCGCCGGCGACTGCGCTGCGTCAGCGCTGGCCTCGCTCGCGTCGTCGTTCCCGCCGCCGCACGCGGCCGCGACGAACGCTGCCAGGCAGGCGCCCGTCGCCAGGATCGTGATCCGCTTTGTCATCGCAATCCTCCCCTTGACCTAACCGGCGCCGATCACGTCGCCGATTTCCAAGCTAGACGGCGGCAAGCGGCATTCGGTTCCACGGTGAAGAGCGGCCTCGCGAAGCGTCACGCACTCGACCTGAAGAGATGGCTGCGCTGCCCGCTCTGGAATGGGGGCTGGACGGGAACAATTCCGGCGTGGGATCGTTCCCGCTAGTAACGGCGCGCGCGGGTAAGGGAGAGGCCCTTCGACCGTGCGGCGTGCTGGGCACGCCTCGCGCCTCGGAAAGGACGGCATCATGCGACGCTTGCTCGCGTTCCTGTTGGTGGTGGCGGCCGGCGCGGTCGCTGCCGCGGCGGTCCTGTATCTGGTCGTGTTCGACTCCGGCAGCGACGAACTCGCCGTGGGCGTCAACTTCCATCCCTTCACCTCGTCGCCGGGCAATGAGAGCTGCATCCCCGCCGTCGACGGTGGCAGCGGCCCTCCCAACAGCTGCGATCCGATCAACCTCGTCTTCGACGGCGTCGCCCTCGATGTCGCCGTCGGGGCGTTCATCGACGCCGGCTGGACGACGATCGGATTCGGCTCCACGCAGTTGCTCTTCTTTGACGACGAACAGCGACTGCGGCCTCAGAACGTGCAACTGTTCTTGCAAAACAGCCTCGACGAGCGCTTCCACATGCGGCTCTGGGGCGCCGCCGATCCAGGCGGGAACGTTGTCATCATCGGCGCGGTCCATCACGAGCGGGGCTTCATCAATCACGCGATCGATCGCGACTGGGAAGCGGCGGAGCGTCGCGTGCGCGACGATCTCTGCGAGGACGGCCCTTTCCGCTGCCGCGGCAACTCGACGCTCAAGGAACAGTTGGAGATTCAGGGCGACGACACCGAGTGGCGCGGCTGGACCAACGACGGCAAGCCCGCGCTGATCAGCAGACCGGGCAAGCCGGATGCCGTTACGGAATGACCATCCGACTTTGAGCGCACGCCTGGGATACGAGAGGCCTCGGTGGGAGCCGGGGAGGACGAGGCCGGCCCTGCTCGCCGTTCCCGGGGGCGAGGGCTAGGCTGACGACATGGGCAGCTTCCGCGTCGAGATCGAGATCGGCGATTCGCAGGGAGAGCGCTGGGAGACGGTGGAGGCCCTGGTAGACACCGGGTCGAGCTACACTTGGGCGCCGGCGGAGATGCTGGGACGGTTGCGCCTGCGGCCACAGTTCCGGCGGGAGTTCGAGACCGCCGACGGGCGGGTGATAGAGCGGGAGATGGCGGTAGCGATGGCCCGTTGGGACGGCCAGGCGCTGCCTACGCTAGTCGTCTTCGGCGATGAGGGGTCGTCAGCGCTGCTCGGGGTGGTGACGCTGGAGGAGTTCGGCCTGGGCGTTGACCCGGTGAACCGACGGCTGATCCGCGGGCGCAGTCTGGCGGCGGAGGAGCTGGCGACGGTGTCGCGGGTGATGCGGGATGAAGACCGGGAGTTGTTCCTGCGGAGCCTGCTGGCGGCGACGAGCCCAGAATACCTTCGCCGCGTCGAGGAGGCACGGGGGGACTATCGGCAGGAGCGCGCCGGCGGGGCCGCCGAGGTGCTCCAGGCCTAGCGGCCGTGGCTGATGGCCGAAGTGGGGTATGCCTAAAGTCGCTGACGCGATCCATCTCGTCGAGCGCGACGGCTGGGTGCTGGTCCGGACCAGCGGGAGCCACCGGCAGTACAAGCACCCGGAGAAGCGAGGCACGGTTACGATCGCCGGCCCGGAAAGCAGTGACCTGGCTGCGGGTACTTGGAACAGCGTCTTGAACCAGGCCGGGCTGAAGTGAAGGGCGCCCTGATGAAATACGTTGTGGTGTATGAGCAGACGCCGAAGAACTGGTCGGCGTATGTGCCGGACCTGCCGGGCTGCGTTGCGGCCGCGGACACGCGCGAGGAGGTGGAGCAGCTGATTCGGGAAGCGATCGCGCTGCACATCGCGGCCATGCGCGAGAGCGATGAGCCGGTGCCGGAGCCCGGGGCCTGGACGAGCCTGGTGGAGGTGTAGCGAGCCGGCGGCTCTGCAGGTGGGGCGCCGCAGCCAGATCTCTCGATTCGCCGAACGGAAACCGCGCCGCACGCGGGATAAATCAAAAAAAGTGGGGCGGGGCCCGGCGGCGCGGTCCATCACGAGCGGGGCTTCATCGATCACGCGATCGATCGCGACTGGGAAGCGGCGGAGCGTCGCGAGCGCGACGATCTCTGCGAGAACGGCCCCTTCCGCTGCCGCGGCAACTCGACGCTCAAGGAGCAGCTGGAGATTCGGGGCGACGACAGCGAGTGGCGCGGCTGGACCAACGACGGCGAGCCCGCGCTGATCAGCAGCCCGGGCAAGCCGGACGCCGTTCTCATGAGAGGCGGACCGCTGGCGTTGAGCCGCTAGAATTGCGAGGCGCGCGATGGTAGACGTGCGCAGGGAGCGGCTCAATGGTCGAGGGGCTGGCGGATCGGCTGGGGACGCTGTCGCGTGAGCGGACGCAGGTGCTGCCCGCGCTGCACCTGCTCCACGACCTCGCCCACCACCTCCCCTCCGACGGCTTAGAGGAGGTGGCGGCCTGGCTCCATATCCCCAAGTCGGAGCTGTACGCCATCGCCACGTCCTACACCGAGTTCCGCCTTGCGCCACCGGCGCCGGAAACTCTGCGCGTCTGTCGGGGCCTGAGCTGCGTCATCGCCGGCAGCGGCGCCTTGGCCGACGCCCTTCGCGCCGCGGGACGCGAAGTGGAGGAGTGCGAGTGCCTCTTCGCCTGCGCCGTCGCGCCGGTGGCGACGGATCAGGGCCGCCTCGTGGGCCGGGCCCGCACCGAGGCGCTCACCTGATGCCCCGCATCAACGTCCGCGCCGGCTCCATGGGTCGCGCTGTGGGCGCCCTCGATCTGATCGACACGCTCCGCGCCGCCCTGCCCGACGTCGAGATCGTGGAGACGGGCAGTGACGGCGCCGGCTGGGCCGCGCCCGTGATCGCCGCCGCCGCCCGTCCTTCGACAGGCTCAGGACGAGCAGCGGCCGCCCCGGCGACGCCGGACGAGGCGGTGCGCGTCGCCCGCTCCCTCCTCGACGGCGACGGCGCCGACGACGCCGTACTGCGCAGCTATCTGAGCGCGCAGACGCGCCGGCTGTTGGCGCGGGCCGGCGACATCGATCCCACATCGCTGGAGGAGGCGCGGGAGGCTGGGGCCTACCTGGGCTGGGAGCGCGCGCGCGGCGCTGCAGCGGAAGAGGTCGTGGCGACGGTGGAGGCGTCGGGGCTGCGCGGGCGCGGCGGCGCCTACTTTCCCCTGCACCTCAAGTGGCGCAGCGCCCGCGAGGCCGCGCAACGGAACGGCCGGCCCTTGCTCGTGATCAATGCGGAAGAAGGAGAGCCGGGCGTGTTCAAGGACCGCGTGCTGATGGAGTCAGATCCGCACGCGCTGATCGAGGGCATCCGCATCGCGGCGCATGCCATCGGCGCGGAGCGCGCCTATTGTTACATCAACGGACAGGCCGAGCTTTCGGCGGAGCGCGTGCGCGGGGCGATCGACGCCGCGGAGACGGCCGGGATCGTGGGGCCGGACGCCGGGCTGGTGATCGAGATTCGCCTCGGCGCCGGCGGCTACGTCTGCGGTGAGGAGACCGTCATCCTGGAGAGCATCGAAGGGCAACGCGCCGTGCCGCGACTGCGTCCGCCCTTCCCCACGGAGAGCGGCCTCTGGGGCCGGCCCACGGTGATCAACAACGTCGAGACGTTGTGCAACCTCCCGGCCATCTTCCGCGACGGTCCGGAACGGTTCCGCGAGGTCGGCACGGAGGAGGCGCCCGGCACCAAGCTGATCTGCCTGACCGGCAGCCTGCCGCACCCCGGCCTGATCGAGGTGCCGATGGGCACCTCCATCGCCGAGATCCTCCGCATCGGCGGCGCCGAGGATGCGGCGGAGCCGGTTGAGGGCGTCGTCGCCGGGGGGCCGTCCGGCGGCTTGCTGCCACCCAGCAAGTTCGACCGCCCCATTGGCCCCGGATTCATTGACGAGGCCGGCGCGGTGCTGGGATCGGGCGGCATGGTGGCGTTCGGCGCCGCCTTCCCCGTCGCCGACGTGCTCGCCCTGGAGGCCGACTACAACGCGCAGGAATCCTGTGGCAAATGCACGCCCTGCCGCGAAGGCAGCGGCCGCCTCGCCGACGCCCTCCGCCGCCTGCGCGACGGCAACGCCGCCGGCAAGCGCGCGGCGCTCCGCGACATTGAAGAGCTAGTACCCGTGCTGCGCCTGGCCTCGCTGTGCGGCCTGGGCCAGATGGCGCCTCACCCCGCGACCAGCGCCCTGCAGGACTTTGCGGAGGAGATCGGTGCGACGGCGAGGAGGGGACCATGACGACCGCGGATGCGCCCGCGACGACCGTGACGCTCACAATCGACGGCGAAGCCCTGGCGGTGCCGGAGGGCAGCACGGTCCTGGATGCGGTGCTGCGAAACGACGGCAACTTCCCTCATCTCTGCAAGGACCCCAACGGCCCGCCGCTGGGCGCCTGTCGCACTTGTCTGGTGGAGATCGATGGCACGCGCGGAATGCCGGCATCGTGCCACACGCCGGCGGCGGAGGGCATGGTGGTGCGGACGACGGCGCCGGCGGTGGTCGCGGTGCGCAAGGGCGTGCTGGAGCTGACCCTGGCGATGCGCGACGCGTCGCAGACGGCGGAGCCGGACTCGGAGTTGACGGTCAACGCCGCCTCCCACGCCGCCGATGCCCGTCGTTGGGACGGCAGCGCCAACACCCACCGCGATGACTCCAACCCCTTCTACCTCTTCGATGCGAGCGAGTGCATCCTTTGCGGGCGCTGCACGTCCGCCTGCAATGACCTGCAGAGCATCGGCGCGATCGGCATCGCCGGGACCGCCAAGGAGGCGCGCATCGCCCCGTTCGACGATGAACCGTTGAGCGAGTCCACCTGCACCTCTTGCGGCCAGTGCGTCGCCGCCTGCCCCACGGGCGCGCTGCGGCCGAAGCGCGCCGGCGCGCCGATCAAGACCGTCTCCACCGTTTGCCCCTACTGCGGCGTGGGCTGCGGCATCAAGGTCAGCGTCGACGCCGAGGAGCGGATTATCCAAGTCGACGATGACCCCGACAACCGCTCCTCCGAGGGGCTGCTCTGCGTGAAGGGCCGCTTCGGCACCACCTTCGTCAACCACCCCGACCGGCTGACGACGCCGCTGATCCGTCGCGCCGGCGAACTCCAGCCCGCTTCCTGGGACGAGGCGTTGGACCTCGTCGCCGACAAGTTCGTCGAGCACCGCGGCGCCTTCGGCGCCTTCTCCAGCGCCAAGGCCACCAACGAGGACAACTACATGATCCAGAAGTTCGTGCGCCTGTTGATGGGCACGAACAACATTGACCACTGCACGCGGCTGTGCCACGCGCCGTCAGTGGAGGCGATGCTGGCGCAGTTCGGCAGCGGCGCCACCTCCAACTCCTACACCGACTATGAGGACGCCGGCTGTCTCTTCATCGTCGGCGCTGACCCCTCATCGAACCATCCGGTGGTGGCCAGCCGCATGCGTCGCGCCATTGAGGAGCGCGGCGTCAAGCTGATCGTGCTCAACCCCAAGCGCATCGAGATGTGCGACCACAGCGACCTCTGGCTGCGCGAGTTCCCCGGCACCGACGTGGCCGTGCTCAACGGCATGGCCCACGTCATCCTGGCGGAGGGGTTGGCGGACGAAGCGTTTATTCGTGATCGCACGGAGGGCTTCGAGGAGTGGCGCAGCGGCGTCGAACGGTACACGCCGGAGCACGCCTCCGAACTCTCCGGCGTCCCCGCCGAGCTGATCCGCCGGGCGGCGCGCCTCTACGCCGCTCCCGCCGGCGACGGCGCGCGCGAGGGGCGCAACGGCTCCTGCCTGGTCTGGGGCATGGGCGTCACCCAGCACACCAACGGACTGGCCAACTGCACGGCGCTGCTGAATCTCGCTCTCTTGGTTGGGCAGGTCGGCAGGGTGGGCAACGGCGTCTCGCCCTTGCGCGGCCAGAACAACGTGCAGGGCGCCGGCGACGCCGGCTGCATCCCCGACGCGCTCCCCGGCTACCAGCGCTACACGCCCGACGTGCTGGAGCGGTTTGAGGCCGCCTGGGGCGGTCCGCTCCCGGCCGAGGAGGGGCTGCGCGCCACCGACATGGTGGAGGCGATCGGTGAGGGGGCGGTCCGCTGCATGTACGTCGTGGGGGAGAATCCCGCCCTGACCGACCCCAACCTGGCCCACGCCACGAAGCTGCTGGAGAAGCTCGACTTCCTCGTCGTGCAGGACATCTTCATGCACGAGACGGCGGATCTGGCCGACGTCGTCCTGCCCGCCGCCTCCTTCGCCGAGAAGGAGGGCACGTTCTGCAATAGTGAGCGACGGGTCCAGCGCGTCCGCCAGGCGATCCCGCCCATCGGCGGGAGCCGGCCCGACTGGGAGATCGTGCAGGATCTGGCGCCCCGCGTCGCGCAGCGGCTCGGCGTCTCGCTCCGAGGCTTCGACCACCCCGGCTCCGCCTCCATCTTCGACGAGATGGCGTCGCTGATGCCGATCGTCGCCGGCCTCTCGCATGCGCGCCTCGATCGGGAGGGCGGCATCCAGTGGCCCTGCCCCACGCCGGACCATCCCGGCTCGGCGCGGCTCTACGCCCAGGACTTTCCGCGCGGGCTGGGGAAGTTCATCGCCGTGGCGCAGACGGCCCCCAGCGCCGAGGAGCCCGACGAGCGCTACCCCTTCATTCTCAACACGGGCCGCGTCCTCTACACCTGGCACGGCGGCACCCTCACGCGCAGAGTCGAGGGGCTGGTGGAGAGCTTCCCCGAGCTGCGCGTCGCGCTGAACCCCAGTGACGCCGCCCGCCTGGAGATCGAGAACGAGGAGGCGATCTGGGTCGCCTCGCGGCGGGGCCGGCTAGAGGGCGTCGCCTTCGTCACGCAGGACGTGGCGCCGGGCTCCGTCTTCCTGCCCTTCACGCGCCTCAAGGAGAGCGCCGCCAACTGGCTGACCAACAACGTCTACGACGAGACCTCGCGCATCCCCGAGTTCAAGGTCTGCGCCGTCCGCATCGAGCGGGCGGGCGAGCCCACGGAGTGGCGGCGCGAGCGGCGGCGGGGCAAGCGGAAGCAGTACTGGTAGGGCGTGAGCATAAACGGCCGGAACGAATCGATTCACATGATCTAGGCTGGTTGCGCTGCGACAGCGTCGAGCGTCGTGGTGAGCGCACGGCGCGTTGGATAGGCGCAGCAGCGTTAGGGAGTGCAGGCCATGGTGGACAGAGGCATCTGGACCACTACTGACGAATTGCGGCCCGAAGACCTCGACGGACTGATGGGGTCAGTGCGGCTGGTTTGTATCACATTCAACGCGTACAGCGACTTGAAGAGAGCACTCGGCAGCGACGAGACCGTCCAGAAACTCCTTGTGGAAAAGGCGACCGCCTTCGAGAAGCCCATCGCGGTCAACATCCCGATCGGGCAGGGTGCCTCTAACACGGTCTTCATGTCGCCGGCTACCTGGACGGAGGAGAGGCTCAAAGGATGGGTTGGCACGTACAAGCCGCTCATCGATCACGCGTTCGGGGAGAGCGGGCGACCGGAGCGGCCGGGTTAGTGCCGGGCGCGGGTCGGCGCAAGGGGAAGCGGCGGCAGTACTGGTGGGTGCACACACTTCGTGACATATGATGGAAAGAGACAGCAGATAGACGGCCCTTCGGATTCACGTTCGACGTACCCCTAGCCCGAACACGCTCGGCCAGGTTCACGGACGAACTTGGTCATCGTTGGAAAACAAAATGGGCTCCCATTGCGGGGAGCCCATCACATGGCTGGCAATGCTCGTCCTTACAGTCGTTCGATCATCTTGACAACAAAGTCCGCGGCGGCACTACCAAGGCCGCTGAGCATAATTGCGCGCGGAGCGCTCGAGTTCTGACGTAATTCGGCGTGGTCTCCAAGGATATCGCCGTCGTCTTCAAAAGCAGGAACAACCTCGCAGATGCCGATTTCGCGTTCACCATCGGCATCACGAATGACTTCAAATCGGTGCCTATGCTCTTGGTTGTGAAAAAGGGCCGTGTGGCCACAATCATCTTGTAATACGCAAAATTCATGTGGCCGGGATGACATCTCAGGACGCCCCCGGCTTCCAACGCCGTCTTCGTTTGCGACCCATGGCCGCACCTCCTCATCATGCGCACGCGCCCGATCTTCCGATCGAGCCTTATCCCTGCCCCCGTGGCAAAGTTCCACGTGCCCATGCCTCAAGCATACCTGACTCCCTCAAGCTCGCAGTTGACACATCTCTTACGGAGGAGAGACAGACACACGCTTAACCTATTAGTGCTTGAGAGTAACCACACCACCCCGCCCTCGCGTCGTAAGCGGCGACCCGCTCGATTTCCGACGTATGACTCGCTGCCACTGATCATGCCAGAGCCAGCACTGCCGCGAAGCGGACCGGCGAAACGATAGGAATGCCTGCGTACTCCTGCAGGGCCAGCAGGTGGCGATCTCCGGAGACGATGTAGTCAACCGCGCCGGCCACGGCCGCTTCCAAGACGCGATTGTCCGCGGGGTCGTCGCGGATGCCGTCGAGGTGTGACTGCGGCGTGACGACCGTCGCGCGTTCCCGCAGCGTCTCCGCGAAGGCGACCGTTTCCTGCTCGGAGTGCTTGTGGGCGCGTGCAACGTGCGGGCGCAAGAGCACGCGCTGCAGTTCGTCCAAGAGCGGCGGCGATGTGACCAAGACAAACGCGCCGCGGCGCCACGCGCGCAGGACGCGCCAGGGTGCACCGCGCTCACTGATCACCGCGCTGACGAGGACGTTGGTATCGAGAACGGCGCGGATCGGAGTCGGCTCACGGTCAGCGGGCACGCGTCAGTCCGTGGCTGGGTACGGCCGCCCGCGGACCTCGGCGATGGCCCGCTCTATATCATGCTCAATCTCCTCGTAAGGAACGTCCGCCGTGGCCTTCTGCGCCCGCTCGATGAACCCCCACAGGCGCTCCTCTTCACGTTGGAGGGCCTTGTAGCGCTCGACGGGAATCACGACCGCCATGGGCTTGCCCGCCCGCTCAATGACGACCTCGTCGCCGCGGTAGAAAACCCACTCAAGGAGTTCCCCCAGCCGCTTGCGCGCCTCTCCGGCCGAGACCTTCCGCTTCATCGCCGTTTCTGCCTATCAATTGATATGACCATATGGATTATATCGGTTCGTAGGGGAGCGTACGAGGCGGCTCTAGAGGCTCCTGGCGAATTTCTTCCCTGCGTCGAAGGCGACCACCCGCTCGATGCCGGCGGCGTGGCAGGCGGCGGCGATGGCCGCCGCGCTGGGCTCGTTGAGCGCGGCCTGCGCGATCACGACCGCGAACTCGGCGGCCGGCGGGACCTGCTTGCGCCCGCCCTGCGGATGCGCCAGCACGGCGGCGATCAGGTCCGGCGTCAGCGGCTCGCCCGCCGTCGCGCCGGTGAGCGCCGTCACCCGCTCGGGCCGGTGCACGGCGCGCTCATCGAGGGGGCGGCCCAGCACCGTCACCGCTACGACGGCGAGCACGTGCGTCACCGCCTCCGGCAGCACCGGCTCGTGATCGGCGGGCGCCTTGAAGGCGCGCCCGGCGGCGCCGTCCGCCTCCACGCCCACCAGCTCCACCCCCTCCAGCGCCAGCGCCTGCCGCGGCCAGTCCGGCGCGACCGCGCTGATGCGGCCGCGTTCGCCGCGGCCGCTGCCGACGATGATGGCGGCGTGGCCGCGGCGCTGCGCATCGTCGATGGCGGTGGCGCGCACGAGCGGATTGGTCGCCAGCGCCAACGGCAGTTCAGACGCCTCGCGGGGGATCGTGAACTTGGTGGTGGTGGTCAGGACGCTGAAGCCGTGCCGGCCGGCGGGCGCCGCCGGGGCCCAGCGCTCTTGGGCGAGCGCGAAGAGCAGCGTCGTCTTGCCGCCCCCGCCCACCGTGGCGACTATCGCGGGTCCGTCGATCCCAATCGCATCATGCAGCGGCTGTGAGGCCATCCCCGCGCATCGTACCGTTTCGAGACGCCGCATTGAGACGGATACACTGTCCGCGTGACGGAGCCTGAGTCTCCTCAACCGTTCAGCGTCGCGATCCTGGCTGGGGGCTTCGGCACTCGCCTAGGCCAGGAGAAGGCGGGCGCGCTCGCGGCGGGCCGCCCGCTGCTGGAATGGACGGCGGAAGCGCTGGCAGGCTTGAGCGACGACCTCCTGGTCGTCCGCCGTGTTGACCAGACGCTGCCGCCCGCGCCGGCCGGCGTCACCTGGCGCGAGATCACCGATCGCCGCGCGCAGGCCGGGCCGCTGGCCGGCATTGAGGCCGCGCTGCAGGCGATCCGCCACGACGTCGTGGTGACGGTCGCCTGCGACATGCCGCTGATCCGGCCGACGCTGGTCCGCGCGCTCGCCGCCGCCTGCGCCGATGTCGACGTGGTGATGCCGTACCTGGACGGGCGCGACCAGCCGCTCCTGGCGGCCTACCGGCGCACCTGCCTTGCCACCATTGACGCGCAGCTCGCCGCGGGCGACGGTCGCATCCGCGCCATCGTGCCGAAGCTGCGCAGCCGCCGCCTGGAACGGCCGCAGCTGGAAGCGTTCGATCCTGATCTGATCTCCTTCACGAACATCAACTACCCCGCCGATCTGGAACGCGTCGCGACCGAGCTGACGCGTCGCGCGACGGCGGGCGAGCGCGCGGAGGATGCACCATGACGATCTACCGGCGGGTGTTGACGGGGCAGGTGGCGCCCGGCCAGCACGGCGACTTCCTGGCAGCGCTGGAAGCGGCGCTGGACTACCAGGCGCAGCGCGGGGTTGAAGCGCGCTTCGCCGTCTGGGACTCAATTACCGCCGTCTTCTCTAGAGCCACGAGTGCTCTCCAGCGACGGGTGAGCCACATCGCCGGGCGCGCGCCTTAGCCGGACAGCGCCGCCGCCACGCGGTCTACATCGTCGGCCTCTGTGCCGGCGACGATCCAGGTCGCCGCGGGCGAGCGCTGGACCCAATAGGCGCGGTCGTCCCCCGCCCAGGAGATCACGGGACCCCCGTCGGCGAGGCCCGCCCGGCCGGAGCGCGCCTCCAACCAGCGCCCGAAGGCGTCGAAGAATTCGTCGCCTTCCGCCACGCTGTCCCAGCGGAGGTTCCAGGCCAGCAGCTCGGCGCCGTTGGCGCTGCGATAGGCGGCGGCCCGATCGCCGCCCCAGCCGTCCGCCCCTCGCGCGGCCGAACTGTCGCCAAGCTCGTCGTCCAGCAACACGCGCAGGAAGAATTCGCCCAACGTGTCCGTGAGGATGAGCGACCAATCAGGACCCAACACACCGCCCAAGTCGGGATCGGCGACGGCGAGCGGCGGCTCGCGGGTGGCTAGCTTGGGCAGATGCAGCAGCTGCTCGGTGGAATCCGGTGGGTCGGCCAGGAGCGCGTCAATGAAGGCGGCGCCGCGCTCGTCCCGCAGCCTCGCGACGGCGTTCACCCCCTCTTGGTAGGGCGCATTGAAGATCCGTCGCAGGACGAAGGGCACGGCCGCGCTCACCCCCGGCAGCCGGTCCAGGGCGGGCTCCAGGCCCCCAACGACCTCCGCCTCCAGGTCCGCGAAAAGCGCCTCCGTCAGCCGTGCATCCCCCTCCACAATGAAGCGAAACGCCAGCCCCCTGTCCGAGTTGTCGTCGAACGCGTCGAACGTTCCCTCCAGATCGAAGTGCTGGTCCTGCAAGGCATGGACGAACTCATGCGTGACGGTGTCAATGTCGCGGCGGGCGATGTGGTCGTTGCCGCTGACGATGACGAACGACTTGATGTCGGGGTCGTAGAAGCCCAGCACGGCGCCGACGTACAGATCTTCCAGCAGCGGGATCAGCTCGCTGTCGGCGCGGAACACGCCCAGCAGCTGGAAGAGGGTTTCGGTGAAATCCGCTTCCAGCAGATCGTCCGGCTCATAGGAGTCGCGGAAGTATTCGGCCAAGTTGGAGCGACGGATGAGATAGACGGGCACGTCGGCGAGGAGCGGCAGCCCCCGCCGCTCGCCCACCACCTCACCAATGCGACGGAGCAGCTCTACGTCCTAGTCGGCGGTCAGCTCAATCAACAGGTCGCGACGGAGAACGCCCCAGTCCACCTCGGTCGGCGCATCGCCGTCGTCTTCTTCGGGCAGCTCCAGCGGCGGCTCAACGGACGCTTCGTCGGGCCCGGCGGGCGCGGGCGCCGCTGCGGGCGCCGCTGCGGGCGCCGCTGCGGCCGTCTCCGCCTCGCTACCTGATGACGGCGTTCTTGCTTCCTCGCCTTCGGCCGTCGTTGCGCCGCCATCGTTCGGCTCCGGCGCGGCGGCGGGCGCGCCCTCGACTTCCGCGGGTGCCGGCGTGCTGGCTTCCTGAGCCGCCGGCGGCGACGGATCGTCGCTGCCTCCGCCGCAGGCGGCCACGAAGATCGCGAGGGCGCCCATCAGGACGCCCATCAGGATGAGGGACGGGTGGCGTGGGTGGAGGTGAACGCGTTCGCGCATGATGCAGCCGTTCCGCACGTATACTCAGCGTAGTACGGCGTCTGGGACTGCGAAGGCGGTGGGCCCGTGCGCGGGACGACGGGGGGCGCCTGTGGTGTCGGTTGACCCGGCCAAGGCGGAGGCGTATCGCGCCGCCTGGGAGGCATGGCAGAAACAGTTGCAGACGCTGCACCGCGTCTTTCTGGAGGGCGAGCCCATGGGGGCGCCCCAGCTCAAGGGCCTGCTGAACCGGGAAGCCCGCGCCAAGGCGCGCTACGACGAGGCCAGGCTCAAGCTGCTGGGCATCCCGGCCGGGGCCGCTTCCGGCGACGCCGCGGCCGTGGCGGCGCCCGGGCCACCCGGCCCCGCTGCCTCGGCGTCAAGAGCCGGAGGCGCGCCCTAGACGCCGGCGTCGTCCAGCAGCGGACGGGCGATCACGACCAAGCGTTGACAGCCCACATTGCAACTGCGGCAGGTGATCAACGTGAGCTGTTCGCCGTCGGTCGCCGCCATGATCTCGACCGCCGTCGGCTCCACGAAACGGATCTCGCGGACCACGTACTCGCTCAAGCCCGCGTCCGTGTAAAGCTCCACGCGGTCGCCCAACTCCATCTGCTGCAGGTCCCGAAAAACGTGCCCGCCGCGACCGTCGCGGGTACCCACGTGGCCGGCCAGCACCACGTTGCCGCCCTCGCCGGGGTTGACGCCGCGGTACTGTCCCACCACGTGATTCGGCGCTTCGTAGCGCAGTTCCCCGTCCTGCCGAGCGATGCCGACCTGCGCCACTGCGGAGTCCAGGGAGATGCGCGGAATCACGATCCGCTCAACGGCCCCCGGCCGCTCGATCGCGTCCTCTTCCTCGACCAGGGGGGTGGCCCGCGCCGCCAGCGTAAAGGTCAGGACCGTGGGCTCCGCCTGCGTGGCGGGCAGGACCGGCACGCCATCCTCACGGGGGAGTTCGGCGACCGCCACGGGGCCCGAGACGGCGCGGGTCTGAATCGGTGGGGGCGGCGCCAACTCGGCGGGCTCGGCCGGGGGCGCACTCAGCCCAATCATGACCAGGAGCAGGCCGGCGATCGCCGCGCCGCCCGGCAGCAGATACCCGCGCAGCGGGGCCATGTCGCGCCTCCATGCCGTCGCCGCCACCCCTGTGGCGGGTTCCCTCGCTCGCTCCTCCGCGTTAATTGTCGTCAGAGCCGGTCCACAAATTGACCCTTCCAAAAGGCCGGGCCTAGACTGGCGCTGAACACGGAGGTCGCGCTGGTGGACGATTTCGGGGTCGATCTTGACGAGATCGCCCGCGTTATCGAGCGCGCCGACGTCTTGGTCATGCGCTTCCAGGTCATTGAGAAGCGACTACTGGTTGACTTTCGCACCTCTGAGGCGGAGGGCCCGCTGATCAAGGCGGTGCCGCCTGCCTCTTCGGTTGAGGAGCGCTTCCGCAGCTTGAAGGCGCTGCGCCCCGACTTTCCCCTCCCGGAACGGATCCTCTCGTTCATGTGGCCCCGCGGGCTCGGCTCCTTCCAGGAGGCCGGCCTCCTGGACATGCTGCAGAAACGGCTCATCTCCGTTGGCTCGGAGGCCGTGGATGGGGCGGTGCGAGAGAGCTACGCGGAGTTGCTGGCGGAGGAGCGTGAGACCGTCCGCGCCGCCATTCGCGGGGGAGAAGGCTTTCAGACCATCTGGGAACGGGGCACATGATGGCCAACCGCGATCACTCCAGGGACCGACGCCCCATTGACCTGCGCAGCGACACCGTCACCCGGCCCACCCCGGCGATGCGCCGCGCCACGGCCGACGCCGAAGTGGGTGACGACGTCTTCGGCGAGGACCCCACCGTCAACGCCTTGGAGGCCGCCGCCGCCGCGCGCGTGGGCAAGGAAGCGGCGCTCTTGGTGCCCAGCGGCACCATGGCGAACCTGACCGCCCTGCTGACCCACTGCCGCCCGGGCGATGAAGTGCTCCTGGGGGACCGCGCCCACATCGTCCGCGCCGAGGTCGGCGGGGCCGCCCGCCTCGGCGGGCTCCTGCTCACGACCCTGGAGAACCTGGACGATGGCAGCGTGGACCCGGAGCGAGTCCGCACCGCGGCGCGCGGCGCCAATCTTCACCATCCGCCCACCACGCTGCTGGCCCTGGAGAACACGCACAACTACTGCGGCGGCGCCGTGCTGTCGCTGGAGATGACCCGCATCCTCACGGGCGTGGCCCGCGACTTGGGCCTGCGCATGCACTTGGACGGCGCCCGCCTCTTCAACGCCCAGATCGCCACGGGCGTGCAGGCGGCGGAGCTGGCGGCCACATTCGACTCGGTCAACTTCTGCCTCTCCAAAGGGCTGGGCGCGCCGGTGGGATCGCTCGTCTGCGGCGATGCCGACTTCATTGCCCGCGCCCGCAAGGTCCGCAAGATGCTGGGCGGCGGCATGCGCCAGGCCGGCGTCTTCGCGGCCGCCGGCCTCGTCGCGCTCGACACCATGGTCGATCGCCTCGCCGACGACCATCGCAACGCGCAGGTGCTCAGTGCCGGCCTCCGTGAACTCGGCTTGGAGGTGGATCCTGACCGCGTCGCCACGAACATCGTGGTGGTGCCGGTCGGTGACGCACCGGCCTTGCAGCGCCAACTCGCCGAGCAGGGCGTCCTCATCACTGTCCTCTCCGACCGGCTCGCGCGGTTGGTGACCAGCGCCGAGGTCGAAGCGGCGGACATTGACGAGGCGCTGGGCCGTATCGAAAGAGCGTTACGGGTCCCCGTTTGATGGTGGGCGCCGGCGCCCTGCGCGGCTTCCTGCGGCTGCCCCTCCTCCTGGCGGCGAGCGTGGTCGCGACGGCCTGCGCCGCCGCGGGCGACTTTCCCGACCCCAGCAACCCCGTCACTTCGATCTCTTGGCCCGACTACGAGCTGCTCCGCTACCTGATCACCGACCAGACCAACGCGACGCTGGGCACCGCGGAGTTCGAGATCGAGCGGGACGGCGACGAATTCCAGATGCGCATCCTCTTCCTCCTGCCCGACAGCGGCGTGAGTGACGAAGTCTTCCTCCGCACGCGCGCCGACACCCTCAAGCCGGTGCGCTACTCGCGCCTCGCGACGAGCCCTGACGAACGGATCGAGGCCGGCGGCGTTTACGGTCGCGACGCCGAGGGCCAGTCGATCGTGGACACCACGCTCGCTGAAAACGGCGAGCAGAAGCTGAAGCGGGTGACGATCGGCGAGTTCGCCTTCGACAACGACTCCGCGGCCTGGCTCTGGCGCAGCATCGCGTTCGCGCAGGACTTCGGCGTCACCTACCGCTCCGTCAACGTGCGGCAGCAGCGCAGCCAACTGGTCCGGCTCCGCGTGGTGGGTCAGGACCTGGTTCGCACGCCCGCCGGCGAATTCCTGGCTTGGCAACTTGAGGTCTTGGGTGGAGCGGAAGTGCAGCACGTCTGGTTTCAAGTGGAGCCCCCGCATCGCCTGGTCCGCTGGGACCTGCAGCCGCGGCAGTACCACCTCATGGAGATCGTCACGCAGCGCCCCGCCGGCGATTGAAGGCGACGCCCGCCGCTCACGATCCGCGCGACCAGAGGCAGCCGACGCCGGCCGCCCGCGTGCGCCCTTCCAGCGCCACGAGCTGATCGCGCAACTGTCCGTCGCGCCGCCAGGCTCGGGCCAGCCCCTCACCGATGAGCACCGCCTCCACCGACGTCCGCTCGGGCGCAGTGAAGGCGTAGCGCAGAAGCCGGCTTCCGTCGTCGTTTCGCGGTCCCGGCAGCAGCAAGAGCGGCGCGCCCACCGGCAGGAGCCCCGCCAGACGCAGGCGCGCCTCCTGGGCGCAGCGCTCTCCCCGTTCCGGCGCGTCCACGCCGAACAGCCGGACCCGCACGCGCGCTCCCTCCACGCTGGCGTCAAGCGTGTCGCCGTCAAGGATGCGCACCGTCCGTGCTCGCTCGAAGGCGCTGAGCGGGAGGTCGGCACGGTGTTGCGGATCGAGGCTGACGAAGCCGGCCGGCACGGTGGCGGCGGGCAGCTGGACGTGGTCGCCCCCGCCGCTGATCCCCGCCCGCGCCGCCAGCACGGCGATGGCGATGACGAAGGCGGCTGCCGGCAGGCCGACAAGGATCAGGCGCTGGCGCACTGGTGCGGCGTCCGTCGCGCGTCAAGGGGTCGGCGCGGCGGTGGGGTCGCCGCCCGCCCTCGCTGGCGCGCAGCGATCGTAGCAGGCCGGCCCCGCTGCTAGCCGCGTTGCTAGACTGCGGCGGTGCGCTGTCTTCTGATCACGCCGGACGCGCGCTTCGAACGTGAGCTGCGCGAGCGCGGCCCGGACGATGTCGCCTTCACCGTCGTGGCGGACGCCGCGGCGGCCATGCGCGCCTGGGCCCGCGGCCGCTTCGCCGCCGCTATCTTGGACGCCGCCACCCCCGCGCCCGTGGCCCGGGAGTTCCTGCACTGGTGGAGCGCCGCGCCGGAGCGCGCCACGCGCAGGCTGATCCTTGCCGGCCCGGGCGAGGCGGCGCCGCCCCCGGGCGCCGCGCTCGCCGAGCGCAGCGCGGAGGGAATCGTCCGCGCCTTCTCCTCCCGCGCCGCCACCGTCATCGACACGCAGCGGCACGGCCTCAGCAGTCCCCAGGCCGGTGTCTCGCTGACGCCGTCGGAGGCGGCGCTGCTGACGTATCTCGTCGAGCGTGGCGGCACCGTCCCCACCGGGGAGCTGCTCCGCAACGCGCTCGGCTATGCCGATGACAGCTCGCCGGCCGTCGTGCGCACGCATCTGACCAACATTCGCCGCAAGTGCCGGCAGGCCGGTATGGAAGACCCCGTGGGCACCGTCCGCCGCCGGGGCTACTTCGCCCGCGGCGTTGCGCTGCGCTCGTAACGGCGCGGCTACGAGAACGGGCCGGTCACCCAGTCCCAGATCGCCTCCACCGCTTCGACGGCGGTGAAGTCGTCGAGCCATCTGCCCTCGTGGAGCGCGAATTCCTGGAACTCCTTCAACGCCAGCAGGAACGCTCCCCAGCGCAAGACCGGGCCACGCTGAAAGCGGAAGCCGGGATTCCAGTGGGGCAGGCTGGCGACGAAGAGGAACCAGAACTCGAAGAGGTTGGGGAAGAAGAGCAGGACGAAGCGGTCGCCGCTCGCCTCGAAGGCGACGAACCCCACCAGGCGGAAGGCGAAGAGCCCCACAGCGATGCTGCGCGCCGGTCCCGTCCAGCGGTTCGCCACGATCAGGAAGGTGACGAGGTAGACCTGGTCGAGGTACTTGTCGAAGCTCTGGTAATTGGCCACGCCCCCCAGGTCCAGCAGGTTGCGCCAGAAGAGGTCGCTGAGATCGACGAAGACGGCGATCAGCCCGCCCACGAACGCCCATCGCAGCACCGGCACGGATCCGGCTACGCGAATCGCGCCGATGACGAGCACTTCCATGGATTCAGCGTGCGCGGCGGCGGGCGCGCTGTCCAGGGGCCGCCGACGCTGGCGAGATCGCCGGCGTGATCGCCGGCGCTAGTAGCTGGAGACGTTGATCTCTTCCAGCTTGCCGGTGACGAGAAAGATGGCGCGTTCGCAGATGTTGGTGGCGCGATCGGCGATGCGCTCCAGGTTGTGCGACGCCCACAGCACGTGCGTGATCACGTCGAACTCCTGCGCGTCGTGCGGCAGCCCCGCCAAGCGCTGGATCAGGTGCCGGTGCACCGTCTCATAGACCGCATCCACCTCGTCATCCAAGTCACAGGTCGTGCGGGCCAGCTTCACGTTGCGCTCCATGAACGCGGTGATCGCGGAGCGCAGCATCTCCTGGGCCTTTGCCGCCATCTCCCAGAGCGCCGGCTCCATGGTCGCGGTTGGATCTTCGCCCAGGAAGAGCACGATCCGCGCGATGCCTTCCGCGTGGTCGCCAATGCGCTCCAGGTCTCCAACGATGGAGAGGATGGAGACCATCTCCCGCAGGTCGGAGGCCACCGGCGCCTGCAGCGCCATGAGATTGACCACGGCCTCTTCAATGGCGTAGCGCTGGTCGTTGATCTCGCGGTCGCCATCCACCACGGCGCGGGCCAGCGTCATGTCCCGCGTGCGCATCGCCTCCATGGCGTCGGCGATCGCCTTGTCCACCCGCGCCGCGAGCAGGCGGACGGCGTCCGTCGATTGGCCCAGCCCTTGGTCGAAGGCGGTGCGTGGCACTGGGGACCCCCTTTGCCCGCGGGCGGCGGCGCGGCCGCCGCGGCGGCCTAGCCGTAGCGACCGGTGATGTAGTCTTCCGTCCGTTTCTCCTGGGGCGTCGTGAAGATCGTCCCCGTGGGGCCGTACTCCACCAGACGCCCCGTGCGATCCTGGCCCGCCAGCAAGAAGGCGGTGTAGTCCGAGACGCGAGCAGCCTGCTGCATGTTGTGCGTGACCACGATGATCGTGTACTGCTCCGCCAGCTCGCGCATCAGGTCCTCGATTTTGAGGGTAGCAATAGGGTCAAGTGCGCTGGCGGGCTCGTCCATCAAGATGATGTCCGGCTGCACCGCGATGGCGCGGGCGATACAGAGGCGCTGCTGCTGGCCACCGGACAGCGCCAGCCCGCTCGTCTTCAGAATGTCGTGCACTTCGTCCCACAGCGCCGCCCGCCGCAACGACGCCTCCACCAGCGCGTCCAGGTCGCCCTTGAAGCCGTTGACGCGCGGCCCGAAAGCCACGTTGGCGTAGATGGACTTGGGGAACGGGTTGGGCTTTTGGAACACCATCCCCACCCGCCGGCGGATATCCACGGCGTCGACCTCGTCACCGAGAATGTTCTCTCCCTCGTAGTCAATCACGCCGCTCATGCGCGCGCTGGGGATCAGATCGTTCATGCGGTTGAAGCAGCGCAAGAGCGTGCTCTTGCCACAGCCCGACGGTCCGATCAGCGCCGTGACCTTGCGCTTGGCGATGTCCAGTGAGATCGAGTCCAGCGCCTGGAACCGCCCGTAGTAGACGGAGACGTCGCGAAGCTCCAGCGCCAGCTCTTCATCCAGCTTGTGGATGACCGACGCCTGCGGTTGGTCGATGGCGCCTCGCAGCGAGGCCGCGTCGTCCTGCTGAGTGCTCCGCTCAACCGTCACGGGATATGCCCTGCGCCCATGCCCCTGCTCCGTCCGCAATTCCACTGCCGGCGTCGCCCCGGCTGCCTATCCTACCAGCGCACGCGCGTCCGCTGCCGCAAGACGATGGCGGCACTGTTCATGACCAGCAGCATAATCAGCAGCAGCAGGATGCCCGCGGCGGCGACCTGCTGGAAATCCGCCTGCGGCCGCGAGATCCAGTTGAAGATCTGAATGGGCAGGACGGTGTACGGATCGAGTGGGTCCTGCGGCAAGAAGGCGACGAAGGTCAGCGCGCCGACGATGATCAGCGGCGCCGTCTCGCCAATGGCGCGGGACATGGCCAGGATGTTGCCAGTCATCATCCCGCCGAGGGCATAGGGCAGGACGCTGTGCCGCACCATCTGCCAGCGCGTGGCGCCCAGGGCGTAGGCGCCTTCCCGCATGGACGGCGGCACCGCTCGCAGCGACTCCTGCGCGCTCACGATGATGATGGGCATGACCAGCAGGGCCATCGTCAGTGCGGCCGCCAGGACGCTGCGCTCCAGCTCCATGGTCCGCACGAACAGCTGCAGCCCCAGCAGCCCGTAGACAATAGAAGGTACCCCCGCCAGGTTGCTGATGTTGATCTGGATGAACCGCAGGAACCAGTTCGGGCGGGCGTACTCCTCCAGATAGATCGCGGCCCCCACCCCCAGCGGAAAAGCGATCGCCGCCGTCAGCGCCATCATGTAGAGCGTGCCGATCACGCCGGCGTAGACGCCCGCCCGCGCTGGGAAGCGGGAAGGGAAGTTCGTGAGGAAACCGACGTCCAGGATGGTGGGCAGGTTGAACAGCCGCGCCGCCCCGTCCAGCGCGACGTCGATGATCAGCGCGCCTAGCAGCAGCAGGCTTACGACTATAGCCAGCACGCAGGCGCCCACGAACAACCGGCCGATCCAGATGCGCAGGGCCACCTTGGGGCGCCATTCCCCCTCCACCGACATGGGCGCCGCGTCGCTCATTCGTACGCCTCCCGAAAGCGGCTGCGCACGTACTGCGCGGCGATGTTCATGACGAGCGTGAGCACGAAGAGGGTCATGGCCACGGCGAAGAGCGTCTTGAACTCCAGGCTGCCGGCGGGCGTGTCACCCAGACTGATCTGCACAATGAACGCCGTCATCGTTTGCACGGCCTCCAACGGGTTGAGCGTGAAGTGCGGATTCGCTCCCGCCGCAATGGTCACGATCATCGTCTCGCCAATCGCCCGCGAGGCAGCCAGGATCACCGACGCGACCACCCCCGACAGCGCCGCCGGCAGGACCACCCGCAGGGCCGTCTCCATGCGCGTCGCGCCCAGGGCGTAGGCCCCTTCGCGCAGCGCGGCGGGCACGGCGGCGAAGGCATCCTCACTCAGCGACGAGATCATGGGGATGATCATGATCCCCATCACAATGCCGGCGCTGAGCGCGTTGAACACGCCCACTTCGGGAAAGATCTCGCGGGTAATGGGGCTGACGAAGAGCAGCGCGAAGTAGCCGTAGACCACGGTGGGGATGCCGGCCAACACCTCCAGCGCCGGCTTCAGGACCGCGTGGAGTCGGGGCGGCGCGTACTCGCTCATGAAGATGGCGGCGAGCAGGCCCAGCGGGATCGCCACGCTCAAGGCGATCGCCGCCACCAGCACGGTCCCCGCAACCAGCGCCCACACGCCGAAGCTCTGGTCCAGGAAGAGCGGCGCCCAGGTGGTGGAGCCGAAGAAGTCGCCGAAGGGGACCTCCTGGAAGAACTCAACCGTCTGGAAAATGAGCACCAGCACGATCCCGACGGTGACGAAGGCGGAGAGGGCGGCGGAGAGAAACAGCGCCAGGTGGATGACGCGACCGCTGCGCGTCTCCCGGCCGGTCCCGCCACGGCTCGGATTCAGGTAGTCCCGCCAGAGGCGGCGAAGGCGCTGCCTGGCGCGCCCACGGGGTCTCGGCCCCAACGGCCGCGCTCCCGCGGTCACCGCCCCACCCCGGGCGTCGCGCGACGCCCCTGCGAGGGAGAGAACGACCTGCTCACACCGCCGAACTTAAGCAGCACGGTGGCGGCCATGGTCAACGGCCGGTTAGCGTTCGCGGGCGCCGCCCCTTGGCAGGCCCAACGGCGCTGGCACCGCCGCGCCGCGGCCTGGGCGTCATCCGCCACCGTACAACGCCACCAGGTCCGCGCCCGGCTCTACCTCTTGCAACAAGGAGCCGGTGACCGCGCCGCGGGCGCGCTCCAGCCCCAGCGCGTACAGCTCTTCCGGCAACTGCACGTAGCCGATCTCCGGGTCGTCTACCAGCGTGCGCCCCAGCGTCAGCAGGAAGGCGATGAACTCTTGCACGACCGGCTCCGCCAGCGAGGCCGGCCGCACGTAGATCAGCAGCGGCCGGGACAGCGGCGAGTAGCTGCCGTCGTTGATCGTCTCCGCCGACGGCAGCACCGGCCCCGCGCCGCCGTCGATGGGGACGGCGCGCAGGATCTCCTTATTGTTTTCGAAGAACGAGATGCCGAAATAGCCCAGCCCAAAGCGCTCGCCGGACACGCCGAGCACCAGCAGGTTGTCGTCCTCGCTGGCCGTGAAGTCCGTCCGGATCGCGCCGACCGCCCCGTTCACCGTCTCCGTGAAGTAGTCGAAGGTGCCGGAGTCGACCCCCGGCCCGAACAGCTCCATCGCCTCGTCCGGCCAGACGGGCCGGACGTCGGACCAGCGCTCGGCGGGGTCGTTGGGGCGCCAAATCCGGTTCAGTTCCTCCAAGGTGAGGAGATCCACGAACTGGTTGTCGGGATTGACGACGATCGTGAGCCCGTCGAAGGCGATGGGGATCTCCACGAACTCCACCCCTTCCTCGGCGCACAGCTCGATCTCCGATGGTTTGATCGGCCGGGAAGCGTTGCTGATGTCGGTCTCGCCGTTGCAAAAGCGTTTGAAGCCGCCCCCGGTGCCGGAGACGCCCACCGTCACCCGCGCGCCGCGGTGCTCCAGGCTGAACTCCTCCGCCACCGCCTCCATGATCGGAAAGACCGTGCTGGATCCGTCGATCTCGACAGTGCCGGAGAGGCCGCTGGTGTCCTGGCAGGCGGCGAGGGCCATGGCGCCGGCCAGCGCCGCGACCGCGAGAACGAGAGCGAGAGCGAGGCGCCGGTTGCGCACGCGGTCGGGGAGAGCGGCAGTGAGCACGTCCCGCCTCCAGCAACGCTTGCTGCGCGCGATTCGAATGGGAGCGTAGAGGCGCCCGCCGCGGATCCGGTTAAGAGACGATTAAAATCTTGACTCCGCCACGTCGGCGGAGGACGGCCGCTGCCGCGGCAGCGAAAAGCCGAACGTGGAGCCGGCGCCCAGCTCGCTCTCCACCATGACGGAGCCGCCGTGAGCTTCCGCGATGTGGCGGACGAGCGCGAGCCCCAGGCCCGTGCCGCCCGCCCGCTGTCGCGCCCGGTCCGCCCGATAGAAGCGTTGGAAGATGCGCGCTTGATCCTCGACCGACAGGCCAATGCCCGTATCGCGGACCTGCAGCCAGATGACCTCGTCCGCGGCTCGGAGGGAGAGCGTCACTTCGCCGGGCGCGGGCGTGAATTTAATGGCGTTCTGGAGCAGGTTGACGAGTGCCCGCTGGGCCAGGTCCGGGTCCGCGTTCACCGTCATGTCCTCTGCGGGCCTGTCCTCGGCAGGAGAATGCTCGGCGGGCTCGCTCACGCTGAGGGTCAGCCCGGCCCGCTCCGCTTGGGGGCGCAACCGCCCGACTGCTTCCTGGACGGCCGCGCGCAGGTCCAGCCGGCGCGGCTGCGGCTGCGCCAGCCCTGACTCCAGCCGCGCCAGCTCCAGCATCTCTTCCACCAGCGCCGCCATCCGATCCGATTCCGTCCCAATAATCGCGTGAAAGCGTTTGGCGTCCGCGGCGGCCACGCCCTGCTCTAGCGTCTCGACGGCCGCGGAGATGGCGGCCAGCGGCGTGCGCAGTTCATGCGAGACGTTGGCCACGAACTCGCGTCGCGCCGCTTCCGCCGCATGCATGGCGGTGACGTCGTGCATGACCAGCACGGCGGCCCAGAGCCCGCCGCCGCTGACCGGCTTCGCCGTTGCCTGAAACTGGCGGCCGTCGCGGCGGACTGGCTGCGGCGGCGCCTCTTGGCCCCGCAGCGCCTGCGAAACCAGTTCGTAGACCTCGTGATCAAAGAGCACGGAGAGGAGCGGCTGGCCCACGGCGCTCTTGGGCGCGGCGGTGAGGGCGGTGGTGGCGGCGCGATTGGCATAGACGACGCGGCCCTCGCGATCGACGGCGACCACCACGTCCGCGGAGGCGGCCAGGGTTTGCTCTAGCCGCTCCCGTTCCGCCGCTGCCGCCGCCAGCTGCTGCCGGAGCGTGCCGGCCAGATCGTTGAAGGCGGCGCCCAGATCGCGGACCTCCTGGGGATCGCTCAGGCACAGCGGTGCCGTCCCCTCGCCCCGCACCAGTGCCGTCGCCGCCGTTCGCAGCCGCCGGAACGGCCGCACCGTGACGTGCGCCACCACGGCTCCCGTCGCCAGGACCAGCGCGGCCGCCACCAAGAGCGCCACCACGATGCCGACGGTGGCGCGCCCCTCGTCCCCGTCCCGGGCGGCGTCGCGGATGAACGGCACCAGGATCCCGCCCAGCCCCGCCAGGAGCGCTGAACCGATCAGCGCGGTCATCAGGAGGATGCGGCTGCGCGGTCCACGAGCCACGATTACATCTCGAAACGGTAGCCGGCCCCGCGCACGGTGATCAGGTGACGGGGCCGGGCAGGGTCTTGCTCAATCTTCTGACGCAGCCAGCGGACATGGACGTCCACCGTGCGGGTGCCGCCGGCGAAGCTGATGCCCCAGACGTCGTTGAGCAGTTGATCGCGTGTGAAGGTCTGACCGGGATGGCGGCTGAGATAGGCGAGCAGTTCGTACTCCTTCGGCCGCAAGGGCACGACCGCTTCCCCGCGGCGCAGTTGGCGGCGGGCCCGGTCCAGCGTGAAGGCGCCGAAGTGGATCGCCGCCGGCTCTACGGCCTCGACCGCGCTTGCACGCCGCCGCAGGTGCGCGCGCACCCGCGCCAGCAGCTCCACGACGGAAAATGGCTTGGTGACATAGTCATCCGCGCCCAAGTCCAGCCCCTGCACTCGGTCGGACTGGGCCGTGCGCGCGGTGAGCAGGAGAACGGGCACATCAGACTCTCGGCGCAGGCGCCGCAACATCTCCGTCCCACTCAGGACGGGCAGCATCACGTCCAGCAGGATCAGGTCGGGTTGGACGCTGCGGGCCAGCGAGAGCCCGGCCGCACCGTCGGCGGCCGTATGAACGTCGTAGCCTTCGCGCTCAAGGTTGAAACGGAGGGTTTCCGTGAGACTCGCCTCATCCTCAACCACTAAGACGCTTGTCACCGATGCCGCCTCCCGCCGGGCCCTGCCTTGTCGCTATTGTTCGTGTCCCCCTCGTGGCGCGCAAGCGCTGGGACCCGGGACGGGAAGGGTGGGACCATGACGGCGGCCCGCGTAACCGGATCAGGCGCCACCAGCGAACCCGCGCCGCCAGCGCGTGGCATCCTTGTGGTGGACGACATGGAGCCGCTGCGCCGGGCCTGCGCCGTCGTGCTGGAGCGGGCGGGCTACCGCGTGCAGGAAGCGGGCAGCGGTGCGGAGGCGCTGGCGCTCCTGCGAGAGAGGGCGGACGCCGCCGCCGACGTGATGGTGCTGGACTTGACGCTGCCCGACCTCTCCGGCCGCGACACCTACGCTGCAGTGCGCGACTTGCCCCAGCCGCCCCAGGTCGTCTTCGTCAGCGGCTACGACGAAACCGCCCTCAGCGGCCTGAGGCCCGCGCCGGACTGGACCTTCCTGCAGAAGCCGTTCACGGCGGCCGAACTCCTCGCGGCGATCCGGGAGATGGAGCTGCGGCCCCGCTGCGCCTAGCCGCCCGCCGGCGTGGGAGCCGGCCCCGGCTCCGACTCCAGCTCGCGCTCCTCCCGATCGCGCTCGGGGGAATCCTTGGGGCCGCCGGGCAGCCATTCGAGCCACCAGGGCAAATACCACAGGCGATCGTGGGCGAGCCGCATCATCGCCGGCAGCACCACGATGAGGATGATCGTCGCGTCCAAGAGGACGGTCAGCGCCAGCGCGAAGCCGAACTGCTGCAGCGCGATGCTGCGCGTGAAGGCGAAGACGGTCGCCACGGCCACCATGATCGCGGCGGCGCTGAAGACGATCCCAAACCCGTCGCGCACACCCATCAGGATCGCGTCCTCCGTGCTGTAGCCGCGCCGGTACAGCTCCTGCACGCGCCCCATGGCGAAGGTGAGATAGTCCATGGAGATCCCGAACGTGATCGCGAAGACCAACAGGGGCAGCCACGACTCAATGATGCCGGTGGCCTCGAAATCCAAGATCCCCTCCAGCAGCCAGCCTTCCTGAAACACCTGCACCAGGATGCCGTAGGCCGCTCCCACCGCCAGCAGGTTCAGGACCACGGCGATGGCCGGGAGGATCAGCGAGCGGTACATCACCACCAGGATGATGTAGGCCGTGATGATCACGAAGGCGATGACGAGGGACGTCTTGGCGTTGATGTTGTCGCGGAAGTCAATCTGGCCGGCGGTCACGCCGCCGGTCAGCGCCGCCACGTCGCTGTCGCCGAAGGCGGCGGGCACCAGCTCATCGCGGAGGAGGTTGACGGCGTCAATGGCCTCTTGGTCGCCAGTGTCGGCGTTGATGGGGATCTCGATGATCTCCGTATCGCCGGCCCGGTTGATCTCGGTGCCGATCGGCTGAGCGAAGGGCACGTGCTCCCCGGCGGCCTCGGCCCGGTCGATCTCGCGGCCGACGGCGTCGGTCAGCGCCGTCACCCCCGCCTGCACGTCGGCGGCGAAGATGTTCTTGCCTCTGCCCGGGTCCACGATCACCTCGGCCGGCGCGAGGATGCCGATGGTGAAGTCCTCTTCCAGCGCCTCGATCGCCGCCTTCGACTCCAAGTCGTCGCTAAACGAGGTGACGCCGTTGAAGCCCAGGTTGAAGTTGAGGATGGGATAGGCGAACACCAGCAGGACGGCGATTCCCAGAGCCCCGGAGATCCACCAGCCGCGGCCCGTGCAGGAGCGCTTCACCAGGAAGCCGGCGGCCGCATTGAGGACGCCCGTCTGGGCGACGTTGTGGCGGCGCAGACCGGGGATGCTCCACTTGCTCAGCCCGTCGCCCAGGATCGCCGGCATCAGCGTCTGCGCCACCACCAGCGCCACGGCGATGGCGACCACCGCGGCAATCGCCAGACTGGTGAAGACGGGATCGCCCACCAAGAACATCCCCAAGATGGCCAGCATCGTCGTCGTGCCCGCGATCAGCACGCCCTTGCCCGCGGTCGTGCCGGCGATGGCCGCCGCGACCGCTTCGTCGCGCCCCCGCCCCCGCTCGTAGCGGAAGCGGGTGAAGAGGAAGAGGGCGTAGTCAATGCCGGCCGCCAGCCCCATTAACAGCACCACTTGGAGCCAGACGCTGAGCATGGGGGTGAATTGGCTGATGATCGTGACCACGCCGGCCGCCATCGCCACGCCGAGATAGGCGAGGGCGATGGGCACGCCCGCCGCCACGATCGCGCCCAGCGCAAGGACCATGATGATGATGGTCAGCGGCAGGTTGACCAGTGAAGCGAAGCTGAAGTCTTCGTCACTGAGTTTTTCGTCGTCGTCGATTAATAGGAACCCACCCCCGATCAGGATCTGGAATCCGTTTGAGCGGGACGCATGTTCCTCCACCAAGTCGCGGATGGTGTCCAGCTCTTCGTCAACGTCGTCGAACTCCGCCGTGGCGTAGACGGCGCTGGCGAAGGTGACGTCGCCACCTCCATCACCGCTGCCGGCGCTGACCAGCGGCGACTGATCGCGCGGCTCGCCGATGTCGTAGTGGCTCTCGGTGGCGGCGAACACGCGCGTGCTGGATGCCACCTCCGTACCGGTCACCGACTCGGTGTTGAGGGCGCGCAGCGCGCGCAGCTCCCCCAGCAGCCCCTCCACCGTGGCCCGATACTCCCGGTCGTCGACGGTCAGGGTGGGGTGTTCGAAGACGATCGTCTCCGAAACGCTGTCGCCGGCCTCGCCGAAGCGCTCCTCCCGTAGATTGAAGACGTCGGCCGACTCGCCCGTCCCCTCGCTGTCCAGCTCGTCGTCGCTGGCTGAAGCAGGCGCCCACGGTGAAGACGGCGATGAACAGCCACGCCACCAGCACCAGGCGGCGGTGGCGGCGGCTCCAGCCCGCGATGCGGCCGGTAAAGAAAGGGGGCGGGTCCCGCGCGATTTCCGCCATGGCGCCGTTTCTTCTTCCCATCCGGGCGCGGCCGCCCCCGCCCCCCTACTCTTCGAAGAAGGCGATGGTCCCGTTCTCTACGAAGCAGGGCACCAGCCCCAGATCGCGCGCCACATGCTCCAGACCCTCGACCTCCCCGATCAAACGCCGATCGCCGGAGGAGTCGAAGGCGACGTTGCCGGAGAGGCCGCCCGACAACAGCGAGGCAGCCACCACGCCCCGCAGCAACGTCGGATCGACGCGCAGCGAGCCGTCCGCTTGGGACTGCGCCACTGCCGCCACGGCGTCCAGGAGGATGGTGGCCGCGTCCGCGTAGTGCGCCACGAACGCGGCCGTGGGCCGGCCGTCATCGTCGTCGGGGTCGCTGTCGTCATGTACCGCCTCGAAGGCGTCCACGAACGTCGCCGGCAGCGGCGGCGAACAGCCGGAAAACGCCGCGCCCTCCGCCAGGGCGCCCAGGCTGACCAGGAAGTCACAGCCGGGCCCGCCGCAGACGTCGTCGCCGGTGGCGTAGGAGCCGCCCCAGCCGGCGTCGCGGAGTTGCCGCAGCAGCAGGCCCGCCTCCGGGTTGCGGCCCGCGAAGATGACGACGTCCGGATCGGCCCGCGCGATCTCTGCCGCCAGGTCGCTAAAGTCCACCGCCCCCGGCTCAATGCTGGCGCGTGTGACACGTACCCGCGCCTCCCCGCCGGACAGCTCCTCCACCGACAGCAGCTCGCGCTCAATGTCATCCGCCAGACCGCGGCCGTAGGGCTCACTGTCATCCACGATGTAGGCATCGTCCGCCTCTAAGAAGTCGGGGTCCGACACGTACACGCGGAAGAGGATGCCTTGGGTGTCGTTGCGATAGGCCGTCCGGAAGAAGAAGTGGCCAGCGGGCTGCTCGTCGGCGAGTTCGCTGAGGGTGGCCGAGCCCGAGATCGCGACGATGCCGGCGTCGGCGTAGATGGGGAGCACGGCCAGCGCTCTGCCGCTGCATTGCGGGCCGATCACGCCCACCAGCCCCGGCCGTTACGCGTGCCGTTGCGCGGCCAGCGCCGTCACGTCCGCCTCCGTGCAGCCGTCGTCCTCGGCCACCACGCTGATGGCGTGCCCGCCGATCTGCTCCCCGTTGGCCTCCATCCACAGCTGCACCGCCACGACGACCGCGTCGCGGTACTCCAGGCCGAGGCTGGCGATGGGGCCCGTCAGCGCTGAGGAGACGCCGATCACGATCGGCTCACCCGCCGCAATGACAAGGGGGATGTCGGGGCCGCGTTGGATGTCGGTGAGACCCGTGTTCGGGTCCTCTGCATCCTCGCCGGCGATGGCGGTCAGCACGAGGAAGACCACGATCAGCGCGCCGACCACGATGCCAACAGACTTGCGCCGCCTCAGCAGGAAGCGGACCGGATTGGCAGCCATAAGATGTACCGCCCTTGGCCTACCCGCCGGAGCCTAGCAATTCGGTGACACCGTGGCAACGAAGTGGAGGCCGGTCGCTCCCCCGGCCTGAGGTCCTACGTGCGGCCTGCCTCCTCGCCTGGCGGGGGGGAGGGCTGCAGCGGCCGTCGCGAAGCCCACACGATCTCCCATAGCTGCGGCTCCGGTTGAGGCTCCGCTGGCACGCTGTCGCGCGAGGGGAGCCCCTCCATGCAGGCGGCAATGAAATCCGGGAAGTCCAGCGGGCGGCCACTCAGCAAGAAGCGGTCCGCCTCAGCGACGTTCACCTGAGTGACGTCGTCCGGTTCTGGGGTCGGATCCGGCTCCGTTGACGGCATGGCGCTCTCAAGCGAACGTCTTGCTGCAGGGCTCTGCGACGGCGGGGTTCAGCATCCTCCCGGGGCATGCGTCGGTCCAGCGCCGCCCGCCCCGAAGCTGCGAGACCGGATCCCGCCCCGCATCCACCCCGCCCTCGTCATGGGCCCGCATGGTGGCGACGCCCGCGCGGGGCACGGTAGACTGAAACGACCGGCCGGCCCTGGATGGGGCGGACTACCGACCTGCTACGACGACGCCGCCGCGAGGCTTTCTTGCCGACCGCCGGAGGTGCTTGATGAGCCCTGGAGTGTACGACTTCGCCATCGCCATCGGCGGTGCTGCCGGTCAGGGCATCGCCGTGCCGGGCAACATTCTCGCCCGCACCATGGTGCGCCACGGCCTACAGATCTACGCCTACAACGCCTACCAGTCCATCATCCGCGGCGGACACATCTTTCTGACCGTGCGCATCCGCGACGGCGAAGTCCCCACCCACGGCGACAAGCTCGATCTGCTTATGTGCCTGAACCAGGACACCATGGACCGCCACCTGCGCCTGCTGGCGCCGGGCGCCAAGGCGATCTTCAACAGCGACGCGGTGCAGCCCGGCGAGGCGACGGCGGGGGTGCAGCTCTGCCCGACTCCGGTCGCCGACCTGACCGACAAGAACCCCAACAAGGTGCTGCAGAACACCGTCTTTCTGGGGATGGCCATGGCGATGATGGGCCTGGAGTTCCAGGTGCTGGAGGAGGCGCTGAGGCAGCAGTTCGGTCGCAAGGGGGAGAAAGTCGTCGGCGAGAACCTCGGCGTCGCCCGGGCCGGATTCGACTACGCCCGGGCCACCTTCGACCCCTATCCGGATCCGGTCCCTCAGGGGTCCAAGCCCATGGCCGTGTGGACCGGCAATGAGGCGCTGGCCATGGGCGGCGCCGCGGCGGGGGTGAAGTTCTACTGTGCCTATCCCATGAGCCCTGCCACCGGCGTGCTGCACTGGATGGCCAACAACTCGCGCGACCTCGGCATCATGGTGCGCCAGGTGGAGGACGAGATCGGCGTCGCCAACATGACGATCGGCGCGGCGCTTGCCGGCTGCCGGGCGATGTGCGCCACCTCGGGCGGCGGCTTCGCCCTGATGAGCGAGGCGATCGGCTCGGCGGCGATGATGGAGATCCCCCTCGTCTTCATCGACGTGCAGCGCGCGGGCCCGTCCACGGGCGTGCCCACGAAGACGGAGCAGGGAGACCTGTGGCAGACGCTGGGCGCCAGCCAGGGCGACTTCGAGCGCTTTATCGTGGCGCCGAAGAACGCGCTTGACGCCTTCAACACAATGCCGGAGCTGTTCAACTTGGTGGACCGCTGCCAGTGCCCCGGCATCGTCGTTTCCGACCTGCTGATCTCGGAGGGCACCTTCAGCGTCGATCCGGACGCCATCGACCTGCACCCAGGCATCGACCGGGGCGCGCTGATCACTGAGCCGGCCCCGTCCTCCGACGGGGATCTCGCCGATCCGGGCACGCGCGAGGGCACCCGCTACCTGCGCTACAAGAACACCGAGAGCGGCGTCTCCCCGCGGGCGCTTCCCGGCCTGGAGGGCTACGCGCACGTCGTTGCCACGGATGAGCACGACGAGGACAGCGTCCTGATCAGCGACGAGTTCACCAACCCCCATAAGCGCCGCATGATGGTGGAGAAGCGCGCCCGCAAGATGGAGGGCATCCTTGACATCATCGCCGCGCCCGAGTTGGAGGGGCCGGCGGACGCCCAGGTGACCTTGATCGGCTGGGGCTCGACGCACGGCGTCATCAAAGAGGCCGTGGCGCAGCTGGCGGCGATCGGCATCGTGGCGAACCATCTGCCCATCAAGTGGATCGTGCCGTTCCACGCCGAGGCGGTGCGGCGGATCCTGTCGTCGGCCAAGCGCACGATCATCGTGGAGAATAACTACAGCGGGCAGTTCTACCGCTACATGCGCGGCGAAGCCGGCATCGATGTCGACGGCCACATCCGCAAGTACGATGGCGAGCCGTTCATGCCGCACCACATCGTCCGCGCCGTGGAGGAGCAGCTCGCCGGGAACACCGTTCACTCGGTGCCCGAACAGGAGATCATGGTCTAGCGTGACAAGAAGGCCGAGCTCGTCCACGGCTCGCGGCAGGCCCGTCCTGGCCACGGTGACCTGAGGAGAGGAACACGATGAGCGCAGTAAGCACCGAGACCATTGAAGGTGAGCGCCGGGAGCTAAGCGCGAAGGACTTCAAGGGCAAGAGTGATCCGGACTGGTGTCCGGGCTGCGGCGACTTCGGCGTGCTGCGCAGTCTGCAGGCGGTCTGCGCGGAGCTTGGCCTCAGGCCGCACCAGTTGCTCACCATCAGCGGCATTGGCTGCTCGTCCAACTTCCCCGGCTACTTCAACTCCTACGGCGCCCACACGCTGCACGGCCGGATCCTGCCCGTGGCCACGGGCGCCAAACTGGCCAACCATGAGCTGACGGTGGTCTGCGCGGGCGGCGACGGCGACGGCTACGGAATTGGCGGCAACCACTTCGTTCACATCGCCCGGCGCAACGTGGATCTGACCTACATCGTCATGAACAATCAGATCTACGGCCTGACCACGGGCCAGGTTTCGCCCACCAGCGAACTGGGCATGAAAACGAGAAGCACGCCGTTCGGCAACGTCGAGCGGCCGATCAACCCGATCACATCCGCGATCATGAACGGCGCCACCTTCGTGGCGCGCGGCTACACGGGCGACCAGAAGCAGCTGCAATCCTTGATCCGCCAGGCGATCGAGCATAGCGGCTTCTCACTGATCGACGTGTTCAGCCCCTGCGTCACCTTCAACCACGACAACTCCTACGCCTTCTTTAAGCCGCGCGTGCGGCGCCTGGAGGACGAAGGGCACGACGCCTCCGACTGGAAGGCGGCCTGCGAAAAGGCGATGCTCTGGGGCGACGACATCTATACGGGCCTCTTCTTGCAAACTCAGGTGCCCACCCTGGGCGAGAACGAGCCGGTACTGCAGGAGGGCGGCCCGCTCGCCTTCCGGCCGCTCGGCCTCAGCGAGGAGGAGACGGGCCGGATCATTCAGCGGATGATGTAGGCGCCGCCGGCGAGTCGGTCGCCGGGGCGCCGGCGCAGCGCTACGCTGCAAGGCCCATGCCTTCCACGCCTCCAACGCGGCGGATCCCCCTCCCTCTTTCCAGCGTGATGGAGCCCGCGTTGATCCCAACTGCGAGATGACGCCCGCACGAGCCGACGTCGTGATCTGTGGCGGCGGGGTGATCGGCGCCGCCGTGGCCTACTACCTGGCCAAGCGCGGTGTTCGCGGCCTGATCGTGGAGGCGGAGGGGATCGCCTCCGGTGCCAGCGGCGCCGCCGCGGGGATCCTAACCCCGCCGATGCTCCCCGACCCGCGCGATCCGCTGGGTGCCATGCTGCGCGCCGGCTTCGACCTCCACCTGGAGCTGGCGCGGACGTTGCCCCAGGAGTCAGGCCTGGACTACGCCTTCGCGCGCACCCCCCGCCTCTGGCTCGCCGTGAGCGAGGCGGAGGAGCGCCACGGCCGTCGTGTCGCGCAGACGCTGCGCGCGGCGGGCGCGGAGGGACGGTGGCTGACCCCGCCCCAGGTGCATGATCTGTGCGACTGGATCGACCGTCCCATCCGCGGCGCGCTGCTGGGCGAACTCGCCGCGCAGCTCGATCCGCATCGCTTCACCCACGCGCTCATCGCGGCGGCGGAGCGGCTGGGCGCATCGACGCTGACGGGGCGCGTGACCGGCTTGGACCGCAAGGGCGAGCGGTTGACGGGCGTGCGCGTCGACGGCCGCCTAATCCCCACGGACACCGCCGTCATCGCCATGGGGCCCTGGTCGAGCGAGGCGGCCGCCTGGCTCGGCAGCCCCGTGCCGGTGGAGCCGCTCAAGGGCCAGATCGTGCGCGTTCGCCCGCCCCGCGACCTGGCCCCCTGCGGCTTCTCCGACGCCAACGACGACTACGCCGTGCCCAAGCTCGGCGGCCTGGTCTACCTGGGGACCACGGAGGAGCGCGTGGGTTTTGATGTGACCCCCACGGCCGCCGCGCGCGATCGCATCCTCCGCTTCGGGGCCCGCTTCGCCTCGGTGTTGGAGGGCGCGGAGGTCGTGGAGCAGACGGCCTGCCTGCGCCCGCTCTCCAGGGACGGCCTCCCCATCATGGGCCCCGCCCCCGGCCTGGCCGGCGCCTACGTCGCCACCGGCCACGGCCGCAAGGGGCTGATGCTCGCTCCCGCCAGCGGACGCGCCTTGGCCGAGCTGGTCGTCGCGGGGCGAGCGTCGTCCATTGATCTGACTGCCTTCGCTCCCGGCCGCTTTCAGAACGCGTAACGGGATCTCGCCGCGGCGCTCCGCGTCCGCTCAAGCAGTCGCCGCGCTCGACATTTCGTCCCGATCTGGTAGGTTCGCGGGAGCGATCCAACGGCTGCGCACCATCCCATGAGGAGCACGCGATGACCCGCACGAGTGAGCAGGACCGAACGGCCGCGCGCCCATCCGGCGCTGGGATTGAGGTGCTGGGCAAGGTGACACCGGCCTTCGAGGCGATCCTCACCCCGGAGGCGCTGGCCTTCCTGGCGGGCCTCCAGCGGGAGTTCAACGCCCGGCGCCAGGAGCTGCTCCAGCGTCGCACCGAGCGGCAGGCCGAGTTTGATCGCGGCGTCCTGCCCGACTTCCTCCCCGAGACCGAAGCGGTCCGCCACGGCGACTGGCGGGTCGCGGAGACTCCGGACGACCTGCAGCAGCGCTGGGTGGAGATCACCGGCCCGGTGGAGCGCAAGATGATGATCAACGCGCTCAACTCCGGCGCCGACGTCTTCATGGCCGACTTTGAGGACGCGCTCTCTCCTACCTGGACCAATGTCATGGACGGGCAGATCAACCTCTACGACGCCGTCCGCCGCGACATTGTCTTCGAGAACCCCGACGGCCGCCGCTACACCCTCAACGACGAGGTGGCCACCCTCCTCGTGCGGCCGCGGGGCTGGCACCTGCCGGAAAAAAACGTCCTCGTTGACGGGGAGCCGGTCTCGGCGAGCCTCTTCGACGTTGGCCTGTACTTGTTCCACAACGCCAAGGAACGGCTGGATCGGGGCACCGGCCCCTACTTCTATCTCCCCAAGCTGGAGAGCCACTTGGAAGCGCGCCTCTGGGACGACGTCTTCACCTTCGCCGAGGACGCGCTCGCCATCCCGCACGGCAGCGCGCGCGCCACCGTCTTGATTGAGACGATCCCGGCGGCGTTCGAGATGGAGGAGATCCTCCACGCCCTCCGCGACCACATGTCGGGGCTCAACGCCGGCCGCTGGGACTACATCTTCAGCGTCATCAAGCGCTTCCAGCGTCGTGACGACGTCCTCTTCCCGGACCGCGCCCAGGTCGTCATGACCGTCCCCTTCATGCGCGCCTACACGGATCTGCTCGTCCGCACCTGCCACAAGCGTGGAGCGCACGCGATTGGCGGGATGGCGGCGTTCATCCCCAACCGCCGCGATCCGGAACTGACCGCCATGGCGCTGGCCAAGGTGCACGAGGACAAGGAGCGCGAGTCCGGCGACGGCTTCGACGGTACCTGGGTCGCGCACCCCGATCTGGTCCCCGTTGCCCACGAGGTCTTCGCGCGCGTGCTCGGCGACTGGCCGCACCAGAAGGAGCGCCTGCGCGAGGACGTCCACACGGAGGCCGCCGATCTGACGGACACCCGCATCCCCGGCGGGACCATTAGCGAAGAGGGCGTCCGCGCCAACGTCACCGTCGCCTTGCAGTACATCAATGCCTGGCTCAACGGCACGGGCGCCGCCGCCATCAACAACCTCATGGAGGATGCGGCAACGGCCGAGATCTCGCGCGCGCAGCTCTGGCAGTGGCTGCGCCACGGCGCGCGTCTTGACGACGGCCGCGCCGTCACCCGGGAGCTGTACCAGGAGATCCGCGTGGAGGCGCTGGCCGCGCTGGGCCGCGCTAACGAAAGCCGCTACGGAGAGGCCGCGGAGATCCTGGACGACCTTGTCCTGCGCGACGATTTCGAAGAGTTCTTGACGCTGCCGGCCTACCGGCTGCTTCCCTAGGCGGCCCTCGCCGCACGCGCCGCCGCCGTCCGTTCGTCCTGACCTGTCCTTCGCACAGCAGAAGGAGCCTGCCTGTCCTGATCCTTCCCTGCAGGAAGGACGAGCGGCGACTGCCCACCCTCAGAGCCGCCCCGCCTCAGAACATCGCGATGGGGTTCACCGGCGATCCGGTTCCCCCCGGCAGCAGCAGCGGGCCCAGCATGAGGAGGAAGTCCCAGCGCTTGCGCTGGCGGCAGGCGTCCAGCAACCGGTCCAGCCGCATGTTGTCGATCAGGTGCAGCCCGATGTAGACGATCCCGATCTGGTGCACCGGGCTGGCCCAGCCCTCAATCGCGGCGGGAACGGCGTCGGAGAAGCCGTCGCTGCCCAGCGCCGCCACGCCGCGTTCGTGCAGCCAGGGGAGGCAGTCGGCGCCCAGGCCGGCCATGCCGTCCTGGAAGCCCCAGGGGCCCTTCGCCGCGCGACGCGCATCCCGGCCGACCGACACCACCAAGATGTCGCCCTCTTCCACCTGCACCCCCTGACGCTGCTCCGCCGCGTCCAGCTCGCTTCGCGCCACCG
Organism: Dehalococcoidia bacterium; assembly: GCA_963662615.2. Taxonomy (GTDB): domain Bacteria; phylum Chloroflexota; class Dehalococcoidia; order Bin125; family Bin125. The sequence goes on from CAXXSR010000001.1 coordinate 560,640, forward strand.
TCTCGCCCAGCTCCAGCCAGTCAACGCCGCGAAGGCCGGGGATGTCGAGGAGCACGCCCCGGGAAAGGATGCCGTCTTCACAGGCCATGATGTTGTTACGGTTGGCGCCGGTGCTCGTGACCTCACTGGCGTCAACGCCGTTGTACATCTTGCCGTCCACAATGAAGTGGCAGAGCGCATCCAGGTGGGTGTTCGCGAGCCCGTGCGGGGCGATCGCCATGTAGTCCGCGGTGAAGCTGAGGCCGGGGAGGACGGCGCCTTCCGGCATGTCGCCCGCCACCAGCATGTGATGCAGGACCGGCTCCGGATTGTCAACGTCCGGCATGACGGCGAGCGGGTGCGAGCAGCTCACCGTTGCGCCCTCACGGACGAGCCACGCGGCCGCCGCCCGTTTCGCTTGAGTGATGAGGTTGAGGGCGCCCCGCTCGTCCTCGGCGCCCCAGCGCCCCCAGTTCGAGACCTGCTGTGCCATCGCGTTCAGGTCGGCCTGGGTCAGAGTGGCGGCAGGAGTAGGGGCTTCGGCCATGAGAGGACCTCCGGCTTCTTGCTCGCGGTGGAGGAGGGAGTATAGGCGGTACCGCCGCGCCGCGCCCCGCGCCGCACCGCGATATAGTGGCTGCTCCCGAGCGACGTAGGGGTTCTTCCCAACGTGGGCGCCGCGGCCCTGGCCTATCGTGAAAGTGCCACGCGCCAGTTAGCCGGGGGGCGTCCATGCTCATCTTGACGCGTAAGATCGACCAAGCGATCATCATTGACGGGGAGATCCAGGTACGCGTCCTGGCCGTCAACGGCGAGCGTGTCAAGCTGGGCATCGCCGCGCCTCGCTCCGTCACCGTCCTCCGCGACGAACTCTGCGATGCCGTCCGCGCTGAGAACCGCGCCGCCGGCGCCGCCCGTCCCGCGGAGCTCCGCACCCTACGCGAGCGGATCAACGCCCATCACGCTTCCGACTCAGGAGCGGTTGACTCGGAAGCGACCGGGTAGGCTGCGTCCGGCTGCGCAGCGCGCGCCGTTCCCACCACACATACGCTCAAGGCACGGCAAGAGCGGCGCCCGCCGCGCCGCTCTTGATCCGTTCGTTGGCCCGTAGCAAGCGGTCTACGAGCTGGCCTCGCGGAACGCGCAGTCAATGTCGCCGTTTTCGGCCAGGCAGATGTCGAAGCCGTGCACGGACATGTGCAGGTCGTCAAAACTGAGCGAGCCCAGCACACCGTCGTAGGTGAGGCTCTCCAACGCCGCCACAATGGCGTCGGTGTCCGTCACCGTGCCAGCCTGCTGCCAGGCCTCCGTGAGCATGTAGACGTAGTCGTAGAAGAAGAGGCTGATCCCGGCGGCGAAGTTGAGATCCCCGCCCCCAGCGTCGAACCGGGCCCAGTAGTCCGCGGCGCGCTCGCTCGACGGGATCCCCCAGCAGCGCGTCTTGCACTCCAAGATTACCGGCACGTCCAAGGGGTCGTCGAACAGCTCGGCGAATTCGGCGGGGTCCACCCCGTACACCACGTACGCCGGCGCCGCTTCCAGTTCAATGGCCGTGCGCAGTACGTTGACGGCGTCGCGCGGGTTGTGCCAGACGTGCAGGATGTCCGGCTCCCGGTTCTTGATCCGCGTGAGGAACGCCCCGTAATCCGTGGTTCCGACGGGATAGCGGATGGTGTCGAACACTTCGTGCCCTGCCGCTGTCATCGCCGCCTCCCAGGCGGGGTCGATGAATTGCCCCGCTTGATCGTCGGCGATCAACAGCTGCGACGTGCGCGCCTCGGGCAGCAGCTCCACGACCGCCCGGGCCGAGATCGCCTGGCGCGCGTCCTCCGCTAGGAGGCTCCGGAAAAGCCAGTGGCTCTCGCCGCCGGGGGCCACGGATTCCGCGGTGAGGAACTCGTCCAGGAGGATGGAGGGGGCGATCATGATCACCTCCTCGGTCTGCGTCACGTCCTGCGCGACCCGCGCATGGAAATCCTGCAACGGCCCGAAGAGGAACTGCACGTCGTCGTTGTCCACGAGTTTGCGCGTGGCCGCAGCGGCCGTGTTGACGTCGGAGAAGGTGTTCTCGTTCTCCAGGTCAAGGGTGTAAACCGTGTCGCCTACGAGGACGCCGCCGGCGGCGTTGATCTCGTCCACCGCCAGCTCCACCCCGTCCAGCGCCGTCTCGCCGTACAGCACAAAATTGCCCGCCTGCGAGGCCACGCTGCCGATCTTTACGGTCCCCCGCTTCGTGGCGGCCGTCCCATCGTCGTCATCGCCGCCGCAGGCGGCCGCCAACCCCAGCGCCAGGACGGCAAGGCAGAACAACGCTGCCACGCTCAGCTGTCGGTTGCGGAAAAGGATGCCCCGCCGAAGTGGACCCATCCCGGCGTCTACCAATGGTGCCATCTCGTTCGTGTCTGTCACTACTCAGCCCTTTCGCTGTAGAGCACTGCTGCCCTACGTCAGACAGTGCCATGCGGGGGCAGGGATCGCGCCTTCACCTCGGGCGGTATTGGGGCACGCAATTGGGGTGGGCGGCATCCCTCCCAAACGGGAGGGATGCCGCTCCGTCGCATTCCGTGAGGCCGCTTGCGTGAAGGCACGGCAAGAGCGGCACCCGCCGCAGCCGAGGGCGGGTCTCGGCATGACCAGAGAGCGAACGAGCGGGCGCTCCTAGAACATCGCGATGGGGTTCACGGGCGAGGCCGTGCCCCGCTCCAGACGCAACGGCGCCAGCGTGAAGAGGAACTCCCAGCGGTTGCGCTCGGAGCAGGCCGCCGTCAGCCGGCCCAGCTGCATGTTGTCGATCAGGTGCACGCCGAGGGAGGGGATGACGATCTGATGGATGGGCATGGGCCAACCTTCCACGTCATGGGGGATGGCGTCGGAGATGCCGTCGCAGCCCAACACCGCAACGTCGCGCTCGCGCAACCAGGGAATGCAGTCGGCGCCGAGGCCGGCCATCCCATCCATGAAACCCCAAGGGCCGCGGGCGTCGCGGCGGGCGTCGCGCCCGGTCCCAATGAGGAGGACGTCGCCGGCCTCCACCTGCACACCCTGGCGCTCCTCGGCTGCCTCCAGCTCGCCGCGGGCGATGCGTTCGCCCGGCTCCAGCCAGTCGACGCCGCGCAGGCTGGGGATGTCGAGCAGCACGCCGCGGCTGACGATGCCGTCCTTGCCGGCCATGATGCTGTCGCGGTGGGCGCCGTTGCTGCGAACCTCGGCGACGTCGAAGCCGTTGTAAATCTTTCCTCCCACGGAGATATGGCAGAGCGCGTCCAGGTGGGTATTGGCAATGCCGTGCGGTGCCATGGCGAAGTAGTCGGCGGTGAAGGCCAAGCCGGGCAGGAGGAGGCCCGCCGGCAGATCGCCCGCCATCAGCATGAAGTGCGCCACCGGCGCTTCGTTGTCCGCCGCCGGCGTCACCGCGACGGGCAGGGCGCAGCTCACCGCCACTCCGTCCTGTAGCAGGCCGCCCGCGGCGGCCCGCTTGGCGTCCGTGATCAGGTTCAGGGCGCCGCGCTCGTCCTCGGCGCCCCAGCGGCCCCAGTTCGAGACCTGCTGCGCCATAGCGTCCAAGTCGGCTGTGGTGAACGTGGCGGTCGTCTGGACCATCGGACGTCCCTCCTCTCCGTCGCGTGGGAAAGAGCGCGAGTATAGGTCGCGGTCAGATGGGGCTCAACAGCGCTCAGTCGCGCGGAATCAGCGGCAGCGTGATCTGGGAAGGGTGCTGGGCGTCGTGCAGGACGGTCTGTGCCGCCGGCGCCAGCTCCGTCTCCGTGGCGATGGTCCGGCCCGTGTTGGGGTTGCGATCGAAGCGAGGGAAGTTGGAGGAGCTGACCTCCAGCCGCAGCCGGTGGCCCGCCTTGAAGACGTGACTCGTCGCCCACAGGTCAATGGTGAATCGATACGGCTGTCCCGGCGTGATCAGTCGCGGCTCGCTTGCGGAGTCGCGATAGCGCGCGCGCATCATGCCGTCCTGAATGTTCTGGGCGTAGCCGTCCGGGCGCACGTCCACGAGCTTGGCGGTGAAGTCGGTATCCACGGCGGAGGAGGCGGCGTAGAGCGTGACACTAATGGGGCCGGTCACCTCCAGCTCCTCGGGAAGGGCGTCCGTCGTATAGACCAGCACGTCGTCGCGGGCCTCGACCGGCCGCTGGTCGTAGACGCCCGACGGGATCACGAGCGTGCTGCCGCCGCGCGTCGGGGCCGGGTCGCGCGGGTCGTAGACGAAGCGGTCGGGCGGCTCGGGGCCGGGCGTGTCGCGGCTGAGGCGGCCGTCGTCGGGATGCGCGTTGGCGCGGCCGCCGCTGTGCAGGTAGTAGGGAGTGAACGCCGCGCGCGCCGGCGGCCATTCGTCCTCGTGGCGCCAGCGATTCTCCCCCATGACGAAGATCTTCACCGGCGGCTCGTCCATGATGCCGGTATCGAGCTCCTTCAGCCAGTAGTCGAACCAGCGCCGCTGCTCCTCCAGCAGCTCAATCCGCGCCGCCGGCCCGAAGTCAATGTCGCCGCTGCCGCCGCTCGTCGGCGCGGTGTAGGGAAACAGGTGCGCCCAAGGGCCCATCAGCAGCTTTTGCGCGCCTCGGGCCCGCTCCGTGCCCAGGGCGCGGATGCCCGCGAAGTTCTGCCAGGTCCCTTCCTGGAAGATGTCGTACCAGGAGCCGACGTGGTACATGGGCACGTCCACCTCGTGGTAGCGACGGCGCAGGTTGATCGCCCACCAATAAGGGCCGTCGTCGGGGTGGTCCAGGTAGTCGGCGAAGTACGGCGCGACGGGGCGCAGCCGCTCGGCCCAGTCCGCCAGGGGCAGGCGCCGGTACCAGGAGTCGGTCAAGGGCTGCGCGAAGTTCACGGCCGCATCGACGTACTCGTCAAGCGAGCGCAGGACGTCGTCGCCGAGCCCGCGACGCTCGGCGGTGTTGCGGGCCATAAAGATGGCGTAAGGCGCCATCCAGCCCCATTCCATGGCCCCGCCGCTGTGGTAGACCCAGCTCTCGTGAAAATCCGACGACCCCGACACCGGCATCATCGCCTTGAGCTGCGGCGCGCCCGCTGGCGCCAGCACGTGCTGGTCCGCCGCCATGTACGACTGGCCGTGGGTCGCCACCGCCCCGTTCGACCAGGGCTGCTCGGCCGCCCACGCCAGCGTGTCGTAGCCGTCGTCGGCCTCGGTGATCAGGGGGTAGTACTCGCCCTCCGAATCGAAGCGGCCGCGACAGTCCTGCGAGACCACTACGTAGCCGTGCGGCACCCAGAACTCGTGATTGCTGCGCTGGGGGGCGACGCGGCCGTAGGGCGTGCGGACCACCAGTACTGGGTAACGGCCCGGCTTCGACGGGCGGTAGACGTCGGCGCGCAGACGCACGCCGTCGCGCATGGGGATCGCGACGCCCTCGTCGACGGTCATGCGGATGGTGCGCTCTTGCGTCATCCTTGATCCTCCGCCCCGCTCGCCGCCCCTCTACTTGCGCCGGTCGAGGGATAGGCTGGCATCTCGCTCGGCGCCCGCCCCGCGTACCTTGCCTGCAGCAGGCCGCGACAGAGCTGCGCGTTGAACTCCGTGCTGACGCGCACGCGGCGCAGCTCTCGCAGATACGCGACGAACGTGTCGCTGTCGAGCGGCCGCCCTTCCACCGTGAGGAAGGCGGGGCCGCTGGCGTCCGTCCCACCGCCCACCTCGCGGATGATCTCGACATAACGCATACGCAGCCGCGATGCCTCGGCGTCATGCAGAGGCAAGTCGGTCAGTTCAGGCAGGCTCAGGCGGGTCAACGCGGCCGCTGTGTATCCCCGCTTGACCAGGCAGCGCAGCAGCAGCTCCTGGCGGCGCTGAAACGCCTTGCGGCGGAAGCGCAGGCGCAGCGCCTCCAGGCCCCCGTCCGCCTCGCCGGAGAACGTCTCCTGGAAGGGGAGCCCGCCGTTGACGCCGAGGTTGATCTGGTCGGCGCAGTAGTGCTCCTGCAGCTCCACCGTGACGGTTCCTGCCCACGGCAGCGCCTCCACCGCCTCCCGCGTGTCGCTGGCCATGAGGAAGGCGAAGTTGGCCGCGCACCAGTACGTGGGCAGCCGCAGGCGGATCTGCACGTCGCCCGCGCCGTCGACCCGCACCGACTCCGCGAAGCCCATCGCCGCCACCGACTCGTCCAGCTCTGGGTCGGTCACGGTCGCCAGGCGCTCCCAGACGTCTCGCAGCCGCGCGCTCTCGTCTGTGGTAAGCGCGGCCGTCACGCGCGCGCTCCCGCCAGCTTCAGCTTCTGCGCCTCCACGTCAATCCCGTACAGCCGGGCCGCGTTCTCGCCCAGGATCTTCTTCTTCACGTCCAGATTGAGCGTGACCCCGGTCTCTTCCTGGATGTCCTCCGGCAGCTCAAACGCCATGAACTTCTCAATGAGCCACTTCGGCTGCCAGATCGCGTAGTCGCTGCCGAAGAGCAGCCGGTCCTCTCCCAGCCAGAAGAGCAGCTCCGAGATTATCTCCGCGAAGTAGCGCGGCCGCGCGTTGATGAACGCCATCGCCACCGCCAGGCCTCCGTACACGTTCGGCTCCTGCGTGGCGATCCAGCAGAAGTCGTCCAGGCGCGGCAGGCCCACGTGCTCCACGATGAAGTTGAGGTCGGGGAAGTTCGTGGCGGCCTCATCCACGTCGGCCACGTCGAAGGCGTCGCGGTTGAGCGGGAGGATCGTGGGCCCCTTGTGGGGGTGAATGTTCTTGATGCCCAGCTCCTGGCACTTCGCCAGGTAGCGCTGGGCCCACGGGTCGGACAGCTTGTACCCCTTCGAGTCGCCCCGCCACTCCGCCGTGTACAGCTTCACGCCGGTGAGGGCGTACTTTTCGGCCAGCGCCTCCAGCGCCTCCAGGCCCGCTTCGCCGTCGCGCGGGTCAAAGGCGCCGTTGAGGATGATGCGATCGGGATAGCGCTCTTTGAGCCGGGCGTTCCGCTCCGTGGTGTTGAAGCCGTCCTTGTAGAAATCGGTCAGGTAGGTGGGCTGGCAGATCGCCATGTCGTCGTAGCCCTGCACGAAGAGGTCTTCGTACAGCGTTTCCGGCGAGTACTTTTGGAACTTTTCGATCGGCCAGACGTACTCGGCGGGGCTCAGCCCCGAGTGATAGTCGTGGAAGCAGTTGATGAACTGAGCCCCGTGCACGTTCCGCTGGTTCTCCGGACTGGCGTCCCACAGATGCACGTGCCCATCGATGATGAACACCTCTTCACCGTCGGCCGTCCGAAACATGCCTTCCCCCTCTCGTCCGAAGCTCCTCTAGCGGACCTCGCCCCAGAGCGACGACGACGCTGCCGCCATCACCGTCCGCCGCCGACGGCCCCTCTACGACCCGCGCTGCCCGAGATGCTGCACGAACCAGTCGCGCGCCGCCGCGCTCGTCACCGCAAACCCGCCGTTCACGTACGCGTCGAAGTGCCCGCCCTGGAGGACGACGAGTTTCTTCGGTTCCCGCGCCTGCTCGTACGCCGCGAACGCTTCGTCGGCCACCGCGAGGTGGTCGCGATCCGCGATCACCATGAGCAGGGGCGTGGGGCTGATGTAGGGGATGTAGGCGCCGGGCTCGTATTCGGTGAACAGCTCCACCGACTGCAGGGTGACCTCGTTGCGCCAGGAAGGCGCCCGGGCCTTCGCCGTCTCCATGAACCACTCGAACGAATCGCGCGTGGGCAGGACGGCGGCCCCTGCCGGATCGTCCGTGACGACGGGGATCATCCCCGGCGGCTCCCCGGCGTAGCGCGCCTTGCGGTCCGCCACGAACCCGTCCCGCAGCGCGGCGATCTGGTCCGCCCGCACCAGCCGGCGCACCAGCCGGGGACCGCTGATCAGCATCACCTGCGAGGCCACACACTTGACGCGCCGGTCAATGGCCCCCACCACCAGGACATGGCCACCGCTGTAGCTCGACCCCCACACGCCGATGCGCTCTTCATCGACTTCCGGCAGCGTGGAGGCGTAGGTGATGGCGTCGCGGTAGTCGCCGACCTGCTCCCAGGGGTCCAGGTGCTGGCGCGGCTTCCCCTCGCTGGCGCCGGTGTTGCGGTAGTCGAACATCAGCGCGCCCAAGCCGGCGTCCGCGAAGACCTCGCCGAAGCGGTCGAGATACATCTCTTTCACCGCCGAGAAGCCGTGCGCCATCACCACCGTGGGCGCGGGCCCGCTGCCGGCGTCCGGCAGGTAGAGCCAGCCTCGCAGGGTCAGCCCGTCTTCCGTCTTGAATTCCAAGTCCCGGCGCATTGGCTCCTCCCCGCGCGGCTAACGAGCCGCCGAATTCTAGTCCCTCGCGCCCCCGTTCGCTCAGGGCACCAGCACCGCCCGACCCTTGACCCGGCCGGCGTGCAGATCGTGCAGCGCGACGTTCGCATCGCGCAGCGGATACTCCCGCGTCGCCAGAGTGACCAGCCCGCGGTCGGCCAGCGCCATCAACTCCACCAGCTCCGCATACGTCCCCACCAGATTGCCGACGATGGTCCGCTCGGAGATGATCATCTCGATAGCGGGGATCTGGATCTGGCCGCCATAGCCCACGATGTAGTAGGAGCCGGCATTGCGCGTCATGGCCAAGCCCGTGTCCGTCGTGCCGCCTTCGCCCACGAAGTCGATCACCGCCTCGGCGCCGTTGCCGCCCGTCAGCTCCCGCACCGTCTCGACCTCGTTGCCGTCGGCCGCGACCACGTGGTCGGCGCCCAACTCCTGCGCCAGCCCGCGCGCCGTCTCCGACCGATCGACCACGATGATCTCCGCGGCGCAGAGCGCCCGCAGCGACTGCAGCCCAATGTGCCCCAGGCCGCCCGCCCCGATGATCACGGCGTATTCGCCCGGCAGCAGATGCCGCGACGCCTTCTTGGCCGCGCGGTAGGCGGTCAGGCCGGCGTCGGCGTAGGGCGCCACCTCCTTCGGCGCGAGCGTCTGCGGCAGCTTCGCCAGCGTGCGGGCGTTGGTCTTGAACAGCTCCGCGTAGCCTCCGTCTGCATTGATGCCGGGGAAGACGCCGTCCGTCGCGTGCATGTCCTGCCCGCGGCGCGATGCCAGGGAATAGCCGCCGCTGACCAAGGGATGGCAGATGACGGGATCGCCGGCCTTGAACCCGTCGACGCCGCTGCCCACCTCCTCCACCCAGCCGGCGTTCTCATGCCCCATCACGTACGGCAGCGTCACCTCCACCTTGTCCCGCCACAGCGCCTCAATCACGTGCAGGTCGGTGCGGCAGACGCCCGCCCCGCCCACGCGGACAATGACGTCCAGCGGACTCTCAATGCGCGGGTCCGGGACCTCCTCATACACCACCCACTCGGCCTGGCTGACGCTGGGGTCGTACTCATGCAGCACTGCCGCCTTCATTGCCGCTGCCTCCTCCCCTTCCGGCGTCCTCCCGGAAGGTCCGTATAGTACAACCGCGACGGCGCTCCGCTGCAGCCGCGCTGCGAATATCCTGGCAGGGGGACGCGGCGGCAAGGCGAACGATGGCAACGCGACTCACGCCACACGCACGACCGACCGTGTTCGACGGTCCGCTGCGGCGCTCGCCGCGGGCGCCGGCAAACCCCGCGGCAGCGGCGCTCGTATCCCCTGCTAGCCGCGATGTCGTCCTGCGGCTCGAGGAGGAGAATGTGACGCTGGCTGACGATGCCGACGGCACTGGCACGCGTGGCGGCACTGCTGGGCGTGGCGGCTCTCCTCGCCGCGGCCTGCGGCGGCGACGGCGCCGCGGACGAGAACGAGGACGAAGCCCGCGTCGCCGAGGCGCGCGCGGCCGTCGCGTCTGCGACCGGCGGCTTCGACGACCCGGATCGCGTGCTCACCCTGGAGGAGTACTTCCAGAGCCTGCACGTTCGGATTCGCAGCTTCGAGCTGACCCGGGCGAACGTGGAAAACACCGTCATGGCGATTGTCCTGAGGGCGCAGGACCGGCTCGACGCCGTCCCGGCGCTGCGGGAGTACTACGAGTTCACCGCATCGTCTCGGGGCGCCTTGGCGGATCAACTCGATGGGATGCGGCCGCCAGAGGCCGTTGCGGCGGGGCACGGCGCCTTGCTGGCGAACACTCGCGCCCAGCAGGCGATCGAGATGGACATCCTGGACACGATGGCGCAGAACGTGCCGACCTCCGACGAGCTTGAAGAAGCGGAAACCCTGCAAGCTGAACAACGACGTCTAGAGGTCGAGGCGGCGGAGATCTGCCGCGGCCTCCAGGCGCTCGCCACCGCCAACGGCGTCCAGGTCACGCTCTTTTGCGCCCTGCCGCAGTGAGAGCCCGCGGCCACTGAAGGCTGCGGCGGCCGCCCCCGCTCCGGGCCGGCTCGTGGCGAACGCGATCCCCAAGGGCGAACTCCATGCCCAACAGTTCGGCCCGACGTTGCATCCGTCCGGCGACCGAGCGCGGGGCGCGCCTGACTGAGAGCGGGCGTCGCTGTGGAGGTGGAGCGGGCGGGAACCGATGGTGCGGCTGTGCTTGAGTGCGGCCCCTTGCGCTGAATCCCTCACAACGTTTCCGAGAAAGGAGGGGGCCGGAAGCAGCAAGATTCTCTGCCGGTGTGGCCCCTGCGCCGAACTGGTTGATCGGCTACCTTCGCGCGACAGCGAAGGGGGAACAAATGTATCGATTGCTCACGGTGGTAGCGGTGGTGCTGGTCGGTGTCGCGCTTCTCTGGCCACAGGAGACTTCAGCGGATACGGAGCTGCTGCTACAGCCCGGGTTGAACGAGTTCGTCTATACGGGCGAAACGTCGCCGGTGGCGGAGGCGCTGAACACTATCGAGGGCCTGTATGACGTGGTCTACCACTGGGACATCGCGGCACAGGTGTGGCGGACATTCCGGCCTCCGCCGGCCCCGGCGTTTCTGTCCGACTTCGAGCTGATGGAGCCGGGCAAGATCTATTGGGTCGTGGTGGCGCAGCAACTACAACTGACCATCACCGAGCCCGACCCGCCCAGCCCAGCCCGTTCCTTGCCATCGGAGACTCGTGGGTCCGCTCGGACGGCCTGGAGCTGACGCTGCTGGAGTGCGGGGCGAACGTCCACCAGGATCGCCCCTTCGCGTGTAGCTTGCGGCTGTCCAATACGGGGTCGCGCGTGATTTCGGAACTCTCCTTCCCGAATGATGCAGCGCGGTTCCGCTCGGTACCCGGTACAGCTATCTCGGTGTACTTCACTGACGACACGCCCGGGGCGACCGATTGCTTCGACCTTCCGGATCAGATTCAGATCTGCCCTCACACCGACCTCCTGCTGAACCCGGGAGATTCCGTGACGTACGTAATCACCGACTTTTGGGGCAATGTTTCGTCGTCATCAGACACGCCCGTTAGCGAGGTGGTGCGGCTCGAGTTCCTTGACGACGGTGCCGACGCGATGGCCGCATGGGACTTGTTCGCGTCCTAAGCTGTCCACCGAGGCTGCTGAGGCGATCGAGCAGCCAAGTCGCTCGCGGATGTCCCGCGTTGCAGGCGCCGCTGTGGGGGTGGAGCGGCGGACGGGATTCGAACCCGTGGCCCCCTGCTTGGAAGGCAGGAGCTCTACCCCTGAGCTACCGCCGCGCGCCGGCACCAGCGTACGGCCAGGCGACGGCGTCGGGAAGGGCGGCCACCCGGCCACCACCGTCGGCGGCCTCGATGCTCGACGAGTGGACGCGCTCGGCATCCACCCGTCCCGGCTCCTGACCGACGACCAGACGCGCCGAACATCGCGCCGCTCCTGCTAGCCTGCCTGCGTGGCCACGCGATCGAGCGCCACGGCACGGCCCGACAGGAAGAGGAAACCGAGGTTGCCATGACCGTACCGACGAGAAGACGCCGACGTGGGCCGGCCGGGACGCCGATCCCCGACAGCCATGCTGATCTGATCGGCGCGCCGCACCTCGCCCACCTGGCGACGCTCAACGCCGACGGCTCCCCGCAGGTTTCACCCGTATGGGTGAAGCGCGACGGCGATGATGTGCTCTTCAGCACCACCGCCGACCGCCTCAAGGCGCGCAACCTGCAGCGAGATGGCCGCCTCGCCCTGTCGATCCACGACTCCGCGGACCCCTATCGCTACATCGAGCTGCGCGGGACCGTAACGATCACCCCCGATCCCGAGCACACCCTCCTGGACGGCCTGGCGAAGGCCTATCTGGGAGTGGAGAAGCATCCCTGGACACGGCCGGAAGACGTTCGTGTCGCGGTCCGCCTGCGAGTCCGCTACACCTACACGATGGAGTAGTCCGCAGCCGCGCTTGCCGAACTCCGCTCGGATGCCGCGCTGCATATGTCAGGATCTCAGCCGACGAAGCTTTTTCAACCAATGCGTGGGAGGGAACAGATGGCGTTCAGCATGAGTGAGACCGTCGAGATCAACCGCCCGGCGGGCGAGGTGTTCGCTTACCTATCCGACCTGAACAACGACCCAAAGTGGCAGAAGACAATCGTCGAAGCGAAGTACACGTCGGAAGGCCCGGTCGCCGTCGGGACGACCGGCGTGCATCGAGGGAAGGGCCTGGGCAAGACCTTCGATTTCGGGTGGGAGATGACCGAATACGAGGAGCCCAGGCGGGCCGGATGGAAGTTCATCTCGGGCCCATTCAGCGGCACCGATGGCTATACGCTGGAATCCACGCCGGGCGGGACGAAATTGACGCATGCAGCCGAGCTTCAGCCCCATGGCCTCTTCCGTCTCCTCACCCCTATCCTGGGCGGCGGGTTCGCGAGGCAGGCGCGGAACGACCTGCAGACCCTGAAGAGGATTCTCGAGTCTCAGTAAAGGCGGCTTCGTGAGACCAGGCTGCTCGCCGGCCGCCGCTGGGACGGGCGTAATCCTCGGCGAACCGTTCGTTGCGGCGTCTTCCCGGAAGGTCCGTATCGTACGCCCATGACGGCGGCCGATGATAAGGCCGTCGCGCTTTACCAGCCCCCTAAGCGTCGGGCCGGTACCCTAGGCGCATGGCACGCGCGGTCATCGAAGGCGAGGCGGCCTCTGCGTATCGGACCGTCACGCAGGCCCGGCAGTTGCTGCACGATGGCGATGCCGCCCTCGCGGCGCTGGCCTCGGACCTCGCCGACGGCCTGATCGGCGGTCACGCCGATGTCCGCTGCGACCGCCCCTCCCGCCTCCTCTACGCCACGGACGCCTCCATCTACGAGATGGAGCCGGTGGCGGTGCTGTTCCCGCGCGCGCTCGCCGACGTGCAGCATGCGGTCGCCGTGGCGCGTGATCACGGCGTGCCCCTGCTGCCACGCGGGGGCGGCACCAGCCTGGCCGGCCAGGGCGTCAACCATGCCATCGTGCTCGACTTCACCGTGCACATGGACCGCGCCCTGGAGATCGATCCCGCTCGACGCCTGGCGCGCGTCCAACCGGGCGTCGTGCTCAGCGAGCTGAACAAGGCGCTGCGGCCCCACGACCTGCACTATCCGATCGACCCCTCCACGGCCAACCGCGCCACGATCGGCGGCGGCATCGGCAACAACTCCTGCGGCACCCACTCAGCGCTGTATGGCAAGACGCAGGACGTGGTTGAGTCCGTGCAGGCGGTGCTGTCGGATGCGACGCCGGCGAGCTTCGCGCTGCGCCAAGGCGCGGCCTTGGAGGAGGCGCTCGCACGGCCGGGCTTCGAGGGCGACCTCTACCGGGGCGTTCGCCGCATCGTCGATCGGCATCACGCTGAGATCGAGGACCGGTTCCCGCGCATACTGCGCCGCGTCTCCGGCTACAACCTCGATGCCTTCTTGGACGCGCGCTCCATGGATCTCACGCAACTCCTGGTGGGGTCCGAGGGCACGCTCGCGATCACCACCGAGGCAACGCTGCGGCTGGCGTCGCTGCCGGCGGCGCGCGGCATCGTGGCGGCGCACTTCGACTCGCTCGTGCACGCCGCCGAGGCCACGCTGGCCGCGAACACGCACGCTCCCGCCGCCGTCGAGCTGATCGACGCGATCATCATCGACCGCTGCCGCCGCAGCCCCGGCTACGCGTCATTGGCGGAGTTCGTGGAGGGTGAGCCGAAGGCGGTCCTGCTGATCGAGCTCTTCGCCGACGACGAGGACGCGCTTGGCGACAAACTGGCGGCGCTGGAAGCGGACCTGCGGGCGCGGGGGATGGGCTACGCGTTCGTCACCACCACCGACGCGGAGGTGCAAGCGCGCATGTGGGGCATGCGCCAGGCCGGCTTGGGCCTGCTGATGAGCATGAAGGGGGACCCCAAGCCCGTCGCCTTCGTAGAGGACACGGCGGTCGCACCGGAGCGGCTCCCGGCCTTCGTCGCCCGCTTCGACGAGACCGTACGCTCCCATGGCCTGACCGCCGGCTATTACGGCCACGCCAGCGTCGGCTGCCTGCATATCCGCCCCGTGGTCAATTTGAAGGACGCCGACGGGCTCGCGACGGCAGAGCTTCTCGCCGGGCAGATCGCCGATCTGGTCGTGGAGTTCGGCGGCAGCCTCAGCGGCGAGCACGGCGACGGCATCGTCCGCGGCGCCTTCATTGAGCGTATGTTTGGGCCGCGCTTGCTCGATGCCTTTCGTGAGGTCAAGGGACTGTTCGATCCCGAAGGCTTGCTCAACCCCGGCAAGATCGTCGATACGCCTGCGTTCGCCGACAATCTCCGCCTCAGCCCGAGCACCACGAACCTTCAACCTCCTACCTACCTGAACTTCGACGCGGACGGCGGCCTCGCCCGGGCCGCCGAGCAGTGCAACGGCCAAGGGACCTGTCGGAAGTTCGATGGCGGGATGTGCCCCTCGTTCATGGTCACGAAGGATGAGGAGCACTCCACGCGCGGCCGCGCCAACCTCCTGCGGCACGTGCTCAACGGCGCGCTGCCCGCGTCGGAGCTGACCGGCGAACGGGTCCACAGCGCTTTGGATCTGTGCGTGGAGTGCAAGGCCTGCAAGGCGGAGTGTCCGTCCGCCGTGGACATGGCCAAGCTCAAATATGAGATCCTCACGCAGTACCACGAGGCTCACGGGCTCCCGCTGCGGGCACGCGCCTTCGGGCACATCAACACGCTGGCGCGCTGGGGAAGCCGCGCCGCCCCGCTCGCGAACGTGTTGGGACGGTCGTGGCCGGCCCGTCAGCTGCTGCACCGCACGGTTGGCATCCATCGTGAGCGGCGGCTGCCTCGATTCGCCGGCGAACCGTTCGAGCGTTGGTTCGCGCGCCACGAGCCGCCCGATGCGGCGACGCGTGGCGACGCGATCTACTTCGACGACACCTTCACCAACTATTTCCACCCCGAGGTCGGCATCGCCGCTGTGCGCGTGCTGGAGGCGCTCGGTTACCGCGTCAAACGGGTGTCTCAGCGCGCCTGCTGCGGCCGTCCCGCCATCTCCAAGGGGATGCTGCCCACCGCGCGGCGCTGGGCCGCAGCCAACATCGAAGCGCTGCGCCCATTCGCTGAGGATGGCGTGCCCATCGTCGGCACCGAACCCTCGTGTCTGCTCACGCTCCGCGATGAATACCCTGACCTCGTGGGCGGTCCGGCCGCGGAGAGCGTCGCGGGCCGAGCGCTCATGCTCGAGGAGCTGCTGGCCGGACTCCTGGACGATGGGTTGGAGGCGGGAGAGATTTTCAGGCCCGGCGACCGCCCCCCGGTCGTCCTGCACGGCCACTGCCATCAGAAAGCGATCGCCGGCATGGACGCCACTCTGCGCGCGCTCCGCGCCGCCGGTTACGACGTCGATCTAATTGACTCAGGCTGCTGCGGCATGGCGGGATCGTTTGGCTTCGAGGCGGAGCATTACGACATCTCCCGCGCCATGGGGGCGTATCGGCTGTTTCCGGCGATTGAGGCCGCGGACGCCGGCGCGATCATCGCAATCACCGGCGCGTCCTGCCGCCAGCAGATCGACGACTTCACCGACAGGTCGCCTCGTCACGCGGTCGAACTGCTGGCCGATGCGCTGGGCCGCTCTGCGCGCTGAGAACGGCGCGCGGAGAACGGAGCTGCTAGAAGATCGCGAGCGGGTTCAGCGGTGAGGCAGTGCCCCGCTCCAGCCGCAACGGCGCCAGCGTGAGCAGGAACTCCCAGCGGTTGCGCTCGCGGCAGGCCGCCATCAGCCGGCCCAGCTGCATGTTGTCGATCAGGTGCACCCCCAGGTACGGCAGCACGATCTGATGGACCGGCATGGGCCAGCCCTTCACGTCGTGGGGGATGGCGTCGGAGAAGCCGTCGCAGCCCAACACCGCAATGTCGCGCTCGCGCAGCCAGGGGATGCAGTCCGTGCCCAGCCCGGCCATTCCTTCCTCGAAACTCAACGCGCCGTGGGCCTCGCGGTGGGCGTCCCGCCCGATCGCGATGAGGAGGATGTCGCCCGCCTCCACGCGCACGCCCTGGCGCTCCTCGGCCGCCTCCAGCTCGCCGCGGCCGATGCGCTCGCCCGGCTCCAGCCACTCGACGCCGCGCAGGCCGGGGATGTCGAGCAGCACGCCTCGGCTGACGATGCCGTTCTTGCCGGACATGATGCTGTTGCGGTGGGCGCCGTTGCTTCGCACCTCACTGACGTCGAAGCCGTTGTAGATCTTCCCCCGCACGGAGATGTGGCAGAGCGCGTCCAAATGGGTGTTGGCACGCCCGTGCGGCGCGATGGCGAAGTAGTCGGCAATGGAGGCGAGATCGGGGAGGCGCGGGCGGCCGGGGACGACGGCGCCTGCCGGTACGTCGCCGGCCCTCATCATCAGGTGCGTCACCGGCATGGGGTTGTCCACCGCCGGCGTCACCGCGAGAGGGAGGGAGCAGCTGACCGCAGTGCCCTCGCTGACCAGCGCTGCCGCGGCGGCCAGCTTGGCGCCGGTGATCAGGTTGAGTGCGCCGCGTTCGTCCTCGGCGCCCCAGCGCCCCCAGTTCGAGACTTGCTGCGCCATGGCGTCCAGGTCGGCTGTGGTGAGGGTGGCGCTGGCGCTGACGTCGGCGTCGGCCATCGCACGTCCTTCCCATTCCCCGCGCCGATTGCCCGCGACTGCAATGGCGGGCCGTTTACGCCCCCACGACGCGATTGCGGAGGAGGCCCAGCCCGTCCGCCTCCACTTCGATCACGTCGCCGGGACGCATGGGACCGTGGGCGGCGGCGGTGCAGCCGGTCGTGATCACGTCGCCCGGCTCCAGCGTCATGACGCTGGAGATGTAGGCCACCTGCGTGGGCACGTCGTAGACCAACTCCGCGACCTTGGAGCTGCCTACGTAGACGCCGTTCTTGCGCACGTTGACCAGCGCTTGGGTCGGATCGAGGTCGGTGTTGATGATCGGGCCGAAGGGAAAGAAGGTGTCGTAGGCTTTGGCCCGGCCGATCTGGCCGTCCTCGGCCGCCATCGCCTCGGGTGCGGTGACGTCGTTGCCAAGGACGTAACCGAGGACGTAGTGCAATGCGTCGTCCCGCGACACGTTGCGGGCCCGACGGCCGATCACGACCGCCAGCTCCCCGTCGAAGGCGATCGCCTCCATGCCCGCGGGCACGACGATGTCGTCGTCTGGCCCCCCGGCGGCGCCGGACGGTTTCAGGAAGATGCGAGGGTTCTCGTAGAGGAATTGGTCCGCCACGCCGCGATAGCCGGGTCCGACGCCGATGATCTTGCTCGGCTGCGAGGGCGCCAGCAGCTTGAGGTCGCCGAGGGGCGCGACATAGCCCCCGGCACGGTACTCGCCGAACGGGTCGCCCTCCAAGCGGCAGACCGTGTCGCCGGCCATGACGCCGTACGCCGACGCGCCCTCGTATTCGTAGCGGCAGATCAGCATCGCTCGCCCCTTCCCTGCATGCCGGTGGGCCGCAGCCTAATCGACCCGGGCGGCGGGCGCCAGGCGCCCCAAACCTGAGCGACGCCCCCTCGGCCGGCACGATCCGAGGCATCAAAGGCGGGGCAGCCGCGGCGGCGGTGCGGCTCTCAGCAAAAGGTCACGGCGCCCGCGCTTGGCAGCAAGTTCATCACAGCGTCGGCGATGGCCTGCGGAGCTTCTGCCGGGATCTGGTGGCCCGCGCCCTCCACGACTTCGACCTTCGAACATTCCGACAGCGCGGCCAGGCGTTCCTGGCCAGCGGTCCAGGCCGCGGTGACGCCGCGCCCTCGCACGAGCACGATCACCGGTGCGCCGCCCGGCAATCGAGCGATCGTTGCGACCGCGGCCTCCACCGCCCGCAGGTCGAGGTCCTCGTCGGCCATAGGGACCTCCTCCCAGTCTCCCAAGCCGGTGCCGCCTAGCAGGCCGACCGACGGGTCGAGGGCGTCGACGAACACTAGGCCGCGGATCCGTTCGGGGTGACGGTCGGCGTACACCCGCGCCAGGTACGCGCCGAAGGAATGCGCTACGAGGATGACCTGGTTGTCGCCGGCTGCGTGATCAACGATTGCCTCCAACTCGGTGTCGAGGTCGGCCGCATCCCGCCTAGGTACACTCGGCGGGTCACTGTCGCCGGTGCCGGGCCGGTCGTAGCGGCAGACGCGCGCGTGCGGGGACAGCCGCGCCTGCACCTCGAGCCACTGGGCCGACGACGCGTCGTCGCCGATGCCGTTGATCAGGACGACGGCCGGTCCCTGGCCAGCACACGAGACCTGCTGTGAGCCGGCGGGGACCTCCAGCGCCGCAATGCGCTCCTCCAGGTCGGACGTGTCGGTCGCACAGGCCGCGTGCAGGAGGGAGAGGGCGAAGACAACGAGCAGCGCGGCCTTCATGGCCACATGCTAGAGCGGACCTGCACGACTTCACGCCGCCGTCCACGCGAACACGCCCAGCCCTCACTCCGCGGGCCGCCGTAGCGGACGCTCATTGGTTCAGCGCCGGCCTTTCGCCAAACGTTGCTGGTCTCGCGAACGCCCTGACGCATCGGGATTCGTCGACCGGCGGATCTCCGGCGCCGGCGGACGTAGTCTCCCCTTCGCACGACGGCGCCGCTCGGCACGGTTCGCCGGCGCCTCTTCGGTCTCCATCTTCGGCTTCTCAGCCATCGCGCCTCCACTCTCCCTCAGACGCGGAAGTGTTTGGCATCCGCCGGGTCCTCTTGGCACGGTAACACCCTGTTCGCAGCCCGCGACGCCATGAGGTTTTGCCCGCCGACGACCTCTCGCATGCGCTCTGGATCGTGCCGGGCGGGGCGAGCGGCGTGCCTGGGTCCGCGCACTACAGCGACCAGTTGGAGCGCTGGCGCCTGCACCTGCTCGCCCCCATGCACTATGAAGCGGCCGAGGTGAGGACGGCGGCGCTTCACTCGTTGCGCTTGGCGCCCTCTACCTAGCACGCTCGGCCTAGCGGCCGCGCACAGCAGGCGCTCATTCCGGCGAGCGGGCACGCGATGACGTGGGGGCTGCGAGGGAAGAGCGGCCCTGCGCGTAGGCGCGGGCGACGTCGATGGCGCGCTCAAAGCGGACCTGGGGCCGCGAGCGGATATGGCAGATCAGCTGTTCCAACATCTGCAGCCGGCCGGGCCGCCCGATCAGGTGCGGATGCATCGTCAGCACGAGCGGTCGCCCAACGCGGTGGCGGTACCACGATCCGGGATCCAGTGCGGAAAGCGGGACGAGGCCTGAGGGTCCTACGCTAAGCCAAGAGCTCAGCCAAGAGCCAAGGCTGGTCGGAGACAGCGGAGGAGCGCCCCGTCTATGCGACGAAGCCGTGGGTTCAAGTCCCTCCTCGTCCCCTCCGCCTCCGCGATCACCGCCGCGATTACCGCAGCGATCGTGACCGCCGTGCTCGTCGTGACCTTCGACGACGACGACGCCACGACCGTCGTGCCGGCCCCGCTCCCAGCCGCACCGTCAGCCACACCGTCAGCTACGGCGACGCCGGCGGTCGCGGATGCGGCGCCCAGTTCGGAGCCGCGCGCATCCGCCGACCCCAATGCGGCCGATGCGGCCGCCCTGGAGTCGAAGCCGGCCGTCCTTGGCACCAGCGACCAGGGGGCGCGGGCTGCGGCAGCTCCGTTCGACCCGGTGCGGCTGTTCCAGGACGTGAGCCCGTCCGTGGTCGCCGTGCGGGTGGGCCTCGGCGGCGGGGGGAGCGGCTTCTTCGTCGATACCGAAGGCCACATCGTCACGGCCTATCGCCAGGTGCGAGGAGCGCTCGCGGTCGACGTCGTGACCGCCGACGGGACGGAGCTAATCGCGCGCGTCCTGGGCTTTGACCGGGTCAACGACGTCGCGGTGCTGGCAGTGGACCCCACGGGACTCGCGATCGGTGCGGTCACGCTGGCGGACTCCGACACCGTGCGGGTCGGGGATCCGCTGGCAGTCATTGGCACGCCGTTCGGCCTGCCGACCAGCCTGACCACGGGCGTCGTCTCGGCGATCGAGCGAACCTTGCCGGGGCCCACGGTTGGCGGTCGGCCGCAGCGCCGGCTGATCCAGACGGACGCGGCGATCAACCCGGGCAACGCGGGCGGCGTCCTGATCAACGCTGCCGGGGAGGTCATTGGGATGACGGCAGGCGTGGTGAGTCCCGTGGGCGCCAACGTCGGCGTGGCCTTCGCCATCCCCTCCAACATCCTCAGGCGCTTCCTGCCGCGGATGATCGCGGGCGAACAGGTCCGCCATCCCTGGATGGGCCTCGCCTTCCTTGAAGATCCCCAGGAGCCGGGGCTCGTCATCGCCAGCCTGGTCCTGGGCAGCCCCGCGGATCGGGCGGGCCTGCGTCCGGGCGACCGCCTGATCGGTCTGAACGGCGACGCCCTGGCGGAGTTCACGCAGCTGGCGCGGACCTTGGACGAGAGCGATGTCGGAGACATCCTCGACTTTGAGGTTGCGCGCGGCGCCCGCACGTTCATCGCGCGGCTGGAGTTGGTTGCCTCGCCGGGCTAGTCGGCGCGATGGGCAAGCTGCGCGGCTCGCTCAGCCCACCGCGTCCTTGTAGCGGCGGATCGCGTCCAGGTGGGCCTGCGGGCCCGACAGCCCGGCGTCCATGGTCACGACCGCCATGTGCGTGGCGCCCATGCCTTCCCACCGCTCTAGGCTGCGCCGCCAGCCGTCCGGGTCGCCGTCTTGAATCCGGGTCCGGGCCTGGATCCCGAAGCGCTCTCGGCGGCCGGTCTCGTCCAGGTACCCCTGCAGCCGCTCAACGACGTCCCGCTCGTGCTCCTCTGTTGTGGCGATCGCCATCCAACCGTCACCCATGCGGGCCGCGCGTCGCAGGACGGCATCCGCGCTGCCCCCGAACCAGATCGGGATCTGACGCGCCGGGCGAGGATTGAGCCCGGCCTTGGTGACCCGGTGCCAGCGGCCTTCGAAGCTGATCACGTCGTTGGCCCACAGCTCCCGCATCAGCTCGATCTGCTCCTCTTGCCGTCTGCCACGATTGCGAAAGTTTTCGCCCAGCGCTTCGTACTCCACCCAGTTCCAACCGGTGCCGACGCCGAGCCGGAGCCGGCCGCCGGAGAGGAGGTCCAGCTGTGCGGCCTGCTTGGCGACCAGGGCCGTCTGGCGCTGCGGCAGGATGATCACGGCCGGCGCCAGCTCAAGCGTGGTGGTGACGGCTGCCAGGAAGGCCAGCGTGACGAACGGCTCGTGGAAGCTGTGCTCCTTCGTGTACGGGCCTGGCAGCGGGTCAGGCCGATCGGGGTCGGCTCCCAAAACGTGGTCGTAGATCAACAGGTGGCTGTAGCCGAGCGCCTCCGCCGCCTGCGCGAAATCCCTGATCGCCGCCGGGTCCGCGCCGATCTCGGTCTGCGGGAACACGACGCCAAGTTCCATCACGGCACCTCAATTAATCTAGGCGGCGGCCGGCCACCAGCGGTATACACGTTGGACCGCGCACTGACCGAATCGTCACGCCCGAACCGGCCGGCTGAGGATCCGGCGTGCGTCCGCGCTTGTCGCCAGGGGCCGGCCCAGTTCCGTACTCAGCGCGGCGACCTCCTCCACCAGCTCCCTGTTCGCCGGCCGGCGCGGCCCGCTGTAATCCTCCAAGCCCTCGCGGACATGGCCACACCGCTCCAAGGCCAGCCGGGCCAGACCGCTCGCGACCACGTCGCCGCCCCGCACGGCCACGGCCCAGGGCAGGTCGCTGCCTTCGAGCATAGCCAGGTACGCTTCCAGGCTCGACAGCGTGGGCGGCATCCCGAAGATGAGGCGGCCGCCCCCGAAGTAGAGCTTGACGATCGACCCCGGCGTGACCATCCCGGCCGCGTGGTAGGCCAGCACGACACGCAAGAACCCCGGCTCAAAGATGGAGATGCTGGCGCCGCAACCGAGATCGTTGCAGGTATCAAACATGTAGCGGGCGTCTTTGTAGGTGTTGAGGTAGACGGCATCGACTCGCCTGCGGCTTCCTTGTGAACGGGGAGTTCCTGTCGGGCGGCTCAAAGATTGAGGTCGCACCGCGGTTGACCTGGTCTCTAGCGACCGCTCTAATCTAAATGCGCACTCGCGTTAGCGTTATGATTGATCGTAACTCCCCGGGGAGCGGCATGAGGCCGTTGGGTCGCCCGGGCGCCGCTGCGCCCCTGATCGGGGTGATGCGTCCCCAAAAGTCGGCTGCGTCACCGCAGCGGCACAGCGCCGCCTCCGCCGGACCGCGGATATGTCCGTTCTTCGGCGCCGGCGAGACGCCGGGGGCGCGACTCAAGGTGCCGGGGGCGCGACTCGAGGCGGACAAGGTCGTAGTCCATCCGCTTCTGGCGCTCACGGTGGTCGGGGCGACGGCCATGCCGACCTCTTCACGCTGTCTCGCCCTGGCTGATCGGCTCCCGCTGAGCGAAGCGATCCGTGCGCGCCTGTGCGTCGGGGGCTCGCACACAAGCTGCGCGCGCTACCGGTTCGCGAAATCCGCCGGTCCTACGCTCCCAGCTTCACGCGCGCCAGCCCGACGGCGGCGGCGGCCGTTCGTCTTGTGGTCGGCCTTTTCCGCAATCCTGATAACGGCTATCGCTCTCGTCGTCCTCTTGCTGATCGTGGATGGCGACGGCGGCCCCGCGCCGGCGGTGACTGCGCCGCTCGCCGAAACCAGCCATGACGGTCAGGCAGTGGGACCGGACCCGGGAGGGCAGCGAGCGGGAGCCGCGGCGGCACCGGCAGCGCCGGTGCAAGATATGCCCCCGTCCGACGCGCGGCTGGACTCCGAAGGCGCCACGACCTCACCAGAGGCGCCTCCGGCGGCCGCCGATGGAGGCGTCGACGAGCCGACGGTCTTGGAGCAGCCTCCCACGCCGTCCACGCAGGGCCGCCGCGCCCAAGCCGACGCCCAAGCCGACGCCCGAGCCGACGCCCAAACCGACGGCCAAGCCGACGCCCAAACCGACGGCCAAGCCGACGCCCGAGCCGACGCCCGAGCAGACGCCCAAGCCGACGCCCAAGCGGAAGCGCTCCCGCCCAAGCCACAGGACGGGGAAGGCGAGGACGCGTCGGAGTTGAGCGCTTGGCCGGACGTGGTGGTCTGGCGGGTGCGGCCGGGCGATTCCCTTGCGGCCATCGCGCGCGAGTACAAGACGACGGTCGAGGCCATCGCCACCCTCAACGGTCTTGTCGATGCGGATTGGATCGTCGTGGGCCGGGCACTCCGTGTCCCGCGCGGGTACCCGCCCCCGGCGGCCGCCGACGCCCTCACGGCCGAGGAGCTTCGTCACCTGCGCGACTGGTCCGATATCGTCGCCTGGCGAGTACGACCAGGGGACTCGCTTCGAGCCATCGCCGCGCAATTCGACACGTCCATCGCAGCGATCATCCAGCTCAACGGAATCGCCCATCGCGACCTCATCTTCGTGGGGCGACAGCTGCAGGTACCCCTCGGCTTTCTACCCGAAGAGCGCGGCTGAGATCGGCGCTCGCCTGCGATGATCAACCTGCTGGCGGCACGGTGGCGGCTTCTTCGGCCGGCTTGCAGACCCGGTGGTGACGCGCATCGCCCTGCGCCAGTGGCGCTCCGACTTGGGCACCCTCAAGGACCTGCTCGAAGCCGGTGCCGCGGGCGGCGCGCCCTAGCGGGCCTACGTGATACCGATCACTACTTGATCCCGATCACCATCGACTCCGGGCCCGCCAGCGGCTCCACGCGCGTCTCCCGGAAGCCGGCCTCCTGCAACCATGCACGGCACTGGGCGCCCGTGTAGTCAAAGCCGCCCGGCGTCTCGATCAGCATGTTCAGGCTCATCAACAGGCCGAACGCGTTCACCCGTCGCTCGTCGTCAATGACGGCGCCGTAGACGATGAGGGCGCCCTTTTCCGGGAGCGCGTCGTACGCCTTGCCGATCAACATCCGCTTTTCGTCCAAGTTCCAATCGTGGAGGATGTGCCCCATCACCAACACATCGGCGGTCGGCATCGGGTCGGTAAAGAAGTCGCCGGCGTGGAACTGCAGCCGCTCCGACAGCCCAAATGATGCGACGTACTCCTCAAAGATTGGGCCCACCGGCGGCAGATCGAAGCCGCCTCCCGTCAGATGCGCGTGCGCGCGCGCGATCTGCACCGGCAGCCCCCCTTGCGCCGTGCCCACGTCTATGAACGTCTTGTACTGGCTCCACGGGAAGCGCTGAGGCATCGCCGCGCCCACGCCAATGCTGAGCCCGGTCATGGCCTGCAAGAACGGCCGCAGCTGGGCCGGGTCGGCGTAGAGGGCGTCGAAGAAATTCCCGCCGTCCTTGGCCTCGTTCTGGGGGACACCGGTTTGCAGCGCTTCAGTAAGCAACCCCCAATTCGGGTACAGCCGCGCGTTCGCCATCTCCAATATCCCACCGATGTACGACGGCTTCGCCCGGTCCAGAAAGAGATCGCTCTCGCTGGTGTTGCGGTACGTCCCCTCATCCCGTTCCAGCATCCCCAACGCCACGAGTGCGTCCATAAAGTCGCGCGCGCCGGGATCGTGCAGCTTGAGCCGGTCGCGAACGTCGTCCGCGCTGAGAGGCCCCTTCGCCAGCTCGCTGAAGAGTCCCAGCTCCACCGCGGTCAGCAGCGTCTTGGAACCCCAGAACGCCATGCCCAGATGCATGATCCGCTCCGGAGTTGGCTGCGTGGTCATATCGTGCCTCCGTTTCCCTCTCGTCCGATTGCTCACGTTGCCCGCCGCTACGACGCCGGCGACGTCGGCGGCCCCCGCACCTCCGTTGTATCGATGATCGTCGGCGGCGTCGACAGTGTCTTGTGCACCGGGCAGCGGGTCGCAATGTAGGCTAGGCGGTCGCGCTGCTCCTCACTCAGGTCGCCTTCCAGCGCGATGGTGCGCCGAATCACTTCCACACGCCCCTCCTCCTGCTCCACCTCTGCGCAGTCCTGGGCGTAGACGCGGTCGTGCGACAGCTCCACGTGCACGGCGTCCAGCTTCCAGCCCTTGCGACGCGTGTACATCAGCAGCGTCATCGCCGTGCACGCGCCCAACGACGCCAGCAGCAGCTCGTACGGCGACGGCCCCAAGTCGTCGCCGGCCGGCGCGGGCTCGTCCGCGGTGAGGCTGTGGCGCTCGCTGCGGATGAGGGTCTCGTAGCGATCACCGACGCTGGTGACGGATACGTGTGCCATTGAACGCCCTCCTGTCGGGCTAGCGGGCCGCAGGGACGGCGCCAGCTTCGTCCGCGGGCGCGCGGCAGGTCAATCCCATTGTCCCCATTGGCACTCCGCGTCGATCCGCACCGCCGCGCTCGTCCGGCCCCAATCCGCTTGGCCCCTCTGCGGCGTAGCCTAGGTGGATATGCAGGCTCCGCGATGAGGCGCCGGGGGTCGGTGGCGCGGTAAGGGTTTGGTAACAAGTCAGCCCCAGCGCTCTGCTAGCGTACGAATGATGAATCGCAAGATCATCCTTGCCCTTGCCGGGTCGCTCGTCTTCCTCGTCGCTGCTTGCGGCGACGAGGACGCCGACGGCGCGCCGGCTGTCGCTGCTGCTCCGGAGGTTGTCGAGCCCGCCGCGTCTGCCGAGGCACCCGCCTCCGTCCAGGAGGAGCCCGAGCCCGTCGGCGAACCCGCCGAGGCAGCCGAGCCCGCGCCCGTCGTCCAACCCGCTGAGGCAGCCGAGCCGGCGCCCAGCGTCGACGCCCCGTCAGACGCGGCCACGAATGAGCCGGAGACCGTTGCGGACGAGCCGGAGCCGCCCGCGGGCAGCGAGGCCCTGGAGATCCTCGACGTCCCCGCTGCGGAGCTCGCCGGCGTGACGGGCTGGATCAACAGCGAGCCCACCACCATCGCCGAGCTGAACGAGCAGAACCGCGTCGTCCTGATCGACTTCTGGACCTACACCTGCGTCAACTGCATCCGCACCATGCCCTTCCTGCGGGAGTGGCACCAGAAATACGGCGAGCGCGGCCTCACCATCTTGGGCGTCCATGCGCCCGAATTCGAATTCGAAAAGGACCCCAATAACGTGCAGGATGCGGTCCAGCGCTTCGAACTCGCCTACCCCATCGTGCAAGACAACGAAATGACGACATGGCGGGCGTTCGCGAATCAATTTTGGCCCGCCAAGTACCTCATCGGCGCCAACGGCAACCTGCGCTACCGGCACTTCGGTGAGGGCGCCTACGTGGAGACTGAAAAGCATATCCGCGCCGCCTTGGAAGACGCCGGCTGGGACGTCAGCGACATCCCCCTGGGCACCGTCGACGAGCACGCGGTCGACCCCAACGCCATCTCCGTCACCCGCGAGCTGTACGGCGGCTACGGACGGAACTACACGCAAAACGGCATCTACGCCCGTCAGCCCGAGTACTACGAGGGCGGCGACCGCGAGCTCTTCTATGAGGACCCCTCCCCCGTCATCCACGACAACCAGTACTGGTACCTGCAGGGGCTCTGGCGCAATGAGCGTGAGGCCATTGTCCACGCCCGTGTGACCGAGGACTACGAGGACTACATCGCCCTCCGGTTCATCGCCCGCAGTGTCAACGTGGTGCTCAATCCCCTTCGCGATGAGCCGTTCGACGTCGTGGTCGAACTCGCCGGCCGCCCGCTCACCACCGCTGAGTTTGGCGCCGACGTTATCTACGACGATCAGGGCCGCAGCATCATCCGCGTCGATGAGCCGCGCATGTACGCCATCGTCGAGCTGCCGGGCGTTGGCGAACACGAGCTGAAGCTGCGCTCGAATTCGGACAACTTCGCCATGTTCGCCTTCACCTTCGGTATCTACACCGAAGGCCCCTAGCGCGCCCTCTCGCTGGCGGTCCGCGGTAGACGTCGTCTTCGTCCCGGGTTCGCACTGCGGGCGCGCGCTCAACGTGTCGACAATCAAGATTGTGGCGCCCAGCACGGGCGTACGCTGCTGCTTGGCTGCCTTCGGGCCGGCCCAACGCGAGGAGAGTGCAATGATCGTCGTCTACCTGAAAGAAGGCAGCGTGATCGAGCTGCCTGAGGGCCAATCGGTCGCGACGAGCGGCAAGGCGCTGGGCGCGCTGGGGGTCGGTAGCAACCATCTGGAGGGGGAGTCGCTGGTCGTCACCGCAAGCGACGAGTCCACCGTGGCCGCATTCGCCGTGAGCGAGGTTGCGGGCTGGACCAGGTGCGCCAACGCGATCGCCCCAAGCGAGCGCCGCTCTCTCGCCCCCGACGCCCATATCGTGACCGAGATGTCGGAGGGACCACACCTCGCGGCCTCGGCGGGCTGAGCCCCTGAGAGCAGGCGCCGGCGCGGCTGGAGCGCCCTCCGCTCTGCGCGTTCGACCGCGCCAGGACGACTCCCCGAGGGCCGCCGCCTCAGTATCCCAGCGCCTTCTGGATCCGCGCCCGCTCCGCCTCCAGGTCAGCGCTGACGCTCACTGGGTACGTCGCCGCCGCCGGTTCCACCCCCAGAAGCGCCTCCCCCAGAAGTGACGGTGGCAGCTCCGCAATCGCCTCTCGCGTTCGCTCTCGGCTCTCCTCCAACGAGGCGCCGCCGGCTGGGAGGCGCCTTCCTTCCCGCATCACCTGCGCCAGCAGCGGCCTCCCTTGGCGCGCTTCCTCCCGTAGCGCAATGGTGTCGCCCGCGGCGCGCCCGTCCTCGCTCAGTCGGAACAGCTGTTTCTTGCCCGGCAGCGTGGCCTTGTCCGTAGAGAGCTTGATCCGGCCGCGGCCTCCGTACTCCACGAGCTTGTAGACGGCGTCCAGGCTGGGCGCGTCCTGCGACACCACCACCCGCGTGCCCACGGCGAACGCGTCGATAGGCGCCCCCTCGTGCAGCAGCCGCGCGATGGCGTATTCGTCCAGGCCGCCCCCCGCCACGATCTGCACATGCCCCAGCCCCGCGGCGTCCAGCAGCGCTCGAGACTCGCGGGCTAAGCCCCTCAGGTCGCCGGAGTCCAGCCGGATGCCCTGGACGCGAAACGCCCCTCCCAACTCCGCGGCCAGCTGTATGGCCGCGCGCACACCATCGAGCGTGTCGTACGTGTCGACGAGCAGGATCGTGTCGGGGTGCTCCGCCGCGAAGGCCCGGAACGCCTCCAAATCAGATTGATGGACCTCCACGTAGCTGTGCGCCATGGTTCCGGCCATGGGAATCCCCCAGCGCTGCCCCGCCAGCAGGTTCGACGTTGACGCAAACCCCACCAGGTAGAGCGCCCGCGCCGCCTCCACTCCCGCCTCCAACCCGTGGGCGCGACGCGAGCCGAAATCGATGACCGGCCGTCCGCCCGCCGCCTGCACAACCCGCGCTCCCTTCGACGCCACCAGCGTGCCGAAGTGGACTTGGTTGAGCACCAGCGTCTCCACCATCTGCGCCTGCGGCAGCGGCGCCACCACCTCCAGGATCGGCTCGTCCGCGAACACGGGTGTGCCCTCCGCCACGGCGTAGACATCGCCGAGGAAGCGGAACGACGCCAGCGCGTCCAGGAACGTGGGCGAGAACCGGCCCAGCGAGTCGAGCCAGTCCAGCGCCTCCGCCGAGAAGGAGAAGCGCTCCAGGTGCTCCAGCGCGGCGTCGATCCCGCAGGCGACCAGGAAGTTGCGCTGCGGCGGTAGCCGCCGCACGCTCAGGTCGAAGACGGCCTCATCTTGCAGGTCGCCGGCCAAGTACGCCTGCGCCATGGTCAGCTCGTACAGGTCCGTGAACATCGACGGATCGGTGACGCGCCTGTCGGTCATGATCCGCTCCCGCGTCCGCGGCGACGTCGGTCCTTCCTGCGGAAGGACCGCGGCCCGCCACGCTCACTCGCCACGCCTACTCGATCGTGACACCGGCGGCCCGCAGCGCCTCCAGGGCGCGCTCGCCGTCGCCGGGCTGCAGGTCCACGGCCCGAACGGCCTGCCCCAGTACCACGGCCTCGAAGCCCAGGCGCACCGCGTCCAGGGCGCTCTCCTTGACGCAGTAGTCCGTGGCCAGCCCCACAATGACCAGCCGCCGGACCCCGTGTTCGTGGAGTAACGCCTCCAGCCGCGTCGACACTCGATCGCCGCTGCGTGGGTCACGAACCGAGAAGCCCGAGTAGCCGTCCTCTCCGCCCGCGCCCTTCTGCAACGCTTCGCCCTCCACGCGTAGGTCGGGGTGGAAAGCCGCGCCCCAACTGCCCTGCACGCAGTGGACCGGCCAGGGCCCGCCCTCCGTCTCAAAGTGCGCGGTGCGCTGCGGGTGCCAGTCCTGCGTGTACACGACCGGTGCGCCCGCCGCCCGCGCCGCCGCGATCTCCGCATTGATCGGCTCCACGATCTCGTCTCCGCCGCCCACCGAGAGGCTCCCTTTCGCATCGGCGAAGTCGTTCTGCACGTCGACGACGAGCAGCGCCGTCCGCGCGTCGTACCGCGTCATGCCGCTCCCTCAGGATGCCTCGTCGCCCGCGCCGATCGCCGTCGCGAACGAGTCTATCGCTCGTCCGCACCCCCTCTCCATCGCTCACCGATGGAGAGGGGGCCGGGGGGTGAGGTCATCCCCCCCGGACCCGTCGCGGCCCTGTGGGTCGGTGCCTGGAACTCATCGAACCGATGAGCCTCTAGTGCGCTCAAGTGGGGCCGTGGGCGTGAAGCGGATCCACCGCGACCGCGAACGAGCGCCAGAAGAGGAACCGCTTCGTCTCCAGGTGGACGCTCTTGGCGAAACGCGGCAGCCCGAACGCCACCAGGATCTCCAGCCCCTGCTGCCGCACGATCTGGTAGCGCGATGTGTTCTTGCCCTTGAGGTAGGTGTCGACCGACACCTCCGCGCGGCCGCCTCAACCGATGGGCGGAATGTAGTCCAGCGCCATCACGCCGCCGCGCCTGCGGGCCAGGTGGACGGCTTCGTCGCTCAGGGAGATCTTCATGCGGCGTGTCTCAACGTCACGTTTACGCTAGCACGCACACCGTCGGATGCACGGCCGTGCGCCGCCACGCCTATACTCCCCTGGCGGCTTGTGGTGGCGACGTTGCAGAGGGCGCGCGACCTAGGGAGCGAGGATCGACATGGCGGCCGTTCGCGGGCTCGTGGAAGTGGTGCTGCTGGTCAACGACATGGAGAGGTCGCTGGCCTTCTACCGCGACGCGCTGGGCCTTGAGCTCTTCTCTCCGCCCGAGCTGCCGGGCAAGTTCCTCCGCGTCGGCGAGAGGGACGGCGTGCCCGCGCAGATCGTCCTCGTGCCTCGACGGGGCGACGACGCCGCTCCCGCCGAGAAGGCGCAGCGCAACCTCCACCACCTCGGCCTGGAGGTGGCGCCGGAAGCGTTCGAGAGCGAGCGCGCCCGCCTGGCGGCCCTGGGCTACGAACTGCGCCCGGGCACCCACCCGTTCTTGGACGTGGAGGCGTTCTATCTGGACGACCCCGACGGCAACGAGGTCGAGATCGTCACCCGCCCGGCCTGAGGGCCGGTTTACGCGATCTCGTTGACTGTTAACGGCCATCGCCTATCCTCCCTTGCAGCATGGCGTCGCGCCAGAACCCTCGATCTCGCTCACCCTGAGCCTGTCGAGGGGTCGTCCTGAGCGTGCCTGCCCTGACCTGTCCTTCCCTCCTGGGAAGGAGCGTGCCGAAGGGGCGAACGGGGGGTCCGGGCAGGAGCGGCGCCGCCTAGAGGAGGACGAGAACGATGAGCATCAGCAGAAACGGAGCGCTGCCGCTCGGACTTGCGGCAGCCGTCATTGTCGCGGCCTTGGTCGCCGGGGCGATCCTGCCGGGCCGCGCGACGGCGCAGTCGACGTTCAGCGCCACGCTGAGCGGCGACGCCGAGGTGCCGGCGGTCACCACGGACGCCAGCGGCAGCTTCACCGCCACGATCGCGGACGGGGCGCTGGACTTCAGCTTGACCTCGGACGCGACAGGGATCACCGCATCGCACATCCACTTGGGCGGGCCGGACGAGAACGGCGGCGTTGTGGCCTTCCTCTTCGGCCCAGCCGATCCCGCTGTCGATGGCGTCGAGGCCACCGGCACCATCACCGTCGACGACCTCCTGGACCCCCTGGCGGGCGATTGGGACGGCTTCGTCGCGGCGCTGAACGACGGGACCGCCTACGTCAATGTCCACACCGAGGCCAACCCGCCCGGTGAAGTGCGCGGCCAGATCGCGCCGGCGGCGGAGGCCGCGCCGGAGCCCGAGCCGCCCGCGCCCGAACCTGAGGCGCCCGCGCCGGAGCCTGAGCCGGCCGCGCCTGAACCACCGGCGCCCGCGCCGACGCCCGAACCGGCCCCCGCGCCCGAGGCGCCGGCGGCCGCCCCCGACTCACTGCCCGCGACCGGCAGCGGGGGACTGGCGGCAGACGGCGGCGGAGCCTCCGGCTGGATCTTGGCGCTGCTTGCGGCCGGCTTCACGCTCGGTGCCGGCCTGGGCCTCCGCCGGACCCTGCGGCGGCGCGCCTGAGCTTCCGGCCCTCGCCTGAGAACGAAACGGCCCCGGCGATGTCGCCGGGGCCGTTCTTCGTAGCGACGTGCGGTGTCCTCCGTCGTAGTTGACAAATTACGGCCGCCGCCTATCCTCCCACGCGGCAAGGCGTCGCCAGAGCCCATCACCCCGTTCGTCCTGAGCCTGTCGAAGGGGCGAACGGGGGGCTGGAGGATGAGGTCATCCGCTCACCCTGAGCCTGCCGAAGGGCGAACGGGGAGTCCGGGCAGGAGCGGCGCCGCCTGGGGGAGGACGAGAATAATGACCATCAGCAGAAACGGAGCGCTGCCGCTCGGACTTGCGGCAGCCGTCATTGTCGCCGCCTTGGTCGCCGGGACGATCATGCCGGGCCGCGCGGCGGCGCAGGCGACGTTCACCGCGACGCTCAGCGGCGACGCCGAGGTGCCGGCGGTCATCACGGACGCCACCGGCAGCTTCACCGCCACCATTAGGGACGGGGCGCTGGATTACACCCTGACCTCTGACGCGACGGGGATCACCGCAGCGCACATCCACATCGCTACGCCTTTTGAGAACGGGCCGTTCGTGGCGTTCCTCTTCGGGCCGGAAGACCCGGGGGTGGACGGCGTCGACACCAGCGGCACCATCACCGTCGACGACTTACTGGACGTCGTGGCGGGCGATTGGGACGGCTTCGTCGCGGCGTTTCACGACGGCACCGCTTACGTCAACGTCCACACTGAGGCCAACGCGGGCGGGGAAGTGCGCGGCCAGATCGTCAATGCGGCGGCGCAGGCCGACCCTGCCGCGCTCGTGGAGCAGTATCTGGCCGCTATCAGTGCCGGCGACGTCGATGCTGCCGTCGCGCTGTTCACCGACGACGTGGTCTTGGAGGGCGACGTATGCAACCTCGATGCCTGCGTCGGCATCGACGCGGCGCGCGCCTCCACCGAGCAGGACGTCGAGGACCAGATCAACCTCACCCTCGCCAGCGCTGAGGTGATCGACGGTACCGTGACCGGCACGGTCGAGCTCCGTTCACCCGAGCTTACGCAGTTTGGCATCGAGCGCCTCGTCTTTGCGCTCACGGCGGAGGTCAGGGACGGCAAGATCGCCCGCATCAACGCCGAACTGGACCTGACGGACTCGGAGACGGCCGAGGTTGCCGCGCTGTTTGAGCGATTCGAGGAGGAAGGGGCTGGAGCGCAGCCCGCCAGCGCCGTGGAGTTGCTGGGCCTGCTCAGTGCCGCGGGCTTCGACCCGGCGCTCCAGGAGATCGCGACGACGCGGCCCTGGATCCCGGTCTCCGCTGCCGGGGTGCTCGTCGTGGCGGGCGGCCGGGCCGAGGTCTACGAGCTTGATAGCCCCCAAGCGGTCGGGGCGGCGCTCGACCAGTTCCCCGGCTTGACCGCCAACGTGACAATCTGGGGTAGCGGTTCGCTCATCGTGATTCTGCTCGATGCGCCGGACAGCCCGGCGGCCGAGGAGGCGCTGTTCTCGGTGCTCGGTGGGCCAGCCATCGCGACCATCGCGGGCCTCATCCCGCCCCCCGAGGTACCGGCAGAAGCGCCCGACGCGCTCCCGGACACGGGCAGCGGCGGACTGGCGGCGGACGGCGGTGGATCCTCCGGCTGGATCTGGGCGCTGCTTGCCGCTGGCCTCACGCTGGGCGCGGGGCTGGCCGTCCGCCGGACCCTGCCGCGGCGCTCCTAACGCTCAAACGGCCGAATCCTCCATCCCTCCCTCTCCATCATTCCGCGGAAGGATGGAGAGGGGGCCGGGGGTGAGGTCATCCGCTCACCCTGACCTGTCCTTCGCGCAGCAGAAGGAGCTTGTCGAAGGGCGAACTGGACAGTCGCCGCCCAGCCGCCGCGCCCCCCATTCGTCCTGACTTGTCCTTGACTCCTGGGAAGGAGCTTGTCGAAGGGGCGAATGGGGACGGTCACCGCCCGGCCGCCGCGAACCAGCTTGGAAAATCTGCTACGCTGGGGGGGCAGCGCGAAGCGGCTTGCCCCTTGCGGGCGGCCGCCCGCAGCCGACGAGGAGGAGCGGATCATGAGCAGTGAAGCGACCCCAGGCGACGACCTCCGCATCTCCTTCAGCGACGACGCCGTCGCCAAGCTGCATGAAGTGATCGTAGCCTATCCCGAACCGCTGGCGGGGCTGCGGCTAAAGATCCTGGGGCGAAGCGAGGGCGGCTTCGAGCACGTCCTCACGCTCGTGGAGGAGGGGACGGAGTCCGACGACGATCCCGTCATCGAGGTCTCCGGCCTGCGCGTCTACGTGGAGGCCGACAATGCCCAGGACCTCAAGGGCGTCTCCGTCGATTACCGCGACAAGGGTCCCAACGAGAGCGGGCTCGAGTTCAGCAATCCCAACCCGATCTGGCGCGACCCGCTCGCTCTGGAGATCCAGAACCTCTTCGACGAGTACGTGAACCCGGGCGTCGCCGCCCACGGCGGTCACGTCAGTCTCATCGACGTGCGCGACAACAAGGCCTACATCCAGCTGGGCGGCGGCTGCCAGGGCTGCGGCATGGCGGACGTCACTCTCAAGCAGGGGATCGAGGTCGCGATCAAGGAGGCGGTGCCCAGCATCGAAGAGGTCGTCGACGTGACGGACCACGGCGCCGGCGACAACCCCTACTACCAGCCGGCCAAGAAGTAGCCGCCGCCGGCCCCAGTGCCGGAACGACCGTGACGCGCGTTCTCCTCATCTCCACCTACGAGGATGGCCACCAGCCCCTCGGGCTGGCCGCTCCCGCGGCCGCCCTTCGCGCCGCCGGCCACGACGTCCGCTGCTTCGACCTCGCGGTGGAGACGCCGGAAGCCGGCATCTTCACCGACGTGGACCTGATCGGCATCTCCGTCCCCATGCACACCGCCGCCCGCCTCGGCATCGCCCTGGCCCGGCGGCTGCGCCGCCTCAACCCCACCGCCCACCTGACCTTCTACGGCCTCTACGGCTCGGAGCTGCACGACCACCTCACGCGGGACGGCATCGCCGACTCGGTCATCGGCGGCGAGTACGAGCCCGGCCTCCGCGCCCTCGCCGACGACATCGGCGCCGGCCGTTCCGCCGACGCGCTCTCCCGATCCGGCATGGGAGCGGCGCCGCTCTTTCCCCGCCAGCGCTACCCCGTCCCCGACCGGCGCGACCTGCCCTCGCTGGACCGCTACGCGCATCTGGACACCGGCGACGAGCTGCGCCTCGCCGGCTACGTGGAGGCCACGCGCGGCTGCGCGCATCGCTGCACCCACTGCCCCCTCACGCCGACCTATGGGGGCCGCCTGCGACTGGTGCAGCCCGAGACGGTGCTGGCCGACATCGACAGCCTTGTGGCGAGCGGCGCTCGGCACATCACCTTCGGCGACCCCGACTTCCTCAACGCCGTCCCCCATTCGCTCGCCATCGTCCGGGAGATGCGGCGCCGCCACCCCGACACCACCTTCGACGCCACCATCAAGGTCGAGCACCTGCTGGAGCACGCGAACGCCCTGCCCCACCTCCACGACCTCGGCTGCCTTTTCATCACCTCCGCCTTCGAATCCGTGGACGACCGGCTGCTCGCCATTCTCGACAAAGGCCACACCCGCGCCGACATGGAGCGCGCCCTCGCCCTCGCCCAGCGGGCCTTGCTGGTGCTCCGCCCCACCTGGCTCCCGTTCACGCCCTGGACGTCGCTAGGCGATTTCTTCGCCATCCTGGAGTTCGTCGAGGCGCATGACCTCGTCTATCACGCTCAGCCGGTGCAGTACGCCCTGCGGCTGCTCCTGCCGCCCGGCTCCCCCCTGATCGACGTGATCCGCGCCGACGGCCTCCTGGACGGCTTCGACCCGGACGGCCTCACCCACCGCTGGCGCAACCCCGACCCCGCGGTTGACACGCTGCAGGCGCGCCTGGCCGGCGTCGTGGCGGCGGCCGCCACCCCGGATGCCCAGGGCCGCGCGGAGGACGTGGCGCACACGTTCGCGCGCATCAAAGCGGAGGCCGTGGCGGCGCTCCCCGTTCGTCCTGACCTGTCCTTCCCTCCTGGGAAGGAGCCTGTCGAAGAGCCTGCCCTGAGCTTGCCTGTCCTGATCCTTCCCCGCGGGAAGGACGAAGGGCCGAAGGGGCGAACGGCACCCGCCCCGAACGGCCACCGCCACGTCCCCGGCCTCACCGAAGCCTGGTTCTGTTGAGCGGAGCCCACCGAGGAGCAGTTGGCTCCTCTCGATAAGGCCCTGAGCATCTAGGGGCGCTCACGCGCTCGCCGCCGTTGAAGTCGGGGAGGCTGGAGCCGGGTCGCCTGCCGCGCCCACGCCCCCCGTTCGTCCTGACCTGTCCTTCCCTCCTGGGAAGGAGCCTGTCGAACAGCCTGCCCTGAGCTTGCCTGTCCTGATCCTTCCCCGCGGGAAGGACGAAGGGCCGAAGGGGCGAACGGCGCCCGCGCCCGCGCCACCCCCGCCCCCGGCCTTGAGCGACACCCAGACGCCTCAGGCGGGCCCTCGGGGAGCGACGGGGCTCTGAGCAGGCGCGGTTGTCCGCGGCTGCCGTGATTCGTTCCGTCACGGCATCGGCTGTAGCGTAGTGTCGCTGCAACATTCGTTTCGTCCCCTTCAGGGGTGGTCCGTGTGGAGGCCTGCGTGACGCGAGTGGACAAGCTCATAACGAAGCTCCAGCGAAAGCCGGCGGAAGCTGCATTCTCGGACATTGAGAGGCTGCTCAACGCGCACGGCTGGGTCGTGGAGCGCTGGAGCGGGAGCAACGCCATATTTGTTCCGGAAGACGATCCAGGGCACGTGGGACTCAGAGTGGTGACTCTGAAAGGAAGGAAGGTCGCACGAGCCTATATCCAGAGAGTCCTTGAGCACCTGGACCTCGATCAGAAAGGAGGGGGCTAGCCCTGACTTTGCGCGCCAGGGGCCCAACTCTCTCTCTCCTCACCACCCCGCCCGCCGCTGCGCCCGCCCCGTCGTCCGCGTCACTCACGACGGCCAGAGGGGCTCGTCGGAGCTCCCTGCTCATGGGTTCAATTGCACGCCGCACACACAAATCCGCTCTGCTCCCCCCAATCCCGTTCGGTCACCATATTTAAAGTTGAGCGGCGCGTGGGAGAGCTTCCGATAGCACGAATGGCAGTACCGCCTCTTGCATTCTCCGCAGCACTGCCGGTAGAAAATGAAGCGCCAGACCGCCCTCCGTCCATTACCACAGACTGTGCATCTGACTTGGACCATGCTTGTCGCACCGGCAGCGGCTAAGCGAACTCCGCGAATCCGCCCAGCCTACTCCGCGTGGGAGTCCCCCTCCCGGCCGCGCCCTTCCCGATCGCTGTTCTACGCCAGCCGGGCGATGAGCCCGACGATTAGCGCCCCGACTACCACGATCAGCCACAGAATCAATATCGGCCGAGCGATCCATCGTTCGAGCGGTTCGAAATCCACTGGGGCCAGGGGATCTCCAGCGCCATTGAAGGAACCGCTTGGGCTGCTGCCATCCCAACGCTCAAGTGCCATTGCCACACTCCTGTCTTCCCCCTCAAGGTGGCACGTCGTCAGTTCCGCGGGCAGGTGCGGGCGTCCCATTCGCCATGGGACGAATGACCCATCCGCGCCGCTAGTCAGGACGCGTCCGGCGGGCGAGACGGAATGAGGCTGGACGATAGCAACGAGAATGCCGCCGGGTTGCGGGGCACGCGTCTCCGGCTCGCCGACCTACCGCACGAATCCGGGCTCCTCCCCCGAGGCGGTCCATCGTGGCGGCGAAGAGCTGCCACTCCAATTTCCTGCTCCTCGCCGCCTGCGCTCCGGCTCATTCTCGGCGTCGCTTTGCGGTCGCGATTCGTTAAGTGCTCGGCTCGATCTCGATCCGCAGCCGGGAGTGTGCTGCACGCAGCGCCCCCTCCACCTGCGCGGGCGTCTCCGCCTTGGCGAAGATGAAGCCCAGGTATTCGCCGCCCTCCGGCAGCGGCTCCACGACCTGCCCCACGCGCAGCGTCATCGTCACTTCCTCGATACCGGCAACCGCTCGCGCCTCGTCCAAGCCCTGCACCGCCGTCAGCCGTCCCTGGGCCGGAATCGGGATCATCATCACCCCCGCCGCCGATGCTTCTCGCTCGAACGAATCGATCGGCGCACCCGTCGCGTGGCGCAGCACGATCTCCTCCAGCGCCATCCCCGTGCCGAAGCGCAGCGTGCGCGCGCAGAGCCCGCCGATGGTCCGCGCGGCGATGTCCAGCGGCCAGATTCCCTCCGCGTTGAGGCGCAGCTCCGCGTGTACCGGCCCCTCCACGATGCCCAGCGCCCGCGTCGCTCGCTGCACGCAATCGGCGATCGCCCGCTGCTGCTCCGCCGCCAACCGCGACGGCGTCACGTAGATGGTCTCCTCGAAGAACGGTCCCTGCAGCGGGTCGGGCTTGTCGAAGAGGGCCAGCGGGTGCAGCGTCCCTTCCCGCAGCAGCCCCTCCAGCGACACCTCATCGCCGGGGATGTACCCCTCCACCAAGTACGCGCGTGCCGTCTCGCCGCACTCCTCCGCCACGTCGGGGCGCTCCAGGATGGCGCTTAGCCGTCGCACCGCCGCCACGAACGACGCCGCATCGTCGGCGCGGATGACGCCGCGGCTCGCCGCCAGCGACAGCGGCTTCACGACGCAGGGATACGCCACCTCCGCCGCGACCCGCTCCGCATCCTCGTCCAGCGACGAGAGGCGAAACGTCGGTGAGGGCAGACCCGCGGCGGCGAGGCGCTCGCGCAGCACCGCTTTGTTTCGTGTCGCCTCCGCCGCCTCCACGGCGTTGTGGGACAGCGCCAGCATTTGGGCGGCGCGCGCCGCCAGCACCGTTCCCGTGTCGTCCACCGCTACGACGGCGTCAAGCGGATAGGCGTCGGCGAACGTCGCGATCGCCCGCGCCCCCTCCTCCGGCCTCGCGAAGCTCGCCGTCAACGTCCGCCCGGGAAACATCTCCGCGACCGGCTGGCCCCTGTCGGAGCCCACGACGATCTCCAAGCCCAGCTTCGCCGCCGCCGCCATGAAGTCGGGCGCCCGGTACGACGCCGTGGGAATCAGAAGGAGGACGCGGGTCATGGGCTCTCTTCGTTGCCCCCCAGCCGTTCCCGGTGGGATTCGCCGCTCCCGTTGGGAGTCCTCAGTCTATCGTTGCTCCCTCCCCCGCCGGCGTCGCTCGTGACGGGGCTGCCAGGTGCTGTCCGCCGGCCGACCGGCGCCTGTCCGACGCCTGACCGACGCCCGTCCGACGCCTGTCCCGCCCGCGTCCGCACCCTGACCATCAGGGTCGATCTGCCTGTCCCCGCTCCATCGCCTCGCTCCGGCCGCCCCCCCAACCCAGAGTCAACGGCGCTACAATGGCGATTGACCTTCTAGTCAGATGGAAGGTTTATCCTGATCTCACAAGCCTCTCTGTCAGAAGGAGATGGTCATGCGCATCGGTGAGCTGGCCCAGTGCACGGGGGTGCCCCCCAAGACGATCCGCTACTACGAGGGCATTGAGCTGTTGCCGTCGCCGCGACGCCAGCTCTCCGGCTACCGCGCCTACGATGACGAGGACGTCGCTCGGCTCCGCTTCGTCGCCAAAGCGAAGCTGCTGGGGCTGACGTTGGAAGAGGTCGGCGACATCCTCCGCGCCAGCGATCCCGACAGCGTCAACTGCGATCACGTCCTCTCCCTGCTGGAGGCCAAGCGCGACCGCATGGACGCCTGGATCGAGGAGGCGCGGACGCTTCGCGACGTCCTGGACCGCACCATCGCCGCCTCTCGCGACCGGCTTCAGACGGAGCGCTCCGGCGCCTACCACTGCCCCGTCATTGAGCGCGGCCTGCATGAGCGCGCCCTCCACCCCGGCCCCTCACGCCACCACGAGATCGAGGGCGCGGAAGCGGCCGCCGCGTCCGTCGTCGCATCCGCCGTACGATCGGGCGGCCCCATCCGCCACGAAGGGAAGCGCAGCGATGCCCCCCACTGAGGACGCCGGCGTGGCGGCGCCCGACGCGCCGCAACGCGAGGTCGTGCTGCCGGTGCGGGGGATGCACTGCGCCTCATGCGTACTGCGCATCGAGACCGCGCTGGAGGCGGTGCCCGGCGTCGCCGATGCCAGCGTCAACCTCGCCAGCGAGCGCGCCACCGTGCGCGTCGTGGCGGGCCTCGCCGACGAAGCGCTGGTCGAGGCCGTGGAAGGCGCCGGCTATTCAGTCCGGCAAGCGGCCTCAGCGGACGCCGTCGACGAGGAGGCGGAGGAGCGCGAGCGCGCCCGCGAGCGGCGCGCCCTCTTGCAAGACGCGGTGCTCGCACTGGCGCTGGGATGGTCCGCCTTCCTCGCCCTGCAGATCAACCGCTGGGCGGACTTGAACTGGGACAAAGACGCCCTCTTCATCACGCTCTTCGCCGTCGCCACGCCGGCCTTTCTCTTCACCGGCCGCCACATCTTCGTCGCCGCCTTCCGCGTCGCGCGACACCGCTCCACCGACATGGACACGCTCATCACCATGGGCGTCTGGGCGGCCTTCGGCTACAGCGTCGCCGCCACCTTCGCCCCCGGCCCCTTCGCCGACGCCGGCCTCAGGCGCGAGACGTTCTACGAGACGGCGCTGATCATCGTCGGTTTCGTCTCCCTGGGCCGCTATCTGGAGGCGCGCGCGAAGGGCCGTACCTCCCGCGCCATCAAGCGGCTGCTCACCCTCCGCCCCCAGACCGCGCACGTCCTCCGCGACGGCGAGGAGCGGGAAGTGCCCGTCGACACGCTCGTCGTCGGTGATGAGGTCGTGGTCCGTCCCGGCGAACAGTTCCCTGTCGACGGCGCCGTCCTGGACGGCCTCAGCAGCGCCGACGAGTCCATGCTCACCGGCGAGAGCATTCCCGTCGACAAGCGGCCGGGCGATCGCGTCTTCGGCGCCACCATCAACGGCACCGGGCTGATCCGTTTCCGCGCGACTGAAGTCGGCAGCGCCACCGTGCTCGCACGCATCATCGCCCTGGTCCAGGCGGCGCAAGGATCGAAGGCGCCCGTCCAGCATCTCGCCGACCGTGTGGCCTCCATCTTCGTCCCCGTCGTGATCGCCATTGCGCTCGGCGCCTTCATCCTTTGGCTGCTCGTGGGCCCCGACCCGGAACTCACCTTCGCGGTTCTCAACGGCGTCGCGGTGCTGATCGTGGCCTGCCCCTGCGCCCTGGGGCTGGCCACGCCCACGGCGATCATGGCGGGCACGGGAAAGGCGGCGGAGCACGGCATCCTCTTCCGCAACGCCGAATCATTGGAGCGCGCGCACAACGTCGACACGGTGATCCTGGACAAGACCGGCACCATGACCGTGGGCCGCCCCACCGCCACTGATGTGGTCGGCCTGAACGGTCACTCGCGCGACCAGCTCCTCCGCCTCGCCGCCGCCGTGGAACGCGGCTCCGAGCACGCGCTCGCCCAGGCAATCGTTGAGGCAGCGCAAGCGGCGGGCCTGACCACGACTGCGGCCACCGACTTCAACGCCCTCCCCGGCCGTGGCGCCCGCGCCCGGGTCGATGGCCGCACCGTCGAGGTCGGCAACGCGCGTTTCATGGCCGAGCAGGGCTACCCGCTCGGCGACGCCGAGCAGCAGGGCGCGGCCTTCGCCGCGGCGGGGAAGACGCCGGTGTTCGTCGCCGTCGGCGGCGGGCTGGCCGGCATTATCGCCATCGCCGACACGGTCAAGCCGACTTCCCGGCGCGCCGTCGCCGATCTTCGCGCTCTGGGCCTGCGCACGCTGCTGCTCACCGGCGACAACCGCGCGACGGCCCAGGCCGTCGCCGACGACATCGGCGTGGATGAGGTCATCGCCGACGTGCTCCCGGGGGACAAGGCTGCCGCCGTCGCCCAACTGCAAGCAGAGGGCCACACGGTGGCGATGGTCGGCGACGGCATCAACGACGCTCCCGCCCTGGCGCAGGCCGACGTGGGCATCGCCATGGGCGGCGGCGCCGACGTCGCCATCGAGGCGGCCGGCGTCACCCTCATGCGCGACGACCCTCGCGGCGTCGTCCAGGCCCTGGCGGTCAGCCGCGTCACGATGCGCACCATCCGCCAAAATCTGGCTTGGGCCTTCGGCTACAACATCCTGCTCATCCCCATCGCCGCCGGTCTCTTCTACCCCGTCTTCCAAGCCGCCGGCCCTGTGCCCGGCGGGCTCGAATGGCTCTTCGGCGAGCGCGGCTTCTTCGAGCCCATCGTGGCCGGCTTCGCCATGATGCTCTCCAGCCTCAGCGTGATGGCGAACTCTCTCCGCCTGCAACGGCTCCGCCTGCGCAGCGACGACGGCGCTCCACCGGCCTCGCACCGCCACGCCGGGCCGCGCCCCGGCGTCGCGCCCGCCCGCTCCAGCGGCTAACGACGAACGGAAGCACAACGATGACCACCAAGACGGTGACACTCCACCTTCCCGCCATTCACTGCGACGGTTGCCTGGGCGCGGTCCGCCGGACGCTGGAAGGCGCCGGCGCGGCGTTCGAGTCGGGCGACGTCCAATCCAAGCGGGTGACGGTGCGTTTCGACCCCGACCGCCTCAGCCGCGAGGACGTCGTTGGCGCGCTCGAGCGCAGTGGCTTCCCTCCCGAAGCTGAGGAATGACCGTCGCGGCCACGGCGTTGTTTGCACGTGCGCGGCGGCGGCCAGTTGGCCTCAGGCTCGTGCTGACCGCGGCGCTCGGCGTCGCGCTGGCGTCGCTGTTCTGGTACACCGGCCTGGTCGATGGCGAGTTTGTGGCGGGCTGGCAGGATCAGCTTGCCGGCGCCCGCAGTGGCCCGGCCGTGGCTGTCGGCATGGCTCTGGCGCTGCTGATCGGCGCCTCCATGGTCGTCCTGCCCTGCGGCTTTCCCGCCCTGTTCCTGGTGCCGTCGATCCTGGAGCGAGAGCGTTCCACCCGGGGACGGCTGCGATCGCTGGGGGTCTTCGCCTTGGGAGCGACCCTCCCTTTGGCGGCGGCCGGGGCGATCCTGGGGCTGGCCGGCGGCGGCCTTTGGGACAGCCTCTCCGGCCAATCCCGCGTGCTCTTCGCCGCGACCTTCTACCCGCTGCTGGGGCTGGTCGCGATCGTCTATGCGCTGGTCCAGTTCGGCGTCCTGCACCGGCAGGGCGCGTTGGTGCGCATCGCCGGACCCACCATGCCAGGCGAGGATGCTCCGGCCCGCCGCTCCGCTGTCCTGGGGGCCACGTTCGGTGCGGGGCTAGGGATGGCCTGTCCCATGCCCACCTACTACGCCCTGCTGGCCTGGGTCGCGGTGGCGGCCAACCCCTGGTACGGGGCCCGCTGGTGCTGGGCGCCTACGGGCTGGGGCGCGTGCTGCCGGCCATCGGGCTGGGCCTGCTGATCGTGGCCGGCACAAGCGGCCGCGCCGTCTCACAGCGGCTGGTCGCCCTGCACGATCGCTTGGAGTTGGGCTCCGCCGTCATCATGGCGACGCTGGGAGTGTTCCTGATCGCGCTGTTCGGCGGCTTCATCGGCACCGGCCTGCTCTAGCGCCCCACGCCGCCTAGTACTGCTGCGCCTCGGCCATCTCCCGCGGCGCCCACTCCAGCGAGTTGATGCTCGCCTTCGCCGCCATGGAGATGAAGCCCGCGTCCGACGACAGCGCGATCCATTTGAAGCCCTCGTCAATGCGCTGATTGACGGCATCGGCGGAGGCGCAATGGATGCCGGGCGGCACGCCGTGGCGTTCGCAGCCCTCGCGAATCGCGGTCACCGCCGCCACGTGATCCGGGTGTGCATTGTCCAGGCCCAGCGGCAGCCCCATCGACGCCGCCAGGTCGTTGGGGCCAATGAAGACGGCGTCAATGCCCGGCACGCTCAGGATCTCGTCCACGTCCTCCACGGCCTTGATCGTCTCCAGCATCAGCACCACGCAGATCTCTTCGTTGGCGCGCTCGGCGTAATCCGGTCCGCCGTAGAGGCGGCCGCGCATGGTCCCCATGCCGCGGTAGCCGTCGGGCGGATAGCGGCAGGCGCCCACGGCGCGCTCCGCCTCCTCCTTGCTCTGCACCGTGGGGATCACGACCCCGTACGCCCCGATGTCCAGCGCCCGCTTGATGATCTGTGGATCGTTCCAGGGGACGCGTGCGAAGGGGATCGTGGGCGTGGTGCCGACGGCATGGAAGAGCGACTGCAGTTGATTCAGATCGATGGCGTTGTGCTCCATGTCCACGTTCAGCCAGTCGAAGCCCTGATGCGCCAGCAGCTCCGCGGCCAGCGGGCTGCCCGTCGACAGCCACGTGCCGACGCTTGGCGTTCCCTCTTTGATCTTGTGCTTGACCACGTTCCTGCGCATGGGATCGCTCCGCCTTCCCTGACTCGGAATGATGGTCCGTCTCTGCGGGTCGCTGCCTTGACCGGCGCGCCGCGCGCCCGCGCGGAATCCGGATTGCGGCGCGGGCGCCGGAGGGCAGTCTAGCACCCGCCGGGCCGGCCGACGGCGTCGCGCAACATGGGGCGGGCACCGTTGCCGAGGAGGGGTGGCGTGCGGGAGCGGGGCTAGGCGACGCTGTCGCGGCGCTCCTTGCGGTCGCGCAGCTTGGCGGCGTAGAGGTCGCGGTCGGCGGCAATGAGGGCGCTGTCGGCGTCGGCATGGTCGGCCAGCAGCGCCGTCCCAACGCTGAGCGAAAGCCGCGCCTCCCGCCCCTGGGCATCCGTGTACACCGGCTTCCAGGGCGCGGCGCTCCGGATCCGTGCCGCCAACTGGCGAACGCCCTCGGCGCCCGCCCGGCGGACGATCACAGCGAACTCATCCCCCCCCAATCGCGTGGGCAGGTCCGATTCCCGCGTCTCCTCTCGCAGCACGCGTGCGACCCGCACCAGCGCCATGTCCCCGACATGGTGACCGAACGTGTCATTGATCTGCTTGAAGAGGTCCACGTCAATCAGCAAGAGCGCGTCTCCGGCGCCCTCGGGACGGTGCCGTTGGTCCGCCATCGCTCCGTCCAGCGCCCGCACAAAGGTGTAGCGGTTCGCCAGCCCCGTGAGCCGGTCCGTGGTGGCGTCTCGCTCGAACGTCGCCGCTTGCCGCCGCAGCGCCGCGATGATCTGGGACAGCCGCCTCGTGGAGCGGCGCTGGGCGCGGCGCGAGAGGTAGTGCGAACACGCCGCCCCGGCGACGACCGCAGCCGCGGCGATGGGGAGGTGCAGCGTGTCGCTGGGGACGCCGTCCAGGACCACGAAGGCGGCAACGGGGATCCAGATCCCATGCCGGAGCAGCGCGCGCAGACGAGCCGCCACGCTGCGCGCGGGGAAAGGCACTGCCACTAAGCGCGGCACAGCCTTCAGGCGCGGCACGGCGGTGGCTCCGTCCGTGGCTGGAAGCCGACCCAGCGGATCTTCATCCTGTGATTATCGGCGGCCGCGCTCCCCATCAACAGAGAGCGCTTCGCGGGGGGGGCTTGGCGGCTGCCCAGGC
Source organism: Dehalococcoidia bacterium (assembly GCA_963662615.2). Taxonomy (GTDB): domain Bacteria; phylum Chloroflexota; class Dehalococcoidia; order Bin125; family Bin125. The sequence continues at coordinate 605,600 of CAXXSR010000001.1, forward strand.
GGCGGACGCTTCCGGGGGACCCGTCTCCCAACGGCGACGGGTGGCTCGCTACGTCCCGGCCTGCGCCTGCGCCTCCACGGCGCCGCCCGTGGGCGCCGGCCTAACGGCGCGGCCGCGCGGGAAGATGACGAAGCGACGCTGCAGCTCCGCTTCGTAGTCCTGCACCGCTCGATCGCGCTGCGCGTCCGTCCACCCCAGGCGCGCCTGCATGATGGCGGCGGTGGCGGGCGCCGCCGCCCGCCCGAGGTCGTGGGTCAGTCCTACGGGCGTGCGGCGCAAGAGCACGTCGCCTACGGTGCGCGCCCCTTCCTGCTCCACCGCGTACGCCACCTCCGCGCCGATCTCGGCGTGGCAGGGGCTAATCGGCTCCGCCAGCGGCGGCTCCGCCGCCGCGTAGGCCGCCACGTCGGCGCCGCGTTGGCCGTAGCGCCCGCGCAGATGTTCCAGCGTCTCGGCGGGGAGGAACGAGACGTGTCCCGGTCCGCGGACAGGGAGGTCGCGGGGACGTCCGCTGCGCGGCGCCGCCCCGATCACGCGTCGCACGGAGCGCGCCGTCGCCTCCCCCAGGCGCGCGCCCGTCGTCAGTTTGCCGCCCACAATGGAGAGCAGCCGCGCCACGCCTTCTTGCTCGTGGTTGATGATGTACGAGCGCCGACTGATCTCGCCTTCCGAGACGCCGCTGCCTCGATGCGGGAGCGGCCGCACACCGCTGTAGCTGTAGAGGACGTGCTCCCGGTCCACGCCGATTCCCGGCAGGATGCGCGCGACCTCTGTGAGCAGGTAGTCCACTTCCCATTCCTCGCAGCGCGCCGCGCCGGGATCGCCGTGGTAGTAGGTGTCGGTGGTGCCAATGAGGTGATGATCGAGCCAGGGGATCGCGAAGATATGCCGACCGTCGGAGTGGGCGCGGGCGATGATGGCGTGCTGGGGACCGCGACCATCCAGCTGCAGCACCAGGTGCGATCCCTTCGTTCCGCCGATCCGCCGCGTCAGCGCGCGACCCGTCAAGGCCAGCACGCCGTCCACCCAGGGACCGGCGGCGTTGATCACCAAGCGCGCGCCGGCGCCGTGCCGCCGGCCTGTCAGGGCATCGTGGAACTCGACGCCCTGCGCCACGCCTTTGCTCACCACAATGGCGTCCACCAGGCAATAGTTGCGCAGGTCCGCGCCCGCCACCCGAGCCTCGCTGAGGTACTCCATGCAGAGGCGCTCCGGCATCAGCACCTGCGCGTCATGGAAGAGGAAGGCGGACGTCAAGCCGGCCGTCTGGATGGTGGGTTCTTGACGCTGCAGCTCCCGCGTGCTGAACGACCGATGCCAGGGTGACACTTTGCGCGGCGAGAGCAGGTCGTAGAGCACGAGGCCGGCGCGAATCACCGCGCCCGGTTGCTGCTCGCCCGCGTAGACCGGCAGGATGAACGCGAGCGGCTGGACCAGATGGGGGCGTTGGCGCAGCAGCAGCTCCCGCGCCTGCAGCGACTCGTGCACCAGGCCTGGGTCACCGCTGGCCAGGTAGCGGAAGCCGCCGTGGATCAACTTCGTGGAGGCGGCCGTGGTGCCGGCGGCGAAGTCGCTCCCTTCCAGCAGCAGGATTCGGTACCCTTGCCGCGTCAGCGCCGCCGCGACCGCCGCGCCGTTGATCCCCCCGCCAATGATGATGACGTCGTACTCAGGGTTCACTCGAGTCTCTCGCCATCGCGGGAGGTCCGGCCCCTGCCCCACTGCCGGGCGAGCACTGCGCCGCCGGGCGTGGCCCGACGTTGCGCGCCTGCCCTTGGACGCGACGCGCGGACGTCGGTCGGGCGCACCTTCGCGGCCGTGCCCCGTCCTTCCCCTGCCGGTCCGCGTCCTCGCCGCGGAACCGCAGGACGCGACGCTCCCCCACGGTGCATGCATCGACGGTGGCGGCCGTTGCGAGGGACACAGACGGAGAGCGCCGCCTGCACCCGTCGCGGCTGAGAGCAGCGGCCGGGCAGAGCCGCCTGTGCCCCATCGACGTGCCGCGTGCCTCGCCGGCGCGGGAGGGCGCAGCCTGTCGCCGTGCCTCGGGCGGTGGGACGGTTGGCCGCCCAGGCCGCGGTCGCGCTACCCTTCCTCTTCCCCGCGGCCACGGCGGCCCATAATAAACTTGCCTGCCGCCGCCACCATGGCCAGTAAGGCGCCCATCTTCAGCATCTTTTTCACGCGGCTCTCCCTCCTCTTCGCGCTATTCACCCAAACAGCCGCGCCCGCTCGCACTTCGGCGGAGGGACAGTCGGCTGGCTCGAACGGCAGTCTAGCACTCGCTCCGTCGCGTCGGCAGCCTGGGCGCGGGCGAATTATTCCGCCTGGCCCACCACTGATTCGGGGATGCGAAAGCGGGCGCCGCGGCCAAATGCGTTGGCCTCATACCAGCCATCCGGCATCTCCACCGTGTAATGATACGGATCCTCCGGCGACACCAGCTCCGGGCTGAACGCCTCCAGGTGCTGAATCTCCAGAATCACGCCGTCCCCATCCAGGAAGGCGATGTCGAGGTCCAGCGGCGTATCGCGGTTCCAGAACGGGCCGTTCGTCAGCGTCGGAAAGGCGAAGAGCATCCCCGTGTTGGGCGGCAACTCGGGCCGATGCATCATCCCGCGCCTCCGTCGTTCAAACGTGTCAGCAACCAGCATGCCCAGGGAGACGGCGCGGCCTCCCGGCGCCTCCAGGACCACGTCCGTGTAACTGAATGCCACCTGCTCCACGCCCTCAGGCAGCTCCAGGTCCGGATTCGCGTCTGCGGGGATGGCGGTCGCCGGTGGCAGGGCGACCGCGACCGTATTGGGATCGTTGCTCCCGCTATTGCCACCGCAGGCGAGAGCAAGAGCCGCCACCGCAGCGGCGCCCAGCAACACCAGCGGGGGGCCGGTCCCACGGCCGTGGAGCAAGCGCCGCCGCCACATCCTTCGCTGCATGGCTCATAGGGTAGCGACGGCCCCGGTCCCTGGTGCAACCGTGCGCGCTTCCGGCCTGGCGGGCGGACGGGCTGGCGCGTCGCGACGCTGCTAGGCGGCGATCTGCCCAGCGGGGCGTTTGCGGTAGAAGTTGCCGCCCAGCCGCTCGTAGCCCAGGGCATCGGCGCCCAAGATGGACTCCGTGGCGCCGATGAAGAGGACGCCGTCCGGCGCCAGCGAGGCGTGGAAGCGGGCCAACAGCTCCTCCTTGACCTCATCCGTGAAGTAGATAATCACGTTGCGGCAGAGGATCAGATCGAAGCCGCTGTCGAAGCGACCCGTGAGCAAGTTCAGCTCCCGAAACGCCACCTGTCGTCGCAGGCTCGCAGCGATGTTGTGCCCATTGCCATCCGCCTGGAAGTAGTTTTGCAGGTACGGTGTCGGGACGCTGCGGATGTCGGTTGCAGTGTACGGCCCGCCCTGGCGCGCCTGCGCCAGCACCTTGCGGTCGATGTCCGTGCCCAGGATGCGGCCGCGCGGCCGGATCCCCAGCTCGGCAAGCAAGATCGCCACCGTGTAGACCTCGCCGCCGATCGAGCAGCCGGCGCTCCAGATCTTCGGGCTCCGCGCAGCCGTGGCGATCTGGGGCAGCACCGTGCGCTGCAGCTCCCGCCACTGCGCGGGGTCGCGGAAGAACTCGGTCACGTTGATGGTGAGCATGTCGCGCAGCTCCTCCCGCAGGGTGGCATCCCGCGCGACGTGCGAGGCGAAAGCGGCGGCGCCGGCGAAGCCGCGCCGGCTGATGAACGCGTCCAGCCGGCGACGCACCTGGACCGGCTTGTAGTCGTTGAGATTCAGCCCCAACAGCGATTCAATGCGGGCCTTGAGGAGGGTGAAGTCACGATCGTCCAGGGCCATGCCGGGCCTCCTGCTCTCGTGCCATCATCGACATGAGGGTGCCGGCCCCTAAGGGGCTGATCGGGTCGCGGCCGCCGTTTTGGCCGGCTGCGCAGGGCGGATTGGTACACTCGCCGGGGGCGTCGGCGTCGCGGGCCCGTAGCTCAGGGGTCAGAGCAGGCGGCTCATAACCGCTCGGTCGAAGGTTCGAATCCTTCCGGGCCCACCGGCCCCCAGCGCGGGCTGCGAGGATGTGGAGAAGGGGGAGTGCGCCAGATGGCCGCGGCGGAGCTGTGGGAGGTCATCCGTGTCGCCGTCGCGCGACACTGGGTGCGCCACATCGACGTCGCGGCGCGAGCGCAGGCCGCCGTGTTGCTTCCCATCCTGGCCTTTGAGTCCGGGCCCCGCGTCCTCTTCACGCGCCGCAGCGCGACGGTGGAGCATCACCAAGGCGAGATCTCGTTTCCCGGCGGCGTTGTTGACCCCCAAGACCGCGACCTGCGCTCTACCGCCCTCCGCGAGGCGCAGGAAGAGGTGGGCATTGCTCCCGCGGACGTCGACGTGCTGGGCCCGCTCAGCCACCACGTCACCCGCTCCGGCTTCCACGTGAGCCCGTACGTGGGCATCGTTCAGCCGGCGCCCTACGCTTACCGGCTGCGCAGGGAAGAAGTGGCGGAGGTGTTGGAGGTGCCGCTGGGCCACCTCCTTGATTCGCGCAACGCGGAGCGGTACGAGCGCCAGCGCGATGGCGAACGCGTGGTGGCGCTCGCCTACCGCTGGAACGGCCGTCGCATTCATGGGGCCACGGCCGCCATCCTCCACTCGTTTTTGGTGGAGGTCGCGAAGCAGCTCGGCGATCAGCGCTCGTCGCCGGACTGATCGCGTCCCGGCCCGGCACTCACCATCATCACGCGACCGTTCGTCGCCACGAACAGCATGCCGCCGCCGGCCAGCCGGAAGATCACCTCCACGCCGTCGATGATCTCGGTCTCCGCGATCCCCTTGGCCACCCAGGCGTGCGGGCCGCAGGTGACGTCGGCGCGGGCCAGCGACGGCCAGCAGACCAGGCGGACGGTGCCGCTCGGCCCCCGATGGGTCAGGGCGTAGGCGGGCTCGCCCGGCTGCGGGGCGTACGGCTCTTCCACCGCCACCACGCCGAAGAGCGCCGCAATCCCCTCCACGGCGGCCTGGGGCAGCCCCGCGTACCGACGCCGGGCGCCGGCGGCCGGCGGGGCCGGCCGGCCCTCCGCGGCGGCCTCAGGCATCGCGGTGCTTCGGGCCCGGCGCGGCCTGGCCCGCCGTCCGCCCTTCCGGGGGCGCCGCGGCCCGCCGCGGAGGCGCGCGCTCCTCGCGCGCGGGGCGCCCGGCGGCCAGGTCCGGTTCTCGGCCCCTGGAGCCGGGCTCGTAGTAGCGACGCCCCACCAGCGTCGCCGGCAGGTGCGTCTGCTCCGGCGCGCGCTGCTCGTCGTAGTCGTGCGCGTTCTGGTAGCCCGCTCCGTACCCCAGCGACCGCATCAGCCCCGTGACCGCATTGCGCAGGTGCAGCGGCACCGGCAGGTCGCCGTGCTCGCGCACGTCCGCCTGCGCGCGCCCATAAGCGGTCAAGGCGGAATTGCTCTTCGGCGCCAGCGCCAGATACACGGTGGCTTCCGCCATGGGCAGATAGCCCTCCGGCAGCCCAATGAAGTGGACCGCCTGCTGTGCCGCGACGGCGATGCCAAGCGCCTGTGGCTCCGCCAGCCCCACGTCCTCCGCCGCCAGGATGACCATGCGCCGCATAATAAAAAGCGGATCCTCGCCGGCCTCGATCATCCGCGCCAGCCAGTACAGCGCCGCGTCGGGATCGGAGCCGCGCACCGACTTGATGAAGGCCGAAATGGCGTCGTAGTGGGCGTCGCCGGCCTTGTCGTAATCGAGCCGCCGTTCCACGACGCGCTCCACCGCCTCGACGCTCACCACGCCCGCGCCGTCCGCGCCCGCGGCGTCCTGCACGCACAGCTCCAGGCTATTCAGCGCGGCGCGAGCATCGCCGCCGCTGAGCCCGGCCAGCGCTGCCAGCGCCGCCTCCTCGACTCGGACGTCCATTTGCCCCAAGCCACGCTCGTTGTCATGGAGCGCGCGTTCCAGCAGCAGGCGCACCGCTTCGGGCTCCAGCCGGCGCAGCGTGAAGACACGCGAGCGCGACAGCAACGGCGCGATCACCTCAAACGAGGGGTTCTCCGTGGTCGCGCCCACCAGCGTGATGGTGCCGTCCTCCACGGAAGGGAGGACGGCGTCCTGCTGCGCCTTGTTGAAGCGGTGAATCTCGTCAATGAACAGGATCGTCGGCTGGCCGCCGTCTTGGCCGCGCGCCCGCGCCTCGCGAATCGCCCGTCGCAGGTCCGCGACGCCGCTGGACACCGCCGAGAACTGCTCGAAGTGCGACGCCGTCTCCCCCGCGATGATCCGCGCCAGCGTCGTCTTCCCGCTTCCCGGTGGGCCCCAGAAGATGCTCGACGGCACCGCGTCCGTCTCGATCGCCCGCCGCAACGGACGCCCCGGCCCCACCAGCGGCTCTTGCCCCACAAACTCCGCCAGGCCGCGGGGGCGCATGCGCGCGGCCAGCGGCGCGCGCGGATCAATCGCATCGAGCGAGTCAAACAGGCTCGGGCCGCCGGACCGGCGGCGACGGCTGGACCCGCTCCCTGCCGCCATGGCGACTGCCCTCAGCCTTCAGTCCCGGCCGTTTCCTCCGGGCTGCGCTCAGCATAGCGGCTGCAGCGGCCGCTTCGGCAGGCCCGCCCGTGGGACGCGCGCGCGTCTACAGGATTCGGCGTTTGCGGCCTTGGCGCGTGGCCTGCCACCCGCTGTAGAGCGACTCCGCCCGTCCCTGCGCCATCTTCCAATGGCGGTCCGGCTCCTCGCTCGCCTCCGGGTGCGACCCGAGCCACGCGCCCTCCACCGCCTCCGGGCGCAGCTCGCCCACCATCGCCCCACGGAGCAACGCCGCCTCCAGGATTTCGAGCGCGGAGGCTCGCGGCACAACCGGCGCCGCCGCCGCCGATCCCGCCGGCTGGAACCGCTGCACGGCCAGGTCTGCGAACCCGAGCAGCGACTCCACGTCGATCGCTGCGATCGCGTCAAGGATCTCCTGCGTGGCGCGCTTCTCCTCAACGTATCGCTGCGCGGTCGCGGGAACCGGATGGACCTCGCGTAGCAGCCGCAGGGCGAACTCGTCGCGTCGCTGCGAGAGCAACAGGCAGGACCAGAAGGCAGGGCGTGCCAGATCGGAAAGCTCCCAGCCTGGGTAGTCACGGGCGACGTCGCGCTGCGCCCGCGGCCGCAGTTGGGTAAGGAAGTCGGTCGCCGCGACCTGGAGAACGGCACGACCGGGGCGGCCCTTGGCTGGGCGCTCCAGAGCATCGGCGAGGCGTCGCAGGAGCATGCCGCTACATTCCCGTATGCACAGCTACACCGCCATATGCACGATGGTCACGCCCGCGCCGCCTTCACGCGGGGCCGCCTCCTCGTACTTCGTCACCAGCGGATGTCGCCGCAGCCGTTCGCGCACCACCTGACGCAGCGTCCCGGTGCCTTTCCCGTGCACCACTTCCAGCCACTGCAACCCGGCCCGATAGGCCTGATCAAGGAATTGCTCCACCGCCGGCAGCGCCTCCTCCACCGTCTGCCCTCGCAATTCGATGCGCGACGTCGCCTCGGCCGGCTCCACGTCGTATCGGACCCACCCGCGCGACTGCTCGGGCCGCTCCCCGTCCCCCCGCCCCACGCCTTCCACCTGCGCGCTGTGCACGCGTGTCCGCAGCGCACCCAGTTGGACGTCCAGGTAGCCGTCCTCGTCCACGGCGCTCAGAGCCTGGCCCGGCTGCTCCACGCCTTCTAGATAGAGAACGTCGCCCGCCTCGATCGCCTGCGGCGCGGCAGGCCTTCCGCGTCGATGATCCAACCCGCGGCGCTGCGCCGACCCGCGCTGCTGTATCCCCGCTCGCGCCCGACGCACCTCGGCCAGCCGTCGCTCCGCCGCCTGCATCTCCGTACGCGCGCTGACGGCGCTCTCCTTGTCTCCCTTGGCAATGCGCTTTTCCGCCGCCCGCAGCGCTTGGCGGACCGCCGCCAAGTGCTGCTCCATCTCCAGTTCCGTGCGCGCCAGCAGCGCCTCGCGCTCACCTTCGACTTCCTCGCGCCGACGGCGCAAGCCCGCGCGAATCTCCTCCGCTTCCCCACGCGCGAACTCCTCGGCCCGCCGCGCCTCGCTCGCCGCGGCCTGCTCCCGCTGCAGGCTTGCCAGCAGGCTTTCCATGTCGGTCTCCTGCGGGCTGTAGCGGGCCAGGGCCTCGTCCAGGACGCTCTCCGGCATCCCCAGCCGCCGCGCGATGGCGATGGCGTTGCTGCGCCCCGGCAGCCCCATCGCCAGACGGTAGGTCGGCGCTAGCGTCTCGGCGTCGAACTCCACTGACGCGTTCACCACTCCCTCCGTGGCATGGGCGAACAGCTTCAGTTCCCCGTGGTGCGTCGTCGCCACCACCGTGGCGTCCAGCTCCAGAAGGTGCGTGAGGATGGCGCGGCCCAGCGCGGCCCCCTCGGTGGGATCGGTGCCGGCGCCCAGCTCGTCCAGCAGCACCAAGCTCTGCGGCCCCGCGATCCGCAGGATGCGAATGATGTTGGTCATGTGCGACGAGAACGTGGAGAGCGACTGCTCAATGCTCTGCTCGTCGCCAATATCGGCGTAGACGCCCTGGTACGCGGGCACCTGCGTGCCGGGCTCGGCCGGCAGGGGCAGCCCCGCCTGGGCCATCAGCGCCAGCAGCCCCACCGTCTTCAGCGCCACCGTTTTCCCGCCCGTGTTGGGGCCCGTGATCAGGACGCCGCGCTGCGGCCCGCCCGCCACCACCGAGATCGGCACCACGTCGCCCCTCAGGAGCGGATGCCGCGCCGACTGCAGCCGCAGCTCGCCGGGCGCCTCCACCACCCATGCCAGCGCGTCGTTGGCCGACGGCAAGCCGGCCTGCAACTCCACCCCCAGCTCCGCCTTCGCCATGGCGAAATCGATCTCGCCCACCGCCCCTAGGGCGCTCTTGATCGCGCCGGCCTCCGCGCCCACCAGCGCACTCAGCCGACGCAGGATCCGCTCCACCTCACGTTGCTCCGCCAGCCGCGCTTCCCGCCAGCCGTTGCCCAGCTCCACCGCCGCCAGCGGCTCCACGAAGACGGTCGCCCCGCTCGACGAAACGTCGTGCACCACACTGGGCAGATGCCCGCGGGACTCCGCCTTGATCGGGATCACATAGCGCCCGTCCCGCTCCGTCACGATCGCTTCCTGCGCAATGCCCTGCGCCACGGCCCGATCCAGGATCCGTTGCACTCGCTCCAGCAGGCGGTCGTGTGCGACGCGGGAAGCGGCGCGCAGCGCCGACAGCTCCGGGCTCGCCCCATCCAGCACCTCGCCGCGCGCGTCGATCGCCCCCTCAATGGCGGCGATCAGCGGCGCGAACTCGCCGATGTGCCGCGCGATCTGCGACAGTTGGGGCAACTCGCGGCCCAGGGGGACGAGCTGAGCGCGGGTCCGCCGCGCCGCCTGCAGAAAGCCGGCCACCGTCAGCAGATCGGCCGGCGCCAGTTGCGCCCCCTGCGCCGCCGCCTCGCCCAGCGCGCTCAGATCCGTGATCGCGCCCAGGCCGAAGTCCGGCTTGAGCCGTCGCAGCGCCATCGCCTCCGCCGTCAGGCGCTGGCGCCGCTTAATCTCATCCAGATCGCTGCTGGGAGTGAGGGCGCGCGCAAGCTGACGGCCCCACGGGGACACGCACAGCTCGGCCAGCCGCGCCGTGATCTTGGGGAATTCCAGAAATTCGAGCGACTTCTGGTCCAGGGCTCTCCTCGCGACTCCCGCTGCGTCTACTCGGCGTACCGCTCGACTTCGAAGCGGTGCAGCGTCACCGGTTCATCCGGTCCAATGCCGCCCTTCTGCCGCGCGATGGCCACCTGCTCCTCCGCGCTCTCCACGTCGTTGAGGTCCGGCAGCAGGATGCCTCGCCGCTGTCCGCACTCCACCACCACGCCGTAGCGCTGCGGCTGCAACTGCGACACGTTGGCGATCGGCTCGGGCTCGCCTAACACATCGACTTTGTATCGCAGTTGCGGCAACTCGCCCACCCGGACGGGCGTGAACCGCGGGTCACGGGTCGCTGCGGCGATCGCGTTACTGATCACCTCTGCCAGCACATTCGGCTGCGTTGGCTCCAGCGTGCCAATACAGCCCCGGAGCATCGCCTCGCCGTCAAAGATGGAGATGAACGCGCCCGCCCGGGTCGCGCGCCAGCGCTCTTGGCTCAGCGGCGGCTCCGTGATCCAGCGCCCTTCACGAAGAAACGCTTCCACGGCCGCTCGCGCCAGGGCCACGATCTCCTCCCCCGCCGCCGCCGGCGTGGGCGAGACAGGCCCGGGGACGACGGCCGCCTCCGCCCTCGGTTCGCCCCTGTCTTTCGCGGCGCCGATCTCCACCAGCGCCGTCATATATCCCACGCCCCAGGGCCCCTCTGAGGCAAGAAGGCGCGGCCGCACCTCCAGCCCGTCCAGCGCCCCCATCAAGATCGCCACCGACGGGATCGAATCCTCCGCCGCCAGGCGCCGGTACTCGTCGTCGAATGCCAGCATTCGCTCCACGTCCCAGGCCAAGAACGCTTCCTCGAACTCCTCCTCAAAGCGCGGCGCAGCCGGGTGGAAACCGTAAGGGCCGTCCGGCTTGAGGGCGTGAGCGCCGTCAGCGCTGGCGATGATCGCCACGCGCCTCTCGCTCTCCGCCAGCACCGCTCCCAGGGCGCGGCCCAGCGCGTAGTGATCGTGCGGGGAGCCGAAGCTGATGGACAGCATGGTCACCGGCGCCTCCGGCGCCGCATCCTGCAGGTAGTAGAGCGGCACCCAGGCGGAGTGGTCGTCGGCGTCCCAGCGATCGATCGCCCGCAGCGTGACGCCCCGCTCGGCTGCCTCCGCCAGCAGCGCCTCCACGATCTCCCCATCGCAGGCCCGCTCGAAGCGCACGTCCGCCGCGCCGAACCGCCCCAGGTTTCCTAGCAGCCTTCCGCGCAGGACGGAGAACGCTTCCCCGTTGATCGGTCCGTGCGGGCAGATCAGCAGGAGGCTCTGGGGGCGCGCTTCGTCGAGCCGCTGCCGTAAGGTCGCAAAGGCGTCCACCGTCGCCGCTGTGGTGCGCTCCTTCCCCCGCCCGACCTCCGGCACGATGATCGGCGGATGCGGCGTCACGCAGGCGAAGACGGGCCCGGCCACGAATTACTCCCTCTCGCCGTATTGTAGGATCGCCCTCGCGGTCGCGCCCGCGCCTCGGCTTCAGTGTTCGCGCAGCGCCGCCTGGAGCGCGCCGACGAGTGACGCCGTCTCGTCCTCGTCAACCGTGCGGGGATCCAACAGCACCGCGTCCCGTTCCACGCGCGCCACCACGGGCGGATCGCCCAAGCGCAGCCGCTCCGCCAGCCGCTGCGCCCTGCCGCCCTCGCGCCGCAGTGCCAAGACGGACGTGGGCAAGCTTTCGCCCGGCAGCGACCCCCCGCCGATCATCGACTGGCCCGCCTCAACGTCGCCCGCCCCCAACGCCAGCCGCCACCCCTCCGCGCGCTCGCGCATCGCTGCTGCCGGTGCGCTGATCATGCGCCAGACGGGGATCGCGGACTCCGCTTCCCCCAGCAGGTAGTGCCGCAGCGTCGCCGCCAGCCCGGCGATGGTGGTCTTGTCCGCCCGCAACGCCCGCGCCAGCGGGTGCCGTCTCAGTTGCGCCACCAGCGCCGCCCGGCCCACGATAATCCCCGCCTGCGGCCCGCCCAGCAGCTTGTCGCCGGAGAACATCACCAGGTCCGCCCCCGCCGCCAGGCTCTCCTGCGGCCTTGGCTCCGGCGCCAGCCCGAAGCGGCTGGTGTCCAGGAGGCAGCCGCTGCCGATGTCGTCCAGCAGCAGCGCCCCCGCCGCCGAGGCCACCGCCTGCAGCTCCGCCAGCGTGGGCTGCTCCGTGAAGCCCACGATGCGGAAGTTGCTGGCATGCACGCGCAGGATCGCGGCGGTGGCATCGCCCACGGCGCCCTCGTAGTCGAGCGCGTGGGTCCGGTTGGTCGTGCCCACCTCCACCAGCTTGGCGCCGCTCTGGCGGCAGACGTCGGGGATGCGGAAGCCCCCACCGATCTCCACCGCCTGCCCGCGACTCACGATCACCTCGCGCTCGCCCACGAGCGCCGAGAGCGCCAGCAGCAGCGCGGCGGCGTTGTTGTTCACCGCCATGCCGGCCTCGGCGCCGGTCACCTCGCGCAGGATCCGCTCCAGGTGCGCCAGCCGCGACCCGCGCTCGCCGGCCGTCAGATCGAACTCCAGATTGGAATAGCCGCGGCCCGCGGCGTTCATCGCCTCACGGGCGGCCGTGGAAAGCGGTGCGCGCCCCAGGTTCGTGTGCAGGATCACGCCGGTCGCGTTGATGACGGCGCGCAGCGACGGTGCCGCGCTGTCTTCCAGACTGCTCGCGACCGCCTCCGCCAGCGCCTCGATGCGGGGGGCCGCCGCGCCTCCCCCGCCATCGCCCGACGGCGCTGCGCCCGCGATCGTCGCGCGCGCCCGCTCCAAGACGGCGCGGCTGTGCGCCGTCACCCGCTCGGCAGGGAAGCGCTGCCGCGCCCCCTCCAGCGACGGGTGCTGCAGCAGTTGGTCGACGCTGGGTAAACCGCGATACGGATTGGACATCGCGACTCTATGCTATCCGGCATCGTGGCTGCCGGGTTCGGTTGCTCCCCCGCTGAATGCGCTCGTATATTCATACCATGGTAGGAGGAGGCTGAGGTGGCCAACCTGCGCATTCCCGGCCCCACGCCCTGCCCTCCCGAGGTGCTGGAGGCCGCGGGCCGGCAGATGATCAACCATCGCGGGCCGGAGTTCGCCGCCCTTCTCGAGCGGGTCACGGAAGGGGTCCGGCCTCTCTTCGCCACCGCGCACGACATCCTCTTGCCAACCTGCAGCGGCACGGGGGCGCTGGAAGCGGCGGTGGTGAACACGCTCTCTCCTGGCGACGCCGTGCTCGCCGTCAGCATGGGCGCCTTCGGCGACCGTTTCGCCGGCATCGCCGAGGCCTACGGCGCCGCAGTGACCAGGATCGAGGTTGAGTGGGGGCGGGCGGTCGAGCCGGACGCGGTCCGCGACGCCGTACGCGCCGGCGATTATCGCGCCGTGCTGGTCACCCACAACGAGACCTCTACCGGCGTGGTGAATCCGCTCGCGGAGATCTGCGACGCGATCCACGCGGAGAGCGACGCGCTCATCCTTGTCGATGCGGTCTCCAGCCTGGGCTGCGTCCCCTTCCTCACCGATGCCTGGGGCGTCGACATTGTCGTCACCGGCTCGCAGAAGGGCTGGGGGGCGCCGCCCGGCCTGGCCATGGCGGCGGTGAGTCCCAAGGCCTGGGCCGCCTCCGAGCGCGCCACCATGCCCCGCTTCTATCTGGACCTGAAGAAGCACAAGGAGTATGCGGCGATCGGCCAGTGTCCCTGGACGCCGGCGCTGTCCGTCTTTTTCGCTCTCGACGTCGTGCTCGAACGGATGGCCGCCGAGGGGCCCGAAGCGATCTACGCCCGCCACGCGCGAATTGCCGCGCGCACCCGCGACGGGGTGCGGGCGCTCGGCCTTGAACTCTTCGCGGAGGAGCGCTGCGCCTCCAAGACCGTCACCGCCGTACGCGTGCCGGACGGCGGTGACGGCAAGGCCCTGACGGCGCTGCTGCGGGAGAAGTACGACACGGTGGTGGCCGGCGGCCAGGCGAAGCTGGCCGGTAAGATCTTTCGCCTGGGGCACATGGGCTGGGTGCAGGACGCCGACATGGACGCCGCCCTCGACGCCGTCCGCCGCGCCCTCGCCGACCTCGGCTTCGTGGCCCCGGCCGGCTCCCTGGCCCGGTCGCGCTCCTGACGCGAAACGATTCCATGAGCGGACGCATCCTCGTCGCTGACCCCATTGCCCAAGAGGGGGTGGAGCTGCTCTCGCAGTACGGCCCCGTAGACGTGCGCACGGGGATGACCCCGGCAGAGCTGCTCGCGGCGGTTCGCGATTACGACGGCCTCGTCGTCCGCAGCGAGACGCAGGTCAGCGGCGCCGTCATCGCCGCCGCCGACGCGCTGCGCGTCATCGGCCGTGCCGGCGTGGGCGTGGACAACATCGATCTCGACGCGGCCACCGAGCGCGGCATCGTGGTGGTCAACGCGCCCGCGGGCAGCACCGTCTCCGCCGCCGAACTCACCATCGCCCTGCTCCTCGCCCTCAGCCGCCACGTCGTCGCCGCCGACGCCAGCCTGCGCGGCGGCGAATGGGACCGGCACGCCTTTATCGGCGTCGAGCTGCGCGGCAAGACGGCAGGGATCATCGGCCTGGGCCAGGTGGGCTCGGCCCTCGCCCGACGCCTGCTGGCGATGGAGATGACGGTCGTGGCGCATGACCCCTTCGTGCCGCAGGAACGGGCGCGGGTCCTGGGCCTGGAGCTGCTGGAGCTGGACGAGCTTCTGGGACGGTCCGACGTCGTCGCGCTCCACACCACGCTGGCACCCGGTGCGCCGCCCCTCCTGGGCCGCGATCAGCTGGCCCTGATGAAGCCGGGCTCCCGGCTGATCAATACGGCTCGCGGCGGCTTGGTGGATGAAGCGGCACTGCTCGACGCCCTCAATTCCGGACGTCTGGCCGGCGCCGCCGTGGACGTCTTCGCCGTCGAGCCGGCCCAGGACAGCCCTCTCGTGCGCCATCCCCACGTCGTCTGCACCCCGCATCTGGGCGCCTCCACGCAGGAGGCGCAGGAGCGCGTGGCCGTGGATGTCGCCCGCGAGATGCTGCGCGTCCTGGAGGGCAAGCCGGCCACCACGGCGGTCAACGCCCCCTTCGTCGATCCCGAATCGCTCACCATCGTCGGTCCCTACCTCGTCGTGGCGGAGATGGTGGGGACCCTGACCACGCAACTCGCCGAGGGCCAGTGGCACTCCCTCCGCATCCACTACCAGGGCGAGATCGCCAATCACGACGTCACCGCCCTTAAGGCGGCCGCCATCGCCGGCCTCCTCGCCACCATCAGCGAGGAGCGCGTCAACCTGGTCTCCGTGAACAACATCATCGCCCAGCGGGGCTGGCAGGTGACCGAGGAGAAAGCGCCCGACGCCGGCTTCTACGCCAACCTGATCACGGTCCGCCTCACGACCTCCGGCGGCGACGTCCGCGTCTCCGGCACGCTGGTCCACGGCGAACCGCGCATCGTTGAGATCGACGGCTTTCGCGTCGACGTCGCCCGCAACCCGCACCATCCCGGCCATGCCCACATCCTGCTCCTCCACAACGAGGACCGCCCCGGCCGCGTTGGCGCCGTCGGCACCGCCCTGGGCGCCATGGAGGTGAACATCAGCGCCATGGACGTGGGCAAGCGCGACCGCTCCGGCAGCGCCATCATGGTCCTCACGGTCGATCGCGCTCTTACCGCCGGCGAGCAGCGCAGCATCGCTGCCATTGCCGGCATTGAGGCGGTCAAGCAGGCCGAGATCTGACCCGCGCCCTCAGTCGAACGGGTGCAGCACCAGGCCGGTCGGCAACTTGGGCGTGAAGAAGGTGCTCTTCTGCGGCATGCGCTCACCCGCGTCGGCGGCGGCGAAGACGTGCGAGAGGGCCGGCGGGCGCAGCAGGAAGGCGACGCGGGCGCGCCCCTCCACCACCGCCTCGTACGTCGCCGCCGCGTCGTGCGAATAGGTCACGGCCGCGCCCGCTCGCAGCGCGGCCTCGTCAATGCCGAACAGCGGCTCCAGGATCAGGGTCTGCAGCAGCGCCGTCCCCACGCCCGCCCACGACGCAGGCAGCCCGCGCGGCATCGCCGCGCGCGTCCGTTCATCCGCCACCAGCAGCTGAACGTGCTCACGGTCGAGGCCCACCGCCGCGATCGCCGTCTCTCCTCCCGCAGTTCCATCCAGGGCGCGCAGGAGCGGCTCCGCCCCCTCGCCGGCGGCGCCCACGCTGCGGATCTGAAACAGATCGCCGATCCGCGCCACGACGTCGGGCGGCGGCTCCACCTGCACCAGCCGATGCGTCGCGCCCACGATCAGCCCGGGGTCGTCCGCCCGCACGATGCCGATCAGCACGAAGTTGGCCGCCGCATCGTGGTTCCATTCCGCGCCCGCGGCCGCGGCGCAGCGATCGCGGTGGGCAAGCGCGGACTCGTACCGGTGATGCCCGTCGGCGATGTACAGCGTTTCGCCGCCGAGGGCGCTCTCCAGCGCCCGCACCGATCCCGGATCGTCAAGGATGCGCAGCGTGTGCCGCTCACCGCTGCCGTCCATGCCCTCCGCCGCCGCTTCCACCGCCTTCGCCACTGCCAACGCCGCCTCCAGCGCCTCGCCCACCCGGCCCCGGCGGTCCGCGACGAGCGCGAGCAGCGGCGAGACGTCGGCGCCCACGGCCTCCCGCAGACGCAGCCGCTCTTCCTTGGGACCGGACATGGTCTCTTCATGCGGGGCCACGCCGCCCTCGTGCCACGGCGCCAGGCGGACGGCGGCGTAGAGGCAGGTCCGCGCGCGCTCGCGGCCGCCGTGCCGGAACCGATGCTCCTCAACGTAGAACGCCGGCGCCCCGTCCCGACGCAGCACGCCCTCGCGTCGCCACTGCCGCAGACGCGCCGCCGCGGCCGCGACGCCATCCGCGCCCGCCGGGGATTCGATGTGCGTGATCTGGTACGGGCTCCGCGCCAGGAGGTCGGCGCGCTCCTCGGCGTCGATCACGTCGTAGGGAGGGCCCAACAGCGTCGCCCAGTCCGGCGCCGCGCGGCTGTCGTAACGCAGGGCGCGAAACGGTCGCACGTCGGCCATCGGGCGGCGCTCCTGCCGGGAGGATAGCGGCGCCGCCGGGGCCGCCGCGCTAGCCGCTCGCCGTCGCCTCGCTCGCTTCGGCGATGGCCGTCTCTTGCAGGGCGAACAGCTCCGCCAGCCCCGGCTCCGCGATGTCCAACAGCCGTCCCATCAGCTCGCGGGAGAACGGCTTGCCCTCCGCCGTCCCCTGCACTTCCACGTAGTCGCCCTTCGCCGTCTTGACGACGTTGAAATCCACCGCCGCCGCCGAGTCCTCCTCGTAGCAGAGGTCCAGCAGCGCCTCGCCCCCCACAACGCCCACGCTGGTCCCCGCCACGGCGCCCGCCAGCGGCACCGCGCTCAGCGCTCCCGCCTCCACGAGTCGCTGCATCGCCAGGGAGAGCGCCACGTAACTGCCCGTGATCGCGGCGGTGCGGGTGCCGCCATCGGCCTGCAGCACGTCGCAGTCGACGGTGAAGGTGCGCTCGCCCAGAATGTCCAAGTTCGTCACCGCCCGCAGGCTGCGACCGATCAGCCGCTGGATTTCGTGGGTGCGTCCGCCAATCCGCCCCGTCTCCCGCGGCGACCGCACGTTCGTGCTGCGCGGCAGCATGGCGTACTCCGCCGTCACCCAACCGGCCCCGGTCCCTCGCAGGAAAGCGGGCGTCCTGTCTTCCACCGAGACGGCGCAAAGCACCTTGGTCAGCCCCAAGCTGATCAGGACGGAGCCCTCGGCGTTCCGCTGGTAGCCGGTCTCGATCTGCACCGGCCGCAGCTCCCCAGCCTGGCGGCCATCTCCGCGCGACATGGCTCTGAGTGTAGCCGCCACTGCCCGCTACCGCCCGCCACCGCCCTCCGCCGCCCGCGCCGCTCACCTTCGCGAGACGACGCGGATCGATTCGCCGTCGCTGCGCAGGACGATGGTCCCGTCCTCGTCGGTGCGGAGCAGCATCGTCTCCGCCAACCGTGACAGCACCTCGGGATGCGGATGCCCGAAACGATTGCCCGCTCCCACCGTGATCACGGCGACGCTGGGACGCACCCGCCGCAGGAACAGGTCGGTGCTGGAGGTGGCGCTGCCGTGATGCGCGACTTTGAGGACAGTGGCTTGCAGGCTCCAGCCCTGCTGAGCCAACAGCAGCTCCCGCTCCGCTTCAATGTCCGCCGCCAGCAGGAAGGAGACCTCTCCGTACCGCAGCCGCAGCACCACGGCCCCGTTGTTGAGGTTGTCGCCGGCGGCGGCAGCCGTGGGCTCCAGCGGACCCAATACATCCACCAGCGCGCCCTCCCCCAGGTCCAGCAGCGTGCCCGGCTCCGCGGCGCGGACAGGGACACCGCGCGCCGACGCTACCGCCGTCAGCCGCCGGCCGATCTCGGTCCGGTCGTTCAGCGGTGCAACGATCAGCTCCCCCACCTGGAAGCGGTCCAGCACCGCGAAGAGCCCGTTCACATGATCCGCCTGGGGATGCGTGGCGACGACCAAGTCCAGCGACCGCCGCCCGGCCGGGAGCGCGTCGGCCAGCTCGCCAAGGAGCCGCACGCCGTCCGGCCCGCCGTCCACGAGCAACGTTCCGCCCGACGGAGCGATCGCCAAGAGCGCGTCGCCCTGGCCGACATCGAGCACGTGCACTTCCAGCGACTCGCCCTCGCCGGCGGCGACCGCGTTCCGGACAATGATGTTCACCGCGATCAGGATGGCGGCCACGACCGCCGCCATCCCTGTGTCCGGGACCGGCAGGCGGCGAAAAGCGCCGGCCGCCGCGGGCAACGGCAGCGGCCCCGCCCGCTGCAGCCAGACGGCGCCAGCGCCCAGCGCCGCGTACCAGACGAGCGCATGCTCCAGCCCGAACCCGTCGACGGCGGCGCTGGCGAAGGGCAGAGCCGCCAAGCGCTCCGCCACCTCCACGAACCACGACAGGGGCAGCCAGGACAGCACCCAGCCGGCGCCCGTGCCCAGGCCGGCGTCAATGCTTCCCAAGATCGCGGTGGCCAGACTGCCCAGGAAGATCAGTGGGAAGGCGGGCACCACCAGGAGATTGGCCGGCAGGGCGACCAGGGAGATACGGCCGAAGTGCAGCGCGATCAGCGGCAGGGTCGCCGCCACGGCCGTCACCGTCACCACCCCCGTCTCGATCACGAACCCGGTCGCCACGTCGCCGGCCGAGCGCCGCGCGCGGTCCAGGCGCAGGCGGCGCTCAAGGCGCTGCCGCAGCGGCGCCGCCATCAGTGCCAACGCCGCTGTGGAGACGAACGAGAGCTGGAACGAGAGATCGTCAACGACGCCGGGCGAGACCGCGACCATCACCGCCGCCGCCAGGGCGATGGCGGGCACGGCGGTGCTGCGTCGGCCCGCGACGCCGGCCAACAAGAGCATGCTCGCCATGATCGCTGCCCGCACCACCGGCGCCTCTGCGCCCACGAACACCGTGTACGCGCCGATCACCGCCAGGGCGAGCCAGACCGCCCGCCGCCTGCCGATCAGCCCGGCGGCGCTCGCCACCACCAGGAGCGCCAGCAGGGTCACATTGCTGCCGGAGATCACCACCAGGTGCGTGAGCCCAGTGTCGCGGAGATCGCTTTCCAGGTCGGGCGCCAGGCTGTCCCGCCGCCCCGTGACGATCCCCTGGGCCAGCCCCGCCAGCGGCTCGTCCAGCGACCGCGCCAGCGCCGCGTCCATGTCGGCCCGCGCCGCGGAGACGGTGGCCCGTAGCGAATTCCCCTGCCCCTGCGCCAGCGTCTCCACGTCCGTAAAGGAGCCCGTCGCCGCGATCCCGCGCGTGGCCAGATAATCGGCGAAGGCGCGACCGGCCGCCGATGTCGGCTCCCGCAGCGTCGCCCGTCCGCGCACGCGGTCCCCATAGCGGTAGTCCGGGCCCAACGGCGTCCACAGGCGCACATCGCCCCGGGCGGCGACCCGCTCGCCACCGAGCGCAAGCGCCTCCACAGCCACCCGCAACTCCTGCGTGGAGCCACGCACCGTCGGGTCGGACACCACCACGCCCGTGAGCTGCACCGTGCGTCCCAGGGCCAGCGACGCCACATTGCCCAAGTCGGGTTGACCGTCGTCTGCGCGCACCAGGCCCAGTGCGAACAGCGTGGCGACGCTCACGCCCAGCAGGGCCCGCGCGCGACCGCCGCGCAGCGCCAAGACTCCCGCTCCTGCCGCGACCGCCACAACCGCGCCGACCGCCACGGCGGCGGAGTCAAAGCCGCTGGCCACGGCGACACCGGCAAAGAAGGCCAAGGAGAGGATCAGCAAGGGTGCGATCACGGTCGCACCCCGGCGACGCGAACCAGCCCTTCGGCCACCGAGCGCGGCAAGACGCCCCGCTCCGCGACCTCGCCCAGCGACGCGAAGGGGTTCGCGGCGCGAGCGTCCATGATCGCGCGCGCCCGCTGCGCGCCGATGCCCGGCAGCGCCTCCAGCTCGGCCAGCGAGGCCCGGTTCAGGTCGACCAGCCGCGCCGGTGCAACCTCCACGGGCAGCGGCTGAGGGCGCTCGGCCGGGGCGTAGACGTGCACGGCCGCCCCCGCGCCGTCGGCTCCGACCGCCAGCACCAACAGCCCGGCGATCAGGACGATGACCAGGGTGATCGCCGGCCACCACAGCGGCCGGCGCCACCATGCCGCCACGTTGACGCCTCCCCCGCGCCGGCGCGCGCACCGTCATCAGCGGCGCTGTGGCTGAGCGGAGACGTGAGTATAGTGGGCGGACGCAGGCGCCGGCGGGAAGGTGTCGTGAAGGGTCGTTCGCTCCTTGCCATCACGGATCTGACGCCGGCGGAGATCGGGGCGCTGCTGGATACGGCCGCGGCGCAAAAGCGGACGCCGGAGGGACCGCATCGGCGCGACCTGGCGGGCAAGACCGTGACCCTGCTCTTCGACAAACCGTCGCTACGGACCCGCGTCTCCTTCGAAGTCGCCGCCCGGCGGCTCGGCGCCGACTCCCTCTACCTCTCCCCTCCCGAAGTCGCCCTGGGCGTCCGCGAACCGGTGAAGGACGTGGCCCGCGTCCTCAGCCGTTACTGCGACGCGATCATCTGTCGCACCTCCGGCCAGGAGAAGCTGGCGGAGATGGCGCGCTACGCCTCCGTTCCCGTCATCAACGCGCTCTCCGACTGGGAGCATCCCTGTCAGTCGCTGGCGGACCTCCTCACCATCCGCGAGCACGGCGGCGCCCAAGGGCGCACGCTGGCCTTCCTTGGCGACGGCAACAACGTGGCGCGATCGCTGGCGCTGACGGCCGCGTCAGAAGGGATGCATTTCCGCATCGCCACGCCGTCGCAACATGAGCTGGACGCCGCCACCCTGGCGGAGGCCGCCCGCCGCGCCGCCGCGAGCGGGGGCAGCGTGACGGCGTTGCGCGCCCCTGAGGAGGCTGTAGACGGCGCCGACGTCGTCTACACCGACGTCTGGACCAGCATGGGCCAGGAACGCGAAGCGAAAGTGCGTCGCGCCCATTTCGCCGGCTACCAAGTGACAGGCGAACTGCTGCAACGCGCCCACCCGGGCGCCATCTTCATGCATGATCTCCCCGCCCATCGGGGGGAAGAGGTGAGCGACGACGCCATTGAGAGCGCGCAGTCCGTCGTCTTTGACCAGGCGGAGAACCGTCTCCATGCGCAACAGGCCCTCCTCTGGCATCTGGTGCGGTAGCATGAGGGTCCGGGGCGGCGACGGGCCCCGAGAGCGCGGCGGTCGGGCGAGCGGCTCGCTTTCCGCTACGGGCGGAGAGCGGGGACGGCTGCCGGGGACGGCCGGCGATGGATAAGCTTTGGGACGACATCTCCGAAGCCTTTACCGGGTTCGACTGGGAGAACGCGGTCGAGATCGGGATCATTGCGATCGCGATCTTCTGGTTGCTGCGGCTTCTTCGCGGTACCACGGCCATGACCGTCGTTCGCGGCATCTCCTTCGTGGCGGTGACCGTGGTCGTCTTGAGCCGCGTCCTGGACTCCATCGTGCTCGATTGGATCGTCAACAACGCCCTCGCGGTGCTGGTCCTCTTCGTGCTCATCGTTTTCCAGCCCGAGTTTCGCCGCGCCCTGGCGCGGGTGGGCCGCACCGGTGGCGTCCGCTCCTGGCTCGGGCTGGGCCGCGACACCTACCACCCGCTCATTGATGTCGTCGCCGAAGCCGCGCTCCACCTCGCCGACCGGCGCGCCGGCGCGCTCATCGTCGTGGAGCGCAAGACCGGCTTGCAGGACGTCGTGGAGACGGGCGTCCCCGTGGACGCCGTGCCCAGCGCCCAGCTCCTGGAGGGCATCTTCTACCCCCACAGCCCCCTCCATGACGGCGCCGTCGTGATCCGCCCTGGACGCGTGGTCGCCGCCTCCTGCATGCTCCCGCCCTCCACGGAGTTCCTCCCCTCCTCCGTCGGTTACGACGCCGCCGACGGCCATCTCGGCACCCGCCACCGGGCCGCCGTGGGCATCTCGGAGCAGACCGATGCGGTCGTCGTCGTGGTCTCCGAAGAGACGGGCGTGATCTCGCTCGCGACCGACGGCCGGCTCATCCGTCGCCTCGATCAACGCCGGCTGGAGTCGCTGCTCGGGTCGCTCTTGAACGGGGACAGGCGCGGCGCCCGCCAGCGCCGGCCCACGGTCGAGAGCGGTTGACATGCGCTGGCTCCTGTTCAGCCCGCTGAGGCTGTGGCGAAACACGCGCGGCAGTCTTGCCCTCCTGGCCGCCGCCGGCGCCCTCGCCGTCGTCATCTGGTTCGTCATCACCGACTCCGAGGACGAAGACGTGGAGGAGCGATTGGGCTTCGTCCTGGCGATCGAGGCGCTGAACCTTGCGCCGGAGCTGGCCACGGTCAGCCGCATTCCCACCGCCTCGCTCACTATCGCCGGCCGCCGCGCCGACATCGAGAGCGTCACCTTCGACGACTTCGAGGCGAGCATCGACCTGCGCGGCCTTCCCGCCGGGACGCACGAGATCCTCGTCCGGGTTCGCTCGCTCGACGCCGACGTGCGCGTGCGCAGCGTCTCGCCGGAGACGGTGGAAGTGACGGTGGAGCCGCGCGTGCAGCGCGTCGATGTGCCGGTTGCGGTCGTCCTCGTCAACCCGCCCCCCCTCGGTTTCGAGGCGGGGGAACTCACCGTCTCTCCCAGAACCGTCACGCTGAGCGGCATCCAGCAGCTCGTGGACCTGGTCGACGTCGTCGTCGCCCCGGTCGATGTCAGCACCGCCACCGTGGATCTGGACCTCCTGATCTCCTTGCAGGCGCGTACCAGCACCGGCGCCGCTGTAAGCGACGTGCAGATCCAGGTCGAACCGCCGACGGTCAACGTGCACGTACCCATCCAGCAGCAGATCTTCCGCCGGGCCGTGACGGTCGCGCCGGACGTGGTCGGCCAGCCGGCCTCGGGCTTCCACGTCACCGCCGTGACCGTGCAGCCGCTGACGGTCATTGTCCGCGGCACGCTGGCGGCGTTGGAGAACGTCGGCGACGCCACCACCGCGGTCGTCGCCATCGCCAACGTGGACGAAGACCTGGAGCGCGTGGTGGCAGTCCGGCCGCCGCCGGGAGTGGAGCTGGAGTCCGACCTCCGCGCCACCGTCCGCGTGGAGGTGGAACCGCTGACCGCCCAGGCCGTATTCGATGTGGCCGTGCGGGTCGTGAATCTGGGCGACGGGCTCGAGGCGGGGGTGACCCCACGGACGGTGGCGATCACGGTGGTGGGGCCGGTCTCGGTCATCTCCGACCTGCTCAACGCCTCCTTCCGCGTCACCGCCGACGCCGACGGCCTCGGAGAGGGCGCACACGACGTGCCCGTCCAGGTGAGCTTCAGCGGCGGCGTGGACCTCAGCGGCGTCCAGCCGGAAGACGTAGGCCTGCTGATCGTGCCGCTGGAGCCTCCTGAGGAAGCCGAGCCGAGCGAGGGCGAGCCGCGCCGAGCGAAGCCGCGCCGAGCGAGGGCGATGCCGCGCCGAGCGAGGGCACGTCGTCATGACCGGCCCGGCGCCCGCGCTCCCGCTCATTGCCATCGTGGGCCGGCCCAACGTGGGCAAGTCCGCCCTCTTCAACCGCATCGTGGGCCGGCGCAAGGCCATCGTGCAGGGCCTGCCCGGCACCACCCGGGACCGCAACTACGCAGAGGCGGAGTGGCGGGGCCGCCCCTTCCAAATCGTTGACACCGGTGGTCTCTTGGGTGAGCAGCTCACCGGCGACTACGCGGAGTCCGTCGCGGCGCAGGTGGAGCAGGCCATGGACGAGGCCGCCGCGATCTGCTTCGTCGTCGACGTGCAGAGCCGCGTCCTGCCGGCGGACGAAGACGTGGCGGCGCGACTGCGCCAGGCCGCCCAGCCGGTCTATCTGGTCGCCAACAAGGCCGACAATGACGCCATGGCCGCTGCCGCCGCCGACTTCTACGCCTTCGGACTGGGAGAGCCCCACGTCGTCAGCGCCCAGCACGGGCGCGGGGTCGGCGACCTCCTGGACTTCCTGGTGGAGGGGCTGCCCACCGCCGCCTTGCTCCAGTCGGCCGTCGATTGCAACCTTGCTATCGTGGGCCGGCCGAACGTGGGCAAATCCTCCCTCGTCAACGCGATCCTCCGGGAAGAGCGCATGATCGTCAGCACGACGCCGGGCACCACCCGCGACGCCGTCGATACGGCCGTCGACTTCGGGGACCGCCGCCTGGTCCTGGTGGACACCGCCGGCATCCGCCGCCGCGGCCGGGTGGAGCGGGGCACGGAGCGCGCATCCGTGAATCGGGCCCAAGCCGCGGTGGCCCGCGCCGACGTGGTGGCGATCGTCCTGGACGGCGGTCGCGACGTGGCGGCGCAGGATCAGCACATCCTGGGCCGGGCCCTGGACGCCTACAAGGGCGTCATCCTCGTCGTCAACAAGGCGGACCTCTTGCGCGGCGACGCGGAGCTCCAGGATCGACGGCGCCGGCAACTGCGCTGGCGCGCACACTTCGTCCCCTGGGCCCCGGTCGTCTGGACCTCCGCCCTCCGCGGCGAGCACCTGGACGAGCTGCTGCAGACGGTGCTAAATGTCGCCGACGTCCGGCGCCGGCGCGTGCCCACGTCCCAGCTCAATGCGTTGCTGATTCGCGCCACGGCGGCGCACCCGCCGGCCACCTTCCGGGGGCGCCCGATCAAGTTCTTTTACGCCACCCAGGCCGCGATTGAGCCGCCCACCTTTGTGTTCTTCGTCAATTATCCAGAGGCCGTCCATTTTTCCTACCAGCGCTACCTGCAGCGCCGCATTCGTGAGGAGTTCGGCTTCTTGGGGGCGGCGCTTCGCTTGCACTTCCGCCCCCGGAATGACGGCCATGGTTGAAGCCTGGGTGGTCGGCCTGGTGGGCGGCTATCTGATCGGCTCCGTGCCAATGGGGTTGTGGATCGGTCGTTGGTGCCGCGGCGTTGACCTCCGCGCGGGCGGCAGCGGCAAGATTGGCGCCACCAACGTCTACCGCAGCTTGGGCCTGCGCTGGTCCTTGCTGGTGTTCCTGCTGGACACCGCCAAGGGCGTTGTTGCGGTCGCCATCGTCCGCTTCGCCTTCGACAGCCCCACCGCCGACGTGCTCGCCGGCCTCGCCGCCCTCATTGGGCATGTCTATCCGCTCTTCGCCGGCTTCCGCGGCGGCCGCGCCGCCGCCACCGGCCTGGGCACCGTCCTCATCCTCACGCCCTCCGCCGGCGGTATCGCGATCTGCGTCTGGCTCGGCGTGCTCGCCGGCGGGCGGATCATGTCGCTCGCCGTCCTGCTGGCGCTGACGGTCTCCTCGGTCACCCAGGGGCTGCTGGTGGCCTACGGCGGCGAGCCGGACGCGTATTATGGCTTCGTCGTGGCCTCTTGGGTGATCATCATAATCGCGCATCGGGATAACATCCGGCGGCTCGCCAGCGGCTCCGAGCACGCGCTCCGCCTCCCCAGCGCGCGCCGCGCTTCCGTCCTGGACCCCGGCGGGGGGAGCTGAGGGCATGCGCGTCTGTGTCGTGGGAGCCACGTCCTGGGGCTGTACCCTCGCCATCCAGCTGGACCGCGCCGGCACCCAGGTCGGCGTGCTCTGCCGGACGACGGCGGAGGCGGAGCAGCTCGCCTCCCAGCGCGAACACCGCCGCCTCTTGCCCGGCATCACCCTGCCGGAGCCGGTCCGCTTCCTCGCCGCTCCCCAGGACGCCGGTCCCCAGGACGCCGGGCCCTGGGATGCCATCATCTTCGCCGTGCCGGCCCAGCGCTTCCGCGAGAATTTGCGCGCCGTCCTGCCGGCCTTAGGGCGGCCGCCTCCGCCCCTCGTCAGCGCCAGCAAGGGGCTGGAGACCGGAACCGAGCGGCGCATGTCGGAGGTGATCCAGGAAGAGCTGGCCGCCGCCGCGACCAGCGCCCCCGTCGCCGCCATCTCGGGCCCCAACATCGCGCGCGAAGTGGCGCTGGCGCAGCCGGCGACGACCGTCGTCGCCGGCGACGACGCCGCTCTGACCGCGCGACTGCGCGACATGCTCATGTCGCCCACCTTCCGCGTCTATACCAACCCGGACCTCGTGGGCGTGGAGCTGGGCGGCGCGCTCAAGAACGTCGTCGCCATCGGCGTCGGCATCGGCGACACCCTCAACGCGGGCGCCAATGCGCGCGCGGCCTTCCTCACCCGCGGGCTGACCGAGATGGCCCGCCTCGGCGTCGCGCTGGGCGCCAGCCCCCTGACCTTCGCCGGGCTCGCCTGCTTGGGCGACCTCATCGCCACCGCCGTCAGCCCGCACTCGCGCAACCGCTACGTCGGCGAGCAGCTGGGCCGCGGGCAGACCCTGGCCGAGATCCTGGCCGGCATGGTCCATGTGGCGGAAGGGATCGAAACGACCCGGGCGGCGCATCACCTCGCCCGTCGCGTCGGCATCGACATGCCCATCGTCGACGGGATCTACCAGGTCCTCTTCGCCGGCGGACGCCCCAGCGACGTCATTCATGGACTCATGACTCGCCACGCCCAAGATGAATTGGAGGGGCTGCCCACGATCTTCCGCGACTGACGCGTCGCACGGGGCGTTGCGGCGTGGTTGCCTGGGCAGGCGCCGGCGTCGGCCATAGACTGAAGCGAAGGACAGGGTGGACCGTCACACGCGCGTTCACCACCGGCACAACCAGAGGAGCGGCGAAACTGGCAAGCGATAACGGGGAAGGGCGGCGTGAGGCGCTCGACGGCGATTGGGACGCCGTCGTCGCGGCGATCGGCAACGGTGACACCGACCTCTCAGCCGACCAGCTCGGTGCCCTCAGCGACCTTGACTCTGATCGCCGGCGCGCCTTCACGGCGGCGCTGCGGCAGCTCGACGCCTCCGCCCGCTTCGCCTTCCTGGACTGCCTCCTCGCGGCGGCGGACGAGGTGCTGATGCTCGACTTCACCGCCGTCTGTCTGGAGTGCGTGCAGGATGCGGATCCCACCGTGCGGGCCCTCGCCAGCAGCGGCCTCGCCAACGACGAAGGCCGCGACGCCTTGCCCGTGCTGCTCCGGCTCGCCCGCAGCGATCCGGATGAACGCGTGCGCTCCGAGGCCGCGCTGGCCCTGGCGCCGTTCGCCTTGCGCGCCGAGCTGGGGGAGCTGCCCGGCGCCGATCGTGACCTGGTCGTCCGCACCCTGCGCGAGGCGGTCACGGACGTTGCCGAAGAGCCCCACGTCCAGGCCGGCGCCCTCGCCGCTCTCGGCGCCATCGGCGAGCCCTGGGTGCAGGAGCTGATCTTCGACGCCTACGAATCCGGTGACGCCGCCCTCCGCCTCGGCGCCGTGGAGGCCATGGGGCGCAGCGCCGACGACTACTGGCTCCCCACCGTTATCAACGTCATGGCCAGCGCCGATGAGGATGAGCGCATCGCCGCGGCTGGCGCCGCCGGCGAGATTGGCGATGAGGATGCGCTGGTCCCCGTCGCCGAGTTGCTGGAGGACGACAGCATCGACGTCGTGCTGGTGGCGGCCCGGGCCCTTGGAGACATCGGCGGCGCGGCGGCAATGGAGCGGCTACAGCCATACAGCACCCATCCCGACGCCAACGTCCGCGCGGTGGTGAAGGCCGCCTTGGAGGAGGCCCGCTACGCGGACGATCCCCTGGGTATGAGCCGAAAGCGCTGAGGCGGGCGGGGGCGGATCATGGCTGCGCGGGCGCGCTTCCAGACCAAACAGGCCGTCTCCGCCGGCGGCGTTGTCTATCGTCTCGGGCCGGCGGGGGTGGAGGTCCTCCTCCTGGAGACGGATCACGGCGTCTGGGGCCTGCCCAAGGGCACCCCTGACGACGGCGAGACCCTGGCCCAGACCGCGCTGCGCGAAGTCCGCGAAGAGACCGGCCTGGACGTGGCTCTGGACGCGAAAGTCGGTGCCATTGCCTACTGGTTCGTGCGGGCCGCCCAGCGCGAGCGCTTCCACAAATACGTGCACTTCTGGCTCATGCGGCCCGTGGGCGGCAGTCTCGACCTGCATGACGCCGAGCACCGCACCGTGCGCTGGTTCCCGTTGCCGGAGGCCATTGAGCGGATTACCCACGCCAACGCCGCCGAGATCTTGCAGAAAGCGGGAACGTTGCTCGCCTCCCGCCAGGCCCAGGCGAAGGACACCAGCGAGGGCCTGCCATGACCGCCACCGAGAGCGACGTCATTGCCGCCGGCGCCCGCGTCGTCCTGCGCCGCAAGCGCCTGTCAGACGCGGCCAACGACTACGCCTGGCGCCGCGACGCGGAGCTGGCCCGCTACGACGCCGCCACGCCCACCTCCCTCAGCTATGACGAATTTCTGGCCACCTTCAGGGAAGAGCTTCGCCATGCGCAGCCGGTCCGCCGCACCTACGCCGTGGACGACCGCGAGGGCGGGCACATTGGCAACGTGATGTACTACAACATCGACCATCGGCGGCGGGAGGCGGAACTGGGGATCACTATTGGCGATCCCGCCTATTGGGGCCGGGGCTGCGGCAGCGAAGCCGTCGCGCTGCTGGTGGACTACATCTTCACCGAAACCCCGCTGACGCGCGTCTACCTGCACACGCTGGATTGGAACGTGCGGGCCCAGCGCAGCTTCGCCGGCGCCGGCTTCCGGCCCTGCGGGCGCACGCGCCGCGGTCACCATCGCTTCCAGATCATGGAGATCCGCCGCGCCTGGCTCTGGCAGCGCGATTACCCCCGCCGCGCCCGCAAGCGCCCGCCCCGGCGGGGACGCTCGTAGGCTCCGTCGCGCTCGTCCGCTCCCGGCAGCCGTCAGCTCGACGCGGCCTCCAGCACGCCCCGCCCCGGCACGTCAATATCGGCGCGCGGGGGCGCCGCGTTCGCCACCCCGCCCATGAGCTGCGCGGGGACCTGCGCGCGCAGCTCCTCCAGCGTCCACAGCCCCGGCTTCCAGATCTGCCGCTCGGGCGGGTACAGCTGCGGCAGCACGCCCACCCGGCCGCCGCCCACGGCGAAGGTCTGCCCGTTGATGTTCCAGGCCTCATCCAAGAGCAAATACACCACCATGGGCGCTACCATCTCCGGCCCCCGCAGGCCCATGGCCGCTTCCCGGGCCCGCTCCTCTTGCAGCTGTTCCATCGTCGCTCCACCGGGCGCGCCAATGCCCGCCGCCGCCCGCCGCGTCAACGCCTCCGTCGGCACCGACGCCGTCAGCCGCGTCGCCGCGCTGGGGGCAATGGCGTTGCAGGTGACGCCGTAGCGGCCCAGATCCCGCGCCACCACGCGCGTCAGCCCCGCCACGCCGGCCTTCGCCGCGCCGTAGTTCGCCTGCCCAGTGTTGCCCTGCAGGCCGCTGACCGAGGTGAAATTGATGATCCGCCCGTAGCGCTGCTGCCGGAAGACGATCGCCGCCGCCTTGATAGTCGTGAAGTGGCCCTTGAGGTCCACGCGGATGACCTCGTCCCACTCCTCTTCGGTCATGTTGAAGACCATGCGGTCGCGCAGGATGGCGGCCAGATTCACCAACCCGTCCAGCCGGCCGAAGGCGTCCAGCGCCTGCTGGACCACGGATTCCCCGCCCTCCATGGTGGAGACGTCCGCGTAATTGGACACAGCCTCGCCCCCGGCCGCCCGCACGTCTTGCACCACCTGGTCCGCCGGGCCGTTGTCGTGGCCGTCGCCGTCCACGTTGACGCCCGCGTCATTGACGACCAGCTTCGCCCCTTCCGTCGCCGCCAGCAGCGCCACCTCACGGCCAATGCCGCGGCCCGCGCCGGTCAGCGCGATCACCCTGCCGTCCAACAATCCCATCTCCATCGCTCCTCTCCTGCGCACGCGCCTCTGCTCCGCCCCGGGCCTACCCCCGCGACGGCAGCGTCACGATGCCGGATCCCTGGGTGGTCTTCTGCCCGTCCTCATTCTCTCCCCAGATTTCCAGCTCCAGAAAATTATCCGCGCCTTCTTGGTATTTCTTGCGCACCGTTCCCCGCAGCCGGAACGGCTTGCCCGGCACGTCCATGCCCCGATACGAGCAGGTTACGCGCTTCACCCGCCCGCCCGGCGCCGCCAGCCGGTGCAGCAGCTGCCCCAGCCAGGCATGCTTCAACGCGCCATGAAGAATAATGCCGTCCAGCCCCGCGCTCTCCGCGAAGTCCTTGTCGTAGTGAATCTGGTAGAAGTCGCCCGAGGCGGCGGCCCACTGCACCAGCTGCAGTGGGGTTGGGCTCTTGACCAGCTCCGGGATCGGGTCGCCCTCGTTGAGATCCTCAAAGTAGATCTGCTCGGCCACCACATTCCCTCGCGCTATTCCGCGTCCTCGGGCCGGCGGCCGTACGAGATCGTCGTCCCCCGACCGATCGCTACCAGGCGCCCCTCCTGGTTCGTGTAGGTCGTGGAGATCGTCTGGATCAGGATGGGGCTGCCCAACGCCGTGCTGTAACGCTCGGCCAAGCTCTCCAGCTTGCTGACGGCCGTGAGCACGTCGCCGGCGCACAGCCCTGCATCGAAGAACTCTAGGTCGGTGCCGCCGTTGAGGACGAACTGATGCGGCGAGCGCACACGCGCGCCGGCGTCTCGACGGCCGCTGGAGACGGGGTCGGAGCGCTCGGGATCGAAAACGGGCGTGCCCAGGTATCCCGGCGGCGCCGGGAGATCCCGGTAGCCCTGGCTCTGCGCCACCGCTCGGTCGTAGAAGACGGGGTCCGCGTAGCCCACGGCCCGCGCGAACATGCGCACGCTGGTGCTGGTGACCTCATACGTCAGCGGCGCTGCCTCCAGCCCGATCTTCGCTCGCATCTCCTCCGTGATCACGGAGTCGAACTGTGGTTGGGTGGAGATCGTGACCCGCTCTCCTCGCCGTTCCTGCGCCCCGGCCGCGTCATCGCTGCGCGCTTCAGTCATGAACCAATGCCGTCCCCGCGCGCGCACGGGAGCAACGCCGCCGCGAAGGGCGGCACAGCATAGGCCCCGTCGAAAACGGGTGTCAAACCGGCGCGGCGCAACCTATTCCACCCGCCCCAGCGGCGCCGCGTACTCGCGGCCGCTCTCAAGATCAACGGCCGCAAAGCGCCCGCCCTTAAGCTCCCGCACCAAGTCCTGCCACGTCTCAATCCGGTCTGACTCGAAGTGCGTGGCGACCTTGCCCACATGGTGCACCGCGTGCGAATCGGTGCCGGCGGTCCCCGGCAGCGCCAGCATGCCGCACAGCTCTTGGCTGAAACGGTTCTCGCGATCGCTCCCACGGCCGTTCAAC
The DNA here is from genome assembly GCA_963662615.2 of Dehalococcoidia bacterium. GTDB lineage: Bacteria > Chloroflexota > Dehalococcoidia > Bin125 > Bin125. The sequence continues at coordinate 636,883 of CAXXSR010000001.1, forward strand.
GCCTCCAGCGCGACCGTGTGCACGAAGGCGGGGATCCGGGACGCCCGCTCCAGCGCCGCTTGCCACTCCTTCGCATCATCCCGCCATGGGAGCCGCCCCCGGTACGGGTGGGCGGCGACCAGGCAGCCGCCTCGCTCCTGCACGTGCTCCGCCAGGCGCTCGGTGCGGTGCATGCCGAACACGTAGCGCTCAATTCCGAAGGCCAAGATGTGTCCGTCGTCCGTGCTGATCTCCGCCCCCGCCAGCACCAGGAAGTCATGCTCCTCGGCGAGCTTCGCGATCTCCGCCGCCGGCCAGACCGAGTCGTGCTCCGTCAGGCAGATCCCGTCCAGGCCCGCGGCTCGCGCCCGTTCGATCAGATCGCTGGGGTCCAGGACGGAATCGTGTGATCGGGGCCAGGTGTGGTTGTGGAGGTCGATCAGCATGCTGTGCCCTCCCCAACCCCTGCCGGCCCCCGGCCGCTCGTTGTGACCCCCCAGGGCCGATGCTATACTCGCAACTCGCGACTGATTTCACAAACGGATCGCAAGGGAGCGCTCACCGCAGCGGGCGGCGGAACGGACTGCTGTGCTTCTCGAGCAGTACGGCCATCTGGGCATCCTCCTCATCTTCGCGATCATCTTTCCCTCCATCCCCCTCATCTCCTCCTGGGCCCTGCACCGGGCCAAGATCCGTCCCCACCTCCCCAACGTGGTCAAGGAGGACACCTACGAATGTGGCGTGGAGACGGAGGGCCCCACCTGGGTCCAGTTCAACTTCCGCTACTACCTCATTGCGCTCATCTTCGTGCTCTTCGACGTGGAAGTGATCTTCCTCTTCCCGCTCGCCGCCGCCCTTGACTCCGTGGCGCTCTTCGGCCTCGTCGCCGGGCTGATCTTCATCGGCATCCTGGCGCTGGGCCTCGTCTATGAATGGCGCAAGCGGGCCCTCGAGTGGCGCTGACGGCGCCCAGGCGCGGCGGAGGCATCCCGGCGTGACGGCCATCCTCGACCCCGGCGCCATCGCCCCCCGTCTGGAGGCCGCCGTCCCCGGCTCCGTCCGCTCCCGCGACGGCGGCGCTCTCACGCTCCAGCCCGAATCGCTCGACGCCGCGATCCGCTTCCTCCGCGACGACCCCGAGCTTGACCTCGTCTGCCTCGCCCAGCTCACCGCCGTGGACTGGGAGACGCATTTTGAACTCGTCTACCACCTCCAGTCGCTGGACCTCAACCACCTCCTGCTCTGCAAGACCGTGGCCTTGGACCATGAGGCGCCGCACGTGCCCTCCCTGACCCCGATCTATCGCGGCGCCTTGCTGCAGGAGCGGGAACTCTTCGATCTCATGGGCATCCACTTCGACGGCCACCCCGACCTGCGCCGCATGTTCCTTTGGGACGGCTTCCCCGGGCATCCCCTGCGCAAGGACTTCATGGGCATGCCCGGCACGCTCCGGGCGGGCCTGCCGGGATTCCCGCACGAGTCCGGCGTCAACGCCTGGCCGGTGCCGGGCAGCGTGTCCGCCCCCGGCGCGCCGCCGGCGCGCCCCGGCGGCGCGCCCTCGCGCCCTCAAGGACCGCAGACATGAGCGGGCAAACCCAGTCCGATCCGGCCGAGCCGGTCATCGTCAATCTGGGGCCGCAGCACCCCTCCACCCACGGCGTCTTCCGCATCAAGGTCGCCCTGGATGGCGAGCGCGTGCAGGACGCCGAGATGATCATTGGCTACTTGCATCGCTCCATGGAGAAGCTGGCCGAAGAGCGCACCTACACGCAGAACATCCCTTTCACGGATCGCATCGACTACCTCGCGGCTATGACCAACAACCTGGCCTACTGCATGGCCGTGGAGAAGCTCGCGGGGGTCGAGGTGCCGCCGCGGGCGCAGGCCATCCGCATCCTCTTCGCGGAGCTGCAGCGCATCGCCAGCCACGCGATGGCGAACGGCACCTTCGCCAACGATTGCGGCGCCTGGCAGACGCCGCTGTTCCACATGTTCCGCGAGCGGGAGCGCGTGCTCGACATGTTCGAGATGACCTGCGGCGCCCGTTTGACCACGAACTACATGCGCATTGGCGGCGTCGCCTTCGACCTTCCCGACGAACTCCTGCCCACCCTGCGAGAGTTCCTCCACGACATGCCCGAGAAGATCGGGGAGTACCACGACCTCCTCGTTGGCAACGAGATCCTCGTCGCCCGTGGCCGTGACGTCGGCAAGATCAGTGCGGAGGCGGCCATCAACGCGTCGCTCAGCGGTCCCATGCTGCGCGGCAGCGGCGTGCCCTGGGACCTGCGCAAGGCCGACCCCTACTGCGGCTACGAACACTTGGATTTTGACGTGCCCGTGGGCCGCAACGGCGACTGCTACGACCGCTTCCTCGTGCGCATGGAAGAGGTCAAGCAGAGCGTGCGCATCTTGGATCAGCTGGTGGACAACATCCCCGGCGGCCCCTGGCTCACCGCCGTCCCGCTCCACCTCCAGGCCCCCATCGGCGAGGCCTACGCGCGCGTCGAGTCGCCCCGCGGCGAACTGGGCTTCTACGTCGTCAGCGACGGCGGTCCCGTCCCCTACCGCTTCCACTGCCGCCCCCCCAGCCTCATCAACCTCACCGCCTTGCGCGAGATGACGATCGGTGGGACGTTGGCCGATGCGATTGTGACCCTCGGGTCGATCGATATCGTGGTGGGGGAGATCGACCGGTGACTGGCGCCCTCGCGGCCTGGTACGACTTCCGCGACCTCAACGGGATCAGCCGCGAGATCAGCGAGTGGGTGGCGGGCTGGGGGCCGGACTGGCTCGCCTCCTTCGTCACCGGGCTGCTCGGCGCCCTTGGCATCATTGCCATCATCGGCCCCACCCTCCTCCTGCTCATCTGGCTCGAGCGCAAGATCATCGCGCGCATGCAGAGCCGCTACGGCCCCAACCGCGTTGGGCCCCGGGGCCTGCTGCAGCCCGTCGCCGACGCGATGAAATTGATCCTCAAAGAGGAGTTGGCCCCCCGCGCCGCCGACAAGATGATCTTCCTGCTGCCGCCCATCCTGGTCTTCATCCCCGCCATCCTGATCTGGGGCGTGATCCCATTCGGCCCCAACATGCAGGTGGCCGACCTGAACGTGGGCGTGCTCTACTTCCTGGCGATCTCCAGCACCACCGTGCTGGTGGTCTTCATGGCCGGCTGGGCCTCCAACAACAAGTACGCCCTCTTCGGCGCCATGCGCGTCATCGCCATGTCCATCAGCTACGAGATCCCGGCTGTCTTGGCCCTCCTCACCGTTGTCTTCTTCACCGGCACGCTCAGCGTCAACGGCATCGTCCAGTGGCAGCAGCAGAACGACGTGATCCTGCTGGTGATCCTGCCCATGGCGGCGTTCACGTTTCTCTTCGCCTCCACGGCGGAGCTCAACCGCACCCCCATTGACATCTCCGAAGCCGAGTCCGAGATCGTCGCCGGCTACCACACGGAGTATTCGGGGATGCGCTTCGGGCTCTTCTACGCCGTGGAGCTGGCCAACACCCTCGCTATTTCCGCCTTCTTCGCCACGTTCTTCTTGGGCGGCTGGTGGCTCTGGGGTCTGGACGAGTGGGTGCCCAGCTGGATGATCCTGCTGGCCAAGACGGGCGCCATGTACTTTGTCTTCATCTGGCTCCGGGGCACGCTGCCGCGCTTCCGCATTGACCAGCTGATGAGCTTCTGCTGGAAGTTCCTGGTCCCCGTGGGGCTTCTCTTTGTGGCCGTGGCGGCGGTGGAGAGGACCCTCCTCATTGAGGAGGTGTGGGATGCCACCGCGGCGCTGCCGGTCTACGCCGTGGTCAACATCGCGCTCACCGCGGCGACCGTCGCTGTCTACGCGCGCCTCAGCGGCACGCCGGCGCAGCGCTTGCCCTCATCCCCAATCATGGCCCAAGGACGCCTGGGCGGCCTGCGGGCAGCGCGAGAACTCGCGCAACCCCTGGGAGGCGGCGACTAACCCTGCCGGCGCGGCTCGCGCGCCGCTACGGAGCACGGCCTTGGATAGCGTTGGCTTTCATCTCGCTTTTTGGTCGCTGGCCGCCATCACCGTCGGCGGCGCCCTCATGGTGATCGTCAGCCGCAACCTCATCCACGCCGTCATCTACCTCATCCTCTCCTTCATTGGCGTGGCCGGGCTCTTCCTCACGCTCTCCGCCGACTTCCTCGCGCTGGTCCAAATCCTCATCTACGTGGGCGCCATCGCCGTGCTCATGCTCTTCGCCATCCTCCTCACGCCGCATGCCATCCGCGACAATGCGGAGACGCCCATGCGCTACCCCGCGGCCATCCTCATGGGCCTGGTCATCGCTGCGGGCGCCTTTGTCGCGCTCGAAACCGACTGGGGCGCCATGCGCGACGAGGCCATCCCCGCCCAGGCCCGCGTCATTGGCGAGTCGCTGATCAACCACTACGTGCTGCCCTTCGAGATCGGCGCCGTCCTGCTCACGGCCGCGCTCGTGGGCGCGATCGCCTTGGCCCGCGAGGATGAGGAGGACGTCCCCATCCATCGCGACAGCCTCGCGCAGGAGAGCCTCGCGCAGGAGGCGCCGGGCGGCCTCCCTGAAGCTGCGGTGGCCGTCGCCCCGCCCGCGTCCGGTCCCGCCGCCGGCCCCTCGTCTCCCAGCGCGGGAGGCCCCAGCGCAGGAGGCGGCGCGTGACCATCGCCTTGGAGGAATACCTGGTCGTTGCCGCCGTGCTCTTCGGCATCGGCCTCTATGTCGCACTGTCGAAGCGCAACGCCATTGGCGTGCTCATGGGGATCGAGCTGATGCTCAACTCCGTCAACCTCACCCTCGTGGCGTTCAGTCGCTTCTCGGAAAGCGCCGTCGCGCTCTCCACGCAGGTATTCGTGGTCTTCATCATCGCGGTGGCGGCGGCGGAAGTGGCGGTCGGCCTCGCCCTGGCGATGGTCGTCTACCGCAACCGCCACACGGTCAGCATCGACGAGATCAACTTGATGAAGTGGTGACGCACGGCAGGAGCGCCAATGTGGGCTGAGTTGATGCAGGTACCGAACCGCTACATCGCCGAGACCTGGCGCGATCTCCTCCACGCCGAAGGGATCGCCGTGCGGCTCATCGTCTTCCCGGAGCGCGCCGCCGACGGCGACTTCGCCCCACGACGCCTCTACGTGCCTGACTCCAAGACGCACGTCGCCCACGAGATCCTGCGCAAGATCTGATGAGCGAACCCGTCCCTGAAGGCATCATCTGGCTGATCTTCTTCTTGCCCGTGGCCTCCTTCGCGGCCATCGCCCTGTGGCTGCGACGGGCCCCGCGCCTGGCCGGCCTGACCACGGTCTTCGCCATCGCCCTCGCCTTCGCGCTCTCGCTCTACACGCTGGCGGAGGTGATCGGCGAAAACGGCGTCGCCGTCGGCTTCGGGACGCACGAGCTGTTCAGCGCCGGCGGCCTCATCGTCAACGTCGGCGCCCGCATCGACGGCCTCAGCGCGGTGATGCTGGTGGTCGTCACCAGCGTCTCCCTGCTCGTCCAGGTCTACTCGCTTGCCTACATGCGCGGCGACCGCGGCTTCAGCCGTTACTTCGCCTACATGTCTCTCTTCACCGCGGCCATGCTTGGCCTCATTCTTGCCGACAACCTGATCATGCTCTTCGCCTTCTGGGAGCTGGTCGGCATCGCCTCGTACCTGCTGATCGGCTTCTGGTTCCACCGCCCGGCCGCGGCCGCCGCGGCCAAGAAGGCGTTCTTGGTCACCCGCTTCGGCGACCTGGGGCTGCTGGCGGCGGTGATTCTGATCTGGTCCCGGGCCGGCACCTTCGACATCGCCGAGATCAACAGCGACGTGGTCGCGCTGGTGGGACTCGGCCTCTTCGGCCAGACCACGCTCACGCTGTTCGCCCTCGGCCTCATCGCCGGCGCCATCGGCAAGAGCGCGCAGTTCCCCCTCCATATCTGGCTGCCCGACGCCATGGAGGGCCCCACGCCGGTCTCCGCTCTGATCCACTCCGCCACCATGGTCGCCGCCGGCGTCTACCTGCTCGCCCGCTTCTTCCCCGTGCTGGAGGCGTCCGCATTCGCCTCCGACTTCATCGCTTGGATCGGGGCCGTGACCGCGGTCGGCGCGGCGCTGCTCGCTGTCGTGCAGACGGACATCAAACGGGTCCTGGCCTATTCCACCATCAGCCAGCTCGCCTACCTGATGTTTGCGCTTGGCATCGGCGCCTATCCCGCGGCCGTCTTCCATCTCATGACCCACGCCTTTTTCAAGCCGTTGCTGTTCCTGGGCGCCGGCTCCGTCAGTCACACGACCAACACCTTCGACATGACGAAGATGGGTGGGCTCCGCCGGGCCATGCCGCTGACCTATATCACCTTCGTCATTGGCTCGCTGTCGTTGGCGGGCATCATCCCGCTCGCCGGCTTCTGGTCTAAAGACGAGATCCTGATCGACGCTTGGGACCACAACAAGGCCATCTTCATCTTTGGCCTGATCGCGGTGGGGCTCACCGCCTTCTACATGTTCCGCGTCATCTCGCTGACCTTCCACGGCGACTACCGCGGCGGCGAGCCGCCCGCCCCGGACGAGCACGGCGTTGATCCCTCCCATCCCCATGAATCCCCTCGCAACATGACCGTGCCCATGGCGATCCTGGCCCTGATGGCCGTCATCGCCGGCTGGATCACGTTTGGCGGCGAGTTTCAGACCTGGGTCAACGGCGCCTTGCCACAGTTCGAGGAGGGCCATTTCGAGTGGCGCACCGGCATCTTCCTGGCCTCCACCGCCCTCGCTGTCGCCGGCATCGGGGGGGCCGTGCTGATCTATCAGCGCGGCCTGATCGACGTTGCCGCCCTGCGCGCCGCGCCGCTCGTCGCGCCCATCGACAGGCTCTTGGCGAACAAGTTCTACATGGACGTCCTGGCGGAGGAGCTCTTGGTGCGCCGCCTCTTCTACGGCGGCGGCGCGCGCCTCGCCGCCGTCTTCGACGTCCAAGTCATCGACGCCACCGTCAACGGCGTCTGGCGCGCGACCTTCAACCTCGGCCGTTGGGGCCGCTTGGCGCAAAACGGACAGGTGCAGACCGCAGCGGCGGGCCTGTTCGTGGGCGCGGCTGTCATCTGGGGCGTGGTGGTGATCTTCTAGCGGCGCAATGCGTAGCGGCGCATTGCGTAACGGCGCGATGCGCCAAGGACGGGACTTGTGAACGGCGACGGCTTCCCCATCCTCTCCCTCCTGGTCTTCCTGCCCACGGCGGGGGCCCTGCTGATCGCCCTTCTGCCCAGCGAGCGCGTCCCCACGCACGCCCTCCTCGGCGCCCTGCCGGGCAACGAAGCGCAGCGCGCGCGCTGGCTCGCTCTGCTCATCGCCCTTGCCTCGCTGGGCATCTCCCTCGGCCTCTTCATCGATTTCGACCGCAGCGCCGGTGGCGCCGCCTTCCAGTACACGGACACGTTCACCTGGATCAAAGCCGACGACGTCGGCTTCACGGTGACGTACGCCTTTGGCGTGGACGGGCTTTCCCTGCCCCTGGTCCTCCTCACCAGTCTGCTCACCACCGTCGCCGTCTTGATCTCCTGGCGCATTGACCTGCGCCCCAAGGAGTACTTCGCCTGGCTGCTGATTCTGGAAACGGCGGTGCTGGGCGTCTTCACCTCGCTGGACCTGCTCTTCTTCTTCCTTTTCTGGGAGTTGGAGCTGATCCCCATGTTCCTGCTCATCAGCATCTGGGGCAGCGGCGATCGCAACTATTCGGCGATGAAGTTCGTCCTCTACACGGTCTTCGGGTCGGCCTTCATGCTGGTCGGCTTCCTCGCCATGGGCGCCGCCGCCAGCACTTTCGACATGCGCGAGATCCGCGAGGCCGACCTGGCCGACGCCTTCCTGCCCGTGCAGGCCATCTTCGCCTTCGTGCTCATCGCCTTCGCCGTCAAGCTTCCGGTGGTGCCGTTTCACACCTGGCTCCCCGACGCCCACAGCGACGCGCCCACCGCCGTCTCCGTCATTCTGGCCGGTGTGCTCCTGAAGATGGGCGGCTACGGCATCCTCCGACTCCTCTTCACCATCATGCCTGAGGTCGGCGCGGACGCCAGTCTCTCCCTGGCCATCCTCGCCGTCGTCTCCATCCTCTATGGCGCCCTCGTCACGATCCGCCAGACCGATCTCAAGCGGCTGGTCGCCTACTCTTCCGTCTCGCACATGGGCTTCGTGCTTCTCGGCGTCTCCGCCCTCGGCGTCACCGGCCTCTCCGGCGCGGCCATGCAGCTCGTCGCGCACGGCCTCATCACCGGCCTTCTCTTCGTCATGGTCGGCCTGGTCTACGACCGTACCCACACCCGCGAGATCGCGGACATGCGGGGACTGGTGCACCACATGCCGATCATTGGCGCCGTCATGATCTTCGCCGGCCTCGCCAGTCTCGGCCTGCCGGCGCTGGCCGGCTTCGTCGCCGAGATCACCGTCTTCCTCGGCGCCTTCTCCCGCCATGAGGTGCCCACGGCGCTCGCGCTGGTGGGGGTGCTGCTGGCCGCCGGCTACATGCTCTGGGTCCTGCAGCGTTCGTTCTTCGGCCCCCGCGACGACCGCTGGGAGCACCTGGAGGACGCCAAGTCGTGGTGGGAGTACGCGCCCATGGCCGTACTCTGCGGCGCCATCATCCTGCTGGGCGTCTATCCCAAGCTGGTCATGGAGCTGTTCGAGTTGGGGACGCAGCCCATTGCCGACGGGCTCCAGTTGGTCCGGGCCGGGCTCAGCGACGGCAGCGTCGCGGCGTTGCCCGGCCTCGGGGGGGGCGGCGGCTGATGCTGGGCGAAGTCAACCTGCTGGGACCGGAGCTGGTGTTGATGACCGTGGGCGGCGTCCTCCTGGTCGCCGACCTGTTCCTGCGCGACCGCCGCCTGCTCATGGGCGTCGCCATTGCCGCTCTGCTCGGCTCCGTCCTCTACGCCACCATTCTGCTCGCCGACGGCAAAGTCGGCGGCACCGCCTTCAACGAGATCCTCGTCTTCGACGAATACGCCCTCTTCTTCCAGTTCCTCCTCGCCGGCGGGGCGCTGGCCGCCATCGGTGCCTCCTGGGAGACGCTGGGCCGCATCCCCTCGCGCCGCGGCGAGTACCTGGCCCTCATCCTCTTCAGCACCACCGGCCTCATGCTGCTGGCCGGGACCCGCGACCTCATTGGCATCTTCGTGGCGCTGGAGCTGACCAGCCTCTCCCAGTACGTGCTCATTGGCTTTCACAAGGACCGCCTGGGCAGTGAGGCAGGGTTGAAGTACCTGCTCCTTGGCGCGATCGCGTCGGCAATTCTGCTCTACGGCATGGCCTTGCTGATCGGCCTCAGCGGCGCGACCAACCTGGGCGCCATCGCCGATTTCGTGGGTGGCGCGGGGCCCGGCCAGTTCGAGGCCCTGATCTTCGCCACCGTTTTCCTCATCGTCGGCTTCGGCTTCAAGGCGGCCATCGCCCCGTTCCAGATGTGGGTCCCAGACGTCTATCAGGGCGGTCCCACGCCCATCGCCGCCTACCTCTCGGTGGCCTCCAAGGCCGCCGCCTTCGCCGTCCTCATCCGCGTCTTCTTCGAGGCCCTCAGCGACGACCTCCTCAGCGAGCACTGGTCCACCATCTTCGCCGTCCTCGCCACCCTCTCCATGTTCGTGGGCAACGTCATCGCCATTCAGCAGGACAACATCAAGCGCATGCTCGCCTACTCCTCGATCGCTCAGGCCGGGACGATCGTGATCGGTCTGGCCGCCATCAGCGCCGACCGCTCGGAGCTGCTGGGCGCGAGCGGCATCCTCTTCTACCTGGCCGGCTACACCGTTACCAACCTCACCGCGTTCCTCGTCGTCATCGCCATCCACAACAAGATCGGCTCCTATGCCATCGACGACTACCGCGGCCTCGGCCGTCGCGCGCCGCTGCTGGCGCTGCTGCTCGCGTTCAGCCTGATCTCCTTGACCGGCCTCCCGCCCACGGCCGGCTTCTTTGGCAAGCTCTACCTCTTCCAGACCGCCGTGCAGAGCGACCTTGCCTGGCTCGCCGTGATCGGGGTGGTCAATACCGCCATCGGCGCCGCCTATTACCTCCGCCCGATCAAGGCGATGTTCATCGACGCCCCCGCCGAGGGAGCGCCCCTGCCCGCCTCGTTCCGGCCCGGCGCCGCCCTCGGCGTCACCTTGGCCCTGACCAGCGCCGGCATCCTCGTCATCGGCCTCGCCCCCTCACTCCTGATCGACGTGGCGGAAGAGGCCGTCCGCACCATCATGCTGTAGCGCGACATGCTGAAGCGCGACATGCTGAAGCGCGACGGCCCTGTGGTTCGACACCCAGCGCCTCGCACGAGCACGACGTCCATGCCGCTCCATCACCACATCGACATCGAGGTCCGCGCGTCGTACCGCCGCCGCGCCGACGTCGCCCTCCTCCGCGCCGCCGCGCAGTGTACGCTCGCCTCGCGGCGGCTGCGGGCGCCGCGCGGCGTCTCCATTACCGTGACCGACACCCGCACCGTGCGGCGCCTCAATCGCGACTTCCTGGGCCAGGACGAGCCCACCGATGTCCTCGCCTTCAACACGGACTTCCCCCGCCTCCGCCGGCCCGACGGCGTGCGCGAACTCGGCGCCCTCGTGATCGCCCTGCCGGTCGCGGCGCGGGGCGCACGGGATCGCGGCGTCGTGCTGGCGGACGAGCTTGCCCTGCTCGTCGTGCACGGCACGCTCCACCTGCTCGGCTTCGATCATCAGACGAGGCGGGACGATGCAGCGATGCGGGCCCTGGAGCGCGTCGCGCTTGAGCGCTTGGGACGCCCGCAGGCGGCCCGCCCCGCCGCCGGCTGAGCGAGATTGCCCCCCCGATCTGTTGTCGCACGCCTGTTCGAATGAGGAGGCGCTCTTCGATATACTGACGCCCGGCGTGGCCTGCGGCCCCGCGCCAGCCACGCGGGCCGCCTCGATGGAAGATCAATCTTTCGGGGTCCGCCATCGCTCGAGAGCATCCGGCGCGGCCCGTGGCCCCGCGCAAGCCACGCGGGCCGCCGCGATGGAGGAAAAGAAAAATGGCGGGGACGGTTCTCTACCGCAAATGGCGGCCCCACCGCTTCGCCGACATCGTCGGCCAGGATCCCATCGTGCGGACGCTGAAGAACGCGGTGGCGCAGGACAAGGTGTCCCACGCCTACCTTTTCTGCGGCCCTCGCGGCACCGGCAAGACCACCACCGGCCGCATCCTCGCCAAGACGATCAACTGCGAGCACGACTCCGACGGCGAGCCGATCCTCGACAGCGACAAGGCCCGCGCCTTCGATGAGGGCCGTGCCCTCGACCTCGTCGAGATCGATGCCGCCAGCAATCGCGGCATCGACAACATCCGCGACCTCCGCGACCGCGCCAACTACGTCCCTACCTCCTCCCGCTTCAAGGTCTACCTCATTGATGAGGTGCACCAGCTCACGGACGCCGCCGCGGACGCCCTTCTGAAGACGCTGGAGGAGCCGCCGCCGCACGTCGTCTTCATCCTCGCCACCTCCGATCCCGACGCCCTCAAGCCCACCGTCCTCAGCCGCTGCCAGCGCTTCGACTTCCGCCGCGTCAGCCTGCCCGACATCGCCGGGCGGCTGCGCCAGATCGCCCATGCCGAGGGCATCACCATCCCGGACGAGGCGCTCAACCTCCTGGCCCGGGAGGCCACCGGCTCCCTCCGCGATGCCGTGAACCTCTTGGACCAAGTCTGGGCCGCCTATGGCGACGAGGTCTCGCTAGACGACGCCGTCGCGGCGCTCGGCCTCACCGCCGACAAGCGTGCGCTTGAGCTGGCCCGGGCGGCGCTCACCAAGGAGCTGCAACGGGGGCTGCAACTGATCATTGGCGTGCAAGAGGACGCCGTGGACCTGGCCCGCTTCAACCGCCAGGTCGTGCAGCACTTGCGCCACGCCCTGCTCCTCCAGACCGGCGCTGCCGACGGCCTCGCCCTCAGCGACGTGGAGCAGGAGGCGCTGCGGACCTTGGTGGAGGGCGTCGATTCGGCGACGACGGTCGCGGCCCTGAAGGCGTTCGCCGCCGCGGATATGCGTGGCGACCCCTACGCCTCCTTGCCCTTGGAGCTGGCTCTGGCGCAGCTCGTCTATGAGCCCGAAGCGCCCAGCACGGTGCCTGCAGGCGCCCCGGCCCCAGCGGCGCGCGACGCTGCCGCAGCAGAAGGCCGCCGCGCGCCCCCGCGACGGCGCCGGGCCCGGCCGCCGGCGCCGGGCCCGCAGCCCGCGCCCGCCGAGGCGCGTGCGCGGTCCCAGGAGGGACCGCCCGCCGTCGCCCCTCCCCCGCCCCGCGCGCGCCCTGAACCGACTCCGGACGAACAGCGTCTGCTGGACATTCGCGCCGCCCTGCGCCGCCGCCGCGAGTTGAAGCTGGACGCGGCCCTGAACAGGTCCTGCAAGATCCTCCGCGTCGAGGACGACGTCGTCACGCTCGGCTTCTTTCCTTTCGCGGTGGACTTTCACAAGGGTAAGGTGGAGGAGAAGATTGCCGTTGTCGCCGAAGCCGCCAGTGAGGTCTTCGGACGGCCCGTCACCGTGCGCTGCGAGGCGGCCGAGGACGAGCCCAAGCGCGAGAGCGCTCTGGTTGAAGCGGCGGTGAAGCAGGGCGCGCGCGTCGTCGATCGCCGCGACGGGTAGGGGAGGTCGGATGGCCAAGGGACGCGGCGGCATGTTCCGGCAGCCCCGCCGCGCGCGCGGCCAGGGCGTAGCCGCGGGCGGCGGGATCTCCGCCGACATGGTGCGCCAAGCGCAGGACCTCCAGGACAAGCTGCAGGAGGCCCAGGCGGAGCTGAAAGAGGCCACCGTGGAAGCGACCGCGGGCGGCGGCGTCGTCTCCGTGGTGCTCGGCGGGGATCACAAGCTGCGCAGCGTCACCGTTGACCCCGACATCCTCGATCCCGACGACGTCGAGATCGTGCAGGACCTCATCGTCGCCGCCGTCAACGAGGCCACCGCCAAGCTCGACGCCCTACAGGAAGAGCGCATGGCCGGCCTCGGCGGCGGGATGTCCCTGCCGGGGCTGAGCTGACTCCATGACCCGTCGGGCGCCCCTCACCGCCGCACCCATGGCCCGGCTCATTGAGGCGTTTCACCGCTTGCCCGGCATTGGCCCCAAGAGCGCCCAGCGCCTTGCCTATTACATCCTCCGCGCTCCCAGCGATGAAGCCAACGAACTCGCCGACGCCTTGCGGGAGGTCAAGGTCAGCATCCGCCTCTGCTCCGTGTGCCAGAACATCACGGAGGCGGATCCGTGCCCCCTCTGCAGCGACGCGGCCCGGGACCGCGCCACCATCTGCGTCGTGGAGGAGCCGCTGGACATCCTGGCGCTGGAGCGGGCCGGCGCCTATTACGGCCTTTACCACGTCTTGCACGGCGCCCTCAACCCCATGGATGGCGTGGGCCCGGAGCAGTTGAAGATGCGCGGGTTGCTGGAGCGGCTCCGCGACGGCTCCGTTCGCGAGGTGATCCTTGCCACCAACGCCACCCTGGAGGGCGAAGCCACCGCCGCCTATCTCGCCCGCCTGCTGGAGCCCTCCCACATCCGCATCACCCGCATTGCCCACGGGCTGCCCGTCGGTTCCGACCTCGAATACGCCGACGAGCGCACCCTCTCCCAGGCGTTGCAACATCGCGTGCTCTTGGGCCCGGCGCGGGAGCCCCCCGCCGACGTCCCCCCCGACGCCCCCGCCGACGATCTCCGCTGATGGCCCGCCCGCACGCCTATCGCACGGAGGCGGTCGTGCTGCGCCAGCGCCCCCTGGGCGACGCCGACAAAATCTGCGTCTTGTTGACGCCGCTGCGCGGGCGCATTGAGGCCGTGGCCAAGGGAGTGCGCCGCCCCAAAAGCCGCCTCGCCGGTCCGCTCCAGCCGCTCACCCGATCGACCCTGCTGCTGGCGGTCGGCCGCTCCCTGGACATCATCACGCAGGCCCAGACCCTTGACGCCTACCCCACGCTGCACGACGAGATCGACCGCCTCAGTCGCGCTCTCTACGTCGCCGAACTCGTCGATCGCGCCACCGGCCCCGGTCCGCACGGGGGCAGCCTCTACGGCCTCCTCCAGGACACGCTGGGCCGCGTGGACGCCGACCAGAGCATCGATCTGCCCGTCCGTTGGTTTGAGATGCGCCTGCTGGCCGACCAGGGCTACCAGCCCGAATTGGGCCGCTGCGTGCACTGCCAGGCCGCGCTGCGGCCGGACGGCAACGGCTTCTCCGGCGTCGCCGGCGGCGTGCTCTGTCCCGCCTGTCGCAGCGCCGTCAGCGGCCGCCCCCTCTCGAGCCGTGCCTTCAAATTGCTACGCTGCCTGCAGTCGGCGCCGTATGAGGAGGCCGCCCGCGTCCGCGTTGACGCCGCCCTAGCGCGAGAGCTGGAGGCGCACCTCTTGGACGCCGTGCAGGCGGCGCTGGACCAGGAGCTCAAGGCCGTGAAGTTCATCGACGCCGTCCGCGCGATAGGCGGTAGCGCGCCAACGGCCCCGCTCCCTGGGGAGTGAGATGCCCCTGTACGAATACCTCTGCGACGCCTGCGATGGCATCTTTGAAGTCGTCCGGCCCATGCAGGAGGCGGGCGATCCCTGCCCCTGTCCCCTCTGCGCCACCGCGGCGCGACGGCTCATGCCCTCCGCCTTCACCGCCTTCGTTATGCGCCGCGGCTATCCCCGCCGCCTCCCCGACAAAGGCACCTTCTGGCATCTGGGCAAGGAAGTGAGCTACCTGCCCAAGCGCGCTAGGCCCCACGAGCATCCCCAGCTCAAGCAGGCCGACGACAATCGACCACCTGCCAAACAAGACCGCGAGGACCAGTTGGAGCGCAGGATCGCGACACGGCGAGTGAAGCGCGAGGAGCAGCGGCGGCAGCGCGCTCTGCGCAAGGATGCCACGGCTCGGCAAAAGAACGCCCGGCAAGACAAGGCTCGGCAAAAGAACGCTCGGCAAGCGAACGCCCGGCAAGAGAAGCGGGGAGGATCGCAGCGCCCGGCCGCCCGTGGCGGCGGTTGACCGCCTAGAAGTCGCGCTCCGTCACGAACCGGGCCACCGCGGCCAGCGCCTCCTGATGCTCGCTCCGCTCCAGCCCGCTCAGCGCCTCCAGGGCGGATTCGCTCCACTCCCGCGCCGTCAGCATGGAGCGCTCCAGGATGTCGCTCTTGCCGATCCGCTCAAGCGCCTCCTCAAGATGGCGGCGGCGCTCGTCCGGATCGTCCGTGGCGAAGAGGCGGCTGACCGGGTTCCCTTCCGGCTCCTGCTCCAGCAGCAAGATCGACGGCAGCGTCAGCGTGCCGGCGATGAGGTCGCCGCCCACCGGCTTGCCCATCTGGGCGCCGTCGCCGCTGAAGTCCAGAATGTCGTCGACGATCTGGAACGCCATGCCCAGGTCGCGGCCGTAGCGGCGCAGCGCCTCCACCGTTCCCTCGTCGCATGACGCCATGATCGCCCCCGCAGCCCCCGCCGTCGCAAACAGCGACGCCGTCTTGCCGTGGATGCGCTGGTAGTAGTCGCTGACGTTGCCGCTGGCCGTGTCGTAGGCGCTGATGTCCTGGTTCAGCTCTCCCTTGGCCATGGTCATGAGCGTTTGTGCGAACAGCCGGATCACATCCACCCGGCCGGTGCGCGAAACCAGCTCGGCGGCGTTGGCGAACATGTAATCGCCCAACATCACGCTGGCCGCATTGTCGAACATCGCATTGGCGGTGGGCCGCCCCCGCCGGGTGTCGGCGGCGTCAATGACGTCGTCATGCACCAACGTCGCGATGTGCAGCAGCTCGATCGAGGCGGCCAGGAGCACGTGTCGCTCAGCGTCGTAGGCGCCAAACCTCCCCGCCAGCAGCGCAATCGCCGGTCGCAGCCGCTTGCCGCTCCGCTCCAGCACCGCTTTGAGCATGGTGTCCAGCGGGTCAAAGTCGGAGCGGCAGACCTGGTCCAGCGTCTCCTCCACGCGGCTGAGGTCGTCTGCGATCGGGCCGTAGAGCGCGGCCACGCTGGTCACGGCGTCACCCTCTCCGGCACCGGCAAACGGAACAGGCGGCGCGCATTCGCGCTGGTCTGCGCCGCCAGCGTCTCTAGCCTGACCCCCCGCAGCGCCGCAATGACCCGCGCCGTCTCCACGACATAGGCCGGCTCGTTGCGCCGCCCCCGTTTGACCTGTGGAGCCAGGTAGGGGCAGTCCGTCTCCAGCGCCATGCGCTCCGCCGGCAGCGTCCGCGCGGCCTCCTGCAGGCCCTCATTTTTGGGGTAAGTGACCGGCCCGGCGAACGAGATCACGAAGCCCAATTCGGCGTAGCGCGCCGCCAGATCGGCGTCGCCGGAATAGCAGTGCAGCACTCCCACCGGGTCGCCACAGCGCGCCCCCGGGGCCCACTCCCGCAGGATGGCGAACGTCTCATCCTCCGCCTCGCGACAGTGGATCACCACCGGCAGCGTGAGTGCGTTGGCGAGCGCGAGCTGCTCCCGAAAGGCGCGCTCTTGGGCGTCCGGCGGGGAGAGGTTGCGGTAGAGATCCAAGCCGATCTCCCCCACCGCCACGACGCGGCCGTCGGCCGCGAGCGCGCCCAGCCGGTCGCGCACCTCGCTGGTCCAGAGCCGCGCGTCGTGCGGATGCAGGCCCACCGTCGCGTACACGTCCGTCTCGCCTCGTGCCAGCGCCAGCGCCGCCTCGCTCTCCGTCACGTCCGTGCCCACCGTGATCACGGCCTCAAGGCCGGCGGCGCGGGCGCGTGCCAGCACCGCCGGCCGGTCCTCGTTGAAGGCGCGGTCGTGGAGGTGCGCGTGCGTATCAATGAAGCCGCTCATGTTCCCAGCCGCGCCTCTTCCGCCTCCACGATCGCGGCGTCTAGCTTCTTGAACAGCGGCGACGGCTCGTTCAGGGGGGCGCCCGGCGTCAGCGCCTGCAGCATCCAGCCTTGCTCCTCGATCGATCGGTCGGCGCCCAGGAAGTCGTTCAGGCGGCGGCACGTGAACGGCAGGTAGGGATAGAGCGCGGTGCGCAGGGCCGCGATGACGTTCAGCGCCGTGTAGAGCGATCGCGCCGCCGCTTGTCGGTCCTCCTTGATCGCGTGCCAGGGCGCCGTCGCGTCCAAATAGCGGTTCGCCTCCTGCGCCAGCGCGAACGCCTGCTGCAATCCCTGGCGCAGATGGACGCCCCGGATCGATTCGCCCACCGCGTCCAGCGTCGACTGGGCCGCGTCCAGCAGCCGCGAGGCGTCGCGGTCCAGCGGCCCCGGGTCGGGCACCCGCCCCTCAAAGTTCCGCACCGTGAACGTCAAGACGCGGTGCACCAGGTTGCCCCACGTCGCCACCAGTTCGTCGTTGTTGCGGCGCAGGAACGCTCCCCAACTGAAGTCGCTGTCGCTCGTCTCCGGCATCTGGCTGGCCAGCGCGTAACGCAGGGGGTCGGGATCGTAGCGGCTCAAGTAGTCCTGGACCCAGACGGCCCAGTTCTGGCTCGTGCTCGCTTTGCTGCCCGACATGGTGATGAACTGATTGGCGGGGACGTCGTAGGGCAGGTCAAGATCGCCCGCGCCCATAAGGATGGCCGGCCAGACGATCGTGTGAAAGGGCACGTTGTCCTTGCCAATGAAGTGGTAGGTCTTCGCCTCCGGATTCTGCCAGAACGACTTCCAGGCATCGGCGTCCCCGCTCTGCTCCGCCCACTCGATCGTCGCCGACAGATAACCGATCACCGCCTCGAACCAGACGTAGATGCGCTTGTTCTCGAACCCCTCCACCGGCACCGCCACCCCCCAGTCGATGTCGCGAGTGATGGCGCGGTCCCGCAGCCCTTCGCGGAGCATCCCCTGCGTGAAGTTGAAGACGTGCTTGCGCCAGTGCTCCTTGCCCGTGCTGAGCCATTCCTCCAGTGCGGGGGCGAGGCCGGTGAGGCGCAAGAAGTAGTGCTCGCTCGTGCGCCGCTCCGGCCGTGCTCCCGAGATCCGCGACACGGGATCGATCAGTTCAATGCCGTCTAGCTGCCGGCCGCAGCTGTCGCACTGATCGCCGCGCGCGCCGGGCGCATCGCAGTAGGGACAAGTCCCCTCGACGTAGCGGTCGGGCAGGAAGCGATGCTCCACGGGGTCATAGAGCAGCTCCTGCGGCGCCACGTAGAGGTAACCGTTGTCCAGCAGCCGGCGGAAGAGGTCGTGCACCACCCGGGCGTGGTTCTCCGTGTCCGTGGCCGTGAACAGGTCGAAGGAGATCCCGATCCCCTCCCACGTCTCCAGAAACTCGGCGTGGAACTCGCTTGCCACCTCCCGCGGCGTGCGCCCTTCCCGCCGCGCGCGCACGGTGATGGGCGTGCCGTGCATGTCGGAGCCGGACACCATCGCGACGCGGTCGCCTTTGAGGCGGTGGTAGCGGGCGAAGATGTCGGCGGGCAGGTAGGCGCCGCCCAACTGGCCGTGGTGGATGGACCCGTTGGCGTACGGCCAGGCGACCGCGACCAGGATCGTCTCACTCACGACCGGGCCTCAGCAGCGAAGGCGTAGAGCGTTCTGTACGCACCGGGGCTGGCATCGCCGAACACCCGCCGATTCTAGCAACCGCTCTCATTCCCGTCTGAAGATGCCGGCTCTGTGGGCCAGAGGCCGTACACCTCTCGCCGCGCCCGTCCCGACCGTGCCGCCACGGCCACGGCCGCGTCCCGCCGGCCGCGTCCCGCCGCTCGCTCCGCAACCAACGCCGCGCGCACCGCATCGTCCGGCCACGACGGCGGCGGCGCCGCTGCCGGCACAATGAGGAAGGCAAATTCACCGCGCGGCTCCTGGAAGTGTGCCAGCGCCCCCGCCGCAGAGCCGCGCCAGATCTCCTCGTGCAGCTTCGTCAGCTCTCGTCCGACTACCAGATGGGCGTCGGGCAGCACCGCCGCGCAGTCGCGGAGCGTCGCCCGCAGCCGGTGCGGCGACTCAAACGCCAGGGCCGGCTCCCGGCCCGCCCCCACCTCGGCCAGCAGCCGCCGTCGTTCGCCGGCCTTGCGTGGCAGAAAGCCGAGCAGCCGCGCCGTTCGCGTCCGTACTCCCGCCACCGAGAGCAAGGCGGTGACCGCGGACGCCCCCGGCACCGGCGCCACCACCGCCCCCGCCGCCACGGCGGCCGCGACCAGCTCCTGCCCGGGATCGGAGATGCCGGGCGTCCCTGCGTCGGCGATCAGGGAGATGCTCGCGCCCTCGGCCAGCGCGCTCAGCAGCCGGCCCGTGGTGCGGGCCTTGTTGCGATCGTTGTAGGCCACGCAGGGGATGCGCAGGCCCAGATGCCGCAGCAGCTTCGCCGCCGTGCGCGTGTTCTCCGCGGCGATCAGGTCACTCTCAGCCAGGACGCGAGCGGCGCGACGGCTGAGGTCTTCCAGATTTCCAATCGGCGTCGCCACAACATAAAGCGTGCCCGCCACGCCCGCAGTATACGATCGCCCGCTCTGCCAAGCGCTGTTCTTGGCGCACGCCCCACGCGGGCCTATACTCGCCACCAACCCCGGCCGTCTTTCCAGCGCAGACGGAGCCCATGGTCGAGTGACGCGACCCCAGCGGATGGCACAGAGCCGGCGCCGGCAAGCTGAATCAGCGCGGCATCACGCCGCGCTGAACTTATTCCCCCTCCGGCGCCACCGGAGCCGCGCGCCAGAGAGAGGACGCGGCCCGGCGGCCTTCCTGGTCCCGTGGCGGCTGTGAACAGGAGCGAGCGGATGCCGGCCCCCTACCGCAAGGAGCTGCGAGAGGCCTACAGCTTCGATGATGTCGCCATCGTCCCCGGCGACGTCACCATCAATCCGGAGCTGACGGACGTCTCCACCGAGATCGCCGCCCAGCGCTTGGCCGTGCCCGTGCTGGCCGCCGCCATGGACGCCGTGGTGGACCCGCAATTCGCCATTGAGGTCGGCCGCCGAGGCGGGCTGGCCGTGCTCAACCTGGAAGGCCTGCAGTGCCGCTTCGACGACCCCGACGCGGTCATGGCCGAGGTGGCCGCCAGCGACACCGCCGGCGCCACGGCCATCCTCCAGAAGGCCTATGCCTCCCCCATTCGGGAGGAGTTGGTGTCGAAGCGCATCCGCCAGATCAAGGACGGCGGCGTTGGCGCTGCCGCCTCCGTGACACCGGCCCTCACCAAACGACTCGCCCCCCTCGCCCAGGAGGCCGGTGCCGACGTGCTGGTCGTCCAGTCCACCGTCACCACCGCGCGCCACGAGTCGCGCTCCGCTCGCGGCCTCCGCCTCCGGGACCTGGTGGAGCAGCTCTCCATCCCGCTGCTGGTGGGCAACACCGTCTCCACGGCCGCGGCCCTGGAGCTGATGGAGGAGGGGATCGCCGGCCTGCTCGTCGGCGTCGGTCCCGGCGCCGCCTGCACCAGCCGCGAGGTCCTCGGCATCGGCGTGCCCCAGGTCACCGCCACCATCGACTGCGCCGCCGCGCGCGACGCCTTCGCCGAGCGCACGGGCCGCTACGTCCCCATCATCACCGATGGTGGCATCCGCACCGGTGGTGATGTCTGCAAGGCCTTCGCCGCCGGCGCCGACGCCGTCATGCTCGGCTCGCCCTTCGCCCGCACCCGCGAAGCGCCCGGCCGCGGCTTCCACTGGGGCATGGCCACACCGCACGCCGAGCTGCCGCGCGGCGTGCGCGTGCAGATGGGCCAAGACACGACCCTGGACCGGCTGCTGTTCGGCCCCACCTCCCGCACCGACGGGACCGAGAACCTGGTGGGCGCGCTGCGCACGTGCATGGGCAGCATTGGCGCGCACACCATTCGCGAGATCCATCAGGCCGAGATGATCGTCGCGCCGGCCATCAAGACGGAGGGCAAGATCTACCAGATGCTGCGCGACTGAGCGCCGCCGCTCACCCGGTCCTTGCCCGGCCTCCCCCTAGCCCGCCACGATCTTGACCGCCCGCGGCTCCCCGGACAGGTCCTCCAGCACGTCCACCTTGGCCAGGCCCACCAGCCGCCGCGCCGCCGCCGTCACCGTCTCCGCCTGATCCGGCGCGATCTCGACCACCGCGACACCGGCCGGCGCCAGCCGCGTCCCCAACTGCGTGACCAGCCGCAAGATCAGCTCTGTCCCCGCCGTCCCCGGTGTCACTGCACCGCGCGGTTCATGCTCCCTGATCTCCGGCTCCAGTTGCGGCAGCTCCTCTTCTCTCACGTAGGGCAGATTGGCAACCACACAGTCCACCGGCCCGGACATGGCGGTGAGCAGGTCGGCCTGCACCCAGTCGCAGCGACGGCGCGGTACCAGCCGCCGCGCGTTCTCCCGCGCCACCGCCAGCGCCGCCGCCGAGACGTCGATGCCCAGTAGGCGCGCGTCTCGACGGTTCTTGGCAATGGCGATGCCGATCGCGCCGGAGCCGGTCCCCACGTCCGCCACGCGGGCCCTGCGGATGCGCTGGCGGCGCAGGTGGTCCAAGGCGGCGTCCACGAGCAGCTCGCTCTCCGGCCGTGGGATCAGCACCGCCGGCGTGACGCTGAAGTCCAGGCTGTAGAACTCGCGGTGCCGGGTGATGTAGGCCAGCGGCTCGCGTTGCAGCCGCCGCCGCAGCGCGTCGGCAAACTGGTCCCGCGCTTTGGCCGAGATCGGCTCTTCCAGATTCGCGTAGAAGTTGGCGCGGGAGCGGGCGCTGCAGTGCCGCAGCAACACTTCCGCTTCAAAGCGCGCGTCCCCAAGGCCGGCCTGGGCGAGGCGCTGGGCGGCATCCATCCAGATGTCGCGCAGGCTCGCCCCCGGCTCGCTCATGCGACCCGCTGGTCGAGCAGTTTCGCTTCCGTCGCCGTCGCCGCCGCGTCAATGAGCGGGTCCAGGTCGCCCTCCAGGACTGTCTGGAGGTTGTGCACCGTCAGGCCAATCCGATGATCCGTCACGCGGTTCTCGGGGAAGTTGTAGGTCCGGATCTTCTCGGAGCGCTCCCCGCTCCCGATCTGCGCCCGACGCGCCTCCGACCGCTCCGTTTCCTGCTTGTGCCGCTTCGCGTCGTAGAGACGGGCGCGCAGGACGTTCATCGCCTTCTGCCGGTTCTTCAGCTGCGATCGCTCATCACTGCACGTCACCACGATGCCCGTCGGCACGTGCGTCAAGCGCACCCCGGTTTCCACCTTGTTCACGTTCTGCCCGCCCGCGCCACCGGAGTGGAAGCGGTCCATACGGATGTCGTCGTCGCTGATCGCCACCTCCACCGCGTTCACCTCCAGCAGCACCGCGACGGTGGCCGTGGAGGTGTGAATGCGCCCCTGCGCCTCCGTCTTCGGAACCCGCTGCACTCGATGCACGCCGCTCTCGTACTTGAATCGGGAGAACGCCCGCTTGCCTGCCACCTGGAAGACGATCTCCTTGAAGCCGCCTGCCGGATTCTCACTGACCGACGCCACGCTGCTCCGCCAGCCGCGCGCTTCGGCGTAGCGCGTGTAGGCGCGGTACAGGTCCGACGCCCACAGTCCCGCCTCATTGCCTCCGGTGCCCGCCCGGATCTCAATGATCACGTTGCGCTCGTCGTTGGGGTCGGTCGGCACGAGCGCTCGCCGCGCTTTGCCGGTCAGCTCCTCCAGCCGCGCCGTCAGCGACGCGATCTCGCTCCGGGCCATCTCCTCCAGCTCGGCGTCCCCCGACTCCGCTGCCACTTCCTCTGCCTGCGTCAACTCGTCGCTGACGCGCTCGTACTCCGTCAGCAGCGCCACCAGCGGTTCCAGACCGGCGCGTTCTTTGGCCAGCTCCTGCAGTCGCACGGGCTCTCGGGCCACTTCCGGGGAGGCCATTTCCGCCTCAATCTCCGTGAAGCGACGGCGCTTTCCAGCCAGCTGGTCCCACATGGCTCGCCCATCTTCGCGACGCGGTCACTTGCTCTCAGTATACGGCGCGGCCCGTCGCAGCTCCTCAACCACGGCGTCCAGCGCGACGCTGCGTTGCTCCCCGCGACGCAGATCGCGCACCTCGGCCACGCCTGCCCGCAGCTCGCGCTCGCCCACGATCAACGCGAAGCGCGCCCCCGTGTGATCAGCGTGCCGCAGCTGCGCCTTCAAGGATCGATCGCCGAACGCCAGCGTCGCACCCACGCCCGCGCGGCGCAGGTCGGCCGCCAGCTGCGACGCGCGCGTCACCGCCTCGGCGCCCACCGGGATCACGAGCGCCGGCAGCGGCGCCGCCGGCTCCGGCGCCTGACCCTGCGCCTGCAGATTCAGCGCCAGCCGCTCCAGCCCCATCCCAAAGCCGATCCCCGGCGTGGGGCGGCCGCCCAACAGCTCGATCAGCCCGTCGTAGCGCCCGCCCGCGACGATCGTCGCCTGCGATCCCCCGTTCGCCGGCGCGATCTCGAAGACCGTGTGCGTGTAGTAGTCCAGCCCGCGCACCAGCGTGGACCATTCCTCGAAGGGGATTGCCAGCGCCTGCAGGCGTTCCTGCACCCCTTCGTAGTGCGCCCGCGACTCCGGCCGCAGGTGGTCGCGGATCAGCGGCGCCCCGCTCTGGTAGGGCCGGCACGACTCCTGCTTGCAGTCCAGCAGCCGCATGGGCGCGCGCTGGTAGCGCTGGCGGCAGTCGGCACAGAGCGCCTCCAGGTGCGGCGCGAAGTGCTCGCGCAGCACCGGCACGTACCCGGCCCGGTCCTCCGCGTCGCCAATGCTGTTGATCCCCAGCCGCAGGTCGCGCAGGCCCACCTCCTCTGTGATCCGCCACCCCAGCTCAATCACCTCCGCGTCCAACGCCGGGTCCCGCACGCCGATCGCTTCCGCGCCGAACTGCGTATGCTGCCGGTACCGCCCCGCCTGGGGACGCTCGTAGCGGAAGATGGGCAAGACGTAGTGGAACTTGGCCGGCTGCGGACGGTTGGCGAATCCGTGCTGCAGATAGGCGCGGCAGACCGACGCCGTCCCCTCCGGTCGCAGCGCCAGCCGATCGCCGCCGCGGTCCTCAAAGACGTACATCTCCTTCTCAACAATGTCCGTGCCCGCGCCCACGCTGCGCACGAACAGGTCGGCGTCCTCGAACGTCGGCGGCTCGATCGGCTGATAGCCGGCCAGCTCCGCCAGCCGCTCCGCCGTCGCCACCAGATCGCGGCGCACGACGAACTCATCCGGGAGCACGTCGTGCGTGCCACGGGGCGCCTGATACTTCAAGGCTCCTCCACTGCGCCGCTCCCAGCGCCGGCGAATACTGTTCCTGTCGCTAATCTCATCGTACGTGCGGCCTTCCCGGCACGGAAGTCAACCGACGCCGCTGACGCGCCGGAGCGCCGAGCGACGCTACACTATGGGTATGACCGCGGACGTCGCCGTCGGGAGTGTCAAGTCGCTGCATCCCGCCCTGGACGATCTGCGCGACGCCACGGAGCGGTACCTCAACCCCGAAGAGATCGGGGAGGTGGAGCGCGCCCATCGCTTCGCCGCCCACGCCCATACGGACCACCGCCGCCTCTCGGGCGACCCCTACATTGAGCATCCGCTCGCCGCTGCCCTCAGCTGCGCTGATCTCCAGCTCGACGCGTCCGTGATCCAGGCCGCCCTGCTGCACGACGTGGTGGAGGACTGCGGGGTGAGCCCCGCCCAGCTCGTCGAGGAGTTCGGGGAGGAGGTCGCGCACCTCGTCGATGGAGTGACGAAGCTCGGCGCCCTCTCGCTGCCCAGCCTCACGGCTGGGGCCGGGGACGAGGAGGTCCAGGCCGAAAATCTCCGCAAGATGTTCCTGGCCATGGCGGAGGACGTCCGTGTCGTCATCGTCAAGCTCGCCGACCGCCTCCACAACATGCGCACGCTGGACGCGCTGCCGCTGGAGAAGCAGCAGCGCATCGCTCGCGAAACCATGGAAATTTACGCCCCCCTGGCCTCACGCCTCGGCATCTGGCAGTTCAAGTGGGAGCTGGAGGATCTCGCCTTCCGCTACATGGAGCCGGACGAATTCTGTCGCATCTCCGAGTTGGTCGCCGCCCGCGGCGCCACCCGCGAACGCTACCTTGCCCAGACCCGCCGCAAGCTGGAGGACGCCTTGGCCGCCCACGGCATCCGCGCCGAGGTGACCGGTCGCGTGAAGCACATCTACTCCATCCGCCAGAAGATCCAAAAGTACGCCGCCTTGAACAAGACGTTCAGCGAGATCTACGACCTCCTCGCCCTGCGCGTGCTGACGGAGAAGCCGGAGGACTGTTACAACGCCCTCGGCGTCGTCCATAGCATCTGGCGCCCCATCCCCGGCGAGTTCGACGACTACATCGGCAGTCCCAAGCCCAGCGGCTACCGCTCTCTCCATACCACCGTCTATTGGACCGCTACGCGCCCGCTGGAGGTCCAGATTCGCACGCGCGAGATGGACGCCGAGGCGGAATTCGGCGTCGCGGCCCATTGGAGCTATAAGGAGGCCCGCGGCCCCACCACGGCGCCGGATCGCGATCGGCTCTCCTGGCTCAAGCAGCTGCTGGAGTGGCAGGGCGACTTGCCCGGCGCGCGCGAGTTCGTCGAAACGCTCAAGTCGGACGTCTTCCAGGACCAGGTCTTCGTCTACACCCCCCGGGGCGAGATCAAGGACCTGCCCGCAGGCGCCACCCCGCTGGACTTCGCCTTCCGCATCCACACGGACATTGGCTACTCCTGCGTGGGCGCCAAGGTGAACGCCCGCTTGGTCCAGCTCACCACCCCGCTGCAGAACGGCGACGTGGTGGAGATCATCACCAGCCGCACTTCCCGTGGCCCCAGCCGCGACTGGCTCAACCCCGCGCTCGGCCTCCTCCAGACCAACCACGCCAAGACCAAGGTGCGCCAGTGGTTCCGGCGGCGCCAGCGCACGGAGAACATCGCCCGCGGACAGGAGGAGCTGGAAAAGGAGCTGCGACGCCTCAGCCTGCGCTTCGCCGACGTTGAGGATGCCGTCGCCGAGCTGCCCGCCTACGACAGCATGGACGACCTGTTTGCCGCCATTGGCACCGGCGAGGTGACCGCGCAGCAGCTCGCACTCCGCGTCGCCTCCTTGATCGCGGCCGAGGAGACGCCGGAGGAGCCGTTGGCCGAGCCCGCCCGGCCACGCGATCGCACTGCCGCCGGCGTGCATGTGCTGGGCGCCTCCAACGTCTTGACTCGCTTCGCCGACTGCTGCAGCCCCGTGCCCGGCGACTTCATCAGCGGCTACGTCACCCGCGGCCGCGGCGTCACCGTCCACCGCAGCGACTGCCACAACGTCATCCAGACACAGGACCGCGACCGCCTCGTGGATGTCCAGTGGGGCAGGGCTCCCGGCACGCGCTATCCCGCCCAGATCCGGATTGAAGGCTGGGACCGGGTCGGCTTCGTCCGCGACATCTCCACCGTCGTCGCCGATGAAGGCATCAACATGGTGGGGCTGCGCACGCTGGAGAGCGCCGACGGGCGCGTCGTGGTTCGCGTCACCGTGGAGACCGACGGCGTTGCCCACCTCCAGCGCGTCATCCACAAGGTTGATGCGATCCGCGGCGTCCTCGGCGTCCACCGCGACTAGGATCACCCTGTGGCGCTTCCGGGATCACCGCCCCCGCACTAGCATGCCCTTCATGCTGGCTAAGGTGTTCGGCTGTGCGCTGACCGGACTGACGGGAGAGCCGGTCAGCGTGGAGGTCGACATCGCCTCCGGGCTGCCGGCCTTCAACATCGTCGGCCTCCCCGACGCCGCCGTCAGCGAGGCCAAAGAGCGCGTGCGCGCCGCCATCCGCAACGCCGGCGCCACCTTTCCCCCCAAGCGGATCACCGTCAATCTCGCGCCCGGCGATCTGCGCAAGGAGGGCACCGGCTACGACCTCCCCATCGCCGTCGGCATCCTCATCGCCTCCGGACAGATGCCGGCCGAGATTGCCGCCGGCAGCGTCCTTGTTGGGGAACTCGCCCTCAACGGCGACCTCCGCCACGTGCAGGGCGCGCTCCCCATCGCCGCCACCATCCGCGACCTTGGCTTTCGCCGCCTCTTGCTCCCCGCCGTCGACGCCCCGGAGGCCGCCCTGGTCGACGCTCTCGAGATCGCTCCCTTCGAGAGCCTCGCCGACGTCATCGCCGTCGCCGCCGGGCAGGCCCCGCTGCCACAGTACGACCGCGCCGCCGCGCCACCGCCCGCCGCCGCCCCGCCGTTGGAGGTGGACTTTCGCGAGATCCGCGGCCAAGAGCACGTCAAGCGCGCGCTGGAGGTCGCCGCCACCGGCGGGCACAACGTCCTCCTGTCCGGGCCCCCGGGCGCGGGCAAGACGCTGCTGGCGCGCGCGCTGCCGGGCATCATGCCCCCGCTGAGCAATGCGGAGGCGCTCAGCGTCACCAAGATTTACAGCGTCAGCGGGACCGTCCGGCCGGGACACGCCCTGATGCGCTAGCGGCCCTTCCGCTCCCCCCACCACACCATCTCCAACGCCGGCTTGGTCGGCGGCGGCAGACGCCCCCGCCCCGGCGAAATCAGCCTGGCTGACCACGGCGTCCTCTTCCTGGATGAGCTGCCCGAGTTCGGCCTGGCCGCGCTGGAGGCGCTGCGGCAGCCCCTGGAGGATCGCGTCATCACCATCGCGAGGGCGCAGGGCGCCGTCAGCTACCCCGCCGACTTCATGCTGGTCGCGGCCATGAACCCCTGCCCCTGCGGCAACTACGGCGACCCTGTCACGCTCTGCACCTGCTCGGAGGGCGTCGTGCATCGCTACCAGCGTCGCCTCTCCGGCCCCCTGCTCGACCGCATCGATCTCTTCGTTGAGGTGCCCCGGGTCGACTACGAGAAGCTCGCCGCCCTGGACGAGCCGGAGCCCTCCGCCGCCGTGGGCGCACGCGTCGCCGCCGGTCGCGCCGTCCAGGCCGAGCGCTTTCGCGACGAGGGGCTGACGCTCAACGCCGGCATGACCCCGCGCCTCGTACGGCAGTATGGGCAGGAGCCGCTGCAGGCGGAGGCGCTCTCCCTGCTGAAGATGGCCATGGCGCAGCTCTCGCTCTCAGCGCGGGCGTTTCACCGCGTCCTCAAAGTGGCCCGCACCATCGCCGACCTCGGCGGCTCGGAGGCCATCGCCGCGGAGCACCTCGCCGAAGCGGTCCAGTACCGTCGTCGCAACGCCCACAACTAGCGTCCGGGGACGGGCCCGCGTCGCGCTCCCCGCCGCCGACGGTGCTACCCTGGCCCCACGCACACGCCCCCGTAGCTCAGTTGGATAGAGCGCCGGCCTCCGGAGCCGGGTGCGGAGGTTCGAATCCTCTCGGGGGTACCAACGCCATTCGCGTCGCTTTTTCCAAGTCGATAGCGGTACCCACGCAGCCGCGTCCGGTCCGCGTCGCCGGCCCCTTTCGCCGTTGACACCATGCGCAACCCGGCTAGCCCCTGCGGGCCGCGCAGCGTGGAGCCGTAACAGGGCCACGGAACGGCGCTGAGGGCACCGACAAGGTCAGTTTCGCGGCCTAGCCGTCGCGGCCCGGGGCAGTCCGCGACACCACGCCGATCCCCGCCGTGTTAGCCTAGGAATACGGTCCTGGCGGGCCCTTCACGACGGGGAACGGCGGAGGTGCAGCCCTGGCACGCCGAGGACGGAGCGAGCGCACACGCCCCCAGCGGCTTGCCCGTCGACAGGCCGACAGCCGTGGCTTCGACCGCGGCGGCGCCGTTCCCTTCTACCGCTCTCGCTGGTTCAAGCCGTTGATCGCGTTCGCTGTCATCGGCTTCATTGCCGGCCTCCTCGGCGGCAGCCTCTTCTTCCTCATCGGGAACGACCCCCCCGGCAGCAGCGGCACTGGCGCCACGACGGCCACGCAGGGCGCCGTTCGCCGCCTGCCCCAGGAGTCCACCTCCGAGATCGGGGCCGTGGAGGGCAAGCCCCAGTTTAATGCCCCGCCGGCTCTGACCCTGGACACCGGCAAGTCCTTCCAAGCCCTGCTAGAGCTGGAGGAGGGCGTCGTCAGTATCGAGCTCTTCGACGACGTGGCCCCCCTGCACGTCAACAACTTCGTCTTCTTGAGCAACGAGGGCTTCTACGACGGCCTCACCTTCCACCGCGTCGTGCCCGGCTTCGTGGCCCAGGCGGGCGACCCCACCGCCAGAGGCAGCGGCGGCGCGGGCTACGACCTGCCGGACGAGGACGTGGGCGCTGACCCCTCAGCCTTCTCGCTCGGCGCGCCCGGCATCATCGCCATGGCCCGCAGCGGGCGCGGCGCCTCCTCGTCGCAGTTCTTTATCACCCTCACGCCCCAGGAGCGGCTGGACGCCCTGGGCTTCACTGCCTTCGGGCGTGTGATCGACGGGCTGGGCCTCCTCCAGCAGCTCCCCGATCGGGATCCCGCCCAGCTCCCGGCGCCGCCGGCCGGCGCGCGCATCCTTTCCATTACCATTCAAGAGACTGGCTCTGCTGCCGCAACCGGCCCCGCCGACGCAGCTCCCGACGACGGCACCTCCGCCGCGCCCCGCGAGGGCGAGTAGCGCCGGCTCCGCAGGACGCCGGAAGAAAGGCATTACATGGCCAAGCAGTACGAAGTGCGGCCGGCCATGGCGCTCCATTCCGACAAGCTCTATCGGGCTACCATCCAAATGGCGCGTGGGGGCTCCTTCACCGTTGAGCTGTTTCCGAAGGCCGCGCCGGAAACGGTGAACTCGTTCGTCTTCCTTGCGCAGGAAGGCTTCTTCAACGGCGTGACCTTTCACCGCGTTGTCCCGGGCTTTGTGGCGCAAGCGGGCGATCCCACCGGCAGCGGCGGCCCCGGCTACCAGCTTCCCGACGAGGTCAACGACCTCAAACATCGGGCCGGCGTTCTGGCCATGGCCAAGGCCGCGGAGCCCAACTCCGCCGGTAGCCAATTTTACATAACATTGGCCCCGCAGGCCCACCTGGACGGCAAGTACACCGTCTTTGGCAAGGTCCGCGACGGCATGGACACGGTGCATGCCATCGCGCCGCGCGAGCCTGGACCCGGCGTGGCCCCCGGCGACGCCATCGAGTACGTGACGATCACCAGCGAGTAGCGCGCCGCTCCGCGCGCGCGAGCGCCGCGCACGGTCCCCCTCTCGCTTCATTCCCCGCCGATGATCGGAGAGGCGGCCGCGGTCGCCGGACCCGTCGGCGCGCGCCCGCCCGCAAGACGGGAGTGCCGCCAATGCGACGCGGTGCCGAGGCGAGGCAGCGCCGTCCGCGGCGCGGCCTGCCTGATCTCGGCAGGGGCTGGTAAGGGTCAGGGCGGATCGCTCGGATCGCTCCGCCGCTCCGGAATGAGCCGCTCCACCACGTACAGCAGAGACAAGAACGGCCAGAACGTGACGATGGCCACTCCGGCCCACACCCATTCCGCCGCCACCAGCGCCAGGACGGCCACCGAGAAGGTGAGCCCCATCCCCAAGATGGAGACGACGCGCGCAACGACAGCGAGTGCAGGAATCCGCGGATCCTGGATGGACATGATCGCGCCCGAGCGTAGCACCGTCCCCTGCCGGCAACAATTCGCGGTGGGACCGTGACCAGCCGCGACTGTCCCCCCAAGCGTCGGCGCCAAGGCGGGACCGTCCCCCGGCCCGGGCGCGGCGACGCACCCTGTCCGCCCTCCGGGAGCGACGACTGCGACCGCCATCTCGATCGGCCGCCCGGTACGGCCCGATACGGACTAGCTCTGTGCAGCCACCTGCTCCCATGCCAGCGTCACCGTGCCGCCGCTGCCATTGAGGATGAAGAGGCCGTCGAGCCGGTCCACGGTCGTGACGGTGCTCAGGAAGGCGGGTTCGCCGCGCCGGAAGACGTCGTACCCCTGCGTGGTGGCGTCGTAGCGGAAGGCGGCACTGACCTCGGCCGGCAGAGCGGCCAGGAGGTCGGCCAGCGCCGTCCCCGCCCCGCCGGTGTAGCCGACGAAGGTGAACCCAGGCGGCAGCTCTACGCTCACCGGCCCCGCCGCCAGCGCATCCGCCCAGGTCAGACTGACCGCCGCCGCGCCGGCCGGCAGGCGCACGACGAGGACATCCTGCTGGTTAACCGTGAGCAGCGTGTTCAGCCCCGGCACGACGACGTCGGGGCGATGGACCAGCCAGGTCTGCGTGGCCGCATCGAAGCGGAAGACGGCCTCGAGCGACGGGCCCATGGCGGCGGCCACCTCCTCGATAGGCGTGGCGTCCGCGCCGGGGAAGACGATGGCGTTGAAGCCGCCCACCAGCGCGAAGGTCACCGTGGCCACAGCGACCTCGACCGTCGTGCTCTCGCCGGGAGCGAGCACCGATTCCGTCCCGTCGCTGGTAACCGTGACGTCCGCGGCGCTGTCGGGCTCGTTGGCCACCGTGTAGGTGCCATCGCCGTTGTCGGTCACGGTCGCGATGGCGCCGCTGGCAAGCGAGACGACGATCTCCCCCTCGCCCAGGAGGAGTTCGACCGATCCTTCCGTGACCGTCACGGTGACGGAGCCACAGCTGAAGGTAACGGTGTCGCCATCAGTGAAGATCAACTGGAAGCCGTCGCAGACGCTCACGGTGGCCGTGCCGGCCCCGCCGACCGCCTGGATCACGACGCCGGCGCCCGCATCATCCGTCACGGTGACGGTCAAGCCACCCCGATCGGTAATGGTTCCGAAGTTGCCGGCGCCGTCGTCGAACGCGTCCGAGAAGACACCGGCGCCGGTGCCGATGTGGTCGGCAATCCCGTCGCCGTCGAGCCCTTGAAACTCGAACGCGCCGATGTCGCTGATGCCCACGCGGGGCAAGCCGCGCTGGTCGGAGGGCGGCGCGCCGATGTCGCTGCCCGCGTGGATCGCCGGGCTGCCTACGAGTAACGCGTGCGTCCGGGTGGGCCCACCGTTGTCCTGCAGTGGCCCCAGCAGCGGATCGACCGCAGGTCGATCGCCCCCCGCCACGAGATTACAGCTCCCGTTCCCATCGATGTTGTGCCCCAACGAAGTGACGGGCCCATCGCAGTCGAGCGCCGTGTTCCCCGCGATGATCGAGTTCTCCAGCGTGGGCAGGGAGAGTGCGCCCCCCTCGTTGTAGATGCCGCCGCCGGGTCCGCCCGTGCTCATGTTCGCGGTCACGGTGCTGTTGAGCAGCGTGGTCGAGGTGGGTCCGGCGATATAGATGCCGCCGCCGCCGGTCATCCCTAGCGCACTGTTGCCGCTGACGGTGCTGTTCGACAGCGTCAGGGTGACGTTGTTGAAAATCCCGCCGCCGCCAATCAGGTGCGCTGTGTTGGCGCTGATCGTGCTGTTCGTCAGTGTCGCCTCGCCGGAGTTCGAAATCCCGCCGCCGCGGCTAGCGTTGTTGCCACTGACGGTGCTGTTCGACAGGGAGAGCGTGCCCAAGCTGTAGATGCCGCCGCCCGTCCCAGCGATGTTGCCACTGACGATGCTGTTCGTCACGGAGAGCGTGCTACGGCTGGCGATGCCGCCACCGCCGCCCATGCTCGCCGTGTTGCCGCTGACGGTGCTGTTCGTCAAGGAGAGAGAGCCACTGAGCACGTAGATGCCGCCGCCGGCAGGCCCGAGCGTAACCGCGAGGTTGCCGCTGATCGTGCTGCTCGTCAGCGTCGCCGTGCCGCTGTTGAAAATCCCGCCGCCCTGCCCCGCCTTATTGCCGCTCACAGTGCTGCTCGTCAGCGTCGCCGAGCCGAGGTTCGATATCCCGCCACCGGCGAATTCCGCCGAGTTCTCGCTCACGATGCTGTTCGACAGCGTCAGGGACAAGGTGTTCGTGATGCCGCCGCCGGCGTTGCCTACCCCGGGCGCCCTGTTGAAGCGGATGGTGCTGGCCGTCAACGCCGCTGTGCCGCCGTTGAAAATCCCGCCGCCCCCCGCCGCCGCCGTGTTGCCGCTGACGATGCTGTTTGTCATGGAGAGCGTGCCATTGATGATGTTGAGGATGCCGCCGCCGATCCCGTCCGCCGTGTTGCCACGGATGGTGCTGTTCGTCACGGCGAGAAGGCCAGCGCCGGCGTGGTAGATGCCGCCGCCATCGCCAGCACCCGTCGCGTTGATCAGGAGGGCCGTCGTGACTTGAATGCATGAGCCACTGCCTGAGATCGCGGTGTTGCCGCTGACCGTGCTGTTCTCCAGCGTCAAGGTCCCAGCGCTGCGGATACCGCCGCCCGGGCCACAGGTGCGGCCACCGCTAACCGTCACCCCGGAAAGCGCGAACCCGGCAGTGCTCAACACGTCCAAGACTCGGTCGACGCCGCCCCCGTCGATGATGGTGCTGTCCGGGCCCGCCCCATTGATCGTGACTTTCCCGCCCGAAGCGACGATGTCCAAGTCGCCGGTCGCCGCCGCATCCTCTTCCCCACCAAAGATCGTCAGCCCGTAGGTCCCGGCAGGCAAGGTGATCACGTCATCGCCCGGGAGGGCGTTCGCCTCCTGAATCGCGGCTCGGAGCGTGCACTTCTTGAAGAGCGGCCCCTGCGCCGCCGCACGAGCGATCACGAGGGGCGGGGTCGCGTCGCACGACCCGTCACCCGGCGCCACGTCCGCTGCGTCGTCCGTGCTGCTGACCGTGAAAGTCGCCCCCTGCGCCTCGCCCTGCGTGGGGACGAGCGCCAGCATCGCGGCCAGCACAATTGCGACGGCGAGGCCGCCCAGGCGCAGCCACCGAGCAAGCGCGCGTCCCTGCATCCCAGTCCTCCGCTCAGCAAGCCACTGCCACGCCCGGAACGGGCATCATCCGGCACGAGGGCGGCGAGGATAGCAGAGCGGGCTGCGGAGTCGAAAGCAGTGGGATCGGAAGCATCGGCCCAGCTCCTTCGCTACAAGGGCGTGTGCTGCCGCGGTCACTGGGCGCGCTGCCCCTTCGAGCGCCATTCTTATGGGTTCCGCTTTTTCGCGGCCGGAGGGCAACAGATCGAACCGCCGTGATGGGAGAAGGCGCTCTTCCGATCAGGGAAGGCAGGAGGAGCAAGAGAGGTCAACGGCACCATTGACGCCATCGCGCCTGCGCGCGCTCGCGGCGCCCGCCGAACCTAGTCCATCTGCGCCCGCTGCAGCTTGCCGGAGTAGTCCACGTACACCGTCTTCCACTCCGTGTACGTGTCCAGCGCGGCCTGGCCGGCTTCCCGATGCCCGTTGCCCGTCCCCCGCGTGCCGCCAAAGGGCAGCTGGATCTCCGCGCCAATGGTGCCCGCGTTGACGTAGACCAGCCCCGTGCTGATCCCCTCGATTGCGCGAAACGCGTGCGTCACGTTCTGCGTGTAGACGGACGTGGAGAGCCCGTACGGCACGCTGTTGGCGACATCGATCGCTTCTTCCAGGCCGTCCACCGCGATCACTGCGGTGACCGGCCCGAAGATCTCCTCCTGTGCAATCCGCATCTGCGGCGCCGCGCTGGTCAGCACCGTCGGCTCGAACCAGTAGCCGTCCTCGCCGCCGGCAACGCTGCCGATCGCCCCGCCACACGCCACCGTCGCCCCCTCCTCCCGGCCGATGGCCACGTAGCGAGCGATCTTCTCCAGCTGTGACGGATTGATGATCGGCCCCACGTCCGTGGCCTCGTCCATACCGGGACCGAGCCGCAGCCCCTTGGCGGCGTCGATCAGGCGGGCGCCGAACTCCTCCTGGATCGGTCCCTCTACGATCACCCGGCTGGCGGCGGTGCAGCGCTGGCCGGAGGTCCCGAACGCGCTCCAGAGCACTCCCGTGAGCGCCAGATCCAGCTCCGCGTCGGCCAGAACAATGATGGCGTTCTTGCCCCCCATTTCCAGGTGCACTCGCGTGCCCGTCTCGGCGCAGCGGACAGCCACCTGCCTTCCCACCGCGTTCGATCCGGTGAACGAGATCAGGTGGACGCCGGGATGGTCGACCAGGGCGGCGCCCGGCTCGGCGCCCTCCCCCACCACCAGATTGACCACGCCGCCCGGGAGGCCCGCTTCCTCCAGCACTCGCACCAGGTTCCAGGCGCTCTTGGGGGTGAATTCAGAGGGCTTGAAGACCACCGTGTTGCCGCCAATGAGGGCCGGCATCAGCTTCCAGGTCGGGATGGCGACGGGGAAATTCCAGGGCGTGATTGCGCCCACGACGCCCACAGGCTGGCGCACCGCCATGGCGAACTTGTCGGGCGACTCGGACGGCACCGTCTCGCCGGACAGTCGCCGCCCCTCGCCCGCCATGTAGTAGGTCATGTCAATGCCCTCTTGCACGTCGCCCCGGGCCTCCGGCAGGACCTTGCCCATCTCCTCCACGAGATCGCGCGCCAGCTCCTCCTTCCGCGCCGCCATCATCTCCGCCGCGCGGAAGAGGATCTCGCCCCGTCTGGGCGCGGGCGTCGCCTGCCATTCGGGCTGTGCCGCCCTCGCTGCCTCCACGGCGGCGGCGATATCGGCCGCGTCGGAGCTGGGAAAGGTGTGGATCGCCGCCCCCGTGGCCGGATTCCGATTGGCAAATCTGCGTCCGCTCTGGGCCGGAACCCATTCACCGTTGATGTAGTTGTGGTATTGCTCCATCTGCTGCCCCCTTCCCCGCCTTCCGCCCGCTCGCGATCGCGCTGCCCCCGTGCCGCGATGCGACGCGCTCACCCCTGCCACGTCCCTGCTGGAGCAGTCCGCCTTCCGCCGGCCGTTGCGAGCAAGATCGAAGAGAGTGCGGGCGCGGGCAAAGCGGCGAACCGGAGCTGCGCGCGCACCAGCGCCCCCCGCCATGGCCAACGAAGCCGGCGGGGAGCGCGCGTCCCCCGTGCCGTTACGCCTTCCACCCCGCCACGTCGAAGTCGGCCGGCAGGAAGATGTAGAGCGCGCGCACCGGCCCCTCCAGCACGCGCCCGTTGTGTCCCTTGCCCGTGGAGTCGTCTGCCAAGAACGCATCCAGCGGCCCCCACTGCCGCTTCTGGCCGTCGCTGGTCTCGGCCTCTAACCTGCCCGCCAGGACCAGACCGATCAGCGGCGCGGCGACGTTGTGCCAACCCGACTCAAACCCCACCGGCAGCTCCAGGAGGCGCACACCCGAGGTGGGGATGTCGTTCGAGGCCAGGAACTTGACGCCCAGCGCGTTCTCGGCCTCGGTCTCCACGGGGATCTCCAGCTCCTCGAACCTGGACTCCCCGTCCGCAGTGGCGTAGAACCGGGTCACTTTCACTGCAATCTCCTTCGTTGCGGCCCTGCCGGGCGCATCCTAGCAAAGCCCTTCGCGGCCCCGACGACGCTCCCGTTCGCCTTGACCTGTCCTTGCCTTCCTGGGAAGGAGCCTGCCTGTCCTGAGCGCAGCCGAAGGGTCGAAGGGCCGCAGGCGCGACCGGCGCCTGCCCGCCGCCCTGACGACGCTGAGGAGAAAGATGGTCGGGGTGGGCGGATTCGAACCGCCGGCCTCACGGCCCCAAACCGCGCGCTCTACCAGGCTGAGCTACACCCCGCTGCACTCCGAGCGGTGGCTCCGCTCTACGCTATGCCGCCACCCCGGCCGCTCGCAAGTCACGCTGCCTCTAGCCGTTCCGGGCCGCCCCGACCAGCTCCGAGATCGACTCCACCCCTTGCTCCCGGCAGTACGCCCCCAGCTCCTCCAACACATGCAGCGGCGCCAGCGGGTCGCGGAACGTGGCCGTCCCTACCTGCACCGCGCTCGCCCCGGCCAGGATGTACTCGGCCGCATCCCGACCGCTGCAGATGCCGCCGCTGCCGATCACCGGAATGGTCACCTCTCGCGCCGTCTCCCAGACCAGGCGCAGCGCCTGGGGCCGGATCGCCGGCCCCGTCAGGCCGGCCGTGGGCCGCTGCGTGCGCGGCCGCCGCGTGTACACGTCAATGGCCATCCCCAGGAACGAATTGGCGACGCAGAGGGCATGCGCGCCCGCCGCCTCCACCGCCACCGCCAGCGGCACGATGTCCGTCACGTTGGGGGTCAACTTCACGATCACGGGCAGCGTCGTGGCGCTCACCGTCGCCGCCGTCACCTCGGCCGCCGCCCTCGGATCCTGCCCGAACTCCATCCCCCCCACGTCCAGATTGGGACAAGAGATATTCAGCTCCAGACCCGCCACGCCCGGCACGCCGTCCAGCTCCCCCGCCAGCGTCGCGAACTCGCCCACCGTCTCCCCGAGCACGTTGACGACGACCGGCGTGTCCCAGGTCGCCCACACCGGACAGACGTCCCGCACCAGCTTGCGCAGGCCGATGTTCTGGAAGCCAATGCTGTTGAGCATCCCCGCCGGCGTCTCCACGATGCGCGGCGTCGGATTTCCTTTGCGCGGCTGCAGCGTCAGCCCCTTGGAGACGACGGCCCCCAGCCGCTGGACATCGAAGACCTTGCTGAACTCCAGCCCGTTGCCAAACGTGCCAGAGCCGGTCATGACCGGGTTGCGCAGGACAAGGCTGCGCTTGCAGTTGGGCGCCAGGTCCACGGACAGGTCCAGCTCCACGGCGCGGGTCATCGTGGCCTTCCCCTCCGGCCGATTCTAGATCGCCGCCCGGTCTCCGAGTCGAGCGGCCGGTCCAGCGCCGCGCGGGGGAGGGTATGGGGACGCGGGCACAAGACAAACCGCCCTTCCGGATCGGAAGGGCGGTGCCATGGCCCGTAGGCCGTGCTGCCGGTCCAAACTCTCAGGCGGGGACCACATTCTCCCCCGACACCGGCTCTTCCAGGGCGCGGCGGCGGCGGGAGGTCCCCATCTCGTTCCAGCGCGAGCGCCCCTCCGCCCCGTCCCAGATGGAGTCTTCCGAGGAGTTGGGGAACTTCCGCTGGCGACCGCACAACTTACAGTGCCCGGCGCTCTTGGGCCCGTTTGGGGGATCGATCACCCAGTGGTGGTGACACCGCGGCCTGCGACGGCCGCGCGCCGGCATCCCCGGGGCGCTCGCTCGAGTGCCGCGGGTGCCAATGGTGTTCGTCGCCATGCCTCCCGCAATTCCTTCCTGCCAACCCCCGCAGGCGCTCTTCGCGCGTCGCCTAAAGAGTCCTCACCGATGCAATCATTGACAGCGATCTTGCCCACTGTCAAGGATCATAAGCAAAATACGGTATCCAACGTGTAAACCTTGACACCTTCGCTCAACCGTCAATACGATGGATCAAGCCGGAGAGATTCGTGCCCACCACCCGGCGGCTCTCTCTGGTCCCTGGCGGAGGTCCGATGCACGCGACGCGCGAGCGGATCCTCGCCCACCTCAAGCGGCAGCCGCGAGCCAGCGTGGGCGCGCTCGCTGAATCCCTTGACCTCGCTTCCATGACCGTTCGCCAGCACCTCACCAAGATGTCCGGCGATGGCCTCGTCGAAGCCCAGGCCGAGCGCCGCCCCACCGGTCGCCCCGCCCACGTGTATTCCCTGACGCCGAAAGGGGAGGATCGGTTCCCCAAGGCCTACGATCGACTCGCCAAGCTCCTCTTGGAGGAAGTCACCGCCCTCGACCCCGAAGAGATCGTCGGCCTCAGCCCCGAACAGCGGCGCGCGCTCCTCTTTCGCCGCAGCGCCCAGCGCGCGGCCGAGCCGCATCGGGCCGAATTGGAACGCCTGCAAGGCCGCCCGCGGCTGGAGGCAGCCGCGGCCATCATGCGGGGTGAGAGCGGTTTCACGGAGTTGGAAGACTCCAGCGCCGGCGTCCTGGTCCGGGAATACAACTGTGTCTACAAGCGCGTGGTGGAAGAGCATAACGACGTCTGTATCTTCCACACGGAATACGTCAGTCTGCTCGTAGGGGCGCCCGTTGAGCTTGAAGGGTGCCAGTGCGACGGCGCCAACGCCTGCACGTTTCGCGTCTCCCTGTAGGAGGCGGACGCCCCGGCGCAACGCCCTACTCCGGAGGAGTGCTGCATGGCGATCACGGAAGCGGCGGTCCTGGCCGCCCTGAGCGAGGTCCAGGATCCGGAACTACACCGCGACCTGGTCACGCTCAACATGATTCAGGACTTGGTGGTAGAGAATGAAACCGTCTCTCTGAAGGTCGTTCTCACCACCCCCGCCTGCCCCCTCCGCGGCCAGATCGAATCCGAAGTCACTGCTGCCCTCAACGCCGCCGGCGCCAAGGACGTCAACATTGCCTGGGGCGCCAGCGTGCCCTCGTTCGCCCAGCCGGATGGCCCGGAGCCCATTGAGGGCGTCAAGAACATCGTCGCTATTGCCTCCAACAAGGGCGGCGTGGGCAAGTCCACTGTCGCCTCCAACCTCGCCGTGGCCCTCGCGCACGCCGGCGCCGCCGTAGGCCTCATCGACGCCGACATCACCGGCCCCAACCTCCCCACCATGTTCGGCTTGTCCGCCGGCTTTCAGGCGCAGAGCGAACAAGGGCTCCATCCCGTTGAGCGCTACGGCGTCAAGCTCATCTCGCTCGGCTTCCTGCTCCCGCCCAATTCGCCGGTCGTCTGGCGCGGCCCCATGATCGGCAGCGGCGTCCGCCAGCTCCTCCACGATGTCACCTGGGGCGAGATCGACTATCTCTTCGTCGATCTTCCCCCCGGCACCAGCGACGCTCCCATGTCCATGGCGCAGCAGGCGCCCATCGCCGGCGCCATCATCGTCTCCACGCCCCAGCCCGTCGCGCTGGAGGACGCCGGCAAGGCCATTACCATGTTTGAAAAGCTCAACGTGCCCATCTTCGGCATCATTGAGAACATGTCCTACTTCATCACTCCCGACACGGGCCACCGCGTGGAGATCTTTGGCCACGGCGGCGCCCGTGAGGCGGCCGACGAGCACGGCATCGACTTTCTCGGCGAGATTCCGCTGGCCACGGAACTGCGCCGCGCCGGCGACGAGGGCCACCCCCTCGTCGAATCTGATCCCTACTCGCCGGTCAGCCAGGCCTTCACGCAGATCGCCCAGACGATCGCGGCCAAATTGAGCGTCTTGACCCTCATGCAGACCTAGGGGCACACCGTGGCACGATTCCTCCGGCGATCGCCGGACAACGCATCCGAGCACATCTCCACTTCTGAGACCGTCGATCCACCCACTTCTGAGCCCGCCGATCCACCCAAGCGCACGTCCCGGCGCGGACGCGGGCGAGGGGCGGCTAAAGCGGCGACGGCGGCCACGGAGACGACGGCGACTTCGAGCGATCGCGGCGCTGCCGAGAGCGCGCCCTCGCCCCGCTCCGACCGCGCCCGCGCGGCATCCCGCAGCCCGCAGGCTCCGGCTCCCGCCCCCCCGCCGGCCGCCACCAAGAGCGCCGAGGCGCCCAAGCGCAAGCGTGCCCCGCGCCGGGCCAAGCAAGACGCGCCGGCCAAGCAAAGTGCAACGGCCCAGCAAGGCGCGACGGCGAAGCAAGGCGCAACAGCGAAGCAAGGCGCAACAGCGAAGCAAGGCGCAACAGCGAAGCCCGCCGCCGCTTCAGATGGCGAAAGCGACATCGCTCAACTCCTGCGGCAGCAGGCCGAGCTCATGGAGAAGCAGACGGCGCTGCTGGGCTCGCTCCTGGAGGCGCAGAAGCAAGAGGGCCGCCACATCGAGGAGCTGGTCCGCCGCCGGGCGCCCCTGGAATCCGACGGCGACGGGCTCTCCCTGGCGCTCAAGCCCCGTCTCGCCGTCTTCGTCGACGTCCCCAACATCCTCTACGGCGCGGAACGGTCCGGAGTCACGCTGGATTGGGCCAAGGTCGCCAACTTCCTCTCGCGCGGCCGCACCCTCGTCCGCGCCGTCGCCTACGCCCCCATCTCCGACGACCCCAGCGCCCGCCAAGAGAACGAGCGCTTCGTCGTGCCCTTCCTGGACAAGGGCTACCGCATCGTCACCAAACCGCTCAAGCGCTTCGCCGGCGGCAGCGTCAAGGCCAACTTCGACGTCGAACTCGCCATCGACATCCTCACCATGGCCGACCGTTTGGACGTCATCGCCCTCGCCTCGGGCGACGGCGATTTCCGCCGCCTGGTCGAGATCGTCGGCAGCCAGGGCGTGCGCGTGGAGGTGATCGCCTTCGGCCACAGCACCTCCGACGATCTCCGCGCCGCCGCCGACCGCTACATCGATATCGCCGCGTACATCCCGGAACTCAGCGCCTAGCGTTCCCCGCCCGCGCTCCCCACGACGGACCAGCGAGACGAGAGCGGCGGATGCGCGCACTCGTCCGGCTGGGCGCCGCCCCGGCGCGGATCAGGGAAGCGGCCGGAACACCCGCTTGCCGCCGTCCTGCACGGCGTGCCCCAGGCCGGGGAAGGGGAAGTGGCCGCTGGCGATCAGCGCCCCCTCCTCCTCAATGCGATCGAACAGGGCCAGGCGGTTCCGCG
The DNA here is from genome assembly GCA_963662615.2 of Dehalococcoidia bacterium. Lineage (GTDB taxonomy): Bacteria > Chloroflexota > Dehalococcoidia > Bin125 > Bin125. Next base: position 677,870 of record CAXXSR010000001.1, read on the forward strand.
CTGCCTCCTCTGGATCAAGGTCGGCCGACGCGCACCAGCTTGTCTCGGTGAGCTGCTCCGGTTGATGGGCCGCGTCGCCAAGGAGGTAGGCGCGTTCGCCGCCGCTGGCGACGACGAAGGAGACGTGTCCGGGCGTGTGTCCCGGCGTGGGCACCGTCACCACCTCGCTGGTGACCGCGTGCTCGCCCTCCACCAGGTCCAGCTGGCCGGCCCGCTCAATGGGGGCCAGCAAGGTGTCGTAGTCCGACGAGCGCGCCGCCCCCTTGGCCGGGCCCGTCCAGTATTCCCACTCGCGTCGCTGCACCACGTGGCGCGCGTTGGGGAACAGCGGCACGGGGCTGCCCCCTTCGTCCACGGTGTTCCAGCCGCAGTGGTCAAAGTGGAGATGCGTGAACACCACAACCTCCACCGCTTCCGGCTTCACACCGGCCGCCTCCATCACCTCGGGAAGCGCCGCCGGCTCCTGTAGCGCCATCGGCGAGGGACGCCCGCCGATCCCCGTATCAACCAGGATCGTCCGGCCGGCGCTGTGAATCAGCCAGACGCCCAGGTTGAGCGTGAGATTGCCGTCGGCGTCCAGCAGCTCCCTGTAGGGGTCCCACGCCTCGGCCGGCACCGAAGGGAAGAACTCACCCGGTGCCCGCGCCACCCAGCTGTCGCGCAACGCGATCAGCTCCGCATTGCCTATCCGCGTCTTGTGGAATCGGGCCATGCGACGCTCCCCCCTGTCAGGCTCGCCCCTCGCGCCTCTTCAACGCAGCTTTGAGCTCCCGCAACCGTGTTCGCGCCAAGGTAGCGTACCCCTCCACCGACTCGATCAGCAGCCAGTCGCGCCCGTGCTGCGCCGCCGCCAGCGCCAGTGTCCCCGCCCCGCCGAAGGGGTCCAGCACCACCTCGCCCGGCTTCGTCGCCACCAGGATCAGCCGCTCCACCAGCGCCAGCGGTTTCTGCGACGGGTGCTTCCCGTGCGCGCGCTCTCCCTTCGGTGTGACCGAGAACTCCCAGAGGTTGCGCAACTGCCGGCCGTTGTTCATCTCCTTGGCGTCCCAGTAGTTGAACGTCCAGCCCGTCGCCTTCCCTTTCCCCGACGGCGTCCCGTTCACCGCCCAGACCAGGTGCTCCGTGCTCTCCGTCAGCGTGCGCGCCGTGATGTTGGGCTGCGCGTTCGGCTTGTACCAGACGATGGAGTTGAGGATGCGACGGTCCAGCCCGCTTTGGAGGATGAACCCAAGCTGATAGATGTTGTGGTACGTGCCGAAGACAATGATGTTGCCGTTCGGCTTGACCACCCGGCAGACCTCGCGCAGCCATTCCACGTTGAAGCGGAAGAAGTCGTCGTCACCGAAGCGGTCCCACGATTCCTGCATCGTCACGTGCGAGGAGAAGGCCCAGCCCAGCCCCCGCTTCTTGCTCATGTTGAAGGGTGGGTCGGCGATGCAGTGATCGAAGCAGCCGTCCGGCCAGCCCCGCAACACTGCCAGCGCGTCGCCGTGGATGATCTTGTTGTGGGGCGGCTTGCGGGGCATGCCCCATTAGATCATGCCGCCGATCGAGAGGGAAGGCCCTCCGCCGCCCGACCCGCTAGCATGACGCCGCTGTCCCGTCGCAGCGTGGAGGAGTCAATGCCCGAGCACCGCTTCCCCGTTGAGGCGGGCCACATCCTGCTCTTCGCCCGCGCCATGGGCGACCCCAACCCCATCTACGCCGATGCCGACTACGCGCAGACCACCGAGGTCGGCGGCATCATCGCCCCGCCCACCTTCGAGCGCGCCAGCGTCCAGTTCGACCCCAGCTACCACCTGCGTCCCAAGAGCGGCGAGCCCTGGTTCGGCTCCGGCCGCGAGCCCTCCGGCGGCCCGCATCCGCAGGCTCCCGAGGGCGGCACCGCCATGCACGCCGAGCAGCACTACGAATACCACCGGCCCCTCCGCCCCGGCGACCTCCTCACCGTCAAGACCAGACCGGGCAAGCGCTGGGAGCGCGCGGGCCGCCGCGCCGGCACGCTCTCCTTCGCCGAGACGGTCCATGACTACTATGACCTGCACGGCGACCTGGTGATGACCGCCCGCCACATCCGCGTCCGCACCGAGCGCGTCGTCGATCAGGAGGAGGAGCGGGCATGACGCCGCTGAAGGCGAGCCGGCTCCACGCGGGTGACACCTACGATGAGGTCGTCGTCGACAACCTCAGCCGCACCCAGATCGTCATGTACGCCGGCGCCTCCGGCGACTACAATCCCCTCCACACCGACGAGGTCTGGGCCACTAAGGTCGCCGGCTACCCCACCGTCTTCGCGCACGGCATGCTGACCATGGGCCTCACCGGCAAGGCGCTCACCAATTACGTGGGCGACGGCCGCCTCACGAGATTCAGCGTCCGCTTCACACGACAGGTTTGGCCGGGTGATACGCTCACCTCGAAAGTCACCGTGGAGGCGCTGCGCCAAGAGGACGGCGGGCACTACGTCGATTTGGCCGTCTCGACGGTGAACCAGGACGGGCATGAGGTCGTGCGGGGCAACGCCACCGCCCTGATCGACGCGTAATCTGCGGCCGCGTCCGTCCCCACCGGTTCGCCGCAGGCGGACACCAGCTCGGCCCCGCCGTCACGCAGCTCACGCGGCAGTCTGTCCTTCTCGGACTCGAACACCGGCATGGCGGCCTCCCATCAGCGGTGGCGGGAGCATAGCCCTCGTCCGCGGCCTTCGGCACCCACCGTCCGCGGGCCGGGTCATGGCGAATACTGGTCGTGGCGACGGACCCAAGCCATCGGCCATTCGAGCTGGTCCTCGTCTCGACCGCGCGGCGCGAGATCCAGCAGTTGATACGCGCCATTGAGGGCATCGACGCCACGCGCGTACGTCGAGTACGTGTGGTAGACCGTGCCCTCGTGCAGCGCGAACGCGCTCAGGCCGTGCAATTCATCCCCAGGGTTGGGCACGTGTCGGTAGTTGTATTCCGCGCCCGACGCCTGCTCCTCCGGCGTAAACGAGACCCCGAAGTCAAAGTTGAAGCGCGAAGGGGCGGACGACACCCACGGAAACGTCCACCCCATGCGTTGGCGGTACGCCCCAATCCGCTCCAACGGCGCCCGCGAGCAACACGTGAAGGTGACGTCTCGTGCGGCGAGGTGGATCCCAAGACCCTCGTACGTGTCCGCCCAGAAGGAGCAGCTCGGGCACCCCTCCTCCCACTCCGGACCCATCATGAAGTGGTAGACGAGAAGCTGTGAGTGACCTGCCCCCGATTGTTGTACCAGGGCTTAAGTTAGTGCCAGAACCATCCGGTCTGCCAAAGGGGTGGGGTGGGGAGGTCCGACCTCCAGGGTCTCTGGGGCGGGGGGCGGTAGCCGAGGGCGCTGTGAGGCCGGACTTGGTTGTACTCCCGGCGCCAGCGATCGACCAGGATCTGCGCTTCCGTGAGCGTGGTGAAGATCTCGGGGTTGAGGCACTCGTCGCGCAGCTTGCCGTTGAAGGATTCCACATAGCCGTTCTCCCAGGGGCTGCCGGGCTCGATGAAGAGTGTCGTCACGCCGAGGCGACGCAGCCAGGAACGCACCGCCGTCGCCGTGAACTCGGGGCCGTTGTCGGAGCGGACGTAGGTGGGCGGGCCCCGCTGCACGAAGAGCGCCGTCAGCCGGGCGAGGACGTCGTCGGACCGCAGGCGCCGGGCCACGTCAATGCTGAGGCACTCCCGCGTGTACTCGTCGACGATGGTCAGCAGGCGCAGGGGCCGGCCGTCGTGGGTCCGCTCGCTGACGAAGTCGTAGGACCAGACGTGGTTCGGGCGCTCCGCCCGGCGCCGCGTGCAGGATCCATCGGCCGCCCAAAGCCGCCGCCGGCGCGGGGCTTTCCGGGGCACCCGCAGCCCTTCCTGCCGCCAGAGCCGCTCCACCCGCTTGTGGTTCACCCGCCAGCCCTCGGCCCGCAGCAGCGCCGTGATGCGCCGGGAGCCGTAGCGCCCGAAGCGGCGGGCAAGGGCGATGATCCGGGCGATCAGAGCCGGCTCGTCCGCGGGCACCTGCACGGGGTGCCGCTGCGTGCTGCGCGGCTGGGCGAGGGCCCGGCAGGCCCGACGCTCCGAGACGGCCAGCGCGGTTCGCACGTGCGCAACCGCCTGCCGCCGGGCTCAGAAGTTTCCCGACGCCACCTCTTTGAGGATGGCGTGGTCCAGCGCCTGATCGGCCACCAGCCGCTTCAGCCGCGCGTTCTCCTGCTCCAGCTCCTTGAACCGCTTCGCCTGATCCAGCCGCAGGCCGCCGTACTCCCGCCGCCAGCGGTAGTAGGTCTGCTCGGCGACGCCGAGCCGTCGTGCCACTTTGGCCACACTCTCGCCCTGCGCCAGGGCCACCTCCGCCTCCCGCAGTTTCCCGATGATCTGCTCTGCCGTGTACCGCTTCCGCGCCATGCCGACTCCCTCCTCCCAGCCCGGATCCTCGCATAGGATCTGGACCGGTTTTGGGGGGGCAGGTCACATCACCGTCACGGCCTGCCCGCCGATCTTCGGCGGCGCAATGCGTCCCTCGCCGTCGTAGCCCACCTCGGCCTGCACCCGCCCCGGTCGCTGCACTTGGTCCCCCTGCTCCAGCCGGTACGTCCCCGGCTCCAGCACCCCGTAATGGAGCAAGTAGCAGACCATCCCTCCCGACGCCGAGCCCGTCACCGGGTCTTCGAACAAGCCTGACTCGTGGAAGCCCCAGTGGCGGCTGTGAGCGCTGCTGCCCGCCTCCACAGTCTCGGTGGTGAAGGCGTGCACGCTGAAGAAGCCGGCCTTGGTCCGCAGCTCCCCCAGCCGCGCCGCGTCCGGCCGCGCCTGGCGCAACGCCGTCAAGGACTCCAACGGGATCATCAACTGTGGCGTCCCCGTGCTGACGACCTGGACGGGCAGGTCCCGGCGCACGCTGGTCGACGGTACGCGCAGGGCCACCGCCAGCTCCAGCCTCACCGCCACCGGGGCCACAGCGTCGGCCGGGATGCGGCCCAGCTCCCCCAAGGCGTGTACCGTCGCGATGGTGGGATGCCCTGCCAGCGGCACCTCCTCCGCCGGCGTGAAGTAGCGACACTTGAAGTCGGCCTCCGCCGATGGCAGCACGAACGCCGTCTCCGACAGATTCATCTCCCGCGCGATCGCCTGCATCGTCGCTTCGTCCAGCCCTTGGGCGTCCGGGATCACAGCGCAGGGGTTGCCCGCGAACGGCGTGGTGGTGAACGCATCAACTTGGAGGAGGTCGTATTGGCGCGGCATGCGCGGCAGAGCATAGAGGAGTGCCGCAGCGGCGCTTTCCGCGCGCTCGGATCGCGCAGGCTCGGATCGAAAAGCGCCGCTCGGTTCGCGCAGCGCTGCCCCGTCCTCCTGCCTCCCGCGACGACGAAACGGCCGCAAGCGGCTCTGCCCCGCTCGTCCTTGACGCATCGCACCCCCGCTGCCATGCTGGCGCGCACGACCCACGAGTAAGGCGCCCCGCGGGGGAAGTCCGGTGCGAATCCGGCGCTGTCCCGCAACGGTAACTCCTCCGAGAAGCCCGACCGCCCGCTGGACGCCAACGCCACAGAAACCGCCTTCGAGGAAAGGCTGGGGCGCATTGCGGCTATCCCCTCGGGCTGGCCGCCTTTTTTCGCCCTCCGCCTCATCCCCGCCGGGTGCGCTGCGGCAGCCGGAAGGCCGCGGAGGAGCGCTATGTCCCGACCGGCCCCACTCTTTCTCCGTTCCCGTCCGCGACCGATGTGGCTTCTCGCGCCCATCAGCATCGCCATCGCGACGCTCGCCCTCGTCGCCTGCAGCGATGGCGATGACGTTGCCGCCACCGCCACAGCCTCGGACGCGCCGGACCCCACCGTCCAACCGCTCATCGTCACGGACGACACCGGTGCACAGGTCGAGATCGCCGCCCCCCCCCGCCGCATCGTCGCCGTCCTCCCCTCGGTCACCTACCTCCTCCTCGACTTGGGCCTGGGCGATCGCATCGTGGCGTCGGACAACTTCTCCTTGGAGGCCGCGCCGGAGATGGGCGACGTTCCCAGCGTGGGCGGAGAGGGCTTCGCCTTCAATCTGGAGCTCACCACGGCGCTGCAACCGGATCTGATCGTGATCGCGACCGGTGGCACGGAGTCGTTCGTCGATCAGGCTCGCGCGCTGGACATTCCCGTTCTCGCCCTCGACTTCCCCTCCAGCGTCGACGAGATGCTGGAGCAGGTGATCTTGCTGGGCGACGTCTTCGACGTCCGCGACGAGGCCGCCGCTCTGGTGGCCGATCTCCGCGCCCGCCTCGATGCCGTCAGCGCCCGCTATGCCGGTCTCCCGCCCGTGCGCGTCTACATGGAGCTCGACCAATCCACGCCCACGCGCCCCTTCTCCGTGGGACCCGGATCCCTCCACGACGACGTCATCCGCCGCGCCGGCGGCGTCAACATCTTGAGCGACGCGGCCAGCGCCTTCCCCCAGGTCAACTATGAAACGATCATCGCCGCGGACCCCGATCTCATCCTGCTACTCAACTCCGCGGAGTTCACCAGCGAGCTGGCGTCCAATCCCGTCTCGCCGGCTCAGATTGGCGACCGGCCCGGCTGGGGCGGGTTGACGGCGGTGCGCAACGGCAACGTCGTCGGCGTGGATCAGGCGCTGTTCGGCGGTGGACTCCGCATCGTCGACGCCGTGGAGCAGGTGGCCCAGGCCCTGGCGCGCGCCCGAGCCGCGACGGCGCCATAGCATCGGCCGCTTTGGGACTGGCGGGCGCGGTCGTTTGGGTGCTCGAGCTGGCGCCGGGGCCGGATGCCGGCGGCGTGATGATGGGAATGGCGGCGCCGTGAGGGCCCCGGGAGCGCAGCGCTACAGCGGGGCCCCCTCCCGGTTGGCCTCGGCAAGCACAAGTGCCCCGGCGATCAGGCAGAGAAGCCGGCGCTTCAGCGCCTCGGTTGCAGGTGCGTTGTGTACCACGCCGCCATGCGGCCCACCGCCTCGGAGAACCAGGGCTCCTGCTCGTAAATCTCGAAGTGGCCGCAGGGAGCCACGTGAAGTTCCTTGGGCTTCCCTGCCCGTTCAAACGCCGCCCGCGCCAGGTCCGCGGGAATCAGCGCGTCTGCCTCGGCGATCACCATCAAGAGCGGCGTCGGGGAGATCAGCTCAATACGCGCGGTCGGAAGGTACTGGACGTAGTCCTCAAGCGACTCCAGCGTCACGGAGTTGACCCAGCTCGGTGCGATCATGGCCTGACGGATCATCGCCTCATACGCCTCCGGGACGCTCAGGGCCGAGAGCTCGCCTTCCGGCGCCACCACCTTCACCCGGCCCGACGGTTCCCCGTCGAAGCGCTGTTCCCGGTCCGTCGCCAGCATTTCCAGGAGGCGCTCGAGGCCGTCCCGTCCGCTTCGGCGAATGATCTGTTCGACGGGGTTGATCGTCGGGACCTGCGAGACGACAGCCTTGATACGGCGGTCGAATCCCGCCAAGTGCAGGACGTGGCCTCCGCTGTAGGAGGGCCCCACACTCCGATGCGGTCCTCATCGACCTCGGGTTGCCGTGACAGCCAGGTGATGGCGTTGCGAATGTCCTCACACTGCTCGTGGGACACAATCTGGCCACGTGGATCGCCCTCGCTTGCGCCCAGGAATCGAAAGTCGAAGACGAGAGTGACAAAGCCGGCATCCTTGAACCTCTCCGCGTAGCGGGAGACTTGGAACATCTCCTTCACCGCCGAGAAGCCGTGTGCCATCACGATGGCCGCAGCGGCGTTACCTTTCACCAGATCGTCAGGGACGTACAACCATCCGCGGCACCGCACTCCCTTGCTCCGAAACTCAACGTCCCGTTGCATGGTTCCTCTCCTGTCCTCGACGAGATCCCCGGTGCGATTGTCCGCTGCTGATTGTGACCAGGTCACGAGGCTCACGGGGCCGCGTCACGACAGACGCCACCCCCGACGCGGGCGCCGCCCGACTCCTAGCGTGCCCCGCCGTCCCCACGACGACGGCCCCATCCGAGCAACGCTGCCACCCGACCAACACCGCCACCCGAGCAACACCGCAACCGACTCGCTACTCGGTCGGCTCCCCGCAACCGCGCTCCCGCATCAACATGCGCAGGTCGTCCAGGCGGGCCAGCAGGCGGTCGGCGTCGGGCGTGGGCGCATCGTGCCGGCCCAGCGGCTCGGTGGTGAGCAGGTGCTGCTCCCGCAGCGCCGTTCGCCGCTCGCGCCACTCCTGCAGCAGCTCCTCGCACGACGGCCCTTGGCTACTCATCTCACTCTCCCCCGCCTCGTTCAGAACACATCCAGCAACTCGAAGCGCGGCCCGTCTTTACAACAGAGCTTCACACCGCGCTTGGTGAAGACGGCGCAGCCGTAACAGACCCCGGTCCCGCACGCCATCTCCGTCTCCATCAAGATCTGAGCCGAGCGGCGCATCCCGTCCGACCGCACCACGCTCGCCATGCTCCGGAACATCGGTGTGGGTCCGCAGGCGAGCGTCTGGTCCGCCCAGGGCAAGTATTCGGCGAAGAGGTCGGTGACCAGCCCCCGACGCCCCCCCGACCCGTCCTCCGTGGCGACGGCGTACTCCACCTCGGCGGGCAGCTCGGCGGCGGGAAAGACGCCCGCCGCGCTCCGCGCCCCGAAGCACAGCACAATGTTGCTTCCCCGCGACAGCTGCTCGTCAACCAGCGCCACCAGCGGCGCGATCCCCACTCCCCCGCCCACCAGCAGCAGGTTCGCCGCGCCACTGCGCACCTGAAAGCCGCGTCCCAGCGGCCCTGTCATCAGCGCGCTCTCGCCCGGCCGCTGCGCCGCCATCAGCGCCGTCACTGCGCCCGTCACCGCGTACAGCAGCGCGAACTCTCGCTCGCCCTGGCGCTCGCGGAATCGATAGAAGGTGAACGCGCGCGGCAGGAACGGGTCCAGGCCGGCGCGCGGCTGCACCATGGCGAACTGCCCCGCCGACGCCGCGGTGGCAAGCTCCGCCCCGGCGTACCAGGTCACGAAGGTGCCGGGATAGATCTCCTCGCTCTCCAGCACTCGCGCTTCGACCTGATGGATCACGATCGCGCCTCGGCCGCGTCCCCGACGGGCGCTACCCGCCGCGTATATTCCGAGAGAGGCAGCACGCTGTAGCGATCGTTCCCGCTCACCATCGCCCCGACCGCGTGCAGGGCCGTGTCGATGCTGGTGAAGCACGGGGTCCGATGCTCGCTCGCCGCCCGCCGGATATGGAAGCCGTCGCGCAGCGTGCTCCGGCCCCCCTCGGGCGTGTTGACGACGAAGTCCACCGTCCCGTCCTCAATCACGTCCACCACATTGGGGTGGCCTGCACTCAACCGCTTCGGCACCACGATCGCTTCCAGGCCCAGGCCGCGCATCAGCTCCGCGGTGCCCTCCGTCGCGTAGATCGTGTATCCCGCAGCGCTCAAATTGCGGATCATGGGAATCGCGTCCGCCTTGTCCTGATCGGCGATGCTCAGCAACGCCGTGCCGTGCGCCGACAGCGCCAGCTCCGACGCCAGCAACGCCTTCGTCAAGGCGCTGTCGAACGTCCGGTCGATCCCCATCACCTCGCCCGTCGACTTCATCTCCGGCCCCAAGTAGGTGTCCACGCCCACTAGCTTCGCCATGCTGAACACAGGCGCCTTGATCGCCACCAGATCCCGCGCCGGCCAGAGACCGTCTGGGTAGCCCTGCGCCGCGATCGAGCGACCCAGCATCACGTTCACCGCCACCTGCACCATGGGCACCGTAGTCACCTTGCTCAGAAACGGCACCGTGCGGCTGGCGCGCGGATTCACCTCCAGGACAAAGAGGGAACTCTCGCCGGCCTCGCGCATGACGACATACTGAATGTTCATCAGCCCGCGTATCTGGAGCCCCAGCCCGATCTGGCGCGCGGAGTCAATAACCGTCTCGATCTCCGCAGGCGTCAGGCTGGGCGCCGGGTACACCGCCATGGAGTCGCCGGAGTGCACGCCGGCCCGCTCAATGTGCTCCATGATCCCCGGAATGAGCACCCGCTCGCCGTCGCAGATTGCATCGACCTCGATCTCCAGCCCGGCCAGGTACTTGTCGATCAGCAGCGGCTTGTCGGGCGCGGCTTCCAACGCGATGCTCGCGTAGCGCGCCAGCTCGCCCGGCCCCTGCGCGATCTCCATCGCCCGCCCGCCCAGCACGTACGAGGGACGCACCAGCACGGGATAGCCGACCGTCTCCGCAACCTGGATCGCATCCTCCACGTTGCCCACGGCGGCCCCGGGCGGCTGCGGAATGCCCAACTCCGTCAGGAACCGCTCGAACCGCTCCCGGTCCTCCGCCAAATCGATCACCTCTGCCGACGAGCCCATGATCGGCTGGGCGGCCAGCGTCAGCGGCCCCGCCAAGTTGATCGCCGTCTGCCCGCCAAATTGGAGGATGGTGGGCACGCGCTCCATCCCCTCCGGGCCGCCATTCGGCGCCGGCCTCTCGTTGTCCAGAATGTCCCGCGCCGCCTCCTCGTCCAGCGGCTCGAAGTAGAGCCGGTCCGACGTGTCGAAGTCCGTCGAGACGGTCTCCGGGTTGCTGTTCGCCATGATCGCGGCGTACCCGGCCGCCTGCAGCGCCTGCGCCGCCTTCACCGACGCGTAGTCGAACTCGATCCCTTGGCCGATCCGGATCGGCCCGCTGCCGATCACCAGCGCCCGCGACGTCGCCTCGGGGAGCGCTTCGTTCTCCTCTTCGTAAGTTGAATAGAAGTAGGGCGTGACCGCGTCGAATTCGGCGGCGCAGGTATCCACCATCTTGTAGACGGGCCGGATGCCCCAGCTCAGCCGCTGCTGTCGCACCTTCTCCGTCACGGAGCCGGCCAGGTTGGCGATCTGCTCGTCGCTGAAGCCCAACCGCTTCGACTCTCGCAGCAGACCCGGCGATAGCCGCTCGCTGAGGAGGCGGGTTTCCATTCGCACCAGAGTGAGCAGGCGCTCCAGGAACCAGGGATCGACCGCCGTCCGGCGCGCCAAGCTCAGCGTGTCAGGGTCGCGACGCAGCGCCGCCATCAAGTGCCAGATGCGGTTGTCGGTGGCCCCGGCGGCCAGGGGGTCGGCTTCCTCGCGCTCCTCCCAGAGCAGCGAGCTCCCCTCCACTTCCATGGACCGCACGGCCTTCTGCAGCGCCGCCTCAAACGTCCGATCGATCGCCATCACCTCGCCGGTCGCCTTCATCTGCGTGCCCAGCGTGCGGTCCCCCGCGCCGAACTTGTCGAAGGGCCAGCGCGGCACCTTCACCACCACGTAGTCCAGCGCCGGCTCGAATGCGGCCGTCGTCTTCCCCGTCACCTGGTTCTGGATCTCGTCCAGCCGCTTGCCCGCCGCGATCTTCGCCGCCACCCGCGCGATCGGGTAGCCCGTCGCTTTGCTCGCCAGCGCCGACGATCGGCTGACGCGGGGATTGACCTCAATCACGTAATACGGCAGGTCACGCTCGTCGCCCCGCGTCTCCCCGGCCGCCCGCCAGTCCAGCACGTCGGGACGGGGCGCGAGCGCCAGTTGCACGTTGCAGCCGCCCTCGATTCCCAGGGCGCGAATGATCTTCAACGACGCCTGCCGCAGCCGCTGGTAGTCGCGGTCCGAGAGCGTCTGGCTCGGCGCCACCACGATCGAGTCGCCCGTGTGGATCCCCATGGCATCCACGTTCTCCATGTTGCAGACCGTGATGCATGTGTCGGCGCCGTCGCGCATCACCTCGTACTCCACCTCTTTCCACCCCAGCAGCGATTGCTCCACCAGCACCTGCTGCGCCGGGCTCGCCGCCAGCCCGCCTCGGACGATGCGTTCAAACTCCTCCCGCGTATGCGCGAAGCCGCCGCCGGTCCCACCCAGCGTGTAGGCGGGCCGGATCACCACCGGCAGCCCGACCTCCTCCAGCGCCGTCCAGGCCTCGTCCAGGGAGGCGACGGTCCTGCTCGGCGGGATCGGCTCGTCAATCTCCTGCATCGTGGTGCGAAAGAGCTCGCGGTCCTCCGCCTTGCGGATCGCCTCAAGCGGCGTGCCCAGCAGCCGTACCCCGAAGCGGTCCAGCACGCCCGCGTCGTGCAGCTCCACCGCCAGGTTCAGCCCCACCTGCCCGCCCAGCGTCGCCAGCAGCCCGTCCGGCCGCTCCCGTTCAATGATTCGGCTGATCACGTCCAGCGTCAGCGGCTCAATGTAGACCACGTCCGCTACGCCCTCGTCCGTCATGATCGTGGCCGGGTTGGAGTTGACCAGCACGGAGGTGACGCCCTCTTCGCGCATCGCTTTGCAGGCCTGCGTGCCGGCGTAGTCGAACTCGGCCGCCTGCCCGATCACAATCGGCCCGCTGCCGATGATCAGCACCTTCTCCGGCTTAGGCATGGCTCACTTTTCGCTACCCTCCGTCCTGAGCCTGCCTGTCCTGAGCTTGTCGAAGGGTCGAACCACGAACGGCCGCTCACTCACCTCAACCACCCTTCGCTCCCCGCACCAACTCCAGAAAGCGGTCAAACAAGTAGCCGTTGTCCAGCGGCCCCGGCGCCGCCTCCGAGTGGTACTGAATCGACACCAGCGGATAGTCCCGATGCGTCAGCCCCTCCACCGTCCCGTCGTGCAGGTTGACGTGGCTCACCTCCGCGCCGCCGCGCAGGCCCTCGGGGTCCACCGCGTAACCGTGGTTCTGCGCCGTGATGTAGACCCGCCCGCTGGCCAGCTCCCTCACGGGATGGTTCCCGCCCCGGTGCCCGAACTTGAGCTTGAACGTGCCCGCCCCCAGCGCCCGGCCGATCACCTGATGTCCCAAGCAGATCCCCATCAGCGGCACCCGCCCCAGCAACCGTTCCACGCCCTTCACCTGCACCTCCCGCAGCGCCGGATCGCCGGGGCCCGGCGACAGCAGCACGCCGTCCGGCGCCAGCGCCAGCACCTCTTCCGCCGTCGTCTGTGGCGGCAGGCACGTCACCCGGCAGTCCCGCCGGCGCAGATGGCGCAGGATGTTGTACTTGAGCCCCTCGTCCAGCACGACGATGTGATGCGCGCCTTCGGTGCTCCCCTGGGCGACCGCGGCGTCCTCCCACTCGTACGGCGCCGGCGTCCCCACCTCCGCAACGAAATCCTGACTCTCGTACGACGGCAGATCGGCCAGGCGCGCCTGCGCTCGCTCCACCTCCTCCTCGCTCACGATCAACCCTTGCATCACCCCCCGCGATCGGATCCGCCGCGTGACCGCGCGCGTGTCCACGCCGGCCAGCCCCGGCACGGCCCCGGCCAGGAGGTACTCGTGCAGCGTGATCCCGCCCAGTGGATGGCTGGGCCTGTCGCAGTCGCTCCGCACGATCAGGGCCCGTACCTGAATCTGCGCGCTCTCGTCCACGGGCGGATCGAGCCCGTAGTTGCCGATCAGCGGGTACGTCAGGACCAGCATCTGCCCCGCGTAAGACGGGTCGGTGAGCATCTCCTGGTAGCCGGTCATCGACGTGTTGAAGACCACCTCGCCCCAGGCGTCGCCGAAGTGCCCGATCCGATGTCCCCGGAAGACGCTGCCGTCCTCCAGCACCAGCGCGGCCGGCTGCCGCTCACCCAACTGCGCCTCCTCTACCGCGCCGTTCGTCCTGAGCCCGTCGAAGGACGAACGGCTCTCATTCCCGCTCCTCATGCACCACCCGACCGCCAAACACCGTCGCCACCACCCGCCCCGTCAGCTCCATCCCCGCCAACGGCGTGTTCTTCCCCTTCGACGCGAACGCGGTCGGATCGACCGTCCACACCGCCTCCGGATCGACGATGGCCAAGTCGCCCGGTGCCCCCTCGCTCAAGCTGCCCAGCCCCGCCAGATCGCCCCGGTCCAGCCCCCATGCCCGCACCGGCCCGATCGTCATTCGCTCGATCGCCGTCGCGAGTGTGAGCCGTCCCCGCGCCACCAGCGTCGCCAGCACGCCGAACGCCGTCTCCAGCCCGCTGATGCCGAAAGCGGCGCCGTCGAATTCGCAGCGCTTGTCCGGCTCGGCGTGCGGCGCGTGGTCCGTCGCCACCGCGTCAACGACTCCCGCCGCCAGCGCCGCCAGGCAGGCGTCTACGTCGGCAGCGGAGCGCAGGGGCGGATTCACCTTCGCGTTCGTGTCGTAGGCCAGCCTCTCTAGAGGAAGGGCCGCGCCGCCCTCCGCTTGTCCTGAACCTGTCCCGAGCTTGTCGAGGGAGCCTGTCGAAGGATTCCACCCAGCGACGGCCGCCTCGGTCAGGAAGAGGTGGTGGGGCGTCACCTCCGCCGTCACGGCCAGGCCGCTCGCTTTCGCCGCCGCGATGGCGGCACACGCTTCCGCCGTGCTCACGTGGCACAGATGCAGCCGCGCGCCCGTCAGCGCCGCCAGGCGAAGATCGCGCTCCACCATGGCGACCTCCGCCAGCGACGGCAGCCCCCGCAGCCCCAGCCGTGTCGACACCGGGCCTTCGTGCATCACGCCGCCCGCGGCCAGCGCCGGCTCCTCGGGGTGCTCGGCCAGCGGCAGCCCCAGGTCGGCGGCGTACTCGAACGCCCGCCGCGCCAGGGCGCCGTCGGCAACGCCGTCGCCATCGTCGCTGAACCCCACGACGCCGGCGGCGCGAAGGTCGTCCAGCTCCGCCAGCTCCCTCCCGGCTCGGCCCTTCGTGATCGCGCCGATCGGCAGAACGCGCGCGCACGCGTCACGAGCGCCGTTCAGAACCTGTGCCACGACCGCGGCCGTGTCCATCGGCGGCTGCGTGTTCGGCATGGCGCAGACGGTCGTGAAGCCGCCCCGCCCGGCGGCCGCCGTCCCCGTCGCGATGGTCTCCTTGTGCTCCTCGCCCGGTTCGCGCAGATGGGTATGCAGGTCCACGAAGCCCGGCGTCACCACCAGGCCGCTCGCGTCGAGACGCGGCGCCTCGGCGCTGAGGTCCGCGGCGACTGCGGCGATCCGACCGCCGTGGATGAGCACGTCCTGCACCCCGTCGATGCCGTTCGCCGGATCGATGACCCGGCCGCCCTTGACCAGCAGGTCCAACCCGCTCCCCGCGTTCATGCCGCCTTCCTCGTCAGCAGGTAGAGCACGGCCATGCGCACGGCCACGCCGTTCTGCACCTGCCGCTCCACGTGGCTCCGCAGGCCGTGCGCCACCTCCCAGGCGATCTCCACACCCTCGTTCACGGGACCGGGGTGCAGCACCACCGCGCCCTCGGCCGCGCGCGCCAGGCGGGCCGAAGTGATCTGATAGCGCTTCACGTACTCCCGCAGCGACGGCACGGCCGCGCCCCGCATCCGCTCGTGCTGCAGGCGCAGCGCCATCACCGCGTCCGCTCCCTCAATGGCGCGGTCCAGGTCGTCCGCCACCTTCACGGGCGGGAGGCCAAGCGGGTGCGACGTGTTGAGGCCCGCGGGCAGGAGCGTGCGCGGCGCCACCAGCGTCAGCTCCGCCCCCAGCGTCGTCAGCGCCCACAGGTTCGACCGCGCCACCCGCGAGTGCTTCACGTCGCCCACAATGCAGATACGTTTGCCCTCCAGCGACCCCAGCGCCGCACGCAGAGTGAAGGCGTCCAAGAGCGCTTGCGTGGGGTGGGCGTGGAGGCCGTCGCCGGCATTGACCACGTGGGCGGCGCTCAGGGTAGCCGCCAGGTACGGCGCCCCACTGGCCGGGTGCCGCATCACGATCACGTCCGCGCCGATCGCCTCGATCGTCCGCACGGTGTCGGCCAGCGACTCCCCCTTCCCGACGCTCGAATCCCCGCCGCTCACGTTGATCACGTCCGCCCCCAGCGCCTTCCCCGCCAGCTCGAACGAGGCGCGCGTGCGCGTGCTCGCTTCGTAGAAGAGATTGAACACCGTCACGCCGCGCAGGGCCGGCGTCCGCGGCACCTGGCGCTGCAGCACCTCCTGCATCGCCTCCGCCGTGTCCAGCACGTGCAGGATCTCGTCACGGCCAAACTCATCCACGTCGAGCAGGTGCTGCCGCCGCCATGGCGACCCGTCCGATTCCGGCACCGATGGCAGCGTCGCCGCTTCCGCTTCGGGAGCCGTTGCCGTTTCAGGCTTCGGTTTGGCGACCACGACCGTCTCCTCCCCGCTCCTCGTCGGCGGCGCCGGCGGCGCTGCCCGGGCCGCGCACCACGACTTCGTCCACTCCGTCTGTCTCCACCAGGCGCACGGACACGTCGTCGTCACGCCCCGTGGGGACGTTCTTGCCCACGTAGTCCGGTCGGATGGGCAGCTCGCGGTGCCCGCGGTCCACCAGCACGGCCAGCTCAATCGCCGCCGGGCGGCCGTAATCCGTCAACGCGTCCAGCGCCGCGCGAATCGAGCGGCCGGTGAAGAGCACGTCGTCCACAATGACGACCACTCGGTCATCGATGGTGGAGGGCAGGTCGCTGGGCTGCAGCCTCGGGCCGATCCCCTGCAGCGACAGGTCGTCGCGGTGCAGTCCAATATCCAAGGCCCCCGTCTCCACCGGCGTTCCCTCGAACTCCGTGATGGCCCCGGCGATCCGCTCCGCCAGCGGCACACCCCGCGTCCGCATGCCCACCAGCACGAGCTGCGCCGGATCGGGATGACGCTCCATGACCTCATGGGCGACGCGCACCAGCGCCCGCCGCATCCCCTCCGCGCCCAGCACCAGCGCTTCGGCCCGGCGCGATTCTGGTGACGCCGTCATGCCACGCTCCAGCGGCGATGTCTAAACGGCACGACGGCAGATGGGGTGATCGACACAGGGGGCACGCCCTTGTCCTTTCCGGCCTCGCGGGACCGGTTTAAAGTCCAAGCAGTCGGTGCTGTCCGCAGCCTAGCACGCCGCCTCGCTCGGACGGCGACCGCTTCTGTCACTGGCCGCACTCTCCGCGGCCGCCTCGCGACGATCCCCGCTTCGATTTGAGCTGCGGCGATCGCACTTCCTACACTGCAGGGGCGCTGCGCCGTCCCTGGGGCGCGCGCCAGCGACAGCGATGAGACGACGGCGAAGAAACGACGGCGAAGAGACGACAGTGAAGGGGCCACAGTGAAGGGGCCACAGTGAAGAGGAGAGCGGCCGGGCTGCTCACGGCGCCCACTGGAGCCCGGCTCTGGACCCGCGTGCTGCTCCCGGTCGCGCTCGCCATCGTGCTGCCGCTGGCCGCCTGCTCCGACGACGACGATGACGCCGCCGCCGCCGACGCCGCCGACTCCGCCACCCCCACAGCCATTGTCGCGCCCGCGGCGCTCACCACGATCGTCGCCCCGCCGCCGCCCGACATCGTCCCGCAAGATGCGGCGGAAGCGTCGCGCGCTTTCCAGAACGACCCCGATCTGGAACCGTTCCTCGAGCACGACGCGCTGGCCCTGCCCGACCGCTTCCAGCTCGTGGCGCGCGAGGACCTGGAGCCGATCCTCGCGCTGGGCCTCGTCTCCGGCGCGGCCCGCGTCACCTTCAGCAGCGGCATTACCAACGAGCTGCTGCTCGTTGACCTACTGCGGCTGGAAGACGGCCTGGACGGCGGCGCCTTCTTCGATGACTTCGCCGACGCGGTTGCAGACGACAGCGCCTTTGGCCGTATCCGCTCGCTGGGCATCCCCCGCGGGATCGGCGAGCGCGCCCGCCATTACACCTTCAGCGTGGACGACGATGAGGCAGACGCGGCCGTGCTCCTCCGCGAAGGGGTGATCGCCTTCGTCAAGTACCGCCGCCCGCCCTACCTGCGCCAGCCCGTGGACGTCGCCGCTCTCTTGCAGACGCTGGACGCGGCGCTCCAGAGCGGCTGAGCACGGCTGAGCACGGCTGGCGCGGCCGGCGCTCACTCCGCCGCTTTGTCCCCGCCTTCCTGCATCTCCGGCGGCAGCAGGTTGGGAATGCCGTCCTCGATCGGGTACTTGAAATCGATCGATCGGGAGTACAGCGCGCCACGGACGATCTCGTCCCCGTCTTCTTCCTCCACAATGAGTTCAAGTGGTTCCTTCGTGACGGGGCAGACGAGGATCTCCAGCAGATCGCGATGCATCAACGGCTCCTTCCAACAGCGCCTCCTGTAAGGGTAGCAACTGCCACGCCCGCCGCCAGGACCGCCTCGCTGCCTCGCTTGACAGGAGCGCGCAGCGCCGGTGATCATGCGCGGCGTCACGGGATCGCGGGCGGAGCCGGTCGCAAGGCCGGCTCCATCGCACTGGACGCGGCCGCCCCGGGCTGAGGTGAGTCGAATGGCCGAAGTGCGAGCGCCCATGGCCGGCACCGTCCTGGAGGTCCTCGTTGCCGTCGGCGACACCGTCAGCGGCGGCGACGAACTCCTCATCCTCGAATCCATGAAGATGGAGATCCCCGTGGAAGCGCCCGCGCCCGGCTCCGTCGCCTCCCTCGCCGTGACGCCGGGCCAGCCCGTTCAGGAGGGCGATCTCCTCCTCACCATTGAATGACCGGCATGTTTCAGCGTGTCTGCATTGCCAACCGCGGCGAGATCGCCGTCCGAGTCATGCGGACCTGCCGCACCCTCGGCATCGCCACCCACGCCCTCTACTCCGACGCTGACGCCGGCGCCCTGCACGTGCGCTCGGCTGACGGCGCCACGCGCATCGGCGCCGCCCCTGTGGCGGAGTCCTACCTCAACGCCGAAGCGGTTCTCGACGCCGCCGTCGCCGCCCGCTGCGACGCCGTCCACCCGGGCTACGGCCTCCTCTCGGAGAACCCCGCCTTCGCCCGTGCCTGTGCCCAGCGCGGCCTCACCTTCATTGGCCCTGATCCCCTGCACATTGAGCAGATGGGCGACAAAGATCGGGCCCGCGCCCTCATGCGCGCTCTCGGCATCCGCCCGATCCCCGGCTCCGCCGCCATTCTCCCTGACGACGACGTCGACGGGATCGCCGCTCAGGTGGGCTACCCCCTGATCGTCAAGGCCAGCCGCGGCGGCGGCGGCATCGGTATGGCCGTCGCGCGGGAGCCCGACCAGCTCGCACGCGCGCTCCGGCGCGCCCGCTCTACCGCTTCCCGTGCCTTCGGATCGCAGGAGATCTACCTGGAGCGGCAGATCCTCGGCGCGCACCACGTGGAGGTGCAGCTGCTCGGCGACGGCGAAGGCGCCGCTCTCCACCTGGGCGAACGCGAGTGCTCCGTGCAGCGACGCCACCAGAAGGTGATTGAGGAGACGCCCGCGCCCAGCATCTCCGCCTCCCTCCGCCGCGACCTCCTCAACCGCGCCGTCGCCGCCATGGAGCAGATCCGCTACCGCAACGCCGGCACTGTCGAATGCCTGGTCACGCCGGAGGACGTCTTCTACTTCTTGGAGATGAACACGCGCTTACAGGTGGAGCATCCCGTCACGGAGATGGTGACCGGCCTCGATCTCGTCGCATGGCAACTCCGCCTCGCCGCCGGCGAGCCGCTCCGCCTGCCGCCCCACGCCGCCACGCCGAACGGCCATGCCATTGAGGCGCGCATCTACGCCGAGCACCCGCAGACGCTCCTGCCCGCGCCCGGCCGCGCCGGCGACGTCCGTTTCCCCAGCGGCGACGGGATCCGTGTTGACGCCGCCATCGAAAGCGGCGACGAGGTCTCGCCCTACTACGACCCCCTCATCGCCAAGCTCGTTGTCTGGGGCGGGGACCGCGACACCGCCGTGCAGCGCCTGACTGAGGCCCTCGCCGCTGTCGAGATCGACGGTGTGACGCACAACCTGCCGCTGCTACAGCGCATCGTCGCGGCTCCCGCCTTCGTTGCCGGCAACTATGACGTGTACTTTCTGGAATCGCTGCTCGGCTAGGCCGGTCGGGCCATTACGCTTGCCGAAAGCGCGGCCCCGGCGGAAGATGACGCCGAGAGCGCCGCATGGCCGAAGGGAAGTTGCCTCGGTGGAGAGCGCCGTCTTGCCTCCCATCGCACCGCGACCACATGGCGGCTCCGTGCCACGGACGCCGCCTCCATGAAGCGCTCTCAGAATCCCACGATCCTCATCGTTGATGACGAGCCTCGCATCCGTCGCTTCGTTCGCCTCGCCTTGGAGCGCAGTGGCTGGTCGGCCCTTGAAGCCGGCACCGGCGCCGACGCGGTGGCGATGATCCGCGACCTCCATCCCGACTGCGTCCTCCTTGACATCGTCCTTCCCGACATCGACGGCTTCGAAGTGATCCGCACTGTCCGCAAATTCTCGGACACGCCCATCCTCATGCTCACCGCCCGCGACGGGGAGGACGACCGCATCCGCGGGCTCGACCTCGGCGCCGACGACTACATCGTCAAGCCCTTCGGAGTGTGTGAGCTGCTGGCGAGGGTGCGCGCCAACCTCCGCCGCGCCGCTGCTCGCCCGGCGCTGCCGGAGGCCATCACGCACGACGCCTTGACGGTGGACTTCGCCATGCGCCGCGCCCTCCTGGACGGAGTGCCCATCCCCCTCACCCCCATTGAATTTGAGTTGCTGGCGGAACTGGCCCAGAGCCCCGGGCAGGTGATCTTTCCCGCTGACCTGCTCCGCGCCGTCTGGGGCCCTGCCTACGTCGATGACGTGGGCCTCCTCCGCACCGCCGTCTGGCGCCTTCGCCGCAAGCTGGAGCCCAACGCCCAGTCGCCTGCCTACGTCGTCACGGTCCCCCGTGTTGGCTACACCTTCGCCCCCGGCGATCACTGACCGGCTCCGGGCCCGCCCCTGGCTGCTCCTCCCCCCGCAAGGGCAGATGCGGACGGTCGCTTGTGATCGGATCGTGATCTTCCCGCGCCGCCATGAGATGCCCCGGTGATGCAGCGGCACCTACGATCGTCGTAGTGCGAAGTACGATCTTCGTAGTGCAAATTGGTGGGTCGGGTACAACTTTTGGGCCGCCGTCCCTAGGGAAAAACTGAAATGACCACAGCAGTTGACGAACTCAAAGTCTTGGTCGTAGACGATCACGGACTCCTGCGCAGCGTCATGACCATGGCACTCGAATCGCTGGACGGCATACGCGTAGTGGGCCAGGCCGAAAACGGCCGTGCCGGCGTTGAGGCAACGCTGGAGCATCAGCCGGACTTGGTTCTCATGGACATCCTCATGCCGCTCCTGGACGGCTTGGAGGCCACCCGCCGCATCAAGCGAGAGTCGCCCGCCTGCAAGATCCTCGTGCTCACCGGCGTGGTCGGTTCCGACGCCGTGCTGGATGTCCTCCGCGCCGGCGCCAGCGGGCTGGTCCCCAAGACGGCGGAGCTCAGCGAAGTGGAGACCGCCATTCGCGTCGTCGGCCGCGGTGAGATCTACGTCAGCCCGCAGCTCGCTGGGCCGGTGCTGGCGACCATGGCCTCCCGCCCCGCCGACGATGTCAACGCCGGCCTCTTTGCCCTCCTCAGCGGACGCGAGCGGGAGGTCATTCAGCTCATTGGGGAGGGGCATAGTACGCAGGAGATCGCCAGCGGTCTCTACATCAGTCCCAAGACCGGCGCGCAGCACAAAGCGAACATGGTCAAGAAACTCAGCTTGAAGAGCACGCGCGACTTGCAGATCCTGGCGGCCCGGCGCATCGTGGCGCGGCAGGCCGTCGTCTAGGCGCCGCAGCGGACCCCCCGCCGGACTCCACCGCCGGAGCGTTGCCGCCTAGCCCTGGACAAGCGTTCCCAGCACGCGCTCCGTTTCCTCCAGCGACCCCGGCGGCAGCGTCAGGATGGGGAGATCGACGCCGCGCTCGAAGAGCGTGTCCAGTCCTTGGCGCACGTCATCCAGGGTCCCCGCCAGCGTGGTGTCGTCCAGCATTCGCTCGGGGATGGCGGCGCCGGCGGCGGTCGCATCGCGCTGCGCCCAACCGGCCCGGCACGCTTCTACCTCCGTGGCATAGCCGTTGCGCGACAGCATCTGCGCGTAGAACGTCCCCATGCGGCCAATGTAGAAAGAGAGCGCCTCGCGTGCCTGCGCCCGCGCCGACACGGCGTCGTCCCCAATCGTCATCGCGATGGCCGGCGCGAACGCAATCTCCTCCCGCGCCCGCCCGGCCTCTTGCGCCCCCTGCGCAAGCAGCGCCAGGCCCTCGCCGTATCGGGACGCGGGCCAGTAGTAGGGCATCCACCCGTCCGCCTGTTCGCCCGTCTGCGCCACCGCGCGCGGCGCCAATGACGCCAGATAGATCGGGATATGCTCGCGCACCCGTTCAATCTCGAACCGGAAGCCGAGGTCCAGCTTGAAGATCTCGCCCTCGTAGACCACACGCTCGCCCGACAGGATCAGGCGGATTACCTCCACGTACTCGCGCAGGCGTTGCAGCGGCCGCGCAAACGGTTCACCGTGCCAGTGCTCCACCACCCGGGCGCCGGACCCGCCCAGCCCCAGCGTCATGCGCCCGCCGCTCAGCTCGTCCAGGCTGGCGATGGTCATCGCCAGCACCGCCGGCGACCGGCCGTACACAGGCGCAATGCCCGTCCCCAGCCCGATCCGCTGCGTCTCCAGGGCCAGCTCCGTCAGGAAGGTGAACTGGTCCCGCCCCCACCGCTCCGCCGTGAACGCCGCCGCGACGCCCACCTCCTCGGCCACCTTGACCTTGCCGATCACCTCGCCGCGCTCCTCGCGCGACCGCGGCGGTTGGACGGAGATCCCGATCCGGCGTGGCATCGTGCCCTCGATTCTCCCTCGCAACGGCTGCCCCCAGCTGCACCGCCGTCGCGGCGCCACCATGGGGGCGCGGCTGCGGTCGCCACCGCGCTCGGCGCGGAACGCTCCGCCGACAATGAGAGACGGGAGGGTACGAGAATAGCGCACGCCGTTCCCGGCGCAGCTGCTCCAGGCAACTTGCTCTCGCGGGCCGGCTGGGGGGAAACGAGGGGGCGCTCCCGCGCCGGAAGGCGCTGCGATCGGCACGCGATGGGTGAAGAGGCGGGGGCTGCGTCGCTCGCCGGGAGGCGGCCCGTCCGCAGGAAGGGGGCGCCGCTCAGGCGGCCAGCACCGTGTCCTCCAGATCTCCGGCGGCAA
This sequence comes from Dehalococcoidia bacterium, assembly GCA_963662615.2. Lineage (GTDB taxonomy): Bacteria > Chloroflexota > Dehalococcoidia > Bin125 > Bin125. Next base: position 700,708 of record CAXXSR010000001.1, read on the forward strand.
TGCCGCCCAGCAGGCTCTCCATGTTGATCAGGATGATCAGCTTTTCGGGCAGGTTGACAATGCCGCGCAGCTCCGACGTCATCGAGGCGGCGGCCAGATTGCTCACCGGCTCAATCGACTTCTCCGGCACCGTGATCACTTCCGTGACGCCGTCCACCACCAGCCCCACTGTGTGCTGCCGCACGTCCACCACGACAATGCGCGTCTCTTCCGACTGCTCCGACGCTTCCACGCCGAAGCGCTTGCGCAAGTCCACCACCGGAATCACCGATCCGCGCAGGTTGATGATCCCCTCCACGAAGGCGGGCGCCTGCGGAACCTCCGTGATGTTCTGCATGCGGATGATCTCGCGGACATGGGTGATGTCAATGCCGTAGTCCTCGCTGGCCAGACGCATCACCACCAGCTGCTCGGTCGCGGACTCGTCTCCCTGCTGACCTACATCGACAGTCTCGCCGCTCGCGGTGGCCGTGGTTTCGTCTGCCATTGCTCTTCTCCTGCTGACGCCGCTCTGCTCGCAGGGATCTGGACTGGAGCGAAAACACCGCCGCGAGCGATTCGCGCAGCCCCTCCATCATGCCGCGCGCGCCTGTTGCCGCCCATCAGCGATTTCCCCCATCAATCCGCAGCAGGGAGTTCAGTGCGGTCTGGGAATCGGCCCAGCCAAATGAGGGATTTGGCTCAGGCGGCGCCGCCCCCCGCCCCCCCGTCTCCACCATCGGCGCGCTTCTACTCGTGGCGAAACAGCTGCTGAAGCGCAAACCACAAATTCGCCGGGCGTTCGGCCAGCCGGCGCATGACATACGGGTACCAGCGTCGGCCGTACGGTAGGTAGACGCGGACGGGGTACCCTTCCCGAAGCAACTGCGCCTGCAGCCGTGGCCGCACCCCGTACAGCATCTGGACCTCCCACCGACCCGCCGGGGTGCGCTTGCGAAACGCCCGGGTCCGCGTCCCCGCAATGATCCGCAGGTCGTGAGTGCCAACGGCCAGGAACGCCCCCCCGCGCATCGCCTCCGGCGCCAGCGCCATCCGCACCAGGCGATGGAACGCCGAGGCGATCGCCCCCGCCCCGCTGTAGGCGATCGCGCCGCTCTCCGCATAGGCGCCCTTGACTATGCGCACATGCGCCACGCCCTCCTCAATCAGCCCCTGCAGGTCCGCCTCGCTGCGGCGCAGCGACGCCTGCAAGGCCACGCCCATTTCGGGATGGTGCGCCCGGCCCCGGCGGTACAGCGCCAACGTCGCGTCCACACTCGCGGCGCGCTCCATATCCAGTTCCAGCCCGGTTCCAATCTCTGCCGACGCCTCGGCCACCCGCTGCAGCGCCCCCGCCGCGACCTCCTGCCCCACCGCCAGACCGAGCAGCGACGGCTTCACGGCGATCGTTGTCTCCGCGGCGATCCCGGCCTGCGCCACCGCCTCCAGCAGCGCGTGGTACTCGCCCACGGCCGCTGCTGCCTCGGCCTCGCTCGTCACGCCCTCCCCCAGCAGCGAGAACGAAACCGTAAATCCTCGCGCGATCAACGGCTGTGCGGCCGCCACGGCCTCGTCGTGCCTGCGCCCGGCCACGAAGCGGGACACCAAGCGCTTACTCGGCGGCCACCGCTCCAGCCGGTCGCCCAGCGCCTCCCGGTGCGACAGCCACAGCAGCAGGGATCGCAGCGGTTGCACGGCCGCCACTCCTTCGCCGCCCTCCGGCGGCGCCCCCACGACAAACGCCGGGCCTTGCGCCCGGCGCACTCACCGTCCGCCGCAGTCCACGCCGGAGGCGCTTACCCCTGGCGCTGCTTATTGCGGGGATTCTTCTTGTTGATGATGTAAACGCGGCCCTTGCGACGGACGATCTGATCGTCGCGGGATCGCTTCTTGACGGACGTCCGAACCTTCATCGCACCCGCTCCATCTCTGGCCTTTCACGCTAGCACACCGAGATGGCTGGCGCCCTTCGCGACGACCGTTCGCGACGACCGTTCGCTACGATGAGTGCGTGGATCGTTCCGCTTCGCTCCTGACCACAGCCGCCGCCCTTGACGCTCTCGTTGACGCCATCCGCGACGCCGGCCGCTTCGCCATCGATACGGAGTTCGTCGGCGAGCGCACCTACCGTCCCCAACTCGCGCTGGTGCAAATCGCCCTCCCCGACCGCGTCGCCCTCATCGATGCCCAGGCGCTGCCCGATCTGACGCTGCTCTGGCGGCAGCTCGCCGATCCCGCCGTTGAGACCGTGGTCCACGCCGGCGAACAGGAGGCCCGCTTTTGCTGGGACATCGTGGGCGCTGTCCCCGACCGCCTCTTCGACGTCCAACTGGCCGCGGGGTTCGTGGGCCCTCGCTATCCGCTCTCCCTGGCCGCGCTGGTGCAGGAGCAACTTCACGCCCGGCTTCGCCAGGGGCAGACCCGCACCGACTGGACGCGCCGGCCGCTGAGCGCAGCGCAGTTGGACTACGCCGTTGAAGACGTCCGCTATCTCCTGACGCTGCGCCAACGCCTCGGCGATCGCCTGGAGGCGCTGGACCGCCCTGCCTGGCTGGAGGAGGAGAGCCGCCACCGCCTGCAGGCGCTGGAAGATGACCTCTTGCATCCTCGCTGGTGGCGCGTCTCCGGGGCGGAGCGACTCGGCCGCCGCGAGCTGGCCGCCCTGCGCGAACTCTACCTCTGGCGCGAGGCCGTGGCCGAAGAGCGGGACCTCCCCCGCAAGCGCATCCTCCCCGACCACCTCATCATGTCGGCGGTCCAGGCCCTCCCCAGCGATGAAGAGGAGCTACGTCGCCTGCGTGGCTTCGAGCGCTACGGCCGGCGGGACATCGCCGCGCTGCTGCGCTGCCTGCGGACGGCACAGGGCCTGCCGCAAGATGAGCTGCCCCCGCGCCGAAGCCGCGGCGGTCGCACCGCGACCTCCGCGGCCACTCTCACGCCGTTCCTGCAGACGGTCATGGAGACCGCGGCCAATGAGCGGCAGGTGGCGCCCGCCCTCGTCGGCGGCGCCGCCGACCTCCGTGAACTCGTGCACTGGCGCCTCCACGGTGGCGCCACCGACTCCCTGCCCGTGCTGTTGCAGGGCTGGCGCGGCGCCGTCTGCGGCGACCTCCTCCAGGCCGCGCTGGCGGGCCGGCTCAGCGTCCGCATCAAGGACCCGGCCTCGGCGCAGCCCCTCGCGGTGGAGACCGTAGCGGTGGAGCCTGTGGCCAAATGAAGGCGAGCCTAATCGCCGTGGGAGCGATCGTCCTCGCCGCTCGCCCCCTCAGCTGATCCGTCCAGCCCCGCTCCGTCCAGTGCCCTGTCCAGTGCCCTGTCCAGTGCCACAGTCACGACCCGCAGGAGCGTGTCGCGGTCGAACGGCTTCGGCAGAAAGGCCCAGTCGCCGTCCGGCTCCAGGCCGTCCAGCGCCTCGGCGGCGAAGCCGCTCATCACAACCACCTTCAGCGATGGCGCCAGCGCCCGCAACGCGGCCAACGTTTCCCGCCCCGACAGCCCCGGCATCGACGCATCCAGCAGCACGAGATCCGGCGGCTTCGCCGCCCCGCGCACCACGCCGATCGCCTCTCGACCGTGCCGCGCCACCAGCACCTGGTGCCCTGCCCCCTCTAACACCGTCCGGCAGGCCTCCACCAGCTCCGTGCGATCGTCAACCACCAGCACCGTTGCGCTGACCGTCGCGCCAGTCGTCGCGGCTGCCGGGACGGACGACGTTCCCTGCTCGCCCTCTTTCCCGTCCTGCTCTTGGGCTCCGCCTCGCTCCAGCGGCGGCACGGCCGGGATCCAGATCTGGATCGTCGTCCCGCGCCCGGGCTCCGTCTGCAGGGTGATGGAGCCTTCGTGCTCCCGCACGATGCCGTAGACCATGGCCAGGCCCAGTCCCGTGCCGGCCTCGCCTTTCGTGGAGAAGTACGGTTCGAAGGCGCGCGCCGCCGTCTCCTCATCCATGCCGGCGCCGTTGTCCGACACTTCCAAGAGGGCGTAGCCGTGCTCGCGGGTGGGCATGTCGAACGGCGCCCACGCCGGATCGAGCCGGCGCGCCTTGATCCGCAGCGTGCCGCCGTCCGCCATCGCCTTGCTCCCGTTGAGAGCCAGATTCATGAGCACGTGTTGCAATTGTGTGGGCGCACCCAGAACGCCAATGTCCTCCGGCACCTCCGCCACCAACCGGATCCTGGAGCCCACCGTGCGACGCAGCAGATCCAGCAGCGCCTCCACGAGCGGTCGCAGCAGCATCGCTTCGCGCGCGCTCTCGCTCGCCTGCCCAATCGCCCGCAGCTGCCGCGACAGCTCCGCCGCGCTGGCCGCGGCCGCGTCCGCCGATTGCAGCAGCGGCGCCACCGCCCCCGCGCTCTCTCGCCTTGCTTCGCTCAGGTTCGCCCGGATCACGGTGAGCAGATTGTTGAAGTCGTGCGCAATGCCGGCCGCCAGACCGCCCACGGAGTCCATCCGCTGCGCTTGGCGCATCCGCGTTTCCATGGCGCGTTGGTCGGTCACGTCCAGCACTTCGGCCAGGATCTCGCTTGACGCCGCCAGCCAGTTGAGCGTGATCTCCAGGCAGCGCTCTCCCCTCGCTGCCACCTCGCGCTTGATCTCCACTACGGCCCTTCGCCGCTGCGGCACGGAGGCCAGCGCCTGGGTCAACCGCGCGCGCTCGGGCTCCGGCGCCAGCTCCACGATCGACGCAGGCGTCGGCGCTCGCTCCAGGCCCAGGAGGCGCGCGAATTCCTCATTGTGAAACCCAATCCGCCCCGCTCGGTCGGTCACTGCGATCCCGCGCGATGGCGTTTCCACCACGGTCCGGTAGCGCTCTTCGCTCGCGCGAATCCGTTCCTGCGCCGCCAACCACTCGGACATGTCCCGGCCGATGGCTTGCGTCGTTCCGTCCCCCAGATCCACGGCGTTCAGCTCAATGGGCACCTCGCTGCCGTCGGGCCGCACCACGCGCGTGAGCTGTGTAGCGCTGCCGGCGCGACGGACTTCCTCCAGCAGCGTCGATGCGTTCGCCCGCTCCTCAGCAGGGACAAAGGCGCTGAGGTGCTGGTCCAAGATCGCCTCGCGCGACCGCGCCAGCATGGCGCAGGCCGCGTCGTTCACGTAGAGGCAGCGATCGTCGCTGTCAAACAGCCACATCCCGTCGCGCGCGCGCTCCAGCAACCGCCGGTAGCGCTCTTCCGTGGCGCGCAACGCCCCTTCCAAGTGCACCCGGTCCGTCACGTCCAGCGCGTGCACCCGCACCGGCCCCGCCACCGACGCGGCCACTGCCCGCGACGCCACTGCCCGCGACGCCACTGCCCGCGATGCCGTGTAGCTCCAGGTCCGCTGTTCCCGCTCGCCGGCCCTGATCCGCAGCCGTCCCCGCGCCGATCCCTCTCGCCGGCAGCGCTCCAGATACCGGCGCAGCGCCGCCGCGTCTTCTCTCGCCACGAACTCGGCCAAATTCCGGCCCCGCAGCGCCTCGGCGGACTGCCCCAACGATCGCGCCGTTGGCGCGTTCACCCACAGCAGCGTCCCGTCCGGCTCGTGCTCGAATACCAGCTCTAGGCTCTGCCGGTCCGGATCGTGATCCGGCTCACCGGCAAATGGAGCCGTCGCATCGGCGAGGGGTGAGCGAGATCGATCCGGAGGCGCGCTCGCCGGCGGGACCGGCCCCAACGTCACGAGCAGATGCTCGCCGTCGACATCGCTGGCCTGGACGCGCACGTCGGCGACGCCGGCGGGGCCGTCCCGCAGCGCGACTACCGCCTCGGCGCGGCCGGCCGCCGCGGCCTGCGCGATCACGTCTTCAAGAGCGGCGCGGTCCCGCGCCTCCTGCGTAAGCGCTGACACGATCGCGTGGCCCTGGAGCGCCTTCGCACCCGAGCCCGCCGCCGGGATCCCCAAGAGTCTCAGGAACGCCGCGTTCGCGCGGCGCAGTTGCCCCCGCCTGTCAAGCAAGCAGGCTGGGTCGGCAAGCGCGTCGATCACTCCCCACTGGGCGCCTGGCATGGCCTTCCACTGCCCCTCGCCCACCACCACATAACCGCACGCAGCCCTCACTATGACCGATTCGCCCAGCATGATCGACTGCGGTGTTACCGCAGTGTTCCTTTCGGCCAGGGCCGGCGCGCAGGGTCAGCGCGGCGCACCCACGAAGCGCAGCCTGTCCACGTACGCGATCCAACCGTCGCGGTCCACCGCCAAGTAGGTGGCCTCATAGCTCCGGCCGGGTTCAATCGCGAGCTGAGGTGAAGGGCGGTGGTAGTAGAACGGGACCCGCGCCACGTTGGGAAACGTCCAGTAGCGTCCATGGGAATACACGCCGCTGACCAGTTCGTCCCGCTCCACGTCCGACACCAGCAGCAGCGACACGGCCCCGCGCCCTCCCACCGGCGGCCAGGAGAACGACGGCGGATTGACGCGGTTTGCCGCCAGGATCTCCGCCTGCCGCACCGTGGGACGGGAGCCGATCTTCGCCCGCACAATGTTGGAGTCGTAGACCCGAGCGCCCGCCCTCGCGCGCACGAAGTAGCGCCGGTCGTCGGAGCGATTCGTGGTGACGAACTTGTGCAGCCCCATGCCCGCGACGGGCGTCGCCTCCACTGCATCGACCCGCCGAAACGCAGTCCGTCTCGCCCAACGCCGGCTGCTTGCCGGCTCGCACTCGTACAGCTCGTAGCGCTCCACGTCCCGGCCGCTGCGCGCCAGGAGCGTGACCGGGTGGTCGCGACTGCCCAGAAACTCCACCTCGCCACCGAAGGCGCAGGCGAGGACCTTCTGATCGACATAACGAAGCTGGAGGCGTCGCAACCAGCGGTTGCAGTACGCCGGCCACAGAGCGAGGCGCTGCAGCTCGGGAGGGACGCACATCTCTCTCCCCTCCCGCCCGACTCAGAGCTGTCCGCTCAGCTCCCTCCGCGTTCGCATGCGAAACGGAGTCACCGCTCCCGACTCCAGGTCGAACTCGTACCGCCACTGCCTCAGAATGTCCACGCCGTAGAGGTGGATCGCCAGGGTCTCGTCCGCCGGGATCTCCACGGCGTGAATGTCGGCCGGCGGCGCTGGGAGCAACGTCGTTTCGCCCGCGCCCACGATCGTCGGTTCCAGCTCTTCCAAGGTCGCGCGCCACGGCTCCGATCCCGCGTCCGTGCGTTGATAGTTCCGGTTCCGTTCCAGCCCGCGGATGACGCCCTCCATGGCCCAACTGTTGTGATTGTGGATCGGCGCCCCACTCGCCGGCTCCCACACGACCGCCAGGATGCTGAAGTCCGACTGTCGGTGGATTACGAAGCCGCGCTCCGGATCGGCGCTGCCGTCCGGCTCTAGGTCCGACAGGCAGTCGGCCCGCGCGATGATCCGCTCCAGCGGCTTCGCCAGCGCCGCGACCGTCTGTGTTGGCTCCGACCGTTGCCCCACGATCTCGCGACACTCCGCCACGAAATCGGTCAGCGTGTAGCGCTTCGACGTCACGGCGCTGGCCTGCGGCACGTCCAAGTTGCGATGGCGCGCTCGCTCACGACCCACTCTGCCGTTCGGCGGTGCTCTCGTCGGAGCCCTCGTCCTGCAGCACGGCGATGCGCCGGAGGATACGCGTCCAGCGGGCCCGATCCACCGGCTGCTGTTGCGGCGTCGTTGCAACCAGCCGTTCCGCGGTGTCTCCGAGCTGAAGCAGCTCTGCCCGATCGGGGTGATCGGCGGGGATCGCGTCGCGCCACTCGGACCCCGCCAGCAGCATATCGATCACCCGGTCCAAGATCTCTGCGGGCGCTTCGTGACGGCGCTTGGTCATGGCCGCATCATCTCATCACTGCCCCGCCCTCGCGCCCCGACGGCGGCTCCGCCGTGCGCCCTCAGCCTACCAGAGTGCGGTCGCTGGTCGCTCGCCGTCGCTTCGGGTCACCGCTGCGGGAACGTGACGGAGGGCCGACGCCGCAGTCCTGCTCAGGCCGTCGCTTCAGGCGACGATGACGCCCGCGGCTCCAGGATCTCTCGCAGACGTCGCAGCGCTCGCAGTTGCGCCGACCGCACCTCGGGAATCGTTCGCGCCAACGCCCGCGCGGTCTCGTCGCTGGACCACCCCTCAATGAGGTGTAGGAAGATCACTTGCTGTTCCAGTCCGGGCAGCCGGCGGATCGCGTCGATCAGCCCGTGGTCGCGGACCGTCTGCACGCTTGCAGCGGCCGGCGTCCCCACCGCGACGAGCGGCCGCTCCCTGGCCGCAGCCGGCCGCGCGCAGCGCTGCACAGCGGCCAGCAGCAACGGCAGCGCCGACGCGGAATCGGCGGGACGCAATCCGGAGCCTTGCAGCTCGCAGTAGGCCTCCGCCACGATCTCGTCCGCTTTCCCCACGTCCGCAACGACGAACGCGGCGAAACGGGACACCGTGGGAGCGGTCTCCACGTGCACGTCGGCGAACTCCTGGCGCGCGCGGAAACGCGCGCGCTGCGGGTCGGGATCTCTCTGCGCCATGCTCCGTTTCTCCCGCCGCGCCCTGCGGGCGTGGCGCTAAAGCGCCGCTACCATGGGGCTCAACCGGGTCCATGTCAACACAGCAAGTGATTATGCAGGGCTCATCCGCCGCCGCGGATCTTCGGCCTATTCGCGCCCCGGCAGTGTTCCTGATCGCGCTCTCGCTCTGGCTGCCCAGCACGCCCCCTGAGCCGCTTGGCTCGAACGGCTGTTCCCCTTCGCTCTGATGCTTTTCCCTCGCTGACCGATGATCTCTGTAGCCGTGAGGCGCGGAAGGCTGCAGGCGAGCCGAGCCATGATGCGCGCAGATGATGTCGCTGTCGAACCGTCCCACCGGCCCGGCGATGCGCCGGAGCCCTTGGCCGATCTGTACGCCCGCCACCACGGCGATCTCGTGGCCTTCGCCAAGCGTCGCATCACCCGGCCGGAGGACGCCGAAGACGTCATCGGCAAGGCCTTCTACAAGGCCTTGCGCTCGTCTCGCGGGCCCGGGAGCGCCCGCCCCTCCTACCCCTGGCTCCTTCGCATCGCCCGCAACTTGATCACCGACTTCTACCGCACGCAAAAGCGAGACCAACCGCTCGATGGCGTTGAGCCCGTGATCGACTCGACCGAGAGCGAGGTTTTCGCCGGCCTCGTCGGCCATCGCCTGCAGAGGGCGTTCGCGTGCCTCACCCCGCAACAACGCGCGGTCACCCGCTGGCGCATCCTGGAGGGCCGCAGCTACGCCGAGGTCGCGACGCTGCTGGACACCAGCGAAGGCGCCGTCCGGGCCACCCAGATGCGCGCCCTCCGCGCCCTTCGTCGCAGCCTCGCCACTGACGACGCCGACGAGGCGGCGAGCGCCTAGGCGACCTTCGCCCTACCATCTGGAGGCGCGCCGGCGTGCTAACCTGCCCGCCAAAAGCGCTGGCGTCAGTCGCGACGGCAATCATGAACCTCCACCGCCTCCTCCAGGAACGGGCCGCGGCCGGCGATCCAGTCCGCGTGGGCCTGATCGGCGCCGGCAAGTTCGGCGCCATGTACCTGGCGCAGGCGCGCCTGACGGACGGCATCCATCTCCTGGCCGTCGCCGACCTGGAGCCCCAGCGCGCCCGCGACGCGCTGACCGACGTGGGCTGGGACCCCGCCCGCATCCGCGCGCGCGACTTCGCGGACGCACTGGCCACCGGCGAGACCCACCTCACCGACGACGCCCTTGCGCTGATCGCGGCCCCCGGCCTGGAGGTGGTGATCGACGCCACCGGCAGCCCCGTCGCCGGTATCCGCCACGCCCTCGCCTGCTGTCGGGAGGGCAAACACATTGTCATGGTCAGCGTGGAAGCGGACGTCCTTGCCGGACCGCTGCTGGCGCGCCGAGCCCAGGAAGCCGGCGTCGTCTACAGCCTCGCCTACGGCGACCAGCCTGCGCTCATCTGCGAGCAGGTGGACTGGGCTCGCGCCAGCGGCTTGCCGGTGATCGCCGCCGGCAAGGGCACGAAGTACCTCCCCGCCTACCACGCCTCCACGCCCGAGACCGTCTGGGAGCACTACGGCCTCACCCCCCAGGAAGCCGCCGACGGCGGCATGAACCCACAGATGTTCAACTCCTTCCTTGACGGCACCAAGTCGGCTATTGAGATGGCCGCCGTGGCCAACGCCACCGGCCTCACCCCCGCGCCCGACGGCCTCGCCTTCCCGCCCTGCGGCGCCGACGATCTCGCCACCGTCCTCCGTCCGCGCGACGCCGGCGGCTCGCTCCACCACGAGGGCCAGGTCGAAGTGGTCTCCAGCCTCCAGCGCGACGGCCGTCCCGTCTCCCGTGACCTGCGCTGGGGCGTCTACGTCGTCTTCGCGGCGCCCACTGACTATGCGGCGCGCTGCTTCGGCGAGTACGGTCTCGTCACCGACGCCAGCGGCCGCTTCAGCGCGCTCTACCGGCCCTCCCACCTCATTGGGCTCGAACTCGGCATCTCCGTCGCCAGCGTCGCCCTGCGCCGCGAGCCCACCGGCGCCCCCACCGGCTTCCGCGCCGACGTCGCCGCCGTCGCCAAGCGCGATCTCGCCGCCGGCGAGCTGCTCGACGGTGAAGGCGGCTACACGGTCTGGGGCCGGCTCATGCCCGCCGCCGACAGCCTCGCCGTTGCCGCCCTCCCCATCGGCCTTGCCCACGGCGTCCGGCTCGAGCGGCCGGTCAGCGCCGGCGACGTCATCCCCACCGCCGCCGTCGCCCTCGACGAGGCCGACGAGACCGTGCGCTTTCGTCGCGAGATGGAGCGCGCCTTCGCGCCGGTGCGGGTGCCGGGCTGAGCCGCTTCATCCGCGCCTGAACGAAGTCGCTCCCGAATGGGGCGCTGCCTAGATACGACAAGGCCGGGTCAATGACCCGGCCTCATCAACGAGTAGAGAAGAGCCGAACTCCGAACCTCGCCGCTGCCCGTCGCTTGGCTCTCGCGACGGGATGGCGTTCTGGGTCCGGGTCCTTTCTGCGTTAGTCTCCCTGCCCGCCCCCCTGCGCGTGGTCGGGCCGTCCGGGCTCGCGCGCATCGAAAGCGGTCTGCAGTGGCCACGGCACGCCGTTGCCGTTGCCATGATCTGCGAGGGAGCTTGCGTTCGGGCCGCTCTAGTTAATGCACATCCCCATGTTCCGATAGCCGCCCAGGCTATCCTTGCACGCTTGTACCTGGGCGTTGCCACCGTCGCCCTCGCCCTCGACTTCGGGGTCGTCGCCCTCGATCTCGGGGTCGCCGTCGCCCTCACCCTGGCCCTGGCCCTGCGCGCCGGGGTTGTCGGGCTTGCAGTGGTCGCCCTGGCCTTGGCCCTGGCTGCCGGCGCTGGGGTCGTCCTGGCCCTGGCCTTGCGCACCGGGATCTGTGGGCTTGCCGTGGTCACCACTGTCGTTTTGGCCCTGGCTGCCGGCGCTGGGGTCGTCCTGGCCCTGGCCTTGCGCGCCGGGATCTACGGGCTTGCCGTGGTCACCACTGTCGTTTTGGCCCTGGCTGCCGGCGCTGGGATCGTCCTGGCCCTGGCCTTGCGCGCCGGGATCTACGGGCTTGCCGTGGTCACCACTGTCGTTTTGGCCCTGGCTGCCCGCGCTGGGGGCGCCCTGGCCCTGGCCTTGCGCGCCGGGATCTACGGGCTTGCCGTGGTCACCACTGTCGTTTTGGCCCTGGCTGCCGGCGCTGGGGTCGTCCTGGCCCTGGCCTTGCGCGCCGGGGTTGTCGGGCTGGCCGGGATCCTCCGGCGCGTTGTCCTGGCCGCCGCCCTCGGCGAACATCACCCCCGTCAGGGAGCCGATCGCCAGCGCCGCCACGACGAGCGCCACTGTCACTGTCTTACGAAGAACAAATCGATGAAGCATCGGATCACCACCCTCTCGGCCATCTGGCGCCGGACCGCCGCATCGGGGCCCGCCCGCGGCGCCAAGTTGACCTCAACCGGTTAATGGGGGAAAAAGGCGGATTTGTTACGCGCCCGTCACGAAAAGGTGGCCATCTGCTCCGTCGCCCTTACGACCAGCGGGTGTTTGAAGAGCAAGGAGTCATTGGCGCCGCCGTCGCCGACTCTCCCAACGCTCGGCGCGGAGGCCGCTTCATCGCTATCATCCGCCCGCAACCGGAAGGCAGTCCCCGTGCCGCCCCTGACGGCGTCCCTGCCCCTTCGTCCCACCGCCGCGGCGCTCCGCTGCGGCTCGCTGCCCCTCCGGCAGCACATCGACGCGCAGTGCGACCGCCTTCAAGCCCTCGAACCCGCCATCCGCGCGCTGCTGCCCGAGCCGGAGCGCCGCCGCCGCCTCCACCGAGAGGCGGAAGCGCTCCTCCAGCGCTACCCCGATCCGGAGGCGCGGCCGCCGCTTTTCGGTGTCCTGGTCGGGCTGAAGGACATCTTTCGCGCCGACGGCTTCCCCACCCGGGCCGGCTCGGCCCTCCCGCCGGAGCTGTTCGGGGGCCCGGAGGCCGCCAGTGTCGCGCGCCTGCGCCGCGCCGGCGCGCTCGTCCTGGGCAAGACGGTTACCACCGAGTTCGCCTACTTCGACCCTGGCCCTACGGCCAACCCGCACGAGACCGCTCACACCCCCGGCGGCTCCAGTAGCGGCTCCGCGGCGGCGGTCGCGGCGGGCTACGGTCCCCTCGCCCTCGGCTCACAGACCGTGGGCTCGGTGATCCGGCCGGCCGCCTTTTGCGGCGTCGTGGGCTTCAAGCCCACGTACGCGCGCATCCCCATCGACGGCGTTCTCCCCTTCTCCGCCTCCGTTGACCACGTGGGGCTCTTTACGCAGGACGCCGCCGGCGCCGCACTCGCCGCTTCGCTTCTCTGCGACGGCTGGCAGCCCCCGCTCGCCGAGGCCGCCGCCGGCCGCCTACCCGTCCTGGCCGTGCCGGACGGCCCCTATCTTGACCAGGCTGCCCCGGAGGGGCGCCGCGCCTTCGATGATCACGTGGCCCGTCTCGAGTCCCGCGGCTGCGTCGTCCACCGCCTGCCCGCTCTGTCCGACATTGCCGAGGTCACTCAACGTCACCGCAATCTCGTCGCCGCCGAGTTCGCCGCCGTCCATGACGCTTGGTTCCGCGACTACGGATCGCTCTACCGGCCGCACAGCGCCATGCTCATTGAGAGAGGGCGCGCGGTCGCCGGCGCTGATCTCGCCGCCGCCCGCGCCGGTCGGGCGCAGCTGCGCTCCCAACTGCAGGCGTCGATGGAGGAGCGCGGCATTGACCTCTGGATCTGCCCGGCCGCGCCCGGCCCGGCGCCCGCGGGCCTCGGCGCCACCGGGGACCCCGCCCTGAATCTTCCCTGGACCCACGCCGGGCTGCCCGCCCTCACTCTTCCGGCCGGCGCCACCGCCGGAGCCGCAGCCGGCGGCCTGCCTCTGGGCCTGCAGATCGTAGGCCGCTTCCGCGCCGATGAAGCGCTGCTGGCCTGGGCGCAGCTCCTTGAGCCACTGCTCGCCCCCGGCCAAGCGCACCCCTGACGCCTCCTCATGCGCGGAACGGTGACCCCATGCGAGCGGCCCGCCGTGGTCAGGATCCTGCGCCTGCGCGCCCCCGCCCGTTTCCCATCACGCGCGCTCGCCGTACGATCGATCGCAGCGGGCGCTCTGGTGGCGCGGTCAAATAAATACAGTCGCTCGCTGCGGAGACGGCAATGAACCTCTGCGATGAAGCGTACGAACGCGCCCTGGAATCGTTGCGCGGCGCCATCACCGATCTCGGCTTCGTGGCCGCCGCGCAAGCGGATGGCCCCCGACGCCTCGGCACCTACGCCGCCGTCTGGGCCCGCGACGGCGTGATCACCGCCCTTTGGTCCCTGGAGACCGGAGAAAGCGACTTCGTCGCCTGCGGCCGGCGCACTCTGGAGGTGCTGGCCAGGCACCAGACCCACAGCGGGCAGATCCCCGCCAACGTCCAGCTCGCCGGCGAGCGCCCGGACTATTCCGGGCTGGGTGGCATCGCCAGCATCGACGCCGTGCTCTGGTTCGTGATCGGCGTTGCCCGCTTCGCCCACAGCGCGCACGATCAGGCCTTCGCCGAGCGCATGCTTCCGCACGCCGATCTCGCCATGCGCTGGCTGGGCGCCCACGACGCCAACAACGACGGTCTGCTTGAACTGCCCGAAGCCTCCGACTGGATGGACCTCTTCCCCCGCTCCTACAACGTCCTCTTTGACGAGGTCCTGTGGTATCAGGCGCAACTGGACTACGGCGCCTTCCTCAACCACCTCGGGCTTGACGGCGCCATCAGCATCCAGCGCGCGGAGCGGACACGCGAACGGCTGCTGGAGGTGTTCTGGCCCACCTACACCGAAGCGGATTGGACCGCGCTCGGCAGCAGCGGCCGTCGCATTACGGGCGATCACCAGTACCTCCTCAGCTACGTCACGCCGTACGATTTCTCCTGGCGCTGCGACGTCTACGCCAACCTGCTCGCTGCCCTCACCGGCCTCCTGGACGAGGCCAAACGCGAACGCCTCTACGGCTTCTTGTGGGGCGTCGGCATTGACCAGCCCTACCCGGTCCGGGTGCTCTATCCGCCTGTCCAGTCCGGCGCCGAGGACTGGAAGGACTACTTCATCCTCAACTTCCTCAACCTGCCCTACCACTATCACAACGGCGGCGTCTGGCCCTTTATTGGTGGCTTGTGGGTCCGCTTCCTCTACCTGCTTGGCCGCACCGACCAGGCGGAGCGCGCACTCCAGAGCCTCGCCGAGGCCTGCCGCCAGGGGGTGCACGGGGAATGGGAGTTCAATGAATGGCTCCACGGCAAGACCGGCCGCCCCATGGGCAAGCCCCACCAAGCCTGGAGCGCGGCCGGCTACATCAAGGCCTATTTAGCCCTCAACGGGCGCAGCGCCCTGGAGGACTTTCTCCCCCTCGTGGAGCCGCGCGCTACCGACAAGCGGCCCCCAGCGGGGGAAGTCCCCCCCGCATCGTGACCACGGCGCTCGCCGTCGCCTTCGCCCCGTCCAGCGCCGCCTGCTCGCCCCGCCCGCCCACCAGCCCGTCAATGAGTCCGGCGCTGAACGCATCGCCCGCACCCACGGTGTCTTTCACCTCAACATCGTCACCGCCGACGCTCCAGCGGCCCCCGTCGCGACGGTGCAGCTCCGCCCCGGCGCTTCCCTTCGTGACGCAGAGGTAGCGCAGTCGTGGCGCCGCCGCGAAGTACGCCGCCGGCTCGGCCGGCATGCCCAGCAGCTCCGCCACCTCCGTATATTCCTCGTCGTTGAGCTTGACCGCGGTCGCGCGCTCCAGCCCCCAGCGCAACACGCCGGCGCTGTAATGCGGCGGTCGCAGGTTGACGTCGAAGAAGCGCACGGCCTGAGAGGGGAAGTCCAGCAGCCGGCTCAGCGCCCGCTGCGACGTCGCCGCGCGGCAGGCCAGCGTGCCGTAATGGAGCACGTCGTGCGGCGGCCTCTCCGCCGGCCCCGCAATGGCGTCCCACGCCACCGGCGCCTGGATCGTGAAGTCGTGCCCGCCCTCCCGCAGGCGAATGCTCACTCGACCCGTGGGCAGCTCCGGATCGCCCTCTACCAAAGAGGAGTCCACGCCGCGCTCGCTCAGGGTGCGGCGAATCCTCTCCCCGTCGGCGTCGTCGCCCAGCCGCGTGATCAACTGCGCCTGCCAGCCCCGCGCCGCCAAGTGCACCGCTACGTGCAGAGGCGCCCCGGCGACCGCGCGACTGTCGGGAAATTCGTCAATGAGCGCCTCGCCGAAAAGGAGCGCGCGGCGCGCAGCGGTCAAGAAACCGGCCCGCTCACCGCGGCGGCCGGGCGCTCCCTGGCATGACGCTCGGCCTCGCGCTCGAACAGCTCCAGCGTGCGCCCCGCGATCCCGGACCAGCCAAGCTCCCGCCGCGCGAACCGGGCGCCCTCTTCCGCCAGCCGCGCCCGCAGCTGCGGATAGCGCAGCGGCATCGCCAGCATCGCCGCGAACTCGTTCAGCCGCGTGGGGTCCGCGTAGAGGCCCGTCACCCCGAAGTCGATCATGTGGTGCAGGCCGCCGTGTACGGTGACGACGGCCGGCGTGCCGCAGGCCATCGCTTCCACCGCCGTCATCCCGAACGGCTCATACCGCGACGGCAGCGCAAAGGCGCCCGCTGCTCGGTAGTGCGCCGCCATCGCCTCATCTGGAACGTACCCGAGCCAGCGCACGTGGCTGCTCACTCCCAACTGCTCCGCCAGCGCCCGCCACTCCTCAACGAGGCGGCGGTCGGCCGGCGAGCCGGCTCCTGCGGCCAATTGCAGACGGGCGTCGCCCACCATCGCACGCAGCGGCGGCAGGGCGCGGAGGAGGAGGTCGAAGCCCTTGTTGGATGCGGCCCGGCCAATACAGTAGACGTCGTGCTCGCCAAAGCCCAAGCGCTCCCGCGCCGCCACTTCCCCGGCGACCGCCCCTGCGACCGGGGCGTAACGCCGCTCGTCAATGCCCGGCGGGATCATCGTTGCCCGCTCTTCCGGCACGTCGTAGCGCGCGGTCAGCACCTCCACCTGCTCCGGCGACGTCGCGATCAACTGGTCGCAGCGCCGATAGACCAGGAACTCCTTGCGGATGCGCTCCTCAAAGCGAAACTCGCGTTCCAGCTCCGGCTTCGCTCCGCCCATCCCCTGCTGCTTCCACCAGCCCAGCGAGTGCGGCGTGTGGATGTGCGGGATCCGCAGCGCCTCGGCGATTCGCAGGCCCGCCCAGCCTGCGTCCCAATAGTGCGAATTGACCAAGTCGTAGCGGAGGCCGGCGTCGGCCGTCGCCGCAAGGAAGTTCGTCACGAACTCGCCAATGTGTTCGTGCATGTCCTCCTTGCGGATGAAGGCCGGCCCGCCGCAGGGGACCCGCCACACACGCAGGCCCGCCCCAGCGACGTCCACCGCCGCTTGCCCCTCGAAGCGGCGCGTGACGATGTCCACCTGATGGCCCCGCTCGGCCAGCCGCTTCCCCAGCTCCAGCACGAAGGTGACCTGCCCGCCCGTGTCCGGCTTGCCCAGCACCGGATCGGCCGCCACGTAGCCGTGCAGCGACAGCAGCAGGATCGATGCGGGCGATCCGTCCTCGCGCCTCATCACTCTTAGTTCCTTTCGCCCGCCACGCCCCAATGGGCCAGCCCCTCCAAGATCCCGTGGGCGTACGCCCGCCGCGCCAGATACACATGCTCCCCAGCGGAGGCGGCCCGCAACGCCGCCTGCGCGTTTCCCACCACAATGCCGCGCCCCGCGGCTGCCAGCAGGTCCGTGTCGTTCTCCGAGTCGCCGGCCGCGATCAGACGTTCGCGCGGCACCGCCAGGGCGGCGGCCACGTACTCCGCGGCGACGCCTTTACCGGCACCCGGCGGGATCACGTCCAGATTCGTCTCTCTGGAATGAACGACTTGATGCGGCACCCCGGTCGCGGCGATCGCCGCTCGCGCCTCGCGCAGTGGCGCTCCCGCCGGCACAGTGAAGCTCGCTCTGAACACCGTCTGAAACTCCGCCGCGTGGGGCACGAACCCCAGCCGCTCCATCGCCCGGTCGATGGGGCCCCGGTCCCAGCCGTCAAACTGCGCCGCCCAGGCCACGATGGGCTCGCCCTGCAGTTCGATCTCCGTACCCAGCGCGCCGATGATCGCCGCGGCATGCACCGGCGTCGGCAAGGACGCTAGACTCGCCCGCACGCTCGCGCAGGGCCGGCCGGAGGCCAGGGCAAGAAGGAGATCGGAGCGGCTCCGGATGAAGGTGACGAAGGCCGCCAAGCCGTCGTCATCCCCGAGCAGCGTATCGTCTACGTCGCTGACTAGGAGCGAAGTCGTGGACTCGTCGAGCTGGGCGACCGCGTGAGACGCCCCAGCCCCGCGGTGTGCCGCCAACGCCTTGGGTCGCATCGCACCATAAGATAACATTCCCGTTCGCGCCTGTGTGTGTCGGCGACCCCTTGACGGGCACGGCGAAGGGCACGGCGGAGGGCAAGGCACGTGGGCCTGCCAGATCGCCAACCAACTGACTGGAAATCGCGATACGGGTGACGGCGCGGCGCCAGCGACGCTCCCTCAGGCGGCGGTGCCGTTCATCGCCAGGTCATCCAAGAGGCGCGAGATGCTGCCGCTGGCCACCGCCACGCGACTGTCGCCCGCGCCGTAGTAGAGGCGCAGCGTGTCGCCGTCCTCGCCCACGGTGACGCCGCAGGGGAACACCACGTTCTTCACGTCGCCGCTTCGTTCGTAATCGGCGTCTGGCTCCAGCACCCAGCCGCGGCGGCGGCGCAGGCAGCGGCTCGGATCGTCCCGATCAAGGAGCGCTACCCCCACCCGGTATACCAACGAGCCGTTGCTCCCGCCCACGCCGTGGTAGAGCAGCAGCCAGCCGGCCTCCGTCTCGATAGGCGGCGGCCCGCTCCCGATCTTCTGGTGGTCCCAAGAGCCGCCATTGCGACGGCACAGCACAGGCCGGTGGTCCGACCATTGGCGCAGATCCTCCGAGTACGACACCCAGATGTCGCCGCTATCCTGAATCATGGGCCGGTGCAGCAACGCCCAGCGCCCGTTCACCCGCCGCGGCAGCAGCACCGCGTTCTTGTTCGGCGGCGGGAGGATGACCCCATAGCGCTGGAAGAGGCGGAAGTCGTCCGTCAGCGCCAGCCCCACGCAGGGGCCGTGCGACGAATACGCTGTGTAGGTGACCGCGTAGCAGCCCAACTCCGGCAGCCAAACCACGCGCGGGTCCTCAATCCCCAGCGCCTCCAACGGGTAGCGCTCCGGCTCCGGCGTCAGTGCCGGCGACGGCTCCACTTGCGACCCATCCAGCCCATTGACGGACCGCGCGCCCCAGAGCTGGGAACGCATCTCGTGGTCCACGGCTCGGCAAAGCAGGTACGTCTCGCCACCGGGGAGCAGGGCCGCGCCGGGGTTGAAGACGCTGCGGATCGAGATCGGCCAGTCACCCGCCGTCAGCACCGGATTCCCCTGGTGCCGCGCGAACAGCCCGTTGCCCTGGCCGTTGTTGCTGCTCATGGCGCTCTACTTTATGTTAACGCGCTTTCGGATTCCCATACACCATCTGGGCGACATCCGCCCGGCGATATTCGCCTCCACTATCGGCACGCCAAGTGGGGGATTCCATCGAGAGCTTCCCTATCACGCGGCCTCTCTCCCCTACGTAGACGCAACGCCGTGGCGCCTGTGACGGCTCCATGAGCGTCGATTGGCTCCCTGATTTCGGCCTGGCCGGAGGCGCCAGCGCCCGTCGCCAGTGTGGCCGGCTTCCGTGCGCGAACGGGGCGGTCCCAGCGCCGGAGGGGGAAGGGCTCCAGGTTGGCGGCAGCCGGCCGACGGCTGATCCCTGGCGGCAGCTTGGCGGAGGATCGCTGGGGGAGGGACGGCTCCGGGGGCGGATGGCCGCCGCGAGACCTCTCGGTCGCGTGCAGTCAGCGGATCGACGAAATCCTGCCCGCGGAAAAACATGGCGGCGCACGCGGAACGCTCGTGCGTCACATGAGCCCCCTGATGAGCCGCCACCCAGAACCACTACTATTGTCGGTGTCGTTTAGTCCATTGCGCAACTGCCGCCCCAAGACGTAACTTTCACCTAACGCGGCGGCTGCGGGGCTCCCAGCTCCGCTTCCGAAATTCGTGACGAGCGGACGCCGAATATGACGATCGTGTATCGAGGCGCCGCCTCCGCGCGGACCCTCGCGACTGCTGGCTCAGGCGCTGCAGCTGGCTCAGGCGCTGCAACCGATCAGGCGCCCACTGTCGAGGTGTGGGACCGCGGGCGCGGCTCTCTGTTGCCCACGGCCATCCCCTCCCGCGTCGCCTTCATTAGCACCCGACTCCCGCGCAAGTGCGGCATCGCCACCTTCACGGCCGACCTGCAAGCCGCCCTGCGCGACGGCTACCCCAGCGTTGAACAGGTCGCCGTCGCTCTCAGCGAGTCGCCCGGCTCCTACGACTACCCCCCCGAAGTTCGCTTCGACCTCGCCCAGAACGACCCCGCCGCCTACCAGGGAGCCGCCGTTGCCCTCAACGCCGCTGCGCCCACTGTCGTCTCCCTCCAGCACGAGTTCGGCATCTTCGGCGGCGAAGCCGGCGCCTACGTCTTGCCCCTCATGCGCCGGTTGCAAGCGCCCGTGGTGGCGACGCTCCACAGCGTCTTGGAGGGGCCCACCCCCGCCCAGCATGACGCCCTCCGCGCCGTTGCCGCGCACGCCCACCGTGTCGTGGTAATGAGCCGCCGCGGCGCCTCGCTCCTCCAGTCCCACTACGGCCTGCCCGCCGACAAGATCGATCACATTCCCCACGGCATCCCCGACCTCCCCTTCCTGGAGTCGGCGCCGTACAAGCGCCGCCTTCACCTCAGTGAGCACCAAGTCCTGCTCACCTTCGGGCTTCTGGTACCCAACAAGGGCATTGAGAACGTCATCAAGGCGCTGCCGCAGATCGCCGCCCGCCATCCCCACGTGCTCTACTTGGTTGTTGGCGAAATGCACCCCGTGGAGCGACGGCGCGACGGCGAGGGCTACCGGCGCAGCCTCCTCGGCCTCGCGCGCTCACTGGGCGTGGAGGCGCACGTCCGCTTCCACGACCACTTCGTCACTGCGCCGGAGCTACGGGATTTCGTGGGCGCCGCCGACGTCTGCCTGACCCCTTACCGCGATCGCGACTATCCCACCTCGGGGCCGCTCAGCTACGCCGTCGGCGCCGGCAGGGCGACCATCTCCACACGCTATTCGTACGCGGAGGAGCTCCTGGGCGACGGCGCCGGCGTTCTCGTCCCCTTCCAGGACCCGGCCGACATCGCCGCCCACACCATCCGACTGCTTGCCAATGACCAGGAGCGCCTCGCCCTGGGGCGGCGCGCCTACGACCTCGGCCGCGGCATGACCTGGCCGGCGGTCGCGCGTCGCCAGATGGAGAGCTTCGGCCGGGCCCTGCAACTCCCCGCCACCGCGACCACCACCACCGGCACTGTCGAAGTCCCCGCCCTGCGGCACTGACCGGGCCCGCCTCAGCGCCCTGCCCTAGGCCACAGCCCTAGGCGCTGGTGTCGTCGCTGGCGGAATCTTCGCGGTGGTAGTCGTCCTGCAGCCGCACCACGTCGTCCAGCTCGGGGCTGGACGCTTCCAGGATCTCACTGTCTTCCAGCGCCTCCAGTCGATGGATCGTGCCCGGCGGGAGATCGATCACGTCACCGGGCCGCAGCTCCAGCTCCTCCAGCGCCTCGCTCGACGTTCCCACCGTGAGCCGCAGCGCCCCCCGCTGCACGTACATCGTCTCGTGTTTCTGCTTGTGGTACTGCAGGCTGAGCCGCTGCCCTTTCTTCACCTCCAGGATCTTCCCCGCAAAGCGGTCACTCTCCGCGTAGATGATCTCGCGGCCCCACGGCTTCGCCGCCACGCGCGGCTTCGTCACTTGCACCGGTGACATAACAACCCTCCATTCCTCCTTTGGCCGTGCATCGCGGCGCCGCCTGCTCCTCCCGCCGCGCCTCGCATGGATCGAACGCTCGCAGCGACCTACGGGTCGCGACGGCCCGGGTCAGAGCGGATGCCGCTGGCAGGACCGGCCGCCGCGGGCACCGTTGAATTGTGAGGGATCACTGCGTCCGTCAAGCTGGCCGCTGATCCCACAACGGCGTCCTTCGCCAGAACACAACCGTCCACCCGCGCCGCCGCCTCTACCCGCACGCCGTCCCACAACACGCTGTCGCGAATCTCCGCGCCGCCGCCAATCACGCAGTCGCGGCCGATAACCGCGGGGCCGCGCACCACTGCGCCCGCCTCGATCACGCTCCCTGCTCCCACCAGCAGTGGCCCCTCAAGGTGCGCGCCCGGCTCGACCGTGGCCCCCATGAGCAAAAAATCGCTCAGCGGCCACTCCAGATCCCGCCGACAGGGACCTACACCGGCCACGGCGTCCATGTTCGCGCGTCGGTACGCCGCCACCGATCCCACATCGAGCCAGTAGCCCTCATGCCGGAAGCCGTAGATCGACCGCCCCTCCGCGGCCAGCGCCGGAAACAGCGTCTCCTCCACGCGGCTGAAGGACGTCGCCGCCTCCGCCCCCAGCAGCGGCCGCGCGAACAGCCAGATGCCCGCGTTGATCCACCGCGACGGCGCCGACGCGGCCGGCGGTTTCTCCACGAAGTGGGTGATCCGGTCGGCGTCATCCAGTGCCACCACGCCGAACTCCGACGGATCCTCCACCTCCGACAGCCCGATCGTCAATTCCGCCTCCCGCGCCTCGTGGAACGCGATCAACGCGCCAATGTCCAGATCCGTGATGATGTCGCCGTTGATGACGAAGAACGGCGCGTCCCATCCCGCCGCGATACTGGCGATGGCCCCGCCCGACCCCAGCGGCGTCTCCTCGTTGACGTAGCGCAGCTCCACTCCCAGCGCACGCCCATCCCCCAACGCCTCCTCAATGACGTCGCCGGCGGCCGCGCCCGCCAGCGCGATCTCCGTCACGCCGGCCTCACGCAGATGCCCCAGCAGATGCGACAGCAGCGGCCTGTTGAGCACCGGCACCAGCTGCTTGGGCGTCTTGAACGTCAGCGGTCGCAGCCGCGTCCCTTCCCCGCCCACCAGCAAGATTGCCCGCATTGACGTCATCGTGAGCCCGCGTCTCTTCGCCGCTCCTCCGCCCCCGGCCGCCGCAGGCGGCCTCCTCCACCCCCGGCCGCCGCGGGCGGCCTCCTCCACGGCGCAGCGACCTGCTGCCGGCGCTCAGCCTACGCGCGCGGCGTCACCTCCGGCAGCGACACCTCCGGGTCCCGGCTCAGCACCTCCCAGACGATCTCTCGAATCTCGTCCTGCCGCTCCTGCGTCTTCGCTTCAAAGCGCACCGTCAAGACGGGCCCCGTGTTGGATGCGCGCACCAGCGCCCAGCCATCGCCGAAGTCAATGCGGGCGCCGTCCACTTCCATCACCGGGTACGCCTCACGAAAGTGGCTCACCACCTTCGCCACGACGCCGAATTTCTTGTCGTCCGCTGAAGCCAGCTTGATCTCCTCCGACGTCACATAGCGCGGCAGATCGGCGAACAGCTCCGACGCCGGCTGGTTGGCCTCCGCCAGCAGCCGCGCCACCAGGCACGCCGCGTAGACCGCGTCGTCCACTCCGTAGTAGTCCTCCGCGAAGTAGAAGTGCCCGCTCCCTTCGCCGCCCAGCAGGAAGCCCTCGTCACGCAGTTTCCGCTTCACCAGCGAGTGCCCGGTGGGGCCGAAGACCGGCTCCCCCCCGTGCGCCCGAATGTCGTCCACCGCCGTCAGCGACATCTTCACGTCCACCAGGATGCGCGCCCCCGGATGCCGCGAGAGCAAGTCCCGCGCGAAAATCGCCACCACCGCGTCCGGGTCGTGCCGCACGCCCTGTTCGTCCACCAGGCCCATGCGGTCCCCGTCGCCGTCCCAGGCGATGCCCAGATCGGCGCCGCTCTCCCGCACCGCCTCTCGAAGCCCTTCCATGGTGGCCGGATCCTGCGGGTCCGGCAGGTGCGCCGGAAACGTGCCGTCCAACTCCAGGTTGATGCCCTGGACCTCGGCGCCGATGCGGCGCAACGCCTCCGGCCCCGTCAGCGTCGCCACCGCGTTGGCGGGGTCCACCATCACCCGCAGCGGTCGCGACAGCTTGAACCGCGACGCCAGCAGATCCACGTACTCGGGGATCGCCTCGCGGCTCTCCAGGCCCCCCTCGCCCTCCTCGAAGTCGCCTGCCTCGGCGATCCGGCGCACCTCCTGAATCTCCTCCGGCGAGAGCGGGATCCCCCGCCGCTCCAGCAGCTTGAAGCCGTTGTATTGCGCCGGATTGTGACTCGCGGTGACGTTCGATCCGCCGTCGATCCCCCACGACGCCGCCGCGAAATACTGCAGCGGCGACGGCGACAGCCCAATGTCCACCACTGACACGCCGCTCGCCCGCAACCCCCGCACCAGGCCGTCGCGCAGCTCATCCGATGAGGGACGGTTGTCCCGCCCCACCACCGCCCGGTCCACCCCGTATGACCGCCGCAGGAGCGTCGCGTACGCGCGCCCCACCCGCTCCGCGATCGGCCCCGTCAGGTCCTTGCCGGCGACCCCGCGGATGTCGTAGGCCCGGAACATGTGCGGATTGAGCAGCGGCGCCGCCATCGCCTCATCCGTTCCTGCTGCCTGATCGCTGCGTCGGGGAGGACGCGAGCCGATCGCCGGGCCCTTGCCGGTCACCGCTCGCTCGCCCGCAGTCTACACGAACCCGCCACCGCCCCCGATCGCCCTGACTTGTCCTTCGCATAGCAGAATGGAGCCTGCCTGTCCTGAGCCTGTCGAAGGATCGCAGGGCCGAAAGGGGCTGGTCGAACGGCCCATCGCGCGTGCCGCGACAGCCATTGCGATCTCGTCTGACGCTTCGCTGCGGCAAGGCTCGCGCGAGGCCGCGGTCGCTCACCGTCCACTGTCGCCGCGCTGCTTATCACCTCCATGTGCTTGCCGAGCAGCGGGTCGAGGAGCTTCTCGGCTCGGCACCTCCCGGACACGTTTCTCATCGCGCATGGTCTAGCATGGAACCCGGTGCTGGGGGGCGTTCTCCCCATGCCCGCCTACATACTGATCGAGCCACCCATCCTAGATGCGACGTGTCGGCCGGCTCAGCGAAGCATGGCCCCAAGGCGGCCGCGCGAGAGGGAGTGACCACGTGGAACGATGGCTGGGCATGGGGCTGATCGGCCTGGTGCTGCTCATCGGCGCGTGCGGCGGCGACAACGACAACGGCGCCGACGAACTCAGCCTCAACGAGTATTTCAGCCGCCTGCAGGCGCTCGCCGATGAGGTGAGAAGCCGGGCGGACGGCCTCGCCGAGCCAGTCAGCTTTGACGACGACGTCGCCGGCGTCTTCAACCAGAGCCTCGACATCTTCCGTGATTTCCTCAACGACGTTCGGGAGCTCAACCCGCCCAGCGAGGCACAGAGCGCGCACGAAGCCCTCGTCAGCGCGCTGGACCACTTCATCGACGCCAACGAGGACCTCGTCGGCCAGCTTGAGGATGCGAGCACCGAGGCGGAGTCCCAGGCCATCTTCGAAAACGTGCCCGCGGAGGCCGAGGGGGCCCCCATCGGCAGCGCCTGCGCGGATCTCCAGCAGATCGCGACCGACAACAACATCAGCGTTAATCTCGACTGCGGCAGCGATAACGAGTAGTGGTCCGCAGCAGAGCCGCCCCGCGGGGTTCCGAAGCACATACACCCAGTGCAGCGGCGACACGAGCGAAACGGCTCCCCGGGCATCCTTCCGCAGGAAGGACCCGCTCTACTAACTGAGCTACCCCGGCTAGTCGTCCGCATTGCACCGATCCGGGACCGAGCCGTCAACTACCGTCCTCCGTTCGTCCTGACTTGTCCTTCGCATAGCAGAAGGAGCCTGCCTGTCCTGAGCCTGTCGAAGGATCGCAGGGCCGAAAGGGGCTCGTCGAACGGCCCATCGCGCGTGCCAAAGCCATCGCGATCTTGTCAGACGCTTCGCTGTGGCAAGGCTCCCGCGAGGCCGCGATCCCTCACCGGCTGACGCTGAGCCTGAAATCGCCAGCACCTGGCACTCCCGCCATTCGAGTGCTAGCCTGCTGCCGCCAATAACCGGTCGAGTGATCTGCCCACGGCGGCCGCCGTCCTGTGCCGCCGCCGGCTGCGTGCGCTGGTGGTCAGCGAGTGACCGCCGGCCTCCTCGCACCCCGCGGGAGTCAACCCGCCGCACTTGGGCGTCTCGGCTGCGTCTCCCTCGACGGGCGTGCCCGAGCACGGAATGGAAGCCGCCGTCAGCGGCCTCGCCCGTCGACCCGAGCGATGGAGGTGACCGATGCAGTGTCTGATCCTTGCCGCCGGGGAAGGGAGCCGCCTGGCCTCGAACGGCGACCTCAAGCCACTCTTCCGCGTCGCCGGCCTCCCCCTCCTCGAGCGCGCCGTAGTCTCCGCCCACCGCGCCGGGGCGACGGACATCCGTGTCGTCACCGGCTACCGCGCCCCCGAGGTCGAGGCCTTCCTCACCGACCTCACCCAGCGACGGGGCATTCCGGTCCAAGCCCTCCGCAATCCCCACTGGCATGACGGCAACGGTCGCTCCGTCCTTTGCGCCCGCGACGAGCTCGACGAGCCCTTCCTCCTCCTCATGGCCGACCACGTGCTCGACGAGACCATCCTCCACACCCTCGCCGCCGAACCCCTCGCCGCCGACGAACTAGTCCTCGCCGTCGACTCCGCCATCGACGATAACCACACCGTCGATGTTGTCGACGCGACCCGTGTCCGCCTCGATGGGACCCGCATCGTCGACATCGGCAAGGGCATCCCCCGCTTCGACGCCTGCGACACCGGAGCCTTTCTCTGCTCGCCGAGTCTCTTCGATGCGCTCGACGAAAGCCTTTCTGACGGGGACTCCACGCTCTCCGGCGGCGTCCGCCGCCTCGCGGCCCGCGGCAAGCCCCGCGTCGTGGACATCAACGGCCACTACTGGGTCGATGTCGACACACCGGCCGACGCCGACACGGCCCGGGCGCTGCTGTACGCCACCCTGGCCAAGCCAGACGACGGCTTGATCGCTCGCACGATCAACCGCCGCCTCTCCCTGGGCCTCCTGACGCCCTTGCTCCTGCGCTTCCCCGGCGGGATCACCGCCAACCAGGTCACGCTCCTCAGCTTCCTCGTCGCGGGCGCCGCCGCCGGCTTCTTCTTCGCTGCCCTTCCCCTGCTGGGTGGCATCGCTGTGCAACTCGCCAGTGTGCTGGACGGCTCGGACGGCGAGGTCGCACGGCTCAAGAAGCAGGAATCCGACTTCGGCCGCTTCTTCGACGCCGTCGTCGACCGCTACGCGGACGCGCTCATCCTCTTCAGCATGTTCTTCTTCGCCTGGACCAGCGTCGACCTCGAGACGCTCCTGGGCGCCGCGCACGACCCAGTGGCCCTGGGCGCCGGCCTCCTTGCCATTGCCGGCACCGTCATGGTGAGCTACACCTCCGCCAAGGCGGTGGCCGACCTCGGCTACGCCTACCAGGCTCGCTGGATCGCGAGCGGCCGCGGCCGCGACCTCCGACTCTTCCTGCTCTTCTTGGGCGGCGTGCTCGCCATCGTCCATCCCCTCGCCGTCCTGATCGCCCTCGTCGCGGTCGCGATACTGACGAACGCCATCGTCTTGCAGCGTCTGCGCCTCTCCCATGCGCAGACGGGCCGCCCCAACCCCTTCGCGGGCGCCCGGACCTCGGCCATCGTGCTCGATTTCGACGGCACGGTCGCCGACACGATGCCGATGCTCACCGCGCTCGCCACGGGGCTGATCACCGAGCGCTACCACGTCCCGGCCGCCCGCGCCCAACGCCGTTACCGGGACACCACCGGGCTCGATTTCGCCAGCCAGCTCGAGCGGCTCTTCCCCAACCACCCCGCCAACTTCGTCGTGTCGCACCAATTCGAGGACGCCAAGCGCGACGAGATCCTCGGGCGCCCCGTTTTCCCCGAAGTCATCTCTGCACTCGCCTTCTTCCGGACGCGCGGTATCCAGACGTTCCTCTGCAGCAGCACAACGCCCGACATCGTCGCTGCCTACGTCGAGCGCCACCGCCTCGCTGGACACCTGGACGCCACCACCGGCTTCCGGCCGGGCTACCGCAAGGACGCCCAGATCGCCGGCCTGCTTGAGGCGCACGGCATCTGGCCCGAGGAAGCTGTCTTCATCGGCGATTCGCTCGTCGACGGCGCCTTCGCCCGAGCGGCCGGTGTCCGCTTTGTCGGCCTGCAGCGCGTCTTCACGGCCGCCGAGTTTCGCGCTCGCGGCCTCGCCAGCGCCGCCGACCTCGCGGCGGTCACCCGCCTCTGGACGAAGGCGCAAGCCTTCGAGTCCTCGACCCCGCAGGCGATCGCCAGCCGACCGCCCCGCCGACCTTGGTCGGGCCTGACGGCGCTGGCACCGCCGCTACCGCCGGCGCCCGCGCCGTACCCTTCCCCCGCGACTCCGCCTGATAACGCCTGACCGGACTCGGCACGCGGATCGGCCCGTTCGCCCCGACCTGTCCTTCGCATAGCAGAAGGAGCCTGCCCGTCCTGACCTGTCCTTGCCTTCCAGGGAAGGAGCCTGCCGAAGGGCCGAGCGGCCTGTCCTGACCTTGCCCAGAGCGCTTCGCGACCTAGCGATGCTGCTGCAGTGCCTCGACGTATGCATTCTGCGCGGCGATGTGCGCTTCCAGCGCCTCACGCTCCTGCGTCTGCGCCGCCACGAGCCGATCCAACACCTCCGGCGTGATCTCCCCTGGCTCCGTGCGCGGCCCGGTCGACACGTCGAAGACGGGGAAGAATTTGCGAGTAAGTTCGGCGTGGAGCTTCTGGGCCTGCATGTACGCCATCATGGCTTCGCGCGACGTGCGGCGCCGGCGTTCAAGTTCTTCGTCGGACACGGTATCTGTCCATTCCTGATCGGCAGTGGCACCTACCAAACGCAGAGATCGGGACCGAGCGATACGGCAGCTACGGGCCCGGCCGGGCGATTCCTCGCCCAGAGTTGGCCAGCCTGCCGCTCCCCTCTATCGCTGGCGATTCCGTCCGGAACGACCTGGGATGCACGGTCGCGGATCGAACCTGACACGAGACTTTCGAGGAAATCATGAGCCGCCTGCGCGAGGAGCATACGGCGCGCTGCCCCGTCGTCGCGTTTAGTCATCGCACCCAAGCGTAGCTGCCGCCGGCCTAGCGCGGTCGATACGATCAGTCGCGCCGCCGGCGTTCAGTCCATCACCGCAGCGGCTGCTCATGCTCCTCAGCAGCAGCGCTGGAGGTCGCGGAGCTGCCCTACCCGGCTACGACTAACAGAGTGACCTCGCCCTCCTTCGCCCCTAGCTGCTCGAGCGAATGGGTCACTCGTCCCATCGCGAATGGGGCGGGTGCACCTGTGGCGCTGATGGCGCGCTCGGTAGTTTCGTATCAGTCGCGAAGGTGCCCGGTGCGGCCGAGCACCCTCGCGGCTCGGCAAGTTCGCGAGCATCGCGGCGCCGACGCCTGGAAACGACGCCTGGAAGCAATGCCTGGAAGGAGTGAATCGATGTTTCGTAACGGAGTCCCACGGGTGGAGTCGGACGATGACCTGGCCCATGGCCAGAGTGTGATCATCGCCGCGCGCTGGATTTTGGTCGTCGCCGGCCTCGTGCTGGCGATCTGGAATCCCGGCGGTCTCGTCGAGCTGCAGGTCGCGATCGTCGTGATCCTCGGCCTGGCGCTCGGCAACTTCGCCCTGCACACGCAAGTCCTCGGGAAGGGGCCGTCAATGGCCCGGGTGGTCTACGCGGCCAGCGTGGCCGACTTGGCGGCAATCTCTCTGCTGATCATCTCCGGAGGCGGTTTTCCGGCCGCGCCCTACGTGTTCTACCTGCCCGCGCTCCTGGCGATCTCGGTGACGTTCCGCACGGAGGTCATGGCGCTCTATACGGCGGCGGCGCTGGGCGCGTACGGACTGATCGCCGTCGTCACGGCGAGCGGGGGCGATCTGCTGACGGTGCTGATCGAACTCCTCGTGCTCGCCGCCGTGCCGGTCTGCGGCAACGTCTACTGGCGCTTGGAGCGCGACCGACGGAGCCGCGCCGGGCAACAGACAGAGGTCGACCCCCTGACGTCGCAGGCCGCAGAGGGAAGCTGGCCCCGGCCTGCCTGATCCACTGAGTCATACCACGAGAGGTGAGTCATGCTACGCAACAGGACTACTGCCCAAGAAGCGGCCGAGGACATCTTCTTCGGCCAGCTCGTGATGAACTGGGCCCGATGGTTCGTCATCGGCGCCGCGGCCATCCTGATTCTCGGCACCGCAGAGCGGACCACGGACTTGGTCTTCGGCATCTGGCCCGTCGTTGGGCTGATGGCGGTCAACTTCTACCTGCATGGGCGCCGCATCGGGGAACGCCCCGCCAATCCGCGCCTGATCATGCTGGCCAGCGTGCTGGA
Organism: Dehalococcoidia bacterium; assembly: GCA_963662615.2. Lineage (GTDB taxonomy): Bacteria > Chloroflexota > Dehalococcoidia > Bin125 > Bin125. The sequence continues at coordinate 730,516 of CAXXSR010000001.1, forward strand.
CGTGGCGGTCATCACGGTCGTCATTCTCACCGGGCTGGGCGCCGGCCTGGGCGACGGTATTCACAGCCCCTTCTTCGTCGCCTACTACCCCGTTGTCTTGGCCTTCGCCTTCGTCATGCAGCCCCGGACGACCGTCGTCTACACCGTGGCGGTGCTGGCCGCCTACGCGGGTGCATGCGTCCTCGCCGACGGCACAACGGTGCTCAGCTCCTCGGCCGAACTTGAGAAGCTGGCGGCGCGCCTGATCACGCTCGCGGCCGTGGGCGGCCTCGGGACCTACTTCTGGCGCATCCAGCGGCGTCGACGCCACGCGCTCTTGGCTGAGGAGCCTGGCGTCGCCAACCACCCGGCGGGTTCGTAGAGCGAGGAACGGTTGCGAGCGGGACGACGTCGCTATGAAAATCCTGCGCCATCTCACCCCTAAGTCCCGCGGCTGGCTGGACTCCCTGCTGGCGCCGGCCGCGGATCCGCGCCAGACCTTCGCCGACGTGGTCCAACGCCAGCAGGATCTCCTGGCCCGACTGCGCCAGGCGCGAACGAGCATCGCGGTGTCGCGAGAGCGACTGGAGGCCAAGATCGCGGAAGGACGGAGCAAACTCGCGCTCCTGGAGGAGCAGGCGCGCGAGCCGGGGCGCGATGACCTGACCCCCTTCGTCCTCCAGCTCCGCCGTCGCGCCGCCGAGGAGATCCACGCGCTGGAAGCGGAGCTGCGCACGCTGCGGCAGGAGGAGGAAGTCCTGCCGCTGGTGGAGCAGCGCCTCGTGGCCGAGATCGATGCCCTGCATGCTCGCCGAGAGGTCCAGGCAGCGCGTCACAGCAGCACTGAGGCGCAGGTGCGCGTGCAGGAAGCGCTGGGCGGCATCGCCGAGGAAGTGGCCGGCCTCAGCCTGGCCCTGGAGCAGGCCGAGCAGCGAACCGAGCAACTCCAGTCCCGGGCGTCGGCGATCGACCAACTCGTCGAACTCGGGCTTCCGCAGGCGCCGGGCCGCTCCACCGGCGACCCCGCTGCACGGCGGCTGGCGCTTCGCTTCTCGTTCGAAGCCGGCAACGAGGAGATGGGGCAGTTCCAAGAGCAACTCCAGGCCGGGCTGCAGGTGGTGCAACAGCTCATCTACGAGTACGAGCAGCTCAAGCCGGTGCTGGTGCGTCGCCGCGCCACCGATTCTCTCTCCGTCGCCTACGTCCCCGCCCTCGCCGAGGAAACATACCGCCAGGGCATGAGCGTGCTCGAGCACGCGCTGGAACTTGCGCGCGCGCTGCGCTCACCCGGGACGACGGATCTCGACGCCGACATCGCCGCGCTGGAGCGCGAAGGCGAAACGGCCCAGCGCGAAACGGCACAGCGCCAGGCGGCGCCGTCCGAACCCGCGCCAACCCTGCCCAACACGCTGGCGACCCTGACGGAGCGGCGGGATGCCCTGCGACGCCACCGCGCGCGCGTCGATGAGCTCATCCGCCATGCCGGCCGCTGTCAAGCGTCGCTGCAGCAAGCGCGGATCGAATTGGCGAGCCTCAACGCCAGCAATTCCGCGGCCGGCGTCAACGCCGTCACCGCGACGTTAATGAACACCCTCCAACAGGCCCGCGAGGTCCAGGAGGAACTGACCAAGGACGGCGCTGGCTAGGCCCTGCGCCGTGGCGCATCACGGATCAGCGAGTGGATCTGCACTCGCAATGGAGGAATATCCCATGACGATCACAGAGCACCCCAATCAGTCGGAGACAGACACGGCCGTCATTCCCGTCTCGCCTGACGAGATTGTCCCGGCGGAGGGGACCGAGCCCACCGCGCCCGAGGCGCCCGAGGCGCTCTCGCCGGAGGAGGTCCGGGACTTCCAGGCCCGAGCCGGCGCCTTGGTCGCCGATCTGGGCAACGCCAGCGGCAGCAAGGAGTTGCAACAGATCGACGGCATCTCCGGCCTTGGCGTTCAGGCGCAGCGCCGCGCCGGGTCGGAACTCGACCTGCTCAGGGGGCGCATGAAAGACATCTTTACCCGCGATGGACCCAACGCCGAGCTCTGGGCCGATCTCCTGGAGATGCGCAAGGCCCTTGAGCGCATCGACCCGCAGCAGTTGAGCCGCCCCAGCCTCAACCGGCGGCTATCCGGCGTCCTCTCGTTCGTGCGCCGCTCGGCCCCCGGTTTGAAGGCGCTTGAGCGAATCGCCCTCCGCCATGAATCGGTCTCCAAAGAAGTCGAGGTGATTGAGGCGAGGCTCCGCGAGGGCCGCATGATGCTGTCGCGGGACAACGTCGAATTGCGCAAGCTCTACGAGCAGGTCGAGGCGCAGCAAGTCACGATTCAGAAGAACGCCTACCTGGGCGAGCTCATCATCCGCGAGCTGGCCGCCCTCATCGACCGGACCGACGACCCGCTCAAGGCCGAGCGGCTGCGCAGCCCCCTCCACGACGTCGCCACGCGCGTGCAGGACCTTCGCATGATGGAGGAGGTCGGGCATCAGTTTTTCGTGAGCATCGAGATGACCCGCGAGAACAATTCCCGCTTGGGGCAGTCGGTGGAGCGCACCCTCGCGCTGGGCACGAACGTCGTGACCATCGGTCTGGCTATCCAGGTAGCGCTCGTGCGCCAGAAGCGCGTCCTCGACGCGACCCGTCGGACGCGGGAGTTCCTGCGCGGCATGATCGCCGCCAACGCTGCCGCCATCAAACGCCATACGGCGGAGATCGGCGATGTCTACAACAGTCCCGTGATCGCCATCGAGAAAGTCACGCAGGCCCACCAGGACTTTGTCGACGCCATCGACATGGCCAACCGCATCAAGCAGGAGGGCATCGAGGCCGCGCGGGAAAACATCGCCCGCCTCGGCCAGATGTCCGCCGATCTGCAGCGTCGCTCTGGCGCGCTGGGGGACCCCGGACGCGAATCCACGTCCGTGGAGGTGTGATTGACCTGCTCGCAATCCTGGCTGGCCGCCGCTGGGGCGCGCATGGAGCGGGACACGCTTACCCCGCCTGCACCGCCAGGAGCCCTCCGGCGAGAAGGGGAACCGCGACCGCTAGGAGTTGCAGGGCGGAATCCGGCGCACTGTGCAGCCACCGCAGATCCACTGGCAGCGTTCGTCCATCGTCGAGGGTGACCTGTCCTTCCAACTGCACGACCCGGCGGCGCAGCAGGCGGGCACGAGCGGACAGTCGGCGCTGCGTCAGGGAAAGGGCGAACGCTGCTGCGCCGACGAGGAGTGCCGGCCAGGGGACCGTTCCGCCCTGCGCGAACGCGGCGGTGATTACCGGGTAGGCGCCCCAGGCCAACGCGAAGCCGACGTCCGTGTGGAAGCGCCCTCCGAACCATTCCAGGTTGTAGGCAAGGAGCATCGCCACTCCGGCCAGCATGAACAATCCCAGCAGCGGAGACCCTTGCACAATCCCCAGCGCGCCCAGGGCCAGCGCGCCAGCAAGGCCCAGTACGGTCAGAGCCAGCAAGTGTCCGGACGGAATCGCTGTGCGCAGCGGCCGATCCTGCCACTCATCCATTGCATGCGCGGCGATTCCCACCGCCAGGAAGAAAGCCAGCAGCGTCGCAGCCAATCGGAGCATGTCGACCTGGGTCACTGTCACTGCCCCCAGCACCACGTACGCCAGGTGCCAGGTGGTGTAGGGCGGATGCAGGAGCGTCCAATAGTCGCGCCAGCCGCCCCCCGGCAGCGCATAGAAGGCCACTCGCCGAGCCGCTCGAGCTTCAGCCCTCATCGCTCCCACCCCCTTCGGATTTCCGTCCCCACATGACGACGCCTCCTCCCCAGCTCATCACACGGACGTGAACGTCCTCGATCCCGGCGGCGCTCCACCATCCGCGTTGGCTCTCCAGCGGAAAGCGCTGGTAGAACCTGTCGATGCTCGGTCCCAGAAACCGACCGACCTCGTACCAGCTTCGCGAGACGAGAGCCCCGGCCAGGGGCAGTCCTACCCGCGTATGCAGCCACCAGGCCGCCTGCAGGGGCAGAGAATCTGGACGGGAGAACTCCAGCCCGGCCAGGGTGCCGCCGGGTCGCAATGTCCGCGCTAATTCCGCCAGGGTGGCCGGCGGATCCGCGACGTACCGCAGCAGGTAGGTAAAGGTAACGGCATCAAACGTTCGGTCCGGGAACGGCAGGCAGCGGGCGTCGCCGCGCACCAGTCCAATCCGCGCTGTCAGGCCGGCGTCGTCCAGCGCGCGCGCGCCCGCAGCCAGCATCGCGGGCGATTGGTCCAGCCCCACAATCGCTGCGGGCGTCCGCTGCGCCACCGCACGAGCCACCCTGGCCGTGCCCGTCGCAACATCGAGAACGCGTCCATCCGCCGGCACCGCCACGCGGGAGAGCAAGAAGCGGCGCCAGCGCGCGTTCTGCCCGAACGAGAGCAGCTCGGCCAGCAGGTCGTACTCGTCGGCGATGCCGGCAAAGAGACGGCGCGCGACCGCCGCCGGGTCCGCAGCGACTTCTGGCGAACGCATGGAGCGATCCTAATCTCCTTTCGGTGCGTAGCCACCGCCCCGCCTCCTGGGAGGGGCGACACGTTCGGATTCTGGGGCCACTGTCACGGCGCCACGGTCACGACGCCACTGTCACGGCGCCGCTGCACGGCTCCTACGCAGCACCCCCCTGTTGCCGCGCTGCACGGAGCGCCCACGACATGGCGCTTATCCAGTGAGCCCGCAATGTATGGTGATCCGAGCGCTCGCCAAGGAGCGCCCCTTGCCGGCAACGTCTTGAGGAGGCCCTCATGATCACGCGGTTCTCATCGCTGTACGCCGGACACGTGGATCTCGACGACATGGGCCAAGACGCCACGCCGGTCAACGAGCGGCGGCTGTCCAACGAGCAGCTTGCCACGGTGTTCTCCAAGACCGAGGCGATGGCCCGCTGCATGGACGACAACGGGTACGACACGCTCTGGCTGGCGGAGCACCATTTCCAGCACGAGGGCTACGAGTGCATCCCCAACCTGCTGATGCTGGGCGTGCATCTCTCGCACCTGACCGAACGGCTGAAGATTGGCTGCGGCTTCAACATCGCACCGATGTGGCACCCGCTGCGCCTCGCCGAGGACTTCGCCACCGCCGACATCCTAACCGACGGGCGCATCGTCTTCGGCCTCGGCCGCGGCTATCACACCCGCGAGGTCGAGAGCCTCGGCGGACCCATGCTCGACCAGGAGGCGAACCGCGACTACTTCGAAGAGCAGACCGAGATCATCTTCAAGGCCTTCCACGACGAGTCGTTCTCGCACCATGGCAAGCACTACGACCTGCCCCCGCGCGTGCCCTACCGCGGCTATGAGCTTGAGGAGTTGACGCTCGTCCCGCGGCCGACGCATCCGGTCGAGTGCTGGCAGCCCATCGTCAGCGCATCGGCACGCGGCCTCGACTTCATGGTCAAGCATGGGATCAAGGGAGTGGTCGGCGGCGGATCGGCGCTGATGTCGGAGGGCCCCATGGCCGCCTACCGCGACGCGCTCGGCCGCGCTGGCATCGAGGCCAAGCTCGGCGAAGGGCTCGCCGTTGGGGTCAACTTCCACCTCGCCGACACCAAGGCACAGGCCATCAAGGAAGCGACCCCGTTCTACGAGGAACACATCAAGATGTTCGCCCCGCTCGGCTTTTTTCGCGGCCTCAGCGACGAGCAACTCGACGTGGTCGCACAGCGCGGCGGCTGGGCCGCGGCGGGCATCCCGACCCTCCACGAGGCCTGTGAGAACCGCAGTTGGTATTGCGGTCCGCCCCAGGGATTCATCGACTACCTGCATGCGCTGGGTGACGCCGCGCCGGGCCTCGAGATGGTCAACGTCCAGGCGAGCATGGCCACGCCGCAGCAGGTGATCATCGAGCAGCTGCAGTGGTTCGCGAGCGCGGTGATGCCGGAGTTTCAGCCCGCCGGCGCGGCCATCCGCTGACCGCCGGATTCGGGAACCACCTGCGATGCGCGCATGGGCGACGGGCGGCAGCGTGCAATGGCTCCCCGGGCACGACGCCGCGCGCCTCTAGCACACCTACGCCGTGCCGGCCCTGGTCGCCTGATGGTGATCTGTCAGGATGGCAGCCGAGGAGAATCAGCCGTCCAGCAGTGTCTCAACGCGGCTGAACAGCCACTTGCCGTCGTGTCTGCGCAGGGCGCAGCGGTAGGTGCCTTTGCCCTCAACCTTCAGTTCGCGGCCGCGCAGGAGGACCATGAAATAGCAGCTGAGCTGGGCGGAATCGCCGTCGCCCTCAAGCACGTGATTGCTGGTCCAGATGCGCATCCCGCGCATATGGTCGGGCAGACTCTCTGGCTGCTGCGTCAACGCATCACGGCCGCGGCGGTGCCCGCGCCGCCCTTCGAACACACCGTCGTCTGTAAAGGTGTCCGCAAAGGCCGGCCCGTCGCGGGCGTCGTAGGTCTGGCAGAAGCGCGCCATCAACTCTACGATTTCGACCTTGTCGGCTGCCGTCAGCGGCATCGCATCCTCTCCGCTTCTGGTCCCGGTCGTCCCAGTAGGAGAGGATAGGCGATTGGCCTGCCCCAGGCATCCACAGGGGGTGGTCGAAAAGTTGCCCGCACGATGACCGGCGCCCCGCCGGCGACTGCTGTTGTAGACTCCCACCTGACACGCCGGCCCAGCAACTGCTCGCCTAACAGGGGGACCGTCATGAAGCTCGGACTGTTCACGATGCCCAGCCACCCGCCGGAGCGCCCGCTCGGCGAGGGGCACGAGTTCGACATCCAGACGCTCGTCTGGGCCGATCAGTACGGATTCGCAGAGGCTTGGATCGGCGAGCACCACTCCGCCGTCTGGGAGCCCCACCCCGCACCAGATCTGCTGGTGATCGAGGGCTTTCGCGCGACCAAGAACATCCGCATCGGCCCGGGTGGGTTCCTCCTCCCCTACCACCATCCGGCGGAGCTGGCGAACCGCGTCGCGATGATGGATCACATCTCCGGCGGCCGGCTCAACTTCGGCATCGCCGCCTCGGGCCTCCCCACGGATTGGGAAATGTTCCAGGTGGATGGCGAGGCCGGCGAGAATCGCGAGATGACCCGCGAATCGATCGACTGCATTCTCGACATGTGGACGCAGGAACCCGGCTGGGTCCACGAGGGCAAGTACTGGCACGCCGCCGTGCCGCAGCCCATGGAGCCGGGGCTCCGCCACCACCTCAAGCCGTTACAGAAACCCCATCCGCCTATCGGCGTGGCGGGCTTCTCGTCGCCGTCGCCCACGTTGGAGATGGCCGGGGAGCGTGGCTGGATCCCCATGAGCCTCAATCTCAATACCGGCTACGTGAAGGGCCATTGGGACTCGTACGAGGCCGGCGCCAGGCGCGCGGGCCGGACCGTCAGCCGCCGCGATTGGCGCATGGTTCGGGAGGTCTTCGTCGCCGACACGGACGAGCAGGCGATGGCGGGCAGCGTGGGCGACATGATGGGGCGCATGATGAGCGAGTACTTCCTGCCCCTGCTCGACCACTTCTCGTTCAAAGAGCACCTCAAAGCCGACCCCAGCGTGTCGGACGACGACGTCACCGTGGCCTACTGCGCCGAACACAACTGGCTGGTGGGATCTCCGCAGACCGTGGCGAAAAAGATCGAGCGCGTCTACGAAGAGGTCGGCGGGTTCGGGACCCTGCTGCTGTTCTGCTTTGACTATGCCGACAACCCTGAGCCCTGGCGTCGCTCCATGGAACTGCTCGCGACCGACGTGATGCCGCGTGTGGCCCATCTGACGGGCGAATAGCTTCAAGGGGGCCTGGACGCCCCACAGCCGCACCGCCGCTGACGAACGGCGACGGAATGAATGCGGACGAACGCTTGTCGATGCCGCTCGGGGAGGCGATCTTTTCCTGGGCGCCATTCGGCGCCTCCGGCCCGATCCGATCCCGGAGGCCGATCTGCGCGACATCTTGCCGGCCGCCGAGTTTCGCGCTCGCGGCCTCGGCAGCGCCGCCGACCTCGCGCTAAATCCTTCCGCAGGAAGGACCCGCTCAACCGGAACACGGCGCGCGCCTGCGATACGTGCGAAATGGCTCCCCGGGCAGGACTCGAACCTGCGACCTAGCGGTTAACAGCCGCCCGCTCTACCAATTGAGCTACCGGGGATCGCCGCAATGCCATGGCCGCAACGCCGTGGCTGCCGAGCCAGGACTCGAACCTGAACTGAGGGATCCAAAGTCCCCCGTGCTACCATTACACCACTCGGCACCGCGCGCCTCAATCGGGCCTTCACTGATCCCACTGGTGCCGAAGGCCGGACTCGAACCGGCACGGGAGTTGCCCCCCAACAGTGTTTGAGACTGTCGCGTCTACCAATTCCGCCACTTCGGCACGGCCTCGGCCTCCCGATAGTATCTCGGGAATCGACGGGCCGCTACAGCGGCGCGGCGCGACGGCGATCGCCATCTCCTCCACCGGCTTGGACCTCGCGGCCGCCTGCCCGGGGTCCCCAAGACGCAGTCGTGCGATGCGGGCCGCGGACTAGGCGCCCTCTGCCTCCAGGATGCGCTTCGCGTTCGCGAACGTGTCCACCATCACGCCTTGCACGCGGCGCCGCATCAGCAGAGGCCACAGGATCTTGCTCATCGGTACCATCAGGCCGCGCGCCTGGAAATCCATCTGCTGTCGCACCTGCGTCCCTCCGCCGGACGGCGTCATTTCGAAGCTGACCGTGATCTGCATCTGTTTGTCCCCACCAACATGGACCTGCCGGCGGGGCGCGTCGAACTCCGTGACCTGCCATGCCGTCTCCGACTTGAACGGCGGAATGCCCCCGTACTCCCGGTATGACGAGCCCACTCCCAGTGCGCCCTCCGGCGTCTCCACCATCCGCTCGGTGAAGACCACCCATTCCGGGTAGCGCTTGACATCGCTCAGGAGCGCCCACACCTGCTCGGGCGACGCCTTGATCTCCCTCGCCATCTCCAGTCGCGGCACGGTTTCACCTGCTCTCTAGCGACGGCTGATCGCCACTGCTCGGCAGTATACGGGCCCCATTTCACCCCGGACGGGACGTCGCAGCGTTGCCGGCGGCGATAGCGCGCCGGGTTGAGAACCGTCCCCCTCCTGCCGATGATCAGATCGGCGGAGTGGATCATGCGGCGGCTCGCAATCACGGACGTCTCGCCCGGCGCCGTTCTTGGCGCCAGCGTCTTCAATGAGGTGGGCCGCCCCCTCGTCAAGGCCGGCGTCCCTCTCACGGACCGACTGCTGAACCTCGTCGCCGCCCGCGGCTACTGTCGTCTCGTGCTCCTCGCCGACGGCGAGACCCTCCAGCCCGAGTTCGTCCCCCCGGAAGCCCGCGCCGAAGTCCTGGAAGCGCTCATCCCCTCCGTTGACTTCCTGCTCGCGATCTGGCGCAACCAGACCCTCCTGCGGCCCCACGATGCCCACCACCTGGACCGCCGCCTGCGCTCCGCCGTGGGCACGTTCGCTCGCGAGGAGCGCTTCGGGGGCGCCCTCAGTGTGCCCGGGCCCGTGCGCCGCGGGCCCGCCCAGTGGCTCGACGACGCCGTCAACGCCGCCGCGGTCGCCGTCTGCCTCGGCCGCGCCTTCGCCCTCGACGAAGCCACCCTCCATCGCCTGGCCCACGGCATGCTCCTGCGGGACGTCGCCATGTTGACGCTCGCGCCCGAGGTGCACGACTGCCCCGGCGAGCTGCCACCCGCTGCCCGCGCCGCCGTCCGCGAGCACCCCATGCGCGCCTACCAGCTGCTCGCCGCCCTGGAGTGGATGGATGAGTCGGCCCGACTCGTCGTCCTGCAGCACCACGAGCGCCACGACGGCTCCGGCTACCCCGCCGGCCTCAGCGTCCTCCATCGTGTGCAGCGCACGCGCTCGGAGCTGCTCAACGACAACCTCACCCTCCTCGTCAGCGACATCGCCGCCGTCGCGGACGTCTTCAACGCCCTCACCGTTGATCGCGCCCACCGCCCCTGCCGCCCGCCGACAGAGGTCGCCGGCATCCTCCGCGCCATGATGGGCGCCACCCTGAATGAAGAAGTCGTCCGCCTCCTCCTTGAGAGCTGGCGCCCTCCCCAGGAGGCAGCGGCGGCCACCGGCTCCGACATCACTGCCTCCGACGTCGGCGCCTCCGGCTAGCCCGTCTCAATCCCCAGCGCCACTGTGGTCGCCACTCCGGCCACATAGCCCACCACGATCGCCGCGCCCGTCAGGCGCAGCACCACCCGTGTTCGCGGCCGCCACAGCGCGGCGAATGCGAACAGCATCATGCCAATCCCGAAGATCGCCGGCGCCGCCTGCTCATTGCTGGCCGCGCGCAAGATGCTGCCGTCGTTGAATGCCACATCGGCGGAGAAGAGCACCGCCATATTGAAAATGTTGCTGCCGAAGACGTTGCCCACCACCAGCTCCGCCGCCCCCCGCCGCATCGCCGCCGCCGACGTGACCACCTCCGGCAGCGACGTCGCGAACGCCAGCGCCACCACGCCGATCACGCCCCCGCTCACGCCCAGCGTCTCCGCCATCCCCTTGGCCGCGTCCGGGATGAAGAGGGAGGCCACGAAGACCACGCCGCTCGCCGCCGCCAGCCACCGTACCGCCCCGCCCAGCGAATACATGGGCGCCACCAGCGGCTCCGCCACCGGCCTGGGGCCGCGGCCGCGTTCCACCCGGTACAGCAGGACAGACGAGAGTGCGTACATCGCAATGAGGATCGTCGTCCCCAGCCCCACCCTGCCCAGGTCCGGGTCGTCGATCAGCAGAAACAGCCCGGTCCAGACGCCCAGCGCCACCGCAATGATGCCGGCGCCCGCCGCCGCTCGGTCCCCGGAGACGGCGCCCGGCCGCCAGATCAGCAAGGCGGCGAAGATCGTCATGTTGAACATGTTCGAGCCCAACACGGTGCCCACCGCCAAGTCGGGCTCGTCGATCGCCCCCGCCGACGTCGTCACCACCAGCTCCGGCAGCGACGTCGCCCCCGCCAGCACGATCGTCCCCAGCCAGACCCGTCCCAGCCCCGTGTGACCGGCCACGGCCTCCACGGCGTCCACTAGGCGCGGCCCGGCCAGGGCGATCGCCCCGGCGCAGGCGAAGAAGATGATGAAATCCACGTCAGCGTCTCATGGCACCCGGCGCGCGCGCCTGCTGCGCGCTGGCGGCCGCCACGCCTGGACCGTGCCGGCGCCGGGCGCCGCCCCGGGGGACGGAATACAAGGACATGTCCCTGACTGTCTCCTGTGAATGGCCTGTCTACTGTGGATGACGGGGCGGGCTACCCCTAAGGGGGGCGCTCACTCCCACCCTCCCCACCCCCGACTCGCTCGACCGCGACGACACCAATGCGGCGCTCGTCGGCGCTCATTACCGTGAAGCGGTAGCCGCTCTGCTCCACGGACTCGCCCCGCGCCGGCATCCGCCGCAGCGTCGCCAGCAGCAGTCCGGCCACCGTCTCCGCCTCAGGCGAGTGGAGGTCCACCTGGAGCTGCTGCTCCAGGTCGCTCAACGGCCGTCGCCCTTCCACATAGAGGCGGCCACCTATCCGCACGTCCAGCTCGTCCTGCGGCGGCCCGCTCTCGCTGCGGATCTGCCCCACCACCTCCTCTAGGACGTCCTCCAGCGTCACCAGCCCCGCCGTGGCGCCGAACTCGTCAATCAGAATCACCAGGTGGACGCCGCTCTGCTGCATCGTCGCCAGCACCCGCGCCACCGTGGCCCGCTCCGAATCGAACGCCGCCTCCCGCATGATCTCTTGGGCGCGGGCATCCGTGCGTCCCTGTTCATACGCCGCCGCGACGTCGCTGATGTGGACATGCCCCACAATGTTGTCGGTAGAGCCGGCGTAGACGGGCAGACGCAAGAACCCTGCCTCCCTCATCCGCTCCGCCACAACGGGCAGCGGCTCGTCCACCGCCGCCACCACCATGTTCACCCGCGGCGTCATGATCCCGCGCACCTGCTGTTGCTGCAGCCGCAGCGCCCCCAGCAGCATGCTCGACTCGTCGACTTGGATGACGCCCGACTCGGCCCCCATGCGGATCGCTGTGCGCAGCTCCCCCAAGCTCAGCGACGGTCGCGCCTCCCCCCGCTCGCCGATCACCGACAGCAGCCCCCCGCTGAGAGCGTCCAGCCCCGCTACGACCGGCGCCATCAGCCGCGACCACGCCTCTAACGGCAGGGCGTAGAGGCGCGCCAGCGTCAGGTTGTGGTGCAGCGCCACGCTCTTCGGCGCCACCTCTGCGAACACGACCAGCAGCACCGTCACGGCGAACGTGGCGACCAGAATGTCCGCGCCCCCGCCCACGATCTCCGCTGCCATCACGGTCCCCACGGCCGCCGCCGCTGTGTTCGTGAGGTTGTTCCCCAGCAGGATGGCCGACAGTAGCCGTCGCGGCGTCGCCAGCAGCTGCGCCGCCCGCGCCGCCCCCGCCGCGCCCTCACGCGCGGCGTGCTCCAGACGCACCCGTTCCAGCGACAGAAACGCCGTTTCCGAACTTGAGAAGAAGGCGGAGAGAAGCAGTAGCACGATCAGCAAGGGCACGTAGACCGTCACCCGAAACCTCCCGGCGCGCTCTCTGCGCGCCTGCTGCGGGAACGGTAGCATCCGCTGCCGTGCCGTCCACATCGCGCCGCCGCCGCGGTTGCCTGCCGGTCATGGCCTCGGCCCTCGCTCCCCCTCTCCAGCGCTCGCCGATGGAGAGGGGGTTGGAGCCTGTCCTGAGCTAGTCGAAGGAGGGTGAGGCTTGCCCGTTCCTCTTCAACCCGTCCCGAGCTGGTCAAGCGGTCGACACGCCAAATGCCCGACGCTAGCCCCAGCGCGGCCGGAAATCGCGCGGGATCCCCAACTGGGACTTGGCGATCCATTCCAGCACCAGCATGTCCGACGGCGGATGCGCCTTGCCGCCCCGCACGTCGCGATAGTGGCGCTCCAGCCCGAAGCGGCGGAATAGCCCCGGCCCCCCGGCGATGTCCATCGCCAAGTTCACCACCCGCACGTGATTGTTGGTCGTGATGTATTTGCAGATGCCGCCCTTCACGCCCGCCTCCTCTCGCTCCCACCGCTTCGCCATCCAGTCCTCCGCGGAACTCCGGATCAGCGCCCGCGACGCGGCATTGAGGGCGACCATCTCGGCCAGTTGGTATTGCAGGCCGGCCATGTGGCTCAGCGGCCGTTCCTCCAACGGCGGCCGGCGCTCCTGTAGGTAACGCGTCGCCCAGTCCGTCGCCGCCTGCGCCACGCCCAAGTACACCGCCGACACGGTGATGTTGAACCAGGCCCCGAACGCCGACCGCGACGCGAACAGCGCCTCCGCGCGCTGCGGCGGTGGCATCAGCACAGCCGGCACGAAGACCTCCTTGAACTCCACCTCCCAGCTCCCGCTGGCGCGCAGCCCCAGCACGTCCCAGCTGCTCGCGCCTGGGCTCGACACCCCGGGCGTGCGCTTCGGCACGATCACCATGGCCACCAGGTCATCGCCGTCGGGGTGATCTTCCAGATGGACCACCGCCCCCACCATGTCCGCCACCGGCCAGTTGGAGCAGTAGGCCTTGCGGCCGCTGATGGACCAGCCCCCCTCCGCCCGCCGCGCCTTCGTCTCCGGCAGAAAGTACGAGCCCGGTGTCCCCGTCTCGCTGAACGACGCGCACAGAATCGACTTCTGGGCTCCCACCGTCCCCAGCACGTACTCCAGGCGGACTTTGCGATCCGCTGGCGCCGTCTCCAGGTCGTCCAGCATGGAGCCAAGCGTGAAGCAGTGCATATTCACGCCAATGGCCGTGCCCGCGCACCCCTGCGCCAGCTGCTCCTGACAGGCGCACAGTTCGAGCAGAGTGACGTCCTCTCCCCCGTGCCGGGCCGGGAGCGTCATCTGCGCGTAGCCGCTCTCCTGCATCGCCTCGAAGTTCTCACTGGGGAAGCTGTTGTCGCGGTCGTGCTCGTCGGCCCGCGTCGCGAAGTCGGCCGCGTGCGTGCGCGCCCGCTCCAATAGACGTGCCTCCCGCTCGCTCAAGGGTCGGCCCAGCAGGGTCGGGTAGGCCGGGAAGATGCCGGCGCTCTCGTCGCTGGGCATGCCCGGCCTCCTCCCTTCCGTCGCACGGTCTGGCGGCATCCTACAATCAAGCCATCGTGCCCGCGTTGCTCCCCGTCACGCTGACGCCGCTTGAGTGGGAACTGTCCTACCGGCCCCTCTGGCCGATCGCCGCTACGCTGATCGACCGCGAGCCCGGCGTCGTCTTCCTGGACAGCGGCGGCGACCCGACCGGGCACGCGCGATGGTCCATCCTCGCCTGGCGCCCGCGCCGCCTGCTCTCCTGGCCGCAGGGCGCCCCCGGCGCCCTGGACGCGCTTCGCCACCACCTTGCGACGCGGCGCCTGGCCCGCCCCACCTCAGCCCCGCCCCAGCAGTGGCAGATCCCCTTTCACGGCGGCTGGCTGGGCTGGTTCGCCTACGACCTGGGCCGCCACATTGAGCGCCTGCCCGCGCGCGCCCGCGCCGACCCAGCCATCCCCGACTTCGTCCTCGGCGAGTACGACGTGGCTTTGGTGGAGGACCGCCGCGAGGGCCGGCTCTTCGCGGCGGGCTCCGCCGCCAGTGCCCGGCACGCCTGCAGGCTCCGCGACCGCCTGGACGCGGTGCTGCAGCGGCCCTGCCCCGACGGACCTCCTCTCCCCACCAACGGCGCTATCGCCTCACCGCCACGGCCGGCGCTCGACAAGCGCCGCTATCTCGACGCCGTCGAGCGGGTGCTGCGCTACATCGTCGCCGGCGACATCTACCAGGCGAACTTCGCCCACCGCTTCGACGCCCGCTACACCGGCGCCTCCGCCGACCTCTACGCCCGCCTGCGCGCGGCCAGTCCTGCCCCCTGCGGCGGCTTCTTCGCCCTCCCCGGCGCTCCCGAGCTGCTCTCCATCAGCCCTGAGCTGTTCCTCGCCAAGCGCGGCGACCGCGTCGAGACCCAGCCCATCAAGGGCACGCGACCCCGCGCCGCCGACCCGGGCCAGGACGCCGCTCAGCTCGACGCCCTCGAACAGAGCGAAAAAGAGCGCGCCGAGCTGCTGATGATCGTGGACCTCCTCCGCAACGACCTTGGCCGCGTCGCGCGAGTGGGCTCCGTGGCGGTGGAGGAGTTGCGCCGCCTGACCAGCCACCCCACCGTCCACCACGCCTCCGCCACGGTCAGCGCCTGCCTCCCCGCCGACATCCACGCCGTCGATCTGCTCACCGCAACCTTTCCCGGCGGCTCCATCAGCGGCGCTCCCAAGATCCGCGCCATGGAGGTCCTGGAAGAGCTCGAGCCGGTGCGCCGCGGCCCCTACAGCGGCGCCGCCGGCTTCATCGGCTACGACGGCGACCTGCGCCTCAGCCTGCTCATTCGCACCCTCGTTCGGCAGGGGTCGAACGTCAGCTATCACGTCGGCGGTGGCATCGTCGCCGACTCCGATCCGGAGGCCGAGTACCAGGAAACGTTGGACAAGGGCGCCGCCATGATGCGCGCTCTGATGGGCCCGGGCGCCGGCCCGTGAGCCAGCCCGTGAGCCGGTCCCTGAGTCAGGATCTGATCTGGGCCGGTGGACGCCTCCACCAAGGTAGCGCGACCGTCGACGCCGCCGACCGTGGCCTCCTCCTCGGCGACGGCCTCTTCGAGACGCTGCTCGTGGTCAACCGCTCGCCCGTCCTCCGCGACGAGCACGTCGAGCGCCTCCTCGCCAGCGCCGCGGCCCTCCGCTTCTCTCTCCCCGCCGGCTTCCTTGACGATCTCGACACGGCGCTGGACGCCACCCTGGCGGCGCTGCCGCAAACCGTCGCCTCTCTGCGCATCACGCTGACACGGGGAGTGGGGCCGCGCGGACTGGAGCCGCCGCCGGATGGAATCCCCACTCTCTTGCTCCAGGCCGCCCCCTTCGACCCCAGCGCCGTCGTGACCGCCGGCGCCGCCATCCTGGACGCGCCCCGCATCGATCCCCTCGACCCGCTCGCCGGGCACAAGAGCACGTCGGCCTTGCGCTGGGTGCTCGCGCGCATGCGCGCGCAGGCGCGCGGAGCGGATGTCGCTTTGCTCCGCACCGTCGCCGGCGACATGGCCGAGGCCGACTTCGCCAACCTCTTTCTCGTCGCCGGGGACAAGGTTGTCACGCCGCCGCTCTCCCGCGGCGTCCTCCCCGGCGTGACCCGCGCCTGGGCCATCGACGCCCTCCGCGCCGACGCCCGGCTGCTGATCGAGCGCCCCTGTGAAGCCGACGAGCTCCTTGGCGCCGCCGAAGTCTTCCTCACCTCCAGCCTGATCGGCGTGCGCCCGCTCCGCTCCATCGACGGGCGTTCGCTGCCGGCCCGCGCACCAGTCGCCGCCTGGCTGCAGAGCCAATACGCGCGGCTCGCGGGGCTGGAATGACGCCGGCCGGGTCGATGCCAGGGCGCTCTCTTCCGCGCGCCGCGCGCGCGGCTGTTCCGCCGAATCCAGGACGCGCTGCGTCTCCACGATCAGCTCACCCAGGTCGGTGCCGGTCTCTTCCTGAATGACTCGCCGCAGCACCGGCGGCACGCTCTCCAGCACCGTCACCACCCGCCGCAGCGATGCCCGCACCTGGCGCAGGCGCGCCGCCTCCTCCGCCGGCGTCACCAGATCGTCCACCAGCGACGCCTGCGCACGGGAGGCAACCAGCGGCTCCGGCAGGCCCCGCACCCACACCAGCGACCGCCGCCCCGGCCCCCGATCGTCCGTGATCGGCTCGACCGCCACCACCTCGTCCGACCGTGCGTATTTGCCGTAGCCCAGGCTGACCAACTGGCCCGATTGAATGCGCATCGCCGCCCTCCTCCACTGACCGAGGCCTCGCAACTCTAAACGGGGACGGCGGCTCGCGGGAGGGCGGTCCAGACGGCGTCACGTTCCCCCTCCAGCCTCCGAAAGAAGTAGCGGAGCATGCGGCTGTAGCTCTCGACGGTGCGGCGGGAGCCAGAGCGGCGCTCCTCCTCCGCCAAGAAGGCGTAGAGGGCGCGCTCCCAGCGGTCGGGCGCGGTGGGATCGAGCGTAAGCGCGGTCGTGATCGGCATGCGGACCTCTCTTTCCGGGGTCCACACGACATTGCCATCGTGTGGGACGCGTAGCCAGCGAACCTAGACGGACGAGTCAGTGTGAGACCAGACCTGATACTCGCGAACAGGCTCGAAGCCGGTTCAAACCGCGATCTCGCCCAGGAGGAGGTACGTTCCTGCTACGACAAACGCCGCGTCGGTCGCGGAGGGATCATCATCATGCGCTTTGCTCGCGAGATCACGTAGGCCCCGCAGCGAATTCCACAGTCGGTCAGCCTCGGCCCGGAGTAGTTGCCGCTCGCGTCGACCCTCGATCTTCTCGTTCAAGTAAGCGCCGATCCGGTTCAACGTCCTTGCCTCGGTGACGTCCAAGGCGTCGTCACGGTCTCCTGGCAGTTTGGAGTATGTCGGGCGGGGGTCTTGCCAGAGATAGCGCGCGGTCGCGTCGAATAGGCTCCGACAGCCATACATCGCCGCTTGGCGCCCGGCTGGAGAGTCCGCTTCCAATCCCACGCGGATGACGTCAAGATGGCTGGAGAGACCAGCCCGCTCTAGAGCAGCCTCAAGCTCTCTGCGGGCTCCACCCCACACGTCGTGTACGCGATGGCCGAGGGCCGCAACTGTTCGTGTCTCGGCCTGCTTCGCCGCGGCGAGCCCCGACGCGGAGAGCTGGGCGGCTCCATCCACAGCGCCGTGCCCGAAACTAGCTGCATGGGACTCCAAGAGCCCCCCAGTCAGCAGTTCGTTCATGATCCCGCGCATTCGATCGGCATCGACGCGGAGTACCTCCGCAACGCCCCGGACGTCGACGTGGAGAATCGGGCTGGTCGTCTGCTGGCGACGGCCCATGCGCCGGTAACACTGCAGAAGGATCCTCTCCAGGTCATCGTCGGTGAAGTCGCCGTCATAGAGCGCGGCGTCCCAATCGGTCGAACGCAGCTCGTCGATCGCCGATTCCTCGGCGGGGAGTTGATCAAGGCTAATGAGCCCGTGCACCCACTGAAGGCCGTATTCCTTCGCGACTGCGTGCAAGTCCTGACCAGGGTGGTTCTGGTCGCGGAACCGCCGAGACATACGGAGATCCAGTGTGAAGAGCCAGTGTTCGCCGGAGTCGACGTGGATGAAGTGATCGACGAACCTCGGTTCTCCGCTCCGATCGTCGGGCTCAGATCGGATGTCGTAGCCCCAATAGGGGTCCTCTTCAACAACCATGTCGAAGCCCTCCGCGGGCGCTGTCCCCAGCCGTGTGTCGGATTATCGCAGGCCCGAGTCGGCCGAGTTGATCGCTTGTCTCCCGGTGCCACACGATGCGTCGATCGTGTCGTTCGCCGGGCCAGGCAACGTGTGCCAAGACCCAGGCTGTCACTCCAGCAACCGCACGCGGTGATTCTCGCTGTCGCCGATGTAGACTCGCCCATCGTCGTCGACAAAGACGCCGTGGGGGCGCGCGAGGCCACAGCGAAGCGGATCACCGTCCGGCCCATCCCGTCGCGTTCCGTCGCCGGCCACGGTCGTGATAACCCCGCGCTGGTCGATGCGTCGGATCGTGTGGTTCTCGGTATCCGCCAAGTAGATATCGCCGTTAGCAGCAAGGGCCATCCCCTTCGGTCCGGCCAGCGTGGCCGCCTTGGCTGGGCCGTTGTCGCCGCTGGCACCCTGCTCGCCTGTTCCGGCGATGTGGTGGATGGTCTCGGCTTCCAAATCGATGCGATAGACGGCATTGCCTTCGCGGAGGGCCACGTACAGATCGCTTGGGGGACGGAAGGCCAGCGTCCGCGGCCCGTTGAGCGGCGTCCCGGCGAGCGGCGCCCCGTCTGGGGTAGGATCCTGGGCGCCGTTCCCAGCGAACGCGTCGATCCGGCCGGACGTGAGGTCGACTCGGCGGATGCGGTGGTTCGAGATATCCGCGATGTAGAGCGCGCCCTGGTCGTCCAGCTCAATGCTGTGGGGCTGGTGCAACGCGGCGGCCGTTGCGGGTCCAGCGTCGCCCCCGAAGCCTCGCTGCCCGGTCCCGGCGATCGTCGAGATTCCGCCGCTCTCCGCGTCGACCCGTCGCACGACGTGGTTCTGCATCTCGACGAGATACATGTTCCCCCGAACGTCGAAGCGCAACTCATAGGGCTGGCGGAGATCAGCCTGGCGCGCAGGGCCACCATCTCCCCCGTAGCCCTCGCGCCCGCTCCCGACGGCCGTCGAGAGTGTGTTCGTCGTCAGATCCAAGCGCCGCACGCGGTGGTTGTCGACCTCGCAGATGTAGAGCGCGCCATCCGGGCCGACCGCGAGGCCGAAAGGGTTGGCGAGCTGCCCCTCCGCTGCAGGCCCGCCGTCGCCGGAGAAGCCCGCCACGCCTGTTCCGGCGAGTGTTCGGATCGTGGCCCCCCTCACGAGGACCACCTCCGCCAGGTGGCGCGGGCCTGTTCGCCGAATTCGTCGCGGGCGACTTGCGCCCGGTCCATCCAACGGAGCGGGAGCTCGGTCTCAGGATTTCGATCCACGCAGGGAACTCCGGGATCCGCCACCCCATGGCAACGGGACCAGACGAGGCCCGTGAGAGGTGGATGACGTGTAGGCCGGTGCCGACATCCGTGCGCGCGACGTTTCACCACATCCACGGCGCGGGCGCACCTGACTGGCACAGCGTCCATGGGGCGGAGTCTAGGCGGCCAGGCCTGACTCCACACGATCTCGTCATCGTGCAGGCTGTCATGCTTGGGTGGCGCCCAGGAGTTGGGCCTCGCAGCAGCCGGCGCTCAGCTAGAATCCGCCTGACTCCGGCGGGTCGGGGATGAGCGGCGGCCTGCCGGAGCACGAAGGAGCGAACGATGGCTGATCCGACCCGCGTCGGCATCGTCGGCGCGACTGTGACCCCCGGCGGTAGCGGCTGGGGCGCGAACGCCCACGTTCCCGCCCTGCAGGCGCTGCCTCACTACCAGCTCCGAGCCGTCTGCACCGCGCATGCGGAGACCGCGGCCACGTCGGCTGCACGTTTCGGCGCCGAGTTGGCGTTCCACGACATCAAGGACATGGTCGCGCGCCCGGACCTCGATCTCGTCGTTGTCTGCGTGCGCGTGCCGTGGCACTACGACCTGGTGATGGCAAGCCTCCGCGCGGGCAAGCCCGTCTTCTGCGAGTGGCCACTCGGCGCCACGCTGGAGGAGGCGGAGGAGATGGCGAACCTCGCGCGTGAACGCAAATTACGCACCGCCGTCGGGCTGCAGGCCCGCAGCGACCCGAGCGTCCGCTACGCGCGCGACCTCATCGCCCAGCGCTACGTCGGCGAGGTGCTGACCGCCAACCTCCGCGTGATGTCGCAAGCGGTGCTGGAACGCGGCCCGGGTCGTATCTGGCAGGCAGTGCGCGCGGCCGGCGCCAATCCGCTCACGATCGCCGGCGGCCACGCGATCGACGCCCTCTGCTACATCCTCGGCGAGGTGGTGGAGCTGTCGGCGCGCGTGACGACACGGATCACGGAGTGGCGCGACGAGGAGACCGGCGCCGGCGTCCCGGTCGACGCCCCCGACAGCATCACCGTTGCGGCGCGTATCGAGAGCGGGGCCGAGATCGCCATCCAGGTGGCCCACGTGCCCGCCCAGCCCACCGGCACCCGCCTCGAGATCTACGGCGACGCGGGGGCGCTCTTCCTGACGGCGCCTTCAGTGTCCACCGGTCCCAGCCTGCTACATGGCGCCCGAGGCAGCGACGCACCGGCGGAGCTGGCACCGCCGACCGAGTATCTGGTGGCTCCGGAGGGCACGCCGCCAGGCCCGCCCCGCAACGTCGCGCACGCCTATGCACGGATGGCGGACGCCCTCGAAGCCGGCAAGCAGTTCGATCCCGACTTCGACCTGGCGGTGAGGCGGCATCGTCTGCTGGCAGCGATCGAGCGTTCCTCAGAGACCGGAACCACGGAAACCGTCTCTGGCTAGCATGCGCGCGACGCGACCGAGGAGCGGCCACCGGTCCGCCGAGATCCCCGGGATTAAACGTTCCGGTCGCGCGGCGCTGCCCAGGGTCGCTCGCTACGTCCGATTCCCCGTCGGATAGATCTGTCCGACGTAGAGTCGGACTTTGCAGCTACAGGCTCGGCCCTCTGTGCGTGGCCATTGGCAAGCTGCGCGTGAAAAAGAATTTGGGATCGCCCACACCGTCGTTGAGATTCTCGCCAGCCCGTGGGGGCTCAGTCCGACTCTATTTTGGACAGACCTGTCCGAGATAGAGTCCTACATAGCGTCCTGCGCGACTGATGGCCCCTTGCGCCTTCCCTGATCACAGCCGCCGGGATCTCGGGATGGGCAGACTGGTCGGGGCCATTGCTCTCAGGCGCGCGGCGCGAGCGCCTCGAGCGCAGCGTAATCCGGCCCCGGCTGGCCGACCGGGCGGATCGGCTGGATCACCACCTGGTCGGCGCCCTTCTCGAAGTACTCGTCGAGCTTCGCGCGAATCGTGTCAGCCTCTCCGCAGAGCACCATTGCGTCCATCAGCCGGTCACTGCCGCCATCCTCTAGATCAGCCTCCTCGAAGCCGAGCCGGAACCAGTTGCGGTAGTAATTCGGCAGCGGCAGATAGGGCTGCAGCGCCTGGCGTGCCGCCGCTCGGGCCTGCTCGGGGTCGCTCGACAGGCAGACCTTCTGCTCGCAGATGACCGCCGCACCCCCGCCCATGTGTTGGCGGGCGATGGTCGCCTGCTCCGGCGTCACGTTGTAGGAGAACGCGCCGAGCGCGCGTTCCCCGGCAAGCTTGGTCATGTTCGGGCCAAGCGCCGCGAGCACCACTGGCTTCTCCGGCGGCGCGCCGCCGAGCGCCGCCCAGGCCAGATCCATGCCGTCGAGGTAGGAGCGCATCGTCGCGACGGGCCTTTGGTACTCATGCCCGCGCATGTCCGTGACCAGTGGCCGGTGCGACACGCCGAGGCCGAGCACAAAGCGTCCGCCGTAGAGCGCGTTCAGCGAGTTCGAGCCCATCACCGAGGCTGCTGGATCGCGGGCGTAGATGTTCGCGATGCCGCTCGCCACCTGGAGCTCCTTGCTGTGGCCGAGCAGATAGCCGGCGATCGCGAACGTCTCATAGTTGAACGCTTCTGGGTACCATAGGGTCGAGTAGCCCAGTTCCTCTACGCGCCGGGCGAGCTCGGCGAGCTGCTGCGCGTCCAGTTGGTCGGTGAAACTGAACACGCCGAATCTTCCGAATGCCATGGGCTGCCTTCCGCTCGATGAAGACGCCAGTATAGCTGGGAAATTCCGGTTCGGCCTACGTCGCGCACAGACGGGGGCCGAACTCCGGGGATGCCGTGAAGGTCTACAGCTTGGGGATCGAGGCCGAGCATCAGGTCTCGGCGCCGCCCTGCAATCGGGGGACGAGAATCCGACATTGAGTCCGACACGCCGTCCGGTAACGGACTCTATGTCGGACAGGCGTGTAGGAAATGCGATCCCCGAAGTGTGACTCTAGGCGATGAGCCGCCATGCTGGAGTGCCGATCAATTGCCGATCAACGGATGGGCACGCCCCGCGACAGGACGGCACTGCACGGGCTGCGGGCCCCTCTGGACCAGATGGGAATGGGACCGCGCGGCACGCAGCAACACACAGCGGCATGGGGGTGAGCGGACTTCAAAACCGCTCGGTCCGCAGGGGCCTCGCGCCTGCGGCGGAGCCGCCCCCAAAAAGCCTGCGGCGGAGCCGCCCCCAAAAAGAAGGCGAAGCCCCCTCCGCCAAACATCCCGCGTTTCGTGAGATCTTCGGCGACCTGGCTGCCACGCCCGAACCCTGAGAATTGCCCATCCACCTGCGCAATCGCCACCCAATTGCCACCCAACTCCCTGCCAGCCCGCCGCATGAGGCCGACCTGACCGGCACACCTCGCGCACGTCCCCGCGACTTTATTTTGGACAGACCTGTGCGACCTAAAGTTCAACGCACGGCCCAAGGGTGGATTGCCAATCTTCACGGGCGGGAACTCGGTGGCGAAGCCAGAGGTCGTCTAATGATCTCGTTGGCAGATGAAGCTCGCATCCAGGTCGTTCACGGACGGGCACCCGATGAGCGCCATCGATCGGCGGATCTCGCTCCGCAGAAGTTCCAGTGCCCTCTCCACGCCGCGCTGCCCGCCGGCCCCCAGGCCATAGAGGTAGGGCCGTCCGATCATGCACGCCCTCGCCCCCAGCGCCAGCGCCTTGACGACGTCGGAGCCGCGCCGAACGCCCCCATCGAGAACCACTTCCGCTCTCCCACTGACCGCGTTGACGATCTCGGGCAACGCAGCGATCGCCGCTGGCGCCTGGTCCAACTGTCGGCCGCCGTGATTGGAGACGACGATCGCCTGGACGCCCAGCTCAACCGCGCGTTGTGCGTCCTCCGGACGCAGGATGCCCTTGACGGCAAACGGGCCGTCCCATTGCTCGACCATCCACGCTAAGTCGTCCCACGTCACCGAGGGATCGAATTGCCTATTCACGTACGTGCCCAGCGCGGTGACGTCGCTGCGACCTGCCTCGCCCCGCCCCACGACGTTCGCCATCGTGATGCGCGGACTGGTCAGGAAGCGCCACCACCAGCTCGGGTGCAGGCCGGCGTCGATAATGGCGCTGACAGTGAGCTGCGGCGGGATCGTCATGCCGTTGCGGAGGTCGCGTTCGCGCTGGCCCAGCACCGGCACGTCAACGGTCAAGCAGAGTGCCGCGTAGCCGCTCTCACGGCAACGCTCGAAGAACTCCGCCACCAGACCGCGGTCGCGCCACACGTAGATTTGGAACCACTGTGGTCCGCTGGCGGCGGCGGCGACGTCCTCAATCGAAGCGCTGGAGATGGCCGACAGGGTGTAGATCGTTCCCGCGCGCTCGGCGGCCCGCGCCACGGCAAGTTCGCCCTCGTGGTGAAATAGACGGGTGAGACCGGTCGGGGACAGGATCAGCGGCAGATCGATCGGCTGGCCGAGCACGGTGGTGGCGATCTTCACCGCTGACACGTCAACAAACACCTTGGGAACTGAGGTCGTAGCGTTGAAAATCGGCACGATTACGACGCTCCGCAACCTCGTCCTCGGCGCCACCTTCGGCGTAGTCGAAGACGGCCCGCGGCAGGCGTCGTTTCGCGACCTGGCGAAGGTCAGCGATGGAGTGGCAACGCGCAAGTCGCCGCTCGGTCGAGCCGGGCAAAGATCTCAGCATCGCTTCACGGCCTGCATCGGTGGCCCCGCGGCCGGCGCTCCTCCGCGGCATCGCTCGACCAGAGAGATGTGGCCAAGGAAACGGGACGCCGCGCGAGTCGGCGCCGACCAGGCGCTAGCCTACTCCATCCTTGCCCTGACGGAGGTGTGCTGAGGGCTGGTTGGCAGTGCCCAAGCGCCGCGAGACTCGGCCCCCCTGCGGGACGGGAGCGCTCGACATGGCCTCGACCGCCTGCGGCGCCGCGACTGGCCGGGCGCGGTAGAGCCGGCGAGACCCGCGAGACCTACACCGCTATCTTGACCCGGCTGATGAAATTTTCGAGAGGATCGCGATGACCTCCCTCGGCTCACGCACCGCCCTCGTGACTGGCGGCAATCGCGGGATCGGCCTCGCGGCATGCCGCCAACTTGCTCGCGCCGGCCTCCGTGTCATTCTCACGGCGCGGGATTCGCATCGGGGCCGCGAGGCCACGGCGCTGCTCAAAGGCGAGGGGCTGGACGTCGCCTTCGAGCCGATGGACGTTGGCGACCGCGAGAGCGTCGCCTCCTGCCTGAGGCGCCTCAGTCAACAGGACATCATCGTCGATGTGCTGGTCAACAATGCCGGCATTTTCCCCTCGCAGGACATCCTGCGCGTCGATGTGGACATGCTCGACGAAGTGCTGGCCGTGCACGTGGTGGGACCATTCCGGCTCTGCCGGGCGCTCCTGCCCACGATGATCGAGCGCGGCTACGGCCGGATCGTCAACGTCTCTTCGGGCCTTGGCGCGGTCTGCGATCAGCCGCCGGCCGCCGGCGTCTACGGCGTGTCCAAGGCTTCGCTCAACGCCCTGACCCGCAGCCTGGCCGCATCCGTCCGCGGCGATGTGAAGGTGAACGCCTTGCACCCGGGCTGGGTGCGTACCGAGATGGGCGGCGCGGGTGCGCCGGTCAGTCCTGAGGAGGCCGCAGCCTCGCTGGTGTGGCTGGCCACGCTGCCGGCGGACGGTCCCAACGGCGGCTTCTTCTTCAACCGCCGCTCAGTCGCTTGGTAGGTCGAAGCCCAAGCGTTCCCGGCGCTCCTGTCCCGACACACGCGAAACGATGCCCTGAGCCGGCCGCGGCCGGCTTCCACACTCACTGTGCCGTCCCACCAGCGCGGCGGTCGTTCCAGCAGCGCCACGCGCTCGCGGTCCCGCCGTCACCATCCACGCATAGTGTCGGCCTTGCCTGACGTGCGAACGACGGGGCCGAGCCAGCCTCACGCGCTGCGCCGGGAACCACTGCGCCCGGAACCACCTCGCCGGATGTATCCATGGAGCTTGGTCCAACTCCTGCGATAACCTAATCTCGCAGGCGCACGGATCTCCCTCACACCCCCGTGACGCCGCAGCACGCTTGGCCTCTCAGCATCGATGCGGATCTCTGTACCGCTGCGAACAGAGTCGCGAGCGCGGGCCCTGACCGCCCGCGAAGAGTCTGCAGCGAGCATCTGCCGGTCCCGGGAAGGACACCACGCCATGGTCCGCCCTGGCCGCTGGAAGGAACGTCAGTTTCATGCCGACGAGCTGGCGCTCGATCTCCTACGGCTGGTGGCTGCTCGCGGCCGCCGTACTGGCACAGGCCGTGTTGACCGGGGTCTCCTTCTGGTCTTTTGGCCTCTACATCCAGCCGCTGGAAGGCGAGTTCGGTTGGTCGCGCGCGCAGGTGTCGCTGGGCTTCTCCATCGCGCTGTTGATCAGCGGGCTGATTGCACCGTTCGTCGGCAAGGCGGTCGACGTCTATGGCCCGCGTCGGGTGATCATCATCGGTGCGGCCTCGTCGGCCGCCAGCTACCTCCTGCTGACCACGACCAGCGCGTTGTGGGAGTGGTACGTCTTCCAGTCGATCAATGCTGTGTTCCGGCAGATGATCTTCTTCATTCCGTTCACGGCCCTGATCGCGATCTGGTTCGACCGGCGGCGCGGTGCCGCCATCGGGATCTTGACAACGGGCTTTGCGCTCGGCGGCGCGGTTCTCGTGCCCATCATGCGGGTAATCATCGACGCCGTCGATTGGGACGGCTCGTTCCTCGTATCCGCCGCCTTGGTGGGCGCGATCTTCCTGCCCTTAGGGCTGCTGATCCGCAACCGCCCCGCCGACACGCGCTCAGCCGTGGATGGAGGGCCGCGGTCCGCCGCCGCGTCCACGGCGTCGTCCCCTCCAGCCAGCTTGACGCTCGGTCAGGCGCTGCGGACGCCGATCTTCTGGTTGATCGCCTTCGCCATCGCTATGCTCTTCTACGGTCTCTTCGGCTGGACCGTGCACGCCATCCTCTACTACGAATCCGTCGGGATTTCGCCTGGCTGGGCGGCGGCGCTCTTCTCCATCGCGTCCGGCGGCTCCATGCTCACCCGCCTGGCGTTCGGGTTCCTCGCGGACCGTCTTGGCAACATCGAGGCGGCCGGCGCCGGGCTCACCGCTTGCCTGGTCCTCGCCATGCTGGTCCTGTTCGCGACCGGCGGCTCCACGCTCGGCGTGGCACTGTTCCTGCCGCTGTTCATGATCGGCGCCGGCGGTGGACCCTTGCTCGAGTTGCTCTTGCTCACGCGCGCCTTCGGCGTTGCGAACTTCGGCACGATCCTCGGCGCCGTGGCCGTGGTGGAGACGATCGGGCTCGTGATGAGCCCCACGGCGGCTGGCGCCATCTTCGACGCCACCGGCGAGTACGACTGGGCGCTCATGATGCTCGCCGGCGCCTTTGGCGCCTCGTCGGTGCTGTTCTGGGTCGCCGGCAGACGGCGACGGCCTATCCTCGCGGAGCCGCCGCTCGCCCCAGACGGATGAGGCCGCCGTCCCTCCAGCGCTCCGGTCCCGATCGGGCCGCCTGTGCGGAGGCAAGGCGACCGAATTCGTTGTGGGAGGAGAGTACGTCCGTCCCCAGCCCAGCAATACAAGTTGAGGAGGTCCGCCGCGATCTCGCCGTCACCATCTCGCGATAGTGACGTGTGCCGACCGCGCGACGAACGCGTCGGCGGCGATCTACCATGTGGACCGACGCCCGGCGACGCCGGGTGGCTCACGCCCGAAGTCCGAGTGCCGCGAGGACGACACGGATGATGAGATCGGGTTTGCGGGCAGGGGCGGCTAGGTGACCGCGACGCTGCGCGCTCGCGATGCGGGCACGACGGTCGAGCTGCTGACCGTCGAATGGGACGGACAGGTCCGCCGATTCGCGCGGGAGGGACTCTAGTTGGATCGCCTTCGGGAGTCCACGGCAGGACGGCGCAAGGCGGCTCCGACGCCGCGGGCTGTTTGTATGGGCGCCTACCTTCAGCACCTCTTCATCCGGACGCCGCTGACCATCGCGCTTGTCCTGGCGGCCCTAGGCCTGGGAGCTGCGGCCGCGACCTTGCACGCATCCGCTGACGTCCAAGAGCCCGACAGGGTCACCCTGTGTCACAACGGGCGCAGCCTGACCCTGTCCCTGAACGCCGAAGCTGACCATCTTGCGCACGGAGATACGCCGGGGCCATGCTCACCTGGGGGGCTCGCGGCGACCGGATTCGGCGGTCTGGCCGACAGCGACGGGAGCGACGTGCCGGCGTGGGCCTGGGCCGCGCTTGCGGCCGGGGTGACGTCGGCGGCGCTCGTGGCTGGGCGCGGGGCGCTGCGCCGACGCTGAGGCCGTCCTTCAGGAGGCGGCGCTCAGGGCCGTCGCGATCCGCTCAGAGTGTGCACGGTCATCAGTCGCTCTTGGCCGCGCACAGTCTGACAGCGCCCGCGAATCAGCCAGCGTTGTCGCCGTCGTCGGGCGCCACAGGATCGGGCGCCACAGAGTCGGGCCCGGGCTGATTGACGAAGTGCCGCGCCAGTGGGCGCAGCGCCTCCATGATCTCGCCCGCCACCTCTTCTGCCACTTCACACTCGTGCATTGCCGCGCTCATGTGACTGAGCCACCGCTCGGCGAGGCGAAGACTGATCGGGAAGGGCAAGTGTCGCTGTCGCAAGCGGGGCGAGCCATAGCGCTGGGTGTAGCGCGGTTCGCCTCCCAGCCACTGCTCGAAAAACAGCTTCTGCTTCGCGCGTCCGGCATCCAGGTCCGCCGGGAACAGCGAACGGATCTCGGGATCCGCCTCAATGCGGTCGTAGAGGGAATCGATCACTCGCTCAACGGCGTCGCGCCCGCCGATGCGCGCGATGAGCGTTTCCGGCTCGAGGGCTCCGACGTCGTGGACGAGGGAATTCACGCGGGCGAGAGGCGGTGCGCCGAGGTGATCCGCCACCGGCTTCGAGCCCGCCAACTCGGCTGCCCGCTCAAAGCCAGCGCAATGAACCACGGGCAGTGTCGGATAGCGCGGGTACTGGGAATCAGTCTCGGACCGCCCGCAGCGAACAAAGCGTGAACCACGAGCCGTCGTGACCCCCCGTGCCCAGGTGCACCCAGTGCAGAGGCCGAGATCTTGCGCCACTCCCCGTTGACCTCCAGTCGTCCCGCTAGACCGTACGATACAGCGGGGGTCTGACGTGAACGAAAGCTCGATTGTCGGGCGGGCGGATTGGCGGGCGGGCGGATTGGTGGCCTGGCGAATTAACTCGCTGATGGGGACGCGTCTTGGATCGCTCAAGCACGCAGGATTCATCGTCTGCGTCTGAAGGGCTCCGATGACATACAACGACCTGCTCAAACTCTATCTCCCGGATACGTCCCCCGCAGACGACTACGCACCGTTCATGGCTGCTGCGCGGGCTGTCTTGTTGCCCGGAAAAGGGCCACCGTGGCAAGAGTTCGACGGCGCCTCGAACCTCATTGGTTGGCGGTTCAGATCTACGCGTGAGTAGCTGGACGACTACATCAAGACTGATGATGAGCCGTTTGAGGCGATTTACACGCGAGAGCGCGTGCTCTTCGGGATGTTCACGAGCGGGGTTTCCTGCATCGAGAGCACCTGCTACGCCCTATACGCACTAGCGAGTCAGCCATCGGTCCTTGGCGTCACATTCGACGAGAATGAGCGGCGACTGACGCTGGCCGCTTCGTGGCGGTGCCTTAGCCGCGTCGCCTCCCGGAGACAAAGAGGTGGCACACGCCCATAACGATCCCCACGACGGCGCCGGCTGCCGCCAGCAGCGCCAGCGGAAGCGCCCAGATCCAGCTGTCCGATGACGGCGCCTGCGCCAGGCCGCCGCTTCCCGTGTTGGGCAGGCCGCCGGGAGCGCTGGGGCCGGCTGTGCCGGACGCCGCAATGAACTCCTGAGCGATGATCGTGTAGCCGGCGTCATTGGCGTGGCAGCAGTCCGACTGCATCTGCTGAGGTCCCAGTGAGCCGGCCACGTCCGCCACCTCCGCGGAGTGCCGCGCCGCGGCGGCTCGGATCAGGTCATTCAGCCCCGCCGGCAGCCCCAGTGCTGGCGCACCCTCCAAGATGCTCTCTGCCACCGGAGCCAGCGAATGCAGTTCGCAATCGGGGTGGATCAGCATGTTGCTGTACGTCATGGCGATGATCGGCGTGCTCGCGCCCGCCGCGCCGCGCAGCTCGCCGAGTATGACCTCGAAGTTTCCGGCGAAGCTCGTCAGCGTCGCTTCCACCGCCCCCACGCACTCCGCCGACGGGCCGCCGCTGCAGACCGGAACCAGCGCCATCATGTCGTTCCCGCCGATGTTCAGCGTGATCATGCGCACGTCGTCCTCCGCGCTGGCGTTGCCGTTCCGCTCGCGCAACTGGGCCACCGCTGCTTCCAGCTGTCCCTCGGCGATCATCGAATCGCTGGTCTCGCCGCTCACGGCCACATTCTGTAGTTGGAGGGAAGGGCCGCCGGCGTCGGCGGGCGTCAGGGCGTCCGTCAGGTGGCGGTGGACCTGGGGCACGTATCCGCTCGTCGCCGCGTCCGACGCGCCCACGCCCGCCGCCAGCGAGTCACCGAGCGCCAGGTACACTGGCGCTTCGCCCCCGCTCGACTCGTCCGCCAACGCCGCGCCCGTCCCCGCTCCCACCGCAAGCAGGACGCCCAATATCAAGACCGAGAACCGTCGCAACTGCTTTTTCATGATTGAACCTTCGTTCCCGCGCGGCCGGCTTCCTGCTGTGCCGCTGCACACGCAGTCTCGCCGCGGCGCCCCGCCCGTCGAAGGTACGGATGTCCCATTGCCCATGGGACGCCTGACCCATTTGCGCGCCGCCCGGCGCTCTCGGCAGGCCCCCGGCGACGGCGCGATTCCCCCCGGCGTCGCCTGCGACGGGAGAAACGCGCCACCGCGTCCGCTACGATTCCCCCACCATGGACTGGCTGCGCCGCCCCCTATCGGAGCAACAGCGCGCCAGCCTGCCCATCCTGGTGGTGGTCCGCTGGCTGATCCTCGGCGTGGTGCTCTTCTTTCTCAACTTCCACGCGGGCGCGGAGACCGGCGAGCGGATCGGCCTCAATCTCGTCCTCGTGGGCGCCGCCCTGCTCAACGCCCGCCTCCATTGGCTGATGTGGAACGGCCGGCGGATCCCCGTGGCCCTCCCGTTGCTCGCCAGCCTCTACGACATCACCGGGATCACGGCGGGCGTCGCTCTCATCGACGGCTTTGACAACCCCAACTTCCTCGTCTACTTCCCGGCCCTGCTCGCCTTCACCCTCGTCTTCCCCGGCTGGTGGAGCGTCCTCTACACGGCCGGCGCTCTGGCCGCCTACACGCCCATCAGCATCCTCACCCACTCCGCCTTCGACGGCGGTGACACGGCCGACGTCAAGGCCATGGTCCTCCGCCTTACCACCCTGGTGGCGACGCTCCTCATCGCCAACATGATCGTTCGCATCGAACGGCGCCGCCGCGAACGCGCCGTGGCGGCCGAGCACGCCAGCGGCCTGGAACGCGAGCGTGTCTCCGAGGAGATCCATGACGGCGTCGCCCAGAACGTGTACCTCTTGGCCATGAACCTGGAGATGCTCGCCGAGGTCGAGCGCGACCCCGACCGCGCCGAGCGCGTCAGCTCCATGGTCCGGCTCGCCAAGGAGACGCTGATCGAGACGCGCGGCCTCCTCACGAACCTCCAGCCGGTGATGGCGGGCACGAAGGGCTTGCCGGACCTGGTCCGCACGCAGGCCGAGGAGTTCGCCGCCGTCACCCGCATCCCCGTCCACGTCAACATCGACGGCCCCCCCCGCGACCTCCCGCCCGAGTCCATCGGTGACATCTATCGCGTGGTCCAGGAGGGGCTGGCCAACGTCTACAAGCACGCCCGCGCCACGGAGGCCACGATCGCGCTCAACTACCGCCCCCACGACCTCCTCATCGAGGTGCGGGATAATGGCCGCGGCCTGGATCTCGTGGACGACGGCCACCGCGGCCACGGCATCCACAACATGCGCCAGCGCGCCGCTCGACTGGGTGGCGGTATCGTCTTCGAGGCGCTGGACGGGGGCGGCACCCGCCTCGCTATGACCGTGCCGCTGGGGAAGAGCTGAGATGAAGCAGATCCGCGTCTTGCTCGTCGACGATCACGCCGTCGTCCGCGCCGGCCTTCGCGCCATCCTCGAGGTTGAAGATGACATCGCCGTCGTCGCCGAAGCCGCCGACGGCGACGCCGCCGTCCGTGAGGCCCTCGCCGCCAACCCCGCCGTCGTGATCATGGACGTGCGCATGGGCCCCACCGACGGCATCCAGGCTTGCCGCGAGATCAAGAGTGAGCGCGACGGCATCGGCGTCCTCATGCTGACGTCGTTCGGCGGTGCCGAGGCGGTCGTGGCGGCCTTGGCGGCCTTGATGGCCGGCGCCTCCGGCTTCCTCCTCAAGAACACTGGCCGTGACGAACTCCTCCGCGCCATCCGCGCCGTCGCTCGCGGCGAGTCGTTGCTGGACGCCGCCGCCACCCGCCAGATCACCAACAAGATCGTGGACCTCGCCGCCGGCGGCGGCGCCCCGCTCGTCTCACGCCTCTCCGATCGAGAGCGGGAGGTCCTGACCTTGGTCGCGCAAGGTCACACGAACAAAGAGATCGCCGGAGAGCTGGTGATCTCCAAGGTCACGGCCCGCAACCACGTCAGCCACATCCTGGAGAAGTTGGGGATGAGCCGCCGCAGCGAGGCGGCCGCCTTCGCCGCCCAGATGGGTCTGCTGGACCAACCCTCCACCTAGCCGCGCTCCAGGCGACACGCGTCGTGCTCACCCTGCCGCCGTCCAAGTGAGCGGGCCAGCCGCGGGCTCGGAACGCGCAAAACGGTGCCCAGGGGCAGAATCGAACTGCCGGCACAGCGCCTGCCGGCACAGCGCCCGCCAACCGAGCCCCAACTTATTCGCGCCAGAACTGCGCCAGGGCGTCGGCAACAGCCCGATGCTGGGCGGGACTCAGGCGGCTTGCGAACTCGCGCTCAAGATCGCCGCGGTGCTTGGCGATCGCGCCCTCGTAGGCGCGCGCGCCCTTCGCAGTGAGGACGACGAACACGCCTCTGCGATCCCGTGGTACGCGGTCGCGGCGCACGAACCCCGCCTTCTCGATTCGGTCCACGAGGCGCGTCATGCCGCTGCGGGTAAAGAGCGATCGCTCCTGCAGCTCCTGCATGCGCAGTCGCTGGTCGGGTGCGTCGTAGAGCCGGCCCAGCACGTCCAGGAACGCCAGCGACACCCCGGAATGCTCTTGCAGGTCGCGTTCGACGGCGTGGAACACCTGCGCGTTGGTGAAGATGATGCCTCGCCAGGCATCCCACCAAGCCGGTTCGGAGGAAGCAGCGTCAACGGGCATGGCCCCAGCTTACCGCGCAATATGCTTTCGCAATGACTGTCAGAATAATATAATGGATTACAGTGTTTGATAAAGCAAACAGTGCGGTTGTATACATCCACTTGGACCCCGCCCGGGGGTGCCGGAAGAAGGGGAGCCATGGACACCGGCATCATGGCGAACGGCACCGAGAATGCACCGCTCTTGGCGGACCGCCAGACGGGCACGGGTTGGGGCTAAAGAAGCAGGACAGACAGGAAGGATGCACGCAATGACGACGCTCTTCGTTCGGCACCAGGTTGACGATTTCGCGAAGTGGAAGCAGGTGTACGACGACTTCCGCCCAAAGCAGCAGCAGTTGGGCATCACGGCGGAGGCCGTGTACCGCGCCGCCGACAACGCGAACGACGTGACCGTGATGCACGAATTCGCGACCCTCGAGGCCGCCCAGCAGTTCATGGCGAGCGACCTCTTGCGCGAGGCGATGCAGAAGGCCGGGGTCGCCGGGAAGCCCACGATCTGGTTCGCCGACAAGACGTAACGCCGGCACGCCACGCCGGTCGCCGAGCAGCCCAGGACATCGCCTGGACCAATGGCAACCTGCACGCCCGCTCCGGCACGTCTATCTGCCCCAGTGCACGATTCGCGGCCTGGTCGCTGTCGAACCTGCTGCAAGAGATAACGGCCCTTCGCAGCGATTACGCCGTGAATCGCCCTGACCAGATGGGGAAAATGGCGCCGCCGGGCAGAATCGAACTGCCGGCACCGCGATGGGCGCGGCCCGCGGCCGGCGGGCACGAATGCGTGCCGGGTGATCGAGCGGGTGCTGGCTCGCGTACAACTGGACAGAGAAATGGAGAGTGAGGCCAGGATGTCCCAACGATTCCGCAACCGCGTCCTTCCCTTCGCGCTGCTCGTGCTTGTGCTGAGCGCGGCTTCAGCAGCAACGGCGGCCGTGTCCAATGACTCGCGCCCCGCTGCGGGGGCGACTCCGCCTGCCACCCAGGTGGGCAGCGTGGTGATCTCCGCCGTCACGGTGGCCGGCGCCGGAAGCGCCCTCAGCGTCACCAACCTTGGCGGCGACGCCGTGGATCTCACCGGCTGGTTCGTCTGCAACGCGCCCGGCTACTGGCCGCTTCCTGCACGTACGCTGGCAGCGGGCGAGTCCTTCACCATCCATGCCGGGAGCGGCGCCGACACGGACACGGACGTGTACGCGGCGGGGGGCTTCGGCAGCCTGGATGATATTGGCGAGGTGGCTCTCTACACGCAGCCCCAATTCGAGGACCCCGGCAGCATTGTCGCCTACGTAGGCTGGAACGGCGGCAAGGTGCGCAAAGGCGTCGCGCAGGCCGCCGGTATCTGGGGCGACGCCGACGTCACGCTGGCGCTCGGCGACACGATCGTGCGAACCGGCTCTGCGCCCGACGCCAGCGCCTACTCGGTCGCGGTCGAGGGACTGCCCGCCACGGGCTCGGGCGGGCTCGCCGACGCCGGCGCTTCCGCCGGCTGGCTGTGGGGGATCGTGGCGGCCGTGGCAGCGGCCGGTCTCCTGATCGCCGCCCGGCGCGTGATCCGTCGCGACTGACCCCAGGCGGTGTGGTCGCGCGGGGCAGGCATCGGATTCTTCCCGCCTCCTCGGCAGGCCGGGCGCTAGCGAGCGCCTGCTCCCGCTGAATTCGGGCGGAGTCGTTTGAGTCGGCTCGCCGCACCGTAATTGGGCGGGGAGAGCAGAAGGCCCGCTGCCTGCCTCCGGGGGGCTCTCAGGACTGACGGTCGAGCCGCCAGACCTCGCGTCTGGGAGCCGCTGGGAGTAGGAGCGCGGCACCGCCCCCTGAGCGAACGAAATTGCAGCGAGGGCGGCCGCTCACGCGAAAGTGGTGCCGAGGGGCAGAATCGAACTGCCGACACCGCGATTTTCAGTCGCGTGCTCTACCGACTGAGCTACCTCGGCCCGTCTTCCGCATTTCATCGGACCGCGGCCGAGCCGTCAACCATCGATCGTGAAACGCCCCACCCCGCCTCAGGGGCGAGCGCAGTCAGGGAGCGGCTCGCCAACCTGCGCCGATTGCCAGCAGTTCCGCTCCGAGATCAGCCTTCCGCCAATGGTGAACACGTAGGGCCGTTGCCACCGATCCCTGGCTCCGTTCGGCGCCACGTACTCGATCGTCAGCATCGAGCCGCCCAGCACCGGGTCAACCTGGGTGGCCACCACGGTCCAGGGCTCCAGCTCCGTTGCGTCCTCCGCCAGAGTCGCCTCGTCCTGCTCTAACTCGGCCCCCAATTGGCAGGCCGACGCCAGCGCAATCACGGCCAAGACGAAACCCGCGAGCGCGACCTGTCGGATCATCAGTCGAATTCTAGTTCACCGCGCGGGACAACGCCGAGGGCGCAAGAGTCGGAAGCGAGGGGCGCGGAGCCTGCACGACCGAAGCCTGCACCGCCGCGCCCGACCATCCCTGCGGCACGCGCACCAGCCCCCTCGCCGCCCGGCAACGAGCGCCGGCCTAGCCCTTGCGCGCCGGCTCCTTGCTCCAGACCCCCAGCCGCTGCAGCGTCGCGATCTCGTCGTCCGACTTTCCCAGCAGCTCTTTCAGCACCTCCTCCGTGTGCTGGCCCAGCAAGGGAGCGGGTCCCGTGATACGCGCGGGCGTCTTGGAGAGACGAATCGCCGGACCGGGGTAGAGGGCGCTCCCCATGACGGGGTGTTCGACGGCGACATGGAAGCCGCGGGCCTGGAGGTGAGGGTCGGCCAGGATCTCCGACGCTGACAGCACCGCGCCCGCTGCCACGCCGGCCGATTGCAACTCCTCCATCGCCTCCCGATGCGATCGCGACGCCGTCCACGCGCCCACACGCTCGTCAATGAGGTCGTGGGCGGCCCGCCGGCCCTCCAGCGTCTCCAGCAGCGGCTCTCGCGCCCACTCGGGATCGCCCAGCGCCGCGCGCAGCCGCGGCCAGTCGGCATCATCCCGACAGGCGATCACGACAAAGCGGTCGCTCCCGTTGGCCGACCGGCAGGGATAGACCCCGTGCGGCGCCATGGACGGGTGCCGATTGCCATAGCGCCGCGGATTGCGTCCCGTCGCCGCGTATTCCAGCAGCCGGTCCGCCCCGTGCGGGATGGCCGTCTCCAGCTCGCTCAACGCAATATGGCGCCCCTGTCCCGTACGCCGGCGCTCTCGGATCGCGGTGAGCACGGCGAACGCACCCAACGCTCCCGAGGCAGGGTCGCCGTAGGCATTGGTCGTGAGCAGCGGCGGCCCGTCGGGGTAGCCGTTCGTGGCCGTGATGCCGGCCATCGACTCCACCGTCGTGCCAATGGCCACGTAGTCCTTCTCCGGACCGCTGTCCCCAAACGCCGACAGCGAGAGCAGCACCAAGCGCGGATGGCGCGCGGTCAGGCCGGCGGGCTCCAGACCAAGTTTCCGCACGACGCGGGGCGGGTAGTTCTCCACCAGCACGTCCGACATCGCCAGCAATTCGTGGAAGAGCGACTGCCCCTCCGGGATCTGCAGGTCGATGGTGATACCGCGTTTGTTGCGATTGATCGAGTTGTGGTTGGGCGCCGACTCGTGGCGCTGGTCCCCCGGCTGCGCGTCGGGGTGCGGCGAGCCGCGCCACCAGTCGTAGTAGCGCGCCGCCTCGATCTTGATTACCTCCGCCCCAAACAGCGACAGCATGTAGGCCGCCATCGGGCCCGCCCACCCCTGCGACAGATCGAGCACGCGCATGCGCTCAGCCATCGCGCACCTCTGGCGACTCCGCGCTCGCCGCCTCCGCGATCCCCGCCGCCGCCAGCACCGCGCGCGTGTGCTCCCCCAGCGACGGCGCCGGCGCCAGCCCCCGCCCGCCCTCCAGCGAGCCCGCCAGCCGAAACGGCAACCCCGGCACGCGCACGGTGCGCTCCCCAACCGGCAGCGCGTCCCAGTAGTCGCGCGCTTCCAACTGCGGCGATGCGTACACCTGCGCCGCCGTGGGCACGAAATTGAACGGCAACCCCCGCCCCTGCGATGCGTGGTAGAAGGAGACGGCATCTTGACGCCGTGTCCACCCGCCCACCAGCGCGTCCAGCGCCTCGGCGTTCGCTTCACGCGCCTCGGGCGAGCGGAACCGCGGATCGTCCCGCAGCTCTGGCCGGCCCATCGCTTCGAAGAGTCGGCCCAAGTGCCACGACAGCAACACGTGCACGCCGCACCAGCCGTCGCGCGCCGGCTGGATCCCCACCAGCGGGATGAGCGACGAGAAGGAGCGTCCGGCGCGCTCCCGCTCCACACCCGTGTACTGGAAGCGGACGGTATCGAACATCGCCGCCGCCGCAATCGCCTCCTGCGCCGCCACCTCAACGGCCTGGCCGCCCACCTCGTCCACGGCCTCCAGCGCCGCCATCGTCCCCACCGCTCCGTACACCCCCGTCATGAACAGCCCCAGCGCGGACCCCGTGATCACGGGCGGGCGCTCGCGCTCCCCCATCGCGTGGACCCAACCGCCCAGCGCCTGCAGCACGCCGAACGTCGCCTCGTAGCCCGCATAGGGGCCGTCCTGTCCGAACGGCGTGATCGACGTGCACACCAGACGCGGCAACGACGCCTCTAGCGACGCCTGATCGAGCCCGCGCGATCGCATCCCACCGGGCGCCGCCGAATCCAACAGCACGTCGGCCCCGGCCAGCAGTCGCCGCAAGCTGCGGACGCCCCCGGTCGACTCCAAGTCCAGCGCCACCGACTGCTTGCCGCTGTGCAGCCAGTTGAACAGGAGGGAGCGTTCGGGGCCGGGCTCATCATCCAGGAACGGGCCCGCCGAGCGCAGCGGATCGCCCCACGGGGGCTCCACCTTCACTACCGTCGCGCCGTATTGGGCCAGCAGCTTACTGCAGAATCCGCCCGCAATGCCGCTGCTGGCGTCAATGACCCGCAGAGGGGCGAGCGGCAGCTCCATCGTGCTCGTGCTGGCGGACTCAGGGCTCACGGGTGGGCAGGCCTCACGTCGCCTTCGACACTAGGGGCCCAGAATGGTGGGCAAAAAGCCCGGCGCCCCTCCGCACGGAAGGACGCCGGGACCAGAGACTTAAGCTTCGGTCGATATTCCTTCCCTTATTCCAAGAAGCCGGGGGTGCCGGGCGGCGCCTCCGTCGGCGGCGCGGTGAACTGACAACTGAACTGAATCTCGCCCACACCGTCGAACGGCGCCGCCATGCACACTTCCGTGCCGTGCGTGACGATGTGCTGAGCATCGAACTGGAAGGTATCGGAGACCACGCCGTGGAAGACGACCTGCAGGATCGCCTCGACGATCGCGTCGGTGTCGTCCACCGTGCCGGCGTCCTGCATGGCCTGGAAGAGCATGTAGTAGTCGTCGTAGGTCAGCAGCGCCACACTGGAGAACACCCGCAGCTCATTGCCGACCGCTTCGTACCGCTTCCAGAACGCCTTCGCCTCTTCCCTGTCCGTCTCTCCCCAGCAGAGCGGAACGCATGCCATCGCGACGGGCAGAGGCGACTCGATCGCCTGCGCCTTGTACGCGCCGGGGTCGAGCCCGAAGAGGAAGTAGCCGGTCTTGGCCGCCTCGATCTCCAGCGCCTGCGGGATGGCGGTCAGCGCCTTCGCGGAGTCGTACCAGAAGTGGATGATGTCCGGGTCGAGTGCCTTGGCCCGCGTCAAGAACGGCGCGAAGTCCGTGGTCTCAGGCGGCCAGAAGATGATATCCGGCACTTCCTGGCCGTTCGCTTCCAGCGCCCGCTTGTAGAACGGGCCCAGGAACTGCCCGGTGGCGTCGTTCGTCATCAAGAGCACCGAGACCTTGGCGTTCGGGTCAATGAGGTCTACGGCGCCTTTCGCCACGCTGCCGCTGCGCTGCCATTCTCGCGTCTCCGTCTGGAAGAGGTAATGGCTCTGGCCGCCCAGGACTACGTCTTCCGGCTGGAGAATCTCCTCCAGGGTGCTGGAGCCGGAGAAGTGCATCACCTTGGCGGGCTGGGTGATTTTGGAGCCGGCAATGGCGAAGTCGTGGGGGTTCGAGCCGAACTGGAACTTAATCCCCACGTCGCGCACCAGCTCCTGGGAGTGCGCCACCGACGTGTTGATGTCGGAGCGGTCATCGCGGGTGAGGAGCCTGATCTTGTAGAGCGTGTCCCCCACCAGGAAGCCCCCGTCCGGCTCGCAGATGCCCACGCTCTCGCAGTAGCCCCCGAGGTTATCGTTGACTTCTCGCTCGATCAGCTTGGCCACGGAGTGGTACGTGTGCGCGAACACCTCGAACGAGCCCGAGTTCGGCGCCACCACGCCGATCGGGATGATCCCCGTCTTCTGCACGGTCGGCGCGTCTGCGGCCCGCGCCTCTGCGGCCCGCGCCTCCGCCTCTGCGGCCCGCGCCTCCGCCTCTGCGGCCGTCGCGCGCGCCGCTGCCGCCTCAGCCTCGGTTTCGGCCTCGGCAATGGCGGCCTGCGCCTGCTGCGCCTCCGCCCGTGCCGCCGCGGCCTCCGCCTCGGCGCTTGCTATCTCCTGTTGGGCCGCCGCCGCGTCCTGTTGGGCCGCCGCCGCCGCCGCGGGCGCTCCGTCGTCGTCGTCGTCGCCGCAGGCCGCCGCCAGCGCCAGCGCCAGGACGACGAGGACCGTGAACAGCGACGCCCACAGCTTCCGCTTGTTTCTCGTTCGTTTCCGCAAAGTCTCGCCTCTCTAGCTCAACTTGCGTTGACTAGCACGGGCCTCCATCGCCGCTGCGGCACGGCCCGGCTCCTGAATGATGGGGTTCCACCCGCTTGATCGTGTCCGCTGGCACCCTCCGTTCCGCGAAACGCGGTCGCGTCCTTGTCCCTCGCAATAGGCTGTCACCACGCTGCGATCTAGGCAACCCAGCTAACAGAACGCCCCACGCTTGGCAAGGGACCACCGGGCGGCGTGCCCATTCACGATGCGCCCTCTGCATCGACGCTAGAGTGCGCCCTGGGTAGCGCTCGTCTCTCCCCACTCCGGTCGGGTTGCATGGCGGGAGGTGATTCCGGTGACCTCGGTCCTCGCCAAGCGGGCTCTGCGTCCAGATGACGTCCTCTTCATCTGCGATTTCACGCCTCCGCGCAGCGCCGATCCGGATCGGCTCGAGCCCGCCCGCCATCTGGACGCCGATTTCATCTCCGTCGCCTACAACCCCGGCAAGAGCGTCCGCGTCACCTCGGTCGCTGCGGCCGCCTGGATCATGCAGCGTGCTGGCAAAGAAGTCGTCTTCACCCTCGCCACCCGCGACATGAACAAGCTGGCGGTGCAGAGCCTTCTCCTGGGGGCCGCGCTTTGGGGCTTGGAGAACGTGGTCATCGTCCAAGGCGACGCCTTCACTGAAAAGGAGTTGACCGCGGTCAGCGCCGTGGACGACTTTCGCCCCACGGAGCTGATCCGCTCCGTCCTGGCGCTCAACGACGGCCGTGACTACAAGGGCGGCAAGCTTCCCGACCCCACCAACCTCTGCGTCGGCGCCACCATCGACCTCGGCGACGACCGCGAGCGCCAGGCGCAGCTCAGCCATCGCAAGGTCCAGGCCGGCGCCCAGTTCTTCCTCCTCCAAGCCCTCTTTGATCCGCTCCACCTGGAGCAGTTCCTGGACCTGTACGCGCGCGTCGCCGGCGAACCGCTCGCCGTCCCGCTCTTCGCCGGCATCCAGATCCTCACGCCGGACAGCCTCGTCTTCGGCCCGGTGCCTGCATGGATCACGGACGACCTCGCCACGGGCCGGCCGGGCGAGGAGATCGCCGTCGCCCTCGTGCATCAATTCATCGACAGCGGCTTCAAGTCCATCTACCTGATCCCGCCCATCCTTCGTGGCGGACGCCGTGACTACCCGGCCGCCCAACGCGTCTTGGCGGCGTTTCGCGGCTAGCGCCGTCCTTCCCGTTACGGGAAGGACCGACGCCGGCGCCACCGGCCAACGACGGCAAGCGCGCCGACACCCGACCGGCCTACACTGATCGGCGCCCTCCTGCAGAAGGTCGCATCCGTCCCCGGCACGGAGAGGAGTCACCCCCCATGACACGATTGAGCCTCCTGACCGACGAAGAGCTAGACCCCGAGCTGCGCTCCTGGCTCAACGGCACCGACAGCGACCTCTCG
The DNA here is from genome assembly GCA_963662615.2 of Dehalococcoidia bacterium. Lineage (GTDB taxonomy): Bacteria > Chloroflexota > Dehalococcoidia > Bin125 > Bin125. Next base: position 771,394 of record CAXXSR010000001.1, read on the forward strand.
CTCCGGGCCTATGCGCACGCCCCGGAGCTGCTCAAATCCTTCACCGCCTTTTTCAAGCCGCTGCGATTCGGCGGCCGTCTGGAGCCGGAGCTGAAGGAGCTGCTGCGGCTGAAGGTCGCGGAGCTCAACGACTGCTCCTTCTGACTGCGGCAGCGCGCTTCTCTGGACGAGAAGCAACTCGCCGACGAGGACAAGGCCTGCAAGCTGTCCAACTTCGAGAACGAGGATTTCAGCGAGCGAGAGAAAGTGGCGCTCCGCTTCAGTGAGCGTTTCGTCCTGGAGTCCCACGGCGTTGACGACGCGCTCTACGCCGACCTCCGCCGCCATTTCAGCGAACCCGAGATTGTGGAGCTGGGCTGGGCCGTCGGAAGTTTCCTCTTCCGGGGCCGGCTCAACGTCGCCTTTGGCTTGGAGTAGCCGCGCCGCCAACAGCCGCATCGCCGTCGCCACCGGCGGCATCCGCCGCATCCTGCGCTGGCTGCAAACGTGTGGCGAGCCCGCCGCCGCCGCCAGCGCTGTCGGCTAACCTGCCCCCTGCTCGGCGACGCGCGCTGTGACGCCGGGCCGCGGCGGTGAGCGGATCGGCGCCGGCGAGCGGCCCAGAGACGGAGCCGCTTCGAGCGCAGGACCGGAGTGCGGGAAAGTTCGAACAAGCGCGCTTTGACAACGGACCGCAGTGCGACCACGCTGGCACCCATGGTCCGCATCGCGTTCCTGGCGATGTCCGCGCTGGTGCTTCTCACCGCCTGCTCCTTCGGCCTCAGCGAGGCTGAGAAGCGCTACAACAAAGGAGTCGATCACGACGACGACGGGCGCTGGCAGGAAGCCATCGCCGAATACGATGCTGCGATCGAGCTCGACCCTGAGTTCGTTGAAGCCTACGTAAACCGCAGCGCCTCGAACTTCAATCTCGGCCGCCACGACGAGGCGATCCGCGATGCGACCACGGCTATCGACCTCGATCCCGACGATGACAATGTGCTGGCGCAAGCCTACGTCAACCGATCAGCCGTCTTGGGTGACCGCCCCGCAGAGGCGCTCGCCGATGACGACGCCGCCATCGCGCTTGAGCCGTCCGATCTGAACATCCTCGCGCAAGCTCACGCGAACCGCGCTCTCGACCTGGGTGCGCTCGGACGAGGTGATGAAGCGATCAGGGCCGCGACCACGGCCATCGATCTCCAGCCGGACGACGTCAATGTCCGGGCGCAAGCCCTCCTGGCCCGCTCCTTTGCCTTGAGCGACCGCCCCGAACAGGCGCTCGCCGATGACGACGCCGCCATCGCGCTTCAGCCGTCCGATCTGAATGTCCTGGCGCAAGCTCACGCCTACCGGGCCTATGACCTGGTCGCGCTGGGACGGAGCGATGACGCAATCAAGGCCGCGACCACGGCGATCGAACTCCAGCCGGGCGACGTCAATGTCCTGGCGCGATCCTACCTCGCCCGTTCAGCCGCCATGGGCGATCGCTACGAAGAGGCGCTGGCCGATGACGACGCGGCGATCACGCTTGAGCCGACCGACGTGAGCGTCCTCGCGGAAGCCTACTTCTATCGTGCGGCGGACCTGTCGAGCCTCGGACGAGAAGGAGAAGCAGAACTTGCACTTGCCAAGACTTGCGAGCTGGGATTCAATGATGCCCCCGTGTGCTGAGCCATAGCCCGATGGGGTCTCCCGGCGGGCTACAGTCCCGGGCAGCGGACATCGCCACCCCGGCCTCGGCGTCTGACTAGAGCGCGTCCATGAACCCCAACGAATTCCGCCGCACCGCTCCCGGCTAACCCGCCCCCTGCTCGGCGAAGCGCGCCGTCACACCGAACTGCGGCGGTGAGCGTGTCGGCGTCGGCGAGCTGCTCGGAGACGGAGCCGCTCCGGGCGCAGGACCGGAGTGCGGGAACGTTCGAACAAGCGCGCTTTGACAACGGACCGCAGTGCGACCACGCTGGCACCCATGTTCCGCATCGCATTCCTGGCGATCGCCCTCGCCGCTTGCGGCGGCGATAGCGATGATCGCGAATCCGCCGAGCCGACGACAGCAGAGGCTCCGGCAGCCGAAACGGCCATGCTGGAAGTGGAACCGTCTAGCGCCGAGACCCCGGCGGCTGCATCTGCGAGCGTAGAAGCGGAACCGTCCCCCGCCGCCGCGCCTCCTGCCGCCTCCGAGGCGACCGAGGACGCCCAGGCGCACGCGGAACGCGCGGCGGAGCTGCTCGAAGAGCGGCAATGGGAAGAAGCGATCGCGGAGTTCGATCAGGCCATAGCGCTCGGCTCCGACCTCCCGGACTCCGAGCTTGCAGCGTTTCACGCTGGCCGGGCACGGGGATACATCGGGATCGCGGATTACCAGCAAGCCCTTGCCGATGCCGACTTGGCCCTCGCCTACGTCCGTCGGGCCGCCGCCCACAACGGCCTTGACCGGTTCCGAGAGCCATTAGCGGACAGCGACCGGGCAATCGAGCTCGACCCCGAGTCTGCTGTGGCGTTCATCGTTAGGGCGCGGGCTCACGCCAACCTGGGAGACCATGAGCTGGCCTTCGCGGATGCCAATCGGGCTGTGGAGTTAGATCCCCTGTCTGCCAGAGTGGTCGCCCTGCGAGCAGCGACGTACCTGGACCTAGGAAATTACGACCGAGCGTTGGTGGACGCCAGCCGGGCCATCGATCTCGACCCATTGTATGCCTTCGCGTACTCCGTCCGAGGCGGCGCGCATGCCGCGCTTGGCAAGTTTGATCGAGCGCTCTTCGACTACAACCGGGCAATCGAGCTTGACCCCGAATCCGCCCTCGCCTACGGGACGCGGAGTGTCGCGCACCGAGACCTCGGCGACCCCGAAAGGGCGCTCGCCGACGCCAGCCGCGCGATCGAGCTCGACCCGGGACTCGCGGGCGCATACGTCAGCCGGGGAAACGCGCACTACGACCTCGGCAACCTGGAACAGGCCCTCGCCGACTACGAGCGGGCGCTTGAGCTCAACCCGGACGACCCGACGGCCCAACGCAACCGAGATCTAGTCCTTGGCGACCTCGCGGCGGCGGAAGTCCCCTCCGCGGCCCTGCCGGGGCTGGAGAGCTACCGCTTCACACTTTCGCTCGCGTTCGATCTCGAAGTTGACGATCCGACCGTGTCGGGCGCGCTGACCTTTGTAATCGCTAGCGAGGGAGAGTGGGTGGCGCCGGACCGTTTCCACGCGCGCTGTGAAGGAACGGCATTCGGCCTGGCACTCCAGGAGGAAGTCATCAGCATCGGCACGGAGTCGTGGATCATGTCCCAGATTGCGGGCCGATTCGTCGCAGGCGAACCGGCATACTGCGGCCCCGATCTCTCGCCCGGGGCTTTTGCCGCCGATCTTCTGGAGTCCCTGGAGACTCTTCCCTTCAGGGGGGAGCCGGAGACGGTGAACGGAGTCGAGGCGCTCCGCTACCGCATCGACGAGGATACGATCGCCCAAATCTTGCAGTTGCAAGAGCTGTTTGGCGGCTCGGAAGAGCTCTTCGGAGATATCCCGTTCGAGATCTCGCCGGAAGACTTCACGTCCCTCGAGTTCGATCTCTGGGTTGCGAGAAACGGCGGCTGGCTGGTCAAGCTCGCGATGGAGTTGGGCCTCGAAGTTGAGGGGCAGGAGGTTCGGTTAGCCATTGGTCTGGACGTCACGGACGCGAACGGGCCGGACGTGCGACTTGGGGTGCCGGACTCGGTTCTCCAGGAGCTCCTGAGCTCGGAAGGCCGAGAATGAACCGTCAAAATCGGCGTCAATGCTCCCAACTCCGGCCCCTGGGAAGTGTTCGGGCACACGTACCATTCCGCGGCGAATCTGGTTGAGGACGAGGTCAACAACGGCTCCGACTACTGCGACAACGTCGTCTTCCCCTGTGGCGCTACCGCCGCCGCCGACCGCGCCGCCAGGAACTCCGGGATTCTAACCGCGGTTCGCCAAGCGTTCCCAGGCTGGGCGTCGCTGCACGGCTTCTCGTAGACAGAGGGATGACTCGTTCGCCGCGAGGAGGCCGCCCCATGAACCCCAACGACTTCCGCCGTAACGCCCACACCTTCGTCGACTGGATGGCCGATTACTACGAAGGCGTGGAGGCCTATCCCGTCCGATCGCCCGTCGCCCCCGGCGACATCGCGGCGCGGCTCCCGACGTCTCCTCCGCTCGACGCTGAGCCCATCGACCGCATCTTCGCCGACTTCAAGACCCACCTCCTGCCCGGCATCACCCACTGGCAGCACCCCAGCTTCTTCGCCTATTTCCCCGCCAACGCCAGCCCGCCCTCCGTCCTGGCGGAGATGCTCACCGCCAGCTTGGGCATGCTCACCGCCAGCTTGGGCGTGCAGGGCATGATCTGGCAGACCTCGCCCGCCGCCACCGGGCTGCGCGTCTACTGCTCCGAGGAGGCGCACTCATCCGTGGAAAAGGACGTCAAGATCGCCGGGATGGGGCGGCGCAACCTCCGCAAGATCCCCGTCGACGGCCGCTTCGCCATGCGCCCCGATGCGCTCGAGCAGGCCATCACCCAGGACCTCGCCCACGGCGCCACCCCCGCCTGCGTCGTCGCCACCCTTGGCACCACCGGCGCCTCCGGCATCGACCCGCTCCGCCCCATTGGTGAGATTTGCCGCCGCCACGGCGTCTGGCTCCACGTCGACGCCGCCTGGGCCGGCAGCGCCCTGATCCTGCCCGAGTACCGCTGGCTCATCGACGGCATCGAAGACGTGGACAGCTTCGTCTTCAATCCGCACAAGTGGCTCTTCACCAACTTCGACTGCTCCGCCTATTTTGTCCGCGACGCCGACGCCCTCACCCGCACCTTCGCCATCCTCCCCGAGTACCTCAAGAGCCGCGAAGACGCGGACGTCACGAACTATCGCGACTGGGGCATCCCCTTGGGCCGGCGCTTCCGCGCACTGAAACTCTGGTTCGTGATCCGCGCCTACGGCCTCGACGGCCTCCGACGCCGCATCGCCGCCCACATCGACTGGGCCCACACCCTCGCCCGCCAGATCGACGAGGCGGACGGCTTCGAGCTGCTCGTGCCGCCCACGCTGGCGCTCCTCTGCTTCCGCTTCCACCCTGCCGACGTCCACGAGCCCGCCGTCCTCGACCGCCTCAACCAGCAGCTGCTGGACCGCCTCAACGACAGCGGCGCGCTCTACCTCACCCACACGCGTCTGAACGGCGCCTACGCCATTCGCTTCTGCATTGGCCAGACGCACACGCAGCAGCGCCACGTCGATACCGCCTGGCAGCGCATCCGCGAGACCGCCGCCGCCCTTCCCGTCCCCTCCCAGCGCCAGACGCCGGAGTAATCCGGCTGCGAACGCCGCGGAGCCAACGGCGTATATGTAGTGACGCTGTCGTGACCCCTCATCTCCGTTCCTGCGATGGCACCTCCTAGCGCCCCTGGACGACACCGAAGCGCCGTCCGCCCTGTACGGGGGTCCCACGGCCCGAGATGGATCGGTCGAGGAATCCACTTGCCGATCCCTTCTGAGGCGGCTATTCGCCGTACACGGCGTTCGTCGCGGCCGACCGCGGACCCCACGGGCCGGCGCGCCGGGCATCCCCTCCGCGACAAGCTAGATCGAGAGAATTTCTCGGGGGCCCCTTTCGCGGCAGGGCGCGCGGGGCCCCCGCTTCGCACACCGCACGCCGTCGCGGGTGGGACACGCGAGGGGTCAACCGGTCACGGACCGCCCGCGGCCACCTGCTCCCAGGAGAGGACGGCCGTGCTGGGCGTCGTGTTGCGGATGAACAGGGCGTCGAGGCGGTCGGCGGACGTGAACGTGCTTAAGAAGCTGGGCTCGCCGCGCCGGAAGACGCCGTACGCCTGGATTGGCGCCTCATAGCGGAAGGCCGTATCCACCCCGGCCGGGAGCATCGCCAGCAGGTCGGTCACCGCCGTGCCGCCCTCGCCGCTGAAGCCCACGAAGTTGAACCCCGGGAGCAGCGCCACGCTCACCGGCCCAGCCGCCAGCGCGTCGTCCCAGCTCAGCGCGGCCACGGCGCCGGCCGGGAGCCGGACGAAGAGGACGTCGCGCTGGTTGACCGTGAGCAGCGTGTTCAGCCCCGGCACCACGACGGCGGGCCGGTGCACCACCCAGCTCTGCGTATCCGCATCGAAGCGGAAGATGGCGTCCGTGATCGACCCGACGGCCGTGGCCACGTCGTCAACGGGGGTGCCGTCGGCGCCGGGGAAGACCAGGGCGTTGAAGCCGCCGATCAGGGAGAAGGTCACCTGGCTCGGCCCGGTCACCGGCGGGGCAGGGTCGTTGGGGTCCAGCGGATCGGTGCCCTGGGCGACCTCCTCCCCGTCGCTGATGCCGTCGCCGTCGCTGTCAGGGTTGGTGGGGTCGGTGCCCAGCGCGGCCTCTTCCTCGTCGGAGAGGCCGTCGCCGTCCGTGTCGCCGACGAGATCGCTGCCATCGCAGTCCTGGTCGATGCCGTCATCGGGCACCTCGACCGCGCCGGGAAAGATGCTGGGGTCCGTGTCGTCGCAGTCGGGCGTGCCGCCGATGGCCTGGTCGGCGTCGATGCCGTCTCCGTCCACGTCAGTCAGGTCGCTGCCGTCGCAGTCCTGATCGATGCCGTCGTACGGCGTCTCCGATGCGCCGGGGAAGATCGTTGAGTTCGTATCGTCGCAGTCGCTACCACCGCTGGCGATGGAGTCGAAGCCGTCCCCGTCAGCGTCGACGCCGACAGGCCCCTGAAACTCGAAGGCGCCGATGTCGCTTTGGCCGACGCGGGGGAAACCGCGCTGATCGATTCCCAGTGCCGCAGTGTCGTCCCCCATATCGATCGCCGGGCTGCCCGGCAGCAGTGCGTGCGTCTGGGTCGGGCCGCCATTGTCCGTCAGCGGGCCCAGCAGCGGGTCAACGCCGGGGAGGTCGCCGCCCGCCAGCAGGTTGCACGTCCCATCGCCGTCGATGTTGTTCCCCAACGAGGTGACAGCCCCATCGCAGTCGGCCGCGCTGTTCCCCGCGGTGATCGAGTTCTTCAGCGTAAGAGTGCTGTCCACGTGCACGATGCCGCCGCCGCTGTTAGCGGCCGTGTTTCCGCTCACCGTGACGTTCGTCAGCGTCGCCGTGCCGGTGTTGACGATGCCGCCGCCGCCCAAGGCCGCCGTGTTCCCACTCACCGTGCTGTTCGTCAGCGTCAGGGTGCCGCCGTTGAGGTTAACGATGCCGCCGCCGCTGCCGCCCGCCGTGTTGCCGCTGACGGTGCTGTTCGTCAGCGTCAGCGTGCCGTCGTTGAAGATGCCGCCGGCGTGGGCGCCCGTCGTGTTCCCACTCACCGTGCTGTTCGTGAGCGTCAGCGTGCCGCCGTTGAAGATGCCGCCGCCGAGGGTTGTGTCCCCGTTGGTGATTGTCACGCTGGAGAGTTCCAACGTGGCCGTATTGAGGACGTCAAAGACGCGGTCGAGCGCACCGCCATCGATGATCGTGCTCCCTGCCCCCGCCCCGGTGATCGTGAGGCCGCCAGATCCGACATCTAAGTCACCCGTTTCCGCTAGATTCTCGCCGGCGCCGGCGATCGTGAACCTGTAGGTGGCCGGGCCGAGCGTGATCGTGTCCGGGCCCGGGGAGGCGTTGGCCTCCATGATTGCCGCGCGCAGCGTGCAGGGTTCAATCGAAGGGCCCGGACCGAACTGCGCCCCGATCACCGGCGCGCCGGTCGAGCAGATTCCGTCTCCGGGATCGGCGTCGACAATGTCGGCCGTGCTGTTGACCGTGAACGTCGCCTGCGCCTCGCCCCGCGTGGGGACGAGCGCAAGCATCACCGCCAGCGCGGCCGCCAGCGCCGCTATCACCACGGCGGCCGAGGCCAACGCGAGGGGTGGACGGGCGCGCCGGCCCTCTTTGGCGGGCAGGAGGATTGCAGAGTGGTCGTGTACGTCGAATCGCATTTGGCTGATCCTCCCCCAACCGCCCGCATCGCTCCCAGCTGGCAGGCGGACGGAGGCTAGGCATCGGCGGGGTCGCGGTCAAGATGCCGCACGTCCGCAGACGAGGCGGCGACCGCGGCGGGAGGACCGCGCTGAGCCGTTGACGGTGGCAGCGCCGCGCCACGTCGAGGCCGCCTGGCGGCGCATCCGCGAGACCGCTGCCGCCCTTCCCGTCCCCTCCCAGCGCCGGACGGCGGAGTGATCCGGCGGCCGGCGCCCCGGGGCCAACGGCGTATACTTGACGACGCTGCCGTGACCCGTCATCTCCCCTCCTGCAAAAGCGCCTTCTGCAAGAGCGCTGCGCGCGCGCGCTTCGCCCCGAGTCGATCCCTGCGCGAGCGCCTTCGCCGCGCCGCGCCGGCCGCCGCGAAAGCGGGCGCGCCGTGACCGGTGCCCTGACGCTGATCGGCGCCGGCGAACTCATGTCCGCAGGCAGCGGCCTCCATCGCGCCGCCCTGGCCCGCCTCGACGCCCCGCCCCGCCCCGTCTTCCTCGACACCACGGCCGGCTTTGAGACCAACGCCGACGCCATCGCCGAAAAGGCGGTGGAGTACTACGGCCGTCACCTACAGGCGGAGCTGCGCGTCGCCCGCTACCAGCATGCAGAGCGGGCCGGTCCCGCCGCCGCCGCCACCGCCGTCGCCGCCATCCGCGACGCCAACGTCATCTTTGCCGGCCCCGGCAGCCCCACCTACCTCATTGACCAGCTCTGCGACTCGCCCGTGTGGAACGCCGTCCGCGAGCGCTTTCAGGCGGGCGCGCATCTCATCTTCGCCAGCGCCGCCGCCATCGCCCTGGGACGCTATGCGCTCCCCATCTACGAGATTTTCAAGGTCGGCGCCGATCCGCACTGGGTCGACGGCCTCGATCTCCTCGGCCCGGAGGGACTCGCCCTGGCCATCGTCCCCCACTACAACGACGCCTCCGGCGGCCAGAATTACGACTCCCGCTTCTGCTACATGGGCGCCGCCCGCTTCGACGCGCTGCAAGCCGCGCTCCCCCCCCACGTCACGATCCTCGGCATCGACGCCTACACCGCTTGCACCATCGACCCCCGCGCGCAGACCGCCGCCGTCTCCGGGCAGGGCGGCGTCACCGTGATCAGCGACGCCGCCCAGCGCCGCTATGAGTCCGGCGAAACGGTGCCCTTCTCCGCCCTGCGTTCGTCGGACCGCGCCCTCGCGCCCACCTTCGTGGAGGAAGAGCGCTTGGCCGGCTACGAATTCGCCGACGAGCCCGGCTCCGGGCCCACCGTTGAGACCGTCGACGCCTACGTCCGCAGCCTCACCACCCTCACCGAGGCGGAGGAAGTGGAACTCATGGCGCGGGTGCGGGCGCTCACGGACCGCCTCGGCTCAGGGCCCGCGCCGCAGGAGGACGCGCTCATGGACCTCGTCATGGAACTGCGCGATGCGTTCCGCAACATGAAGCGCTACGACTTGGCTGACCACGTCCGCGATGCCCTCACCGCGCTCGGCTTCGTGGTTGCGGATGGGCCGGAGGGATCGTCATGGAAGCGTCCCTAGCGCCGCGGGAGCGGCGGCTGACGTTGCCTGACGTGCGCCTGCATGTGCGCGAATGGGACGCTGAGGGGCGCCCCTTCCTCCTCGTCCACGGCCTCGCCTCCAACGCTCGCACTTGGGACGACGTGGCGCGACGGCTCAACGCCGCCGGCCATCGCGTGGTGGCGTTGGACCAGCGCGGGCACGGCCGCAGCGACAAACCTCCCAGCGGCTACGGCTTCGACCAGGTCGCCGCCGATCTCCACAACCTCGCGCAGGCGCTCGACATGCCCCGCCCCTTTCTCGTGGGGCAGTCCTGGGGCGGGAACGTCGTCCTGGACTTCGCCCGCCGCTACCCCCAGGCGACATCCGGCCTCGTCCTCGTCGACGGCGGCTTCCTCGAACTGGCCGCGCGCCCCGGCGCCACCTGGGAGGACACGGAGCGCGAGCTGCGCCCCCCTCCCCTCGCGGGCACGCCGCGACGCGCGATGGCGGAGCGCATCCGCGCCGCCTACCCGGATTGGTCGGCCGTGGGGATTGAAGGCACGCTGGGTAACTTTGAAACGATGCCGGACGGCACGGTGCGCCCCTGGCTCACGCTGGAGCGCCACATGGAGATCCTGCGCGCCCTCTGGGATCACCGGCCCTCCACTATCTATTCCCAGGTAACGGCGCCGGTCCTGATCGCTGTCGCCGGCGCCCCCTCGGACAAAGCCTGGGACAAGCGGCAGCCCGTCGCCGCTGCCGAGGCCGGCATCCCGCAGGTGCGCGTGCAGTGGTTCGAAGAGAGCGCCCACGACCTGCACGTCCACCGACCTGCGGAACTCACCACCTTCATTTTCCAAGCGTTCGCGGACGGCTTCTTCTCCTAGACCGGCTTTCCCGTAGCGCGCGCTACGACCCGCGCCCCCGTTCGTCAATCCAATGCCTCCTCGCGCCAAGCCTAGGCAATGTGACACGATGGTTTCCCCAGCGACGGAGCGGGAGGCACCGTGAGCACGCGCGATTGGCCCTCCGTGGCCATGTACACCACGTCCCGCTGCTCCGACTGTCAGCGCAGCAAGGCGCTCCTCGACCGCCTCGGCGTCCCCTTCGATGAGATCGATATCAGGACGAACGCGGACGCCATGGCGACGGTGCGGCGCCTCAACGGGGGCCAAGACATCGTGCCCACGATCGTCGTCGCTGGCGCCACCGTCCTCGTCGAGCCCAGCGATGCCGAACTCGCCCGCGCCTTGGGCGTCGCGCTCCCCTAGCCGCCGGTCTCACCCGCCGCCCGCTGCCCCAGCCACTCTTCAATCGCGGCTGCCGTTGAGCGGGCGGCCTCCGCCTGCTCCTCCGCCAGTTGCCGGCACAGGCCGGTGTAGCGTTCCGCATCCAGGAGCGACTCCAGCTGCGTCGGCGTGAGCTGCTCGCGCACGGCCGGGTCGGCCTCCAGCAGCTCGCGGAACGAGCCTCCGTCGGTCGCCGCCGACTGCGCCGCCTCGTACACCACGTCGTGGGCGCGCTGCCGGCCCATGCGCTCGCCCAGCTCCAGCATCACCGCCTCCACCATGATCGTCCCGCCCGACAGCTCCAGATTCCGCCGCATCCGTTCGGGGAAGACGGCCAGCCCCTCCATGAGCACGATCAGCCGTTCCAGGATGTCCCCCGTCAGCGAGCAGGCGCGCTCCACGGCGTGACTCATCATGACGCTCGTCGTCCGATCCGCTTCGTGCTCGGTCTGCATCGCTTCCAGCGCCAGCGGCGCCAGCGCCCGCACCTCCGCCGCTGCCGCCATGATGTCCTGCGACAGTTTCGGGTTCCGCTTCTGCGGCATCGTGCTGCTGCCCACCGTCCCCGGCGGCAGCGGCTCCTCCACCTCGCCGAACTCCTGCTTCATCAACGTGTAGGTCTCGTGCGCCATCTTCGACGCGGTCGCCGCCAGCATTGCGAGGAGCAAGACGTACTCCGCCTGATGGTCGCCCAGCGTCCGCGCCGGTACGGGCATGGGCCGCAGCCCCAGGCGCGCCGCCAGCCGCTCCTGCACCGCCAGCCCCTGCGCCCCGAATGAGGCCACCGTCCCCGCTGCGCCGCCCAGCATCGCCACGAAAACGCGCGGCTCGCTCGCCCGCAGCCGTTCCACGTGCCGACGCAACTCGTCGATCCACACCGCCACCTTGAAGCCGAACGTCGCCGGCACCGCGTGCTGCCCGTGCGTCCGGCCCGGCAACACCGCCGCGCTCGTCCGATCGGCCAGCGACGCCAACGCCCGCAGCACCGCCGCCAGCTGCCCCAAAAAGATGGCGTGCGCCCGTCGCAGCAGCAGGACCCGCCCCGTCTCGGTGATGTTTTGGGTCGTCGCGCCCCAGTGCACGTAGCCACCCGCGTCACCCTCGCAGATGCGATCCAGCTCCCAGATCATTGGGACCAGTGGGTGGCCGGTGCGGCCCAACCCCTCGTCGATCCGCTCCCGATCCAACAACGACAGTTGCGCCTTCGACGCGATCTCCGCGGCGGCCCCGGCCGGAATCATGCCCAGCTCCGCCTCCGCGAGCGCCAGCGCCGCCTCCACGTCCAGCCACGCCTGCCACTGCGACTCCTGCTCGAACAGCGCGCGCACGCCGGGATCGCGCACGCGCCAAGCCGTGGGCTGGTCCTGCATCCCCGTCTCCTCAACTCTCGCCCGCCGCTGTCTCCGGGAAGGGCCGACGCAGTCTGCGCCACTGCCCGGGCCACTGCCTGGGCCACAGCCTGCGCCACAGCCTGCGCCACAGCCTGCGCCACAGCCTGCGCCACTGCCTGGGCCACAGCCTCACATCGACCAGCGCTCCACGTCGAAGCCCTCGGCCGGCGGCGCGAAGAGGAGGCGCACCGGACCTTCAATGATGCGCGTGATGTGTCCGTTGCCCGTCACGTCATTCGCCACATAGACCTCACCCGGGCCCCAGCGTCGCCTCTCGCCGTCGCTGGTTTCCACCTCCATGACTCCGCTCAGCATCGCGATCACCAGGAGCCCCGGCGCGTTGTGCCGCGGCTCCACGTAGACCGCCGGCAGCTCCAAGAACGCCACGCCGGGCGAGGGATACTCCTGCGAGCGCAGGATGGTGCCGCCCGCCGCGTCCTGCACCTTATCGGTAATCGGGATCTCCACCTCATCGAAATGGGACTCACCGTCGCTCCAGGCGTAGAAGCGTGTCACCTTCACAGCGCTCTCCTCCCCAGCAACGCCGATCCCCAGCGACGGCGGCAGGCGCCATCCTAGCAGCGCGCCCCCGCCCTTGCCGGGCGTCGACCGTTCCCATGTCACCGCCGGGGATTCGTGAACGCGCCGACGCTGCCGGCGCTGCCGACCCTGCCTACGCTGCCGCAGTCGGCCGCCTACGCGGTCGCCGCCCAGGGCACAAGCGGCCGCGCTGCCTCGTCGGGCATCTCCACGCCGGTCGCCGCCGGGAGATAGACGCGCACCGTGGTGCCTTGCTGGGGGGCGCTCTCCACCGTCACCGTTCCCTCGTGCTCCCGCACGATGCCGTACACCAAGGTTGCGCCCAGCCCGGTCCCGCGCTCCGGCTTGGTCGAGAAAAAAGGATCGAAGATGCGGGCCACCGTGGCCTCGTCCATGCCGCAGCCGCCGTCCTCCACTTCCACGACCACGTAGCCGTTCGCGCGCTCCGCGAGCGCCGGCGACGGCGGCGCCTCTGCCGCCCGTCGCACCCGCACCGTCAGCGTGCCGATCTCTGCCATCGCGTCGCGCGCGTTCAGCACGAGATTCAGCAAGACCTGCCGCAGCGCCGACGCGTTGCCGATCACGCAGAGACCGGAGGCCACTTCCTTCCGCAGGGTGATGCGGCTGCTCACACTGCTCTCCAGGAGGCCGAAGACCTCGGCCACCGGTGGCGCCAGCTCCAGCGGCCCACGCGCGCCGCTCTCAGTCCGGCTCACCTCCAGGAGCCGTTGTGCCAGCGCGGCGGCGCCGGCCACCGCCTCCGCCGCTCGATCGATCGCGTTCTCTGCCGCCGGCCCCTCGTTCCCTCTCGCCACGGCCAAACAGGCGCTCACAATGGTGAGGTAATTCTTGAAATCGTGCGCCACCCCGGCGCTGAACTCGCCCACGGCCTCGACCCGCTGCGTCTTCTCCGGCCACCGCGCCGGCGCCGCCACGCGCTCCTCCGGCTGCGCCTTTTCGTCTGCCCCACGGTCCGGTTCGGACGACCAACGAGCCATCGCTCTCCCCTCCCGGGCGCCGTGGCCTCTCGCCCCGGTATGCCCCCAAGACCGTTAACACTAGAGAGCCGCGCGGCGACGGCAAGTGGAGGGGGTGTGGAGTGGGTGTGGAGTGATCGATCCGTGAGCGCTCGGCCCGCGCAACTGGGATGGCTGCTTGGAGCCGCACGACGGCGACTTCGATTCGGCCCTCGCCGCATGGAAGCGCCGCTCGGCGGCTCTCCCGGGACGGTGCTGTGGTTCGGTCTCCCGGTGCGCCCGCGCGCTTCGGCCCGCACCGCATCGTGTCGGGCGCGCGTCAGACCAAACTACCGTCGCAGCTCGATCCCGCGCCCGCCGTACAGCCGTAGCAGTGCGGCCCCACCACGATCCGGCGACGCGCCAACGCCGTCGCGTCGAACTCCCCGATCGTGCGCGGCGCTCCCGCCTCGCAGCCGATCTCCAACATCTGGTTGAAGTCGCAGTCATAGAGGCGGCCGTCCCAGCCCACGGACAGCGTCGACCGGCACATCACGTTCGCTACCGTCGACGGGTTGAACGACCGTGCCAGCAGGTGCACGTACTCCTCCAAGCTGCCGCGATCGACCAGAAACTCCAAGAACCGCCCAATCGGCATGTTCGTCAGCGTGTAGAGGTGGTTGAACCGAATCCCGTAACGGCGCCCCAGCTCGCCCCGCCAGTCCCGCTCCAGCGATTCCTGATTCCCGGGCAGGTAGGCGCCCACCGGATTCAGCATCAGGTGCAGGGCCAGCCCGCTCCCGGCGATGCCGTAGCCCAGGTCGTTGAGGAGCCGCAGCGCCGTGATGCTGCTCTCGAACGCGCCGGCGCCGCGTTGCGCGTCCGTCTGCTTCGCCAGGTAGTAGGGCAGCGACGCGATGATCTCCACTCCCTGCGCGGCCAGAAACGCCGGCAGGTCGGCGTTGCCGGCCACCAGCAGCGCCGTCAGATTCGCCCGCTCAATCGTGTGCCGCCCCAGCCGCTGCGCCTCCACCACAATGTCGCGAAAGCGCGGATGCAGCTCCGGCGCCCCGCCGGTGATGTCCACCGTGGGGATGGTGGTCGCGGCCAGCGTCGCCAGGCACGCGTCCACGACCTCGGATGGCATCACCTCGGCGCGGTCCGGACCCGCGTCCACGTGGCAGTGGCGGCACGTCTGGTTGCAGAACTTCCCCAGGTTGATCTGCAGGACCTCGATGCCCGTTGCCCGCATGGGCGCGTCGCCGTTCGCCGTCACCGCCTCCCCGAACGCCCTTGGCAGTGCAATGTCGGCAAGCGCCCGCCGCTGCGCGGCCGGGTCGGCCAACGGATGGCCGCGTTGCCGCAGCGACCCCGTTGCCGATGGTTGCGCGTCTGTTCGTGCCGTCATGACTACATGGACATCCTCTCCACGTGCTCGCGCATTTGCACCCCGTGCACCAGCGTCGAGCCGCCGGTAATGGCCGCGGCCACGTGGATCGCCTCCGTCATCTGCTCAAGGTTCGATCCGGCCTCCAACGACGAGCGGCTGTGCGCCTCAATGCAGTAGGGACACTGCACCGCGTGGGCCACGGCCAGCGCGATCAGCGCCTTCTCCCGGCTGCTCAGCGCCCCTTCCGCAAGCGCGGCGCTGTACCAGTCCTGGAACTTCTCCCACAGCGCCGGCGCTTCCTCTCCCACGCGGTCGAAGTTCTCCAGGCCCTCCCGATGGTAGTAGTGCTCCCCCATTCCTCCCCCCTCTCTGGACCCACGGCGGCGCGCTCTCCCGCCCTACGACGGTCCCGCACCCGCGGATCTGTGCCCGCCATCAACTTGGGCGATGCTCGGCGCAGCGATCTCATAGACTTGATCAAGAAGGCGATCAGGCGTGCCAGTTGAGAACATCCAGCATCGCCCAAGTATCGATTGGGTCTGACAGCCCCAACGCTCGACATACGTTCGGCACCTTCACGATCTTGGCCCCTGGTCCAACCAATGCCTCGAACGTCACGACTGTCCCGCCTTCGGCCTTCGCATGAGCGATTAGCCAAGGATCGGCCCCGGCAAGGAATAGCTGTGCCTGTTCCGGCTCATAGGTGGCGTTGACGTAGTCTGCTACTTCACTCATGTGATGCTGAACGTCGTCGCTGGGATCCCGAAAGATGAGGCGGCCCCGATCGAGCTTCAGCCCACACACGCAACGGATCGTTTTCGTACGCGTCGCATATTTCCTTGTACACGAATACTGAACTCGCGATGATGTCCGCTTCGGCTTGTTCCTCGATGAACGCCCAGAATGAGGGGACCCGGTCAATCTTGAGTGGGCCATCTTTAGGCCGCATGAGGGAGTCAGCGTCCATCCAGTAATCCACCACTAGGTGTTTCCCGCTCCAAACAGCTCTCTTCGCGCTCGCTCGATCGTGTCTACGCGAATGTTGAGAAGGCGAGCGGAATTGAGTCGAGAAACTTGGCCTTCGGCTGTGGCGGTTAGAAGCGCGGAAGTGAACGCCGTACTGTTCCGTGCAAAGAAAAGATTGTAGAAGTCGCCGCCTTCACCAGACGGTGGATGAGAGTCGCCAGTGTACTCATCGTAGAGATCGAAGAACTCAGCCTCAGTAATCACGTCGGCCTCGTATGCCCGCCTAAGGGCAACAAAGCGGCTTACTCGGTAGTGACGGGCTAGGGTCTGAACGTTCTGTGCCGTCGTCGCAAGGCGAGCCCATCGCCCGAGGAAATCTTCCCTTGGGACAAGAACTTGAGCGGCCACTCGATCGCAGAGGCGGTCAATCTGGTTCACTTGCCGTTCGGGACCAACGGCGTAGTCAAGATTGGAAATGCCACTCTTGTCTATCCACAGATGGGCAAGTTCATGGGCTAGGGTGAACGTCTGAGCGACCTTGTAATCCTTTGTGTTGACGAAGATCGCAGGCGCAAGGCCATCACTAAGCGCGAAGCCTCGAAACTCGTCAACCGATAGCGGTCGGTGCGTATTACCCACCACGACGCCGCTGCGGAATACTAGGATTCCTGCCGCCTCAGCCTTGCGTACAAAGGACGTGAGAAATGCTTCCCAGCTCGATGCTTGCGAGCGCATCTCGTCATCTATACCAATGACTTCGCAGATGTCGCGCGCGATTGCGTCTGGCTCATCACTAAGGCCGAACCGTCCGATGAACGGTAGCGGGGCGGCGCCTTGATCTACCTGGAACTCCTGGAACCAAGCCTGCTTTCGGCGTACGTCGTAGAGTTGATCGAGAAGTTCTGGACTAGGATTCTGGATAGATTCTCCAGAAACTGTGCGAAGGTCCGGTAGTTCTGTAGTGAGTGAAGGTGGGTCGGACAGGAACAGATAGCCTAGCGGAATGTTGAGAATCCCAGCAATGCTCTGCGCCTGTCGCAGTGTTGGACGCTCGGTGCTATCGTCCGTTTCCCAAGCACGCACTTTTTCTGACGACGTGCGGAGCCGCCTGGCAACAGTATCCTCGGAGATGTTGCGCCTCTCACGCGCCCACCTGAGAACGCTACGAGTGATGAGAGCGTGAGTGCGAGGAGGCATGTTGATCTACTCCAGGGTCTGCTACCCTAAACGGAGCAAGGCCCCATCGCAATCGCATGTCGCTGCATATTAGAGCCGCTCGCATATTAGAGCCGCTCGCAGGCGGCTCTAACTCATTCTCCCAAAGGTGCGTAGGTCCCGTATCGGCCCCGCCGCGTATTCTGGACGCGGCTAGCCATCGCCTCGGAGCTTGACGCCGTCAAAGACGAGCTGGCGAAGGAGCTGGGCCGCGGGCCGGAGACGGCTGCGGCCTGAACGCCGGATCCCGCGACTCCGCATCGCCCCACGGCGTTGCTATACTCCCGCCCCGTACGCGGCAGCGTAGGATGGCGGACGTGCAGGAGTGGAGGCACCCGTGCCCGTTCTGATCGTGACATCCGCCCAACCCGGCGACGGCAAGACCGCCGTCGCCGTCGGGCTCGCCGCCGCCCTGCGGCAGGGCGGCTCCACCGTCCGCCTCGTCCGTGCCCCCGCCGGCGACAGCGCCCCCACCGGCAACAGCGCCCCCGCCGGCGCCCCCGCCGGCAACAGCGCCGCAGCCGACGCTCGCGCCTTCGCGCACCTCCCCGGCGTGCGTAGCGCTGGCAGCGTCGCCGCCATCGACGGGGCCGCGCTCGACACGGATGTCACCTTTGTGGAAGCGGCCACGCCTGAGGACGTCCCGGCCCTGCGCCAGGCGGCCGGGGATGGCGCGGGCGTGATCCTCGTCACCCGCGCCGCCGATCCCCACAGCGCCGTCCTCGGCCGCGCCCTGGCGACCGCTGCGCCCACCGCACTGCTCCTCACCGCCCTCTGGCCCCGCCCCAACGGCGACCCCACCGGCGACCACACCGCCGCGTTCGCCCCGCTCGGCCTGCCCTTGCTGGCGACCCTGCCGCAGGACCGCCTCCTCGCCGCACCCAGCATTGCGGCCATGGCCGCCGCCGTCGACGGCGACCTCAGCGGCCCCGACCATCTCTACGAGGAGGCCGTGGAGTGGCTGCAGATCGGTCCCATCAGCGCCCACGAGGGCATGGACCACTTCAGCCGCTACCCCGACAAGGCCGTGATCACCCGCCACGACAAAATTGACGTCGCCCTCGCCGCCCTCGACTCCGAGCCGGCCTGCCTCATCCTCACCGGGGGGGCGCCCAGCCTTCCCTATGTGGCCCAGCGCACCGAGTCGGAAGAGTTCGCCTTGATCGTGACGGACCTCGACACGCCGCGCGCCGTGGAGCGCATCGGGGCCCTGTACGGCCGCGGCTCGCTCACGGGGGCACGCAAGGTGCGCCGCGCCGCTGAACTCATGAGCGAGCGTCTGGACATGCCCGCGCTTCGCCAGGCTGCCGCGATCTAGCGACTCGCGATCGCGCGCGCGTCACGGCACACGAGCGCGCCGGCGCCCACCCACCGAACGCACCACGAGGACGTCCAGCTCGAGCGCGATAGGTGCCGTCTAGGTGCGGTACGCACCGCGAGAGCGCGCGAGAGCGCGCGGAAAACTACTCGCCGGCGCTGGCTACGGCCGGCGGAGAGTTGGTTCTGGCCGGCGGTGAGGGCGCTTGCTCGCCACCGTGCGGGCGGCGGAAGGGTGTCTGCTCCGCGGCCACCTCAACCGCGTCCGCCGGGGCGCGTCGCTCCGCCGCTGCGATCGCGCGCGGGCGCCGGCTGGGCACCGCTTGCGCTGCCGCTACCGACGGCGTCACTTCGGGCGCCGTCAGCGGCGCTGCCCGCGACCGCTGCCGGCCGCACCAGGGGCAGGCCGACCACGACAGGGCCAGCGCCCGCTGACATTGGCCACAGGGCTCCTTCAGGCGACAGGCGCAGTGTGGACAGACGACATAATCTTCTTGGACTTGAGCACTGCATTCCGGGCAGGCCATCTGCTGGTTCAGGTCTTGGAGGAGCGCTTCCTCCTCCAGCTCCCGCTCGAACAGATCCGCCAACGTCAACGGCGGGCGCAGCACCCGGTAGAGCACCCACCCCGGCAGGTTGAGCATCAAGACCATCAGCACCGCCACCGAGCGGGTGATGGAGTCATGCGATCGGTCCCGAATGTCGCGGGCGGTCCAGATCACGGCGGCCAGCCAGATCGCGCCCAGGTAGGCGCCGGCGATGACCCCCACAATGATGCCGCTGTTCTCGAGGCTGCCGCCCGGCCAACCGATGCCTGGGACAAGCATCCGCACCCTCACCCTTCCTTGGAAGGGTCCACCCCCCGCATCCCTCCCAGCGGCGACAACCGCCGAAAAGGACGTCCCGCCTCGCTCCGCACTATACCATCGAGACGGGCCTAGTTTTCGCCGTCACGGGCCCAACCAAGTAACGTCCTCGCCGGCCCCTTTGTTCCGGGTGCGTCGAACGTGCGTGCGAGTCTGCCCCCATGGTATCGTCGCCCCCGCCCTTCCTCCGCGACCTCAACGACGCCCAGTACCGTGCCGCCACCCATCCCGGCGGACCCCTCCTCATCCTCGCCGGGCCCGGCAGCGGCAAGACCCGCGTCATCGCCCACCGCATCGCCTACCTCATCCGCGAAGGGGATGTCCCTCCGTCGCGCCTCCTCGCCGTCACCTTCACCAACAAGGCCGCCCGCGAGATGCGCGACCGCGTCACCGCCCTCCTCGGCGAGGTCGCCGCGGCGATCACGCTGGGCACGTTTCACGCCCTCTGCGCCCGCATCCTCCGCCGCGACGGCCCCGCCGTCGCCGTCCCGCGCGACTTCGCCATCTACGACGACGCCGATCAGCAAAGCCTGGTCCGGGGCGCGCTGGCGGACTTGAGTGTGGACACGAAGCAGTACGCTCCTCGCGCCGTCCTCAGCGCCATCTCCAGCGCCAAGAATGACGGCCTCAGCCCCGAAGCCGTCAAGGACGCCGTGAGCAGCTACTTCCAGGAGGTGATTGCCCGCGTCTACGAGCGCTACCAGGCGGCGCTGCGCAGCAACGGCGCCGTCGACTTCGACGATCTCCTCACCAAGACGCTGGAGCTGTTCGAGACCCAACCCGCCGTCGCCGCCAACTACCAACGGCGCTACCTCCACGTCCTCGTCGACGAGTTCCAAGACACCAACACGGTCCAGTACCGCCTCGCCCGCGCCTGGGCCGCCGCTCCCCCCGGCGAGCGCGCACCCGCGAACGGCGCCAACCTGACTGTGGTCGGCGACCCCGACCAGTCGATCTACTCCTGGCGCGCCGCCGACATCCGCAACATCCTCTTCTTCGCCCGCGACTACCCGGATGCCACCACTGTCCGCCTGGAGCAGAATTACCGCTCCACCAAGGCCGTCCTTCGCGTCGCCGACGCCGTCATCGCCCCCGCCGCCGAGCGCATCCACAAGGCGCTCTGGACCGAGAACGATGAAGGCCCCCGCCCCGTCCTCTTCGAGGCCTATACCGAGACGGAGGAGGCCGAGTTCGTCGCCACGGAGATCCGCGAGCAGGTCGAGAAGGGCGGCTGGCAGCTCGGCGACGTCGCCGTCATGTACCGCACCAACGCGCAGTCACGCGTGGTGGAAGAGGTCCTCTTGCAGCGGGGCCTGGCCTACCGGCTGGTGGGCGGCACCCGCTTCTACGAGCGACGCGAGGTCAAGGACGTTCTCGCCTACCTCCGACTCGTCCACAACCACGCCGCCGACGTCGCCTTCGACCGCGTCATCAACGTCCCTGCCCGCGGCATTGGCGCCAAGAGCAAGGCCCTCCTCCGCGACTGGGCCGACAGCCACTCCGTCTCCCTCTTCGCCGCCGCCGCCACTGCTGCCGGCGCTGACGACGGGCCCGCGCTGCCCAAACGCGCCGCCGCGTCCCTCCGCGCCTTTCACGATCTGATCAGCGGCGCCCGTGAGCTGGCCGGGCGCGACACCGTCACGGCGCTGCTGGACCACCTGCTCCAGCACAGCGGCTACCAGGACTACCTCTTTCGCGATTTCGAAGATGCCGAGGAGCGCTGGGCCAATGTCCTGGAGCTGCGCACGGTGGCCGCCAAGTACGACGAGATCGACCTCCCGCCCGACACGGGTGGAACCGCCCTCGCCGCCTTGCTGGAGGACGTCGCACTCGTCTCCGACGTCGACACCATGGACGACGGCGCGCCATCCGCGGTCACCCTGATCACGCTGCACGCCGCCAAGGGGCTGGAGTTCCCCGCCGTCTTCCTCATCGGCATGGAGGAGGGCGTCCTCCCCCACCAGCGCTCCTTTGACGACCCCGCCGCCATGGAGGAGGAGCGACGGCTCTGCTACGTCGGCATCACCCGCGCCCAACGCGCCCTCTACCTCGTCTACGCCTTCCGCCGCGCCCTCGCCGGCAGCGCCGGCCACAACCCGCCCTCCCGCTACCTGAGCGACATCGCCGACGACGCCGTCGACCGCCGCGGCCGCGCCCTCGCCACCGGCGCCAATGACGTCCGCCCCGCCCGCAACCGCTGGCTCACCTGGGACCAGTTCGACGGCATCGACGCCGACGCGGTCGACGCCTCACCGCTCGCACTGAGCCTGTCGCAGGGCGACACTGTCCGCCACGACGGCTTCGGCATCGGCACCGTCATCGCCTGCAAGCCCGCCGGCGCCGACCACGAAGTCACCGTCAACTTCGAAGACGCCGGCGTCAAAAAACTCCTCCTCTCCCTCGCCCCCCTGGAGAAGGTCTGAGCCATTGAGGAGGGAGGAGTGGTGGACTTCCGCCTCACCGAGCATGCCCGTGAACAGATGACTGAGCGTGGCATCGGCCGCGACGAGATCGCGGAGGTCCTTGAGCGCCCCGCCCGCACCGATGCCGACGAGTGGGTCGAGAAGTTCTACGCCACCGTGTCAGGCCGCGAACTGTGCGTCGTCGTCTCACATCGCCTTCGCACGGTGCTGCTGATCATCACCGCCTATCCGGCCGGGGAAGCGTAGACTGGAGGGCGAGATGCACGTCACCTACGACTCCGAAGCCGATGCGATCTACGTTCGCCTCCGCGACGGCGGCCGGGGCGCCGCAAAGCGCACCGTCGACCTCGGCGGCCACCGATACGTCAACTACGATGCCGCGGGCAACGTCCTCGGCGTCGAGTTCCTCGTCGTCAGCCGCGGCATCGATCTCACCGACGTCCCGGAGGCCGGCCGCGTCGCGAAGGCCCTCCGCGCCATCCCACACCCCGCGCCGGCATAAGCGACCGCCCTTGAGACGGTCTGACTGCTGCGCAGCCCGACCGCTACTCTCCTAACCATGGGACGCAACCGCCATGGTTTGGACGCTTTCCTGCGTGCTCAGCGGTTTAGTCAGGTCTGCTAACCTCCCTCGGCCATGCCGGAGACTCCTTGGCCCCCACCACCGGCGGCTTACCGAGAGCATGAGCCTCCGGTAGGGCTTGGCTGTCCCCACTGCGGGGTGATTCTCGATCCGCCGCCGACGCGGCCCCGCAAGTGTCCTCACTGTCGCGGCCGAGTCGTGCCGCGAACTCGCCGCCGCGATGGCGCGAAATTCATTCTGACGCAAATTGAAGCTCAGCAGTTCGATGCCGACCGAGATGCCGAGCGCGCGCGATCGACGGCGCTCCGCGCTGCGCAGGGAATAGGAGCTTCCGAAGGACAATTCGCCCGGGCCGCCTCTCTTCTCGCGGACGAGTGGAACCGGGAACCTCTCTCGCGCGATGTCTTCTGGCGGGTCGCTAATGATGCTGTCACCACTGCTGGCCGGGTCAAAGACTGGTCGCGTTTAGCTGGCATCTATTGGCAGATGGCCCGATGGGCACGCGGAGAAGGTCGCGATGTGCGCCATCTTCTCCGCTCGTCGTCAGAGGCGAAGCTTCGATCGATGCCGTATACAAGAAGAGTGGAAATCGCGACCTGCAATGATCTAGATGTCTGCGCCGCCTGTCGCAGCAACGCAGGCCGCCAGATGACTCGCGCAACCGCCCTTCGGCGACTGCCCATCCCGAACGACTGCGAGGCGGATTTCTGCCGTTGCAGCTGGGCACCCGTAGAAACGGGGTAGAGCCCCACACCCCTCCTTCGGGTCAAAGCCGCTATGTGATCTGGCAACCTTCGCGAAGGTGTTCATTCCGCTCGCCCTGAGCTTGTCGAAGGGTGAGGCTACTCCGCTCCCTCGGTGGAATAGGTGAAGCTAAGAGCAGTTGGTTCAGCTAGCGCCCGTAACTCCAGCGGGTCGCTCCTCGTAGAACGCTTCCAGACCCGCAAGGATTTCATCAGCCGTCGCGGCGGAATTTTGGTAAGTGGCAGTGACTACGTCCACCAGCTTCGTGCAGTCCCGTGCCGTCGATCGCGAGCGGCGTAAGATCTGATCGATGCTGTCAACGGTGTCGTCAATCGGCGTGCGGTGAACCCGAACGAATACCCCGATCGGTCGAATCATGTACTCAATTTCGCTGAAGCTTCTTCCTCTTTGACAGAGGCGCCTAAACATCCGCGCTGAATCATGTGGTCCGAGGACTCCCAGAGCATTTCCACGGTGCTTCCAAATCGCCTTGAATTGACGCTCCGTCTGATGCTTCTCGGCGTTCGCTGCGATTGCCGCATCAACCAGAATTGATTCCTGCACGGCGTATACGTAGACAGACCAACCGAGAATGCCTATCAGTACCGATCCGCCAGCTAATGCCAGGCCCGTGACCAACCCGAGCTGCGCGATTCCTATTCCGAGCACCGCAAGCTCCAGGATTCCGAGCGTTGCCTTGAAAGCGTTGTTTAGCTCGAGGCGCTTGAATCCCGCGAGCAATCCCGTCACACCCAGCAAAACAGCGAGGACTGCTAATGCGTCATTCATTGCAAGTCTCCTGGTCCTGCTCCGTCACGGCAGCTTCCTCGCAGGGATGCAGCGTTCGTCTACGTACGCTATACTGGAACATATGTTCCGTCACGACTCTCAACTTGCGCCCATCAATTCGCGATGAAAAGACGGTTACACCCACAGGAGGCTCAGAAGGACCCTGTCGGGTCTCCGGAGACGACCACCCCCTGCAAAATCCTGCAAGAACCTGCCGCAACCGTGACGGATTCCGACCCCCGCTGAGCATTCCCGCCCCGCCCCCATCTGGACGACCTCCCGCCCAACAATTTTTTCGTCGCCTTGCACGCTCTGACGCCGTCTGAACACCCGCGCCCAACCCTCCGCACAATCCGCCCTGCGCGGCGAATTGTTCTCGCAATGTGAACGTGCCCCGTTCGCGGAGAGCAAAAAATGCCCCGTCCCCGCCCCAACTCCTGGCGCCGAAACCCCCACATCCGCCTCCGCATGCACCGCGTCCACGGCCTCCACCTCCGCGGCCTCGCCAACCGCCCCATCGCCACCCGCCTCGGCGTCTCCGAGAGCACCGTCTCCCGTGACCTCGACCGCCTCCACACCCTCTGGCTGCAGGCGCGCAAGGACTTCGCCGACCGCGAGCGCCTCCGCTCCCTCGGCACCATCCGCGAACTCGATCGCCTCCTCTGGTCCAAACTCGAGCGTCACAAAACGGACGACGATCCCACCGCCATCACCCGCCTGCTCCGCGTCTTCATCGCCGGCCAGCGCGAGATCCGGCAGCTCCTCAACTCCGCCCCCGATGAGGCAGCAGAGGAGAACCTGGTCCCCCGCACCATCGGTGAAGTCGTCGCCTATTTCAGCACTGAAGAGATCGAGAACAACGCAGACGATCCCACCATCACCGAGGAGGATCGCCGCGAGAAGATAAGAAAACTCCGCGCCTACCAAAAGCGTCAGCGGCGTTAGGAGACACCCTCCCTTCGCCCTGACCAGTCCTTCCGTCTGAGGAAGTAGCCTGCCGCAGGTCCTTCGGCGACCGCAGGGAGCGGAAGGATCGAAGGGCGAACCCCACCTCACTTCCACCTGCCTCCCCCTCTCCATCGGTTCGCGATGGAGACCTGTCCTTCTACCGGAAGGAGGGGGTCGGGGGGTGAGGTTGCAAGACACCGGCGTGAAGCAGCAGCTGCTCTTGCTCGCGCCGCTGGAGACGGTTTAGGCGTCCGCCTCGCCCTTCACCGCCTCCCACCGACGGATCAGCTCCGCCACGTCGAGGTCGCGCATGTCGAGGCCGGCCGCCTCCAGCGACCGCTCCAGCGCCCGGAAGCGCCGCTCAAACTTCGCGCTCGCCCCCCGCAGCGCCGACTCCGCGTCGATCTCGTGGCGCCGGGCGAAGTCGGCGATGACGAAGAGCAGGTCGCCCAACTCCTCTTCCGCCTGCGCCGACCGTCCCGCAACGGGAAGGACCGAGGCCAGCTCCCGCACCTCCTCCGTGAGCTTGCCCAGCAGGGCCTCGTCGTCCGGCCAGGCGAAGCCGCGTCGCGCCGCCCGCCCCGCCAGGCTCTGCGCCCGCGCCAGCGATGGCAGCGTCGGCGGCACCCCCTCCAGCGCGGAGGCGTCATCCTCGCGCTCGGCCGCCTTCAGCTCATCCCAGCGGGCTACGACCTCGTCCGGCGTCTTCGCCTCGGCGTCGCCGAACACGTGCGGGTGCCGTTGCACCAGCTTGGCGCGGATGCTCTCGCTGACTCCGTCCAGGTCGAACTCGCCCGCCTGCTGCGCGATCTGGGCGTGCAGCACGACCTGCATCAGCAGGTCGCCCAGCTCCTCCCGCAGCGCCGCCGGGTCGCCCCGGTCGAGCGCGCTCAGCACCTCGTACGTCTCCTCCAGCAGGTGCGGTCGCAGCGAGTGATGGTCCTGCGCCAGGTCCCAGGGACAGCCGTTCTCGGGATCACGCAATCGCGCGATCACCCCCCGCAGGCCGAGAAAGTCGCCGCGCACCTCCTCCGCCGCGACGGCCGGCAGCGCCATCGCCAGCAGATCCGTTCGCTCGGCTAGCCCCCCGCGCGCGATCTCGCCCACACTGATCGCGCTGCGGCCGAGCCGTCCGGCGTTGTCGCCACGGGTAAGGACGAGCGCTCCCGTCTCCGGCGGATACTTGGCCAGCGCATCGGTGTTGAGCGCGTCGGCGTGGAGCGCGTCGGGCGTATCGCACAGCAGCAGGAGCGGACGCGTGGGATCGACGGCGCGCAGCTGCGCGACGTCGGCGATCTGCAGTCCCGCCGCGACGTCCAGGTTGGCCGCCGCGATCAGCGCCTCCAACGAAGCCTTGGCGGCAGCGGCCATCCCGGCGCAATCCTCCGCAATCGATACACTGGTGAGGCGGTGCGGCGCCCGCCGACTCTGATGCCCGAGCCGCACTGTCTGTATCAGGAGTCCGTATCAGGAGCCCCGCATCAGCAGCCTAGCGTAGGCGCGGAGATCGAGAGGGGCGAGTGGCGCTCGTACGCCGATCACTGACGGCCGCCCGGCCGCCGCGCGCGGCGCGCCCCTGGCTCTGGCGCCTGGCGCTCTTCCTCTTCGCGCTCGCCGTGCTGACGCTGCCCATCGCCTGGAGCGTGCGCTTCAGCGCCGAATCAGGCTGGTGGTGGGAGCGCGGCTTCGACCGCTACGACGCCGCCGCCCGCAGCGGCCTCTCGCGCGCCGAGGTCGAGCGCGCCGGCGCGGAGCTGCGCGCCTACTTCCAGTCCGACGACGAGTTCGTCGACATCGCGGTCACCAACGTCGCGGGCCAAGAGGAGATCCTCTTCACGCCGCGGGAGGTGCAGCACCTCGTGGACGTCAAGCGCCTGCTGGAGCGCACCTACGATGCCGGCTGGGCCGCCCTCGGCTTCATCATCGCGTTCGTGGCGGGCGTCGCGTATTGGCGTCGCCGCCGCGCCGCCGTCTCCCTGGCGCGGGCCGGCGTCTTCGCGGGTGGCGGTGTGGTGGCGGCGATCTTCGCGCTGGGCATTGTCGCGGTCACGGGCTTCGACGGCGCCTTCCGCCAGTTCCACCTGCTCTTCTTCACCAACGACCTCTGGCAGCTCTCATCGAACGACCGCTTGATCCAGCTGTTCCCGCAGGGCTTCTTCTTCGAGACCACGCTGCTGATCGGCGCCGTCACCATCGCCTTCGCCCTGGCCATCGCGCTGGCCGGCTGGTGGCGCCTGCGCCGACCGGCAGGCGGTATGGGCGAGTCGTCCGGCCTCGTGGAGCGAAAGTCGGAACGGGTGCAAGCGGGCTAGCGCCGCTCTCTGTGACGTCAGACGGGGTCAGTTGAGGCTTCCGCAGCCACAGGCCCCCCGCCCGCAGGCGCAGCCGCCGCTAGGCGCACTCATGGCATCCGGCGCCGCCTCCGCAGCCCGACCGCCTGCCACGGCCGGGGCCGAAACCGAAATCGTCCGGGCGGCGCGATGCCCCATCGCGCAGCGGTCCTGCGCGCTGGCAGCGGACATGGGCCGCAAGCGCGTGAAAGTTTGGTTGCACATCGAGCAGTAATACTCGTACAGGGGCATGCCCGTCCGCCTTCCCGTCCGCGCCGCACCTACTCCAGGTAGTCGCGCAGCCGTTTGGACCGCGACGGATGCCGCAACTTTCGTAGCGCCTTCGCTTCGATCTGGCGGATGCGCTCGCGCGTCACGCCGAACTCGCGGCCCACCTCCTCCAGCGTGCGGCTGCGCCCGTCCTCCAGGCCGAAGCGCAACTGCAGCACCCGGCGCTCCCGCAACGTCAGCGAAGCGAGAACGTCGTCGACGGTCTCCTTCAGGAGCTGGTGACTGGCGGCGTCGGCCGGGGCGACTGTATTGTTGTCCTCCACGAAGTCGCCCAAGTGCGAGTCCTCTTCCTCGCCAATGGGCGTCTCCATTGACACCGGCTCCTGGCTCACTTTGATGATCTCGCGCACCCGATCCGCCGGCAGGTCCATCCCCCTGCCGATCTCCTCCGAGGTCGGCTCGCGGCCGTACTCCTGCACCAACCGTCGGGAGACACGCACCAGCTTATTGATGGTCTCGACCATGTGGACCGGGATACGGATGGTGCGCGCTTGATCGGCGATCGCGCGCGTGATCGCTTGGCGGATCCACCAGGTGGCGTAGGTGGAGAACTTGTAGCCCTTGCGGTAGTCGAACTTCTCCACCGCGCGGATCAGGCCAATGTTGCCTTCTTGAATCAGGTCCAGCAGCGACATCCCCCGGCCGATGTACTTCTTCGCCACCGACACCACCAGGCGCAGGTTCGCTTCCGTCAGCCGCTTCTCCGCCCGGTAGGCATCGTCCTTCAAGCGGTCGAAATGGCGCTCGTAGCGCCGCTCCAAGGGCTCCAGCTTTTTGGCCAGCCCGTGCCTTCCCGGCTCAAGCTTGTCGATTCCGCCCACCGCCTTGGCGGACCGCTCCATTAAGTCCGGCGTCAAGATGTGCGTCACCACGGAGATCCGGACCAGCAGCTCCTCGGCGTCGCCCTCGCTCACGCGCCGGCGCTTGTGCACGCGCTCGCGCAGCTCTTCATCCATCTCGCCATCCACGTGGCCGCGGAAGGTTTCGTCCTGCGCCAGTTCCAAGATGTCCAGGTCGGCTTTCTTAATGACTCGGGCCACCACCGCGATGGCGGGGCGCAGGTCCTCCAACTGGCCCAGCAGAGCGAGGAAGATCTCGAGCGCGCTGGGGTTGCGGCCCTCGCGCTCCACCAGGTCCTCCGCAATGTCGTAGATCCAGTTCCCCTCCTCGGTCTGCCGGGCCAGGAACTTCTCGTCGGCGGCAGAGAGGAGGAAGACCCGCCCGATCTCGCGCAGGTACATCCGCACCGGATCGTCGATGCCTTCGCCCTCTTCCATGGCGATGCGGCTGGCGATGCTTGGGACCGGAGCGCGCCGCGAGAACGGAACGGGCGCACCAGTCCGTTTCTTGCCCGCCTTGCCCT
The DNA here is from genome assembly GCA_963662615.2 of Dehalococcoidia bacterium. Classification (GTDB taxonomy): domain Bacteria; phylum Chloroflexota; class Dehalococcoidia; order Bin125; family Bin125. Next base: position 800,225 of record CAXXSR010000001.1, read on the forward strand.
TGGCATCCTTCGCCGACTCGATCACCTTCGCATCGATCGGCTCGCTGAATTCGAACATGGCGACCGCCGGCTGCACCTCCTGCTGTTCCGCCAGGGTCTTGGCCACCGTCCGCCGTGCCGCCGCCTTCTTCGGGCTGGGAGCCGCCTTGGTGGACTTCTTGGTGGTCGTTTTGGGCTGCTCCGCCAGATTGATGGAGCGCCGGCCGGCCGGCATGGAGAACTCGTCGACCGGGGCCGTCAGCGCCCGCACTTTTCGTTGCTGCGCCGACGTCGTCGCGGGCTTCGGCCTGCGCTGGCCCGGGGCCTCCGCCGTCATTCGGCGTGTGCTCGCCGAGAGCGGCTTCGACTTTTTGGCCGTCCCCTCACCGCCCGCCGACCGCGCCTTCGTGGTGGCGCCGTCGCGCTTCGACGCCCTTGTGCGTGACCGTTTCGTCGTCTTGGTCGTCCTAGTCGTCCTGGTCGTCGTGGTCATGCGTCGCCCCCCTCAGCGGGCGTGATGGCCTTCCCACCCGCATGCAGTTCCCGCGCCGTGGCCTGGCTCTCCAGGACGCTCCGCGCCGCCCCGCTGATGGCCGTGGCGTCCGCGGGCTCATCCGCGTTGCTCAGGGCGGCTGCCGCCAGCGCCAGGGGATCACCGTGATATTCACGCTCATGTTCGGCAATGGTCTGACTCTGCAAGCGCAGCACCTCTCGCAGGCGTCGCTCTCGCAGCCGCGCCACGGTCTGTCGCGCCGCCTGACACGCCTGCTCGCTGGAGAAGGGAGCCAGATCGCTCGCGGCCTCCTGCAACGGCTCCAGGTAGTCGCGCAGGGCGGGCCCCAACTCGCTTTGCCACGTCTCCACGTCGGTGGCGGCGAGACGCCGCCGCAGCAGCTCACGCGCCACGCCGTCGTCGATCAGCTCCGCCGTCTCCGCCCCGATCTCCGCAACGACCTCCGGTCGCGCGACCACCAGCTTCAGCAGGAACGACGCAAGCGAGTCGCTCGGCGGCGGCGCCGCCTGGGCCGTCGCGGGCGCGGCCGCCGCCGCCCGGCTGCGGCGCGCCGGCTGCCCTGCGCTTTCGGCCATTCGCCGTCGCAGTTCACGGGCGTCCACGCGCGCTTGCCCGGCCAGCCTCTGCAGGTACTCCTCGCGGACCACGGGCTCCGTGATGGCGCCCACCAGCGGCAGCAGCTCCTCCACCAGCGCCGCCCGCTCCCGCGGCAGGCGCAGTTCGCGCGCGGCTTTTGCGCGCGCGAAGCGGTAGTCCAAGAACGGCGGTGCTTCCCGGACCAATGTGGCCCAGCGCTCCGGGTCCCGGCGGATCAAGGTGTCGGGGTCCTGGCCGGGGGGCAGTGCAATGATCCGGATGTCCGCCGCAAGCTCGTCCTGCAGGCTGACCAGCCGGCGCGCCGTGATGGTCGCGAATCGCTCCGCCCTCGGAGTGTGCGCCAGCCACTCGGCGCGGGCGCTCTGCGACAGCGCCGCGACGTCCGGCACCTTCGCTGTGCCCATCGCTTCGCTGGTCGTCTCAATCCCGCGCAGCGTCGCCGCCGCGCCGGCGGCGTCGGGGTCCAGGGCCAACCTGATGTTGCGCGTCAGCGGCTTGATCAGGGCCACCTGCTTTTCCGTCAGCGCCGTCCCCAGCGACGCCAGCACGTTCAGCTGGCCGTGCTGGTGCGCCGCGATCACGTCCATGTAGCCCTCAACGATGATGGCCTGGTCGGCTCGCCGGATCGCCTCTCGCGCCCGGTCCAGCCCGTACAGCAGACTGCTCTTGTCGAAGACGTCCGTCTGCGCCGTGTTGAGATACTTCGCCCCGCCGCCCTGGAGGATGCGACCGCCAAATCCCACACAGCGCCCGCGCCCATCACGAATGGGGAAGACCAGCCGCCCGCGGAAGCGGTCAACGTGGCCCCGTTCGCCTTCCAAGGCCAGTCCGGCGGCCACGGCCTCGGCGCTGCTGAAGCCCCGCGCGCTCAAGTAGCCCAACAGGGCGTCGCCGCGATCGGGGGCGTAGCCCACCGCGAACGCTTCGCTGACCTCGTCGCTGAGCCCCCGCGCCTCTACGTAGGCGCGGGCCTCGTCCGCTTCCGGTTCGCGCAACAGCTGCGTGCGGTAGAACGTGGCCGCGGTCTCGTTCGCGCTGCGCAGCCGCTCGCGTCGCTTCTGCTCCTCTTCCGCGCGCGCGTCCAGCGGCGTCAGCGGCAGGCCGGCCCGATCCGCCAGCGCACGCAGCGCCTCGCGAAAGTCCACCCCCTCCCGCTTCATCACCCAGGAGAAGATGTCGCCGCCCTCGCTGCAGGCGCCGAAGCAGTGCCAGGTCTGGCGGCTTGGATCGACGACGAACGACGGCGTCCGCTCGGCGTGAAACGGGCAGAGCGCCGTGTGGCGGCGCCCGCTCTGGCGCAGCTGCACGCCCTCACCGACCAGATCAACGATGTCGACGCGCGCCTTGATCTCGTCAACCAGTGTCAATGCGGAATCGCCTCAGGAGAATTCCGCCCCGGGTGGGCGGAAGCTGCCAGCATCCATGCTCGTCAAATGGCCCATTTGACAACGAGTGTATCAGATAGGGATGCGCGCCGGAGCGCGCAGTTGACAATCAATCTGAATCAGCCGCTCTGGATCGGTGGGCGGCTCCAGTCAGGGCGTGATGGTGATCGTGACCAGATTGTTGCCCTCGTTCGCCTCGGCGATTTCGTTGCCGGGATCAATGATGGCGGAGAGTTCGCCGGCGCCCTCGATCGGCGTCGCACCGGTCAGCGTCAGCGATCCTTGGACCGCCAGCACCCCCGTGAACGAGAGCTGCTCCGCGGCCTGGCCGTTGAAGAGCAGGAGCACGCGCAGCGTCCCCGAGAAGTTCGCGGCGCCGACATTGCCGATCCGCACGATCGCCCGACGGTCCTGGCTGAGTTCCAGCCCTTGCGCCACCAGGTCTGGACCCACGGCGGGCTGGAACAGGGCCGTGATCTCGTTATTGCCTTCGTCCAGCTCCGCCACGGCGTTGCCGCCGTCCAGCAGCACGGTGATCTCCAGCTCCTCGTTCAGGACGGTGGGCAGCGTGATCGCCTGCGACCCGCCCCGCGACAGTGTCAGCGTCTTCTCCGTCTCCGCCAGCAGGACGCGATCCGCCGTCCGCTCCACGCTGATCAGAACGGTCGCCGACTGGATCGCCGCCTCGCCCTGGTTGGCGACGGTGACCACCACCCTGTTCCCCTCGCCGACGGTAATCGCGAGGGGCACGAGGTCCGGAAGGGGCCCCTCAGTGCTCTCCTCTCCCTCCAGGACGCGAATCTCCACCCGGGCGTCGAAGCGCTGGCCGGATTCAGAGAAGGCCACCGCCTGCACGCTGTAGTCGCCGGGCGCGGGCGGCTGGAAGGGGATGGAGAGGCGGTAGCTGCCATCCGGCAAGCGATCGGGCTCCAGGTTCAGGAGGAAGTCGGCGTTGACGTATACCTCCAGGTTGACGATTCGCCCGGTGTCCTCGGCCGCGATGTCGAGGTCGATGCTGAGATCCTCTGCGTATGGGAACTCGTCCCCGTCTTGGGGATCACGGATGCTGAGGAGGCCCAGTTGGTCGCTGTCGTCGTCGGCCGGGGAGCCCGCCCCGCCCCCTTCCGTCACCGCTTCGCCCACCACCTCCACGGTCACCTCAGTGACCCCCTCCTGCCCGCTGAGCGTGCGCGCGCGCACCCGCAGAGTGACGACCCCGGGCGCGCGCGGGGTCCAGTTCAGGACCGCCACCGAGCCGCCGCCCTCCGATGTCTCGGCCGGGGCGCTGTCCACCTCCAGCCCGTCAACCTCCAGCGTGAACGTGGCGGCGGGCTCACCGACGTCGCCGCCGGCCTGGACCAAGACGGCCAGCGATTCGTCCACCGGGACGCGTTGGGCGGAACGTGGCGAGAGAACCCCGACCTGGAGGGTGGCCGGCAGGCGCGACGGATCGTCGGTCACCTCGACGCGGAACGTCAGCTCGCTCACCTTGCCGCTGACGCTGACGGCGCGGATCGTCAAGTCGGCGAAGCCGAGCCGCTCGGGGGCCCAACTGAAGGTGGCGATGAAATCCCCCTGCGTGGGATCTTCCACGGGCTGAGCGTCGCGGCCGACCGGTTCATCGTCCACCACCAGCTCAACGCTGGTCACCGGCTCGGTGTCGCGCACCGTCACCCGAATCTCGATCGGCTCGCCCAGCAACACGATGTCGTCGTCGCGCAGGGAGGAGACCACCACCGCATCTTCGGCGCGGCCGTCGCCGTCGACGAGCACGACGATGACGATGGCCGCGATGAGGGCGACGACCCCCAGCAACATGGCGATCAAGATGGAGCCGACACGGCTCGTCATAGAGTCCCTAACGCCCGTGCCTCACCCCACTGTTCCGCTACCCTAGCGGCCCCACGCCGCAGAGGCGAGAAGCCGCCCGCGCGCAGCCCGCGGACGAAGCATCCGCCGCCCCCGGGAGTGCCCGCAGCGCCCATCTCCGACCCTGCGGAGCGTGGAGGAGCTTGCCTTAAGCACAGACGCTGGGGCCGCTGCGGCTGTTCCGGCGCCACTGTGCCGGGTGCACGGTCCGCCGGCGGTTGCGCGGTCGGTGGCGCCTTACTCTACGGTCACCGTCTTGGCGAGGTTACGCGGCTGATCGACGTCGGCTCCGCGCGCCGTGGCCAGGAAGTAGGCGATCAGCTGCGCGGGCACCGTCGTCGCGAAAGGGCTGATCAGCGGGTCGGTCTCGGGCACGGGGATGAAGCGGTCGGCCTGCGCTTCCAACTGGCGATCGCCCTCGGTGCCCACGGCGATCACCGTGCCATTGCGGGCCTGCACCTGCTGGATGCTGCTCCACATCTTGTCGTAGAGCGGATCGCGCGGGGCCAGCGCGATCACCGGCAGGCGCCGGTCGATCAGCGCAATCGGCCCGTGCTTCAACTCTCCTGCCGGATACCCCTCCGCGTGGATGTAGGACACCTCTTTGCACTTCAGCGCCCCCTCCAGAGCGATGGGGTACTGCAGGCCGCGGCCCAGGTAGAGGAGGTTGTCCACGTCGCGAAAGTCTTGGGCAATGGCCTCGTACTGCCCCACCTGCTGCAGCATCTGGTCCACCAGCCCCGGCACGGTCAGGAGCGAGTCGATCGCCGCCTCCAGCGCGGCGCTGTCCAGCCACCCTCGCGCGGCGCCAATGCGGCAGGCCAGGAGATAGAGCGCGGCCATGGAGGCCGTGAACGTCTTGGTGGACGCCACGCCGATCTCGGGACCGCAGCGCAGGTAGACGGCAGCGCCGTCGCTGATGCGCGTCGCCTCCGCGCCGACCACATTGCAGACGGCGACCTGCGGCGCGCCCCAGCTCTCTTTGACGTGCGCCATGGCGCCCAGCGTGTCGACGGTCTCACCGGATTGCGTGACGGAGACCACCAGCGTCTCCGGGCCCAGCAGCGGCTGGCGGTGGCGGAACTCGGAGGCGTTGTCGTAGTCGGCGGGGATGCCGGCGAGCCGCTCCATGTACGTACGCCCCACCATGGCCGCGTGCATGGACGTGCCCATGCCGATGATCAGTACCCGCCGCAGGCCCCGCAGTTGCTCGTCGCTGAAGGGCACGTCTTCCAGCAGCAGCCCGGGCGGGTTGACATGCGCGCGGCCCCGGATCGTGTCGGAGAGGGCGCGGGGCTGCTCCATGATCTCCTTGAGCATGAAGTGTTTGTACGGGCCTTTGACCACGGCCACCGGGTCCAGTCCCACCGCCTGCGGCGCCACCGGCACCGCGGCGCCCGCGACGCTCCAGATCGATGCGCCCTGCGCCGTCACCTCCGCCCACTCGCCGTCCCGGAGATGCTGGACCCGGTCGGTGTGGGGGAGGAGTGGCGGCAGGTCACTGGCCACGAACATCTCCCCTTCGCCGAAGCCCAGGACAATGCCGCCGGCGTTGCCCAGTCGCGCCGCGTACAGGCGATCCGGCTGGGGCCGCCAGATGGCGACGATGGCGTTGCCCCCCCTGATCTCCTCCAGGGCTCCGCGGAAGGCGCTGCGGAAATCGCCCCCCTGGCGCAGATGCAGGCTGATCAGGTGCGGGATCACCTCCGTGTCGGTTTCGGTCTCACAAGTGATCCCGGCCGCCTCCAGCCGGCCCAGCACCGATCGGTAGTTCTCCACGATGCCGTTGTGTACGACCACAACGTCGCCCGAGGAGGAGATGTGGGGATGGGCGTTGCGATCCGTCGCCGCGCCGTGCGTGGCCCAGCGCGTGTGGCCCACGCCCACTCCGCCGGCGGGTGGGGTAGCGAACGCCCGCGCCAGCTCGGCCAGCTTGCCGGCTCGCTTCAGGACCGCCAGGGCGCCGTCGTGATCGATGACGGCGATGCCGCTGCTGTCATAGCCGCGGTATTCGAGACGCTGGAGCCCCTCCAGCAGGATGGGGGCCGCCGCCTGCCGCCCCACGTAGCCGATGATGCCGCACATCGGCTGGGCGCATCCTCCCCCGTCGCGGCGCCTGCCCGGCCCCTAACAGCTCGCGACCGCCCACGAGCGGCCGTTCGACCGGAGCGGCCGCGGCGCCGGCGTGCCGCCGCCCTCAACCGTCACCCACTCTATGACCTCGCTCAGGGTATAGGCAAAAGTCAGGGGACAGCGCAGCGTTGCACTCAGCTCTTCGGAGCGCAGGTCGTCCAGGAAGCGGCGGCCGAAGTAGTCCAAGCTGGCGCGCGGGAGAAACAGTCGCTCGCTCCGAGCCAGACCGCGCGCCGACGCCAACTGCTCTGCGAAGTCCGAGCCCGGCAGGAGGCCGGCCACGTTGACACGCTCGCCGAACAGCGTGTTGTGAATCGCGATCACGTCGATCCGTATGTCCAGCAGATCCGCCGCCTCCGCGGCGAGGCGGCGAAGCGTCGGCGCGATCAGGGCGCCGGTGGCGATGGTGACGTGGCGGAGCACTGGGGGGCCGTAGCGCCCCGCGCGGATCCGCCGGCGTGCCCGGCCCCAGTCGTCCATCAGCGTGCGCGTCATGCCCACGCCGTTCTCCCACTGGGAGAAGCCGTCGTACAGGTTGGCGCTGGGGATCCGCGCTCCGGCGGTCAGGTAGAACTCATCCGACGGGTAGACGGTGGCGCCGTTGCGTGTCGCACAGGCGCGCTTCTGCCAGCGCCGGATCTGGCGGACGACAGCGCGCGCTTCAGCCGTCGTGCAGGCACGTATGCCCGGGTGCTTGATGCGCTTTTCCCCCTCCAGGCTTGATCCCACCGGCACCACGCTAATGCCGAGGACGTTGGCGTGTCCCAGCAGCTCTCCCACCGTCTCGTCCAGCGCCGCGCCGTCGTTCACGCCGGGACAGAGCACCACCTGGGTCTGGACGCTGACGCCCATCCGCGCCAGGCGGCGGAGCTGTCCGCGAATGTCCGGGGCGCGTGGGTTCCCCAGCATCTCGCGCCGCAACGCCGGGTCGGTGGCGTGCACCGACACGTTGAGCGGACTGAGACGCTGCTCGCCCAAGCGCTGCCAGTCCGCCTCCTCCAGGTTCGTGAGCGTGACGAAGTTGCCGTGCAGGAACGAGAGACGGTAGTCGTCGTCCTTGACGTACAGGCTCTTGCGCAGACCCTTGGGCAGCCCTTTGAGGAAGCAGAAGAAACACTTGTTGTTGCAGAGCGTCGTCCCGCCGAAGGCGTCGTCGGCGAATTCGATGCCGAGCGGTTCGTCCGCCGGCTTCTCGAACTCCACGGCGCCCTCGACGCCGTCGTGACTGACCGTCAGGGTGACGACCTCTTCGGCAGTGCGAAAGCGGTAATCGAGCTGATCTTGGACGGGCCGCCCGTCCACCGCGAGGATGCGGTCGCCGGGGCGGAGCCCAGCCTCGGCGGCGAGGCTGCCAGCTTCGACGACGGAGATCTCGCCGCTGCGGCGTCGCTGCTTGGCGGCAGCGGGCGGTTCGCCGGCCATGGGAGCGTCCTAGTCCTTTGCGATCTCCTCGATGCGCGCCACCACGGCGTCGATCGAGAAGTCCGGTGTGGAGGCGTCGGTCGTCACGCCGTCCGCCTCGTGCCTGTCGAACCAGTGCGGCAGAAGCTCAAGTCGCGCGATTTGATCACCTGCATCGCGCGTTCCCTCCTGGGCTGCTCTCCTCGTGGGGGAGGCGCGGCTAGGCCGAGTGCACCGGCTCGGCGCCCGCCCGGACGATGTCGATCGCCGCTTCATCCGGCAGGTCCGCGAAACGATCGCGATACACGCCACGATAGCGGGCCGGCAGTTGCGCGGCAATTTCTCGCATGATCCGCAGGCTCGCCGCCTCCACGGAGTGGCGCGCCACGCGCCCGCGGTGCTCAATGCGGAACGGCTTGCCGAAGACGACGCGGACCCGCGGTCGCTGCAGAAGGACGCGCCAGCCGCGCCGGAAGCGCTCGCTGCCGGTGATCGCCACGGGCACGATGGTCGTCTGCGTGCGCAGCGCGATGTAGGCCGTCCCAGGATGCGCCTCAATGAGCGCGCCGCTGTCGGAGCGATGGCCCTCCGGGAACATCCCCAGAATCTCACCACGCTCCAGTTGACTCTCCGCCTCGTGCAGGGCGCCCAAGTCCGCCTCGAAGCGTTTGACTGGAAACGCCCCAGAGAGCGCGAACAGGTAGCCGAAAAACGGTTTCTGGAACAGTTCGATCTTGGCCATGTACTTGGGCCAACGCGGATAGAGAACGGCCGCCAGCAGCGGCGGGTCGGCCGACGAGAGGTGGTTGGAGACCATCAGCACGCCGCCCTCCCGCGGCACGTTCTCCAAGCCCACACGCTCCCACTTCGCCCAGATGTGGAAGGCGAGAACGGTCACGCCGCAGGAGAAGAGATACCAGGGGCGGGAGGGCATGGGCATGCCCGGCAGTCCCACCTGGCGCAACGGCCGCGACTCACCGAACAACAAGCGGATGAGCGTCGCCGTGAGCCTCCGGAGGAGGGCGGTCAGGGGGCGCATTCCGTTATCTCCAGCGGCAGGCGCCGCTCCACGATGCGAATCGCCGCCGCCACGGCGCCTTCCAGGTCCAGATCGCTGGTATCCAGGTGCGCCGCTCCCAGGGCGGCGCGCAGTGGTGAGGTGGCGCGCCCCGCGTCAAGGGCGTCGCGACTGTGGAGATCCTCCAGCACCTCGCGGTCGCTGACATCGAGACCGCCGGCCCGCATCTCCGCGGCGCGACGCTTGGCCCGCACCTCGGGGCTGGCGTCCAAGTAGATCTTGACCAGGGCGTCCGGCGCCACCACGGTGCCAATGTCCCGGCCCACCATGACCATGCGCCCGCGCCGCACGATCTCCCGCTGTGCCGCCACCATGCGTTCGCGCACGCCGGGCACCGCGGCCACGGCCGACACGCTCACTTCAACCCGCTTCTCTCGCAGGTGCGGCGTGGCGTCCGCCCCATCTATGTAGATCGCAGCCGTCTCGGCGCTGCCCGGTTGCGGCGGCTCCACGCGGAGTTCCACGCTCTGGGCGAGATCCGTGAGCCGCTTGGGGTCATCCAGCGGTGTGGCCCGCTCCAGCGCCGTCCGGGTCAGCGCCCGATACATGATGCCGGTATCGAGCATGGCCCAGCCGAGCCGCGTGGCGATAGCCCGGCCCACGACCGTCTTGCCCGATGCCACCGGCCCATCGACGGCGATCACCAACAGCCGCTCGTCTGACCGGGGGCCGTCGTTCGACATCGCAGTGATTATACGGGGCCGTGATTATCCGAGCCGGTGATCGTGCGGAGCGGCGATCATCCGGGGCCCGGCGCGGGGTTCGTGGGCAGGCGTTCGGGGGCGGGCGGTTCGTCGGACGCCGCCCGTCGCAGGAGCCGGATCTCATGGGCAGTCAAGGCGCGGATCTCCCCGGGCGGCAGATCGCGCAGCAGGATGGGCCCGAAGCGCACCCGGATGAGTCGCACCAGCGGATGGCCAATCGCCGCGCACAGCTGCCGCACCTCGCGCTTGTGGCCCCGGTACAGCGTCACGGTCAACCAACTGGTCGCGACCCGTCCCGGCGCGGCGGTCGTCCCCCGACGTTTGGAGCGCTTCGGCTTCGCCCGTCCAATGGCGCCGTCGGCGAGCGGGACGCCGTCGAAGAGCCGCTGCAGGTCCTGATCCGACGGCCGCCCTTCGACCTCGACCAGGTACGTCCGTGGCACCGCGTTGCGGGGATGGAGCACGCGGTCAACCAGCGGCCCGTCGTTGGTGAGCAGGACCAGGCCCTCACTGTTGCGGTCCAGCCGGCCCACGGGGACGCAGCGGCCAGCGTCCGGCGGGAGGAGATCGACGACGGTGGGCCGTCCGCGATCGTCGGCGGCGGTGGTGAGGACGCCGGGCGGCTTGTGCAGCGCGTAGTAACGCGGCGGCTCGGCGCCCACGGGCTCCCCATCCAGGGAAACAACATCGCGACCGGGCCGCACGGGGTGCGCCGCGTCGCGAACCAGGTCGCCGTTGACGCGAACCCGCCCGGCGGTGATCAGCTCTGTGGCCCGGCGGCGGGATGCTACCCCGGCCCGCGCCAGCGCCACTTGTAGCCGTACCGTCTCGTCGGGCGTCCCCTCAGCCTGGGAGGCGGTCATCGCGGCACCAGCGCCCAGCGGCGCTTCCACACGTACTGGCCGCCTATCGTCAGGACGGGGATGCCAAGGGCGAGTGCAACCAGCCCCCAGGCGGGAAAGCCGCCAGCATCGCCGCCCTCCCGTATTACGGACGGCGACGTTCCTTGGTCGGCGATGGGGTCGATCGCGCCGCTGAGGACGGGCCGCACCGCGCCTCTCCCCGGCGACGGCTCCGCATTGACGACCCAGCCATTGCCGCTCTCCCCCGGCGATTCCAAACGGAGGGCGATGGAGCGCCCCCGCTCCGGCAGCGGCACCGGCGGGCGGGAATAGTCGACCACGTCCACCTCGCGACCGGCCGGATCGAGGAGTGAAACAAGGTCGCCGCTGTTCGCCAGGCCGTTGCCCAGCCGCCCGTCCGCCACGATCACCACATTCAGCGCCTCTGGGACGGCCTCCGCCGTCGCCGCAATGACGGTGTAGCCCTGCGCCGGCACCGACCCGCCGGGAAGGAGGTCGGAGCCAACGTTGTCCGCCAGGCGCCAGCCCGTGAGATCCACCGGCTCGTTGAGCGGGTTGAAGATCTCCACCCACTCGAACGCTGCGTCCGCTCCACCCCGCCCGGCGTTGGCGAAGATCTCGCTGATGCGCAGGGGAGCGGGTTCGTCGCGCAGGGCCGGCAGGGATGGCAGCGCCGCCCCAGGGGTGGGATCGCCGGGGCGGAACTGCTGCGTCCCCGCGTCGAGGCCGAGCGTCTGACCGGCGGCCGGCGCGGGCAGATCCGTGAACGTGCGATCGTCTCCCCACGAGAGGGCGTCGACGGCGTTGCCGGCCGGGTCGCGGAGCTGCAGCCGGTCGCCGGTGTTCGCTAAGCCGTTGCCAATGCGGCCGTCCTCGATCACGGTCAGGGCGCTCCCGTCCGGCCTGCCGCCGGGGAAAACGGCGGCGACGTCGGCGTTGGCGATGACGAGCAGGAACTGTCCCGGCGACAGGTTGAGCGCAGGGAGCGGGTCGGCGCCGTGATTGTCCTCCAGGGTCCAGCCGGCCAGAGAGAGCGTCCGATCGGAGCGGCTCTGCAGCTCCACCCATTCGAAGCTCGCGTCGCGCGCGCCCTGGCCGCCGTTGACCAGCACCTCGGTGATGACGAGCGGCGCTTCGTCGGACTGCGCCTGCATGGTCGAGAGCGGCGCGGCAACGAGCCAGCAGGCGCTCACCAGCGCCGCCGCGGCGAGCAGCGCGCATCGCCGCGACGGTCCGCAGGATCGACGCTTCCATCGAGCGTCCGCTTGCCTCGCTATCCCGGCCAACGCCATCCCGGCCAACCCCCAGCGGTCAGTCTAGGCGCAGGACACGGCGCCTGGCGCTGCGACCGGCTCTGGGCGCGCGGGTCCTCGACTTGTTGCGCGCAACGAAGGCGGGAGGGGCGGGCGAGGCGGTGCGGGAGACGCTACGAGCGCCGGACGATGATGCGTTGCTCCACAACCACACTATTGGCCGACGCATGATCGTGGAGCGCGCCCTTCCTTGACTGTGCCCCGTTCCGGCGGCGGAGCGCTGCCACGCCCTCATGCAGCAGGGACCTCGTCCCCGCGCGCAAGGCCCAATCGGCGACTGCGGCGGCGGCGACCACGGCGGCGGCCCGGCGCACGGCCGGCACGTAGGGCGCAAGCTCCGCGCGCAGGGCGGGGAGCAGGCTCCCTTGCTCGCTCTCGATCTTGGCGACGCGCACGTCCGCTACGACGGCCGGCTCGTCGCTGGTCTCAAGGTGCAGGGACCAGCCACAGTCGCGGCAGAAGTTGTCGGACGCCTCAACCGTGCGGTCGCAGCGCGGGCATGTCGTCCTCATTGCGCACGCCAGTATAGGGCGCGCTCGCGAGCCCCGACGTGTCAGCTCGGGACTGCAACCAGCGCCGTCTCCACCGCTGCGGTGAGGTCCAGGCTCGGCCCTTGCGCGTCGGGCACAGGCATGACGATGCGTCCTGCCGCGAGCGCCTGTAGCGAGGCGAGAAGAAAGAGCGGCTCTCGCTTCACTCCGGCAGCGCGGATCGCTTGGAACAGCGGCTCTTCGTCGCTCGCCGGGCCCCGTCGATCGTCCCAGAGCGCGTCCCAAGCGCCCCCGCGAATCGGGTAACGGCACGAGGTCACCACGGGGCCGCGGTCCAGCGACTCCGTGGCGCGTTGCGTCATCATGCCGCTGGTGGACGCGCCAACCTCGATCAGGGCCAGGATGACCTCCTGCCAGGCGCCAACGGGGCCGCCCGGCTCGGCGGGATGGAGGTTGAGGAGGGGAAGTCGCTCGCACAGTTCGCGCGTGGCGATCAGCATGTAGCCCGCCAGCACGCCCACGTTGGGGCTGAAGGGAGCGATCGCCTCCCAGACGGCGCGGTCGAAGTCGTGCCGCCAAGGCGCTATCGCCTCAGCGGGCAGCGATACCTCGCCGCCGACACGCTTACGCCAAGCGCCGGAGGAGATGGCGACGAGCGGCACGCCGGCCGCGGTCACCGCGTCCAGGAAGGCGTCGGTATTGGCGGACTGCCCCCGCTCTCGGTTACAAAAGACGACGGCCAGCTCGGCATCGAGGCGGCCGGCGGCGATGGCGTCGCGCGCGCCCTCAAAGAGCCCGCGCGAACCCGTCCCTCTGGCGGTGGCGAACCAGGCCAGGCGGAGCGTCAAGGGCCGCGCCTTCCGGTCTGCCCGGCCGCGCGCGGCCGTTGTCCCAGCGCCCACGCAGCCAGTGCCAGCCCGCTGAGGGGCAGCCACCACGGCGCCGGCGGGGCCAGATGATAGCGCGCCTGGCGCAGCGCCTGCAGCAACTCGGCCGGCCCGTCGAAGTCGGGCAGCTCGACGTAGGAGCGCCCCAGCTCAGGGGGGGTGTGGGCGTCGGAGCCGAGCGTACAGGGCAGGTCCTGCTCGGCGGCGTGGAGGCGCGCCTGCCGGTCGAGGCCGGGCCAGAGCATGCGGCCGTTGTAGCCCTCAATGGCGTCCACGAGGCCGGCGAGGGTGCGCAGCCCCCGGGCTCTCAGTGCGGGTCGAAGGCGGGCGAACGGATGGGGGGCAACCACCAGCCCTCCCTGCGCGTGGATGCGCTGGGCCGCTTCCACACCGCTGAGCCCTTTCGGGATCGACTCCTCCAGGTACAAGCCCAGCAGCTCGCCGTCCCGGGTGCGCACCTCCTGCCCGATGATCACGGCAAAGGGCGCCAGGGCGGCCACGGCCCGCGCGCCGTCCACGGTGCCGTGATCGGTCACCGCCACGATGTCCATCCCGCGGGCGACGCAGCGCTGAACGAACTGCTCCGGCCTGGTCAGCCCGTCAGGCGAGAAGCGCGTATGCGTATGGAAGTCGGCGCGGGCCATCCGCTACGCCTCCTCGGCCTCTTGCAGCTCCTGAATCCGCTGCTCGGCCGTGTCCATCAGCTTCTGGCACTGGGTGGCCAGCCTCACGCCCTCCTCATAGGCGCTCATGGCCTCGTCCAAGGAGAGGCCGCCGTCCTCCAACCGCTCCACCGTCTCCTCCAGCCGACGCAGCAGCTCCTCATAGGTGGCGCTGCCGTCCGGCTTGGCCTCTGTTTCGCGATCGGGGCTTTCGCGCTTGGGGCTTTTGCGCTTGGGCATCCGCTCTCCGCCGTCAGCTCAGTTCAACGCTGTGGACGTCCGCCTCGGCGGCGCCGTCGCTGAAGCGCACACGGACGCGCTCGCCCACCGTGAGCGAGGCCGCGCCGGCAAGGGGCCGTCCCCCTGAATCTTGCACAACGGCGTAGCCCCGTGCCAGCGTGGCCGCCGGGTCCAGGCTAGCGAGGCGCCCGGCCATCCCCGCCAGCGACGTGCGCCCTGCACCCAGCCGCTGCCGGAGCGCCGCCTCGGCGCGACGGACGAGGTCGTCCGCGCGCAGGCGCTGCGCGGCCAGGTCCGGCTTGCGCCGCTCGAGCCGGTCGACGAGGTCGGCGAGGTCCGTGCGGTGGTCGCTGGCGCGCTGTGCGAGGGCGCGCCCCAGCGCCGAGCGGAGTTCGCGCAGGCGCGCTCGCTCCTCGGCCTGGTCGGGCACGATCAGCTCGGCCGCCGCCGAGGGCGTGGGCGCGCGCAAATCCGCCACGTGATCGGCCAGGGTGGTGTCGGTCTCATGGCCGACCGCGCTCACGACGGGCAGCGCGCTGGCAAAGATGGCGCGGGCCACAACCTCTTCGTTGAAGGCCCAGAGGTCCTCCAGGGAGCCGCCGCCGCGGGCCACGAGGATGAGGTCCAGCTCCGGCTCTCCGCCGGCGGCGAGAGCGTTGAGCCGTTCGATGGCGGCGACGATCGTCGCCGCCGCACCGTCGCCCTGGACACGGCAGGGCGCCAGCAGCAGTCCGGTCAGCGGCCAGCGCCGCTCCATGACTGTGCGCACGTCGTGCCAGACCGCCCCCGCCGGCGACGTCGCCACGCCGACCGTCCGCGGGTAGGGCGGCAGCGGCCGCTTGCGGGCGCTCTCGAACAGCCCTTCGGCTTCCAGCCGGGCCCGCAGGCGTTGAAACTCCGCGTAGAGGACGCCCACGCCTTGCGGCT
Source organism: Dehalococcoidia bacterium (assembly GCA_963662615.2). GTDB lineage: Bacteria > Chloroflexota > Dehalococcoidia > Bin125 > Bin125. Next base: position 815,268 of record CAXXSR010000001.1, read on the forward strand.
GGACGGCGTCCACGTAGAGCTGCAAGTCGCCGCGCTCCGTGTAGAGCGAGACACGGCCGTGCGCCAGCACCTGGTCGCCCGGCTCCACGGCGACGCCCAGGTTCTCGCGGCGGAAAAAGACACAGCGCAGGGCCCCTTGGGCATCGCCGAGAGTGAAGTAGAGGTGTCCGGCCTGCGAGCGCGAGAGGCTGGTGACCTCGCCGGCTACCCAGAGGTCGCTGACGACCGGATCGGTTTCAAGCAGCTCACGCAGGTAGGCCGCGACCTGTCCCACGGCGTAGGCGGCGACGCTGGGCGCGTCGTAGGGTGGGGTGGGATCGCGAATCGCTCCCAGGGGAAGGGGCGGGCTGAGCGCGGGCGCGTCGCCGGCCGGCTCCTCTGCGTCGGACATGCCGGCTCCTCTGCGTTGGAGATGGAGGTCCCTCGCCGCCGCGGACAGCGTAACGTGCCCCGCCGCGGGCCGGGACCGGCTACGACGTGGCCGCGACCCGTTCCAGATAGGCGCCGCTGCGCGTGTCCACCTTGAGCAGGTCGCCCTCTTCCACGAAGAGGGGCACCGTGACGGTCAGCCCAGTCTCCAGCGTGGCCGACTTGCTGGCGCCGGATTGCGTATCGCCCTTCAGCCCCGGCTCCGTCTGCGCCACGCGAAGGGTGACGGCGGCGGGCAGCTCCACGCCAATGGGCTCTTCCCCGGCGAAAAGGATCTCGGCGTCGCCGTTGGGGGCCAGGTAGGGCAGCGCCTCCCCCACCTGCTCTCCGCTGAGCGGCGTCTGCTCGTAGGTTTCGGTGTTCATGAAGTAGTGGAGGTCGGCGTCGGCGTAAAGGTACTGCATGGGCTGGCGTTCCATGCGGATGCGCTGAAACTTACTGCCGGCCTGAAACGTCTTCTCCAGGGTGTGGCCGCCGCGGAGGTCGCGCAGCTTGAGCCGGACCTGGGCGGAGCCGCGTCCGACCTTGATGTGTTCCCAGTCCGTGATCTGATAGAGGCCGCCGTCCATCTCAATCACGACGCCCTTCTTCAGCTCTCCCGCCGAGATCACCACGTCTCCGCTCCGCTCCTGCCCGCCTAGTTGCCGACCATCCGCAGCTTCGGCGCGGTGGTGAAGGGGCGAAAGAGGCCGCCCTCCATGATCCCCATGTCCTCAATGCGGACGCCGCCCCAGCCGGGCAGGTAGATGCCGGGTTCAACGGTGATGATCATGCCGTCTTGGAGCGTGTCCTCAGACGATTTCCCGACGCGCGGGCTCTCGTGGATCTCCAAGCCGACGCCGTGGCCGAGGCCGTGGCCGAAGCGCTCCCCGTAGCCCGCCTTGGCGATGACGTCATGGGCGATCTGATGGGCGGCGGCGCCGGACATGCCGCTCTCGATCGTCGCCTCGGCGGTCTCCTGCGCCGTCAGGACGATGTCGTAGATCTCTGCGAAGCGGCCGTCCGGCTGGCCCAGCACGATGGTCCGCGTCATGTCCGAGCAGTAGCCGTCCACGACCACGCCCATGTCGATGACGATGGGCTGCCCGGCGTCGATCGCGACGTCGCGGGGGTGGCAGTGCGGCATGGCGCCCCAGGGCCCGGCTCCCACGATGGTGGGGAACGACATGGCCTCAGCCCCGTGCTCGCGCGCGTAACGCTCCATCTCCCAGGCGAGCTGCGTCTCGGTCCAGCCCGGCTCCAGTCGCGACACCACGTCCTGGAAGGCCTGGTCGGCCAGGCGCACGGCGCGCTCCAGGGCGGCGCTCTCGGCCGCGTCCTTGACGCTGCGGAGACGCTCCACCAGCCCCTCGGTTTGGACGAGACCGGGGCGCCGCTGCGGCGGCATCTCGCTAATGACCCGGCGAAACTGCTTGTGGCGACCCACGGAGAGGTCGGCCGCTTCGAAGCCCAGCTTCTTGCCGCCGAGCCCGTCGCCGCCTCCCAGCTCCAGGAGCCGTGGGAGCCACTCCGCCAGGCTGCCCTCTTGTTTGCAGAGGGCGAAGTCCGGCGCTTGGCTCTCAGCCTGTTCCCAGTAGCGGAAATCGGTGGCCAGGCCGGCGCCGGCGTCGCTGATCAGCAGCGACCCGGCCGAACCCGCGAAGCCGCTCAGGTAGCGGCGGTTGTGGGCGTTGGTCACGAGGAGGGCGTCCAGGCTCTCCTCGCGGAGCAGCTGGCGCAGTCGATCGATGCGGTCAGACACCGTGCTTCCTCGCAGCTTTCCCCCGCGGCGCAGTGCCAGAGGCCGGGCGGCGAGCCCGCCCGCGCCCGTGGCTAGGTCGCCTTCTTCCCGTCCTGCAGCATGGAGACCAGGCCATCCAGCGCCGCGACGTACCCGCGCCAGCCCAGGCCGCTGACGACGCCCTGCACCACCGGCGCCGTGACGGAGCGCCGCCGGAACGATTCGCGGGCAGCGATGTTGGTGAGGTGCACTTCCACCTTCAAGCCGGGAAAATCCGCCAGGGCGTCACGGAGCGCGAAGCCGGTATGCGCCAGCGCGCCCGGATTGATGATCAGCCCCTCGGCGCTGCTCTCCTGCTGGATGAAATCGATGATCGCGCCTTCATGGTTGGACTGATACGGCCGGATATCCACCTTCCACTCTTCGGCGCGGCTTTGGACCCGCGCTTCAATCCAGGCCAGGGTCTCGGCGCCGTACAGCTCCGGGTTGCGCTGGCCGAGGAGATTGAGATTGGGGCCGGAGATGAGCAGGATCTTCATGCGCGCGCGCCACTCCTCCTGCCGCGGGCGTTAGCCGACCCGATCCCGCAGCCGTCGCCGCCGCGCTCGCCGCGCTTCACCCGCGAGGAGCTGGGCGCTGATTCCATCCAGCGAGGCCTCAACAGCAACCCGCTTCGCCGACTCCGTCACGTGCGTGTAGATCTGAGTCGTGGCCACGCTGGCGTGGCCCAGCAGCTCCTGGACAACTCTGATGTCCGCACCGCCTTCGAGCATATGAGTGGCAAATGAATGCCGCAACAGATGCGGGTGAACCGGCTGGGCCAAGCCCGCGGCGACTGCATAGCGGCCTACGGCCAACTGCACGGCGCGGGCCGAGAGCCGTCCCCCGAAGCGGTTGAGCCACAGCCAATCCCCGCTCGCCTCCGAGAGGAGCGCCCCGCGGCCGTGCTCCAGGTAATCCTCCAGCGCGAGCAGCGCGTGCTCCCCCAAGAGGGCCACGCGCTCCCGCGAGCCTTTGGCCCACACCCGCAGGACGGCGCTCTCCCAGTCTATTGACGCCTGCTGGAGCGTCACCAGCTCGCTCACGCGCAAGCCTGACCCGTACAGCACCTCCAGGACGGCGCGGTCGCGCAGGCCAGCGGCGGTGTTCAGGTCCGGCGCGGCGATCAGCGCCTCCACCTCGCGCACGCTCAGGAACGTGGGCAGATGCAGGGGGATCTTCGGCGTCCCGGCCAGTTTGAGCGGATTGGTGGGCAGCACCCCCTGCCCAAAGAGGTGCTTGAAGAACGACTTGATCGTGCTGCCGCGGCGCCGCACGCTGCCGGGGGCCATGCCGTCACGCTGGAGCGTGCTGAGGTAGTTGCGATAGACGGCGCGGGTGACGCCCGTCAGCGCGATGCCCTGCTCCTGCAGGTAGATGAGGTAAGGGGTCAGATCGGCGCGGTAGTTGCGCAGCGTGTGCGGGGAGAGGTTCCGTTCCCTGCGCAGGAGCTCCAGGTAGCGCTCCAGGTCGTCGGCTCCGGCGACGAGCGTCTCGTGGGAATCCGTGATCACGTGCGCCTACAGGCGGACACCCTCGCCACCAACCCGGAGGGCCACTCTAACGGGCGAGCGGTTTGGAGCAATCGGGGCGGGCCGGCGCGGTAAAGCGGACGTTAATCGTCTGGGGGTTTGACGGTCGAGCGCTTGGCGGTCGAGCGCTTAGCGGTCGAGCGCTTTGCGGTTGAGCGCTTCGCCGGGCCGGCGGCCTTCTTGCCGCCCTTCGCGCCGCCGGCCCGTTTGCGGGCGGAGCCCGAGGAGCGGCGGCGCTTGGGCGCGGCGGCCTTGTCCGCAATCAGAGCCGCCGCGCGCTCCAGTGTGACCTGGGTGGGGTCCGTGCCCCGGGGCAGCGAGGCGTTGGTCTCGCCGTCACTCGCGTAGGGACCGTAGCGGCCATCCAAGATCCGGATCGGCTTGCCGCTTCCGGGGTCGGAGCCCAGGTCGGCGAGGACACGGCTGCGGCTCGCCCGCCGGAAGCTGGCGCTCTTGGGCTCCGCCAGCAGTTCCAGCGCCCGTTCCAGACTGATGGCGTAGACGTCGTCCGAGTCCGTGAGCGATCGTGACTCATCGCCGCGCTGGACGTAGGGGCCAAAGCGCCCGCTGGCCGCGGTGACCGTTTCGCCGCCGGCCGGGTCCGTTCCCAGCGTGCGCGGCAGCGACAGCCAGAGCAGCGCATCCTCCAGCGTCACGTCATCCGGGTTCGCGCCGGGGGTCGCGGATGCGCGTTGCGGCCGCGGCGCGCCCTTGGCGCCGTCCGGGGGGCTGGGTCCCCGCTGGACGTAGGGGCCGAAGCGGCCGCGGTGCAGGACGACCTCCAGGCCCGTATCTGGATCGTGTCCCAGGTTGCGGGGCGCCTCGGCATTGACGGCGAGCAGTTCGCGCGCCCGGGCCGTGTCGAGCTCGGCGGGCGGCAGGTCCGGCGGCACCGAGGCCGTGTTGCCGGGTCCGCCCTCTCCGCGCTGGAGATACGGCCCGAAGCGGCCGATGCGCACGGCGATGGGATCGCCGCTTTCGGGGTCGGCGCCAATGTCCAGCATGGGAAAGCCGATGTCGGGCAATTCGGTGTCGATGCGGGCCGCCAGCCCGGGCTCGCCGTCGCTGCCGTGATAGAAGGCGCGCAGGTGCGAAAGGGAGTCGCTCTCGCCCCGCGCGATGGCGTCGAGCACCTCCTCCATCTGGGCGGTGAAGCGCGGTTCGACCAGATCGCCGAAGTGGCGCTCCAACAGCTCCGTGACCGCATAGGCGAGGAAGCTGGGCACCAGGGCGCTGCCCTGGCGGAAGGCGTAGCCGCGGTCCTGGATGGTGCTGAGGATGGCGGCATACGTGCTGGGCCGGCCCAACCCCTCTTCCTCCAGCCGGCGCACCAGGCTTGCCTCGGTGAATCGCGGGGGCGGCTGCGTTTGGTGGCGCTTCGCCTCCAGGGCGGCGAGCCGGACGCTCTCCCCTGCCGCGACGGCGGGCAGAAGGCGCTCGCTCTCGTCCTCCGCTTCGGGGTCGTCGGGCTCTACGGCGGCAACGCGCAAGTAGCCCGCGAACACCAGGCGGCGGCCGCGGGCCTCGAACAGGCCGGGGCTGTCGCCGGCCCGGGCCCCCGTGAGCTGGACTTGGATCTGCACGACCGTGCGCTCCAGCTGCGCGTCCGTCATCTGGCTGGCGAGCGTCCGGCGCCAGACGAGTTCGTACAGCCGCAATTGGTCCTCGCTGAGGGCGGAGCGGATCGCGTCGGGGCTGCGTCGCACGTGCGTGGGGCGGATCGCTTCGTGGGCCTCCTGGGCGTTGCGGGTGCGGGTGCGGTAGGCGCGCGAGCCGCCGGCGTAGGCCGCCCCGAACTGCTCCCGGATCAGATCCTGCAGCTCCGTGAGCACCGGCTTGGCCAGCGTCACCGAGTCCGTGCGCATGTACGTGATCAGGCCCTCGCGCTCGCTCCCTACGTCCACGCCCTCGTAGAGGCTCTGGGCGACTTGCATGGTGCGCCGGGCGCTGAAGCCCAGCTTGCGACTGGCCTCTTGCTGCAGGGTTGAGGTGGTAAACGGCGGCGCCGGTCGCTGGCTGTGCGGCGACGTTTCCACGCTGGTCACGTTCCATGGCTCGGCAGCGCGCAGCGCCTCGATCAGGTCCGCGACCTGGGCTTCGTCGAGCAGGCGTACGCCGGCCGCCGTGAGGGCGCCGCTGGCCGGGTCGAAGTCGCGCGTGGTCGGGAGCCGCTCTTGGCCCAAGCGCTTGAGGGTGGCGGGCAGCGGACCCTCCGCAGCCTCCAGCGTCGCCTCGGCGTCCCAGTAAGTGGCGGCACGAAAGCGCGCGCGCTCCCGCTCGCGATCCACCAGCAGCCGCACGGCGACGCTCTGGACGCGCCCGGCGGAGAGCCCCACCTGGATCTTGCGCCAGAGCACCGGGGAGAGGCTGTAGCCGAACAGCCGGTCCAGGATGCGCCGCGACTCCTGCGCCTCCACGAGATTGCGATCGACCTGCCGGGGCGAGCGCAGCGCTTGCTCAATGGCCTCCGGGGTCACTTCATGAAAGACGATCCGCTCCACCGGCACGGTTGGGGCCAGCAGCTCGATCAGGTGCCAGCCAATGCTTTCGCCCTCGCGGTCTTCGTCGGTGGCCAGCAGGAGCTTGTCGGCGCCCTTCAGGATCTGCTGCAGTCGCTTCACATGGGCTCGCTTGTCGGCCGGCACGATGTAGACGGGCGCAAAATCCTCTTCCACGTTGACGCCCAGCTCGGCCCAGGGCTTGCCCTTGATTGAGTCCGGGCGCTCTTCCGCCGTGCTGGGCAGGTCTCGGACATGGCCGTAGGAGGCGTCAACGACGTAGTCGTCGCCGAGGAACCGCGCGATGGTCTCGGCCTTCGCCGGTGACTCGACGATGACGAGATGGCGCCGGCGGGGGCTGCGCCGAGGTTTGCTCTTGGCGGGCTTGTCCGCGGCCGACGAGGCGGACGCTGGGGGGCTCTGCTCCCTGCTCTCAGGCGCGGACATAGGTCATGGGTCCCACCTGGCGCACCAACCCCTTCAGTTCCAGCATAGCCAGCGTGCTGCTGACGGTGGAGGCGGGCAGGCCGGCGGCCCGCACTGCGTCGTCGATGTGGACCGGCTCCCCGCCCAGGCGCCGAAGGAGCGCGGCCTGCTGGGGATCTTCCGGGATCAGGGCGGCGAGTTCTATCTGCTGCTCAACCATTTGCAGGTTGAGCTCTTCCAAAATATCGGACACGTTGGTGACCAGCTTGGCCATGCCCTGCTGGATCAGGGCGTTCGTGGCCCGGCTGGTTGGCGACGTGATGCGGCCCGGCACGGCGAACACTTCGCGGTTCTGCTCGTTGGCCCAGTTGGCGGTGTGGAGGGCGCCAGAGCCCTCGCCCGCCTCGACGATCAGCGTGCCCAGGGTGAGCCCGGAGAGGATGCGGTTGCGCCGGGGGAAATAGTCGGCGCGGGGCCGGACGCCCAACGGCTGTTCCGAGACCAGCGCGCCCTGCTGGGCGATACGGCGCGCCAGACCGGCGTGCTCGGGCGGGTAGATGATGTCCAGTCCGCAGGCCAGCACGGCGATGCTGCGCCCACCGGCCTCCAGCGCGGCTTCATGGGCAATGCCATCCACGCCGCGCGCCAGCCCGCTGGTGACGGTGACGCCGTTCTGAGCCAGGCCCCGGCTCATCTCCTGGGTCACCTGGCGGCCATAGGGCGAGACGCGGCGAGTACCGACCACCGCCACCGACCACTCATCCTTTCGCTCCAGACTGCCCCGCACGAACAGCAGGGGCGGCTTGTCGTCGATTTCGCGCAGGCGCGCCGGGTATTCGGGGTCGTGCCAGGTGTAGGCCGCGACGCCGGCGCGTTGGATGGCCGCCAGTTCCGCCTCCGGCACGATCTGGCCGCGGGCGCGAGCGAGCGAGCGCAGGGTGGCGGCGTCCAGGCCCGCGGCCCGCAGCTCTTCCGAGGGCGCGGCCCAGGCGTCGGCGAGGGAGCAGAAGCGCTGCTCCAGCAGGCCCACGCGGCGGCTGCCAATCCGCGAGACGCGGGCGAAGGCGAGCCAGTAGGGCAGATGCGTATGTGCCATGAGTTCGGCAGGATACTCTACGGCGCCGTGACCGGCTCGTCGCTGCGCGAGCCGGACTCCGTCGCGTCCCGGCGAACGCGCACCCGCGCGATGCGGCGGCCGTCCATCCGCAACACCGCCAGGTGGAGCCCGTCGACGTGGACTTCGTCCCCGACCTCCGGGATCTTGCCCAGGCGGTCGAACATCAAGCCGCCCACGGTCGCGAAATCCACGCCCTCGAGCTTGTAGCCGAAGAGCTCGTCCAGGCTGTCCGTGGAGGTGCGGCCGTCCAGGATCGCTTCGTCGTCCGAGATGCGCACGACCGAGTCGGCGCTGGAGTGGTCATACTCGTCCTCAATTTCGCCCACGATCTCCTCCAGCAGGTCCTCAATGGTGACCAGGCCGGCGGTGCCTCCGTACTCGTCCAGGACGATGGCGATGTGGACGCGCTTGGTCCGGAACTCGGTGAGGAGGTCGTCGATGAGCTTGGACTCCGGCACCAGCAGGGGCGGCCGCATGAGGTCCCGCACGGCGGTGTCGCGGTTGGCGAGCAGTTCGGCGAGCGCATCCTTGGCGTAGAGGATGCCGATGACGTTGTCCAGGCTGCCCTCGAATACCGCAACCCGCGAGACGCCGCGGTCGACGGCGATCTGGGCCGCGTCGCGGAGGGCGCTCTCCACGTCGACGGCGACGATATCGGGGCGCGGCACCGCGGCTTCATGCACCGGGGTCTCGCCGATCTCGATCACGCGCCGGATCATCTCGCGTTCGTCGGCCTCAATGCCGCCGCCGTCGTTCTGTTCCAGGAGGACCTCCAACTCCGTGGGCTCGGGAGCGTGAGCCGCCTGCGCGGCGCGGAAGCGCGTGATCGAGAAGGCGGGCGCCTCCATCACGAGCGCCGGGATCACGAAGAGGGAATCCAGCGCGTCCATGGTCCGGGCGGCCAGCAGACCGAACGCCTCCGGCGACGTGCCGGCCAGCCGCCGCGGCACCGCTTGCGCGACACCGGCCACCAGAAAGGCGACCGCGCCCGTCGCGATGACCGCTTCCCAACTGAAGCCCAGCTCCTGGGCGATCAAATAGACGGCCGCCGTCACGCCGGTGGTGACGGCCAGCGTGCGGCCCACGGCGAACGATCCCAGCGCCCGCTCACGCGCCTGGATGATGCGATGGAGCCGTTGCGCGGTGGGGTCGTCCGGTTCACGCTCGAGCAGCAGGCGCGCTCGCGAGCGGCTGAGGCTGATCACGCCGGCCTCCGCGGCCGCCTCCACGACCAGGAGCGCGAACGCCGCCACCAGCACGATCAGGGCCACTATCGATCCGGCGCTCATGGCGATCCGCCGTTCATGGCGATCCGCCGCTCATGGGGCAGGCCGGTCGCGGGGGCGATCAGTGCGGGCAGGATCGTTGCGGGCCGGGTGGCCCACGACGCGCCGCCCCGCGGGCACGTCACGAGTGACGACGGCGCCGGCGCCGGTGCGGGCATCGTCTCCGATGGCCAGGGGCGCGATCAGGAGCGAATCACTGCCAATGAAAACGCGCTCGCCGATCAGGGTGCGGTGCTTGGCCGCGCCGTCGTAGTTGCAGGTGATCGCCCCCGCGCCGATGTTGGCCCCCGCGCCCACCTCCGCGTCGCCGAGATAGGAGAAATGGCCCATCGTCACGCCCGCGTGCAAGTGGGCGTTTTTCGTCTCGGCATGCGTGCCGATGTGGACGCCGTCGTCCAGGACGGTGCCGGCGCGGAGCGTGCTGTAGGGCCCCACCGTGACGCCGTCCCCCAGGATGGCGTCCGTGACGCTGCACTGCTCCAGGACGCAGTTGGCGCCCACGACCGCGTCCCGGAGCACGGCGTTGGGGCCCAGGCGACTGCCGCCGCCGACGACGGTGCGGCCGCGCAGGTGCGTGCCCGGCTCCAGCACGGTGTCGGGCTCGATGTGGACGTCGGCGTCGATGTAGGTGGTGGCCGGATCGACGATGGTCACGCCGCCCCGCATCCAGGCCGTCCGCAGGCGCGCGCGCAGGACGCGCTCCGCGCGCGCCTGGTCCTGGCGGTCCTCCACGTTCAGGGGTCCATCCGCCGCATCGATAGGCACCGCCAGCGCGCCTCCGGGCTCCACGGCCGCTCGGGCGATGGCGTCGGTCAGATAGATCTCGCCGCTCGCGCCGGCCGGCAGCGCTGCCAGTGCGGGCCAGAGCCAGGCCGTCTCGAAGCGGTAGAGGCCGGCGCAGACCTCATCGATGCGCGCCGTCTCCGCGCTCGTCTCGACCTCCTCCACGATGGCGGTGAGGCGGCCCGCCCCATCGCGCACGACGCGGCCCAGCCCGGCGGGGTCGGCCACCGTGATAGTGGCGACGGCCGCGCGGCACGGCGTCGCGGCGACCAGCGCGCGCAGGTGGGCGCCGGTAAGGAGACCGAGGTCGCCGTTCACGACCACGACTCTCTCTCCCGTCACCACCTCCCGCGCCTGTAGCAGCGCGTTGCCGGTCCCCCGCGGCTCCGCCTGATGGGCAAAGGTGATATCGAGCCCTTCGACGTCGTCAGAGGAGACGCCGGCGCGGACCTGCTCTTCGTCGATACCCGTCACCACCACGGCGCGGGGGATCCCGGCCGCGCGAACGGCGTGCAGGACATGGAGGAGCATGGGCCGCCCGGCGAGCGGGTGCAGGACTTTGGGCAGGCGCGAGCGCATGCGCGTTCCGGCGCCGGCGGCGAGCACGACAGCCGTAGTGGGTCGTTGACCGTCGTCGTCAGCGTCCATGGGCGTCATCAACATCCATGGGCGTCATTAACTTCCATAGGGAGGGCCTAGCGTCGCGACGCTTGCGGTCAGGCGCGCGCGTCGGTGATCCGACGCCGACGGAAGGATCGGGCGAGGATGAGGAGGCTCGTCAGCCGTATCCGCTTGTTCGCAGCGCTCTTCCAACTGACCTCGTGGGCGACTCGCTCCCGGCTGGGAGGGTCGCCGCTTCTCCACCATTTGACAGTAGGAACGGAGCGGGCGCGATGTCAACTGCCCTTGAGGTCGCCCGTCCGCTCTTTCGCGCCGCGGGCGCCGCCGTCGATCGCGGTGCTGAGCGTGCCGCTGCGGTTCCTATGCCGTCGCCGTTCCTATACTGGGGAAGCGGCGGCGGCGTGCGAGTCGATGAGGCGCAAGATGGAAGCCAGCAGCATTCGTGGGGCGTTCACGGCGTTCTTCGAGCGCCACGATCATCTCCGGGTTGCCAGCGCGCCGCTCGTCGCGCCGGGCGACCCCACCCTGCTCTTCACCAGCGCGGGCATGGTTCCCCTCAAGCCGTTCTTCCTGGGGCAGGAGACGCCGCCGCGGGAGCGGCTCACCTCCGTGCAGAAGTGCTTTCGCACCACCGACATGGACGCCGTGGGCGACGATTCCCACCTCACCTTCTTTGAAATGATGGGCAATTTCTCGCTGGGCGATTACTTCAAGGCGGAAGCGCAGGCCTGGGCCTGGGAGCTGGTGACCCAGGGACTGGCGATTCCGGCGGAGCGCCTGGTGACGACCGTCTTCCTGGACGACGACGAGGCGTTCGACAATTGGCGCAGGATCGGGGTGCCGGAGGAGCGCATCTTTCGCTACGGCGAAGAGGAGGGGAACTACTGGTCGGCCGGTGTGGGCGGGCCGTGCGGCCCCTGCTCCGAGATCCACTACGACATGCACCCCGACCCCAGCGGCGCGCACCCGGGCCCGGCCGGCCACGAGGAGCGCTACCTGGAGATCTGGAATCTGGTCTTCATGCAGTTCCGCCAGAACGAGGATGGCAGCAAGACGCCGCTGCCGGCCGCCAACATTGACACCGGGGCCGGCCTGGAGCGCTGGGCGATGATGCTGCAGGGCAAGTCCAACCTCTACGAGACCGATCTCTTTTTGCCGCTGCTGCAGTACGTGGCCGGCCGCAGCGGGCGCGACTACCAGGGCGGCAGCGAGGCCGAGCGGCGCGCCCTGCGCGTGATTGTGGAGCACGGCCGGGCCGTCACCTTCCTGGTCTCGGACGGGGTGCTGCCCAGCAACGAGGGTCGGGGCTATGTCCTGCGCCGGCTGATCCGGCGGGCGCTCTACATGGCGCAGACGCTGGGCATCCAGGAGCAACTGCTGGCCGACGTGGCGGAGCAGGTGCGCGCGCACATGGGCGAGGCCTACCCGGAGATCGTGGAGCACAAGGCGTTGACGGATCGGGTGCTGGACCAGGAGGAGGAGCGCTTCAGGCAGACGCTGGCCAGCGGGCATGCTCAGTTGGAAGCCGAGATCATTCCAGCGATTAAGGGGCGGGCAGCCACGCGCCCGTCGCCAACAGGCGAGGATTCCACGGCAAGGAAGGCCGGCCCGCGCGGTGAGCAAGCGGCGCGGACCGGCTCGGCCATTGCCCGCAAGTTGGAGCAGATCAGCGCCAAGCAGGCGCGCAGCGGCGCATCGGTTGAGCCGCACGTCCCCGGTGAGATCGCCTTTCTCCTCTACGACACGTACGGCTTCCCGCCGGAGCTGACACGCGAAATCGCGGCGGAGCACGGCCTGGAATTCGATCAGGCCGGGTTCGATGTCGCGATGGCGGAGCAGCGTGAACGGGGGCGCGCCGCTTCCGAGTTCCGCACGGACGAGGACGCTGCGCTCTTCACGCGGGTCGGGGGTGTCTCGGAGTTCCTGGGCTACGAGGGCGTGCAAGGGAGCGGCACCGTGACCGGCATCGTCCTTGAGGGCGCGCTGGTCGATGTCGCCGTCGCCGGGGGCGACGTGGAGGTGGTGCTGGATCAGACGCCCTTCTATCCCGAGGGGGGCGGCCAGGTGGGCGATGCCGGGCGCCTGGTGGGACCCGCGGGCGAGGTGGAGGTCCGCGACACGCAGCGCCGCGGCGACCTGATCAGCCACGTCGGCGCCGTGGTCCGCGGGCGCCTCGCGGTGGGCGACGTGGTGGAGGCAGCGGTCGAGGGAGAGCGCCGCGGCGACGTCATGCGCAACCACACGGCCACGCATCTGCTCCACGCGGCGCTGCGCGGCGTCCTGGGCGAGCACGTGCGGCAGGCGGGATCGCTCGTTGCAGCGGACCGCCTGCGCTTCGACTACACGCAGGCGGAGGCGCCCGCCGCGGAGCAGCTCGCCGCGGTGCAGCGGCTGGTCAGCGGGAAGATCCGCGAGGACATTGGCGTGGACGCCAACGTCATGTCGTACCACGAGGCGATTGACTATGGGGCGATGGCCATCTTCGGCGAGAAGTACGGCACGGACGTCCGCGTCATAGAGATCTGCGACCCCGATCCCGCCGTCCGTGACTGTTTCAGCAAGGAGCTTTGCGGGGGCACGCATGCGCCGGCCACCGGCTTCATTGGCGAGTTTCAGATCGTCTCGGAGGGGAGCGTGGGCGCAGGCGTGCGGCGCATTGAGGCGCTCACGGGCGCGGCCGCGGAGGCCTGGCGGCAGGAGCGGCTGACACTGTTGGACGACGTTGCCGCGGCGCTGCGCACGGCTCCGCTCGAGAGCGCGGAGCGCGTGCGCGCGTTGCAGGGGGAACTGAGCGCGGCCAAGCGCCGTCTTGCAGAGTTAGAGCGCAAGGCCGGCGCCGGCTCCGCCGCGACGGTGGCGGCCGCCGCCAACGATGTGGATGGCGTGGCCGTGGCGGCCGGCCGGGTTGAGGTGGCGTCGGCGGAGGCGCTGCGCCAGGCCGGCGACGAGGTGCGGCGGCGCTTGGGCAGCGGCGTCATTGTGCTGGGCGCCGTCGCCGGCAAGCGGCCGCTGTTCGTCGCCATGGTGACGGACGACCTCGTGCAGCGGGGGCTGCACGCGGGCAAGCTGATTCGGGAGGTGGCGACGATCACCGGTGGGGGCGGCGGTGGTGGAGCGGAGATGGCGCAGGCGGGCGGCAAAGACGAAACGAAGCTGGAGGAGGCGCTTGCCACGGTACCGGAGATCGTGCGGAGGCAGGGCGCGGGCTAGCCATCATGGCCGCTGAGCTGCGGCCGGCTGCGGACGCGCTGGTTCGCCATGCCTGGGCCCGACTGCGCACGGCCACGGCGGCGCTGCGGCGTCAAGGGGCTTTGCGGCTGGGACGGCTGGTGCGGCTGGGGCCGCTGGCGCCGGCCGCCCGGCGGGCGGCCACGCGCTCGTCGGTCTGGCTGCAGAGCGCGGGCGGGCCGGGGCTGTCCCGATTCGTACAAGCGACGCGCACCGCCGCTTTAGGTGGCGCGACCTGGTTCCGGGGCGTGGGCGGGCCGGGGCTGTCCCAATACGTACTCGCCGCGCCGGCCGCGGCGACGGGCGCCGCCCTCTGGTTGCGACATCGGCTTGGCCCGATCCTGCACGCCCTTGCGCGCCTGGCTTTGGTAGGTGGCGCGCGCGGCGCGCATCTCGCAGGCCTTGCGCTGGCGGCGCTGGGCAGCGTGGGGCGAAGCGCTGGTGCGAGAGCGTCGGTCGCCCGCGGCGGGGAGGACATCGGGGAGGCCACGCGCGTCGAGATCGAGGCGCATGACGACCTGGCCGCGGTGCGGGCGCGGCTGAACCAGTCGGCGGGGGCGGCGGTGGTGCTGCGAGCGCGGGGGGGCAACAGCGCGCTGGCCTCGCCGCTGGGCATGCGTCTGCTGCGCCGTCACGTGGATATGACGCGCCTGCTTGTGATCATCGAGAGCCGCGACGGCCGGCTGCGCCGCAGCGCCCGCCAACACGGGATGATGATCGTGCCGTCGATGCGGGGACGGCGGGTGGAGGGCGGCCGCCTGCGCGCCCACCGGCTCGGCCTGGGCCCCATCGGGATTCCGATCCCGCTTCTGGGTCTGGCCGCGCGCGCCATTGTTCTGGCGAGTCTGATAGTGGTGGCCGGCGCGGCCGTGCTCTTTCTGGTCCCCAGCACCACGGTGCGGCTGGCGCCGCAGCTCACTCCGATCAGCGTGCCGATCTCCGTCATCGCTCGCGTCCCGGCGGAGGGAGTGCCACTGGGCCCCGGAATCATACCGGCCCGCCGATACCAAGCGACCATCACCGTCTCTGACACCATTGCGACCACCGGCTTCGTTGAGGCGCCGGACGCCGCCGCCCGCGGAGTCGTGCGTTTCCAGAATCGGACGGCGGAGGCGGTGGAGCTGTCGCCCGGGACCCGCGCCACGAGCGGCGACGGCACGATCTTCTTCACCCTTGCCCGTGTCACGCTGCCCGCCGAGGCCGGCTCCGCGGTTGACGCCGAGGTTCAGGCGGAAGAGCCGGGTCTTGGCGGCAACGTGGCGGCCGGGACGGTGACGCAGCCGGATCCGTTGCTGGGCAGGCGTGTCACCGTAACCAACCCGGAGCCGATCTCCGGGGGGACGACGCGCCCCGCCCGCGGCGTCGCCGACGCCGATCTCGATCGCTGGCGCGCCCAGCGTGAGGAGGTGCTGAGGAGGCGCGGCTGGGACGAACTGGGCGAGCAGGTGGGCGGCGCCGTCAGCCTCCATCGCGGCAGCGTGGAGGTCCACATTGACGCCGAGCAGTTCACGCCGCCGCTGGGCGAGCCGGCCGAGGCGGTGGAAGTGGTCACGATCGCCACGGTCTCGGCCGTGGGGGTGGAAGTCGCCGCGCTGCGCGATCTGGCAGTGGCGGAGATCGGCGATCGGTACGGCGCGGACTTCCGGGTTCTGCGCGAATCGCTGACGCCGCGCGCGGCCGGGTTCGCCACCTACGATGCCGCCACCGAGACGATCGCTTTCGATATGATCGCCGACGGGCAGCTCGCGCCGGTGATCGCGAAAGGCGAGATCGAGGGCATCGTGGAGTTGCGGCGGTCCGGGAGCGCGGAAGCCGTCCTGAACGAACGGCTCAGCCTGCGGGCGCCGGCTGAAGTTGACATAAATCCTAGCTTCATGCCGTGGGTCTCCCCGTTCGGCTTTCGCATCTCCGTAGAGGTCGATACGGGGTTCGACGACGACGGCGGCGGCGCGTCGACACCCGCTGGGGACACGGTGGCTGGGGACACGGTGGCTGGGGACGAGGAGGGGCCGCCATAGGCCACAGGGGCCTCCCTAGACAGCGGGGCGGGGTGGGCGAAGAGGCGCTGCGTGAATGAGCAGATCGGTCGGGTGGTGGGGCTGGACCCCGGTGAGCGCTGGCTGGGGGTCGCCGTGGGCGACGGTGAGAGCCGGCTGGCGCTGCCACTGGGCACGATCGATCGGCGGGCGCAGGACGACGACGGCGTGGCGCGGATTCGGGCGCTCCTGGGCCCCGAGGGGGCGAGTCTGGTCGTGGTGGGCGTGCCCCTGGACCGGGAGGGGCGCGAAGACGCACAGGCCGTCTCCTTCCGGGCGCTGGGCGAGCGGATTGCCCAAGCGCTGGGCTTGCCCCTGGCGGTGCAGAGCGAGCGCCACAGCAACCCGCCGCCCGCGCGCGAGGCAAAGGCGTCGCAGCGGGGCCACCTCTCCCCGGCCCGGCAGCGCCGGCGTCGGCGGCAAGCGCACGCCCTGGCGGCGGCCACGATCTTGCAGGACTGGCTGGACGGGCGAGCGGGCGACACGGGTGCGACGCCGATGGACCGTTGACCGTGCGCCCCGCCTGGATCCTGGGCCTTGCCATCACTGTCGGACTGACGGCCGGGGCGGTGGCGCTGTCGATGGCGGCGCCCGGCAGTGTCCTCGACGACGAGACGCCCCGCGTCGAAGGTGCGGGCCCGCCCGAGCGCGGCGTGGTCGTCAGCGAGATCCGCCCGGGCGACAGTGCCGAGGCGATCGCCGAGGCGCTGGCGGCGCAAGACGTGATCGCCTCAGCGGGGCGCTTCGAGGCGCTGGTCTCGCTGCTGGGCTACGAGGAGTCGCTGGAGGCGGGCCGTTACGACTTTGAGCCGGGCCTGGTGACCACGGAGGTCATTGAGCGGCTACACGCGGGCATGCTCTCGCCGCGCCCGCCCCTCACCATTCGCGAGGGGCTGCGGCTGGAAGAGATCGCGGAGGTGCTGGCCGCAGAGGGGACCGTCACAGGTTCCGCGTTCTTGACCGCCGCTGCGGATCCGGCCACTTGGGCCGGGACGGTGGCGGGGGAGCGGCCGGAGGGCGTCTCGTTGGAGGGATATCTCTTGCCCGGCACCTATCAGTTTTCCCTGCTGGTGAGCGGGGGCGAAGTCGTGCGTGCGATGCTGGAGCGGCTCGAGCGGGAGTTGACGCCCGCGACGCGGGAGGCGATAGCGGCCGGCGGCCGCACGGTGCATGAGGTCTTGACGGTCGCTTCCCTGGTGGAGCGAGAGGCCGTCGTGGCGGCCGAGCAGCCGCTCATCGCCTCGGTATTCTGGAACCGCCTGCGGCTGCGACGGCGGCTGGAGGCGGACCCGACCGTGCAATACGCACTCGCCCAGGAGCCGGACAGCGTCGATCGCTACGGCTACTGGAAAGCGGGGTTGACGTTGGCCGACTTGGCAGTGGACTCGCCCTACAACACCTACCGCGTGCCCGGACTCCCGCCGACACCGATCGCCGCGCCCGGGGCCGGCGCTCTCAGCGCCGCGATCCGGCCGGCCGAGACCGATCTGCTCTACTTCGTGGCGCGCGGCGACGGCTCGCACGCCTTCGCCACCACCTTCGCCGATCACCTGCTCAACGTGGAGCGCTTCCAGCCCGCCGGCGGGACAGCGGAGCGGGAGCGATGAGCGGGCGCGTGGGGCTCATTGCGCACCCGGCCCGACACAGCATCTCGCCGCGCTTTCAGCAGCCCGCCTTCGACGCCCTGGGCATTGACGCCCGTTACGAGGCCTGGGACGTCCCGCCGGAGCGGCTGGCCGCGTTCATTGAGGGGCTGCGGGCCGCCGATGCCCTGGGCGCGAACGTGACCATCCCCCACAAGGAGGCGGCGGCACGGTGCATGGACCGACTGGACCGCACCGCCAGGGCGGTGGGGGCGATCAACACGATCGTCAACAGGGACGGCCGGCTGGAAGGGTTCAACACGGACGTCGTTGGCTTTCAGCGAGCGTTGGAGGCGGCGGGGTTCGACGCGGCCAGCGCGCGCGCGGTGATCTGGGGCGCGGGCGGCGCGGCTCGAGCGGTCGCGTGGGCCCTGATCGAGCGCGAGGCCGCCGCTCTCACGGTGGTCAATCGCACGCCGGAGCGGGGGCGGCGTCTGCGCGATGATCTGCTCCGTGCCGGCGAGCGCGCGCGCGTATCGGCCTGCGGTGCGGACGAGCCCGCGGCGATGACCGCTCTGGCCGCCTGCGATCTGGTGGTGCAGTGCACGCCGGTGGGGATGCGGGGCAGCGCGGGAGAAGGGCTGCTGCCCTTCGACGTTGCCTCGCTGGGCCCGACCACGATGGTCGTGGACCTTATCGCGAGTCCGCCCGAGACGCCGTTGGTGCGCGCCGCCAGAGGCAGCGGTCGTGCGGCGTTGGGGGGACTCCCTATGCTGGTGTACCAAGGGGCGGCCTCCTTCGCCATGTGGACGGGGCGCGAACCACCGATCGAGGCGATGTTCGCGGCGGCGGAGGCGGCAACAGCGGCGGACGCGCAGCCCCAACGAGAGTGAAGGCGTGCGATGGCTGAAGGAGTGGCGATCGCCTTCGCGGTGATCTTCTTCTTCGTCGCGCTCATTGGCCTTGTGCTCTTCAAGGAGGTGCGCACGCATCGGTTTTGGCGCCGCTTGGTGGAGGAGAACGACCTGGAGGCGATTCGCGGCTTGCTGGAGGGGGAGATCGAAGGCTGGCGCACGATGCGGCCTCCCAAGGGGATCAGCGCCGCGGTCTGGGCCGGCGTTCAGGGCATGGAGCTGCTCGCCGCCGACGCCAGCTTTGTGCATCTGGGCAGCAGCGCTCAACCCGAATTCCGGGTAGTGGAGGGGAAGCAAAAGCAAGTGGCAACGGCGCTGGACGGCGCTCTGGCCACCGCGGTCAAGTTGGTGGAGATGGTCTTCTACGACATTGCGGATTACCGCCCCGAGGTGGTCCGCGTGGACGTCTACACGGCCTTCCGTGAGGAAGCCGGCGTCGCCACCTCGCGACCGATCCTCAGCGTCACCGCCGATCGTGCCGACGCCATGGGCATCGACTGGGATGAGCCGGACGCGCGGCAGATCGCGTTGAGCTTCGATGCCGTCTACGAGCTTGGCCCCGCGGGCGAGCCCAGGCCGATCGTGCTGCCGCCGTCGGAGCCGGCGCTCACCGTGGCGGCCGGCGAGGAGATGCAGGATGCGTCGTCGCCGAGCGATGCCGGTGCGGAGGACCGCTCCTCCGGGGTGAGCTAGGCTCGTCGCATGGGTGGCTTGGACTGGTACAGCGCGGGCGAATCGCACGGCCCCGGCCTGACGGCGATCCTGGAGGGCATGCCCGCCGGCCTGGCGCTGGACGAGAGCTACATCCGCACGCAACTGGCCCGTCGCCAGAAGGGCTACGGCCGCGGCGGGCGCATGAAGATCGAGACGGACTACGCGTATCTGCGCGGGGGCGTCCGGCACGGCCTGACCCTGGGCAGCCCGATTGCGGTGTGGCTGGAGAATCGCGACCACGCGACGGGCAAGGGGCCGGACAAGCGCCCTTGGACCGAGACGATGGCGATTGAACCCGGTGAACCGGCGGGCGGGCCGGTGCAGCGCATCACGCGGCTCCGCCCCGGCCACGCCGACCTGGCCGCCGCCCTCAAGTACGGCTTTGACGACGTGCGCAATTCGCTGGAGCGGGCCAGCTCCCGTGAGAGCGCCGCCCGGGTGGCGCTGGGCGCGGTGGCGCGGCGGCTGATGGAGGAGTTGGGCGCGGGCTTTCATAGCCACGTGATCCGCATTGGCGAGGTGGCCTGGCAGCCGGAGGACGGCGCCGCCTTGGACTGGGACGCCGTGGAGGAGTCGCCTGTGCGCTGCGCGGACGCCGACGCCACTGTGCGAATGGTGGCGGCGATTGACGCGGCCAAAGGGGACGGTGACAGCGTGGGCGGCGTCGTGGAGGCGCGGGTGACGGGCGTGCCGTTCGGGCTGGGCTCGCACGTTCACTGGCAGCGCAAGCTGAGCAGCCGCATTGGCCAGGCGCTGCTGAGCATGAACGCCTTCAAGGGGGTGGAGATCGGCGACGGTTTCGCGGGGGCGGCGCGGCGCGGCTCGCAGTTTCAGGACATCGTGCTGCCGCGCGAGCAATGGACGGATCGCCCTTGGCGTCGCGCCTCCAACCATGCCGGCGGCATTGAGGGCGGCACCAGCAACGGCGAGGAGATCGTGGTGCACGTCGCGGTCAAGCCGATCGCGACGCTGGCGCACCCGCTGCCCTCCGCCGACCTTGACACGGGCGAGCTGACGCAGGCGCACTACGAGCGCTCGGACGTGTGTGTGGTGCCGGCGGCCGGCGTGATCGTGGAGGCGATGCTGGCGCTGGTGCTCGCCGGCGCGGTGCTGGAGAAATACGGCGGCGATCATATTGACGAGACGAAGCGGAACCTGGAGGCGTTCGAGCGCACGCTGGGGCCGCGAGGCATGGCGGGGGCCGGCGAGCCGTGACGCGCCCCCCTGATTCCCTGAAGCGCATTGCTGCCCTGAAGCGGATTGTGCTGATCGGCTTCAGCGCCACGGGGAAATCGGCGGTGGCTCCGGCGCTGGCGGCGTCGCTGGGCTGGCGCGCGCTCGATCTCGACGTGCTGATCGAGGAGCGGGACGGGCGCAGCGTGCCCGACATCTTCGCCCAGGACGGGGAGCACGCCTTTCGCGCGATCGAGCGGGAGGCGGTGCGGGCGGGGGCGGCGGAAGCCGGCGTGGTAATCGCCGCGGGCGGGGGCGCCTGGCTCGATGCGGAGAGCCGCGGCCTCCTCGCCGATGGGGGCTTCGTGGTGGCGCTGGAGGCTCGGCTGGACACCATCTTGGCCCGCCACACCGGCGCGGAGCTGGGCCGGCCGGACGCGCGACCGCTCCTGGCGGGCGCCGACTCGGTCGCGCGGGTGCAATTGCTGAAGGCGCGGCGCCAGCCGTTCTACGCCCTCGCCGACGCCACCGTTCACACCGACGAGACGGCGGTGGGCGCCGTGGTGGAGGAGATCCGGCAGGCGCTGGACCGCAACGCCGCGCGCGCCCTCGCGTCGCGCTCGCGGCTGCACGGCATGGTGGAAGGGCCGGGCGTCGCGAGCACGGCGCCGCCCGACTTCGGCGCGGACGTCGCCTGCACGGTCGATGTGGGGGGCGACGGGAGCGTCGCGGCTTACCCCGTCTACTGTCGCTGGGGCTTGCTCGCGCGGCTGCCCGCACTTCTCGACGCCGTGGGGCTGCGCGGTCGCGTGTTCGTAATCAGCGATGAGACGGTGCGCGGGCTCTACGCCGAGCCGGTCGTGGCCGGGCTGCGCGAGTCGGGCCGGCCGGCGTCGCTGCGCGCCGTGCCGCCGGGCGAGACCAGCAAGAGCCTGGAGCAGTTGGAGCGGCTGTACGCGTGGCTGGCGGAGGAGCGGGCGGAGCGTGACGACACTGTGCTGGCGCTGGGCGGCGGCGTGGTGACGGACCTGGCCGGCACCGTCGCGGCGACGTACCTGCGGGGGATGCCGCTGGTGCACGTGCCGACGACGCTGCTGGGAATGGTCGATGCGGCGATCGGCGGGAAGGTGGCGGTGGACCTGCCCGCGGGCAAGAACCTGGTGGGCGCGTTCTACCAGCCGCGGGCGGTGGTGGCGGACGTGGCGACGCTGGCGACGCTGCCGTCGCGCGAGCTGCGCGCGGGCTACGCCGAGGTGATCAAGCACGCGTTCATTCGCGACGCGGCGATGTTGGACGAGCTGGAGCGGGACGCCGAGACGCTGCTGGCGATCAACGACGCCGGGGCCGATGCCGCACGCGAGCGGGCGGTGGCGCTGATCGCGCGGAACATGGCGATCAAGGCCGCCGTGGTCTCCGTCGATGAGCGCGAGGGCGATCTGCGCATGATTCTCAATTACGGTCACACGATCGGCCACGCGATCGAGGCGGTAACCGGGTACGGGCGGTTCCGCCATGGTGAGGCGGTCGCGATCGGGCTGATGGGGGCGGCGCGGATCGCGGAGCGGGTGGGGCTGATCGATAGTGCGATCGTGGAGCGTCACCGTCGCATCCTTCAGCGCTTCGGTTTGCCTATCGCTATGCCGGATGGCGATGCTGTTCCAGTCGATGCGCTGCTGGAGGCAATTCTGAGCGACAAAAAGGTGGTGGAGGGGCAGTCGCGCTGGGTCCTGCTGGAGAGCGTGGGCTCGCCCGTGGTGCGGGAGGACGTGCCCGAGGCCGTCGTGCGCGAGGTGCTTGGCGAGTTGGTGGGCGCGCCCGCGCGGGCGTAGGGAGCCGGGCCCGTCGATGAGTGTCGGCGCGGACGAGGATGGTCCCAAAGTCGAGCGCTTGACGGCGCGCGTGCACGGCTTCGTCCAGGGCGTGGGTTATCGCGATTACTGCATGAGCGTCGCCGCCGGCATCGGGCGGTCGGAGGGGCGGGCGATCAGCGGCTACGCGCGCAACATGCCCAACGGGTCGATGGTGGAGGTCGTGGCGGAGGGGCCGCGGCCGCTGCTGGAGCGCCTGTTGCGCGAGCTGCACCAGGGCCCGCGGATTGCAGAAGTGGTGAAGGTGGAGGCGTCGTGGGGGGCGGCGTCGCGGGAGTTCGACGGGTTTCGCTGGCGGTAGGGCCGGCGCCCGAGGGATCGGCTCGGTGCTGAGGTATCCGTCGTTGTCGGGGATGGGGAGAGTCATCGCTTGATGTTCCTGGAGTACGACGCCGACGCCGACGCGATCTATGTGCGCCTCTCGGACAAGGAACGCGCGTCGACGACGAGCCTGGACGATGACCGCCATGTTGATGTCGCTGGGGACGGCACGTCGATTGGCGTGGAATTTCTGAACGTGAGTCGGGGCATCAACCTTGGCGGTGTCCCCGAGATGAAGGCGATCGCGAGGCTGTTGGAGTCGGTGCGGGCCGTGCGGGTGGCGTAGAATCCGGCGCGCCGCGGCGCCCACGATCGACAGCTCAAAGCGCGTCGGCGCGGGCCATCGCGTTTAGGCCATGGCGGCTCCATTTCTCATCCGCGTGCTGTGTTGTCCTTTTGTGTCCCCCTGTCCACGGCCCGCTCCAGATGGGGCGGGCGTTGGAAGTGTGGCGCGGTTGTCGGAGGGGTGACAGAAAGGGACACGATCGGGCATCGGGGGGACAGGGGGTGGGCGGCGTCGGGACAGGGCGGCGACAGGGGCGGGACAGGGCGGGACAGGGCGGCGACAGGGGCGGGACAGGGCGGGGACAGGGGCCGGCAGGGAAAGGTGGTGGGGGAGGCATGGGCGCGTTCGGGGGGTCAGTCGGGGGAATGGAGAGCGGGGGTTGTCGGTTCAGTTTAGGTCGTCGAGGGGGAGGGGAGGTATCGCGGGGGAGACGGAGGGGGATACATCGGCGGTCAGGATGATATACAGGGCACGAGCGGCCGGAGGGCCGATATGATCTTGCCCGCAGCAGGTTACGGGTTCGCGCCTACTGCTTCCTCTACTGCGCGACCGATGCGGACGGGAATCAGAACCATGCCGAAAAGTGACCTCCGACTCTGGGTTTACGAGAACTGGACACACAAGAAAGCGCGCGTGCACGACGCAAAGTGCGTCTTCTGCAAGGACGGCGCGGGAATCCACCCAGGCACGGGCGATGCGAACGGAAAGTGGCACGGGCCGTTCGACTCGTTCGCGGACGCACTTAGACTCGCGCGCACGCAACAGCCGGACGCGCGGCCCTGCTCCGTCTGCGCGACGTAATAACAATCATTCGATGAACGTGGGCTGGGGACGAAGGTAGCCCCCTTGGTTTCAGCAACGGTCGTTGACGAGGCGCTTGTTGAGTTGGCCCGTACTCGGCCGCTGTTTCACTCTGAGGCCGACTTCCAGCACGCACTCGCGTGGATGATCCGAGAGCGGTTGGCGGACTGGTCGGTTCGGTTGGAGTACCCAATCCCGTGGGATGGTCCCCGCGCCTACGCAGACATCTGGCTCCGTGGCCCAAGCGGATCTGTCGCGATAGAGCTCAAATACTGGAAACGTTCCCTCATCGCGCAGATCGGCGATGAGCCGTATGCGCTTCGGAACCAGGCGGCACAGGATATAAGCCGGTACGACTTCGCGAGAGACTTACAACGCCTTGAGCGCATCGTGGCGAGTGGACTCACGCACGAGGGCCACATCATCGCGCTCACCAACGACCAGGGATATTGGCGAGTAGGCCGTCAGGGCACTGTAGATGCGGCCTTTCGGCTTCATGAAGGCCGTGAACTCCGCGGTGTCCTCTCATGGGCACCTAACACGGGCGCAGGGACGATGAAGGGGCGGGCCGGGCCAATTCAACTGAACCAGCGATACGAGGTCCGCTGGCGGCCATATTCGGTCGTCGGGGACGGGCGCGGCACCGAATTCCGATATCTGCTTTTGTCGGTGCCCCGCGGTGGATGATGCGGCGCGCGCCGTAGTCGGCCGCGCTTCTCAAAAGAGAGCTGTTCGAGCTACGCCCGCAGCTGTCCTGGCTGCCAAGAAGTGCCGTGGAGACGCTCTACGGCCGATCGTCTCTACTCACCGAAATCATCGATCTCCTCGTCGGTCGCCAGGTTCACGAGGTCCATCACCTCCGCGGCGCGCCGACGGCGGCGATCGAGGGGCGGGAGTTTGAAGTTTGCTGGTGGTGCCCCGTACGCCGCCATGTGCTTGCGGGCGTTTTCGTCGTGGAGCAGGAGTCCGATCCAATAGCAGATGCGCCTGACCTCATCCGCGGGCGCATCGGGAGTGAAGTTGACGTTGTAGGCCCAATGTTCGCGGTCGGCCATCGGCGCATTCCTCCAGTGCGTTCATGGTTCTTAGCCCCGCCCTGAGTTCTGGCTCGCGCTTCATCCCTCCTCGTGATCTTGGTCTCGAAGCAGCCGCTCGGCTTCGGCGATGGCGGCTTCGGGGGTGAGGGGGGTTTGCGCTTCGGCCTCCGCCTGGGCGCGATCGTGGGCGTCAAAGCCTTCCATGAGCGGCACGGCCGCCTGCGGCGGCAGCAGATGCGCCGTTCCGCCAATGAGGATGAATCGCACGGGCCCGGCTCCTTTCCCAAGCCTGCTCAGTCCTGCGGCTGTTCCCAGTCCAGCATGATCACGTCGCACTCCTGGCCGGCGTCGACCTGGTCGGCATCCTCGGGGCAGATGGCGAGGCCGTTGGCCAGCGCCAGCGACGTCAGAACCCCCGAGCCCTGGGGCCCGGTGAGGCGAGCGTGCCAGCGGCCGTCTTGGCCACGGGCGACGATGGCGCGGGCGTAGACGCGACGGCGGTCCGTGTTGACGATGGGTTCGTCGGCGATGGCGCGGATGGTGGGGCGGGCCTCGGGCTTGCGGCCCAGCATCTTGAAGATGGCCGGGCGCCCGAACAGCTCAAAGGCGAGTAAGGAAGAGACGGGATTGCCGGGCAGCCCGATATGCGGGATTTTCTTGACCGGCGCTTTGGCGCGCCCGTCGCCGGTGCGCTCCGCGGGTGCGTCGAAATGGCCGAAGGCCAACGGCTTGCCCGGCTTCATGCGCACCGTCCAGAAGTTGATCGCCCCCTGGGACACCAGCACCTCCTTGACGACGTCGAAGTCGCCCCGCGACACGCCGGCGGAAGTGACGACGAGGTCGGCCCGGCGCGTCGCTTCGTGGATCTTCGCGGTCAGGGCCTCGACCGTGTCGGCGGCGATGCCGAGCCGCAGGGGGACACCGCCGTACTCGCGCACCAGGGCGGCGAGGCCGGCGGCGTTGCTGTCGTAGATCTTGCCGGGCTGGAGCGGCTCGCCGGGGGAGAGCAGCTCGTCGCCGGTGGAGAGGATGGCGACGATGGGGCGTCGGATCACGGAGGCCCGATCGACGCCGAGGGAGGCGAGCACGGCGATCTCGGCGCCGCGCAGGAGCGTGCCCCGCGTGAGGATGGTGGCGCCGGCGCGCACATCCTCGCCGCGCCGACGGACGTTGGCGCCCGACTTCGCCGCCTTGAGGATGCCGACGCTGTCGATGGCGGCGTGCTGCTGCCCGGGCGCGCGGATGCCGTCGCGCAAGGTCTCGTCGGTCTCCTCAAAGGGGACGATGGCGTCGGCGCCGTCGGGGATGGGCGCGCCGGTCATGATGCGCACGGCCTCGCCCGGCCCGACCTCGCCGTCGAAGAGGTAGCCCGCGGCCAGCTCGCCGCCGACGCGCAGGCGAACGGGGCGGTCCGAGCCGGCGCCGAGGGTGCTGGCGGCTTGGACGGCGTAGCCGTCCATGGCGGTGTTGTCGAGCGGGGGGATGTCGAAGGGGGCGATGACGTCGTCCGCCAGCACCTGACCCAAGGCATCGTCGATGGGGCGGGTCTGGGGCGGGAGGACGTCGCAGAGGGCGAGGATGCGCTCCAGCGCCTCCTCGACCGGCAACATTGCGGGGAGTGGTTCGGTCCGTAGGGGCACCGTCGCGGCGCGCTCTCCCGCCTTCGTCGAATCGTCGCTCAGCTCAGGGCCGCTCAGTTCAGGTCTCTCAGTTCAGGACAAGGCTGAGGCAGGTCGTGGTCCGATTCACGCCGGGGATGGTTTGGATCGCCTCGGTGATGCAGACGCCCAACTTGTTGAGATCGTCGGCCTCCAACTGCACGATGACGTCGTAGGGGCCGGTGACGGTGTCGACCGAGGTGACGGTGGCGTCGTCGCTGGAGAGCTCGCGGAGACGATCGGTGACAGCTTTGGCGGTCCCGACCTCCGTCTCCACGAGAACGTAGCTCTTCACTAGCATGCGGACGGACCTCCTCCACATTGCGGCGCGCCCGGCGGGCCGTGTGTGCGGCGCAGTGTATCAGCCGTCGCCATCGCCCCGCAGCGCGCGCGTATCGAGGTGGGGCCATCATCGCGGGGGGCCCGTGAGGCCAGGGCGGGGCCGAGATTGACCCCGGCTTGGACCCGTTTGTACGGTGACGGACGATGGCACTTCAAGAGTTGGACGAGCTTCGCGAGGAGGCGCTGCGAGGGCTCGCGTCCGCGGCCGACGCCGCCGCGGCGGAGCAGTGGCGGCTGGCCTTCTTGGGCCGCAGCGGCAAGCTGACAATGGAGTTGCGGGCGCTCAGGGATCTGCCGCTGGAGGAGCGGCGCAGCGTGGGGGCGGCGGCGAACGCGCTCAAGCGGGAGCTGGAAGGGGCGCTGGAGGAGCGACAGGCGGTGCTGCAGGCAGTGCTGCGTCGTGGGGAAGCGGGGGTGGCAGCGGAGGCTGTGGACGTGACGCTGCCGGCGCGGGCGCTGCCCCGCGGCCACCTGCACCCGATGACGTTGATGCGTCGGAGCGTGGAGCGGATCTTTGGCGCCATGGGCTTCGCCGTCGTGGAGGGGCCGGAAGTGGAGTGGGAGCACTACAACTTCGAGCGGCTGCGGATTCCCAAGGACCACCCCGCCCGCGACATGTGGGACACGCTCTGGATCGACTACGAACGTGAGGGCGAGCGGCCTCTGCTACTGCGCACGCATACGTCGCCCATGCAGATCCGCTTCATGGAGACGCACGCGCCGCCGATCCGCGTGATCGTCCCCGGCACGTGCTATCGCTACGAGGCCACGGACGCCACGCACGAGTGGATGCTCACGCAGGTGGAGGGGCTGGTGATCGACGAGGGGATCACGTTCGGGCATCTGAAGGGCACGCTGGAGTCGTTCGTGCACCGGCTTTTCGGGCCGAACGTGGAGACGCGCTTTCGCTGCGACTACTTCCCCTTCGTGGAGCCGGGGGCGGAGTTGGCGATCCGCTGGCGCGACGGGCGTTGGTTGGAGATGCTGGGCGCGGGGATGGTTCATCCGGAGATCATTGAGGCGGCGGGCTTCGATCCGGATCGGTACACCGGCTTCGCCTTCGGCATGGGGATCGAGCGCTTCGCCATGCTGCGCTACGGCATCGAGGATATCCGCGACTTCTATCAGAACGACCTGCGCTTTCTGGAGCAGTTCTAGGGTGCGCCCGTCGCACCGTTTCCGAGTGGCCGAGGCGGAGAAAGTGAAGCCGTGAAGATCCCGCTGCTCTGGCTCAGTGACTACGTTGAGCTGTCGCTGTCGCCCGACGAGATGGCGCATCGCCTGTCGATGGCGGGCGCGGAGGTCGAGACGGTGGAGGGTGGGGCGGACTGGGACGGGGTCTCGGTGGGACTGGTCACGGCGGTGGAGCCGCACCCCAACGCCGACCGGCTGCGCCTGGCGACGGTGGACGTTGGCGAGGGCGAGCCGCAGACGGTCGTGTGCGGAGCGCCGAACGTGGCCGTGGGCCAGAAGATCGCCTTCGCGCGGGAGGGGGCGCGGCTGATCGATCCGCGCAGCGGAGAACGCAAGAAGCTGCGCCGATCGAAGATCCGCGGCGTGGTCTCGGCGGGCATGGTCTGCTCCGAGCGCGAGCTGGGCCTCTCCGACGAGCACACCGGCATCCTGGTGCTGGAGCCGGACGTGCCGCTGGGTGTGCCGCTGGAGCAAGCGCTGGCGCGGGCCGTGCTGGCGCGGACGGTGCTGGAGATCAGCGCCACCCCCAACCGGCCCGATCATCTGTCGGTGCTGGGGATCGCGCGGGAGGTGGCGGCGCTGACGGGACAGACGGTGCAGGAGCCGGATCGGAGCTTCGCGGGGGACGGGCCGCCGGTGGAGGAGCGGACGTCGGTGGTAATCGAGGATCCGGACCTGTGCGCGCGCTACATCGCTACGGTGATCACCGGCGTGAAGGTCGGTCCGTCGCCGTCGTGGATGCAGGAGGCGCTGCTGTCGGCGGGCCAGCGACCGATCAACAACGTGGTGGACGTGACCAACTACGTGATGCTGGAGCTGGGCCAACCGCTGCACGCCTTCGACTTCGAGAGGCTGCGTGGCGGCCGCATTGTGGTGCGACGGGCGCGGGCCGGCGAACGGCTGCGCCTGATCGACGGGAGCGAGCAGGCTTTGGCGCCGGACAGCCTGGTCATCGCCGACGCCGAGGAGGCCGTCGCGGTGGCGGGGGTGATGGGCGGCGCCGGTTCGGAGGTGTCGGAGGCGACGACCACAATCCTGCTGGAGGTCGCCAGCTTCGACAGCGCCAGCATCCGTCGCACGGCGGCGGCGCTGAAGCAGCGCACGGAGGCGAGCACGCGTTTTGAGAAGGGGCTGAACCCGGAGCTGGCGGCGGTGGCGTCGGAGCGGGCGATGCGGCTGCTGTTGGAGACGGCCGGGGGCCGCGCCGACGCGGGACGGGTGGACAGCTACCCGGGCGAGCAGCCAGCGGCGACGGTGCGCTTGGCCCGTCGGCGCGTGGAGCAGGTGCTGGGCCTGGACGTGCCGGCCGAGCGGGTGCGCTCCATCCTGGCGGCGTTGGGCTTCGACGTGCGCGCGAGCGGGGCCGACGGGTTCGAGGTGGTCGCGCCCTACTGGCGCACCGATATCCACATCGCCGATGACTTGGTGGAGGAGGTCGCGCGGATCCTGGGCTACGACGCCCTACCCAGCGCGCCCCTGCGTGGCTCCATTCCCGATCCCGACCCGCAGCCCCTGCTGGAGACGCGGGAGAGCGCCCGCGACGCGCTGAAGGGCGCCGGCTTGATTGAGGTGATCAACTACGTGACGACCAGCGAGGCGATCATCGCGCGGGTGCAGCCGCCGGAGTCGATCACGCAGGCGCCGCCGCTGCGGCTGTTCAATCCGCTGAACATGGAGCGCGACCAGCTGCGAACGACGCTGCGCCCGGGGCTGCTGGAGAGTTACGCGGCGGCGGTCCGCCGTCGGCGTGACGCCGGCGGCGGCGCGCTGGGGCTGTTCGAGGTCGGCAAGGTGTTCTGGTCGCGGGCGGACGACCTGCCCGACGAGCGCTGGCTCGTTGCCGCGCTCTGCGGCGGAGCCGTCGCGCCGTTCTTGCTCGAAGGCGGCTCCGGTGAGGGCGGGCGCGGAGTGGACTTCTTCGACGCCAAGGCGGTCGCGGAGGCGGTGGCGTCGTCGCTGGGGGTCGCGTTCCGCTACGAGGCGCCGGCGGCGGGGGAGGGGGACCCTGCGTTGGAAGCGGGCGAGAGCGCCCGCATTGGGGTGGGCGGTCCTTCCGGAGGAAAGATGGTCGGTGTCCTGGGACGTGTTCAGGCGGCGGTGCGCGAGCGCTTCGACATTGAAGACGAGGTGTACCTGTTGGAGTTGGACGTGTCGGCGCTGGCGGCGCTGCCACGGGCGTCGATCAACGTGGGGCGGGTGAGCCGCTTCCCGGCGGTGAGCGAGGATTTGGCCGTGGTGGTGGAGGCGTCGACGCCGGCGGGGGCGGTCGAGGCGGTGCTGTTGCGGCAGGAGCTGGTGGAGCGGGCGGAGCTGTTCGACGTGTACGTGGGGCCGCAGATCCCGTCGGGGAAGAGGTCGCTGGCGTACGCGCTGACGTACCGGGCGCCGGACCGGACGTTGACGGACGCGGAGGTGGCGGCGGTGCGGGCGTCGATGGTGGGGGAGTTGGGGCGGGAGCTGGGGGGGGTGGTGCGGGAGGGGTAGGGGGATGATGCTCACGGCGGCAAGCACGACCAGTGGCCGTGATACTGGCGCCGGAGAATGGCCGTTATCTCAATGCGTCATTCTCGACCGACCAGATCTGACTTGTTTCGTAGATGGGCGACTTGAGGGTCCCGTTGACTCACGCGCAGGTGGCGGGCAGCGACGCAAAGCATCTAGGCTTGAGTACAATCGCCGCCACCTGAGATGGCGGCAAAGGCGAAGGTGCATCTGTGGACGCAAGCGTGGGGCCCGAGCGGACCGCGGCGGCTTCCGGGGTCACGGGTAGGCAGAAGCAGAACGCCTGTCCGTTGGACGACAGGGACACAACGATGGGAGCGCCGAACCTCGCGGACAAGGTAAATGCAGCCGGGCGCCGATCCTCTGAAGTCAGAGACGTCCGGCAGATGGCGCTTTGGAGCGAGCACCCATTAGGAGAGAATCCAGGCTACTTCTCCAAGCAGCTGATCACGTATATCGGGAACAAGCGAGCTCTACTGGGTCACATCGGCAATGCCGTTGATCGAGTGAAACAGCGGCTAGGCAAGAACCGCCTTCGGATCCTCGATGTGTTTTCAGGATCAGGCGTAGTGTCGCGGTATTTGAAAGCGCATGCGACGTCTTTGATCAGCAACGATTTCGAGGACTACGCGGCGGTGATTGGCCGGTGTTATCTTTGCAACGCGAGCACCGTAGATCTAAATGGCATCAACGAGATCGTCGATGACCTAAACGTCCGTGTTGAAACTGAGGAACTGCCGCCCGGATTCATCGAAGAACTGTATGCACCGCGCGATGAATCGAACATTACGACCGAAGATCGCGTCTTCTATACGCGCGAGAACGCTCGCCGGCTAGACAACTACCGGAGGCTCTTCGATTCCGTTCCTGACGGCGTGGGCGACATGCTGCTGGGTCCTTTGCTGAGCAAGGCCTCGATCCACGCCAACACGGCAGGTGTCTTCAAGGGGTTCTACAAGGATCGGCGGACCAAAGTCGGCCGGTTTGGTGGAAGCAATGGAGACGCGCTCACCCGGATAAGAGGCAAGATCATTCTGGAACCTCCGATTCTAAGCAGGTTCGAATGCGAGGTTGAGGTTCTTCAAGAGGATGCGAGCAGTGTCGCGCAGCACATACGAGACGTTGATCTCGCTTACGTTGATCCTCCCTACAATCAACACCCGTATGGGTCCAACTACTTCATGCTCAACCTACTCGTTCACTACGATCGGCCGCAGCGCATCAGCGGGGTCTCCGGCATTCCCATCGATTGGCGGCGATCTGGATACAACGTGCAAGCACGATCTTTGTCCCTCCTGCGCGATCTTTTACATGGGCTCGACTCTCGGTTCCTCCTGGTCTCTTTTAACAATGAGGGCTTCATTAGGCCGAGAGAGATGCGCGCTCTCCTTGCCGAGATTGGTTCAGTTGAGCTAATCGAGACGCGCTACAACACGTTCCGCGGTAGCAGGAATCTGAGGAATCGCAATATTCACGTCACCGAGCAACTCTTCTTGGTGGAGCGAAGCTAGACCGAACTCACGTCGATCGAGAGAGAGCCGATGGCACGGAAGCAGCAGTTGTGCGAGCAGCGAGCTGGGACGGTCATAAACTTCAGATCAAAAACGCAGGAGGCTCGCCTCGGCAAGCCTTTGAGCGCTGTCACCGAGCGGCTCGGTCGCGAATTCGGCGTAACGCTCCACCACGAGCATGAATGGAAGCTCGCGGATATTGTGCCGCGTCTGCGCAACTTTTTTCCAGACGTTCAGTTCCATCACTACTCCGATAAGTCGTCTATGCGGCCCGACGGCGGCATTCTTTCCATTCGGGACAAGGATGGCAATCTGTTCCCGGTCCTGATAGTCGAGGTAAAGAACCAAGGCACCAATGATTTGAGGAAAGCTGAAGGCAAGCCGCCGCAGGCCAAAGGGAATGCGATCGAACGTTTAGGGAAGAACGTCATAGGGTTCCGGACCGCGATGCTCAGCGAGGGCATTACTCCTTTCGTTTGTTTTGGTGATGGCTGCGACTTCGCCGACTCCAGCACCATTCTGGATAGGGTTGTGACCATTGCGATGTTCGGACCTCTTAACCATGTTCAAGTTGTTAACGAGGGCGAACATGGGCGATTCAATCGAGGGAGCTTCTTCTTCCGCGAGGCTGCTTGGACTTCTGAGGAGATGGAGGAGGTCATATACGAAGTCGCGGAGCGGAGCGTGAGCTACTACTTCGCGAAATACGGAAGGCGGCGCTTTATTCCCGATGGAACGGCGGTGAGTGAGCGGGGCAGCTAGGAGGCTCCAACATTCGTACGCAGCTGAGGGTAGTTGGCCTCAGGGGCGTTGCTGTTCGCATAGGTCAGATCTCAGGCGTGAGGGATGTGAGGAAGTCGTAGGTGCGGGCGCGAGCGTCGCGTGAGGGATGTGAGGAAGTCGTAGGTGCGGGCGCGAGCGTCGCGGTCGGTGGGGATGGCGATGAAGTCGCTGACGCCGATGTCGCGGAGGCGCTGCAACTGTCGCACGACTTCGGCCTCGTCGCCGATGGGCGAGACGTCGGCGGGGCTTTTGGCGCCGGATCCTTCGATGACGCGTTGGTAGGAGGGGAGGTCGGTGTAAAAGCCGTAAGCGTGGTCGATGCGCTCGCGGCCGGCGTCGGCGTCGGCGGCGACGATGACGGGGACCGAGGCGATGATGCGGGGTTGGGGGCGCCCGGCGGCCTCGGCGGCGCGGGTGATGGTGGGCAGGACCGTGCCCTCCAGGTAGGAGGGGCCGGCCATCCAAGTGACGGTGCCGTCGGCGAGGCGGCCGGCGAGGGCGAGCATCTGCGGGCCGAGGGCGGCGAGGATCACGGGCGGCGGTTGGGCGTCGGGCACGCGCAGCTGGGCGTCGATGCGGAAGAGGTCGCCTTTGTAGTCGACGTGCTCGCCGCGCAGCAGCGGTCGCAGGACTTCCAGGTACTCGCGCATGTAGCGGACGGGCTTGGCGAAGTCGAGGCCGAGCGAGTCCTCGATGATGCGGCGATGGCTGAGGCCGAGGCCGAGGACGAAGCGGTTGCCGCTGGCGGCGGCCGCCGTGAGCGCCTGTTGGGCCATGACGAGAGGGTGGCGCGTGTAGACGGGCACCACGTCGACGCCGAGCTCGATGCGGGAGGTGACGGCGCCGGCGGCGGCGATGAGGGTCATGGTGTCGTGGTCGTTGATGCTGGGGAGCCAGGCGCCGGTGAAGCCGTCCTCTTCGAGCTGCCGGTAGCGGGCGAGCTTGTCGGCGAAGGTGCGGGCGATGGGGGAGGTGGCGAGTCGCATGGTGGGTCTCCGTGGCGGTGGTGGGCGAGGGGACGGTAGGGGGCAGGGGAGAGGCGGTCAATGCGGTCGCGGGGCGGGGGCGTGAATTGCCGGCCGTTCGCCCTTCGGCGAGGTCAGGGGGAACGGGTTGAAAGGCTCAGGGGGAACGGAGGGACCTCACCCATCCTCCCCCTCTCCATCACAAGGCGATGGAGAGGGGGAGGATGGGGGTTCGCCCTTCGACCGTTCGTCCTTCCCGCGGGGAAGGATCAGGACAGGCAGGTTCAGGGTGAGCGGGTTTAGAAGGGGGGCTCCTTCCCAGGGGGAAGGACAGGTCAGGGTGAGCGGGGGGCCTGTGGCCCGCTCGCCCTTCGACAGGCTCAGGGTGAGCGGGCGGGGCTAGTCGGCGGGGAGGGCGGCTTTGGCTTGGGCGGCGATGGCGGCGAAGGCGTCGGGGTCGCGGATGGCGAGGTCGGCGAGGACTTTGCGGTCGATCTCGATCCGGCCCAGGCGCAGGCCGTGGATGAAGGTGCTGTAGCTGAGGCCGTGGAGGCGGGCGGCGGCGTTGATGCGCTGGATCCAGAGGCGGCGGAAGTCGGCTTTGCGGTCGCGGCGGTCGCGATAGGCGTAGGCGAGCGCGTGTACGCGTGACTCGGCCGCGCGCCGGAAGATGCGGTGGCGAAGGCCGTGATGCCCTTTGGTCTGGGCGATTATCTTTTTGTGCCGGCGGCGCAGTTTGGTGCCGCGCCTCACACGGGTCACGTCGTTCTTACCTCCCTAGGAGAGACGAGTGTGGCATCGGCGGGGGCCGCTTGTGCCGGCGGCGCAGCTTGGGGCCGCGCCTTACGCGGGTCATGGTGGTCTCCGTCCTCCTGCTGGGCGACGCGACCGCGCTTGTCGCTCCCAGCCGCGCGACCGCTAGGAGCCGTAGGGTAGCAGCCGCTTGATCGTCTTTTGCTGGCGCTTGGACTTGACCGGATGCATGTCGCCCATGGCGAAGAGCTGGCGCTTGTTCTTTTTGGACTTGTTGTGGCCGCGGTGGCCCTTCATCCGCAGCACCTTGCCGGTGCCGGTGATCTTGAAGCGCTTTTTGGCGCCGCTGTGTGATTTCATCTTTGGCATCAGCGTATCTTTGACATCAGACTGCGGCTTGCTCGGAGCCGGCCGGCTCGGCCTCGCTCTCCTTGGCCAGCGCCGCCGCCTTCACCTTGTCGGCCGTGACGATCACGCTCATAAAGCGCCCTTCCATGGAGATGGACTTCTCCACGAGCAGCGGGATCCCCTCTTCCTCCAGGCGCTCCATCATGGCCGTGATGCGATCTTTGCCGATCTGCGGGTGCGTGATCTCGCGTCCGCGGAACATCACGGTGATCTTGACCTTGTCGCCTTCGCGCAGGAGCTTGGCGGCGGTGCGCGTCTTGAAGTCGATATCGTGCTTGCCGATGTTCGGCTTCATCTTCACTTCGCGCAGCTCGACGCGGCTCTGCTTCTTCCGTCCTTCGTTCTCGCGCTTGGCTTGCTCGTACTTGAACTTGCCGTAGTCCAGGATGCGCGCGACGGGGGGTTGCGCGGTGGGGGCGACCTCGACCAGGTCCAGGCCTTGTTCCTCCGCCAGTCGCAGCGCCGCCGCCGTGGGCATGACGCCGAGTTGCTCGCTGCCCTGGCCGATCACGCGGACTTCGGGCACTCGGATTCGCTCGTTGATGCGATGCTCACGGCTTGCCAGAGACGTCCTCCGTTTTCATGGCGGCGCGCGCAGCGGGCGGCCCCGCCTGCCAGGCGCCATCAGCGTCTCATCGTAGCAATCGTACGAAAACGGGGTCAATGGCACTCACGACCGCTCCTCCTGGACCGCTAGGACCAGCAGGAGGGCGCCCGGCTCCACAGCGTCGTCCGGTTCGACGTGCACGCTCTTGACGCTGCCGCTCAGCGGCGATCGGATTTCGTTGTTCATTTTCATGGCGACGATCACGATCAGGGGGTCGCCCTGGACGACGCGATCGCCCTCCGCGACCAGCAGCTCGACGATGGCGCCGGCCATGGGCGCCGTGATCGCGAGCTCGCGCCCGGCGGTGGCCAGGCCCTCGGCGGCGCCCGGCACGCCGCCCCGCTGCACGGTCACCATGTGCGTGTCCGGGCCCACCACGACCTTGAGGCCGCCGCGCTCGCGTGCAATCACGACCTCAATGGCCCGTCCATCCACCAGCAGCCGGTAGAGGTTGCCGTCGCCCACCCGCTCGAGGCGGACGGCGTGCTCGCGTCCGCCGACGACCATCTTGAAGGCGCCGTGGGGAGCGGGCACGATCTCGATCTGTTGGTTCGTCGATCCGACGGCTAGAGAGAGCCTCGGCGCCATCCCTGCTCCAGGGCGCGGCGGTGGCGCGCCTGTCTGCTCCAGCCCCCCTGCCCGGCGCCGTTGCGCGCACCAGGGTCAAGGGAGCGCTCGCCCTGCTCGCGGAGGAAGGCGGCGGCGGCGAGGGCGGCCGTCTGGGCGGTCTGGGGCCGCGCCTCCGGGTGCATGGTAAAGGACTCCTGCACGGAGTCCGTGTGGAACTGCCCGGCAATGAACTTGGGGTCGTCCAGGAGCGCCAGGTGAAAAGGGATGCTGGTGGAGATGCCGACGATGGTGAACTCGCGGAGGGCGCGGATCATGCGGCGGCGGCAGTGCTCGCGGTCGCGGCCCCAGACGGCGAGCTTCGCCAGGAGGGAGTCGTAGTGGACGCTGACCTCCATGCCGGGGTAGAGCATGCTATCGACGCGGACGCCGGGTCCGGCGGGCTCGCGGAAGTGCGAGACCGTGCCCACGCTGGGCAGGAAGTTGCTGTAGGGGTCCTCCGCCACAATGCGGCACTCCATGGCCCAGCCTTTGGGAGGCCGCTGCGCGGCCGTGTAGCCGAGCGGCTCGCCCGCCGCCAGGCGCAGCTGCTCCGCCACCAGGTCCATGTCACGGACCAGCTCCGTGACGGGATGCTCCACTTGCAGGCGGCTGTTCATCTCCAAGAAGGTGAAGTGATCCTGATCGGTGACGAGGAACTCCACGGTGCCGGCGTTGACGTAATGACTGGCGCGGGCCACGGCCTGGGCCGCCTCCTCCATCCGTTCCCGGAGCGCCGGCGTGAGGGCGGGTGACGGGCTTTCCTCCAGCAGTTTTTGACGACGCCGCTG
Organism: Dehalococcoidia bacterium; assembly: GCA_963662615.2. Taxonomy (GTDB): domain Bacteria; phylum Chloroflexota; class Dehalococcoidia; order Bin125; family Bin125. Next base: position 851,800 of record CAXXSR010000001.1, read on the forward strand.
GATGGAGCACTCGCGCTCACCCAGCGTCACCACGTCGCCGTGCTGGTCGGCCAGCAGCTGAATCTCAATGTGGCGCGCGGGCCGCAGCCATTTCTCAATGAAGATGGCGCCGTCGCCGAAGGAGAGCGCGGCCTCGCGCCGGGCGCTGGCCATGGCCCGGGCCAGCTGCTCTTCGTGATGGGCGACGCGGATGCCCTTGCCGCCGCCGCCGCCGGCCGGTTTGACCAGCAGCGGATAGCCGATGCGGGCCGCGACGCGAGTCGCGTCACGGACGTCGGTGACCGGATCGATGGAGCCCGGGATGATCGGCACCCCGGCGTCCTGGGCGGCGCGGCGCGCAGCGATCTTGTCGCCCGTGATGGCCAGGGCCTCGGGCGGCGGGCCCACGAAAGTCAAGCCGGCGTCGCGACAGGCGCGGGCGAAGGCGGCGTTTTCGGCCAGGAAGCCGTAGCCGGGGTGGACGGCCTGGGCGCCGGAGCGGCGGGCGACGTCCAGGATGCGCTCAATGTTGAGATAGCTGTCGGCCGCCGGGGCGGGCCCCAGGAGATGCGCCTCATCGGCGTAGCGGACGTGCGGGAGGGCGGCGTCGGCATCGGAATAGACGGCGACGGTGCGGATGCCGAGGTCGCGGGCGCTGCGGATGATGCGGAGGGCAATCTCGCCGCGGTTGGCGACGAGGAGGGCGTTGAAGAGTGGGGTCACCGTTGGCATGCCGGCGCTTCCCGCTGGGCCTCGCCTGCCGAGGGTCGGGCGCGATCATAGCAGCGGTCGCAGGGAGGGACGAGAAGGGCGCACCTCCCCCCGCGAGGGGGCGTTGGGGCCATCAGCGGCGGCGCTCGCGGACTTCGGCCTGGAGGTCGGCGGTGAACTGCTGGGCGGGAACGATGCCCAGGTCCTGGCCGCCGCGTTTGCGCACGGCGACCGCGTTGGCGGCGATCTCTTTGTCGCCGACGATGAGGAGGTAGGGGATCTTTTCCAGCTGGCCGGTGCGGATCTTGGCGTTCATGCGCTCTTTGCCGTCGTCCACGTCGGCGCGGAGGCCGTCGCGGCGCAGCCGCGCGACGACGTCGCGGGCGTAGGGGAGGTGGCGGTCGGCGATGGGGATCAGTCGCGCTTGGATGGGGGCGAGCCAGGCGGGGAAGTTGCCCTCGTAGTGCTCAATGAGAATGCCGAGGAAGCGTTCGGTGGTGCCGGTGATGGCGCGGTGCAGGACCACGGGCGTGTGGCGGGCGCCGTCCTCGCCCACGTACTCGCAGCCCAGCCGCCCGGGCTGGATGAAATCGACCTGAATGGTGGAGAGCTGCCATTCGCGGTCCAGGACGTCGCGGGCGAAGAAGTCGGCCTTGGGCCCATAGAAGGCGGCCTCCCCCTCCTCTTCGTCATAGGCGAGTCCGGAGGCGTCCAGGGCGCGGCGCAGGGCCTCAACGGCGCGCTCCCACTGTTCCGCTTCCTCATTGAGTTTGTCGTCGCTGCCGGGCAGGGAGAGGGCGACGCGGTAGTCGCTGAGGCCGTAGGTGTCCAGGGCGGTGCGGACCAGGCTCAAGGCGAGGGCGAACTCGTCCTGGATCTGATCGGGCGTGCAGAAGATGTGGCAGTCGTCCTGGGTGAGCGCGCGCACGCGCGTGAGCCCGATCAGCTGCCCGGACTTCTCGTCGCGGTAGAGGGTGGCGAACTCGGCGTAGCGAAGGGGCAGGTCGCGGTAGCTGTGCGGCTGGGCGTTGTAGAGGGTCATGTGGGAGGGGCAGTTCATGGGCTTGAGGAAGGTTTCCGTATCGCCATCCACCATGGGCGGGAACATGAGGTCGCGGTAATTGGCCAGGTGTCCGGAGCGTTCGTAGAGGCGGCCCTTGGCGAGATGGCCGGTCCAGACGTGCTGGTGGCCGCTGGCCTCCTGGAGATCGCGCATGTAGCTCTCCATGGTGTGGCGGATGATCTCGCCCTTGGGCAGGAAGAGGGGGAGGCCGGCGCCGACGTCGTCGGAGAAGATGAAGAGGCCGAGCTCGCGGCCGAGCTTGCGATGGTCGCGGCGGGCCGCCTCTTCGAGCCGCTGGAAGTGCGCTTTCAGTTGAGCGGGCGTGGCGAAGAGCGCGCCGTAGATGCGCTGCAGCTGCGGGCGCTTCTCATCGCCGCGCCAGTAGGCGCCGGCGACGTTGGTGAGCTGGAAGGGGCCGATCTCGCCGGTGTTGCCCACGTGGCCGCCGCGGCAGAGGTCGGTGAAGCCGGCGTGCGTGCAGAGGCCCACGGGGCCGCCGTCGGGGCTGAACTCGTCGATCAGCTCCAGCTTAAAGGGCTGATCCCCAAAGCGTTCGCGCGCCAGGCGCGCGGGGACCTCTTCCCAGACGAAGGGGTGGGCGCGCCGCACCTCCTCCTGCATGCGCCTCGCGATGGTTTCGAGGTCGTCCGGGGTGAGGGTGCGGGAGAGGAGGAAGTCGTAGTAGAAGCCGGTGTCAATGGGCGGGCCGATGGCGATCTTGCCGTCGGGGAAGATCTCCAGGACGACTTGGGCCAGGACGTGGGCGGCGGAGTGGCGCATGCGCCGCAGCCATTCGGCCGTGTCAACGTCGTCGGGCCGCGCGACCGCCGGGCCTTGGCGCTGTTCTTCGTCGCTCATGCTCAGGGTTCCATTGTCGGCATGGGCGGGCACTGGGTCGATAGGCCGGTCAATAGGCCCATGCGCGCGCGCCGGCCGCGCCGGCGGGGCGGGAGCGCGACGAGGCCCCTGCGTGAGGGCAGGTCCGGCGCCGACGAGGTGGCCGGGTGGGCAGGGATGGTGGGCGATACTGGACTTGAACCAGTGACCTCTGCGATGTCAACGCAGCGCTCTAGCCGACTGAGCTAACCGCCCCGGTCGCCGGCTCAATGCTAGTTGGCCCGTTTCCGGGGGGTCAATTTTCGCCAGCGCAGGTTTCGCGAGAGTGGGCGGGAGGCGCGGCTGGCGGGTCGCCGGAGCCGTCGCTGCGATGACGCGCTGCGATGGCGCGCTACGATGGCGATTGTGGGGTCGCCCCACAGCGGTGCGGTAGGCTGGATGCGCGCGTGCCGGGGCGAGTTCGGGAGTGGGCCGCTAGCTCAATTGGCAGAGCAGCTGACTCTTAATCAGCAGGTTGTAGGTTCGATTCCTACGCGGCTCACCACGCCCGCCCCTGCGGCGGGGCCGGCGCCGGCAAGCGCAGGGGCGCCCGATCGGGGGTCGGCTCTGGGGGAAGTGTCGGAATTGGCAGACGAGCATGATTTAGGATCATGTGCCGCAAGGCGTAGGAGTTCGAGTCTCCTCTTCCCCACCAGCGCCGCCGACCCCTAGCCCCGCGTCTGCGAGGAGAAGGCTCATGGCCGGGCCCTTGCTTGAGGTCCGAGAGCTGCACACTCATTTCTTCACGCCGGACGCCGTGATCAAGGCGGTCAACGGCGTCAGCTTCGACATCCTGCCGGGCGAAACCCTGGGCCTGGTGGGGGAGAGCGGCAGCGGCAAGACCGTCACCGCCCTCTCGATCATGCGGCTGGTGGCGAGCCCGCCCGGCCGCATCGTCAGCGGCGAAGTGCTCTTTGAGGGCGAGGACCTGCTGCTGGCGAGAGAGGCGCGGATGCGGGAGATCCGCGGCAACGACATCGCGATGATCTTCCAGGAGCCGATGACCTCCCTCAATCCGACCCTCTCCGTTGGCCGCCAGATCACGGAGGCGCTGGAGCTGCACCTGGGCATGAGCCGGGCGGCGTCGCGGCGTCGGGCCGTGGAGCTGCTGGAGCTGGTGGGGATGCCGGCGGCGGCGGAGCGGCTGGGGGATTACCCGCATCAGTTCTCCGGGGGCATGCGCCAGCGCGTGATGATCGCCATGGCGCTCTCCTGCGGGCCCAAACTGCTCCTGGCCGACGAGCCGACCACGGCGCTGGACGTGACGATCCAGGCCCAGGTGCTGGAGCTGCTGGCGCGCTTGAGCCGCGAGCTGGGCACCGCCGTCGTCATCGTCACGCACAATCTGGGAGTGGTGGCGCGCTACGCCGACCGCGTCAACGTGATGTACGGGGGTCGCATTGTGGAGAGCGGAGCCGCCGAGGATATCTACGGCAGCCCGCGCCACGCCTACACGCTGGGGCTGCTGCGCTCCGTGCCGAGGCCGGACGCGGGCGGGGGCGAGCTGACGCCCATTGAAGGGACGCCGCCAGACCCGGCCAACCTGCCCGCGGGCTGCGCCTTCGCGCCGCGCTGTCCATTCGCGACGAGCATCTGCCACGAGGAGCGGCCGGAGCTGACGGCGCTGTCCGACCTCTCGACGCACCGCGCCGCCTGCTGGCACGCCGAGGAGGTCGCGGCCGCGCAGGAGCAGCCGCTCGATCCCGCCGGGGTGGCTCCGTCATGACCGGCGACCGCGGGCAGTCCGAGAACGATCGACGCCGAGAGGAGCCGGCGCGGGCGCGCGCTGGGGCGGTGGCGCGGGTGGAGACGGGGGTGGGCGCGCTCACGCCGGAGGAGATGCGCGCGAAGGCGACGTCCGCGATCCGGGCGGCGAGCGGCGCGCTCAGCCATCGTGGCCCCCGCGTCGGCCGCAGCACGCCGCGCGCCAACACGCTGCTGGAGGTGGAGGGGCTGAAGATGTACTTCCCCGTCAGCGGCGGCGTCTTCTTGCGGCGCAAGGTCGCGGACATCAAGGCCGTGGACGGCGTCAGCTTCCACATTCGCGAGGGCGAGACGCTGGGCCTGGTTGGCGAATCCGGCTGCGGCAAGACGGCGACGGGCCGCGCCATCCTCCAGCTTTACCGGCCCACGGCCGGCCGCGTCTGGATGTACGAGCGAGAGGGCGCGGGGCTCTCGGCGCCGGCGGGCGCGGGAGGGGAGGTTGGCGCGCGGCGCGTGGAGCTGACCTCGCTGCGGGGCAAACGGCTGCGGCGGTACCGGCGCCGCATGCAGATGATCTTCCAAGACCCCTACGCCTCGCTGAATCCGCGCATGAGCGTGGGCGGCATCCTGGCGGAGCCGCTGGCGATCCACGGCCTGCACAAGGGCCGGCGCAAGGAGCGCGTCAGCGAGCTGCTGACGACCGTGGGGCTGAACCCGTATTTCGCCACGCGCTACCCGCACGAGCTGTCGGGCGGACAGCGCCAGCGTGTCGGCATCGCCCGGGCGCTGGCGGTGGAGCCGGCCTTCATCGTGGCGGATGAGCCGGTCTCGGCGCTGGACGTCTCCATTCAGGCGCAGATCATCAATCTGCTGGAGGAGCTGCAGAAGAGCTTCGGGCTGACGTACCTGTTCATTGCCCACGACCTCTCCGTGGTGCGGCACCTCAGCCATCGGGTGGCGGTGATGTACCTGGGCAAGATCGTGGAGCTGAGCGACAGCGACTCGCTCTACGAGGACCCTCTGCATCCCTACACACAGGCGCTGCTCTCGGCCGTGCCGATCCCGGACCCGGTCGTGGAGCGCCGGCGCGAGCGGATCATCCTCAGCGGCGACGTGCCCAGCCCGCTGGCGCCGCCGCCCGGCTGCAACTTCCATACGCGCTGCCCCATCGCCATTGACATCTGCAAGGTCGAGGACCCGGAGTGGGTGGAGCACCGGCCCGGCCACTTCGCCAAGTGCCATCGCATCGCAGAGTCCAATCACATCTGAGACCCAGCGCTTCTCAGGCAGGGTCGGGTGCGTCAGGCCGGGAGCGGTGGCTCGGGAGCGGGGCGGCTGCGTGATACGATCGACACCCCATGGATCGCGATCGCATTCGCAACTTCTGCATCATCGCCCACATCGATCACGGCAAGTCGACGCTGGCGGACCGGCTGTTGGAGGTCACCGGCACGGTGGAGTCGCGGAAGATGTCGGCGCAACTGCTGGATTCCATGGAGCTGGAGCGGGAGAAGGGGATCACGATCAAGGCAAGGGCGGTGCGGATGACGCACACGGTCGCCGGGGCCAGCTACCAGCTCAACCTGATCGACACGCCGGGGCACGTGGACTTCGGCTACGAGGTTTCGCGCAGCCTGGCGGCGGCGGAGGGCGCGCTCCTGGTGGTCGACGCGGCGGCGGGCATCCAGGCGCAGACGCTGGCCAACGTCTACCTGGCGCTGGGCGAGGATCTCACGGTGATCCCGGTGATCAACAAGATCGACCTGGAGGTGGCGCGGCCGGAGCAGGTGGGGCGCGAACTCGTGGACGCGATTGGCTTCACGGAGGAGGAGCTGCTGTTCGTCTCCGCCAAGACGGGTGAGGGGATCGAGCGGCTGCTGGAGGCGATCGTAGAGCGGGTGCCGGCGCCGGCCGGCGCAGTGGAGGCGCCGCCGCGGGCGCTGATCTTCGACTCCGAGTACGACGCCTACAAGGGGGCGATCGCCTACCTGCGGGTCGTGGACGGGTCGCTGCAGGGCGAGGCGCCGCTGCGGCTGCTGGCGACGGGGCGGCGCTTCGAGCCGATGGAGTTCGGCACCTTCAGGCCGGAGCTGACGCCGCTGCCGGGCCTCTCGACGGGCGAGGTGGGCTACGTGGCGACGGGGCTGAAGGACGTGAGCGACGTTCGCGTGGGCGACACGATCACGACGTGGGCGGAGCGGGCGGCGTCGCCGCTGCCCGGCTATCGCGGTCCCAAAGCGATGGTCTTCGCCGGCCTCTACCCGGCGCAGTCGACCGACTACCCGCTGCTGCGCGAGGCGCTGGCGAAGCTGCACCTGAGTGATTCCTCATTCCAGTACGAAGCGGAGAGTTCGGCGGCGCTGGGCTTCGGCTTTCGCATGGGCTTTTTGGGCCTGCTGCACATGGAGATCGTGCAGGAGCGGCTGGAGCGGGAGTACGGCCTGGCGCTGATCTTCACGGCGCCGTCGGTGGAGTACGAGGTAGAGACGCGGGACGGGGCGGTGCGGCGTCTGGACAACCCGGCGGAGCTGCCGGACCCCACCCGGATCGCGGAGGTGCGGGAGCCGTGGGTGCGGATGAGCGTGATCGCGCCCAGCCGTTTCGTGGGAGCGGTGATGGAGGTGGTGACGGCGCGACGGGGGAAGTTCGGGAAGATGGACTACCTGGAGCGGGGGCACGTCCAGGCCGAGGGCGCGGCGACGCGGGTGCTGCTGGAGTACGAGGCGCCGCTGGCCGAGATCCTGACCGACTTCTACGACGAGCTGAAGTCCCGCACGCAGGGTTACGCCAGCCTGGACTACACCCTGATCGCCTACCGCGCGGCCAAGCTGGTGAAGCTGGAGATCCTGGTCAACGGCGACTCCATCGACGCGCTCTCCTCGATCATCCCCGCCGACGATGCGCAGGTGCAGGGGCGCGCGCTGGTGCAGCGGCTGCGGTCGCTGATCCCGCGCCAGCACTTCGACGTGCCGGTGCAGGCGGCGGTGGGGGGGCGCATCGTGGCGCGGGAGACGGTAAAGGCGCTGCGCAAGAACGTGCTGGCCAAGTGCTACGGCGGCGACGTGACGCGCAAGCGCAAGCTGCTGGCGCGGCAGGCGGCGGGGAAGAAGCGGATGAAGCGGGTGGGCAACGTGGAGATCCCGCAGGAGGCGTTCATGGCGGTGCTGAGGATCGGGAAAGAGTGACCGGTCAGAGAGGTGCAAGGTGACCGAGGGGTTTAGTTGGCAATGCCCATTCTGTGGTCGTCCGGTAACCCTGTTAGATCAGAATCTGAGTACATCAAGTCACCACCTCTCGATCAAAAATCAACACGGGGACCAGCGGCTCGACACACTGTTTATGGTCTGCCCTAACGAGGAGTGTCGCGAGTTCGTGCTCAAAGCTTCGCTTGAAGGCGGCGCCTGGCGCACGCATCCGGGGGGAGGCCGCGAGTGGGACGGCTCGACAGTAGATAAGCAGCGCTGGGATTTAGTTCCTCAATCGAACGCGCAGGTCTGGCCCGACTACGTACCTCGGCAGATTCGCGAGGACTATCAGGAAGCGTGCGCGATACGTGCGTTGAGCCCTAAAGCGTCCGCGGCACTGTCGAGACGGTGCTTGCAAGGGATGATCCGCGACTTCTTTGGAATCCGGAAAGACACGCTCAAGCAGGAGATAGACACGCTGAGAGAGAAGGTAGGCCCCGGCGTTTGGGACGCAATTGATGGCGTTCGTCGCGTCGGGAACGTCGGCGCGCACATGGAAAAGCACGTGAACCTCATCATCCCCCTCGACTCCGATGAGGCGAACGTCATGATCGGGCTGCTGGAGGAGCTAGCGCAGCTCTGGTACGTGGACCGCCACAATCGCGAATTGCGGATCACGGCGATGACAAAGCTTGCGGAGGAAAAGGACGAAGCTCGTCAGGGCCAGAATGATGCGAACGCAGAAGGTTCCCCTTAGCCTCGCTCTCGACCAAGGAATTGGTGGCTTGCGCCACTAAGGACGCCCGAGCGAGCACGATTTTACTTGTTGCTTCGTTTAGGGTACGTCGCGCCGGGAACGTCGATTGACTGGGGAGGAGGGCGACGCCTACAGTGACGCCGGTCGTGCTAGGCGGGGAGCTAGCGGTGCCCTGTACCCGCAATCCGCTTCAGCGGGGTTGAATTCCCGTCCGAGGGCGTTCGCCATGGAACCTACCGGCGAGAAGTGGCGCTGAAGCCTGGGTCCCGTGCGGCGAGGCGCTACCAACCCCGTCAGGTCCGAGAGGATGCAGCGGTACGTAGAGAGCTTCGGGCGCCACGGGGTGGCCTGGGTGGAGCCGGCTGGCGTCGGCAAGCCCGTGGTGGCGTTCGACGGCGGGTGCACGGCCGCTCCCCACATCTCCCCGGCGGTGCTTTCTGCGCTTCGGACAGGGGGCGTTGTCGAAGTGGAGCCGGGAGTGCGCCGGTTCGGCGAGTTCGGACCTCCCCAAAGCAGCAAGACGGCCCGATGCGCCGAGCCGCAGCCCTTGGGCGCTCCGCCGCCGCCGGTGGCGGGCCGAACCTGATCTGACTTGGCGTGAGCAAGGCGCGACGGCCGCTACGGCCGCGCTTGGGCCAGCACTTCCTCCACGACCTTGAGGTGCGCGATCGGATCATGGCCGCCGTGCCCGCGGACGGCCGTCCCCTCATTGAGGTGGGGCCGGGCGACGGCGTGCTGACCGAGCCGTTGGTGGCGCTGGGACGGCCGCTGGCGGCGGTGGAGCTTGACCGAGGGCTGGCGGCGTTGGTGCGGCATCGCTTGGAGGGGCTGCCCGCGGCCCGCGTGGCGGCGCCCTGGGCGGTGATCGAGGCGGACGTCCTGGACGTGGACGCCCGCGAGGCGCTGGCGGCGGTGGGTGCGGCGCCCCCGTACGGCGTGGTGGGCAACCTGCCCTACGCGATCACGTCGCCGCTGCTGCGCAAGTTTCTCAGCACGGAGCCGTCGCCGCCGGCGTGGTTGCTGGTGATGATGCAGCGCGAGGTGGCGCAGCAGGTGGTGGCGCCGGCGGGCAAGCGCTCGCTGCTGAGCGTGTCGGTGCAGTACTACGCGGAGGCGGAGATGCTCTTCACGGTCGAGCGGGAGGCGTTCCGGCCGGCGCCGGCGGTGCGCTCGGCGGTGGTGCGGATCGAGCGGCTGCCCGCGGCCCGCGTGGCGGCGCCCAGCGAGGCGCGCTTTTTCGAGGTGGTGCGGGCGGGCTTCCGCGCGCCCCGCAAGCAGCTGCACAACGCGCTGGCGCAGGGGCTCGGGCTTGCGGCCGATGAGGCGAAGCGCTGGCTCAGCGAGTGCGACATCGATTCCGGGCGCCGCCCGGCGACGCTGACGCTGGAGGAGTGGGCGCGACTGGCCTGGTGGTGGGAGCGCTCGGGCTCGGCCGCGGTCGCGGCGCCGAAGGGGGCATTGCCATGAAGCGCCATGACGTGAAGCGCCCTGCCATGAAGCACCGTGCCATGAAGCGCAATGCCGTGAACCGTAATGTCATGAACGGCCAGGCGGCCTCCAACGACTCCGCGCGCGACTCCCCGCGCGAGGAGCGGCGAGGGCTGCGCACGCGCGCGCCGGCGAAGCTCAACTTGACGCTGGAGGTGCTGCGCAAACGGGACGACGGCTATCACGAGATCGCCTCCGTGCTGCAGACCGTCGATCTGGCCGACACGCTGACTATTGTTCCAGCCGACACTGTCGTTCCCGCCGGCACTGTCGCCCGCGGCGACGAACTGCGGATCGACTTCCAAGACGAAGAGGGCCGGCCGTTGCCCGTGCGCCTGGAGGGGGAGCTGGTGGCGCGGAGCTGGGAGGCCGTGCGCGCGCGCTTCGGCGTGGAAGCGACGGCGGCCGTGATGGTGACGAAGCGGATCCCGATCGCGGGAGGGCTCGGGGGCGGATCGGCGGACGCGGCCGCCTTCCTGCGATTGGCCCGCGCCTGGTGGGCGCTGCCCGTCGACGATGCCGAGCTTGGCGCCCTGGCGGCGTCGATCGGCTCGGACGTGCCGGCCTTGCTGAGGGGCGGCACGGTGCTGGTGGAAGGGCGGGGCGAGCGGGTTACGGGGCTGCCCGCCGCCACTGCTCCGGCAGAGGGCCCTGGGGCGGAAGAGCCGGCGGCGCTGATCTACACGCCGGAGGTGCCGTTGCCGGCGGAGAAAACGCGGACGATGTTCGCCTCGCTGCGATCGAGCGACTTGGGCGGCGGCGCGCGCACGCAGCGGTTGGCCGAGAAGCTGGGGCGGGGTGAGCGCATCGCCCCCGGCGACCTCCACAACGCCTTTGACCGCGTCGCCAATGAGGTGTTGATCGGGGTGCAGGCGGCGCGTCGTCGGTTCGCCGCGGCGCTGCCGCGCGAACTGGGCCTGGTGCCAACGCTGGCCGGGGCCGGGCCCAGCCTCTTCGTGATCGGGCCGGCGGCGGCGCTGCAGCCGGCGCAGAGGGCGCTGGACGGGAGGGGCGGGCGGGCCTGGCTGGCGCGGCCGCTGGGACGGGCGGAGGCCGCGCGTGTGGAAGGTATCGGGCCGGCGATCGGGCCAGCGATCGGGCCGGCGATCGGGCCGTAGCGAAGGGCGAGGCGCCGGGGTGGAGTCGCTGCTGGCCGGAGTCGTCGCGGGCCACGCGATGGGGCTGTTCTCGCTGGGCCTCTTGGCGCCGTCGCTGTTGCGGCTGGAGGCACGGGTGCGGAGCGTACAGGCGCGGCTGCGACGGGGAACGCCCCTACCCGTCGTCACGGCCGGGCTGGCCGTGGCGGGACAGGCGCTGTGGGCGCTGACCGGCTTGGCCTTCGGGGCCGCCTATTGGGCCATCCGCGCCAACGCGGAAGGAGGGCTGGGGAGCCCCGCCTGGGGCTTCACGGTCGTGATCGTGGTGCTGGCGGCGGCGGGCGTCGCCGTGGCGGTGACGGTGCAGCCGGGCTGGTGGCGGCGCGCCGCCCTGGCCGCGCTGGCCTTCGCGGGCGCCTTCGGCTGGCTCCTTCCCAATCTCGCGGAAGCCTGAGCGGGCCGTCGCTGGCGCGCTGCGATAGGCTGTGCCCGATCGCGGCCCCAATCCCCGACGGTCGGGCTGGACGAGGAGCAGGCATGGCCGCGCGCACGTACGTGGCCGTCGACCTGGAGACGACGGGGCTGGAGGCGGGGCGCGACCGGATCACGGAAGTGGGCATGGTCCGCTTCACCCTGGAAGGGGTGCAGCGGAGCTACTCCTCGCTGGTCAACCCCGAGATCCCGATCCCCTTTCGGATTGCACGGCTCACCGGCATTAGCGACGGCGACGTGCGCGACGCCCCCCGCTTCGGCAGCATCCGGCTGGACGTGGAAGAGTTCCTGGGCGACGCCGTCGTGGTGGGGCAGAACGTCGGCTTCGATCTCGCCTTCCTGGCGGAGGAGGGGATCGTCCCGGCGGGGCCGGCCTACGACACTCTGGCGCTGGTGTCGCTGCTGCAGCCGCGCCGGCGCGACCGCCGCCTGGCGGCGCTGGCGGAGGGCTACGGCATTGAGGCGCCGGTGGCCCATCGCGCGCTGGCCGACGCCGAGACCGCCCGCCGCGTTTTCCTGGCCCTCTACGAAGAGGCGCGGGAGCTGCCCGCGGAGCTGCTGCGTGAGCTGATCGCGTTGGGCGACGACGGCGACGGGTCGCCGGTCGCGCTTCTGCGCGAGATCGCGCGGGAGCGCGGGCCGGCAAGCACTGCGCCCCCGAGCGTTGCGCCGCCGTCGTCGGTGGCGAGGTCGCGGCCGGCGCCGCCGGTGCCGCTGCTGCGGCCGGCGGACGGTTCGCTCGAGCAAGCGGCCGCGGCCCCGAGCGCGGTGGAGGCCCCGAGGGTAGGGGAGGTGTTGCGACCGCCGCCGCTGCCATCGCGGCCACCGCTGGTTGAGGCGGTGGCGGAGGACGATCGCCCCTTAGCGGAGCGGGCGCTGGCGGTGCTGGCGGCGGGCCGTCGCCACGAAGAGCTGTTCGGCGCTTTTGAGGAGCGGCCGGAGCAGGTGGGCATGACGCGCGCCGTGGCCAGGGCCATGGCGGAGGGCCGCCATCTCGTGGTGGAGGCGGGGACCGGGACGGGCAAGTCGCTGGCCTATCTGATCCCGGCGGCGTTGCAGGCGCTGGAGAGCGGCCGTCGCGTCGTCGTCAGCACCAACACGATCAATCTCCAAGAGCAGCTCGTGGGCAAGGACGTCCCGGCGCTGCGGGCGTTGCTGCGCGACGTGGTGGGGGAGGAGGCGGCGGACGCGCTGAGGGTGTCGCCGCTCAAGGGGCGGCGCAACTACCTCTGCCTGCGGCGGCTGGCGCACGAGCGCGCCGGCGGCGGCCAGGCGGGCGTGGACGCGCGGCTGCTGGGGCGCATCTTGGTTTGGCTGCGGGAGACCGAGAGCGGCGACCGCACGGAGCTGCGCTTGAGCCCGGAGGAGGAGGCGGCCTGGCCGCACTACAGCGCCGAGGGCGAGGACTGCCTGTCCAGTCGCAGCAATCCCTACGTGCGCGACGGCAGCTGCTTTCTCCTGCGCGCCCGCAAAGCGGCGGAGGCGGCGCACATCGTCATCGTCAACCACGCCCTACTGCTGAGCGATCTCGCGGCCGGGGGCAGCGTCCTGCCGGCAAGCGATACGACGGTCATTGACGAGGCGCATCATTTGGAAGAGTCGGCCACGCAGCACCTCGGCGCGGCGGTGAGCCTGGCCTCGTTCAGCGAACTGCTCGACCGCGTGCAGCGCCCGGGACCGCGGGGGCGCGACGCCGGCATCGTGGCCGCCGTGGCGGCAGGCCCGGCCCCCGACGGTGGCGTCGATGCGTCGGCGCAGGCGGAGCTGCTGCGGTTAACGGGGCCGCTGCCCGCCGCCGTCGCCGCCGCCCGCGAGGCGCTGCTGGCGCTGTTCACGGGGCTGCGTCGCTTCACGGACGACAGCGCCGAAGATCGGTTCGCCGGCGAGCAGCGGCTGCGGCTGACCCCGGCGCAACGGGCGCAGCCGGACTGGAGCGGCGTGGAGATTCAGTGGGAGACGGCGTTCGCGCGGCTGCGCGAGGTTGAGGCCAACGTGGCGGAGCTACAGGAAGGGTTGGAAGAGTCCGACACCGAAGCGCATGAATCGCTGGCCGGCGATTGCGGCTCGTTCCGGGAGGCGCTGGCCGAGCGCACGGAGCTGTGCGGCGACCTGCTGACGCAGAACGACGCGGACACGATCGTCTGGCTCCGCACCCTCAGGCGCTCCGACGTCGCCACCGTACAGGCCGCGCCGCTGCGAGTGGACGCGCTGCTCTCCGAAGGCCTGTTCGACGCCAAGCGCAGCGTGGTCCTCACGGGCGCCACGCTGGCCGTCGCGGGCAGATTCGACTACCTGCGCGAGCGCGTGGGCGCGGCGGAGAGCGACGAGGAGCGGTTCGGCTCGCCCTTCGACTTCCGTCGCGCCGTGCGCCTGCTCCTGCCCACGGACATGCCGGCGCCGTCGGAGCGCGGCTATCAAGAATCGATGGAGGAGACGCTGGTGGAGCTGGTGCAGGCCAGTGACGGTCGCGCGCTGGTCCTGTTCACGTCGCACGGGGCGTTGCGCGCGACCGCCAACGGCATCCGGGGCCCGCTGGAGCAGGCCGGCATCCTGGTGCTGGCGCAAGGGCCGGACGGATCGCCCGGCCGCGTCATTGCGGCGCTGCAGGAGAACCCCCGGGCGGTGGTGCTGGGGACGGCGTCGTTGTGGGAGGGCGTGGATATGCCGGGCCCCACGGTGTCGCTGCTGGTCATTGCGCGGCTGCCGTTCGCCGTGCCCAGCGACCCCGTCTACGCCGCGCGCGCGGAGCTGTACGACGAGCCCTTCATGCAGTACGCGGTGCCCCAGGCGATCGTGCGATTCCGCCAGGGCTTCGGCCGCCTGATCCGGCGGCGCGACGATCGCGGCGTGGTGGCGGTGCTGGACGGCCGCATCACCAGCAAGGGCTACGGGGGCGCCTTCGTGCGGTCGCTGCCGCCGGTGGCGATCGCGCGGCTGGCGCTGCACGAGTTCGGCGCGGCGACGGCGGAGTGGCTGCAGCGGTGACCGCGGGCGCCGGTCCCGGCTGGCCGGCGCTGCTGCGCTCGCGTCGGGTCACGCTGCGGGCGTTGCGGTCGGCGGAGCCGGCGCCGGACTGGCTGCCGGAGGCGGAGCGGGCCGTCCTGGGAGCGCCGCCGGGCTGCCGCCTGCGCGACCGCATTGACGCCGGTGACGCCGTCTACTGGATCCGTATGCCCGGCCAGCGTGGCGCGGCCGCCATTGGCGCTCTGGCCGCGCGCGAAGAGAGCGGGGCGCTGCTCTGGACCTGGCTGGCGGTGGGGGCGGAGCGGCGCCACTTCGGCTACGGCGGCGCGGCCGTGCCGCTGCTGGAACGGGCGGCCCATCGCGCGGGGATGCGCCGGGGGCGCGTGCTGGTGGCGGCGCGCAACGGGGTCGCGCTCTACTTCTGGCTTCGGCTGGGCTACCGGCCCCGTCCCGATGCTCGTTGGCCCAAGCCGTGCGCGGGCACCTGGATGGAGCGCGAGCAGCTCTGACCGGCGGCGCTGTGGCTCAGGTTTCGTCGTCGCCGGGGTCGTATTCGGCGTCGGTATCACCCCGCAGCTGCGCCCGCCGTCGCTCGCGCAGGCGGCCGGTGAGAAGCCGCGAGAGCCCCATGCCCATGCCCAAGGCGCCGGCCAAGAACGCCACGGCGCCGACAGTCTCCGAGAAGGCGAGGAGAGCGCCGAGCCAGAGTCCGACCGAGAAGGCGAGGACGATGCCCACCGTGGGTCGCCACCACGGGCGCAACTCCAGGCCCGGGGCCGCGCGGCGCAGCGCCCCCTGGGGCCCGCGACGGGAGCGGGGTCGGCGGCGGCGGCGACGCTGTCTTGGCATGGCTCCCTTAGGGCTGTCTTAACGCGGTGCGGGCCGCGTGCTCTGTCCTTGCCGGCGTCGTGCCCGGGAAGGAGGGGGTGCGCCGCGTCGCGATTCTACCCAAGCGGCAGCAGGTGCGGCAGCGGCGGGGCCGGGGGGGAGGTCAGCGTCGATGCGGGCGTCGCGGAGGCGCTCCAGCCAGGCGCCGAGGGCGGGACCGGCGGGCACGCCCAAGCGTCGCAGCGCGGCCGCGCTCAGCGGCGGCTCCACCAGGCTCCAGTCGTTCAGGTAGGCGTCAATGCGCGTGGCCGCGCGGCCGGGCCAGAGCGCACGCGCAGCCAGCAGGGACGCCGGCGGCAGCGGTCGCAGGCTCTGGGCGAGGGCGCTGGGCCGGGACGCGGGGCGGACCAGGGCCCGGCGCAGGTGGCGGAGTTGGAGGGCGCCCTCCAGCGCCGCGCGCTCGTCCCGCTGCAGGTCGCAGCGCCGCGCCAATTGCGCCGCGATGCGGGCCCGGCTCTCCGCCTCACCGGCAAGGGTCAGGCCCACGAGCGCCCAGAACGCGGGCGCGGCGGGCGGCTGGTTCCCGGTATCGCCGCGGGCGTCGAAGGCGCGCAGCAGGCGCGGCGGCAGGGTCCAATCGGGCTGCCACGTGTCCGGCAGGCGCAGGCGCTGGGCCCGGGCCAGGGCGTTGGTTTCGGTGGCGCCGGCGGCGTCCTGGAGGAGCAGTCGCCAAGCGGCGCCGAAGCGGGGCGCCGTGAGCGTGCGCAGGTAGTGACGATCGCGGCGCGCAGCCGCCAGCGTGGCGGGAGTCAAGCGCCCGCCGATGCGGGCCGCGTAACGACAGGCGCGGATCAGGCGGGTGGGGTCGTCGCGGAAGGAGGCGTCGTGAAGGATGCGCACGCGCCCGGCGGCGAGGTCGTCGCGGCCGTTGCAAGGGTCGAGGAGGGCGCCCGCGCTGGGGCCCGTAAGGGCGAGCGCGATGGCGTTGATGCTGAAATCGCGCCGGTGCAGGTCCTCGGCGATGGGCGCCGGCTCCACCAGGGGCAGGGCGCCGGGACGGGGATAGCGCTCGCGACGGCTGCGGGCCAGGTCCAGGGCGCCGTCCTGGAGCCGCAGGGCGGCCGTGCCGAAGCGGTCGTGCGGGGCCAGCGTCGCGCCGGTCGTCGCCGCGACGGCTCGTGCCAGCCCCAGCGCGTCGCCCTCAACGGCCAAGTCCAAGTCCGGCAGGCGCGCGGGGGCGCCGGGGCGCAGGAGATCGCGGACGGCGCCGCCGACGAGGTAGAGCGGCGTATCGGTGCGGACGGCCTCACGGCGGCAGGCGCGCAGGAGCCGGCGCGCGCTGGGGCTGAGGCGCAGGAGCAGCTGCTTGACCAGGTCGTCTGTTTTCATAAGATGGTGGCCGGGGTGAGCGGCCCCAGGGCTAAACTGTGCATGTGTCTAAGCGGCTACCTTGTTTGACTGCCAGAGAGCGCCGGCCGATGGCGTCGCCGGGGACGCCGTGCCTGTGAGCGCCGCCGCCCGGCCCCTTCGCGGCGGTGTTCGCGGTGGTGTTCGCGGTGGTGGTGGCCGCCTGGACGCGCTGGCCCGGCGCTTGGGGCATCGCTTTCAGGATCCCACCCTCCTTCGTCGGGCCATGATCCACCGTTCCTACCTCAATGAGAACCCGGACGAAGGGGTGGAGTCGAACGAGCGGCTGGAATTCTTGGGGGACGCGGTCTTGGGATCGGTGGTCTCGCGACGGCTCTACCATGACTATCCCCACGCGGCCGAGGGCTGGCTGACGGAGGTCCGCTCGCGACTGGTGCGCAACGAGACGCTGGCGCTGCTGGCGCTGGACTACGAGCTGGGCCGCTACCTGGTGCTGGGCAAGGGTGTGGAGGCGCAGGGCGGACGGGAGCGCCCGGCCATCCTGGGCCGCGCCTTCGAAGCCGTGATCGGCGCGATCCACCTCGATGGGGGGGTGCGGGCGGCGCGGCGCTTCATCCTGCAGGCGCTGGCCGCGGAGCTGGGGACGATCGCCGTGGCCGGCCTGGAGCGCGACCCCAAGAGCCTCCTGCAGCAGGCCTGTCAGGCGCACTGGCGGACCGTGCCGAACTATCGCACCGTGGAGGAGCGAGGCCCCGCGCACGACCGCGACTTTCGCGTGGAGGTGCGCTTGGACGGCAAGGTGATGGGCAGCGGCGAGGGCAAAAGCAAGCAGGCGGCGCAGCAAGCGGCGGCGGAGGCGGCGCTGCGCGCGTTGCCGGTGGAGGCGCTGGCCTGAGACGCGGAGGGCGGGCGCCGGCCTGCTGGGGCTGCTAGGGCGAGCCGCCGGTATAGTGGGCGATCATGCACTTCAAACGGTTGGAGATTCAGGGCTACAAGGCGTTCGCGACGCGAACGGTCTTCGACATTGACCCCGGCATCACGGCGGTCGTGGGCCCCAACGGCTCCGGCAAATCCAACATCATGGACGCCCTGCGCTGGGTGATGGGCGAGACCGCTAACCGGCACATGCGCGCGAACCGACTGGAGGAGGTCATCTTCACCGGCTCCCAGCAGCGCGCGCCCACCGGCATGGCGGAGGTGCGGGTGGTCCTGAACAACGACGACGGCTGGCTGCCGCTCGACCCGGGCGAGGTGAGCGTGACCCGGCGTGTGCATCGCAGCGGCGACTCCGAGTTCCTGATCAACGACAAGCCGGTGCGCCTGCGCGAGATCCAGCAACTGTTCAGCCGGGGCGGCTTGGGTGCAGGCTCCTACGCCTTGATGGGTCAAGGACTCGTGGAGGAGGTGCTGCGCCTGAAGCCGGAGGAGCGACGCGGGCTGATTGAGGAGGTTGCCGACGTACGCCGGCATCGACGGCAGATGGAGGAGGCGCGGCGGCGGCGGCAGGAGTCGCACGAGAACTTGGAACGGGTGCGGCTGCTGGTGGAGGAGATTGAGCCGCGCCGGCGCACGCTGGAACGGCAGGCCAAGCGGGCGCTCCAGCACGCCGACCTGACGGCTGAGCTGCGCGCGGCCCTGCGCCGCTTTTACGGACAGGAAGGGCGCCGCCTGCAGGCCGAGCTGGCCGCGCGGGCGGGCGCCCGCGGGGAGCGTCGGGTCGCGCGGGACCGCGTGGCGCAGGAGGTCGCGGACGCGGAGGCGGCGCTGGCCGCCTGGAACAGCGCCATCAGTGAAGCGCGCGCCGTCCAGGAGCGAGCGGAGGAAGAGCGGCGGCGGCGGGGCGCGCGCCTGCGCGAGCTGGAGCACGAGCGGGCCCTGGCCCGGCAGGGGGACGAGTTGCTGCAGCGGCGCCTGGAGGAGCTGCGGTCGGACGTGGCCGCCCTGACGGAGGAGGCGGAGAGCGCCGGCGCGCCGGCGGCGCCGGATCCGGGCGATGTGGACGTCGCGGCGCGCGATCAGGCGCTGGCGACCGCGCGCGACGCGCATCAGCGGGCACAGGCGGCGCTGGACGCCATCGATGGGGAGCAGGCCGCGCTCCGCCGCCGCAAGGCGGAGGCGGACGAGCGGCTGCGCCGGCTCGCCGTCGTGGCGGCGGAGGAGGAGCAGCGGCTCAAGGCCGTGGAGGACGAGCGCAGCGCTCTCAGCACGGCGGCGAACGAGCGGGCGGAGCGCATGACGCCGCTGCGGCGGCGTCTGGAGGCGGCGGCCGTCGCCGCCGGCGAGGCGGCGGCGCGCCTGGCCGCCAGCGGACCCGACGCCAACGCCGCCGGCGAAAGGCGCGACGAGCTGGCGCAGCGCCTCTACGGGGCCGGGGCGCGTCTGCGGGAGCTGGAGGCCGGCCGCGCCGAGCGCGACCGTCGCCTCACGCGCGCCCGCGACCGCTTGCAGATGCTGAAGGAGCTACAGGCGGAAAGTGAAGGGATGCAGCAAGGCTTACGCGCCCTCTTCGGGAGCCGCGGCGTCCCTCACGCCGGCGAGCCCACGGGCATCCCCGGCGTGGTGGGGGTCATCCGCCATCTCGTGCGGGCGCCACGGGGGCTGGAGCAGGCCATTGAGGCCGCCTTGCAGGACTACTTGGACGCCGTGATCTTTGAGTCCGCGACCGACGCTGTGGGCACCATTGAGGCGTTGATCGCCGAACGGGCGGGCCGTTTGGTGGCCCTGCCGCTGGACGAAATACGGCCGCGCAGTCCCCTGGTCCTGCCGCCCGAGCGGCACGTGATCGGCGTCGCCGCCCGGCTGGTGAAGTGTCACAGCCGCTATCGCGATCTGGTCAATACGCTGCTGGGCCGCACCATCGTGGTGGAGGACATCGACACGGCCCGGGCGCTGCTCAAGCGCGGGCTGGGCGCGGTGGTCACCCGCGACGGCCACCTGCTCCGCCCCAACGGCGCCATCGCCGGCGGACGCATCGCCGAGGCGGGCGCCTTTACGCGGGAGAATGAACTGCAATCGCTGCCGGCGCAGATCGAGCAGTTGGAACGGGATCTGGCGGAGAGCGCCGCCGTGGCGGAGCCGCGCGCCGAGCTGGAACGGCTGGAGCGCGAGCTGCAAGCAGCGGAGCGGACGAGCGAGGAGACGGCGGCCGCGCGTCGGCAGGCGCAGGAGGCCGCCGCCGCCCACGAGGCCGACGCCGTGCGGATGCGAGGCGAGCTGGCCGCGTTGGAGGCGGAGGGCGAGCAGGCGGCGCGGCGCCTGCAGAGCTTGACGGCGGAGGCGGCAACGCTGGAGGCGGCCGGGGAGCGCCGCGAGAACGAGCGGGCCGAGATGGAGGCCGCAGGCCCGGACGCGGCGGTGCGCCCGGATG
Source organism: Dehalococcoidia bacterium (assembly GCA_963662615.2). Lineage (GTDB taxonomy): Bacteria > Chloroflexota > Dehalococcoidia > Bin125 > Bin125. The sequence continues at coordinate 871,679 of CAXXSR010000001.1, forward strand.
AGGCGGCGCCGGCCGAGCGCCGGGCGGCGCAGGCGCGCTTGGTGGGCGAGGCGGCGGTACGGCTCAGCGTCCTGGAGGGCGAGGAGGGCGCGCTGCGTGAGGCGCTGCGCGGGCGCGAGGCAGCCCTAGCGCGGCTGCGCCAGCAAGGGCAGGCGCGACGCGCGCAGCTGGAGCGGGTCGAGGCGGAGCGTGTGGAACTGGCCGCGACGCTGGCGCGGCTGCAGCGGGAGTTGGCGGCGGCGCGCGACGCCCTTGCCGCCGCTGCCGAGGAGGGCGCGGAGGAAGGGACGCTGGCGCGGCTGGCGGCGCAGGAAAAGGGCCGGCGGGAGGCGGTGGGGGGCGCGCAACGGTCGCAGATCGGGGCGGAGCGGGCCCTGGTCGTGGCGGAGGCGGCCCACGAGGAGACGGAGGGCGCCTGCGCCCGGCTGCGCGAGCAGATGCGGAGCGACGAGTTCGCCATTGACGCCGAGGGCAGGGTCGTGACCGGGGGCGGGGCGCGGGTGCCCGCCTTCATGGCCCGCGAGGAGCCGCCCGGCGCCGCGCCTGCGGCGGGCGGCTCGGGGGCCCTGCCGGCGGCGACGCAGTCCACGCCGACGGCGGGCGGCGGCAACGGTGGTGGTCAGGAGCCGGGTGGCCAGGAGCCGGCGTCGGGCGGGGAGGAGCCGTCGTTGGCGGAGCTGCGCGAGGGCATCGAGACGCTGCGCGGCCGCCTGCGCTGGCTGGGCGCCGTCAACCCGGACGCAGCCGGGGAGTTCCAGGAGGTGCGCGAGCGCTACGACTATCTCAGCGGCCAGATCGCCGACCTGGAGGGGGCGGAGCAGCGGCTGCTGACGGCGGAGGCCGAATTGGCGGGCCTGATTCGGGAGCGCTTCGAGAGCGCCTTCAAGGCCGTGGACGGACAGTTTCGGCACTACTTCCAGCAGATGTTCGGCGGCGGCAACGCCCGCCTGGCCCTGAGCGACGAGGGGGACTGGGAGAACAGCGGCGTGGAGATCGCGGCGCAGCCGCCGGGCAAGCGGCTGGACAACCTGAGCATGCTCTCGGGCGGCGAGCGCTCGCTCACGGCGATCGCCCTGCTCTTCGCCATGCTGACCGTCAAGCCGGCGCCGTTCTGCGTGCTGGACGAGGTCGACGCGGCGCTGGACGAGGTCAACGTGGGCCGCTTCGTGGGGGCGCTGCAGGCGCTGGCCGCGCGCACGCAGTTCGTCATCATCACCCACAACCGCCGCACCATTGAGCAGGCCGACTCCATCTACGGCATCACCATGGGCGACGATTCGGTGAGCCGGGTGCTGTCGGTGCGCCTGGCCGACTTCGACGTGGAGGCCGACTCCGACAGGGAGGGCGACTCCGACAGGGAGGGCGGCCGCGACGTGGAGGGCGACCGCGACGTGGAGGGCGGCCGCGACGTGGAGGGCGAGCCGGCGGCGCCCGCGCGCTAGCATGGGGGCGGGCCGCTCCGCGGCGGCGGCGACGACGATCGATCAACGGTGAGGCAATGGTGAAGCTCTTTCGCTTCCGGGGCCGGGAGGCGGCGGCGGCCGGCGCGGTCGCCGCTTCCGGGGCCGTCGAGGCCGACGAGAAGGCCGAGCTGGCGGCGCTGCTGAGGGCGAGCACGGCCCGCACCCGCGGCGGCGTCTGGGGGCGGCTGGGAGGCGTGTTCCGCCGCGGCGCCTTGGGCGCGGAGGTTTGGGAGGAGCTGGAGGAGATCCTGATCGGCGCCGACGTGGGCGCGGGCACGGCGGCGGCGCTGATCGAGCGCGCGCGCGCTGGCGCCGGCGCGGCGGGGGTGCGCGACGGCGCCGGCCTGCGGCCGTTGCTGCGGACGGAGCTGGTGACGCTGCTGCGGCGCCCGCGCCAGCGGGGGCAGCTGTGGGGCGAGGCGCCGTTGCCGCCGCCGCCGCACGTGATCTTGGTGGTGGGGGTGAACGGCTCCGGCAAGACCACCAGCATCGCCAAGCTCGCGCACGCCTACCAGGCCGAGGGCAAGACGGTGATCCTGGGCGCCGCCGACACCTTCCGCGCCGCCGCCATCGACCAGCTGCAGGTCTGGGGCGAGCGCCTGGGGGTGCCGCTGGTGGCGCACCAGCCCGGCGGCGACCCCGGCGCCGTGGCCTACGACACGGTCAGCGCCGCCCAGGCGCGCGGCCTCGATGTGGCCATCATCGATACGGCCGGCCGCCTGCAGACGAAGCGGAACTTGATGGCGGAGCTGGGCAAGGTGCGCCGCGTGATCGCGGGCCGACTGGAGGGCGCGCCGCATGAGGCGCTGCTGGTGCTGGACGCCACCACGGGCCAGAACGGGCTCAGCCAGGCGCGCCTGTTCGGCGAGGCGGCGGCGGTCAGCGCCATCTGCCTGGCCAAGCTGGACGGGACCAGCAAGGGCGGGATCGTCTTCGCCATCGCCGACCGGCTGGGGGTGCCGGTGCGCTTCGTGGGCACGGGCGAGGGCGCCGGCGATCTGGCGCCGTTCGAGGCGGAGATCTTCGTGGACGCGCTGCTGGGCGATGTCTGAGGGCGGTGCCTGAGGGCGGTACCTGAGGCCGGTGCGACGGATTTGCTCCTCCGTAGCCGCTGGGCGCCCGGCCGCGCGCTTGTTCGGCGGCGCCGGCGCTCGGTAGGATGGGCCCGCGGCGCCGCTGCCGGGCCTGCGGAGGGCTGATGGAACGCATAGGCGAGCTGTTGGCGCGGCTGCCCCGCGAGCGGGGCCAGCTGCTGCCGGCGCTGCACTTGGTCCAGGAGGAGTTGGGCTGGGTGCCGCGCGAGGCGATGCGGCTGGTGGCCCGCCACCTGCGCCTGACGGAGGCGCAGGTCTTCGGCCCCGCCAGCTACTACTCGGAGTTTCGCTTCAGCCCACCCCCACGCACGCTGGTGACCTGGTGCAGCGGCCCCTCCTGCCGCGTCCTCGGCGGCGAGCGGGTGCGTCGCATCCTGGAGGCGGAGCTGGGCTGCCGCTTGGGCGAGAACGGCCCCAACGACGGCTACGGGCTCTGGCTGGGGCAGTGCAACGGCACCTGCGAGCGGGCGCCCCAGGTCTGGGTGAACGGGCGTGTGGTGGGCCCCCTGAGCCTGGCCCAGACGGTGCGGCTGGCGCGGCGCGTGCGGGCGGGAGAGGCGGTGGCGCCGGTGGCGCCGGCTCTCGCGGAGGCGGTCACGATCCAGCCCTCGCTGCACCGGCGCGAGCCAGGCGCGGGGGCGGGCGCGGGCGCCGCAGCCGCATCGGAGCGGCCGTGAGCGCCGCTGTGAGCGCCGCTGTGAGCGCCGCCTACGAGACGCTGCGGGAGGCGGCGCGACCGTTGCGAGAGGCGCGCGAGCGGCCGCTGCGGCCGCTGCTGCGGGTGGACCTGACCACCTCGTCGGTGGCGGCGGGCGGCGACGCCACCCTGGCCGCCCTGCGCCGGGCCCTGCGGGAGCGGCAGCTGGACTGTGACCTGATCACCGTGGGCACGCTGGGCCTCTCCTTCCTGCAGCCCGTGGTGGAGCTACAGCGGCCGGGCCGGGCGCCGGTGGTCTACGGCCCCCTGGCGGCGGCCGAGGCGGACGCCTTCGTGGCGGCGGCGCTGCAGGGGCAGGGCGAGGCCGCTCACTGGGCGCTGGGCGTGCGCGCGCCGGCGGGCGAGGAGGGGCTGCCCAGCCTCTTCGCGCACCCGTTCTGGGCGCCCCAGGAGCGACGGCTGATGGAGTGGATGGGGGTGATCGACCCCGAGGACGTGGATGAGGCGATCGGCGTGGGCCGCTACGCCGGGCTGGAGCGGGCCCTGGCCATGGAGCCGGCGGCGATCTGCGACCTGGTGGAGGAGGCGGGGCTGTTGGGCCGCGGCGGCGCCGGCTTCCCCGCCGGGCGCAAGTGGAAGTTTCTCCTGGGCGCCCCCGGCCCCCTGAAGTACCAGGTCTGCAACGCCGACGAGGGCGACCCCGGCGCCTTCGTCAACCGGGTGTTGATGGAATCCGACCCGCACCTGGTGATCGAGGGGATGGCGATCGCCGCCCAGGCCACCGGCGCGCGCCACGGCTTCGTCTACATCCGCGACGAATACCCGCTCAGCATCGTGCGCATGCAGCGGGCCATCGAGGGCGCGGGCGCGCGCGGGCTGCTGGGCGAGGGCATCCTGGGCACGGACCTCTGCTTCACCCTGGAAGTGGTTCGCGGGGCCGGCTCCTACGTCTGCGGCGAGGAGTCGGGGCTGATCGCCTCGGTGGAGGGGCTGCGCGGCATGCCCAAGATCCGCCCGCCTTTTCCCGCTCAGCGAGGGGTCTTCGGCCGGCCCAGCAACGTCAACAACACCGAGACCTTCGCCAATGTGCCGCTGGTGCTGCAGCACGGCGCCGCTTGGTACCGGGAGCAGGGCACGGCCTCCGACCCCGGCACCAAGATGTTCAGCGTCAGCGGCGCCGTGGCCCGCAGCGGCGTTCTGGAGCTGCCCTTCGGCACCTCCCTGGCGACGGCGCTGCTGGAGGCGGGCGGCGGGCCCCCGCCGGGCCGGCGTCCCAAAGGGGTGCAGCCGGGCGGCCCCTTGGGGGGGATGTTCAGCGCCGAAGAGCTGGCGCTGCCGTTGGAGCGGCCGCCCTTCACGGAGCTGGGGGTGCTGCTGGGCTCGGGCGGCCTGATCCTCTTCGACGATCGCGCCTGCGCCCTGGACCTGGCCCTCTACTTCAGCGAGTTCTGCGAGGACGAGTCCTGCGGCCGCTGCACCACCTGTCACGGCGGCAGCCAGCGGCTGGTGGAGATCCTGCGCCGCATCGCCGGCGGCGGCGGGCGCGAGAGCGACCTAGAGCGGATCGGCCTGCTGGACCGGGCGCTGCAGAACGCCAACTGCGTGCACGGGCAGTTCACGCCCTACGCCGTGCGCGCCGCCGTGCGCCACTTCGGCGCCGAGATCGAGGCGCACATCCGCGAGCGGCGCTGCCCCGCCGGGGTCTGCCGGGGCCTGATCCGGCACCGCATCACGGCGCCCGCCGACCCCGCCCTGGTTGAGGCGGCCGATCTCTGCCCCACCGACGCGATTGTGCCGGCGGGCGTGTTGGAGGGCGTGGCGGCGGGCGTGGCTGGGGGTGCGGAAGGGGGGGCGGGCTACGGCATCGACGATGGCGCCTGCATCCAGTGCGGCCTCTGCCGCGAGCTGGCGCCGGCGGCGGTGACCGTCGAGGAGCGCTTTCCGGCCCCCACGCCGGCCTAAGGATTGTAACTGCGGCCGGCGCGCCGGCCGAGGGTCGCGGCTGCGAATTGCACTGTGGCCCGGTGTGTCGGTGCGGGCCCGGCCCTGCGTTTATGTCGCACTGATGTTCTATCGCAGGCCCGTCGCTGCTACCCTTGCCACTTGAGGGTCGGTATGATACACGGAACCGTGTAGGAACGCGGAGCCGTAGCCCCGCCGCGACCGCGTCGAAGCGCGGCAGCGGGAGGGGGGAGGCCGGCCTGGTCAGCCCGGTCCGTCGCCAGTACCTGGAGCAGAAGGCGCGCCACCCCGACGCGATCCTCTTCTTCCGCCTGGGCGACTTCTACGAGACCTTCGACGGCGACGCCGAGCTGGTCAGCCGTGAGCTGGAGATCGCCCTGACCAGCAAGCCGCTGGGCGAGGGGCTGCGGGTGCCGCTGGCGGGCGTGCCCGTGCAGGCGGTCGAGCGCCACCTGGCGCGGCTGATCGCGCGGGGACATCGCGTCGCCATCTGCGAGCAGCTGGAGGACCCCAAGGCGACCAAGGGGCTGGTGGCGCGGGGGGTGGTGCGGGTGCTCTCGCCGGGGACGGCGCTGGAGCCGGCCCTGCTGGAGGCGGGCAGCAGCCGCTACTGCGCCGCCCTGGCCCCGCCCAGGCGCAGCGGCGCCCGCGCCGGGCGGGCCGGACTGGCCGCGGTGGACCTGAGCACGGGCGAGTTCTTGGTCTGCGAGCTGGGGCCGTTCCTCAGTGCGGATGGGGCCGCCGAGGGGGAGTCGGTGTCGGCGGTGCCGGAGACGGTGCCGGAGACGGTGCTGGAGCGCGCCGTGGTGCGGGAGCTGGCGCGCCTGGGCGCCGTGGAGCTGCTGCTGCCGGCCGGGGCGGCGCCGCCGGCGGGGCTGCCGGCCTCGCTGCGGGGGGCGCTGCGGGCGCGCCCGCCTGATCGCTTCGACGAGGGTGCGGCGGCGCGGCGGCTGTGCCGGCACTACGCCGTCGCCGACGTGGAGGGGCTGGGGCTGGCGGGGCGGCCGGCGGCGCTGGCGGCGGCGGGGGCGCTGCTGGACTACCTGGCCGAGTGCCGGCCCTCGTTTCCAGGCAGCGCGTCACAGGGCAGCGCCTCTCCGGGCAGTGCGCCCGCGGGCGGCGCGTCCTCAGGCGGTGTGTTCCAAGGCGGCGCGTCCCCAGGCGGTGTGTCCCCAGGCGGCAGCGACCCGCTGGCCCATCTGGCCCCTCCCCGCCTCTACGAGCCGGGCGCCAGCATGGCCCTGGACGCGGCCACGGAGCGCGCCCTGGGCCTCTTCAGCAGCGGCCGCGGTGACGGCCGCGGTGGTGAGGACGGCGCCGGCTCGCTGCTCTCGCTCTTGGACCGCTGCCGCACGGCGGCGGGGCGCCGCCTGCTGCGGCGGCGGTTGGCGCGCCCGCTGCTCGAGCTGGGACGGATTGAGGCGCGCCTGGAGCGGGTGGCGCTGCTGTGCGCCCAGGGGCTGCTGCGGCGACGGCTGCGCGAGGGGCTGGCGGCGGTGCCGGACCTGGAGCGGCTGCTGGGGCGGATCAGCGCCGGGGAGGCGCGGCCCCCGGAGGTGGCCGCCCTGGGCCGCGGCCTGGGCGCCGCGGCGGTGCTGCGGGCGGCGCTGGTGGCGCCCCTCAGCGAAGGGCCCGTCGCTGGAGGCGGGCCGGGGGGGGCGAGCGAGGCCGCCTCTACGGGAATCGCGGCGGGGGCTGGGGAGGCCGGCGCAGGCGAGGCCGCCTCTGCGGGAATCGCGGAGGCGGGGGCGGCGCTGCGGGCGGGCATGGCCGAGGAGCTGCGCCCCTGCCCCGCGGCTGCGGAGGCGATCGCGGCGACGCTGGTGGAGGAGCCGGCCGCCGACTGCGAGGAGGGCGGGGTGGTGCGCCCCGGCTGCGACGCCGAGCTGGACCGCTGGCGGGCGCAGCTGGCGCGCGGGCGCGAGGCGATCGCGGCGCTGGAGGCGCGCGAGCGCGAGCGCTCGGGCATCGCCACGCTCAAACTGGGCTACCACCGCAGCTTCGGCTACTACCTGGAGGTGAGCAGCAGCAAGCTGGGGCGGGTGCCGCCCGATTGGGAGCGGCGGCAGACGCTGGCGGGCGGGGAGCGCTTCACCACAGCGGAGCTGCGGCAGCTGGAGGGGGAGGTGGCGGCGGCGCGCGAGGCGGCGGCGGCGCGCGAGCGCGCCCTCTTCCAGCGGCTCTGCCGGCGGCTGGCGGCGGAGGCGGCGGCGCTGCGGGCGCTGGCGCGGGGGCTGGCGCGGCTGGACGTGGCGGCGGCCCTGGCCGAGGTGGCGAGCGCGCGCGGCTACGTCCGCCCCCAGCTCGATCTGGGCGGGGCGATCGAGATCCGCGAGGGCCGTCACCCGATGGTGGAGGCGTCGCTGCCGCCGGGCCGCTTCGTGCCCAACGACCTGCGCCTGCGCGCCGAGCGCGAGCAGGTGCTGGTGGTGACGGGCCCCAACATGGCCGGCAAGAGCACCTACCTGCGGCAGGCGGCGCTGATCGTCCTGCTGGCGCAGTGCGGCAGCTTCGTGCCCGCGGCCGAAGCGCGGATCGGTTTGGTGGACCGCATCTTCGCCCGCGTCGGCGCCCACGACGACCTCGCCGCCGGCCAGAGCACCTTCATGGTAGAGATGCTGGAGACGGCGGCGATCCTGGCCGGGGCCGGGGACCGGTCCCTCCTGATCCTGGACGAGATCGGTCGCGGCACCAGCACCTACGACGGCCTCGCCATCGCGCGGGCGCTGCTGGAGCAGCTGGCCTCGGGGCCGCGGCGGGGGCCGCGCACCCTCTTCGCCACCCACTTTCAGGAGCTGACGGAGCTGGCCGGGGGGCATGACCGCATCGGCAACGCCCACGTTGCTGTGGAAGAGGTTACCGTCGAAGAGGTCGCGGGGGCAGGGGAGGAGGGCGGCGGGCCCGGCCCGGGCAGGGGCGGCGTGCGCTTCCTCTTCCGGGTGCTGCCGGGGGGCGCGGACCGCTCCTACGGCATCCAAGTGGCGGAGATGGCCGGTCTGCCGGCGCCGCTGCTGGCGCGGGCGCGCGAGATCCTGACTCTTCTGGAGGGCGGGCTGGAGGGCGGTCGGGAAGGCGGTGGGGCGGCGCCCGGCCCCGGCGCTGGGGGGCGCGCCGAGCCGAGCGCGGCGCTGCTGTTGCCGCCGCCGCCCTCGCCCCTGCTGGCGGATCTGGCGGCGCTGGCGGTGGAGGAGCTGACGCCGCTGGAGGCGATCGGCGCGCTTTTTGCGTTGCGCGAACGGGCTCGGGTAGAGCGAGCGGAGGAGCCGGCCCCGCGGCCAAGCGACTCGCTGCGGGCGGCGTCGGTGGGAGAGACGGCGTTGCGCGAACGGGCGCGGGCCCAGAGCGGCGAGGGGCCGGGACCGCGACGAAGCGAGACAGCGGAGACGCCGTTGAGGGAGGGGGCGTTGCGCGAGCGGGCCCTGACGGGCGCGGCCGGGGGCGGCGCGGCCGGCGACAGTGCGGGCGGGGAGGGGCCGTGACGTCGGCCTCCGTGACGTCGGCTTCCGTGGCGGCGGCCGATGCGCGAAGGACGGGGGCAGCGCCGGCGCCGATCCGGGCGCTGCCGGCGGCGGTGGCGGCGCAGATCGCCGCCGGGGAGGTGATCGAGCGGCCCGCCTCGGTGGTGAAGGAGCTGCTGGAGAACGCCTGCGACGCCGGCGCGGGGCGCATTGAGGTGGTGGTGGAGGGGGCGGGGCTGGAGCGGATCACGGTGCGCGACGACGGCTGCGGCATCCCCGCCGCGGAGCTGCCGCTGGCCTTCGCCCGCCACGCCACCTCCAAGCTGCGGACGCCGGCGGATCTGGAGCGGCTGCGCAGCTACGGCTTTCGCGGCGAGGCGCTGCCCAGCATCGCCGCGGCGGCGGCGGCGGTGGACTGTCTCAGCCGCGTCGCCGGCGCCGCCATGGGCGCGCGCCTCTCCGTCCAGGGCGGCCGGGTGGCAGCGCCGGTGCGGGCGGGGGCGGCGCCGGGCACCACGGTGGAGGTGCGCGGCCTCTTCGGCCGCCAGCCGGCCCGGCGCGCCTTCCTGGCGCCGGCGCGGAGCGAGCGCGCCGCCATCGCCCGCGTCTGCAGCGACGCCGCCCTGGCCCGGCCGGGGACGGCGCTGCGATTGCAGATCGACGGGCGCACGCTGCTGCAGAGCGACGGCGGCGGCGACCTTCGCGCCGCCTTCGCGGCGCTGTGGGGGCCGGCGCTGGGCGCGGCCGCCGTCGCCTTCGGCGGCGAGCGCGCGCCGGCGGGGGCAGGGGAGGGCGGCGCCCTGCTGCGGGTGGCGGGGCTGGCGGCGCCGCCATCGCACTCGCGGGGGCGGCGTGGGGGCGTGCGTCTCTTCGTCAACGGCCGCCCGGTCGTCTCGCGGCGGCTGGGCTACGCGGTGGAGGGGGCCTACGCCGAGCTGCTGCCGCGCGGCCGCTACCCGCTGGCGGCCGTGTTCCTGGAGGCACCGGGGGATCGGGTCGACGTCAACGTGCACCCGGCCAAGGCCAGCGTGCGCCTGCGCGATGAGGACGCCGCCTTCGGGCTGATCCAGCGGACGCTGCGGGCCGCCCTGCTGGCGGCGCTGGGGCCGGAGGCGGCACTCTCGGCGGCGGCAGTGCTCTCGGCGGCGGCAGTGCCGGCGTCGATGCTGGCAGCGCCGGCACGGGCCTCGCCGCTGCTGTCGCCGCCGGCCGGCAGCGTCAGGGCGGGCGCGAACGCCGGCCTCGAGGCCCCTGGTGGCGAGGCCGCTGGTCGCGATGGCACAGTGGGGGCGCTGCCGCTCCTGCGCCCGTTGGGGCAGCTGCGCGGCACCTTCATCGTCGCGGAGGGGCCGGAAGGGATGGTGCTGATCGATCAGCACGCCGCCCACGAGCGGGTGCTCTACGAGCGGCTGCTGGGGCGCGCGCCGGAGCCGGAGCAGCAGGCGCTGCTGGAGCCGCCGCTGCTGGAGCTGACGCCGACGCAGGCGGCGGCGCTGGCATCGCACGAAGGGGAGCTGGCGGCGCTGGGCTTCGCGGTCGAGCCGTTCGGCGACCGCGCCCTGCGTCTGCGCGCCCTGCCGGCCTGTCTGGGCGGCGGGGCTGGGGGGCGCGAGCGCGAGGCGCGCTCGACGCTGGCGGCGATCCTCGACGACCTGGCGGGAGCGGAGCGGCTGCCGGCCGGGAACGACCCCGTCGCCGCAGTCACCGCCTGCCACGCCGCCGTGCGGGCGGGCGATACGCTGGCGATGGAGGAGATGCGGGCGCTGCTGGAGGAGCTGGAGCGTTGCCGGCTGCCGGGCACCTGCCCCCACGGCCGCCCCACGCTCATCGAGTTCGCCGCCGCCGATCTCTTGCGCAAGTTTGGCCGACGCTGAGCCTGGGGAGCGACCGCGGCCTTGCAGACGGCGAGGAGACCCACAGCCGCCTCGCGATGCCATAAGAGAAGTTCGGCCGTCGCTGAGGCGCGCCGGCGGGCGCGGCTGGGCGCTTGGGGAGAGCGCGATCGGGCAGAGCGTGGGCGCGCGCCGATACGCTCCATCGCTCCAACGGGGGCTTGCATTGGCCCAGCGCCGTTGGCGATGCTGCAGGCCGGAGCGGAGGGGATGCGAGCCGTGAGCGAGGCCGGGGTCGCGTCCGACCCCCTGACGCCGCTGCTGCTGCTGGAGCGGACGCTGCGCGTCTTCCCCGACAAGGAGGCGGTGGCCTACGGCGAGGAGCGGCTGAGTTGGCGCGACTTCGCCACGCTGGTGGGCCGCTTCGCGGCGGCGCTGCGGCGCGACGGCGTCGGCCGCGGCGAGCGCGTGGCGGTGCTGCTGCCCAACCTGCCCCTGCACCTGGCCGCCACCTTCGCGGTGCCGCTGGCGGGGGCGGCGCTGGTGGCGATCAACACGCGGCTGGCGGCGGAGGAGGTGGGCCACATCCTGCGGCACAGCGGGGCGCGGCTGCTGTTGGTCGATCCCGAGCTGGCGCCGCGGGTCCCGCTGCGGGAGCTGCCGGATCTTGAGGTCGTCAACGTGCTGGACCGCGTCGCCGGGCTGACGATGCCGTGGCTGACAGTGCCGGGGCTGCCGGGGCCGAGCTTCGAGGAGTGGAGCGACGGCGTGGAGCCGCTGCCCGTCGCTAACACCGTCGAGGACGAGGGCGAGCTGCTGGCGATCAACTACACCTCCGGCACCACCGGGCGCCCGCGCGGGGTGATGTACACGCACCGCGGGGCCTACCTCAACGCGCTGGGGCAGATCGGCGCGCTGGGGCTGGGCCCATCGACGGCGTTCCTGTGGACGCTACCGATGTTCCACTGCAACGGCTGGTGCCTGACCTGGGCGGTTACCGGCGCCGGCGGCCGTCACGTCTGCCTGCGGGCGCCGCGGCCGGCCGAGGTCCTGCGCCTGATCGCGTCGGAGGCGGTGACCAACTTCGCCGGTGCGCCGACGCTGCTGCGGATGATCGCGGCCGAGCCGGAGGGCGCCGGCGTGCGCTTCGAGCCGCCGGTGACGGTCTGCACGGGGGGGGCGCCGCCCTCGCCCACCGACATCGAGAGCATGGAGCGGCTGGGCGTGCGCGTACAGCACCTCTACGGCCTGACCGAGACCTACGGCCCCCACGTGGGCTGCGAGCCGCAGGCCGGCTGGCCCGACCTGCCCGCGGCCGAGCGCGCCCGCCTCAGCGCCCGCCAGGGCGTGCCGCTCCTCCACGCCGTACACCTGCGCGTGGTCGAGGCGGCGTCGATGGCGGACGTGCCCGCCGACGGCGCCACCATGGGCGAGGTGGTGATGCGGGGCAATAACGTCATGGCCGGCTACTTCAACGACCCCGAGGCGACGGCGGAGGCGTTTCGCGGCGGCTGGTTCCACTCCGGCGACCTGGCCGTGATGCACCCCGACGGCTCCATTGAGCTGCGCGATCGCAGCAAGGACGTGATCATCAGCGGCGGCGAGAACATCTCCTCGATCGAGGTCGAGAACGTGCTCTACCGCCACCCCGCCGTACAGGAGGTGGCGGTGGTGGGGGCGCCGGACGAGAAGTGGGGCGAGGCGCCGGTGGCGTTCGTGGCGCTGAAGCCCGGGGCGGAGGCGACGGCGGAGGAGATCATCGCGTTCGCGCGCGAGCGGCTGAGCCGTTTCAAGTGCCCGCAGCGGGTCACGTTCGGCGAGCTGCCCAAGACCAGCACCGGCAAGATCCAGAAGTTCAAGCTGCGCGAGCGCGAGTGGGCCGGCCGGGAGCGGCGGGTGTGAGCGACGCGATCAAGCGGCCGTTCAAGCGGGGTAGCGAAGTTTCCGCCCGTGTCTGGCATTGTTGTCGCGGTCAGCGACGCTACCCGTCCGCGAAGAGGCGGAAGCCGTAGTCGTTGTAGCGGCGGTCGGGGTCGAGGCTGGAGCGGGCGCTGACGCGGCTGAACTTGAGGGAGTGGCGCCAGCTGCCGCCGCGGCTGGCGCGGCGCACGCCGCCGGCCGGGCCGGGCGGATCGTTCAGCGCTGAAGCGGCGTAGTAGGCGGGGTCGTACCAGTCGCTGCACCACTCGTGGACGTTGTCGGCCAGGCAGAGGAGGCCGTAGCCGTTGGCGCAGGGCGACGCCGGCCGGTGGGGACGATCGAGCCTGGCGATGTCGGGGGCGCGCTCATGGGGCGGGGTCGCGCCCCAGGGCCAGTCGGCGCCCTCCAGGCTGCCGCGCGTCGCGAACTCGCGCTCGGCCTCGGTGGGGAGGCGGAAGGGGACGCCGGTGCGGGCGGCCAGCCAGCGGCAATAGGCCAGCGCCTCGTGCCAGTTCACGCCCACGACGGGAACTTCCGGATCGCTGAAGCGGGCGTCATCGAGGAAGGGCGGCGGCGCCCTTTCGCCGGCGGGGCCGCTCTCGGCGACGTAGCGGAGGTAGTCGGTGACGCTGACGGGCCGGACGGCGGCGCGGAACGGCGCGAGGCGGACGCGATGGCGCGGTCGCTCGTCGGGGCGGCCGGCGTCGTCGCCCATGAGGAAGTCGCCGCCGGGGAGGTCGATCAGATCGGGGGTCATGCCGCCTCGCTATCGGTTGTCGCGCCGGTTCGCCCTTCGACAAGCTCCTTCCTAGGACAGAAGGACAGGTCAGGACGAACGGGCACGGCGCGGCGATTCTATCGCGCTTCCGGCCGGCGCTCGCCGATGTGAGCGGGAGGCCGGTAGACTCCGCGCGATCGACGAGCACAGAGGAGGGCGGGCATGCGAGGCATCGCGACGATCGATTGCATGGTGGGGCTGGCGCGGCCGGGGGCGGAGCTGAGCGTGGCGCAGGCGAGCCGGCGGGCGTCGCTGCCGCACATGATCGCCGAGGGCTGGCTGCGCGACGCCGAGAGCGCCGCCTCCGACCATCCGGCCGGGCACTTCTTCAAGGGGGTGAGCGAGCGCATCCAGGGCACCAGCGTGGAGGAGCTGGTGACGCTGATGGACGAGGTCGGGATTGAACGCGGCCTCGTGGAGTGCGACCTGGACGAGCCGCGGCCGGTCTTGGACGTCGTCGCCAGGCACCCGAGCCGCTTCTTCGTCACTGTGGCCGTGAATCCGTTCTTGGGCATGCCCGAGTTGCGCAAGCTGGAGGCGCTGGTGCGGAGCGAGAGCGCCGTGAAGGCCTGCACGGTGACGGGCTTTCGCATCCAGCGCCCCTACAACGACAAGATCTACTGGCCGCTGTACGCGAAGTGCGTGGAGCTGGACCTGCCGGTGATCTGCTACGTGGGCTTGCCGGGGCCGCGCGTGCCGGGCGACGTGCAGAACCCGATGCACCTGGATGAGGTGCTGTGGTTCTTCCCCGAGCTGAAGGTGGTGATGCGGCACGGGGGCGAGCCCTGGCAGTTCGAGTGCGTGAAGCTGATGCTGAAGTGGCCCAACCTCTACTACTCCACGTCGGGGTTCGCGCCCAAGCACTATCCCAAAGAGGTGATGTACTTCGCCAACACGCGGGGGTCGCGGCAGGTGATGTACGCGGGCTACTGGCCGGGCCTGGACCTGCGCCGCATCGCCAACGAGATCGAGACGGAGCTGGATCTGCGCGACGGTGTCTGGCCGCTTTTCTTGCGGGAGAATGCGATGCGCATCTTCAAGCTGGACGGGGCGGGCTAAGAGATCGGCGTGTCGGGGCCGACGGCCTCCAGGACGTCGCGGACACGGGCGACGAAGGCCGCCGCGGTGGCCCCGTCCAGGGCGCGATGGTCGAAGGAGAGGCAGAGGTTCATCATTGAGCGCACGGCGATGGCGTCGTGCTCCAGGACGCGGGGCCGCTTGACGATCGCTTCGGTGGTGAGGATGGCGACCTGGGGCGAGTTGATGATGGGCGCCGAGGCGACGGCGCCGAAGGAGCCGGTATTGTCGATGGTGAAGGTGCCGCCCTGCACGTCGTCCAGCCTGAGCCGCTTGTGCCGCGCCCGCTCCGCCAGGTCGGCGATGGCGACGGCCAGCGCGGCGACGTTGAGGCGGTCGGCGTGCTTGATCACGGGGACGAGCAGCCCGGCCTCCGTGTCCACGGCGACTCCCAGGTTGACGGCGCCGCGCTGCACGAGGTCGTCGCCGGCCCAGGTGGCGTTGAGGATGGGGAAGTCGCGCAGGGCCTGGGCCGCGGCCTGGGCGGCGAAGGCGAGGTAGCTGATGTCGGCGCCCTGGCGGCGGCGGAAGTCGTCCTTGTGGCGCCGGCGCAAGCGGACCAGCTCGGTGACGTCGGCCTCCATCAGCAGCCAGGCGTGGGGGGCGCTGCGCACGCTTTCCAGCATGTGCTGGGCGATGCGGCGTCGGGTGGGGGTGAAGGCGACGACGGTGTCGGCCTCCACCGTTGTCTCTTCGACCCTTCGACTGGGCTCAGGACGAGCGGGTAGCTGCTGGACGGCGGCGAGGACGTCCTTGCGGGTGACGCGGCCGGCGGCGCCGCTGCCGGTCAGGGTGGCGGGATCGATGCCGTGCTCGGCGGCCAGGCGCGCGACGGCGGGGGAGAAGCGCCGTCCGGGGCGGGTCGGGGTCGGGGGCGTTCGCCCTTCGATCCTTCCGCTCCCTGCGGTCGCAGAAGGACCTGCGGCGGGCTCCTTCCCTGGAGGGAAGGACAGGTCAGGACGAACGGGAGGTACCGCGCCGTCGATCTCGGCCAGCGGCGTCCCCACCGGCACCGTCTCGCCCTCGGGGACGAGGACGGCGCCGAGCGTGCCCGCGTAGGGCGAGGGGATCTCGACGTCGACCTTTTCGGTCTCGACCTCGACCAGGGGCTCGTCCAACGCGACCGCGTCGCCGGGCTGTTTGAGCCACTTGATGATGGTGCCCTCGGTGACGCTCTCGCCGAGCTGGGGCATGGTCAGCGTGGCCATGGGCTGCGGCTCCCTCCCCCTTGCCGGTCTCCTTCGCGGACGGGCCGGCGCTAGTAGGCCGCCAGTTCGCGGGCGGCGGCGGCGATGCGCGCGGCGTTGGGCATGAAGGCCTCCTCCAGGGCGTGGTGGTAGCCCATGGCGGGCACGTCGGGGCCGGCGACGCGGACGATGGGGCCGTCGAGGTGGGCGAAGGCGCCTTCGGCGATCAGCGCCGCCACCTCGCCGCCGATGCCGCCGGTGAGGTGATCCTCGTGCACGATGACGACCTTGCCGGTGCCGCGGGCCGCGTCCAGGATCGCTTCCCGGTCCAGGGGCGCCACCGTGCGCAGGTCGAGCACGCGGCAGTCGATGCCGTCTTCGGCGAGCTGCTCGGCGGCGGCGAGGCTTTCGTGCAGCATCAAGCCGTAGCTGATGATCGCGACGTCGTCGCCGTCTCGCCGCAGCGTGGCCTCGCCGATGCGGGCAGGGGGCAGGTCGTCGGGGACCTCGTCGCGGATGAAGCGGTAGGTGCGCTTGTGCTCCAGGAAGATGACGGGGTCGGGGTCGGCGATGGCGGCGAGGAGGAGCGCCTTGGCGTCGGCGGGGGTGGCGGGCATGACGACCTTGAGCCCGGGGACGTGGGCGAAGAGCGCCTCCAGACTCTGCGAGTGGGAGAGGCCGCCGTGGACGCCGCCGCCGTAGGGCGCGCGCACGACCAGCGGCACCGGCCAGGCGCCGGCGCTGCGCCAGCACATCTTGGCCGCCTCCGAGATGAGCTGGTTCACGGCGGGCAGGATGAAGTCAACGAACTGGATCTCGACCACGGGGCGGAGGCCGCCGAGGGCCGCGCCGATGCCGGCGCCGACGAAGCCGGACTCGGCCAAGGGGGTGTCGAAGACGCGCTGGGGGCCGAACTCGTCGAGGAGTCCTTGGGTGACGCGGAAGACGCCGCCGACTTCCACGTCCTCGCCCAGGACGATGACGCGGTCGTCGGCCTGCATGGCCTCGCGCAGGGCGCTGCCGATCGCTTCGGCGACGGTCATGGTGGTCACGGGGCGCCGCCGAAGAGGTGATCGAGCAGGGTGGCGGGGTCGGGGTCGGGGGCGGCGGCGGCGCGCGCCTCGGCCGCGCGCACCTCCTCGTCCGCCTCGGTCGAGAGCTGGTCGGCATGCTCGTCGGAGAGGATGCCGTCGTCGAGGAGATTGCGGCGGAAGCGGTCGATGGGGTCGCGCTGAATCCAGAGCTCCAGCTCCTCGCGGGTGCGGTAGCGGCGGTCGTCGTCGTCGGAGGAGTGGGGCGTGGTGCGATAGGTCTTGGCCTCGATCAGCGTGGGCCCGCCGCCCATGCGCGCCTCCTGCACGGCCTGCTGCATGGTGCGGTAGACGAGGAGGAGGTCGTTGCCGTCGACGACGAC
The DNA here is from genome assembly GCA_963662615.2 of Dehalococcoidia bacterium. Taxonomy (GTDB): domain Bacteria; phylum Chloroflexota; class Dehalococcoidia; order Bin125; family Bin125. The sequence goes on from CAXXSR010000001.1 coordinate 888,522, forward strand.
GCCGTTGACGCCGTAGCCGGCGGCGCGGTCGGCCACATCGCGGATCACCATCTCTTTCTCCTGGGCCTCGGTGATGGCGTAGCCGTTGTTCTCGACGACGACGATCAGCGGCAGGCGCTGGACGGCGGCGAAGTTGAGCCCTTCGTGGAAATCGCCCTGGGAGGTGCCGCCTTCGCCGATGTAGACGGCGGCGACGCTGTCCTCGCCGCGCAGCTTGGCGGCCCAGGCGAGCCCGGCGGCGATGGGCACTTGCGTGCCCACGACGCTGGACTGGGAGGGGATGCGCAGCTCCTTGGAGCTCCAGTGGGCGGGCATCTGGCGGCCGGCGCTGTTGGGGTTGGTGGCCTTGGCGAAGACGTCGAGCATGAGGTCGTCGACGGTCATGCCCATCGTCAGGACCACGCCGATGTCGCGGTAATAGGGCATCACCCAGTCCTTGCCCGGCGTCAGAGCCGCGGCCGTCCCCACCTGCGTGGCCTCATGGCCCTGACCGCTGATCACGAAGGGGGCGCGGCCCTGGCGGTTCAGCGTGAACCAGCGCTCGCCCACCTTGCGGGCCAGCAGCATGAGGTGCCAGAGCTCCACCAGCGCCTCGCTGGAGAGACCGAAGTGGGGATGGGTCTCGCCGCCGCGGCCGGCTGCGCGGCCAGTTGTGCGCTTGCCCCTTGCTTGTGCGCTCTTCTTGGGCGGTTTGGCGGGCGCCTTCGGCACCGTCTTCCGCACCGTCTTCGGCGATGCCTTCCCTGCCGTGGAGCGGGTCCCGCTGCGCGCCGATGCCGACTGCGCCGAAGTCGACCGCGAAGAAGCCGACCGCGAAGAAGCCGACCGCGAAGAAGCCGACCGCGAAGAAGCCGACCGCGCCGCCATGCCTCTCCGCCTTTCCTGCCCGCCCAGCCTACGCCGACTTCAGGGCGCGGGGGCGGAGCTGGGGCCGCGAGGCCGCCGGCGCCGCTGGGGCGACCGTCTCGCTTAGGCTGGGCTGCGGCTGCACGGCGGTGAACTCGCCCCAACCGCCGATGACGAGCGAGTCGAACTGCGCCAGGCTTTTCATGATACCGGGCGATCTCGGGCGGGCAGGGGGCCCGGCGCAACTGCCCGGGGCGCGCGGCCGGCGGGGACACCCGGCATGCGCGCGGGCACGAGCGCGAGCGCCTGCTCTATCCTCTGCGCGCCGCACGGCGGGCGGTGACCGCGCGGCTCCTAGTGAGGGGGGAGGGATCATGGCGACACGAATCGGCATCATTGGGGCGGGCGCCATCGGCTCGCTCGTGGGGGGGATGCTGAGCAAGGCCGGGCGCGACGTCACGTTGGTCGATCCCTGGCCCGCGCACGTCGAGAAGATGAAGCGCGACGGCCTCCACCTCTCGGGGTCGCTGGGCGACTTCACGATTCCGGTGCGCGCCCTCCACATCTCCGATCTCCAAGGGGTGGCCGAGCCGTTCAATCTGGCCTTCGTGGCGGTCAAGTCGTACGACACGGACTGGGCCACGACGCTGATCGCCCCCTTCGTCGCCGACGATGGGGCGGTGGTGTCCGCGCAGAACGGGATCAACGACGATCGCGTGGCGGCGATCGCCGGGCGCGAGCGCACGCTGGGCTGTGTGATCACGCTGGGCGCCGGCCTCTCTGAGCCCGGGCACGCCGTGCGCACCGACAGCAACGCCGTGGGCTTTCGCGTCGGCGAGCTGGACGGGAAGGAGACGGAGCGGGCCGGCGAGATCGCGGCGGTGCTCAGCGACGTCGCCAAGACGGTCGTGACCACGAACCTGTGGGGCGAGCGCTGGGCGAAGCTGGCCACGAACTGCATGGCCAACCCCATTGCCGGGCTGACGGGCTACGGCTCGGCCGAGCTGCGTCGCAGGCCGGAGACACGACGGGTGAGTATCCAGATCGCCGCTGAGGTGATCCGCGTGGGGCGCGCGCTGGGGCACCACGTGGAGACGGTGTCCGGCATGGAACCGGATCGTCTGCTGGACGCGGCCGAGGGGTGGGGGCTGGCGGAGCTGGAGGCGCAGATGGAGGAGGGTGCGGCGCGGCTGGGCGAGGGGCGCCCTTCGTTCCTGCAGGACGTGATGCGAGGGCGGCGCACGGAGATCGATTTCCTCAACGGCTACGTGTCGGAGCAGGGTCGCAAGGTCGCCATCGCCACGCCGTTCAACGACGGCGTGGTGAAAGCGGTGCACGCCTTCCCGGTGGGCTCGCTTGTGCCGGACCCCAAGAACCTGGAGTCCGTGGCCGCGCTGCTGTAAGCGCAGGCCGCGCAGCCCCCGAAGTGGGGGCGCTATGAACCGGCGCGTGGAGCCGCGGAGTCGTCCCCGCCTCGGCGCGCTGCTCTGCGCATGAAGCGGGCGGCGACGGCGAGGGCGAGTGCGCCCCCGGCGGCGGCGAAAAGACGCGGGGCCGGCCGTAGCCGGGTGGGCGCCGGGGGGCTGGGGATGGCGGCGCGCGCTTGGGGGCTGGCGGCGTTCCGGCGCGCGAGTTCCAGCCGCAGACTCTCCTCTCCCGTGGCCATGGCCCAGCGATGATTCGCCGCGAACACCGGCTTGAGGAGAGGGGAGAGGGCGCGTAGCAGCATCTTGCGGGCGCGGATGCGCCAGTCATAGGTGACGTCCACGAAGGGGCCGTCCTGCTCGAAGGTCCAGACGCCCCGGCCCACGAAATCGCCCCAGGCCTCCAGCGCGAAGCCGTGGGGGCGGTCCACGTCCGTAACGCGGAAGCGCCAGCGCAGCGTGTAGGGCAGCCAGCCCTTCGTATAGAGATCGATCACGCGGCCGATGCCGCGGTCGTCGCCGGGCTCCAGCTCGCGGACGTCCAGGTAGACGGCGGGCCACCAGCGGGGGAGATCGGTGGCGTCGCCAAGGGTGTCGGCGACCTCCTCGGCCGTGCCCTGCAGGCGCCAGCGCGTAACGAAGTGGTAGTCGTTGGAGGGCATGCGCACCTCAATACCGCGGGGTAAAACCGCCGGGTGTTACCGCCGGGTCGGCGTCCGAGTGAGGATAGCGCCGGCTGCAGGCGCCCTCTCAGACGGGAGCCCGCCGCGGCCGTCGGCGGCGGGGCATGCCGTAGACTGTGGCGACTCCGGGAGCTGCGGGCGCGGACCGTCCGGGGGCGGGCCGTCTGCCTTGCGGCCCGGCCGTCACGAACAGGCCGTCACGAACAGGCCGTCGCGAACAGGAGGAGATCGTGATCACGGGGATGAATCACACAGGCTTCGTGGTGAAGGACCTTGAGGGCACCATCGCCTTCTATCGCGACGTGATGGGGCTGACGGTGGATGACCCGATCGTGCGGCAAGGCGCGCCTATCTCTCAGGTCGTGGGCTACGAACACACGCACTTGATCCGCGCTTTCCTCCACTTCGGCGACGGCCATAACCTGGAGCTGCTGCAGTACTATCATCCGCCCAGCGGGGAGCGGCCCGCCGCCAGCGCGGAGCGCAACACGATCGGCGCGAGCCATCTCGCCTTCGACGTGGACGACATTGAGGCGACGTATCAAGATCTGGTGGGACGAGGCGCGCGCGGGCTGAAGCCGCCGGCGGAAGTGGCGCCGGGCCGCAAGGCTTGTTACCTGCAGGACCCGGACGGCAACTGGATCGAGCTGGTCGAGTTCCACGGGTAAGGCGCTGCCGGGGCGCACGGCAGCGTTGCGCCCGGGAGCGTTGCGCCCGGGCGCGGTGGCGCCGTTGCCCCCGGCCGCTTTGGCGCCGCCTGATGCGGGCGCGCCGCCTGATGCGGACGCCGCGACGATGGCGAGACCGGCCTCGTTGAGACGAGACCGGCCTAGCTGGGGTAGGTATCCGCCGGCTGCGCGTGATCGTCGCCGAAACTGTGCGCCAGCGCCCGCAAGTAGCGATTGATCTCCCGCGTGTGTCCACCGCGGTAGCGGCTGACGAGGCGCATCACGGGGTTCTGCACCCAGCCGTCTTCCGTAATCACCAGGCGACACCCGGTCCCGGCTTCCTCCAGCGTGAAGCGCCACTCGCCGCCAAAGGCGCCGGGATCGGCGATGCGCCGAACGAGGCGGCGGGGCCGCTCTTCCTCCACCGTCTCCATGAGCAGGTCGCCTTCTCGCCAGACGGGACGATCATCCCGATCGGCGACGCGATGCACGCCCTGGAGCTTGGGCCGCCAGTCGGGCGAGTTGGCGTAGTCGGTGATGCGTGCCCAGACGGCGTCGTGGTTCTGGGCGATCTGGATCGTGCGCGCCACCCGATGCTCACGCGCTGGTAAGAGAGAAGGCATGGCGAGATCCCCTTTCGTCTGCACGCCGCGGCGCACTCATTGCGAAAGGGCGCCCGCCGGCGCGGGTGTAGTCTACAGCGCGCGGCGGATCGCTGGATCGGCCGCGCGAGCCGCGGGGGATCGTGCGTCGATATCGCCCTGGCTCCCCCGCGCGAGGTGCGGCGGCGCTACCCGAGCCCAAAGGCGACGTTGAGCCGGCCCCGGAAGAGGAAGCTGCCCACGGCCCAGCCCAATTCGAGGATCTCGGGTTCGCTGTAGTGGCGCCGAAGCTGCTCGAAGAACTCGTCGTCGATTCCACGCGGATCGTAAGCGAACAGCTCGGCGAAGCGGAGGGCGACCTTCTCGCGATCGCTGAAATCCTCGTTCTCGAAGTTGGCGAGCTTGCTGATCCGCTCCTCGGCCGCGACCTGCTTCTCGTCCAGAGAAGCGCGCAGACCGAGTCAATACGAGCAGTCGTTGAGCTCCGCGAGCTTGAGGCGCACCAGCTCCTTCAGCTCCGGCTCCAGGCGGCCGCCGGTTCGCAAGGGAGTCATGAACGCGGTGAATGACTTGAGAAAGTCCGGGGCTTGGGCAAACATGCGAATCTCGGTGTCGCCATCCGAGCCGTCCAGCCAGGAGCGCACTTCAGGGTCCATCTCGTCATCGGCGAGGAGGCGCAATCGTGCCATGGCGGGGGACTCCGTTGCAGGCTAGAAGCGGACCCGACATCTGCCGGGCAGGTGCTCGGGAGTCTAGTCCGGTTGGCCGCACAAGTCAGTCTTTATTGAGGCTACCAGCGGCGCCATCGTGCTGGTGGCGCCGGTCGCGAGCCTGTTGGAGTACGCGTTGGAGCGGAACGGCCGCTCCGAGATCGTCCTGGTCTCCCCGGACGAGCTGGAGCAGCTGCAATGTTGGAGTTGGTGGAGACGGGGGGGGCCGTCCTCCGCCACTCCACCAGGGCTCTGGGTTCCGTACCCGGTCAAGCGTGAGTGGGGCGCATACGCCATCGCCTGGAAGCAGGCGGCGTGATGGCTGACACTCGCCGGCCAGTTGGCCTTCAAGAGCGCGTTGATCATTTCCGCGTTTCGCCGCCGCAACCGCCGGAACTCGGCCCCGTGGAGAAGCCAGAAGAAGGAGCCCGACTACTAAGCAGCGATCAGACATTTTCCTCTGACACTGGTTCCGCTGATGGGGGAGGGGGGATCGAAAGTCCCACCCCATCGACCTCGGAACCCGCTGTCACCATGTTTCCCCGCCCCGCCCGAAAGTCCGGCCGGTTTTGCGATGTACTCCCGCCCCTGTCGGTACGGGTTTCAGAGTCGGATCAGCGCCGGTTCGCGCTCCTCGACTTCGAGGGACTCAGGCCGCCCAAGGTTCGCCGCCGCACCTACCGCTGCCAACCCATCGCCCCACCGCAGCGTGACGACCTCGACCGGCTGTACGAAGAGCGCGTCGCCGGACGGCTGCGGAAGCGCAGCATCGAAACATATCGATGGCTCAGGAAGGACATGCTCAGATGCGCGTCCAACGCGGCGGGACGCAACGTCGTCCGCATCCTCGACCTGTTTATGGATCGCGATCTGCTGGGCCGGGCGCTGGTCTCCGACCGTCTCGCCGATGGCAAAATCTGCTCCAAGTCCACGATTGCGCACCGCCGGACCGCAATCCGCTCAGTCGCGACGATGCTGCGGCCGGAACTCCAGGCCGACCTCGGGCGCGATCCGCACGAGATCATCCGTGAGGCGCTGCGGTCCGTGGCGGAGCGTCGGGGAGGGGGCTACCGTATCAACGCCGGTTCACCCCGCACGCGCGGGGGACCTACGCCGAGCCCTGAGGACCGTTGCGCCATGATCGCCGCGATGGGGCGCGCCGAAGGCTGGATCGGCCTCCGGGATCGCGCGTTCGCGACGCTGCTGGCGAGCACAGCCTCTCGGGTGAACGCCCTCCGGACGCTCGAAGGTGTGGACTGTCACTCTCTACCAAGGGATCGTGTCCGGGTGCTCCTGCACCAGAAGAACGGGCGCGAACGTCACGAGGTGGAACTGGATCGGGTGTCCCGCGAGGCGCTGCGCCTGTACATGTTCGCCTTCAACGAAGCGATGAGGGGCGCAGGCCGACCCTACCGGATCGTCCTAGGGAAGCCGGGACCAATCTGGCGCACCGAACGCGGGGTGCAGATGCCGGAGAAGGCACTGCGGGCTGCGCTCCGCCGTGCGTGCGTCGTGGCCGGGACGCCGGGCTACACGCCTCACGCTTTCCGCCGCGCGTGGGCGACGGCGGCGGCGGAGGTGCTCCCTCGGTGGGAGGGCGCGCTCGGCGGTGGATGGCGCGGAACCGAGCGGTTCGATGCCTCCTACGTAACTCCGAGTCGCGCGTCGGTCTGGCGAAAACTCGCGGCAGTTGCCGTGGAGCATCCGGCGGATCGACCGGAACCGGAGCAGGCGCAGCATGAGCCAGCGCGCGCTCTTTGACCTCGATTCCATTGACCCGGTCCCTAAGCGAGGCCGCCTCGACGCGGATTCCGAGGCGTTCCTAGCGCGCTATCGAGACCACTACCGCGGTGACCGATCGGATGGGGCGCTCCGTGGCGAGGTCTCACAGTTGCGAAGCCTCGTCCGTGAGGCTGTCCGTCAGGGCGGGGGCTCCAGGCTTCCCGAGGTCCTGTCGAACTGTTCTGCGCTGGCAGGAGTGCTAACCGCTCCGGCGAAGCGGCCCTCTGCGGCCACGGCCTTGATCCGACTCGGGGCAATCAATGCGGCACTCCTCTTCCTGTTCGGCGAGGACGAGGGGAGGCGGCGAATCGACGAACTCGACAAGGCACTCCCGAAGCGTGCCGAAGCCGAGTGGTACCAGAGCGGCGTAATCTTGGCCGGCGAGCGGGCGCGGCGGCGGGCTCAGAGCCCCACGATCGAGCCGGGCGACTTGTTGCGCATCGTGGAGGCCGCTGGAGCCAGGAGGCGAACGGCGCTCTCTCTCCGTGACCGCCTGCTCATCGCGGTCCACTGCTACAGCGGGCTCGGCGCGGGCGAGATCCGGGTGCTCCGGTGGGACGACCTGAGATGGGAGTCCGAGGGCGAGGCGTGGAGTGCGGCTGCGGCGCGCGGCACGAAGCGGACGCGCCTTGCGATCTTCGGCCCGGCTGCTTCCCTCATGATTCGCCATCGCCTGGAGGCTGAGGCGTTCGACGAGTATGCGTTCGCTAACTCCCGAGGCGAGACCCTCACCGACCGTCAGGTGCGGCGCATTGTCCTCGCCGCCTGTTCCGCAGCGGGCTTCCCGCACGCCGCCCGGAGTACGCTGATGAGCGCCTCCGCTGCCTACCTCAGCGCGGCAGGGTTGCGCGACCACGATGTCGCGTTCGCCCTCGGGATCGCCGACATGCGGACCATCAACCGGCTATTGAAGCCGCATCACAAGTTGGCGGCGCAGCGTCAGGCGCACGCGCCATACTCCGCTTGAGTTTGCGTACGTCGCAAGCGACTGGCTGAGCAGACGATTCGACGGATACGTCCGTGATTGTGCACTTGACACAAGGTTAGCTGCCCTACGCGAATGGCGCTTTTCAACCGACTGGCGATGGCTTTAGCCCTTGGATCGACGATCGGATAGTCCGGTTCGAGCCTCGCCCACAAACAAGCCGCTTCGTATACGTGGAAATCTTGTTGCTCGCCGTAGTCTGCAATGACTGCTGGACGCGGTAGCGGTATTGGAACGGTTGGGTCCGAGTGCGCGACCGGAGAACGAGTCCGCCCTGGTGGGAGAGATCTACCTCGCCACAACGGCGGGCGACTGACCCCCCGGTCGGCATGTGGCCGGTTGCACCAGCCGGGCCACGCCGGCTCCGCCGCCCGCCCTACCACGCCCGGAAATTGAGGGCTCCTCCTGCGCCGATACGGTTATTGCGTCGAGATAGCAATGGTGATATATCGAGGGTGTGAAGGTATTCTCTCAAGGCGAAGTTAGCGGAGCGCTCAGGTTTCGGCGGCAGAATCTGCGGCAGCTGCGTTGGCTCGCCCCGCTGACAGTGCTCGTGCTGGGGGTCGTCTCCTGTGGAGGACAGGATTTCGAAGCCGGCCCCCTCGGCGCCGTGGAGGTGGCCCCCGGCGAGGCCATTCAGATACGTTCGATGCAGGTCCTTACAGGACTTGGTGACCTAGGCATCCCAAGCCAGCGCGGCGTGGAACTGGCGTTGGCGGACTATGGCCTTATCAAAGGGCACGCTGTCTCGATGGGCGCCGGCCTCGACTCTCTCTGCACCGAGGAAGGTGGCCGAGCCGCCGCCCACACGGTAACCGGCGATCCCCGAATCGTCGGCGTCATTGGCACGAGCTGCTCGGTCGCCGCCGCTGCCGCTTCACCGATCCTGAGCGAAGCCGGTCTGGTGATGCTCTCCCCCCTCAACACGGCCCCCTCACTGACCTCCGACCTCCGCGGCAATGCCGGTTCCAACTACTATCCTGGCTACTACCGGACGGTCAGCAACGACATCTACGAGGCGCAGGCGGTCGCTCAGTTCGCATACAACGAACTCCGCCTACGTAGGATGGCCGCCATCCACGACGGCGACCCGTACACCTCTGGCCTCACCGACGCCTTCACCGCCGCGTTCGAGGGGCTCGGCGGATCGGTCGCCGTCGCCTCTGTCAGCAGGGGTGACACGAATATGACCTCCGTCCTCACGCAAATTGCGGCGGACGGTCCGGACGGCCTCTTCTTTCCGCTCTTCCAAAAAGAAGGCGCCCACATCGTCCGGCAGGTCGGCCAGATCGCTGGACTTGAGGACGTGACGCTGATCGGCGGCGCAGCCATGCTGGTCTCCGAGTTCCTCGCCATTCCCGAGTCGGAAGGCATCTACCTTCCAGGTCCGGACTCGAACTTCGACGGCAACACCAACGAGGTGACCGGTAAGAGCAGCGAGGCGCTCATCGCCGAATATAAAGAGCGGTATGCCGAGGCTCCCACATCCGCCTACTTGGCCCACGCCTACGACGCCGCCACGCTGCTCCTCCGGGCCATCGAGGAGGTCGCGGTTGGTAACGGAGATACGCTGTACATCGATCGGGCCAAGCTCCGGGAAGCGCTGACCGGCGTCACTGGCTTCAGTGGCATCATCGGGGTCATCTCCTGTGACGAGTTCGGCGATTGCGGCGTCGGCAGCATTCAGATATCGCACCACACCGATTCCAGCGTCACCGACGTCGCGGCACTCCCCGTCGTCTACCGCTTCGCCCCCTGACCGCCAAACCCGCGCCGACGCGGCGAGAGCGCGGCAGTCGGTCCAGCGGTGCGGTCGTGGCTGCAGCGGGTTGGCGTGACCACACTCTTCATCGAACCGGGCAGCCCCTGGGAGGACGGCTATGTCGAGTCCTTCAACGGCAAGCTCCGCGACGAGTGCCGCAACCCCGCAATCTTCACCACGCTCACGGAAGCGCAGATCTTGATCCAGCGCTGGCGCCGGGAGGTACACCCAGGTGCGCCCCCACAGCGCCCTCGGCTACCGTCCACCCGCCCCCGAAGCGCTGGAGATCGAGCCTCCCTACCCCCACCCCCTGGGTCGACAGGAGGTTCTGTCAGATCTCAGGGCACGGGGACGAACCGGGTCAGGCGCTCCCCCTCGCCGCTCGCGTTATGCCGCCTGCATCTCCGCCATCAGTGACCGCCAGCGTGTGACGAAGAGCCGGCGCTGCTCGGCCAGGGGGACAGAGTGGCCTCGTCGCTGGCGAGCGCGGAAGCCGTGCCGGCGCTCATCGAACGCGGTACAGAACCGGGCGGCGGACGCGAAACTCCCGAAGCCCAGCATTGGGTAGCTGCATCGGTGCAGCAGCTTTTTCCCCAGGATCCAGCGGATCGCGCTGCGGTACGGCGGAGGCTGGTCCGTGGTGACGCGCTGCGGCTTGCGCGCGGTCACCTCGACGAGTCGCCGGAGGAAGCGCCGGGCGGCGTGCGTGTCCCGGTGCTCGCTGCGCCTGGAGTCGAGGAGCACCCCCTCGCGGTCGAGGGCGCGGTCGCGAGAGCACCAGCGCCCGGCGACGTGCACGTCGGTCTCGTCCAGGGACCAGGAGCCGCCGGCGGGGCCGCGCCGCTTCGCGCGCCGCCGGTCCGCGAGCAGCGGGGCGAAGCGGACCTCCCAGGCGCGGATCGTCTCGTGGGTGACCGCGAAGCCGCGCTGGAGGAGCCGCGCAGCGACGTCGCGGAAGCCCAGCTTGGAGCGGAGACGCCAGAGCACGGCGCGCAGCACGATGTCCGTTGGGTCCTGGAGATCGGTGAGGGGCGTGCCGGTCCGCTCGTGGAAGCGCCGCCGGCAGGCCTGGCAGCGGAACCGCCGGGAGCCGAGCGCGGTGCGCCCCTTCCGCTTCGTCGTGGCCGTGGATGTACCGTCTGGACACGCCAGCAGCGTCCCCTCACCATTCCGCGGATGCGGCTCGCCGAGGCCAGCGAGCCCTGCGTTCTGACAGAACCGAGTTCGCGGGCGTGGTTCTCGATCGCCCAGGTGGCGAACATGTGGTGGAAACGGCCCGTTCACGTCCGTCACCGCCGTCCTCCACCGTCGCGGGATACTCGCCACTCGTTAGTGATGGCGGCGGTACAGTGGTCGATGTCCTAGCAAACGGAAACCGGGTAAACATGACCGTGATCAGGCCTGTCCTTGCCATTGCCACGCTTGCCACCCTCCTCGCCGGTTCCCTGTCGTGCAGCGGGGCGCCCGACGCGGTCCGACTGGCGACCGAGGGGGCCTATCCGCCCTACAACTTCCTGAACGAGGACGGCGAAATCGACGGGCTGGAACGGGAGTTAGGCGATGAGCTGTGCCGGCGGGCCAGTCTCGAGTGCACGTGGGTGACCAACGAATGGGACAGCACCATCCCCAACCTGGTGGTCGGCGACTACGACGCCGTCCTGACCGGGATGAGCATCACGGACGAGCGGGACGAGCTGATCGACTTCACGCAGCCATACCTCCCGCCCAGCCCGTCGGTCTACGTCGCGCTGACCGGTGCCGGCGATGAGGTGGTCACCGGCACGGTGGCCGCCCAGGTGGCCACCGTCCAGGCCGACCACCTCTCGGGATCCGGCGCGACGCTGCGGGAGTACACCACGGCGCCGGAAGTCATCGCGGCCATCCTCAGCGGCGAGGCGGATGCGGCGTTGGTCGACGGCGCGTTCGCCAGCGACAGCATCGCGGAGAGCGGGGGCAGGCTGGCGCTCGTCGGCCCCGAGGTGCCGCTCGACCGCGGTGTGGGCGTGGGCGTCCGGGAGGGCGATCGGGGGTTGCGGGACACGCTGGACCGGGCGATCGGCGAAATGAAAGAGGATGGCTCGTTGAACGCCCTCATCGAGAACTGGCTGGGCCCCGACGCCGAGACCTTCTGAGGGTATGGGGGCAGCCCCAGGTCCCAGGGGAGGTGCGTGGTGTTTGGGTACGGCGACCGTCTGTCGGGGTGGGGTGGCCGCTGTCCGACGCCGCGGAGGACGACTGGCTCGCCCGTCTGCTCATCGACGTGGATCTGGGCGACGAGTCGTAGACACCGTCGACACAGGTGCCTGGGAGCGCGACGAGGCCTGGCGGCGGGGGTGGAAGGCGCTCGGCATTAGGTACGCTGTTTCGGCAGGTCGGCACGGAAAGTGGATTGCACCGATGGCTTCGGGTGGGACGTGGGCCGACCTCCTCGCCACGCGCCAGTGAACGCTGGAGACCTTCTGGGCTTACTCGTCACCGCTGAAGGGCGGGTATTCGTCGGTGAGCAGGGAAACGTACGCGTTGTCGCGCGTGGACCAGCGGAGGTAGTACACGAGCAACTTGGCCAGCCCCTCCGGTCGCTTGCCCGTGATGATGATCACGATCCAGAGCATGATCAGCACGATCTGCGCGACCATGCCGAGCAGGCTCAGCACAATCAGGTGTGGAATGGCCAAGAGAAGCCGGAAGAAAGTCGTGAGCCGGTTTCCGCGCTCGCTGTAGTCAATCTGCAGTCGAACCGGGTACTGTCCTGCAGGTCCATCCATCCGTCGGCCTTCCCGTGGTGGCGTACTTCGCCCCCATTCGCACGCGGCGCGCCGGGAACATACCGGACGGCGCATGGATGGGCCGAACTCGGGGGCGAGGCCGCGCAGCGCCCAGGGCGTGTCGTCGAAGTCGACGGGAGCGGCGAGGGCACGGGCCTCGTCCAGCGAACCGGGAGCGATCTGGCCGGCGCGGGCGAGCAGGCGTCGTGTCTGGTCGCCGAAGAACTCGCGCAGGGCGGAATCCTCCGGCTGCCCGCGCGTCTGGGCCGGCTTCGAGACGCCCGACGCCATCGCGCGCGCGGCGACCGCCAGCTTGCTCGGACCGCCGCGGCTCAGCGCGGCTTGGGGAACGCTCGCCCGGTGGCCGCGTTGGTCACGCGGGTCCCGCGCGCCAACGCCCGCTGGTGCGTTCCGCAGAGGCTTCGGGACGGCGCCGCCGCTGGGCGGGAGCATTGCGTGCCCCGGGCGGTCCGCGCTTTGCACTGGGCCATTACGTTCCCTCCTTCGCTGCCAATCCGCTACGTCGGCGACAATGATGACAGATCGATAAGGCGCGGGGGAGCTTGGCATCGACCCAGACGGGCCGTGGGGTCGTCGTGCTCTGCCCGTCACGCGATCCGCGCCTGGCGCCAGACCAACGAAGAGACTAGGGGCGATCGCGATCGCGGCCTCCACGTTGCTGCCCCGCGACGAAGGTGGCGCCGACGGTGGTGCAGGCGTAGACGACCTGGATCGCAATCGTCCCGGCGATGGCGAGCAGCAGGGTGAGGGTTGCGACATCGCTGCGCTGCCCGCGCAGCGGACGCCGCGTCAGCGCGCGGGAGATGACGAACAGGGTCGTCAGCATGGCGGTCCAGCGCAGACCGGTCCCGCCGGGATTGCCGGTGACTTCCATCAGCGCTCCGAGCAGGAAGACGAGGGGGGAGGCGATGATGACGGTTCGCCAGCCAGTGTCGTCCCACGCGCTGCGGAGCGCGCCGACGGAGTATTGGCTGCGCTGCTGATGACGCGAGATGACTGTTTCCTTTTCGCGCGAGCACGGTTGGTTCGAGAGCGGCGGCGTGCGCTCAGGTGGCATCGTCACGGTTTCGGTTGAGGCACTTGGCGATCGGTGGCGCGACGATGGCACAGCCGGCGGCGATGCCCGTGGTGAAGACGATCCAGGGCCAGTAGAGCTCCTGTCCACCCCACGAAGCGGCGCCGACGCCGCTGGCTTCTGCGCCGTATTCGAGCCACCACGTCAGGACGATGAACAGCGCGAGCGCTACGTTGAGCGGGCTCGCGATGGGCCCGCTGAAACCTCGGCCGACGACCCAGCGGGCGATCAACGCGAGCACCGTCGCGATCACGCCCCAGGAGAACGACGGGGCGGGCACGGACGCGTTCGCCGCCCAGCCGACCATCTCGGCGGTGAAGAAGAGGATCGCGAAGAGCAACTCCATCGGGTTCGTCAAGAACGCCGTCTTCGGCGGCGGACCGCGTACCCCGAGCCTGGTTCCCGCCGCGGATTGTCAGGGTTTCGAAAGGATTCGGCGCTACGCTGAAGCTGGCGGCAGAGGATCTAGATCCGGCCGCGGGGTGTCGAGAGTAGGGGCGTCGGCATGCAGCAACTTCGCGAGTGGTGGCCTGGAGCGGTCGCGGGACTCGTCGCCGCCGCGGTGGCGCTGGCTGTCGCCGAGTTCGTCGCGCGCCTCGTCGACGGCGAGTCGCTGGTCGTGGCGATCGGAGACGTAATCATCGACAGCTCCCCGCGTTCCGTCTCCGGCGCGGCGATCGAAACCTTCGGCACGAACGACAAGCCCGCACTGCTCGTTGGCATCGTCGCCACCTCGTTGCTGCTGGGCGCGGCCCTGGGGCCGCTCGCGATGCGCTACCGCGCGATCGGCGTAGCCGCCTTGGCGGTCTTCGCCCTCGTCGGCGGGCTCGTGGGGGCCCGCGATCCGTTCACCTCGCCCGCACAGGCCTGGACCACCGCGCTCGCCGCCGGAATCGCGGGGGCCGCGACGCTCCTCTTGCTGCTCAACGCAGCGACCCAGGCCGGCCCGTCGGCCGCCGCCGCGCCTCCCGATCCGCAGGAGAAGCGCCTCGGGCGAAGGCGCTTCCTGCAGTTCGCCGGCGGCGGGCTGGCGGCGGCAGCGGTCTCGGTGCCCCTGGGGCGGCGCCTGATCGGCCCGGCGGTCGATGTGGAAGCGCAGCGCGCCGCAATCGTGCTGCCGCCGCCGAGCACCTCGACGCCGGCGTCACGGCCCGCGGGGGCCGCGACCGCCGCACTGCCCTCGCCAACCCCCAGCGTGAGCGCCCCGCCCAAAGCGACGGCCACAGCCGAGACCGCGCCCGCCCAGGCAACGCCGACCGCCACCGCGCCCGCCGAGGCAACGCCGACCGCGACCGTCACGCCCGAACCGACACCCGAGCCGACGCCCGAGCCCGCACCCGTCGTCCGCGCCGGACCCGCCACGGTGCCGGGCATCTCGCCGCTCGTCACGCCGAATAGCAAGTTCTACCGCATCGATACGGCACTCTCGGTACCACGCATCGACAGTACGCGGTGGCGGCTCCAGCTCACCGGGATGGTCGACCGCCCAGCGGAGTTCACGTTCGACGAACTCCTCGCAATGAGCCTGCGCGAGGAGTCGGTGACCCTCGCGTGCGTCTCGAACAGGGTGGGGCAGGGCCTCGTCGGGAACGCCTACTGGCTCGGCGTCCCGCTTCCCACGTTGCTGCGCGAGGCGGGCGTTCAGGCCGGCGCCACGCAGGTGATCGGGCGCGCCGTCGATGGTTTCACCGTCGGCTTCCCCACGGACGTCGCGCTCGACGGGCGCGAGTCGATGGTGGTAGTCGGCATGAACGGCGAGCCGCTGCCAGCCGAGCACGGGTTCCCCGCGCGCCTGATCGTGCCGGGGCTCTACGGCTACGTCTCCGCGACGAAGTGGCTCGGCGAGATCGAGCTGTCGACGCTCGACTCCTTCGATTCCTACTGGGTGCGGCGAGGCTGGGCCCAGCAGGCGCCGATCAAGCTGCAGTCGCGCATCGACGTCCCGCACGACGGCGCCACGCTCGCGCCCGGCAACGTGCGTGTCGCCGGCGTCGCCTGGGGCGGGCTGAGCGGCGTCAGCGGCGTTCAGGTTCGGCCAGGCGAGCGATCGCCCGGCGCGCAGCCTTCGGAAGGCGGATGGATCGACGCCGTTCTGAGCGAGGAGCTGTCCGACAGCAGTTGGCGTCAGTGGGTGGTCGACTGGCCCGCCACCGAGGGCGCGTTCCGCCTCGAGGTACGCGCGATCGATCGCAGCGGCATGGTGCAGACGGCCGAGCAGATGGAGCCGTTTCCCGATGGCGCCACGGGGCACCACACGATTGCCGTGACCGTCGAGGGTTAGGGCCGGTAGCGCGCCGGCGCCCAGCGGTCGCAAGGGGAAAAACAGGCAGCTATGGGCAACGATTCGCGAGTGCCGGGGCTCCATCTTCCTGGCCAGCGCGGTGTCGGCTTTAGATCGAGGGCGGATGACCGCTCTGGACGACGCCCCCCCGCAGGGCGACGAGATCGGCGATTTCAGCCCGGTGGCCCGGTCTCTTCTTCGTGCGGGGTGTTGGAGCGGGAGACGGGGTTCGAACCCGCGACCCTCTGCTTGGGAAGCACGATACGAGGGCAGGGCCAGGGGCTGGAGGGTGAGACCTTAGCAACGGATCATGAAGATGACGCGCTGTTCGGGCAGGGATGCTGCCGTGCGATCCGCATGGTCGCTGTAGCGGAGAGCGCCCCCCATCGCGACCCGACCAGAGGTGGTGGCGCACCGAGCCCTGGCCGCCCTGCCTGTGGCACGCGTTGCTGCGTAAGCGCTGGGGCACTTGTTCTATCCCACGATCGCAGTTTCACCGTGAGCTGCGAGGGTGACGTGTACTACTGGGAACATCTCGGAATGTTCGCGGTGCCCGAGTACCGCGAACGCTGGGAGCGCAAGCGCCAGCGGTAAGAAGCCAACGGCCCCCCGCCGCAACTCATCACGTGCGAAGATTCACCTGATGGAGCGATCGACGTGCAGTCGATCGCGGAAGCTGCTCGTCGACGAATACTTGAGGGTCAGCGAGATTGCGGCTTCCTCGGCTACAGCACTGCCCCAGTGCCTACCACACTCGTACGCTGGGCGCGGGGTGGCTCGTGAATCGCCACCCGGAGGGCGCGCCGGGCCCTTCAGGCGCGCTCGGCACCGGGCACGAATCGCTCGAACTGTTCGTAGCCGGCTCTCGCGAGCGTATCGGCCACTTTGCGAGCTTGCGCCTTGAGTTCGGGATGCTCGGAGACCTGAGCGAGGATGGTCTCGGCAGAAACAAGGTACGGCTCGTGCCACTCGTGCTCGTTCTGCCTGACCACGATCTCAAGGACTTCCAACGCCATCTCCGGAAGGTCGCCAGAGGCTTCGGCTACTTGGGCCATCATGTCGTCGAGAGGAACGAAGAGATCGGAGGACGACTCGGTGGCCGCGCCCAGGGCCTTCGGTACGCGTGGTGCCCACCACTCCACAGGGAACGCGCCGGCGGCCACGAACCATCCGAGCGCGCGCAACTCGGTCCTGTCCAGCCCGTCGCGCTCCACATGTTGTTCACCCCACTCGAAGAACTCTTGTGCAAGGACAAGTGTGGAGTCCCAGTTAATCGCGTCACGGTTCCTGACCGCATTCTTCAAGCCGCGCAGGGCCGCGGTAACAACTGTCCGGTTGACATCCGCAAACGATGCGGCGGCCGCTGAGAACTCAGTTGGGCGTTGATTGTCCAGCAGCCTGTGCACACGATCCTAGGTTCCTGCCGACTCGTTCTCCAGCGCCTCCTGAAAGCCCTCTTCTATCTCGACCGTGAACGGTGGCATCGCTGGATTGATTCTCTGAGAGAGGCGGTCCCACCGCCCGCCGTGATCCGTGCCAACGCCTTGTCAGATTGCGTGCGCATGCCCTGATCGAGAGCCCTGCTGTGCTGAGAGCCCGGATACTGTCTCGGTCGTAGAGCGCGCGCCACACGCTCCAGCACACTACGCGGTGCTGCTGTCATGCTTGTTCCTGCTTCCCTTACGCCTTGCTCCTTGTGCCTTGCAGCGCCGACAGGCGCCATCCGATACCATACGGCGAAGCGCCCCCGCTAGTACCGTTTGGGTAAACTGCGATATGATCCCCATACCTAAGCCAGGGGCCGGGAGTCTTGGATTGGAACGTCATAGGTGCGTCCTCGCGCGACCCTCCCGGCGTCCTCTCTGTCCGACTCACGAGACACGGCGGCGGCCGCGGAGGTCATGAAGTGGGCATAATTTGTTGGCTCCAAATGGGCCATGCACCTGTACTGACTATCGAGGCGGTCGATTTGCAGGGCCATGCCAGGGTGTGGTAGTCGTCCGCTAGCATTCGCAAGACCAAGCGTGGGGTATTGCTGTCGTTTCATGGTGATGCCCGGAACGAGCCAACGGAGACGACAACTCGCCTGGCAAGACGGCCGGCAAGCTGGTTTGCGGAGGATCCCGTATGACGACGTCTCGTAAGGTTGTGTTCGTCCTTCTTGCCTTCTCGCTTCTGGCGATGGGAATCCTCCTCTCCCCGCTTGGCGACTCCCAGGCGGAGGCGCAGGATTCTGGCGGGACGCCGGAGCCATCCCAGGAGACGACGCCGATAGACCCCGAGGTGGTTCGCATCGGGGCGGTGCACCCGCTGACCGGGGACGGGGCCGTGTACGGGCTGCCCGTGCAGCGCGTCATCGAGCGAGCGGTGCGCGATCTCAATGAGGAGTGGGCTGAGCAGGACAGGCGGCTGGAGGTGGTCTTCGCGGATGGGCAGTGCACCGCTGCCGACGCCCTAGCCGCGGCACGCCGATTGGTGGAAGAGGACGGCGTGCGGGTTATCTATGGCGGCACCTGTTCCGGTGAGGTCCTCGGCATGGCCCCGTACGTCGAGACGAATCGCGTGCTGCTGCTCTCCCCCCTCGCCTCCAGTGACGAGATCACCGGCGCCGGCGACTACATCTTCAGGAACACGCCGACCAATTCCGCTCAGGTCGACGCCATGCTGGCCTTCCTGGGCTCCGAGGATTACCGGCGCTTCGCGCTGCTGACGGCGGACACGGCCTACGCCCAGGACCTGCGCCGATCGTACGTGGCGGGGATGCCGGGGATTGGCGGGACCGTCGTGGCCGACGAGGTCGTGGGCGCGGACGAGGTCACGGACCTCGCGGCGGCGGTCGGGAGGATCGCCGCGGCGCAGCCCGATGCCGTGATCGTCCTGCCGCAGACCATCCCGGGCGCCACCCGCTTCACCGCCGCGCTGCACACAGCCGGCGTCACGGCGCAGGGCATTGGGAGCGACGTCGTCGGTGTCGCCGACGATGAGTCCACGCGCGGGTACTACGTCCCGGTCGGGACCTTCAAGGGCGAGGGAACGGCCGAGTTCCTGGCCCTGCAGGACGAGACGGACTGCGACCTCTCGTACTACTGCGCCACGACCTACGACGGGATCTTCCTGCTGGGCGAGGCGCTTGCGCGTTGTGGGGACGACACGAGCTGTCTGCGGGGCTTCCTGTACGGCACGCAGGGGTGGGACGGGAAGTTCTACGGCTCCCTCTCGTTCGATGCCCACGGCGACATCGCCACCGCCGGCGCGTTCCGGATCGATCGCCTCGCGGACGCGGCGGCGGTACCGGCGAACTGACGGCGCCCGCTGCATCGCCCCGCGGCATCCGGATGGTGCCGACCGGCTTCAGCCCCGACGCGGCACGGTTGCTTCTGGCATCCGCCGTCGCTACCGACGATCTGCCGTTCATCAAGCGAGTCGCCTATGGAATCGCGGCGAATGCGCGAGTTTAGTATCGCTCTCTCAGAGAGCGCAGGCACCCTTCAGCGTGTGTGGCTCGCCGTCGATTCGGAAGTCTTGCCTCCTAACTTATCGTTACCTTTCTGATCGCCACGTTGATGGCTGTTGCTGTTTCCCTGCTCACGCCACGGCCATCTAAAGAGGTCGTGAACCTCTTCGACAGGGTCAACGCTGAGTCTCCCGCGTGATGCGCCCGGCGACGAGGGGTTAAGGGATCACCCTCCCCTACGGGAAGGCGGGCCTGCGGGGGGCCGTTGTGTCACCCTGTCGGCGCGGCGGTATTTCCCGAGTGAGCATTTACGGAGCCGCGCGAGAGCTCTCGATCCTCGATGCATCCGGCAGCCCATCAAACCAGAGTCGCACTCCTAAGTGAGTTCCGCTACCGCGAAGGTCACGGAGAAGGCACGGCAGTAAATCACGGCGGCGCGAAACGAGGCCGGATCGACGTCCGCTGGCACTTCGTAGTTCACGAAGCCGCTCGTCGCCCGGATGGCACCGAGGTTGACGGCGCCGTCCGCGTGCGCGTCGCCCCCGGGATCGGGTGTCAGGTAGACGAACAGGTCCGGCCCGTTTCGCACCGAGTACTCCTGGAAGCGCAGGATCAAGTTGCCGTTAGGATCGCTCACCAGCAGCACGTCGCCGCTCCCTGTGTGGAACGTATCCGTCCCCATGAGCACGCCGCTCGAGATCAGTCTGCCCATCCCCTCAGCATCGGCCGCGGAATCGGCTGCGGAATCGGCTGCGGTTTTGGCCGCGCTGGACGTGTCCATCAGTGTGGCCTCGCCCGTCAGCGCGCCCTCCTCAGCCGCCGTCATCGCATCAGGCACGATAGGCATGGCAGTAACAGCGTCGTCTCCTTCCGCCGCGTCTGGGCCGGCTTCGAGACGCCCGACGCCATCGCGCGCGCGGCGACCGCCAGCTTGCTCGGACCGCCGCGGCTCAGCGCGGCTTGGGGAACGCTCGCCCGGTGGCCGCGTTGGTCACGCGGGTCCCGCGCGCCAACGCCCGCTGGTGCGTTCCGCAGAGGCTTCGGGACGGCGCCGCCGCTGGGCGGGAGCATTGCGTGCCCCGGGCGGTCCGCGCTTTGCACTGGGCCATTGCGTTCCCTCCTTCGCTGCCAATCCGCTACGTCGGCGACAATGATGACAGATCGATAAGGCGCGGGGGAGCTTGGCATCGACCCAGACGGGCCGTGGGGTCGTCGTGCTCTGCCCGTCACGCGATCCGCGCCTGGCGCCAGACCAACGAAGAGACTAGGGGCGATCGCGATCGCGGCCTCCACGTTGCTGCCCCGCGACGAAGGTGGCGCCGACGGTGGTGCAGGCGTAGACGACCTGGATCGCAATCGTCCCGGCGATGGCGAGCAGCAGGGTGAGGGTTGCGACATCGCTGCGCTGCCCGCGCAGCGGACGCCGCGTCAGCGCGCGGGAGATGACGAACAGGGTCGTCAGCATGGCGGTCCAGCGCAGACCGGTCCCGCCGGGATTGCCGGTGACTTCCATCAGCGCTCCGAGCAGGAAGACGAGGGGGGAGGCGATGATGACGGTTCGCCAGCCAGTGTCGTCCCACGCGCTGCGGAGCGCGCCGACGGAGTATTGGCTGCGCTGCTGATGACGCGAGATGACTGTTTCCTTTTCGCGCGAGCACGGTTGGTTCGAGAGCGGCGGCGTGCGCTCAGGTGGCATCGTCACGGTTTCGGTTGAGGCACTTGGCGATCGGTGGCGCGACGATGGCACAGCCGGCGGCGATGCCCGTGGTGAAGACGATCCAGGGCCAGTAGAGCTCCTGTCCACCCCACGAAGCGGCGCCGACGCCGCTGGCTTCTGCGCCGTATTCGAGCCACCACGTCAGGACGATGAACAGCGCGAGCGCTACGTTGAGCGGGCTCGCGATGGGCCCGCTGAAACCTCGGCCGACGACCCAGCGGGCGATCAACGCGAGCACCGTCGCGATCACGCCCCAGGAGAACGACGGGGCGGGCACGGACGCGTTCGCCGCCCAGCCGACCATCTCGGCGGTGAAGAAGAGGATCGCGAAGAGCAACGCCCAGGCGACCAGCGGTCGCCTGGCATAGGGGGCGAGCGCGCGGGCGGCCAGCACGCTGCCCATCAGCACGAGCGAGAACGGCCAGTAGATGGCGTGTGCGGCGAACGTGTCGCCGATCGAGGTGAACCAGAACAGCGACTCGGCGGACAGGAGGGCGACAAGGCCGAGTAGCAGGCTGAGGTTTTCGGGATCGTTCAGCTCGCCACGTAAGGGGCGCATGGTCAGGGCTCGCCCGATGGCGAGCAGCGTGACGATCGAGGCGACCCAGCCGATGCCAGGCTCGACAGCGACTGCCCAGATCACCAGTTCGAGCAGGAAGATCAGCGCTGCGGTGATGATCGCGGCGCGCCAGGCGGTGTCATCCCAGACGCGGCGCGCGACACCAAGCGGATCATTGCGCAGTTCCTCATGACGCAGCACGGGATCTCCCTTCGCGTGCGCGGTTCTCGGTCGGGCGGATCGTAGCCCTTTGGAGACGCAGAGCGCGCTTGCCGTCACCGCGACCTCCGATGTGGGCGCAATGTGTGACGCGGCTGCGGATCCGCAGGCAGGCCAGCCTCAGCGAAGTCTGCATCGCGGTGCTGATGCCGTGGCGCGTCTGGCGGGCGTTCTCACGCCCCAGCGCGAAGCGGCACCCATGCCGAACGGGGTTTGCAATGCTCGAACGTGAAGTCATCGACCAGAGCAACGTCGGCGCCGCTGTGGATCTCCAGTCTGCTGCCGGGAGGCGGCTGGTCCATGCCGGTGTGGCTGCGACTCAGCCAGATCAATCTCCCGGATGGGACGGTCCAGGCGGCGGCGGCGGCTTTGGCGGCGTCGTAAGTGGCTGCGTAGCGGCGCACCGTCACCCTGCTCCGAAAGCAGAGGCTGTGCTGCCCGTGCGTGTGCCACCGCCCGACGTCGTTTCGCCGGGCTCAGAAGTTTCCCGAGGCCACCTCACGCAGGATCGAGTTGTCCAGCGCTTGCTCCGCGACCAGCTGCTTCAGCCGCGCGTTCTCGCGCTCCAGCTCCTTCAGCCGCTTCGCCTGGTCGACCCGCATCCCGCCGTACTCGAGACGCCAGCAGTAGTAGGTCTGCTCACTCATCCCGAGCTTGCGCACCGCCTGGCCCACCGTATCGCCCTGGGCGAGGTGGACCTCTGCCTCCCGCAGCTTGGCGATGATCTCCTCAGCTGCGTACCGCTTCCGCTTGCTCGCCCAGACGAGCTGTGGGGAACCGACGCCACACGCGCGTTCATTCACAAGAGGTATACGAGCTGAGAAAGCAACTGGTCGAACCTGTCTTCGGAATCATCAAGGTATCGATTGTCGTCCTCCGCCGTCTCGGGCTCGATGGTGGAGGCTCCCTCCTTGACGAAGACGCTCTCTCCGGGAGAGCTGCCAATCCCAAACAAACCGGCGGGTACGTCGGTTGCCAGGTCTACGGAAACTGTGTACGTCGCGTCCGCCGCTACTCATACCAGCCCGATCCAAATAGCAGCCCGTCATGCCGCACAATCCAAGTGTGTTTCTGACGGTTCTCGCCCGATTCCGGGTTGAGCAACACATAGTCGACCCAATGACCCGCCTCAGTGGCGCTCAGTAAGTCGTCGCCATAGAAATACCCCGTGGCGTCCACACGGAGGCTGGGATCACGCCCTCGAAACTGCGGGTTATGGTGGGCTATCGTGTAGCCGTCTTGGTCGATGATGAAGACATACCACTGGCCGTCAACGATGATGAAGACATACCACTGGCCGTCAACGCTCTCCTGGGCGTTGTAGTAGGCGACCGTCTCCTCCAGGCCGAGGGCGACGTAGAGGTTCATGGCCTGCCGCACGAAGGTCTTGGTGTAGGCGGGGGCGTCGGACTTGGCGGGGCCGCGTTCGTACCAGCCGGAGCCGAAGGTAATGCCGTCGTGGATCACCACCCAGGAGTGCTTGGTCTCCACAACGCCAGAGGCGGGATTGGGATAGGTGTAGTCGAACCAGGCGCCGTCCTGGTCGGCGGAGGCGGCGACGGCGGACCCTGTGGGGTAGGAGTTGGGTCCGAGAGCCTGGGAGACGTGCTTGCCCACGAGGTCGGGGTTGGGGGCATGAGCGATGATGGTCTGGTTCTCATCGGTGATGAAGACATACCACTGGCCGTCGACACTGTGGGGGGAGTTGAAAAAGGCGAGGGCGGCCTGGCGGCCCTGGGCATCGTAGCGCGCGAGGGCCTGCTGCACGAACCAGTGGGTATAGGCGCTGGGCTCGGCCTTGGAGGGGGGCGGTGCAGCGGCGGGAGCGGGAGCGGGATCATCGATAAGCGCGAGGATGGCGACGATCAACGCCGCCAGGGCGAGGGCCGCCGTGGTACCGATTGTGATTCGTCGCGCCATTTCGTGTAGCTCCGCCCCATCCTCTGCCGGTGAAGCGGGCGGGGTCGCCCGCCGCGCACCGAGTATAGCCAGGCGCTGCCTCCAGATCGCGCACCGCGGGTATGTGCTCGACCAGGGCCGCGGCGAGCATCTACGCCGCGCTCGACACGCCGGCCTTCCACGCCTCCGGCCGCGTGTCCGCGGGGCTCTCGATCACCTGATGCTGTGCGAGCGCCGCCCGCGCGTGACCGAGGTCGATCGTCTGCGCTGGGCGCCCCTCCGCCGTCGCTGGGCGGGCGGGCGCACGTCCCTGGTGATCCTCCATCCGGACACGGTCGGGCGTTGGCATCGCACCGGCTGGCGCCGGTTCTGGACCTGGAAGAGTCGCCCGCACCGGCCGGGGCGGCGGCGGATCCCGGTCGAGGCGCGGGATCTGATTCTCCGCCTTGCGCGGGAGAATCCGCGCTGGGGCGCGGTGCGCATCCGGGCCGAGCTGCGGACGCTCGGTTCCGACGTGAGTGCGAAGGCGGACCTTCCTCCCCAACCAGCGCGGCGTCATCTGGGCGGCGGACTGCTGCCCCGTCCCGACGCGCACGGTCGGGACGGTGTCCGTCTTCTTCATCATCGCGCATGCGCGGCGCCGCATCGAGGACGTCACCGTCACGGCCCATCCCACGGCGGCCTGGACCTGGCAGCAGATGATCGAGGCCACGGCCTGTAACCATCGCCCGCGCTCTCTGATCCGAGACCGCGACCGCGCCTACGGGCGCGACTGCGTGGCCCGGGCGCAGCGGCTTGGGAGTGAGACGATCTGGACACCGGTGCGGGCTCCGCATGCGAATGCCGTGGCCGAGCGCTGGATCGGGACGCTCCGACGCGCGTGCTCGCATCACATCATTCCGCTCAACGCGCGGCACCTGCAGCGGATCATCCCAGAGTGCGTCGCCTCTTCCAACGAGACGCGTCCCCATCGGCCCCTCGACCTCCATCCGCCAGCCGGGCCGCGCGCGCCCCAGCGGCACGGGCGCGTCGTCGCGCCCCCGATGCTGGGAGGCCTCCATCATCGCGACGAACGGGCTGCTGCCTGACGATCCGTATTGTGTGGCCCGACAGCCGCTCTGGTGATCGATCAACTCATCGAAACCGCCGCCGAAGAGAACACGGAATGCATCGTCGTGAATCTCTCCGGTTCCGTCGCCAAGACCCTCCACTCCCTCAATGCTCTCAAGTGGGTTCCGGAAGAGCATTTCGTGGACACTCTGGACGAGGCGAGGCTGCTCGCCAAGAGCCTGCTCCACGACTGAGATCACTGCGATCAATGCATGGTTCGTCGTCCGGCCAACTCGAAATATTCGCACGCGCCTCAGAGACTATTGAGGAAACCCGCCTGCCGGTTCTCAGGATGGGAACGGGGTCGTGAGCAGCCAAACGCAAGCATACCTGTACGCGGGAGGTGCGGTTCTCCTGTGGGCTACCGCCGCGTCGGCGTTCAAGGTGTCGCTGCGCTACGTCGAAGCGCCGCACATGCTGCTCTACGCGACGATCGTATCGACGCTGGTGCTGCTCGCCGTCGCGGCCTGGCAGCGCAAGCTGGGGCAGGCGCTGATCGGTTCGCCCAAGCAGTATCTGCGGTCGGCGGCGCTCGGCCTCCTCAACCCGTTCCTCTACTACCTCGTGCTGTTCGAGGCTTACGACCGTCTGCCCGCCCAAGAGGCGCAGTCGCTCAACTATGCCTGGCCCATGGTGGTCGTGATCCTCTCGGTGCCGCTGCTCAAGCAGCCCCTGGGCAGGATCTCCCTGGCCGCGATCGCGGTGAGCTTCTGCGGCGTGCTCGTGATCGCGACGCGCGGCGACCTGCTGGCCTTTCGCGTGAGCGATCCGGTCGGCACGGCCCTGGCGGTCGGCAGCGCCTTCATTTGGGCCACGTTCTGGCTGACCAATGTCCGGGACGACCGCGATGCCGTCGTCAAGCTGCTGCTGAACTTCGCCTTCGGATTGGTGTTCGTTCTCGCCGCGGCCTACGCCCTGGCCGGCCCGCCGCCTCTGGACCTGCGCGGCATCGGAGGATCGGCGTACGTCGGCGTCTTCGAGATGGGCCTGACCTTCGTCCTCTGGATGCGCGCCCTCTCGCTCTCGCGGACGACCGCGCAGGTCAGCAACCTCGTCTACCTATCGCCGTTCCTCTCCCTCGTCTTCATCAGCGTCATCGTCGGAGAGACGATCCGGCCGTCGTCGGTACTCGGGCTGCTGCTCATTATCGGGGGCATCGTCATCCGCCGCTTCGACCGGACCGCGCCGCGACCGGTCTGAAGCACCGCTTCTTCCGACCCGGCCCAAACCACCTTCATCGGTAGCGCGCCCTCACCAGCGCTCGCCTGGAAGGGTGGTTGGGAAGAGGAGACTCGAACTCCTACGCCTTGCGGCACACGATCCTGAATCGTGCTCGTCTACCAGTTCCGACACTTCCCCACGGCGCGGGGACCCACCTTCCGCAGCTTCTCGGCCCGGCGGCCTCTGCTCCGCGGCGCCCCGCCGGCAGCGACTCGCGTCCTCTCCAAGCGTGGTAGTGAGCCATGTAGGACTCAAACCTACAACCGGCTGATTAAGAGTATTCGCTTAATCGCCTTGGAAGTCTGATTCGCGTGCCCTCAGCTCGAGCCGGAGCCCCGCGCGCTTGACGACGCTCTAAACTGAGTTTGGTGGCTGGGGGCACGGATCGGGGAAGTCCTCCCGCGTGCGCGTTGGGTGGCAGCAGATTCCCTAGCAGGAGCGTGCAATGAACCGGTGGTTGGTGGGGGGCGTGCTCGCGATCCTCCTGAGTGGTTTCGGGGTCCTCTTAGCGATGCCGCAACCCGTACAGGCGTGTTCGTGTGTGGTCTTCACCCCGCCGGAGCAGTTGGAGATGGCATCGACCGTCTTCCACGGCCGCGTCACGGCGATGGAGCCGTTCACTCCGGCTGCCAACAGCCCTAGGCCGTGGCTTGACACGGCAGTGCAGTTTGAGGTGGACACGGTATGGGAAGGCGCGGTCGCCGAGAACATCGTGATCGCTGTGGTTGGCGCTAACGAAGCATGCGGGTTTGAGTTTGATGTCGGCGAGGAATATCTCGTGTACGCGGACGGTCCTCCCTTCTATGGCACCGGCTGGTGTGATGGTACGAAGATCTTCGACGGGGATGTTGCCCACTTGGGCGAAGGCATGGCTCCACTTCCGGGAATCGACGAGCAAGCACTCGCCTACGATCAAAGACACATTGAAGCGGCCGCTGTTGCCGCTGCCGAGCCGGAGCCACCACCGCTTGCTGAAACACCAACCGACGCTGCCGAGCCGGGGCCTGCCCCCGCCGGCGAAGCCCCGCGCGAAAGCGTGGAGCCAGATCCGCCGCCGGTCGCATCACAAGACGCTGGAGAGACGGGCTGGATCTGGATCGCCGTGGGGATCGGCGTCGCGGCGGTGGCGGGCGTTGCCTTTGCGATCACCTGGGCGCGGTGGCGCGGCAAGTTTTCCGTATAGGTTTCAGCGCGGTGCCATCGCGCACGATCACCACGTCGCGCTCAGGGGCTGCGACTGGTCCGCAGCGAGGAAGGATCGCTTCTCGAGTGATCCCGCGAACCTCAACCCGACGGCGCAATCGTTCAACGCGAGCAAGGGGAGTCGCACGCCGGATCAGTTGACCGGCATCGCGGCCCGGATTCTCGACACGGCGGTGGAGCAGTGCGCCTATGCGCGTCAGCACCGCGCCGTGAAGCGGGCGTGGGGCCTCACCCTGACCGCTCCGCAGCAGGCCACCAGCACCGCGTGGCTCGCCGGCTGTGGGACGACCAACGGAGAAGCGGCATCCGAGCCTGCGCCAATATCGGAGTCCGGCGTCGGTTGCGATCCGTCGTATCCTGATGTGTGCATCCCGCCCTCCCCGCCAGACCTTGACTGTGGGGACATCCCGCATCGACGCTTCCGGGTCGTCGGGAACGACCCGCATCGATTCGATGGCCGGGACCAGGACGGCATTGGATGCGAGAGCTAGCAGGGCGCGACCAGTGATTGGGATCGAATCGAGCGTCTGGCTCAACAGCGTCAGCCAATGTCGACCGGGAGATCGCAGGGATCGCCGAACACCGTCTCAATATGGAGATTCGAGCTCCGGGAACATTGGGAAGTGGCGGACGTTGCGAGTCCAGAGCCGGGCGTCGATGCGTTCGGCCGTCGCGGCAATCACGTAATCGACCGGATCAACCCCGGGGTGCGACGGCAGATACCGGTTGGCCAGGGCGCCAGCACGTTCGGCGAGCTCGTCATCGACTGCGATCCAGTCGAGGCTGTCCAGCAGGCGACGCGTGGCGCGCTCCTCCGGGACTCGCATCCCGGCCAGCACCTCGACCTTGGTGAGTACGGAAGCGGCGAGCCGTTCGCCAGCGGCCGTGGCGCCGCGAAGCGCCTCGCGAGCCGCCTCCTCGCCCCGCAGGTGGTCGATCAGCACCGAGGTGTCGACGATGATCGCCATCAGCCTGCCAGTCGGCGAGACATGCCGCGACGAAGCCCCTCCACGTAGCTCGCGCCAGCGAAGTCGCGGTCCGCCCAGGAGGCGAAACTCGCGTCGAGGGCTCCCAGCACCTCCACGGCGGGAGATGTTCCGTAGCGGTGCTCGAGCGCCCGGCGAACGAGTTCCGCGAGGCCGAGGCCGGAGCGCCGGGACTCCTCGCGCAGCCGCGCATACTGCTCATCGGTCAGCGTGATCTGCGTGCGGTGACTCATGATGTAAGTCTACATCAATCCACCGGATTGCGGGTGCAGAGCCAGTCTGTCCGCGGGACGGAGCGGACGCGGATTCTCTGTGTGGACGACGACCCGCAGACGCTGCGGTACGTCCGCGACGCGCTCTCGAAGGCGGGCTACGCGCCCATCGTGACCGCCGACCCGGCGGAGGTGGTTCCGCGGTCTGGCTGGTTACCGCGTGACCGTGAAGAAGGCTGCGTAGTAGGGGCGTCCTTTCACCCTCACGGCGCCTCGATGTATCTGCGCTCGTCGCGATCGGGGGTCAACGCCGGCGAGCGTCCTCTGCCAGTTCTCCGCTCTTCCCCATCTGGGAGAAAGTTTCCTTGGAGCGGGAGACGGGACTCGAACCCGCGACTCTCGGCTTGGGAAGCCCGATAATACAGAGCGCTCCGCCTGTGCGCGTGGGTGCGACGATCGGTCATCGGCCCGATTCCCGCGGACGGACCGGTGCGCGGCGGACCGCCGCAGGCAGGGCCCCCGCGCGTTCGGCCCGTCGCCCCCGGAGAACGCACTGCAGGGCCCGTGCCGGGAAGACCCTGCTCGGGGTGTCGGGGGTGCAGGCGCAGCGGTCCACTCAGCCCGGACCGACGAGCATCCCGTCGCCCGGCGAGAAGGCGGCGTGGCGCTCAGTGGCCTGGGCGCTGCCGTAGGTGGCGGAATAGCGGCGCACCATCTCCGGCGAACTGTGGCCGAGCAGATGCTGGACGTCGAGCTCGCGCGCGTCGTGGGCGATGGCCCAGGTGGCGAACGTGTGCCGGAAGCGATGAGCGTGCACCTTGGGGATGCCGGCGGCCCGGCCGAGCCGGCGCAGCAGTTGCTTCAGCCCGTTCGGCCGGAGACGGACGCCGGCGTTGAGGCGCCCGTGGCGCGCGGCGACGAAGAGCGGACCCGGCGCCGTCCCCCGGTCCGCGCAATAGGCGGCGAGGGCGTCGGCGCAGCGTCCGGCGAAGGGCACGATGCGGTCCTTGCCGCCCTTGCCCTGCCGCACGAGCAGCCGGCGCTCCGGCAGGGCGCAGTCCGCGAGGTCCAGTCCGACCGCTTCGGCGCAGCGGACGCCGGTGTCCAGCAGCGTCAGGAGGATCGCGCGATCGCGGCGGCCCATGGGCGTCGCCGCATCGCAGCAGGCGAGCAGGCGGGCGATCTCGGCGGGCGCCAGCGGCGGCACGATCTTGCGAGGCAGGCGGACGTTGCGGAGGCCGCGGAAGGGGTCGTTGGCGGTATAGCCGGCGGCGCGCAGCCAGGTGCAGAAGCAGCGCACCTCGCGGAAGTAGCGGTGGCGGGTGTCGGGGCTGCGGGCGGCGAAGCGGGCGAGGTAGGTGACGACGTGGTCGGGGCGGAGGCGGTCCGGATCCAGAGGCGCCCCATCCTCGACGAGGCAGCGGGAGAAGCGGGTCAGCGTCTCCCGATAGGCCTGGACGGTGCGGGGCGACTTGCCCTCGACCACGCAGCGGGCGAGGTAGGTGGCGATGAGGGCGGGCAGCAGGGGGTTGGGGGCGGGTGCCGGGTCCATGGCCCGTCCATGGACGCTCTGCTTGCCCGGGAAGTCAAGGCAGCCCCGCCCCGGACGGCGGGGCTGCTGGGAGCCGCAGGCGGATGGCGGCAGCGGCGACCCGGCAGCAAAGCGGCGGTCCGTCGCGCATGCCGTCATGCTGCCATCTTGGCGCGACAGCGGCGCCGACGAGCGCGCGAGCTCTGGCTGGGCTACCAGTGGGGCGCCAACGAGCTGGCCCTGGTGCTGGATCTGGTAGGGAGAACCACGGGTGCGCGGCGACTTTCTCGGACGACTTCGAATCTCACCAGTCGTCGATCCTGCTTCTGGATTACGCTATCCATCGTTGTCGGCGCTTCCCTCCATTACCCGTTCACCATGCGGATGTAGTCATCCACGAGTGAGAGAATCCGAGTACTAACCGACGGGACGGGATCGAGCCCCGATTTGAGTGCGCGCCGAGACTGGCGCAGGGCTGGCGTCGCCTCTCGCCCCCGGTGCAGATGAGCAAGCAGCACTGAGACCAGAAGCGTCTCTTGCTGTCTGGGAAGCGCCCGTGTTGCCAGCGCAGCGACCACGCCCGCTACGACCACCACCGCTGAGTCCTCAGAGCACTCTGGCCCCTCGGTTCTGTCAGATCGCAGGGCGCCGGCACGAACCGAGCGAGGCGTTCCCCCCGCGGCGCCCACTCTGCGGCCTGCCTCTCCGCGATCAATGACCGCCAGCGCGCTGCGACGAGCCGTCGCGGCTCGGCCAGCGGGACCTGCGCACCCCATCGTTGACGGACGCGGCCGTCCGGTCGGCGCTCAGCGAACGCGGAACAGCACCGCACAGCAGACGCGAAGCTCCCGCAGCCGAGCAGCGGGCGAGAGCGCTGCGTGACGGCCCGCTGGTCCGGCTCGATGCGGGTGGTCACGGAGTGATGGCATCGGTGTCGCCCCTTGCTCCCCAGGATCCAGCGGATCGCCCGCCGGTCGGGCGGATGGGCCTCCGTCGTGACGCGTAGCGGCTTACGCTCAGCCACCTCGACGAGTCGTCTCAGGAATCTCCGGGCGGCGTGCCTATCGCGGTGCTCGCTGAGCATGGAGTCGAGGAGGTCGCCATCGCGGTCGATGGCGCGGTAGAGAGAGCACCAGCGGCCCGCGACCTTCACGGAGGTCTCATCGATGTACCAGGAGACGCCGGCGCAGCCTCGGCGCTTGGTCCGGAGCCGGTCCGCCAAGAGCGGCGCGAGGCGGAACTCCCAAATCCGGATCGTCTCGTCGGTGACCTCGTAGCCCCGCTCGAGGAGCAGCGCGGCGACGTCGCGGAAGCTGAGCGTGTAACGGAGACGCCAGAGTACGGCGAGCAGGACGATATCCGTCGGGTACTGGAGATCGTTGAACGGGGTGCCGGTCCGCTCGTTGAAGGTCCTCCGGCAGGCGCGGCACGCGGAGGTGCGGTAGCCGAGTGCGGTGCGCCGCCGCCGGCGGCTGGTCTCTCCGGAGCCCCAGTGGGGACAGTCCACAAGCCGTCCTCTCCAGGTCGCTGGTGAGCGCGACGCTAACAGAGGACCCGTAGTCTGAGATCTGACGGAACCGCGCCGGCGACCTGGTGCGGCGCACGGGGGTGCCGCCGCGGGCGGGGCGCCTCTCCGCCGGCGACGTGGTGGAGATCGAAGCGGAGGGCATTGGCGTCCTGCGCAACCCGGTCGTGGGGGCCTGATCGCGGGCTGCTCGTCGCCGGGGCGTTCGGTCCCCCTGCGCCGGTTGAGGCGTCCGGCCGAGGCGCCCCCGACGCTCAGGCGCGCGTGCGCCGCACGACGGCCACGCCGGCCAGCGCCACGCTGACCGCGAGGGCCACCGCCAGCGCCAGGAGACCGTGCCCGCCAGCGAGTCCGCCGCTGCCGGCGCTGCCGCCGCTGCCGGTATTCGGGAGGACTTCGGGGCCGCGGGCGGCAGCATCGCCATCGTCACCGGCGGCAGCATCGCCATCGCCGCCGCCGGCATCCAGCGCGGCGAGGTCCAGGGCGACTTCGGTGCGGGCGGCGATGACGACGTCGTAGGGCCTGCTGCGGACGGACCCCGTGATGCTGAAGGTCACGCTGGCGGCGTCCGCCCGGTAGACATAGATGACCCAGTCGCCCGCGGCGACCGCCGTTCTCCCAACCGCTTTCCCATCCTCGTTCCGGGCGGTGATGACCGTGCCGTCGGGGACGAGCTCGCCGTCGATGGCGGCGCCGGATCCGGCGGCGGCGGACCCGTAGAATTGATGCGGCGGGGCGATGGGTACCACGCCGGTGCGCCGCATGATCACGACGCTGCCCGGGGTCAGCGAGGACGCGTCGAGCGTGTTCAGGAACTCCGGCTGGCCGACGCCGTGGCCGAGGAAGTTCTGCGCGGCGGCATCGAACACCCACACGCTCACGACCGGGAACCGCTGCGCGGCGATCAGCGCCGCCAAGTCGGATGTGCACGCAAGGCCATAGGTCCATCCGCCCGGCGGCGGGACCGGCAGCACGGTTGGCGCGTCCCGCTTCGGCTCAACCGCAGCGACCGGCGCCGCCTCGTCCGGCACGCCCCTCGGCGCGTCGCTCCGCTGCATGATGACGACGCGGCCGGGACTGAGCGAGGAGTCGTCGAGGGTGTTCACGAACTCGGGCGCGCCGACAACGTGGCCTAGGAACTCCTGCGTCGGGACGTCGAACACCCACACGCTGGCGACCGGGAACCGCTGCGCGGCGATCAGCGCCGCCAGGTCGGACGTGTCCGAGACGCCGTAGCTCCATCCGCCCGGCGGGGGAACGGGCAGGACGCTCGACCAGCAGCTGTCGGTGCCTGCCCGCTCGCCTTCGTCCTCCTGGGGAGGGGTCCCGTCGTCGGAGTCCGGCGGGGGATCGCCGTCGTTGGAGTCCGGCGGCGTGTTTCCCGAGTTGTCCGACTGGGTGTTCCCCGGAGGAGGCGGAGGCGGAGGCGTGTTTCCCGAGTTGTCCGACTGGGTGTTCCCCGGAGGAGGCGGAGGCGGAGGCGTGTTTCCCGAGTTGTCCGACTGGGTGTTCCCCGGAGGAGGCGGAGGCGGAGGCGTGTTTCCCGAGTTGTCCGACTGGGTGTTCCCCGGAGGAGGCGGAGGCGGCGGCGTGTTTCCCGAGTTGTCCGACTGGGTGTTCCCCGGAGGAGGCGGAGGCGGAGGCAGGCTCCCGCCGCAGCTGGCCCGAGTCACGAGCAGGACCGCGTCATTGAAGTCCTCGTCCCCGCCCCCGGAGTAGTCCTCAAAGGAGACGATCGAGCCCGAGATCCGCGCGTGTATGAGGCCGTCGGGGTTGCGCGATGCGGGCCCCGTCCTGAACACGTCCCCGGTCTCCTGCACGCGGATCCCGAGCACGAGCTCCCCCGCCGAAAGGCCCCTGAGTACCATCGTCGAGCCGACTTGGCGGTTCGTGATCATGAGATTTATCGCCATGCTCATGTCGCTCATGTCGAAGCGCAAGAACATGCTCGTGTACGCGGCCTCAAAGGCCAGCACGGTGACGGTGACATCGGTACAGGCGCCCGTCAGCGTGAGGGTGGAACCCGTCGCCGGGTCGCTGGCGCCCGTCACGATCGGTTCCTGTACGAGCGCGACCTCGCGGGCCCGCCCCGGCCCGCAGCCGGCGTCGTTGCACGCCTGCAGCCGCACCCGCCACAGACCATGGTCGGGCACGGCGAGAGTGGCCTCGGTGTCCGTGGCGATCACCGCATCGCCCGGCTGGAAGGCTCCGCCGGGGCGCCGCCAGCTCAGGGAGTAGGACGTCGCTCCGGGAACGTCATCCCAGGACACCCCCACCTCCAGCGCGCCGGGCTGGACGCCGATCCCCAATCCGGTGGGCTCGGCCGGGACCCCATCGTCTGCGCGCCCGTCGCGGCCGGCAGCGGCGGATCCGGGCAGCGCAAGCACGATACTCAGCAGGGCCAGGACACCCACCAGGAACCAGCTGCGAAAAGCTGGTGTGTCGAAACGAATCACAAGGGGACTCCCAGTGTGGCGTGGCCACCGACCTGGGCCGCGCCGCGTCCCTCCTTACTCGATAGGGAGGCGAGAGTCGCGTCACCGGCGAAACGCGCGGCGCGCCACTCTATGCGGAACGTCCCTCCGGAGTCAACCGAGCCGCTCCCCCGATTGACCTGCCCCCCCAGAACCGGTCCAGATCCTGTGCGAGGATTCGGGGCGGTGCGAAGGGAGTCGGCATGGCACGCAAGCGGTACGCGGCCGAGGAGATCATCGGCAAACTGCGGGAGGCGGAGGGGGTGCTCGCGCAGGGGGAAGCGGTCGCGCAGGTCGCGCGCCGCCTCGGCGTGGCCGAGCCAACGTATTACCGCTGGCGGCGGGAGTACGGGGGGCTGCGGGTCGACCAGGCCAAGCGGCTGAAAGAACTGGAGCGCGAGAACAGTCGGCTGAAGCGGTTGGTGGCCGATCAGGCGCTGGACAACGCGATGTTGCGGGACGTCGCAGCGGGAAACTTCTGAGCCCGGCCCAGCGGCGCCGGGCGACATCCTACCGCACGGACCAGGACGCGGTGTCGGAGCGGCGGGCCGGCCAGGTCACCGGCCAGGCGCGGGCGACACAGCGCTACGTGCCCCGGCCGTCCCCGGATGCGCCGGCGCTGATCGCGCGGATCATCGCCCTTGCCCGCCGCTTCGGGCGCTACGGCTCCCGGCGCATCACGGCGCTGCTGCGGGCCGAGGGCTGGCGGGTGAACCACAAGCGGGTGGAGCGGCTCTGGCGGCAGGAAGGGCTGCGGGTGCCCCGGAAAGCCCCGCGCCGGCGGCGGCTTTGGGCGGCCGATGGATCCTGCACGCGGCGCCGGGCGGAGCGCCCGAACCACGTCTGGTCCTACGACTTCGTCAGCGAGCGGACCCACGACGGCCGGCCCCTGCGCCTGCTGACCATCGTCGACGAGTACACGCGGGAGTGCCTCAGCATTGACGTGGCCCGGCGCCTGCGGTCCGACGACGTCCTCGCCCGGCTGACGGCGCTCTTCGTGCAGCGGGGCCCGCCCACCTACGTCCGCTCCGACAACGGCCCCGAGTTCACGGCGACGGCGGTGCGTTCCTGGCTGCGTCGCCTCGGCGTGACGACACTCTTCATCGAGCCCGGCAGCCCCTGGGAGAACGGCTATGTGGAATCCTTCAACGGCAAGCTGCGCGACGAGTGCCTCAACCCCGAGATCTTCACCACGCTCACGGAAGCGCAGATCCTGGTCGATCGCTGGCGCCGGGAGTACAACCAAGTCCGGCCTCACAGCGCCCTCGGCTACCGCCCCCCCGCCCCAGAGACCCTGGAGGTCGGACCTCCCCACCCCACCCCTTTGGCAGACCGGATGGTTCTGGCACTAACTTAAGCCCTGGTACAACAATCGGGGGCAGGTCACCCGGATGAGCCGGCGCTGATCGCGCGCATCGTCGCCCTCGCCACGCGCTTCGGCCGCTCCGGCTCCCGCCACATCACGGCCCTGCTGCGCGCGGAGGGCTGAGGACCGACCGGCTCGCTGGTCCGGCGGCGGGCCGAGCGCCCCCACCACGTCTGGTCCTACGACGTCGTCTTCGACCGCACCGCCGCTGGGCGCCCGGTGCGGATCCTCGCCCTCGTGGATGAGTACACGCGCGCGTGCCTGAGTCTCGACGTGGCCCGCCGGCTGCGTAGCGACGCTGTCCTGGCGCGGCTGGCCCAGCTCTTCGTCGAGCGTGGGCCGCCGGCGTACCTGCGGTCCGACAACGGCCCGGAGTTCACGGCCACGGCGGTGCGCGACTGGCGGACGCGGGTCGGCGTGACCACCCGCTTCATCGAGCCCGGCAGTCCCTGGGAGAACGGCTCTGTGGAATCTTTCCACGGCACGCTGCGCGACGAGTGCCGCACCCCCGAGATCTTCACGACCCGCACCGAAGCCCAGGTCCTCATCGCCCGCTGGCGGCGCGAGTACCACCCAATCCGGCCCCACCGTGCGCTCGGCTCCCGGCCACCCGCCCCGGAAACGCAGGCGATCCGATCTCCCCCCTCCGGGCAGCCTCGGAGCGTCCCAACCCTCACTTAACCACTGGTACAACGATCGGGGGCAGGTCAGTCTGGTAGCCCAGGTTGGAGCCTTCCATCGCCGTGCCGGTCTTGACGAAGAAGTACCGGCGGCAGACGCGGCAGTGTCCGTCCGCTCTCGCCCGTCGACCGGGGCGCGCCAGTGTCGCCGCCTGGGCGAACGAAAACGCGCGCAAGATAGCACGGGCGCCCGCCGCGAAGGGCGACCGTGTCCGACCGCAGTGGCCTGCGGCCGCGCTCCTCACCAGTAAGACGATGCCGGCTTTGGACATGGCGTAGACGGAGTGTTGACAACGCAGAGCCAGAAAGCGACCGGCCGATCGAGATCAGTGCTTACCTCAGCATGATCGAGTCGCTACCGGACACGAGCATTCGGATCGGCGCAGTCGGAACCCGCCACGGCAGTCGGAGGGTTCAGGAGGGCGTCGACGTGGTGCTCGCGGTTGATACGACGTGGATGGCGAGTTGGTCCGAGAAGAACTCGGAAAACCCGCCGATCATCGTGAGCATCAGCTTCCCAGCCGGGGTTGAGAAGTCGCTGTTCTCCGTGAGGCTGACGAAGCCAACACCCTCCCCGCCGAGCCGCTGGAGTGCTTCCGTCTGCACGCGGATGTTCTGCGCCCAGCGATCGATCGTGTGAACCACGACCGCATCGAACGCCCCTCGGCTTGCGTCGGACAGGAGCGCAGAGAGTTGCGGGCGCCTCTCGATTCGGTCGGTGCGGGAGCGGCCAGGGCTGGCTCCCCCCGGCTCTTCTACCTCATCGCAAACAGTGTCTTCTCCAGACTCTCGGACATGGCCGCCGGTCTGCTCCCTACGAGAAGCAGCTGCTCCGCTCGTCCATGGACTGAGAGCCTGACTCCTCTGGGTTCTCCCAGCGGGAGCCTACCACAGTATCCCAACACAGCAGGGTCCCTCTATTGGACCGTTGTGCCTCTCCTCAGTATTCTCTTACTGGGAAGTCTGGCGCTAAGCATTACCAAGTTCCTGAAACGAGCGAGCGAACATTCCGGGCCTCAATGGGGCGCGGTTGCTCGGGTTCGAAGCACCTGCGGACAAGCTCTAGCCGAGCGTTGGATTCGACCTCGAATCGAGGGCACTAGGCTGATACAGTTTGAAGTAGCCGAAGCATCCCGGATAGTGTGTTGGTGCGACACGCGCGGGAGGCTAAGGAGGACTCGATGCTTGATCTATCGGAGCGCAGCCGCTGCGTGCTGTTCGCGCTGGTCGTAGCGCTGGCGACATTCGCCGTCGCGGCCTGCAGCAGCGACGGGGGCGCCGGCGCCGGGGAGCGTGGCGACACCCTAGCGGCGGTGATCGACCGCGGAGAGCTGAAGTGCGGCGTCAAGCAGACGCAGCCGCTGTTCGGGTTCAGGGAAGCCGACGGCGCCGTCGCCGGCTTCGACGTTGAGTTCTGTAAAGCCATCGCAGCAGCCGCGCTCGGCGACGCAGACGCCCTGGAGTTGGTCGACGCGTCGGATGCCTCCACCCGCTTTGAGCTGCTCGCGGACGGCGAGATCGACGTGCTGATCCGCACGACGACGATTACCGCCTCGCGCGACCGCGAGCTCAACGTGGACTTCGCGCAGACCACCTTCTACACGGGCCAGGGCTTCGCGGCGCACGCGGGCTCCGGGATCGCCTCGACCGCCGACATGGGCGGCGCGACGATCTGCGTGCAGTCGGGGACCACCACCGAGCAGAACCTGGCGGACCACTTCACCGATCTCGGCCTGAGCTACACGCCGATCGGCGGGGGCGACCAGGAGACGCAGGACGCCTTCATTGCGGGCCGCTGCGACGTTTGGACAGCGGACCAGAGCAACCTCGCGTCGCGGCTCGGTGTGCTGTCGAACGCCAGCGACTTCCTCATCCTGGGGGAGCTGATCTCCAAGGAGCCGCTGGCGCCGGGCGTTCGCGACTACGACAGCGAGTGGAAAGACGTCGTCAATTGGGTCGTGCACGGCCTGATCGCGGCGGAAGAGCTGGGGATCACCCAGGGCAACGTGGCCGGGCTGGCGGCGGACCCGCCGAACACGACGGTTGCGCGGCTGCTCGGTGTTCCCTTTGGGGGCGGCAGCGTGAGCACGCTGGGCTTCGATGGGGTAGACGCGCAGTTCATCCAACGCGCGATTGCCGCGGTCGGGAACTACGGTGAGATCTACGCCACCACGGTGGGCGACGCCATCCCGCGGGCTTGTTCGCTCAACGCCCTCGCGAGCGAGGACAAGCGCAACTGCCCGCCCGGCACCGGTGGTATTCAGTACGCGCTGCCGTATCGCTAGGCCCACTGGGGTCTGAAACGCCTGCAGGGGGGGCTCGTCCACAATGGGGCGGGCCCTTCTCGCGTCTCCACCACTAGTCGCGCCGCGGGTCTAACCCCGCACCCACGCGGTAAGCTGTCAAACATGTCCGCCGCCCAACCCACCAATAGCCGTGTGCCGATCGTTTATCGGCGCGGCTTTCGCCGGCTGCTTACGCAGGGCGCCTACGTCGCCGCTACCGCGATCGTGTTCGCGTATGTGTTCGCCTCGCTCGACCTGCGCGAGTTCAGCTTCAGTTTTCTCAACGACCCGGCTGGCTTCGCGGTCGGCAGCCAATGGCTGACCGACGTCGATGGCGTCACCAATTCGCGGTTCACGATGTACCTGGTTGGCGTCTGGTCGACGATCCGCGTCGTGCTCGTCGCCATCCTACTGGCCACGGTCCTCGGCGTCGTCGTTGGCGTGGCACGGCTCTCCTCGAACTGGCTCATCGCCCGCCTGGCGATGATCTTCGTCGAAGCCTTTCGCAACACGCCGCTGCTCATCCAAGTGGTGCTGTGGTACGCGATCCTCTTGGTCGGCGCACCGAGGATCGAGAACGTCATCAACGTCGGCGACTCCTTCCTCCTTTCAGGGCGGGGGGTCGCCATCCCCTGGCCGGTCCCCAGCGCGGGGCTGTGGGGCGTACCCGACTGGTTCGTCGGTGTCTGGGTAGCCGTGCTGCTGGTCCTGGGCTACGTCGCGCTGCGGGTGCGTGCCAGTCGACAGCGTCGGGAACGTGAGATCGGCCAGCCGCTCAACGCCAACCGCTGGGCCGTCGGGCTGTTCGCGGTCGGCGCCGTCATTTCCTTCCTCGTGCTGGGCGCGCCGGTCAGCGTCGACCGGCCGATCATCGAAGGCACCCATTATATCGAGGGAATGGTGGTCAACCCCGAGTTCGCCGCGCTGGTGCTCGGCCTCACGATGTATACTGGAGCGTTCATCGCTGAGATCGTCCGCAGCAGCATCCAGGCGCTGCCGCGGGGCCAGACGGAAGCCGCGAAGGCCGTGGGGCTCGGCGGATATCAGCGCCTCACGCTGATCATCCTGCCGCAGGCCCTGCGCCAGATGATCCCCTCGGTGACCAACCAGTTCCTCAACGTCAACAAGAACTCCTCCCTGGCTTACGCGGTGCTGTACGACGATCTCTTTCGCGTCGCTACGATCGTTCAGAACAAAGCCGGCCACGCGCTGGAGATGTTCGTCGTCATCATCATCACCTACATGCTGATCTCATTTCTGATTTCTGCGGTGATGAACTTCTTCAACGCGCGCATGACCGCGCACCAGGTGTAAGGGGGGGGTTGCGCATGGCCGAGATGCCCTTCCCACAGAAGCGCCGGATCGTGCTGCCCCCATACCGGCAACGGGCGCGCCGGCCGCGGTCGGTCCGAGCGCGCGAATGGGTGCGGCGCAATCTGTTCCCGTCGCTCGGCGGCACACTGCTCACGCTGGTCAGCGCCGGCATCGGGGCTCTGCTCCTCTTCGGCATCCTCTGGTTCGTCTTCGTCGATGCGAACTGGCAGGTGGTCACGGCCAACCGCTGGCTGTTGTTTGCCGGAAGCTTCCCCCACGATCAGGAATGGCGCTTGTGGACTGCGATCGGCGTGGTCTTCACACTGATTGGGCTGGCCTACGGCACCTGGTCCGGCCTGGGCCGCAAGGACCATCTGTTCATCGCCCTGGCGGGTGGATTCATCGTCTTCCTCATGGCGCACGGCGGGGCGCAGATCTGGTCATCGATCTGGTTCTTGGCCGCGATCCTGCTGCTCTACGTAGGCTACGCCGTCATGGTGCGGATGCCACGCGAACCGGGACCGACTCGACGGTGGCAGCTGCGTAGTGTCGGCGCACTGCTGGCGCTCTCCCTGCCGATCGCCCTTGTCATCCTGATGGTGGGCGGCGGCGCCAGCGCACGACAGCTGGACGGCTTCATCCTCAACCTCGTGCTGGCCCCCGTGGGCATCGTTGGCGGGCTAGTGGTGGCGATCCCGCTCGCGCTCGGGCGTGCCTCGTCCATGCGTACCATCTCCTGGACCTGCACGGCCTACATCGAAGTGGTGCGCGGGGCGCCCCTGCTGGGCTGGCTGTTCGTCGCGCTGTTCATCCTGGACGACGTGATCGGCGGCGATCTGATCGTACGCACGATGGTCGTGCTCGCCATCTTCACGGGAGCCTACATGGCGGAGTCCATCCGCGGCGGGCTGCAGACCATCCCCCGCGGCCAGTATGAGGCCGCCCACGCGGTGGGGCTCAACCAATTCCAGGCGATGCAGCTGATCATTCTGCCCCAGGCGCTGCGGATCTCGATCCCCCCAATGGCGGGGCAGGCGATCTCAATCTGGAAGGATACCACGCTGGTGACCGTCATCCTTACCCTGCGCGAGTTCAAGGGCAACGCAGACTCCGCGATCGCACAAGTGGACTTCATCGATGACCGGATCGAAGCCTACGTCTTCGTGGCGCTAGGCTTCTGGATCGTGGCATTCATGATGTCGCGAGTCTCGCAGCGCATGGAGCGCGCCCAGGGCGTAGGCGAACGCTAGGATCGCATTCGAGGGGAGTGCAGCATGACCACTGAGTCGACCGAATCGCCAGCCTCCGTACCGAAGGCCCAGGCCGGACGCCGCGGCCGTCTCGCAGAGGCGCCGGACATCATCATCACCAAGGGCGTCTCGAAGTGGTTCGGCGACTTCCAGGCCCTCGACGACATCTCGCTGTCGGTCAAAGAGCACGAGATCGTCGTGATCCTGGGGCCTTCCGGATCGGGCAAGTCCACGTTCATCCGCTGTCTCAACCGGTTGGAGGAGCACGACGCCGGACGAATCGTGATCGACGGGATTGAGCTCAACGAGGACGTCCGCAACATGCAGACCATCCGCTCCGAGGTGGGGATGGTGTTCCAGCAGTTCAACCTCTTTCCCCACCTGTCGGTGATGAGAAACATCACGCTCGGCCCGCAGAAGGTGCGGCGCCTGCCGAATCAGGAAGCCAACCAGCTGGCGATGGAGCTACTCGCCCGGGTGGGCATTCCCGAGCAGGCCGACAAGTACCCCGCGCAGCTGTCGGGTGGGCAGCAGCAGCGGGTCGCGATCGCCCGCGCCTTGGCGATGCAGCCCAAGATCATGCTGTTCGACGAGCCCACGTCGGCGCTGGACCCGGAGATGATCAAGGAAGTGCTGGACGTGATGCGCGAGCTTGCGGCGTCCGGCATGACGATGCTCGTGGTGACGCACGAGATGGGCTTCGCGCGCGAGGTGGCCGACCGGCTCGTCTTCTTCGACGAGGGCGCCCTGATCGAACAGGGCACCCACGAGCACTTCTTCGAGAATCCTCGCGAGGAGCGCACCAGATTGTTCCTCAGCCAGATCCTGTAGGACCAGCACTAGCGGACCTGTGCAGCGCGCGGGCACTGACGTTTGACGTGTTCGGCACCGTCGTCGACTGGCGTTGATTGAAGGCGTTCGGCGCGCGGCGTGACGTCGTGAGCAATGAGGGGGTTCGTGGATCGTTGGCGGCGCGAGGGCTACGCGGGCAACATTCGTCTCGTGCGCGACGGGCAGCTTCCGTTTCAGACGGCCGATTCGTTGCACCGACCAATGTTGGAACATGCTGCTTGACCTGCCCCCCCAGAACCGGTCCAGATCCTGTGCGAGGATTCGGGCCGGTGCGAAGGGAGTCGGCATGGCACGCAAGCGGTACGCGGCCGAGGAGATCATCGGCAAACTGCGGGAGGCGGAGGTGGTGCTCGCGCAGGGGGAAGCGGTCGCGCAGGTCGCGCGCCGCCTCGGCGTGGCCGAGCCAACGTATTACCGCTGGCGGCGGGAGTACGGGGGGCTGCGGGTCGACCAGGCCAAGCGGCTGCAAGAACTGGAGCGCGAGAACAGTCGGCTGAAGCGGTTGGTGGCCGATCAGGCGCTGGACAACGCGATGTTGCGGGACGTCGCAGCGGGAAACTTCTGAGCCCGGCCAAGCGGCGCCGGGCGACATCCTACCTCACGGACCAGTACGCGGTGTCGGAGCGGCGGGCCTGCCAGGTCACCGGCCAGGCGCGGGCGACACAGCGCTACGTGCCCCGGCCGTCCCCGGATGCGCCGGCGCTGATCGCGCGCATCGTCGCGCTGGCCACCCGCTTCGGCCGCTACGGCTCCCGTCGCATCACGGCCCTGCTGCGCCAGGAGGGCTGGCGGGTGAACCACAAGCGGGTCGAGCGGCTCTGGCGTCAGGAAGGCTTGCGGGTCCCCGGGAAGCACCCCCAACGGGGCCGCCTCTGGCTCGCGGCCGGCTCGCTGGTGCGGCGGCGGGCCGAGCGGCCGTCCCACGTCTGGTCCTACGACTTCGTCTTCGACCGCACCGCCGCTGGGCGCCCGGTGCGGATCCTCGCCATCGTGGATGAGGACCACCCGCGAGTGCCTGCGTCTCGACGTCGCCCGCCGACTGCGCAGCGACGACGTCCTGGCGCGGTTGGCCCAGCTGTTCGTCGAGCGCGGGCCGCCGACGTTGCTGCGGTCCGACAACGGCCCGGAGTTCACCGCCACCGCGGTGCGGGACTGGCTGCACCGGGTCGGGGTCACGACCCTCTTCATCGCACCGGGCAGTCCTTGGGAGAACGGCTATGTGGAATCGTTCCACGGCAAGCTGCGCGACGAGTGCCTCAATCGCGAGCGCTTCGACACCCTGCTGGAAGCCCAGATCCTCATCGAGGGCTGGCGGCGGGAGTACAACCAGATCCGCCCCCACAGTGCCCTCGGCTACCGCCCCCCCGCCCCGGAAACGCAGCAACCCCGGGAACGTCCCCTGACGCTCGTCCCGGCGATCGGACTAACTTAACGACTGGTACAACGATCGGGGTCAGGTCAATCCGGCGAGCGCTGATGGTGTCCTACATTAGCCTCGCAGCGGGACGCTGCGGTATCGTCGGCGTCATGGCCCCCCAACTGCCTCTCGACGACCTGGACGCCGTAATCTTCGATCTCGACGGCGTGATTACCAAGACCGCCTCGGTGCACGCCGCCGCCTGGGAGCGGCTGTTCAACGAATACCTGGAGGAGCGAGCGGACCGCACGGGGGAGTCGTTCCAACCGTTCGAGCACCGCGACTACCTCGCCTACGTGGATGGCAAGCCCCGCTACGACGGCGTCGCCGCCTTCCTGCGATCGCGCAATATCGCGTTGCCGTGGGGTGATCCCTCCGATCCTCCGGAGGCCGGGACGGTGTGCGGCCTCGGCAACCGTAAAAACGGCTACTTCCTGCACCATCTGCGCACCAACGGCGTCGAGGCCTACCCGACCTCGCTGGCGCTGATCGACTTCCTGCACGAGCACGGCATCGAGACCGCCCTCATATCGTCCAGCAAGAACGCAAGACCGGTGCTGGAATCGGCCGGCGCCATCGACCGCTTCGAGGTGATCGTGGATGGTCTGGTGGCAGAGGAGATCGGGCTGGCCGGCAAGCCCGATCCGGCGGTCTTCCTAGAGGCGGCCCGCCGGCTGGGG
This sequence comes from Dehalococcoidia bacterium, assembly GCA_963662615.2. Taxonomy (GTDB): domain Bacteria; phylum Chloroflexota; class Dehalococcoidia; order Bin125; family Bin125. The sequence continues at coordinate 932,080 of CAXXSR010000001.1, forward strand.
GTGGAGCCGGGAAGGGCGGCAGTGGTCGAGGACGCCCTCGCCGGCGTGGAAGCGGGCCGGCGCGGCAACTTCCGGCTCGTCTTGGGCGTGGACCGCTCCGATCAGGCCGACGCCCTGCGGTCCCACGGGGCCGACGTCGTGGTAGCGGACCTGGGCGAGGTTCTGCCCAGCCGGCAGGCGGCCCTCGACGAGCTGCCCTCGGCCCTGGAGGCCTTCGAAGAGATCGCAAATCGCCTGGAAGGGGTCGAGCCGGCAATCTTCTTCGACTACGACGGCACCCTGTCGCCGATCGTGGAGCACCCCGACCTGGCGGTGCTGGCCCCGTCGATGCTGGTAGCGCTGGAGCGGTTGATGCAGCACGCAACGGTGGCGATCGTGAGCGGACGGGACGCGGCCGACGTGCGCAGCAAGGTGAAGGTGGATGGCATCTACTACGCCGGCAGCCACGGGCTCGACATCCTCGCCCCCTCGGGGGCGCCCGCCCGCGACGACCACCTAGCGGGCTTGGACCAGTTTCTACCCGTCCTGGACCAAGCGGAACAGTGTCTCGAGGATGCGGTGGCCGGGGTGCCGGGGGCGTGGGTGGAGCGCAAGCGCTTCGCCATAGCGGTGCACTACCGCCAGACGCCCCCCGACCGGCAAGGCGCGGTGCAGGAGGCGGTGTCCGCCGTCGCCCCCGAATTCCCCCGCTTGCGGGTGTCGAGCGGCAAGATGATCTTCGAGCTGCGCCCGGACATCGATTGGGACAAGGGCAAGGCGCTGCTCTGGCTCCTGGAGCAGATGGGGCTGGACCGGGCGGGGGTGCTGCCGATGTACCTGGGCGACGACACCACCGACGAGGACGCGTTCCGCGCCATCAGCGGGCTGGGCATCGGCGTGGTGGTCGGCACCGGCGCCCGCCCCTCGGCAGCCGACTACGCGGTGCGGGACCTCGGCGCGGTGCAGGAGCTACTGAGCAGGCTTGCCGCAAACCTGGAGCAGCGCGCCGGTGAGTGAGTGGGCGCTGGTCTATCGCGACTTCGATCCCGGCCAGGAGGGGCTGCGGGAGGCGCTCTGCACCCTGGGCAACGGCTATTTCGCCACCAGGGGGGCCGCGCCCGAGGCTGCCGCCGATGACTACCACTACCCCGGGACCTACGTCGCCGGTCTCTTCAATCGGCTCGAGACCGAGATGGCGGGGAGGGTGATCGAGAACGAGGACATGGTCAATGTGCCCAACTGGCTGCCGCTGCGTTTCCGGATGGACGGAGGCGACTGGGTGGACCTGCGGGCCGTGGAGGTGCTCGACTACGAGCAGCGACTGGAGTTGCGCGCCGGGGTGCTGGTGCGCAGCTTCGTCTTCGTTGAAGAGGGCAGGCGGACCCGGGTGGCGCAGCGGCGCTTCGTGGGGATGGACGACCCCCACGTGGCGGGCCTGGAGACGACCTTCCTCGCGGAGAACTGGTCGGGGGCACTGGAGGTGCGCTCGGAGCTGGACGGTACGGTCACCAACTCCGGTGTGTCCCGCTATCGCCAGCTGGCCAACCAGCACCTGACGCTGCAGGACGCCGGGGCGATAGACGACGAGTCCGTCTACCTGGTCGTGGAGACCAACCAGTCCCTCGTGCGCGTCGCCGAGGCGTGCCGTACCCGGGTGTGGGCCGAGGACGGCCCGGGCTCGGTCGAGCGCCGCCTGGTCGAGGAAGGGGCCCGGGTCGGTCACCACCTCGCTTTGGAGATGAGCGAGGGCGAGGCTGTGACGGTGGAGAAGGTGGTGGCGCTGTACACCTCCAGGGACAAGGCCATCTCCGACGCCGCCCTGGCGGCCCGCAACCGGGTCGTGGGGCTGGCGGGTTTCGAGGACCTCTTGCAGGGACACGTGTTGGCCTGGGACCAGCTGTGGCGCCGCTTCTGCCTGGAGGTGGAGGCGGCGGAGGAAGACGTGATGATCCTCAACCTCCACGTGTTCCACCTGCTGCAGACGGTGTCGAAGCACACGATCGACCTCGACGTGGGCGTGCCGGCGCGGGGCCTGCACGGCGAGGCCTACCGCGGCCACATCTTCTGGGACGAACTGTTCATCTTCCCGTTCCTCAACCTCCATTTCCCCGACATCACCCGGTCGCTGCTGCAGTACCGCTTCCGGCGGCTGCCGGCGGCGCGGGAGGCGGCGCGGCGCCAGGGTCTGCCCGGGGCGCTGTATCCGTGGCAGAGTGGCAGCGACGGACGCGAGGAGAGCCAGACCGTCCATCTCAATCCTCACTCCGGCAACTGGCCTCCCGACCACAGCTACTTGCAGCACCACATCAACATCGCCGTGGCCTACAACGTGTGGCAGTACTACGAGGGCACCGGCGACGTGGAGTTCCTGGCCTGCTGCGGCACCGAGATGCTGGTGGAGATCGCCCGGCTGTGGGCCGGCCTGGCCAGCTACCGCCGCGACCTCGACCGCTACGAGATCCGGGGGGTGATGGGCCCCGACGAGTACCACGACGCCTACCCCGACGCCGAGGAACCCGGCCTGAACAACAACGCCTACACCAACGTCATGGTGGTCTGGGCCCTGCAGCGGGCAGCCGAAGCGCTGGAGCTGACCCCGGAGTTTCGGCGCCAGGAGCTGTGGGAGAAACTGGGGCTGGCCCATGAGGAGCTGGAGCACTGGAGCGAGATCAGTACCAAGATGTTGATCCCGTTCCACGACGGGGTCATCAGCCAGTTCGAGGGCTACGCCGACCTGAAGGAGTTCGACTGGTTGGGTTACACCGAGCGCTACGGGGATATCATGCGGCTGGATCGCATTTTGGAGGCGGAAGGCGACACCCCCAACCGCTACAAGCTGTCCAAGCAGGCGGACGTCCTCATGCTGTTTTACCTGCTGTCGGCGACCGAGCTGGAGGAGCTGCTCACCCGCCTCGGCTACGAGTGGGACCCCGAGCTCATCCCTCGCACCATCGACTATTACCGCCGCCGTACATCGCACGGTTCCACCCTCAGCCGTATCGTGCACTCCTGGGTCCTGGCCCGCTCGGATCGCGAGAAATCCTGGGAGTTCTTCCGTCAGGCGCTCCTCAGCGACGTCACGGACATACAGGGCGGGACGACTCCGGAGGGAATCCACCTCGGGGCGATGGCCGGCACCGTCGACCTGGTGCAGCGGGGCTACACCGGGCTGGAGACCCGGCGCGACACACTCATCCTCGATCCCGCACTGCCGGACGAGTTCGGGAAACTGCGATTCGACATCCACTACCGCAGGCGCTGGGTCACCGTTGAGGTCGGGGACCGGCGCCTGTCAGTCACGAACAGGCCGGGACCCGGAGATCCCATCAAGGTGGGGATCGGCGACGACGTCATCGAGGTTCCCTCGGGCGTCACGAAGGTCGTGGAGTTGTGAGCAGCGGCCGTCACGGCCGGCCGGCCACCCGTTGCTCACGGCTTCCTGCGCGATGTGCAGGACGGCGGCCGATATCTCAGGCCATTTCGGCGGCGTTGAGGAGCATCGCACTGCTCGGGCGCGAAGGACGGGAACGATCATGGAAGGTGACGGCCAGCTGGGGCTGATCCGCCACCTATGGGGCGGGAATAATGCATCGTTCTGATCTCGATGCCGTGGGCTGCGCCGATCGAGCGCCACTCAGTGGAACGGCCGGTCGCCTTTGATGGTGACGCGGATGCCGCGTCGCGTCTCGGGGTGACCTGCCCCCCCAGAACCGGTCCAGATCCTGTGCGAGGATTCGGGGCGGTGCGAAGGGAGTCGGCATGGCACGCAAGCGGTACGCGGCCGAGGAGATCATCGGCAAACTGCGGGAGGCGGAGGTGGTGCTCGCGCAGGGGGAAGCGGTCGCGCAGGTCGCGCGCCGCCTCGGCGTGGCCGAGCCAACGTATTACCGCTGGCGGCGGGAGTACGGGGGTCTGCGGGTCGACCAGGCCAAGCGGCTGAAAGAACTGGAGCGCGAGAACAGTCGGCTGAAGCGGTTGGTGGCCGATCAGGCGCTGGCCAACGCGATGTTGCGGGACGTCGCAGCGGGAAACTTCTGCGCCCGGCCCAGCGGCGCCGGGCGACATCCTCCCGCACGGACCAGGACGCGGTGTCGGAGCGGCGGGCCGGCCAGGTCACCGGCCAGGCGCGGGCGACACAGCGCTACGTGCCCCGGCCGTCCCCGGATGCGCCGGCGCTGATCGCGCGCATCGTCGCGCTGGCCACCCGCTTCGGCCGCTACGGCTCCCGTCGCATCACGGCCCTGCTGCGCCAGGAGGGCTGGCGGGTGAACCACAAGCGGGTCGAGCGGCGCTGGCGTCAGGAAGGCTTGCGGGTCCCCGGGAAGCACCCCCAACGGGGCCGCCTCTGGCTCGCGGCCGGCTCGCTGGTGCGGCGGCGGGCCGAGCGGCCGTCCCACGTCTGGTCCTACGACTTCGTCTTCGACCGCACCGCCGATGGGCGCCCGGTGCGGATCCTCGCCATCGTGGATGAGGACCACCCGCGAGTGCCTGCGTCTCGACGTCGCCCGCCGACTGCGCAGCGACGACGTCCTGGCGCGGTTGGCCCAGCTGTTCGTCGAGCGCGGGCCGCCGACGTTGCTGCGGTCCGACAACGGCCCGGAGTTCACCGCCACCGCGGTGCGGGACTGGCTGCACCGGGTCGGGGTCACGACCCTCTTCATCGCACCGGGCAGTCCTTGGGAGAACGGCTATGTGGAATCGTTCCACGGCAAGCTGCGCGACGAGTGCCTCAATCGCGAGCGCTTCGACACCCTGCTGGAAGCCCAGATCCTCATCGAGGGCTGGCGGCGGGAGTACAACCAGATCCGCCCCCACAGTGCCCTCGGCTACCGCCCCCCCGCCCCGGAAACGCAGCAACCCCGGGAACGTCCCCTGACGCTCGTCCCGGCGATCGGACTAACTTAACGACTGGTACAACGATCGGGGGCAGGTCAGTGCGCGTCACCGACTCCAACGGGCTCTCGATGCTCGTGCCCGTCAGAGTGGACATCATCAACTGACCTCCAGTCGCTGGCTTTGGTATGCTAGCGCGCAGGAGGGCACATAATGCTGCGACTGGCTGCGATCGCTCTGGTGCTACTGCTCGCAGGCTTCCTCGCTCTCGCTCTCGCGCCGACCGCGCAGGCCCAGGACGATCCCTACGGTGACGGCCTCACTCGTGGCGAACTTGGCGAGTGGTTCCGCGAGAACTCACCCGGCGAGACTGAGCTTCGGACCGCCATACTGGGCTGGATCGATCCATGCAAGGAAGACGGCTGCTGGCTCACCCGGGGCAAGGTGTTTCTGGCGATGAGCCAGGTGGACGACGATGACGCCGGCGCCGAGTCTTCCATCGGCAAGTTCCACAGCACCGATACTCCTAGCGGTTCGCACGTCACCGGGGAGACGTTGCAGGGCTGGATCAACGAGTGGCGGGCATTCCACAGGGCCGAACATGCAGCGGCGCCGCCAGCGGCGCCGCCCACGCCTGAGCCGACACCGCCCCCTGTGCCGACGCCGTGGTGGGAGGAGACGACCCCGGCGCCACACTCCGTGGAGACATTCGAGGTGCAGCCGTGGTGGTGCGATGGCAACCGCTGCGGTTTCACCCCCGGGCCGCTGGTCACGTGCCACGTTATGAGCGACGGCTTCATCGAGTGCGAGCAGTGAACCCGGGAGGCTCCGATGCCTGAACCGTTCTCCGAACAGAACGTCCTTCACTCCTGGGAGCTTCAGTTCTGCCAGCGCATCGTGCCGCTCCTCGCAGCGCTCGGGGTCCAGCGACTCCACGCGAACAAGATGGGCCGCATTGATCGCACCGCCGAGCTGCCTCACACGTGGGCGCTCGGCTGGCGTGAAGGCAAAAACGACCATCGCCCGAGCGTCTCGCCGCGTGACATTCGGGCGGACGACATTTTCTGGTAGCACACCCGTCATCAGCTCTATCCGCTCGGTCAGGGCCGCCAGATACCCGAAGGTCGGGAACGGCTCCGGCTACTCCTGCTCGTAGGTATACGGGCCTTCCCAGCCGTCGGGCCGATCCGGATCGGCCCCGAGGACGTACTCGCCCATGGCCCGGCGTGCGTAGCCGGCCGCCTCAGCCGCTTGCGCGTAATCACGCAGGATGGCGGGGTCGGAGCCCAACTCGCAGGACGGATAGAAGGCGACCAACTCCACAGCACACCTCGCTTCCTGAATCGGTGAACGGCCCCGACCGACTCCTCAGCTCGGTTCAGATTCCGCCGCCGACACGCTCGGCAGCCGTTGCCGCAGCTCGGCAAGCGTGGCCCCGCGGTATCGCCAGTCCGCCCACCCATTCCAGCTCCGACGACTCCGGATCGCCGCTGAAGCGGCCGACGGCGTGCCATGGTTCCCGCTCCGCACTTCGCCCCTTTCCCGTGCTCTGTCTACTCAGGTATGTAATCCCCTCTCGCCCTGCGCCAGGCCACCTCCGCCTCCCGCAGCGTCCCGATGATCTGCTCTGCCGTGGACCGCTTCCGCGCCATGCCGACTCCCCTCTCTCGGCCGCGATCCTCGCACAGGATATGGACCGGTTCTGGGCAGGTCAGGAGGGGTAAGACAGAGAAACTGCACAAGCGCTTGTTCATTATGGTTTGCTTGACGGATCAATATTTGCCATCATAGCCACATGAACCGGCAACTGACATTCGGCGAGACGATGAGGCGGCTCCGCCGCCAGAAGGGGTGGACCCTTGGCACGCTGGCCGCGGAGACCGGGTTGTCCTACTCCCACCTGTCGCGCGTCGAGAACGACTCGGCGAGCCCGCAGGCAGACGCGGTTGCCCGGCTCGCAGAGGCGCTAGATGGTGACCTCCGCGAGTTGCTGGAGTTGGCGGCCTGCCTCCCGGCGGTCATCCTCCAGCGGATCGCTCGACGGGAGGAGGGGAACCCTGCCGGGTCGCTTAACCGCTCCGCACGCCGCGACGACGAATCACCACGCGGCTCGGTCGGCGCGCTGGTGACCGACCTCGCCATCCAGTACGGCCTCCAAGGACCTGAGGTTCAGGAACTCGCCGAGGCCATCGAGCGCCTCGTCGCCCTTCCCCCTGAGCAGCGTGCGTCGATCACGCGGCTAATCCTGACGCTGGAGTCGAACCGTGACGACCAATAGGGGCCTCCAAGCTCTCCAGCGGGAGGCGTGGGCGTTCGGGCGCTCGTTGCGCAACTCCCTGCTCGCCGACTTCGAGGGCGAGTACGGCGAGCCCTCTCCGCCACCAGCGTTAATCGCCGGGGAGTTGCTCACCGACTTCCTCGGTGCGCGCCTCTCCTACGACGCGCTGCCGCTCAACGTGTTCGCGGAGACGACCTGGCACGACGGTCAGCCACTCGTAACAGTGAACAGCCGTACTCGCGAGATCGAGGGCGTGAAGGACCCCGAGGGCGTCTCGAACGTCGGCATCTGGCACGAAGCCGTCCACGTGCAGCGCGACCTCTCGATAGTCCGCCTCGGCCCACAGATGGCCTTTGAGGGGATGCGTCCGAACCTCACCATCGCGTGCCATCGTGACCGCCAGCGCAGCGCCCGCCGCGGCGAAGAGTTCCAGCGAGAGTATTTCGCGGAGGAGTCCGGACGCGCTGCCGCCGTCTCCTTTCCACACCTCATCCGCACTGGGGCCTTCCGGCATTTCATCTACCTCGCTGAACAGCGCCTCGCGTCCGGCCCGCTCGGCTGGCGTGCCCTCTACGCCGCGGCAGAAGCGATTGGCGTGAACATCTCGGCGCTCGTGAAGCAGTTGGAGGCCGAGGGCGTCCTGCACGTCGAGCGGTCGCGTGGGCAGAGCATCCTCCACCCGCAGCCAGAACTCGGTGACCTGCTCGTGAGGGCGGGGCAGTAATGACCGCCTACGCAGCGAAAGCGGACTCGGCGAAGTTGGAGTCGAACAGCGCCATCGTCGAGCAGTCCATCGCGTTTGGGCGGCTCACCTGGCGACGGACGAAAAACGAAGAGTTCGAGGTCAAACTCGAACCGTCAATCTAGGAAGTGATGCACGGTCTGCTTTCATCGCTTGGGGCGGCGCAGAGGCTCCCACCGGGTCTGGGAAGGACTCGGACAGACCGGGGAGGTCAGCAATGGCCGGACCCGAGGCGAAGCCTCTCGATAGCGATGACCAGGCGGAGCGCGCCGCACTGGAGCACATGATGCGCGAATGGGCGGACGTGGTCCGCGCGATCATCCTCAGGAGGCGAAAGCGATGAAGCCAGCAGTTACTCGGATCGTCGGTTACGTCCGCGTCTCGACCGATGAGCAGGTGGACGGCCGCTCCCTCGACGCTCAGCAGCGGGAGATCGAGCGATACGCGGATCAGCACGGCCTGGCCCTCGTGGGCATCTACGCCGACGAAGGGGTGAGCGCACACACCGATCGGCTCGAAAAGCGCCCACAACTCTCCGCGCTCCTGGCTGATGCGAGCCGCGGCGCGTTCGACGCGGTGGTGGTCCACACGATCGACCGTTGGGCGCGGAACATCCGTGTGCAGACGGATGCGCTCCAGCGGCTCGGCAAGGCGGGCGTCGGGTTCGTCAGCCTCACAGAGAACATCGACTTTTCCACCCCGTCCGGGAAATTGATGCTGACGATGATCGGCGGATTCTCCGAGTTCTTCTCGGACCAACTCGCCGTGCACGTCGTGAAGTCGCAGCGTCAGCGGGCCGAGTCGGGGCTCCCGGTCGGTCCGATCCCGTTCGGCTACGTGCCGGGCGAAGCCCGCGAGACTCCCATCGTGGACCCGGAGGCGGGCAAGGCGGTCCGGGAGGCGTTCGCGGCCCGCGCCGCCGGCCAGTCGAACGGTGCGATCGCGGCGATGCTGAACCGCGACGGTTTCCGTACAAAGAAGGGGCACCTCTTCACGGCGCACGCGATGAAGGACCTGTTCAACTGCCGCTTCTACACAGGCATCGTGACCTTCCGCGGCGAGGAGTTCCCCGGCCAGCATGAGGCCCTCATTGCGTCTGAACCCTTCGAGCGCGTGCAGGCACGCCGGGTGCGGCGCGGCCCGCATCGCCGGGTGGCAGGCAAGCCGCGCGGCGTGCTCGCGGGGATCATCAAGTGCGCCCGGTGCGGGAACTCGCTGCACGCCGAGCGCGGGCGCGAGAGCCGGGCGATGTACCGGGAGCGCCACGGACGCGAGTGCCCGACGAACCGTCGCTCGCTGATGGCTCACGCGGTGGACGAGCAGATCAGCGCGATCCTCCGCTCCCTCGAACTCTCAGCCGACTGGCGGGACCAGATCGCGGGGTACACCGCGGACACGGGAGAGCGGAACATTGACAGCCTCCAGGAGAACCGTCAGAGGCTCGTGCGGGCCTACGCGGACGGTGGATTTTCGCTGGCCGAGTACGAGGCACGCCTCGCAGCCATCGATGCGGAGATCCGCCACGCTTTGGGCACGACGCCGATCGAGGTGGGCGAGGTCGCGGCCCTTCTGGGTGACCTGCCAGGAATATGGGATGAAGCCACCCCGGATGAGCGGAGGCGGTTGGTCGCGCCGATCGTCGAGCGGGTGTTCGTGGACGTGGAGACGAAGCGGATCAGCGGCCTCGTTCCGATGCCAGGTTTCAGGACGCTGATCGGGGCGGGGATGCAGGAAACCGCCGACGCCGCGGCGGTCCTGTTCCCGCCGGAGTACTCCCCAGCGGGGCAAGATGTTGGAGTTGGTGGAGACGGGGGAGAATTGAACTCCCCGTCCAGTCGGCCTCCAACCGGCCCTTCTACGTGCGTAGCCGGGAGTTTATTTCTCGCCCGCCGTCCGGCCTCCCAGCGGCCCTGACGGCGGACCAGTCAGAATTGTCTTGGCAGTCCGGTCCCGACACCCCGGACCGAGCAGTCAGGCTAAGTGGCGCCTCATCCTCACCCGCCCGACGGAGGTGAGAGGAGACGTCGTCGCCTTAGTTAGGCGGCGAGGGCGAACTCTTTTTCGCCAGTTACAATGTTGCCGCTGATTTACGAGGGTGCGGCGCCTCGGCACGCAAGACCGGGTGATCAGACCGCTGTCGAGCCCTTTCGTCCCCGTCTTCCTATTGTAGCGCGAGATGGCACCCTGGCGCCGCAGGGGTCGGGGCGGGCACGATTCCGCGCGGGCAGGGCTCAGCGCCGGACGGCCGCGCGCATCTGTCGCTCCGCGTCGCGCTGGGAGATCTGGGCGCGTTTGTCATAGTGCTTGCGGCCGCGCCCGACGGCGATCTGGACCTTGGCGAGGCCGCGGCTGAGGTAGAGGTGCGTGGGCACGATGGTGAGCGAGCGCTGCTCGAACGCCTCGGTCAGCTCGCGGATCTCGCGCCGGTGCAGCAGCAGCTTGCGGTCGCGGGTCGGTTCGTGGTTGAAGCGGTTGCCCGCCTCGTAGAGGGCGATGTTGGCGCCCACCAGCCAGAGTTCGCCCTGGAGGGGCCGCACGTAGGCCTCGGCGATGCTGCCCTTGCCTTGTCGCAGCGATTTGATCTCCGTGCCGGTGAGGACCAGACCGGCGTCGTAACGCTCCAAGATTTCGTAGTCGTAGGAGGCGCGGCGGTTGCGCGCGATGGTGCGGAAGTTGCCGTTGGCGGGCGCGTCGCTGGGGCGGCGCTTCTTGGCTGATCGCTTCGCCACGGCGCGAGTCTATCCCAGGAGACTACGAGACATAACATTCAAGCGGGCGTTGCGGCCGGCGGGCCCGCGCCGGTCGGGCAGGGGAGGGGGCCGCGGAGCGCGCCTTAGTCGGGCAGGGCGCTGGTGGCGTTCTGGCGGTCGCGCAGATACTCCACGGCGGCGAAGAGCTGGACGTCGCGGCGCTCGGCGAAGTCCTCGTCGCTGGGCTCAACGATGATGTCGGGAATGACGCCAATGCCCTCAATGATGTTGCCGTCGGGTCCCAGCCAGCGGGCGATGCTGACATAGAGGACGCTGCCATCGGAGAGGCGGCGGGGCAGGTTGACCGTGCCCTTGCCGATGGTCTGCTCGCCGATGACCACGCCGCGGCCGTGAGCGCGTAGCGCCTCCGCCATGACCTCGGCGCCGGAGGCGGAGCCGCCATCAACCAAGATCACGATTTCGAGGTCGATAGCGGCGCCGCCGCTGTCGGCGGTGAAGTCCTGGGTGCTGCCGTCACGCGCCACCTCGATGAGGACGAGGCCGCCGTCCAGGAACTCGGCGGTGGTCTCCACCGTTGTCGTGAGGAGGCCGCCCGGGTTGCCGCGCAGATCGACGATGAGCTGCGACAGCCCCGCCTCCCGAACAGAGTCCAGGAAGGGCAGCAGCTCGGTGCGGGTGCGCTCGGTGTACTGCGTGATGATCAGGTAGCCAATGTCCTCCACGGGCTGCCCCTCGCGGTCTTCAATCTCCACGGAGAGGACGCTGGGCACCACGATGCGCTCGCGGACGATGGTGATCGTCTCCTCGACATCGTTGCGGTGGCGAACGGTGACCTCCACGGAGGTGCCGCGCTCGCCGCGAATGCGGGCCACGGTGAGCTGGAGGCTCCAGCCCTCGGTGGATTCGCCGTTGACCGCCAGGATCACGTCGCCGGATCGGATGCCGGCCGCCTCTGCAGGCGAGTCACGAAAGGTGCCGCTGATCAAGATCTCGTCGCCCTGCTGGTTTACGGTCGCGCCGATGCCCTCGAACTGCCCGCTGATCGACTCACTGGAGAGACGGAAGGTCTCCTCGTCGATGTAGACGGAGTGGGGGTCGTTCAGGGAGGCGATGGCGCCGTTGATGGCGGCGGTGCGGATGTCGACGAGATCGACCCGTTCGGGCTCGACGAACTCCTGATCAAGGATCGTGTAGACCTCGTCCAAGAGGGTGAAGCGGGAGTCCCGGCCGCTCTCTTCCACCGCCACGACGGGCGCGGGGGCTTCGACGGCAAGTCCGTCATCCGTGACGCGGACGGCGCGGATGGTGCGCGGCTCGTCGTCGTCCAGCAGGCCCATCACGCCGATGCCCAGCGCGAAGGCCGACCCGGCCATCACCAAGACGAGGAGCAAAAGTATGCCGCGAGAAGAACGCGTCTGGGTCATGGGCTCCTCATCTCCCGGCCGGGGCGCCGGAACGGCGCCTCCGTGCAGCAGTCACCGAGCGGTACGTTCAGTGTATGGCTCTGGATGGGGCGGGTGAACTGGGGCGAGGCCTAGCGGACGGTCCAGCGCACCGTGACCCGCGCCGACGCGTCCCGGCTGCCGTTGCTGAGCGCAAGCTGATAGCGAGAGCGGGTGAAACCCGCCTTGAACTGAAAGCTGCCCTGCTGCTCTTGGGATTGGCGAGGGAGTTCGTTGGACGGCCCTTGCAGGCGCACGCGCAGGGGGATGGGACTGTCGGGGAAGGGGGGATCGAGCTGCCAGCGGACGGCGACGAGGCGGCCGGGGTCGATCTGGATGGGGGTCACGACGGTCTCCCCTGGGGGGATCTCCACGGTGGCGACCTCGCGTTGGATCGCGGAGCCGAAGATCAGGTTGCTGAAGATCACCGCCAGCAGGACGAGCGTGACCGTCGTCAGCGGCCAGCGGATGATCCGCCGCAGACGGAGGTATCGGCGCCAGAGGCGCCACAGAGGCGCGCGCCCGCGGCGAGGGACATCGCGTATCACGCCGGGAGCGTAGGCGCGCCCGTCGGCGCCGGCGCTAGGCGCCCGGCGCGCGGTAGTCGGGCAGGCGCGCGACGCCGGCGTCCATCTCCGCCGCCGTGAGCAGCGGCGTCGTGGTCGCCTGGACCATGCCGCTGCGGTTGATCGCGAGGGATACCGCAATCACCGCTGCGGCATCCGGCGCGTCAACGATCGTGAAGACGTCATCGGCGCCGAAGGCGAAGTAGAACGCCTCAACCGACCCGCCCATGCTCTCGATGAGCGAGGTCACATGTTGCTGGCGACTGGCGAACCCCTCTTTCACCGCACCGTCCAGACCGGCGGCCGTGTAGGAGGCGCGGACTAGGAACTTGGGCATGTCATTCTCCACTTCACTGTTGGGACAGAAAAGGCTGCTGGAACAGGAAGGATAGCCGGATCGTCGGTGGCGGGCCAACGGCAAGAGGGCGGTGGCTGCGGAGCGTCGATATGATGCGGGCAGCCGCGGTCCCGCCGTGTGCGGGCGGAGAGAGAGTGCGGATGGCAGAGAGCCGGGTCGCTCTCGTTTGCCCGGGTCAGGGCGCCCAGAAGCCGGGCGGCGTCGCCTCGCTCCCCGCGCGCGCGCGCGCCGTTTTCGATCGCGCCTCAGCGCTGATCGGCCTGGACCTGTGGGAGGCGGGGCTGCGGGGAACGCCGGAGCGGCTGGCCCTCCCCTCGATCCTGCAGCCGTTCCTCGTCGCCTGGGCGGTGGCTGAGGAGGAGCAGGCCCGCGCGCACCGCGCCGATCTCCCCACAGTCGATTACGTGATGGGCCACTCGTCCGGGCAGAATTCGGCCATGGTGCTGGGCGGCGCCGTTGGCTTTGCCGACGGTGTTCGCTTCGCACACGAGCGCGGTCAGCGGTTGGACGAGGGCTGTCGCGCCGAAGCGACGGGGCTGGTGGCGGTGGCCGGGCTGGAGCGAAGCGAGATCGATGCCATCGCCGCGGAGTCGGAGGTGGCGCAGGCCAATCACAACGCTCAGGACCAGTTCGTGTTGGGGGGGCGCCTCGCCAACGTTGAACGGGCCCGCGCCCTGGCGATCGCTCGCGGCGCGGAGGCGACGCTGCTGCGGGTGGCGGGGGCGTTTCACAGCGAGCACTTTCGCGCCGCCGACGCCGCCACCGAGCCGCTCATTGCGGCTCTGCCCATCGCCGACCGCTTCACGCCGATCATCGCCAACGCCGACGGCCGGATCCTGACCGACGCCGCCGCTCTTCGCAGTGAACTGTCCTGGCAGTACACGCGGCCCGTGGCCTGGGTCGCCGCCCTGGAGAGCGCCTTCGCGCAGGGCGTGCGCACGTTCGTGCTGGCGGGCCCCGGCAACGCCATGAACGGCCTGGTGCGACGCTTCGGGCGCACGGCGCCGGCGCCGCTGACGACGATCCGGCTCAACCAGCCCGTGGGCTCGAGGCCTTAACCTCCGACGAAAACGGCGACGAACGGTCTCTCCCTGTATCGCGACATAAGGATGAGTGGGCCGTTTCGGGCTTCGCGTTGGCCGACGCGTTTGCGGGAAGGGGTGGCCGGGGTGGGGCGGGCTCCCCGAAGCGATCGATTGGCAGCTGGGGATCCGTGCGTGCATCGCGTCGATCCCGATCGGCGGTTGGGGCAGCGGAAGCGGGCGGGTTGGCGGGTTCGGTTTGCGCCCTGCTGCGACTCCCATCTGGTGAACCTCGAGGCTGAGCGAACATAAGGGACATAGGGCGATCATGCGGATCGAAGCGAGGTGCGCCGGGCGGGTCGCTCCCCGACCGCGTTGTGGCTGCTGACGGCCGCCGCTACGCTCCCGCCGTGCAGCCGTCCTTCGGCGACGTCGAGGTCAATGGCATCGCGATCCGCTACGCCCGCTGGGGCGACGACGGCGCGGGCAAGCCGCCGCTGCTGTTGTCGCACGCGACGGGCTTCTGCGCCATGGTGTGGCGCCTGGTGGCCGAGGGGCTGAGCGGCCGCTACGACGTGTACGCGCTGGACCGGCGCGGCCATGGCGCTTCGCCATCGCCGCGGGGCGGCCAGGCGGGCGTTGAGCGCTACGACTTCGCCACCTTCGCGGCCGACCTGACCGCGTTCGTGGAGGCACTGGGACTCAAGGATGTGTACGGGGTGGGTCACAGCAGCGGCGCCACTGACACCCTCCTGGCCGCCGCCGACCGGCCCAACTCGATGAGCCGCGTTCTCGCCCTGGAGCCGATCATTCCCCTGCCGGAGTGGCGCGGGAGCGGCCCCTCGCCGCCTCAGCTCCTGGCCGAGCGGGCGCGCCGCCGCCGCTCGAATTTCGAGAGCCGCGCCGCCGCCCGTGCGCGGTGGGCGTCGCGCGAGCCGTTCGAGCGATGGGACTCTCGCGTGTTAGATGATTATGTCGAGTACGGCCTGGAGGAGCGATCGCCGGGCGCCGGCGTCGGCCTGCGCTGCCCGCCAGAAGTCGAAGCGGCGATGTTTGCCGCCTCCGCCGCCTTCGATCCGCTGCCCGACCTGGCGCGGGTCCGTTGCCCGGTGCTGGTCGCCGACGGTGAGCGCTCGGGCGGCGACTTCGCGCGGATGGCGGACGCGGCCGCGGGCGCGATCCCGGGGGCGGGGCGCTACACGTTCCCGGACGCGACCCATTTCCTGCCCATGGAGCGTCCTGAGGCGGTCGTGGGGAAGGTCTTGGAGTTCGGGGAGCCGGGCTAGCACGCGCCCCGCTCGTACGATCGTGCGGCGTCCTCAGTCGCCCGTCTCATTCAGCCGTGAAGTGAGGTCGAACTTGACGTTGCCGATGGAGTCCCGCACGACGTTGCTGATCTCCCCGCCCGTCTGCAGGTAGTGCAGCAGCCGGTAGATATCTAGACGGGCGAAGTCCAGATCGGCGTGCTCCATCAGCAGCGTCAGGCTGAGCCCGCTACGGCGCTGCAGCCGCTCGGCCTCATGCAGCAGGGCCCGCCGGACGGCGCGCACGTCCGCCTCCGTGGGGCCCAGCGGCAGCGAGGCCGTCGTGGGCCGCCGGAAGCGCTGCCGGAACCGATCGATCAAGCCCATCGCCGCTGCCACCACCTATCACCGCACCTTTACGTTAGCGGCCGGCCCGTCGCCGTGCGATAGCGCCCTGCAACAGCGCTATCACCTCCGCGTCCGCGCCCGCCTCGCGCAGGGCCCGCAAGCGCGGATCGACGGCGCCGGCGGTGCGCCAGGCGGCGATGAGAAGGTCCGCCGCGGCGGCACGGTCTTCGGCCCGGTCATCCTCCTCCAGCGGCAAGGAGCCGCGCGCCAACATGACAGCGCGCCGCCCGCGCGTGGCGTCGGGGTCGCCGGCGAACTCCTCCAGCACGGCCGCGTACTCGTGCTCGGCCTCGCGCAGCTGTCCCAAGGCCAGGCGGACGCGGGCATGCACCAAGCGGCTATCGACGTCGTAGGGGCGCGCCCGGGCGGCGCGGTGGGCGGGCGCCAGCGCCTCATCCGGCCGGCGGAGGGAGAGGAGCGCCTGGGCCCGTCGCAGGCAGAGGTGATCGTGGTCGCGGAGGCCGGCGGCCTCCGCCTCCTCCAAGGTCCTCAGGGCCGCGCCCGCGCGCGCGGCCACGTCGTCATGGGGCGCGCCGGCGTCCTCCAGCGCTTCGGCTTGCTCCAAGAGCGCCTCAGCCTCACGCAGGAGGCGGGCGGCTCGCCGCGAACGTCTCAGGCGGTCGAGCAGGCCCACGGCCGTCCCCCTGCCTTACAAGTTATGTCACGATTGTTCGGCCCCGCTGCGCGGCCCGGTTATGCGGCCAGGTTATGCGGCCCGGCCGGCGTCGCGCAGCGGCTGGCGGCGAAGGGGACAGGGCCGGAACGCATGTTCCATTCTGCTACGGTTGCGCCATGGCCGCCAGTGCGTCCACCAGACCCCTGCGGCAGATCATCCATGCGGATATGGACGCCTTCTTCGCCTCCATTGAGCAGCGCGACAACCCCAAGCTGCGGGGCAAGCCGGTGCTGGTGGGCGGATCGCCCAAGGCGCGCGGCGTGGTCGCCGCCGCTTCCTACGAAGCGCGGAGGTTCGGCTGTCGCTCCGCCATGCCCATGAAGAGCGCCGTTCGCCTCTGCCCGGCAGCGGCGATCGTCCCGCCGCGCCCCCCGCGCTACCGCGAGGTGAGCGGGCAGGTGATGGAGATCTTCCGCGCCGTGACGCCGCTCGTGGAAGCGCTCTCGCTGGACGAGGCGTTCCTCGACGTCAGCCACCTGGTCGAGGCCGGCGGCGCCGCGGACGCCATCGCCCGCCGCCTCAAGACGACCGTGCGCGAGGAGACGGAGTTGACCGTGTCGTGCGGAGTGGCCACGTCAAAGTCGGTGGCGAAGATCGCGTCGGAGATGCACAAGCCCGACGGGCTCACGGTGGCGCCGCCGGGAGGCGAGCGCGAATTCCTGGCCCCGCTGCCCATCGGCGACCTCTGGGGGGTGGGGCCGCGCACCGCCGAGCGGTTGCGCAAGGCCGGAGTGCACACGATCGGCGAGCTGAGTGAGCGGCCCCTGCCTTGGCTGATTGGGCGCTTCGGCGTGCGTGGCGAATGGTTCCACCGGCTCGCCCTGGGGCAGGACGACCGCCCCGTGGAGGTCGCGCGCGAAACGAAATCGATCTCCGCAGAGGTGACCTACCCGGAGGACGTCAGCGATCACGACGTCTTAGCGGGCACGGTGCGGGAGCAGGCGCGGCGGGTCGCGACGCGGTTGCGCAAGGGGTCGCTGCGGGCGCGCACGGTGCAGATCAAGCTGCGCCTGGCCGACTTCACCACCTTCACACGCCGTCGCACGCTGCCCGCCGCCACCGATACGGCCGCTTTGATTGAGGCGGCGGCGTTGGAGCTGCTGGAGCCCGAGGTGAGCCGGGGCCGCCGCTTCCGCCTGGTGGGCACGGGCGTCTCCAACTTGATTCCGTTGGAGACGGCCGCACAGCTCCCTCTCTTGGAGCGGCCACGCTCGTCGCCGCAGCTGGAGGACGCCGTCGTGCGCTTGCGCGAGCGTTACGGTGAGGCCGTGATCGGGCGCGGCGAGGCCGTCGCTGGGCGCGACGAATGAGCCTGGCGGACAGGGCCCGCGCCTTCACGTTCGACTGCTACGGCACGTTAATCGACTGGGAGCGCGGCATCGGCACGGCGCTGGACGAGATCCCGGCGCTGGCGGGCGTCGACCGCGACGCGTTCTTGCGCCGTCGGGAGGCCGAGGAGATGGCGGTGGAGGCGGAGGCGTACCGCCCCTACGACGCCGTCCTGGCGCTCAGCCTGGTGCGCGCGGCGGAGTCGTTCAACGTTGGCGTCACTGAGCGCGAGGCGCGCCGCTTCGGCGCGAGCGTGCCGGAGTGGCCGCCTCTCCCCGACGCGGCCCCGTTCCTGCGCCGCCTGCGCCGGTTGAACAAGCCGCTGGCGATCCTCTCCAACGTGACCAAGTCGGCGCTACGCGCGAGCGTGCGGGGGCTGGGCGTCCCCTTCGATCTGCTCGTCAGCGCGGAGGACGTGCGCGCCTACAAGCCGGCGCCGCAGCACTGGCTTCACGCCCAGGCGGCGCTGGGTGTGGGGCCGGGCGAGACGTTGCACATCGCGGCGTCCATGGTCCATGACATCCACCCCGCCGGCCTGCTGGGCATGCCGGCCGTCTGGGTGAACCGGCGCGGCGAATCTCTCCCCCATGGCTCTCTCGCCCAGGGCGTAGAGCCGGCGCTGGTGGTGAACGATCTGGCAGAGCTGGCGGAGGCCTTGGGACTCCCGCAGGCCCCTTCCCGCTGACGGCGCAGGCGCTGCACGAGACGGCCGTCGCAGCGCGTGAGCGCCGCCTCACTCATCCAGCTTGGCGTAGACCAGCTCCTTGAGCTCCTTCAGCTCGGGGAAGCGACCGCTGGCGGCCTTGCTGTAGACCAGGGCGCCGTTCACGGTCCACTCAAAGAGGCCGGAATCGCCGGGGATCAAGGTCAGGCGCTGCACCTGCCCCTGAATCTCCGAGAGGATCTCGCCCACCATCCAGGTGGTGCGGGGGAGATAGTTTCAAGAGACGCAGTAGACAACGCTGATCTCGACGCCTTGGTCTGCCATGGCTCTCCTCCTCACGCCGGTTCGCGCCAGTCTAGCTTAGCGACACCGCCTGGCAACGGTCGCCGGCCGGCTTTCATGTTGGCACTGCCTTGATACGCTAGGGCCTTGCTACGCTAGGCCGCCGGGGAGGGAGCAGGATCGCATGCGAATCATTCGCGTCTACACCGGCGACGACGAGCGCTCGCACTTTGAGGAGATCGACATCCCGCTGAGCGACCAGCGACTGGGCCGTGTCTCCGAGATGTTCGGGGCGACCGGAATTGCCTTTCGCGAGACGCCCGCGGACATGGAGATGGACTTCCACAACGCCCCCCGACGCCAGTTCGTGATCACGCTGTCCGGCGGCGCCGAGATCGAATGCGGCGACGGCAGCCGGCGGCAACTCGGCGCCGGCGACATTCTCCTGGCCGACGACACCACGGGGCAGGGCCATATCACCCGCGAGATCGCGGGGCCGCGGCGCAGCATCTTCGTGGCGCTGCCCGACGACTTCGACGTCGATGCGCTGCGGAGCTAGGAGCGCGCCGGCGCAACCGTGCCGGCATCGCTGGGCGGGAGGCGGGTGAGATGGAGCTAGGGATTCGCGGGCGGCGGGCCCTGGTCACCGGCGCCAGTCGCGGCATCGGCCTGGCCGTGGCGGAAGGGCTGGCGGCCGAGGGCGTCGACGTTGCCTTGGTGGCGCGCAGTCGCGACCTGTTGGAGCGCGCGGCGGGCGCGATTGAGGACGGCCAGGGCGTGCGCGCCGTCGCCGTCGTCGCCGACCTGAGCGGCCTGGACGGGGTGCGGGCCGCCGCCCGTGAGGCGGTGGCGGCGCTAGGCGGCGTCGACATCCTGATCAACAACGCCGGCGCCATCCCGGTCGGATCACTGAGCGCGCTGGAGGACAGCGAGGTGCTGGCGGCCTGGGACCTGAAGTTGCACGGGTACGTGCGCATGGCCCGCGAGCTGCTCCCGGCGATGCAGGAGCAGGGCTGGGGGCGGGTCGTCAACATCATCGGCCTGGCGGGGAAGCAGCCCAGCGCGGGCTACATCTACGGCGGGACCGCCAACGCGGCGCTGATGAACTTCACCAAGGGGCTGGCGCTGGCGGTGGCGAAGGACGGCGTTCTGGTCAACGCGATCAACCCGGGCCCCATCGCCACGGATCGCCACAGGGAGATGAATCAGGCGCGGGCACGGGAGGCGGGGCTGTCGCTGGAGGAGATCGAGGCGCGCCAGAGCCGGGCGGTGCCGATGGGCCGGGTGGGGCGGCCGGAAGAGGTCGCCGACCTGGCGGTCTACCTCAGCTCGGAGCGCTGCGGCTTTGTCCACGCCGCTGTCGTGCCGGTGGGCGGGGGGCTGGGGGCGTCGTTGTAGGGATGTCGTAGTGCCCGGGGAGCTAACTTGCTCGGGCGGTCCGTCTCGGACTCCGGCGCGCCGGGCCGGTTTTGCTGGTCGGTCCGCGGCTCCTCACCTTCCAGCCCTTGGCGCTGTTGAGGCTGACCATGAGCCCCGCCTTCGGGCCGGCGCGACCGTCCTCGAAATGGCCGTGATGGGCGATCAGGTCGCCTCGGTCGATCGCCTTGTGGACGGATTTCACCTGGACGTCCTTCTGCGTGGCGATGGTCGAGACGGGGACGAAGGTGTCTTGGCGCGGGTCCTGGAGCCAACGCTTGTGGCGCGGCGCCCGCATCTTGCCCTGCTGGATGCCCAAGCGGACGTCGAGATCGTAGAGCGCTTGATAGAGCGGGTGCGACCAGCTCTCGCGTGTGACGAAGCCGTCCGTCTTCCGCAGGACGGGGTTCTTGGTCGTGTGAACAAAGCGGGCGTTGAAGTCCCGCCAAGTGACCACGCTTTCGCTGTCTTCAGCTTCCAGTGCCGCCATGACGAGCGCGGTCGCCTTTCGCAGGTGGGCGGCCTCCTCCGCCGTCAGGTCCGACAGATCCAGAACGTCGCCGTCGATGGTGGTGTGCGTTGCTAGCGGCATGGGGCACCTCCCCGGACTCCGTACTTCATAGTACAGAGTATAATATAATGCGGCGTTGAGTCACCCCATCAGGGCGGCACTGCGACGGGCCAAGGAGGCCCTAGTGATTCGAGCCGACATGCTCTACCTTGCGGCGACGGCAACACCTTCGCTGAAGATAGGAGCCGACCAGTCGTGGCAAAGTACATCATTCGATTCAAGGTAAATCCCGAAGCATGGCCCACCGACCAAGCGGGGGTGCTGAAAGCCTGGGAGGGAGTCGTCGGCGGCGGCACCGCGCTCCTTGAAAGCGGCACCCTCGCGGAGATCAACTGGACGAGTAACCTCGCGGGGTACGCGATCATGGAGACCACGTCGAAGAGCGCGGCACTCGGAGTCGCGACGCCCTTCTTCCCGTTGTTCAACCAGGAGATCGACGAGGTTTTGCCCTGGGCGGAGGCGACAGCGGCCATCCTGGGCGCCGCGAAGGCGGCCGCCGGGCAGTAAGCGGGGCCTGAAGCATCGGTGTCAGGCTGGTCGTCTAGTCGGTCACTCTTCGACTGGCTCGCACCCGATCACCTGTTTTGCACTTCCCTCGTCTTGACAACGAGAACGCTTGTTCTTATCCTCAGCGATCCGTGGAGGTGCGACGATGGCGAGCGGAGTTGAGGTGCATTGCCCAGCCTGCGGGCTGCCCGTGGAAGAAGGCGTGGCGGCGCCGGGGCTGGGACCGCAGGTGCGGCCGGGCAGCTTCCCCATTCGCGACCTCACGTTTCACCCCGCCTGCGCCTTCGGCCACGCCATCCACCTGCTCACGGCCGTCAAGCAGAAGGCGTGGCGGCCCAACTCGCCGATGCGAGAGCTGGCGGGGCCGCCGCCGCCCCCGCCGCCCGGCTGACGGATGTGGCGCTGCACGTTCTGCCGGCGACCCGCGACGGGCTGGATCTGGCTCATCCGTTGGCGGGTTGCCAACGCCAAGCGGGAGGCGACGTCGGAGCGGGACGTCCGGGTCTTTAGCTGCTCGCTCTGCCGTACTCGCTTGGTGGGCGGACGGCTCTTCCTCAGGGACGGCTCGGCCTACGGCGCGGATGCGGCGCAGGGAAGCGCGCCGGCCTGAAGTGCGCTGGCCTGAAATGCGACGGCCTGAGGCTATGCTGGTCGCATGTGCGGCCGCTTCACCCTCTCGCTCGCGGCGGACCGAGCGGCGCGGGAGTTGGGCATTCCCGTGGAGACGTGGCTGGAGATGGTCACCCGGCCGCGGTTCAACATCGCGCCCATGCAGACGCATCCCGTCGTAGTGATGCCGCGTGAGGATCGCGAGTTGGCGCCGGCGCGCTGGGGCCTGGTCAACTTTTGGGCCAAGGACAACAAACGGGCCGCCCGGCAGATCAACGCCCGCGCCGAGACCCTGGACACGCGGCCGGCGTACCGGGCGGCGTTCAAGAGCCGGCGCTGCGTCGTGCCGGCCGACGGCTTCTACGAGTGGACCGGTCCCAAAGCGAAGCGGCAGCCGCTGTGGTACCACCGGCCCGACGGCGGGCTCCTCCTCTTCGCCGGGCTGTACGAGTCGTGGCGCCCCGAGCCGGAGCGGGAGGAGACCACCTTCACCATCGTCACGACGCGCGCCAACGAACTGATGGCGCCGGTGCACGATCGCATGCCGGTGGTCCTCGCCGATTGCGCCGTGGACGAGTGGCTCTTCGCGGAGGCGACCGACGTGACGGCGCTGAAGGATCTGCTGGCGCCGCCGCCCGACGATCTACTCACCGTCACGCCCGCGTCGATGCGGGTGAACGCGGTCAAGAACGACGACGCCGCTTTGCTCGTCGCGGAGGAGGCGACGCTCTAGCGCGGTCCTCCTCGGTTCCTCATGGCGTCGCCGTTCCCGTGATCATGCTGCCGGCGTCCAGCCCCGGCGCCAGTTCGGGCACCCAAACGACCGCGACCGCCAGTCCCAAAGCGACCATCGCAATCACTTTGCCGAACGCTTCTCCGCGCGACCAGAGCTTCTCGATCGCGACGACCGCGGCCAGCCCGACCATGGCCCACAGGTTCATGAACCCGAAGGCGGCCATCAAGACCATCAGCGACCAGCAGCAACTCAGGCAGACGAGGCCGTTGTGCGCGCCCGCGCGGAGATCGCGCAGCGCCCCTTGAAACGAGGCGGCCTGATAGATCTGGGCGATGGGCGAGCGACAGTGCGCCAGGCAGCGATACTTGAATGGCGTCAGTTGATAGACGCCACAGGCGGCGAAGATCGTCACGGCGGCGACCGTCCCAACGATGGGCGCCGCGCGCACGATTTCGTCCACGCCCCGCGCCAGCGCGAACGCCGGCAGGCCCGCCGCTCCCCACACCAGCAAGTAGCCGCCGGCGAAGAGCAGCAGTCGTGGCAGCCGGTTCGAGACGATGGTGCGGGAATACATGGAGGCGAACGGCGCCGCCGAGGGCAGCATCATCGCCGTCATCATCAGCGTCCACATGACGATGAAGGCGGCGGCGTCCCTGCCCATCGTGCCGGGCATGGCGCCGATGCCGCCGGCCTGATCCACGGTCCAGGCCCAGGCGGCGCCCGCCAGCAGCAACAAGAGCAGCAGCTGCCGCCAGGACCAACGCAGGCCGGGGGCGGATGCCGTAGCGACACGGTCCATGGCGACACGGTCCATGGCGCTCACGCGCTCCAGTTAAAGGGCGCCGAGTGCCCGTTCTTGCCGGAACTGTCCCACTCCATCCCGAACGCCTTCACGCGGGCCTGTTGGGCGCGGGCGATCGTCAGCGTGGAGTTGACCCGATGCAACAGGCCGGTCAACTTCGATACCTCGCGGGTTTCGGGCTGCCCTCGGCGGCGCGGCACGAAGTCCTCGATCTCGACATCGATGTCGTCGCCCACGCTGACGCGGTGCCGGCGCCCGTCATCGGCGTAGGCGATCGGCGCGCGCTCCACTCCCAGATCCTCGCCCACCAGTGGTAGCACAGCTGCGAAGGGCCCGCCGGCCTGCCCGCTGAACACGCGCTGCAAGGCGTCGGCCTGCTCCTGGGAAGCGTCGGCATCGATGATCAGTCCGCTCCGCCAGTTCCCCTCCGACATGAGCGGCGGCGTATCACGAAGGATCACGACCGAGGTGCCGCTCACGTCCACACCTTCGATCTCCCCATTGGTGACGTGAAACGCCTGCAACACAAGGCAGCGGTCGTAGTCCGCCAGGACGGTCCCCGCCGATGTCGTGCAGGGACAGACCATGTCGCAGTTGCAGTTCTCGAGGAAGGTTCCTTCTAATCGCCAGGCCATCTCGTCCCTCCTATTCGTCTGCGGGATGCTAGGCGCGCTCGAACGCCCCGTCAAAGTGAGCGGGCACGGTGCAGGCGCGACTCAGAACTGCCGCTCGGCGATGTTGCGGCCGATGACGAGGCGCTGGATCTGGTTGGTGCCTTCGAAGATCTGGAAGATCTTGGCGTCGCGCATCCACTTCTCCACGGGCGCTTCGCGCATGAAGCCGAGGCCGCCGCAGACCTGAACGGCGTCGGTGGTGACCTTCATGGCGGTGTCGGCGGCGAAGCACTTGGCCTTACTGGCTTCCTCGAACGTGCAGGGCTGCTGCCGGGCGATGAGCCAGCCGGCCTTCCAACTGAGCAGCCGCGCCGCCTCGATGGCGATGTCCATGTCGGCCAGCATGAACGAGACCCCCTGGTTCTCGCCAACGGGAGCGCCGAACTGCCGCCGCTCACGGGCGTAGGTGGCCGCGTATTCGAAGGCGGCCCGGGCCAGGCCGATGGCCAACGCCGCGATCCAGGGCCGGGTGGCCATGAGGCTGCCCAGGACCCCAGCGCCACCACTGCGGAAGTCCGGGTCGGCAGGCCCTAGGCGATGATCGGCGGGGACCCGCACGTCCTCCAGCAGCAGGTCGGCGGTGTGGCTGGCGCGGATGCCCATCTTCTTCCAGACCGTCCCCTGTGAGAGGCCGGGGCTGTCCTTGGGAACGGCGAACGCGGACACACCGTGGAAGGTTGAGCCGGCATCCTCCCGCGCGAAGATCACCGTCAGGTCGGCGATGCCGCCGCAGGTGATGAAGCGCTTGGCGCCGTTGAGCACGTAGTCGTCGCCGTCGCGGACGGCGCGCGTGCGCATGGCGCCGGCGTCGGAGCCGGACTCGGCCTCGGTGATCCCCAGGGCGCCCACGTGCGCCTCCCCGTCCAGGGCGGTGCACATGGGCAGGAAACGCTGGCGCTGCTGGTCGGTGCCAATGACGTTGATGGCGGTGGCGGCGAGGCCGTTGGCGAGCATGGCGATGGCGATGCCGGCGCAGCCCCAGGCCAGCTCCTCCGCGATCACCAGCGACGTGAAGGCGCTCGTCTCCACGTTGGGGCCGCCCCAGGCCTGACCGGCCAGCCCGAGCCGGGCCCCCGCACGGACGATCTCCCAGGGGAACTCTTCGCGGTCGTCGAACGCCGCGGCGGCGGGACGGATCTCCTTCGTGGCGAAGTCGTGCGCCAACTGCTTGGCCATGCGGTCCGCTTCCGTGAGCTGGAAGCCGATCATGGCGCTCTCCTCTCGCGCGGCGAGGGCGGTCTCGTGGTGCGCGCTGCGATCGCGTGTCGCAGGCCTCTAAACGAAGAGGTCCATGACACGGCGGTAGCTGCGGGCTTGCAGGAAGCCGTCAATCTTGGCGTCGTGGAACTGCGCGTCCAGGTTTTCGATCAGCGTGTCCTTGAAGTCCTCAATGTCCAGGCCGAGCGCGTTGGCGTCGTCACGGAGGCGCCGCAGCCCCAGGCTCACGACCGAGATCAGGAGCAGTTGGCTCTGCCAGATATAGGCCCGGCCCAGGGGGGAGAGCCGCCCGATCAGGCCGGGCAGGACCGTGTGAAGAAAGTTCACGTGGCGGACCTCGTCGCGCAGAATGAGGCGAAAGATGTCCTTGGCCAGCGGGTCCGTGTCGGGCAGCTCCAGCGATTTCTGCAAGAACAGGGCGGCAAAGTTCTCGCTGAAGAGCGTGGACGTGAGCCAGTTCTCCACTCGGTACAGCCCCCACGAGGCCATGGTGCCGAAACGGCTGATCATCTCGCGTTCCAGACGGCTCAGGCGGCCGCGACCGTTGCTGAGTCCCAGGTAGCGATCCAGCGCGTAGGTATGCCGGGCCTCGTCTTGACACTGCGCGGCCAGATAGAGGTTCAGGTTAGGGTCGCGCAGTTGGTGCGTCGCCTTGCTCATCATGATCTGGATCGTGTCCAGGCCCATCAGCTCCAGGTTGTAGAAGACGTTGAGCATCCGCAGCCAGGCCTCCCGCTTCGACGCGGGGATGGCCGGCTCCCGGCTCCAGTCAATGTCCTGGTCGGCGTTCCAGAGGCGGTCGCTCTGCTGGCGGAAGAGGTCGCGGTAGACGTTCCGCTGCTCCTCCGACATCCCCTGCGACACCGCTGCCGGCGATCGGCGCATCCGTCCCTCCAGGCCCGCGGGCGAACCGCTGCGCCGATTATCCCGGCGGCTCGGAGCCGGGCGGCGCCGCGATCAAAAGCCCGCGACGGCGTTCTCCCTTCGCTGGTCCGCGACCACCTGCCAGGAACCGGCGTCGCGGCTGAGCAACATGGCGCAGCCAAGTTCGCGCGCCCACGGCCCCGGGACCACCAGCTCGTGGCCGCGACGCTCCAGCTCCGCCCGCGTGTCGCCGGGCAGCCGATCCTCCACGACGACGCGTCGGCCCTGGGTGTGCCCCCAGCGCGGCGCGTCCACGGCCGCGCAGACGTCAAGCCCGGAGTCCACCATGGCCGTGACGATCTGCAGGTTCGTCTGGACTTGGAAATCCGCCCCCGGGGTGCCGCCCGCGAGAAGGAGTTCGCCGTCGCGGAGCACCGTGTATGTGTTGAGCGTATGCACGGTCCGCTTCCCCGGCGCCACCACGTTGGGCAGGCTGGGGTCCGTGCTGAAGCAGCCCATGCGGTTGTTCAGGAGGACGCCGGTGCCGCCGACGACAACGCCGGATCCGAAGGAGCGGAAGACGCTCTGGATGAACGTGACCGCCCGCCCGTCCCTATCCCCGACGACGAATTGGGTGGTGTTGATCGTTCGACTGTCGGCGCCGACGCGGTCCTGCGCCCTCTGCGGGTCCACCTCCCCGACCCGCCGGGCTGCGCGCTCAGGAGACAGCAGATGATCCCAATCGACCGTGACGACGCGCGGGTCGCCCGCCATTGCGGTGCGGTCGGCAAAGGCCAGCTTCTTGACCTCGATCATCGTGTGAATGGAATCGGCGCTGAGGTGACCCCAAGAGCACAAGTCGAGGGGATCGAGCATGAGCAGCATCTGCAGCAGGATGTGGCCCTGCGAGGCCGGCGGCTGCTCCGTGACGACATGGCCGCGGTATTGCGCTCGCAGCGGCTCCCCTTCTTCGGCGCGGTGCGCACGCAGGTCGTCGGCAGTGATCAGCCCGCCGGCCTGTTGCGCGAACGCCTGCGCGATCCGCTCCCCGGTCGGGCCCTGGTAGAAGGCCGCGCGCCCGTCCTCCGCGATCGCCTCCAGGGTCCGCGCCAGGTCGAGTTGCACGAGCGGCTGCCCGGCCCGCGGCGGCTCACCGGAGGGCAGGAAGACGCAGGCCGACTCCGGGACCGAGGCCAGCCGGTCGCGATACTCGGCGAAGGCGGAGGCGAGGTCGGCGGAGACGGGAAAGCCGTCACGAGCCAGCTCCAGGGCGCGGCCGAAGAGCCGGCGCAGCGGCAACGTGGCCCCACGCTCGTGAAGGAGCGCCCAGCAGTCGGGCAGACCGGGGATGCAGGCGGCGCGGAGCCCGTCGTTGGGGATGCCGTCGGCATAGCCGTCCAGATGGGCGCCGGAGCCCGCCGTGCCGCCCGCGTTATAGGCGACGACGGATCCATCCGGCTCCACGACCTGGAGGAAGCCGTCGCCGCCGACCCCGTTCATGTCGGGCCGCACGACGCACAACACCGCCGACGCCGCCAGCGCCGCGTCGATGGCGTTGCCCCCGGCTTGCAGGATCTCCAGGGCGGCGCTCGTGGCGAGCGGATGGGCCGTGGCGGCGACGCCGTTGGCCGCCCGCAGGGCGGCGCGGCCCGGCGGCTGGACATCCCACGAACTGGTCATCGCTCGCATGCTGTCAGGGTGTGGCCGTCCGCGTCAAAGGAGGATGGGGGCCAGCCGGCAGGGGGAGAACGGCCGCCTGCCCCCGGCGCTCGTGAGGAGGAGGGGTATACTTAATATTGAGATGGCGGACGAAAACTTTACCCCCGACGGCTTCGATTTAGAGGAGACGCTGCGCGCGATCGATGAAGCGGAGGTGTTGGTGGTGGGCTTCGGCTGGCTTGCCGAGCGCCTGCTGGTTGACGCCCGTCGCGCCGGCTCGGCCGGTCCCTACGTGCGCGTCGTGGAGCCCGTGCGCACGCCCCAGGAGCGCATCCGCCAGCTGCGCGAGCTGCGCCCGGAGTTCAAGGATCCCGAGTCCTTCGTCTTCTTTCCCTGGTCGGGCCGGGTGGAATCGTTCGTGAACGCCAAGCTCTTCGAGCGCATTCTGAGGCGCTGCAGCGGGGACGAGCGGGCGGAGAAGGATACTCGCCGCGCCCTGGAACAGCTCCTCGCCCTGGACCGCGAAGACCTGCGCCAAGCCATCGCCGGGGGAGAGAAATACCACACGCTCTACGAGCATGGCGAAGGCTAAGCGAAGCACGAAAACCAAAGCGCTCAGCCTTTTGGCCGCCTCCGCTTGCAACGCGGAAGGGCCGTTATATAAACTCACCCCGGTTAGGGCGGGGGTGAAGAGGCGAGGCGACCCCCATGGGTGACGCCGAAAGGCTCGGCGCACGGAAAGGAGTCCCGCGCTTTTGGTACACAGATCGGCATTGGGGGGCGTGTCTATGCGCACGCTGCGAAGAAACTGTACCCATCATTGGCAGGTCGATCGTCCTGATTCCCAGTACTCCGCAGGCACCTGCGCCAAGTGCGGGATGATGAAGAAGTTCCTCAACTACGGCGAGCAATTGCGGATGCCGTTTGGGCGGCGGCGGAGCGCTTAGGCCATTCGGCCGGGCTGATCGACCAGCAGCGCCGGCTCCGCTCCGGAGCCGGGAACTGCTACACCAGGGGGGAAGGCGGCCGACTCTCGGCCGCCTTTTCGTTGTTCAACGGTTTCGTAAAGGGTGCGTGATGTTGCCGCCCGGTGTTCGCCGCTGCGGGAGCAACGGCTCAAGGCGCGGGCTCAGGGCGCAGGGCTCAAGGCAGTGGCTCAAGGCACCGGTTCAAGGCAGTGGCGGCGCCTCCACGACCTCAATCCGAAGCGCGATAATCTCCTCATGCTCCCGCGCCAGCAGTTGGAACGCCGCCGGGCTCAGTTCCAACTCCGTGCGGAAGGCGCCGGCGCCGCCGACGACGACGCGGGTCGCCGTGCCGATCAGGGCGGCGGTGTCTTCCTCACTCAGTTGCGGTCCGCCCGGGAGGCGTGTGAGTTCCAGCGTGGTGCCCGCGGCCCAGACGCTCGACAGCGCGAAGGTCGCGTCGGCGGGGTCGTAGCCGAGGCCGGGGGCGACCGTGCGGTTGGGGAGGCCCGCCGGGATGGGACGGGCCGCCCCGCGCTCCACGACCACGGGCGCGCCGCCCAGATCGGCGGAGGTGATGATGGTGGGCCGGTCTGGTTGCGCGGGCACCGGGTCAGGCGCGGCTTCGGCCTCGCTCGCGGTGGGCGCCACGTCGGCCGGGGCGGACCGCTCCACATCGATCGGCGCCGCGGCCGGGACGCTGTCCTCGACCGCCGCGGCGGCGGTCGCCGGCGCTTGCGGCGCGGCTGCGACCGGCGCCGAGGGAGTGGGCGCCGCGGCCGGTGCCGCCTCGTCGTCCACCAGCGCATCGACGCCGAAGAAGACGCCGACGCCAAGGCCGGCCAGGGCCAGCATCGGCAGGAGCAGTCGCAGGAGCGCTCCCCCGTTCAGTTGCGGCCGTCGCCGGCGACGACGATCGCCGGGAAGGCGCAGCGGCCGTCGGGGGTTGTAGGGGAGGTCGTTGGCACCGCGAATCCGCGTGGTCGCGCCGGGAAGCTCGCGAAAGCTGCGACGACTGAAACGCATGCCATCCGCCATAGGCCGATACTACGCCCCGCGATCACGTTGTCAAAGAGGGCGTGTTGTCAAAGCGAGGCGCCGGCGGATACCAGCAGGACATGGTCCAGACCAGGGCGAGCGAGCGATGGTAGCGGCCTCGTATGGTGGTGATGCGCAGCGGGTGTCTGAGCCCAGCGAAAGGATGCGAGCCATGCCCGACACGCCCGAGTCCCCCATCCGGGGGCGCGCGCTGGATCACGTCGTCCTGCGCGTCCGCGATCTTGAGCGCAGCCTGGGCTTCTATCGCGACGTGTTGCATTTGACGGTGGAAGGGCAGGAAGCGCACAGGGCCGGGAAGAAGCCGTTCGTCAGCGTCCGCGCGGGCACGTCGCTGATCGATCTGATCCCCGATCCCGCCGCGACCGCTGCCGCCGCAGGGATGGACCATCTGTGTCTCGAGATCGCCACGGACGATCTCTCCGCGGCACGGCGCTGGCTTGAGGCGAAGGGCATTGCCGTTGACGATGGTCCCGTGCGGCGAGACGGTGCGCGCGGTTGGGGCATGAGCCTCTACGTTCGTGATCCGGACGGCTACGCCTTGGAGCTGAAGCGATATGACGAGACGGCCTGAGCAGGGCCGGCGCGCGCTTGGACCAATCCGGGCCGCACAGTACGATGCGCGGAAACGTGGCCGACATGCGGACGGGACGATCGCGAGTTGCCATGAACTATGACGAAGAGGCCATTGCCGCCCACCGCAAGTGGCGGGGCAAGGTTTCCTATGGCAGCAAGGTCACGGTCCGGGATCACAAGGACTTGAGCGTAGTTTACACGCCCGGTGTGGCCGCGCCTTGCCGGGAGATCCAGGTGCATCCCGAGCTGGCGCGAGAGTTCACGGGCATCGCCAATCTTGTCGCGGTGATCACGGACGGGAGTGCGGTCCTGGGGCTGGGCGACATTGGCCCCCAGGCGGCGCTGCCAGTCATGGAAGGCAAGTGCATCCTCTTCAAAGAGTTCGCCGGCATTGACGCGGTGCCTATTGCGCTCGACGTGCACAGCAGCGACGAGATCGTGGCGACGGTGGCGGCGCTGGCGCCCTCCTTCGGGGGGATCAACCTGGAGGACATCGCCGGGCCCAAGTGCTTCGAGATCGAGGCGCGCCTGCGCGACAGGCTCACGATCCCGGTCATGCATGACGACCAACACGGGACCGCCGTGGTGGTGCTGGCCGGCGTCATCAATGCGATCAAGGTGACCAAGCGGGAGCCGCGCAACACCCGCACGGTAATCCTGGGCGCGGGCGCCGGCGGCATCGCCGTGGCGAAGCTGCTGCGGGCCTACGGCGTGGGGGAGATCGCAGTGCTGGACAGCAAGGGCCTCCTCACCGCCGACCGCGACGCTCTCAACCCCTACAAGCGAGAGATTGCCGCTGCGGACGGCTACACCCGCAATCGGGATGGCAGCATCCCCCAGCTCGCCCAAGTGATTCGCGGGGCAGACCTCTTCTTGGGCCTGAGTGGTCCCGGCCTGGTCAGCGCGGCGGAGGTCGCTTCCATGAACCGGGAGGCGCTGGTCTTCGCCATGGCGAATCCGGACCCAGAGATCGAGCCGGACGCCGCCGCCGAGGCCGGCGCCGCCATCGTCGCCACGGGCCGGTCGGACTACCCCAATCAGATCAACAACGCCCTGGGCTTCCCGGGCATCTTTCGGGGGCTGCTGGACGGCGAGATCGCCAAGGTGGAGGAGCCGCTCAAACTGGCCGCGGCGGCAGCCATTGCCGAGTCCGTGACGGAACCGACGCCGGGGAGGATCGTGCCCAGCATCTTTGAGCCGGGACTGGCCAACGCCGTCGCGCAGGCGGTCATGCGCTCGGCGGGCTAGCGCCCGGAAGTCTCGCTCAGGACCGCGCCGGCTGGACGAAGGGCTAGGCTGGACGAAGGGCTAGGCTGAACGAAGGGCTAGGCTGCAGCCACCTCGGTGACGCGCCAGTGGCCGCCGTCGCGGGACAGCTGCACCGAGGCGCGGAGGCCGTTCTTCCCCAGGAGCCAGACGACCGCACAGGGGCCGTTCAGTTCCACTGCCTCCACCACGGGCGAGGGGACTCCCGCCTGCCCAAGCGATTGCATCACGGCCGTCACCCGCGCAGAGTCGCGGTCCGCGTCGCCAAGGCTCATGCTCGCGCCGCCGTTCGCCTGCTCGCTCAGGGAGAGCGTGGCAGGGACTGGGGCGGACTCCTATCAGGGAATGGCCCATCAGCGGGTGCGAGGCGCCCCGATTCCGGCGCGAGGGTGAGGGGCGTCGGAGGCGCCTCATGGAGTCGCCTCATGGAGTCGCCTCATGAAGTCGTCTCATGGAGGCGTCTCATGGAGGCGGTGGCTGGCGCCAGGCGTCCTCGTAGCGGTGGCCGTCCCAACCGAAGCCGAAACGGGGCAGGTGCACATGGGGCGGATGGAGCGTCCGCTGGATGCCATGGCCGACGTTGACGACCCACGACGGCCGCTCCAGCAACACCGGCTCCACTGAGTCGCGGAAGATGCGCCGCCGCTCCCTGGCATCCTGCGCCCGCCGCATCCGCTCCAGGGCGGCATCGACGCCCGGATGGGCAAAGCCGCCCCAGTTGTCGGCGCCGTCGCTGTGCACCGTCCGCAGCAGGTGCGCGGTGGGATCGGGGTCCGTGATGGCGTCGCCCCAGCCCACGAAGACGCTCACCGTTCCCCGTCGCAAGCCCTCCACGATGTCGGCGTAGGCGGCCGTCTCCGTCCTGACGTCTATCCCCAGCCGGGCCCCCAACGTGGCCTCCAGCTCCGCGTCCACGCCGGGGTAGGTGGCGGCGAAGGTCGCCGGCAGGTGCAGCGTCAGCGGCCCTTCGAATTGCGCCGCCGCTACGAGATCGCGAATCGTCTTGCGCTGCGCGTCAGAGAGCCGTGCGCTATAGCCCGGTTGCTGCAGCAGTTCCGGCTCCGCCATGGCCCAGCCGGTGAACCAGGGGACGGCGCCGCTCAGCCGACCGTGCGAACCGTATGCCCGCCCCATGAGTGCGTGTCGGTCCAGCGCCAAGTGCAGGGCCCGCGCCAGGCGGGTGTCCTGGAGCGGATTGGCCGGCCCCCGGCGAAAGCTCATTGCCATCTGAATGCCGAACGGCAGCGGCCGTTCAGCGACGCGGTGGTCCGGCAAGTCGGCCAGCACGGGCTGGACGGCGCGGGGATCGCCGGGGCTCCACAGATCGAGTCGTCCCTCGCGGTAGGCGGCTTCTTGCTCGGCGGCGCTGACGAGGTGCACCACGGTCACGCTGTCCAGATAGGGTCGCTGCGCACGGAAGTAGGACTGATTGCGCTGGAAGCTGATCAGTCGGCCCGGCCTGAAGCTGCCGACGCGGAAGGGGCCGCTGCCGGTGTAGTAGCGGCGATCGAGCGGATCATCCCGCAAGCGCTCACCGTAGATTCGCCATACCTCCGGCGCCTGGATGAAGGCCCAGGGACCCGCATGCGTCACCGTTGGGTAGAGGGCGTTGGGGCCATCCGTGCGCAGGACGATCGTCTCGGCGTCCACTACCTGCAGCGACGCCGTCTCTGCGTAGAGGCTCTGGCGGAGGAAGAGCGGATCGGCCGCGCCGCTGGCGTCAACAGCGGCGATCTGGCGTTCAATGTTCGCGCGCACATCGTCGGCCGTGAGGGAGCGGGCGCCGGTCAGGGGATGATCCCACCAGCGCACGCTTGGTCGCAGGACGAAGACGTACGTTTCCTCGTCGGGCACCTCCGGAAGGGCAGCGAGATCGCCCTCCAATTCGCCGCTGTCGATGTCTGCGTAGCGGAGGAGCTTGCTCTGCTGCAGCGCGGAGAAGAGTTGCGTGCTGACTAAGCGCGATCGATGGATGTCGAAGAAGTCCAGCTCCGACAACGAGGCCGCCAACTGCAGGGTGCCGCCGGGCTGCGGCGGCCCCGTTGGCGGCGGCCCATCCGCGAAGGACGGCGGCGGGGCGGGATCGGACGCCTGCGCCGGCGGCGCTCGCTCCGGCCTCAGGGCGGCGCCGGTCCCGGCGGGCGGCATCTCGCCGACGCCGTCGTCGCCATTGGTGGCGTCGCCATCGGCGTCGTCGTCATCGCCGCCGCAGCCCGCCAGCGCCAGCGCCGCGACGCCAACGCCCGCCCGCAGCGACGCGGCCAGCAGCGCGCGTCGCGACAGGCGGCGTCGGGCGAGCCCGGGTCGCGTTGCGTGGGCGCGCACGTCCCTCCCTCTTGCGCTTAGCGTCTCCGATGACGGAAGTTCTCGCCAGGCGCTCCCGGGCCCGGCGCCGTCAGCCCTGGTTTGCCGGCAGGGCGGCGTTCTCTAAGGTAGCCCCGTGCCCATGCCCGCCCCGTCCGGCGCCGTGTTGGGGAAGCTCTCGCTGACGGCCCTGCGGCGTTCGCTTCCTGCCCGCGCGCGCCTGCGCCGGCACTGGCTTGGGTTTCTCTGGACGGGGCTGCTCCTTGGTGGCGTGGCGATGGCCGTCTGGGCCTCGGTGGACGACCGCTTTCCCGCCGACGTCACGGTGGGCCGCTGGCTTCAGGACCATGATGTCGGCGGCCAGGAGCTGATCGACTTCCTGCGCGACGTGGGCGCCACTACCCCGGCGCTCGTGACCGTCCTGGTGATGGCGGCGACCCTGGCCGCGCTCAAGCGTCCGCGCATGGCCGTGGTCGCGGCGGCCTTCGCGCTCGGCTTCGTGCTCCAGTGGCTGTTGAAGGAG
Source organism: Dehalococcoidia bacterium (assembly GCA_963662615.2). Classification (GTDB taxonomy): domain Bacteria; phylum Chloroflexota; class Dehalococcoidia; order Bin125; family Bin125. The sequence goes on from CAXXSR010000001.1 coordinate 966,360, forward strand.
TTGGTCGACCGGCCGCGCCCCGCCATGGATCTCTTGGAGCATCGCACGACGTTCGGCTCCAGCAGCTTTCCCAGCGGCCACGCCATGAGCAGCGTGATCGCGGCGGGGCTGGTGCTCTATCTCTCGTTGCGCATCGCCGCTCCGCTGTGGCTGCGCGCGGGCGTGGCCGTGTGGACGCTGGGCGTGGGGCTGCTCAACCCCTGGGTGTCGGTGACGTCCGGCGTGCACTGGCCGTCCGACTCCCTGGGCGGCGTGGTGTGGGGATTGGTGGTGATCATTCCGGGCATCGTGCTGCTGGAACGAGTCGCCGCCGCCGACGCTCGCGCCAGAGCTGGTCGCTAGAGCCGCACGCTAGAGCCGCACGCCGCTGCGCTCTGCGCCCAGATACGCCAGCGTTTGGCGCAGTGCGGCACGCAGGCCGAACAGCGGCGCGAAGCCGGTGGTTGAACGTAGGCGGGAGTCGTCGATGAGGTGGGGCCGGTCCACTAACTCCAGATAGCCGTCAACTCGGTCAGGGGCTCGCACGATCCAGGAGCTGAGCGTGCTGCTGCGCTGAGCCGCCCGCGCCAGGCGGTACGGTACCCAGACGAACCGCGCGCGGCGGCCCAGCAGCGAGTACGTCTCCTCGGCCAGCGAGCGCCAATCGCTGTCGATGCTCTTGACGTGGAAGATCCGGTCCCGTGTCTCGCTCAGCTGGTCAATGGTGCTCCAGACGGCCCGAGCCAAGTCCGGGGCGTAGGAGAGCGAAACGGGCTGACGCCCCCCGTCGATCAAGCGGGGCCGGAGCGTGTCCTGAAAGTGGAGCAAGATCCGATGCACCGGACCGGAATCGCGCGGGCCGAAGGCCAGGGCCGATCGCAGGACAATCAAGGGGATGCGACGGCGGTAGGTGCGCGCCGCGCGCTCGGCCATCACCAGGCTCTGCGCCAGCGGCGCTTGGGGGCGAAAGCTCCAGGTCTCGGCCACGGGCCAACTGGGCAATGATTCGCCGTACATCGCGGTGGAGGAGAGGTGAACGAACCCTTCCACGCCCGCGTCCACGGAGGCGTCCAGGAGGTTGGTCGTACTCGTGACGTTGGCTTCTTCGTACTCCTCTTTGCTGTGGCCGCTGGTGGTCAGGCCCACGGCGTTGATCACCACCGTGGCCCCGGCCGCCGCCCGGCGCAGGGCGTCGCGGTCCGTGTGGTGGGCCCGCACGATGGTGAGCCCCAGCTCCGCCAGCCGCTCCACCGGGGCGCCCGGGCGGATCAGCGCCACCACCTCAACATCGTGACGCGCCAGCTCATCGACGATGTGGCCGCCAATGAAATCGCAGGCGCCGGCCACTACGATGCGCACCCTCGCAGTGTAGTCGCGCTCCTCCCGCGAGCCAGAGGAGGCCGCGTGCTAGTCTGATCCGGCCGCGTCCCGGTGGGATGGCGGCGCCTGGGGGCAGAAGGGGCGGGGAGATGCCGGTTCGACTTCGCCGCGGCCAGACGGTGCTGCGGCTCGAGACGATCTCGCCCCCTCCGATCCAGACCTCGGCGGGTCTCGCCCGGATCCAGGCCGCCAGCTTCGCGTTCGCATCGCCTCGGGCCGGGGCCTACTGGTTGAGTCCCCGCAGCGTCACCCTGGTCCGCGGCGACGGCCGGCGCGAACAGGCGAGGGTGGTGGATGTGACCGGCCGGGCAATTGTGGCGATGATCGTGACGAGCATCGCGGTGCCCGCTCTGTGCATCGCCGCGCAGCGAAAGTGGAGGCGGATGTCATGACAGGCCCAGAGGACGAGGCGCCCTGGTTGGGCGAGCTTCCCCGGTCCGTGACCCGAGTGATGGATGTCGCCAACGCCAACACCGTGGTCGGCCCCGCCCAAGAGCGTGATGGCCGCACGGTGATTCCGCTGGCGACGGTCGCAGCGGGGTACGGCTTCGGCCTCGGTTTTGGGCGCGAGGCCGGCCAGGAGCGCGACGAAGAAGAAGAAGAAGGGCTAAAGACCGGCGGCGGCGGCGGCGGTGGTGGCGGGGCGCGCGTGCGCCCGGTGGCCGTGTTGGAGTTTTCGGATCAGGGCGTGCGCGTCCATCAAGTGGTGGACAGCACCCGGATTACGGTGGCGTCGTTGCTCCTGGCCGGCTGGTGCGTCTTCTGGATCACGCGGACCATTGGCGGGTTCCGCCGGCGTTAGCCGCCATCCGGCGACTCCGGCGCTAGCCGCCATCCGGCGGCTCCGGCGTTAGCCGCCCCCCGGCGGCTGGGGCTCCAGATCGGCCAGCACCTCCATCTGGTAGTTCAGGCTGGGGTCCCAGAGCATGAAGCCTTGGCCGCCCGCCTCCGCCGATCCCTCGATCTGCGCCATCACTTGGGCGCGTCCGTAAAACAGCTTTTCTGCCTGATAGTCGTGGAAGTCCTGCAGCCACGGTCGCACCACGACATTGGGGAACGGCCGCAGCCGCTCCACTGCCAAGCTGACGCTGCTGAGGACCACGAGATACGGATCGGCCGGGGGGTAGTCGAGGCCGAACCATCCCGGCGTCCAGGTGCTGGGGTAGACCATGGGCGAGTAGTAATCCAGGTACGGAGCCATGTCCTCCAGAATCTGGCCAATGCCGTCGTCGTGGGCGATCACCGTCGTCTGGCCGAAGGTGTCGAAGGCGAGGGCGGCGCCGACGGCGTGCAGCGCCTGGGCCGCCTCCTGCGCGAACTGGGCGATGATGGCCGAGCGCTCGTCGCTGGTGGTGCCAATGCGCACCGCCGCGCCCGCGTCCGTGGGCAGACGTACGTAGTCGTACTGGACCTCCTCAAAGGTGCGGGCCGCGTTCACGCCGATCTCCACGTTGTGCCTTCGGGCGAGATCGCTGAAGGGGTCGGTCCAGGCGAGACCGATGGAGTCCCGAAAGATCTCTCCTTGCGGCGTGCGCACGGCGGTCTCGGGGTAGGCGCGGGCGAGGCGGCCGTCGAGGAAAGTGACGACCCGCGCGATGCGATGGATCCCCAACCGGCCCAGCTCATTGAAGAACGCTTCCAGATCCGTGCCGGTGTCTCGCACCGCGCCCATGTCGCGGGCAATGTCGTTGGCCACCATGGGCAGGACGGCGCCGCCCTCGTCCTTGACGTCGATCACCAGCGACGACACGATGCCCGCACGGGCCAGGCCCAGGGCCCAGTCCAGGACCGCTTGGCGGCGCAGCTCGTCGTAGGGCACATAGATGGCGCGCACGTCCAAGGGAGCGACGTAGATCACGATGTAGTCGGCGGTGGTCTGCTGCCGCACGATGCGATACCCGGCCGCCACCACGTTGACCTGGTTCGTGCGGATGGCCGCGGGGATGCTGAAGCGCCCGTGGCGGTCGGTCTGCACTGACCGCTCGCCCGTGCCCACGTGCGCGCCGGCCAGGCGCACGGCGCGGCCATCCTCCCAGGTCATGACGAGGCCCTGCAGGGGACGATTGATGCGGAGCGGCCCGTCGGCCTGGGCCGCCTCCTCAACGCGAAGCTGCGGGACGCTGGAGCCGTCTGGAGCGACGCCCACTGCGGTGACGATTGGGGAGGGGGCGGTCCCGAGAAGGGAGAGCGCGAGTAGCGCCGCGATGGGGGCGGTGAATAGGGGGAGGCGCATGCGAACCTACCTGCTCGCCCACCCCTCTCTATTGTTCGCGCCGAAGGGTGGGGCGTCAATGAGGAAAACACCGAGGCCACTGGGGGCGGTGCGCTAGGTGCTGCGTTGGGCGTCCGCCTCTGCCGCCGCCTTGAGATTGGACAGCCCCTGGGTGACGGCCACCATGTAGGGCGTCGCGCCGCGGCCGAGCGAGATGATGTTGGAGACGGCGTGCCGGATGCCGTAGGGAGCGACTTGGACGGCGACCTCCGTGTGGCCGGACTCCGCCTTCAACGCGTAGCGGTAGCGCACGCGCAGGCCCCAGCCCATGCGGACGTCCAGCACCAACTGCCGCGGCGCCTCCTCGCGCACGAGGCTGGCGCGCCCGCTGTCCAGGCCCGCCTGCACTTCGCGCCGGAGGGCGCGCCAGATCACGTCGGGAGAGGCCTGGATGGCGAAGGCGCGCTCATTGCTTGCCACGGGCCGAGCCTATCACGCGCCGGCCGCATCCCCTGGAGGCGCCGGCGGCCTAATCGGTCGCGGTTCGAGCCTCCGCCTGCAGCGCTGCAATGAAGGCGTGCAGGCTCTCCCGGCGAGTGACGTCGGGCGGGTAGGCGAGCCCGCGATTGCGGGGCCAATCGATCAGGTCCACCTGGACGCCGTCGCGGGCCAGCAGCGCCGCGGTGGCGGCGTCGTCTTCCACGTGACGCACGACGCCCAGGAGGCGCGCACGCTCCCGCTTGAATTGCGCCGCCGGGGCGCCGCTGTCGTTGAGGTGGACCGCGTCGAGATAGGGGAGGATGCCGTGGCGGTGAAGCCAGCCCTCGGTGGCGGCGCGACCGCGCCAGTTGCGGGCGCTGAGGAGGCTGACACGGTATCGCTGGGCCGCCGCCGCCACTGCCGCCGCCGCCTCCGGCAGGGGCGACCGGCCGCCATAGCGGAGGGGGTAGTAGGCCCGCGCCAGCAAGCGCTCCCAGAAGGTCCAGCCGCCTTCGCCAGGGGCGGCTCCTTCCTGGGTCGCGGGCTGACCCTGCAGGGCGCGATTGATCGTCAGGTTGAGGCCCAGGGGTGGGCGCGCCAAGACGCCGTCCAGGTCGAAGGTGAGCAGGGGGCGCTCCGCCCCGTCAGCCATCAGATCCAACCGTTCGCCCGATACCAGACCACCGTTGCCCGCAGCCCCTCCGCCAGTGACGTCCGCGGCGTCCAACCCGTGCAGGCGGCGAGCGCCGTGTTGTCCGACAGCCAAGCGACCTGTCGCATCTCGGCGACGCGTGAGCTGTCGAGCCGGGGAGGTTTACGGCTGAGGCGGGCAGCGGCCATGCTCGCCCGCGCGGCGATGGCGAAGCCCAGGGCCGGCACGGGGATGGACACGATCCGGTGGCCGAAGGCGTCGGCCAGCGCGGCGATGATCTCCCGCCAGGTGTAGGGGCCGGCGCCGTCGCTGAGGTGGAAATAGGGGGACGGGGCCGGCGCGACGGCGAGGAGCGAGACGACGGCCTCGGCGAGGTCGGGGCCGTAGACGAGATCGAACCGGTTCCAGCCGTCTCCCAACCGCGTGATGAAGCGCCGCCGCGCCATCTGGAAAAACGGGAGGAGCCCGCTGTCGCGCGGGCCGTAGACCAGGGACGGCCGCAGGATTTGCACGGCCCCGCCCTTGGCGCCGGCCAGCGCCGCCGCCTCGCCGGCGGCCTTCGAATCGCCGTACGGGGTGATGGGATGGCAGGGCGCGGCCGGGTCAGGGGCATCGCCCTGGCTGCTGGGTCCCTGCGCGGCCAGCGAAGAGATGTAGAGAAAGCGCGGCACGGCGGCGGCGGCGGCGGCGCGGGCGAGCGCTGCGGTCCCCTGCGCGTTGACGCGGTGGAAGTCCGACCCGGTGCGCGCTCTCGTCACGCCGGCCGCATGGACCACGGCGTCCATGCCGGCGCAGGCCGGGGTGAGACCCACGCCGCCGGGGTCGGGTCCGCCCAAGTCGCCCACGACACGCTCGTAGCGCAGCCCTTCCAGGCCGGAGAGGTCGCTGCTGGACCGGACCAGCGCGCGCAGGTCGTGCCCCGCCGCGATCAAGGCGTGGGCTGTGTGACCGCCAATAAAGCCGCTGGCGCCGGTGAGCAGTACGCGCATGGCCTGCTCAACTGATGATGCTGTGACGCCGTCCGAGCTCGCCGAACATGTCCAGGGCACGCTGGAGCTGCTCGTCGGTGTGCGTGGCGATGTAGGACGTGCGCAGCGCCCCCTGGCCGCGCGGGACGGCGGGGAGGATCACGGCGTTGGTGTAGATCCCGTGTTTCAGCAGATCCTTCCAGAAGACGGCAGTGCGGACCTCGTCGCCGATCTTGATCGGCACGATGGGCGTCTCGCTCTCGCCGATGTCGAACCCCATCGCACGCAGGCCCGCCCGCATGCGCGCGCCCAGCTCCTGGACCCGCTCCACCCGCCAGGGCTCCTCCTCCAGACAGGTCAGCGCCGCCAGCGCCGCGGCGGCCGAGGCGGGCGGCAGCGATGCGGTGAAGATCATGGGGCGGCCGAAATGCTTGATGTATTCCAACACGGGCGCCGGCCCCGCACAGAATCCACCCACGGACGCCAGCGTCTTGCTGAACGTCCCGATCAGGATGTCCGCTCCCTGCCCGTCGATGCCGAAGTGGCTGGCGGTGCCGCGGCCGCCTTCACCCACGGTGCCAATGGCGTGCGCATCATCCACCATCAGCCGCGTCTTGTGACGCCGGCAGACCTCAACGATCTCGGGCAGGGGCGCAATGTCGCCGCCCATGGAGTAGACGCCGTCGATGATCACCAGTCGGCCGGCGTCATCGGGCAATCGGTCCAAGATCTCGTCCAGGTGCTCCGGTTCGTTATGGCGGAAGCGCACCGCCTCACCGGGCGCCATGGCGACGCCGTCGTAGATGCTGGCGTGGACCCCCTTATCGATCACGGCGGTGCAGCCGCGATCGACAATGGCGGAGATGGCGCCCAGGTTGGCGAGATAGCCGGTTGAAAAGACCAGCGCCGCTTCCGTTCCCAAGAAGGCGGCGATGCGCTCTTCCAATTCCTCGTGGAGCACGCTGGTGCCGTTGAGCAGGCGCGACCCGGTCATGGAGGGGCCAAGGTTCTCCAGCGCCTCCCGCGCCGCCGCCATCACTTTGGGGTGGCGCGTCAGCCCCAGGTAGTTGTTGGAGCCCAGCATGAGCACCCGCTGGCCTTGGACGATGGCCTCGTCGCCATAGTTGACGTCGATGGGTTGGAAGAACGGGTACAGGCCCACGGCGCGCGCCTGGGCGGCGAGCTGGAAGTGGGAGATCCGCTGGAAGATGTCCGTGCCCTTGTAGTCGTGATGGCGGCCCTCGATCTCGTCGAGGGAGAGGCCCGCCGAGATCGCGGCAACCCGTTCCAGATCTTGGGCCTGCGTCATGGCATTCCACCGTTTCTCGTTGCCGGCCATGAGCCCGCGCGGGCGCGCAGTCAGTCCGCGCCGGCGAGGCTGTCGTCAGTGTAGGCAGAACCCAAGGGCAAAGGGTAGCGGCGGCCTAGGTCTCGGCCCAGCGGCGTGGCAGGCGCGGTCGCGACCAGCGTCGCAGTGTCGCGCGGATGCGTGCGCCGTGGCGCTCCAACTGTGTCGCGACGATCATGCCGAAGACGGCGACCGGCACGCCCAGGACGGCGTCAAGGATCCAGTGGTTGCCGGTCCCCACGATGCTGATCAGCATGATCGTGGGCAGGAGGATCAGCAGCGCCAGGCCGCGACGGCCGCCGAAGACGCGGTACAGCACGACGCCGACGATGAGGGCGAATCCCTGATGCATGCTGGGGACGGCCGCAAACTGGTTGACGAATCCGGAATCTCCATACTGGAGCGCGAACACGCCACGGATGGTGTCCACGAAGCCCGCGGCGGGCAGGAGGCGGGGTGGCGCCACCGGAAACGTCAGGTAGACCAGCAGGCCAATGGCGCCGGCCGCGAAGATGGCGCTGCGCGCCCAAGCGTAATGGCGGCGGTGGCGACAGAAAGCCCATACCGCGAACGCGATCATGAGCGGAAAGTGACCCCAGAAGTACCACAGGCTCAGAAGCTTGATCACGAAGTCGTAGCTCAGCAGCGCGACTTGGAAGTTGAGCTCCACGAAGATGCCCATGGCCTGTTCCGTGCGAACCAGGAGGTCGGCGTTGGCGATGGCGTCCAGCGCCCGATCGGCCGACAGCGAACGCACGATCTCGTACGCCATGTAGGCGCCGCTGACGAGGAGCACCTCACGGGCGAAGCGGATCGCCGGAAGCCGTTGGGTGGCCTTCTTGATCATGGGAACTCTTGGGTACCCCTACCGCGCCGGCAGTCACTCTACTGCATCAACGGGGGACGCAGCGCCCGCCCGCCGGTCACGGCGGCGCCGGACCAGGCACGCGTCCGCCGTTGGCGGTTTATGTACTACGGATGGCCGCCATTGCGCAATCCCTCCGGGGGCCTCCCCTCTCTCGCCTCTCTCTCGCATGGCCGCTTACGAGACCGGCACCATGCCGTCGCCGCGGTCGCAATCCAACTCCGCGTCAACGCCGCCGGCTGGACGCGGAGGCGCGTGCGAGAACCTCTGGGCGCCGCGATCTACAATCGGGAGGTTATGGGCAGCCCAGCGGTCGCCGAGGAGTGGGTCCACACCCTGTTCAACAAGATCAGCCGGGCCTACAACGCGCATGACGCCGCTGCCACGGCCGACTGCTACGCCGAGGATTTGCTCTTCACCGTCAACGGCGAACGCGGTCCCCGTGATCGGGATGCCTTCGTGGAAGCGCTACGCGAACAGTGGCTGGGCTTTCCCGACATTGCCTGCAGCGAATCCTCCCGCCTCATCCGGGGCAACCGGGTGGTCATGGAGTTCACGCTGGACGGCCACAACGCGGGACCGTTCCTTGACCGCCCGCCCACGGGGAAGCGCTGGTGCGTGACCTTGAGCTGGATCTGCGAAGTGGCGGACGGGCGTGTGCGTGAGGTCCACGCCTATGTCGATAACGAGCCGCTGCGCAGGGCCGTGGACCGCGCCGCTCTTACGCCGTCGGCCTCGCCGAGCCAGCTGCCGCCGGCCTCCCGGTCCTGTAGGCTCCACCTCCTGCTCCTGTAGGCTTCGCCTGGCGGTTCAACCGGCCCCCAGGTGCGGGCCGCGTGCCGCCTGCGGAAGGAGCCCCCATGTCCGACGGCGCGCGCGAGGAATCCGGCCCGGATCGCGGCCCTGTCGCCCAGACCCGACACGGCGAACTGAGCCTCGATCAGATCGGCGGCATGCAGATGGGCATGGCGCGCCTCATGCGCGAGTACAGCGATCGCATCTGGAGCTGCTACTACGCCGCCCGCGACGGGAACTGGCCCCTTGCCATCTACATGCTCAACAACACGCTGAAGCTGCACGGGTACGGGGGCGAGACCCGCCCCAAGATGAAGCCCTATCTGGACCGCTTCGAAGCGGAGCGGCTGCGACCGCTGATGAACACGGCGGTAGCGGAGGACTGGGCGGCCTTTGAGACGGCGTTCCAGGCCGCGGTGGACGGTGGCAACGCTCTGCACGTGGAGCTGGGCTATCCCTACATTCAGTGGACGCTGCCGCCGGACCCTCCGCCCCACCTCCGCACCACGCCCACCGACAGCGCTTGAGCAAGCGCCGGTCCCGGCGCCGAGCGCCCGGGCCGCCGGCGGGGCGGGCCGGCGGGATGACGGCGCGGTAAATCCTGTCCTTCGCACTATTGCGTACACGCTCCCATCGGCTAGAGTGCTTGCGGCTGGTGGCGGGCCCGAATGGGAGGGCCCCGCATGCGGATGGACCCCAAGACGGCCGGTGCGTACGGCGCCGGCGCCTTCATTTTCCTGATGATCTTCGGATTGGGCTGGCCGGGTCCCGGGACTTGGCTGCTCGTCTTCGCGCTGCTCTTCATGGGGGCGGCGGCGGTCGCTTGGTGGCTGGACAGCGTGATGGTGCCCGCGGGCGGGGGCGCCGTGACGGCCACGCCGCGCTCGTCGCCGTTTCAGCCGCGTCGAGCCAGCGGCGGGCGGCGCGACTCGCGCATGCTCTCCCTGGGCCTGCCCGGACCCGATGCCAGCGGCCGCTGGGTTCTGCCCAACAAGGTCCACGTCACCGTCCTGGCGGCCCTGATCGGGCTCCTGGCGATGATCCTGTTCATCAGCGGCGCGGTGGGTGGCGGCAGTCCGGCCGTGGTGGAGGAGGTCCCGGTGGTCCAGCCGAATCCGGCGCTGGACTTCGCGCGGCCGGTGACGCCCATTGTGCAGGCCAGCACCGATCCGCCCGTGGCCCCCGTGGCGCAGGAGCCGACGCCCATTATCGTCCCGCAGCCCCCGGCGACGCCGCCGGAGCCGGCACGGCCGCTGAACGCGCCCGCGGCGCCCACCGACCCAGCGCAGACGATCATCCATGACGTGGTCGCCGGTGACACGATCTACGACCTGGCGATCACGTACAACACGTCGATCGAAGCGATCATGAACGCCAACGGGATCAGCGAGTTCGACACGATCCGCGTGGACGAGCGGTTGATCATTCCCGCCGGGCCCAGCGAATCCTCCAGCGAACCAGCGGAGTAGCCCTGTTGTGCAGTGGGGGAGGGCGATCGCCCTCCCCCACTCGTTGTTCCCTCAGCTCCCCCTGTGTTCCCGGCAGCTCCGCCTGTTCCCGGCGGGAGTCCCGCTCAGCGGCCGCGATAGACGGGCGGCCGCTTCTGCGCGAACGCCCGCGTCCCCTCGGCGGCATCCTCCGTCTGCAGGATCTCGGCGTAGAGCTGATTCTCCAGTCGCATGCCCGCGTGGAACGCTCCCTGCGCGTCCAGGGCGCCCTCATAGGCGGCCTGCTTGGTGGCGCGCACCGCGAGGGGGCCGTTGGCCTCGATCTCCGCCGCCCAGGCGCGGGCGGTGGGCATGAGGTCCTCCGGCGGGACCACCGCGTTGACCAGCCCGATGCGGTAGGCCTCGGCGGCATCGATGTGGTTGGCGCGCAGCAGCAGCTCCAGCGCCGTCCCAAAGGGGACGTAGCGGGCCAGCCGCTGGACTTGGCCGCCGCCGGGCACCAGTCCGCGTTTGGGCGCCATGCTGCCAATGCGCGCGCCCGCGGCCATGATGCGCAGGTCGCAGGCGAGCGCCAGCGCGAATCCGCCCGCCAAGCACCAGCCGTTGATGGCGGCGATGACCGGCTTCCAGATCCGGTCGGGCGCAATGTCGGCGCCGTCGCTCTCGACGCGACGCTGGGCGCGCTCCTGCTCGTCCGCCACCGCCGTCTCGCGGGTCAGGTCGCGGCCCGTGCTGAAGGCGCGCGGCCCCGCGCCGGTGACGATGGCGACGTGCAGCGAGTCGTCCTCTTTGAAATCGCGCCAGAAGCGGGCAAGGTCGCGGTACATCTCGGGGTTGATCGCGTTCATCCGCTCGGGCCGGTCCAGCGTGACGGTGGCGATGGCGCCGTCCGCGCCCTCCCGCTCGACGCGGATCACGAGTCGGTCCCGTCGCCGCCGCCCGCCACCGCCGGGACGATGCTGACCTCGTCGCCGCTGGCGACGGCGGTGCGGAGCCCGTCCAGGAACCGCACGTCCTCACCGTTGACGAAGACGTTCACGAAGCGGCGAATCTCGCCGGCGTCGTCAAGGACCCGCTCGCGAAGGCCCGGGTAGCTTCCGTCCAGGTCGTCGATCACGGCGGCCAGATTCTCGCCGCCGGCCGAGACCACGTCCTGCTCCGCCGTGAGCGCGCGCAGCGGGGTGGGAATGCGGACCGTGACGCTCATGCCGGGCCCTTTCCTGGCGGCGGCGCTCGCATGCGGGCGCGCGCTGCCATTATGCCGTCCCGCGCCGCGTGCGTCAGCCAACGAGGCGCCGGCGCGGTCGCGCTAGGGCGGAGGGAGGCGTCGCCCCAGGGCCGGGGCGAGCAGCGTGAGCCGTTGCGCCAAGCGGGCGAACTGGGCCGGCGTGAGGGACTGCGGCCCGTCCGCCAGGGCGTGTTCGGGATCGGGGTGAACCTCCACGATCAGCCCGTCCGCCGTCGCGGCCACGGCCGCCATCGCCAGCGGCTCCACCAGCGAAGCGCGCCCGGCGCTGCGGGCGGGATCCACGACGACCGGCAGGTGGGTCCTCTGCTTGAGGACGGGAACGGCGCTGATGTCGGTGGTGGTGGGTGTGGCGGGCTCAAAGGTACGAATCCCGGTCTCGCACAAGATGACCTGGTCGTTGCCGCCGTAGAGGATGTGCTCCGCGCAGAGCAGCCATTCATCCACGGTCGCCGAGAGCGCCCGCCGCAGCAACACCGGCTTGCCGCTGGCGGCCATCGCCTCCAGCAGCCCGAAGTTGCGCATGTGGAACGGGCCCACCTCCAAGGCGTCCGCGTACCGTGCGACGATCTCCACGTCGGCGGTGCTGGAGACGTCGCTGATCACCGGCAGGCCCGTGGCGGCGCGCGCCGCGGCAAGGTGGCGCAGCCCCTCTTCACCCAAGCCTCGAAACGCGTACGGGGATTGGTCGGGCCGCATGGCGCCGCCGGCGAGCAGTTGCGCCCCCGACTCCCGCAGCGACCGCGCCAGCCCTACCACCTGCTCCTCTGACTCCACCGTGCCGGGACCGGCGATCAGCACCAGCGCGTCCCCGCCGATGGCAACGTTGCCCACGTGGACCACGCTGCCGGCAGGCTTCGTCTCGCGCCCGGCCAGCTCGTAGGACTTGCCCAGCAGGACCACGTTGTCCACGTGCGGCAGCGCGCGCACATCGTCGGCGAGGGCCGGCGGCTTGGGGCCCACCACGGTGATGATGGTGCGCTCCACCCCCACGGTCAGCTCGCCGCGGCAGCTCCGCTCCGCCAGCCGCTCTAGCACGTGGGCAATGTCCGCCTGGCTAGCGGCCGCGCTCATCACGATGACCACGTGCCACCCCTCCCCGCGGGGCTAGGTGAACGGCTCGTCTTCGTCCTCGGGGGCCAGATGCCAGAGCAGCCGGCATTCGTCACAGGCCAGCGACGTGAGCAGGGAGGCGCCCTCTTCCACCTCTTCGTATTCCGGCTCCAGTTCGCTGCCGCAGTCCGGGCAAAGGGGGCGCAAGATGTAGTCGAAGTCGCCGCTGGTCACGGCGGTGCGATGCACCAGCGTGTCTACGTCCGCCCACTCCTCAAAAGGGACGGGGTGGACGGTGTACCCCTCGCGCGAAGTTCCTTGCTCCACGCTGCGCATCCTAACTCAACACCGCTCCTGCAGGCCCGCGTCTGTCCGGCCCGCGTCTGTCCGGGCCGGCAGGCGCGGGCCGGAGAGAGGCCGTGACCGGCCGGATTCTTCCAGCGACGGAAGGATCCGGCCGGCCCGGCTGGAGCCGCGTCCCTCATCCGCAATCGAGAGGGGGGTAGGCAGGAAGATGCGCTGCGATCAGGCGGCGGAGCCCGCTCGCTTCGACTCGTCGTAGGCGGCCGCAACGCCCGGATCGTAGTAGGTCGTGCGACGGTCCGGCCGCCAAGCGGTCGCCGTGTCGACGAAGAGGTCGGAGTTGTTCGTGCGGTCGCGTCCGTCAAAGCGATTGCTGAAGCGCTTGCGCCTGCCGCACTTGCGGCATTCGCCCCAGCTCGTCGCTCCAGCGGGCGGGCGCACCGCCCAGTGGTGCTTGCAGCTCTTGGTTCGTGGCCGCGGCGTCGTCATCGTCACCATATGCGCTGTCCATCACCACGCGTCGATCCGCAGGGGTCCGCCGTCAGGCGAACTCGGCTGGACGACACGGGGTAGAAAGGGAGATGAACGGCCTCGTGGAGTTCTGCGACCCGCCCCTAGCTTCGCGCGCGGGCGGATTGGGGTCAATCGTTGCGCAGCGACTTTTACGAGGGCTTAACGCGGGCTCACCGCGGTCCGCGCTCTCCTTGAAGAGCGGTGTGGAGCAACTATTTCATGCGCGTATCAAGCAGCGCCGCACGACAACCGCTGACGACGATCGCGTGCGCGCTAGCCGTCCGTCTCCGGCGCTTCTCCGGCGTGAGGACGCCCGACCAGCCGACCCACGAGGGGATGCCGGTAGTCCTCACCCCGGCGCACCGCGCGCGCGGCGCGCGTGGCCGCCAGGCCCTGCCCGAGGTAGTAGATGGCGAGGAACGGCGACGCGGTGAGCACCACGGCGAGGACGAGCGCGCCACCGTCGTAGCGGCCGTCCCATGCCAGCAGCGCCAGCGGCGCCACGACGGCCAGCACGATCAGCAGGAGATTGAGCACGATGATCTGGAAGAGCGACGACTGCAACGCTTGTAGCGCCACCCAGGGCGACGCGTGGAGGTTGCGGCTGTAGATCGCCACGGACGCGAACACACCCAACAAGGGAAGCAGGGCGAGCCAGGCGCTCAGATGGGCACGCGCCGCCTGCGCTCGTTCCTCCGGACTGGCGATAGGCATCATGCCGTTGCCGAGCGGGACGGCGTGCCTGCCGCCGCGGCGCGCCGCGCACTCACAGTCCGCCTCCCGCCGGGGTGGCCGCCCCGCTTAGGCGCACGCGTTCGCAAGGCCAGCTTCCTGACGGGCGACAAGCGCTCAGGCGCCACTAGTGCCGCAATCTTCGCTGAGGCGGTGGGCAGTATAGGCGCGGGCGCGGGCCCGGACCCGATCCGATCCGGTCGTGCGCCTCCAGCAGGGTGAGGACGGATGCGAGAGGGGTTAACCCACTGTAAATCTTGGCCGCACCGCCGATGAGAGCGTTGCGACCCTGCCACGGCCCAACTACGTTGCGGAACAGTTGAGGGCGGGCCGACCCGGGAGAAACGGAGAAAGATCCGAATCGGCCCAGCCCTAGGGGAGGATGCGGGCCCGTCTTGGGGAGGCGGAGCCCGCCTCTCGAATCTTCGCACAGCTGTTCCGGCACTGCAATAAAGGGTCAACCTCTCTCTGGGAAATGGCTACGCCCCGGGGAGTCTCGGCCGTGGTCAGGGCCCCAGCGGGGAGCGGGGACCACCGCCGTGAGGCGCGTCCGACGGCCGCGGGCGCGATACCACGGACACAGTGCTGCGGACCCCTGCCATCCGGCACGTTCCCGCTGGGCGCAACCGGCCGATCGCGCCGCCGTCGCCGGATATACTCGATTCGTATGGTGGGGAGTGCGGGACACGACCTGGGCGCGGCGGAGTCCGTTGAAGCGGAAGCGGTAGGCGTTCCGGGAGAGCGAACCTTCCGCATTCGCCTCCTTGCCGCCAACGCCTCGGCCTCACTGTGGCTTGAGAAGGAGCAGGTGCAGGCTCTCGCTACGGCGATCCAGCAGATTCTGGTCCAGCATCGCCAGCCCGGCGAGACGCGGCGGCCCCAGGCGCCCTCCCTGCAAGACTTTCCCCGCTATCCCACGCACGATTTCCGCGTAGGCCGGCTGGCGCTGGGCTTTGACGAAGGCGCGGACAATCTGGTCATCTACGCCACGGACATGGACGCCGAGGACCCGGGCCATCCCACGCTGCGTGTGACCTTCACGCGGCAGCAGGCCCGGCTCTTCTCGGCCCAGGCCGAAGCCACGGTGGCGGCGGGCCGCTCCCTGTGCCCCCTCTGCAAGGCGCCCCTGGACGAGCCGACGCATCTCTGCCCGCCCGCCAACGGCCACTCGGAGGACGCGGTCGTCTGGCTGGGCCCGCCCGACCTCTAGCGCATGCCAGATCACCCCAGCCCGCGCGCGTCGACGCGCCCTCCCCTGTGGACGCTCAACTATGCGCTGACCCTGCTGGGCACGTTCACGTTCTTCGGCAGCTTCTTCTATCTCCTCGCCGTCCTGCCGGACTACGTGGATGCCATTGGCGGCAGTGCCTGGCAGGTTGGCCTGATTGTCGGCGGCTTCGGCTTCGTCCCGCTCTTCCTGCGGCCGCTGTCCGGGCGCTGGAGCGACCGCGGCCGGCGCCTCCGCCTGATGCGGGTGGCGCTGCTGGTCTTCGCCGTCTCCCTGGGGCTGATGGCGTTGTCGGAGGACATCTGGTCCCTGCTGGCGCTGCGTGTCGTCCAGGGCATTGGCATGGCGATGTTCCCCACGGCGGCGGGGTCGCTGGTGGCGCAGAGCGTGCCACCGCCGCGACGCGGCGAGGGGCTGGGATTCTTCGGCATGTCCACCAGCGCGTCGCAAATGGTGTTCCCCGCGCTCGGCTTCGTCATCACCGACGTCTGGGGCTTCGACGCGGTCTTCTTGGTGGCGTCGGTGACGGCGGCCGCCACGCTGCTGGTCGTCGCCTTCTTGCACGAACCGCAGCCCGATGCGTCGGGCGCAGCGACGCCGACGCGGACGCTGATCCCGACGAAAGCGCTCTTTCCCATGGTGATCTTCCTGACGGTCACCCTGGCCTTCTCCGCGACCGCAACCTTCTTACCGCTCTTGGGCGACGAGCGCGATCTGGGCAACGTGGGTCTGTTCTTCCTTGTCAGCGGCGCCGCGGCCCTCGTCATGCGGCCCACCGCGGGGCGCATGTCCGATCGCGTTGGACGGTTGCCGGTGATCCTGCCGGGGCTGGTTTTTACCGCTGTCAGCATGTGGATCCTGACGCAGGCGGAGAGCTTTGGTCTCATGCTTGTGGCGGGCGGCTTTGCCGGGGCGGGGCTGGGGGCGACGCATACCGGCCTGTTCGCCCTTGCCATTGACCGCGTCCTATCGACCGAACGGGGCAGCGCCACCGCGGTCTTTCAGATGGCCTGGGATATCGGCGGGGTCTCCGGCGGCGTGCTGCTGGGCTTCGTCGCGCAGGCCCTCGATTTGGTCACCGTGTTCTGGGTCGCGGGGGCGTTTCTGCTCGTGGCCATCGCGCTGCTGCTGCCGGGCCGGATGCTGGGGTGGACGCGCCCGCTGCCGGGGGCGCACGTCGGTTTGGAAGGCGCCGTCGCGCCGGCCGGGGGCGCGCCGCCGGCGGGCCCGCACCGACAGTAGTGTGACCGTCTCCCGGCCGCGCTGCCCCTCAAGTGCCGCCACCGTTGGACGATGGCGCGCTACCCTGTGCCTTCCATGATCGCGAGTGACCGATCTGGCGACGCAGGCAGCGCCCTCGCCGGCCTGCGCGTCCTTGAGCTGGGCGAGAGCCGGGCGCTGGCCTATGCCGGCAAGCTCTTGGCCGACTTCGGCGCGGACGTCGTCAAGGTCGAAAGCGAGCGGGGCGACTCCTCGCGACGGCGTCTGCCGCTGCCGGACGCCCCCGGCGCCGACGGCCAACTGCACCGCTGGCTGAACAACAACAAGCGCAGCGTCGTGATCGACTGGCGGCGCGACGCCGCGTCGCTGTCGCCGCTGCTGGACGGCGCCCACGTCGCCATCAGCGCGGTGCCGGCAGCCGGCCCGCAAGCGCCACGGACGGCGGCGGCGCTTGCGCCGGAGGCGTTGCGCCGCGGCCGCGATCATCTAGTCGTCGCGCATGTGTCGGACTTCGGCCCGGACGGTCCGCTGGCCGGCTGGATGGGTGGCGAGTTGGTGCTCTACGCGCTCAGCGGCTTGCTGGCGGGCAGCGGCGCCTACGACCGGCCCCCGGTCAAGCATGGGGTCGGCGTCGCCTGGTACACCAGTGGCGCGGCGCTGGTGCTGGGCGTGTTGATTGCGCAGTGGGAACGAGGCGAGCACGGCCACGGGCAAGTCGTCGATGTGGCCGCCCTTGACTGCATGGTGGGGGCGCAAGCGGCGCTCCCATTCGTCCACTCCTTCACGGGCGTCGTGCCGCGGCGGGCCGGCAAGGTGGTGCGCGCCGACTTGGGGATCCTCCCCTGCAAGGACGGCTATGTCGCCAGCATTACCGGCCCCATGGGCTGGGAGCGATTCGTCGCCTTGCTGGGCGAGCCCGCGCTGGCGCGCGAGCACTTCCTGGACCGCGGCGAGCGCGTCCAGTACATGGGGGAGGTCATTGACCTCATCATTCGCCGTCTCAGCGAGAAGACGAAGGAGGAGTGGTTCCACGAGGCGCAGGCGCTGCGCTTGGCTTATGCGCCCGTCCAGTCCGCCGCCGATCTGGCGCGCTGCCCCCAGCTCGCCGACCGTGGCTTCTTCGTCGACGTGGACGGCGCCGACGGCCTCCGCTCGCGCCTGCCGGGGCGGCCCTTCCTGATGAGCCGGACCCCCTGGCGCCAGTCGCGCCCCGCCCCTCTGCTGGGCGATACCGCCATTGACGCGGTGGGCTGGGACCGTCCCGCCCGGCCCGGCGCCGATGCGCCTTCCAACGAGTTCCCGCTCCGTGGGATTCGCATCCTGGAGCTGAGCACCGCCTGGGCCGTTCCTTGCGCGACGAAGCTGCTGGCGGAACTGGGCGCCGACGTGATCAAGGTCGAGTCCCATACGCACATCGACCACGCGCGCACCGCTCCCTATGCCGACCACGAACTGGGCGAACGCTTCTTCGATCGCACGCCGATCTTTCACGTCGCCAACACCAGCAAAGCGCACGTCTGCCTGGAGCTGTCGCATCCGCAGGCCCGTGACCTGTTGCGACGCCTCGTCGCGGGGGCCGACGTGTTGATGGAGAATTTCACGCCCCGTGTGATGGAGCGGTTCGGGCTCACCTACGACGACCTCATCGCCCATCGGCCCGACCTGATCATGCTCTCATCGTGCGGCTACGGGCACACCGGCCCCTGGCGCGACTATCGTGCTTACGGCTGGAGCCTGGAGCCGGCCGGCGGCCTCAGCGACGTCACGGGCTATCCCGACGGCCCGCCCCACTCCAGCGGCGTCCCCTATCCGGACATGGCCAGCGCCTTGCACACGGCATACGCCATCCTGCTGGCCCTGCTGCACCGCCGTCGCACCGGCCAGGGCCAGTGGATCGATCTCGCGCAGTACGAAGTGGGAGCGCTGGCCGCCGTCGAGCCGCTCTTGCAGCAGTTGACGGACGGCAGGCCATGGGGGCGGCACGGCAATCGCCACCCCTGGTACGCGCCCCACAACATCTACCCGGCCGCGCCCGACGGCACGACGCTGGGCGCCGACGACCAGTGGGTCGCCATCGCCGTTGAGCGTGACGAGGAGTGGCCGCGACTGGTGCAAGCGCTGGACGGCGCGCTCCCCGATCGCCCCGAGTGGGCCGCGATGGGCGGCCGCAAGGCGGACGAAGAGGAGATCGATGCGGCCATCGCGGAGTGGACGGCGAGCCGGACGGCGGAAGAGTCGGCGCGGCTGCTGCAGTCGGGTGGCGTGCGCGCGGCCCCGGTGCATCGTTACGACCAGACGCTGCGCAACCCGCAGCTCTGGCACCGCGACTATCTCCAGCGCGTGACGAGCCGCGAGGTGGGCACACGTATCCTGCCCGGCGCTTGGCAGCGCTTCTCGCGCACGCCCGCACGGATGCGCTGGGGCAGTCCCGGCTTCGGCGAGCACAACCGGCTGGTCCTGCAGGGCGTCCTGGGCCTCAGCGACGCGGAGGTCGATGCGCTCTACGCCGCCGGCGCGACGGCGGATGCGCCCACGACGATCGAGCGTCCGCCCATTGGCGGCGTGCCCGTCGAAACCCAGATCGAGCTGGGCGTCGGGCGGGGCCTGGACGCCGGCTATCGGGAATGGAACGAGGCCGGCCCCGCGGTTCCAGTGGTGGAGGCGCTGCCGCTATCCTGGGGGCCGACGGCGGCGCGGATCGCGACGGGAGACGGCAATGACTGACGGCAACTGGGCGCACCCCGAACTTCTCTGCGACACCGATTGGCTGGCGCAGCGCTTGGACGACCCCGGCGTCGTCGTCGTTGATTGCGACCTGCTCCCGGCCTACCTGCGCCTGCACATCCCCGGCGCCGTCTCGTCGCTGTCGCGCTACTGGAAGCGCGGCGGCACTGATACCGACCTTTACGGCATGGACGACGCCGATGAGTTCGCCGGGATGATGGGCCGTATGGGCGTGAGCAACGACGCCACCGTCGTCGCCTATGACGGCTCCGGCGGCCTCTACGCCACCCGGCTCTGGTGGACACTGGACCGCTTCGGCTTCAGCAACTTTCGTTTGCTCGACGGCGGCATGGACAAGTGGCACGCCGAGGGCCGCCCGCTCTCGCGCGAGAACGTCCGCCCGCAGCCGGTCACGTTCAGGGCGAAGCCGGTCGATACGCGCTGGACCTGCACCCTCTCCGACATCCCTGCCCACATTGCCAATGAGCAAAACCTGTTCTGGGACGTCCGCTCCGACGCCGAGTGGACCGGCGCCAACAAGCGCGGCACTCAGCGCGGCGGCCGCATCCCTGGGGCGGCGCACCTGGAATGGCTGGACGTGCTGGACCGCCCCGTGCGCACGCTGAAGCCGCCGGACGAGCTGCGCCGCACGCTGTCGGATCTGGGCATCACGCCGGACAAAGCCGTCACGACCTATTGACAGGGCGGCATCCGTGCGTCGCACGGCCTGTTCCTGCTGCGGCTCCTGGGCTACGACAACGCCCGCATGTACGACGCCTCCTGGGGCGAATACGGCAACGCCCTCGATCACGCCATCGAGAGGGAGACCTAGGCCCGCCTAGCGCTATCCTCCCTCCGTTGGGGGTCAGACATGCGCTTGCTGGCGCTGGCCACAAGTGCTGCAGCCGCCCTTATCACTGCTTGTGGCGGAGAGAGCAACGATGACCTCGAGCGACGTATCGCCGCGCTCGAAGCACAGCCACAGATGGGGAATCTCATCGTGGTGGGCAAGGAGATGAATGTGCTGGGCGCCGCTGCCGAAGTCTGCGTCCGATACCGGGTCTTCGAAGCGACAGACGAGACATGCCAGCTTCTAGGTCAGGCTCAACTGGACTGTTCTCGAGAAGCGCGGATCGGCGAGCCGCTTCCCGAATGCTGGAGGGGCGGGGTCGCAAATGACAAGCCGGATCTGTCTGGACTAGTTGAGGCCAACGTGACCACGTGTGAAACCGAAGAGCGCGGCTTCCCGGAGGCAGTGGGCACGGTCCGTAACAATTCTGAGGACATCGTTGATGTGATCATCGACATCCAGTTTCTCGGTCGCTCTGGATTTGTGGTGGCAAACCAGTCGGATGAAGTCCGCGGCCTGCGGCCAAACCAGGTTGGTGAATGGCGAGGAAGTCCGTACGTCAGGGTCGGGTGGACGTCGTGCGAGCCTCAGATAGGCCGCGTGGTGCCGTCACGTCGCTGAGGGCGTCGCCACTCTCGTCACTCCGACGATACGCCCTGCGCGGCGGTGACGATGAGGTCCGCGGCCTGCTGCATGTCCAGGACGTCAGTGTTGATGACGAGGTCGTAGTGGGTGGGGCGCTCTTCCTCCACCTTGTAAAAGCGCTTGAGATAGTCGCGGCGCTCGCGGTCGGAGCTGGCCACCGCCTTCTTGGCGCCTCCCTCACTGAGCTGGGTCGCGTGCATGAGTCGCTGCATCCTGGTCTCCGGCGACGCCGTCACGAAGACGCGCAGGAGGCCCGGTTTCCCCGCCAGCGCCATGCTGGCGGCGTGGGCGATGATCACCACCCGACGGTCGTCCGCCGTCTCGCAGACGACCTGCTCAATGAGCCTCTCAGCACGCGGCGGCGGCGGATCTGTCATGCGCCTCTGCACGCTGGCGCCGGTCGGGTCGACCGGCATCGCGCTGGTGATCACGTCGACGATGCGGTCAACCAGCGGCTTCGAGTGCTCGGCCGCCGCGATCTCGGCAGGGGAGACGCGGGCCCTGTCCGCCGCCTTCAGGACGATCTCATCGTCCACGTAGCGGTAGCGAAGCCGTCGCGCGACCGCGCGGCCAATCTCTTCGCCGCCGGCCGCGACCGATCGCGAGATGCAAACGATGTCGTACGCCATCGATCCCCTCCTTCGCCCGCTGACCGTCGCCGCAGCGGGCCGGAACCGCGACGAGACGGAGCCGTCGCCCCCTACTCCCCACCCAGGCGAAAGCGCGTCGCGGCGGGCTCTTTGGGCAGGCCGGGCATGGTCATGATCTCCCCGGCGATGACCACCAAGAAACCGGCCCCCGCCGAGGCGCGCACCTCGCGCACTCGGAACTCGAACCCCTGGGGACGGCCCAACAGCGCCGGATCGTCGGAGAGCGAGTACTGCGTCTTGGCGACGCAGATCGGCAGCTCCTCCAGCCCCAGCCGCTTCATCCGACGCAGGGTGAGTTGCGCGGGCCGGAGGTAGCTCACCGACCCCGCGCCGTAGACCTCCCGCGCCACCGTCTCAATCTTTTCCGCGATCGGCTGCTCCAGGTCGTAGAGGGGGCGGAGGGTCGCGTCGCCATCGTCCAAGGCAGATCGCACGGCCTCGCCCAGCGCCATGCAGGCCGCGCCGCCGCCGCCGAACGGGTCCGCCTCCGCCACCCGCACGTCGCGCCCTTGGCAGTGCCGGACCACCGTTGCGATCTCCGCGTCGCTGTCGGCGGGGAAGCGGTTGACCGCCACCACCGGCGTGACGCCGTGGCGCTGGACGTTGTCGATGTGCGCGTCCAAATTCGCCAGCCCCTGCTCGACCGCGCCCACGTTTTCCGCCTCCAGCTCCTTCGCATCGACGCCGCCGTGGCGCTTCAACGCCCGCACCGTCGCCACGATCACCGCCGCGTCGGGCCGCAGCCCGCCGAGTCGCGAGACCACGTTGAAGAACTTCTCCGCGCCCAGGTCCGAGCCGAAGCCGCACTCCGTGATCACGACGTCCGACGTGGCCAGCGCCGCTTTGGTGGCGATGATGCTGTTGCAGCCCAAGGCGATGTTGGCGAAGGGGCCGCCGTGCACGAGCGCCGGTCCCCCCTCACTGGTCTGCACCAGGTTGGGCTGCAGCGCCCCCTGCAGCAGCACCGTCATGGCCGTGTCGACGCCGATGTCGCGGCAGACGACCGGTTCGATGTCGCGGGTGTAGCCCACGATCACATCGCCGAGCCGGCGCTGGAGGTCCTCCAGATCGCTCGTCACGGAGAGGACCGCCATGACCTCGGAGGCGGGCGTGATGTCGAAGCCCTCCTCGCGCGGGATGCCGTCCGTCGTGCCGCCCATGCCGATCACGATCTGGCGCAACGCGCGGTCGTTCATGTCCAAGCATCGCCGCCAGGTGATCCGTCGGGGGTCGAGGCCGTGGGGATTGCCGTGGAAGAGCGAATTGTCGACAGCTGCGGCCAGGAGGTTGTTGGCCGCGGTGACGGCGTGCATATCGCCCGTGAAGTGCAGGTTGATCTCGTCGGCCGGCAGCACCTGCGATCCCCCGCCGCCGGTGCCGCCACCCTTGATGCCCATCACGGGGCCCATGGACGGCTCCCGCAGCGCCACCGTCGCCTTGACGCCTTGCCGTCGCAGCGCCTGCGTCAGGCCAATGGAGGTCGTCGTCTTGCCCTCGCCGGCCGTCGTCGGCGTGATGCCGGTCACCAGGACGAGCCGGCCCGGGTCGGCGTCGCGCAAGCGCAGCACGGTGGCCGGTGTCAGCTTGGCCTTGTAGCGGCCGAACAGTTCCAGATCATCGGCCGCCAATTCCAGGTCGGCGGCCACCTGCTCGATCGGGCGCATGGTCCCTCCCCCGCTGAGCCCGGCTCCTGCATTGCGCTCGTGACGGCTCAAGCTGTGCGAGGCTACAGGATTCGACGGGGAGGATGAGCGCGCGCGCTGGCGCTAGCGGCGTTCGGCCTCGAATTGCACATCGGTGATCTTGCGCGAATTCGCGATCAACGACACGTTCCAGTGGCCCGCCTCTGGGACCGTCACGGGGATCACGGCCACGATCCAGGGCGGCGTCACCGCTACCTCGAAATCGCTGCGCTGCTGAAAGGCCGTGCCCACGCGCTTGTGCAGGCGCACCCGCACCGACGGCGCGTCAAGGGGGCGGGGTACCTCCAGGCGCACGAACAGCTGCTCGCCCACCGCCACGGGTCCGTCTACCGGCACGAGCACCGGCTTGTCGGGGTCCGACTCATCGACGGCGATGGCGAGCGTGGCGGTGCCGCCGGCACCCCCCAGCCCGCAGGCCCCCGCCGCCAAAGCCGCCGCCAGTGCGAGGAAGGCGATGTAGCAACGAGCCCTGAGGATGGCCGCCATCACGCCGAGTGGCATCGTCCCAAGTGCCGTCGCGCCGATTGGCATTGCGCCGAGTGGCATTGCGCCGAGTGGCATTGCGCCGAGTGGCATTGCGCCGAGTATAGTTGCGCTCGGCGGCGGGCTCTCTCGCGCCGCTCCGGCCCGACAGGTGCAGCCATGGGCGCGGCCCGATCGTACGCGGAGGTCGTGGCGCTGCTCGCGGCCACTGCGGACGAGGACGCGGAAGAGGACCGAGGGCCCCGGCCGCTCGCGACGTCTGCCACCGTCTGCCTCGTCGTCGGCGATGCGGGCGTCGGCAGCATCGCGACTGTGTTGAGCGCACTGCTGGGCGCCGCCGGATACAGGACGGTCCACGTCGCCAGCCGTCACATCCACCGCTGGCACGAGCGCATTCGCCTGAACGGGCGACCGCTGGAGCCGGAGCCGTTCGCTCTCGCCATCGACGCCGCTTTCGAAGGCGCAGCTCGCCGCCAGGGGCTCTCCGCGCAGGAGGCCGTGCTGCGTGCGGGGATGACCATCGCAGACGGTCTGGCCGATAGTCTGGCGGACGGTCTGGCGACCGGTCTGGCGGCAGGCGAGGGCGCGGGGGTCTGCTTGGTCCTGGAAGCGCCGATCCTTCCTCCGGAAGGACCGCCGATTCGCCCGGCCCCGCCGCAGCCCGCGATGGTCGTCCTGGCCCCTGCGACGTCCCCGCGCTGGATCGAGACGCGCTTGCCGTCCGCCCTCGCCGCGGCGTCAACGGTCGTGCTGGCGCCGCAGCGCGAGTCGGTGGCGGCGGCCGCGCGTGCCGCGGTGGCCGCCAGCGGCGTCGCGCTGCACGAGGCGGCCGTCGCCTGCCGGATGGGACGGGCGAGCACGGGTCTGGACGGCCAGCGCTTCACGACGCAGACGCCGCGCGGCCGTTACACGGTGGCACTCCCGTTGCTCGGCGCGCAGCAGCGGGCGAACTTCGTCACGGCGCTGCTGGCGGCCGAGCAGATCGCCCAGGAGGGCCTGAACGCTGCGGCGGTCGCGAAGGCGATCGCCGATGTCTCCTTGCCGCTTCGCTTTGAGATCATCAAGAGGTCGCCGTTGGTCGTGCTGGACGGCGCCGACGATCCGGCCGGCTATCGGGCCCTCCAGAGTGTCGCGGCGGAGATCTTCGGGCGCTTACGTTTGGTGATCGTGGCCACCGTCGACGCCGCCGTACCCCACGACGCCCTAACCGAAGCGATCGAGGCGATCCCTGCCGAGGTTCGCATCGCCTTCCCGCCGCCCGACAGGGCCGTGGCCGAACGAGTGGCGCAGCGGCTGCGCGACCGCGGCATCGGCGCGCAGTTGTGGGGCGCGCCGGGTCCCGCGCTCGTGGACGCCGTCGATAGCGCCGGCCCGCGCGATGGCGTACTCGTTTTCGGCTCCCTGTCGGGGACGGCCGAGGCGCGAGCCTGGCTGCTGGGGATCGAGCAGG
The DNA here is from genome assembly GCA_963662615.2 of Dehalococcoidia bacterium. GTDB lineage: Bacteria > Chloroflexota > Dehalococcoidia > Bin125 > Bin125. Next base: position 991,288 of record CAXXSR010000001.1, read on the forward strand.
AACAGCGGCCGAGCCCGCGAACGACGGGCGTCAGCGGCTATTCCTGCGGATAGCGCCAGGGCCGCGCGGGCTGCTCGGCCTCTTCGTCCAGCGTCCACATGGGCAGCGACAGCCCCTCCACGACGTCCTTGAAGACCATCCGCACGCGGCTGCCGATGCCGACCCGAGCTACCAGCTCCGGGGGAGCGAACTCGCCCTCCGGGGTGACCAGATTTCCGGCCACCCGCAAGGCGATGTCCTGTTCTGGGACGCCCTTCTGTGTGTCCAGATCCACCAGCGGGATCATGTAGGGCGTGTGCTCCTTCAGCCCTGACTGAATGGCGTGGTGGACCTCGCCGTAGGAGTGCACCTCGCCCCGGCCGTCAACGCGCTCCCACCCAAATTCGGCGCCGGCGCACCAGGGGCAGGCGCTCCGAGGCGGGAAGCAGAGCAGGTTGCAGGCCTGGCAGCGCTGGAGATGAAAGTCGTGCTGGGCGCAGTAGCCGAAATAGGTCAGGTTCTCCGTGTCCAGGTCGCTGATGCTCAGGCTCATCCCCAGATACTCGGTGTCAATGGCCATGATCACACCCCTTCGCTGCTCGCCGTGCCTAGCCGCGACGCAGCACCATTGACGACGCCGCCGCCGGGTAGGCCCAGCCCAGATTGACGGTGAGGTTGACGTCGCGGACCTGCCGGCAGGCGCCCGGCGTCTCGTAGTCGAAGCTGTGCTCGCGCTTGCCGTCCGCCCCCACGGGGCAGTAGTCGTCCACGTCGCCGCGCAACTGCCGCACATTCTCAATAACCAGGTTCATGCCGTGGGTGTAGCCCTCGCAGAGGTGGCCGCCGCTGGTGTTGTTGGGCCGCGCTCCGCCCAACTGAATGGCGCCGCTACTGACGTAGTCGCCGCCTTCGCCCTTCGTGCAGAAGCCGTAGTCCTCCAGTTGCATCATGGCCGTGAAGGTGAAGGCGTCGTAGGAGCCGGTGAGGTCCATGTCCTCGGGCCCCACGCCCGCGTGCGGCCAGAGCAGCTCCTTGGCGTAATGCCCGGCCACGGTGGAGAGCGGGCCGTACTGGTAATGGAGGTAGATCTCGTTGCCCGGCTTGCAGCAGCGGCCCACCACCGAGAGGATGCGCACCGGCGTGTGCCGACCGTCGACGGCGCGATCGGCGCTGGTCACGATGATGGCGGTGGCGTTGTCGGTCTCCACGCAGCAGTCCAGCAGGTGCAGCGGCTTGACGATGAAGCGGCTGTCCAGCACGTCCTGGACGCTCACGCGCTCCTTGTAATAGGCCTTCGGGTTCTGCGACGCGTGCCGGCTGTGCGCCATCTTCACGTGCGCCACCTGGGCGGGCGTGGTGCCGTAGTCGTACATGTGCCGCATGAACGACTGGCTGAAGTTCTGGCCGGCGCTGAACCAGCCGTAGACCGCGTTGTGGAGGCGGTCGCCGTCGAGGGGCACGGCCGCCCGACGGCCGGTTCCGCCAATGCGGACCTGCGAGTAGCCGTTCATGGCGCGGAAGATCACCACGGTCTTGCACATCCCCGCCTCGATCGCGCCCATGGCCAGGCCGGTCAGGGCCTCGGTGCTGGAGCCGCCGCCGATCACGTCCATGTAGAAGTTGAGCCGCATCCCCAGATCGGAGGCGACGAGCGGGGAGAAGGTGGAGTCGGCGTTGGAATAGGACATCATGCCGTCCACCTCCCCCGGCCGCAGCCCCGCATCCTCCAGGGCGTTGCGGATCGCCCACGTCGCCAGGGAGCGGGTCGTGCGACCGGAGCCGCGCATGTACGTCGTCTCGCCCACGCCGACGATCGCGTACTTGTCGCGCAGGTACTTGGGTGCCGTCGCGTCGATCTCGCTGGTCATGCCTGCCCTCTCTTCCGGGCTGCCCCGTGGCCATTAGGGTATATCCGCGCCTCTGGCGCCACTGCCGGACTCTTGGGAGCCCATCTGAAAGGTGGTCCCGATGCGCTGGCTTCAGGCGACGGCACAGGCAACGATCGCCTGCCCCGAGGATCAAGTGTTCGCCTTCGTCTCCGCCGTGGAGAACATGGAACGCTGGGTGACCGGCGTCAGCGATGTGCGCCGCCCCACCGACGCCGCCCTCGCGGCGGGGGCCACCTTCAGCAGCACGTACACGTACGCAAGGCGAACCCACGAGATCGAGTACGAGGTGACCGCTGTCGAGGCCCCGCGAGTGATTGCGATGCAGTCGCTGCGAGGGCCCTTCCCCTTCCAGAGCACGCTCGCGCTGGCGCCGGTGCCCGAGGGAACGCTGGTCAGGAACGAGTTGCGGGCGGGTTCGGACAGCGCCTTCACCAGCGCGACGTTCGTGTTGCTGCGGCCCCTGCTCCGCGCGCTGATGCGTCGCCGGCTGCGCAAGGAGCTTCGCGTCCTGAAGGCGCTGCTGGAGGACGCGTCGCCCCCTGACGGCTGAAGCGGGCGCGCCGCGGTCGCTGCTAGGATCGGGCCTGGAGCCCCGCTCCGGTCGCAGAGACAGCCATAGAGACGAGGACGACCGCCATGCCCCACGCCCAGATCAACGGCGTCGATCTGTTCTACGACGAAGCCGGCGCCGGTGAGCCGATCCTCTTCCACCACGGCTACACCGGCTCCCACGATGGCTGGGAGGGCGTCGTGGAGCGGCTCCGGGACCGCTTCCGCTGCATTGTGATGGACTGCCGCGGCGCCGGCGACAGCGCCCAACCCGCGGACGGGTACACCATTGATCAGTACGCACTCGACGTTGTGGGCATGGCGGACCACCTGGGGTTGGAGCGCGTCGCCTACGTGGGGCATAGCATGGGCGGCCTCATTGGCATGTGGTTGGGGCTGGAGCACGCCCGCCGTCTGACGAAGCTGGTCCTCGTGGCGCCCGCCCCCGCCGACGGGATCCGGCGCGACCCCGCCGATCGCGAGCGCGCCCGCGCGCTCTGGATCGGCCGCGAACGCGACACGATGATTCACGAGCGCACCGTCACGGCCGCCCGCTCCGTGAGCGAGGAGCAGATCGTCGGCAGCATCGACCGCGCTCTTTCGGTGTCGGAGGGCCACTACGAGGAATCCTGGCGGTCAATGGAGCAGACGCGAATCGGCGAGCGCTTGGGCGAGATCCAGACGCCGACGCTGATGATCGCCGCCGCCGCCGACGACCTCCTGCCCGGCAACCTGGATGACTTCCGCCGCCTGGGCAACGCCACCCTGCACGTCTTCAGCCGCGTCAGCCACGGCATCCCCCGCGAGGTCCCGTCGGCGCTGAGCCGCGTGCTGGCCGATTTCATGGAGCACGGCGTCGTCATCCCTGCCACCCTGCGGGAGCGCCTGCAAGACGCGCCGGCAAGGGGCGTGAGGGGCTAGCCGGACCTCGATGCGCTAAACGTGATGCCGCGCGTATCGAACTCCGCCGCGTCCGACTCGTGCTCGGAGCCGGAGAAGACGTCGATCTGTTCGCCCCAGCGTATGTCCACGAACCCTGAGAGCCTCAGCACCGCTTTCCACTCTGCTTCCAGCAGAGCGCCGGCGATTCAACCGGACCACAGATCGATGTCGTCCTTCGCCTCCTGGGGCACCGGCTGCAGTACGACGATGTCGGCGATCTGAATCCGCCCGCCCGGCTTCAGCACGCGATGGATCTCCTCCATCACCGCCCGCTTATCCGGGCAGAGGTTGATGACGCCGTTACTGATCACGACGTCCACGGATGCGCTCTCGACCGGCAGCTCCTCCGTGTAGCCAAGACGCACGTCCACGTTCTGGAGCCCCAGCGCGCCCGCGCCCGCCCGCGTCTTCTCGACCATGGCCTCCGTCATGTCAACGGCGATCACCCGGCCGCTCTGGCCCACCTGCCGCGCCGTCAGCAACGTGTCGAAGCCAGCGCCGCAGCCCAGGTCCAGCACCGTCGCCCCGCTCGGCAGCCGTCCCAGCGACAGCGGGTTGCCGGTCCCCGCGAACGATTCCACGGCGGTAGGCGGCAGCCAGTCCACGTCGGCGGGGTCGTAGTCCAGCATCGCGGCGAGCGGGCGGCCCGTGTGGAAGTGGAAGCCCTTGTCGGGCTCGCTGGCGACGTCGTGATATTTCTGTTGCACCTGCTCCCGCAGCAGCGCGCGATCGACTCTGGCGGGTGTCACGGAATCTGCCATCAATTGTTCCTCCAGCAACTGCTTCACACTGACCACGCGGCGCGACGCGTGTCAAGCGCGCGCCGCTCCCCGCGGGAGGGGCCCACTACTCCTCCAACGTCGTCAGATCGCCGGGGTCCAAGCCCAGCTCCTGGGCCTTCAACACCCGCCGCATGATCTTGCCGCTGCGCGTCTTGGGGAGCGCGGAGACGAACTCGATCGCTTTCGGCGTCGCGATGGGGCCCAGCACGTCGCGCACTTGACTCACCAGCTCCGCCCGCAGCTCTTCGCTCGCCTCGTGGCCCGAGCGCAGGATCACGAAGGCCTTGATCTCTTCGCCCTTGAGCGGGTCGGGTACGCCAATGGCCCCAGCCTCAGCGACGGCCGGATGTGCGACCAGGGCACTCTCCACGTCCGCCGTGCCGATGCGATGCCCGGCGACGTTGATCACGTCGTCGGCGCGGCCTAAGACGGTGAAGTAGCCGTCCTCGTCCACGGTGGCGACGTCGCCGGCCGTATAGGCGTCGGGGATGAGGTGGAAGTACTCCTGGTAGCGGGCGTCGTCGGCCCAGATGGCGCGCATCATATGTGGCCACGTATTTTGCAGGACCAGGAAGCCGCCTTCGCCGGGCGAGACCGGCTCGCCCGACCGGTTCACGACGGCGGCCCGCACGCCCGGCATGGCCCGACCGACCTTGCCCGGCTTCGCCAGCGATGAGGGCATCGTGCCCAGCGTCGGCGCGCCGGTCTCGGTCTGCCACCAGTTGTCGCAGATTGGCCCGCGGCCTTGCATGATGTGTTCGTAGGCCCACAGCTGCGCTTCCGGGTTCAGCGGCTCGCCGGCGCAGATCAGGAGCCTGAGCGAATCCAGGCGATGCCGCGCCGGGTACGCCGGCCCGAAGCGCATGAACATGCGCAGGGCGGTTGGGGCGGTGAAGATGGTGGTCACGCCGTAGCGCTCGACGATCGACCAGACGACGGCCGGATCCGGATGGTCCGGCGCGCCCTCGCGCACAAGCTGCGAAGCGCCGTTGATCCAAGGCCCGTAGACGATGCAGGAGTGCCCCACGATCCAGCCGATGTCACTGGTGCACCAGTAGAGATCCGCAGGATGCAGATCGTAGGCGATGCGCGTCAGCAGGGCGGTCCCCACGGCATAGCCGCCGTGGTCGTAGACCGTCCCCTTCGGAGTTCCCGTGGTCCCGGAGGTGTAGAGGATGAAGAGCGGGTCCCCCGACGCCATCTCTTCGGGCTCGGCCTGATCCGAGGCCGCCTCCAGCGCGGGCAGCAGATCGATCTCGCCGCGGCGCAGCGGCGTCGCCGCGTTGCGCCGGTGCAGGATCACGTGCTTCACGCCGCTCCCCGCGATCGCCTCATCCGCAATGCGCCTCAGGTCGATCGTCTTGCCGCGGCGGTAGCCCACATCGGTGACGATCACCGTCGTGGCGCCGGCGTCGTCAAGGCGCGACCGTAGCGCTCCCGCTCCCAGGCCCGCGTAGACCACGGAGTGGACCGCGCCCACCCGCGCGCAGGCCAGCATGGCCGCCATCCCTTCCGGGACCAGCGGCATGTAGATGCAGACCCGTTCGCCCTTCTGCACGCCGGCGTCGCGGAGCACGTTGGTGAACCGATTGACCAGCCGTCGTAGCTCGTGGAACGTGAAGCGCCGCTCGGCGCCGTCTTCGCCCAACCAGATCAGGGCGAGCCTGTCGCGGTTCGCGCCGTCGGCGTGACGGTCCAGGACGTTCTGGGTGATGTTGCAACGCCCCCCCAGGTACCACTCCGTGTGATTGTGATCGTCGCTGCGACGCAGCTCGCGCCAGGGCGACATCCAGACGAGTTCGTTGGCCGCCTCCGCCCAGAAAGTGTCCAGGTCGGCGTCGGCGTCGGCGTAGTACGTCTCAAAGTTGGGAATGTGAGCGCGCGCAACGATATCGGGCGGCGGCGGCACCGGCTGCAGATCCTGTAGGAGCTGCCTGAATTCGCCGCTTTCCGCGTCCGTCATCGCTACCTCCCCTACGCTGGCGCTCAGAGCAGGCCGCGCCCAATCGCTGCCGCGCCCGCTCAACCGAGGTTGGGCGGGTCAGGGCAGGGCTTGAGGTCCAGCTTCTTGAGGATGCCCTTGTTGGCGACGAAGCGAGGCCACTGCCCGGAGAGGACGTACACGGCGCTGTCCGCCACGCGACGCGAGAGCAGCCGGAAGGCGTGGTCGGAATAGGAGGCCGAGTGGGGGGTCAGCACCACGTTGTCCAGACGCCGCAGCGGGCTCTCCAGCGGCAGCGGCTCCTTCTCGAAGACGTCCAGCCCCGCGCCGGCGATGCGCCCCTCTTGCAGCGCCGCGATCAGCGCCGCCTCATCCACGGTGGGGCCGCGGGATGTGTTGATGAGATAGGCGGTCGGCTTCATCTTGGCCAGGGCATCGGCGTCAATGATGTGGCGCGTCTGCGGCGTCAGAGGGGCGTGCACGCTCACGACGTCGGCCTGCTGCAGCAGTTCGTCGAGCGTCGCAATTAGCTCGATGCCCGCCCGCTCGGCCGCGGCCGGCTCCAAGTAGGGGTCGTAGGCGATGACGCGCATGGACAGCGCCAGCGCTCTCTTGGCGAACGCCTGAGCGATGTTGCCGGCGGCAACGAGGCCCAACGTCTGGCCGTGCAGGTGCTGCATGGGCGCCAGCGTCTCTGGGCGCCAGCCGCCCTCGCGAATCGTGCGGTCCATGGGCACCAGCTTTCTGACCGCCGCCAGCATCAGCAGGAGCGCGTGGTTGCTCACCTCCTCCATGCAGAAGTCGGGAACGTGCGCGCAGATGATGCCGTTCTCCGTGGCCGCGTCGAGGTCCAGCGTGTCCACGCCGACGCCGTAGCGGACCACGACTTTGCACTTTGGCAGGGAGGCCAGGAGGTGCGCGTTCATGGGCGCGGCCCGTACAAGGACGGCATCGGCGTCGGCCAGGAGCGTCGTCAGCTCCTCCGCGCTCTTGCCGGGCTGGAGGAGGTGAAGCTCGGCATCGATGCCGGCGAGGATCTCGCGCTCGATCGGGTAGTCGCCGAACCCCAGCGAGATGTCCGAGTGGTACACGGTGAATTGGGCCATTGGGGCTCCTCACAAGCTCACGCTGACAGGCGCCACGCGTCGCTGACGGGGCGCCCTCAATAATCGATCATGAGAGGGACCTGGTCATCATCCAGCAGGCCCGTCCCGGTTCTGTCGGCCGTGGTTGCTCTGCGCCGCTCAAGCCGCGCCGCGCCCGCGGCCGGCCCGCAGGATAGAATCACCCCCGGCGTGGCGCCACTGTCGTGATGCCGCCTGCGATCTCGGAGCTGCGCGATGCCGGCCAGTAACGATACCGCCCCAGGCGCCGACGTCTGGGCCATCCGTCCCTGCATCTACGGGGGCAAGCGTCGGGAGCGGGGCGAGCGTTTCCGCCTGGCCGGCCTCCCCACCGACGCCCGCCTGTTCGAAGAGCTGTACGTTCAGCGCCTCCTGCCCAAGCACAAGCTCTATCCCTGCGATCGCTGCGGGAAAGCGTTGGTGGTCGGCGAGAACTTCGCCGCCCACCTCACCGACGCGCACGGGCTCGGTCGCGACGAGGCGCGTCGCGAGGCGGACTCGCGCTAGGCGCCCGCCCAAGCCCGGAGTAGCGGCGCGGGGCTCGTGGCTCTCCCGCAGCCGGCGCGTCGGGTCAGGCGTCGACGCGCGGCGGAGATCGTCGCACTGACTCCAGACTGCGGACGCGGTGGTTAAAAAACGACGCCGACGCGCGGCGGAGATCGTCGCACTGGCTCCAGACGGCGGCCGCGATGGTTCAAAAAGACGCCGCCGCGCGGCAGAAATCCCCGCGCTCGCACCAGCCGTCTAACGCGATGGTTAAAAAATCTGGCCGGTTTCGCGACCGATCTTGCGGAGGCGCCGCACCCGCTCCTCCACCGGCGGATGGCTGGCGAACCAGCGACCGGGGCCGCCGGCGAGCGGGTTGACGATGAAGAGGTGGTTCGCAGCCTCCATGCCCGCCGTGGACCGCGCGGTGACCTGCACATGCGGTCGCTGCGACGCCAGTTGCAGCTTCACCAGCGCCGAGGCGAGCGCCTCTGGATCGCGGGAATTGCGGGCTCCGGCCTCGTCGGCGCTGTACTCGCGCGCCCGCGACACGGCCATCTGGATCAGACCCGCCACGATGGGCGCGACGATCGCCAGCACGATCGTCCCCGCCAACTGCGCCAGATGATCGGAGCCACGGCCCCCGCGCGAGCCGAACATCAGGCCGAAGAAGAGGCTCCAGCGCGCGAACATCGCCACGATGAGGATGGTCGACGCCATCATCGCCACGATCGCATTGATGAGCGTATCACGGTTCTTCACGTGCCCCATCTCATGCGCGAACACGCCGGCCAGCTCGCGCTCCGTGAGCAGGCTGAGGATGCCCGTCGTGGCGGCGACCGCCGCGTGCGACGGGTTCCGCCCCGTGGCGAAAGCGTTCGGCACCGGCGTGTCAACGATGTAGACCTTGGGTTTGGGCAGGCCGGCTTCCCGCGCCGTCCGCTCGACGATGCGGTGCAGCTTGGGCGCCTGCGCCGGCGTGACCTCCTGCGCGCGCATCGTCTTGAGGATCGCCTTGTCCGAGTACCAGTAGGAGAAGAAGTTCAGCGCCACCGCCAAGACGGCCGCGAAGATCAGCCCGGCCAGCCCGCCCACGAGCTGTCCCGCGACGAGCAAGACGCCCGTCAGCAGCACGACGAGAAAGACTGTACGGAGGCCGTTTCGACCGATCATCTGCTCGTCTGTCGCTCCTGGGATGCTCCTGGGAGGCCGCTCGATCAGGCAAGCGCAGGGGGTAGTCGCCGCTATCTGCCGCGAGCGTATCACGGGGGATAGGGCCGGTTCCGTGGTCTGGTGGGCGTCCGCGATAGCTGGCGGCGGGGCTTCCGTTCTGGTGGCATCCGCGGGTAGCATGCCCCGCAGTTGGGTACACCGCAACACGCCGCCGATGCGGCCACCGCCAGGACGGAGAGCACACATGGGCCAGGCTGGAAACGACCTGCTGGCGGGGCTGGACCGCGACAAGCTGATCGACTCGCTCAACAGCCTCTACTGCTACGAGATCGCGACGATGGTCTGGGCCATGGCGGTCCGAAGCCGCCTGAGCGGGCAGGCGCTGTTCGTCCTTAACGACGAGATGGAGGAGCTGGCGTCCGAGAGCCTGGAGAACGCTCGGGCGCTCGCCGAGCGCATCGGCGAGATCGGCGGAGGGCTCCCAGCTGATGTCACGGACTTCGTCAAGCTATCCCCGATCGAGCGGGTCGAGCTGCCCGCCAGCACCGCTGAGGTGGGGCCTATCGCGGTCTACGGTCTTGAAGCGGTGCGGCTCGCCATTCGCACCTACGGAGCGCTGGCCAGCGAGGTTCGCGAGCACGACCCGATCAGCCATCGGCTGGTCATCAGGATCCTCGCCAAGCACGTGAGCCGGGAGGACGACGCGGAGAGCTTTCTGGGCGGTTAGGACCCTGAATCGTCGCCGGGCTCCACCCCCCGGCAGACGCTCCCCGGCCCCACACCGGCCCCCGCTGCCCACTCGTGCGCGGCGATGCGCTTGCCTCCCTCCGGCAGCACCGTCTCGACGCGCACGGCACCGCCGTCGCCGCAGCGGATCACCACGCCCTCCGCGCCCACGGCGGTGACGGCGCCTGCTGCTCCCACCTCTGCAGGGACCAGCCGCGAGCCGTAGAGGCGCACGGTGACCCCGTTCAGCACCGTCCAGGCGCCCGGCTGGCGGTCGCTGCCGCGGATGAATGTGTGCACCTCGCGCGCCGGCCGCGACCAGTCGATCTGGGCAATGTCGCCTTCCCAGGGCGGTTCGTAGGTGGCGGTCGCTTCGTCTTGGGGGATCCGCGGCGCCCTTCCTTGCGCCACCAAGCGGGCCGCCTCGCCCAACGCCTCCACGCCCAGGGGGAAGAGATGCTCCCGATAGACGCTGTTGACGGTGTCGTTCTGACCCAGCGGTACCCGCTTCTGCAGCAGGATGGGGCCGGTATCAATGCCCGCATCCACCCAGAAGATCGTCAGCCCCGTCTCGCCGTCGCCCTGCAGCAGCGCGTGGTTGATGGCGCTTCGCCCGCGGTGCCTGGGCAAGAGGCTGGGGTGGAACTGAATGGTGTCGTGCGGCGGATGCTCCAGCACCTGGGCGGGAATGATCTGCGCCACGAACGCCATCACATTGAGTTCGGGATCGCTGCCGGCGTAGCGACGGAACAGATCCTCATCCACGACGCCCTGGCGCTGCCATCGCCGCGGCTGGACGACGGTTACGCCGTCTCCCCGCGCCGCCTCCGCCAGCGAGTCCGCCCGACCCTTCTCAGGTGGCGTGAACACAGCGACGATCTCGTGGCCGTCGTTGCGGAGCCGCTCGTACGTGGCCGCTCCGAACGCGGCCTGCCCGATGATGGCAATGCGCATGCTGTCCCCTGCCTCTCGGCGGACGAGAGGCTAGCGAACGCCGGGAGCAGCGGCAACGTGCGGCGGCAACGCGCGGCCGCCCCGGCGGCCGAGGGCGGGGCGGCAACTGCGCCGATTGCTCGGCGGCGCCGTCAGCTGAGGTGGCAGTAGAACTCGCGCTGCTGGGGCGGGCCGGTGATGTGATCGATACGCAAGCGCAGCGCCGGGCTGCTCTCCGTGCGCAGGACGATCAGCGGCTGGTCGGCGTAGACCATCGCCTCCAGCACGCCCCGCGGCTCCACCTCCGTGATCTGGATGCTGTACGCGCCGACCACGTGATCGCGCCGGCGCGGGGCAGCCTGCCCCTTCGCGACGATCGTCCCGCTGGGGGTCATTACTGTGCAGGCCATTGCCTGAGATGGGATGGCGCTCTCATCGAGCGCCGGCATCGGCGAGGGCAAGCGAACCATGGGGCCCCTCCGGCCCCACCACCTACTGTAATAGGAGATAGACGGTTTATCGGTTTCTGTCAATGGGAGGGAGGCGGTCCATGCGATCGAGCGGGCCGTCGCGCCGTGGGGAGGGCCGGCTTCGCGCGCTAAATCGCCTGCTAAACCTCTAGCAGGCCGCTCTCGCCGCCCTGATCGTCGTCGTCCTCATCATCGTCGAACTTGTCGGCACCCAAGCCGAAGCCGATGTAGATGAAGCCGCCCAGCCCCAAGCCCAGGAAGAGGCCCGCCCCCACGATGATCCACAGCAGCCACTCTGAGAAGCCGCCCGAGTCGGTGCTGAGGTGCTGGTTCCCCGCGCCCAGGTTGATCATGATCGCATTGACCACGATCCCGAGGATCATGCCCACGAAGAGCCCCGGCAGAAGCAGCGCCACTTTTACCAGGGGCGGCGCTTCACGGAGCCACTTTGGCAGCAAGAACGAGGGAACGAGCGGCGGCACGACTCTGACTCCTAGAAGTGGCGGCTCCGGGCGCTGCGGGGGGCAGCCCCTCTCCATTAAGTATCGCGCCCTCTCCGCTCATCCGTCTAGGAGGCTGCTGGCCCGGGGTGGCAGCGCGGGCTACGCTGCCAGCGATGCGCGGCGACCGTCGCCGGCTAGGGGGCGGGACGCCCGCGTAGAGGAGCCATGGAGGACGTTCCCCACTGGTCGCGGCTGCGCCGGACTCGGCTGTCGCGACGCGCCCTGCTGTGGGCGAGCGGCCGCGCCGGCGTCGGCGCGGTGGGGCTGGCGCTCGTGGGCTGTGGCGGCGACGACGACGAGGAGCCGCCCGAGGAGACGCCTGCGGCCGCCGACGCCCCGACGGACGAGACGCCGCCCCAGCCGCCAATCGAGGAACCGGACGCCGTGGAGGCGCCGGAGCCGGAACCGCGGCAAGCACCGCTCACGCCGGTGCGCGGCGGCATTGCCCAACTATTCTCCGCCACGGAGATCCACGACCGCTGGGACCCTCACCGCTCGCGCTTCAGCCAGACACAGGCCGTTCACAGCCTGATGTACAACCGGCTCATCCGCTTCGATTCGGTCTCCGAAGGGACGCTGGAGGGAGACATCTGCGATCTTCCCGAGACGCCCGACGAGGAAACTTACATCTTCACGATCCGGCCCGGCGTCCGCTTCTGGGACCGCGAGCCCACCAACGGCCGCCCCTTCACCGCGGAGGACATCCGCTTCAACATCCAGCGTCAGATGGGTGGTCGGGACAGCGAGGAGAACCCCGACCCGCTGTTCTATCGCCAGAGCGACTACCGCCGCACCGCCTCCATGGAGGTGCGCGACAGTCGCACCATCGTCCTCAAGACGGACGGGCCCGACGCCACCTACCTCGCCTCCGTGCACGCCGGGCCCTGGAGCTGGATGACCAGCCCCGAGGCGGTGGAGAGCTTCGGGGCCGACTGGCGCACGCAAGTCGACGACATCCAGCTGAACAGCGGCACCGGCCCGTTCGTTCCCGTTGAGTTCACTCGCGGCGGTGACCTGATCCTGCGCCGATCGACGAACTGGTGGCGCGCCGACGGCGCCTACTTGGACGGGCTCATCCTGCGACGGACGCCCAACCCCGGTATCGCCTTGACCTATCGGGCCGGCCAGTTCGACCGCGCCGACTTCCCACTCGGCAAGAGCGAGATCGAGTCGCTGCGGACCGAGTTCCCGGACCACAACGCGTACGAATTTCCCCTGGACACGCCGGTCCAGCTCAGCTTCGTGATCAGCGACGATCCGGAGAGCCCGTTCCGCGATCCGCGAGTTGGCTTGGCGATCAGCCTTGCCATCAACCGCTTTGAAATAATCGATCGTCTCTACCTCGGAGACGGCCGCCCTTCCGGCCCTCTGCCCTGGTTCCTCCAGGGCTGGGCCATTCCCGAAGAAGAGCTCTTGACGCGGCCGGGCTACCGCCTCAACAAGGAGGATGATCTGAGCGAGATTCAGTTGCTCCTCGCCAGCGCCGGTGGCGCCGAAGCGATCGGCGATGTGGAGATCGTGATTCCCGACCTGTTCGAAGGCTTCTTCCCCGGCATCTCGGCGAGTCTCACGAGCATGCTGGAGCGCAATCTTGGCCTGCAGGTCACCAACAGCTTCCGTTCCTACCAGACCATCACCGATCAGCTGCGCAAGGGCGACCTCTCCTTCGTCTTCGGCTGGGGTCCCGCGCCGCGGCAGGCCGACCCCACCGACCACTGGCTGCGTGTCGCTCACACGGACGGCGAAGGCAACTATGGGCGCTATTCCAATGCCGAGGTGGACGGCCTGATTGACCGCATGCGCGTCACGCTTGATGAGGATGAGCGCAAGGTGCTTGCCCGCCAGGTCCAGCAGATCCTCCTGGAATCCGGCTTCTGGGTGCAGAACGTCGCCAACGGCATCCAGCTGGGAATCGCCCGCCCCTACCTGCACCTCGACCCGCGCGCCCTCGACTTCGCCTGGGCCGCGCACCACCTCGACAACACCTGGATCGATACGGCCGACCCCGACTACCCCTCGGAGCGCACCCTGCCGGGCGACGACGACAGCGAAGGACAAGGCGCCGAAGACGGGGACGGCTAGACCCGCGCGGGCGCAGGCGCGGCCTGAAGGCAGCGGACCAGAATCTGCCGGCGGTACCCACGGCCCGGCTGTAGGCGCTAGACTTGCCGAAATCTGAGCCGGTGCAGGCCGGATCCGAACCCAGCCGAGGAAGGGGGAACTGCTATGCCGAAGCACACAGCCACCGTGGAGATCAACGCCTCGCCCGACAAGGTGTGGGCGATAGTCTCGGACGGCGCGCGCCTGACGGAGTGGTTGACGCCGGTCCGTGGCGTCGACAGTGTCGATCCGCAGGGGCCGCTGAAGGTCGGCAGCCAGATCGAAGCGACCCTCGGCAAGGCCGGCGGCGCTCAGCTCAGGATTAAAGAAGCGCAGCAGGGGCGGCGGCTGCGTTGGGCGGCCGGGCCCGCCATGGCGCACATGATGCGGATGCCCATGCACGTGGAGCTGGACCTGGAGCCGCGTGGCGAGTCCACGGCGGCCACCATCACCTTCAAGGCCAACCCCATGATCGCGCCGCTGATGAAGATGATGAGCGGCCTCAACCTTGGCGCCGAGGCCCCGAACACGGTGCAGAAGCTGAAGCAGGTCGTCGAGGCCGGCTAGGCGAACGTGACCGTGTCGCTCTCCTCCGGCCGCGGGGACCCGATGGCGCAGCTCGAAGGCCTGGAGCGGGAGTTGGGGCGGCGGCCCGCCTTGCCCCTGATCGCGCTGGGCCTGACGGGGTTCGGGCTGATCCTCCTCGTGGTGCTCACCATCATCGCCGGCGTCGCTTACGCCGATAACTGGGGCGCCGGCGGCGACGCCGCTCGCTCCGCCGCGACGTTCAAGCCCTGGTTCCGCATGGCGCTCCTGACGGCCATGGGCATCATGCTCACCGGCATTATCACCATGCTGCTGGCGATCATCGCGCGAATCTGGTGGGTCACCACCAGCAACCGCATGTTCTTCCCCGTCATCGTCGACGCCCGTCGGGGGGCGGAGGGCCGTGCGCCCCGCTTCGTTCGGCGGCGCGCGGACGACAAGGGAGGCGCCTGATGGCCGTGGGCACGGCGGCGGTCGGCTCCGCGGATCTGGCGCGACGAGTCGAGGAGCGCATGGCCCAGCTTCCGGCGGTCCAGATGACCGCCATGCAGGCGATGGCCACGTTCTTGTGGCGGCCCCTGGCGGTGATGGGGATGCTGGTGCTCGTCTCGGGCGCCATCATCGCCGGCGTCAACTCCTTCCGCGTCGACGAGTTCTTCGGGCTCGCCGCGCCGGACGTCGGTGCGCGGAGCACCTTCCAGAGCATGCAGGCGTGGCTCCCCGGCTACCAGTTCATGGGGATGGGCTTCATGTTCGCCGCCATCACCATGGTCGTCGCCTCCATCCTGGGGCGGCTGCGAATCCTGGGCGGCACCGTCCAAGGCTCCCTGGGGGCTCGCATCATCTACCCGCCCTTCCCCTTAAGCGCCCGCATCTTCCCCCTGCTCATGCTGTTCGGCCTGATCATCTTCCTGACCCAGCTGGGCCTGAGCGCCTGGTTGGCGACCGAGGCGAAGGCGGGCGACATGCAGACCGTGACGACCCACGCCGACTGGGTCCAGGGCATGCGCTTCGTCGGCGTGGGCGTGATGCTGACGGGGATCGCCCTGGCGCTGTTCACGATCACCGGGCTCATGCGCTTCTTGGCCGGTCGCATCCGCGAGGTCGCTGCGGAGGCGATCGAGGTCGACTCCTAGATCTGAAAGCCGAGCCGGTCCCGGCCCGAGCGCCCCGCACCCCAGCCGGCACGGCCGCTCGTATCATGCGAGTGGTGAGCGTTCACAGCGTCCAGACCCGCACCTGCGCGCATTGCGCCGCCTTGACCGCCGACCGCCGCGTCTTCCGCATGAAGGACGCGCGGGGCTTGGTGCTGAACTGCTTGGGCTGCGCAGTGCGCGACGGCCGTCTGCTCCGGCGCGCCGCGCTGACGGCGCTGGTGGTCGGCACGATCCTCACCCTCATCAATCAGGGCCCCGCCATCTTCGGCGGCGACATTCACGACTCGCTCGCCTGGAAGATCCCGCTGACCTACAGCGTCCCCTTTCTCGTGGTGACCTTCGGCGCCCTCGCCAACGCCGCTGAACGGCTCCGGGGCGGCCCCCAGGAGGACGGGTCGCCGCGGCCGCCGTCGCGCGACTGAGCTCTGCTGCCACTGCACGCAAGCCCCGAGGCGTTCGTCCTGAGCCTGTCGAAGGGCGAATACGGCCGCCGACATCGTTCTGACCATCAAACCCTGGCGCGAGCGGTTACCAGCGCCGCGGTGGCACCGACGAGCCGCGAGCGCGGGTGAAAGAAACCGTTCGTCCTGAGCCTGCCTGTCCTGATCCTTCCCAGCGGGAAGGACGAAGGGTCGAAGGGCGAACGGTGATCCAGCGCGCGCTTCAGCCTCGCGGCAAACCCAGCCCTCGGGTAGCGATGATGTTGCGTTGGATTTCGCTCGTCCCCGCCGCGATGGTGAGCGGCACGGCGTGGAGATACTCCTGCGGCAGGCGGGCGGCGAGAGGAGCCCAGGTTCCGTCATCGCGGAGCTGGGCCGCCAGGCCCACAACGTTCAGCATGTTCGCCAGCCGTTGCTGGAGTTCGGAGCCGTACAGCTTGCTGATGCTGGCCTCGTAGTTGGGCGTCAGCCCCGCGCTCTGCATCCACGCCACCCGATAGGCCAGCAGCCGCCCCACCGCGAACTCCACGTGCAGATCCGCCAGCCGGTAGCGCACCTGATCGTCGTCGAGAAGGCGGCGGCCGTCGGGGCCGGGCCGCTTGGCGACCTTCGTCAGCTCGGCCAGCGTGCGGATCCCGTTCATCACCCGCCCGATTCCGGAACGCTCGAAGTCCAGCGTCTTCGTCCCCACGTACCAACCTTGGTTCTCCTCCCCCACCACGTTCGCCGCCGGGACGCGCACGTCCTCAAAGAAGACCTCGTTGAAGTAGCGCCGGCCGCTCATGTCGACGAGCGGGCGCACCGTGATCCCGGGCGTCGTCATATCGATGAGGAAGAAGGAGATGCCGCGGTGCTTGGGCGCGTCGGGGTCGGTGCGGGCGAGGAGGAAGATCCAGTCGGCGTGGTGTGCGTGCGACGTCCAGATCTTCTGCCCGTTGATGACGTAGTCATCGCCGTCGCGGACCGCCCGTGTCTGCAATGACGCCAGGTCCGACCCCGACCCCGGCTCGCTGAAGCCCTGGCACCAGACGATCTCCGCGTCGCGGATCTTGGGCAGGAAAAAGGCCCGTTGCTCGGCGCTGCCGGAGAGCATGATTGTGGGGCCGACGCGATCGGCGCCCTGGCTGTAGATCGGCGCCCGCTCGTACGCCATCGTCTCCGTGAAGAGCGCCTGCCGGATGTGCCCCGCGCCGGCGCCGCCGTGCTCCCGCGGCCAAGCCAGCGTCAGCCAGCCCCGCTCCGCCAGCCGTTTCTGGAACGACCGCGTGAAGCGCCAGCGCTCGTCGTCGTCCCGGCCGTCCACGCTCGACTGCCACCAGGCCGGCAGCTCCGCGGCGAGGAACGCCTGGACGTCGGCGCGGAAGGCTTCGTCTTCGTCGGAGAAGCGGAACTCCATGCCACGACCCTTGCATCGATGACCCGTCGGATGCTAGCAGGGCGCCGTCGACGCCGACGGCCCGGGAGAGCGATGGGCGCTCTCGCGATCACCTAACGATCGCCCGTCTGGAGATCGCCTAGACTCCGCGATCGACGGAGCCCAAAGCGACGCTCTGAAAGCAGCGAAGGAGCCGGCGATGACGACGGGACCGCTCACGGGCATCAAAATGATCGAGTGCACGACGTGGGGTTTCGGCCCCATCGGCGGGCTCATGCTGGGCGACCTGGGCGCCGACATCGTCAAGATCGAGAGCCCCGACCGGCCCGACGGCGCCCGTCACCTGATGAACGTCGCCGGCATCGACAACCTCATGCCGGACGGCCGCTCGGCCACCTTCCAGAGCTTCAACCGCAACAAGCGATCCCTGGCGCTGAACCTGAAGTCGGAGCGCGGGCGGGAGATCCTCAAAGCGTTGATCGTCGATACCGACATCTTTTTGGAGAACTACCGCCCCGGCAGCTTCGAGGAGATGGGTCTGGGCTACGACGTCCTCTCCCGTCTCAACCCCCGTCTCATCTATGCCGCCGCCGCGGGCTACGGCTTCAAGGGCGAGGAGGCGCACAAGCCCGCCCTCGACGCCGTGGGCCAGGCGCGCTCTGGCTTCATGTGGTCTCAGGGCGCCCCCGGCGACCCGCCCAACTGGAACACCCTCGCCGTCGCCGACGTCATGGGCGCCACCTGCCTCGCCTACGGCATCCTGGCCGCCGTCGCCGCCCGCGAACTGCAGGGCGGTCTGGGGCAGAAGGTGGAGGTCTCCCACATCATGGCGAACATGTGGCTCTCCTACTGGGGCATCGCCGTCTCCATGCTCAAGGGCTATGACGAATGGCCCCGCTTCGACCGCCGCAACGCCGGCAACCCGCTCTGGAACCTCTACGAGTGCGGCGACGGCGAGTGGATCATGCTCGGCATCCTCCACGCCGATCGCGACTGGCCCGGCTTCTGCGAGGTCATGGGGCTCGACGGCTTGGTCGACGACCCTCGCTTCGTCGATATGGAAAAACGCAAGGCGAACGCTGGGGAGCTGATCGCGATGCTGGACGCGCACTTTGCCACGGCGCCGCGCGCTGACTGGGAAGAGCGCCTGGGCCGCGACCGCGACCTCATCTTCACGCGCGTGCAGCGCATCGGCGACCTGCCCTACGACCCCGCCATTCTCGCCAACGACTACCTCATCGACTACCACCATCGCCACTACGGCACGGTGAAGGCGCTGACCCACCCCGTCACCCTCTCGCGCACGCCCGCCTCCATCCGCCGCGACGCCCCCGAGCTGGGCGAGCACACCGCGGAGATCCTCAAAGAGCGCTTGGGCTACGGGGATGAGGAGATCGCGGAGCTTGTCGCGGAGGGGGTCGTTGCCTAAGGCGGGGTGCGGCGCAACGGAATGAGAATAAGGATTCAGAGTTCGCGATCTAGTGATCCTGGGCCTGACGGCGGTCGTCGCGCTGCGGCTGGCTCAGCTTTCGGGGGCAGGTCACTCTTGTGTGCCGTTGAACTCATGTGAGCATTCGTAAGCCTACCGGATCCACTAGCCTAGCCATGTCTATCGGTTTCGCCACAATGGGGGCCTAGCGCCTGCAAGCGAGTCCTTGGATTGCGCGGCGTCGGGAGTTTGACTGTCTTGAACGACGCGCTCAGGGTCCTGCGTTACATCCTCGACCTGTCTCATTGGGCCGTGCAACGCTGGCGTCGATTTCGCGGAGACGCACCAGGCGTCTCCTACTGGCTGCTTCGCCCTCCTTCATTAGGCGATTTGTTCGTGGATCGGAAAGAGGAAATTGATGCGCTGAAGAAGGCTGTCAAGAACCATGGAATCGTTGTCGTATATGGGATCGCCGGGACTGGGAAGTCGCGGTTCGCCGTCGAATTCAGTCATCGGCGAAAAACTAAGGGGTTCTGGGTCCCTTTCGCGGGATCCGTGGACAGCACGCTCGCAACGCTCGCCCCGCAGCTTGGAGAAGCACCTACCGCCGCCTCGGAAGCAGAATTGTCAATGTTCGCACGGCGGCGACTCTCTCAGCTTCCCAAGAAGCCTCTACTGATCATCGACAACATACCGAGCGTCTCGTTGCTTTCGAATCTCATGCCCATTGTGCAGAGTGCGACGGTCCTATGCACGACTCGCGATGACAGCGTCCACGCCCTCCCTCCCGGCACAGGTACCGTCGCAGTCGGTGTGCTCGATCCGTCTTCGGCGAAAAAGATGCTCTTATCGAGAGGGCGACACGACCCTAACAATCCGGCGTTGGATGAGTTGATAGTCGCAGTTGGCGCCCTCCCCTATGCATTGGAAATGCTTGCTATCAGGCTCGGCGATGCCGGCGAGTCCCCGCAGTCCCTCCTTCGCAAGATCAGATCGAAGTCTTCCGCGGTGGAGTTTGAAGCTTTCCGCTCGACTGAGGGGGTCTCTTTCCCACATGCAGAGAGCATTTTTGAGGCGATCGTGGGAGCACTGGATGATTTACCTCAAAGCGCGCGAGCAGTGGTCGGGCGTCTCGCGTATGTGAGTGACGGACCAATACCAAGGGTGATGGCCCGGATGCTCAACGAAGAATCTGATGAGGACTTCGAGGCCGCACTTCGTGAGTTGCGCAGGCGTGGATTGGCACAGGTCAGTGGGGACTGGCTGTTCATGCACCCGCTGACGAAGTCAGCTATCGCCGCGACGAATGAGAGATCGGTTCTTCGCCAGACTCTCGGGTCCATGAGTCATGTACTGAGATTCGTGGACGAAACCTTCGGCCTTGCGCCGCCGATTTTTCTCTGGCACGGGATGGCCGTGCTGACTCGAACGAAAGTGCTTGGACTTCGAGATCGTAGCGTTGCAGCGTTCGCCAACCAGCTCGGCATTTCCCTTCGCCGTGCAGGCCGCCTGGCTGAATCGATATCGCTCCTTGAGTTTGTGCTAGAAGTCAGGGCGGAAGTCGACGGTCACGAGCACTTCGACACTCTGGCGTCTCGCTATAACCTCTGTATGGCGTACTCAGATGTCGGCAGAATTGGCGAAGCAGTCGAAGGTTTGCAGGTGGTCCGCGAGAAGCTCTCGACTGATCCCGCACATGAGCGCGAATTTCTACACACGGCGATGGCACTCGACCACGCTCACTACCTGAAGGGGGAGACTGCGGAGGCAATCAAACTTTACGAACAGTATCTAGATCGGGTCGTAGCGACTTTTGGCGAGGGATCTGCCGAACACGTCACATATCTCGGCAACGTGGCACTCGCCTACCGGAGGTCCGGGCGAATGGAGGAAGCGGTAAATTGCCAGCTAAAGGCTACACAGACTCTCGAGGACAAGCTCGGTCCTGACCATCTCGATACCCTCCTCGCGAATATGAACCTGGCTTCCAGCTACCGGAGATTGGGCCGTCTCGACAAGGCGGGCCCGATTCTTGATGAGACCGTCGCTCGCATGCATAGGATGCTTGGAGCGGAGCACCAGATCACGCTCGCCGCAAGCGATGAACTTGCGGCTTGTTACGCGGAAGTTGGCGATTTCGAACGTGCCCTCCCCCTTCACAGCTTCGCCGTTGACGGCCTGAAAAGGCTACTCGGTAATGCGCATCCCGAAACTGTGAGTGCGAGAATGCTCTTCGCAGTAACTAGTGTGCTGGCAGCGAAGGAGGGAAAAGGATCACGTCTCGACGCGGAGTCGAGAATTTCCGATGTTGAGAAAGCGCTGTCTGCACTCCAGTCAGATTTGGGACCCGATCATCCCCGCGCGGTGGAGGTACGGACAGGTCTCGCCGAGGCTCGCAAAGTGCTGGAGGCTCCAACGTAGCCGGCGGCGAACACAGCGCGGAGGTCCTCAAAGAGCGCCTGGGCTACACGGACGACCAGATCGCGGAGCTGGTCGCTGGGGGAGTCGTCGCTTAGCGCGTCCTCGCGCACCTGCCCGCACAGGTTCATCCCCCGAACCATGCCGGCGAGTTCCAGAGAATCGTCCGAATTGTTGCGGAAAGCCGAGCCGGACAGCGGGGACGGCCCGGATCATTCCGGGCCATCCCTTTGCAGCAGTTTGCCCAGCGCCCGCGGGGCGCTACACGGACGTCGCGGCTGGCGCGCCGAAGACGCGCTCGCTGATCCGATCCAGCATGCGCTCGAAGCGCTCATCCGCCTCGTCGGCGGTCAGGCGGCCGTTCTCGACCGCGCGGTCCAGGTGCTCTCGCAGGCGCACCGCGACCGCGTCCACCACGGCCTCGCCCGACGATCCGTTTTGCTCGGCGATCTCGGCGATGGAGAGGCCGTCCTCCACGCCCGCGACGATCACTTCCGGCTCGACGCCGATCACGTCGGCGATCAGGCGCAGGAGGTGCGCTCGCGCGTGGCCGTGCGGCCGATCGTCGCCATCCGAGTCGTGCCGCGGCCCTTCCTGAACCCAGGTGGAGACGTGCTCGGGCAGGTTCGCGATCAGCTGCGCGGCACGGTCCGCGTCGATGCGTCCGGCCTCCTCGGCCTCTTCGATCTTCTCCGTGATCTCGTCCACCAGGTAGTCCGCCAACGCGTCGGAATCGACGCCGAGGCCCTCGGCGACCGCCGCCGGCGTCTCGCCGTCACGCAACGCCTGCACCAGCTCCGCGGGCTCAATCCCCAGGAACTCGGCCGTCAGCCCCAGGGGACCGTGGCGATGGCGGTAACGCTCCGCCGTCACGGGGCTCGAGTCGTCGGGGGACGACGTCTGTGCGGCGACGGTCGCCACCGCGCCAACCGCCAGTGTCGCCGCGAACGTCAGGCTCAGCAACAGTTTGCGATTGAATCGCATCTTTTTTTGTTTCCTTTCTCGCTACGCCCAGATGTCTTGAACGGTCCTCCCGACAGTACGCAGCGTTAGTAAGGACGCCATGCGCGGGGCGTAATGCCGCCGACAAGATTCCGTAAATTCGGGCCGCCAGCGAGAAGGTGGTGTGCGCCCCGCGAACGCCGATTAGCGGTCGCGATGCTGCTTTACGATTGCCTTTACGATCGCCGCATCCAGGAGCGCGGCCTCCATCTCCTCAACCCGCACTGCATACGGACTCCCCAGCGCCTGCTGCCAGACCGGCTGCGCCTCCAGGCGGTCGCGGATCTCGTCCACCCCGCGCCACCAGTCCCACCCGGCGTCGATGGGGCCGGGCAGCTCGAGACGCACGGGCGCTCCCTCGGCGAGATGCACGCGCATGTACCAGGCGTGACGGCGGAACGCGCCCGCGCGCAGCAGCACGACAAGTGGTGCGCCGCCGTCCGATCCCTCAGCTTCGACCTCGTAGGCGGCGCGCAGTTGAAAGTTGTGGATGGAGAACTGCCCGGCCGCCCGCCCGGTCCGGACCTTCCCGATGGCGGTGAGCCCGTCGGCCAGGACGATGAGCGCGGCCGCCCGCTCCAGCGGCAGGTTGGCTTCGTCCCAGGAGATTAAGTCCCCCGAGATGTCGTCCCAGGAGATCCGATCGTCCATCAGAGAAGCTGTCCCGTCGCGCCCGCCTGACGCCCGTTCGGGAAGGGCGACGGCGCAGCCCCGACGATACGGTGCCCCGTCGCGCCTTGCTCCTCGGCCACACTAAGTTGATCAGCCGCGCCATCGATCGCGCGCCCCGCGCTCGTCTGTCAAATCAGAACACTTGATCGGTTCTCGATACTGTTCGTATAGTACGGCTGTTCCGAACGCGTGTTCACTGCATCGGAACGGTGGCGGGGTGAACTCTCCTGGGCTCTGGGGAGCCCCGGGAGGAACGGGTCCATGTTCGAGATCGTCTTCATTGGCCTGCTGACCGCCGCCGTGATCGCCATGCTGCTCTGGCAATGGTGGATCGGCGCGCTCGCTCAACCGACGCTTCAACGCCGACACGCCCCGGGCTACCCCGGCGGTCGCTCCTCTGGGAGTGCGGACGCCTCAGGGCGCAGGCGCGACGGTACACGCGCGCGCGCCGGAAGACGCGCAGCGTAGCCCCGCCTCGGTGGCCTCCGCACCTCTCTCGAAACAGGGCTCCGCGCCCCTGAGCGCCCGTTTCGAGAGGCGGGCCGCTGCTGAGGCATCGCATCACGCCGAAAGCGAACCGCTGGAGCGTCGCGGCGCGGCGGCGAGCCGTCGACCGAGGCACGCCTGGAGGTCCCTGGCCCGTGGCGATCGCAGTGGCTAGAGTGCAGCGACAGGCCACTCCGCTGGGGCCGCGCGAACGGGCGACTGCAATGACCGCTCCACGGGGGACGTCCGCTGGTCGCCAGCCTGCGCCAGATCCGTTGGAGCTGGTGCCGCTGTTCCGGGGCATGTCGCCCGCCCTCCTGGGCGAGCTGGCGCGGAAGCTGCGCCCGCTCCGCTTCACCGCCGGCACGGCCATCTTCCACGCCGACGACGTCGGCTCCACCCTCTACATCATTGTCCGGGGCGCGGTGAAGATCTTCATTCCTACCGCGGACGGGCGTGAGGTCGTTCTGGCCGTGCAGCGCGCCGGTGACCTCTTTGGCGAGATGTCGCTGCTGGATGATCAGCTCCGTTCCGCCTCCGCCAGCACCCTGGACGACACGGAGATCGTCAGCCTCTCCCGCCAAGACTTTCAAGATGTCCTGGAGCACCATCCCGACGCCTGCCGCGCCATCCTGGACGTTCTGGTCAAGCGGCTCCGCCAGACCAACCAATCGATCCAGGACGCCTACCTCCTCGACGTCCCGGGCCGGCTCGCGCGGCGCCTCCTCCTCCTCTCCCGCGAGCATGGCGTCCCCGTCGAACAGGGCACCGAGATCGCGCTGCGGGTCAGCCAGCAAGATCTCGCCAGCATGATCGGCGCCAGCCGGGTCGCCGTGAACAAGCAGCTCCAGGCCTGGCGGCAGGACGGAGTCGTTGAGGTGCGGCGACAGCGCGTCACCATCCTCAAGCCGGAGGCGCTGGAGCAACACTTCGCGCTCGCCCCGTAGGGCGCGCCGCCGGCGGGCTGCGGAGAGGGTAAGGCTCATGGGTCTGCTCGATGGCAAGGCGGGCATCATCACCGGCGCGGGGCGCGGCGTCGCCGGCGCGGCCGCCTCGCTGCTCGCGGCGGAAGGGGCGCGCCTGGTGGTCGCCGACTACGGCGTCGCCCTGGACGGCACCACCCCCGACCCCAGCGTGGCGGAGGAGAAGGTCGCGGCGATCCAAGCCGCGGGCGGCGAGGCCACCGCTCTCGCATCCGACGTCACCAATCCCGACGACTGTGACCTGATCGTTCAGACCTGCATCGACAACTACGGCAAGATCGACTTCGCCATCGCGGCGGCGGGCATTCTCCGCGACCGCATGGTGTTCAACATGTCCGACGACGAGTATGCCGCCGTTCTCGACGTGCACCTCAAGGGCACGTTCTATGTAGGACGCGCCGCCGCGCGGGCCATGCGGCAGCAACGCTTCGGCGCCATCGTCACGGTGACCTCAGCGTCGCAAGAGGGGCTCATTGGCCAGTCGAACTACTCCGCCGCCAAGGGTGGCATCGCCTCTATGACCTACGTCTGGGCCTGGGAGCTGCGACGCTACGGCATCAACGCCAACAGCGTCCTCCCCGCCGCCCGCACGCGCATGGTCACCTCCATTCCCGGGCAGGAGCAGGCCCCAGAGGAGATCGAACCGGGCAGCTCTATGGGCACGGCGGAGCAGGTCGCGCCGATCTTCGCCTACCTCTGCAGCGACGAGGCCAAGTGGATGACGGGGCAGGTCATTGGCCTGGGTGGCGAGCGGCTCGCCCTCTGGCAGCATCCGCGTGAGCGCATCATCGTCACGCAGCGCGGCGGCTTCTCCCTGGACGACGTCCGTCGCACGATCCCCTCTGTATTCCAGGGGCAGCTTGAGCCCTACGGCCTGCGGCAGAACCAGTACGAGGAAGTGGACTACACCACCACGCAGGAGGCTGGCGCGCAGGAGAAGAAGAGCTAGGCGACAGCCGGGGCCAGCTTCGATTCGCTACGGGCCTGCCGCGCCGCCGACGATGATCAGACATGCACGTCGCGCCGCCGCCCCTGCTCCTGGCTCCGCCGCCTGTGGCTCTGACCCCGTTGGCGCTGCTGCCCTCCGCCGTCGGAACGGGCTCCAGCGGCATCGATCCCCGCGCGCCGGGCGCCCTTGCGTCGCTACCCCTGCAGCTCGTCTCCCTACGAGTCGCGGTCTACACGGCACAGGCGCAAACACAGGTGATCCGGGCGCAGGACGCCATGCTGGGCACGCTCGTGGACCTGCGCGCGTAAGCGCCTCCAGCCGAAGCCGCGTTCCACCGGGACGGGACATCCTACCGTCGCAGGTTGAACCATGCGCCCATGCGGCTCCGCCACGCACGCAGGATCTCGCCCGACCCGCTGGCGGCGAAGCCCAGCACCATCCCCACGCCCAGCACTCCAGTAAGGACGATCGGGCGCACGCTTCCGCGCCAGAGCTGCCGGATCGGTCGCCCACCACCGGCTTCACGCCCACCACCGGCTTCACGCCCACCACCGGCTTCACGCCCACCACCGGCTTCACGCCCGGCGCCGGCAGCGCGCCCTGCGTTGGCGGCGGCCTCCCTTGGCCGGGGTGTGGGGAGGGCGGATCCCCCCTGGTCGGCGCGAGACCCGGTTACTGTCTCGGCGCCGCTCGCGGTGGCCGCCGGCGCCAACGGGGCCACGCTTTGCTCCGCCGCTGCCGGAGCGGGGCGAGGTTCGTCGCCGACGCCGCGCGTCCGTCGTGCCGCCTCCTCTTCGCTGAGCTTCCCTTCCGCCACCAGCTGCGCCGCTCGCACGGGGGACAGCTCCGCCCGGCTCAACGGCTCCACACGCAGGGATCGCAGCCGCTTGCTGAAGAGGAAAAAGCCTAGCACCGTGGCGATCAGCAGCAGCGAGGATCCGGCCACCGCCGTCCGCGCGCCCACCACGTCGGCGGCCAGACTCACGGGCAGGACGCCCAAGGCCATCAGCCCGAAGGACATGACAACCACGGACATCACACGTCCGCGCATCTCCGCGGGCAAGCCGGCCTGGATGACGCTGTTGTTCGTGGTCTGAACGATCATGCCACCCACGTTGCCCAGCGCCAGGAAGACGATCGCCGGCGCGAAGTACGGCATCTGTGTGAAAGCGACGAAGAGGCCGCCCATCCACAGCCCGCCCAGCAGCATCAGGCGGCCCTTGTGCGCTTGCCTATCGAACCGCGCCGCGATCAGGGCGCCCATGACCCCGCCCAAGCCCGTGCTGGCGGAGAGGATGCCCAGCCCGCCCGATCCCTTCTCGAACACATCCTCGGCGAAGACCGGCAGCATCTGCTGCAGCGGGAACGCGAACAGCGGGAAGATGAGCCCCAGCGCCAATAGGATCTTCAGCATCCCGTGCTGGCGGATGTAGCTGACGCCCTCCATGAACTCTTGCAGGAACGCCCCGCGCTGCTGCTGGGAGACCATGCCATGCTCGGGCAGGCGCAGTTCCGATCCCGCCGCGAGGAGGAACAGCAGGAAGGTGACCACGTAGACCCAGCCCACGCCCATGGGCCCGATCAGCAGCCCCGCCGCGGCCGGCGCCACCACGCGCGTCATGTTCATCCCGCCCATCTGCAGCGTGACCGCGTTCATGAGCTTGTGCTGCGGCACCAGCTGCGGCACCAGCGCCTGTCGGGCCGGCATATTGAAGGCGAAGGCCGTCCCCGTGACCGCGGATCCCACGAGCAGGTGCCAGAACGCAATCAGGTTCGTGAGGATGAGGACGGCCAGGACCAAGCTCATGGCCGCCGCCGCGGACTGCGTCACGATGAGCAGTCTGCGCTTGTCGACTCGGTCCGCCACGACGCCGCCGATGGGGGCGAAGAGGAGCATGGGGATCGCGATGCTGACCGCAATGTAGCCCAGCGCCGCCGCCGTCCCCGTCATTTGGAACGCCAGGAACCCGCGCAGCAGATGCTGCATCTGCATGGCCATGAAGAAGGCCAAGTTGCCCGCGAAGAACCAGGCGTAGTCGGGCTCACTGAGCGAGGTGAAGGTGGGGCCCCACGAGCGCGGCCCGGCGACGCCGCGAAGGCGACCGGCTGCCGCCGGAACCCTCTGCGCGCCGCCGGCGCTCTGGCGCCGTTCTCGACCTGGCATGCAACAGTCCCTGGCCCTTCCCGGCCGTTTCCCTCGCGACATTCCCCGAAATGACGTGGGCCATCTCCATCATGGGTCCTGGCCGAACCTTGCACTATCAAGCGCGGTCGCCGACGCGCGCCATCGCTGCGGGCGGCGGCGCGAACCCGATGACGATCTGAGGGTGAGTGGGGCCGGGCCGACGGGAAACGATGGGTACAACAAAGCGCCCGCCGGCACGTGCGTGCGTCGGCGGGCGCCTCGGTTGCTCGCGACAGGTGGCGGCGTTTAGCCGGGCCACTCTCCCAACTGCAGCTCAATCTCGATGGTCTGACCGTCCCGGCCGATCCCGAAGGTCACGATCTCGCCCACGCTCATCTCATCGATGGAGAGGGCCAACTGCTCGAAGTCCTCCAGCGGCACACCGTCCAGCGTCAGGAGGCGGTCGTCGGATTGCAGGCTCGCTGCGGCCGCGGGGCTCTCGGGGACCACGACGCCGATCAGCAGCCCCGCTTCGTCGTCGCTGAGGCCCTGGATCCCCATCCACGGGTGCAGGACCTCTTCGCCGGCGATCATCTGCAGCAGGAACCGCTCCACGGTGTTGGAGGCAATGGCAAAGCCCACGCCCACGCTGCCGCGCACCGGGCTCTCCACGCTGGCGGTCACGCCAATGAGCTCACCAGATGCGTTGATCAGCACGCCCCCCGAGTTCCCGGGGTTGATCGCCGCGTCCGTCTGGATCAGGCCGCGCTGTGGCCGGCCGCCCATCTGCAAGCCGGCTCGCGTTCGTTCGATCGCCGAGACCACGCCCGTCGTCAGGCTGGTCTGCAACCCGAACGGGTTGCCGATGGCGGCGACCGGCTCTCCCACTTGCACCGCATCGGAGTCCGCCAGCGGCACAGGAATTATGTCGAGTCCGCTCGGGTCCACCTTCAGCACCGCCAGGTCGTTGGCACGGTCGAAGCCCAGCACCTCCGCCGGCACGACGGTGCCGTCGGCGAGGATGACGTCGGCATCAGTCGCCCCCGCGACGACGTGATAGTTCGTGACGATGTGGCCGTCCCTGTCGATGAAGAAGCCACTGCCGCCGCCAACGCCAACCTGGATGGCCACGACCGAGGGACTGACATCCTCGAAGAGTTGCACCGGATCGAACGCCGCCACGGCAGCGGCCAGCTGCGCCTGCGCGGGCGCATCCTCAGGCGCATTCTCGGGAACTGCGACGGCGGGCCCCTCCGGCTCGACGACCGTCGCCCCCGCCACCTCCGCCTCCACGGCGGCGACGGGCTCGGTGCTGGTCTCCTCCGCCGCGACCGACGTCAACTGCTCGGTCGTTGCCGCCGGCGCCTCAATGATCGTAGTGCCGCCGTCGTCGTCGACGGCCACCACGATCACCGCCGTGATTACGGCCGCCAGGGCGCCTGTAACTGCGGGGAAGACCAGGGACTTCAAATTCAGCCTTGGCCGCATGGGACCCCCTCCCTTTCACTTGTGGCTGGCTCTCCTACATACGGTAACGGCAGCGCCCGTCGCCAGGATGCGTTGCCGAGTGCGCAATGGCCACTTCTGCCAGAACCCTTACCAGTTTCTGACGTGCCTTTTACAAACCACCATGTCTTACGAGCCACCGTGACTTAGGAGCCACCGTGTCTTAGGAGCGACAGCGTTCCCGGCCTCATGGTGGCGACACCCTGATGGCGGCGAGCTAAGAGGATGACGGGGAGGCGGCGATGACGGCGTGGCGCTCGCCGGCGTGGTGGCGCGACGCCAGGAAGGCGTACATCGCCACGCCGGCCGCCATGGCGACGTTGAGACTGTCAATGCGGCCATAGACCGGGATCTCCACCTGCCGCTCCGCCGCCTCAAGAAAGGCCGGGGGCAGGCCGTCCCCCTCGTTGCCCACGACGATCAATGGTCGCTCCGGCCACTCCACCGTGAACAGCGATTCGGCCTCCGGCCCCTGCTGCAACGCCACGATCTCGTACCCTTCGCGCCGGGCGCGCTGGATGCAGGCAAGCGGCGTGGGGATGACCTCCACGGGCAGCCACCAGTCGCTGCCCTTCGTCGCGGGCCGGTAGTAGAAATCCCGCCCCACGATCCAGACCGCCTCCGCTCCCGCCGCCTCCGCGCTGCGGATCAGCACCCCCAGATTGACGCCGTAGGAAAAATTGAACGCGGCGACGGCGAAGGAGCGCGGGCGCGGCATCGCGCTGTCCGCGGGCGGCCGCAGTCCGAACGGCCGCAGCGCCGACTCCGAGAGCGATTTCGGATCCGCCGCTCCGCTCTTGCCGCGCGCGGCCATCACCTCCAAAGCGCGACCGGCCCGGCGCCGGACGGCCGGCTCGCCGTCGGCCGCCAGACGCTGGAGCAGCGGCGTCGCAGGCTCGCCCACCGCGGCCAGCGCCACGCACGCCGCCCGTTTCCCCTTCTCCGACGCCCCCGGCAGCCACGCGCCCATCTGCTCCACCAGCTCGCCGGCGTCCAGGCGCGGCAGCAGCGTCATGGCCCGACGGCGCAGCCGCCGGTTCTCCGACGTCAGCGCCGGCAGCAGCGCCGCGATCGCCTGGGCGGCCGGCGCCGACTGGAGAGCGATCCGCGCCTCGCCCCGGAGGAACGGATGCGCCGCATGAAGCGCCGTCTCCACACAGCGCTCCACCCAGCCCTCCCCGCCGCTTGCGGGCAGCGCTCGGATCGCGAGTCCGTCACGGTAGGCCGCGTCGTCGCGCGCGCTCAGGGGTGGGACTGTGTCGAGCCCCTCGCGATCGGTCATCCCCATCCCGTTTCCCATCGCCTGCTCCGCCGCCGCGACTGTACTCCTTCGCGTTCTGGACCTGCATCCGCGCCGGCATCGACCCCGGCCCCTTTTCGCCGCAGCTTGGTGGCGCACGGTTGGTGGCACGCAGCGCCGCTCGGTACCATGCCGCCATGCCGGTCCGCCGCGAGACCCGCGTCGCCAGCGATCCTGCCACCGTCTACGAGGTCGCGCGCGGGCGCCTGTTCCGGCACGTGGAGAGCAGTGCCTTCGAGATCACCGAGGATGATCCGGGCCGCGCCCTGGGGATCGGCTGGCGGGGCGCCCTGGGATCGTCGCGCTACCGATTCCAGATTGGGGCTGCTGGCATTGGGGACAGGGGCATTGGGGCCGGGGGCACTGGGGCCAGGGGCACAGAGACGCGCGTCGCCGCCACCCTCTGGCTTGGCGGGCTCGCCGGCCCCTTCCATGCCCTCTTCCACCGGCGGCGCCACTCGAGGCACCTCGATCGCTGGCTCCGCGACATCAAGCAGGCCGCCGAGGAGGCGACGGCGAAGCGGCCGACGTCGCCTCCGAATCCGCCTTAGGCGGCGCAGCCGGGCGGAGGCGGGCGGAGGCGAGGCGTCGGCATCGATCACGCAGTGGATAGAGCGCGCGTTGGATATACTTCGCGCGGCCTCGGCGCCCGGCGGGAGAATGCATTGAGCGAGGTTGGGGGAGTAGACGCATGGCAGCAATGGAACTGACAGGATTTACCGGCAAGGTGGCGGTGATCACCGGCGCCGGGCGCATGCGCAGCATCGGCCGCCCCATCGCCGTGGAACTGGCCAAGGCCGGCTGCGACATTGTCCTCACCGGCACCGGCCGCGACCCGGACAACTACCCCGACGACGAGAAGGCCGCCGGCTGGCACGACACTGAGTCCGTGGCCGAAGAGGTCCGGGCCGCCGGTCGCTGCGCCCTGGCGCTGGTCAGCGACGTCTCTGAACCCGCCGCCGTCGAAGCCCTCCTGCAACGTGTCATCGCTGACTTCGGCCGCGTCGATTTCGTCGTCAACAACGCCGGCTTCGCCCGCGGGCCCGACCGCATGCCCGTCGTGGAGCTGCCGGTGGAGCTATGGCGGAAGGTGATCGACATCAATCTCACCGGCACCTTCCTCATGTCCCACACGTTCGGCGGCCGTCTCATTGAGCAGGGGGAGGGCGGCGCCATCATCAACATCTCCTCCATCGCCGGAAAGCTTATGCCGCCCAACGCCGCCGCCTACGCCTCCAGCAAGGCGGGCCTGCAGGCCCTGACCGCGTGCATGGCGCGGGAGGTTGGCCGCTACCAGGTCCGCGTCAACGCGATCTGTCCCGGCATCATTGACACCTTCCGCATGGACGACCTTGGCCGCGGCGATGCCTGGGACAAGATGGTGGAGGAGCGCGTCCCCCTGGGCCGCGCCGGCCTGGGCATCGATGTCGCCAACATGACGGTCTTCCTCTGCAGCGAGCAGGGCGTCTGGGTCACCGGCCAGGCAATCAACGTCGACGGCGGCACCGCCGTACAGCGCTGACGGCCGCCCGGGAACGGCGTTCAGTCCGGCCCGCCACCCGGTGGTCGGAACGGCGCGTAGTCGATGGTGCGCATGCGGCTGGCGGAATCCGGCACGTCATGGGCAAGTTTGCGCCCGTACTCCTCCGCCCAGGCCTGCGGCATGAGCTGCTGTACCTCCTGCCAGCGGACCGGCTCGCCCGGCCGCAGGCGCTCGGCTTCCTCCACCACCGCCAGAATCACCGTCATGTCGCCGCCGTCCATGGCGTTGACCACCCGGCAGACGAGGCTGCCCAAGGCGTCGTCCAGCATGGGCAGGCCCGCTCGCCCGGCGTGCCAGCGCACGCCCTCAAGTCCGCCATCGTCGAACTTGTCTTCTTCCGCCTGCGAGCGAAAGCCGAAGTGCCGCACCCAGCGCCACTGATCGCGCGGGATCAGATGTACGGCGCAGCGGCCGCTGTCGCGGATTAAGGCGTGCGTGTAGTTGCGCTTTTGGATCTCAAGCAGGAGACGGGGCTGCTCCGGCACGATCGACGCGGCGAAGGCGCTCACCGCGATCATGCCGCCCCGCTCCCCCGCCGCCGCCGCCGCCGTCACGACCACCAGCGGCGACCACAGCAGCGTCAGCAGCGACGCCGCTCCCTCAACGGACATGGCCACCATCCTTGGCGCTCCGGCCCGCCTCCCTCACCGCTCTACCGTGCGCCGTCCGGCCGACGAGGAGGGCGGCGAACCGTCGGCCTCCTCCGGAGGAACGCCCACCGTCGGCGGACTGACGCGGCGCTTCCGCAGCGCGAAGTAGCTGAGCGGGAGGATGAGGAACGCCGCCACCACCGCCAGCGCGATCCCGGCCACCAGCTTGTTGTCGGTCACGTTCTCTCCCACCACGGAGGCGGCGATGAGAATGGGCACGCTCGCGACAGCCGAGATGATCAGGTAAGGCGGGAAGCGCATGCGCGTCAGCCCGGCCGCGTACGACACGTAGTCCGCGCCAAAGATCGGAAAGAGCCGCAGGTAGATCAGGACGCGCAGCCCGAGCTGATCGGCCAGCCGGTCCACCTGCCGCACCGTCCGCTCCGCCATCAACCGTTCCAGGATGGGCCGGCCCCAGCGGCGGGCGATGTAGAAGGTGACGGAGGCCCCGATCGCGCCCGCGATCATTGTGTAAAAGAACGCGGCCACGCCACCGAACGCCGCCGCGGCGGCGAACGGCGCCGGCGTCGTGGGCACCGGCGCCACGATCATGGAGGCGGCGAAGAAGAGGATGTAGAGGATGGGACCCCAGGCGCCGAGATCCTTCATCCAACGCTCAGCGTCGTCGTAGTCCCAGGGCGACACTCGCTCAATGAGCTGATCGGCGACCACCAGCAGCCCCAGCGCGATCAGCACGGCCGCGATGATGAAAAGCGCTTGACGGCGCGTGAGATCCATTCGCTCTGATCATACCGTCTCCTCCCCTACCGGCCGGGATCGGCGGCAACATTGCGGCGGCAAACCGGGCTCCTGCCTGCATCCGTATGTTAAGCAAAGGCTGAAAGACTCGACCGAGAGCACTACGGACGCGCGTGCGGATTGGAGCCTTGCGATGATCCGGGAAGTTGTCGAGATCACCTGCCTGGCCTGCGGCCGAAACCTGGGCAAGCTGGAGCGGAGCGACGCCG
Source organism: Dehalococcoidia bacterium (assembly GCA_963662615.2). GTDB lineage: Bacteria > Chloroflexota > Dehalococcoidia > Bin125 > Bin125. Next base: position 1,024,435 of record CAXXSR010000001.1, read on the forward strand.
CGCTCGTGCGCAAGGAGGGCACCGGCCTCGCCTGTGGACGTTGCGGCGGGCGCGCCCTCTTCGGCCCGGCGGAGCGGCAGGTGAGCTACGCCGCTTGAGTCGCGCCGTCTGGCGCAACATCGTGAAAGGTGCGCCGGCCCCGCCGCAAAGCGGGGCTGGTCTCTCCGCGGCGGTCGCGCTCGCCTGAGCCGCCGACCGCCAACCCTGTTCGCAGGATTTCGGAGCGACTACTGTAGAGCAGTCTCGCTTCAGGTCGGCGGGGCAGAGGTCCGTCTTGAGCAGCACCATCGACGATCGCTTCACGGCGGCGCACGCCGGATCCGCGGCGCTGCACGAAGAGGCCGTCACCCGTCTCCCCAGCGGCGTCACCCACGACACGCGTTACTTTCAGCCCTTCCCCATCTACGTGGAGAGGGCAGCCGGGGCGCGCAAGTGGGACGTGGACGGCAACGAGATCGTTGACTTCGTCATGGGCCACGGCGCGCTCCTCTTCGGCCACGCGCATCCGCTCCTGGTCAAGGCGGTGCAACCGCTGCTGGAGCACGGCACCCACTACGGCGCCTCGCATCGCCTGGAGATCGCCTGGGCCCGCGCGGTGCAGGCGCTGATTCCCAGCGCGGAGAAAGTTCGCTTCACTTCGTCCGGCACGGAGGCGACCATGCTCGCGGTGCGCCTGGCGCGCGCCGCCACCGGCCGATCGCGCCTGCTCGAGCTCCGCAACCACTTCCACGGCTGGAACGACAGCGTCATGACGGGGGCGCGCAATAGCGCCGGCTACGTCTCCAGCGCCGGCCTGCCTGCCGCCATGACGGAAGCGGTGACCGTCGTGGACCAGCACGACACGAAGAGCATCGCCGCCGAACTGGAGAGCGAGTCGTATGCCGCCGCGATCTGCGAGCCGGGGGGCTACAGTTGGGGCACCTGCCCCCTGGCAACTTCGGTGCTAGAACTCCTGCGGGATCGCACGGCGGCGACGGGCGCCCTCCTCATCTTCGATGAAGTGGTCACCGGCTTCCGCGCCTCGCCGGGCGGGGTCCAGAGCCTGGTGGGCGTACGACCGGACCTGACCGCGCTGGCCAAGGTGCTGGCCGGAGGGATGCCCGGCGGCGCCGTCGCGGGCCGGGCCGACCTGCTCGACCAGATGGCCTTTCCCAGCCCCGGCGCCGGCACGCCCAACGGCGATCGCAGCCCCGACGGCGCCCGCGATCGCGTCGCCCACCCCGGCACCTTCAACGCCAATCCACTCAGCGCCGCTGCCGGTATCGCCGCGCTCACGGAGGTGAGGACGGGCGAGCCGATCCGCATCGCCAACGAGCGCTCTCGCCGGCTCTGTGCCGGCTTCAACCGGGCCATTCGGGAGCGCGAGGTGCCCGGAGCGGCCTACGGCGAAGCCTCCATGGTGCACGTCCTGCTGGGCCAACACGTGCCGCCCCCCACCGACGGGTTCACCTGGTCCTGGGGCGACGCCGGCCCGCAGAGCCTGGTCCCCGAGACGCCGGACGCGGTCCGCTGGCCGTTCCGCCGCAGCCTCCTCAACCACGGCGTCGACCTCATGGGGGGGATGGGGGCGCTGGTCTCCTGCGTCCACAGCGAGGCCGACATCGACGAGGCCATCGAGGCCTTCCAAGCGGCGCTGTCGGACCTCCGCCGCGAGGACCTCCTCTAACAGAACGCCCCAAGCAGCCCACCTGGAAGCGGCCCGGCGCCGGGCATCACAATCTGTTCCTTCTCTCGGGTGTCCTCTTGTTTCTATTCTATCGATTGAAATACTCGATAGCATTCTCGACATCCTGGTGAGCGCATGGGAAAATCTTCACACCTTTGTGCGAGCGGTGAGCCAGCGTCCGCTATGCTCACCACCCCGCTGCGGGCAAGGCAGCGGGTTTTCGTATTCCATCGCGGTCGGCCTCGAGCGAGACGGGACTGAGAGGGCGTCACTGGTTCCCCGATCCGCCGCTCTTCGCCGCGCTGCGGATAGGCAGAGACCGGTCGCACTTTCACGGGAGAGGGAGCGCTATGGCGTGGCAGCCCCCGGCTCAGGCGGGGCTCTATGACCCCCAGGTTGCGCACGACGCCTGCGGCGTCGGCTTCATCGCCAACGTCAACGGCACGCGCTCGCACGAGATCGTGGCGCTGGCGGTCCGGGCGATCGGCAATCTCACCCATCGCGGCGCCGTCAACGCCGACCCCATGACGGGCGACGGCGTGGGACTCACGATCCAGATCCCCTTCGAGCTGCTGGAAGAGTACGCAGCGCGATTCGATCGCTCGCTCGAGCACAGCGACGATCTGGTCGTCGCCATGACCTTCCTGCCGTCCCCAGAGGCGGACCGCCCCGCCGCTCGGGCCATTCTGGAGGAGGCCGCTGACAGCTGCGGCCTGGAGGTGATCGGCTGGCGCGTGGTTCCGACGGATCCCTCCGTCTTGGGCGCCTCGGCGCTCGAGTCGCTGCCCGGGATCGAACAGCTTCTCATGGTGCGTCCGCCCGGCCTGGAGCGCGATGACTTCCAGCGGGCCATCTACCTGGCCCGCCGCCGCGCCGAGCGCGCCTACCGCGAGCGCGCGCTTGACTGCTACATCGTTTCCATGTCCGCCCGCACCGTGGTCTACAAGGGCCTGATGGTCGCGCACCAGCTCGACCGCTTCTACGCCGACCTCAAGGATGCACGCGCGGTCTCGGCCCTGGCCCTGTTCCATCAGCGCTTCGCCACCAACACGCTGCCCAACTGGAAGCTGGCGCAGCCGTTCCGCTACCTCGCCCACAACGGCGAGATCAACACCCTCGTCGGCAACCGCAATTGGATGAAGGCGCGCGATCGGGAGTTGACCGCTCCCGGGTGGGACGACCAACTCGCCGAGCTCGCGCCCAGCATCACCGACAGCGGCTCCGACAGCGCCTCTCTGGACGAGGCGCTCGACCTCCTCGTCAACTCGGGACGTGATCCACTCCACGCCATGATGATGCTGATCCCAGAAGCCTGGGAGAACATGCCCGACATTGACCCGGAGCTGCGCGGGTTCTACGAGTATCACGCCTGCCTCACCGAGCCCTGGGACGGCCCCGCCGCCGTCGCCTTCACGGACGGCGTTGTCGCCGCCGCCGCGCTTGACCGCAACGGTCTCCGGCCCGCCCGCTATCAGGTCACCCGCCAGGGCATGGTCGTGATGGCCTCCGAAGTTGGCCTGCTCGGCCTGCCCATTGAAGACATCGTCGAATCGGGCCGCCTGGGGCCGGGCGAGATGATCGCCGTCGACACCGACCGCGGTCTCATTCTTCGCAACGATGCCATCAAGCGCCGCTTCGCCGCCCGCCGCCCCTACGCGGACTGGGTGCAGCGAGGCCTGGTCCATCTGGAGCCGGGGCTCGGCCACGTCGACGGGCGCCTGCGCTCGGAGCCCGCGGCCGACGTGGAGACCCGCCAAGTGCTTCACGGCTACACCAAAGAGGAGATGCAGTACGTCATCAAGCCCATGGTGCGCGCCGGCAAGGAGCCGGTGGGCTCCATGGGAGACGACACCCCCCCCTCGGCGCTGCAGGACGCGCCGCGCCTGCTCTACACGTACTTCCGGCAGCAGTTCGCCCAGGTCACCAACCCGCCCATCGACTCGCTGCGCGAGAAGATCGTTATGTCGCTGGACACGTACTTGGGCCGGCAACACTCGCTCCTGGAAGAGGGTCCGGAGGCGGCGCGCCTGATCCACCTGGCCAGCCCCCTCCTCCTGGATGAGGAGCTGGCCCGACTCCGAGAACTCCGTGTGGACGCCTTGAAGCTCACCACGCTCCATGCCCGCTTCCCCGCCGCCGCCGGCCCCCGAGGACTCCGCGCCGGCCTTGACGAACTGGCCGCCGCCGCGGACCGCGCCGTGGACCAGGGCCGCACCGTCCTGGTAATCAGCGACCGCTCCACAGACGCGGAGTGGGCCCCCATCCCCATGCTGCTCGCCATTGCCACGGTGCATCATCACCTCATTCGCAGCGGCCGCCGCATGCGCGCCAGCCTGATCGCCGAGACCGGCGACGCTCGCGACGTCCACCACTTCGGCTGCCTGATCGGCTTCGGCGCCAGCGCCGTCAATCCCTATCTGGCCTTCGAGACGCTCCGCGCCCTCCACGCCGGCGGCGAGTTCGACGAAGACGGCTTCGACGACGTCTTGGGCCGCTACCAGCAGGCGATCGATGCCGGCATTCTCAAGATCATGTCCAAGATGGGCATCTCCGCCGTCTCCTCCTATCACGGCGCCCAGATCTTCGAGGCGCTCGGCGTCCGCGATGAGCTGATCGAGTACGCCTTCCCCGGCACGACCTCGCGCATTGGCGGCGTCGGCTTCGAGGATGTGGGGCGCGATGTGCTGGCGCGGCACGCCGAAGCCTATCCCGTCGCCCAGCTCGACCCCGGGGGCTGGTACAAGTACCGCCGCGACGGTGACTACCATGCCAACGAGCCCCCCGTCTGGCGCGCCCTCCACAAGGTCGCCCAGGGCGGCGGCGAGGAGGAGTACCGCCAGTACGTGGAGACTGTGCAGCAGCGCCCGCCGGCGGCGCTCCGCGACCTCCTGGAGTTCCACTCCGACCGCGACCCGATTCCGGTTGAGCAAGTAGAGGACATCGACGCCATCGTCCAGCGCTTTCAGACCGGCGCCATGTCCCTGGGCGCTCTGGGCCCGGAGGCGCACGAGGACATCGCCCGCGCCATGAACCTGCTGGGGGGGCGCTCCAACACCGGCGAGGGAGGCGAAGACCCCCGCCGCTTCCTGCCCGACGGCGACAAGCGCGACGCCAATTCACAGGTGAAGCAGGTCGCCTCCGGCCGCTTCGGTGTGACCCCGGCCTACCTGGCCGGCGCCGCGGAGGTGGAGATCAAGATCGCTCAAGGGTCGAAGCCCGGCGAAGGCGGACAGCTCCCCGGCCACAAGGTTTCGCCCTACATCGCCTCCTTGCGCCATTCCACGCCGGGGGTCGAGCTGATCTCGCCGCCTCCGCACCACGACATCTACTCCATTGAGGATCTCGCCCAGCTCATCTACGACCTCAAGATGACCAATCCGCGACTCAAGGTCTGCGTGAAGCTGGTGGCCTGCGAGGGCGTCGGCACGATCGCCGCCGGCGTCGCCAAGGCCTACGCCGACATCATCCAGATCAGTGGCGCCGACGGCGGCACCGGCGCCTCCCCCCTCTCCTCCATCAAGTACGCCGGCGCGCCCTGGGAGCTGGGCGTCAAGGAGGCCCATGAGGCGCTGATCTGGAACGGCCTGCGCGGTCGCGTCCTCCTGCGCACCGACGGCGGCTTCCACACCGGCCACGACGTCGTGATGGCCGCCCTCCTGGGCGCGGAGCAGTACGGATTCGGCACCACCTCCATGATCGCCGTGGGCTGCAAAATGGCCCGACAGTGCCATCTCAACACCTGCCCCGTCGGTGTCGCCACCCAGCGCGAGGATCTGCGCAAGAAGTACTTCGGCAAACCAGAGTGGCTCGTCAACTTCCTGCTCCACGTGGGCCAGGAAGTACGCCTCATCCTCGCCGGCTTGGGCTACGAGTCACTCGACGACGTCGTGGGCCGCTCCGACCTCCTCCGCCAGCTCCCTCCGATCGAAGGCAGCCGCAGCGCCGCCATTGACCTCTCACGGATGATCGCCCGCGTCGATCCGGAGGGCCGCCACCCCCGCCATCGCATGCAAGACCGCAACGACCGCGACGACGATCCGCTGGAGGACCGCATCCTCCACGATCTCGCCCCCGCCCTGGCGCAGGGCGCTTCCATCCAACGCGAGTATCAGATCCATAATCAAGATCGCAGCATTGGCGCGCGCATCTCCGGCCACCTGGCGCAGCGCTACGGCGACCACGGCCTGCCGCACGGGACCATCGAGCTGCGCTTTCGTGGCTCGGCCGGCCAATCCTTCGGCGCCTTCCTCCTCCGCGGCGTCCGCCTCCACCTGCTCGGCGAGGCCAACGACTACGTGGGCAAGGGCATGGGCGGCGGCCTCATCTCCATCCGTGCTCCCGACGAGGCCGGCTTCCTCCACGATGGCGGCGTCCTAGTCGGCAATACGGTCCTCTACGGAGCCACCGGCGGCAGCCTCTTTGTGGCCGGCCGTGCCGGGGAGCGGTTCGGCGTCCGCAACTCCGGCGCGCGGGCGGTGGTGGAGGCCGTGGGCGATCATGGCTGCGAGTACATGACCGGTGGCCGTGTCGCCATCATCGGCCCCACCGGCCGCAACTTCGCCGCCGGCATGAGCGGCGGCATCGCCTATGTGCTCGACGAAGCCGGCGACTTCGAGCGCCGCTGCAACCCCGACATGGTTGACCTTGAGCCGCTCGTCGACCACCACGACCGCGCCACCGTCTACGAGCTGCTCAAGTCGCACGCGCATTTCACGGCCAGTCCGCGCGCCCGCAAGATCCTCAACAATTGGGAGACGTACGTGTCCCAGTTCGTGAAGGTGATGCCGCGCGACTACCGCCGCGCCCTCGAGGAAGAGGCAGCGCAGAAGCTGGCGACCGTCGCGGAGTTGGAGTAGGCGCGGCCCGCCCCCGCCGAATGCCGGCGCCGCTCGCTTAGATGAGGGGCCGGGGGACCGCGACCCCCACCTCCTTCGCCAGTTCGGTCAACTGCTCGATCGTCTTGGCCTCTAGCGGGATCCCGCTGGCCTCGCGCTCACTCCGCCGCGCCGCTTCGACGTCTCCGGGGATCAGGACCGCCTCCACGCCCGACGCCGGCTTCGTCGCGCGGACGTGATCCACCATCGCTTTCATCTCCGCTTTGAACTCGGCCGGCGCGCGGAAGAGGTCAATGCGCCAGGCCGCGAACCACTGCCCCATCCCCCAGCTCTCCCGCTCCATGAACAGCCCCGATCCCAGACCCGAGAGCACGCCGCAGAGGATGTCGACCATCAGCCCCAGGCCGTAGCCCTTGTACGACCCCGTCTCGAGCCGCGACCCCAAGGGCAACAGCGCGCCCCCCTGCTGCAGGATCGACGGATCGTCGGTGTCGGCGCCGGTCGCGTCAATCGCCCAGCCGAGAGGGATGCGCTTGCCCTGCCGCTCGGCGATCTCCAACTTGCCGCCCGCCACCGCCGTGGTCGCCATGTCCAGCAGGAAGGCGTGATCGTCTTGCACCGGCGCGCTCATCGCCAGCGGGTTGGTGCCAAACACCCGCTCCACGCCGCCCGCGGCCGCGCCCAGCGGCCAGAAGTTGCACATGGCCATGCCAATCAGGTCGCGCTGGCCGGCCATGTGGGCGTAGTAGCCGGCGGCGCCGAAATGCCGGCCGTTGCGCACCGTGACCATGCCAATGCCGCTCTGCTCGGCCTTTTGGATGCATGCCTGCATCGCCCGGCTCGCCACCAGCGGCCCGAAGCCACGGTCGCCGTCCCAGGCCGCGCTCGACGCCGTCTCCCGCAACACCTCCACCTTGGGGTGCGGGTTCACGAACCCGCCCTTGAAACCGGGCACGTAGCCCATGTGCCAGGGCAGATGTGCGATGCCGTGCGACTCGATCCCTTGGAGGTCGGCGTCAATCAGGACCGTCGCGCCCAAGGCCGCATCCTCGGCCGGCATGCCGAAGTGCTCCAGCACGGCCGCTGTGAATTGGCGCAGGTCCTGGGCGCGGAAGCGGAGGCGCGTGTCGGCCTCCGCCGCTGCCATCAGCCGTCCCCGCGAACGGTACGCAGCCCTCGCACCGCGCCCTGCATCATGAATTGGATGTCGGAGCCCATCGCCACGAAGCGCCAGCCCTCTTGTCCGCGCCGGGCGGCCTCCTCGGGGCCGCTGGTGAAGATCCCCGCCGCCACGCCGTGCTTCTGGCACGACTCCAGCACCGCTGTGCAGGCGGCGATGTGGTCGGGATGCGGGTGATCCGCACGCGGCGGCAGGCCCATCGACATGGCCAGGTCCGACGGGCCGATCAGCGTCGCGTCGATGCCGGGCACCGAGAGGATTTCGTCGATCCGCTCCACCGCCCCCGCCGTCTCGATCTGCACGATGCAGGCGATCTCCTCGTTGGCGTGTTCGGCGTAGTCGCGGCCGCCGTACAGCAGGCCCCGGTACGGGCCCCAGCCTCTGGTTCCAATCGGCGGGTAGCGGCAGGCCGCGACCGCCTGCTCTGCCTCGGCCTTGCTATTGATCCAAGGGATCACGACCCCGTAGGCGCCGCCGTCCAGGATGCGCTTGATCTCCACCATGTCGTTCCAGTGCACGCGCGCGAACGGCATGGTCTCGCTGCCGGAGATGACCTGGAACATCTGCACCATGGTCAGCAGGTCGGCGGGGCTGTGCTCGCCGTCGACGACGACCCAGTCGAAGCCGGCCGACGCCATCTGTTCGGCGGCCAGTGTGCTGCACGAGGAGAGCCAGGCCCCATAGGCCGTCTTGCCCTCGCGCCAGAGCCGTTTCACCGTGTTTGGACGCACGTTTCCTCCCTCAATCGCCCCTCCCAGTCACCGCAGCCGGCGCCGGGCCGCGCCGCAGTCTAGCAGATCGCGCATGCGACGACGGCTGCCCACACGGATCAAGAGAATGAGGCTCGCGCGAGCGCTAGCGCCCCGGGTGCGGCCCCAGCTTCACCCGCTCCAGCACCGCCGGGTTGACCACGCTGCGCGGCAGATAGCCCCGCAGCACGTCCGCCGCCGCCTCGCCGCTGAGCCGGTAGAGCAGCTCAAAGGAGACATCCGAGTAGTACGCCGAGTGCGGCGTCGCGATGACGTTGTCGAACTGCAGCAGCGGCCTCTCGGCGGTCAACGGCTCCGGGTCCCACACATCGACGCCGGCCCCCGCGATCGCGCCCGCCTTGATCGCGTCCTGCAGCGCCGTCTCGACGACGACGCCCCCGCGGCAGGTCGTGACCAGGTAGGCCGTCGGCTTCATGCGGGCCAGTTCGTCGGCGCCGATCAGGCCGCGCGTCTCCTCGTTCAAGGGCGAGTGCACGGAGACGTAGTCGGAGCGGGCCAGCAGCTCCTCCAGCGACGTCAGCTCCACGCCCAACGCCGCGGCCGGCTTCGCATCCACGTACGGGTCGTAGGCGATCACCTGGAGCCCGAACGCCTGCGCCCGCTTCGCCACGGCTCGCGCCACGTTCCCGAACGCCACCAGCCCCAGCGTCTCCCCCCGCAAGTTGCCCACTTGCGCCAGCGGCGCTTTCTCCCCTGCCCGCTCCGCCAGCGTGTGCACCGTCAGTTGGCGGTTCAGCGCCAGGATCATCGCGAAGGCGTGATTGGCTACTTCGTCAATGCAGTAATCGGTGACGTTGCAGACCACGACGCCGTGGTCGGTCGCGGCCTGCAGGTCCACGTTGTCGAAGCCGATGCCCGTTCGCACGATCACCTTGAGGCTGGGACAAGCCTCAATCACCGATCGCCCCAGCGCGAAGTACGTGCAGATGATGCCGTCAACGTGGCTCGCGAAGGCGCGCGCTTCGGCCTCACTCGTACATTCCGCGGCGATCAGCTCCGCCTCCGCGACTGCCTCCCGCATCGCCGGGCCGCTGTAGCGGAGCGAGTCGATCTGGGCCACGGTGAATTTCGCCATCGTGTCGTCTCCAGCGATTCCGCCCGCCGCCTCTCTCACGTCAGCGGCGGTGCAGGCCGGCCCCAGTCAGGCACCAGTCAGGCCTGGAGGTATGCCTCAATGTCGGGGCCGCCCTCCGTGAGGATGACGCCGGCCTCCTCCAGCGCTTGCACCTCGCCCTCGCTCAGGTCCAGCAGCTCCCGCAGCACCGCCTCCGTGTCTTCCCCGAAGGCCGGCGCCGGGCCGCGGACCCGCCCCGGCGTCCGCGACAGGCGCAGCGGCGAGTTCGACAGCTTCACGGCGCCCGCTCGCGGATGCTCCACCTCCGCGATCATGCCGCGATGCTGAATCTGCTCTTGCCGCACCGCCTCGCCCACGGTGTTCAACGGGCCAACCGGCATCCCGTACGGCTCCAGGATCGCAAGCCACTCCGCCGTGCGCTTCTTGCGCGTCGCCTCGAACAGGATCGGCTCCAGGACCGCGTGATTCTGGGTCCGCTTGTAGGACGTCGAGAAGCGCTCGTCGTTGATCAACTCCACCCGTTCCAGGGCGCCGCAGAGCAACTCCCATTGGTTGTCCACGCCCCAGGCCAGCGCCAGCACCATCCAGCCGTCCTGCGTGGGGAACGCCTGGAACGGTGTCGCTGAAGGGTGCCGCGTGCCCAGCCGCTGCGGCTCCTCGCCGGTGGCGAAATAGCGCGCCACGGCGTTCTCCAGGATCGCGATCTGACAGTCCAGCAGGGAGATATCGATCATCTGCCCGCGTCCACTGGAGCCGCGCTCGTGCAGCGCGGCCAAGATGCCGAGCGCGGTGTACAACCCCCCTGCGATGTCCCCAATTGGCATTCCCGGCCGTGCCGGCGGCCCGTCGGGGTAGCCGGTGATGCTCATCGCGCCGCCCATCCCCTGCACCACGACGTCCAGCGCCGGGCGCTGTCGCAGCGGACCGCTGTGCCCAAAGCCGGAGGTGGCCGCGTAGATGATGCGCGGATTCCGCACCGCCAGCGCCTCATAGCCCAGGCCCAGGCGCTCCATGGTCCCGGGAGTGAAGTTCTCCATCACCACATCCGCCCGCTCCACGAGCTCCAGGAAGAGCGCCCTCCCACGCTCATGCTTTAGATCGACGGCCATGCTCCGCTTGCCCCGATTGATGCTTTGGAAGTAGATGCTCTCGTTGTTGACGAACGGGCCCGTGGTCCGCGCCACGTCGCCGTGGGGCGGACGCTCCACCTTGATCACGTCCGCCCCCAGATCGGTGAGGATCATGGAGGCGTAAGGGCCGGCCAAGACCCAGGTCAGGTCCAGCACCGTCACCCCCACCAGGGGTCCCGCCCCATTGGCTGCTTCAGGCACCGCCGGCTCCCTTCAGGCGCGGGCGCTCCTTCGCCACCGCCCCGCCCCGATTGTGTGGCGGCATGATCGCGACGGCGTTAATGGTGGCGGCGTTCGCGTAGACTGAACGCATGCGGAGGCCCAGCGCGGTCACGGGCGCATCGTGGCAACGTCAGGCGGGACCGTCAAACGCGGCTGCGCGGAGCGCCCGCCGGCCACAGATTCGCGTCGCCCCCACCGACGACGGCTTCGACGTGATCGTCGCCGACACCGTCGTCCGCCACTGCGACCAAGAAGGCGACGCTCACCACTGGGCCATGCACGTCTTTGAGGCGGTCAACCGCAACGTTTACCGGCCCCACGCCATTCGGGAATCGCTGCGCCATCTCTGCCTGCTGCGACAGCGCTGCGGCACGCATCGCCCCATTGCGCTCGATTCGCCCTCGTTGCGACGGGGCCGTTAGCCCTTGCCCCGCGTGGCCGCCGCGTGGCGCCGCCGCGTCCGCGCGGCGCCTTCCGGGCTTCGCTGGGAACGGCGATCATCCTGTTGAGGCCACGGCCGAGGGAGCGCTGAGACGCGCCGCAGCTGCGGCGCGCGCCCAACTCCGCCGGTCGCGCGGGCCGCAGCTGCAGGCGCCAACAGCCCGCGCGCGATTGCGCGCGAGCTGCTGAGTCGCGGCTCAGGAGCCGCGGCCCGCGCTTCCCCTTGCCGACCTACCCCTTGCCGAGCTAGCCCTTGCCGATAGTCGTCTTGGCCACCACCTTGACGCCCTTGATGGTGCCTTCCACGGAGCGGCGCACGCGAATCGCGGCGGTGTCGCCGATATCGCCGGCCGCCTCAATAGCGCCCGTTGCCGCCGCCGAAGCCGCCTCCTCTACGTTTTCCCCTGTCTGCCGCGCCGCCTCAATGGCACCCTCCACAGCGCCAACCGCGGCGGTGGTGATGTCGGCGCCCAGGGAGGCCGTCTCACTGACGGCCATGCGGCTCGTCTTGCCGATCGCCTCCAGCGACTCCGTGCCCACTTCGCTGGTGCCGCGCACCGCTCCGATCACCGCGCCCTTGGCCGCTTGGCCCAGCGACGCGCCGACCCGGCCGGCGGAGTCAATGCTCTTCTCCACGCTGTCCGCCGCGGTCTCCGTCGCCGCCCCGGCCACGCCGCCGACTGCGTCGATCGTGCCCGTCATCGCCCCCACGGCCAGATCCGCGGCGGCGGAGCCGGTCTCACCCGCCTCGCGCACGGTCGTCTGCACCGTCGTGGCCACGGTCTCCACGGCGGCCTGCGTGATCTCCCCGCCGCCGCGGATCACGCCAATGATGCTGTTCTTGACCCGCGTCCCAATCTCTCGTTCATCCACCATCGGATTTACCTTTCCCTTTGCGTCCTCTCAAATAGCGCGCTGCTCTGTGCCGCATGTTCACGCACACCACCCCCAACGTCAACACGGCTGCCCGTTGCCCCGCGCCATCGGCTGAACCGTCGGGCATGCGCCCAAATGGCCACGCCCCTCCCGCAAAGCCCTTATTTCTGCCACGCGATGCCCGTGCTGACCGCCACGTTCAGGAGCGGCTCTCCGCGCATGTAGCGGGCCAGGTTCTTGAGAAAGTGCTCGCCGGTGCGGCTGAACGCCTGCGGCGTGATGGATGAGTCGTGGGGCGTGATCACGCAGTTGGGCAGCTCCCACAGCGGCGAGTCGGACGGGAGCGGCTCCGTCTCGAAAACGTCCAGGACCGCTCCGCCGATGGCGCCCGTCCGCAGCGCCTCAATGAGCGCCGCTTCATCCACCACCCCGCCCCGCGCCGTGTTGATCAGCACCGCCCCGCGCCCCATGGCCTGGAACTCCGCGGCGCCGATCATCCCGCGCGTCTCATCGGTCAGGGGAACGGCCAGCAGCACGTAGTCGCTCGCGGCCAGGAGGTCGTGCAGTCGCGCCGACGGCAGCACCTCGTCGACGTTCTCCGCCGCGACGGGCGTGCGCTTCGTCGCCAGCACGCGCATCTCGAACGCCTGGGCCAGGCGCGCCACCTCCAGGCCGATGCCCCCCAGCCCGACGATGCCGAGCGTCTTTCCGGTCAGCTCCAGGCCCGGGATCTGCGCCCATTCGCGCCGGGCCTGCGCCGCCGCGTGCGCGGGCATCGCCTTGACGTGGTGCAGCATGTAGCCCATCACGTACTCGCCTATGGGCCGCGCGTGCAGCCCGGGCGAATGCGTCAGCGTCACGCCCCGATCCAGCATCCCTTGCAGCCTGGGGTGGTCGATCCCCGCCGACGAACTGTGGAACCACCGCAATGTGGGCTGGTCCACGAGCGCCATCGCCGCGCGCAGCGCCCGCGATTGCTCCCACAGGTCCACGGAAAGAAAGAACGCTTCTATTCCGTTGGCGGACGGCGTGAACGTCCCGTCCTGGCGGAGCTGCACGGTCTCGATCCGCGGCGACAGCGACGCGATCCGCGTCGCGTAGCTCTTCGCCACCAGCTCCGACACGCACAGCCGCACGGCATCCCCTCCCCGGCTCGGTCCGGGCGCCTTGCGGCGGGAACCGCGCCTCAGTATGCGGCGGCGGCCTTGCGCCGCACAAGCAGATGCCGCACAAGCCGCTGCCCCACAAGCTAACCCGCCGCTGCAACGCGCACGCTTGAGCGATGCGTCCGGCGCCGTCCGGCGCCTGCAATGCGTCCGACGCGGTCCGGCGCCTGAGCGGGGGGCAATGCGTCCGACGCGGTCCGGCGCCTGGGCCGACGAACACCGTCCCGCGGCTGGGCTGCTACCGTAAAACGACCCCCCACCGCGAGGACGTATGCAACACCGCCCCCTTGCTCAACGACGCGCTGGGATCCCCCGGTTCGTCTGGGCTCGCGGGATCTACCTGGGTTGGTGGATCGCGGGCGCCATCACCCTGGTCTCCTTTGCCCGCGTGCCCTTCTTCAACCCCGTCCTGGGCATCTTCATTGGACCGCTGGAGGATGAGTTCGGCTGGAGCCGCGCGACCATCGGCGGGGCGCTCTCCGCGGGGACGCTGGCGGGCGCCGCCGCCGCGCCCTTCCTGGGCCGATACGTCGACCGCTACGGCGGCCGCTACTTCATGGTCGGCGGGATCATCCTCGTGGGCCTCCTGCTCATTCTCCTCTCGGTTGTCCAAGAGGTCTGGCAGTTCTACATCCTCTACGGCCTGGGCCGGGCTCTCGCGATCGTCGTCATTGACATGGCAATCCTGGTGACCATTGCCAATTGGTTCATCCGTCACCGTGGGCGCGCCCTTGGCCTGTCCATGGTCGGCATGCGCGGGGGCATGGCCGTGATCCCTCTCATCGTGCTGCTCTTCATCTCGCTGTTCGACTGGCGCGCGGCCTTCGCGGCCCTCGGTGTGCTGGCGATCGTGATCGCCGTCCTGCCCGCCTGGCTCGTCGTACGCCGGCGCCCGGAGGACGTCGGCCTCCGCCCCGACGGTGACCGCGCCACCACGCTCCGGGCGACGGAGGGTCGTGAGCCGTTCCCCGCCGCCGCCGATGACCCCCGCTGGACCGTCCGCGAGGCGATCCGCACCAGGCCGTTCTGGCTTCTGCTGTTCGGGACCGCGCAGCTCTTCATGGTCAGCGGCGCGGTCAACCTGAGCCTGGTGCCCCACCTGGAGGACAACGGCCTCTCGCGCACCACGGCCATCATCGTGATCAGCGTCTGGGCCGTCATGGGCGTCGTTGGCGGCATGCTCGGCGGCGAGGTCCGTCAGCGCGTCGCCATCCGCTACGCCCTGCCCGTCGTGCTCTGCTTCACCGCCAGCGCGGTCGTCTGGCTGATCTTCGTGGACCGGGCCTGGATGGCCTACCTCTTCGCCGTCTGGCACGGCCTCGCCTTCGGCGTGCAGCTACCGCTGCACCAGATCTCGTTTCCCGACTACTTCGGCCGCTGGTCGGTCGGCGCTATCCGCGGCGTCACCGCGCCCGTGCAGTTTGGGTTCAACGCCGCCGGTCCCCTTCTCGTGGGCATCGTCTTCGACGCGCGCGGCTCCTATGACCTCATCTTCGCCATCTTCGTTGGCCTCCTCATGCTGGCCGCGGTGCTCATCTTCCTGGCCAAGCCGCCACGGCTGCCCGCGACCGACGAGCTCCAGGCCCCGGCCTGAGCCCGATCCGGCGACAAGCCCGCCCCGCCGTCGCCGAAGCATCCGCGGCTGTCTCACCGGTTGGCTGAATGGTGCAATTGACCCACCCGGAATGGGACGTTCGAACCTGGGCCACCTCGCTCTGCCCGCGCAAGCTGCGGTGCTGGAGGTGCCCTAATGCTCGAATCCGGCTCGTTGATTTTCCTGACTGCGACAGGGCTCTTGCTCTTCGTGGGCTACGCCGCCATGTTTGCCGCTCCATCACGGACGCAGCACTCACCGCTCCGCCTCCGACTCGATCCTGTTTGCGGGCGGAAGATCGGCCTCTGGCAGGTTGCGGACACCGCGGATCACAACGGAGAGACCCTGTTTTTTTGCTCTGCGGTGTGCTCCGCCGAGTTCGCTGCCGACCAAGTCCACGAAGCTCCCGCCCGGGTCGGGGCGTGACGCTCCACGAGGTGCGCTGGAGCGGAAGGGAGATGACCCATGCGCTTTTGTCCACAGTGTGAAACGACGAACCACGACACGGCGACCGGCTGCCGCCGCTGCGGTCGAGCGCTGACCTCGGGCGACTACGTCTCTGAGCTGCTGCCGGCAGCGGAGCGTGAACGGGAACGGCGACGGGGGCATGCCGCGACGACGACGGCGGTGCGGGAAGGGGAGCCTGGAACAGGCGCACCTCTCGGCTCCGTGGAACCGAGAATGGAGCAAGCACACGCGGCGCCCGGCATTGCCCGACGCTCACGGGGACCCGGCTCCGCCCATCGCCGGGCGGCCATGCCGAAGGCTGTCCCCCTGCTCCTCCTTCTTGGTGGTGCCGCCGCGCTCCTGGTCGTCGTCGGGTCACTGGGACCGTGGGCGCAAGTCTTTGGCTTCGCGGTCAACGGCACATCGGCCGACGGCGTCCTCACCCTGATCGGCGCCATTGCAGCGGGCGTTCTGCTGCTGGTCGCCGTGCGCCGGCCGAGCCGCCGCATGCCCTTCCTCGTGGTCGCTGCGCTCTTTCTTGCCGGGTCCGGCCTTGTGGGACTCATCGACTGGGTCCACGTCGAGACGCGGCCGGAGATCCACAACGAACTTGGCGATTTCGACCCGACCGTCGCTTGGGGGCTGGTGATGACGACCTTGGCGGGCTGGGCGGGAGCCGCTTTCCTGGCGCTGCAGTTGGCAGCCGACGCGAGTCGCGGCCGCTGAGCGCGCCCGCGCAGCCGCTGCGCTGGTACGGCCGGCCCGGGAGCGAGCGGATCCTGCCCTAGCGACGGCAGGCAGGCCGCCCGCCCCGTCACGGATCCTGGCGGGCGGAGTCTATGGTCGGGGACGAGGCTAACTATGGCCGAGCAAGGAAGCTCCGCAGCGCCCGGCGGTCGCCTGCCCGCGGGGAACCGCGACGCTGCCGATCCAGAGCTCGATCAAGCCATCGAAACCCTTACCGGGCGCCTCCAGGCTCTCATGGTGGAGGTCGCCGCCCTCTGGGATCAGCTCCAGGGCCACATCAAGAGCCGGCGGGACCCCTCCGCGACACGAGCTGGATCCCCAGCCGCGCAAGCGCGAGTCGCGGAGGGCTACGGCTGGCCGCAGCTTCGTCATCACCGCTCCCAGGCCGCAGCGAGCGTGGGCACGGCCCCCACCGCCAGGACCAAGGAAATTGCAGCGGTCCTGCGCGATCGCGAGCGCTTGGCCGGTCGCCGCTGGTGGGACTGGCCATATCCGCGATGGGCGCCCATATCCGTCCTGGCGATCGCCGCGATCTTGTTTGGCATTGTCTTCTCCCTCTCTGGTGATGGCGCGACCCCCTCCTCTGGCCTCAGCGAGCCGCTCGTGGGAGTGCCGGGGCTCAGTGCGATTGACTCTCCCGCCGACGAAATCACGCTCCTGCCGGCAGCGCCCGCGAGCGCCGCGCCGGTGCTTAGCGCTGGAGCGTTCGCGATCGGCGCGGCACCTCTATCTCCTGACACGACATCTCCTGACACGACGTCTCCTGACACGAAGGAGACCGCCGTCACCTACCTGCCAACCGCCGCTCTGACCTCTCAGCCCAGCGTCACCACCTGGCGCGTACAGCAAGGGGACAAGTTGTCGGTGATCGCGCTGCAGTTCGGCACGTCCGTCGAGACGTTGGTCGCCCTGAACGGCTTGGCCAATCCCGACTTCATCCGCTTGGGGCAGGAGCTGCTGATTCCTGTCGCAACCGTCACGCAATCGGCCGGGAGCGAAGACAGCCCCTAGTTCCGTGGGCGCTCCTGGGACGACCACCTAGACGTTGTGGGCACCGGCCGATTTGCGCCGCCGGCCGCTCTCCCGCCCCCTTCGATGAAGGCCCGACCATGTGATAGCGTGGTGGCCATGCCGGGCCCCTTCTTTGCTGGTGTTGCGCGTCGGCACTTCCTTATCACAGGCCTCATCATGGCGCTCATCGCCGTCATCGCTGCCGGGACTCTCGCGCTCTGGTCCCCCTCGCCGGCGAGTGCGGCCGGCGACGCGCAGACTCCCGCCGACGAACAGCTCCTTCCCATGGCCGCCCCAGACGAGGGCGGCGCCGGTACCGACCAAGCCGGCGCCTCCGAGTGGATCCCGTTCGCCGTCATGCTCGGTCCCTTCCTGGTCCTCATTGTCCCCTTGCTCTGGCTCATCTTCCGCATTGACCGCTCGGAGGGCCGCGAGTAGCGGCGCCATGGCGGATGTGGGGGCCGACGAGCGGGCGCAGGCCCTCGTCGCCTTGCTCACGGAGCGGGGCCTCACCCTGGCGGTGGCCGAGACCGACACGGGCGGGCTCATTGGCAGTCTGATCACGGACGTGCCCGGCTGCAGCGCCGTCTTCTTGGGCGGCGTCACGCCCTACCCCAATGAGGCCAAGGCCCGCCTGCTTGCTATTCCCCGCGACCTGATCGCGGAGCACGGATCGGTCAGCAGGGAGGTCGCCATCGCCATGGCGGCGGGCATCCGCCGCGCCCTCCACGCGGACATCGCCGTGGCCGAGACCGGCGTCGCCGGCCCTACCGGCGGCAGCGACGACCGCCCCGTGGGCACGGTCTGGCTGGCCTGTGTTGGTCCGGACGACCACGTGATCGCCGAACGGCACGTTTGGGACCGCGACCGGGAGGGCAACAAACGGTTGACCGCGGAGCGGGCGCTGGAACTGATCGGCGAGGCCGCTGAACGAGGCGGCGCCTAGGGTCCGGTCTCGTCGCGGGCGCGGCGCCGCTCGCGCAGCCGGTCCGCCGCTCGCCAGCCCAGCGGCACCACCGCCGCCGCCGCCAGCAGCTTCAGCATGTCGCCGGGAATGAAGGGCCACAGCCCCGTATCCCAAACGTCCAGCGCAAAGGGGCTGTTGCCGATCCAGAGGTCGTAGACGGGCAGCCCCACCACGTAGATCAGGACGTTGCCCAAGAGCATCGCCCAGATCAGCCCCTGACCACGGCCACAGCCCCGCTCGGCGAACCATCCCACCGCGTAGGCAGCCACCACGAACCCCCAGAGGTAGCCTGCCGTGGCGCCCGTGTACAGTGCGGTGAACCCGGAGCCGCCACCGGCGAAGAACGGCGCCCCAGCCCACCCCCACATGAGGTAGAGGAAGAGGCCGCCCAGTGCCCGCCGGCTTCCCAGCGTCGCCCCGATCAGCAGCACGCCGAAGGTCTGACCGGTGATGGGAACGGGGTTGCCGTCGCGCGCGTTGGAAAAGGGGACGTCGAACGACGCCTGGGCACAGGCGGCCAGCAGCAGGCTCGCCGCCACCATCAGGAAGACGTCCCGAGCCAGCACGTTGCGGAACGGCCCCAGGGCCGGGAAGCGGTCGGCCAGCACCGCTTGCCTGGGGGGAATGGCGTCGGCCAGGCGCGGCAGAGCGCGCGCCGGTGTGATCACTGACACGAACAATCTCCTCCCGCGTCCGCCGTCCAGTGTGGGGACGCCTCGGCGCAGTATATGCAGGTGCGGCGTCCGCGCAATCGCCCCCGCCGCCGGAGCCTGGGCCCGCGTAGGGCGGCGCGCCCATGGAAAGCGCCCTCCGCGACCGCCGGCACGATATGATGCACCCGCGGAGGTTTCACCATGGCCGGCTCGGATCCCCTCGTTCGCGACGGCCTCACTGGCGCCGCTCGCGCCCGTGGCGGCCCGCCCGACGCGAGGGCTGGGCCATGACCGCCAAGACCGACGTCGTTCGCGATCTCGAAAAAGCGATCGGCGCCCAGGCGGTCGTCTGGGTGCCGGAGGACCTCCTGGTCTACGAATACGACGCCACCATCGACCGGGGCAGCCCGCAGGCCATCGCCTTCCCCACGACCACGGAGGAAGTGGTGGAGATCCTTCACATCGCCCGCCGCCACGGCCTGCCCGTGACTCCTCGTGGCGCCGGCACAGGGCTCAGTGGCGGGGCGCTTGCGGTCAAGGGAGGCGTCGTCATCGGCTTGAACCGGATGCGCCACATTCTCGAGATGGACGCGGACAATCGCACCGCGCTGGTCCAGCCGGGCGTCGTCAACCTGGATCTCGGCGTCGCCGCCGCGCCCTACGGCCTCGCCTACGCGCCCGACCCCAGCAGCCAGCGCGCCTGCACCATTGGCGGCAACGTGGCCGAAAACTCCGGCGGGCCCCACACCCTCGCCCACGGCACCACCAGCAACCACGTCCTGGGACTGGAGCTGGTCACCGCCGACGGCTCGATCCACTGGCTGGGCGGCCCCACCCGCGAGGCTCCCGGGTACGACCTGGTCGGCTGCGTCGTCGGCAGCGAGGGCACCGTCGGCATCGTCACCAAGGTCCTCGTCCGGCTCATCCCGCAGCCGGCGTCCGTCAGGACCTTCCTTGGCATCTACGACTCCGTCCGCCAGGCCAGCAGGGCGGTCGGCGCCGTCGTCAAGGCGGGCATCGTTCCGGCCGCGCTGGAGATGATCGACAAGATGACCATCGCCGCCGTGGAGCCGGTCCTCCACAGCGGCTTTCCCCTCGATGCGGAGGCGGTGCTCATTGTCGAGGTCGACGGTTCGGAGCCACAGGTCGAGGCGGAGAGCGCCATCGTCGAGCGCATCCTCCAGGAGTTCGAGCCGCGCGAGATCCGCACCGCCACCGAGCTTGGCGCCCGGGAGAAGCTCTGGGCCGGCCGCAAGGGCGCCATCGGTGCGCTGGGCCAGATTCTGCCCAACTACTACCTCCTCGACGGCGTCGTCCCGCGCACGCGCCTGCCCGATGTGTTGGACGAGGTCTACCGCATCGCCGAGCGCTACGACATGCCGGTCGCCAACATGTTCCACGCCGGCGACGGCAACCTGCACCCCTGCCTGCTCTTCGACGAGCGCATCCCCGGCACCACGGAGCGTGTCCTGGACGCGGGCGGAGAGATCATGCGCGTCTGCGTGGACGCCGGCGGCGCCATCACCGGCGAACACGGGATCGGCTATGAGAAGCGATCCTACTTGCGCTGGATCTTCAACGACGACGACATCGCCGCCATGCGCGACATGCGCGACGCCTTCGGCGCCGACGATGACTTCAATCCTTGCAAGATCTTCCCTACCGGCCACGGCTGCGGCGAGGCGCACGGCAGCAACGCGCAGAAGCAGATCGCCAAGTTTGGCAAGGATGCCTATGTCTAGCCGCGGCGCCCCAGTGATGGGGACGCTCGGTGCCTGACTCGGCCCCGAGCCCCTCCACCGCGTCCCCCGGCGCCCTGCCGCGTCCCCCGCGCCCCATCGACGCCGCGCCGTTTATCGCCGCCGCCGGGGCCGCCGCCGTCGACGCGCCCGGCACCGCGGCCGACACCGCGGCCTTCGCCATCGACGGCGTCGCGCCCGCCCTGGCCGTCCGCCCCCCCGATGTCGATACGCTCGCCGCCACCCTCCGCACGGCGACGGAGCAACGCCTTGCGGTCGTCATCCAAGGTGGACGCACCGCCGTCGGCATCGGCAATCCCCCCACGCGCTACGACGTTGCACTCGACACGCGCTCCCTCGACGCCGTCGTCGCCTACGAGCCCGACGACTTCACCGTGACCGTGCAAGCGGGCATGGTCTTCGCCGACCTTCAGCGCACTCTGGCGGAGCGGGGACAGTTCCTCCCCCTGGACCCGCCGCACCCCGCCGGGGCGACCGTGGGCGGCGTGATCGCGCTGGGCCGCGGCGGCGTCCGCCAGGGCGCCTTTGGCACCGTCCGCGACTGGCTCATCGGCTGCGCCCTGGTCCGCGCCGACGGCGTTCGTCTCAAGGGCGGCGGGCGCGTGGTCAAGAACGTGAGCGGCTACGACTTCCCCAAGCTCTTCGCGGGCTCCTTCGGCACCCTCGGCTGCATCGTTGAAGCGACGTTCAAGCTGCGCCCCCAGCCGCCCGTCGACGAGACGCTCGTGCTCGCCGCTGCCGACTGGGACACCGCCCTGGCCGCGGCCCGGCGCCTCGCCCACGAGGTCAACGGCCTCCAGGGCGCCGTCGCCCTCGACGCGGCCACGGCGCGCCTCGTGGGCCTGCCCGGCCCTTCCACGATCGTGCGCACGGCGGGCATGGAGCCGGCGGTCGCGGCGACGCTCGACGCGGTCCGCGGCAACACGGCTGACAACGCTGCCGGCGACACGGCTGACAAAGCGGCCGGCCATGTGACGGTCGAGGCGACCGCGGACGCTCCCGCGCTCTGGCAACGGATCGCCGACCTGGAGGGAGGGCCGCAGGCGGACGGCGGCGTGCTGCTGCGCTGTGGCGTCCCGTCGCGACCGCTGCCGGAGGCGGCCGCCACCATCGCCGCCGCTGCCCCGGGCGCTCGGCTCTGGAGCTACGCCGATGGCGCGCTGCTGTTCGCCGAGCTGCCACCCGCCGCCGCCGACGCGCCGCGCATCGTCCGCCTTCGTGAGCAGATCGAGGCGCTGGGCGGCGCCCTCACCGTCGACGTCGCAGCGCCCGCTCTGAAAGCGTCCCTGGACGTCTGGGGCGCGCCGGGCGGGGTTGTGATCATGCGCGGCCTCAAAGAGCGCTTCGACCCGGAGGCGACCCTGAGCCCGGGGCGCTTCGTGGCGGAGATCTGACGCATGAGTGTGCAGAGCCCTGAGGCCATCAGCCGTTTTCTCGGCGCCGACAAGCCCGACAGTGCCGAGCTGGGCCTCTGCGTCCACTGCGGCATGTGCCTAAACGCCTGCCCCACCTACCTCGTCCTGGGCGTGGAGACCGACTCGCCCCGGGGACGGCTCCAGCTCATGCGCGCCGCCGACGAGGGCCGCGTCGATCTGACGCCGCGGGTCCTCGCCCACTTCGACCAGTGCCTGCAGTGCCGCGCCTGCGAGACTGCCTGCCCCTCCGGCGTTCCCTACGGCCGGATCATGGAGGGCGCCCGCGCCGACATCTTCCAGCAGAAAGGGCAAGGCCGGCGGGCGCGCCTGCTCTGGAACGTCATCATGCGCGGCATCTTCCCCCACCCCCGCCGCCTGCGACTGCTGGGGCTCTCCTTGCGCGCCTACCAGCGCTTGGGCCTGCAGTGGCTGGTCCGTCGTAGCGGCCTGCTCCGCCTTCTCCCCTCCCGTCTCGCCGAGATTGAAGCGCTCACGCCAGACGCCACCAACCCCTTCTTTCTGCCCCGCGACGTGGAGCGCTACGCCCCGGCGGCAGAGCCCACGGCCCGCGCGGCCATGCTAACGGGCTGCGTCATGCCGCTGATCTTCGGCGCCACGCATCACGCCACCGCGCGGGTGCTCAGCCGCAACGGTGTGCGCGCGCTGGCCACGCCCGATCAGATCTGCTGCGGCGCCCTGCACGCCCACAGCGGCGACCTCCGCACCGCCCGCGAGCTGGCACGGAAGAACGTCGATGTCTTCCTCGCCGACGATCCCGACGCCATCGTCGTCAATTCGGCGGGCTGCGGCTCCCACATGAAGGAGTACGCGCACCTGCTCCGGGACGACGACGCCTACGCGGACAAGGGCAAGCGCTTCGCCGCGCTGGTGCGCGACGTCCATGAGTACCTCGTGGAGATCGGCATCGACGCGCCCGCCGGCGTGCTGGATCGCGCCGTGACCTACCAGGACTCCTGTCACCTCGTCCACGCGCAGAAGGTCACGGACGCGCCCCGCACGGTGCTGCGCGCCATCCCCGGCCTGGAACTGCGCGAGATGCTCCACCCGGATCGCTGCTGCGGCAGCGCCGGCATCTACTCCGTCGTCCAGTCCAAGCTGTCGCGCGCGATCCTCAAGGAGAAGATGGACGAGATCAACGCCACCGGCGCCGAACAGGTCTGCACCGCCAACCCTGGCTGCATGGTCCAGCTCGACAACGGCCTGCGCCTCTTCGGCAAGGGTGGCCGCTCCGTCCACGTCGTCGACCTGCTCGACGAGAGCTACCGCCTCGCCGAGGGCGACGCCTACGCGGACCGTCCTGTGAGTCACGTTCCGTTCGCGGAATGACCAGCCGGTCTGAAATGTCGAATAGGCGCTTGACGAGCGCGATCGAATTCACAATCCCTTCGTGACAGGTGGCGGTGTTGGAGATTCCCGTCGAGCTAACCGCAGAAAAGGGCTCAGAATTCCTCGAATACCTTCGGGCCTCACTTGAAGCTGCTGGCCGCATCACCGGTTCAGAGGGCGGCTATGAAGAAGACGGTCGTTTCATAACCAGCTTAAAAATAGTGACGGAGCCGGAGCCTCAACGTGAGATTCCAGTCCGATGGACCGTGACCCAAAACACTGACGGATCATTGGATCCGATCGTTGTCGATGGACCTAGTGAATTGGATGCCCGCCTCTGGGAATCTGTTGCCACAGATATCGTCAGGCGAGCACTCAACGCCGCCCGCAACGAGCAGCGCGGACTCTTTTTCCGACGGCACCCTTTCGCTTACTTTGGCCTCCCTCTCGACGGCGAATATTGGATCTCTGACTGGCGATTCGCGCCTGTCTTCCCGAACGAGGAAACCGGTGGCTTGCTGCACCAGCCCGAGCGGGTCGTGTATTTGGACCACAACGTAGCGGCCATTGACGATCAACACGCCTCTTCGATAGCGGCAGCGCGTGCGAGTCGCTTCGCCTCTGTGCTCTCGGTCATTTTGGACATCGGCCTTGAGTCGCCTCAGCTCGAGACGCGCTGGGTTATGCTCGACCGCGATCACTCCGAGAAAAAGTCCCTGGGATTTCTTGATCCGCGACGACACGGCACTAGGATGCCCGAGCAGGGCGAGGCGTGCAGCCTCGGAGTCTATGAGACGGTTGATCGCGACAATCTCCAGACCCTGGATTGGGATATAACCACCACGACGCTGAAGATGCCGTCGGATGCTTCCGAGCTGATCCACGGCCTGAACTCGTTGCCCCCAGATGACCAGGAGGCCTTCTATGGTGCGTCTGGCTTGTACCGGATCAGCTTGACTGCAGGTCGGAAATATCTGAGCGTTCGTATGGCGTATCAGGTGGCCGCAGTCGATGCCCTCGTTAGCGGCTACAGCACCACAGAGAAGTTCATCGATCTTGTTGGAGCTTACTGCTCCGAAGCTCCGCACGAATTGTCACGACGACTATACGGCTACGTTCGCTCACGCCACCTCCATGATGGAATATTTCCAGGCGGCGAGTACGATCCCCAGACCATCAGATCCGTCTTCGATCACGCTCACATCGAACGATTCGACCTGCGGAGACAGGCTTACGTCGTTGCCCGTACGGTGCTTATCCGCTGGCTACGGCACAAGAGCGGGCTCACCTCATGAGGTGAGCAATTTCCGTTATTCTCACCCGGCACCGATCCGTCCGACCAACAGAACCGAAAGGACCCCACTGTGATCTACGAACTCCGCGTCTACTATGCCGAAACCGAGAAGCTGCCCGCCCTCTTGGACCGCTTCCGCAACCACACCTGCAAGCTGTTCGAGAAGCACGGCATCAAGAACGTGGGCTATTGGACCAACGCCATGGGCGGTGGCAGCAACGAACTCCGCTACCTGCTGGCCTACGAGGACATGAACCAGCGCGAGGCCGCTTGGGCCGCCTTCGCGGCCGACCCCGAATGGCAGAAGGCCCGCGCCGAATCCCACAAGGACGGGCCGCTGGTCCACCATTTCGAGAACCGCTTCCTGCGGCCCACGGACTTCTCCCCGCTCCAATAACGGTCCGCGGAGCACACGATGGCAGGTCCGCTCCCCGTCCTGGTCCAGGGGCTTGGACCCATGGGCCTCAAGATCCTGCACGCCGCCCAGGCCGACCCCGACTTCGACGTGGTCGCTGCGGTGGACGTCGCCGAACCCCTCGCCGGCCGCGATCTCGTGGACGTTGCGCCCGGCGCCCCGCCCGGCATCACGATCCAGCCCACGCTCCAGCAAGCCCGCAACGCCGCCGCTGCCACGGCGGACCTCCGCGACGCCATCGTCCTGCACGCCACCGGCTCCTATCTCAAGGCCGTCGCCCCGCAGCTGGAGGACGCCCTGCAACTCGGCCTCCACGTGGTCTCCACCTGCGAGGAGCTTTCGTACCCCTTTGTGCGCCACCCCAATCGCAGCCGCGAGCTTGAGGGCCTGGCCCGCGCGGCGGGGCGCACGATCGTCGGGACCGGTGTCAACCCCGGCTTCGTCATGGACCAGCTTGTGGTGACCTTGCGGGCCGCCAGCCACGCCATCCGCGCCGTCACGGTGCGGCGCGTGCAGGACCCGCGGCCGCGTCGTCTCCCCTTCCAGCGGAAGGTGGGCCTGGGCCTGTCCCGTCACGACTACGACACGCTCGCCGCCTCGGGAAAGTTCGGCCACGTCGGCCTGGAGGAGAGCGGGTGGCTGGTCGCGGCGGGCCTCGGCTGGGACATCGACGGCTGGACGACCACGCTGGAGCCCGTCCAGCCCGATCCGCAGGGCCCGGTGCTGGGCACCCTCCAGCGGTTGCAAGGCGCGACAGCCGACGGCCGCACCGTTCTCCTCCACTTTGAGGCCCACTCCGGCGTGGAGGCGAGCTTCGACGAAATCGAGATCGACGGCACTCCACCCCTGAAGCTGCGCTTCGTGGGCGGCGTCTTCGGTGACGACGCCACCGCCGCCGCCGTGCTTCGCGCCGCCCGCGTCATCCCCAGCGCCGCCCGCGGCCTCCTCACCGTCCTCGACCTGCCCCTGCGGGCGCGGCCGCACAGCGAATAGTGCCCCGTGGTCGCGCACGGCCGCTGCGTCGATCTTGTCTTGTGGGCCCGGCCGGGCGTCGCACCGCAGCCTGACGCCGGCGAGCCGTCGTTCTGAGGACGCACTGACGTAGATCGAGGGCGAGGGCGGGGGCGGGTGGATTACGGGGTGCAGCGCGGTCCGTCTGCGACGGTCCACGTCGCGCAGGACGGTATCGCGGGGGCTCGCTCCGCGGCCGGTCCGACCACGGCAGCAGCGGGCGGCGACCCCGCGGGAGTCTCAGCGCCCTTCTCGAAGTACACCGTGAACGTGTTCTGGGTGAACTGCCCGGTCCTGTCCGTAGCCGTCACCGTGATCCGGTTCGCGCCCTCTTGCAGGGCCAGACCCAGCGTCCAGCGACCGTCCACCGCGACGTCCGCCTCCTGCGCGCCCACGGCCACGAACGTGCCCGGCTCCGTGGCGCCCACCAGCACCACCCAGGGCTGCGTCACGAGGCTACCGGGACGGGGGATGTTGACCTCGAGGGTGGGCGCCGGCGACACCGTCCTCGCGACCACGATGGCCTCGGAGGCCACTTCCGCGGGCGGCTGTGCGGCCGGCTGTACGGCCGGCGCCTCGTCGACGGCGGCTGCAACCGCCACGCCCCCATCCGCCTCCCCGGCGTCGCTGCCACCCAGAAGCGCAAGCGCAACGGCGACGACACCCACCGCGAACGCCACAAGCGCCGCAACGGCGAGAACACGCCGGCTCGGGCGCTTATTCCAGATGCGGCGGTCGGTTTCGCTCTCGGCAGCACCAGACTCGGCGACGTGAACGCCCGTCATCGGATCCCAGCCAAGCTCTTCTTGCACCTGCTCCAGGTTGCTCATCGCATCTCATAGACGCAGATGGCGTGCAACCGTTACGGGCCTTGGGCCCCTGTCCCGGCGCGCGAGAGCGCATCACGCGTCAAATCGCGGCGCCCGCTTCTCCAGGAACGCCGCCACCCCCTCGCGATGCTCGGGGTGCGCCATCTGCTCCGACTGTCGCTCCGCCTCGAAGTCCAGCAGCTCTTGCAGCCCCATCCCCAACCCCCGGTACACGGTCTCCTTGATCAGCGCCTGCGCCCTCGGCGGCCCCTGCGCCAGCCGCGTCGCCAGCGCGTAGGTCTCGTCGTGCAGGTTCGCGGCAGGCACCACCCGATTCACCATGCCGATTCGCAGCGCCTCCTCCGCGTCGATCAAGTCGCCGCTCAGGAACAGCTCCAGCGCTCTGCCCACCCCCACCAGCCGTGGCAGCAGCCAGGCTCCGCCCATGTCGTCGCCCAGGCCCACCCGCACGAAGGCCAGCCCGAACCGCGCCCCCACCGCCGCAATGCGCATATCGCAGGCCAGGGCCAGGTTGCAGCCGGCCCCGGCGGCAACGCCGTTCACCATCGCGATGGTCGGCTTCGGCATCGTCTGCAAGCGCATCGCCACTTGATGCAACGCCTGGAAACGGGCCCGCCGCTCCGCCTCCGGCAGATCCCACCCACCCCCCGGCCCCATGCCGGAGACGTCGCCGCCCGCGGAAAAGGCGCGGCCGGCGCCGGTCAGCACCAGCACCCGCACGGCGCCGTCAGTCGCCACCTGCGCGGTCGCCTCCCGCAGCTCGTCCTCCAGTTGGCGGCTTAAGGCGTTCAGCTTCTCCGGCCGCTTGAGTGTGATCGTGCCGACGCCATCCGCCGTCGTCGTCAGGGACAGGCATTCGAACGTCATCCGGGTGCTCCTTTCGCATCGACGATCCGCTTCACAGATCGCTGCGGCGGAGCCTAGCAAAGGCCTGCCCCCACGACGGCCCCCGGCAGCGGACCGCCCTTCCCGCCTGATAGAGCCCCGTCCCACCGCCCTGTATGATGGGCCCGCGTCGACGGCGCACCGCAGCAAAGGCCGCAGCGCGCGCGTGGACCTTCAGGAGCGGAGCGATGGCGGACAACACGGCGGACAACAAGGCCGACAACACGTTCGAAAGTCGCGAGTTTCGAGATGCCTGCGGCCTCTTCGCGACGGGGGTCACAGTGCTCACGTCCGGCAAGGCGCCCAGCTTTCACGGCATGAGCGCCAACGCCTTCTCCTCCCTGTCGCTGGACCCGCCCCTGGTGCTCGTCTGCATTGACAAGAAGACGCACATGTTGGAAGTGCTGCAAGAGACCGGCGCTTTCACCGTCAATGTTCTCAGCCGGGAGCAGGAAAAGCTCTGCCGCTACTTCGCCAGCAGCGACCGCACCTACGGTCCCGAGGAGTTCGCCGATGTCCGCTACAGCATCGGCGCCACCGGCACGCCCCGCCTCGACGGCGCCATCTGCGTGCTGGACTGCACCGTGCACGACGTCGCCCGCGGCGGTGACCACGACATCTATATCGGCGAGGTGCAGGCGCTTGAGTGCCTCAATGAGGGCGAGCCGCTGCTCTTCTATAGCGGCCACTACCGCTCCGTCGCCCCGGCCAAGGAGTCGTAGCGCTCCCAGCCCGGCCCCCAACGATCCGCTACCGCGCCCAGAGCCACCGCGCCTAGCCCAACCGCCTCTAGCGGTAGGGGACGCCCAGCGATCGCAGGTACGCCTCCTCCAGCGCGGCTGTCTGCACCGCCTCAACCAGCGCGCCCGCCGCCCGGCCCAGCACGAGCTGTGCCAGCGAGCGTCGAGGGCGAAGCGTCACCGTCTTCGCCGGGATTCCGGCCCGTTCCGCCGCCCAATCCACCGCGTCGTCCAGCGTCCCCACGTCGTCAATGAGGCCCACCTCCTTGGCCTGGCTGCCCAAGTAGATCTCCCCCGTCGCCAGCTCGCGGATCCGTTCCTGGCTGAGACCGGGCCGCCCCGCCGCGACGATCTCCAGAAAGCGGGTGTAGATCGCATCTAGGAGCGCCTGCTCCTTGGCCCGCTCCTCCGGCGTGGCTTCCCGAAACGGCGAGCCCATGTCCTTGTAGAGGCCCGTCTTCGCCACCAGCATCTCCACGCCTATCTTGTGGAGCAGCGCCTCGACCATCGGCCGCGCCGACACCACCCCGATCGATCCCACCACCGCGCTGGGGAGCGCCACGATCCGCTCCGCCGCGCAGGCGACCATGTAGCTCCCGGAAGCGCCGACCCCGCGGATCGCCGCGATGACGGGGCGACGCTCCGCCAGTCGACGGGCCGCCAGGTAGATGTCCTCCGATGCGAAGACGCTCCCGCCCGGCGAGTCGATGTCCAGCACCACCGCTCGGTAGCGCGAATTCTGCCCCACGCTCCGCAGCAGCTGGGTGGCATCGCGAGCCCGCAAGCGGGGGCCAATGATCCCGCTCAACTCCACGACCGCCACTCGGGGCGGTAGAAACTCGTTGACGTCCATGTTCGTCTCCTCCTTGCGACCGGCCCAATTCTCGCCCCTGCCGATCTCGCGGCGCAATCATGGAGGGTTCTGCTCGCCGGCGCTATGCCCTTCTATGCGCTCACATTTGACCGCGCCCGCCCACCCCGGCATGCTGATGCTCGGGTCCCGCGTGGGCCTCGGCACAGGTTCGGACGAAGCGCGCCGCAGCGCCCGCACGGCAGTAGGGGAGGACCGGCTTGGCTGAGGTGGACGTCTGCCCCCTGAGTGAGCTACCGCCCGGCTCCGTCACCGCCGCCGACATCGACGGCGCCCGCGCCTGCGTGGCCAACGTCAACGGCGAGGTCTTCGCCGTGCAGGATCGCTGCCCCCACCTCTTCGCCAACCTCTCTGTGGGCGAGCTCAACGGTGGCAACATCGTCTGCCCCTGGCACGACTCCGAATTCGACATGCGCACCGGCGAGACCAAGAAATGGGTTCCCACGGGCATCTGGCACTTCCTGGATCAGAAAGCTCCGCCCCTGCCCGCCTTCCTGGAGGCGAAGCTCAAGCCCGCGCAGATCCGCACCTTCCGCACTCGCATCGTCGACAGCGTCATCCGCGTCTCCGACGAGTGACCCAAAGCGCTCAGCCCCGCGGCAGCCCTAACCCCCGCGTGGCGCTGTCCCCCCTTCGCCCTGACCTGTCCTTCGCGCAGCAGAAGGAGCTTGTCGAAGGGTGAACGGAGGCCACGCGTCTCAGCCCCGCGGCAGCCCCAACCCCCGCGTCGCGATGATGTTGCGCTGAATCTCCGACGTCCCCGCCCTATTCCTGTAACGTGAACGGGTGGGCACATTCCGCGTCCAGATCGAGATCGGCGACCCCCAGGGCCAGCGCTGGGAGACCGCGGACGTCCTCGTGGACACCGGCGCGACGTACTCCTGGCTCTCCGCGGAGCTCCTGCGGCGCCTGGACGTTCGGCCCGAGTTCAGCATTGAGTTCGAGACGGCTGACGGCCGCGTTATTCGTCGCGACGCGGCTCACACGCGGGCTCGCCTTGACGGGCAGGAGCGCATCACCATCGTCGTCTTCGGCGATGAAGGGTCGCAATCGTTGCTGGGGGCGTACACCCTGGAGGGGTTCCTGTTGGCTCCGGACCCCGTGAATGAGCGCCTCATTCATGTCCGTGGCCTGGCGATGGCTACGTCCTTCGCCTCTCACCGTTCGCCCTGACCTGTCCTTCGCGCAGCAGAAGGAGCTTGTCGAAGGGTGAACGGAGACCACGCGTCTCAGCCCCGCGGCAGCCCCAACCCCCGCGTCGCGATGATGTTGCGCTGTATCTCCGACGTCCCCGCCGCAATCGTGTATGACGTCGTCGCCATGTAGCCCTCCGGCATCGCTCCCAGCAACGGCGGCGACGCCGGGGAGCCGCGCCGCAGCGCCCCCCACGCGCCCAGCAGGTTGACGCCCGCCCGCAAGATCGCCGTCTGCACCTCCGACCCCAACAGCTTCGACATCGACGCCTCCGCGTTCGGCACCTCGCCCCGCGACTGCATCCACGTCACCCGATACGCCAGCAGCCGCGCCGTCTCATTCGCGATCCAGAGGTCGGCCAACTGGTTGCGCAGGCTCGACGGTCGCGGCCCGCCGCGCTCCCGCACGTAGGCGATCAGCTCCTCCAGGATCCGACGCGCCCACATGACCCGGCCAATGCCGCTGCGCTCGTAGTCCAACGTCGTCGTCGCCACGTACCAGCCCCGGTTCTCCTCGCTCACCAGATTCCGGCGCGGGACGCGGACGTCCGCCATGAAGATCTCGTTGAACGCGGGCGACCCCAGCATGTTCACAAGCGGCCGCACCTCCACTCCGGGCGACCGCATCTCCATCATCAGGAAGGAGATCCCCCGATGCTTGGGGGCGTCGGGGTCGGTCCGCGCCAGCAGCATGCACCAGTCGGCGCCCTGGGCGTGGCTGGTCCAGATCTTCTGGCCGTTGACCACGAAGTCGTCGCCGTCGCGCACGGCCCGCGTCTGCAGCGACGCCAGGTCCGACCCCGACCCCGGCTCCGAGAAGCCCTGGCACCAGACCTCATCCCCGGCCGCGATCGCCGACAGGTGCTCGGCCTTTTGCTCCTCCGTGCCGTGATGCATGAGCGTGGGGCCCATCATGCTGGCGCCAAAGGTGTCGGTCGGCGCCATGTGGTAGCCCATCTCCTCATTGAAGACCAGCTGCTGCATGAGGCCGGCGCCCAGGCCGCCGTACTCCTGGGGCCAGTGCAGCGTCAGCCAGCCCCGCGCCGCCAGCTTCTTCAGGAACCGACGCTTGAACTCCAGCGCACCGACCGGCTCCTCCTCACGCTCGTTCTGCAAGCGCCAGTGATCCGGCGGCAGCTCCTCCTGCAGGAACCGTCGCAGCTCCCCCCGGAACGCCTCTTCCGCCGCCGTGAACTGATAGTCGATTGGCACGAGCTCTACTCTTCCTCGGACGTCTCGTCCCGCTCGATTCTTAGCTCGCCCGGTCCATGACTCGTATATGCAGCGACGAACACGTCACGCAATAACTGACGATTCTCAGCGAACTCGCTCGTGTTGACGCGGAATCGCGAAGCCTTACTACCAGCACCGCGGCCGAACAGCGGCAGGCCAGCCTCCTCGAGCTTAGTATTCCACTTCAGTTTTTCGTCCGTTTGCGCGTCTACAAGTAGCCACTGTTTTTTCGGCCGCAGCGCCACAAACGCAGTGGATACGCCGTTCGCTGCAAATCCGATGTAATGCTTGTTGTACTTCAGGGTCACCCCTGCAGCGAACTCCCGAATGATCCCGAGGCATCCGTCAGCCAGCGCCACCGTGGATGGACTGCCTTTCTGTTCCCAGTACTTGCGATCCGCCGCGCTCGGAGGCTCCTCTTCAATACCGCCAATCTCGAATTCGTCGAGCACCGTAGCGAAGTGAAGCAGTATTTGGTCCCCCACGCGCAGCGCCTGCATCTGGATTGCGATCAGTGGAACCGTTCGATTGAACAACTGGACGACGTTGATGAAGCGGCTTGTGATCTGCTCGGCAACAATCACTGCACAATGGTCGTACTGCGGGAATCGCCGCCTCTCAATGTCCCAGTACTCCAGCGTGCGGATAATGTGACTCTCGTCGAGCGCGCCGAGCATCAACTCGACCTCGTAGCGGCGGTCGTTCTCCTCATCACTGAGTAGCAGGTCAAGGCGTCCGGCCTTCGGCTGTACCTTCTCTGAGTCTCTGTACTCTAGGTCTCCGAGGCCAAGGACCGCCGGCTCCTTTGCGATGATCTTTTGAACCCACTTCTCGTTGAACTGCGGATGATCTTTTAGCGATATGACTTCGTGCTTCGTGTACGTGAGTTTCTCAACCATCCGTGCCCCTACCTTCCCACGAACCGCGGCGCCCGCTTCTCCCGAAACGCTCGCGGCCCTTCCCGAGAATCCTCCGTAGTCCGCACGATCACCATCGCCTGCTCTGCCATCTCCAGCGCCTCGTGCAGCCCCACCTCCTGCGACCGATACGCCAGCCGCTTCAACAGCTGCACCGCCACCGCCGGCCCGTTCGCGATCGCCTCGGCAAACGCCATCGTCTCTTGCATCAGCTCGTCGTGCGGCACGACGCGGGTCACGTAGCCCATCGCCAGCGCCTCCTCCGCGTCGAAGATGCGGGCCGTCCAGAACAGCTCCAGCGCCCGCGCCATCCCCACGATGCGCGGCAGGAAGTAGGCGCCGCCGTTGCCCGGGACGAGGCCCATGCGCGCGTAGGCGGTGCCGAAGCGCGCTCGATCCGAGGCGATGCGCAGGTCCGCCATGGACGCCATGTCCATCCCCGCCCCCACAGCCCCCCCGTTCACCGCCGCGATGTACGGCTTCTCCAGGCTCTGCAGCGCCCGCGGGATCCGCTGCACGCTGTCGCGTAGCCGATTTCGGTTCGCGGCCGGCTCCTTGCTGACCGCCCCGATCGACGCCGCGCCGGCGCCGCCGCCCTCCGAGACGTCCGCGCCGGCGCAGAAGCCGCGCCCCGCCCCGGTCACGATCACTGCGCGCACGCCGTCGTCACCATGGGCCCGCAGGATCGCCTCGTGCCAGAGGTCGATCATCTCCGTCGAGAACGCGTTCATCCGCGCCGGACGGTTCAGGGTGATGGTCGCCACGTACCTTTGCACGTCGTACAGCAGTGCCCGCTCACTCGTCATCGCGCCCTCGCCCCTTCGTCTCGATTGTCGCCCTGCCTGCCCACGCTCCCAGCGGCGGCTCAGTTCATCTCAATGCCGCCGTCCACGTTCAGCGACTGGCCGGTGATGTTGTGCGCATCCTCCGACGCCAGGAAGACCACGGCTTTGCCGACATCCTCCGGCGTCTGCTCCCGGCCCAGCGGACACTGCTCCTTGACGTAGCGCTCGAAGATCTCGCGCCGCTCCACCACCGACGGCGTCGCGTCCCGCCCCGCCATCGCCTCGATCTGCCGCCACAGGTTCGTCCACAGCAGCCCCGGACAGACCGCATTGACGTTGACGTTGCTCCGCGCGAGGTCGTGCGCCAGCGTTTGCGTGAGGTTGATCGCCCCCGCCTTTGAGGCGTTGTAGGGCGCCATCCCCTGCTGTCCCCGCCGTCCCGCGATGGAGGCGATGTTCACAATCTTGCCGCCCCCCGCCGACTTGAAATGCGGCACCACGGCGCTGCTCATGATCCACATGCCCCTGAGGTTGACCTCATAGCACATGTCCCAGTCCTCCGGCGTGATGCGCCCGCCGCCGATGTGCTGGGCCACCACGCCGGCGTTGTTGACCAGGACGTCCACCTGCCCTCGTTCTGCGATCGCCCGCTCAACTCCGGCCGCCGCCGACGCCGGGTCGGTGACGTCCACCTCCACCACCGTGCACTGGCGCCCCTCCTCGCGCACCTCGCCCGCCGTCCGCTCCGCGTTCCCCAGGTCGATATCGGCGATGACGATGTCGGCGCCCTCCTTGGCCAGCTCCAGCACGATGCCGCGGCCAACCCCCCGACCGCCCCCGGTCACGATCGCCGTCTTGCCCTCAAGCCGCCCCATCTTGTCCTCCTCGCCGAACCGCACCGCTCAAAGCGAACCTGTACCGCTTGTGGCAGACTCGTCCCGCCCGTGTCGAACTCGCACCGCTCGCGCTGAACTCGTCCCGACCGTGGCGAGTTCCTCCCGCTCGTGGTGAGCCCCTCCCGCTCGTGGTGAGCCTGTCGAACCACGAGCCTGCCCGCCGTCGGCCGCCGGGAGGATAACCGGCCCCGTGCGCCGCAGGAAGGACCGACCGCGCTACTCCCCCGTGAGCCGCACCAACGCCCCCACCCCTACGCCGTTTTCCTCGAACCATCCCTGGCACACTTCCAGCGCCCACCGATACGCCGCCGCGGGAACGTGCAGCGTCGTCGTCAGCGGCTCCATGTCCTGGATCTCACGGATCACGCCCTCCGCGTCAATGAAGGCGATGCTCAAGGGCGCCACGGTGTCCATCATCCAGAAGCCACCCCGCGTATCCGCCGGGAAGAGGAACAGCATTCCCGCGCCGTCCGACAGTGACGGCCGGAACATGAGCCCGCGCGACCGTCTCGCGGGCGTGTCAGCCAGCTCCGCGCGCAGCACACGCTTTGCTCCGCCAACCGCCGTCACCTCCACCAGCGCCGTCGCGAAGATGATCTCGTTGGGCTGCTCCCACACGACGGCCTCCACCGCGCGCAGCCAGTACGCCTCACCCCGTTCCAGCACTGCCAGCGTCGCGATCGACGGCACGGCGGGGAAGTAGCTCGACCATGAAGCGCTTTCCGCCTCCCAGTGCCAGACCGCGGTGACCGCCTCGGCCACGCCGGCCAGGGCCCGATCCACCGGCAGGGTCTCGCCTTGATAGGCCACGTTGTTCAGGCCCGATCGCAGCGGCACGCTCAGGCCGGCGCCCGCCTCGACTCGCGGGCCCGCCTGCGGCAGCCACATAGCTGCCGCGAGCACGACCGGCACGGCGATGCGGAGAAGCCACGTCATCGGGCCAGTTTACGCTGAGGTTGTCCGCCACTGCGCTAGCCAAGCCAGGCATTCGGGACACCGAGGCGACGGGCAATCCCACCATTCAGAACCTGCTCGTTGAGGTGCAGCGCTGGGTGGACCGCAACGCCTGGTTCCTGCGCGCCCACCTGCGCTGACCGACTCAGCGCCGCGGGTCGCTACTCGACGGGCGCGTCCCTATTCGAGAACCGAGTCCAGCTTGCTTTGGTAGTAGACGCCCATGGCGGCGTTGGCATCGACAATCTCCTTCAGCGACGCCGCCACATCGCCCCACTTCGCGCCCGGCACGCTGACGTACAGATCGCTGTCGGGCAGGCCGGTGTACGTGCGACTGCCCTTGCAGCCCAGCGACATGGCCGCAACGCCCCCGTTCACCGTCAGCGGCACCAGGGCGCACCCAGGGCGGCCCAGCATGCTCGCCACGGCATCGCCGGCGCCCGCCCGTATCGCCGCTTCGTTGAGCAGCATCGCCTGCGCTGGCTCCGCCGCCACCACCACGACGTCCGGGTCGAACGCCCCCTCGTCTGCCCGTCCGTACGCCACGAACGCGTGCGACGCCGGCATCGTCGGGATCGACGGCACGTCCTCCGGTTGGAGGTATTTCTGCGTCACCATGAAGCCGATCGTCTCGTCCAACTCCGCCGCTCGGCCTTGGGGCAGCGGGATGTTGTGCGTGTACGCCCCTACGGCGCAGTTGGCGTGGTCGCCCTGCTCCGTGTAGAAGGCGTCACCCTCCTGCGCCGTCTGCCAGAAGGCACAGCCCGCCGGGACGGCGCCCCCATCGTATTTCCGCACTCCCGCCGGCGCCTCGTCGAAGAATCCGATCGCGACTGGCGGCCGGCTCAGCCCCAGCAGCTCTTGCACACGCGCGCGCTGCACCATATCGCTCCCTCTCGTCACACGGACTGGCCGCCTCATTCGCACCCAGCCTCTGCGAGGGTAGCGTATCCGCCGGCCCCTAGGCGGGCTTGCGAGCGGAGATGTCGGCCGAGCGCACGTTGTCGTGCTCCCCCTCGCCGATCGCGACGCGCACATCCACGAAGCCGGCCGCCCCCAACTGCCGCGCGAATTCGTCCGGCCGCAGCGCGCCGGCGATGCAGCCCGCCCACTCCGACAGATACTCGCTCTTCGCGACGTCCAGCTCCTTCGTCAGGACCACATCGCTGACGCGAAAGCGTCCGCCCGGCTTCAGCGCCCGATACGCCTCCCGCAACACGCGCGGCTTATCGGGCGAAAGATTGATCACGCAGTTGGAGATGAGCACGTCCACCGACTCGTCCTGGACCGGCAGCGCCTCGATCTGACCCCGGCGGAACTCCACGTTCGTCGCGCCCACTTTGGCCGCGTTGCCCCGCGCCAGCGCGATCATCTCCTCCGTCATATCGACGCCGATCACGCGGCCCCCGGGCCCCACTCGCTGCGCCGCCAGAAAACAGTCGATCCCCCCGCCCGATCCCAGGTCGAGCACGGTTTCGCCCGGCGCCAGCTCGGCGATCGCGGTCGGGTTGCCGCAGCCCAGCGCCGCCCCCGTGACGCTCGCTGGCAGCGCCGACGTCTCGCTGGCCTGGTAGAACGCCTTCACCGCCTCGATCTGCGCCTCGGAGGTCCCGTCCGGCGCGCAGCAGCCGGCCTCTGCGTCGTCGATCACTGCGACGACTTCGCCGGCCTGCGCGGGTCCGCACCCACCCGCGGGCCGCGTGCTCCCTGCCAGTTCGCGCCTGGCGATGCCGCCGTAGCGTTCGCGTACGGCCTCCCTGACCGTGTCCTCGTCCTGCCGCTGGTTGGCCAACGGATTGCTCATCAGTCGTCTCCTTTCGTCGTGGCGCACGTTGGACAGCACGCCGGCTCCAGCGTCATCTCGTGCAGTGGCACGTCGCCTTGCGCCGCCGCCACCACCCGACCAATGGCGGGGAGATGCCGCGCCCAGGCCTCGGCGCCTAGGCGCAACGCCTCTCGGCCCTCCGTCGTCAGACGGCACACGTTGCGCGTCCGCCCGCTCTTGGTCTCAGCGCGACAGGCGATCAGCCCGGCCGCCTCCAGGTCGCGCAACCCCGGATAGATCATCGCGTCCGACGGATCGCAGCAGCCGTCGCAGAACTCGCGAATCGCGCGCGCGATGTCGTAACCGTGACGCGGCTGGTCGGTCAGCGCCGCCAGCATAAAGAGCCGGCCGGCGCTGTGCATAATGCCGGTCTCCCAGTAGTCGGGGCTGGTCAGGTCGGCGGCCATGGGACCTCCACGTTCCGTTGCGCACGTTTCTTCGCGCCTCTGGTCATGTCGGGGCGCTATATCGCATACAGATATATAGGATAACGATGTATGAACGCAAGTCGGGATCTGTTCACTCCGTTACGCTCGCCCCGCCAGCGCCGCGCGCCCGCGGCGGGGAGGATGTCGCCATGCCCTATCGCGTCACCGTCGAGCGGAACCGGCTGCGCTTCGCCGCCGGCCATTTCGCCACCTTCGCCGACGAGCTCGAGCCCATCCACGGCCACAACTACGACCTCTTCGTCGAGGTCGAAGGCCCCCTCACCGAAGAGTCGTGGCTGATCGACTTTTCGCTCCTCAAGCGGCTCGCCCGCGACGTCTGCCAGACGCTGGACCACAAGTTCCTCCTGCAGATGGACTCGCGCACCCTCGCCATCCGCGACCTCGACAGCCACTTCGAGGTCCAGTACCGCGACCAACCGCCGTACCGCCTGCCCAAGCGCGACGTCGCTGCCCTCCCCATCGACAACACCACCGCCGAGCGCCTCGCCGAGTACATCGCTGGGCAGCTCAAGCCGGCCCTCGCCGCCGATGCCCCGCCCGGCCTCGTCCGCCTGCGTGTGGGCGTGGAAGAGATGCCGGGCCAGGCCGGCTGGTACGAGACGGACCTAAGCGCATCGCCCCGCTGAATTAAGGGCCGATCATCAAGTCCCAGCGCGAGCGCCCGCCAGGGCCGCGCTGGCCCGGACAAACCGCGAGCGCGTGCGAAAAAGCCGTTCGCCCTGACCTGTCCTTCCGTCTGAGGAAGGAGCCTGTCGAAGGGTCGTCCTGACCTGTTCTTCCTTCTGAGGAAGGAGCTTGCCTGTCCTGATCCTTCCCTGCGGGAAGGACGAAGGGTCGAAGGGCGAACGGCAAACCCCCTCTCCATCCTTCCGAGGAAGGACGGAGAGGGGGCCGGGGCTACGGTCCGTTCCTTGACCTACGACGCCGCGATCGCGCACACCGCGAACACCTGCAGCTGCCAGAGCGGCGGCGGCGGGTCGTTTGGCTTCGTCTCAGGGAAGGTGCGCACCGCGACCACCTCCCACCCCGTTAGCTCAATGTCGAAGGGGGCGCTCCGCTGGAGGGCCACCTCGGACACGTTGAGTGCGATGCCGCCGTCCAGCAACACCTCGTATCCGCCCCCGATCGCCTTCTTGCCCGCCGGACAGAAGGCGACCACGCTGTGCACCTCGCTCAAGTCAGCCGGACTCCCCGCAATGACCAACTCCAGCCCTGCCAGCCCTCCACTCGGACCCCCACCGCCAGAGGGGGCGGGACAGCCCTTCGGGCCGCTATTGGCGGGGCTCACCAGGTCGAGAGCAACCTCCGTGAAGGCGCCGGCAAGGACGTCGAACGAATCACTCGGGCAGGAGTCCCCGATGGTGAAGGTGACGGACGCAGCATCGGCGGAAAACACCAGGATCTCCCAGGTGAGCCCACCTAGGGACAGGGGCAAATTCGCGATGGTCGCCTCGCCCACGAGTTCGCCGCTTTCGTTGTCGGCTCGAACTACGGACCCGGCGGCGGCCAACTCGCCGTCTAGCAACGCCCCCGATCCAGTGCTCTCGCTTCCGAAGAACCCTTGAGGTGGCACCACTGGCGGCGGCTCCTGACCGCCACAGCCATTCGGCCCGCTATTGGCGAGGCTCACCAGGTCCAGCGCGACCTCGCTAAGCGTGCCGGACACGACCGCAAAAGCGTCGCTTGGGCAGGAGTCGCCAATGCGGAATACCACCGTAGTAGCAACAGTTGGCTCCACCTGAATGACCCAGGTGCCATCCGTGATCGTCGTAGCATCCACCAGGACGCCCGCCTCGTTCGCAGCGCTTACTCCGGATCCGTCCGGCGCCTGGACCCCGTCCAGGAGCGCCGCCGAACCCGTGTTCACGCTGCCGAAGAACTGGGCCGGCCCCGGCGGCACCGGCTCGATTTGCCCCCGCACTTGACCGGCCGGATTGGCCGCGGTGTGGACGTCGGCGTAGGTCTGGCCATTGCTGAGGGACGCGACGAAGGCCTCAAAATCCCCCGCCAGGACGTCCAGGAGGTCCGCGACGGTGATCGTGCCGCTCGTGAGCACGCCATCGACAGCGGGGTCGGCCGGCCCGAAGAGGAACGCCACCACCGTCCCGTTCACGTCCGGCTCGCCCAGGTGGATGTGCGCCTGCGTGATCTCCAACGCGTCCGAGGTCAGGGTGTAGTCCAGCGCCCCGTCCGTGACCATGGCATTGAAGCCGCCCGTCGCGATCGTGGTAATCGGCGGCACCACGGCGTCACCGCTCAGCGTCGCGCTGAACGACGTCGGCGGCGGCAGCGGCGGCGGCGCCTGACCGCCACAGCCACTCGTGCCGCTATTGGCGAGGCTCAAGAGGTCCAGCGCGACCTGGGTCAGCGTGCCGGACGCGACCGCAAAAGCGGCGCTTGGGCAGGAGTCTTCAATGCGGAATACGACCGTAGTGGCAGCAGTTGGCTCCACCTGAATGGCCCAGGTTCCATCCGTGATCGTCGTAGCATCCACCAGGACGCCCGCCTCGTTCGCAGCGCTCACTCCGGATCCGTCCGGCGCCTGGACCCCGTCCAGGAGCGCCGCCGATCCGGTGTTCACGCTGCCGAAGAACTGGGCCGGGGCCGGCGGGGCGCCTCCTGCGCCAGCGCTGCCGTCACTCCGTAAGCCATCGCCCCCATGATCGCCAGCGCGACCAGCGCCAGCGTCCCGCGCCTGCCCAGTGAACGCACAATCGTCAAAGTACTCATTGCTACTTCCTCGCTTTCACGCCGGAACCCGATCCGGCTCCGCTGATGAATGGACCGGGGCCGCATAGGTTACGGTCCACCGGCGGGACTTCTTGCTAAGGTGTGACTTCGCCCGGTGGAGGCCCCATGGGGTCGCTGCTGCAGTTAAGGCCGTCCGTCGGCGGACCATCCTTCGCCTGGCCCACCGAAGCCAGATCAAGGTCGACCTCTTCTATCTCGCCGGAAACCCACGGGAACGACACACTTTCTTCGGAATAGGACCCGCGCGCCGAAATGATGAACCTGACGCTGGTAGCGCTCCCCGGGTCAACCTGAATAAACCAGACCCCCTGACAGATGGGCGAGGCGCCAACAATATCTCCGCCCACGTTGAGGGCACTGACCACGCCGCCGCTCCGGATGTCCTTGCCGTCAAGCGTTGCCGGCGAGCCGTTTTCGAGGTCGCCATAAAATGCATGTGGCGGGGGCGGCGGCGGCTGTGCGCTGGCCGTCGATAAGCCGAAGGCCATCGCGCCCATGACCGCCAGCGCGACCAGCGCTAGCGTCCCGCGTCTGCCCAGTGACCGCATACTCGTCACATTTCTCATCGTTGCTTCCTCACGTTCGCGCCGGAACCTGTTTCGGCTGCGCTGCTAGATGCACGGGGATGCCCTCCGGTGCGGTCCACTCCCGCGATTGGCAACGCCGCCAAGAACGGCAGTCCAAACAGGGACTGGCCCATGGTTGCCGGCAGCGCCGGCTCGCCGAACCTCGCGTCAATCGATGTCATCTCTGCATCGCCCTCCCATTCCCCAGAGCCCATCGTCGCGCCGCCCA
Source organism: Dehalococcoidia bacterium (assembly GCA_963662615.2). GTDB lineage: Bacteria > Chloroflexota > Dehalococcoidia > Bin125 > Bin125. The sequence goes on from CAXXSR010000001.1 coordinate 1,065,581, forward strand.
TGCCATCCCAAACGACGGCGCGCCTCCATAGGTTCCGGATCCTCCCGAATGGTCGAAGTGCGCGGGAACTTACTAGAGCGCGATGTCGTTTGGCATCGTATGAACGACGACCACCGCAACATCCCCTGCCGCGACCCGCCCCCTCTGAGGCCCTAGCGCCGCGCCCCTCGATGGCGCGCGCGCACCTTGATCCCTCACCTTCACGTGAAGGATCCGACGGAAAGGAATTTTCTAATCATGTATTTACTGAGACGCAGACACCAAACGACAGCCCTGGTCCTCGTCCTGGCCGCCATGCTCGTTGCCCTCGCCCTCGCGGTGGTGCTCCCAGGGCGAGCCGAAGCGGGCCATGTTCAGAAGACGACGAACCAGTCGGTGAGCGTCAGCGCGAGCGGCGAAGTGGGCGGTACGTTTTTGAGTGTGAATACCTTCTTCTTCGTCAACGATTTCGGTGAAGGAGGGCAGGCCAGCGTCTTCTGGAATGACGGCGTGACAGGAGTCTGCCAAGGCTCTGCGCCCATCGATAGCACAGATCTGGTCACGAACTTCGACACAGCGGTTGATCTCGACGTGACCCTAACGCTCAAGGGGATCGAGGGAGAGGTCGATTGCGCTCTCCTCGGAACGGAAGTGACCCTTAACCTCGACTGGGATTCCACCGCAGTGACATCGACCACCCGCTCCAACACGCGTGGCCCAACCTTCCACTGTCGCAGCACGGGAACCACTCACGACGCTCGCCTGAGCGGTACGACCGACGAGATCGGTATAGCTGGCTCGGCCTTGGATTTCGCGTTCATGAGCTTCAACACGAGCGTGTGTCAGAACCAGTTGCACGGAGAGGGACGCCCCTAACGGCGGTTCAGAGCCCGCATGGACTGAAGGCTCCGGTCCTTCCCAGGAAGGACCGGAGCCTTGCGCTTCCCAGACGTGATTGACGGCGGGGGTCGATCAGCGCGAGCCGGAGTCGGTGCTGGGCGACCCCATCCTGCGCGACGGCACAGGGGAGCCCGCTGCGGCGGCTAGCTGACCCGCGCCCTCGCGGCTCCGGGCTGCGGCTGCGGCGTCTTGGCGCTGACCAGCTCCACGTCGTTGGACAGCGCCGAAACTACGCGCACCTTCAACGCATCCAGGCCCCATCCCGTCGCGGCCGAGATCAGGACGGTGTCCGGCCGGGCGGCGGTCAGCTCCTCGCTAAGCCCGTCCACCCCAACCGCTTCCGCCTCCGGCGCTTCCCTACCAAGGCCCAAGAGGTCCGCCTTGTTCAGCGCCGTCACCCGCGGGCGATCGGCCAGCCCCAACTCCGCCAGCGAGTCCTCTACGGTCTGTCTCTGCTCGGCGGCGTCCGCGTGCGTGATGTCCACCACGTGCAGGAGGACATCGGCGTCTTCCAGCTCTTCCAGCGTGGCCCGGAACGCCGCCACCAGCTCGGCGGGCAGCTTCTGGATGAAGCCCACCGTATCGGTCAGCAGCACTTCCAGGTCATCGCGCAGCCGCCAGCGTCGTGTCACCGGGTCCAGCGTCTCGAAGAGCCGCTCGTCGGCGCGCACGTCGGCGCGGGTGAGGGCGTTCAGTAGCGTGCTCTTGCCGGCGTTCGTGTAGCCCACCAGCGCGACTACCAGCGCGCCCGCCCGCTGCCGGCTCCGACGATAGCGGCGCCGGTGCCGTCGCACCTGCTCCAGCCGCTGCTTGAGCCGCCGGATATGGTTGCGAATGAGGCGACGGTCCGTCTCCAACTGCGTTTCGCCCGGCCCCCGCGCGCCTATGGCGCCTTCCATCCGCTCCAAGTGCGACCACTGCCCCGCCAGTCGCGGCAGCAGGTATTCGTGCTGCGCCAGCGCCACCTGCAGCGCCCCCTCCGACGACCGCGCCCGCTGCGCGAAGATGTCCAGGATCAGCGCCGTGCGGTCAATCACCTTCACCGCCAGCGCCTCCTCCAGCGTCCGCTGTTGGGCGGGCGTTAATTGATCGTCGAAGATCGCCAGCGTGTAGTCCAGCGCGCCGCGCAGGTCGTGCAGCTCACGCAGCTTCCCCTTGCCCACGTACGAGTGTGGGTCCGGGTGCTTCAGCCTCTGAATCACCCGCTCCACCGGCACCGCGCCCGCGCTCCAGGCGAGCTGCGCCAGCTCCTCCACGGAAGCCTCAACATTCCAGTGCTGGGAAGCAGGCGAATCCACCGCCACCAGGATCGCCCGCTCAGGGGCGGGAGCGGTGGGGTTGCGATGCGACGGCCGACGTCGTTTCGCGATTGCGATCTCCTCAGCGACGGGGCCGCGCGCAGGGGCAACCGAGCGCCGCTCCTTCAGAATAGAGGATCAGCCTTATCCCGCCGTCCAATCGGCCATGCGGCGGATCCCTTCCTCCAGCTGATCGTCCGCGATCGTCAAGGAGAGGCGCACGTAGCCCTCTCCGTACTCGCCGTACCCCCGACCCGGCGTCACCACCACCGCCTTCTCCTCCAGCAGCCGCGCCGCGAAATCGCCGCTCGTGATGCCGTCGGGCGCCTTGGCCCAGACGTAGAGGCTGGCCTGCGGCGTCCGCACTCGCAGTCCCATCTGCCGCAGCGCCGGTACCAGACGGTCTCGACGCCGCTCCAGGATCGCGTTGTTGCGCGCAATGCAGGCTTGGTCGCCCTGCAGCGCTTCGATCGCCATCAGCTGGATCGCCTGCGGGATGCCGCTGTCGATGTTCGACTTCACCCGCATCAGCGCGTTGATCAGCTCTTTGTCGCCGGCCGCCCAGCCGATCCGCCAGCCCGTCATGTTGTACGTCTTGCTGAAGGAGAAGAACTCGATCCCCAGCTCCCGCGCCCCCTCCACCTGCAGCAGCGACGGCGCTCGGTAGCCGTCGTAGCCCACCTCGCTGTAGGCGTTGTCGTGGCACAGGACCAGCTCGTACCGCCGCGCGAAGGCCACCGCTTCCGCGAAGAAGTCGGGCGGCGCCACCGCCGCCGTGGGGTTATTGGGGTAGTTCAGCCAGAGCAGCTTCGCCCTGCGCGCGATCGCCTCGGGCACCGCCGACAGATCGGGCAGCCAGTCGTTCTCTTCCCGCAGCGGCAGCAGGTGCGACTCCCCGCCCGCGAACATGGTGCCAATGCTGTAGACCGGGTAGCCGGGATCGGGCACCAGCGCGACGTCGCCGGGGTCGATGAAGCACAACGGCACGTGCGCGATCCCCTCCTTGGCCCCAATCAGCGGCAGGATCTCGCTCTCCGGGTCGAACGGGAGCCCGAAGCGATGCTCCATCCAGGCGGCGATCGCCTCCCGCAGCTGCGGCAGCCCTTCCGACTCCGGGTAGCGATGGTTGGGCGGGTCGTCCGACGCCGTGTGCAGCGCCTGCAAGATGTGATCCGGCGTGGGCAGGTCCGGATCGCCGATCCCGAACGTGACCACGTCGATCCCCTGCGATCGCTTCGCGGCGATGGCGCGGCTGATCTCCACGAACAGGTAGGCCGGCAGCGACTCGACCCGCTTGGCCACGCGCATCTGTGGCTCCTCCAGCATCAGCCAGGAGCGTGACGCCCGGCCGCAACGGTCAGGAGATCATCGGCGCTCGTGCTCGCGCCGACGCTACTCTAGAACCTGCCAAAGATCTTGCCGACTTTAACGTAGCCCGTCACCTTCTCGGCCTGACGGCGGCGCACCTCCGCTGGGTCCACGGGGCGGCTGAAGATCAGCCCTCGTCCCTGGTGCCCAAACCCATGCGCTTTCCAGAACGGCTCGCCCACCGCGTCGCTCGCCACGCGCACGCTCAGCGCACGCCGGTCGTGTCGTCGCCCGTACTCGCAGGCCGCCTGCACCAGCGCCGCGGCTGGAGCGTCCCCGTCGCAGCGAAACTCCTCCGCCACCATGCCGCGCCCCTCTCCATCCACGATGCGCATGTAACCGGCCGGCCGCCCGGCGACCTCCGCCACCCCCACCCAGAGGGCGTCCGCAAAGAACTGGGACGGGAGCGGCGGCGCCATGGCGTCCTCGCCTGCCAGGCGCTCCTCCAGGGCCACAACGATGCCGGCATCGCCCTCCCTCGCTTCGCGTACGCGTACTGCCGGCGACGGCCCCGGCGCCGCTACAGCGCCCACGTCAGTGCAGCGCATCAGCGCGAACTCCGCAGGCTCGTCGAACCCCGCGGCCCGCAGGATCGGCTCAACCAGATGCCGGTGCGGAAAGTCGGAGAAGTCCAGCGTCATCACACTGGCGGCGCTGTCCTCGCAGGCGAATTGCCCCACTTCGTCCAGCATCGCCGCCAGCTCCTGCCGCATGACCTCAACGCCGTCAAACTCGTAGAAGATCTTGAATCGACGCCCGCAGCGAACGCCCAACACGGTGCCCCCCTCGCGCAGGACCACGACAACGTTCGCCCCTGAGGCGAGCGTTTCGATAGCCAAGTCCGGGAGATTGCGGTAGACCTGCCGCCGCGACGCGATGCTCTTGTGACGCCGGCGCACCAAGCCGGGCCGGCGGTCCTGGGCGAAGCGCGTCCAGTCAGGCAGGACCATCCGCCCCCCACTCCCCTTCAAAAACGTAGGCGGCCGGCCCTTCCAGGTACACAGGGCCGGCGCCGTCCCATTCCACATCCAAATCGCCGCCGGGAAGGCTCACCGTTACCCGCTCCGACGCCAGCCCGTGCAGACGCGCCGCCACCAGCGACGCGCAGGCGCCGGTGCCGCACGCCAACGTCAGGCCCGCGCCGCGCTCCCACACCCGCACCCGCAGCCGGTCGGCCGCGGGCACGTTCACGATCTCGAAGTTCGTCCGCTCTGGAAATCGCTCGTGGCGCTCCACCAGCGGCCCCACGCGCTCCAGCGCGATCTCCTCCAGGGGCGTTTCGGTGAGGTGCACGGCGTGCGGATTGCCCATCGACACGCAGGTCAAGGACCACTCACGCTCTTCGACGTCGATCCGCAGGTCCAGGACGGGCCCATCGCCCTCGACCAACACCGGGATCTCGCTGGGCGCCAGCGCGGGCACGCCCATGGCGACGCGCACCCGATCAATGACGCCGTCCCGCCGGCTGAACGACGCCGCCAGAATCCCCGCCACGGTCTCCACCTCCAGGGCGCCGTCCCTGGCCGCCACGCCGCCGCGCTCCACGGCGTACTTCACGAAGCAGCGCAGCCCGTTGCCGCACATCTCGGCCTCGGAGCCGTCCGGGTTGTACATCCGCATCCCCACCGCCGCCCGTGCCGACTCCTCCACCACCAGCAGGCCGTCGGCGCCGACGCCGAAGTGGCGGTCGCAGAGGGGCGCCGCCAGCGCCTGCCAGTCCGCCTCCTGCCGGCGGCCGTCCACAAGCACGAAATCGTTGCCCGTGCCCTGCACTTTGATGAACGGGATCCCCATGACCCCCCGATTGTACGCGCCGCCCCGCGCCTGTCGATGCCGGTCGCGACATCAAACCCCGGCGCGAGCGGTCACTAGCGCCGCGCTGCTCCCGACGAGCCGCGAGCGCGGGCGAAAAACCCGTTCGTCCCGAGCGTGTCGAAGAGCCTGTCCTGAGCTTGCCGAAGGAGCGAACGGAACAGCTCAGCCCCCGGCTGCGACCAGCGCCTCCGCCACATCCGTGCACCAGCGAATGCGCGCGTCACTGCGACGGAACCAAGCGCGCTGGCGGCGGGCGAAGCGACGCGTGCCCCGCTTGGCCTCCTCCACGGCTTCTTCGAGCGAAAACTCGCCTCGCAGGTACCGCACCACTTCCGCATAGCCAATGCTGGCCAGACCGGGCGCGTCGTCGGGCAGCCCCGCGCCCGCCCAGCCGGACAACAGCGCCTCCGTCTCCTCGACTAAGCCTCGCGCGAACATCTCCTCCACCCGCGCGTCGATGCGGCGATAGAGTTCGTCGGCCTCGACCACCGGCGCCACCACCACCGCGGGCATCGGATCGCGCGCCTCGTGCCACGACGAGATCGGCCGCCCCGTCGCCCGCTGCACCTCCAGCGCCCGCACCACGCGACGCACGTTGCCGGGAAGCATGCCGGCCGCCGCCTTGGGGTCAACCGACGCCAACGCCGCGTGGAGGCTCGCCAGCCCCTCTCGCTTCGCCCGCGCCTCCATCTCCGCGCGAAAATCCGCGTCCGGCGGCACGTTGGGCACGTCCCAACCCTCCAACAGCGCCCACACGTATTGCCCTGTCCCGCCCACGAGCAGCGGCCTCCGGCCGCGCCCACGGATCTCGGCGACGGCCGCGCGTGCCTCGCGCAGGTATCGCGCCAGGTGGTAGCGCTCGCGCGGGTCCACGTGGTCCAGGCAGTGGTGCCGGACCCGCGCCAGCTCCTCCCTGCTGGGCTTGGCCGTGCCGATGTCCAGCCCGCGGTAGACCTGCCGGCTGTCCGCCCCCACGATCTCGCCGCCACCGTCGCCGGCCTCGGCCAGCGCCAGCCCCCACGACGTCTTCCCTGTCGCCGTGGGGCCCACTACAGCAATCAGGCGCGACCCTCCCACCCCACCCGCCTCGACGGCCGCCTGCCCCGGTTGCGCGACGGTCATACGCGCGTCAAACGCGCTTCGCCGCCGCGATCGCGCGCGTGATCGCCAGGAACGCCTCAGCGTCCAGTGAGGCGCCGCCCACGAGGGCGCCGTCGACGTCGGGCTGCGCCGCGAACTCGGCAACGTTGTCGGGCTTCACCGATCCGCCGTAGAGGATCCGCGCCGACTGCGCCCGCTCCTCGCCGGCCAGTCGCGCCAGCAGGCCCCGGATCAGCCCGGCGGCCGCCTGCGCCTGCTCGCCGCTGGCCGCCTGACCCGTGCCGATCGCCCACACCGGCTCGTAGGCAATGACGATGCCCTCGGGGATCGCTACACCTTGCAGCGCCCCCGTCACCTGCCGCTCCAGCACCACCTCCGTCCGCTCCGACCGACGCTCCTCCTCTCGCTCTCCCACCGCCAGGATCGGTCGCAGGCCGTGTCGCAGCGCCGCCACGATCTTACGGTTCAGCGATGCATCATCCTCGCAGAAGTGTTGCCGCCGTTCCGAGTGCCCCAGGATCACCCAGTCCGCCACCTCGGCCAGCTGGCCGGGACTGACCTCGCCGGTGTAGGCCCCTTCCTCGGCGAAGTGCATGTTCTGTCCGGCGACGCCCACCTCCGTGCCCGCCAAACGCTCTCGCACTCGAGCGAGTTGCAGGAATCCCGGCGCTAGCACCACCTCCACTCCGTCGATGTCGTGCAGCCCGGTTTCATTCCCGCCGCCGCGCAGCCCCTCGCAGAGGCGGTCGGCCTCGGCGGCCGTCAGGTGCATCTTCCAGTTGCCCACACTCACGGGCGTTCGCTCTGCCATTGTCAATCCCGTCGTCGGCTCACGGCCCTCGCGCCGGCCCCACTGCGCCGGCCCCGTAGCGCCGGCCCCGTCGCGCCAGCCCGTAGCCGTCGCCGGCATCGCGCCGCAACGGCTACGCCCCGTACTTCGCCAGTCGACCGGCGTGCGCCATAGCCAGCGGCAGCGCCTCCGTGGCGGGAAACGTCCCCAACGCCCCCTGCGCGCAGTGCCCCTCATCGAAGCGCGCGTCCGGCTGGTGCCGAACCCACCGCGCTGAGAGCAGGAACGGCACCGGGTGCCAGGAGTGCGCCCCCATGGCGGCCGGCGTCGAATGGTCGCCGCTCACCATGAGCACGTCCGGGTCCAGGTCCAGCAAGGCCGGAATCTGCGCGTCCAGCTCTTCGATTCGCGAGACCTTCGCCGGGAAATCGCCGTCCTCGCCGGCGGCGTCCGTGTCCTTGTAGTGCATGAAGAAGAAGTCGAAGCGGTCCCAGTGCTCTCGCACCGACGCGATCTGATCCTGAAATGTGGCTCCCGCCGCCAGCGCCGTCATCCCGGCCAACGTCGCCAGGCCGCGGTACATGGGATATAACGCGCAGCTCGCCGGCCGCAGGCCCCAGACGTCGGCCATCGCCGGCAGCGACGGCCTCCTCGCGAAACCGCGCAGCAGGATCCCGTTCGCCTGCTCCTCGGATGCAAGCACCTCCGCGGCAGCGCCGACGAAGCGGTTGACGACGTCCGCCGTGCGCTCTCCCCCCGGCGCCATCGGCTCGCAGCGCAGCGGCGGCACATCCGTGCGCTGCGGATCCGTCTCCGTGACCACGTCCGAGAGGCCCTCGCCGCGAAGCACCAGCACGAAGCGATGCTCACGCACCGGCTCCACGAACAGCTCCACGCCTTGACCCGCAATCCCGGCCTCGACCGCTCGCAGCCGCTCCACGATCCTCCGCGACCGCTCCGTGGCGATGCGCCCGGCCCGACGGTCGCTGATCCGGCCCGTGGCATCCAGCGTGCAGAAATTGCCCCGCGCGGCCACATCGTCCGGTCCCAGGGCAAAGTCGATCCCCAGCGCCTCCAGCGCCCCCCGTCCCACCTGGAAGCGGAACGGATCGTAGCCGAAAAGGGCCAGATGCCCCGGGCCGGAGCCGGGCGTGATCCCGGACCCCACTGGGACAGTCAAGCCCAGCGCGCTCCGCGCCGCCAGCCCGTCCAGGTGGGGCGTCTGCGCCGTCTCCAGCTCGCTCCGGCCGCTGTCGGGATGGGGCAGCCCGCCCAGGCCGTCCGCCACCAGGAGAAGGATCTTGGACTCGGCCGGTCGCTGGAGCTGGCGCGCCAGTTCCAGGTCCATGGCCGCTCCTCCGTCGCTCTCGCTGCGCCGGCGCCTATCTCGCTTTGGCTGGCTGTGCGTCCGGGAGGACGGCGAGGCCGGGCAGCTCCCGCCCCTCCAGCAGCTCCAGCGCGGCGCCGCCGCCGGTGCTAACGTGCGTCAGGCGATCGGCCACACCCGCCTCCGCGACCGCCTGCAGCGTCTCACCGCCGCAGACGATGGTCTTGCCCTCGAGCCCCGCCAGCGCCCGCGCCAGCCAGCGCGTCCCCCCCGCGAACGCCTCCCGCTCGAACAGCCCCAGCGGCCCGTTCCACACCACCACGTCGGCCGACTCCAGCGCTCCCCGGAACCGCTCGATCGTCCGCGGCCCCACGTCAAAAATCTGCCAGCCCTCTGGTACCGATTCCTCGGCGAAGACCAGCGGGCGCGCGCACGGCGGCTGCTCCGGCCCGCGGGCGATCACACCATCGACCGGCAGCAGGACCTCGCAGCCCGCCCGCTCCGCGGCGCTCAGCAACGCCCGCGCCTCATCCACCAAGCTCGGCTCCGCCAGCGACGCGCCCACCGCCATCCCCTGCGCCAGCAGGAACGTGTTCGCCATCGCGCCGCCAATGCAGAGCGAGTTCGCCTTCTGTACCAGCGCGCGCAGCAGGCCCAGCTTGTCGCTCACCTTCGCGCCGCCGCTGACCACCGTGACCGTCTGGCCCCGCCGACGGCCGTTGGCGGGAAACACGTTGGCTAAGTTCTCGATCTCCCGCTCCATCAGCAGCCCCGACGCCGCCGGCAGCAGATGCGCGATCGCCTCGGTGGAGGCGTGCGCGCGATGCGCCGCCCCAAAGGCGTCGTTCACGTACAGCTCGACCGGTTGCGCCAGCAGGCGGGCGAAGCGGCGCTCATTGCCCTCTTCGCCGGAATGGAAGCGCAGGTTCTCCAGCAGCAGGACCTCCCCGGGCTCCAGCGCCTTCACCGCCGCCTTCACGTCTGGGCCAACGCTGTCTGACGCCATGCGCACAGGCCGTCGCAGCAACTCTTGCAGCCGCTCGGCGACGGGCCTCAGGCGCAACTCCGCTCGCACTCGTCCCTGCGGCCGGCCCAAATGGGAGCAGGCGACCACCGTGGCCTCGTTCTCCAGCAGAAATTGCAAGGTGGGCAGCGTGGCGCGAATGCGGCTATCGTCGGCGACGGCCCCGGCGCGCAGCGGCACGTTCAAGTCCGCCCGCACCAGCACCCGCCGTCCGCGCACATCGAGATCGCGAACCGTCTTCTTCTTCACCGAGGAGTGCTCCGCTCGCTCAGCGCCGGAGGCGCGCGACGGGCGTCGAGCGCGTCAATCTTCGCCACGCGCTGGGCGTGACGACCACCCTGCGGTTGCGCCTCCAGGAACGCGCGCAGCACCTCCAGCGCCACCTGCGTGCCCACGGCGTACGAACCCAACGCCAGGACGTTGCAGTCGGTGTGCTCGCGCGCCCGCCGAGCGGACCAGCCGTCGCTGCACAGCGCCGCGCGCACGCCCGGCACCTTATTCGCCACGACGCTCATCCCCACGCCGTTGCTGCAGATGAGCACGCCGAGGTCGGCTTCATGGGCGGCCACGGCCTCCGCCAGCGGCTGCGCGATGTCGGGATAATCCACGGGTGCGTCGCTGTTCGCGCCAAAATCGGCGATCTCGTAGCCTGCCGTCACCAGCTCGTCTGTGAGGAAGCGCTTCAAGTTGAAGCCGGCGTGGTCGCTGCCGATCGCAATCCGCACAATCTCGCTCCGCATCCCCGCCGGCGCTGTAGCGCGGCGCTCCTGATTCAGCGGCGGCCGGCCGCCAGGTGCTCGGAGAGCAGCTTGCCCACCTGCGCCTCATCCAGGGCGCCCGCCCGCACGATGCGCGGCGTCGCCGCGGTGCAGTCGAGAATAGTCGACGCCGTGCCCTCTGGCGCCACACCCATGGGCGGGAGAATGGTGACCGCGTCGCCGAATGTCTCGTGCACGGCAATGGCGCTCACGGGCGCGGGCTCCCCGTGCCGGTTGGCGCTGCTTCCCGTGATCGGCTCCCCCACGGCGGCCAGCAGCGCCAGCGCCAGCGGATTCTGGGGAATGCGCACCGCCACGGTCTTGCCCGGCACGGCCAGGGATCGCCAGCTGGGATGGCGCGGCAGCACCAGCGTCAGGGGCCCCGGCCAGGCCGCGGCCGCCAGCGACCGCAGGGCAGCCGGTGTTTCTGCCGCCACGATGTCCAGCCAGGTCAGGTCGGGGAGGAAGATCGGCATGGGATCGCAGTCCGGGCGCCGCTTGAGGGCGAAGCAGTGCATCACCGCCGCCCCGTCGCTGGCCAGGACGCTGAGGGCGTACTGCGTCTCCGTGGGCACCGCCACCACGCCGCCGCTCATCAGCGCCTCGCGGCCCCGCTCAACGAACGTCGCGAACTCGCCGCGCTGCTCCACCGCACCTCTCCGCACCATTGCCGACCTAGGCTAGGACAAGGCTAGGACAACTGTTCTTGACCTCGAGTATACACCTGCGCTACACCTGCGAGAGGGAGCACCTAACCCACCGAAGGAGCGACGTTGCCGGAGCGTAGCCCATCCCCGTCTCCGCCTCGCATCCGCACCTCCGACGACCTTGAAGTCTCCTCCTACCTGGCCTCGGCCGGCGGAGGGCCGGGGGAGCCTGCCGCCGATCGTCCGGCGCTGCCGGACCGCCCCCCCGCCCAGCGCCCGCGCGAGACCATCGTCATCCTGGACTTCGGCTCACAGACCAGCATGCTCATCGCGCGGCGTGTGCGCGACCTCCACGTCTACTGCGAACTGCTCCCGCACACCGCCACCTGGGAGCAGGTCCAGGCGCTCAACCCCAAGGGCTTCATCCTTTCGGGCGGCCCCGCCTCCGCAATCGATGAGGGCGCCCCGCAGGCGCCGGCGTTCATCTATCAGAGCGGCCTCCCGGTCCTGGGCATCTGCTACGGCATGCAACTCATTGCCGCGCAACTGGGGGGCCGCGTCGCCGCGGCGCAGGAGCGGGAGTTCGGCCACGCCCTCCTCCACAACAGCCCGTCCGATGGCAACGGTTCCGCGCTCCTGGCGGGACTCCCGGAACCCATGGCCGTCTGGATGAGTCACGGCGACCGCATCGCGGAGCTTCCCCCCGGCTTCCGCACCCTGGGCTCCAGCGAGTCCATCCCCATTGCCGCAATGGGCAACGACGCCGGCATCTACGGCATCCAGTTTCATCCGGAAGTGGTCCACACCCCCCACGGCGACCGCCTCCTGGCGAACTTCGTCCGCGACATCTGCGGCTGCGCCGCCGACTGGACGCCGGACAGCTTCATTGACATGGCCGTGGCGCAGATTCGCGCCACCGTGGGCGACAAGCGCGTCATCTGCGCTCTGAGCGGCGGCGTGGACTCCGCCGTCGCCGCCGCTCTGGTGCATCGCGCCGTGGGCGACCAGCTCAGCTGCATCTTTGTCGACAACGGCCTCCTCCGGCGCGAGGAGCCGGAGCGTGTGCTCCGCACCTTCCGCAAGCACCTCCGCATCGACCTCCGCCACGTCGATGCCGGCGACCGCTTTCAACAGGGGCTCGCCGGCGTCACGGACCCCGAGAGCAAGCGCAAACGCGTCGGCGAAACGTTCATCGCCGTCTTCGAGCAGGTGGCTTCAGACCTGGGCGCGGTGGAGTTCATGGTCCAGGGCACCACCTACCCCGACGTCGTCGAGAGCGCCGGTGTGGGCGGCGTCACCGCGGCGATCAAATCCCACCACAACGTCGGCGGCCTCCCCGAGCACATGCAGTTCGCCCTCGTTGAGCCGCTGCGCTACCTGTTCAAGGACGAGGTGCGGCAAGTAGGTCTCCAGTTGGGCCTGCCGGACGAGATGATCTTTCGCCAGCCCTTCCCGGGACCCGGCCTGGCCATCCGCATCATCGGCGAGGTGACGCCGGCCAAGCTGGAGATTCTGCGTGCGGCCGACTGGGTGGTGATGGACGAGGTCAAGGCGGCCGGCCTCTACCGCGACCTCTGGCAGGCCTTCGCCATCCTCACCGACACCCGCTCCGTGGGCGTCCAGGGCGACGCCCGCACCTACGGCTACGTCGTCGCCGTGCGCGCGGTCAACGCCGCCGACGCCATGACGGCGGACTGGGCCCGCCTCCCCTACGACGTCATGGCCCGCATCTCCAACCGCATCGTCAATGAGGTGCCGGAGGTGAACCGGGTGGTGCTGGACATCACCTCCAAGCCGCCCGGCACCATTGAATGGGAATGACGCTGGTCAGCCTCGCGCGGGAACGAGCCCCGTTCACCCTGAGCCTGTCGAAGGGCGAACGGCGAGATCAGCGGAGGTGAGACCCCCATGATCATCACCATCTGCGCCAGCATGACCCTGGCGGAGCGGATCCGCGCGGTCCAAGAGCAACTCCGCGCGCTCGGCCACACCGTCTACGTCCCTGTCGAGGTTGAGGAGTTCGACTACCAGGACGCCACCACGGAGGAGCGCGCCGACCTCAAGCGCACGCACGACCTGATCCGCGAGCACTGGCGCAAGATCCAGCGATCGGACGCCATCCTCGTCCTCAACGAGGACGCCAAGGGCTTTCGCCACTACATCGGCGGCAACTCCTTCTTGGAGATGGGCTTCGCCCACATCCTCCATCTGCCCATCTACCTCATGCACGACGTCCCCGACATGCCCTATGCCAGCGAGATGGAGGCCATGGACGTCGCCATCATTCGCGGCGACCTCACGCGCATGCCCCTGACCCCTCCCGCTCGCCCTGACCTGTCCTTCCCTCCTGGGAAGGAGCCTCTGGAAGGGCGGGAGCCTGCCCCTCCCGTTCGTCCTGAGCCTGTCGAAGGGGGAACGGACAGCGGAACCCGCAATGAGGCCGTGGAGCGCGCCCCGTGAAAGTCCTCCTGGTCGGCAGCGGCGGCCGCGAGCACGCCCTCGCCTGGGCGCTGGCCCGCAGCCCCCGCCTCACCGACCTGCTCTGCGCCCCCGGCAATGCCGGCACCGCCGCCCTCGGCGCCAACCTGCCTATCGACGCCGCCGACATCGACGCCCTCGTCCATGTCGCAATCACACACCGCGTGGACCTGGTCGTCGTCGGGCCCGAGGGTCCGCTCGCCGCCGGCCTCGTCGATGCCCTCGCCGCCCGCGACATCCCCGCCTTCGGGCCCACTCGCGCCGCCGCCGAGATCGAATCGTCGAAGCAGTTCGCCAAGCAGCTCATGCGGCAGGCCGGCCTGCCCCACGCCGCCGGCCGCGCCTACCGGGACGCCGCCTGCGCCCACGCCTACATTGACCACGCCTTCCGCGAGCCGCCCGTGATCAAGGCCGACGGGCTCGCGGCCGGCAAGGGCGTGATCGTCCCCGCCACCATGGCCGAGGCGCACGCCGCCGTCGACGACCTCCTCGCCGGCCGCTTCGGCGACGCCTCCCGCACCGTCGTGGTGGAGGAGCGGCTCGCGGGGCTTGAGGCCAGCGCCATGGCCTTCTGCGACGGCGAGACCGTCGCGCCCATGCCCCTCTCCTGCGACTACAAGCGCGCCCTCGACGACGACCAAGGCTCCAACACCGGCGGCATGGGCGTCTACAGCCCGCCCGGCTTCATCTCCGCCCACAGATCCCAACGCCTCTTCGACAGGGTCCATGAGCCGGTGCTGCGCGCCTTGCGGGACGCGGGTCGCCCCTTCCGTGGCGTCCTCTACGCCGGGCTCATGGTCAACGAGGGCGAGCCTGCGGTGTTGGAATTCAACTGCCGCTTTGGTGACCCGGAGACGCAGGCTGTCCTGCCCTTGCTCCGCAGCGACCTCCTGGAGGTGCTCCGCGCCTGCGCCACCGGGACACTGGCGGACGTGCCCTTGGAATGGAGCGACGACGCCACCGTCGGCGTCGTGCTCGCCAGCGGCGGCTACCCCGGCGCCTACGAGACCGGCAAGCCCATCCACGGCCTCGACGCGATCGACGACGATGCGCTGCTCTTCCACGCCGGTACCCGCCTCGCCGACGACGGCGCGGTCCTCACCGCCGGCGGCCGCGTTCTCACGGTCGTTGCCCGCGCCCCGACCTTGGCCCAGGCGCGCGACCGCGCCTACGACAACGCCGCGCGTATCGAGTTCGAGGGGCGGACATATCGCAGCGACATCGCGCGGCGCGAGCTATGACGGGCCCGTGCAGGGCCTGGGCGCCGCTTGCCGCCCACCCATGAGTCGTCGCCACTTCATGAGTCGCCACTTCATGAGTCGCCACTTCATGAGTCGCCACTTCATGAGTCGCCACTTCACAAGTCGATAGATCCACGCAAATGGAATACCTTTGTGCGGTTCACAGAGTCCGCAAGAAAGCGATGCGAAAAATGGCCGAGCCAAGCCTTACCACCCGCGCCGACACCCGCGAGGTAGAGATGTGGTCGGGCGTCTCCCGGCGCACCCTCAACTACGGCGAGCACACCTCCATTCACGAGATTCGCATGGCCCGGGGGAGCGTTGTGCCGCCGCACACGCATCCCCATGAACAGACCGGCTACCTCGTGTCGGGGCGGATGCTGATTGAGATGCCGGGGCTGCGCAAGGAGCTCGCGGCGGGCGACTCCTGGCTCATTCCCGGCGGCGTGGAGCATTCCGCGACGGCCCGGGAAGACGCGCTCTTCGTTGACGTCTTCTCGCCCGCGCGGGAGGAATACCGCGACTGATGCCCGGACGGCCAAACCGCCCACGACATCACCAACCCAGCGCCGCCCCGCGGTGGAACACCCGGCCCACTGGCCACCAGACCCAGGAGTGCATCTCAACACCATCAGCGGGCGCGCGAAGAACATGATCCCCCGATACTCCCGCCCCCAGATGGCCGCCCTCTGGTCCGACCAGGCCAAGTACGAACGCTGGCTCCAGGTGGAACTCGCCGTCATCCAAGCCTGGGCGGCCGAGGGCCGCATCCCCCCCGACGACGCCGACGCCATCGTCGCGGGCGCCGCCTTCGACTTGGACGACATCGACCGCTACCAGGCCGAGACCCACCACGACGTCACGGCCTTCCTCCGCTCCCTCACCGATCGCCTTGGCCCCGAGGGCCGCTGGCTCCATTTGGGCCTAACCTCCTCCGACGTCTGGGACACCGCCACCGCCCTCCAGCTCCGCGACGCCGCCGCCCTCTTGGAAACGGAGCTGCAGCGCCTGCACGATGTCCTCGTCGTCCAGGCCCGCGCGCACAAGGACACCTTGATGGCCGGGCGCACCCACGGGGTCCACGCCGAGCCCACGACCTTCGGGCTCGTCCTCGCCGTTTGGGTCGACGAGGTCCGCCGCCACCAAACCCGCCTCGCCGCCGCGAAGGAGACCGTTGCCTACGGCAAGATCAGCGGCGCGGTTGGTACCCATGCCACGGTGCCCCCGTCGCTGGAGGAGCGCGTCTGCGATCGGCTGGGCCTCCAGGTCGCGCCTGTCTCCAACCAGATCCTCCAGCGCGACCGCCACGCCCACTTCGTCAACACACTCGCCCTGATCGGGGCATCGCTGGAGAAGTTCGCCGTCGAGATCCGCCACCTCCAGCTCACCGAAGTGCGTGAGGCGGAAGAGCCGTTCCTGCCCGGCCAGACCGGCTCCTCCGCCATGCCTCACAAGCGCAACCCGGAGAAGTGCGAACGGATCTGCGGCCTCGCCCGCCTGCTCCGCGGCTACGCCGCCACCGCCATGGAGAACGTCGCGCTTTGGCATGAGCGCGACATCAGCCACTCCAGCGCCGAGCGCATCGTCCTGCCCGACTCCTGCATCCTCCTTGACTACATGCTGGACCTCTTCCGCTGGATCATGGAGAACCTGCGCGTCTACCCCAAACAGATGCGTGAGAATCTGGAGCGCTCCTGCGGGCTCGTCTACTCCCAGCGCGTGCTGCTGGCGATGGTGGAGCGCGGTGTGGAGCGAGAGCAGGCCTACCAGATCGTGCAGCGACACGCGCAGACGGCCTGGGACGAGCGCCGCTCCTTCCTGGACATCTTGCAGCACGACGAGCACGTCCTCGCGCTCATCCCTGACCAGGAGCTGCGGGAATGCTTCGACCCCGCCTTCTATCTCCGCCATGTGGACGCGACGTTTCAGCGATTGGGCATCTAGCACAATGAGCGCCACCGAAACCCGCGACGTGATGCTGACATCCGACCTCCCCCTGCCCAAGAAACAGGGCAAGGTCCGCGACATCTATGACCTTGGCTCCTCGGAATGGGGCGACCGCCTCCTCATCGTCGCCAGCGATCGTGTCTCCGCCTTCGACGTCGTCCTGCCCAACGGCATCCCCGACAAGGGCCGCGTCCTCACGCAAATGTCGGCCTTCTGGTTCGAGCGCACTCGCGAGGTGGTCCCGAACCACATGATCCGTGTCATCGATTCCACCTCCAACCCCGATCTTCCCCTCTCCCTCCCGCCCCAATACATCGGCCGCTCCATGCTCGTGCGCAAAGCCGAGCCGGTCATGTTGGAGGCGATCGTGCGCGGCTACCTCTCAGGCAGCGGCTGGAAGGATTACCAGGCCGGCGGCCGCATCTGCGGCATCGCCTTGCCCCCCGGCTTGCGCGAGTCCGACGCCCTCCCCCAAGCCATCTTCACCCCCTCCACGAAGGCGGAGACCGGCCACGACGAGAACATCACCTACGAGGAGGCCGCCGCGCTCGTCGGGGAAGATCTCGCCAACGCCATCAAGGTCCGCGCCCTCGCCCTCTACACCTACGGCCTCGAGCGGGCCCTGCAGCGCGGCTTCCTCATCGCCGATACCAAGTTCGAGTTCGGCCTGGTCGAAAACGACGAGGGCGAACGCGAGCCGATCCTGATCGACGAAGCGCTCACCCCGGATTCGTCGCGCTTTTGGGACGTCGCCATCTACCAGCCTGACCGGCCTCAGCCCTCCTACGACAAGCAGCCCCTGCGCGACTGGCTGGAGGCGCGCGACTGGAACAAACAGCCCCCGGCCCCCGCGCTCCCCCCGGAGGTCGTGGCCGACCTCCGCGATCGCTACCTCCAGGCCTTCACCCGCATCACCGACCGCGACCTGCTCCGCCCGCCCGCCTAACCCCCGCTCACCCTGACCTGTCCTTGCCGGCTGGGAAGGAGCTTGTCGAAGAGCCGAACCACGCCGCAGCGGTGCTATTCCGTTCGTCCTGAGCCTGTCGAAGGGCGAACGGCCAAAGGCGAAAGATGAGCTTCTTCGTTTACATCATCCGTTGCGCTGACGGGTCGTATTACACGGGCCACACCGACGACCTTGAGGCCCGCATCGCAGCACACCACGAGGGCGCCATCCCCGGATATACTCGCAGCCGTCGACCGGTCGCGTTTCAGTTTTCACAGGAGTTCGCGGCCAGGGAGGAAGCCCTCGCACGCGAGTCTCAAATCAAGCGCTGGACCCGTCGAAAGAAGGAGGCGCTCATTCGGGGCGACTGGGAGGGCCTCCAAGCGTTTTCGCCCGTTCGTGGTTCGACAAGCTCACCACGAACGGGAGGCTAAAGGCTGCCAGATGCACTTCAAAGCCGACATTTACGTCACCCTCAAGCGCACCGTCAACGACCCCGAGGGCCTGACCATCAAGGGCGCCCTCCACCAGCTCGACTTCGTCGATGTAGACGACGTCCGCGCCGGCAAATACATCGAACTCTGGCTCGACGCGCCCGACAAAGCGAGCGCCGAAGCGCGTATTGACGCCATGTGCGACAAGCTCCTCGCCAACCCCGTCATCGAGAGCTACCGCTACACCGTCACCGCCGCCGATCCAGCCGGGACCAAGAAGTGAGTCTCCCCCTCTCCATCGCTCTGTGATGGAGAGGGGGCCAGGGGGTGAGGTCACGCCCTCAGCGTCCCCTTCGTGCTCGGCACCGCGTCCGCCTCCCCCTCGATGATCCGCACGGCGTCCCGCAGCGACCGCGCCAGCGCCTTGAACGCCGCCTCCAGGATGTGGTGGTCGTTCTCCCCGGCCAGTTGCCGCACGTGCAGCGCCAGGCGCGCCTCCTGCGCGAACGAATGAAGAAAATGCTTCGCCAGCGACGCCGGCAGCTCCCCGATCTTGTCGCCGTGGAACTTCAGCCCGATCGCGGCGTAGGGGCGGCCGCTCAGATCCAGCGCCACCTGCACCAGCGACTCGTCCAGCGGCACCGTGCGGTCCCCCATCCGCGCGATGCCCGCCCGCTCGCCCAGCGCCTGGTCCAGCGCCTGGCCTAGCGCCAGCCCAATGTCCTCCACCGTGTGGTGCTGGTCGACGTGCAGATCGCCCGTCGCGCGCACCCGCAGGTCGAAGCCGCCGTGTCGGGCTAGCTGCTCCAGCATGTGGTCCAGCATGCCGATGCCCGTCTCGACCTGCGCCTGCCCGCTGCCCTCCAGCCGCAGCGCCACCTCGATCTCGGTCTCGCGCGTCTTCCGCTGAACCGTGCTCTCGCGCACTTCCCGCTCCGTTCCCGCGTTCGCGTCGGGTTCCATCGTCGCAACCAATACCGCGTCGCGCCACCGCGCCATCCGCTAACCGCAGAGCCGCGGGACGGGTTAATTCACTCCGAACCTGTGTCAGTTCTCTCCAGACCAAACACGTCATTAAATGCATCAACCACTTCAAACGTGTAAGGAACCCTCGCTCGCCCGACAAAGGCTGTCACCCGGCCGCGCGGTCGCGTGACGAACACCCTCACAAGTGCCCGCCCGGAAAGGTTTGTCATCGCGCTCGTGCCGATCCCTCCGTCATCGAAGAACCCACCGTCCACCGCGAAATGGACCTCTACATCCGCGGCTTTTTCCCCTCTCAACTCCACAATAAACGTCACCCACTCTCCCAAAGTGCTAACGCCGGGTAGGCGAGACAACGTGATGGTGGAAATCCCATCACCCGCCTCGCCGGTCAGACCACTAACCATCAGACACGGAGCATTGATGACTTGATCCAAAGAGAGCGGCTCGCCCTCTGGCCTTCTCGTAGATGCATCAGGAGGCTGTTCACCCTTCTCGTTCGCGCCAACGATTGAAATGTTGATAGTGCTGTCCTTGACGTTTCCGAATCCCAGTGTTTGGCTCTGCTTGCCGGACCTGAACGACTGCTCGGCGATCGGGTGCTTCTGCAGCCGATCCCGAAGCCATCCAAACGCTTTCCAGGCGGGGCCGAGCATCAAAATTTCCACCCTGCAACCCTTGTCTTCTCGCGATGCGTAGCAATTCGGCTAATCGAGCCCCAACTCTTCCCCCACCGCCCGCAGCCGCTCCATAAGCACCGGCGTCTGCTCCGGTCGCGGCACGCTGATCCGCACGCAGTTCCGCAGTCGCGGCGTGGAGAAGTAGCGCACGAAGACTCCTCGCTGGGCCAGCGCCTCCCGGAGCGCCAAGCCGTCCGGCGCGCCCGGCTGAGAAGAGCGCACCTCGCAGAGGAGAAAATTCGCCGCCGACGGATACGGCCGCAGCCAGCCCAGCGCCGACAGCTCCCGGAACAGCGTCTCCCGTTCCGCCACGATGGTGCGCACGCGCTCCTCAAGCTCGTCGCGCGCCTCCAGCGCCGCCAGCACGGCCGCCTCCGCCGCTCGATTCACGCTGTACGGCGGCTTGGCCCGCAGCAGCACCTCCGCCACGCCCTCGGGAAAGACGCCGTAGCCAATCCGCAATCCCGCCAGCCCCGCCCACTTGCTGAACGTCCGCAGCACGATCAACCGTGGCTCCTCCTCCACCCAAGGGATGAAGGAGCTCCCGGCGAACTCCCCGTACGCCTCGTCCACCAGCACCGTCGCGCCGGTCGCCAGCAGCGCCCGCAGCTCCTCGGGCGACAGGGCGTTGCCGGTCGGATTGTTCGGCGACGCCAACATGATCAGCGACGTCGCCTCCGTCACCGTCGCCTCGACCCGCTCGATGTCGATGCTGAAGTCGTCGCGCCGCTCCACCGCGTCCACCGCCAACCCCTGCACCTCCGCCACGAAGCGGTACATGTCGAACGCGGGCGGGCAGACCAGCACCCGCTCGCCCGGTCCCACCAGCACCCGCACCGCTAGGTCCAGCAGCTCGTCGGAGCCGGCCCCCGCCACCACGCGATCCATCGGTGCCCCCGCGTACCCCGCAATGGCGCCACGAACCTCCGATTGCAGCGGATCGGGGTAGACGGCGTAGCGATCGCAGCGCGCGATCGCCTCCTGCACCCACGCCACGGTGCCGAACGGGTTCTCGTTCGCGTCCAGCTTCAGCACCTCGGCGGGGTCCAGCCCGGCTCGACGCGCCAGCTCCTCCACCGGCTCCACAGCCTCGTACGGTGGCAGCGCCAGCAGACTGGCACGGATGCGCGGTGGCTCACTTGGATCGGGCATCGATCAACCGCTCACTGATCCATCGCCCGCCCGCTCGACGCCGGCGGGCTGGCGCTGCTGGCACGCCGACAGCTCCTCATCGATCGCTCCGGCGCAGCTCAAGCGAGCGGGCGTGGCCGGTCAGCCCCTCCGCCTTGGCGATGGTGACCGCCGCCGGTCCGATCTTCTGCAGCAGCGCCTCCGTGACCTGCACCACCGTGGTGATCTTGAGAAACTCGCCTACGTGCAGCGGCGAGGCGTAACGCGCGCTCCCTCCCGTGGGCATGACGTGGCTCGGCCCCGCCACGTAGTCGGCCAGCGCCTCCGGTGACGACTCTCCCACGAACAGTCCGCCGACGTTGCGCACGGATTCGGCCTGCTTGGCCGCGTCGCGGGTCATCAGCGCCAGGTGTTCGGGCGCGTACTCGTTCGCCAGCGACAGCGACTCCGCCAGCGACGCCGTCAGCACGATACCGCCGCGATTGTGAAACGCCGCCAGCGCGATCTTGCCCCGCTCCAGCGTCGCCGCCTGTTGCGGCACAATCCGAGCCACCGCCTCCGCCAGCGCTTCGTTGTCCGTGATCAGGATTGGCGCCGCCAGAGCGTCGTGCTCCGCCTGCGCCAGCAAGTCGGCGGCGCAGAGGTCGGGATCGGCGCTGTCGTCCGCTACCACCACCGTCTCCGTGGGACCGTAGATCGCGTCGATGCCGACGTCGCCGAAGACCAGCCGCTTCGCCAGCGTCACGAAGCGGTTGCCCGGTCCAAAGATCTTGTCCACCGCCGGGATGCTCTCGGTGCCGTAGGCCAAGGCCGCAATCGCCTGCGCCCCACCCACTTTGTAGATCGTGCCGACCCCGGCGATCTCCGCCGCCACCAGCTTCAGCGGCGACACGCGCCCGGCCGAGCCGCCCTCACCGGCGCTGATCGGGCTGGCGATGCAGATCTCCTCCACGCCCGCTACCACGGCCGGGATCGCCGTGTGCAGCACCGTCGACGGATACACCACCGTCGTCCCCGGCACGTACAGCCCCGCTCGTCGCAGCGGCCGCACCACCTGCCCCAACCCGTCCACGTCGAACGAGGTCGCCGCATGCGCCAGCTGGCGCTCGTGGAAGGCGCGCACCCGCTGCGCCGCGATCTGTATCGCCTGCAACGTGGCCCCATCCACGGCCGCGCGGGCGGCGACGAACTCTTCCTCGCTCACCGTCCAGGCGTCCGGCGCTTGCCCGTCCAGGGCCAGCGAGAAGCGTCGCAGCGCGGCGTCCCCCTCGCTGCGCACCGCCGCCACGATCCGCCGCACCGCCTCCTCCGCCGTCAGCGTCTCGCCGAACAGCGCCCGGATAACGCGCTCTTCGTCGGGACTGAGCGCGGCCTCCTCCGGCCGCCGACGCTGGAAGATGGACCGGCGCGCCGCCTCGACCCCCCGTACGATCGGCAGCGACGCTAGCGACACGCCAGGTACTCCCGCAGCGCCTGCGCGGCCTGCTCGCTCACCCGCTCAAAGAAGCCGTCCACTTCGGCCATCTCCACGCTCCGCACCGTCTCCTCCAGCAGCGTCGGGATCTGCTCCAGGAAGCCCTGATAGTCCGATTCCGATCGCACCCCTGCCTGCCGCAGGTGACGTGAAGCAATGTAGGCGAAACGCTCCCAGTCCGGGGCATGCTCGGTCACACTGGCGCTCACGTCCCGCCACTTCTCCAGCGTGGCCCGATCGACGAACCCCGCATCGATCTCGACGGCCGTCGCGAACAGAGCGTCGCGAACGGCCAGCATCGTCTCCTGGTCCTCGCGTTCGCGCCGGTCCAGTTCGTATTGCAGGATCCGGTCGAGCAGATTCGCCCGTTCGCTGCCCCCCAACGCGGAGCGCACGCCGAAGTGGGGGCGGTACACCTGGGTGATGTACAGCTGATCCATGATCAGGTGCGTGACGAAGCCGCAGGCCCAGGCGCAGGTGCTGCTGCTCAAGTTCGCGGGGTCGCGCAGGTGCGGATGCGCGGCGAAGAACGCTCCCACGCTGTCCTGATGCCCTTCTTCGCGCAGATCAAAAAAGTGCGTGCGCTCGCGTTCCCAGCGCGTCAGGACGCGGATGTCCGGCGTGGTGGCGCCCAACAAAAATTCGCCCGACCGCTCCTCCAGCAGGGGCGCGTCAATGAGCGCCCCCGCACGGCGCGCCGTCACCATGTGCGACACGAGCGGTGGCACCATTGTCCTCGCAGACGACGACCTCGCAGCCGGTGACCTCGCAGCTGCACTCGCGGAAGGGCCCGCGCCCGCCCGCGTGCGCACCAGTGTACATGCGGGGGTTCGCCACTGCGTCCACAGATACAGCGTCCATCGACACGGCGTCCACCAATACGGCGTCCACCTATACTGCAACGAAATTGACCTCCAGACGCGGGGCGGGCCACTGTGACGCCCGTGTGCTCAGGCACCACGAAGGGAGTTGCCGCGTGCGCTCGCCTGTCGCCCCCCGTTCCGGCGTCCCACGTCACAGGCGCCCGCCGCGGGCGCTCCTCTTCGGCCTCGTCGCGGTCGCCGGCTTGCTCCTCTTCGCCTGCGGCGACGACGTCCCCCGCCGCGCCGTGCACCTCTCCGAACTCGACAACGACATCGGCCCGGTGACGGCCAACTTCGTTGACCGCGCCCTCGATCACGCCGAGAACCATGACGCCGCCGCCTGGATCCTCCTCCTCGACACGCCCGGCGGCCTCGTCACCGCCACCGACGACATCGTCCAGCGCATCGCGAAGGCAACCGTGCCTGTGGCGGTCTACGTCAGCCCCGCCGGCGCCCGCGCCGCCTCCGCCGGCACCTTCATCACCATGGCCGCGCACGTCGCCGCCATGGCGCCCAGCACACAGATCGGCGCGGCCACGCCGGTGGGCGCGGGCGGCGCGGACATTGAGGGCTCCTTGGGCCGCAAGATCCTCAACGACGCCTCCGCCGACATTCGCGCCATCGCCCAGCTGCGCGAGCGCAACCAGGAATGGGCCGAAAGCGCGGTCCGCGAAGCGGTCTCCGCCACCGCGGAGGAGGCCGTCGAGCTCAACGTCGTCGACCTCGTCGCCACCGACGTCACGGATCTCCTCGCCCAGATCGACGGGCGCAGCATCGTCCTCGCCGGCTTCGTCGCGGGCGAGCCCGCCGGCCCCGCCCTCACGATTCGCACCCGCGGCGCGCCCATCGTTGAGACCAACATGAACTTCTTTGAGAACGTGTTGGACTTCGTGGCGGACCCCAACATCGCCTTCCTGCTCATTACCCTCGGTGGTCTCGCCTTGGTGATCGAGCTGTTCTCGCCGGGCCTCCTCGGCCCCGGCATCTTCGGTGTGATCGCGCTCCTGCTCGGTTTCTTCGCCTTGGGCAGCCTGGACACCAACCCGGCCGGGCTCGCCCTGCTCGCCATCGCCCTCGTCCTCATCGTCGCGGAGATCTTCGTGGCCGGCTTCGGAGTGCTCGGGATCGGCGGGATCATCGCCCTCTTCTTCGGCGGCCTCTTGCTGATCAGCGACTCCCCCAACGCCGAAAAGGTCTCGCTCTGGCTTCTCTTCGCTGTCGTAGCCGCCGTCGCCGCCACGGTCCTCGCCCTCTTCCTCCTGATCGTGAGCGACCGCCGCAAGCAGAAGGTGGCCACCAGCCTCGCCGACCGTATGGTCGGGCAGACGGGCGTCGTCCGCTCCACTCTCGACCCCGTAGGTACCGCGCTCGTCGGCTCCGAACTCTGGACCGCCCGCAGCGAGGGCGGATCCCTCCCCGCCGAGACCCCCGTCCGCGTTGTCGGCGTCGACGGTCTCCGCCTCCTCGTCGAGGCCCCCGCGGCTGCCGAGGGCAGCCAGGACTCCGAAGACACTCCGGACACCGAAGACACCGTCGCGCCACCGTCCCCGCCCGACGCGCCGCCGCTCGAGCGCCCGCCGGGGTCCAGCGCCGCTAGGGAGGGGTCGGAGAAGCCGCCGGCGGACGCAGGCTGACCTCACCGGCAAGAAAGCGTCGCCGCTCCCCCGTCTCCAGGCGCACCACCAGCGCCCCCTCCTCCGTCACGTCCTCGGCCACCCCCTCCACCACACCACCGGCCTGGTCCGCCAGGCTGACGGGCCGTCCCAGCGTCTCCAGCCGTGCCCGCCACCCCTGCAGCAGCGCCGGCGTGGTGGCACCGTCGTAGGCCCGTTCAAAGGCGTTCAGCGTCGCCGCCAGGATCGGCTCGCGCGCCAGCGGCCTGCCCCGCTCCAGCGCCAGGCTCGTGGCCGGTCCCTCAATGGCGCCGCCGAACGCGCCGGGGTCGAAGTTGACGTTGATGCCAATCCCCACCAGCGCGAAGCGCGGCCGCCCCCCCACCCACTCGCTCTCCACCAAGATGCCCACGAACTTCTTGCCCCGCAGGTGCAGGTCGTTCGGCCACTTGATCCGCGGGTAAAGGTTGACCACCTGCTCCACCGCGTTCGCGACCGCCACCGCCGTCAGTATGCTCAGCCGCTGCAATCGCGCCGCCGAAGGCCGCACCACGATGGTGAAGTAGAGGTTTTGCCCCCCCGGGGAGACCCAGGACCGGCCGCGCGTCCCCCGGCCCCGGCTCTGCTCCTCCGCGATGACGACGGTGCCCGTCGGCGCTCCGTCCTCCGCGGCGGCGCGAGCGTCGTCCATCGTCGACGTGGTGCGCAGGCGATAGATCAGCCGCCGCCCCACCCGCCGCGTGCGCAGGTCCTCGGCCACGGCCTTGCGGCTCAGTCGGACTCCCACGCCCCCACGGTAGGCCGCATCACTGTGCGGAGCGAAACCGTGCGCAACGCGAGCAAAGAGCAAGCCCCCGGCTCGCGCCGGGGGCTTGTCAGATTTCGTGCCCAGGTGATGCTCCTAGGACTCACCCACCTCCTTCGATGCGCGGTCGTCGGCTCCATCCCTGGGCAGCAAACTATGTCCCAAGTCGCATCACCTCCTTTCCTGCTCTCCAGTGTACCAGGCCTTCCTGATCCCCACTATGGCGGCAAAGACCTGCCCCCCAATGGCTGGGAGGGACCGCCTCCGGTAGGCGCTGGCGTCGGCCCGCCCGCTCCGATGCCGAGCGACCCGAAACCGCGGCGATTACCCGAAATTGTTCGACGGCTTGGCTGACCTGCTCAAGCCTCTCCTGATAAACCGCTTAGGGTTTGATCGATCTCGTACATGACGAGGGCCCTATGAAAAGCCGTACGAAAAACTACACGCCTTGGGATTGTCAAGGTCGCGATGCTGGGGACTACATCTCCATCACTTCGGCGACTTCAACTGTGCCCATTTCAAGGAACGGGCACCCCTTCACCATTGCAACAGCAGCATCCATGCTGTCGGCTTTCACGATAGAAAAACCCATCAAGGGATTCGACCCACCATCGTCTGAGACGCCACCGGAGCTTACGGTCTTAGCCTTTCCCAAGGGAGTACCGGGGTTGACCACGGCATCCCCCAGGCCGCCGACCCAGGATTCGAATCTCGCCTTTTGTTTGGCTCCCTCTTCAGGGCTCTCAGGCATTTTCCCACCGTGATAGGCAAGGACGTATTCAGACATCGATCTCCTCTTTCTCATTTGCAGTTCGTAAGACGCTCTAGTTTCCGAACCAACGATCGTGAGGTCTTACAGATTGCCCGTCACCTCTTTGACCCCCTCCTCCACGATGGTGAGGATCGCGTCCACCTCCTCCGCCGTCGCCACCAGCGGTGGCGCCAGCACGAAGGAGTCCCCGCGAATGCGCGTGATCAGACCCCGACGTTGGCAGGCGTTCCGCAGCCGCACGCCCATGCGCATCTCCTCGTCGAAGGGGACGTCGTTCTCGGGATCTTGCAGTAGGTCCAGGCCGCACATGAAGCCCAGCCCCCGCACATTGCCCACGTAGCGGTTCTCGCCGAGCAGCATCAGCCCGTTCAGAAGCTGCTCGCCCCGTGCCGCAGCGTTCTCCACCAGCCCCTCCTCTTCGATGATGGCGAGGTTGCGCAGCGCCACCGCCGCCGCAACGGCGTGACCCGAGTTCGTATAGCCGTGCATGAACTTGACGCTGGGGTCGGCGCCGGTGATCGTCTCGAACACCTCCCGCGACCACACCGACGCCCCCAGCGGCATGTACGCGCTCGTGATCGCCTTCGACACCGACATCAGGTCCGGCAGCACCCCAAAGTGCTCCAGCGCGAACCACCTCCCCGTGCGGCCGAAGCCCGTGATCACTTCGTCCGCGATCAGGAGCACCTCGTAGCGGTCGCAGACCTCGCGTAGCTGACGGAAGTAATCCGGCGGCGGCGGGTGGACGCCACCGCCGCCCTGCACCGGCTCCGCGATCACCGCCGCCACCGTCTCCGGCCCCTCTCGCTCGATCGTCTCCGCAATGTTGTCAACATTGTTGTTGCCGGGATCAATGCGCGCCCCGCCGCTCGGCATCGGCTCCACGCTCGCCGCCGGCACGATCTCGTGTACCCGCGGTTCAAAATTGGGGTAATACATGGACATCCCCGTCGCCGACATGCAGGCCAGGGTCGTCCCGTGGTACCCCTCCACCCGGCTGATCACCTTGACCTTCCCCGGCCGCCCCTTCATTGCCCAGTAGAAACGCGCCGTCTTAAAGCTGGTCTCGTTTGAATCCGCGCCCGAGGTGCCGAAAAACACCGCCTGCATGTTGTCGTAGGCCAGCTCCACCAGCTTGGCCGCCAGCTCAATGGCCGGCTCGTTGCTGGAGCCCACGTAACTGCTGTTGAAGGCCAGCCGCTCCATCTGCCGCGCGGCGGCCTCCGCCAGCTCTCGGCGCCCGTGCCCCACCGCCACGTTCCACAGCGAGGAGAGGCCGTCAATGTAGCGCTGCCCGTCGTGCCCGTAGAGGTAGATCCCTTCCCCTCGCTCGTACAGCAGCGGCTCCTGGTGATCGCTGGGATGGGAGAGCGGATGCACCCAGTGGGCGAGATCTTTCCGCACCAGCTCCCGGTACCGTGCATCGTCCATGCTGAGTCCTTCCTTGCGATCCACCCTCGACGGCGATCAGCCCTGCCGCCCCGCCAGCAGCTCCCGCGCGACCGCCCGATCATCCCACGGCTCCACCGTCTCGCCAACGATGAGCGTCTGCTCCGCGCCCTTCCCGGCGATCAGCACGTAATCCCCCGCCGAGGCCAGCATGAACGCCCGCCCGATTGCCCGTCGGCGGTCGGGCTCCTCCTCGAAATCGGCGCCCGCCTGGCGTCCTGCCGCCTCCATCGCCTTCGCGATCTCCCGCACGATCGCCGCCGGATCCTCCGAGCGCGGATTCTCACTGGTGAGCACCGCGTAGTCGGCGAACTCCGCCGCCGCCGCTCCCATCCCGCCGCGCCGGCCCGGGTCGCGCTCCCCCGCGCAGCCGAAGACAACGATCAGCCGGCCCTGCACCAGCGCTCTCACCTCCGCCAACACCACGCCAAACGCCGCCGCCGTCGCGGCCGCATCCACCACCACCGTGAACGGTTGCCCCGCCTCGATCCGCTCCATCCGGCCCGGCACCTCGCGCAGTTGGCCAATCCCCCGCGCCATCGCCTCCGGCCCCACACCCAGCGCCCAGCAAGCGCCCGCCGCCGACAGCGCATTGCGCACGTTGAAGCGCCCCGGCAGCGCCAGCCGCGCCGTGGCGGCGCCCGCCCGCGTCGCGATCCGGAACTCGGAGCGCTCCACCTCCAGCACCACGTCCCCCGCCGATACGTCCAGCTCGCCGCCATTGACGCCACCTCGGCCGTTGAAACCCCCGCCGTCGAAGCCAACGCGGACCATTGCGGCCGAGGTGGCGGCCCCCACGGCTTCGGCATACGGGTCGTCGGCATGGACCACGCCGCGCTTCGGGGTCCCCTTCGCCACGGACGTATCCAGCGCCTGGAACAGGCGCAGCTTTGCCGCCAGGTACTCCTCGCGCGTCTTGTGGAAATCCAGATGGTCGTCGCTGAGGCCGGTAAAGACGCCCACGTCGTACTCGCAACCGTCCAGACGGTGCAGCGCCAGCCCGTGCGACGTCGACTCGATCACCGCGTACGTTACCCCCGCCGCCACCATCTCCGCCAGCAGCGACTGCACCTGCGGCGCTTCTGGGCTGCTCTGCGTGATCGTGTTCATGCGCCACTCGTCGCCCACCTTGAACTGCACGCCACCGATGATCCCGGTGCGCCGGCCCGCCGCCTCCAATATTGACGATGTCAAGTAGCAGGTCGTGCTCTTGCCGTCCGTGCCCGTCACCCCCACCACGGTGAGACGGCGCGCCGGGAAGCCGTGGAACGCCGCCGACAGGGCCGCCAGCGCGACGCGCGTATCGGCGACCTCCACGACGCTGACGTCGTCGCGCCCGAGCAACGGTTCCCACTGCGCTCGACGGTCGCTCTGCACCACGACGGCCTGGGCCCCGGCCGCCACGACCGCGTCCAAGAAGCTGTGCCCGTCCACGTGAAAGCCCGGCACGGCCACGAAACAGGCGCCGGCTTGCAGGTCACGGGAATCCTGACTGATCTGGGTCACGGCGCCACCACTGGCGACACCGCGGGCGCCACCGCGGGCGACACCGCCCTGGGGGCCGTGCTGCGCCTTGACGGGCGTGGCCTCCAGCAGGGCGGCAAGAGTACGATCCGTCACGCGCCGCTCCCCTCACCAGAGCAGCATCGCGCCCCCTGCAGGGCGTCGCAACGGCGGGGGTGGCACGGCGCGACGGCACTCGAGGTCGTGGCGGCCAGGCGACCTGTAAGCCGAGTTCTGTATCCCTCCCGCCGTGCCCGCCCGCCGTTGCCGGCGCGCGGGAGCAGGAAGGACGGTGGCCATCTCTCTACGACGACGGTTACCCGCCGCCTCCAGCGACCTACCCGAGGGCGGAGTGAGGCGCTCCCTGGCCCTCCTATTTGGTCTTGCTCCGGGCGGGGCTTGCCCAGCCGGCCGGTCACCCGACCGCTGGTGCGCTCTTACCGCACCATTTCACCCTTACCCTCCCCGAATAGGAAGGGCGGTATGTTTCTGTGGCGCTATCCGTGAGGTCGCCCTCCCTGGGAGTTACCCAGCGCCCTGCCTCAATGGAGCTCGGACTTTCCTCGACCCTTCCTCGCAGGAAGGGCCGCGACCACCCGGTCGCCTGGCCGCACGTCGATCCTACTACGTCGCGCCCACAGCTCCGGCAGCTACAGCACTTGCGACAGCCGTCCGTCCAGCGCCGCGTTCGCCAGCGCGTCGGCGCGCGCGTTCTCGGCGCGCGGCACATGCTGGACGCTGAAGCCCTCCAGCCGCTCAATGAGCGCGGAGAGTCGCGCGAAGAGCGGCTTCAACTTCGCGTTGCGAACGCGGTAGCGCCCCTCCAACTGTCGCACCAGCAGCTCGGAATCCAAATTTAATTCCAGGGCGGTTGCGCCCAGGGCCAGCGCCGCCTCAACGGCGGCGATGGCGCCTCGGTACTCAGCGACGTTATTGGTGGCGCGGCCAATGGCCTCCGCCAGAGCCCGCAGCTCCCCGCCGTTCTCGTCCAGCACCGACACCCCGTAGGCGGCCGGTCCGGGATTGCCGCGGGCGGCGCCGTCGGCGTAGGCGATCAGGCGCACGGTGCACTGCCTCGCGCTGCGCCGCCCGCGCTGCCGCGTGGGATCATGGGCGCAGGATCGTGCGCACGCGATCGTCGTCCACCAGCACCTTCTCCACCAGGTCGCGCACCAGCGCCTGCCGCTCCTCGAACGGCAAGCGTCCCCACTCACTGCGCACCCGTTCGCGCTGCTGTTCCTGGTGGCGCCGGCGATCGCTGTCGGAGGCCTGCGCCTCGGCCCGATGAGCCAGCGTCGCCAGATCCGCCTCGGCCAGCAGATACTCTCCCGCGACCTCGTGCGCCGTCTCCCGAAGCTGCTCCGGCCGCAGCCGGCCGCCGGCGGCGAGCCCCAAGCTCCCGCTCAACTGCCGGTCCAGCGACCGCATCCGGCTCCGCACCCGCGCTTCCGCCATGGCCGTCTCCGCCGCTACCGCCTTCGAATCGCCGGCGCTCACCACCGTCGATTGCAGCGCCCCGCTCGCTTCACCCGTCAGGTGCCGCACCACCTCGGCCTCCAGGTCATCGGCCCGCTGCGTGTGGTACGCCCCCACCGACTGATTCGTACGCGCCTCGCTCTGGTAGTAGCGATAGGTGCTCTTCACCACCTCCCCATCTCGACGCGTCCACTGCTGCCGTCGTGTGACGCCGATCATCCGCGTGCCGCCGTCATTGCAGTGGACCAAGCCCGACAACAGAAAGTGGCTGGGGCGCGCCGGCGCCGCCGGCCGGCGGCGGCCCTGCATCCGCTCCTCCACGGCGTCGAAGTCGCTCACCGACACGATCGCGGTGTGGTTGCTGGGCACCCGTACCCCAAAGCGCGCATAGGTTCCCAGATAGACGCGATTGCGCAGCAGGTCGCGAATGGTGACCATGCTCCAGTTGCCGTCCCGGCGCGTGCGGTAGCCCTCTTCATTCAGACGCTTGGCGATCCGGCGGATGCCGAGCCCTTCCCGCAGGTAGAGGCGAAAGATATGGCGCAGCAGCGCCGCCTCGTCCTCTACGATCGCCAAACGCCCGTCCGCTCCGGCCCGATAGCCGTACGGCGGTCGCCCCAACACCTGCCCTTGGACTGCGAGTCGCCGCATCGCCTCCCGCACCCGCTCGCCCACCCCCGAAGACGCCCGTTGCGCCGACCACAGTTTCAGCATCCGCGCCTCGTCCAGCGCCCCTTCTTCCATGGAGATGACCCGCGCCCCGCTGGCCGTGATCTGAAAGTAGGCCCGCGCCGCCTCCGTAGCGCCCGCGCCCAGCCGCTCGAACGACGCCGCCACCACCACCAGGAACCCCTTCTCCGGCCTGCTGAGGTACTCCAGCAACTGCCGCAGACCCGGACGTTCCCCGTCGCCGCTGGGATCGAGGAATGCCGCCGCCGGCTCGTAGCCGTTCGCATCGCAGTAGGCCAGGAAATCGTCGTTTTGCTGCGACAGAGAAGCGCCGCGTGGCGCGTCGGCTCGCCTTCCCGGAAATTCGCTGAAGTAGCCAACGGCCCGCATGCTGCTCCTAGGGCAGTGCTCTTACCGCAAGAAGACGATCCGTCCACAGGCAGGACAGTTCACCACCTCGGCCCCGCGCCGCGCCCGCGTCAGCATCATGGTCGGCAGCGTCAGCCGACAGGCGCCACAGACGCCGCCCTCCGCCACGGCCACGACCAGCGGATTGCGGCTGCGGTGGTCGTCGTAGACGGCCAAGTCCCCCTCTTTCATCGAGGCCCGCTGCTCGCCCGCTTCCACATCGATCGAATCGGATTGCTCGACCAGCTCGCGGCGTTGCGTCTCCAGCTCCGACTCCCGCTCGCTCCAGTCGGCCTCCACACGCTTCAACAGCCGCACCAGGTAATCGCGCGCCTCCCGGTCCAGCTCCTCCCGCTCCAGCTGGGCCAGCCCGCTCTCTTCCTGCGCCTTCAGCCCACGCCGCAGAGCAAATATCTCCTCCTGCAGGCTGCGCAGCTCGCGAGATTCGGTGATGGCGCCGCTGTAGAGCTTTTCCTCTTCCGCCGTGATCTTCAGCCGTGACGCCTCGGCCTCCGCTTCTTTCTTCTTGCGATCGCCGGTCGCCTCCTTGAGCAGCCCCTTCTGAGCGTCCACTTCGCCACGCAGCGCATCCAGAAACGGCGGCCGGCCCAACAACGCCTCCACCTCTTTGAGCCGCTTCTTGATCGTGTCTAACCGCCCATCCACCTCCTGGAGGGTGATCATCTCCGCGATGTTGTCCACGCGATTCTCCGCTTCGATTAGGTAACCACAGTCTACGAACCGCGACTCGCGCCGCGCAAGCACCACCGCGGGCACCACCGCAAGCACCACCGCAAGCACCACCGCAAGCACCACCGCGGGCGCCGCTTCCTCTGGTTGCAAGCCTCTGGTTGCTAGGATACTGCCGTGACCCGGCAACGTCCGCGCCCGGCCGACAGTGAGGCCTCCCTCTCGTTCAATGTCTCCACCCTGCTCGCCGAGCCCATCGGCAGCCAGCGGCGCCACACCATCGCCGAGGCGCCGTTCACCTTCAACGGCTTCGTCACGCGCGTGGCGGGAACCGTCGATTTCCTTCGCACCGACGGCTCCATCATGGTCACCGCGGACCTGTCGCTGCACATCGAGGAGATCTGCGGCCGCTGCCTCCGACCCTTCGTAACGCCCTTCACCGTTCGCTTCAGCGAGGAGTTCTGGCCTGCGTTCGACCCTCTCACGCGCGAGCGCGTGCACGTCCC
This sequence comes from Dehalococcoidia bacterium, assembly GCA_963662615.2. GTDB lineage: Bacteria > Chloroflexota > Dehalococcoidia > Bin125 > Bin125. The sequence goes on from CAXXSR010000001.1 coordinate 1,098,657, forward strand.
CGAAGAGCGCGAAGGCTTTCCCATCAGCGACGGGCACCTCGACCTTGGCGAAGCCATCCGCCAATATGTGGAGATGGCGCGCTCCATGCGGCCGCTCTGCGGGCGGCCGGCCTGCCCCGCGGTCGCGGAGCCGGTGCCCCTCGACCGCCGCGACGAGGCGGCCGTCGACAGTCGCTGGGCCGCGCTCCAAACCCTGCGCGACCACCTCAACGAGTGATCGGCGCGCGCGGCCTGCGAGAGGACTAGGCTGTGGCCCCGCTACCGAAACGCAAATATGCCAAAACCCGACAACGGCTGCGGCGGCACCACCTTGTGCAACGCCGCGCCACCTTGACCACCTGTCCCACCTGCCACTCCACCACGGTCGCGCATCAGGTCTGCTACGAGTGCGGCCGCTACCGGGGCCGGCAAGTGCTGGAAGTCGGCGAGGAGTAGGCATGGGCGCCGCGCTTACCGCCCCGGCCTGGCTCTTCCCAGGACAGGGCGCCCAGAAGGTGGGTATGGGCCGCGACCTTTACGAAGCGATCCCGCAAGCACGCGAGATCTTCGAGCGCGCCGACGCCGCCCTCGACCGCCCCCTCTCCGAGATCATCTTCAACGGCCCGGAAGAGACGCTGGTGCAGACGGTCAACGCCCAGCCCGCCATCTTTACCACCAGCCTCGCCTGCCTGGCCGGCGCGCGGGCGCTCAACGCCGATCTTCGCGCGCCCCCCGCCTTCGTCGCCGGCCACAGCCTGGGCGAATACACCGCCCTGGTCGCCGCCGGCTCCCTCGCAATCGAAGACGGCGTCCGCCTGGTCCAGCGGCGCGGCCGCCTCATGCAACGGGCCGGCGAAGAGCAGCCCGGCACGCTCGCCGCCATCTTGGGCCTGGGCGAAAATGAGATCGAAGCCGTCTGCCTGGAGACCGGCGCCGAGATCTGCAACGTCAACGCCCCCACCCAGATCGTCGTGGGCGGCAGCCACCCCGCCGTCGCCCGCGCCATGGACCTCGCCCGGGCCCGCGGCGCCCGCCGCACCCTTCCCCTCCGGGTCAGCGCCGCCTTCCACTCCTCCCTCATGCAGCCGGCCGCCGACACCATGAAGCGCGAGCTGGAGCGGGTGTCCTTCCAGCAACCCCAAGTGCCCCTGGTCGCCAACGTCACCGGCGCCGTCATCAATTCCAGCGACGCCGTCCGCACCGAACTTGCCCAGCAAGTGGGCCGCGCCGTCCGCTGGCGCGAGTCCGTCGAGTTCATGCTCGCCGCCGGCGTCCGCACTTTCGTCGAGATCGGCCCCGGCACCGCGCTCACCAGCCTGGTCAAGGCCGCCGCCAAGGACCTCAAGCTCACGCTCACGCTCACGCTGCACAACTTCAACACCATCGACTCGATCCGCGGCGGCCGCTAGCCGCCCAAGGGCGGACCGTGGCCAAGATCTACAAGCGAGCCCGCGTTCGCGCCTTCCGCGCCCTCTTCGAGGCGGAGTTCGGCCGCTGTGCCGCTCTGGATGCCCTCCGCCGCGACCTCGCCGGCCCCGAGGGCAGCCACGCCACCGTCTCCAACGCCGACCGTGCCTACGCCGAGGCCCTGGTCCAGGGCCTGCAGCAACACCGTGAGCAGCTGGACCGCATCATTGCGGAAACGGCGCCCCGCTGGCCGCTGGACCAGATCGCCGTCGTGGACCTCACCATCCTCCGCATTGCGCTCTACGAGCTCCTGGTCAATAATGCCGCCGTCCCCACCGCGGCCGTGATCAACGAAGCCGTGGAGCTGGCCAAGACCTACGGCGCCGACGCGAGCTCCCGCTTTGTCAACGGCGTCCTGGGAACTGTCAGCCGCGACCGCCTGGCCGCGCCGGTCGCTCGGAAACCGGAATCGGAGGAACCGCATGGCTCTCTATGAGCGGATCCGCGGGATTATCGAGAACCAGTTGGGCGTCGACGCGGAGCAGGTCACGCTCCAAGCCTCGTTCGTCGACGATCTCGGCGCCGACTCGCTCGACCTTGTCGAACTGATCATGGCCTTCGAGGACGAGTTCAAAGACGAGGTGAAGGAGCTGGAGATTACCGACGAAGAGGCCGAAGGCCTCGCTACCGTCCAGGCCGCCATCGATTTCCTCGTCAGCAAGGGCGTGCCCAAGGACTGATCGTCGCCCCGGACGGCGCCACTGTCTTCGCACCACTGTCTTGGCGCCACCCTCTTCGCGCCACGGTCTTCGCGCGCAACGGTCTTCGGCCCACTGTCTTCGCGGCCCACAGCGGCGCGCTAAAAGATCGGATACGCTGGAGCGGGCGCGCGTCCGCGCAGCGCACGCGGGAGCGGCATGGAACTCTTCGGCATCGGCATCCTTGAGATCCTGCTCATCTTCGTGCTCTTCGCCATCATCTTCGGTCCTCACCGCCTCCCCGAGATCGCCGCACAGTTCGGTCGCGCCGTCCGCGTCCTGCGCGCCTACGCCCGCGACTTCCGCGACGAATACCTCACCGACATTGAAGAGATGAAGGATGAGGTGCTCGATCTGCGCCAGGACCTGCAGGCCACCGACGCGGAATTGCGCCGCGAGGTCCAAGACGTGGATCAGGAACTCCGCATGGCCGTGCGCGAAGCGGAGCGCGACGCCGAGAGCGTCGTGCGCGAGACCAAGGAGGGGGCGCTGGGCAAGGAGTCGCCCCCATCACCGGCTGGCGGGAACGCGTCTCGCCAAGAGCAAGCAATCCCGCGCCGGCGCTTCGCCAGGCGCCGCGCGCGGACGAGCGCGCCTCCCTCCTCCCGCCCGACCAACGTCATCTCCATCGCCGCGCGCCGGCCCGCCCGCGGGGCGCCCTCTCGCGGGGTGAAGGATCGCCCCTAAGCCACCGTGGCCACCCAGCCCGACCCAGAGAGCGACCCCGACCCCGCCGCCGGTCAGCTCCTCACCCTGGGCGAGCACCTCGCGGAGCTGCGTCGGCGCCTGACTATCTCGCTCCTCGCTCTTCTCCTCGCCACAGTCTCCGCCCTCGTCTTCGCCGGGGACATCATGAATTACTTGCTGGAGCCGGCCCGTGACGCCGATCCGGGCTTTGACCCCATCTTCACCGAGCTGCTCGGCTACGTCTCGGCCTACGTCAAGGTGGGCCTCCTCGTCGGCGTCGCCGGGGCCATGCCCGTGGTGCTCTACCAGATGCTCGCCTTCATCAAGCCCGGCCTTACCAAGCGGGAGCGCCGCTGGGTGATCCCCATCGTCCTGCTTGGCGCCCTCTCGTTCGCCGGCGGCGGCGCCTTCGCCTTCTACATCGCCTGGCCGCCCGCGCTCGACTTCCTCCTCAATTTCGGCGACGATATCGCCGACGCCGAAATTCGCATCAACAACTACATTGACATGCTCTCCCGCTTCATCTTCTGGACCGGCCTGGTCTTCCAGATGCCCCTGTTGCTCATGGGCCTGGGAGCGCTGGGGCTGGTCCGCGCCCGGCGTCTCATCCGTGGGTGGCGCTGGGCCGTGATCGGCACCTTCCTCATCGCCGCCCTCATCACCCCCTCCATCGATCCCGTGACGCAGGCGACGGTTGCCCTGCCCCTCATGGCCCTCTACGGGCTGGGCGTGCTCCTGGTCTGGCTCGTGCAGGATCGCGGCCTCGGCCGCCCCCTCTGACCGCCGCCCCCTCCCACGCACGACAGCCCTCACGGCTGAGCCTGCCCTGAGAACCCTGTTGAACCTCGTTATGCCCCTGAGGATGCCCTCACAAGGATGCGATGCCCAGCCGGCCGTGTTACTTCTGGGGAGCTACCGCTGAGAGAGTGGCGGCCGCGGCGCACGAACCCGCGGCGACGAGAGCCACGGTGTCGCCATGGACCTCGAACAACTTCACGACGTCAACGAGCGCATCGCGTCTTGCATCGCCTGCCCGCTCGCCGCCGGCCGCACCCGCACCGTCCCCGGCGATGGCGACCCCAACGCCGAGCTGATGTTCATTGGCGAAGCGCCGGGCTTTCACGAGGACCGCCAGGGGCGGCCGTTCGTGGGCCAGTCCGGCAAGATCCTGGATGACCTCTTGGCCACCATTGGCCTCAGCCGCGCCCACGTCTTCGTGGCCAACATGGTCAAATGCCGCCCCCCCAGCAACCGCGACCCTGAGATCGCCGAGATGGCCGCCTGTGAGCCGTTCCTGAGCGAGCAGATTGCCGGCATCCGCCCCAAGCTGATCGTCCCCCTCGGGCGCATCGCCCTGCAGTACTTCGTCCCGGGAGCGACCATCTCACGCACGCACGGCAAATCCGTCCGCGCCGGCGTCCACCTCATCTACCCCGTCTATCATCCCGCCGCCGCCCTCCGCCAAGGCGCCTTACTCCGCGTCCTGCGCCAGGATTTCCAGCGCATCCCCGAACTGCTCGCCGGCGCCCCGCGCCCCACGGTGCAGGAAACCGTGCAGGAAGAGGCCCCCGCCCAGGAAAGCGCATCGCAGCTGCCCCTTCTTTAGCCGCAGTGCGCCGGGCCCCATCCTGCCGTACCGTGGTCGCATGACCAGGCGCATGACCAGGCGCATGACCAGGCGCATGACCAGGCGCATGACCAGGCGCATGACCAGGCGCATGACCAGGCTGGCCCTGTGAAGGAGGTTCCGGCCAACGCACTGCGCGTGGTCCCGCTGGGCGGGCTGGGCGAAATCGGCCGCAACATGATGGTCTTCGAGACCGCCGACGACATGGTCGTCGTCGACGCCGGCATCATGTTCCCGCCCCAGGAGATGCTCGGTGTTGACGCCATCATCCCGGACATCACCTACATCACCGAGCGACGCGCCAAGCTGCGCGCCTACCTGATCACGCACGGGCATGAGGATCACATCGGCGCTCTGCCCTACGTGGTGCCGGAGATTCCGGCGCCCATCTACGCCACCCGCCTCACGCAAGGGCTCATCGACGTCAAGTTTCGCGACCTCCGCGGCGAGAACATCGAACGGGTCACGCTCACTCCGGACTTCCGCGCGGACTTTGGCTCAATTCAGGCGGAATTCTTCTCCGTCGCCCACTCCATTCCCGACGCCATGGGCATCGCGCTGCGGACCCCCGCCGGCCTCGTCGTCCACACCGGCGACTTCAAGATCGACCACACGCCGGTGATGAGCCCCCCCACCGACCTGCCCCGCCTGGCCGCCTACGGCGACGAGGGCATCCGCCTCCTCTGCAGCGACTCCACCTACGCCGACCGAGCCGGCCACACCCCCTCGGAGCGCGTCGTCGGCGAGGCCCTGGAGCAGATCATGCTGACCGCACCCGGACGCGTGATCATCGCCACCTTCGCCTCCCAGATCGCCCGCGTGCAGCAGATCATCCACGGCGCTCAGGCCGCCGGCCGCACGGTCTTCGTGACCGGCCGCTCCATGGTCCAGAACGTGCGCATGGCGCGGGAGCTGGCCTACATCCAGGCCGAGGCCGGCGCCATCCGCGACATCAGCGAGCACGCGCGCTTCCCCGACGAGGAGGTCCTCATCATCTGCACCGGCGGCCAAGGCGAGCCCATGTCCGCCCTCGCGCGCATGGCCACCGGCGACCATCGCGACGTCACCCTCAAGCCCGGCGACACCGTCGTGCTCTCCTCCAGCCCCATCCCCGGCAACGAGGCCGCCGTCAACCGCACCATTGACAACCTCTACCGCGTCGGCGCCGACGTCCGCTACACCGGCGGCGGGGACCAGGACGTCCACGTCCACGGCCACGCCGCCCAAGAAGAGCTCAAAACGGTCTTGGGTCTCACCCGCCCCCACCACTTCATCCCCATCCACGGCGAATTCCGCCACCTGACGCACCACGTCCGCCTCGCCGCCGCCACGGGGGTGCCCGGCGACCAATGTCATGTGCTCGTGGACGGCGCCGTCTTCCAGATCACCGCGGACACCGCGACCACCTTGGAGGACGTCCCCGCCTCCTACGTCTACGTGGACGGCCTCAACGTCGGGGGCGTGGACCACACGGTCCTCCGCGACCGCCGCCATCTCGCCTCCGAGGGCGTCGTCGTGCTCGTCGTCGCCGTCGATCACCAGACCGGGCAGATCGTCGGCGACGTTGACCTCGTCTCCCGAGGCGTCGCCGACTTGGACGAATCCCCCGAACTGAACAAGCGCACCGTCGATCGCGTCTATGAGGCGCTCGGCCGCGAGGATCACCCTGTGGAGTGGAACCTCCTGCAGGACATCCTCAAACGTGAGATCTCCAAGTTCCTGTACCGCGAAACTCACCAGCGCCCTATGGTGTTACCGGTGGCTGTGGAGGTCTAGCCCTCTCCGGGGTGAGCGCTGCTGTGCGCAGCGGGCGGGACCGGGCATGGCCGGCGCAGCAACGAGATCTCGAGCAGGGCGGCGCCGTCTGGCGTCCCGTTTCAGCCCTCGTGCGAAACTCCTCCCCCTCGCCTCCGCGAGCTTGCGCGCGTACCGCCTCCCCCTCCTTGGCGTCGCGACCGTGCTCGCCGTCGCCGCCATCACGAACTGGCTCACCGCACCGGTGGATCTGCTGCCTTCGCTCCGCGACGGCCTCGTCGAGGCGCTGGGACTGGGCGTGTTCCTCGTCGTCGCGGCCCTGCTGCTCGCCGCCCTCTGGCTCCTGGCGGGCGCGCCGACCCCCGGCTGGCCCGTCCTGCGACGGCTGACCGGCGCCGTGCTCTGGGCCCTCTTTGCCCTCGGCATCGCCGGGCTCTTCCGCCCCGCCTGGGACGTCGGCGACGTGGACCTCGCCGCGACCACCGTCGGCGGCGACGTCGGAGATCGGCTCAGCTCCCCCCTGGGCGCCGTCATCATGCTCGCGCTCGCCCTCAGCGCCGCCTTGCTGACCGCACCCTCCCTGACCCTGCGCGGCCTCGGCGCCACCCTCGGCGGCACCGCCGCCGGCATCGGCGCCATTGCCGCCGCGACCGCCCACCTCCGCCCTCCAATGCTCTCCCTGCGCCTTCCAGGCCGCAGCCGCCACGACCCTTGGGACCACTCCACCCGACACGATGCCACAGCCGCGGCTGACGCGGACGATGCCGACGCCATCGGCCTCACTGAGGATGACGATGCGGACTTGTTCGAGGCCGACGACGACCTCGCGGAGGAAGACGGCGCGGACTCCGATGAGCCTGACGAAATGGCGCTCCCACCGGCGGTCGACGGCCGCACCAGCGCCGGCGGCTGGGAGCTGCCGCCCCTGAGCCTGCTCAATCCGGACCACGCGCCCCGCAACCGGCGCGACAGTGAGCGCCTGGCCCGGACCATCATTGAGACTCTGGCCTCGTTCGGGGTGGACGCCGCCGTCACACAGATCAATCAGGGCCCGGCGGTGACGCAGTTCGGCGTGGAACCGGGGTGGGAAGTCAAGACCAAGCTGGTCTCCCTTCGCGACGAGACGGGCCGCCCGCTCCTGGACGACAGCGGCCGCCCGCTCCAGCGCGAGGAAGAGGTGGGACGCACGCGCGTGCGCGTCAGCAAGATCACCCGCCTCGCCAACGACCTCGCCCTCGCCCTCGCCGCACCCTCCATCCGCGTGGAGGCGCCCGTGCCGGGCCGCTCCGTGATCGGCATTGAGGTGCCCACCGCCGACCGGCGCCTCGTCGCCCTGCGCGACGTCATTGAATCGGCCGAGTGCCAGAAGGCGCTCCGCAACGGCGGCCTGCCCATCGCGCTCGGGCGCGCCGTCAGCGGCAAGCCGGTGGTCCGCGACCTCACCCGCATGCCGCACCTGCTCATCGCCGGCGCCACCGGTTCCGGCAAGAGCGTCTGCATCAACTCCATCATCGCCTGCCTTCTGATGCACTTCTCGCCGCAGGAGCTGCGACTGGTCCTCATCGATCCCAAGCGCGTGGAACTGACCGACTACGCCGCCGTTCCCCATCTCGCCTTCTCCCGCGTCATCACCGACGCCGATGAAGTGGTCACGGTCCTGGCCGCCATGCTCACGGAGATGGAGCGCCGCTACCTCCTCTTCCAGCGCACCGGCGCGCGCAACGTCGCCGCCTACAACGCCGCCGGCCATCCCAGCGGCAAGCTGCCCTTCTGGGTCGTCGTCGTTGACGAACTCGCCGATCTGATGATGACCGCCCCCGCCGAGGTGGAGCAGCAGCTCGTGCGCCTGGCCCAGCTCGCCCGGGCCACCGGCATCCACCTCGTCATCGCCACCCAGCGCCCCTCGGTGGACGTGGTCACCGGACTCATCAAAGCGAATTTCCCCACCCGGCTCGCCTTCGCCACCTCCTCGGCGACGGACTCGCGCGTCATCATCGATCACGGCGGCGCCGAAAAGCTGCTCGGCCGCGGCGACATGCTCTTCGTCAGCAGCGAGGGGCACGCCCTGCAACGCGTCCAGGGCACCTACGTCTCCGACGACGAGATCGCCGCGCTCATTGACTTCTGGACGGACGAGCGCTTCCGGCACATCCCCCGCCCCACCCTGGACCATCTCTTGCAAGAGGCTGCCGCCAAGCAGGACGGGGAGTCGTCAGAGGCAGAGCTTCCCGTCGACACCCCCTCCCCCGGCGAGCGCGACACGCTCTACCCCCGCGCCCTCGCCCTGGCCCGCGACCACTCGCGCGTCTCCGCCTCCTTGCTGCAACGACGCCTACGCGTGGGCTACCCTCGCGCCGCCCGCCTCATTGACGAACTCGAAGCGGAAGGCGTTGTCGCCCCTGCCGAGGGCGGCCAGTCGCGGCCGGTGCTCGCGCCCGAGACGACCGTGGAGTCGCGCTAAGGGGCGTCAGGCCCCGCATCTCCTGTTCCGTCGGCGCTGGCCTCCCCACGCCGCACCACACATAATGGGATGGCGGACCCAGCGGCATCCGCACCCGCGCAGAGAGAAGGACCGAACGGCATGCGCGCCCTCGCCGACCTCGTCGCTCGCTGGCGCACGCCCCAGCCGGAGCCGGCTCAGCTCCCGGCCGATCAGGGAGCCTGTGTCCTCTGCGGCGCTGCCACCGCCGACATGGAGGCGTTTGCCTTCAAAGGAGTCTGCGAGCGCTGCGGATTCCACCACGCCATCAGCGCGCGCACGCGCATCCGACTCCTCTCCGACGCCGAAACCTTTCGCGAAACGCGCGCCTCCACCACCGCCATCGATCCGCTCTCGTTTGCGGACGGCGGCGCCTACAAGCGCCAGTTGCGGGACGCCTTCCGCCGCACCGCCCTGCGTGAGGCCGCCCTCACCGGCGTCTGCCGCCTGCACGGCCGCCCCGTCATGCTCGTCGTGCTGGACTTCGGCTTCATGGGCGGCAGCATGGGCGTCGTCGTCGGCGAGCGCGTCGCCCAGGCCTTCGAGGACGCCGCCAAGGACAAACTCCCGCTCATCTCCGTCATCTCCAGCAGCGGCATGCGCATGCGTGAAGGGCTGCTCGCCCTCTCCCAGATGGCCAAGACCGCCGCCGCCGCCCGCCGCCATCACGATCGCGGCCTCGCCCACTTCAGCATCTTCGCCAACCCCTCCACGGGAGGCGTCTTCGCCTCCTTCGCCAATCTCGCCGACGTGATCATTGGCGAGCCCGGCGCCCTCATGGGCTACGCCTCCCTGCGCGCTATCGAAGAGAATGAGGGCGCGCCGCTGCCACCCCACGCGCACAGCGCCGAATCGCACCTGGAGCACGGCCTGATCGACCAGGTCATCGGGCGCGACCGCCAGCGCGAGCTGCTCGGCGCCCTGATCGACCTCACCAGCCCCCCCTACCGCCTGGAGATCACGCGGCCCCTGGAGCCGTTCCGCCAGCGGGCCCAGCGGCAGTTGAGCCCCTGGCACGAAGTCGCCCTCGCCCGCCACGCCCGCCGCCCCTCCGCGCTGGGCTACATCGGCCGCATGACCACTTCCTTCGTGGAGATTCACGGCGACCGCAGCAGCGGCGACGACCCCACCGTCGTCGCCGGCTTCGCCGATCTCGGCGGGGAAGCCGTGATGATCGTCGGCCAGCAGCGCTCCGAGAACGGCGCCGAGCAGCCCTCCCGCATCGGCGCCGAGGGCGTCCGCAAGGCGACGCGCGCGCTGCGCCTGGCCGAGAAGTTCTCCCTCCCCGTGCTCACGCTCATTGACACCCAGGGCGCCGCCCGCACCCGCCAGGCGGAGGAGCGGGGCATTGGCCATGCCATCGCCGAGAACCTGGCGGCCATGTCCGCCCTGCGCACGCCCATCGTCGCCGCCGTTATCGGCGAAGGCGGCAGCGGCGCCGCGCTCGCCTTCGGCCTTGCTGACCGCGTCCTCATGCTGGAGCACGCCATCTTCAGCGTGGTCTCTCCGGAGGATGCCGCCGCCGCCCTGTACCGCGACGCGCAGCGCGCCGATCAGATGGCCGGCGCCCTCCGTCTCACCGTCCAAGACGCCGTCGAACTCGGCCTCGTGGACCACGTCGTCCCCGAACCGCCCGGAGGCGCCCATGAAGATCACGACGCTGCCGCCGCCATGCTGAAAAGCGCGGTCCTGCAGCAGTTGGGCGATCTCAGACGGACGGGGACGTCACGCCTCCTCAAGCGCCGCTACGCCAAGTACCGACACACACCGGGGTACCAGAACTTCTTCCGCGTCAGCCTGGAACGGAACCTCAGCGACCTGCGCGCCTCGCTGCGGGGGCGCTTGCACCGCGCCCTGCACCGCGCTCTGCCCCGGCGCTCACCCGCTCCCCCGGCCGACAGCGACGACGACGCCGGCGGCATTCCCATCCCATAACCCACCAGCTAGCCCACCGCCGAGCCAATCGCTAGCTATGAGCCTCCGCTTCCCCGGGGATCTCGCTGGCGGACACAGTCCCCTCCTGCACGCTGTCGCCCCCCTCGTCGGCGGCCGGCGCCATCAGTTCGTAGAGGCGTTGGCGCTCCCCACGCCCCGCAGCCGTCGCATGCCGCGGTCCAACCAGCGCGACGGGCCAAAGGCCGCGGCCGCCGCCTCAAACACGTGCCCCGACAGCCAGATCTCGCCGCCTGCGCTCTTCGCCAAGATTCGCTCCGCCATGTTGACGGTCCGCCCCAGGACGTCCCCGCCCGGTCGCAGGATCACTTCCCCCCGGTGCAGCCCCATCCGCACCCGCACCGGCCAGTCCGGCCGCCCTGCCGCCCGCGCCGCGATCCGCTGCTGGATGTTTACCGCGCACGCCACCGCCTGCGCCGCGTCCGCGAAGAGAACGAGAAAGCCGTCACCCGTGTTCTTCACCTCAAAGCCGGCGTAGCGCCCGATCGCTTCGCGGACAATGCTGTTGTGATCGTCGACGATCTCGGCCCAGGCGCGGTCCCCCAGCCGCTCCGTGAGCTGCACCGAGTCCTCAATGTCGGTGAAGAGCACGGTCAGCGGCTCGCCACTGGCCGGGATCAGCGCTGCCGTCAGCGCGCGCCCATCGTTGGGGCAGAAGGCGGAATCCGCTGGGGCCTGCTCCCCACAGAACGCGCACACTCGCGGCCCCGACGACTCCGCTCCCAGGTCATCGGACAGGATCCATTCCGGCACACTGGCGGGGCGTCGCCGCAGCGCGTCCGGCCGGTCGCTTGCGGTCAATGCTGTTCCCACCCCCCCGCAGTGGCAACGGTCGCCCCGGCAGGGGCCGCCACGTCCCCCTCACCCACTGCGCGAACCGCCCACTGTGCCAACCACCAACAGCGCCAACCACCCACTGGCCAACCCACCCAGAGTGCAAACCGCCCACCGAAGTCGTAGCGGTGGGCAGTCAACGGCGGCGCTGGCGCCGGCGGGCGGCGTCTCCAACGGCGCCACCGTGCTCCCGGCGATTCTGACGGCGAGTGAAACGTCATCCTAGCAAGGCGCTTGGAACCGGTCAAATGTTCTAAACAGCACCTTGCCTTCAGCCCCGCTCCCCCCCCGGCGACGCCGGCTCCTTGCGCCGCCGCCCTTGCCGCCGCAGCGGCCGCCGCCGGCGCCCGTACGACTGGTCCGTCCACTGCGGCAGATCCTCCAGCTCGTCGCCCGTGAGTTCCCGTCGCAGGTCCACAATTTGGTCGCGCAGCGCCGCCGCCTGCTCGAACGCCAGCTCCCTGGCGGCCTGCTTCATCTCTTGCTCCAGCCGCTTGATCATCCGAGCGATCTGGTCCCGCGATTCCGGGACCGGACCGGCCCGGTACTCGCCGGGCTCCTCCGCCGCCTGCCGCACCTGATCGGTGATGTCGCGCACCGCCTTCTGAATGCTCGTGGGCACAATCCCGTGCTCAGCGTTGTGGCGCTCTTGCGCCCCGCGCCGACGCTGCGTCTCCGCGATCGCGTGGCGCATGGAATCCGTGATCGAATCCGCGTACATGATCGCGTGGCCGTTCGCGTGCCGCGCCGCCCGGCCCATGGTCTGAATCATCGTCGTCTCGCTGCGCAGGTAGCCCTCTTTGTCGGCGTCCAAGATCACCACCAGGCTCACCTCGGGCAGGTCCAGCCCCTCACGCAGCAGGTTGATCCCCACCACGCAGTCGAACACCCCCAGCCGCAGATCGCGCAGCACCTCCACCCGTTCAAACGTGTCCTGCTCGCTGTGCAGATAGTGCGTCTTGATGCCCACCTCGCGCAGATAGTCGGCCAGGTCCTCCGCCATCTTCTTGGTCAGCGTCGTCACCAGCGCCCGCTCGCCCTGTGTCACGCGCGCCTTGACTTCCGCCACCAGGTCGTCAATCTGCCCCGCCGTGGGCCGCACTTCCACTTGCGGGTCCAGCAGGCCCGTGGGCCGGATGATCTGCTCCACTACCTGGGTCGAGTTTCGACGCTCGTAGTCGCTCGGCGTCGCCGACACGAAGATGACTTGGTTGATGTGGCGCTCGAACTCCTCGAAGCTCAAGGGCCGATTGTCCAGCGCCGAGGGCAGCCGGAAGCCGTAGTCCACCAGCGTTTGTTTGCGGCTGACGTCGCCGCCGTACATGCCCCGCAACTGCGGCACGGACATGTGGCTCTCGTCAACGATCAGCAGCCAATCGCGCGGGAAGTAGTCCAGCAGCGTCCACGGCGTGCTCCCCGGCCCCCGCCGCGCCAGGTGACGCGAGTAGTTCTCAATGCCTGGGCAATAGCCCACCTCGCGCAGCGTTTCCAGGTCATAGCGCGTGCGCTCTTCCAGCCGCGCCGCCTCTAAGATCTTGTCCTCCGCCCGAAATTGTCGCAGCCGCTCCGCCAGCTCCACCTCAATGTCGGCCACGGCCGCCTCCAGCCGCTCGTCCGACGTCACGAAATGCTTCGCCGGGTAGATGTCCACCCGCTCCCGCTCCGCCAGCAGCTCCCCCGTCAGCGGATCCAACTCCACGACCCGCTCCACCACGTCGTCCCAGAACTCGATCCGCACCGCCAGATCTTCGTAGGAGGGATGGATGGTGAGCGTATCGCCGCGAATCCGGAAGCGACCGCGCGTCAGCGTCATCTCGTCGCGCTCGTACTGCTGGTCCACCAGCCGACGCAGGATCTGGTTGCGCGGCGTCCGCTGCCCCTTCTTCAACGTCAGCACCATGGACTGGTACTCTTCCGGCTCGCCCAAGCCGAAGATGCACGACACGGACGCCACGATCAGCACGTCGCGCCGCTCGAACAGCGCCCGCGTCGCCGCGTGCCGGAGCTTGTCGATCTCGGCGTTGATGTCGGACTCTTTCGCAATGTACGTGTCCGACCGCGGCACATACGCCTCCGGCTGGTAGTAGTCGTAGTAGGAGACGAAAAACTCCACCGAGTTGTTGGGGAAGAACTCCCGGAACTCGGAACAGAGCTGTGCCGCCAGCGTCTTGTTGTGTGCCAGCACCAGCGTGGGACGGTTCACCTGCGCCACCACGTTCGCGATCGTGAACGTTTTGCCGGAGCCCGTGACGCCGAGCAAGGTCTGGGCCCGGTCGCCCCGGCGCAGCCCCTCGACCAGCGGCCCGATCGCCTGCTCCTGATCGCCCTGCGGCGCAAACGCCGACACTAGCTCGAACTGCGACGCTGTCGCCGTCCCGCCTTCTGCGGCCATCACCACCTGCTCACAGGAATTGCGCCTCGCCATGCCGGACGCGATGCCGAACGGGCGGCGCCCTCGTGCCACGCGCGCATCAGATAGGCCTCCTTGGGCACAAGCCTGCCGTCGACCGGGTCCACCATCAGCAGAAACGCCTCCAGGGCGTGAGCGCCAATGAGGGGCGGCGCGGCTGGCACGCCGAACAGGCAGAAGATCGGTCGCCGCACTCCGTCCAACTCGGCGTTCACTTGGCCCAAGTCCAACTGCTCCTCCTCGCCATTGGCCAGGCGCGCGCGAATCTGTCCAAATGGCGTCACGCGCAAGCGCTCCAGCACGGCGGCTGGAAACATGCTGAACGTCGCGCCCGTATCGATCAGCGCATCGATGGTCTCGGAGTCCTGCCCCGTCGCCGACACCAGCGTGATCGGATGCGTAAACGTACCCACGCCATCACCATATAGGACGGCGCGATGCCGTCGCGAGTCGCGGTATCGACCCAGGAACACAAGCATCCATCGGGAGGGTGAGTGCGTGCGAGGAGCGCCGGGCCCTGCGTCCCGCTAAGCGGTTCGGTCCCCGGCGGCGGCGATCACCCCAAGCACAGGCGCCCGACGGACAGGCACCCAAGGCCCAGGCGCCCTAGGCGCTGAGCGCCTGGGCGTCGTCCATGTCGGCCGCCACCACGCGATTGCGGCCGGCGTGTTTGGCTTCATACAGGGCCAAGTCTGCTTGGCGCAGCAGGCCCATTGCATCCAGCGCCCGTCCCGACCGCCCACAGGCCACCCCGACCGACGCCGTCACCGGCGGGCCGCTCCACCGCTCGCCCCAATGCAGCGTGGCGACATGCCGGCGCATCTTCTCCGCCACGATCCGCGCCTCCTCCACCGATGCCTCCGGCAGCAGCACGGCGAACTCGTCGCCACCAAGCCGCCCGATCAAGTCGGACTGGCGCAGCGCGGCCCGCAGCGCTTCCGCCACTGCCGCCAGCAGCTGGTCGCCCGCGTCATGCCCGGCGCGGTCGTTCACGGCCTTGAAGTGGTCCAGGTCCAGCATGATCAGGGACGGCGCACTGCCGTAGCGATCCGCTCGGCGCCACTCCTGCTCCAGCTTCTCGTGCCACGACCGCCGGTTGTCCAACCCCGTCAGTGCGTCCACGCGCGCCAGCCGTTCCATCGCCGCCGCGCTCTGCCGCAGCTCCAAATTGGCCCGGATGAATCGCCATTCCTGCCGCACGCGCCGTCGCCGTTCGCGCCGGGCCTGCAGCGAGACGAACGCCAGCGCCGCCAGCAGAGGCAGCACGACGACCGCCAGCACATCCGCCGACGCGCCCGTCCACGCCGCCAAGCGCTCGCCCACCTCCAGCAACGCGGCAACCGCGCCGATCGCCTCCGTCGCCACGACCGTGGTCAAGAAGTACGCGTGGTAGCGCCGCGCCCGGCGCAGCCAATCCGCTCCCATACCAAAAGGATCGCCCCTGGACGGCGGCGCCGATGTCGGGGGTTTCCCTTACGACGGCGCCCTGATCGCCTGTATTCTTTCCCCGCCCGGCCCGCCGCCGGCGGGAAACGGCCTCAGCTCGCCCCCGCCCCCAGCCGCCGGAAGACCGCCCGCAGGACCGCCTCGGCCGCGGGCTCCAGATCCTCCGACGCCACCTCCTGCACCCACTCTTGCGCTTCCCGCCGTTGGTAGCCCAGGCTGACCAGGGCCGCCACGGCGTCGGCCAGGGCCCGCTCAAGCTCCCGCGGCGGCTCCGGCGGCGGCTCGCGGTAGTGCTCGTCGCGCAGCAGCGCCTCCTCCACCACCTTCCCTTTCAGCTCGGCCACGATCTGGTCGGCCTGCCGCTTGCCCACGCCGGGAAGCTGCTGCAACGCTGCCTTGTCCTCCGCCTCGATCCACCGCGCAATCGTTGACACCGACGCCGCCAGCGCCCGTTGCGCCTTCGTGGCGCCGATCCCGCGCACCTTCATGAACTTCTTGAAGAACTCTCGCTCCACCGGCCGCAGGAAGCCGATCAAAATCGGCGTGGGCGCGCGCTCCGAGACGTGGTAGTAGGTGTAGAAGTCCACCCGCTCGGGCCGCCCCTCCATCGCCCGCCAGCAGTAGGTGGGCAGATACACCTCGTACCACAGCCCCCCCACCTCAATCTCGACGCTCTGCGTCTCGTCGTTCCAGCGCTTCGCCGCGCCCTGAATCCGCGAGATCATGGCGCCGGCGTCCGCGCCCAGGCGCCGCCGCCGAGAAGGAAGTGACAGTACGCCACCGCCAGCGCATCCGACGCGTCGTGTGGCGCGACCTCAGCTGCCAGGTCCAAGCGCAGGCGCAGCGCTTCCGCCACCGCCCCTTTGGCCGCATTGCCGTCCCCGGTCACCGCCTGCTTCACTTGCCGCGGGGCGTACTCGAAGACGGGCAGATCACGCTGCGCCGCTGCCAGCATGGCCGCCGCCTGCGCCTGCGCCAGCGCCAGCGCCGACTGCGCATTCACCTTGACGAACGGCCGCTCCAACGCCACCGCCAGCGGCTCGTGCGCGTCGATCACCTCCAGCAGGCTCGCCATGATCGTCTGCAGACGCGCCGGCCGCGCCGCCGACGGGTCCGGGGCAATCACCCCGAACGCGCCCAGTTGCGCTTCCCGGCCCACGATCAGAATGCCCCAGCCCGTGTGCCGCAACCCAGGATCGAGCCCCAGGAGGCGCCCGCCGGCGCTCTCCCCGACGGCGACACGTTCCCCGGCAGCCACCGCGTTCCTCTCAGGCATCAACCAGGACGGAGTCCGGGAAATCCGCGTTGGTGTAGACGCGCTGGACGTCGTCCAGATCCTCCAACGCCTCAATCAGGCGCAGCAGCGCCCGCGCTGTGGCCTCCTCCACCGCTACCACGCTCTTCGGGCGCATCACCACTTCGGCCGACCCAATCGTCGCCCCAGACGCCGCCAGCCGGTCTCGCATCGCCTCCAGATCGGAGGGCGCCGTCACCACTTCAATCAGCTCCGCATCCGCGTCCACGTCCTCGGCGCCCGCGTCGATCGCCGCCAGCGCGATCTCGCTGCTCTCGGCGCCCGCCTCCACGTCAATGGCAATGACGCCCTTCTGCTCAAAGACCCAGGCGACGCTCCCGGTTTCGCCCATGCTGCCGCCGGCTTTCGTCAGCGTCGAGCGAATATCCGCCACCGAGCGGTTGCGATTGTCCGTCAGGGAGTCGATCAGGAGCGCCCCACCACCCGGCCCGTAAGCCTCGTAGAGGATCTCCTCCCAAGTGTTGCCCCCGGCGCTGCTCGTCGCCCGTTTAATGGCCCGCTGAATCGTCTCCTTGGGCATATTGGCCTGGCGCGCCCGGTTCAGCGCCAGCCGCAGCGTCGCGTTGTCGTCCGCGTTGGGCCCGCCCTGCCGCGCCGCGACGCTGATCTCTCGCCCGATCTTCGTGAACAGCTTGGACCGGCGTGCGTCCGTGACGCCCTTCTGCCGTTTGATCTGCGACCATTTCGAATGTCCGGACATCACCGTCCTCCGCAGCCCGGCCGGTCGGCGCGGGCCCATCGTACCACCAGCGTCCGGCCGCCCTCGCGGGGCCACGGCGCGGCGCTGCTCGGTCGTGAACGCGCCCCCCGTCCGCTAACGCGCTCTCTACCGCGAACGCGCTCCTCTGCCACTAACCCAACAGCAGTTGACGCGCCTCGTCCAGCGCGTGGAAGGCGGTCAGGTCCGTGTCCAGCGGCGTCACCGACACCAGCCCGTGCCCCACCGCCCACACGTCCGTGCCCTCCGGGAGGTTCGCCTGCGCGACGTATTCCAGCCGCCGCTGGATCATCCCCTCCGGCGTCACCTCGTCCAGCAGCCGCTCCACACTGCGCGACGCCAGCGTCGTCACGCGCGTCGTCGCCAGCTCCTCGGGCGGCCGTGGCGGCACGTTCACGTTGAGAAAGAGCGCCCGTCCCGACGCCAGCAACGCCCCCGCGATTCGCGCCCCCACCGCCGCCGCCGCTCCCAAATACGTCGGCTCCGACGACGCCAGCGACACCGCCAGCGACGGCAGCCCCCGGTGGAACCCCTGCATGGCGGCGCCCACGGTCCCGGAGTGGATCACGTCCGCTCCCAAGTTGGGGCCCGGATTGACCCCGGAGACCACCATGTCCACCGGCCGCGGCGCATGCTGGCGCAGCCCAACGATCACCGCGTCCGTGGGCGTGCCGCTCACCTGCCACGCGGCCACCCCGTCCACGAGGCTGGGGGCCCGCTCCGACTGCAGCTCTTGGTGGAGTGTGAAGGCCGTGCCGCTGCCCGACTGCTGGAGCGCCGGCGCGGCCACCATGACCTCGCCCAGCGGCAGCAGGGCCTGCACCAGCAGCCGCAGGCCCTCCGCATCAATCCCGTCGTCGTTGGTCACCAGGATGAGGGGCGGTGGGCTCACGCCTCGATAATGGCCCCCAGCGCCTTCAGGCGGAAGAGCGCAGCGCCCGCGGCAGCGCCTCCTGGCTGAGGCCGCTCGGGTCGGGCAGCCCCAACCAGCGATTGTCGATCAGCCGCGTCGAGCCGACTTGCGCCGCCACCGCCAGCAGCGCCATCTCGTCCACCTCGTCCAGCTCCTCCAGCGTATCGATCGACGCGCAGGCAACGTAGCCGGTCTGGAGCGCCGCCTCCCCTTCCAGCACCTCCCGCACCGCCCCCCGCAGCGCATCCCCGCGGCGCTCGCCTTGGGCGAAGAGCGTCGCTCCGGCCTCCAAACCTCGAGGGATCGCGCCGGCCGATGACCGCTCCTCCGCCGTCAGGTTCCGATTGCGACTGCTCAGCGCCAGGCCGTCGGCCTCCCGCACGGTCGGCACGGGCACCACGGTGGTGGGAATCGCCAGGTCGCGCACCAGCTTCGCCAGCACCAGCAGTTGCTGGGCGTCCTTCATCCCGAAGTAGGTCCGCTCCGCCTGCGCTATCTGCATCAGCTTGACCACGACGGTGGTCACGCCGCGAAAGTGCCCCGGCCGGCTCGACCCCTCCAGCCGCTCTGCCAGCGAGCCGCCCACCTCCACCGACGTCGAGAACCCTTCCGGATACATCATGGCGCCGGTCGGCAGGAAGACCGCACGCACCCCCAGATCGGCCAGGAGGCGCGCGTCACCTTCAAGGTCGCGCGGGTACTGCTCGAAGTCCTCGTGCGGGCCGAATTGCAGCGGGTTGACGAAGATCGAGACGATCACCCGGTCGCTCTCGGCAGCGGCCCGACGCACCAACGCCAGGTGGCCGTCGTGCAGCGCGCCCATCGTCGGCACGAAGCCCACGCTGCCCGTATCGGCCGCCCGCCACGCCCGCACCGCCGCGATCGTCGCCAAGCGCTCCACGGCTACCGTCTCCGAACAAAGAGCGAAACGGCCTCAGGGCGCCGTCGCGTTGATCTCGTCAATCAGTCGCGCCAGCACGTCGCCCGCCTTCGCCTCCACCCCCACCGACTGCGCCGCTGTGGGGAACTCGCCCCGCCGCACCGCGTGGAGGTAGTTCTCCAGCCCGTGCCGGACCTGCGGCCCCAGCTTGGCAAAGTGCCGGCTGTGCCGCGGCAGGAACTCCTCCAGCAGCCCCAGGATATCGTGCCAGACCTGGATCTCGGCGTCGCACTCGCGGCCGGCCCCAATGCCGATGGTCGGGATGCGCAGCGCCCGGCTGACCTCGCCGGCCAGCGGCGCCGGAATCAGCTCCAGCACGATGGCGAAGCAACCCGCGGCCTCCAGCGCCGTGGCGTCTTCCCGTAGCCGCGCCGCGTCGGCCTGGGACTTGCCCTGCACCTTGTGGCCGCCGAACTGCCGCACCGACTGCGGCGTCAGGCCCAGATGGCCCATCACGGGAATGCCGCTGGCCACCATCCGCTCGACCGCCGGCACCACGCGGGCGCCGCCCTCCAGCTTCACCGCCGTCGCGCCGCCCTCTTGCATCAACCGCGCCGCGTTGCGCAGCGCCTCGTCGTCGGAGACCTGGTACGACCCGAACGGCATGTCCGCCACCACAATGGTCCGCACCGTGCCCCGCACCACCGGCTTCGTGTGGTGCAGGATCTCCTCCAGCGTCACCGGGATGGTGGAGTCGTAGCCCAGCAGCGCCGTCCCCAGCGAGTCGCCCACCAACACGGCCGGAAACCCCACCGACTCGGCCAGCCGCGCGCTGGGGTGGTCGTAGCACGTCACCATCGCGAAGCGTTCGCCCCGCTCCTTCATCGCCCGCAGGCTGTGCACCGATTGACGTCCCATCGTGCCCGTCTCCCTCCGCCGGAATCTCCAGGCGCCCGGAACGTAACGACCCCCGGATCACCCTGTCAATGCGACCGCCTGCCCAGCGGCGCGCAAGGCAACGATCCGCTCACCCTGACCTGTCCTTCGCGCAGCGAAGGAGCCTGTCGAAGGGCGAACACGGGCGCCGACATCGTCCCGATCACCAAGCCCCAGCGCGACCAAGTCCGTTCCCGGACGCCGCGATCGTCCTGATCATCAAGCCCCCGCGCGAGCGATGCGGTCACGAACGCCGCCGTGGTCCAGACGGGCCGCGAGCGCGGGCGAAAAAGTCGAACCGCGAACACGAACGCTGGCGCCGAGTGCCGCCGCCCTTGGCGCCGCCACTCCTGTTGCTAGGGCTTTAATACCGACTGCGCGGATCGCGCAGTGATAGCGCGATGCGACTCTTCCGTTCCTCGACCTCCAGATGCCGAGTGGCATTGGCGCTCGAGCCCGGGTCGTGAGATGAATCGATACGAACGAGCTGGTTCAGTGTCTCCTCAAATAGCTTGTGGAGGTCGATCAGGCGCTGAGCGTCCTTGATCGTACCCACCTCTTCGAAGTAGAGGCTACTGGGACTCTTGATTTCGAGACGGTGGCCGTCGTGTGGAGGGCACACCGAACCAGCTGGCGGAGATCGGCGCTCGAAAAGAGCCGCCGAACGCTCTCCTCGTCGCTGCCCTTGACGATGAACTGATGATCGAACTCCGAGTCGCCCGTCTCGATGTCCTGCGCCCCGAGCCATCGCCATCAACCGGCGGAATGAACCGCCGCTCGGCACACCTTGAAGCGAAACCGACGCCCGCCCTGGTACTGTGCCTCCATCCGTGTGTAGGTATTGTAGTCTTCCTGACCTGCCCTTCGTCGGGATCATCGTAGCCGCATTGACGCCGACGGCTTGGACCTTGACCAACACCTCATCGTCCCCAACCGTCGGTTCTGGGATCTCTTCGAGCTTCAGAACATCGGGCGAACCATATTTGTGGCGGACGATTGCTTTCATCGTGTCGCCCGTCCAATGTGCAGGGCTCGCCCGTCCCTGACTTAGCCGGCGGTCCGCGCCTCACACGATGCGAGCGTGTCCCTCTGCCAGATAACGGATGGCCTCGGCGACACCTTTCCGGCTTCGATGAACTCTTTCAAGACAACCAGGGGGTCTGTGGTTTCCTTCGAAATGCGGCGCGGGCCCGGCAGCTGGCTCACGAACGGTGACAACACGAGCATTTTGAAAAAGCGACCCAGGCTTTTTCCGACCGTGTCCGATGAGGACGTACGTCCCCTTCGGGGTGGAGGTCTGACAACGAATGGTTCCCAGGAATATCGAGGATGAGATCGTAGCGCTCGCCACTTTGGGTGAAGTCCTCTTGGGTGTAATCAATACCGGGACGACGACCTTCTCTTTGACGTACTTGAAGATCCACCAACCAGTCTCCTCCGACGCGACGCGCCCACCGACATCTTGGGCGAAGCGGCGCCAAGCTTGGTCGAGGCTCACTGCGGCACCCTCCACGAGCGCTGACGCATGTTATCAGCATCGGCGCGTGCGGCGGGCCCGCCGCCCTGGCCCAAACGAACCGCGAGCGCGGCCGAAAAACCCGTTCGTCCTGAGCCTGTCGAAGGGCGAACACGGAACCGAGGATTGAGCCCCCGCGGCTCCTAACCCCCCCACTCCCCCACCGACGGCACCCCCGCCAACCCCACCGCTTCCCGCACCGCCCCCACGATCGCCCGACTCACGCACGTAGCGGCCATGCTCCCCAGCAACGCCATCAACCCCGGCACCGCCCCGGCCTCCAGATCCATCCGCCCCGTCGCCAGCGCGAAGACGGCGTCGCCGTCGCCGGGTGTGTGCGCCGGTCGCACCGCCAGCGCGATGCCGTCATTGGCCATGATCGCCAGGCGGGTGGCCTCGGCCTTGTCCAGGCGCGCGTTGGTCGCGACCACCGCCAGCGTCGTGTTCGTCAGCGGGTCGGCCGGCGACGCGAACGTCCGCCACCCCCCCTCCGCCTCGGCCAGGTAGTCCTGCAACGGCCGCTCCAGCAGTAGATCGGCGGCCCGCCCCATCTCCCCCCGCCGCTTCCCCCGTGGCCCCGCGACCAACGCTCCGCTCTCGACGTCGTAGATGTCGCCCAGCGAGTTCACCGCCACGATCGCTCCCACCACCAACCCGGAGCTGTGCGCCATCGACGCCGTCCCCACGCCACCCTTGAGGGCGTGCTCCATCCCGTCGAGCTTGGCGACCGTGCAGCCGGTGCCGACGCCGACGCTGCCCTGCTCCACCTTGCCGCTCGTTGCCCGCTCCGCCGCCCGCCTCCCGCTCTCCGCCGTCGGGTACGCGTCGGCCGCGCCAACGCCCAGGTCGAACACCACCGCTCCGCTCACGATCGGCACCGGCGGCACGCCCCCCCGGACCCGATACCCGTATCCCCGCTCGAGCAGCAGGCCCCGGATCCCCGCCGCCGCGTCCAGCCCGAAGGCGCTCCCCCCCGTGAGGAGAACGGCGTTCAGCCCCGGCACCGTATTTTCCGGGCGCAATAGGTCCGTGTTCAGCGTGCCGGGCGCGCCGCCGGCCACGTGCACTCCCGCCGACGCGCCCTCCTCCGCCAACACCACCGTGCAGCCGGTGGCCCGCCGACGGTCGCTCCAGTGCCCCACTTTGATTCCGGGAACGTCGGTGATCGCGTCCCGCATCGGCGACTATTTTCGCGCCGGCGCCGGGTCCAGCGCCCACAGGTTCAGCGTGCCGGGCGCGCCGCCGGCCCGTAGCCTCCCGATACGTCGATCACTTCTCCGGTCACGAATCGCGCCGCCTCCGACAGCAGGTAGACCACGGCCCCCGCCACCTCCTCCGGCTGCCCCCATCGACGCAGCGCCGCGTGGTTCTCCGTCTTGCTCGCGTACCAGGCCGGGATCTCGCCTGTGAACTCCGTCGCCATCCACCCCGGCGCGACGCAGTTGACCCGGATCGGCGCCGTCAGGGCGAAGCCCCACTCCGCCGCCATCGTCTTCGACATCGCCTCCACCGCCGCCCGGCTCATCGCGTAGGCGCTCAGCCGCGGCAGTCCGAACCGCGCCGCCGTCGACGAGATCGTCACCACCGATCCCCCCACCTCGCGCTCGATCCAGCGCTTGGCGACCGCCTGCGTCAAGAAGAAGGTGCCCCGTTGATTCACCTGTTGAATGGCGTCGAAGTGCTCCGGGGTGAGCTGGTCCGCCCGTGCGAAGCTGGGGCTCACCCCCGCGACGTTGACCAGCCCGCGCAGCTCGCCGCAGGCCGCCTCCACCTCGTCCAGGAAGGCGTCGTGCCGCTCAATGGCGCCCACGTCGATCCGAAACGCCTGCGCCTGGCCTCCGGCCGCGCGAATGGCCTCCGCCCCCGCCTCCACCTGCGACTGTGTCCGCGCCGCCAGCGCCACTGTGCCGCCGCACTGCGCGATCAGCTTGGCGCACGCCAGCCCCATGCCCCGGCCCGCGCCGCTGACCAGCACCACCTGCCCTTCCAGCGAGAACGGATTCTCCGCCACTGCGCTCTCCCGCCGCCCCAAGCTCCGTGGCAGTCTGCTCGGTCGAACAGTAGGGGGCAAGCGAGGCGGCTAGGCGGACTCCGGCACCCGTGCGCGGATCACGCGGTAGGGCACCAGTCGCGGTGTGCCGAGCACGTCCGCCACGCTCTGCACCTCGAAGCCGGCCTCCGCGACCGCCGCCACCGTGTCCCGATTCAGATGGCAGCCGTCCGCCAGCCGGCGCCAGACCGGCGTCAGCCCGTTCTGGATGCGCTGCGCCCGATGCCCATCAGCACGCACATGTTCCAGCAGTCGCAGGCTCCCGCCGGGCTTCGTCACGCGCCTAAGCTCGCCCAGCCCTCGCGCCGGGTCCGCCACGCTGCAAAACACCAGGGTGGCCACCGCGTGATCGAACTGCTCGTCCGCGAACGGCAACCGCTCCACGTCCGCGGCCTGGACCGTGATCGTCGCGACGGCCTCAGCCGCCCGCCGACGCGCCCGCCGCAGCATGTGTTCGTTGGAGTCGATCGCCGTCACCCGCGCGCCGGCCGCGTAGAGGTCGAACGTCGTGCCGGGCCCCGCGCCAATCTCCAGGACCTCTCCGCTCAGGTCCGCAACCAGTTCGCGCCGCGCCTCCCGTGCGCTCTTCGGCTCCAGCCGCAGCGCGACGTTCGAGTAGACCGCGGCGAAGAGCCTGGATCCCATGCGCCCTCCTCACCCCCACCGACGGCCGCTACGACTGCGACGCGCCTGCCCCCGCCACCTCCCGCACGTGCAGGTACAGCCAGATCATGTCCCGCGTCGCGCACGTGATCCGGTCAATCGCGTCCACGAACGACTGCAACTGGCGCTCTTGGATCGCCAGCGGATACGCCGCCAGCACCCGACGCTTCTGCTCCAGCACCAGCAGCGCCACCTGATCCGGCTGCATCCGACGGTCCGGCAGCCAGTCCAATTTATGCGTCAGCGTCTTCGACCGCTGCAGCCCGCTCGCGATCTGCAGCAGCGCGCCCTGCTCCACCCGCGTCAGCCGCTCCAGCCCCGTCACCACCGACTCCACCGCCGTCCGCATCTGCTTGTAGTCCCGACGCTTCACCTCGCCTCGCGCCCCCTCCACGTCGCGCAGCGTCGGCAGGCCCAGCTCCCGCATGATCTCGTCGTCGCTGCGACCATGTGTGAGCACGCGGAAGTCGGTCATGGAGCGGACGTTCAGCTCAAAGCCCAGGAACGTGTCCAGCACCGGCGCCTCCTGCCGACGCCGCAGCGCCAGGTAGAGGCCAATCAACTCCGCGGCCGCGTTGAGGTACTCCTCCACGACCCGCATCCCCATCACCTTGCGGTCGTCCGGGTCCGCCAGCGCCAGCGCCCGCAGCAGCGCCTCCGCCACCGTGCGATGCGCCTTCGCCCCAAAGCGCGCGTAGTTCTCCAGGAACGGCGTCTCCAGCCCGTGCAGATAGGCCGCGAAGCACGACGCGCACAGCGCCGTCGACGCCTCCACCGTCGACAGGTCGAACGGCTGCCCGCAGTCCCGGCACAGCGCCATCGCCAGCGCCGACGGCCCCCCGGCGCCGTCCCCTGCCGCGACCGGCTCGCGCCCGTGCGTCGCCGGATCTGCCATCGCCGCCTCTCCCTGCACCGCCGCTACCTCGCCGGCCACCAGCCTACCAGCGCGACGCGCCCCTCGCCCGCCGCCCTGCCGCCCGCTCACCCTGAGCACCTCCTGATCCGTTCGCCCTGAGCTTGTCGAATGGGCGAACGGCCCAACAACAAGCAGCGCAGCCGCTCACACGCCCATCCCTCGGCGCGAGCGATCACGAACACCGCGCTGACCCAGACGACCCGCGAGCGCGGGCGAAAAAACCGCTCGCACCCCCATCGCCCGGCGCGAGCCGTCCCCAGCCGACAATCACTCCGCAGCCGGCCGCGAGCGCTTACTGAAAACTCTCCGCCCCGCCTGCCGCGCCGGCTGGCAGCGCGGGCACCAGTGCGACCCCCGGCCCCCCACCACCGTCCGCCGGATCGGCGACCCGCACACGTCGCACGGCTCGTCCGTCCGGCGGAACACCTTCACGAAGAACTGCTGCCGCCCCTTCCGGCCGTCGGCGTCGGTGTAATCCCGGAATGACGCCCCCCGATGTCGGATCCCCTCCCGCAGCACCTCTTCCACGGCCGCATGCAGAGCCCGCCGCTCCGCCGGTCGCAACGACCCCGCCGGCGCCAACGGATGCAGGCGCGCCAGGAACAGCGCCTCGTCCGTGTAGATGTTCCCCAGCCCCGCGATCAGCTCCTGATTGAGCAAGATCGATTTCACCGGCGCCTGCCGGCCTCGCAGCGCCTCCCACAGCGCCTCGACGGTGAACGCGGGGGTCAACGGCTCCGGGCCCAGCTTGCCGGCCACCTCCTCGACGCCGTCCACGACCGCGAACGTGCCGAACTTGCGCACGTCCACGAAACGGAGATCCGCGCCGTCGTCCAGGGAGACCGCGGCGCGCAGGAACGGGTCGGCCGGCGCATCCGCGCGGCGATGCCGCAGCGACCCCGTCATGCGCAGGTGCACGACCCACGCCGATCCGTCATCGAGGTGGAAGAAGAGGTACTTGCCCCGCCGCCCCACGCCGTCGATGCGCCGCCCTACCAGCCGGCGGCGGAGCGCTTGCTTGGAGACCCCCTGCAGCAGCCGCTCGCCCCCCGGCTCCACGCGGAACGCCCGAATCCGCCGTCCCACCACCCGCGATTCCAGGTCCCGCCGCAGCGTCTCGACCTCCGGCAGCTCCGGCATATCCGCATCCTAAGGCCGCTCATTCGGAGCTTGTCGAACGGCGCCGACATCGTCCCGATCATCGACCCCCGGCGCGAGCGGTCACGAACGCCGCGCTGGCCCAGACGAGTCGCGAGCGCGGGCGAAAAAGTCGAAGGGCGAACGGCTCTCCACCCCCTCTCCATCGCTCTGTGATGGAGAGGGGGGCGGGGGGTGAGGTCCCCTCGTTCGTCCTGAGCTTGCCGAAGGGGCGAACGGCGAACCCCCGCCTCCACTTAGCGAGGAGGACGGTGTGACACTGCGAGCCTGCAATGTGCGGGGTCGCTTACCCGGTCCCCTCCCGCCGCCCCTGCTCCTCCAGCAGCTCCCGGATCCGCCGCAGCTCCTCCGTCATCGCGTCCAGGTCCCCCATCATTCGCCGCGGCCCGAACCCCTGCGGCATCGCCTCCTGGACGCGATGCGGCATCTCGATCACCCGCGCCTTCACCCCCGGCGCCGCCCGCTTCGCGACAAGCAGCACCAGGATCGAGACCGCGACCCCCGTTGCCACGAACAGACTCCCGGCAACGACCAGCCCAATGGCCACCCGGTTCATGCAAACCCCCTTCTTCAATGCTCGACCTGACCCGCCAGATGCCGGGAGTGTACTGTCACTCCCCGGGCCCACCACACGTGCGGGCCAGTCTCTAGTTATGTCGTCACCGCACGCGGCCGCACGACTTGATTGTGAGTCCTCTTACCGCGTGTTATAGTTCTCACTTAGGAGACTTCAACGCCAACCGTCTCCACTCTGTCCCGAGGCAGTCCCGCCCCTGTCCCTTGCCTGTCGCAGCCCTGTCCGCAGCCCTGTCCGCTGCCCGTCCGCTGCCCGTCCGCTGCCTGTCCTCCTCCAGTCCCTTCCCTGTCCGCCGATGTCCGCCTCCCCGCTGCAAAATCGTGCAAGATCCTGCCGAATCCGCGACGATTTCAGCCCCTGAAACACACTCCGCGGCCCTCGCCCATCTGGCAGACGGCCGGGGAAACGCCGCGCCGGCAAAAAAAATCGCGGGCTCGTGCTCGCGACCAACGAGAGAGGCCGCCCATCGGGCGGCCTTCACTGCCATACGGAGCCGCTGATAGCGGCTTAGCGCTGGTACCCGGACGTCCCGCCCGCCGTATACGCCCCCGCCAGCGTCTCGCGATCGTAGAACTGCGGCACGACGCCATCGGCCACGTAATCGTACAGCGCCGCCTTGAAGATCCCCTCCATCGCCAGCACCGTCCCCAGGCCAATTGCGAGCAGCGGCACACCCGCAAGGATGGCCGCGACGGGGGACAACGGCGCAAGAATAGCGATGACGATGACGGCGGGGACCACCGCCACGATCTGCAGGAGGCCGAAGCCAAAGTTCGATACGAGCTGCTCGCCCCAAGTCTTGCGGAAGAGGCCGGCGGAGCGCTTGATCGCCTCTTTCGGGCCCACACCCTCGACGATCAGCACGGGGATCACGAAGAACGTCGCGTAGGCCCAGGCCGCGCCGGCGAGACTAATGAAGATCCGCGCAATGAAGCTCCTACTCTGCAGCCGCGCATACGTCAGGAGAATGAACACCACGCCCGCAATCAGCGACCACCCGAACACCGCGCCAATGTGCTTGTTCACCGCTGCGAAGCCGGTGCCCAGGTTGGGGTCGCCCCCCTTCAGCCGCACTCGCGCCGCGCCGATCAGGGCGGCGTTGAAGTAGTTGATCACGAAGAACGCGGCGAACAGCGCGAATACGCCGACCAGCACGTCGCCTGCTTGTACCTCGGCCTCTGCGCCCGCAGTGTCCAGACGGCCGAACGTGCCAATCGCCCCAAAAACTCCAGCCGCGATCCCCACCACCACCAGGACGCCAATGCCGGACATGACCGGGAAAAGGATCAGCTCCTTGTCCTTGCGCAGGACCAGCAAGGAGGTCTTCATCAGCTTCCAGGTGTTGCCGAGGGTGCGAAACATGGCGCGGACACTCTATACCACGACCTTCCTAGCGTCAGCCGCGGTCAACGGGACGCGGATCAGCGGCTCTTGGCGCCGGCGCGCCGCCTCGACTACTGCTCTTCAGCGACGGTGGCGGACTGCAACGGCTCCATGTCGCGCCAGTTCGGCCCCCGCTTCATCTCGATCTTCAGCGGCACCACCATCTCGATCGCCCGCGGCATGATCTCTTGCAGGATCGCCGCCACGTCCGCCACCTCCCGCTCAGGCAGCTCAAAGATCAGTTCGTCGTGGACCTGCAGGATCATCCGCGCCGCCAGCTCACGCTCCCGCAGCGCAGCGAAGATGCGCAACATCGCCAGCTTCATCACGTCCGCCGCCGTGCCCTGCACGGGCATATTGACGGCGACCCGCTCCGCCGCCGACCGCACCTGGAAGTTGGACGAGCGGATCTCCGGGATCCGCCGGCGCCGGCCCAGCAGCGTCTCTCCGTACGCGCGCTCCCGCACCGACTCCTTCACTTCCTCGATCCATTCCTGCACTCGGGCGAACCGTCCGAAGTAGGCATCAATGAACGCTTGGGCATCCTGTCGTTCCATGCCCGACCGCTGCGACAGGCCGTGCGCCGTCAGACCGTAGATCACGCCGAAGTTCATCATCTTCGCCACCCGGCGCATCTCCGGCTCCACCTCCGCCTGCCCCACCCCGTACACCCCCGACGCTGTCGCCGCGTGGATGTCCTCGTCGTTTTGGAACGCCTCGATCAGCACCGGATCACCCGACAGGTGCGCCAGCACCCGCAGCTCAATCTGCGAGTAGTCCGCGCCCAGAAAGAGCACGTCGTCGCCGTCGTGCGCCACGAAGGCGGCGCGGATCTCCCGCCCCATCTCGGTCCGCACGGGAATGTTCTGCAAGTTTGGATTCTCCGACGACAACCGCCCCGTCGCCGCCACCGTCTGGTTGTAATCCGTGTGAATCCGCCCCGTGCGCTGATTGATCAACGCCGGCAGCGTGTTCACGTAGGTGGACTTCAGCTTCGTCAGCTCGCGGTACTGCAGGACCTGCTCCACCACCGGATGCACGTTCGTCAACCGCTCCAGCGAGCGCGCATCAGTGCTGTAGCCCTGCGTCGTCTTGCGCGACTTGGGCAGCTTCAGCTCTTCAAACAGCACCTCGCTCAACTGCTTGGGCGAGCTGACGTTGAACTCCCGGCCCACCTGCTGATGGATCCGCGCCTCCGTCGCGCCCACCTCCGTATCCAGCGTTGCGGAGAGGTGCTCCAACGCCGACGGTTCCAGGGTCACGCCGCGGCGTTCCATCGCCGCCAGCACTTCGACCAGCGGCAGCTCGACGTTCCCGTACAGCTCGAACAGCTGCGGCTCCTTCTCGAACTCCTCCGCGTACACGGCGGCCAGCCGCAACGTCATGTCGGCGTCCGCGGCCGCGTACGGGCCCGCCTGCCCCGCCGGCACTTCCGTCATCGAGATCTGGCTCTTGCCCGTGCCGATCAGCTCCTCAATCGCCGTCATCGTCACGCCCAGCCGCTCCAGGGCCAGCGTCTTCAACCCGATCGACTGCTCGCCCAGCAGGTACGCGGCGATCATCGTGTCGTGCCGGAGACCGCGCAGCGTCACGCCGTGCCCGGCCAGCACCTTCAGGTCGAACTTCGCGTTGTGCAGCGCCTTGGGGATCTGCGCGTCCTCCAGCACGGGGCGCAGCAGCTCCTTCGCCTCTTCCGACGACAGCAGCGGCTCTCCGTCATCGGCGTGTTTCACGGGGACGTACGCCGCCTCCCCCGGCGCGACGGCGAGCGCGTACCCCGCGATCTCGCACGTCATCGTGTCCACCCCGGACGTCTCCAGATCGACGGCCAGCAACGGGGCCCGCCGGGCCCGGTCCACCCAGCCCCGCAGCGCCGCCGCCGTCCGCACGACCTCGTAGTGCGTCTCCACGGCCGGCTCGCGTCCTTCCGCGGACAGGACGGCCGCGGCGCCGCCCACCGTCTCCGGCAGCCGATCAATCAGGCTGCGAAACTCCAACGCTTGAAAGAGCTGCAGCACCGCACCGCGGTCGTAGTCCTGGACCTGGGCGGCATCGAGGTCCAGCTGCACCGGCACGTCGTGCGCAATCGTCGCCATCCGCTTCGAGTGCAGCGCCTGCTCGCGATTCTCGCGCAGCGCCTTCTGCGCGCGGGCCGGCTTCACCTCATCCAGCCGTTCGTAGATCTCCTCCACCGTCCGGTACTCGTTGAGCAGCTTGATCGCCGTCTTCTCGCCGATCCCCGGCACGCCGGGAATGTTGTCGGACGTGTCGCCCTTCAACCCCTTGAAATCAATGATCTGAATCGGGTCGATCCCGTAGCGGTCGCGCACCTTCTCCGCCGAGTCGTAGCGCACGGTGTCGCGCTGGTAGGGCCGGTACATGAACACGTTGACGCCGGGCCGCACCAACTGGATCAGGTCACTGTCCAGCGTCGCGATCCAGGTTTCCACGTCTTGCTCCGCCGCCTGATCGGCCAGCGCCGCCAGCACGTCGTCCGCCTCATAGCCGGGCGCCTCGAAGATGGGGATGTTGAACGCGCCGATCAGATCCCGGCAACGATCGATCTGGGGCGGGAGATCCTCCGGCGGCGGCGGCCGGTTGGCTTTGTAGTTCGCGTCCGCCTCGTGGCGGAACGTCGGCTCCGGGGTATCCATCGCCACAGCGATGTGCGTCGGCTTCAGCTCGTCCAGCACGCTCAGCAGCGTGTTGGCAAATCCGTACACCGCCGTCACGACCTCGCCCGTCTTCCGCACCACCAGCGGCTCGCGCACCGCGAAGTAGGCGCGAAAGATGATGCCGTGCCCGTCCAGAATCACGAATTTCGACTCGGCCATCGCACTGATCCCGTCGCAAGTATACGGGCCGAGCTGGCCATAAAGCCGCTCACCCTGACCTGTCCTTGCCTCCTGGGAAGGAGCCTGTCGAAGGGTCGGCGGCGAGTCCCCCCGTTCGTCCTGAGCCTGCCTGTCCTGAGCTTGCCGAAGGGGCGAAGGGCGCCGACATCGTCCTGATCATCGTGCCCCGGCGCGAGCGCTCACAAACCCCGCGCGAGCCCAGACGAGTCGCGAGCGCGGGCCAAAAACTTCTCCTACCGAATGACCAACTCCAGGTCCACACCGTTGCCGGCCCGCGCCAGCTGAGGCAGGCAGGCGCCGCAGGCGAGGTTGAAGTCCACCCGTTGATCGCCGGCGAATCGCAGGCCCACCGCCTCGCTTTCGCCCGGCGCGAGGTCGAACCGCAACACCGTGCGCCCGCGCCCCACGACGGCGCCCGTACGCAACGCCCCCGCCTGCCGGCGGCCGCTCTCATTGACCACGTGCAGATCGCTTCGCGGCGCCGCCGCTTCCCCCGTCGACAGGATGAACACGACGATCCGCTGTCCCGCCGCGACGGCGAAGGGCGCGCCCCGACAGCCGATGCAAGTCGCCACGTAGTCCGTCGGCTCCATGGCCGCCGCCAGCGAGAACGTGCTCGCGCTCCCCGCATCGACCGTGTGCATCGACAGCGCGATCGTCCCGCCGGCCGCCGTTACCAAGCTCAGCTGGACGCGCCGCTCCACGGCGGACGGGTTCAACAGCGTCACGATGGCGGCGTCGGCGTCCTGCTCGGCTTCCTGGGACGGGGCTTCCTGTGACCAAGCCGCCCACAGCGCTCCCGTCGCGCTCACGCCCGCCAGCAACACGACTCCCACCATCACCGCGGCGAGGCGACGAACGCCCATCGCATCCCCCTCTACGCCGCCATCCCGCGGCGCCTACGCTCAGACAATCCGCTCACACGATCCGCCCACACGATCCGATCGCCGGCATCCGAACGCCTGTTCGCTGCCTGCCGCCGATGATAGACTCGTCACGAACCCATCCAGGCAGCTCCCGCGCCGCTGCCCGGCGACCGACGCGAGGAACATCGCCCGTGGCCCTTGACCAGATCGTTGTGCGCGGGGCCCGTGAGCACAACCTCAAAAACATCGACGTCTCCATTCCCCGCGACAAGCTCGTCGTCATCACCGGCATCTCCGGCTCCGGCAAGTCTTCCCTCGCCTTCGACACCATCTATGCCGAGGGGCAGCGCCGTTACGTCGAGTCCCTCTCCGCCTACGCCCGGCAGTTCCTGGGGCAGATGGAGAAGCCGGCGGTGGACCACATTGAGGGGCTCTCCCCCGCCATCGCCATCGACCAGAAATCGGGCAGTCGCAACCCCCGCTCTACGGTCGGCACTGTCACCGAAGTCTACGACTACCTCCGTCTCCTCTTCGCCCGCGCCGGCCGGCCCCACTGCCCCCTCTGCGGCAAACCGATCGAGCGCCAAACGGTCCAGCAGATCGTCGACAGCATCCTCACCGTCGCCGCCCGCAGTCGCCTGATGGTGCTCGCCCCCGCCGTGAAGGACCGCAAGGGCGAACACGTCCAGGTGCTCAAAGACGCCCGTCGCAGCGGCTTCGTCCGAGTCCGCGTCGACGGCGAACTCCTCTCCCTGGACGATGAGATCAAGCTCGAGAAAAACAAGCGCCACAGCATCGACGTCGTCGTGGACCGGCTGGTGGTGGCGTCCGCCGCCGACGCCGATGAACGCCGCACGCTGGCCGGCCGTCTCGCCGATAGCGTCGAGCAGGCGCTCAAGCTGGGCGGCGGCATGATCCGCGTCGCGGTCGCGGGGGAGCCCCAGGACCGCGTCTACTCTGAAGCGCTCGCCTGCCCCGACGACATGACCTCCTTCGGCGAGATCGAGCCGCGCAACTTCTCCTTCAACAGTCCTCACGGCGCCTGCTCCGCCTGCACCGGCCTCGGCGTCAAGATGGAGATCGACCCGGAACTCGTCGTCCCGGACCGGAGCAAGTCTGTTGCCCAGGGGGCCATTGAGCCCTGGGCCCGCGCCACCACCTCCGGCACCTGGTACTACAAGGTGCTGGTGGGCGTGCTGGAAAAGCTGGGCTCCAGCACCGACGTCCCCATCGCCGATCTGCCGGACGACGTCTTGGACGTGATCCTCTATGGCAGCGACGAGCCCGTCCTCATCACCTACGTCAACCATCGCGGCCGCAAGCGCACCTACGAGGCGCAGTACGAAGGCGTGATCAACAACCTCGCCCGCCGCTACGAGGAGACCGACTCGGAGTGGATGCGGACAGAGATCGCGCGCTACATGGCGGCGGTGCCCTGCCCCGCCTGCAAGGGCAAGCGGCTCAAGCCGGAAGCGCTGGCGGTCCGCATTGACGGGCTCAGCATCACCGACGTCACGGAGATGTCGGTGGCCGCGGCCCAGGCCTGGGCCGCGAAACTGAGCGCCGACGACACGCCCCTCAGCGCCCGCGAGCGCGTCATTGGGGAGCAGATCCTCAAGGAGATCCTGGAGCGCCTGACCTTCCTGGTGGACGTGGGCCTGGACTACCTGACCCTGGACCGGTCCGCCGGCACGCTGGCCGGCGGCGAAGCCCAGCGGATCCGGCTGGCCACCCAGATCGGCTCATCGCTGATGGGGGTGCTCTACGTCTGCGACGAGCCCTCCATTGGCTTGCACGCGCTGGACGATGAGCGCCTCATCCGCACGCTCCAGCGCCTGCGCGACCTCGGCAACACCGTCCTCATCGTCGAGCACGATGAGGCAACCATGCGCGCCGCCGACCACATCATTGACATGGGCCCCGGCGCCGGTGAGCAGGGCGGCCACATCGTGGCGCAGGGCAGCCCCAAGGCGATCATGCGGGGCAAGCGTTCGCTCACCGGGGCCTACCTCGCCGGCCGCAAGCAGATTCCCATGCCGGAAGGCCGCCGCCCCGGCAACGGCCGCTCCATCTGGGTGCGCGGCGCCGCCCAGCACAATCTCCACAATCTGGACGTGGAATTTCCCCTCGGCCGCTTCATCTGCGTCACCGGGGTCAGCGGCTCCGGCAAGAGCACCCTGGTGACGGAGATCCTCTACCGCAAGGTGGCCCAACAGCTCCACCGCACCAAGCTGCGTCCGGGCAAGGTCCACAAGGTGGAGGGCCTGGACCAGATCGACAAGGTCATCAACATCGACCAGTCGCCCATCGGCCGCACCCCGCGCTCCAACCCGGCCACCTACACGGGCCTCTTCACCCCCATCCGCGAGCTGTTCGCCTCCGTCCCGGAGGCGCGCATGCGCGGCTACAAGCCGGGCCGCTTCTCCTTCAACGTCAAGGGCGGCCGCTGCGAGGCCTGCAAGGGCGACGGCTACATCGCCATCGAGATGCAGTTCCTCCCCGACGTCACGGTGCCCTGCGAGGTCTGCCGCGGCGACCGCTACAACCGCGAAGCGCTGGAGATCCTCTACAAGGGCAAGACCGTCGCCGAGGTCCTGCACATGACCGTGGACGAGGCGGCGGAGCTGTTCCAAGCCAATCCGGCGATCCGGCGCAAGCTGGAGACCATTCAGGCCGTGGGCCTCGGCTACATCAAGCTGGGACAGCCCGCCACGACCCTCTCAGGCGGGGAGGCCCAGCGCGTCAAGCTCAGCACGGAGCTGTCCAAGCGCGGCACCGGCCGCACCCTCTACCTGCTGGACGAGCCCACCACCGGCCTGGCCTTCTCCGACGTCACCGCGCTCTTGGCCGTCTTGCAGCGCCTCGTCGATGCCGGCAATACGGTGGTGGTCATTGAGCACCACCTGGACGTGATCAAGAACGCGGACCACATCGTGGACCTGGGCCCTCTGGGCGGCGACCGCGGCGGCTGGCTGGTGGCCGCGGGCACGCCGGAGGAGGTGGCCGCGCATCCGGACAGCCACACCGGCCGCTTCCTGCGCCGGACCCTGGCGAAGCACGGCCGCGTGATCCCGGAGCCCGCTGACCGGACCGCGGCAGCTGGCGCAGGCAACGGCAGGCGAGCGCGTCGCCCGCCCTCCTCTTCCGGTGATGGCCGCGCCCCGGCTCCGCGAGACGGTAGGCGCCGCTTGGCCCGAGACGCCGGCACCCGCCGGGCCGTGGCTGCCGCTCGCGCCCGGACGAAGCGGACCGCGCGCTCCTAGCCTGCATCACGGGTCGGACCGAGAGGCTCGCCGACGGGCGCTGCTCTCTGGGGTGCCAAGGTGTTGCGAGAGCCGAGCAGACCGTATATGACGTATATGTGCAACTGTTGAGGGTGGCGTCTGCCAGCCACGACTGAGCCAGGCGGGGCCGCGGGCAGCGAGCCGCGGGAGGAATAAGCAACCATGACGTACACCATCGCCGAGCCCTGCATCGACGTCAAAGACCAGTCCTGCGTGGAGGTCTGCCCCGTCGACTGCATTCACGCCGACGACGAGGACCGCATCCTCTACATCAGTCCCGATGAGTGCATCGACTGCGGGGCCTGCGAACCGGCCTGCCCGGTGACCGCCATCTTCGCCGAGGACGACGTCCCCGAGGAGTGGCAGACCTACACGGAAATCAACGCGCTCTGGTTTGAGGACAAAGACGGGGCGCGGGCCAAGGTGGCGGAAATCGCTCCCTAAGGACGCCGCCTCGTCGCTAGAACCCCAGCTTACCGCGGACCGCGTCCACGATCTCCGGCACGGCCACCCGAACCTGCTCCTGCGTATCTCGATCGCGGATGGTCACCGCGTTGTCCTCCAGCGAGTCGAAGTCAACGGTGACGCAGAGCGGCGTGCCCGCCTCGTCCTGCCGCCGGTAGCGGCGTCCAATGCTCTGCGTCTCGTCAAGCTGCGTGGCCCAATGAGGCCGCAGCCTGGCCCAAACGTCCTGCGTTAGGGGCATCAGCGCCTCCCGCTTGCTGAGGGGCAAAACCGCCACCTTGATCGGGGCCAGGCGCGGGTGAAACTTGAGAATGACGCGGTCATCTCCCTTTTCGTCAGGCTCCACGGTGTAGGCGTCGCAGAGGAAGGCAAGCATGATCCGGTCCACCCCCGCCGAAGGCTCCACCACGTAGGGCACCAGGTGCTCCTTGGTATCGGGGTCGAAGTAGGCCAAGCGCTTGCCGCTGTGTTGGGAATGCGCCTTGAGGTCAAAGTCAGTCCGATTGGCGATGCCCTCCAGCTCCTGCCAGCCCCAGGGGAAGCGGTACTGGATGTCCGTGGTGCCGGCGGAGTAGTGGGAGAGCTTCTCCGGCGGATGCACGTCGCGACGGAGGTTCTCGCGGCGCATCCCCAGGTCCGCATACCACTGCTCGCGTAGTTCGATCCAACGCTGGTACCAGGAGTCCGCCTCCGCGGGATGGACAAAGAACTCCAGCTCCATCTGTTCAAACTCGCGCGTCCGGAAGATGAAGTTACCCGGCGTGATCTCGTTGCGGAACGCCTTGCCCTGCTGAGCGATGCCGAAGGGCAGCCGGCGCCGGCTGCTGGTCAGGACATTCTCAAAATTCACGAAGATGCCTTGGGCGGTCTCGGGCCGCAGGTAGGCCACGCTGGCCTCATCTTCCACCGGGCCGACCTGGGTCTTGAACATCAAGCTGAACTGACGCGGCGGCGTCATGGAATCCACCGCGCCGCAGTGGGGACAGGCGTTGCCGGCCAGCTCGTCGTGGCGAAAGCGCTGTTTGCATTCGCGGCAGTCCACCAGCGGATCGGAGAAGCTCGAGAGGTGGCCGCTGGCTGTCCAGACCTGGGGGGCCATCAAGATGGCCGAGTCAAGGCCAACGACGTCGCGGCGCTCCCACACCATCGCGCGCCACCACTGCTCGCGGATGTTGCGCTTCAGCTCCACGCCCAGCGGCCCGTAGTCATAGGTGGAGCCAAAGCCGCCGTAGATCTCGCTGCTGGGGAACACGAAGCCGCGCCGCTTGGCCAGCGAGACAATCGTTTCCAAGGTGAGCGGAGAGGCGGTCGCCATCGGTCGCTCCCTCTCTGGTGGGGATTCGGGGGCTGGGAGAGCGCGTACGCTCACGCTACCAGCGGGCGCCGACCCCGGCAATTGGCCGCGACGCTCGCACCGCACATCATTGACGTCCGTGGTTTGATGGAGCCCAACGCCGTGACGCGCGTTCGGGGAATCCGGAAGAGGAGGGAAGAGGGTGCGATTTCTGCTTGGCTTTCTCGTCGGCCTCGCCTCGGGCGTAGCGGTCGCCGCCCTCGCGGAGAGTGGCGCCCTGCCGGTGGCTCTGCCGCGGGCGCGGGGCCGGGCCACCCCGCCTGAAGCCACCGCGCATGAAGACACCGCCCATG
Organism: Dehalococcoidia bacterium; assembly: GCA_963662615.2. Classification (GTDB taxonomy): domain Bacteria; phylum Chloroflexota; class Dehalococcoidia; order Bin125; family Bin125. Next base: position 1,136,134 of record CAXXSR010000001.1, read on the forward strand.
AGGATCGCGAATGAAGGTGATCCTGATCGTCGCCGAGACCGCCGACGTGGATCACCTCTCCAACGAATTGGTCGGCGCCGGCTATCCCGTCACCAAGCTCGGCAGCAGCGGCGGCCTCCTCCGCCGCGGGAATAGCACGCTGATCTCTGGCGTGCCCGACGATGCCGTGGATGGCGTGATCGAGATTGTGAGGCGCCTCACCCATGCCCGGACGGAACTGGTGCCCGTCCGTGAGCTGCCGTTGCTCGGTCAGCTTGACCTCACCCGCGAGCCGCTGGAGGTGCGCCGGGGCGGCGCCGTGATCTGGGTGCTGCCGGTGGACCGCTACGAGCGCTGCTAGCCCGTTTCGCCGTCCGCGCTCGCCGACTCCTGGCCCAGGAGGTCCAGCATCACCTTCACCAAGAAGGGGTCCCACTGGCTGCCGGCGCCTGCCTCCAACATGGCTCGGGCATCCTTATGCGACAGCGCCTCCCGATAGGGGCGGCGTGAGGTCATGGCGACATACGCGTCGGCAATCGAGAGGATGCCGGCCTCCGTGGGGATCATGCTGCCGGACAACATCTCCGGATAGCCATTGCCGTCCAGCCGCTCGTGGTGGGCGGCCACCCAGGCCGCCGCCGGCTCCAAGGCGGGCAGGCGCCGGAGGATCTCGGCGGAGAAGGCGGGGTGACTCTGCACGCGCTGCATCTCCTCGACCGTCAGGAGATCCCGCTTGACGAGGATGCGTGCCGGCACGCCCAACGCGCCCAGGTCGTTCCAGAGCGCCGCCAGAGCGATGCTCTCCGCCCGCGCGGGGCTCATATCGAGGCGAGTCGCCATCCCGCGGGCATAGTGGGCCACGCGCTGGGCACGGCCTCGCTCATGGCCCGCCTTGGCGTCCACCAGGTCCGCCGCCGCCTCGCTGAAGGACCACAGGAGGGCATCGCTGCTGGGCACGCCGGCGGCCGGCGCGTTCGTGAGGACCCGCTCGGCCACAGCATCGCCGTAGAAGCCGAGCCAGAAGGAGTCGTCTTCCGAAACCGCGGCGAGGGCAACGGCGATCCGCGGGTCGATCTCGCGGCCCGCCCAGGCGCGGATCGTGCGGCGGCAGCGGGCCCGCGCCGTCAGCGGGTTCGTTTCACCCGACACCACGCTCTCGAACAAGTCGGCGGCCCGGACCACGCGCCCCACCACGGGGATCGCCTCGCCCTTTGCGCTTGCCGGATAGCCGCTGCCATCCCAGTTCTCGTGGCTCGCCCGGACGGCCGCGTATGTGGCGTCCGGAAACCACGGGGTGGTGAGAAACTCCGCCCCGGCGCTGACGTGGGTGGCCAGCACCTGTTGCACCAGGCCGCGGCTGCGCCGCGGCACCTCCGCCGCGTCCAGATCGTTTTGGGGGGCGAAGCCGAAGATCAGCTCTTCATCAACGCCCGGCACGCCTAGCAGGCCCGCGGCCGCAATCGGCACGCCCACGTCATGGAGGAGTCCGGCGTGGAAGGCGGCGCGCCCCGCCTCATCGCCGAGAGCGAGCGCGCGTACCAGCAACGTTGCGATATAGCCCACGCGAGCGGCATGTCCGGGCTCACGCCCTTCCGCCGCGTCAAGCCCGAACGCGAAGGCGGTGACCAGTTCCGCCAGCGACGCGACGAGACCGGAGTCGGGCTGCAGCCCCTCCTGCCGGGCAACGCTTAAGGTGGTCACCGCTCTGCCCCCCACCCGCGCTCGGGCGCGCTCAATCGCCCTCCGGCGGCGCGCCATCCTGGGCAAGCGCCACCCGCACTTCAGTTATCGGCAGGTGCAGACAGAAGTCGTAGTGGAGGGGCCCGGTCCGAGCGGGGCGCGCTCGGCCCCGCTCGGTGCCCGCACAGGGACGGCCCCCTGGAACGAGGGATATCCCCGGCCCGCCCCCGGCGGCTCGCCCAGAGAATTCGCCTAGAGAAAGAGTGGGCCGAAGACGACAGCGACGATTGACATCAGCTTCAGCAGGATATTCAGCGACGGGCCGGACGTGTCCTTGAACGGGTCACCCACCGTATCGCCCACGACTGCCGCCTTGTGCGCCTCCGAACCCTTCCCCCCGAAGTTGCCCGCCTCAATGTACTTCTTGGCGTTGTCCCAGGCTCCGCCCGCATTGGCCATGGTGATCGCCATCAGGGCGCCGGCGGCGATCGAGCCGATCAGCAGGCCGCCCAACGCCTCCACCCCCATGACGGCGCCCACGAAGATCGGCACCGTCACCGCCAGGAGACCGGGCAGCACCATCTCTTTGAGTGCGCCGTTGGTGGAGATCTCGATCGCCCGCGCATGGTCCGGCTGCTCCGTTCCGTCCATGATGCCCGGATGCTCGCGGAACTGGCGCCGAACCTCCTCCACCATGGCCATGGCCGCCCGCCCCACGGCGCCCATGCTGAGGGCGCTGAAAAGGAAAGGCATCAGGCCGCCGAGGAGGATCCCCGCCATGACCTCCGCGTCCAGGAGATTGAACAGGGAGACGTTGGTCACCGTGGCGTAGGTGGCGAGGAGCGCGAGCGCCGTGAGCGTGGCGGAGCCAATGGCGAAGCCCTTGCCCGTGGCCGCCGTGGTGTTGCCCAACTGATCGAGGGCATCGGTGCGCTCGCGCACTTCCGGTGGCAGGCCCGCTTGCTCCGCAATGCCGCCGGCATTGTCCGCCACGGGGCCGTAGGCGTCGCTGGCAAGCGTCACCCCCAGCGGCGCCAGCATCCCCACCGCCGCCAGGGCGATGCCGTAGAGACCCGCCACCTCATTGGTGATGACGATGGCCACGACAATGGTCAGCACGGGAATCGCACTGGAGAGCATGCCCAGACTCATCCCACCAATGATCAGGGGACCGGCCCCGGACTCCGCCTGCCGGGCCAGGCTGGTGGTAGGGCTGTAGTGGAGGCGCCCCAGCCGGAACCCCGCGGAGGACGTGAAGCCCTCCGTCACGGTCCCGATGATCTGACCCGCGATGAGGCCGACGAGGACGGCGAAGAAGAGGTTGGCGTCCAGCCCCATGACAGCGATGGCGATGCCGGAGCCGAGCAGGACCAGGGCGCTGGCGCTGTAGACGCCCGCGCGCAGGGCCCAGAGGAGACGCCCCTGGTCGGCCCCTTCGCTCGTGCGAACCAGAAATGTCCCGATGATGGACGCGAAGATGCCAATCGCGGCCACCAGGATCGGCAGCACGAAGGCGTCCGAATCGAACGCAGCCGTCGCCTCGGCGCTAAAGATGCCCAGCGCTTGGGCGGCGTCCGCGAGGTCGCCGGTCGCGCCGGCGGTGAACAGGAGCGCGAGCGACATCGTTGCGACGATGGAGCCCACGTACGACTCGAAGAGGTCTGCGCCCATCCCCGCCACGTCGCCCACGTTGTCGCCCACGTTGTCCGCAATCGTGGCGGGGTTGCGCGGGTCGTCCTCGGGAATGCCGACCTCGATCTTCCCGACCAGGTCGGCGCCCACATCCGCCGCCTTCGTGAAGATGCCCCCGCCCACGCGCGCAAAGAGAGCGATGGATGAGGCGCCAAAGGCGAAGCCGGCCAGGGGGCCCGGCTTCTCCCAGATGAGGTACAGGATGGCAAGACCCAGAATCCCCAGCGCGACCACCGTCATCCCCATGACGGTGCCGGAGTTGAAGGCGGTGCGAAGAGCGCCGTTGAGCCCCTCCCGCGCCTTGGCGGCCGTCCGCACGTTGGCGCGCACGGCAATGGTCATGCCGAAGTAGCCGGCCGCGCCGGAGAGAATGGCGCCGATCAGATAGCTCAGGGCGGTCTTGGGGATGTCGGAGCCGTCGTCCAACTGCTCCTTGTCCAAAATGTTGAGGTCAATGAACAGTACGAGCACGAGAAAGACCACGGCCACGAAGCCGGCCAGAACCGTGTACTCCCTGCGCAGGAAGGCCGATGCTCCGATCTGAATCGACCGGGCGATCGCCTGCATGCGCTCGTCACCCGGGTCCTCCGAGAGGACGTCGCGCACGCGCAGCGCCGCGAAGGCGAGCGCCACCACGCCGCCGACAATCGCAAGAACCAGGGTCTCCATCGGGCCTCCACACAGGGATCGAGGGGAGACGGCGCGGCGTCCGGCAGCGGCTCCCTGCCTTACTGCGACCGGCCCGAACTCTACCGCGCGCCGATCTCGCGATCAACGGCCAAGCCCAGCCGGGGCCGCTTGCTCCAGGGCGAAGCGGAGAGCGCTCAGTCGGACGGATCCGGGCCTACCTCCCGAGGGAGATGGCGCCGAAGCGTCTGCATCTCCTGCCGTACGCGCTCCTGCATGGCCGCCACGGTCAGGTCACCGCGCGTCCTCTCGGTGACACCTCGGACCATGTCCGTGTGGCGGCGCAGCCCTCGCGTGATCGCGTCGGGATAGTCGACGGTCACGAGCAGCGTGTAGATCTCGTCCATGGCGGCGAGCAGCGCTTCGGAGCGGGCCAGATCGCCATCGCGGAGGGCGTCGAGCGTGTGGCGCCGCAGCTCCCCCACCGCCTCCGCAAGGCCGTTGAGGTAGGCGGCATACTCCACCCCAAGCTCCGACGGCCCGGGCAGCGGGCGGCCGGTCACCAGGGCCAGCGTCAACGTTGCCTCGGCGTACTCCTTGACGGCGTCATGGAGAAAGCCCGAGTGGTAGATGTCGGGAAAGTCGGCCAGCGCTGCCTGCGCCCGCCGGGCGCTCTGGCGCGCGGTCCCCAAAAGCTCCGCCGCCCTCTCGTGCTCATGCCGGTGAGTGGCGCGGATGGAGTTGGCGCTGTATTGGATCACCTGCCGAGCGGCGGCGAGAGCCTCTTCACGGGCGCGGTGCTTGGCATCAAACGCGGGCCGAATCTCCGCCATCACGCGATCCAGCGCGGCGCCCAGCCCTTCGCCCGCGGCCGTCCCGGCGCCATCATTGCTGGCCATGCGCTTTAGAGATCCTTCAACGGCTGGGGGAGCTCACCGTCGCGGGCGGCGTCGATCATCGTGCGCGCTTCCGCCGGCATGTCCACACCCAGCTCGGCAATGCGCTCCTCCGCCCAGCGACCGATCTGGCGCGGGTCCCGATAAGCATCCGGGCCTGCCCCCGGCGCCGGCGTGCCATGCCGCTCCCGCACCTGCTGCTCGGTCAGCGGCGTCGCGAAGCGGGAGAGCGCCCGGCGCGTCCGCTTGCCCCCGCAGTGGCCGCAGAGCGGCGGCTTGGCGGTACGGCGAGAGCGAAAATACACCTCCGTGCGCTTGTCGCAATCTCTGCAGAGGTACTCATAGATCGGCATTGCCAACTCATCGCACGGGCTTCGCCATCAGCCGTCAGGAGGTAGCCGCAAGAGCGACGGCAGCGGACGCCGTGGGGCGCCACGACGGCATTCCGGCGGGGCGCAGGCGCTGCCGGCGGGGGTGCGAGCACCGCCGAGCCCGGCTGGAGCCGAGCGTAACACACGCCGACGGCGCTCAAGCTTCAACGGCGTTCTCCACGTGCCGGACCGAGAGGACGCGGCCGTCCACGCCCACGGCAATGGCAATCACGTCGATGCGCGCATCTTCGGCGGACGGACGTTCGGCGAGGTATTCGCCCGCAAGCTCGGCCAGGCGGCGCTGCTTGCGCTGGTCCACCGCCTCGATCACGGTCGCCTCCGCATCCGCCCCCCGCCGCGTGCGCACCTCCACGATAACCAGCACGCCCTCGGGCGATCGCGCCACAAGGTCCAGCTCTCCGTGAGCGCTGCGGACGTTGCGCTCCATGATCTCATAGCCCTTCGATTCCAGGTGCGCGGCGGCGAGCCGTTCGCCGGCGGCGCCGAGCGCCTGACGGGCATTGGTCATGGCGGCGCCACCAATCGACGCACGGGCGCAAACGAGGCCCGGTGCTGAGAGCAGGGACCATGCCGTTCCAGCGCCGCCAGATGAGCGGCGGTGCCATAGCCCTTGTTGCTGGCGAAGCCGTAGCCGCGGAAGCGCGTGTCAGCCCGCTCCATCCAGGCATCACGGGCGACCTTCGCCAGCACGGAGGCCGCGGCAATGCTCGTCACCTGCACATCGCCCCGCACGATCGCCTCCACCGGGCAGTCGAGCGGGAGCGCGTCGGTCCCGTCAACCAGGACGAAGGAAGGCGGCTCGGCGAGGGCGGCCAGCGCGCGCCGCATCGCCCGCCGCGTCGCCTCCACCACGCCCGCGTCGTCCACTTCCCAGGCGGAGGCCCAGCCCACGGCCCAATCGGTCACGGCCGTTTTGATGGCGGCGGCGATCCGGCGTCGCGACACGGCCGTCAACTGCTTGCTGTCGCGCACGTCCGCCAGCCAGGCCGGACGGGCGTAGGGGCGCAGCACCACGGCGCCTGCCGTGACCGGGCCGGCAAGCGGACCCCGTCCGACCTCATCCAGGCCGGCTACGGCTCGGTAGCCCTCTCGCCAGAGCCGAAGCTCCCGAGCAACGCTAGGGCGAACCGCCTTTCTCGCTCCAAGCAGCTGGGGAGACGCCATCCTCCGTCCCTCCTCCTAAGGGGTACTGCTTAAGGCACCTTGGCAATTGTGAGATGGATGGCGCAAGCCGAAGATCTCCAATGAGGCGGGGTTCGTACGCTTCCAGTGGGCCTCCGACTCAGCGCGATTGGGGGGGCCGTCGCGGATAATCCTTCTGGGCGGCAGAGTCTCCCTGGACGGTCTGGCGCCGTTGTAGGGGCTGGAGGGCCCGGCAGGGGGCGTCGAACCGCGCAGTCGAACGACAGAGAGGGCTCCGCAACCCTGCTATATTTGTAAACAGGGGCGGAGTACATCTCACTGCTGGGCTCCACGAGCCCGGAGAGACCGAAAGAGAGAACGAGGCGTGGGCGGATCGCGCTGGTCGAGGAACTCCCTCGTTTACCTCCTGATTCTGGTGGTCCTGATCATTGCTGTTTTCACCCTCTTTCCCCGGGGTGGCGGATCCCAGGAGATCCCCTTCGTGGGCGGGACGGAGAGCGTCCTAGAGCGCCTGCGCACCAACTCGCCGCCCGTTCAAGAGGTGGAGATTAAAGGCGACCAAATCATCCTCAAATTGGAAAATAAATCGGAACTGACATCGCGCATCCCCGAGGGGACCGACTTTTTCGAGTTCTTGTCCCGGGAAAAAGTCGATGTCTCCGCTGCCAGCTTCCCTCATCTGGCAGTTAAGGGCGGTGGTGGCGGCAACATTTTCGGGGTCCTGATCAACTTCCTCCCGCTCATCATCTTCGGCGGCATCCTCATCTTCATGCTGCGCCAGGCCCAGGGCTCCAACAGCCAGGCGATGTCGTTCGGCAAGAGCCGGGCGCGGGTCGTCACGGCCAACCGGCCCGACACCACCTTCAACGACGTCGCCGGCGCCGTGGAGGCGAAAGAGGAGCTACAGGAGGTCGTGGAGTTCCTCACCTTCCCCGAGCGCTTCGCCGCCCTGGGCGCCCGCATCCCCCGTGGCGTCCTGCTGGTGGGCCCGCCGGGCACGGGCAAGACCCTGATCTCCCGCGCCGTCGCCGGCGAGGCCGGCGTCCCCTTCTTCAGCATCAGCGGCTCCGAGTTCGTGGAGATGTTCGTCGGCGTCGGCGCCAGCCGCGTCCGCGACCTCTTCGAGCAGGCCAAGAAGAACGCCCCCTGTATCGTCTTTATTGACGAGATCGACGCCGTCGGCCGCCAGCGCGGTGCCGGCCTGGGCGGGAGCCACGACGAGCGCGAGCAGACCCTCAACCAGATTCTGGTGGAGCTGGACGGCTTCGATACCAGCACCAACGTCATCGTCATCGCCGCCACCAACCGCCCCGACATCCTCGACCCGGCCCTCCTGCGCCCCGGCCGCTTCGATCGCACGGTGGTCCTGGACGCCCCCGACGTCAAGGGCCGCGAGGCGATCTTGGCCGTCCACGCCAAGGGCAAGCCCCTGGACGCCGGTGCCACCTTGGCCGTGGTCGCCAAAGAGACCCCCGGCTTCTCCGGCGCCGACCTGGCCAACCTCCTCAATGAGGCGGCCATCCTGGCCGCCCGCCGCAGCAAGAAGGCCATCAGCCAGGCCGAGCTGGAGGAGGCCGTGGACCGCGTCATGGCCGGCACGGCGCGCAGGAGCCGCGTCATCACCGGCAAGGAGAAGGCGGTCGTCGCCTTCCATGAGGGCGGCCACGCCGTGGTCGCCTCCCGCATCCCCGGCCACGACCCCGTCCACAAGATCACCATCATCCCCCGCGGCATGGCCGGCGGCTTCACCCGCTACCTGCCCGAGGACGATCACCGCCTGGCCGCCAAGTCCTACTACGAGGGCTTCTTGGCCTCCGCCCTGGGCGGGCACACCTCCGAAGAGCTCGTCTTCGGCGAGATGACCACCGGCGCCCACGACGACCTCTCCAAGGCCACGCAGATCGCCCGCAACATGGTCACCCAGTGGGGCATGAGCGAGAAGCTCGGCCCCCGCACCTTCGGCAAAAAAGAGTCCCTCATCTTCCTCGGCCGTGACATCAGCGAGCAGCGCGACTACTCCGAGCGCGTCGCCGAGCAGATCGACGAGGAGGTGCGCGAGCTCATCGACCGCGCCCGCGACCGCGCCCGCGCCATCCTCGTCGCCCACCGCCCCATCCTCGATCGCCTCGCCGAGCGGCTTATGGAGCAGGAGACGCTCGAAGGCGACGAGCTGCGGGCCATCCTGGCGGATGAGCCGGGCGCCGCCGCGCCCGTCCGCGCCACGGCCGGCTCCGCCGAGCCGCCCGCCGCGACTCCGCCCAGCGGCGAGGAAGAGCCCCGCGAGCCGGTCATGCCGCCCAAGCCGGGCCTGGTCTGGGGCGGCAACGCCAACTACAAGCCGAGCGACTGAGGCCGCTTCGCTGCCACCGCGTCGACGCGCGCTCGCGCCCGCGATGGGCGTTGGTCCGTCCCTGCGGGGACGCTCAACCGTGCTTGACCCGCCCGGAAGCGCGGCCGTACGCTGGAACTGAACCGTTTCCCACCGAAATCGTACGAGGGCCCCCATGTACGCCGTGATTCGCACCGGCGGAAAGCAATACCGCGTGGAACCGGGCCAACGACTGCGAATTGACCGATTACCGGGCGCCGAGGGAGACCGCATCGATTTTCCAGACGTTCTGCTGCTGGGCGAGGGCGAAGAGACCGAGATCGGGACGCCCACCGTGGCGGACGCTCGCGTGGTGGCGGAGATCCTCACGCAAGGGCGCGACAAGAAAGTGCTGGTCTTCAAATACAAGAACAAGATTCGCTATCGCCGCTTGATTGGCCACCGTCAGCGCTCCACCACGGTCGCAATTCAAGAGATCGTCGGGCCGGACGGCCGCTCCTGGGGCCCGCCGGTCAAGGCGCAGGAACGAGCGGGGAGTGAGACGGACGCGACGGACACGGCGGACGCCCCGGACGCCGATGCCGACGGCGCGGTGGAGGCGCCGGCAGGCGAAGCCGCTCCTGATCCCCAGGCCACGCGCGAGGAGGATTAGCGATGGCACACAAGAAGGGAGTTGGCTCGTCCCGCAACGGCCGCGACAGCGCTTCCAAGCGATTGGGCGTGAAGCTTTACGACGGCCAAGCGGTGCGGACCGGCGGTATCCTGGTGCGGCAGCGAGGAACGCGATTCCATCCCGGTCGCAACGTCGGGGTGGGCCGCGACCATACCCTCTACGCGCTGGCCGACGGCGTGGTCAAGTTTGAGCCCTACGCCAAAGGACGGCGGAAGAAGGTCAGTGTGTACGGGGCCGCGGCGGTTGGCGCCTGACCATGAAGAGCGACATCCACCCGCAGTACGGCCCGGCGGTCATCCACTGCGGCTGCGGGAATCGCTGGGAGACGCGCTCCACGAAGACGGACATGCGGATCGAGATCTGCAGCCAGTGCCATCCGTTCTTTACGGGCGAGCAGCGGATCGTGGATACCGCCGGCCGCGTCGAACGGTTCCGTCGGCGCTACGGTCTGGCCGAAGACGAAGCGACCGTGGCGGAAGAGGCGGCGCCGGAAGACGAGAGCCGGTCTGACACACCCGAGTAGATCGCAGCGCCCAGCAGGGACTCCTCTCCCGCCGGACGAGCGCCGGCGCAGGCCGGAATCCGTTGCCACCGCCATCGCTGCCGCCCCCCTATCCTGAAGGCATGGCTCTCAGACGTCAGGTAGAGGTGAGGCGCGCCGGCTTCGGTGGTCAGGCCGTGATCGAAGGCGTCATGATCCGCGGCCCGCGCCACGCGACCGTGGTCTGCCGGCGACCGGACGGCTCCCTCTCGTACCGTCAGCGGACGCTGCAGAGAGGCTACACGGGCCGGCTCGCCCGACTCCCGCTGGTCCGGGGGATAATCACGCTGGCCGAGACCCTGCATCTGGGGATCTGGGCGCTGATCTTCTCGCAGAATGTCGCCCTGGCGGAGGAGGGAGAGGAGGAGGAGGAGGAGGGCCTGGGCATCATTGGGGGCGTTACGATCTTTCTCGCCTTCGCTATCGGAATCGGCATCTTCTTCCTGGGGCCCGTGGCAGCGGCGCGATGGCTGCAGAGTCGCCTGGACCCCGAAATCATTGCCGTGATCCTGGAAGGCGTTCTTCGCCTCATCCTCTTGCTCGGCTACCTCTGGCTGGTGGGCCGGATGCCGGACATCCGACGGGTGTTTGAGTATCACGGCGCGGAGCACAAGACCATTGCCGCCTGGGAGGCGGAAGAGCCGCTCACCGTGGATCGGGTGCGACCGTTCAGCCGCGCTCACCCCCGCTGCGGCACGTCGTTCCTGCTCGTCGTGGCGGTGGTCGCGATCTTGGTCTTCACCGCGTTGGGCAATCCCCCGCTGTGGTGGCACCTGACCAGCCGCATCGTGTTCGTGCCCGTCATCGCGGCGATCGCGTATGAAGCCATTCGGGCCGGCGGCCGCTACCGCCACCGACGCGTGGTCGGCTGGCTCTTCGCGCCCAACCTCTGGCTGCAAGGGCTGACGACGCGCGAGCCGGAGGACGAGCAGATTCGGGTCGCCATTGCCGCCATGGAGCGCGCGCTGGCGCAGGAAGAGGCCCAGCGGGCGCAGGGCCGGTCGTCCGATGCGCCGCAAATGGAGGCGGCGCCGGGGGATTAGTCCTGGTTGAGGCCGCGGTGGAAGCAGCTCACCTGGCCGGTGTGGCAGGTGGGACCGGCGGGCTCCGCGCGCACGAGCAGGGCGTCGGCGTCACAGTCCTTGCGGATCGACTTCAGGCGAAGGACGTTGCCGCTGGTCTCCCCCTTGGTCCAGTACGTCTGCCGGCTCCGGCTCCAGAACGTGACCAGCCCCGACGCCAGCGTCCGTCGCACCGCCTCTTCATCCATGTAGGCAAGCATCAGCACCTCCCCGCTGGCGTCGTTCTGGACGACGGCGGGGAGAAGCCCGTCCGCACCGTACCGCAGCGGCGGAACGACCGTGGCGGCCTCGGTGGCGGCCTGGGTGGCGGCATCATTGTCAGGAGACGGCGTCATAGCGTGGTTGCTCCAATCGCACGGGCACGCCTGCCTGCGCCATGCTGCGCTTGACGTCCAGGATACGACAGGTTCCGAAGTGAAAGATGCTGGCCGCCAAGACGGCGTCGGCGTGGCCTTCGACGATGGCGTCAATCATGTGCTGTGCGTTGCCGGCGCCGCCGCTGGCGATCACCGGGACCGGGACGGCGTCCGCAATGGCTCGCAGCATGGGGAGGTCGAAACCGTCCTGGTGGCCGTCGGTGTCCATGGAGGTCAGCAGGATCTCACCGGCGCCACGCTCCACCGCCTCGCGCGCCCAGGCCACGGCATCGCGGCCGGTGGTCCGGCGGCCACCGTGCGTGTAGACCTCAAAGCCCCCTTGCGCCCGCGCCTTCGCGTCGATGGCGACGACGATGCACTGGCTGCCGAAGCGCTGCGCCCCTTGCGTGATCAACTCTGGCGTGGTGAGGGCCGCCGTGTTGATAGAGACCTTGTCGGCGCCCGCTTCCAGCATCCCCCGCATGTCGGCGGTGCTCCGAATCCCGCCGCCCACCGTAAACGGAATGAACACCTCGTCCGCGGTGCGGCGCACCATCTCCACGACCGTCTCGCGTTCCTCGTGCGAGGCGGTGATATCCAAGAAGACCAGCTCGTCCGCCCCCTCGCGATCGTAGAGGCGGGCCAGCTCCACGGGATCACCGGCGTCGCGCAGATCCACGAATGAGACGCCCTTGACGACCCGTCCCCGGTCGACGTCGAAGCAGGCGATGACGCGCTTCGTCAGCATTTTGTCGCCCGACCCCCATCCAAGCCGGCGGGCTTGCTCCGGTCGTCACCGCCCGCTGAGCCCACGCCCCCAACCGGCCCGGCCCGGCCGTTACCCCAGTGCCCTCGCCGCAGCGACGGCCGCCGCCAAGTCCACTTGTCCATCGTAAAGAGCGCGGCCAATGATCGCCGCCTCCGCGCCCGCTTCCGCCAACGCGGCGATTTGGGCAACGTTGGCGACACCGCCGGAGGCGATGACCGGGACTGCCACCGCCGCCACGAGGCGCCGCAAAGCGTCGTAGTTCGGCTCGGTCACCGTCCCGTCGCGGGCGATATCCGTGGCGATCAAGCGGCGCACGCCGGCCCCGACCAACGTCTCCGCGAGGTCCACGACGCCGAGGCCACTGGTCTGCGTCCAGCCGTCTGTCGCGACCAGGCCCTCGCGCGCGTCCAGCGAGACCACGATGGCCTCGCCGTGTTCACGGCAGAGCGCCTCCACCAGCGCCTGATCACGGACCGCGGCCGTGCCCAGCACCACCCGATCGATTCCGGCGGCCCGGTGGCGGGCGACTGCCGCGGCGGAGCGGATGCCGCCGCCGGCCTGCACCGGCACCCCCAGCCGCCCGATCGCCGCCACGAGATTGAAATTGACGGGCTCGCCGCTGCGCGCGCCATCAAGGTCCACCACGTGGAGGCGGGTCGCGCCGGCCTGGACCCAGCGCCGGGCGGCCGCGACCGGATCGGCGTCGAAGACGGTCTCGGCGCCGTAATCGCCCCGCAGGAGGCGGACGCAGCGCCCGCCGAGAATATCGACCGCCGGGATGATGTCCATCTGCCGTCAGCCCGCGGGCCCGTTGCCCAGAGCGCGGCGGAGAAAGTTGCGGTAGAAGCGCAGGCCGTTGGCGCCACTCTTTTCCGGGTGGAACTGGGTGGCGACCACGTTGTCGCGCTCGATGATCGCCGCGACCCGCGCGCCGTAGTCCGTCGTGGCCAGCACGACGCCGGCGTCGTGGGGCAGGCAGTGGTAGGAATGCACAAAATAAAAGTGGCTGCCGTCGGGAATGTCCGCCAGGAGGTCGCTCTGCCGCTGCGCCACCACCGCGTTCCAGCCCATGTGCGGCACTTTCTGCCCGCCAGGCAGCCGCACGACACGGCCGGAGATGACGTCCAAGCAGGGGTGTTCGCCGCCCTCTTCGGAGACGGACATGAGCGCCTGCAAGCCCATGCAGACGCCCAGGAACGGTCGCCCAGCCGCGATGTACTCCTTCAGCGGGCCCGCCAGGCCGCGCTCGTCCAGATTGCGCATGGTGTCGGCGGCGGCGCCCACACCCGGCAGGATCACTGCCGGCGCCTCGCCGAGAGCGCCGGGGCCGTCCCTCACGAGAGCGCCGAAGCCCACGCGCTGCACGGCACGGACAACCGAACGCAGGTTGCCCGCCCCGTAATCCAAAACCACGACGTCCACCTTGGCTCCTGGGGGCATTGGAGGGCCAGAATATCACGCACGCCGGCCGCACTCGTATTCCGAGGATGGAGCCGCGAAGTCTCATATACTCGCCGCCATGGCGCGAAAGCCCGCTCCCCGATCGCGCGGCGGCTCGGCGCCCTCTCAGGCCGCCGGCAGTGATCCGGCATCGGCGGCGGAGACGGCCGCCGATGCCGCGCACTTCCATGCCCGCAATCGCATTGAGGAGCTGCGAGATCTGATCGGCTACCACAACACCCGCTATTACGATCTGGATGCCCCCGAGATTACGGACGCGGAGTGGGACGCGCTCTTTCGTGAATTGAAGGAGCTAGAAGAGGCACACCCAGAGTTCGTCACGCCGGATTCGCCCACGCAGCGGGTCGGCGCGCCGCCGCAAGCCGCCTTCGGCATCTTCGAACACCGCGAACTCATGCTGAGCCTGGGCAACGTGTTCAACGCCGACGAGTTTCGCGAATGGCATCGGCGGGCGGCGGAGCTGGCGGAGCGCGACGACTTCGCGCTGGTCACGGAAGCCAAGATCGACGGGCTGGCGATGGCGCTGCTGTACGAGGACGGGCGCCTCGTTCAGGCGGGCACTCGTGGCGACGGCCGGCGCGGCGAGAACGTGACCCAGAACGTTCGCACCATTGACTCCGTCCCCGCCCGCCTGCGTGGCCGGACCGCGGAGCGATTCGAGGTGCGCGGCGAGGTCTACATGCCCAAAGCGGGCTTCGAGGCCATGAATCAGGAGCGGGCGGCCCAGGGCGAGCCGCTCTTCGCCAATCCCCGCAACGCCGCCGCCGGAGCGGTGCGGCAGCTGGACCCGAATGTGACCGCGAGTCGGCCTCTAGCGATGGCCGTCTACCAGCTTGGCTGGATAGACGGAACGGCTCCTGATACGCACTGGGAGACGCTGGCATGGCTGCGGGAGATGGGGCTTCCGACCACGCCGGAGACGCGGCTGCATCCCGAGTCGGAGGCGGCGCTGGCGACCGCTGAAGCGTGGGTCGCCCGCCGCGACACGCTCCCCTTCGACATGGACGGCGTCGTCGTCAAGATCAACGAGTTCGCCGTGCAGCGACAGCTCGGCGTCGTGGGACGTGAGCCGCGCTGGGCGGTGGCATTCAAGTTCCCGCCGGCGGAGGGGACCACTCTCCTGCACAAGATCGACGTGAACGTGGGGCGCACCGGCACCCTCAATCCCTTCGCGATGCTGGAGCCGGTGCGGATGGGCGGCGCCACGATTCGCATGGCGACGCTCCACAACGAAGACGACATCCATCGCAAGGACATCCGGGCGGGCGACACCGTCGTGGTGCGGCGGGCAGGTGAGGTGATCCCGCAGGTCGTGGGGCCTGTGCTCGGCCGGCGGCCGAAGGGCGCCAGGCCCTGGCGGATGCCGGATCGCTGCCCGGTCTCCGGTGACCCGGTAGTCCATCCCGAAGGCGAAGCGATGGCCTACTGCCCCAACCCCGTGTGTCCGGCCGTGGTGCGACGGACGGTGGAGCACTTCGTTGGCCGGGGCGCCATGGATATTGAGGGGTTGGGCGAAAAAAGGATTGCGCAGCTGTTCGACCACGACCTGATCGAGGACGGGGGCGATCTCTACGCGCTGCACGAGAAGCGTGCTGCGCTGATCGCGCTGGAGCGTATGGGGGAAAGGAGCGTGGACAACGTCGTCGCCGCCATTGAGGCGAGTAAGCAGCGTCCCCTGGCCGCCCTGATCTTTGGCTTCGGAATCCGGCACGTGGGCGGAGAGGTCGCTGCGCTACTGGCCCAACACTTCGGCAGCGTTGACGCCATTCACGCTGCCTCCAGGGAAGAGATCGCCGCGATCGACGGCGTGGGCCCCGTCATCGCCGAGAGCGTCTCGGCCTGGATGGCGAATGAGCGCAACCGTGAGATTCTGGAAAAGCTGCGGCGCGCCGGTGTCCGCATGGCGGAGGAGGGCGGCGGCGCCCGGAAGGGCCCCTTGGCGGGCCAGCAGTTCGTCTTGACCGGGCGGCTGGAGACGATGGGGCGAGACATCGCCGGCGCCGCGCTCAAACGGCTGGGGGCGTCGGTGGGGAGCAGCGTCAGCAAGAAGACGACGGCGGTCATTGTGGGTGACGCGCCGGGGAGCAAAGCGGCCCGCGCGAAGCAGATCGGAGCGCCGCTCTGGGATGAGGAGCAGCTGCTGGCCGTGCTGCGCGAACACGGCGTTCAGGTAGCAGAGCAGGAGCGCTAGCCGGCCCCGACGTGGTCCTGCGGGCGCGATTGCTCCGGCCACGCGCGCTGTCCACCCGATCGACACGAGAGCGCCGTCGCCGTTCCACATGAAATCTCGCCGCAACTCGAAGGGCGGTCCGCGAAAAGCGAGCCCGCGAGCGACGCCGGCGCGCCTTCCCGCTGCTCAGAGCCCCTTATATAGTGGGCGCTAGGGTGCGAGTGCCGGTCGCTGTAGCGCTTCCCGTTCCTGCTGAAGGTGCTTATGGCATTAAATCCCCTTGCCTGGCTGTTCGGCCGCCTCTCGCACGATGTCGGCATTGACCTAGGCACGGCCAACACGCTGGTGACCGTCAAGGGTCGCGGCATCGTCATTGACGAGCCCTCCGTGGTCGCGATCGACCGGCACAGCAAGACGATCCTGGCCATTGGTGCCGAAGCCAAACGGATGGTGGGCCGGACGCCGGCCAACATCGTGGCGGTGCGCCCGCTCAAGGACGGCGTCATCTCCGATTTCGACGTGGCCGAGCGGATGCTGCAGTACTTCATCCGGTCTGTCCACGAACGGTTCGCTCGGGGGGTGCCGCGTCCGCGCGTGGTGGTGGGCATGCCCAGCGGCGTTACCGAGGTCGAGAAGCGCGCCATCTACGACGTCATCATCAACGCCGGCGCCCGCGAGGCCTTCATGGTGGAGGAGCCGTTGGCGGCGGCCATTGGCGCCGGCCTCCCGATCCTAGAGGCCACCGGCACAATGATTGTGGACGTTGGCGGCGGCACCACGGAAGTGGCGGTGTGCGCGTTGGGGGGGATCGTTGTGAGCACCTCAATCCGCGTCGCCGGTGACGAGATCGATCAGGACATCATTGCCTACGCCCGCCAGGTCCATAACATGCTGATTGGCGAGCGAACCGCGGAAGAGATTAAGATCGAAGGGGGATCGGCCTTCTCCCTGGAGCGCGAACGGCCGGTCGTCCTACGGGGCCGGGATCTCGCCACCGGGCTCCCCAAGAGTGTCGAGGTCAGCACCGTAGAACTGCGCGACGCGCTGACCGGCTCAACCAGCGCGATCACGGAGGCCGTGCGCCAGACGATAGAAATCACGCCGCCCGAGCTGGTGGCCGATCTCATGAACCAAGGGATCGCGCTGGCGGGGGGTGGTGCGCTGCTGGCGGGGCTGGACCGCCGGATCTCTCAGGAAACGAAGTTTCCCGTCTACGTGGCTGAAGATCCGCTCACTTGCGTCGTGCGGGGCTGCTCCGAAGTCCTGGAGGAAGCGGACATGCTGGCCAAGATTCGCACGCAGATGCAGAGCTGGCGGGGGCGGGGGTAATCCGCGCCTATGCCTCTCCGCCGCGCCCGTCTCACGCACTGGCTGGCCGCCATGGCGGCGCTGATCGCGCTGCTGGGCACGCTGGCGGCCACCGGCATCGTGGACCCGCTGGAGGAGGCCGCCTCCACCGTCTTCGGTCCCGTCCAACGAGGGCTCCGGCAGGGCGCTGAGCCGATTACCAATCTGGTTGAGAACGTCGACGACTTCGACCGCGTCGACGACGAGAATCGCGCGCTTCGGAATCGCGTCGAACAAGTGGAGGCGGAAGTCGCCCGTCTGCGCGAGGAGCAGATTCAGTTTCGCGGCCGGGAAGCGCTCCTGGCGGTGCGGGACGCGCAGGCGGACGAGATCTTTTTGATCGCCGAGATCGTGACCCGCGATCTCACGGGGCTGCGCGACATCCTTGGCATCAACAAGGGGAGCAACGACGGGATTGAAGAGGGGATGCCGGTCCTCGCCGCGGGCGGCAGCCTGGTGGGGGCGATCATGGAGGTGCGGCCGTCCTCCTCCTTCGTGCGGCTGATTTCGGATCCCGACAGCAGCGTTCGCGTGCTGCACCAGCTCTCTCGCGTCGAAGGGGTCGTGAACGGCGATACGGTCGGCAATTTGCACGTGGAATTCATCCCGCAACCCACCGACGTGCAGCCGGGGCATCTCTTTGTGACGTCCGGCCTGGGCGCCTTCTTCCCCAAAGCGCTCCCCGTGGGGCGGGTCGCGTCCGCCCAGGGGAGTGCGCAGGAAGTCTTCAAGCGGATCCGCCTGCGGCCGCTCGCGCCGCTGGAGCAGCTGGAGTCCGTCCTCGTGCAAGTGACGTTCCGTCCCAGTCCGCTTCCCCCGCCCGAGCCGGCGCCGATTAGCGAGGAGGCGCCGATCGCTGAGGAGGGGGCGGAGGTGACGACGCCATGAAGTGGCCGCTGCTGCTCGCCGGGCTCCTGGGGCTGTCGTTGCTGCAGACGTCGGCGTTCCCTGCCTTTGAGGTGATCGGCGTGGCGCCGAACGTGCTCCTGGTGGTCGTGGTTTGCTGGGCGGTGGTCCGCGGCCAGACGGAGGCGATGATCTTAGTGCCGTTTGCCGGCATCTGCATTGGCCTGCTTTCGTTCCAGGGAATGGCGGAATCCGTCGCGGCGTTTCTGCCGATCGTTGTGGTGACGGCCCTGCGCAGCGGGCTGCAGCCCCGCGGCGAATACGCTTGGGCGCTGCTCGTCATCGTGGTGGCGACGGTCTTCCATTTCGCGGCGATCGCGGTCTCGATTGAAGTGGAGGGGAGCGCTATCGACTGGATCGCCGCGGTCACGGATGTGCTACTGCCGAGCGTCCTGATCAACCTGGTCGTAGCGGCCGTCGTCTATTGGCTGATCCGACTGCCCTCTCCACGGCCCGCAGCGCGGGCGACGTGACGGAGAGCGTGCCGTGGGCCTCCTGAGCGAACACGATCGCCCCTTCATTACCAGCCCGCCGCCGGCGGAGGCGGCGCGCTTGCGGATCAAGGTCTGGCTTTTGGGCGGCTTCGCCCTCTTGCTCTTCGGCATCCTCACGGTGCAGCTGGTACGGCTGCAGATCTTTCGCCATGAGGAGTTCGTGGCGAAGGCCGCGGTCAATCGGCTTCGCAACGTCGATACGCCGCCGGAGCGCGGCCTGATCTTCGACCGCAACGGCAACCCGCTGGTGGAGAACGTGCCCGCCTTCGCCGTCACTGTCGTCCCGGCGGATGTCCCCGAGGGGCAAGAGCGGGAGGTGGCGCTCCAACTTGCCCAGCTCCTCGGGCTACCCGCTTTCACCATCGAGACGCGGATCTTGGAGGGCAAGCGCAGCATTGACCCGTTTCTGCCTCTGATCCTGGAGGGAGACGCCGATCCGGAGCTGGCCTTCGCGGTGGCCGGGGAGCGGGCGGCGCTTCCCGGCGTAGAGGTCGTCGCCGTCTCCAAACGCCGTTACGAGCACGGGGAACTCCTCGCTCACATCATTGGCTACGTGGGCCCGATCACGCTTCAGGAGTTTAAAGCGCTGGAGTCTGAGCGCTACCGCATCGCGGACCGGATCGGCCAGACCGGGATCGAGGCGGCCTACGAACCCGTCTTGCGCGGCGTCCCGGGGCGCGTGCAGGTGGAGGTGAACGCGAGCGGGCGAGAGCTGCGCGAGCTCTCAGAGGAGCGCGCTTCTCCGGGCCAGGGGCTGGTCCTGACCTTGGATTTGGAGCTGCAAGCGGCGGTTCAGGAGATCCTGAACGAATTCATGGGCGGCTCCCTCTTTGTCACCGCCGTCGTGGTGGATGTGCACACCGGGGAGATCCTGGCCATGGTCTCGCTGCCCACCTATGACAGCAACCTCTTCTCGGGGGAGGTGCAAGAGGCTGACCTCGCCGCCCTCATGGAGAACGACGGCCGCCCGCTGGTCAACCACACCATTGCTGATCAATTCCCGCCGGGATCCATCTACAAGGTGATCACCGGGCCGGCGGCGCTGCAAGAAGGCGTCATCACGCCTACACAGGAGATCTTCTCGCCCGGCGTCATTGAAGTGCAGAACGAGGTGGATTCCCGCATCACGTACACCTTCCGCGACACGGTCAGTGGCACCTTCGACTTCGTCAAGGGGCTCGCGTATTCCAGCAATGTGTACTTCTGGTATCTCGGCGGCGGTTCGCCTTTCCGGGCGCCTGTGGCCGAAGAGCTGCTGACGCCCGATCAGCAAGTTGAGCAGCGTCGCCTGGTCCAAGCCGGCGTCATTGGGGGCAACCAAGAGTTCGAGGGTCTGGGTGCGGACAAGCTGGCGGCGTGGTCGCGCGCCTTCGGGCTGGATACGCCCACAGGCGTTGACCTAGTGGGCGAGGCAGGGGGCTTTATCCCTGATCGGGCGTGGAAGTTGCGCACCTTCTCCGAGTCATGGGGGCAGGGGGATTCCTACAACTTCGCAATTGGCCAGGGCTTCGCAGCCGCGACCCCGCTGCAGATGGCGATGGTAACTGCGGCGATCGCGAACGGCGGCACGCTGCTGGAACCGCGCGTGGTGCACGAAGTCCTGGACGCGGACGGCAACGTCATCCAGGCGTTCCAGCCGCGGGTGCGGGCAGAGGTCGGCATCGATCCCGAGCACCTGGCGCTCGTGCGTCGGGGCATGGCGATGGCCGTGCTGGGCGGGACCGCCGGCAATGCCTGGATTGCGGAGATGCAGGTGGCCGGGAAGACCGGCACGGCCGAGTTTGGCGACGAGCGGCTCTTCCGCGGCGAGTTCCCCACGCACGGCTGGTTCCTGGGCTTCGCCCCCTACGAGGAGCCACAAGTCGCTGTGGTCGTTTTCCAAGAGTTGGGCGCCGGCTACCTGACCGCCGAGCCGGGCGGCAAGATCCTGCGCGCCTGGGGCGAGATCTCGGGTGCGCTGGCGGCGAGCCGGCCGGCGCTGGGACAGGTGGCCAGCATTGAGCCGGAGGAATTCCAGCGAGTGGAGCGTCTGCTGCCGTGACGGAACGAGCGCTCTGGCGAGACTTCGACCCCGTTCTGCTGGTGGCGGCGCTGGCGCTGACCGGCTACGGCGCGCTCCTCATCTACAGCGCCTCGTTGCCGCGCGGCGCGGACAGCGTGGTCATCAGCGAGCCGGTGATCCGGCACATTGCCGCCGCGGGCGCCGGCGTTGTGGCAATGATCGCCGCCGCCCGCGTGAACTATCGGACGCTCGATCTACTGGGGTGGCTCCTCTACGGGGGAGGCGTGCTCCTGCTGTTGGGCGTCCTCGTTCTCGGCAGCGAGCAGTTCGGCTCGCGCCGCGTGTTCGACCTGGGCTTCACGCGCGTGCAGGCGTCGGAGGTGGCGAAGCTGCTCACCATCATCGGGATGGCGAAGTTCATGGCCGACTACCGCGATCGCATGCGGGAGTGGCCCACGTTCCTCATCTCCCTGGGCATTGCCCTGCTCCCAGCGCTGCTCGTCTTCCTGGAGCCCGACGCCGGCAGCGCCGTGGTGTTCCTGGTCCTCTGGGCCGTGATGGCCGCCTTTGCCGGGGCCCGCATTCGGTATTTCCTCATCCTCGCCGCCACGGCGCTGGCGCTTGTCCCCTTGGGGCTGATGGCCGGTGTCCAGGACTACCAGCGCGACCGCATCAACATCTTCCTGGATCCCGCTCAGGACGCGCAGGGCGCCGGCTTCAACGTGCTGCAGGCGGAGACATCGGTGGGATCGGGCGGGCTGTTCGGCGCAGGGCTGACGCAGGGATCGCAGACGCAGCTCGACTTCCTCCGCACCCAAACGACCGACTTTATTTTCAGCGTCCTGGGCGAAGAGCTCGGCTTCGTGGGCGCCATGGGGCTCTTCGCCCTCTTCCTGCTGTTGATCCTGCGGGGGCTCCGCGCCATCACGCGTGCCACCGATCCGTTCGGCCAGCTCTTAGTCGCCGGGATCGTCACGCTCATCTTCGTGCAGGCGTTCGTCGCTGTGGGGGTGAACATCCGCATTGTCCCGGTCACGGGGATCCCGTTGCCGTTCATCAGCGTGGGCAACGCCTCGCTGTTGGTGCTCTTCGTGGCCCTGGGCGTCATCCAGAGCGTCCTGCTGCACCGCGAGGAGAGCCGCTAGCGCCCGCGGACTGCGGCGGCCGGCAATCCTGCCCTGGTCGTGCGCTTGACGGGTAAGCACTTCCCGCGCTTATGCGTATGACGCAGGGCGCGGTACACACACGGCTAGAGCGAAGCTGGGAGGGAGCAGTCATGCCCACAGGTGCGGGTGCGAATGTCGCCGGTCTACGTCAGCGACCAGGAAGCGGCGCTGGGGTTCTACGTGGACCGGTTGGGATTCCGGACGATCATGGACGACCGCTTCGGCGACGACTTCCGCTGGCTCACCGTGGCGCCGCCCGGGGGGGCGAGAGCATGCTGATCCTGGCGTCCGGCTACGGTGCGCCGCAGCGCCGGCGCTTCCAGATTGGGAGCTAAGAAAAAGGGGGCGTCCATGCGGACGCCCCCTTCGACTGTTTTGGTCCGGGTCGACACTAGTTCGTGGCGACGACCGGCGCTTCCGTGGGGCTGTCACCCTCACTCGGATCGTTCGTGGAATCATCTAGCTCGACGGGGGAGGCCGCTATGCGCTCGTAGAGCAGCTTCTCCTCCTCCTTGCCGTCCTCGCCCTTCTCGCTCCCCAGATCGACGCGGATCGTGTCCCCGGGCTCGAACTCGCCTCGCAGCAGCGCCTCGGAGAGCGAATCTTCGAGGCGCTCCTGGATAACGCGGCGGAGGGGGCGCGCTCCAAAGACGGGGTCGTAGCCCTTCTCACCCAGCCAGTCGCGGGCGGCGGTTGTGATGTCCAGGTTGAAGCCCTTGAGGAGCACCTGCTTCTCCACCTGCCGCAGCATGATGTCGACCACTTGACGGATGTGTTCTTTGCTCAGTGTGTGGAAGACGAGGGTGGCATCCACACGGTTGAGGAACTCCGGGCGGAAGACGCGCTTCATCTCCTGCAAGACCTTGTCCTTCATCCGCTCGTATTGCTGCCTCTCGGACTTCGCCTCGTCCGACTTGACCGCGAAGCCGAGGGCGGACTCCTTGCGGATGAGATCCGATCCCACGTTGGTGGTCATGATGATCATCGTGTTGCGGAAGTCGACTTTGCGGCCTTTGGCGTCCGCAAGGTGGCCGTCGTCGAAGACCTGCAGGAGCATGTTGAAGACCTCAGGATGGGCCTTTTCGACCTCGTCCAGGAGGATCAGCGTGTAGGATTTGCGCCGCACGGTGTCCGTGAGCTGTCCCCCGTCGTCGTATCCCACGTAGCCGGGCGGCGCGCCCACGAGCCTGGCGACGGTGTGGCGCTCCATGAACTCGGACATGTCCAGCCGGATCATGTTCTCGTCAGATCCGAACATGAACTCGGCCAGCGTGCGGGCGAGCTCCGTCTTGCCCACGCCGGTGGGGCCCAGGAACATGAAGACGCCAATGGGGCGGCGCGGGTCCTTGAGGCCGGAGCGGGCCCGCCGGACGGCCTTGGCGAGCGCGGTGATGGGTTCATCCTGCCCCACGACCCGATCGTGGAGCGCCTGCTCCATCTGTAACAGCCGCTCCGACTCCTCCGTGGCGATCTGCACCAAGGGGATGCCGGTCCACATGGAGACGACCTCAGCGATGTCCTCCGCCCCGACCACGGCTTCGTCGTCGCTGCGCTTCTGGTCCAGGTCCTTCTCCAGCTCCTCAATCCGCTCCTGCAGCTTCAGTTGGCGGTCCCGCAGCTCCGCCGCGAACTCGTACTGCTGGGCATTGATTGCGGCTTCCTTCTCTTTGCGGATGCTCTCCAGCCCCACCATGGCCTCCTTGAGGCTGGGGGGCGTGTAGGAGCGACGGATACGCACCCGCGACGCGGACTCGTCGATGAGATCGATCGCCTTGTCGGGCAGCGCTCGGTCGGTGATGTAGCGCGCCGACATTTCGGCGGCGGCGATGACGGCTTCGTCCGAGATGGTCATCTTGTGGTGGGCTTCGTACTGGCCCTTGATCCCGCGGAGGATCTCCACCGTCTCTTCCACCGTGGGTGGATCCACGACGATGGGCTGAAAGCGCCGCTCCAGGGCCGCATCCCGCTCAATATGCTTGCGATAGTCGTCCAGAGTGGTCGCGCCGATGGTCTGCAGCTCGCCGCGCGCCAGCGAGGGCTTGAGGATGTTGGCCGCATCCACTGCGCCCTCGGCCGCGCCCGCACCCACCAGCATGTGCATTTCGTCAATGAAAAGGATGCAGTTGCCCGCGCTCTTGATCTCTTCGATCACCTTTTTGAGGCGCTCTTCGAACTCGCCGCGATACTTCGTCCCGGCCACGAGCGCACCCACATCCAGCGTGAGCAGCCGCTTGCCCTGCAGCGTATCCGGCACATCACCGGCAACGATGCGCTGGCTCAGCCCCTCTACCACCGCCGTCTTCCCGACGCCGGGTTCCCCAATGAGGACGGGGTTGTTCTTCGTGCGCCGGGAGAGGATCTGCACGACCCGCTGGATCTCCTTCTCACGGCCGATCACGGGGTCCAGCTTGTCCGCGCGGGCCGCGGCCGTCAGGTCAATGCCCAACTGGTCGATGGTGGGCGTGCGCGTCGCCTGGCGGGCGCCCGCGCCGCTGGGCGAAGACTGCGGGGAACTCTGCGAGAGGATGCGCGTGGTCTCCGCGCGCACCCGTTCCAGATTGACGCCCAGGCTCTCCAGGACGCCTGCAGCGATGCCCTCGCCTTCGCGGACAAGGCCCAGGAGGACGTGCTCCGTGCCGATGTAGTGATGGTTCAAGCGGCGCGCCTCGTCGACGGCCAGCTCGATGACTTTCTTGGCGCGCGGGGTCAGGCCAATCTCGCCCAACACGGCGCGATCGCCGCGGCCAATAATGAACTCTACCGCGGAGCGGACTTTGCTCAGTTCCACTCCCAGGTTGGCGAGCACCTTGGCAGCGACGCCATCACCCTCCCGGACCAAGCCCAGCAGCAAATGCTCGGTGCCGATGTAGTTGTGGTTGAAGCGCTGCGCCTCTTCTTGCGCCAGCGTCAACACGCGTCGGGCCCGCTCAGTGAACTTGTCGAATCGGTCAGCCATGGTCATTCTCCACGCCTCTTCGAGCGTATCAGCAGGCCTCCGACTGGTCCATATGACGGGGCCGCCAACAGGGTGGGGAGACGCCCCATTGTGGCGCGCAAACGCGCGTAAATCTTGGGGGGATTCGTCGGGCGCGGCGGGCCGCTTAGTCCTCGGCCTCGTCTTGACGGTCTTGCTCTGCCAATCCGGCCTTCTGGAGGGCGACCTCCATCGCCGTTGCGGGCGCCGCCTCGGGCGCGGGCGCGGCGGGGTCATCAGCGGACGGCGTCGCCGGCGGCGGCAGGGGCTCTTGCTCAATGCCCAACTGCTCGGCTACGTCGGACGGCAAGCGGTCAATCCCGCCCTCTTCGTTGAAGACCCAGCCGCTCGCTTCGGCCTCAGGGCGCGCTTGGCGCAGGCTCAATCCCAGCCGGTGCCGATCCCGCTCAATGCGGACGATCTTGACAGGGATGATGTCGGCCTCGGCGACCACGTCGCGGGGATGGGAGATGCGGCGATCCACCAATTCGGAGACATGAATCAGCCCCTCCACGGGGCCCTCTAAGCGGGCGAAGGCGCCGAAGGTCACCAACTTCGTTACGGTGCCGGTGACGACCTGGCCGACAGTGTAGTTTTCGACGACGTCATCCCACTGCTCCGGCTTCGCGCGGCGGAGGGAGAGGCCGATCTTCTTGCTCTCGTGATCGACCTTCATGACGTACACGTCGACTTCGTCGCCCACGGAGAACAGCTCTTCGGGGTTCACGTCGCGGTCCCACGCGAGTTCGGACAGATGCACGAGGCCGTCGGCGCCACCCAGGTCCACGAAGACGCCAAAGCTGCGGATGCTGGTGACGCGCCCCTTGCGGATCTCCCCTTCGCGCAGCTCGGCCAGGAGGCGATCTTTCTGCTCTGCCCGCCACTCCTGCATGGCGGCCCGCTCCGAAAGGATGACGCGATTGCGGCGGCGGTTGATCTCGATCACTTTGAGCCGGAGTGAGCGGCCAACGAACTCCGCTAGCCCGCCGACCGGCCCATCGCGGTCGGGCGTCACCCCGACCACCTGGCTCAATGGCACAAAGGCGTTGACGCCCTCCACGTTGACGAGCAGGCCGCCCTTATTGAAGCCGGACACGGCGGCTTCAAAGATCTCGCCGGATTCGTGCCGGTTTTGCAGCTCGCGCCAGCCCTGCTCGCCGCGGGCGCGATCCACAGAGAGCAGCAGCTGGTCTTCATCCGATTCGGCCTGGAGGACGTACACGAGCAGGCGTTCGTCGGCGCCGAGACTGGAGCGCTGCTCCGCCGGCAACGATTGCATCTCGCCCGCCGGGATGAGCCCCTCCGACTTGGCGCCCACGTCGACGAGGAGCGCGTCGCCCGCCGTCCCCACGACCGTGCCCTCCACCACGTCGCCGCGCTGGAGATGCTCGAAAGGCCGCCCCTCGGATTCAAGGAGTTCGGCCATGCTCGTTCGGTCGGGCTGCTGGTCCTCAGGCAAATGCAGTGTGCCGGCGCGGGTTGTCGTCCCCCACGTCCGGGCTCGATCCTTTCGACGGGTCCGCCCCACGGTACCACACGCGGCTGCGGCAAGACGACGCGCGACCCCACCGCAGGCATTGCTCCGCCTCAGGGCGGCGGCGAGAAAGAGAGGCCCGTTTGGGACGGGCCTCTCTGAGAGCGGGCTGGCGATGGCCTATTTTCCGCAGGGGGTTGCCCCCCCAGTATCG
>CAXXSR010000001.1:1165000-2007983 GCA_963662615.2 Dehalococcoidia bacterium
CAGACGCGACCAGCCGCCGCAGCACGCGGGCCTGCAGCGCCGGCGGCTCCCTCAGAAGGGCCCGACGGCTCACGATCACTGCGGACGCGTCCGTTTCCGCCTCCAGGGTGACTCGGGGCACAGCCGCGATCGTGAGCTGCTCCAGCAGATCGCGATCGGCAGCGGCGCTGCCGGCCAGGGCCGCCAGCATCTCGACTGCGCGCGGATTGAGGGCCTCCAGCCGCGGGATGAGGTCGTGCCGGATCGCGTTGCGGAGGAGGTCGGGCTGGTCGTTCGCCGGGTCATCCGCGGGGGTCACGCCGAAGGCCCGGCAGAGCGCCTCGGTCTCTCGCCGTCGCAGCGCCAGGAGCGGCCGGATGAGTGGGGGCGCGGCGATCGCGTCGGCAACAGGGACGGCGCTGCGCGGGCGCATGCCGGCGAGGCCGTCCACGCCGGCGCCACGGATCAGATGCAGCAGCACCGTCTCCGCCTGGTCGTCCATCGTGTGACCCGTGACGATGGCGTCCGCGTCCCGCGTCCGCGCCAGGCGGGCCAGGAAGCGGTAGCGCTCCTGGCGGGCGGTGATCTCCAGGCCGGCCCGCCGCGCCGCGGCCAGTTGGGGGACGTCCACGGCGGCGGCGTGGAAGGGGACACCGAGCCGGCCCGCCAGCGCCTCTGCGGCGTCCCGAAAGGAGGCGCGAACGTCCAGCGGCGCCAGTCCGTGGTCAAGGTGGGCCGCCTCTAGCCTCCAGGCGTAGCGGGCGGCGCGCTCGTGGAGCGCGATCAGCGTGGCGGAGGAGTCCGCGCCGCCGGAGACGGCGATCAGCATCGTGGCGGGCGCGCACGAGCCCAGCGCCGCGACGGCGGCGCGTTCAATGCGGTGGACGACGGCGCGGCTTTGCCGGTCCAGCATCATGCCGCCGCCGCCGCGCGGAAGGCGGCTCGGCTACTCGATCGGCTCCCTCGCAGCGGGCAGGAGGTTCGTCCACCAGGGCGAGTGCAGGATGCGCAAGCCGGGGCGCAACGGCACCCGGACAGCGAACGCTTCCTCTCCGGGACGGACCATGCCCAGCTCCTCGCGGGCGGTGCGCTCAATGTACTCATCGGAATCCAGGTAGGCGACCAGCGCGCTCAGTTGATCCGCCTGCCACTCCAGCTCTGCGACCTGGTCGTGGGAAGCGGCGACCAGCGTTTCCAGGCGATCCGCGTTGACCAGGCGGTCGGACGCCGTGAACACAAAGTATCCCACCAAGCCGAGTGCCACGAAGAAAAGGAGGAGCCGCATTCCTCGCCGGCGGCGACGCGGACTGGACTCCGGGGTCGTTGCGGGGTCCGGCGGGGGCAGCGTGGGTTCGTCCGGCAACGGCGCCCTCTGCCCACGACCACCATTCGGCACCGTAGCATAGGCGCGATCTAGCCGCGCGCCGTCAGCGAGGTCAACCGCGCTCAGCTGTACCCGCCTCCGACACGAGATCCGCCGAGAGGTGACAGGCGTCGTTCAGCGACTGCAGGACGGTGCTCCCCCGTGCCATCGCCAGGACGGTCCGCGATGCCAGATCCACCTCAAACTGCCGCCACTGGCCCAGGTTCACGCCTAGCACCCGGCAGACCAGCGTGCGGATCACGAAGTTGTGGGTGACGGCCACGGTGGCGCCGTCATCCGCGCTTTCGAGCACGGGCTCAATCAGCGGCCAGGCGCGCTCCTCTACTGCCGCCAGCGACTCGCCGCCCGGCATTTTCACCTTCCCCGTCTCATCCGCGAGCCAGGTGTCCACGAAGGCGCCATAGCGCGCTCTCACCTCCGACCAGCCCAGCCCATCCAAGGCGCCCACGTCCATCTCGATCAGGCGGTCGCTGGTCTCCACTTCAAGTCGATGGACGCGTCCAATCGCTTCCGCCGTGAGGACGGCACGCTGCAACGGGCTAGTGATGATGCGGCGTACGGGTTCGCCGGCGAGCGCGGCCGCGACTGCCTCGGTTTGCCGCTCGCCCAACGCCGTGAGGGGCGAGTCGATCCGACCTAGACCGACCTGGTCGCGGTTCGCCTCACTCTGCGCGTGGCGGACGAGAATCAGCCGCACGCAGTCCCTCCTGCCCTCATGAGCCTCAATCCGCCCGCCGTCCGGCGGCGCGGTAGGCGGTCCGGGCAATGGCCGGCTCCTCGATCTCCAGCCGCGTGCGGTGAATGCGGACAGGCTCGACCGTCAGGCCGAGTGCTCGGGTGACCTGCTCGGGCCGCCCCGCGCCCCGCTCATCGCTGCGCAGGCGGAGGCGCAGCGCGCGACGGGAGCCGGCCGCACCGGCGCCGACAGGCAGCAATTCGATTCCCAGGATGAGGGGGCGGAGGTCGTAGCGGCGGACCTCATCGCCACGCTGGTGCTCCCAGGGGATCGCCTCCCGGCCAAGCAGCTCGGCGATCGCCTGCTGCCACGCTTGCGGGGAGCGAGCGTCCTCCACCTCCACGTCATATTCGGCGGCACGCATCAGCGATTGCAGCGAGGGGAGACCCAGGGGCACTTCATCCACGCGCAGCAGGCGGATTCCGTCGGGCAGCTGGGGTGGCAGATCGTGCTGGACTCGCGCCAGAGGAATCCGCTCACTACAGAACAGCTCCAACAGCTCGCACTCCGAGGTCACGCCCACAGCGAGCGGCGCCGCGATGGCGATGCGCGGTCGCGGCGTGAACCCCTCCGAATACGCCACCGGGAGTTGGGCGCGGCGGAGCGCCCGCTCCCAAGCGCGCATCACGTCCAGATGCGTGATGTACTTCAGCCCGTCGTCACGGGCGAAGGTCAAGCGAAGCCGCTGCACTCGCGTTGCCATGTCGTGACCAGGCTAGCGAACGGGCGAGGGCGACGGGGACCAGCGCCCACCTACCCTTGCGTCCACTCGCTGATCCAGGCGTCCACGGCGGTGTGCGGGGTCATTGTGCGCGCCACCACCGCGTCTACCAGTGCCTCCAAGCCGTCCTGGCCGCCCGCGTGCTGAACGAGGCCGGTCAGGATCCGATGTCGCGCCAGCGCTAAGATCTGGCCCCGAATGCGCCCCCGCTCAGCCGCTTCGAGCCGCCCCGCCCCTTGGAGATAGGCGTAGTGGTCCTGGCAGGCGTCGGCCAGCGCTGCCACGCCCTCCCCTTTCGTGCCGACGAGGCGAACGATGGGCGGCTCCCAGCTGCGTTCGGTGCCGATGCTGAGGAGCGCCTTGAGCTGTGCGGCGACGATATCGGCTCCAGGAAGGTCTCCCTTGTTGACGGCGAAGACGTCAGCGATCTCCATGATCCCGGCCTTCATGGTCTGGATGTCATCGCCCATGCCCGGCGCGAGGATGAGAACGGTGGTTTGGGCGGCTCCAGCGATTTCGACTTCATCCTGCCCCGCCCCCACGGTCTCAATGAGGATGACGTCCTTGCCGAAGGCGTCCAGCAGCGCGATCACGTCCAGGGCCGCCTGGGCCAGGCCGCCTACAGCGCCGCGCGTGGCCAAGCTGCGCACGAAGATCTCGGGATCGGCGGTCAGCTCTTGCATCCGCACCCGATCGCCCAGAATCGCGCCTTGGGTGAACGGGCTGGAGGGGTCCACGGCGACGATGCCGACGGTTTGATTGCGCCGTCGCAGCGCCTTCGCCAGTTCGTTGCCGATGGTGCTCTTGCCCGCACCGGATGAGCCGGTCAGCCCAATGGTCCGCGCCCGCCCGGTATGCGCGTAGAGAGCCTGGAGCGCCGCCCGGCCGGTCTCAGTGCCGCTCTCCACCTGCGTCATGAGGCGGGACAGGGCTCGTCGGTCTCCGTTGAGGAGACGCGCAGGCAGGCTGTCGGGGGCGGAACCCATCAGCTCGAATGCTTCACGTGCTCTTGGATGTAGGCGGCGATGTCGTCGGTGTCCGCTCCGGGCCCAAAGATGGCGCGGAAGCCCAACTCGCGCAGTGCGGGCAGATCCTCCTCCGGAATGACGCCTCCACAGAAAAAGAGCGTTTCGTCCGGCGTCACGCCGCGCTCCTTGCACTCCTCCATGATGCGAGGGAACAGCTGCAAGTGGGCGCCCGAGAGGATGCTCAGTCCCACCACGTCCACATCTTCCTGCAACGCCGCCTCCGCAATCATCTCCGGCGTCTGGCGAATGCCGGTGTAGATCACCTCCATGCCGGCGTCGCGCAGGGCGCGCGCAACGACCTTCGCGCCCCGATCGTGGCCATCGAGGCCGGGCTTCGCAACGAGCACCCGGATCTTCGCTTCGGGCATCAGCGCCGGCCCTCCTCATGTCCGTGGCGGACGCGCTCTACCGTATGACGCCTGCGGGGCAGCGCGCCAGCCCAGGTGATGTGCCGCCCGCCGGGACGCACGGGCGCGCCGGTCGCCGTCCGCTGCCCCGACGGCCACTGACGTGCGCGTTGTCTCTGGCTACGCCGGGTGCAGCCCGGATTGGGTCACGGGCGCCGCTTACTCCCCAGGAGCCGGAGGGGGCGCGGGGGTGGGAGGGGCGCCACTCTTTTTCGCCGTCCTTAACTCCCGCCAGCGCTGGATCTGTCGGCTGTGCTCGCGATCGTGCTCCAGCATGACGCCCAGGAGCAGCCGCGCTTCGTTGTCCTCGTCGTCGAAGTCGCTGTCGGGCAGCTTCGCCACAAGCACCAGCAGCAGCGCTCGTGTCGCCGACAGTTCGCGCAGCAGGCGCGCGGGGGGATGATCGCGGAGGGTCTCCACGGCGGCCGCGTTGGTCCCATTGACGCGCTTGAGGGGGAAGTCGAGCAGTTCCACCCGCTTGCCCAGGAGGTATTGGCCCAGCGCCTCCACCTCGCGGCCCTCCCAAAAGAGACGATGGGCCAGGATGCCGTGGACCGACCAGCCGCCGGCCTCCAGCGGCTCGCGAGCTTCCTCCTCGGTGAGGCCGCTCACCGCGACGATCAAGCGCCGTCGCTCCTCGCCCAGCCAGTAGCGAATCTGCTCAGCGGCCGTGTACGGGCGATCCTGTTTGGAGTCGGGAAGGCTCACGGCTCTGGCAGCTCCTGCTCTCCGCTCAAGAACCCTATATCACCACGGTCTCGCGATGTTCGCCCCAGACGGCACGCAGACTATCGGCGATCTCGCCCAGGGTTGCCCGGGCATGGACCGCCTCCAAAATTAAGGGCACGAGGTTCTCGCTGCCGGCCGCCGCCTGTTGAATCCGGTCCAGCGCACAACGCAGTGCGGCCGCATCGCGGTCTCGGCGGAAGCGGGCGAGCCGCTCCGCCAGCCGCGCCTCGACAACCGGATCCACCCGCACGACGGGCGGAGGCAGCGCCTCATCTGTGACGAAGCGGTTGACGCCCACCTTCACGGCGCCGCTTGCCCCCGGCGCCGCGCCGTTGTTGCGGGCAGCCGCCGCCTCCCGCTCCAGATCCATCTGGGAGCGGTACGCCGCCTCCACGATCTCGCGCTGCTGGTAGCCGTGTTCGATCGCCTGCACCGCGCCACCGAGCGCGTCGATCTGTTCGATGTAGCGCTGCGCCTGGCTCTCGATCTCTTCGGTCAGCTGCTCCATCAGGAAGGAGCCGCCCAACGGGTCCGCCACGTCGGCGACGCCGCTTTCGTGGGCGATGATCTGCTGCGTGCGCAGCGCGATCTCCGCGGCGTGCTCCGAGGGCAGGCCCAGCGCCTCATCAGAGGAGTTCGTGTGCAAGGACTGGGTGCCACCCAGGACGGCGGCCAGCGCCTGCAAGGTGGTCCGGACAACGTTGTTTTCCGGCTGCTGCGCCGTCAGCGTGACGCCGCCGGTCTGGGTGTGAAAGCGCAGCATCATGGCCCGGGGGTTGGTGGCCTGGAAGCGATCCTTCGCGATACGCGCCCAGAGCCGACGGGCCGCGCGAAACTTGGCCACCTCCTCCAACAGGTTGGAGTGGCAGGCGAAGAAGAACGAAAGCCGAGCGCCGAAGCGATCGAACTCAAGGCCCGCCGCCAGCGCCGCCTCCACGTAGGCGATGGCGTTGGCGAGCGTGAAGCCCACCTCCTGGGCGGCCGTGCAGCCGGCCTCACGGATGTGGTAGCCGCTGATGGAGATGGTGTTCCAGCTCGGGATCTCCCGCATGCAAAAGTCGAAAGTGTCCGTGATCAGTCGCATCGAGGGACCGGGGGGGTAAATGTACGTCCCCCGCGCGATGTACTCCTTAAGGATGTCATTCTGGATTGTTCCCCGGATGCGGCCGCGGGGGATGCCTTGCTCCTCCGCAAGGGCCGCATAGAGCGCCAACAGGATGGCCGCCGTGGCGTTGATGGTCATGGAGGTCGTGACCTTGTCCAGGGGGATTCCCCGGAACAGCGTGCGCATGTCCTCAAGGCAGTCAACGGCGA
This sequence comes from Dehalococcoidia bacterium, assembly GCA_963662615.2. Taxonomy (GTDB): domain Bacteria; phylum Chloroflexota; class Dehalococcoidia; order Bin125; family Bin125. The sequence goes on from CAXXSR010000001.1 coordinate 1,171,299, forward strand.
CGCCCACCTTGCCCACTTCGCCGGCGGCCCGCACGGAGTCGGAGTCGTAGCCGATCTGGGTGGGCAAGTCGAAGGCGACGGAGAGCCCGGTCTGGCCGCGCTCCAACAGGAAGCGGTAGCGGCGGTTGCTGTCCTCCGCATCCCCTTGCCCGGCATATTGGCGCATGGTCCAGAGGCGGCCCCGGTACATGGTGGGCTGAATGCCGCGGGCGTAGGGGTATTCGCCGGGAAAGCCGCGACTCTCGTTGTAGGGGGTGCTGTCGGCGGGCGCGTAGAGCGGATCGAGCGTCTCACCTCCGGAGCGGTGAAAGGCCGCGCGACGCTCGCGGCGCTTCGCGATCGCCTCCCGATAGCTCGTGGCCAGCCAGTCACTGAGCGACTTGCTCATGCGGGCTTCCCACGCGCCGGCGCGACCGCGGCAGGGCCGACGGGACCGCGTCTACAGCCGCCAACCGGCACACTCACACTTTATGTCGGCGCGTCGCTGGACGCGAAGCGCCTAGGACGAGGCTACGAGCGGTCCTTTGAGGGCGTCAACTAGAATCGCCGCCGCGCCGATGGTGATGTCACGTTGGTAGGGCCATCAAAGTTGGGCGAAGTGGGCGATGGGGGACTCGAACCTCCGACCTTCCGGGTGTAAACCGGATGCTCTTGCCAACTGAGCTAATCGCCCACGAGAGACGATCCCGGCGAAGGATCGATGCTCCGCGACCTTATGGAGCCGCTCATCCTTGGGTCAAGCGGCGGCGGCGAGGGACGGGAGGGGCACGTCTCTTGCCAGAACGGTTATTGCGTGGCCAAGAACTCGGTCAGGGTCACGGCGGCGCTGTTGAAGTTCGTGGCGGCGATTTCGAAGAGTTCGATGCCGCGCTCAATCTGCGGCGCGGCGGCCGGGACCATCCCGTCGCCAATGCCAGCCTGGAGCAGGCCGCCAGCCGTCTCCAGCACCCGCAGGGACTCCACGACGTCGGCGACGAAGGCAGAAGCGGCAGCGGGCACGCTCAGCGCCTGGAACTCGCCCGAATTGATGGACCAGGCCCGCGTCTGGGCGACGATGTTGCGCTGCCAGGCGATCTCCCCGGCGACCGCAGCGTCCACGGCGAAGCGGGCGAACAGCTCCCGAGCGACGGCGTGGTTGGCTCGCTGCGAAGCGATGATGTCTGCGGCGCGGGCGGCGAAGGAGGCATCGACGGGCTCCGTCTCCAAGGTGATGGCCTCATCCAGGAGCGGATTGGCGAAGTCCACCATCTCCTCAAGCGTGTGGAAGCCCGCCTTGACGGAATCGATACGGCCGTCGGCGCGGACGTAGAAGGTGGAGGGCATGAAGCGGACGTTGTAGGGGCCGCTGCGGCCACCCAGGTCATCGTCCAGGTCCAAGAGCAGGGTGTAGCTCGCCCCAGTTTCGCCCACGAAGCGCTGTGCCGTTGCCAAGGAGTCGCCACGATTGATGCCCACGACGACCGCCCCATCGCCGAGCCGCTCCTGGAGCCGTTGCAAGTCCGGCATCTCCTCAATGCAAAAGGCGCACCAGGAGGCCCAGAAGTTCACGATCGTCGGTTTGCCGAGCGCGCTCAGACGGACCGGGTCGCCGTTGAGATCGAGGAGGCGGAAATCGGGGATCAGGGCGCCCTCTTTGGGCGCGTCCCCCTCCCGCTTGATGTAGCCAACAAAGGTCTGCTCCTCAAGTGCAGCGATCCGCTGCTCCAGCGGCGCGATCTGCGCCGACAGTCCCTGCGGGTCATTGTCAAGGGCGGCCAGCTCGGCGCGAGCCGTCTCCAGCTGGACCAGCGCGGCGCGAAACTCCACACCCGCAACGTCTTCGAGATCATCGCCGCCGGTCGAGAGCAGAAACGGGCCGAAGGCGGCGGCGCCCATGGCCGCGATGATCAGGACCCGGGTAGTCAGCTCGCGCGGCGTGCGCGGACGCCTGAGGAAGTTGAACTCAATGCTGCGGAAGAAGACCAGCACGTGCGCCGCAGCGCCCATGGACCACCCCTACCCCGACACCTTCTAGCGTATCGTGCGACCGTCCCGCTACTATCGTGAGGTACGCCCTGGGGGTATGGTTGGATGGGTCCGACCAGCAAGATCGCCGGAGGGAGGGACAGGCGAATTGACCCCCTCTCCAGGCCGTTGCTAGGATGGCTCCGCTCTTTCCGGGAGCGCCGCGGCAGCGTAGCTCAGTGGTAGAGCAGGGGACTCATAAGCCCTTGGTCGCAGGTTCGAGTCCTGCCGCTGCCACTAGGACCATGCCTGGAACAGGGCGATTAGCTCAGCTGGCCAGAGCGCCCGGTTCACATCCGGGAGGTCGCAGGTTCAAGTCCTGCATCGCCCACCAGCGCAGCGGTCAGGTGCCGAAGTGGCGGAACTGGTAGACGCGCTACGTTCAGGGCGTAGTGTCCGCAAGGGCGTGTGAGTTCGAGTCTCACCTTCGGCACCAGCGTCCGGAAAAGGGGTCGCGCGCTCGTAGCTCAGTCGGATAGAGCGCTGCCCTGCGGAGGCAGAGGTCGTGGGTTCGAGTCCCGCCGAGCGCGCCATCATTTGCACCATCCTTGCGGCCCCGGCGGCGCGGGCGGCCCCGGCGGCGCGGGCGGGGGCCCTGCCGCCCGCCGAGCGGCGGTCGTCCTCCACCGTGGCCTGGGTCGCCAGAAGCTATCCCCCGGCGTGACCACGCCTGGGCAGATGTGGCCGCGTGATCGTCGGACGTGTCGGACCCGGGCTATTCTGAAAGCGACGTGACGACATCCCTCTCGGCTCAAGTCCAGGCGCTGCCGGAGCGACCGGGCGTCTACCTCTTCCGCAACCAACGCGGCGGGGTCATCTACGTTGGCAAGGCCGCCAATCTGAAGGCGCGGGTGCGCTCCTATTTCGGCTCGCCGCGCTCGCTAGAAGGCAAGACACGCAATCTCGTCGCGAAGGTCGCCGACCTGCAATATGTCGTCACTAACACGGAGCAGGAGGCGCTCCACCTAGAGGCGACGCTGGTCAAGCGCCATCAGCCGCTTTTCAACGTCCGCCTCAAGGACGACAAGCACTACCCCTACCTCAAGATCGACGTCGACGAGCCGTGGCCGCGCGTCTACATCACGCGGCGGGTCGAGCGCGACGGGGCGCGCTATTTCGGGCCCTACGCCAGCGCCAAGTCCGTACGCACCACCCTGGACCTGGTGAAGAAGCTCTTTCCCTGGCGCTCCTGTACCAAGACCATCACGGGCACCGACCCCCGTCCTTGCCTGGACTACTACATCAAACGCTGCATTGCCCCCTGCACCTCCTTCTGCACGCCACAGGAGTACCGGGCGGTGATCGATCAGGTGATCCTCTTTCTGGAGGGGCGCACGGACATTGTGCTGCGAGAGCTCAAGCGTCAGATGTCGGAGGCGGCGGAGGGGCTGGCGTTCGAGCAAGCCGCTCGACTGCGGGACCAGATAGCCGCCGTGGAACGCGTGACCGAGACGCAGGTCATCGCCACCACGGAGGAGGCCGACATTGACGTCTTTGGCCTGGCGCAGGACGGGAATGAGGCCGTGGGGCAGGTCTTGTTCATTCGCGGGACGAAGATGACGGGCGGCGACCACTTTTCGCTCGTCGGTACCGATGAGGAAGCGCCTGAGAACGTCCTGAATTCACTCCTGACACAGTTCTACGAGAGCGCCGCGACGGTCCCCCGCCAGGTGCTGCTGCCCCACGACGTCGCGGAACGTCCCCTGCTGGCGGCCTGGCTCAGCGCCAAGCGGGGACGCGCCGTGGAGCTGCGGGCGCCCACGCGAGGGGAGAAGCGCCGGCTGGTCGCGATGGCATCCGACAACGCCCGCGAGGCGCTAGAGATGACGCGGGTGAAATGGATGGCCGATGCCGGCAAGATCAGCGCTGCCCTGGCGGAGCTGGAGGAGGCGCTGGCGCTGCCCGCGCAGCCCCGTCGCGTGGAGTGCTACGACATCTCCAACACCCAGGGCAGCAACTCGGTCGCCAGCATGGTGGTCTTCCTGGACGGGCAGCCCGCGCCGCGAGAGTACCGGCGCTTTGAGATCAAGACGGTGGCGGGAGCCGACGATTTCGCCTCCATGGCCGAGGTGCTGGAGCGGCGGTTCAAGCGGCTGGGCAAGGATCGCCAGGCAGCGCGCGACGCGGCTGCGGCCGTTGCCGCCGACGGGGGCGAGGCCAAGGCCGCGCCGGAGCGCGAGAGCGAAGCGGACGACACGGAGGCGCCACGCCGTCTGCTGGGTTGGGGAGCGGTGCCGGATCTGGTCATCGTCGACGGCGGCAAGGGGCAGCTGTCCGCAGCCCACGACGTCCTCCGCAACCTGGGCGCGGACGACGTCCCCCTAGCGGGGCTGGCCAAGCGCGCGGAGGAGCTTTTCGTCGTGGACAGCAAGGAGCCGATCCGGCTCGATCGCCGCTCGCAGGGGCTCTACCTCGTCCAGCGCATCCGTGATGAGGCGCACCGCTTCGCCATTGGCTACCACCGTACCTTGCGCAGCAAACGCGGTATGCGCAGCGCTTTGGACTCCGTGCGAGGCGTGGGCCCGACGCGCAAGAAGGCCCTGCTGCGCCGCTTCGGCAGCGTCAAGGCGATCCGCGAGGCAGAGGTGGATCAACTAGCGGCCGTCCCAGGCCTGACGCGGCGCGTCGCCAACGAGATCAAAGAGCAGCTGTAGGGCGCTCGTGCGGCCGCGTCAGGCGCCGCAGCGGCTCTCTCTCGGCGCTGCGCCCCGGCATCCCCAGCCCGCCCAAAAGGGCTCGACCCTGACGCCAATTTATGTATGTTATGGTCGGCGGAGCGGCCGGTTTGGCGCCAGTGATCGGGAACACGCCGCATGCGTTTGAACCGCTCGCTGCGCGGCCGGCGCGGCCGGGGGCACCGTGCGGAGGGCTCTTGCCGGCGCGATGCCCGTGGCGCGGGTGTCGTGGCCCCAGAAAGATTTTCCGGGGAAAGTGTGGATAGCCCGTGCACATCGGCTTGTGAGTCTGGAAGGGCCATGCGTATGATGCCGCCGATTATCCCCGGGGCGGATCCTCCATCCGAATTTGAGGTAGCGCGCTGATGGACGAGCAAGTGCAGCAGTTCCTGAGCTTTATGTCGGTTGAGAAGGGAGCTGCGACCAACACCATTTCGGCATATCGCAATGACCTTCAGCAGTTCTCGCAGTTCAACCACGAGGCGAATAACAACGGCCGTGATGCCTCCTGGCGCGCCGTCAATCAGGAACGCGTGCAGGACTACATTGCCGACCTGCGAGCGCGGGATTACGCGGATGCGACGGTGGCCCGCAAAGTCGCCGCGGTGAAGAGCTTTTTCAACTACCTCACGGCTGAAGGAGTGCTCACGCAAGACCCCACGGAGACGTTGTCGTCGCCCCGCGTGGGCAAGACGCTGCCCAAACCGCTGTCCGTGCGCGAGGTGGATGAGCTTCTTGAGCAGCCGCGCAAGCGCTCCACGCCGGAGTCCAAGCGGGACAAGGCGATGCTGGAGCTGCTCTACGCCACCGGGATGCGGGTCAGTGAACTGGTGGCGCTCAACCTTGCCTCTATTCAATTGCAGAACAATCGAGCGACGGTCCGCTGCATGGGCAAGGGCGGGAAGGAACGGCTGATCCCCATCCACGAACAGGCCGTGCAAGCCCTGCGCATCTACCTGCAGGACGCGCGCCCGGAACTCGCGCGCTCCCGCCGTGAAAAGGCGCTCTTTATCAACCGCCGGGGCGAGCGACTGACGCGGCAAGGGTTCTGGCTGATCCTCAAGAACTACGCGAAGGCCGCCAACATCCCCAGTTCGGTCACCCCCCACACCCTGCGGCACTCGTTTGCTACCCACATGCTCCGTGGCGGAGCGCCCCTGCGGAGCGTGCAGGAGTTGCTGGGACACGCCAACATTTCCACCACGCAGGTCTATACCCAGCTCAGGGATGACCACGTACGCCGGGTATACGACAATGCCCATCCGCGGGCGCGGTAGCCGTCCTCGGACCCGCCGTCCGCTTTCCTGTTGTTCGACCGACGGAGCCGCTCCTAGCATGGAGCGGCTTTCCATATCGCTGCGGAGCAGCATCGGCCGCTCGTACGACCAGGAGTCGGACCGTGAAGATCGTTGAGGTTCACGCCCGCGAAGTCTTGGACTCGCGTGGCAACCCCACGGTCGAGGCCGACGTCACTCTCGTCGACGGGGTGATGGGGCGGGCCATCGTGCCATCCGGCGCCAGCACCGGCGCTCATGAAGCCGTTGAGCGGCGCGACGGCGACAGCGCGCGCTACGGCGGCAAGGGAGTGCTCCAAGCCGTCCAGGCGATCAATACGGAGATCCGCGAGGCGGTGCTGGGGCTGGACGCCGCCGAGCAGGCGAGCATTGACCGCGCGCTGGTCGAGCTGGACGGCACGCCGAACAAGGAGCGCTTGGGCGCGAACGCCACGCTGGCCGTGTCGCTCGCCTGTGCGCATGTGGCGGCGGCGAAGCTGGGCCTGCCGCTCTACCGCCATCTGGGCGGTCCCAGGGCGCGCACGCTGCCCGTGCCCATGGCGAACATCCTGAACGGCGGCCGGCATGCGCCAGACGGCGCCGACTTCCAGGAGTTCATGATCCTGCCCCTGGGCGCTCCGACGTTCCGAGAGGGCCTGCGCGCGATTGCGGAGGTGTATCACGCCCTGGGGGCGGTTCTCCGCGAGCGCGGCCTTGCCACGGGCATCGGCGATGAAGGGGGCTACGCGCCGGCGCTGCCAAGCAACGAGGCGGCAGTGGAAGTGATCCTGGAAGCCATTGGGGAGGCCGGCTACGCGCCCGGGGCCGAGATCGCGTTGGCGCTCGACCCTGCCACCACCGAGTTCTACGAGGCCGCCGCCGCCGACGGCGGTCGCTATCGGCTCGCCAGCGAGGGCCGCTCGCTTACGTCGTCGGAGTTGACGGCGCTCTGGGCGGACTGGATCCAGCGCTATCCGATCGTCTCCATTGAAGACGGCCTGGCGGAGGACGACTGGGCCGGATGGGTCGATCTGACGGCGGCCATCGGCGGCCGCGTCCAGATCGTGGGCGACGACCTGCTGGTGACGAATCGCGAGCGGCTGCGGCGCGCCATTGACGCCGGCGCCGCCAACAGCATCCTGATCAAACCGAATCAGATCGGCACGCTGAGTGAGACGCTCGCTGCCATTGAGATGGCGCGCCTGGCGGGATGGACCGTGGTGATCTCCCATCGATCCGGTGAAAGTGAGGACACGACCATCGCCGATCTGGCGGTCGCGACGAACAGCGGCCTGATCAAGAGCGGCGCGCCGGCGCGCTCCGAGCGGGTGGCGAAGTACAACCGCCTGCTGCGTATTGAGGAGGAGTTGGGTGAGGACGCGGTCTACCCAGGGCACTCCGCCATTCCGCAGGCTCGGCGTGGGGCCGCTGCGCGCGCCGAGCGGGCCTCGTCGGGATGACGAGGGTCGCGGAGCGCTGCCCGTAATCCGACGCGCGAGGGGCGGCGGAAGGGCGCGCTCATGCTGACGGTCGCATGACGGGCGACGCAGGGAACGAGGCGGACTCTCCACCCGCGGCCGGCGACACGGGCGCCGCGCTGCCGCGGGTCTCCCCGATCACCTTCCCAAAGGCCGATCCGGCCGTGGGCAAGCCGGACGAGACGCAGCCGCAGGCGGTCCGGGATGCCTACCGCGAATGCACCTTCGCGCTGGGGCCGGAGATGGGCTGGCTGCTGGACGCCCTGCGTCTCCAACGCCAGATCGTGGAGCAGAGCTACCCAAGCAAGTTCCGTAGCCACCGCTACGCGGCCGCCCTTCTCTACTGGTCACGCATCTACAACACCGCTGTAGAGCTGCTGCGCCTCACCTCCTGGGCGGCGTACACCACCGCGCCGCCCTTGGTGCGGGCCTCGCTCGACTGGCTGGCGGCTGAACACGCGGTCGTGGGCAGCGAATTTTCGGAATTTGAGGCGTGGTTGCGAGCGGCATACGAGCCCGACCGCGAGCACTCCGCCACCAACGTCGGCATGGGCCAGTACATGGCCGGCCAGCAGATCGCGATGCGCAAGGAGTTGGCGGCCATCTATCGGGCGGCGGCGGATCTGTCGCGTCCGCACTTCGGCGCCTCCGCGCTGGTGGTGGCGCCCGAGTCGGACCGGAGGAAGCTGGCGGTGCACTGGGGGGACCAGTCCTTCCACTTCGGCTGGGCACAACTCCTCTTCGGTTGGCAGGTGGCGATCCAGCAGCAACAGTTGCGCTTTGCCGTGGGACGACGCCTGTTCGCAGTGGAGCGCGAGGAGCGAGAGCGCTTCCAGGCGCTGGGCCGGCAGTCCGACACCCTGCTCGGGGCTCGCGACCGCTGTCGCGCCGAATGGGTCAGCGAGGGCGGGCGCCAGCGGCTCTTGATCCACAACTTTCGGCGCCAACCATCGGGCGCGCCCCGGCGGATCTTGCTCTGAGGCCCCGGCCGAGCGACTGCTCCCGCTTGTTGCGAGAGGGCAGGCATTCTGGGACGCTGCAACGCGTGGAGGGGAACGCCATGGCCACGAAGATCGGCATTAACGGCTTCGGCCGCATTGGCCGGCAGGTCCTGAAGGGCATCCTGGATTTTCACCGCGACGATCTGCAAGTGGTGGCGATCAACGACCTGACCGATCCCGAGACCAACGCGCATCTTTTCAAGTACGACAGCAACTACGGCCGCTACCCCGGCGAGGTCGCGGTGGAGAGCGGCGACCTTGTCATCGACGGCGACCGCATCGTGGTGCTGGCGGAGCGCGACCCGGCGGCGATTCCCTGGGGCGATTACGGCGTCGAGATCGTCGTCGAGTCGACCGGCTACTTCACGGACGGCGCCAAGGCGCGCGGTCACCTCAACCGCGGGGCCAAGAAGGTAATCATCTCCGCGCCCGCCAAGAACGAGGACCTGACCGTGGTGCTGGGCGTCAACGACGACCGTTACGACCCCGCTCAGCACGACGTGATCTCCAACGCCTCTTGCACGACCAACTGCCTGGCGCCCGTCGCGAAGGTGCTGGATGAGACTGTTGGCATCAAGAGCGGCGTGATGTCCACCATCCATGCCTACACGAACGATCAGGTGGTCTTGGACACGGTGCAGAAGGACCTGCGGCGGGCGCGGGCCGCCGCCCTGAACATCATCCCCACCAGCACCGGGGCGGCGCGGGCCGTGGGGCTGGTGCTGCCCCACCTTGACGGCAAGCTCAACGGGATGGCGTACCGCGTGCCCACCAGCACCGTCTCCGTGGTTGACCTGACCGTGGACGCTGAGCACGGCACCAGCGTGGAGGCGGTCAACGAAGCCTTCCGCAAGGCGGCGACGGACCGCGAATCGCCCCTCTACGGCATCCTCGCCTACGAGGAAGAGCCGCTGGTCAGCAGCGACTTCAAGGGGCACCCGGCCAGCGCCATCGTCGACGGACTCAGCACCATGGTAGTGGGAGGCACCTTGGTAAAGGTCGTGGCCTGGTATGACAACGAATGGGCCTACAGCGTCCGCACCGGCGATCTGTGCGCCAAGATCGGCGAGCTGGGGCTGTAGGTCCGCGCGCGCCACCGCGAATGGGGCGGCGGGCAGATCGCCGGGCCCGCGACGCCCGCGTACACTACGACTGATGTTCGAGAACCTGACCGACAAGCTACAGGGCGCCTTCGGCCGCCTGGGCCGGCGGGGCACGCTGAGCGAGAAGGACCTGGACGAGGCGCTGCGCGAGATCCGCCTGGCGCTGCTCGAAGCCGACGTCAATTACAAAGTCGCGCGCGACTTCGTCAAGGCGGTGCGGGAACGCGCGCTCAGCGAGGACGTCCTCAAGAGTGTGACGCCCACGCAGAAGGTGATCGGCATTGTCAATGGCGAGTTGGTGCGGCTGTTGGGCGGATCGGCGCCCAAGCTCCAGCGATCGTCGCAGCCGCCAACCGTGATCATGCTGGTGGGGCTGCAGGGATCGGGGAAGACGACTACCGGCGCCAAGCTGGCCCTGCGGATGCGCCGCGGCGGCGACCGGCCGCTGCTGATCGCCGCGGACGTGTACCGGCCCGCGGCCGTTGAGCAGTTGCGGCAGTTGGGCAAGCAGCTCGACATCGCCGTGTACGACGAGGGCACGGACGCGTCCCCGGCGGACATTGTTGCCAATGGCCTCAAAGAGGCGAAGCGCATCGGGGCCGCCGTCGTCATCATCGATACGGCCGGCCGCCTCCACATCGACAAGGAGATGATGGCCGAGATCGCGGACCTCAGAGAGCGCTTTCAGCCCAGCGAGGCGCTGCTGGTGGCCGACGCGCTGTCCGGGCAGGACGCCGTCAGCGCCGCCCAGGCGTTCCATGACGCCGTGAACATTAGCGGGGTGATCTTGACCAAGATGGACGGTGACGCCCGCGGCGGCGCGGCGCTCTCGATTCGCGCCGTCACCGGCGCGCCGATCAAGTTCCTCGGCACCGGGGAGAAGGCGGACGCACTGGAGCCGTTTCACCCCGACCGGCTGGCCTCGCGGATCCTAGGGCAAGGCGACATGGCCACGCTGGTGGAACGGGCCCAGGAGGAATTCGGGCAGCAGGACGCCAAGAAGATGCAGCGCCGGATGCGCGACGGCACGTTTGGGCTGGATGACTTCGTTGAGCAGGTGGAGAAGGTGCGGAAAATGGGGCCGCTCAGCCAGGTGCTGGGGATGATCCCAGGGCTCGGGAACCTCCGCCACCAGCTGGACAGCGAGGATATGGACGGCGAGTTCTTCACGAGAGTGAATGCGATGATCTCGTCCATGACGCCGGAAGAGCGGCGCAAGCCGGAGATCATCAACGGGAGCCGGCGCCGGCGCATCGCGGCGGGCAGCGGCGCCACGATCCAAGATATGAACCAGCTGTTGAACCAGTTCAAAGAAGCCAAGAAGATGATGAAAGCGATGGCCGACGGACGTTTGGGCCAGTTCGCCGCGCCCGGCGCCCGTGGTTAGTCGCGCACCCGCGAGGGACTGCAGCGCCGCATGACAGTGGCGCCGCATGACAGTGGCGATAGCTGGTGGCGGCCGTGCCCAGCCGCACGAGAAGGAGTGACGACGTGCTGAGGATACGACTTACTCGGACCGGCCGGCGGAAGCAGCCACGCTATCGCGTCGTGATTGCGGAGAGCGCCGCGCCGCGTGACGGCCGCTTCCTGGAGATCGTAGGGCACTACGATCCGATGGCCGATCCGGCGGTCGCGGAGGTGAAAGCCGACCGCGTGGAATATTGGCTCTCCAAGGGAGCACAGCCCAGCGAGACCGTCCACCGGCTGCTGGCGCGGCAGGGGCTGATGGCTCCGTACCAGTCCAGGCGGCGTCAGCCGGGCCCAACGGCCGAACGGGAACGCCCGCAGAAAGCGGAGGCCGCCGCCGAAGTTGTGGCCGCATCGGACGAGGCTGGGGAGTAAGCAAGCATGCGGGAACTCATTGAGTACATCGCCAATTGGGTCGTGGACGATCCCGAGGCGGTGCGTGTGGAGGAACGGCAACGGAACGATCGCGTCGTCATCCACCTTGAGGCGGGTCCGCAGGACATGGGCCGCTTGATCGGCCGCGAGGGCCGCACCGCCAACGCAATGCGGACACTCCTGAAAGTCGCCGCCAATATGCGCGATCGTACGGCCTCGCTCGAGATTCGCTGATGCCGCTGCGCGCCGCGAAGCGCCCGCGGCCGTTCGTACAGCCGCGAGAGGGGTACCGCGCCGTTGGCCGCGTGGAACGGCCTTGGGGGCTTCGGGGCCATGTCAAAGTGCTGCCCCTCACGGACTTTCCCGAGCGCCTCACCGTGGGCGCACGCGTCTTCATCGCCGGGACGCCGCGCGAGGTGGTCGACGCTCGCTGGCAGAAGGGACGCGCGTACGTCCTCATGCAAGGCATCGCGGACACGGAGGCGGCGGAGGCGCTGCGCGGTGCCTTGCTGGAGATCCCGGACGACGAGCATCCTCACTTTGCCGCAGACGAGTTCTACGTAGACGACATTGAAGGGTGCGCGGTTCGCACACTCACGGGAGAGCTCCTGGGCACCGTTCGCGAGGTGCTCCAACCGGGCGCGAACGACGTTTACGTGGTGTCGCGGCCGGGCAAACGTGATCTCCTCATCCCCGCCGTCCGCGACGTGGTGCGGCGGGTCGACCCGAAGGCGCGGACGGTGACCGTCGATCTCCCCGACGGGCTCGATCCAGATGCCGGCGATTGACCAGCTTCGGCGGCGGTCTGTAGCCTGAAAATGCGGCCGGAACCGGGCGCGGGTTCCCGTGGGGATATAGCTCAGTTGGGAGAGCGCGGCGTTCGCAACGCCGAGGTCGGGGGTTCGAGCCCCCCTATCTCCACCATCCCTGCTGACGCCCGCGACCCGTGCAGGTCCGCTTGGCTCCCACGCATTGGATCTTTGTCCGGCAGGGTCGCATAACGGCCACGCCAGTTCGCCGCGCTGTCCGACGCGGACACGGGAGGGCGGCCCTAAGCGATCAGCGCGAGCCCCACCACTGCGATCACCGTGCCCACCGCAACCCAGAGCGTGATCCGCTCTTTGAGAAAAAGCGCTCCCAGGGGGAGGGCGATGAGCGGGGAGGCGGAAAAGATCACGACCGTTTGACCCGTTCCAACCTCGTCCAAGGCGAAAATGAAGAGGATGCCTGCGAGACCCTGCGCCATCATCCCCGACAGGACGAGCACCAGGAGGGCGCGTCGCGAGAGGCTGCGAAGGCGCACCCGGGACTGTGGCCGCGCGGCGGCGATCATGCCAAGAAGGGCCGCGGCCACAGGGAGCCGGATCATGGTCGCCGCCACAGCATCAAACCCTTCCGCGGCGCTGCGAAGCCACACGGTGCCGGACCCCCAGACCAGCCCCGCCGCGATCGCCAACGTCACGCCCAAGCCCAGCCCGGTTCTGACCGCGGGCAGAAAGGGCAACCGTACCTCCCCGCTGCCGTGGGGAGCGTTCGTCGCTGCCTGCCCCGCCGGGTTCACCCTCTCCTGTCCGAGGCCAACGGGCCGGATTCGCGGCTGGGGCAACCGCCATCCGCGCCGTGCGCCGGGGGCGGCGTCCGGCGAACGGAGCAGTCGCGGCCGACCGTAGAGAGTGACCAGGTAGACGCCCAGCAAGACCAGAGCGGCGCCGAGGCCCACATCCCAGGTCACCTCTTCGCCGAGCAGGATCGCGGCGAGAAGAAAGGCCGAGGTGTTGTAGATCCCCACCACCGTAGTGAAGGCACGCGCCATGCCGATCACGGCGACGGCCGCCACGAAGAGGGGCTCGCCGATCGTGAGCGTAACGAGTCCGGTCGCCGCCAACTGCAGGAGGTCGCTGGCGTTCATGCGCCCCACGTCGCCGGCGGCGCCCAAGGCAAACAGGGCGACGACGAGGAAGATGACCGCGGCGAGCCCACGCAGTGCACTCGCCGAGAGCGCGTCCGTGGCCCGCACCTGTGAGGCGAGCAGCACGTTTGAAACCGCCCAGGCCACGGATCCGGCGATCGCCGCGATGATTCCCACAGTCACCTCTCCCCCGCCGAGATGTCCTCAACGTGCGCCTGGGCGGGCGAGCGGCGGCGCGGGGCATCCGGCGGCAAGGAGGGGTCGCGGGACGTCCACCGTCAGCTTAGTAGGCGGTTTCTGGCAGGCGCCAGCGGGCGCCGCGGGCGTTCCATGGAGATCGGCGCGGCTCTAGAACCAGTTCGCCTTGTCCACAACGTTGCGAAGCGGCTCGCCGGCGTCAAAGCGGCGACAGTTGTCGATGAGGAGGTCAATCCGCCGCTCGTCGAGGAAGGGGCCATGCCAAGCCACATGCGGGGTGAGGATCACATTTGGCGCCGACCAGAGCGGGTGGTCGGGCGGCAGCGGTTCGATCTCGAACACGTCTAGTGCAGCGCTGCCGATCTCGCCCGCGCGCAGCGCCTGATTCAGGTCGTCCAGCCGCACCGTCGCGCCGCGGCCGATGTTGATCAGAAAGGCGCCACGCTTCATCCGTCCGAGACGCGCGGCGTCGATCATTCCCTCAGTCTGAGGCGTATGCGGCGCCGTCAGAATCACGAAGTCGGCGTCGGGCAGGAGGCGGTCGAGCGCTTCCGGTCGGTGAAGCGCCGCCACCCCCTCGGGCGCATCCTCCCGGCGCGGATCGACGCCCAGCACACGCATGCCGAAGAGCGCGCAGAGCCGGGCCGCTTCAGCGCCGATGCCGCCCACGCCGACGATCACCGCGAGGGACTCGGGCAGGTACACCGTGGTGGCGTCCCGGGGCTGAGGATTCCATTGGTGGGCGAACTGCTGGGGGAAATAGATGTGCAGCCCGCGCGCGAATGCCAGGACGAAGGTCATAATCTGCACGCCAATGTGGTCGCTAAAGATCCCGCGCGGGTTGGTGACGACCACGGGGTGGGCGAGCAGCTCCGGCGAGTAGTAGCCGGCAGGTGGGCCGGCCAGCGCCGAATGAAGCCAGCGGAGTTTTTCGGCGACCGCCAGGGCAGCCGCGGGAACCGCTCCGTAGGCGGCATCCGCGTCCACGATCTCGCGTCGCGCTTCCTCGTCCGTTGCGGGCGCCACAACGGCGATGCCGGGGACAGCGGCCTCAAGACGCGAGAGCCAGCCAGGTGTGACCTCGCTTTGAGGCGGCATCATTACCAACTTGAACGCCATCACCCGTCCCTTTCCTTCATTACCGCTCCCGATGAAGAGTGAGCGGGGCCGCCCAATGATCGCGCCGGCGACGCCCGAATGCCAATCGTCCTTGTTCCTCGCTTTGCGTGATCGGCGTCACCCCAGCGAATCGCGGCGAGAGACGGGGGAGACGGGGGAGCCGGGCGGCCGGACGGGCCGTCGCAGGCGGTTCGAGGTGGGATCGGAAACGCGCGAGTCCGACTATTCCGTGGCGGGGGCGGACAGGACCTCGATCCGCACGGGAATCACCCCTTCAGCGAGCTGACCGAGCTGTAGGAAGGCGGCTTCCGACAGATCGAGGCGATTCGGCGCCAACTGTCCGGTGTCTCGCACCACGACGTCCACGGAGCGGTCGCCGCGCCAGACGCGGAGGTGAGTGCCGCAGGGCCAGGCCGTCGCCGCCGCGATGGTTGGATCTAGGCGATCGTAGGCACCACCGCAGTACATGGGGCGGCCCAGCAGCCCTGGATGATAGAAGCTGGCGCTGCCGGCGATAGTGTCCCCCACGGCGAAGGCGGCGATGAACTCCGCGAAGACCCAGCCGACGTAGATGTCGCTGCGGACGTAGAGCCAGGTATCCCCGTTCGCGTCCAGCGCCGTCTCGCCCGTGGGCTCTACGACCGTGCCCTCTGGGAGGCAGGCCAGCGGCGGGGCATTTTTCGTCGTCGGTGCGGGTCGGATGTTGAGACAGCCAGGCCCCAGCACGACCGCCTGGAGTTGCGAGGCAAGGGCGGACTCCACGGGCGTCCAGAGCGTCGCCCCACGCACTTGGACCCAGACCCCCTGCCCCGGCTCCAGGATCTCGAGGTCGTTCAGAAACTCCAGCCCCTGCGGCCGGTAGACGTGGTATTGCTGGCTCTCGCCGTCAAGGGCGTAAACGCCGAGCAACACCTCCGCCAGACCGATCACCGCTTGGCCCACCGCTTGCCGCGGCCCCGTCCAAGCGACCAAGTTCCAGCCCGCCGTGAGCGCTACTACCTGCGATTGGGCGACGCGGGGAGGGAACCACTCCACTCCGTCCGGCGCCGTCACGTGGACGAGGAGGCCGTCACCGGCTTGCAGCGTCGTGAGCGTGTTCGTCTGAGGAGACCCGTCCGGCGCATAGCGACGAAAGCTCTGCGCCGCCGCGTCGTAGGCGAATACGACGTCAATGCTTCCCGCGAGCGGCGCCACCGCTTCCCCGATCGCAGTGTTGCCGGTCCAGCCGACGAGGTTCCAGCCGGGATGGAGGAACTGCGGCTCCGGGGGCGGGGGGGGCGGCGCCTCCGGCTCGGCCGGGGCGACCTCCTGCGTCTTGTCGGGGCTGACCTCCTCCGGTTCAGCGGGATCAGTGACGCTCTCCTGCACCTTCACGCTGTTTGTGGAGATGAAGGTCTCGCCGAAGTAGGCGTGGGACGCGTCGGTCGCGGGCAGTTCGCGGCCCTCGAGTGCGTATGCACCCGTGAAAGGAACCGTGCTCTGCAGCTGGCCGTCGCCAAGAGTGCGGTGGACCGCCATGTGAATGTGGGCAAGGCCGTTGTTCTCGGCGAATCCGGCTGGCGCCACCGCTCCGATGATCTGGCCTGCCACCACTGGAGCGCCAGCCTGTAGGCCGGAGGTGGGGAAGATGTGGCAGAGCAGCACGGCGAAGCCGTCCCCGGCGCTCAGTGTGACGCAGCTTCCAGAGAGCCAGGTGACTGTCCCGGTGATGGGCGACAGGACCGGCGTGCCAGCTGTCAGGGCGTCGTCACGGACGATGTCGATCGCGTGTGGATCGATGCCTACATGGCCCCCAGTGTTGTAGCCGGCCACGATGCGCCATTCGGTTCCCGCGGGCGCGGGCAAGGGAATGCCGCTCTCGGCGGCCCTTACTCCAGTGGGCGAGGCGGACGATCCCGCGACAGCGAGCAACACAACGAAGAGGACGGCCGCGGTCGCCGGCCTTCTGAGGCGACACGCCGGCCGGAGGAGCCGACACATAGCCAGCACTTTGCCTGGTTTCCCTCCTACGTGGAACCCCCGAGAGCTTGAGGATGTGCGGACGGCCGGGTGCGTCGCATGTATTTAGAGCATCCGTTCGCATACAGATCGCCGTGGCGCCAGAGACGAGAGGGGCAATGCGGAGGTCGGAGCGCGACCCACGTCGTCAGGCGCGGCGGGCCGGCAGACCCGAGGGGTGGCCTGCCTGGGACAGCGCGAATCGGCTCGCAGCTTGCGGGAAGCTACTCCGCCAGAAAATCGGAGGCCATCTGGAGGAACGCCGTCAGCTGATCGTGATGGACCCAGTGCCCCGCCCCATCGACCGTGACGACGCGCGCGCTGGGAAAGTCACGGGCAGGGCCGTCCGGATCGCGACCGTGGACACCGCTCTCCTGGCCGCGAATCAGGAGGGTGGGGCAGGTGATCCGCCGCCAGAGCGCGCGGGCTTCCTCCTCGTTGAAGAGGTACGGCGAGAAGCCACGACTATAGTTGTCGAACTTCCAACTATGAGTGCCGTCTTCGTTCTGGTTCGTCCCGTGGACGGTGAGGTGACGCGCCTGCTCCGCTGAGAGACGCGGGTTCGCCTCTCTCATCCTGGCAATGGCCGCCTCAATCGTGTCGTAGCGCCGCGGCGTGCGACCCGCCATGCCGCGCAGCATCGCAATCCAGCTTCGCATGCGCTCATGCGCAGGCTCGCGGGCACGCTGCGCGATCCGATTCGGCGCTGGGCCCAGCCCTTCGATGGCGATGAGCTTGCGCACCTTCTCCGGGTAGGCGCCGGCGTACTGCAGGCCGATCGCCCCGCCTAGCGAGTGGCCGATGATCGCGACGGGCGCCAGGCGCTCCTGATCGATCAGCTGGGCGAGATCGTAGACGTAATCGACCAGCGCGTAGCCCGACCCGATCAGCCACTGCGAATCGCCATGGCCGCGCAGGTCGGGCGCGACGATGTGAAAGCTGTCCCGCAGTGCTTGTGCCACCCAGTCCCAACTGCGGCAGTGATCGCGCCCGCCGTGCACCAAGACGAGGGCGGGCGCCGTTTCATTCCCCCAGTCCACATAGTGCAGGCGCAGGCGCTGGGCGAAGTAGGTGTGCGAGGTGGGTCCGAGGACGCCGAGGGGCATGGCGCCATCCTAGGCGACGGCGCGGCAGGCGGGGAGGCGGCGCGCCGCGCCGCGATGGTGCCGCGGGCCGAGTCACTCGGTCGTTCCGTGGTTGAGGCGCGTGGGGCGGCAACCTATCATGGGGCGGCGCTGCCTTCCTACCCGGCGCCGCAGGGTCCTCACGGAGGTGCTCAATGGAAAACGCAAGCCGCATGCCGGGGCCGCAGATCTGGATTCAGGGCGACCCCGAAGAGCTGCGCGATCTGATGCCGCTCGGCATCGCCGGGATCATCACGAACAACCTCATCCTCCGCGACATGGCGCAGCGGTACAGCGACCTGCGCTCGCTTCTGGACCGCTACCTGGAGCTGGATCCGAACCACCTGGTCGTCGAAGTGGATGGCGACACCGACGAAGACTTCATGTACGCCGCCGAGGCCGCCGTCGCGCTGTCCGACAAGGTCATCGTCAAGGTCGTCACCAAGCCGGTGGGGATTCGCGCTCTGGCTACGCTCCACGCCCGCGGCGTCCGCTGCATGGCCACGACGGTCTTCTCGCTCAACCAGGCCATCTTGATGGCGGCCGCGGGCGCGACCTGGGTCGCCCCCTTCGTGGGGCCCATCCACGCCGCCGGCGGCGACGCCTTCTCCTTCGTGCGCCAGGTCGCCGAGGCGTTCCGCGATCGCCCCGGCGCGCCCGGGATCATGGGCGGCATCATCCGCGATGCCTCGCACGCGCACATGGCCTACGCCGCCGGCGCCGACGCCATCATCACCTTCCCCCCCATCTACTGGGAGATGCTGCAGCACCCCGGCACGGACGAGTGGAACCGGACGTTCCTCGGCGCCTGGGCCGAGATGGAGTCACGCGGCCAGCTGAACGGGTTCCTGCGCACGCCGGCCGCCGCACACGTCACCTGACGGCGGCCCGGTCCCGGTGGCGCGGCGGTGGTGACCGCGTTGAGGGTGCCGCCGCGCGGGGTGATGGAAGTGCTGGGGCACGCGCAGATCAGCACGACCATGGAGGTGTACACGCACGTCCCGTCGGAAGTGAAGCGAGAGGCTGTGGACCGCCTGGCAGCAGCGCTCTGGGCGCGATGAGCACTAGATGTGCGGCCATTGTCACTGCTCCGGCTGAGCTTGTTCGGACAGCCAGCGGCTGCGCCAGTCGTGCCGAAAACCGTAATCAAGCAGTCTATTTGTTAGCTCTCGCCACACATCTCGCGCTTGGACACGGTCCCTCAGTTCGCTTGGTGATGCCTGAGCCAAGCGCGCCACGAATGCGGCGAGATCGAGGAGCCCGGCGACACCTGTTGGCTCTCGCCCACCTTGCGAATGTTTCCTGTCCCAGTCTTCTACGAATTCAGCGTCGTTCGCATAATCTCGAATCTCCTGCGCGCGTTCCCTTTGTTTCGCTTTATCCCGAGCGTACCCCCCTGCCGAGTCGTCGAACTGGTCGTCGATCAAACGCACAAGGCCGGTGACGAGGAGCTCTTCATCGATCCGCTCACTGTAGACGAGGTGCTTTATGTGTTCGATGAGCTGGTCGAGGGTGTGGTGCCCACGCAACTGTCCAAAGGATAGCTTTTCGCGCTGCGCTTTCGACATCGCCGACGTGTCCACCGCCCCAACGGTCGAATAGCGGTACATGGCCCCCGTGTAAATCATGCCCCAGAAGACGATACTCGAAGTTTCCGTCTCGCCAGTACGCCGGGCCCAGCCCTCGGCAGCCTTCTCGAACTCATCGATCAACTCGTTGCTGATCACTCGCTACCACCAGTCTCGAAGTAGGTGGACCCTCCCAACGAAGGCTCCTTCACCAATGGTAGCGGTGCTCTCTGAAGATGCCCTGATTCCGGCTAGCAAGGTCCACAGAACCAGCTGCTCCCGGAAGACGACCACCGGATCCATCCACGTCCTTGCCCATGCCCCGACGCGGAGCGCGCACGCGCAGGACAATATTCAAGGTCGAGGATCTACGCTTGACTCGCCACAGCGGAAAGCGACGGTGCGGGAGGAGACATTCAAGGCATGGCCGTGACCCAGTCGCCTCCACAAGTGTTCATCTCGCACAACGCGAAAGACAAGCCGCTCGCGCGTGAGATCGCTGTCTATCTGGTCGCAGCCGACTGCGGCGTCTGGTTCGATGAATGGGAGATACGAGCTGGCGATTCGATAGTTGGGAAGGTGGATAACGCCCTTGCCGCCTGTACTGACGTCCTGATTGTTTGGTCGGAAGACGCCGCAGGATCGGAATGGGTTACGGCAGAGCTGGAGGCGGCGCTAGCGCGAGCCATGGACAACGAGCACCCTCGAATCATCCTGATCAAGACAGACGAGACTGCGCCTCCGGAACTCTTACGGGCGCGTCGTTACATTGACTGGTCCGACAATCCTGAGGCGGCCTTCAACGAAGTCGTCCGCAGCATCACGGGGGAGAGCCCTGGATCGTCGCTCCGAAGGGCTGTGGTTCAGAAGTACCGCGATCTAATCTACGACGACAGCCCGCCATTTGGTCTGGCGGCCTGTCCCACATGCGGTAGCGAACGGCTGCGTGGCTCGACCATGTATGACAAACGGGACGATGTTGACCTGCCCCCGATCGTTGTACCAGTCGTTAAGTTAGTCCGATCGCCGGGACGAGCGTCAGGGGACGTTCCCGGGGTTGCTGCGTTTCCGGGGCGGGGGGGCGGTAGCCGAGGGCACGGTGGGGGCGGATCTGGTTGTACTCCCGCCGCCAGCCCTCGATGAGGATCTGGGCTTCCAGCAGGGTGTCGAAGCGCTCGCGATTGAGGCACTCGTCGCGCAGCTTGCCGTGGAACGATTCCACATAGCCGTTCTCCCAAGGACTGCCCGGTGCGATGAAGAGGGTCGTGACCCCGACCCGGTGCAGCCAGTCCCGCACCGCGGTGGCGGTGAACTCCGGGCCGTTGTCGGACCGCAGCAACGTCGGCGGCCCGCGCTCGACGAACAGCTGGGCCAACCGCGCCAGGACGTCGTCGCTGCGCAGTCGGCGGGCGACGTCGAGACGCAGGCACTCGCGGGTGGTCCTCATCCACGATGGCGAGGATCCGCACCGGGCGCCCATCGGCGGTGCGGTCGAAGACGAAGTCGTAGGACCAGACGTGGGACGGCCGCTCGGCCCGCCGCCGCACCAGCGAGCCGGCCGCGAGCCAGAGGCGGCCCCGTTGGGGGTGCTTCCCGGGGACCCGCAAGCCTTCCTGACGCCAGCGCCGCTCGACCCGCTTGTGGTTCACCCGCCAGCCCTCCTGGCGCAGCAGGGCCGTGATGCGACGGGAGCCGTAGCGGCCGAAGCGGGTGGCCAGCGCGACGATGCGCGCGATCAGCGCCGGCGCATCCGGGGACGGCCGGGGCACGTAGCGCTGTGTCGCCCGCGCCTGGCCGGTGTGACCTGCCCCCGATTGTTGTACCAGGGCTTAAGTTAGTGCCAGAACCATCCGGTCTGCCAAAGGGGTGGGGTGGGGAGGTCCGACCTCCAGGGTCTCTGGGGCGGGGGGGCGGTAGCCGAGGGCGCTGTGAGGCCGGACTTGGTTGTACTCCCGGCGCCAGCGATCGACCAGGATCTGCGCTTCCGTGAGCGTGGTGAAGATCTCGGGGTTGAGGCACTCGTCGCGCAGCTTGCCGTTGAAGGATTCCACATAGCCGTTCTCCCAGGGGCTGCCGGGCTCGATGAAGAGTGTCGTCACGCCGAGGCGACGCAGCCAGGAACGCACCGCCGTCGCCGTGAACTCGGGGCCGTTGTCGGAGCGGACGTAGGTGGGCGGGCCCCGCTGCACGAAGAGCGCCGTCAGCCGGGCGAGGACGTCGTCGGACCGCAGGCGCCGGGCCACGTCAATGCTGAGGCACTCCCGCGTGTACTCGTCGACGATGGTCAGCAGGCGCAGGGGCCGGCCGTCGTGGGTCCGCTCGCTGACGAAGTCGTAGGACCAGACGTGGTTCGGGCGCTCCGCCCGGCGCCGCGTGCAGGATCCATCGGCCGCCCAAAGCCGCCGCCGGCGCGGGGCTTTCCGGGGCACCCGCAGCCCTTCCTGCCGCCAGAGCCGCTCCACCCGCTTGTGGTTCACCCGCCAGCCCTCGGCCCGCAGCAGCGCCGTGATGCGCCGGGAGCCGTAGCGCCCGAAGCGGCGGGCAAGGGCGATGATCCGGGCGATCAGAGCCGGCTCGTCCGCGGGCACCTGCACGGGGTGCCGCTGCGTGCTGCGCGGCTGGGCGAGGGCCCGGCAGGCCCGACGCTCCGAGACGGCCAGCGCGGTTCGCACGTGCGCAACCGCCTGCCGCCGGGCTCAGAAGTTTCCCGACGCCACCTCTTTGAGGATGGCGTGGTCCAGCGCCTGATCGGCCACCAGCCGCTTCAGCCGCGCGTTCTCCTGCTCCAGCTCCTTGAACCGCTTCGCCTGATCCAGCCGCAGGCCGCCGTACTCCCGCCGCCAGCGGTAGTAGGTCTGCTCGGCGACGCCGAGCCGTCGTGCCACTTTGGCCACACTCTCGCCCTGCGCCAGGGCCACCTCCGCCTCCCGCAGTTTCCCGATGATCTGCTCTGCCGTGTACCGCTTCCGCGCCATGCCGACTCCCTCCTCCCAGCCCGGATCCTCGCATAGGATCTGGACCGGTTTTGGGGGGGCAGGTCACTTCCTGGCTCGATTCTCGACGACCGCAGACCAGTGGCGCGTCATCAGCGAGTTCCCCAATGGAGAATCTTAATCGTCACGCGAGCCGCTCGTGGCTGCCGCTAGTGTTCCCGACTCAATCCGATGTGAAAGCTCAGTCGCATTGACCCGCTGCACCGGACTGGCGACGCCGTCAGTCGTGAAGTGCACGCCCTCAGCCTCCAAAACCGATTGGGGATCGTCCTTGCGATTGGGATCCGCCCAGGCAAATTGCGATGCGATTCGACCCGCAGCCGTGAGCACTCGATAAGCAGCGACGCAGTCAGTGCAAGTTGCGACGTGTCGGCCAACGGGTACTGGAGCGCTTCCGACGACGGCGGCAAGGTCACTGTAGGTAGTCCAGTCACCCTGTTTGAGTGCCTTGAGGGCTTCGTGGAGTATTGACCAATCACGCGCACCGCGAGCGCCGAACCCGGCGAGGCGAGATAGTGTTTGACCATCATCGGTGATCCACAGCCGAGGACCACGGACGACCGGTGGCGGTTCGTCCGTCGCGCGCTCGATCATTTCCCGTGCGAGGCCGGTCGGAGTCCATCCCTGCTCGTCGATCTCCCAAACGAGAGGACCAGAAGAATCGTTCTGCCAGGTCACCCGTCCACGCTTCTCGTCTTGCAATAGCCAATGCTCAACGCCGTCGCGAACGGACGTAGGCAGAGACGTGCAATCAAGATGTAGCGGCGCACCATCGTCGAGGACGCCATCAGCAATAAGACGATCGACCGCCGTCGTCTCCCGACGCCTGTGGCTGCGCGCATCAGCAGCGCGGATGCTGGCCTGGCGCGGCGAAACTGTGAAGTCCTCGATGTCCTGCGGAGGCCAAAGCTGTGAAACGGTCAGTACGATATCGTGTTCGGCCCGGTATGCGCCAAACTGCACGAGCGAAATATCCAGCCCCATCTCGGTCAGCCAGACCGCCGTGGCTGTCACTTGTGGCGGGAACCGGGCCGCCATCAGGACGATTCGAGGTTGTCGGAGGAGATCGGGATCGAATTCGCCGTCGATGTGATTCTCGAGAGCGGAGCGCGCTTCGTCCAGCGAGACTGGCGCACTCTTCTCATTCGAAAGGTACTTGGCGTGGGTTTCAGACAGGGTCTCTTCCGTGAAGCGGGACGCGAACGCCGCGTACTTTATCGCCTGCATCTCCACTGTCGAGGGTGCGGTCCCTCGCTTTAGTTCGGCGACCACAAGTCGTCCGTCGGAGTCGATTCCCAGAAGGTCGAGTCGGTCGAGTTCCGATCCTTCCCGGCTCCTCCACTCGCTGAACTCGAAGGTCACAATCCGGATATTCGGACCAAGTACCTGCGGGTGTTTCCGCACCCACTCCTGCAAGTCTTCTCGCTCGCGAAGACCGGCGTCCACGAGTTCGATCGGCTCACCAAGGATCGCTTTTCCTGGATGGACCGTGAAAAGGAATTGGCCGTCCATGAAACAGTTCCTGCCACTGTGAAGGTAACATTGTCGCGTCGGTATGGAGCGATGATGGAGCGCTACCGGGAGAAGGCGATCTTAGACTGTCAGGCCAGGGTTCATCGTTGCCGAGGCTAGCGCGTCTTCAGGCTGTTAGCGCCCGAAGCACAACCGGAAGGACCAGCGCCACAATCAGCAGCAGGGTCACAACACTGAGGACGATCGACAACACGCGGCGCCGCGGCGGCTCCCAGTCGGAATAGCCGGCTTCTTCGGTCAGGTCGGGATCGAGATCGCCCTCACGTGAGAATTCCCATTGGTCCTCGTCGCCCATACCTTGAGTTTAGACGCTGATACACCGAACGCTGACCAACTTATCGCTAGGCGCGCAGTCCAGCCCTGTGGTCCAGCACCAAGGCGGCTAACGCCAGCCCGAAAGCTCAGGGGGATTACGGTCCCCATCGGGTCTTCCGAAGACGGCTATGTCTGCTTGACGTAGAGGGGTAGACTTCCGTGCCGCGCTACATGGCGGATGTGTAGGTCCTCTTCCGCCGTCGCAGGACGCCTCGTCGGAGCCCACCTCACCAGGAGTTCAGCTGGAGTCTCGCCCGCAATGATTCGGCGTCGGCCAGAGTGCCTTGCCTTTCCTCGCACTAGACCCTGCTTGACTCGAGACCTCAGGTTGGACGTCTTGCCGATGTAAATCGGAACACGGGTCCCCTTCCGGCGAAGCTGATACACACCTGGGACTCTATTGGGCACCGAAGTCCCGCCCGACCGCGCGTCTTGGTGCAGCTCCGACCATCCGTGCCATGGGCTCCAATCCAACGTGATGCGTGGGATGTTGATGATCTGCTGGCTCATTTTCGCCCTCCTAGGGCCACACTCCAGCTTAGGTCGCTGCCGGCAGGTAGAGCGGCGACCAATACCCAAGCGCTTGCTCAAGAGCCCAGGTCGCCACGGGCGCACCTTGCCTGTGACCCCTAGAACCAATAGTCCTGGACTGATCCTCGCCCCCTCCATCAAGAAAAGTCGCCCTCACCTCGCCGACGACGGTCTTCACGAGCGGCTAGGCACCCCCACGTCGCGAGCACTATGCTTCCGCGCCCGCGCGGGGCCGATTTGGTACGCGGTAATTCCCACCCTCCAGCGGGCCCGTACGGTCGATTCCAGAAAGCGAGGTGCAGCCATGAACCGCACTACTTCTGAGGCGCCTGGACCGTCAACGGTTGTAAACGGTCAATACTGGGCTTGGCGAACTGCAGGCTGTCCCAAGACAGTCAAGGGTCCCCTTCAGCTATCCCCTAATCCATTCGATCACCACCTCCATACCGCTGGCACCGCTGGCTTCCATGAGCTCTTCGAGCAAAGACTTCGCGCTGGCGACTGGGACGGCGTACTCAGGATGTACTCGTCGGAAGAGCGGATTGGCGGCCTGCTCCGATTGTGGCCGCTGATTCCAACCGACGCGAGCGGCGAAGTGTTACTCAACAATTGGTCTCTCTGCGACCTGCCGGTCAGATATGGGATGGCGCGCGTGTTGGCGCTCTTTCGTGAGGTGGCGTATATCGGGCACGGCCCAAAGCAGGTAGAACCAGTCCGCCTTTATCGTGGATTCTCCGCAAGCCAGTACCGACGCGGCCTTTCTTGGACGCCCCAGCTGGAAACAGCCCGCCTCTTCGCCGGTGGAGGGCGGTACGACGATGGGTATGGGTTCGTTGGCACCGTCGTAGCTCCTCCCGAAGCTGTCCTGGCATTCATCAAAAATCGAAACGAATCCGAGTACATTCTCGACCCCGCGCGGTATCCGCGGGTCCGCGAGGTAGAGGTGGTGTATCCGCCAGACGACCCTCGACGCGACAAGGGTGGGGACGCCTGACAGAGGGGGCAGGTACGCAGTTATTCCGACTCCAGAGTCCGGGCCTACGGTGAGCGTCCAATGACCAAACGCGGCAGCGGCGAAGGCAGCATCTACAGGCGCGCCACCGATGGCCGCTGGACGGCGAGCGTGAGCGTCGACGGGAAGCGGAAGACCTTCTACGGCCAGACGCAGCAGGAAGCGCGCAAGAAGCTCCGCGACCATCAGACCGCGCTGGAGGCAGGCCGGCCAGCGCGATCACCGAAGCTCAAGACCGGCGACTACCTCCGGTCATGGCTCGGGGAGCACGTCAAGCCCCGCGTGCGACCGACAACATTCAAGGCATATGAGATCCGGGTTCGGTGTCATCTCATTCCGGCGCTGGGCCACATTCCCCTCATCAAGCTCACCCCGTTTGATGTCGAGCGCATGATCGGCGAACAGCTCCTCGCGGGCATGGCTCCCCGCAGCGTGCAACACAACCGCGCCATCCTTCGCAAAGCACTCAACGACGCGAGGCGCTGGGGACTGGTGGACCGCAACGCCGCCGCCCTGGCAGAGCCGCCAGCAGTGGTGGAACCGGAGCGCACCGCTCTCACGGTGGATCAGGCACGGGCGCTGCTCGCAGCGATTCGTGGGGACCGACTCGAAGCGGC
Source organism: Dehalococcoidia bacterium (assembly GCA_963662615.2). Taxonomy (GTDB): domain Bacteria; phylum Chloroflexota; class Dehalococcoidia; order Bin125; family Bin125. Next base: position 1,197,593 of record CAXXSR010000001.1, read on the forward strand.
TTACATTTTGGCCTTGGCGCTTGGGTTACGGCAGTCAGAGGTGCTGGGCTTGCGCTGGAGCGACATTGACTTCGATCCGGCCGCCCTGCAAGTCGAACGGACGCTGCAGCGGGCCAACCGGCAGTATCAGTTCTTCCCGCCCAAGTCGCGGACCAGCCGACGGGCGATCCCGCTGGCAGAGCCGGTCATCGCCGCGCTCCGGGAACACCGGATTCGGCAGCTGGAGGAGCGCCTGCGGGCAGGTGGGGCGTGGCAGGGCCAGCAGTGGGGCGATCTCGTCTTCTGCGATGAACTCGGGCGCCCGCTGGCTGGCACCCATGTCACGCGGCGTCTGCGCAAGCTGCTCGTGGCAGCCGATCTTCCTGCCATGCGCTACCACGATCTCCGTCACGGCGTGGCGTCCGTAATGACCGCCTTGGGGGTGCCGCCGCGCGTGGTAATGGAAGTGCTGGGGCACGCGCAGATCAGCACGACGATGGAGGTGTACACGCACATCCCGTCGGCGGTGAAACGCGAGGCCGTTGAACAACTGGCGGCCGCCCTTTGGGCTGACTGAAGCTGGGGCCCACCACCTCCACCTCCACGTCCACCCCTCCTTCACCGATATCTTGGGCGGCACTGCGTAGCCGCGCGTTTTGGATGGACCACGTACGCGCGAACGAGGCGATGTGGGGTCGCCGCGGCCCGTTCGCGGGATCTCGCCCACGGACCACTACGCTGAACTGTAGTTGTCCTGCCGTGCATGAGATCGAGACGACGGCAGCGTCGGAATGCAATTGCGACTTCGCCCCACGTCGCTCATCGATCTCAGCTGCTACACACGGGGATCTGGCCGCGCCCCGACAACATATCCCGCCGCCTCGGCGATGGTGCGACCGATGGCTGTGACCTGGTATGCGACGCGGTAGAGAATCCCGTCCGAATCTCGCACGGCCAAATAGCCGTCGAGAACGAGCCTGTCCGTCAAATTCGCCCCCGGTTGAGACGCGCGCGCTTCCACAACCACAGCATCCACGTCCCAGCCAGCATTATTCGCCACGTTCTTGTTGTAGACGCTCGCGAGAGAGGCCATGCCGACGCCTTTATAAAGGACCGTCCACCCTGGTCCGCGATCGATGTGCGGCGTCCACTGCCGGCCAGCAATGACCTCGCCGTTCGGTCCCACGCCAGCAGTCGGGACGCGAAGGCGAAACATACCGCGCCGCCATGCGGACGAGCTTTCCCCTCGGAAGCCCATAAGGATGGTCCCGGTGTACACGGCCATTACGTCGGCGTTGTTATTCCTGTCGGGGTCTAGTGCGACTTCAAGCGCATCCGCCTTTTCCACTCCGGCGATTTCCACCGTGTCCGGGTACTGATAGAGCGTCATTTCTGATCCTTTCTTGTCTTGTCGCGGGAACTAGCGATGACCCCGCATAGTGACCCCTTTCAGGGGTGTTGGGGCTGGATGCTCACCGTGCAAGACGCTGGAGTTTCGTTCGATGTTCCCGTCGAGCCATGGCGTCGCGAGGTCGCTCAAACAGCAGGTGCATCACTCGCGCGCGCACCAGGATTGGCGTGCAGAAGTCGGGCGCCGTGTTTCATGCCGTGGAACTTAATGCACGGCGTTGCCGTCTAGGGTGGTAACTGGCGGGACGGCCGGCGAGCTGCCGGAAGACGACGCCTGCGCGAAATTGTCCATTCTGAGTTTCGTAGGCATCAGGATTCAATCAAGAACAGATCTGTCCGAGATAGAGTTGAGATTTGGAAGGCGCGGACCGTCAGGGCGAGCAACAGGAACGGGGCCGCAGCTTCGAGCTGCTGGACCACTTCTAATCCTGTCTGGAAATCCCTAGAAGCAATACGGTTCTGGCTTAATTCTGTTGATTTCCCCAATGGCGGAACGAGCGCCGCATTTCCCAGGCAGGCCGCACAACCTCGAACGGCTGGCACCCCGGTCGATTCGGCGTGTGCGCCACCCAGAGCTGAACTCTATCTTGGATAAGACCGTTCGCCGTTGAGTCCGACGCGCCGCAGGTCGGCCACGCGAGCTCACGCGGCGCCGATCCCTTCCCGTCGTTCCGTCACCTGTCAGGTGATGGGAATGCGCCTCGTCGATTGAGGCACTCGAGCCGTGATCCTGGTTGCTGTCAATTTGCTGTCAGATGCCTCCACCCTGAACGACTTGCGGCGTCAATTATGGAACGTTCTATCTGGTAAAGTTGCAGTGCCCCCCGTAGCTCAGGGGATAGAGCAGTGGTTTCCTAAACCATGTGCGCAGGTTCGATTCCTGCCGGGGGGACCACCTCCTCGCGCGGGGTGGCGCCGTCTCCCTAGGGCCGCTCGAAGAGCGCGGCGATGCCCTGGCCGCCGCCGATGCACATGGTCTCGAGGCCGTAGCGCACCCGTCGGCGCTCCATCTCGTGGAGGAGCGTGGCGAGGATGCGGGCCCCGGTGGCAGCGATGGGATGCCCGAGCGAGATCCCGGAGCCATTGACGTTCAGCTTTTCCTCCAACCCATCCTCAGAGGCGCGGCGCCACTCGGAGAGGACGGCGAGCACCTGCGATGCGAACGCCTCATTGAGTTCAATCAGATCGACGTGATCCAGGGACACCCCCGTCTTGGCCGAGAGCTTCTCCATTGCCGGCACCGGGCCGATCCCCATATAGGCGGGATGCACGCCGGTCACGGCCCAGCCGCGCAGGTACGCCATGGGCTCCAAGTTCAGCTCGGGGAGCTTGTCGGCGGCGACGACCAGGCAGACCGCTGCCGCGTCGTTCTGGGCGCTGGCGTTGCCGGCGGTGACTGTTCCCTCGGGCATGACGGGCTTGAGTTTCGCCAGTGCCTCCGGGGACGTGTCCTTGCGCGGCCCCTCGTCATGCCGGACCTCGACAGGGGCGCCCTTCCGCTGGGGCGCCAACACCGGCACGATCTCCGCATTGAAGTTGCCCGCCTCCGCCGCCGCAACGGCCCGCTGATGGCTGCGCACGGCATATTCATCCTGCGCCTGTCGCGAGATCTGATATTTCCGCGCCAGATTTTCCGCGGTCTCAATCATGCCGTTGATGGGACCGAACCGTTCCTCGGGCGAAGCCGTCGCCCGCGCCCGCTGCAGGCGATCGTGCAACGTGACGGAGCCCATCCGGCTGCCCCAGCGCGCGGCGGTGGTGTAGAACTCCGCGCCGCTCATGGATTCCACCCCGCCCGCGATCACGACGTCCGCATTTCCCGTCTGCACGAGCATGGCCGCGTTCAAGACCGCCTGCAGGCCCGATCCGCAGCGCCTGTCGAGCTGGTAGCCGGGAACCTCAATGGGCAGCCCCGCTTTGAGCGCCGCCAGGCGTCCCACCGCCGGCTCCTCGCCGCTGGGATAGCCCTACCCGAGGATGACGTCATCGATGCGCCCAGGGTCGACGCCGGTGCGAGCCACCAGCGCCCCGATTACCGTGGCGGCGAGTTCCGCCGCCGGCACGTCTCGCAAAGCCCCGCCGAAGCGCCCCACGGCCGTGCGCAGCGGGCTGACGATGGCGACCTCTTGCATTGCGAACCCCTCCTGCTCCGCTTTCACAGCCCCTCCTGCTCCGCTTTCACAGCCCCGCTTGCTCGGTTCTCACTGAGGCTCTCGCCGAGGCTATGGCCGAGCGTCCTCCGGCGCCATCTCGTGTTGCGCTGATCGCGTGTTCGCGCCCGCCTCCAGCACTTCCAGCGCCGCCAGGTGCAACTTTTCCCCCAGCCCCGCTGCCATGGCTGCAAGGAACGTTTGGTGGGCAGCGGCCGTCATGGGCATGGGGACGGCGAGATCTTGCGCCGATTCCAGGGCCAGCCCCACGTCCTTGGCCGCCAGCGCCAGCGCAAAGGTGGGGTTGTCGAACTTCCGCTCCACCTGCAGCGGCATCCGGCCCACGTGCGGTCCCGCGCTCCCCACTTTGAGCATTTCGTAGAGCTGCTTCGAATCAAGTCCTGCCTTCGCCCCCAGCACCAAGACTTCCGCTACGAGCACACTGGTGCAGAGGCTGACCACGTTGTTGATCTGCTTCACAAGCGTGCCCGTACCGGGACTGCCCAGCGAGAAGATGTGGGCCCCGAACGCCTCCATGATTGGACGGGTCCGCTCCACGGCGCCTGGATCCCCGCTGGCCAGGAGGGTCAGCGTTCCCGCTTCAGCACCAACAACGCCGCCGGTGACCGGGGCGTCCACGAAGATCACGCCGTGCGCGCGCGCGTCCGCTTCCAGGCGTTGGACGGCGGTGACGGAGTTGGTGCTGAGATCGACGTGGATGTCGCCGGGACGGGCGCCGGCGAGGATGCCATTGTCCCCATGGACCACGGCTTCGACTTCAGGCGGGCCCGGCAACGACGTGAAGACGATGCGGCATCGCTCCGCGACAGCCTTGGGCGAATCGGCCCACGCGGCTCCGAGTTCAATCAGGTTGTTCGCACGCTCTTCGCGGAGGTCGTGCACGACAAGGTCATGTCCGGCCTTCAGGATGTGACGCGCCATAGGATTGCCGATATTGCCCGTGCCAATGAACCCCACCAGCATTGCAGCCTCCCCTGCGCTCCTCTGTCTCATGTCTTCAGCCCTGACCGGCATCCTCTGCATCCGGCGCGAGGCGCAGCATAGTGAACGCTGTCAAGCCGGCGTCGCCACGATGTGAAACGCATCTCATCCCTGTCCCGCCCTGTCGCCGTAGAAGGAAGCCTCCCGTTCGGCGTCTCTCGCTCGCGCACTGCGCTCAACCGTGACACGCGTCAAGCGATCGCTCGGACCAGGAGGACGCGCAGGGCGCAGGTCACGCTGCCGTCGGCCTGCACGACGGTATTGTCGGACTCCAGCTCTTCGCGGACCGCGTTACGCCGGGAGAGCGGCACGGCGTCCAGGCGCGCCAGGAACGCGAAGGCCCGGTTCATTGCCCACCAGTCGTCGAATTGCGGGAAGACGATTTCGTCGTCGTGCTCCTCAATGACCACGTCACGGAGGCCGGCCCGAAAGCACCATCGCGCCACCTCTTCGGGGTCGTTGGTGAAGGGGCGAAAGAGATGGGGGACTTCCTGCCGCTCCATTATCTCGAGGAGGCGCTCGCCCGGCCGACCAAAGAAGGGCTCGCGCCAGGTCGTGCACGCGATCGCGCCGCCCGGCCTGGCGATTCGTGCGGCTTCCCGCAGAGCCCGCAACGGATCGTGAATATAAGGGAGGCCAAAGCCGCAGGTGACGGCGCTGACCGAGCGATCGGCCAGATCGAGCGCGATGGCATCCATGCGCATGAAGCGGACGCGCGTGGGGACACCGGCCAGCGCCGCGCGGCCGAGCTCCAGTTGACGCTCGGCAAGATCGACACCGATCACTGAGCCGCTCTTTCCCACCGCACGGACGATAGGCTCCACGACGGTGCCGGGGCCGGTCGCCACATCCACCACGGCATTGCCCGGACGGAGGTCCGCGCGGTCGACAAGAAGCGCGGCGAATCGGGGGAGAAAGGGCGCGCCGGTCTCGCGGTACGCAGCGCCCGCCTCATTGATCGCGCGAAGGACGGCGTCGTCGGCCATAGGCGAGGGAGACGGAGCGCCACCACTGGGATGGCGCGCGTCCGCGCTCAGTCTAGCTCTGGGCGCCCGCACGCGCGGCGGGAGGGCGAGGGTCGTTCAATTGCTCTGGATAATCGGCCGTTGGTATACTGCTCCCGCGCCGACTGAGGAGTGTAGCTCAGTTGGAAGAGCAGCGGTCTCCAAAACCGCAGGTCGGGGGTTCGAGTCCCTCCACTCCTGCCAACATGGCGGCTAAGATCGTGCCGAGGTGGTGGAACTGGTAGACACGCAGCGTTGAGGGCGCTGTGCTCATTCTGGGCGTAGGAGTTCGAGTCTCCTCCTCGGCACCATTGGGAGAACGAAGTCCGAGCGGAAGTGGCGCAGTGGTAGCGCGTCTCCTTGCCAAGGAGAAGGTCGCGGGTTCGACCCCCGTCTTCCGCTCCAACTTCATTGCCCGCCTCATTGGCGACGTAGCCAAGTGGTAAGGCAGGGGTCTGCAAAACCCTGATCACCGGTTCGAATCCGGTCGTCGCCTCCATCACACCATCTGGGACACGTTGAGAATGACGGTTCAGCCCAGCGCGATCGATCGCGGCGCCAGGATCACCGCCGTCGCGACGGAGCCGTTGCGCTGGTCGCCGTCCTCGCGGTCCCCGGCTAAGCGCGGAACCTACCGGAAGCACGTTGGCAGTCAGCGACCGATGTGGGCGGACGACTAGCAGCTCATCACCGCCGTGGCCAGAGCCAGAGATGCCTCCCTGGCCGTAGCCTCGAAGAGAATCGGCAGACAGGTCTCTGAGATGGAACCGAATGCTCGGTACGATACGCACGCGCCCGAGGGGATTGAGCTTCCTTCTGTGAACACTAGGCGCTTGCCCACGACTATCAGTTCGCCGAGCGCAGGGCGCGTTGAAAGCTGCGACTCCAGTTCTCGCGCCTGAGAACGCAATTCTTGCACTTCAGCGCGCAAGTCATCTGATTCGCGCCGCGCATCTACGGCGAACCAGACCGCGCCCCCGATGGCCGCGAGTGCCACCAGAAGGACTAACAGCCGCATGATCTTTGGGGATTGCGTCGCTGGCGGGGATGCAGACCCCGTGGCATGCGCAGATTGATCCCTTATCTCATCGACTCGCGGAGCTTCGACGGCCTCCGAAGCTTGTCGCACTGACTGTTCTGATCGCTGCAGCCTCCACTCAGGGATGAACCAGGCTATGGGTGCATTGAGGATCGGGGTGCGGCTGAGGAGACCTCCGAATATCATCCCGGCGAATAGCCCCACAAGCCCGACCGCGGCGGGGTAAGGCACCTCCCCGAAGGCAAAACGGACTGCCAATCCCACCCAGAAGACGCCGAAGAAGCCCAGTACTCCGACCCCGATCAGCCTGCGTAACCACAGCACCGCACACTCGCATCACGCCTCTGGGTCAGTCTCAGGTACTAACCCTAGCCTGCTTCGGCTCGCCCTTCTTGCGGATCCGTGCGCTGGTCGCCGTACCTTGCAATACAGCTTCCGCAATGGCTGTGCCCAGATCCTGCGTGCTCGCCCGTCCACCCATGTCCGGGGTGAGCAGGACGGGCTGGGCGACGACGCGCTCGATCGCCGCCTCCACCGCACGGGCGGCCTCGCCGTGGCCCAAGTGGTCGAGCATCATTGCGCCCGACCAGACCTGGCCGATGGGATTGGCGATGCCCTGCCCGGCGATGTCGGGGGCGGAGCCGTGCACCGGCTCAAACAGCGAGGGAAACTCCCGCTCAGGGTTGATGTTGGCCGAGGGCGCGATCCCAATGGTGCCGGTGACCGCCGGTCCCAGATCGGAGAGGATGTCGCCGAAGAGGTTGCTGCCCACCACCACGTCAAACCAGTCGGGGTGCTGGACGAAGTGAGCGGTGAGGATGTCGATGTGGTACTGGTCGGTGCGAACGTTGGGGTACTCCTTGCCGATGGCGGCGAAGCGCTCGTCCCAGTAGGGCATGGTGTGGACGATGCCGTTGGACTTCGTGGCGGAGGTGAGGTGGCGCTCGGGACGCCGCTGCGCCAGATCGAAGGCGTAGCGCAGGATGCGATCCACGCCCCGACGGGTGAAGACCGACTCTTGCACCACCATTTCGGCGTCGGTGCCTTCGTACAGGCGGCCGCCGATCTCGGAGTATTCCCCCTCGTTGTTTTCGCGCACGATGTAGAAGTCGATCTCGCCGGGCTCGCGATCGCGCAGGGGAGAGCGAACGCCCCTCATGAGCCGCACGGGCCGGAGGTTCACGTACTGCCGCAAGCCGCGGCGCATGGGGATGAGCAGCCCCCACAACGAGACGTGATCGGGCACGCTGGGCCAGCCCACGGCGCCAAAGAAGATGGCGTCGTGGCGGCTGAGTCGCTCCAAGCCGTCTTCCGGCATTAGGCGGCCGGTCTCCGCGTAGCGCTCACAGCCCCAGTTGAAGGCTTCCCATTGGAAGCGGATGTCGAAGTGGCGACCCACAGCGTCCAGCACGCGGATGCCCTCCGGGACCGTCTCCTTGCCGATGCCGTCGCCGGGAATCACCGCGATTCTGTGCTCTTGCACCCGCATCTCCTTGCTCAAAAATGTGCCGAGGCGACGACGGCACCCGCGTTCGCAGGCGCAGCCTACAGCATCCCTGCAGGCGACCGGCTCGGCCACTGCCCGGGCATCGGCCGCCGGCGTGTGGATGAACAGCGGCTCTTTCACGCTTGGGTAAGTCGCGCAGGGCGCCGTCGCCGCTACGTCGGCCCGTTCGCCTGGTATCGTGGGGCGGTCTGACACCGGCGACCGTGCCGGGATGGCGGAACTGGTAGACGCGGCGGACTTAAAATCCGCTGGCCGCAAGGCCGTGTGGGTTCGATCCCCGCTCCCGGCACCATCTTGTCCATCTGGGATGGCGCCACGTTCGCGGTGGCGCCGCTGGGCGTCAGCATCGCTGTCACACGAACACGCCAGCCGGCTGACGGGCGAGGAAACGCGGCGCGTTTCGGTCTCGGCGGGGCGGGCGTGCTTTCGGTTACGGGAGGATCGATGGCCGAGCAACAGCCCTTTGCGGGGATCACTGTCATCGAGTTCGGTCAATTCGTATCGGTGCCGTTCTGCGCGCAGCTTCTCGCCGAGGGTGGAGCGGACGTGGTGAAGATCGAGCCGCTGGAAGGAGACGCGGTGCGCCGGCTCGCGCCGCTGGCGCCCGGGGAGACCCGGACGTTTATCTCGCGCAATCGCGGCAAGCGATCGCTCCCCCTCAACCTGCGCCACCCCGAGGCGGCGCCCATCATCCAGGCCTTGCTCGCCGACGCCGACGTTGCCTTGATGAACTTTCGCCCCGGCCTGGCCGAAGCGCTTGGGCTCGACGCGGCGACGCTGGTGCGCCAGTACCCGCGCCTCATCGTCGGTCAGATCACGCCGTTCGGACGGCAGGGCCCGGAGGCGAGCTTGCCGGCCATGGACGTGGTGGTCCAAGCGCGGAGCGGCCTCATGGCCGCCAACGGCCGCACGAGCGCCGGCGTCCCCACGTCTGGGGATCCGCTCAGCGCCGATTACATGTGCGCGATGACCTTGGCCTTCGGCATCGCCGCGGCGCTGCTCCGGCGGGCAGGCACGGGCCGCGGCGGAGAGGTGCAGACATCGCTGCTGCAGGCGGCGCTGACGCTCCAGAACAACCAGATGGTGCGCATCGACAGGGTGGAGCGGGCGGCACTGGACGAGGCGCTCGGCACATTGACACGCCTTCGGGCCGCCGGCGCGCCGTATGAGGAGCAGCGAGCCGCGCTTCCCACTGGGCGGCCGGCCGGGCTGACGAAAGTCTACTTTCGAACCTACCGCACCCGTGATGCCGCCATCGCGGTCGGCTGCGCCAGCCCGGTATTACGGCGAAAGTTCCTCGCCGCGGCCGGCCTGGTGGACTCCATGCTGGAAGCGGCCGAGCAGGGTCGGACGTCGCTCGAGGATCACTACGAGGGACTTCGGGTGGCGGCAGAAGAGAGGCTTGCATCGCGCTCCGCGACGGAATGGCTTCAGCTCTTTCAGGAAGCGGGAATTCCGGCCGCGAGCGTGAAGTTTCCCGCGGAGCTGTTCGAGGACGAGCAGACCACGGCGAACGGAATGTTCCACGATCTTGACCACCCGAGCCTGGGACCCGTCCGGGTGCTGGCCCCGCCGCTGGCGCTCGATAGCGACGGCTTTCAGCCGGCGCCGGCCACCGCTGCCTTCGGCTCTGAGGCGCGGGCGATTCTGGGAGAGCTGGGCTTCGCAGCGGAGGAGACCGAGGCGTTTATTGCGAGCGGCGTCACCCGCACGGCACCGGCGCCTTGAACTCGCCCGGCCCGCAGCGCACGATCGTGTCAGGTATTGCCGCGTTCGTCCGCCTGTATGTTTTGTGTCTCGGCGAGCGTTACACGCTTGCCGCATAGGTTTCGACTACAATTCCCTGGTCATCGCTTGCAGAAACGGAGGAAGAGATGCCACTTGTTACATCGCTGGACGACTTCGGCGCGCGCTTTCGTGAGGCATTCTTGGCGACGGACCTGGACGCTCTCGTCGAGCTGTATGAGGAGGACTCCATCTTCTACTCGCCGCGTCGAGACACCGTCTGGAAGGGCCCTCGCGACATTGTCAAGATGTTCGGGGAACGGTTCGCCGTCTCGACGCCCATCGAACTGCTGATCATTGAACGCCAGGTGTACACCGACGGCGACTACGCGACGACGCACGGGGTTTACGAACTCCAGGAGCGACGGAAGGACTCAGGCGAGGAGCGGACCTGGCGGGCCCGCACGACGGAGCTTCTGCACCGTGGCGCCGATGGCGGCTGGCGCATGGTCATCGATCACGCCTCCTAGACCGTGCCGGCATTGTGGAAACGGGCAATCCGCTGACCGGGCGGCGTGAGGTCGGGCGCGGCCTGCACCGTTTCGTCCCTCCCGCCCAATGCGATAGGCTCGCCTGGCCACGGCGGTGAACTGCGGCGGTAGCTCGCGCCGCGCCGGCCGCTGATGCTCGCGCTTGGCGCGGCCTCGATCGCGCTGCGCGCGCTGGTACCAGACCGCTGCGAAAGGAACGCCCCCGTGAAGGCCGCTCTCTTCCATGGCCCGCAGCAGGACCTCACGATCGAGAACGTTGAGATCGATGCGCCCATGGAGCGCGAGGTGCTGGTGCGCACAGTCGCCTCCGGGGTCTGCCACAGCGACCTCCACTTTATTGAAGGGCTGTACGACTTTCCCGCGCCCGCCATCCTGGGGCATGAGGCGGCCGGCATCGTGGAGGCGGTGGGAGATCGCGTCAGTGACTTCCAGCCCGGCGACCGCGTGATCGGCTGCCTCTCCGCCTTCTGCGGCAAGTGCGAATACTGCCTCACGGGACGCACCCACCTCTGCCGGAGCCCGGAGGTGCGGCGGGGCAAGTCGGACCCGCCCAAATTGACCTGGAACGGCCAGCCGGTCAATCAGTTCGCCAACCTCTCCACCTACGCCGAATTCATGCTGGTGTACGAAAACGCCTTGGTGAAGATCCAGGACGACATACCACTGGAGGCGGCGGCGCTAATCGGCTGCGGCGTCACGACGGGGGTGGGCGCGGTGCTGAATACCGCCAAAGTGGCGCCCGGATCGACGGTCGCGGTCTTCGGCTGCGGCGGAGTGGGACTGTCCGCGATCCAGGGCGCCCGCATCGCCGGGGCGCGGCAGATCATCGCCGTGGACACGGTAGAGAGCAAGCTCGCCTTGGCGCGTGAGCTGGGCGCGACGCACGTCGTCGATGCCTCCGTCGGCGATCCCGTGGAGAAGATCCAGGATCTCAGCGACGACGGCGTCGACTACTCGTTTGAGGCGATCGGCCTGAAGGAGACGGCGGAGCAGGCGTTCCGTAGCATTCGCCGCGGCGGTACCGCCACCCTGATTGGCATGACCCCGCGCGGGCAGAAGATCGAACTGGACGGCTACTCCTTCCTCTCCGAGCGCAAGATTCAAGGAACCTCTATGGGCTCGAATCGCTTCCGCGTGGATATGCCGGTCTACATCGAATTTTACAAGCAGGGCCGGTTAAAGCTCGACGAGATGATCACGAAAACGGGCCGCCTGGAGGACATCAATGAAGCGTTCCGGGCGATGAAGGCGGGCGAGGTGGCCCGGACCGTGCTGACGTTCAATTAGCCGCGCGGCGGGGCGGGCGTTCAAGCCCGCCACATGCGCCACAGCGCGAGGGGCTGCTGGGAGGGTTCAGGAGGCAGGCTGCGGATGGGGGGCACCATGCAACTCGTCTTGGGCACGAATGACGGCGTCTGGACGGTCCGGGACGGCGCGCCGGAGCGGGTTGGCCTGGCGGGGAAGCGCGTGACCCACGTGGCGTCGGGAGGCGAGGTCATTCTGGCCGCCCTCCCCCACGACGGCCTGTACATGTGCGCGGCCGAGGCGCGGCGCGTCTGGACCGGCGACGCGCGCTCCTGCGCCATAGGGCCGAGCGGCGCTTTCTACGTGGGCGTGGAGCCGGCCGTGGTCCATCGCAGTGACGACGGTGGAGACACGTGGCGTCGGTTCGACGCGATCGATGACTTACCCACCCGGAGTGAGTGGACGTTCCCACCACCGCCCCACGAACCCCACGTCCTTTCGATCGACTTCCTCCCCGGTGAGCCAGAGGGCCTCTTGGCCGGCATTGAGGTCGGCGGCGTCATCGTCTCCCGGGACGGGGGCACATCGTGGGGCGAACTGAACAGCGGTGTCTACGTGGACATCCATTCGGTGCGACCGGATCCGTCGCAGCCCGGCCACCTCTACGCTGTCACCGGCGCGGGCTTCTACGCGAGCGAGAACGGCGGTACGACTTGGGAGCGCCGCATGGAGGGTGTGGGGAACTGGTACACCATTGGCATGCACATCCACCCGCGGCACGGCGGCGAGATTCTGATGGTCGCCGGCGATAGCCCCCCGGGCGTGAACGGCCGCGCCTATTTTTCGAAGGACGGTGGCCGCGGCTGGGAGGAGCTCCAGGACGAGGGTCTCCTCTTCGGCAACGGGCACGCGCCGGTCCCCCTGTTCGCGAATGGAGATGCCTGGCTCGGCAGCAACAACGGGCAGCTGCTGCGCGCTGCGGACCCTCGCGGCCGCTGGTCCGTCGTTTGCGAGATAGGCGCGGCGATCAATGCGCTGGCAGGGGATGGAAGCCCCTCGTCCGTGATGCATTAGCGATCACGCAAGCGATCGCGTGCGTCCTCCCGGCGGCGGCCACAGGGGCAATATCGCTCGCCGTCCCGGGCCGCCTATCATGACCTGAAGATGGCAATGCAAGCTCCCCCCGCGGAAGCCGGCACGGTGTTTGAGACGGTGATCGGCCTGGAGGTCCACGTCCAGCTGTCCACCGTGAGCAAGATGTTCTGTCGCTGCTCCGCTGACTACGCCGACGCTGAGCCCAACACATACGTCTGCCCCATCTGTCAGGGCCTCCCGGGCGTCCTTCCCGTCATCAATGAGAAGGCGGTTGCGTTGACGATCAAGACGGCGCTGGCGCTGCACCTGGAGATCCCGGAGCTGTCCAAGTTCGACCGCAAGAACTACCACTATCCGGACCTCATGAAGGGGTATCAGATCAGTCAATTCGACATGCCGCTGAGCCAGGCCGGCTACCTTGACGTCACCGTTGACGGCGCGACCAAGCGGATCGGGATTACGCGGATCCACCTAGAGGAAGACACCGCTCGGCTGCTGCATCGGGCCAACGAGGCGGGCGAAGCCTACTCCCTGGTCGACGTCAACCGCAGCGGGGTGCCCCTCATGGAGGTCGTCTCGGAGCCGGACATGCGCAGCCCAGAGGAGGCGCGGGCCTACTTGGTCACGCTGCACCAGATCCTCCGCTACCTGGAAGTCAGCACGGCCGACATGGAGAAGGGCTCCTTTCGCTGCGATGCCAACATCTCCCTGCGGCCGCGTGGCAGCACCGAGCTGGGGACGAAGGTCGAAGTGAAGAACATGAACTCCTTCCGCGCGGTGTACAAGGCGCTGCAGTACGAGGTCCTGCGGCAGTCGGAGGCGTTACGGAGCGGCGAGCGCTTGGTCCAGGAGACCCGTGGGTGGCTGGACGACCAAGAGGTGACGTACTCCCAGCGGTCCAAGGAGTACGCGAACGACTACCGCTACTTCCCGGAGCCGGACCTGCCGCCGCTCCGCATCAGCCGTGACCGGATTGAGCAGATCGGCGCCACGATCCCCGAATTGCCGGCGGATCGGTTCCAGCGCTTCCAGGAGCAGTACGGACTCGCTCCCTTTGAGGCCAACCTCCTCACCGAAGAGCGGGCCAAGGCCGACTACTACGAAGAAGCGGTCGCCGCGTTGGGCGACGAGCCGCCCGACGGCGCGGCCAAAGCCGTGGCGAACTGGATGGTGGGCGAGATGGCGCGGCTGATGAACGACTCCGGCGCCGCGCTGGAGGACGTCAAGATCGAGCCGGCGCAGATCGCCAGCCTGGTCCGGATCATTGAGAAGGGGACCATAAGCACCACACTCGCCAAGAGCGTCTTCGAGACTATGTACGCCACGGGCAACGACGCTGAGGCGATCGTCAGCGAGTCGGGCAAGACCCAGATCAGCGATGAGGCCGAACTGCGCACCGTCATCCAGCGGGTGGCGTTGGAACAGCCCAAGGCCGCCGATGACTTCCGCACGGGCAAGGAAGAGGCGCTCAAGTTCCTCCTGGGGCAGATCATGCGGGCCACGCAGGGGCGGGCCAATCCCAGGGAAGCGAACCGCATCCTCAAAGAGGTCCTTGCTGCGTTGCCGTAGCCTCCCCACCGTCCGGCGCTCGGGAACCGATCACGCCTCCGCAGCGTCTTGCGAGATCGGGGGAGGTTTCTGATGGTGCCTACGCCGGTGCGGCCCTATAGTGCGTCCCGATGAACTGGCTGTGGGACCCGGACACGCGCAAGTGGCTGGTCCCCGGCATGGGAGTCAAGCGCTGGTTCTTGCTCCTCTTCTTGGGGATGGCGTTCTTGGGCTTAGGCGTCTCCTATCTGGCACGCGAGGCCTATCTGACCTGGACGCTCCCTGACGCCTTCTACTACATCACCTTGCAATTCATGCCCCAGGTGCTGCGAGGCATCGTCTTTATCGCCGTGGCCATCGGCTTCGTCGGCGTGGGGGTGTGGAGATTCAATGCCGGGCTGGTCGCCGCGGTCCGTAGCAGCAAGGGGCTGAGCGGGAACGGCGATCAGCGACTGGTCAACCTTGTGTACCGGCACCGCTTCGCTTCGCGAGGGCCGCGCGTCGTCGCCGTAGGCGGCGGGACCGGCCTCTCCGTTCTTTTGCGAGGCCTCAAGGAGTACACGGACAACCTCACCGCCGTGGTGACCGTCGCGGACGACGGCGGCTCGTCAGGCCGGCTGCGGCGCGATCTGGGCGTCATCCCGCCCGGCGACGTGCGCAATTGTATCGCCGCCCTCGCCGACGCCGAGCCGCTCATGACCAACCTCTTTCAGTATCGCTTCTCCGAGGAGGCGGGTCCGGGGCTCGAAGGGCACTCGTTTGGCAACCTCTTCATCGTGGCGCTGTCGGAGGTCACCGGAAGCATGGAGGAGGCGATCCGCGAGACCGGCCGGGTGCTTGCCGTGCGCGGGGAGATCATGCCCTCCACGCTGGAGGACGTGCGCTTAGTGGGGCGCACCCGGGACGGCCGCACGATCCGTGGCGAGTCCGCGATTACGGCCGCGAAGAGCGAGATCGCGACGGTGGAGATCGAGCCGCAACATCCGCCGGCCTACCCGGACGCCGTCAACGCCGTCCGCAACGCGGACCTGATCGTTGTCGGCCCCGGCAGCCTCTTCACCAGCGTGCTGCCCAATCTCCTGGTCCCCGACATCCGCGAGGCGCTACAGGAGACCCGGGCCATGAAGATTTACGTGAGCAACGTCGCCACGCAACCCGGCGAGACGGACCAGTACAGCATGCAGGATCACATGACGACCATTGAGGCCCACGTGGGCGGGTCTCCGTTTGACTTCGTCGTTGCAAACAACAACGTGAGCGCAGAACTCCCGCGGAGCTGGCACTCGCAGCCCGTGCACATCGCCTCCGACGTGGCCCAATCGGCCGACGCGGGCCAGATCGTCGCGGCGGACGTCATTGACGTCGCCAACCGCTACAGGCATGACCCGAAAAAGCTGGCGGACGTCATCTTGACGCTCTACCATGAGCGCGGTGAGGCGGCGTTTCGGCTGAGCGAGCCGGCGAAGATCCTCAGCGACGCCTAGTTCTCGCCGCGAGGCCTCGTCGTGGACGCCGCCGCTATCCTTAACGTCTTTCAGATCCTGACCGCGCTGCTGCTGATCACGGTCGTGCTCTTACAGGCCAAGGGCGTGGGCCTGGGAAACATCTTCGGCGGCGGCGGCGGCGGCGAGACGTACCGCACCCGCCGCGGCATTGAGCGCCTCCTCTTCCGCGGCACCATCGTCTTGATGGGCCTCTTCATCGCGCTGTCGATCGCCGCCGTTCGCGTTTGAGCCGTCCCCCCATGGTGGCGCCATCCGGCATCGTCACGCTCACGACCGATTGCGGCCTGGCCGACCCCTACGTGGCGCAGCTGCATGCGGTGTTGCTCAGCGCCTATCCGCCCGTCCGCATCGTCGACGTTAGCCACGCCGTTCCTCCCGGCAACGCCGAGGCCACCCTCTTCCTCACCGAGAGCGCCTGGCCCGCCTTCGCGCTCGGCACGGTGCATCTGGTGGTCGTGGATCCGGGTGTGGGGACGAAGCGGCGCCTGCTGGCCATTGACACGGGCGACGCCTTTCTGGTGGGGCCGGACACGGGGGTCCTCAGCAGCGGCCTGCCCGATGCGATGCGACGCCTGAGCGAGGTCGCACCCGTACCGCTACCGCCGGGCCTGATGGCGGTGGAGATCAGCTCTACGGCCGTCCGCGCCCGCGAAGTCTCCGCCACCTTCCACGGGCGCGACATCATGGCCCCAGTGGCGGCGCGACTCGCTGCCGGCGCCGCCCTCACACAGATGGGGACTCAAGTCCGGGACGTGATGACGGCACCAACGCTCGCAGCGCCCATCGAACGCGGCGTGGGCGAAGGGCGGATCATCCACATCGACCGGTTCGGCAACGCCATCACCAACTTTCGCCTGGCGCACGCGCCCCCGCGCTTTGTGCTTAGCGTGCACGGCGCCCGTGTCGCGGGGCCCGCGTCGAGCTATCAGGCCGGTCGGGGCGGCGGCGAGGCGGGGGCGGTTGCGATTGGGGGGAGCAGCGGATACCTGGAGGTCGCGTGGCCCGGCGGCAGCGCTGCCGAGCGTCTGGGCCTCCAGCTCGGGGATCACGTCGCGCTCCGGCCCGACGACGCCCGCTGACCTCTATCCTCGGTCAATGAGCCCGCCACGCGTGGCGTTCTTCGGATCGCCTGAGTTCGCCATCCCGACGCTCAGGGCGCTGATTGCGAGCCCATTCCGGCCGGTGGTGGTCGTGACGCAGCCCGACCGCCCAGCGGGCCGAGGGAGGTCCCTCCGGCCTCCGCCCGCGAAGGAGCTGGCGACGGGCGCGGGCATTCCCTTGCTGCAGCCGGCCCGCCTGCGCGACGCGAGCGCCACGGCGGCGCTGGCGTCCTATGAGCCCGAGCTCCAAGTGATCGCAGCTTACGGCCAGATCCTGCGCCCGGAGGTGCTCGCCCTGCCCGCTTGGGGCACCTTCAACGTGCACGCCTCCCTGCTGCCGCGCTGGCGCGGAGCAGCCCCCATCGCGGCGGCCATTCGCGCCGGCGATCGCGAGACCGGCATTACCATCATGCTCGCCGAACAGGGCGAGGACACCGGCGAGATTCTCGCGGCCCGCCCCGAGCCGATCGACGACAGCGATGATGCCGGCGCCTTGAGCGAGCGGCTGGCCGACCTGGGCGCGGCCCTCCTGCTCGAGACGATCCCGCGGTGGCTGGACGGTGAGATCATCGCGCATTCTCAGGACGAGAGGTTGGCGACGCGCGCGCGCCGGATCACCAAGGTGGACGGCGCGATCGACTGGACTCGACCAGCGGTGGAGATCTGGCGGCAGGTGCGCGCCTTCACGCCCTGGCCCGGCGCCACGACATCCTTACGGGGAACGCCGCTCCACGTCCGACGCGCATCTCCCGCGAGCGCCGCCCGCGACAGTGAGGACGTCCCCGGGACCATCCTCGCCGTCGACGACGCCATCGCCGTGCAAACGGGTGGCGGCGTTCTGCACATCGAGCGGGTCCAGCTGGCGGGCAAACGAGCGATGTCCGCTCGCGAGTTCGCCCGCGGGCGGCGAGAACTCCTTGGTGTCCGGCTGGGGGCGCCTGCCGCCGAGCCCGCCGGAGACTGATTCGCCGGCGACCCCCTGGAGGCGGCTCATCCTCGGTGCGCCGGAAGCGCTCAACTCCGCGGAGGCGGGCGTCCACCGCGAGGCGCGCGGGCGCCGGGTGACTCCGCAGTCTCGGCGTCTGGCGTGGCGCCCTCGGCGGGCTCGCCTTCTTCATCGGCCGGCGCTTCCGCTTCGGCCGCCGCCGCCTCCCTGGCGGCTTCTTCGGCCTCGTCCTCCGCTGACAACCGTGGTGCGAGGAGCGTGACGATCTGCACGGTCGGATCCGTCAGCACGCGGACGCCGGCCGGCAGCTCCAGATCGCTGATGTGGATGCTTTGGTGGAAATGCTCGATGCCGGAGATGTCCACCGTCAATTCGGACGGCATGTCGGACGGCAGCGCCTCCAGCGACACTTGGTCCAGGATCTGGACGAGCACCCCGCCCTGCGCCACCGCCTCGGACTGGCCCACGATCACCAACGTGGCGGCAGCCTGGATCGGTCGGTTCACGTCAATCTGAAAGAAGTCAACGTGCTGTAGCTCACGGCTGACGGGATGACGCTGAATCCCGCGGAGGACGACCGATCGCTTCTCGGACTCCCCGGCGATCTCGACGTCAATAATGGTGTTGCGGGCGACCGAACGGAAGAGCGAAATCAGTTCGGTATGTGGCGCCTGCACCGACACGGACGCAAGTCCTCGCCCGAAGACGTTGGCAGGCACGATCCCCTGCCGACGAAGGGCCCGGACTTTCTTCCCCGTCACCTGGCGCGGTTCCAATGCGAGGATAGGATTGTCAACCATGGTCATCCCCAGCTTGGGATTCGATTGCCGCTCCCGCGCGGGGGCGGTCGCGAACTCGACGCGGCGCGGGCTGCCATTGACGCTATTCCGCCGGCGCCCGGAGATCAAGCGAAGGCGTTGTCCACTGGGGTGCCCCCTCCACTATGATGCCGACGGGAGGACGCGACGAATGGGATGGGGCGGATGAGCAGTGCTTTGCCAGCCAACGCATCTCCGGCCGGGGCTGAAGTAGCGCCCCCGCCGCCGCCGTCCAGCGCCCTGCAGGAGCGGCTGGCGCGGCTGCGTACGGTCATCCGCGGCTACGACGCCGTGGTCGTCGCCTTCAGCGGCGGCGTCGATAGCACCTTGGTCGCCGCGGTCGCTAGTGAGTCGTTGGGCGAGCGAGCACTGGCCGTGACTGGGCGCTCGCCGTCGCTGCCGCAGAGCGAGGATGAGCAGGCGCGGCAAATCGCGGCGGAGATCGGGATCCGGCACGAGATCATCGAGACTCGCGAGCAGGAGCGCCCGGAATACATCGCCAACGCCGGCGACCGCTGTTACCACTGCAAGGAAGAGCTCTATACCCAGCTCGCCCCCGTTGCCCGCAGGATGGGGGCGGTGATTGCGAACGGTACGAACAGCGACGACCTCGGCGACTACCGGCCGGGGCTCCGTGCGGCCCGGGAGCATGGCGTACGCAGCCCGCTTGTGGAGGTGGGGTGCGGCAAGGCGGATGTCCGAGCGCTGAGCCGCCTGCTCCGCCTTCCCACCTGGGACAAGCCAGCAATGGCGTGCCTCGCCAGCCGGATTCCGGTGGGAACCCCCGTAACGGTGGCGCTGCTGGGCCAGGTGGAAGCCGCGGAGGCGTCCCTGCGCTCGCTGGGCCTGCGAGAGCTGCGTGTCCGACATCACGGCGATATCGCCCGCATTGAGACGGACGCGGCCGGCATGGCGATCGTCCAGGAACAGCGCGAACGGATCGTGAGACGGCTCACGACGCTGGGCTACCGTTTCGTCACGCTGGACTTGGCTGGTTTCCGCTCCGGCTCCCTGAATCCGGCGGCGTCCGAGCGGCGGCCCCCGGGGTGAGCCGCTTCGCCGCGATCAGCGCCGAGTTCGCCGGCGCCGCGGGCCGGCCCGGCGAGGACAGTCGCGGTCTCCCCCGCGGGAAGGCGTTCCTGGGAAACTCACGCGACGAATGGACCGCCGTCACTGTCTTCGACTTGGACGCCACCGCCGCCATGATTCATCTCCTAGCCGACCATACAATTCACCTTGGCGGCGGCAACCTGCCGACGCCACTGGGCACCGCCCCCTAGCGGGCGAACCGGAGCATGGCGGCGCGACGCAGCCCCGGCAAGCGACGCCTGCTCGGCGTTGACGTGGGTGGGACTTTTACCGATTTCCTCTACTGGGACGGCGAACGCCTTGAAGTCGCCAAGCGCCCGTCGACGCCACAGGATCCGTCCCGCGCCGTCCTCGACGGCCTCGCCGCTCTGGGCTGGGCGCCGGAGGAAGTCGTCCACGGCTCCACCGTCGCGACCAACACGCTGCTCACACGGAACGGCGCCAAAACGGCGCTCATTACCACAAAGGGCTTTCGCGACACTCTCGTAATCGGACGGCAGGCGCGCCCCCACCTCTACGCCCTGCACCCGACGCGTCCCGATCCCCTCATCCCCGACGCGATGCGCTTCGAAGTGGACGAGCGCATCAGCGCCGACGGCCGGATCCTGACGCCCTTAGACGAAGCGGCAGTCCAGGTCCTTCTGGACCGCATCGAGAGGCGCGGTGCGGAGGCGGTGGCCGTCTGCACGCTCTTCTCCTTCCTCAACCCCGAGCACGAGCACCGCATTGCCGGGGCGGCAGAGGCGCGCGGCTTGGTGACGTCCGTGTCGCACGTGGTCCTGCCGGAACATCGCGAGTACGAGCGCATGAGCACGACGGTCGCTAACGCCTACGTCGCCCCCGCGATGAGCCGCTACCTGACCCGACTGGAAAAGGGCCTCAACGCCGCCCGGCCGGTGCGCTTGCGCGTCATGGAATCGAACGGCGGCAGTGTCAGCGCCGAGCGGGCGCGCACGGAGGCCGTGCGAACCGTGCTCTCCGGTCCGGCGGGCGGCGTCATGGGCGCCTTCGCCGCCGCCGTGCAGAGCGGACGCGCCAACGTCCTCACCTTCGACATGGGCGGCACTTCGGCCGACGTCAGCCTGTGCCCCGGACGTCTGCTCGAAGGCGGTGAACACAGCGTGGGCGGCATCCCCATCAAGACGCATGCCCTCGAAGTGCACTCCGTGGGTGCGGGGGGCGGTTCGATCGCCTGGTTCGACGGCGGCGGCGCCCTGCGGGTGGGGCCGCAAAGCGCCGGCGCCGATCCGGGTCCCGCCGCTTACGGCCGCGGCGCGCAGCCCACCGTCACCGACGCGCACATCGTGCTGGGCCGACTGCGGCCCCAGCACTTCCTGGGTGGAGCCATGCCCCTGCACGTCGATCGAGCAGAGCGCGCCGTCGCCACGCTGGCCGGTCCCTTCGACAGCGACGTGGTTCGCACCGCTCAGGCGATCATCGCCGTCGTGAACGCGAACATGGTGCGGGCGCTCCGAGTCATTTCAGTAGAGCGAGGACACGACCCCGCGGAGTTCGCCCTGCTGGCCTTCGGTGGGGCGGGCCCGCTCCACGCCTGCGACCTGGCCCAGCAGTTGGGCATCCCCACGGTGCTTATCCCACCCACACCCGGCGTCCTCTCAGCCGCGGGCATGCTCCAGGCCGACGTGACCAAGGATGAAGTACAGGGCATGCTCCTGGCCGTCAGCGCTGAAGCGAAAGGGGCGCTGCCGACGCTGGCGGCCTGCTTCGCGGAGCTGTCGCGCCGCGCCCGCTCCGCCCTGGCCGCCGATGGCTACACGCGCGGCGTGTCCTTGGAGCGCGCGGCCGATCTGCGCTACAAGGGCCAGTCGCATGAGCTGACGGTTCCGCTGCACCGAGCCCTGACAGCCGCGGCGATTCGTGGAGCGTTGGCACAGGCGCATCAGCAGCGCTTCGGCCACGTTGACCCATCCCGCACCGTGGAAGTCGTTGTCGCGCGCGTGAAGGCGCGCGCGCCCGGCTTCCGCGTTGGTTCGACCGCGGGGCTCTCACGCGACAACCCCTCCTCCGGCGGCGCAACCCAGGCCGCCGTAGTGTGGGAACGCCCCCGTCGCACCCAGATCCGGAAGCGCGCGGGCCTGGGCCGCGGCGGGATCGCAGGGCCGGCGGTGCTGACACAACTGGACACGACGACGCTGGTGCCGCCCGGCTGGCGCGCCCGTCCGGACGCGCAGGGACTGCTCATCCTGCGGAGGACAGCATGAGGGCCGTGGTCGCCATCCGCGGCGCGAATCAGACTGAGGCGGTCGCCCGCACCCTTGCACAGCAGCTCGAGGGTCCGAGCATCCTGATTCCCTATGACACCCTTCTCAACGACTGGATCATTGCGCCGGGAGACTCGGAGGCGGTGCGAACGGTGACGGCTCAGCAGGTGAAGCTTCTCACGGCGGGCTACGTGCGAGCCGGCTATCACGTGATCATTCACGGCAGCTTCACACGCGACGGACTTCGCGATGATGTCGCCGGGGACGTGATCTTGCGGCTCCTGAGGACCGTGCCCGACGTCCGCACGGTCAGTGCAGCCTTGCGAGGCGACGCCGGCACGGGCACGCTCGCGGCGCCCCCGTCCAGCGACGTCAGCTGCGACTTGGATGCGATCAGCGTGGATCAGGCCGCCACCATCATTCGAGAGGCGCTCCATGGCTAGACGGCCGCGCTCCGCCGGCGCCCACGATCCAGCGCGGCTGGCGATCTTGGACTCGCTGGTCGCGTCCGTCGCCGAGGAGATGGGCGCAACACTGCGCCACACGGCGCTCTCGCCCAACATCAAGGAGCGGCGCGACTACAGCTGCGCCATCTTCGACGCACAGGGCCAGTTGCTCGCGCAGGCGGCGCACATCCCGGTCCATCTCGGGGCGATGCCCGAATCGGTCGGGGCGGTCGCCGGCCTGGCCCCGTGGGCGCCCGGCGACATCGCCATTCTCAATGACCCCTTCCTAGGCGGGACGCACCTGCCCGATGTCACCATGGTCTCCCCGGTCTTCGCGGCGTCGAAACGGGCGCGGCTCGTCGGCTTCGTCGCCAGCCGCGCGCACCAGGCCGATATTGGCGGGATGGCTCCAGGCTCCATGCCCGTCGCACAGGAGCTGGTCCAAGAAGGCCTCATCATTCCGCCGGTGCGCCTCTACCGGGCGGGCGAGCTGGTGAGTGAGACCCTGGCGCTGATCTTGCGCAATGTGCGAACGCCGGACGAGCGCCGAGGAGATTTGGACGCGCAAGTCGCGGCCCAGCGAGTGGGAGCGCGACGGCTGGCGGCGCTGCAGGCGCAGCAAGGGCAGGCCGCATTTGAAAAAGCGGCGCGGGCGCTGCTGGACTACGGCGAGCGGACGACGCGTGCCGCGATCGCGGCTCTCCCAGCCGGCACGTACGTATTCGAGGACGTGCTCGACGATGACGGCGTGTCAAGCGAGCCCGTCCCCATCCGCCTCAGTCTGCGCATTAGAGCGGACGCCTGGCATTTGGACTTTCGCGGCTCCGCGCCCCAGCGGGCGGCATCCATCAATGCCGTCGCCGCGGTGACGCGGTCGGCGGCGTATTACGTGCTGCGCTGCCTCCTCCCGCCCGACGCTCCCACCAACGCCGGACTCTTCCGCCCTCTCAGCTTCAACCTGCCGGAGGCCAGCGTGGTGAACGCCCGTCCGCCGGTCGCCGTGGCGGCCGGGAACGTGGAGACAAGCCAACGCATCGTTGACGTGATCTGGGGCGCCCTTGGTCAGGCGATACCCCATCGCATGCCTGCAGCCTCCAGCGGGACCATGAACAACCTCACCGCCGGCGGGAGCGACCCAGAGACGGGCGAGCCCTGGGCCTACTACGAGACCAGCGGCGGGGGGCTAGGCGGCGGGCCCGACGGCGCCGGCTTGGACGCTACGCACAGCCATATGACGAACACGCTGAACACGCCCGCGGAGGCGCTGGAACTCGCCTATCCTCTGCGGGTGCTCGAGAACAGCGTGCGGAGAGGCAGCGCAGGCCGGGGCCGGCACGCGGGCGGCAACGGCCTGGTCCGTCGGACCCAATTTCTCGGCCCCGCCACCGTGACGATCATCAGCGACCGGCGCCGGCGCGCGCCCTGGGGCGCCAACGGCGGACGAGACGGCAAACCGGGGCGCAACCAGCTAGAGCGCGGGGGGCGGCGCAGCCCTCTTCCCGCCAAGGGGGTGTTCGGAGTGGTGGCGGGGGACATTGTGCGCTTGGATACCCCCGGAGGCGGCGGCTGGGGCGCCCCCTGACGGACGCCGGCCTCGCGCCGCAAGGACCCGCTACACTAAAAGGACGGGGGCCCTCCATGGCAGACAAGATTGAACGGGATGTCGAGGAGGTCCTCAGCAAGATTGAGGACTTCGAGTGGCACCGTCGCCAGCGGCGCGGGCCTAGCAGGGCGCGGCGCGCCTGGAACGACTCCTGGCAGCGCCTCGCGGACCGAGCCTCGTTGAGGCTGGCGCGCTTTTCGGCCGGGCACCTCATGCTTGTGGGTTTCCTCATCCTGGTCGCCGGCCTGGTCTTCCGCATTCGAGGCCCGGGCTTGTGGTTGATGCTGGGCGGGGTAATCATCTTCTTCCTGGGGCTGGCTTGGAGCATGCGCAGTGGCGGGAGTCACCCCACCCACAGCGCGCGCGGCGGCTTTTGGCGCGACCGCTACATCACCTACGACGGCGAGCCGGGTGGACCGCGAGGGTGGTTCCGCCGCTGGCGACGCTGACCGTCTCGACTGTTGCGCACACCCCTGCCATTCCGAGTGACGCGCGTCGGCGCCATCACTGAGTCGCCCGTCCGTACCCGAGTAGGGGCGATCCTGACCTCACTCATCGCTGCCGGCATTATCGTGGCGGCCTGCGGTGGCGACGACGAGGGGCGCGACAAGACTGTGCTGCCGGAGGCCGCGCCGACGTCCCCCGCGGCGCCAGCATCCCCCACGGCCCCTCCGGCCCCTGCTGCCCCCGCCAACGGGGGCGACGACACTCCCGAGCCAGCGCCCGCGCCTGTCGAGCCGGCGCCCGTCGCACCAGCGCCCGAGCCGCCCCCGCCCGAAGCGCCCGCCGATGGGGACGCGCAGCCCGAGCGCGACGCCGGCGCCGCGCCGCTGCCGTACGACAACGACCACGCGCTTAACGTCCTTCGCACTCTCTCGGTGGAGATCGGGCCGCGGGTCCAGGCCACCGCAGGTGAACGCGCGGCCGCCGACTTTCTTGAGGAGGCGTTCAGCTCGTTTGGCTACCGCGTCGAGCGACAAGAGTTCTCGATCCCGACATTCAGCGTGAGCCGGCTCGTCGTGACGGCCGACGGCGAGCCGCTCGATGCCGCCGCCTTCGCGTTTTCGGCCGGAGGAACGGCGGAAGGGCCCTTGGTCGCCGTCCCGGGGTTTGGCACTCCCGCCGATTTTGACCAAGTTGACGTGAGCGGGGCGATCGCGCTGATCGAGCGCGGCGTGCTCTTTTTCCAGGACAAGGTCAACAACGCCGAAGCGGCCGGCGCCGTTGGCGTCATCATCTTCAACAATGACGCGGGCGTAGCACAAGGTGGGCTGGGCGACGGATCGAACGTCCCCACCGTGGGGATTCGCCGCGCCGACGGGCTGGCCCTGAGCGAGGCGGCGCAAGCCGGCGAGGTCGTCGCGTCCATCGCCCTGGAAGGGGGCGCTACCATCGCGCAGTCCGAGAACGTAATCGCGCGCGCGCCAGACAGCCAGTGTCTGGTCTACGTGGGCGGACACTACGACTCGGTCCCCGGCGTGCCAGGCGCGAACGACAATGCCAGCGGTACCGCGCTGGTAGTGGAGTTGGCTCGCGCCTTCGCCGAGAGCGCGGGCGTGGAGCTGATTTGCTTCGCGGCGTTCGGCGCGGAAGAGGCAGTGAACGGGAGTAGCGGCATCGCCGGCAGCCGCGCCCTGGTTCAGGAGCTGGAGGCGAGCGGCGCCGCCGACGCGGTGATCGCCATGCTCAATCTTGACGTCGCCGGCGCCGGCAACGCCCTGGCCCTTGTGGGCACGCGCGATCTGGTGCAACTGAGCGAGATGATTGCGACCGCGCTCGGCATCGACGCCGGCGGGGGCCGTCTGCCCGCCGGCGCCGGCTCCGACCATCTCAACTTCCAGGCGGTCGGTATTCCGGTCATCTTTCCCACTGTCGTGGGCGCACCTATTCACATTCCCAGCGACAACTTCGGAGCGATCGACTCCGACGTGCTGGAGCAGACGGGGCGGCTCGCTCATGCGACGCTGGCCTGCTTGGTAGTGCTGGCCGGCGGGGCGCTCGATCCGCCGCCCGGCTGCGACGTGGAGGCCCGCGCGCCCTAACGGCAGCCCCCTGGCCGCGCGATTTGTTGGCGTTCAGCTCCGTCGGTACACTTCGCATGGGGGGAGAGGAAGGGGGAGTCCGTGCGCAGGCGCATGCCCGCCGTCGTCTTGGTGGGCGCGGTAGCTCTCCTGGTTGGCTGCGGCGGCGAGAGCGATGGCGCGCCTCCCATGGCGGGCGAAGCGGCCACACCGGAGCTTGAAGAGATCCCCGTGGAGCCGCTGCCGGACACGCTGCCGGAGCCGTTCATCTTCCGCGGCGATGAGCTGCAGGTGGAAGAGACGGCGGCGGAAGAGATTATCTACGTCGTGGAGCCGGGCGACTCGCTGGCGCTCATCGCCGAGGCGTTTGGGGTGAGCACCGCCGAACTCCAGCGTCTGAACGGGATTGCCGATCCGCGATTGCTGCGCGCCGGCGACGAGCTGCGCATTCCCGTCCTCCCCGGGACGGAGGCCGAGCGCATCGCCGCGACTCTTGACGAGGCGCAAGAGGAGTTCTCCGGCCCGCCACTGGGCGAGGAATATGTTATCCAGCCCGGCGACACGCTTTCCGCCGTCGCCCAACGCTTCGGGCTGGGGTGGCCGGAACTTGCCACCTATAACCGCCTCTCCGACTTTGAGGCCAACAACCTCACGGTGGGCTCCGTCCTCATCATTCCGCCGCCGAAGGAAGACGAAGAGGAAGAGGTTCAAGAGCCGCCGGGCTGATCGCAGGGAGAGGACGCGAGTCTTCCGCTGCCGACAACGGCGGCGCCTCCCCCAACGATCGCCGGAGTCCGGAGTCGGCTGGCCCCGGATGCGATTTTCATTGCCCGCCCATTGGCGCTGTGCTAGCCTCCTGCAGATCTTCCTCATGGCCCGCGCGTGGCCTGGGAGCGTCCCCACTCCCAGGTGCGGACCCCGGCCGGCGGGAGGCGACCGCAGCAACGCGCGACCCTGGGAGGAGCCACCAACCCTGATGGCCGTGGCAGAGAATCCGGCGAGCGGCGAAGAGCAACTGGCCGAACTGGACCGTCGCAAGGCCGCGGCTCGCCTGGGCGGCGGGGAAGCGGCCATTGAGCGGCAACATCAACGGGGGAAGCTGACCGCGCGCGAGCGGCTGGACACCCTCTTCGACCAGGGGTCATTCCAAGAGTTCGACGCGCTTGTAACCCATCGCGCCACTCGCTTCGGTCTCGCCAAGAAGAAAGTGCCGGGCGATGCCGTGGTGACGGGGCACGGGACCATTGACGGTCGCACCGTCTTCGCCTACGCACAGGACTTCACCGTCTTCGGCGGCTCTCTCTCTGAGGCCGTGAGCGAGAAGATCGTCAAAGCGCAGGACCTCTCGCTCAAGGTGGGCGCGCCCATCATCGCCTTGAATGACGGCGGCGGCGCCCGCATCCAAGAAGGGGTCAGCTCGCTCCGCGGCTACGGCGATATCTTCTTGCGCAACGTCCTGGCCTCCGGCGTGGTCCCCCAACTCGCCGTGAGCTGCGGCCCCACCGCCGGGGGCGGCGTCTACTCCCCCGCCATCATGGACTTCATCTTCATGGTGGATGGCGTTGGCCAGATGTACATCACCGGGCCGGACGTGATTCGCGCCATCAGCGGCGAAGAGGTCACGCATGAAGAGTTAGGCGGCGCCCAGACGCATGCAACCAAGAGCGGCGTGGCGCAATTCGCGATCACGGGCGAGGAAGAGACGCTGCACGCAGTGCGCCACCTGCTCAGCTACCTCCCCGACAACAACATGGAAGACCCGCCAGTCGTCGATACCGATGACGACCCGGAGCGCGCCAATGAGGAGTTCCTGGACCTGGTGCCCACGGAGACCACGCGCCCGTACGATATCCGCGGCGTGATCCGGGGCATGCTGGACAACAGCGATTTCTTGGAGGTTCACGCCCAGTGGGCGCGGAACATCGCCGTGGGCCTTGGCCGGATCGCGGGTCACACGGTGGGCGTTGTAGGAAACTCCCCGGACACGCTGGCGGGAGTCTTGGACATCAACGCATCGCGCAAGGCGGCGCGCTTCGTCCGCTTCTGCGACTGCTTCAACATCCCGCTGGTCACACTGGTGGACGTGCCGGGATTCCTGCCGGGGACGCAGCAGGAACACGGCGGCATCATCACGCACGGGGCCAAGCTCCTCTACGCCTATGCCGAGGCGACCGTTCCCAAGATCGCCGTCACCTTGCGCAAATCGTACGGCGGCGCCTATGTCGTCATGAGCAGCAAGCACCTCCGCGCCGACGTGAACCTCGCCTGGCCCGGCGCCGAGATCGCCGTCATGGGCGCGGAGGGCGCCGTGAACATTATCCATCGCCGCGACTTGGCGCAGGCGACGGATCCCGAACAGGAGCGCAATCGCCTGATCCGCGAATACGAAGCGGAGTTTAATAACCCCTACCTTGCGGCTGAACTGGGCTTCATTGATGACGTGATTGAGCCGCGCGACACGCGCCGGGTCGTGGCTCGTGCCCTCCAGATGCTGCGCAACAAGTCGGACGTCACCCCGCCGAAGAAGCACGGCAATATCCCTCTGTAGGCGTACCTCTTAAGGCGCAGTGGCCATTGGCGGCCTCGGCTCGGTGATCCCAAAGCCCGCGCCCGGCGATCGGACGGGCCAGGAACGTACCGGATTGCTAGAATGGGCCCCTGGCCTGACGCAGGCTGACGAGCCGCCGGCCCGCGCCGCTCGACGGAGGCGCGGAGTTGCCGCCGCCCTTGGGGGGAACGCGAATGCCGATCTATGAAGCGGAGACGGTCGAGCGCGTTCGCGCAGCCTATCGGCGCGGTGTTGAGGCCGTCGCCGTCGCCCGGCAGCGTCTTGGACGCCCGCTCACGCTGACGGAGAAGATCTTCTTCGCACACATGGTGGACCCCGCCCGCCAGGAGCTGGAGCGGGGAAGCGCTCACGTGGCCTTGGAACCGGATCGCGTCGCCCTCCAGGATGCCACGGGCCAGATGGCGCTCCTCCAGTTTGAGTTGGCGGGCCTGCAGCGCGTCCGGGTCCCCACTACCGTCCACTGCGACCATCTCATCCAGGCCCGGGTGGGCTCGGGGCCCGACTTGCTGGCCGCCGTTGATGAGAACCGCGAGGTCTTTGACTTCCTGCAGGGCGCCGCCGCGCGCTACGGCGCCGGCTTCTGGAAACCCGGCTCGGGCATCATCCACCAAGTGGTCTTCGAAAACTACGCCTTCCCCGGCGGCCTCATGATCGGCACGGACAGCCATACGCCCAACGCCGGCGGCTTGGCGATGATCGCCATCGGCGTCGGCGGGGCGGAGGCGGTCGACGTGATGGCCGGGTTGCCGTGGGGCGTGACCATGCCGACGCTCATCGGCGTATACCTCCACGGGGAGCTGGACGGCTGGACGGCGTCGAAGGACGTGATCCTACGGGTGGCGGCGGAGCTGACCGTCAAGGGCGGCACCGACGCCGTCGTCGAATACATCGGGCCCGGCGTCGCCTCCCTGAGCGCCACCGGGCGCGGCACCATCACCAACATGGGCGCGGAGATCGGCGCCACCACCTCCGTCTTCCCCTACGACGACGCGACCGCACGCTATCTGCGCGCCACCGGCCGGGACGCGATCGCCGACCTTGCGGATGCACACGCGCAAGAGCTGCGGGCCGACCCGGAGGTGGAAGAACAACGGGCCGACATCTACGACCGGGTGATTGAGATCGATCTCAGCACCCTGGAGCCCGGCTGGGTGGGGCCACACACGCCGGACCTGCGGCACACCGTCTCCGAGATGCGCGACGCCGCCGCGCGTGAGGGCTATCCCAGCCGGATCAAGGACGCGCTGATCGGCTCCTGCACGAACAGCTCCTATGAGGATCTGAGCCGCGCCGCCAGCGTTGCGCGGCAGGCCACCGCGGCCGGTCTCCGCGTTGCCGTCCCGCTCCTGGTGACGCCCGGCTCCGAACAGGTCCGCGCGACGGCAGAACGCGACGGCCAGCTCCAGGCGTTCGAGGAGGCGGGCGCGCGCGTCCTCGCCAACGCCTGCGGTCCCTGTATTGGCCAGTGGCGCCGTGAAGACGTTGAGCCGGGAGAGAGAAATACCATCATCACCTCGTTCAATCGCAACTTTCCCGCCCGCAACGACGGGAATGCGGAGACGCTGGCCTTCATTGGCAGCCCCGAGCTGGTAGTCGCGCTGGCGTTCAGTGGCGACTTGGGATTCGACCCGCGCACCGACGCGATCCCGGTCGACGGCAAGGAGTTCCGCTTCCAGCCCCCGCAGGGCGCAGAGCTGCCGGATCGCGGATACGAAGAGGGCGAGTCCGGCTACGTCGCCCCGCCACCCGACGGCAGCGAGGTGGAAGTGGTCATCGCTCCTCAGAGCGAGCGCTTGCAGCGGCTGCAACCGTTCCCGGCGTGGGACGGCGACGACCTCGTCGATCTGCCGATTCTGCTCAAGGCGCGGGGCAAAACCACCACCGACCACATCTCGCCGGCAGGCCCGTGGCTGCGGTATCGCGGCCACTTGGACCGCATCTCGGACAACCTCTTCGTGGGCGCCAACAACGCCTTCGCCTCGGAGCCGGGCAAGGGGATCAATGTGCTCAGTGGCCAAGAGAACCTCCCCCTGCCGCAGGTCGCGCGGGCCTACAGCGCCGCGGGCGTGGATTGGGTGGTGATTGGCGACGAAAACTACGGGGAGGGCTCCAGTCGAGAACACGCCGCCATGGAGCCGCGCTACCTGGGCGGTCGAGCCGTGATCGTGCGCAGCTTCGCCCGCATCGCTGAGATGAATTTGAAGAAGCAGGGACTGCTTGCCCTCACGTTCGCGGACCCGTCCGACTTCGAGAAGCTTTGTCCTCAGGACCGCTTGACCATTCGCAGATTGCACGCGATGGCCCCCGGCGACCTGTTGACTGTGGCCATCAAACATCCGGACGGCTCCCTGGAGACCATCCAGGTCCGGCACACGTTCACCGCGGACCAGATCGCATGGTTTCGGGCCGGGAGCGCGCTCAACATGATCGCGGCGACACCGCGCTAGCACGGTCGGCACCGGGCCGCAGCCGCTTCGCCGTCCAAGCGCCGGCGACGGCGAAACGTTGAGGCGGCGCGGTGATGGCCGGCAAGAGGAAGCGACGGGAGAGTTCCACGTGCGACAGCGAGTGACCATCATTGGCGCCGGCAACGTTGGCGCAACCACCGCCCATAGGCTCGCTGAGCGTGGCTACGCCGATGTTGTACTGGTCGACGTCATCCGGGGCATGCCGCAAGGCAAGGCTCTTGACCTCTACGAGGCCAGCCCCGTCGTCGGTGTGGACTCCAAGATCTTGGGCACGAACGGCTACGGGCCAACCAAGAACTCGGACGTCATCGTGATCACGTCGGGGGTCGCCCGGCGGCCGGGCATGAGCCGCGACGATCTGCTCGCCACCAATATGGCCATCGTCGCGGAGGTGACGGAACGGGCCGTGGAGCGCTCGCCGGAGGCCGTGATCGTCGTGGTGAGCAATCCGCTCGACGCCATGTGTCACGTCGCGCTGGAGGCCAGCGGCTTCCCCTCGCGACGCGTCGTGGGCATGGCCGGCATCCTGGACACAGCTCGGTATCGCTCCTTCATTGCGGAGGAGTTGAACGTGAGCGTGGAGGATGTGCACGCCTACGTGCTCGGCGGCCACGGCGACACCATGGTGCCGCTGGCCTCGTACACCACGGTGGCCGGGATCCCGATTCAGGAACTCCTGCCCAAGAAGCGCATCAGCGAGATCATCGAGCGCACCCGAGCCGGCGGCGCGGAGATCGTGAATCTGCTCAAGACAGGGAGCGCCTTCTATGCGCCGTCGGCCGCGGTGGCGGAGATGGTGGACAGCATCCTCCTTGACAAGAAGCGGATCCTGCCCTGCGCCGCGTTTCTCAGCGGGCAGTACGGCATCCAAGGCCTCTACGTGGGCGTGCCGGTCAAGCTCGGGGCGCGGGGCCTGGAGGAGATCATGGAGATCAAGTTGACCCCGGACGAGCGGCGGTCCCTGCGAAAGTCAGCGCAGTCCGTCCGCGGCCTGGTGCGGGACATGGCCCGGATCAAGCGCGCCGCGAGCACGAACTAGGGCCGGAGTGAGCAGAGGGCCGAAGCGCAGCATGAGCGACGTTGCCGCGAACCGGGACGACACGCGCATTGAGTCGGACACCATGGGGGAGGTGGCGGTGCCGGCCCACCGCTACTGGGGAGCCCAGACCCAACGCTCGTTGCAAAACTTCAAGATCGGCAGTGAGCGCATGCCCGGGCCGCTCATTCGCGCTCTGGGCATCGTCAAGCACGCATCGGCGACGGTGAACGAGGCCTTGGGCAAGCTCGAGGCGGAGCGCGCCGGCGCGATTCGACAGGCCGCCCAGGAGGTCATTGACGGGGCGCTCGACGAGCACTTCCCGCTCGTGGTCTGGCAGACGGGCTCCGGCACGCAGACGAACATGAACGCCAACGAGGTGATCGCCAATCGCGCGATCGAGATCCTGGGCGGCGAGATCGGATCGAAGCAGCCGGTCCACCCCAACGACCACGTCAACCTGTCCCAGTCCTCCAATGACGTCTTCCCCGGGGCCATGTCGGTCGCCACGTGTGAGCAGGTAACGCTGCGCCTGCTCCCTGACCTCCGCCACCTGCATGAAGCGCTCGCCGCGAAGTCGCACGCGTTCCAGGACATCGTGAAGATCGGCCGCACGCATGTCATGGACGCGGTGCCCTTGACGCTGGGACAGGAGTTCTCCGGCTACACCAAGCAGGTGGAGTACGGGATTGCGCGCGGGGAGGGGACGCTGCCCCGGCTCTACGAGCTCGCTCTGGGCGGGACCGCGGTCGGGACCGGCCTCAACGCGCATCCGGAGTACGCCGAGCGCGTGGCGGCCGAGATCGGTCGCCTGACGGGCCTGCCCTTCGTCACGGCCAGCAATAAGTTCGAGTCGCTGGCCGCGCACGACGCGCAGGCGGAGCTGGCGGGCGCGCTCAACACGGTGGCCGTGTCGCTGATGAAGATCGCCAACGACATCCGCATGCTCGGCTCGGGGCCGCGCGCGGGGCTGGGGGAGCTGATTCTGCCGGCGAACGAGCCGGGCAGCAGCATCATGCCCGGAAAGGTGAATCCCACCCAGGCCGAGGCGCTGACGATGGTCTGCGCCCAGGTGATGGGCAACGCCGTGGCGGTCAGCGTGGGCGCGGCCGGCGGCCAGTTCGAACTGAACGTGTTCAAACCGCTGCTGGTTTACAACAACCTGCAGAGCATCCGCCTGCTCGGCGATGCCGCCCGCTCCTTCACGGACAACTGCGTGACCGGCATTGCGGCGAACGAGGCGCGCATCGACGAGCTGATGCGCTCCAGCCTGATGTTGGTGACGGCGCTGAACCCGCACATCGGCTACGACAGCGCCGCCAAGATCGCGAAGAAGGCGCACGCCGAGAACACGACACTCAAGGAGGCCGGTATCGCTCTGGGGCTGCTCACGGCGGCGCAGTTTGACGCGTGGGTGAAACCGGAGGAGATGACCCACCCGTAGGGCCAGATGGACCTTGACAGCGGCGCTAGCATCGTTCACGACACCGCGAGGACCGTAAATCTCAAGGAGTGGAGTTTAGGGAGAGGAGCCGACGGATGAGCCGATCTGAGGAGCTTACCGCGAAGTTTGAGGCGGCGAACGAGCAAGTCATTGCCGCCGTGGAGTCGTGCAGCGACGCCCAGTGGGGTGCGATCAGCGCGGCCGAGCAGTGGTCCGCTGGAGTGGTGGCGCATCACATCGCGATGGGATACTCCGGGATACTCGGATTCGCGCAGATGATCGCGACCGGTCAGACGCTGCCGCCGCTGACAACGGAGATGATCGATGGGATGAACGCCGAGCACGCCCAGCAGTTCGCCAAGGTGACGAAGGCGGAGACGCTCGACCTGCTGCGGACCAACGGCTCTGCTGCCGCGGCGATGCTGCGGGGGCTCAGCGACGAGCAGCTCGATCAGACGGCGTCGTCACCCGTGCTTGGCCCCGAGCCCGTGAGCACCCAGCAAATGATCGAGGGCGCGCTGTTTGGGGGTACTCAGGAGCACCTCGCCAGCTTCCGCCAGGCCTCGGGGCAGGGCGGGTAGCAGCTACGACCTCAACGAACCTGCGGCGCGGCGGAGGCCCTCTGCGCGATCCGGAGCGCGGAGGCCGTAACGGAACACGTCGCGATCACCCACCGGCAGCCAGGCCGCGCAACCTTCTGCAAGCAATGGGGCTACGCCCTCAGAGGCTCGAAACGTCCACCACCACACGAGGATGCGTGGCCGCCGGCCGTTTCACTTTGTCCGCAGCAAGGGCCGAAGCCGGCGACCCGCAACGGTTCATCGGCGAGCGAGCGGATACGCTTCGAATACGCGACAGGGTCACGCGTAAGGAGTTGCCATGCCCAGCCAACGCACCGCCATCACCCTGACCGAGGAAGAGCAGGCGAAGTTCCTGGAGGACGGCTGGACGCTCCAGGTGGCGTCGATCGGGCCGTCGGGGTGGCCGCACCTGGCGGCGATGTGGTATCGCGTCATCAACGGGCTCGTCCACTTCACCACCTACGCGAAGAGCCAGAAGATCCTGAATCTCAAGCGCGACCCCCGCGTCACCTGCATGCTGGAGGCCGGCAAGGACTACGCCGACCTCCAGGGCCTGGTGA
This sequence comes from Dehalococcoidia bacterium, assembly GCA_963662615.2. Taxonomy (GTDB): domain Bacteria; phylum Chloroflexota; class Dehalococcoidia; order Bin125; family Bin125. The sequence goes on from CAXXSR010000001.1 coordinate 1,232,256, forward strand.
TCCAGGGCGACGCTGAGGTCATTGACGACGACCCGGAGTTGACCTTGGAGGTCATGCAGGCCGTCAACGCCAAGTATCCCAACTCCCCCATGGCCCAAGCGCCCTTGGAGCAGGTCCGCAAGATGGCGACGAAGCGCGCCACTGTCCGGATCCACCCCAAGCGCATCTACACCTGGGACCATACGAAGCTTTCCGGGCGTTACTAGCCCGGCCCTGCACTTCGTCAGCGACTCGCGGCATGTGGCATCGCCACCGTCCCCGCGCACCGGGGCTATCAGTCTCGGCGGCAGCGTCTTCAGTTATGTCAAACAACGCAAACCGGCCCCAATCTAGCGGAACCGCCGCCCCCGAGCGGTCGTTTCTTGTAGTGGAGGGCCATCGTAGAGCGGGACCGCTGCAGTACCGTCACCCCGCCCGCCTCCCCCGCGATTCGCGGGGGAACGCCAAACCGGCCCCGCCGCCCTCCAAAACGCTGAACAGCGCCGCTCCGGTTGCTCGGAGCGGCGCTGTTTCGTCTGCGGTTCCGGAAATCGAGGCGACCCGGTCACTCCTGAGGAAGGCGCCAGCGCGCGCGCTTCATTCCTCCTCAACAAGGGGGGCCGTCCGCAGCGCCAGCGCTTGCAGCAGGACGATCGACTTCGCGTCCTCAATGCCGCCAGCGGCCACCAACCGCAGCGCCTGCGCCAGCGTATGGTGCTCCACCACGATCCGTTCGTCGGCATCGGCGGGGAGCGCACTCGCCACGCAGTCGCGCGCAATGAAGCCGTGCAGGTACTCGGTCGCCCAGCCGGGCGCCACGTAGAAGCCGGCGACTCTCTCCAGCGATCCCGGTTTGAGGCGGACCTCCTCCTGAAGCTCGCGCATTGCGGCGGCCTCCGGCTCTTCTCCCGGATCGACGACGCCGGCCGGCAGCTCCAGGAGCGCGGTGCCCGCCGGCGACCGCCACTGCCGCACGAAGACGATGCGCCCCGCGTGGTCCTCCGCCAAGATGACGACGGAGTCGCGGTGCTCGGCGACCTCTCGCACCGCCTCCTCACCATCGCTCAGGCGAACGGTGTCGCGCCGCAGGCTGACCACACGGCCGTCGTAGATCCGCTCCGACCCTAGCGTCTCTTCGCGGAGATCCTCGGGCGCGATGGGGTCAGCCACGAGCGCGCAGGTCGATGGCGACGGCCACTTCGTCGCAGCGCGAGTACTTGGGGCAGCGGAAACATTCGTTCCACACCTTGCGCGGAAAGGAAGACACCGCCGCCTGCTTGAAGCCCAACTTTTCGAAGAAGCGAGGACTCGTGGTGAGCGCGAAGACCGTCTGCAGCTCCAACGCCACGGCCTCGTCAAGGCACGCCCCGACGATGGTGCGCCCGAGCCCCTGCTCCTGCGAGGTCGGATCGACGACCAGCGATTTAATCTCCGCCAAGTCCTTCCATTCAAGGTGGAGCGCGCCGGCGGCCAGAATCTGTCCCCCCTCTCGGACCACGAAAAAATCGCGCAAGGTCTCGTAGAGCTCCCCTTCCGGGCGGGGGAGAACGTCGGCCGTCTTGTCCGCCCAGTATTGAATGAGCCGGTGAATGCTAGGCACGTCCACAACGCGTGCCCGTGCAGCCGGGCGCAGGATGGAAGGAGATTCGGCGGTACTCATGGCCGTCCGCGCGCCGCTGTGGCCGCTCACCCCAACGTTCAGCGTGGATCCAGCCTAGCCCATGACGGCGAGCGAGTCGTCGGCGCTAGGAACCGTGGGGCTCTTCCAGGAGAGACTCGTCGGCACCGCCCTGACCCAGGCGGCTCGGACGCACGGCCTTCAAGCGCCGCTCGTCTAGCCAGGTCAGGCGGCGGCTGAGCTGCGCGGAGAACGGCTTTTCGCCGAAGCGCACGAGCCGCGCGACGAACTCGCTGCGGCGGACGGTGACAGCGTCCCGTGGCCCCAGGGAGGACTGGTCCTGTCCGTCAACGCTGACCCCCACGCTCTCATCCGATCCAGGGCTCAGTTCAATGACGGCATCCGGAGGCAGGACCAGCGGCGCGGCGGCGGCCAAGTGAGGCGCCACCGGCGTGAGGACGAGGCTGCGAGAGAGCGGGTCCAGAATGGGCCCGCCCGCGGAGAGCGAGTAGCCCGTGCTCCCCGTGGCAGTGGCGACCACGACGGCGTCGGCCCGCAGCAAGCCAATCAACTCTCCGTCCACCCGGACGTTGACATACACCGGCCTGCCCAGGGAATTACGACCGACAATGACGTCGTTGAGCGCAACCGCGGAATCCGGCGCCCTGCCCGCAGTGACGCCGGCGCAGCGGACAGCGAGCATGGAGCGCTCCTCGATGCGGTGGTTCCCTGCCAGCAGATCGGGCAAGCGCTCCCGCAGCTCCTCCGGCCCCAGCTCCGTCAGGAAAGCGTGGCGACCCATGTCGATCCCAAGAATGCGCGTTGGGTTGGGCACCACGGCCCGGGCGCCGCGTAGGACCGTCCCGTCCCCACCGATACAGATGAGCAGGTCGGTCCCCTGGAGGTCTCTGGTGGAGAGGTCCGGGTCCCAGGCTGATGAGACCCAGACCTGCGGCACGCGGTGCGCCAGCGTTGCGGCCAGCTCCACCGCCAAGGCCCGGGCGGCAGGGAGGACCGGGTGATGGTAAATGCCGACCTTCGCGAATGCCGCTTCCATTACGGATCGCTGCGCGTGGCCGCTGACGGAGGGCGTAACCAGATCAGAAACTCACGATTGCCCGCAGGGCCGCGCAAGGGAGAGGAGAGGACGCCGCCCACACGCCAGTGCCGTTCCAGCGCCCAGAGCGCCACGGATGTGACCGCCGCTGCCCGATCCCGCGGATCCCGCACAACGCCACCCTTGCCAACGCTCTCCCGCCCGGCTTCGAACTGCGGCTTGACCAAGACAATCACGTCGGCGCCGGGCGAGACCGCGCCAGCCAGCGCGGGGAGGAGCAACCGGGGCGAGATGAACGAGACGTCCATGACCGCCAGGGATGGAGCCGGATCCAGCGGCGGCAGCGCGCGCGCGTTAGTCCGTTCCATCAGTACGACGCGGGGGTCCTGGCGCAGGGCATAGTCGATCTGGCCGTACCCAACGTCCACGGCGTAGACACGGGCGGCGCCGTGTTGCAACAGGCAGTCCGTGAATCCACCGCCACCGGCTCCCACGTCCAGGCAAACCGCGTCCTCCACGGCCACGGGCCAGGCCTCCAGGGCGGCCCGGAGCTTGTGCCCGCCACGGGAAACAAACTCGCGGGTGGGCACAACGTGGAACTCAGTCTCCACGGCGACGACCTGCCCGGGTTTGGTGTAGAGGCGATCTCGGCCGCGGACGCGACCGGCCCTCACAAGGGCCCGCGCCCTTTCGCGGCTTGAAACCAGTCCACGATCCACGAGGAGTTGGTCCACACGGCGCTTGGGCACGGGACCCAGCCTAGCAGGACCCGGCAGAGGCGTGAGCCCAGCCGGCGACGGCGGCTACGCGCTCTCCTGCTCAAGAGCGGGCGGCTCCAGCCGCTTCACCCGGTCGGGAAGGTCGTGGTATTCCACGGGCGCCCCGGAAGCCGTCAGCAGTTCGGGCGGGCGGTCTCCCGCCACCGTCTCCGCGGTCACAATGCACTTCTTCACTTCGGGCCGGCTGGGGATCTCGAACATGACGTCCATGAGGATGTCTTCCAGCACCGTGCGAAGCCCGCGGGCGCCCGTCTTCGTCTTTAACGCGGTCTCCGCGATCGCCTCCACGGCCCCGTCGCGCAAGACCAGCTCGACATCATCCATGGCGAAGAACTCTTCGAACTGCCGCGCCAGCGCATTCTTCGGTTCGGTGAGGATGCGGACCATGGACTCCGCGTCCAACGCCTCCAGGGCGACCATCAGCGGAAGCCGGCCCACGAATTCCGGGATCAGGCCGTACTTGAGGAGGTCGTCGTGCGTGACTTGCTTGAGGAGCGATGACTCCCCTTCGGGCGTGCGCGCGCTGGAGCCAAAACCCAGGCTGCGCTTGCCTTTTCCGATGCGTCGATCGACTATGTCGTCCAGCCCCTCAAAGGCGCCGCCGCAAAGGAAGAGCACCTTGGACGTGTTGATCTGGATAAAGTCCTGATGCGGGTGCTTGCGGCCGCCTTGAGGCGGCACCGAGGCCACCGTGCCCTCAATAATCTTGAGGAGCGCCTGCTGCACGCCCTCGCCGGAGACGTCGCGGGTGATGGAGGGGTTGTCGGACTTCCGGGCAATCTTGTCGATCTCGTCGATGTAGATAATGCCGCGCTCCGCCCGGGCGATGTCGAAGTCAGCCGACTGGATGAGGTGGAGCAGGATGTTCTCCACGTCCTCGCCCACGTACCCGGCCTCGGTGAGCGCCGTGGCGTCGGCAATGGAAAACGGGACATCCAGAATCTTGGCGAGGGTGCGGGCAAGGAGCGTCTTCCCCGATCCCGTGGGGCCGACGAGCAGGATGTTACTCTTCTCCAGCTCTACGGCGTCGCTTGAAGAATCGCTGTTGATCCGCTTGTAATGGTTGTAGACGGCCACGGAGAGGACCTTCTTGGCCTCCTCCTGGCCCACGACGTACTCCTCCAGCCGTCGGAAGATCTCCTGCGGGGGCAACGGCTTGCCGTCGGTCATATCGCCGGCCGTCGGGCCCGCGGCGGCGCTGGTTGCGCCACTGGCCTCTTCGGCGATGATCTCGCGGCAGAGATCCACGCACTCGTCGCAGATGTACACGGCGCCCGGGCCCGCGATCAGGCGCTTGACCTGATCTTGGTTCTTCCCACAGAAGGAGCAGTGGTACTGCACGCGTCCACTGCCACGATTCCCGGCCACTGATCCGTCTCCCTGCCGCGCGGCTCAGGCGCGCGGCTGCACTGGGCCCCTACGATGCCGCCGCTACGTCCGCCGTACCGGCCTCCGCTGTGCTCTGGAGCACCTCGTCAATCAGGCCGTAGTCCTTCGCCTGATTGGCGTCCAGATAGAAGTCCCGGTCCGTGTCCCGCTTGATCACGTCCAGCGGCTGACCGGTGTGCTTCGCTACGATGCGGCGAATGATCTCGTTCTCCCGCAGAATCTCACGCGCAGCGATCTCAATGTCGGACGCCTGCCCGCGGGCTCCCCCCAGCGCCTGATGCATATGCATCGTGGAGTTGGGCAGCGCATACCGCTTCCCCCGCGTCCCAGAGGCGACGATGACGGTCCCGAAGGAGGCCGCCATCCCTACACAGATTGTCGACACTTGGGCGCTGATCAGTTGAATCGTGTCATAAATCGCCAGGCCGGCGGTAATGGAGCCACCGGGCGAATGAATATACAGCTGGATGTCCCGCTCCGGATCCTCCCGGTCCAGATAGAGCAGTTGCGCCACGATGACGTTGGCCACCTGGTCATCGATGGGCGTCCCCAAGAAGACAATCCGCTCCCGAAGGAGGAGCGAGTAGATGTCGTAGGCCCGCTCGCCCCGATTGGTGGTCTCCACCACCATGGGGATGATCGCCGAGGGATTGACCGGGCTCATGCCTGTCTCCTTCCTCCACCAGTCTTGTCGGAGGCCGATTCTGAGGGATCTTCCGCGGCGTCGCCGTCTGCCGCCTCGCCCGCGGATTCGTCGCCCGACGCGGTGTCCACCGCGGGGACGGCGTCACCCCGCGCCCCCACGGCATTCTCCACAGCGATCTCCCCCAAGCGGTCCAGCGTCGCCCCGGTCAACAGGTTCCGCCGCAGGACGTTCCGGCCGCTTTCGCTGTCGAAAAGCGCACGGACTTGCTCCGCCTGAGGGCCCGCGCCGGCGACGCTCGCGATCTCGGCATCAATCGCGGCCTCCGCGACCTCAATCTCTTCGTGACGGGCGATCTCGGCAAGGATTAGTCCGCGCAGGACGCGGGCACTCGCCTGGGGCCGCAGGCTCTCCCGCAGGGCGGCCACGTCTTGCCCCTGCTGGCGGATGTATGCCTCGGCATCTGCGCCAGCCCCGCTCTGCTGGGCCAGCTCTCGGAGCATCTGATCGATCTCTTGCTCCAACAGTGTGGGCGGGAATTCCACGTTCGCCTGGGCGGTGACCGCATCCAGGAGCGCCTGGTGGAACCCGTCCCGCGCGCGTCGCTCGGCCGTTGACCGCAGATCGTGAATGACCTGGTCGCGCAAAGCGTCGAACGACTCCAAATCCCCGGCCTCTGCCGCCAGATCATCGTCCGGTTCCGGCAGGATCTCCCGCTTGATGTCGTGGATGGTCACGAAGAAACGCAGCCGTTTGCCGGCGACGTCGGCGTCGTCCCAATCCTCAGGCACGTCGACCTCAAACTCGCGCTCGGGGCCCGTCTCCAGCCCGACGAGCTGCTCGTCGACACCGGGGACGCCGATCGTCATCCCCTCTCGGAGGCTCAACTCAACCCCCTCCTCCTGGAGGGCGGACTCGCCGTCCACTTCGGCACGGATGTCCAGGCGGAGACGATCGTTGTATTCCACCGGCCGCTCAACGGGCTCCAGCACCGCGTGCCGCCGCCGAATCTCCAAGATCGCGTCGGCGATCAGGGCATCCGTCACCTCCACCGGCTCCTTGTCGACGGCGATCGAGCGATAATCGCCCAAGTCCACCTCCGGCCGCAGCGGCACGGTGGCCTTAAAGCGGACCGGCTGACGCTCCAGGATCTCCAAATTGGGCGGGCCCAGCGGCTCCACCCCCTGCTCCTGCACCGCCTCTTCGTAGACCTGCGGGATCAGCCGTTCGATCGCCTCATCGAAGACGAACTCGGCCCCTAGCGTGCGCTCGACGATGGCGCGCGGGGCCTTGCCCTTGCGGAAACCGGGGATATCGAAGCGCTGGGCCAGTCGGCGCGACGCCTGGTCCAGCGACTTCTGTACCTGGCCGTCGTCGATCTCCACCTCGAGGACAAGCTGCGCCTCGGGGACCCGCTCGGCTGTGACTTTCATGAGGGTGGTGGGGCTCCTGCGGTCCCAGTATAGCAGTGCCGTGGCGGGCCCTTGGGCCCAGGGAATCCGCCAATTCTGGCCGCTACCGTCCCCTAGGGTTGACGACGTCGTTGACCGCGTCGCCCACCAGATTGAAAGAGAAGATCAGCACCGCCACCGTGACGCCCGGCACCAGCAGGAGATGCGGGTGCAGGTTGAAGGTGCTAGAGCCGCCAGCGTCCGCGATCATGGCGCCGAAGGAGGCGGTGGGCGGCTGAATGCCGAGGCCGAGGAAGGTGAGCCCGACCTCCGCACCCGCCGCGGCCCCCAGCGACGCGCTCACGCCCATGATGATCCAGGGCAGCACGCCCGGCAGGAGATGGCGGACGAGGATCCGTGGCGTGCCTGCCCCAATGGACTCCGCCGCCAGAATGAACTCCTGTTCCCGCAAGGCGAGCACCTGCGCGCGCACGAAGCGCGCCGTCAGCACCCACCCCAAGAAGGAAACGGCGACAAATAACAGGCTGATGTGATCGATCCCCTGGTCAATGAGGAAGGTCATGCCGAGGAAGTCGTCGATGGCGGCGATCCAGTCGGTCCACTGTTCGCGCAAGACAGCGCTGATCACGATCAGAACGAGCAGGCCGGGAATGGCCAGGAAGACGTCACCGACGCGCATGATCACGGCGTCAACCCAGCCGCCCCGATACCCCGCCCAAAGTCCCAGCCCCAAGCCAAGGAAGGCATCGCCGAGCAGAAAGGCGAGAATGCTGAAGATCAGCGTGGTGCGGGCCGAGAAGAGGGTGCGGCTGAACATGTCGCGGCCGTTGCGGTCGGTGCCGAAGAGGTGGCGCGAGGAGGGCCCTTGCAGCGTTTCATCCTCGCTGACGACGAGTAAGGTGCCAGCGGGCAGAACCGTCTCCTCGCGGAGGGGACTGAAGCGATCGGAGGGGCCCGGAATCGTGAGGAGGGTGAGTTCCGGCAGAACGGTCTCCTCCGTGAGCGGGCCGAAGCGATCGGCCACGGTGGGATTGAGCGCCGCGATGACGTCCACCGTGATGCCGTGCCGGGTGAGGAATGACGCCAGCGGCTCCACTTCCGTGCCCGCGAGCCGGACGGTGTCGCTGGTGCGGCGATTGTTGGCGACGATCTCCTCCAGGGAGGCGTCGTGGTCCTGGAGGAACGCGCCGATCGTTTCGCCTTCGTCCACGCGGTCGCGCGCGGCGAGATTGTTCGTTGTCGGGTCCTGCAGCCCTGTGGGCGCCCCGAAGGCGTCCAGCATGGTGTACGACCCCGCCCCATAGATGATGCAGATGAGGATGAGCGAGATCACGGCGAGCCGCTTCCGCAGCAGGCTCCGCAGAGCGCGCCGCCAGGGCGCCTTCCCGCGCGCCTCGGCCAGAGCGATTTCGATGTCGCCGCTACCGCCGGCGACCGTCACGAAGGCCTCCGGCCGAAGCGAATCCGGGGGTCAATGAAGATGTAGAGGATGTCCGTGGCCAAGTTGCCCAGCACGATCAACGTTGAGACAAGCAGAGTGAAGCCAAGCAGGACGTTGAAGTCGCGATTGTTGATCGAGCGGAAGAGGAAGCTGCCCACGCCCGGGACGCCGTACAAGGTTTCGACGAAGATCGTGCCGGTGATCACCAAGACGATGCTGAGGACCACGAATGTGCTGAGCGGCAGCATGGCGTTGCGGAGGACGTGCCGGTAGATCACCGTGCGCTCGCGCAGCCCTTTGGCTCGGGCCGTGCGGACGTAGTCCTCATCCAGCACAGCGAGCACACTGATCCGCACGAAGCGAGCCATCCCCTTCAGCCCAGCCAGGGTCAGCGCGGTGACGGGAATGATGTAGGAGGCGGGGTCACCGGGCGTCCAGACGGAGGGGACGGCGAAGCCGAAGAATCGGATCACATCGTCAAGCACGAAGATGGGCAGCCAGATCAGCAGCGGCATCAGCACCACCACCGGGATGGCGTCGAAGACCATGAGGACGCCGATCGTAAAGGGGTCTTTCCATCTGCCCCGATTGAGCGCGGCGTACACCCCCAGGGGGATGCCGATTAGATAGGTGAGCGCGAGCGAGATGAGGCCGATCTGGGCAGAGATCCAGATGCGCTCGCCGAGCAGTTCCTGAACAGACCGTTGAGGGCTGCGAAAGAAATACGAAGGGCCCAGGTCGCCCTCCGTGATCAGGTTCTTGGTGTAGCGGCCGAAGCGCTCGAAGAAGCCGCCCTTGAGCCCGAACTCCTCACGGATCGAGTCCGCGATCTCAGGGTCGGGCGTGCGCGTACCGGTGATGATGCGAACCGGATCCCCGGGGGCGAACTGGGTGAAGGCGAAGGTGATGAAGAGAACAGCGAAGAGAATCAGCGGAACGAGCAGTAGCCGCCGCACGATGATGGGGAGCAGCCCGCCGGCCACCGCAGTCGCCCTCTCAGACCAGCCACCGACCCCCGCGTGAGCGCTAGTCGCTCAGGGTGATGAAGCGCAGGTAGGGGATCACCGAGCGCGGGGGAACGTAACCCTGCACGTACGGCTTCACCACTTCGTTCTTCTGCCCGTGGAAGAGCAGGAGCCAAGGCGCGTCGTCCACGATGATCCGCTCCACCTGGCGGTAAATCTCGATCCGCCGTTGCGGGTCTTGCTCTACTCGCGCTTGCTCCAGCAGCGTGTTGACTTCCGCATTGTCGTATGCGGGATTGTTCTGCAGCGAGCGGCCGTGGAAGAGCAGATCCAGGAAGTTTTCCGGATCGGGATAGTCGGCGCTCCAGCCCAGGCTGAACGCCTGGTAGAGCCCACGGTCCAGCTCAGAGAAGAAGGAGGCCGTTTCCACCTGCTGGATCTCGACCGCCAGCCCGAGATTCTGCTGCCACATATCCCGGACCGCCTCGATCAGCGCTCCGGGGGTCGCCCCCGCGCCCGAGACGGTCAGGCGGATGCGATCCAGCAGGGGGCTCCCCGCGTAGCTGGAGCCATCGAGCAGCGCCTTGGCTTGCGTCGGGTCGAAGGGCAGCCCGCGGAAGTCTGGGTCGTAGCCCGGCATGCCCGGGGGCAGGATCCCTTCCGCCACCACCACGACGTTCTGGAAGGTGATTTCAATAATCGCGCCCTTGTCGACTGCCATGGAGAAGGCCCGCCGCACGTCGCGGTCGTCGAAGGGGGGCTGATTGACGTTGAAGCCGATGTAGAACGTACTCAACTCGCTGCGGCTGACGAATTCGGCGTTGAGGGTCGAAGCCGGGTCCCTTGCCCGCTCAATGTCGTTGATGCCGATACCGGCAATATCCACCTCTTCGTTCTCATACTGCGTCAGCCCGCCACCCGCGAAGCGGATGCGGACCTCCTCAAGCTGTGCGGGGCCCAGGTGGTAGCGGTCCCAGGGAACCAGCGTCAGCCCTTCCCCCAACTCCCAGTTTCTCAACTGGAACGGGCCGGTCCCGATCGGGTCACGCGCCCAGCCTTCGGGATCGCGCTCCACCTGGTCGCGGTAGAGCACGTAGGCGGTGGGATAGGTGAGCTTCTGCAGGAAGTAGGGCTTGGGCTCGTCGATGGTGATCTCAACGGTGCGATCGTTGATCACCTGAATACCCGTGACTTCGGTCACGCCGCTGCGGCCGCGCGCGTAGTCCTTCAGCCCCACGATGTCGCCCAGATAGTCAATCGCCGTGGGCGAGAAGGTGTCCGGGGAGGCGTTGCGCTCAATGCTCCACTTCACGTCCTCCGCGCTGACGCGCGTGCTGCCGTCGTGGTAGAGAGCGTCGGGACGGATCACGAACCGGTAGGTGACCGTGCCGTCCGCATTGAAGATCAGCTCCGGGATCTCCTCGGCGAGGTCCGCCACCACGTTGAGGTCCTGGTCCAGGGTGACGAGCCCGCCGAAGATCTCCACGACGTACTCGGCGGAGGTCACGTCGGTCGTCAGAGCCGGATCGAGCGTCAGCGGCTCTCCGCGGGCGAGCCGCAGCACCCCGCTTTCGCGAACGGCCGGCGCCGCCCGCGCGGGTTCTTCCTCTGCACCAGCCGGCGCAGGGGGGGCCACCCCGTTCGCTTCCGCCGGCGCCTCCGCCGGAGCATCCGCCGGAGCCGCCGCTCCCTCCGCGTCTTCAGCGCGGTCCGCGCGCTCACCGCGCTCGGAGCGGGAATCGGACGTCTCGCTGTCCCCGTCTGAGTCGTCGCCGCCCCCACCGCAGGCCGCCGCGACCACCGCTACGACGAGCAGGAGGCTGAAGAGGCCCAGCCCCAGGCGGGCCCAATGTCGATCGGTTCGGAGTTCTCGCCCCAGGACGCTCATGCCTCTCCCTCGCTCCCTGCGCCGCGCCGCCTCCAGCCGTCGCGCGTCCGCCCGGTCGCGGTGTAGGTTATCACCGCTACGGGTGAGCCGGCCGGATCACGCCCCGCCTCGATCTAGGAACGGTCGGCGCCGGCGGGCGGTTTTCGTACCATCAGCCCTATTTCCGCCAACTGCTCCGGCGACACCGGCGCGGGTGCCCCCGTAAGCGGGTCGGTGGCCGACTGGGTCTTCGGGAAGGCGATCACCTCACGAATGTTCTCCCGCCCCGCCAGCAGCATGGCCAGGCGGTCCAGCCCCACGGCGAAGCCGCCATGGGGAGGCGCGCCGTACTCGAACGCCTCCAGCATGTGCCCGAAGCGGGCCTGCGCCTCCGCCGGGCTGATGCCCAAGAGCGCAAAAAGACGCTCCTGCAACTCGCGCCGGTAAATCCGGATCGATCCGGACCCCAGTTCGAAACCGTTGGCGACGGTGTCGTAGGCGCGCGCGAGCACCCGACCCGGATCGCTCTCTAGGTAGGGAAGGTCCTCCTCCCGCGGCGCCGTGAACGGATGGTGGAGCGCGTCCCATCGGCCCTCATCCTCGATCCACTCCAGGAGCGGGAAATCCGTGATGAAGGCGAGGTGGAGCATGCCCGGGTCGGCCAGATTGAGCCGACGGGCGATCTCGCGGCGTAGCCCGTCAAGAACCGTGTTCACCACCTTCTCGCTGTCGGCCGCCAGCAGGACCATGTCGCCTGCCTGGGCGTCGCAGCGCTGGCCAATGGCACGAGACGCCTCCAGTCCCAGATGGCGCAGCATGGGGGCGCGGAGGTCGTCCGCTGTGGCACCGGCCGGCGCCGCGGCGTATTGGATGGAGACTAGGCCCTTCGCGCCCATGGTCTTGGCCAGGTCGGTGAGCCCGTCCACTTGCCGGCGAGTTAGCTCCGCGCCGCCCGGGTAAACGACGGCGCGCACCCGTCCGCCGCTCTCCACGGCCCCGCGAAAGACGCCGAACGCGCTCTCCCGGACCAGATCCGAACAGTCGACCAGCTCCAGCCCGTAGCGGAGGTCGGGCTTATCCGTGCCGAACCGGGTCATGGCCTCCACATAGGAGAGCCGCGGGAAGGGCGAAACCAGGCGCATGTCCGGACGCAGTTCGGCGACCAGGCCGGTGAAGAGCTCCTCCAACAGGCCCAGGACGTCGTCTTCATTGCAGAAGGAAAGCTCCAGGTCCAGCTGCGTGAATTCAGGCTGGCGATCGGCGCGGAGGTCCTCGTCGCGCATGCAGCGGGCGATCTGGAAGTACCGCTCCAACCCCGCCACCATCAGCAGCTGCTTGAGCTGCTGCGGCGATTGCGGGAGGGCGTAGAAGGAGCCGGGGTGGAGACGGCTGGGGACCAGGTAGTCGCGCGCGCCCTCCGGCGTCGCCGCCACCAGCATGGGCGTCTCCACCTCCAGAAAGCCGCGCTCCGACATGAACGTGCGGATGTGCTGATTCATCCGATGCCGCAGCACCAGCGTCCGCAGCATCTCGGGCCGACGCAGATCGATGTAGCGGTGCCGGAGACGGACGATTTCGTCAACTTCGGTCTCTTCATTCACGGGGAAGGGCGGTGTCTTGGCGGGATTGAGCACCTCAACGTCGGTCGCCACGACCTCCACTTCGCCGGTGGCCAGGTTGGGGTTCAGCGCTTCCGGCGCGCGCAACTCGACAGTGCCGGCGACGCGCAACACATACTCGCTGCGGACCGTGGCGGCAAGCTCGTAGGCGCGCTGGTTCCGCTCTGGATGCAGGACGATCTGCACGACGCCCGCTCTGTCGCGCAGGTCGATGAAGATGACGCCGCCGTGGTCGCGCCGTCGGTGGACCCAGCCGGCCAGAGAGACATCGGTCCCAGCGTGTTCGCGTCGCAGGTCGCCGCAGTTGTGGCTCTTGAGCACTGTGGCCTCCACAGCAGCGCAGGGATGGCGGAAAGGGAGTGCGCCTTCAACTCTTACATGCGGCCCGATCGCGATCAAACGTCGCGGCCTGAGCCCGGGTCGGCGGTACACTGACGGCGATGCCTGCCTCTGGATCCGGTCGCAAGGCCACGCCGATCGCCATGGACATGAGGCCGCCCGTCAGCCTCTACCTGCACGTCCCGTTCTGCACCGTCAAGTGCGGCTACTGCGACTTCAACTCCTACGCCAGCCTGGAGGAGCAGATTCCCGCCTGGGAGACCGCCTTGCAAGAGGAGCTGAGTCGCTGGGCCCCAGCCGTGGCCGGACGGCCTGTGGCCACGCTCTTCTTCGGCGGGGGGACGCCCAGCCTTCTGGACGGCGACGCGGTGGCGCGGATCATGGCGACGGTCCGCTCCCTCTACGCCCTGGACCCGGAGGCTGAAATCACGTTGGAGGCGAACCCAGAGAGCGTGCGACGGGAGCGGTTGCTGGGATACCGGGCGGCGGGCGTGAATCGTCTGTCGATGGGTGTGCAATCGCTCGACACGGTCGAGCTGCGCTTCCTGGACCGCGCGCATGACGCTGAACAGGCCCGGACCGCCTTCACGCTGGCCCGCGACGCCGGCTTCGACAACGTCAATGCGGACCTGATCTTCGGCCTGCCGGAGCAATCGCTGGACGGTTGGCAGCGGTCGCTGGAGGGCGTGCTCGCCTGGGGTCCGGACCACCTCTCGTGCTACGCCCTCACCGTGGAGGAAGGGACGCCGCTGGCGTGGCGCGTGGCCCGCGGTGAGGTAACGGAGTCGGACCCGGACCTGCTGGCGGCCATGACCGACTGGACCGAGGAGCGGCTCGGGCAGGCGGGGTATCGCCAATACGAGATCAGCAACTTCGCCCGGCCGGGGCGCGAGTGCCGCCACAACCTCGTCTACTGGCGGCACCAGGAATACGTGGCGGTGGGCCCGGGCGCCCATGGCTTCGTCGACGGCGTCCGCTACAGCGTGGAGCGGAGCCCCGCGCGGTACATCCAGGCGCTCACAAGGGAACCCGCTCGTCCTGAGCCTGTCGAAAGGCGCGCTGCCGCTGAATCCGTTCGTCCTGAGCTTGTCGAAGGGCGCGCGGCCTTGGACCTGCCCTCGCCCGCCGCGGTCTCCCGCGAGGACGTCACGCCAGGGACCGCCGCCATCGATGCCGCCGTGATGGGGCTGCGCCTGAACGATGGCATCGACGAGGGCGAGTTCGCATCGGCGCACGGCGAGCACTGGGCCGGGCTGCGCCCGGGCCTTGAGTGGGGCATCGATGCGGGGCTGCTGGAACGCGGCGACGGCCGCCTGCGCCTGACCCGTCGCGGCCGGCGGCTCGCCAACGAAGTCTTTGTGCGCCTGCTGGAGCCGTCGCTGGTGTGAGGAGATGCCGTGGCCTACGACGAAGCGCTGGCCCAGCGCGTGCGCGCACTGCTCGCAGACGACTCAACAATCGCCGAGCGAAAGATGTTCGGCGGCCTGGCCTTCATGCTGCGGGGCAACATGTGCTGCGGCGTCCAAAACGACGAGCTGATGGTGCGGGTAGGGCCCGAGGCGTACGACGATGCCGTGGCCCGGCCTCACGCCCGTGAGATGGACTTCACCGGCCGACCGCTTAGAGGCCTCGTCTACGTCTCAGCGGCGGGGCTGCGGACGCGAAAGGCGCTCGTCACCTGGGTGGAGCGGGGCGTGCGTTACGCCACCTCCCTGCCGGCGAAGTAGGGGGACAGGGATGACTGAACGTAGTCGAGGTCGCCGCTTTCGAGCCATTCGTCCTCACCCACCCGCCACGTCCAGCACGATCTTGCCAAAGTTCCGATTCGCCTCCATGTACCGATGCGCCTCGGCCGCCTCCCGCAGCGGGAAGACCCGGTCGATGACGGGGCGCATGCGGCCGTCGGCGAGGGCGGGCTCAAGGTGCTCCTGGTAGTCGCGGGTGAGGGCGGCGCGCTCCGACAACGGTCGCGCTCGCAGAACCGATCCGAAGACCTGCAAACGACGCCGCAGGAGTGCGCTCAGGTCGACCTCCGTCGTGGCGCCGCCCAATAACGCGATCAGCACCAGCCGGCCGCCCGTCGCCAGCGAGGCGATGTTGCGCGGCCAGTAGCCCGCACCCACCACGTCGAGGATGACGTCCACGCCTCGGCCGTCCGTCCCCGTGCGGACCTCCTCCGCGAAGTCCTGCGTCTTGTAATTGATCGCGACATCCGCGCCCAGGTCGCGCGCCTTCGCGCACTTCTCCTCGCTGCCGGCCGTGATCCAGGCCTCCCCGCCGATCAGCTTCACGATCTGGATCGCCGCCGTGCCCACGCCGCTGCCGCCGGCATGGATCAGCGCCCGCTCGCCCGGCTGCAGCCGCCCCAGCGTGCGGATGGCGATGTTCGCCGTAAAAAAGACCTCCGGCAGCGCGGCGGCCTGCTGGTAGTCGAATGCGTCCGGAATCGGCATCGCCAGCGACTCGTCAATCGTCGCCAGTTCGGCGTACCCACCCCCGCCGCTGAGGCCGTAGACCCGGTCGCCCAGCCGGAACCGCGTCACGCCTCCACCGACCGCCGCCACATCGCCGGCCAGTTCCAAGCCCAGGATGGCGGACGTGCCCGGTGGCGGCGGATAGCTGCCCTGCCGCTGGAGGACGTCGGCCCGGTTGACGGCGCTGGCGTGCACCCGCACCAGCACCTCGCCGTCGCCGACGACGGGGTCCGGCGCGGCGGCAGGGCGAAGCACGCTCGCGTCTCCGGGCTCGTCGATGACGATCGCTTTCACGCGCCCTCCTCCAGTGCATGGATCTTCCGCGCCTTCGCGATAAGCGGCTCGACGTCCGGCGCGCCGCCGTCGGGCGGCGGGCCCACGGGATCCTCCACCGCGGCGTTGCCCAGGAGCACGTCGACGCAGTGCCGCGCTGCCCACGCGATCGCCTCCAGGTCGTAGCCGCCCTCCAGGACGTAGACCGTGCCTGCGCCCAGCTCGGCGCCGACGTCCCGCAGCCGCTCCGCGATGGCGCGATAGCCGGGCCCGCTCAGGTTCTCCATCGCCAGGGGGTCGCGCCAGTGGGCGTCGAAGCCGGCTGACACGAGGATCAGTTCCGGCTTGAAGCGTTGCAGCGCCGGCAGGATCACGGCGTCGAAGCAGCGGAGGTACTCGGCGTCGCCGCAACCGGCGGGAAGCGGGAGATTTAGCGTCGCGCCCTCCGCGCTGCCGCTGCCCGTGTCCTCCAACTGACCGGTGCCCGGGTAGTGTGGGAACTGGTGCGTACTGACGTAGAGGACGTCCGCATCGGCGTAGAAGATGTCCTGCGTGCCGTTGCCGTGGTGGACGTCGAAATCGACGATGGCGACGCGCTCCGCCATGCTCGCGGCGCGAACTTGCGCGGCCGCGACCGCCACGTTGTTGAGCAGGCAGAAGCCCATCGCCCGCTCTCGCGTTGCGTGGTGGCCGGGCGGCCGCACGAGACAGAACGTCGCCTCCAGCTCCCCCGTCGCGACGAGCACCGCCGCCCGCACGACGCCGCCGGCCGCGAGCCGCGCGGCCCTGAGGGAGTGCTCCGTCATGACGGTGTCGGGGTCCAGGAAGACGGGCCGTTCGCTCGCCTCTCGCTCGGCCGCCGCGAGCAGCGCCAGCAGGCGGGAGTCGTGCACCCGTCGGAGCGCCTCGTCCGCCGCCACCTCCGGCTCGATGGCCGCCATGCGGGAGGCGACGCCGCTCTCGTCCAGGAGCGCTTCGATCGCCCGCAGGCGCTCGGGGCGTTCCGGGTGACTCGACGTCGTCTCGTGATCCTGGAAGCGGCGGTCGCGCAGGAGGCCCACATTCGTCGTCCGCGGCGCCATGCCGGCGATGCTACCACCTGCTGATATCCTGCCCTCGATGTACGTCATCGGCACGGCCGGGCACGTCGATCACGGCAAGAGCCGCCTGGTGCTGGCCCTGACCGGCATCGACCCCGACCGCCTCCGCGAGGAGAAGGAGCGCGGCCTCACCATCGACCTTGGCTTCGCCTGGTTCGATCTCCCCAGCGGCCGCGAGGTCAGCATCGTCGACGTGCCCGGCCACGAACGCTTCATCAAGAACATGCTCGCCGGCGTGGGCGGGATCGATCTGGCGCTGTTCGTCGTGGCGGCGGACGAAGGCGTCATGCCCCAAACGCGCGAGCATCTGGCCATCCTCGACCTGCTGCAAGTCAGGCAGGGCGTGGTGGCGCTGACGAAGAGCGACTTGGTCGACGAGGACTGGCTGGAGCTCGTCACGGCCGACGTCGAGGAGCTGTTGACGGAGACGTCGTTGGTTGGCGCGCCCGTCGTACCATGCTCGGCCGTGAGCGGCGACGGCTTGGATGCGCTTCGCACCGCCCTCGACGGGGCGCTGGACGGGCTGCCCCCGGTGCGGGACGTCGGCCGCCCTCGACTACCGGTGGACCGTGTCTTCACCATCACCGGCTTCGGCACCGTCGTCACCGGCACCCTCATCGACGGCAGTCTGCACGTGAGCGATCAGGTGGCGATTGAGCCGGGAGGACGGTTGGCCCGCATCCGCGGTCTGCAAAACCACCAGAAGAAGGTGGAGGCGTCGCAACCCGGCACGCGCACCGCGATCAATTTGAGCGGCATCGCGCCGGAGGAGCTTGACCGCGGGGTGGTCGTGACCACGCCCGGCTGGCTCCAGCCGACGCGGGCAGTGGACGTGCGCCTGCGGGCACTCGCCTCGCTCCCGCGGTCAATCAAGCACAACGCTTCCGTCACGGCCCACACGGGCGCCGCCGAGGTCCCGGCGCGGGTGCGCCTTCTTGAGGGCGAGGCGCTGGAGCCGGGCCATGAGGCCTGGGCGCAGCTGCGGCTCGACCAGCCCGTGGCCGTCGCGCGCGGTGATTTCTTCGTCATTCGCAACAGCGTCACGACGATGGGCGGGGGCCGCGTCGTCGACACCCGGCCCCGCCGCCACAAGCGCAATGAAGCGGAGACGCTGGCGGCGCTGGGCCGGCTGCTCGAGGGCAGCCCGGACGACACCGTTCTGACCGTGCTCCAGCGCCTGGAGCCGGCGTCCCTGGCCGACGTTCGACGCCGCGCGGAACTTGACGACCGGGTCGCGCGCGAGGCCGTCGAGCGCCAGGTCGATGAGGGCGCCATCGTCGTCTTGGACGAGGGCGGTCTGAGCGACGGCAGCGTGCTCACCACCGCCGCCGGCGTGGAGGGACTCGGCGCCAAAGCCGTGGCGTACACGTCGGAGTTCGTCAGCGAGCATCCCCTCCGCAGGGGGATTGCCAAAGAAGAGCTGCGCAGCCGTCTGGGCCTCCCGGCGAAGGCCTTCAGCGCCTTGGAGCGCCGCCTGGTCGCCGAGGGACGCCTGGCCGCCCACCAGGGCGCGCTGGACCTGCCCGACCGGCACGTCACCCTGACGGTGGAGCAGCAGAGCGCCGCGGACCAGCTCGTGGAGCGATTGAAGGCCGCCGGGCGCAGGCCGGAATCGACGGGCCGCGTCGACCCGGAGCTGGCGACCTACCTGGAAGCGCAAGGGTCAATCGTGCGGCTGGGGGACGGGGTCTATCTTGAAGCCGGCACGCGCGCCGCCATGGCGGATGACGTCGTGTCGGCCCTGCGCGAGCGCGAGAAGATCACGCTGGCGGAGGTCCGCGACCTTCTGGGCACGAGCCGCAAGATCGCCCAGGCCTTGCTGGAGGACCTGGACCAGCGCCGCGTCACCCGTCGCGTCGGCGACGCCCGCGTCCTGCGGGGCGCCGGCTAGGGCGCGACCCGGCCGGCTGCCGACGTCTGCCAAAGCGACGCTGGATGGACCCTTCCTCCCACAGCACGACGATCTGCGCGGCCACGGCGATGGACGAGTAGGTGCCGGCGATCGCGCCCACCAGCAGCACCAGGACGAGGGGCCGCACCGTCACGCCGCCAATCAGCATCAGCGCCACCAGCGCCAGGATCAGGGTGATGGACGTGTTCAGCGAGCGCCCCAGCGACTGCGTGATCGCGGCGTTCACCGTGGGCCGCAGGCGGGAGCCGGGGTCTTGCAGCTGGTTCTCGCGGATGCGGTCGAATACCACGATGGTGTCGTTGACGCTGTAGCCGATGATCGCCAGCAGGCCCGTCACGAACATCGCGTTGACTTCCACCTCCGCCACCTGCCCCAGGATCGAGAACACCCCCACGACGATAGTGATGTCGTGCAGCAGCGCGACGATGGCGGCCGCGCCGTACAGCAGCGGATTGGGCAGGCGCCGGAACGCCAGGCTGATGTAGATCAGGATCGCCACGGCCGCGATGCTCAAGGCGATGCCGGCGTCCTTCGCGATCTCGCTGCTCAGGATCCCAGACACTGTCGCCGACTGCAGCACGAAAATCGGCCCGACCTCCGTCCGCAGGGCCTCGGCAATCTCCGGCCGCAGGGCCTCGGCAATCTCTGGCCGCAGCGCCTCCGAATCCCCGTCGTCTGGCACCTGGGCGCGCAGCTTGAACGTCGATTCGCCGGTCGCTTGAATGCGCGCATCCCCCAGGCCGATGCCGCGGAGGGCGTCGCGGACGTCGTCCTGCGACACGTCGGCCGGGAACCAGACTTCCAGTTCAACGCCGTCCTCCCCAACGTCCGAGTCCACGGTCTGAATCTCCCCGACGTTCGCTTCAAGGGCCGCCTGCACATCGTCCAACGGGGGGCCGGCGCCTTCCGCGTCAGGCTGGCCAACGCGCACCACGAAGGTCGCGTCCTCGGTCGCCTCCACGGCCACGTCGTCAAACCCGGCCCCGCGGACGGCGCCCGCGACGTCCTCTTCCGTCACGTCGTTGAGAAAGCGCGCCTCCAGCTCGATCCCGCCCTCGAAGTCGATGCCGGGATCGAGCTGCCAGATCGACAGCGCCACGAGGCAGGGCACGAGCAGCCCGAGCGAGATGAGAGCGAAATACCGCCGCAAGCCGACGAAGTTGATCATCGGTCGCCGCCTCTGGAACCGGCGGCCGGCTCCGCGCTCCGGCGCGGCCGCCCCGGGGTGGGCGCGTCGTCCTCCGGCATCTCGCGGATGCCGAAGAGCCAGGGCCTGCGGGCGAGACCGAGGCCCACGGTGAGATTGAGGAACGTGCGCGTCACGAAGATGGCGGTGACCATGCTGAACACGGTCCCCACGAAGAGAGCGATGGCGAAGGACTTGATCAAGTTGGCGTTGAGCTGGTCGGCAAAGAACCAGAGGATGCCCACCGTGATCAGGGTGGAGACGTTGGCGTCGCGAATGGCGGGCCAGGCGCGACTCCAGCCGACCTCAATGGCCCCCTGCAGCCCGCGGCCCAAGCGCAGCTCCTCCTTCATGCGCTCGAAAATGAGGATGTTGGCGTCGACCGCCAGCCCCACCGCGAGCACGAAGCCGGCGATCCCGGCCAGGGTCAGCGTGATGGGCACCAGCTTGAATGTGGCCATCACGACAGAGGCGTACACGATCAGCGCCAACGCCGCCATCACCCCGGGCAGCCGGTAATAGAGGACCATGAACAGCGTGATGGCCAGATAGGCCACCAGTCCCGCCTGAACGGTGTCAATCACCGAGTCCTCGCCCAAGGTGGCGGCGACTTCCGTCTGCTGGATGGTCTGGAAGTTGATCGGCAGTGCCCCGGCGCGGAGTTGGCGGCGCAGAGTGCGCGCCTCCTGGTCGCTGATGCCGGTAATGATGCCCCGATCGCTGATCACCGCCTGCACCCGCGGCTGGCTGATCAGTAGGCGGTCCACGAAGATGCCCAGCGGGGCCTGATTCACAGCGAGACGCTCCGTGAGCTGCTCAAACAGGCGCGCGCCCTCGCTGTCGAACTCGAACGAGAGCGCCGTCTGCCCGCTCTGGTCGATGGTGCGGGAAATCGAGTCCGCGATGAGGAAGTCGCCCGTGAGCTGCACCTCCTCCCCCCGGCGGTCGCGGGCGCGGGCCGGAATCCAGCGAACGCCGTCAACCACGATGACGTCCTCCGTGGCGTCCCCCAGCGGGAATTCGGCGAGACGCGGCGTCTCGGTATCCAGCGGCTCGATCAGCTGCGGATCGAAGGCGTCCTCCAGCGTCTGCTCAACGGCGAACGGATCAACGGGTGGCGGCACGAAGCGAAAGAACGGATCGATCTCGCGAAACTCCAGCAGGGCTGTGGAGCCCACCAGGTCGGCCGCTTCTTCCGCGGTGACGCCGGGGATCTGCGCGCTGATGCGAGTGTCGCCCACGGTCGTGACTTCCGCCTCCGACACGCCGAAGCCGCTCACGCGCTCCGCGATGATGTCGCGCGCCTCGGCGATCGCCTCGTTCAAGTCCTCGCCTTCGATGTCCAGCGGCAGGACGAGGCTCTGAATGGTGTCTGGAAGCGGGCGGTCGATCTCCTCCGGACCCAAGTCCTCCAGCTCCGGGTTGAGATCCAGCAAAGTGGGGATGTCCACACGGTTGCGCTGTGCGAACGCCTCCAGGACCTCCCCGCGCCGCACCTGCGCCGACTTGCCGGAGGCCTCCAACGTGACGGAGACGCCGCCGGCCAGGTCCAAGCCCAGGCGGAACTCGTCCCGGTCGAAGTTGCCGATATTCAGTCCGCCGCCGCCGGGCCAGGGGATGAAATCGGGCAGGTACTTATCCGGGTTCCCCGGCCAGGTCACGAACATGCTGAAGCCCGTCACCACGAGGATGGCGAGCAGCGCGATCTGGTTCTTTCGTCTATGCACTGGCTCCCGCGACC
The DNA here is from genome assembly GCA_963662615.2 of Dehalococcoidia bacterium. GTDB lineage: Bacteria > Chloroflexota > Dehalococcoidia > Bin125 > Bin125. Next base: position 1,254,050 of record CAXXSR010000001.1, read on the forward strand.
CGGACCCGTTCGCCGACCGGAACGGATGCTGCGGCCCTCGACAGCATCATACGGGGCAGTCCCGTCCGGGTCATCAGAACGCCGGAGGGCACAAAGAGGGGCATTTCGAACGGCCTCACGCGTCCGTCAGCGCCGACGGGCGGGCGACTCTTCGTCCGCTCCGCTGTCGCCGGCGTCGGAACCGACGCCGCCCGTACGCGCCTCGCCGTTCGCATCCCACTCCCGATCACCCTCACCCCCTGCCACGTCCTCCGGCCCAGCGTCGCTCGCATTCGTGCCCGCAGAACTCGGCGAAGGTGACCGCGGGGGCGGGAGCCGCTTCGCGATCGCATCGGGATGCGCTTTCACTACCACTCCCTCCGCCAGTTCGAGATACAGGATCATGGGCCCGTCCGGTTGGGATTCCACGTCGGTCACGGTGGCAATCAGGCCACCGCTGGTCAGGACCTTGTCGCCAATTGAGAGCGCATTGAGGTCTCGCCGACGACGGCTTTGCTCCGCGCGCGCCGGGCGGACAAAAAAGATATAGAAGAGCACGACCAGCACGATGGCGATGCTCAGGACCTCGAACACCATTCGCCTCCGGCCTGGAACGGGCCGCCGAGAGAACTCTGGACCATGCTAGCGAGCGGCCGGCGCGCCGTCGTGGGGCCCGCATCAGGCGCCGGGCGGTGGGCGTTGGGTTCGGGGCGGGTCGCCGGCCGCACTTTCGTTGTCGCGCGCCATTGATCGCGCCAAGGACAGGGCGTCTTCCTCGCTGCCGAGTTCCCCGGCCGCGGCGCCTTCCTCCACGGCCGCCAGAATGCGCCCGACCAGCGGCCCCGGCCCAAGGCCGGTTGCGGCCATCACGGCGTGCCCGTCAACCAGCTGCGCGACCGTCGCAGCGGCCTGGGACGGTTGCCAGGTCACAATGCCGTGCACGTGCTCCACATAGGCGGGCCAGCGAGGCAGCAACCGCTCCGGCCCCACAGTGGCAAGCGAATCGGCGAGGAAGAGCCAGCAGAGGTCCGGCACCGCGTCGCCCAGGGCCTTGTGAAAGCGATGGAGCGACCGCGCCGTCGGGGGCTGGCCCGGCGCGCTGATCTGGCCGGGTCGCAGGTGCTGCTCAATGAGCAGCGCCACCCGCTCCACGACCGACCCAGGAAACCGCCAGCGCTCGAGCGCGTCGCGCGCGGTCAGCGCGCCCAGGGGGGCGTGCCCGAAGAAGCGCGTGCGACCGTCTTCCGTGACGCTACGAGTCGCCGGCTTGCCCACGTCGTGCAAGAGCACGGCGATGCGCAGAGCTTCCTGGTGCCGTCGCAGCTGCTCGCGTACATCCCCCCAGCGGGACCGGCTCCAATCCCGCCTGCACCAAAGCGCCGACCACGCGGTCGCCCCCTCCCAATCGGGCGGCGGCTGCGACGCCAGCAGCGTGTCCGCCCACCGCAGCGCGGCCAGCTGGTGCTCGAAGACGTCATAGCAGTGCTGCGGGCGCTGCTCGACCCCACGGCCCGCATCAAGCTCGGGGAAACAGGCACGAAGCAGACCCGTCGCCTCCATCAAGGCGATCCCCGTCGACGCCCGTTCCGCTGTGAAGATCCGCCGCAACTCCGCGCCAACGCGCTCCGCCGCCACGGCCCGGACCTGGGGCGCCACGTCCCTGATCCCGGCCTCCGTCGCCGGCTCCAGGCGATAGCCCAATTCGGCGGCGAGGCGGACCCCGCGCAACGCCCGCAGGGGGTCATCGCGAAGAACTCCCGGAGCGGGGATGCGGATCACGCCCTCGTCGAGATCCGCCAAGCCCGCGTGCTGATCAATGATCCGCTCTCGCCCGATCGCCGCCGGGCCGCCCGGCGGCAGCTCGGCAAGCGGATAGGCGAGAGCGTTGATAGTGAAATCGCGGCGGGCGAGATCGGAACGGAGGTCGCCCACCATCTGCACAATGTCGATGTGCCCGGCCGCGAGCGGAAGACGGTCGACGCCGATGCGTTCGTCAAGCCGGACCGCGCGCGTCTGCAGGCATTCGGCGGCGAGGCGGGCGAACGCGGCCGCATCGCCGGGGATCGTGAGGTCGGCCTCCGCCACCGGGCGACCGAGGAGAGCGTCGCGCACGGCGCCGCCTATCAGCAGCGGTCGCGCTTCGCCCTCCCAACGCATCTGGCGGCTGAGCGCCGCCAGTCGCTGCAACGCGTCCGCCACGGCGGTCACCGCGGACAAGGCGGCGGAGCGCGTCATGGCCCTCCCCATGCCTCGCCACCTTCTTCCTCCGGCGGCAGATCTGGGATCCGATGCAGCTGCTCCGACGCCTCCAGGTGATCGATGTAGAGGATGCCGTTCACGTGGTTGATCTCGTGTTCGAGAGCCTGGGCCAGAAGATCGTCCTCAGCGCGGATGCGAATCTCCTTGCCATTCAGCGCCATGCCTTTGGCCACCACCTTGATGGACCGCATGATCTCGCCGCGATAGCCCGGCACGCTGAGGCACCCCTCCGTGACAGGACGCACCCCCGACGCCTTCACGATCTCCGGATTGATCATCGCGAAGGGCTCCTCCTCCGGCATCGCGATGGCGATCACGCGCAGCGAGACTCCGATCTGCGGCGCCGCGATGCCGACGCCGCTGGCCGCCTGCATCGAGTCAATCATGTCCGCCACGAGCCGGTGGACGGACGAATCCACACGGCGGATGCGCTTCGCCTTGGCGCGCAGCACGCCCTGGTCCCGAGGAACGACGGCAATGGCGCGGACAGCCATGACCAGGCTCCCTGCGGGCGAGCGCGCCGCTGCCGCTTGCCCGTCGCTCCCGCATTCTGGCGCGGCGTTCGCCGAGATGCGAATCGCCGTCTTTGCTGGAGCAGCTAGAGCAGGCTGACGGGATCGATGTCGACCGTCCAGCCGCGGCCGAAGTCCACCGGGCGCAGCAGCGGCAAGGGATCCGCGCCGCGGAGCGTGATCTGCCAGCGATAGAGGCCGCGCCGTCGCGCGAGAAAGGCGGGCGTTGGGCCCAGGACCTCGGGGCCCAGCAGCCCCCGCCGGTCCCGATCCTCAAGCAGCGACGCCGCCATGTTGGCAGCCACGTCCCGCGCCCGGGCGGGCTTGCGATCGGCGTATACCAGCCGCGCCAGCCGTCCCAGCGGCGGATAGTCGTGGCGAGATCGCGCAGCGACCTCAGCCGCGTAGAACGCCTCGTAATCGTGCCCGGCAGCCGCCCTGATGGCGTAGTGCTCGGGTGCGTAGGTCTGCACCACCACCCGCCCGCCCTGCGGGCCGCGCCCCGCCCGGCCGGTGACCTGCGTGATCAGCTGGAAGGTCCGCTCCGGGCCGGTGTAATCCGGGAGGCGCAAGGATAGGTCCGCGTTGACCACGCCTACGACCGTCACCGCCGGCAGATCGAGCCCCTTCGCGATCATCTGCGTCCCCACGAGGACGTTGGCGTCGCCGCGGATGAACTGCTCCAGCACCCGCCGGTGGCCGTCCTTGCCCGCCACGGTGTCGCGGTCCCAGCGCAGCGGCCGAGCCCGCGGAAACGTCTTGGCCACCTCTTCCTCCACCCGCTGCGTGCCAATGCCCATGGGCCGCACGCGGTCGCTGCCGCAGTGTGGACAGCGGCCCTCCGGCTGCGCCGTGCGGCCGCATTCGTGGCATCGCAAGATATCGCCCACACCCGGCGGCCCCGGCGCCAGACCCGGCAGCGCCCTGTGGTAGGTGAAGGGGATGGAACAGCGATCGCACCCGCGCGCCTCACCGCACGTGCGACAGACGAACGTCGCCACGCCACGACGGTTGAGGAACAGGATCACCTGCTCATCGCGCTCCAGCGCCGTCGTCATCGCCGCCGCCAGCGGCTCGCTGAAGATCGAACGGTTTCCCCGCACGAGCTCCTCACGCATGTCGACGATCTCGACACTCGGGAGGGCGGCCGTCTCCAACGGCGATGCCGGATCGGCGGGGTCGGTGCGACGGACGCGCTCGGGCAGCTCCAGGTAGCGATACTGCCCCGCCCTGGCCCGCGTCGCCGTGACCACGTCGGGGGTCGCGGAGCCCAAGACCGCCACCGCCCCGGTGAGGCGACAGTATTCCTCCACCACCTCCCGGACGCGATAGCGGGGCGCCGGATCGGTCTGCTTATACGTCCATTCGTGCTCCTCATCGACGATTATCAGAGCCAGATGCAACCCCCTCTCAGCGCCGCCGCCCGACCCCGGCAGCGGGTGGGGCGCGAAGAGCGCTGAGCGCGACCCGATCACGACGTCCGCGTCGCCGCTGCGAACGCGCTCCCATTGGTCGTGCAGCTCGCCCGCAGAGAGGCCCGAGTGCAGCACGGCGACGCGGCCGGGCAGACGAGCCAGGAAGCGGTCCACTGTCTGAGGCGTCAGGGCGATCTCCGGGACAAGAACGATCGCCCACCCGCCTTGATCACGAGCGTGCTCCACCGCCGCGAGATACACTTCGGTCTTGCCGCTTCCGGTGACGCCGTGCAGAAGAAAGATCGGGCCCTCCTTGCGGTGCTGCGGCCGCGTCTCCACGGCGCGGTCCAGCGCCTCGGCGATGGCTTCATAGGCCCGGCCCTGATCCTCAGTGAGCGCCGGTGCCGCGACGATCGGGACGGCCCGCCCCGCCAGGGGATCGCGCGCCACGACGCGCGTCTGGCGCCGGACCAGGCCGTCGGCGATCAGCGCGTCGACATCAGCGCCCGTGGCGTTGGCCTCCTGCCGCGCGGGCGCATCCGCGCGCGGCCCGGGAAGCAGCGCTTCCAGCAGCGCCACTTGGCGGCGCTCCGGGCCCGTCCGTCGCAGGCTCGCAATGGCGCTATCGACGGCGGCCGGGTCAACCGCGAGCCGCACGCAGTCGCCGTCGGGGACCATCAGGCGGCCCTGGCGCAGCCAGCGCTCCAGCGAGTCCCGCGCCCCGGCAAGGCGGCGGGCCTCATCACGGGGCGCCGCACCCACCTGCAAGCGCTCCAGCAGGTCGGCCTGGCGGGAGCGGCGGGAACGCGGCCAGGCGGCGATGGCGGCGCGGGCCGTTCCCTCCTCGATCGCCAGCGAGAGCAGCGTCTCCGTCTTCGGGCCCACGGTCGGCCGGCTCAGAGCGTAGCGCTCTTCCACCAGCCCTTTTTTGACGAGGCTCCGAACGGTGGGAGCAATGGCGCCGTCCTTGAGGGCCGCCTGCAGCGCGTCGGCCTCCACGGAGCGCCGCGCCGTGATGGCGTCCAGCACCGTGCGCTCCCGTTCGCTCAGATGTTGTAGCGCGGAGGCATCACTCAGTGGGGCCGGGCGCAGCAGCCGCTCGGGCTTCCGCTCGAAACCGGGGGGCAAGAACAGTGCCGCGGCAGCAAACGCCGGCGCCAGGTAGGCGTCGCCAATCCAGCGCACCAGCGCAGTCTGCTCAGGCCCCAGGAGCCGCTCTTCGCCAAGGAGTGCGAGGATCGGGCGCGGCGCGGCGACGGCCGGGCTCTCCGTCAGCGCCAGCACGATGCCCTGGAGCACCTGCCTGCCGAACGGCACGAAGACGCCGTCGCCCACCCGCACAGCCAAGAGGGGCGGGATCGCGTAGGTGAACGTGCCGCGCTGAGGCCGGCCCGAGTTCACCGCAACTTCGACATACCGCGGAGCCGCCGGCATGTCACCACTCCCTCTCGCCACGCCCCGCGACACACGCCCCGCGACGCACGCCCCGGCCGCGCTTCCGCTTTGGCTTGAGTGTACGGAGATCCCGCCGGCCCCCAGACGGTGCGCGACAGAAGGAGGAGAGGCGCCGCGGTTCAGCGGCATTCGCCTCGCGTAGTCAAGACAGGAATCCCGCGTTAGAAGCCGTGAATCGCGCGCTTCGAGTTGCGCGGGCGCTCGGGAATGCGAGCGGCCCGCCCGGTGCGCCCGCGCAGGTAATAGAGCCGAGCCCGTCGCGTCCGCCCCCGGCGGCGTACTTCGACCTTTTCCACGCGCGGCGAATGCACGAGAAACGTGCGCTCCACACCAACGCCCTGGCTGACACGGCGGACAGTGAAATTGCTGGAGCTGCCCTTGCGCTTCAGCCGGATCACCACCCCCTCAAACTGCTGCGTCCGCTCCCGCTCGCCCTCTACCACCTTGGCGTACACGCGCACCGTGTCGCCCGGCTGGAAGTCGACGATCTCGGGATTGCGCTCTAGCTCGAGTAGGTCGCTGCGGTCCATCCCTCTGCCCTTCGCGATTGCGAGCCGGAGCCGGCGCCGCGCGGGCCCCTCGCGGGCGCCTGCGTCCATTCTACGGAGTCCGGCGACGAAGGCGCGAGCCTCTCCAGCAAACGCGATCGCGTCGCGGTGCGGGGATCAGCCCTCCGCTGAGGCGGGGAGCCAGCGCCGCCGCTCCTGCGGCGTGAGATCGGCTTTCTCCAGGAGGTCCGGGCGCCGCGCGGCCGTGCGATCAAGTTGCTGCTCTCGCCGCCACTTCGCGATGGCGCCGTGATTGCCGCCGAGGAGCACGTCGGGCACCCGCCAGCCGCGGAAGTCGGGCGGCCGCGTGTAGTGGGGATACTCCAGCAAGCCGCCTTCATGCGACTCCTCCGCCAGCGACTCCGCCGCGCCTAACGCACCCGGGAGCAGCCGCACGATCGCCTCAACGAGCACCATCGCCGCGACCTCGCCGCCGCTCAAGACGTAATCACCGATTGAGATCTCGTCGTCCACCAGGTGCTCGCGAACCCGCTCATCGACGCCCTCGTAGCGACCGCAGAGGAGGATCAGCCGCTCTTCCGCGGCCAGCTCTCGGGTCACGTTCCGGGTCAGGACGCGCCCCTGGGGAGTAAGCAGGGTCGCGCGGCCGGGGGGCGCGTCGGCCCGCAGCGCTTCCAGCGCCCGGAACCACGGCTCGGGCTGCATCACCATGCCGGCGCCACCGCCGTATGGCGCATCGTCCACGCTGCGGTGCTTGTCGTCGGTCCACTCCCGCAGGTCGTACGCCGCCAACGTGACGAGACCGGCCTCCTGCGCCCGCCGCGCGATGCCGACCTGGAACAGGCCGGCAAAGATCTCGGGAAAGATCGTGAGGATGTCTATTCGCACGTGCGTAGCCTACGGCGGCAAGCGCGAGGCGCGGCCGCAACACTTAGCCATCGTCAGGGTGCTGCGCTGTCTCCCCGTGGATCATTTCCAGGGCGTGCGGCAAGACGGGCAAGATGGCCTCCAGATTTTCCCGCACCGCCTTCTCCGAGCCGGGAAGATTGATGATGAGCGTGCGCCGCGCGACGCCAACCAGGCCGCGACTGAGCGCGGCGAGGCGCGTCCGCTCAAGCCCGTGCAGCCGCATCAGCTCCGCCAGGCCCGGCGCCTCCCGCTCGATCACCGGGCGCGTCGCCTCCGGCGTGTGGTCGCGGGGCCCCAGGCCCGTACCACCTGTCGTGACGATCACGTTTATCTCGCCGGCATCAACCCAATTGCGGAGCGTCGCGGTGATGCGCTCGGGCTCATCTGGGATGATCGCTTTTGTCACGATCTCGGGAGCAAGCGGCCCCAGCACGTCCGCAATCGCCGGGCCCGCGGTGTCTTCCATCGCGCCCTGACTCGCCCGATCGCTGACCGTCAGGATGCCAAGCTTTAGCCGCGTGGCCATCTGGATTCGCCCCTGCCCGCGGAGAGCGGCGACCACCCGCGCCGAGGGCGACGCGGCGAGTCAGAATCTTTTTCAAAAAAAGTCTTGACGAGTCGGTTGACACTGATGGGGACTGGTGGCATGATTGGGTCCGATATGGGGAGAAGTGGGGAACGAGGGGTCGGCGCCTCCCGCTGAGGAAACGGAGTCCTCTCTCCCTGAAAGGCGACCAGAAACGGATGCTGCAGGCTCACAATGGCCTTCCGGGGCACGTTCGACCATTCCCTCGACGATCGGGGGCGCCTCGCCGTCCCGGCTCGCTACCGCGACGCCTTCACGGCCGGCGGAGTGCTCGCGCCCAGTCCCGATGGCTGTCTGGAACTGTATCCGGTGGAGGAGTTCGAGAACACCGCCAACCAGTTGACGGCGGCGGGCGCCAATCTCCAACGGGGCCGACGCCTCCGCCGTGGCCTCTACGCCCGCTCGTGGGAGGTGGACCTGGACCGGCAGGGGCGCATCCTGATCCCGCAACCGCTGCGGGAGGGGGCGAATCTCGCCGGCTCCGTGGTCCTGGCGGGCCGGCGCGAGTGCCTGGAGATCTGGAGCCGGGAGCGCTGGCAGCAGGAGCTCGGCATCGTCGAGCGGGAGTACGCAACAAACCTGGAAGCGCAGGAGCTTCAGTGGCAATGAGCACGACCCCGTCGCACGAACCGGTCATGGTGGCCGAAGTCCTCGACTACCTCCAAGTCCGGCCGGGCGGTCGCTACATTGACTGCACCGTGGGCGCGGGCGGACACACCGCCGCGATTCTGGCGGCGTCGGAGCCGGACGGGCGCGTCCTGGGCCTTGACGCCGACCCGGAGGCCATCGCAGAAGCCGAACACCGCCTCGCGCACGTTCCGGACCGCGTCACGCTGGTCCGCAGCTATTACGATCGCGTCGCGGACGAGGCGCACGCGGCCTCCATGGTCCCCGCCCACGGTCTCCTCTGCGATCTGGGCATCTCCAGCTTGCAGTTGGAGCGCCCCCAGCGCGGCTTCTCGTTCCGTGAGGCCGGGCCGCTGGACATGCGCTTCGGGCCGGACGCGGGGATGACCGCGGCCGACATTGTCAACCGTTATTCCGAGCAGGACCTTGCACGGGTCCTGTACGAGCAGGGTGAGGAGCGGCGCTCGCGTCGCATCGCCCGTCGAATCGTGGAGCGTCGGCCGCTGACCTCCACGCGTGATCTCGCCAAAGCCGTCGAGCAGGTCGTGGGGAGGGGCCGTCAACCCAGTGTTAGTAGAGTTCACCCCGCCACCAAAACCTTCTTGGCCCTTCGCATGGAAGTGAATCAGGAGCTTCGGCGCCTGCGCAGCCTCCTTGCCCTGGCCCACGACCTGCTCGGCTTTGGATCTCGCCTGGTCATCATTTCCTTCCACTCGCTTGAGGACCGCATTGTCAAGCAATTCCTGCGGGAGGCCGCAGGCGCGACACCGCCCACATTTCGAAGCCTCACGCGTCACGTCGTCCGGCCCAGTGCGGACGAAGTGGCGCGCAATCACCGCAGCCGCAGTGCCCGCCTCCGCGCAGCCGAGGCGATCTAGTGACGTCCCGGTCGCTGGCCCTGCCGGCGCCCCTGGTGCGGCGGGCCGGGGGACGAGTCCGCCCTGTCCAGCGGACGCGGCTTCCCCTCTGGATCTGGGTCGGCCTGGTGGGCCTCACCATCGCCGCCCTGATGCCGGTGCTCCAGTCCAGTGATGCTGCCGCGACGGGCGCTACCCTCGCCGCGCTCGAGCGCGAGCGGGCGGGCTTACAAGCGGACGTGCGGCTGCTGGCATCCCAGGTCGGCGAGCTGACCGCGCTCTCACGGATTGAAAAGGTGGCCGGCGAGCGGCTGGGGTTGACCCCCGCCCGCCCCACCACGGTCCTGGCGGTGGACCAGCCACCGCCCGACCGCCTGCTGCCGGCCCGTTTTCTCCCGCGGCGACAGGCGGCCTTGGAACTGCAGCCACCTTGGTGGCAGCAAGTGCTAGACGTCCTGATCGTCCGCTGAGCGCGCCGCCGGCGTGGGCCGGGCGAACTGTGCGGACGTGCAGAACGAGGAGCCATGATCCGGGCCGGCCTGAGCCCCTGGCGCATGCGCGTAATCACGATAGTGCTCGTGGCCTTCGGCACCCTCCTCATCCTGCGGCTGGTGCAGGTCCAGATCTTGGAGCATCCCCGCTTCGAGCAGGAAGCCCGCGACATCCATTTTTGGACCCAGGAGATCCGCGGCCCTCGCGGCGCGATCCTCGACCGCAACGGCTTCCCTCTCGTCACCGGCATCGACACCTTCGAGATCCACGTCGATCGCGACGCCTGGGAACTAGAAGGCGGCAACGAGCGTCTCGCCGTAGAGAAGCTCTCGCACCGCCTGGGCGCCTCGCAAGAGCAGATCCGGGCGATCGTCGACTCCGGCGGCGGTCGCGACGTCCTGCTGGCGCTGAACGTCCCGTACGGCCTGGGCGAGGCCATCATCGCGGAGGGCCTGCCAGGCGTGAAGGTGACTTCCGCAAGCCTAAGACGCTATGGCGAAGGCGCCTTGGCCAGCCAGATTCTCGGCTTTGTGGGCCGGGACAACGTGGGCCTGGCCGGCGTGGAGTTCAACTTCGACTCCGTCCTCAGTGGGAAGCCCGGCCGCCTCGTCTACGAACGCGACAGTCTGGGCAACCCCATCCCCTTCGGCGCGCGGGGGATGGAGCCCGTGCAGCCGGGCGCCGACCTCGTCCTCACCATCGATCGCACGCTGCAGCGTATCGCGGAGGAGCACCTCGCCGCCGCCCTGGAGAAGACCGGCGCTCGCGGCGGCGCCATCCTGATGATGGAGCCGCACACAGGCGACATTCTCGCCATCGCCTCCTCTCCCTCGTTTGACGTCACGAACCCGAACCTGGGCGATCCGGCCCTGGACCTCTCCCTCTTCCGCAATCGCACCGTCACGGACGTGTATGAACCCGGATCGGTGTTCAAGGTCGTGACGATGGCAGCCGCCATCGACGCTGGCGTGGTCACACCGGACACCACCTTCGTGGACACCGGCGCCATCGTCGTCGGCGCCAGCACCATCCGAAATTTCGACCTCTCCTTCCACGGCCGCCAGACCATGACGCAGGTCCTGCAACGATCGCTGAACACGGGCGCCGCCTGGGTCACGCAGCAGTTAGGCGCCGATCTCTTCTACTGGTATCTGCGGCAGTTCGGCTTCAACAAGTCAACCAACTCCGGCTTCGCCGGGGAGGCGAGCGGGATCGTCAAAGAGCCCGGGAACCTGTTCTGGTCGCCGGTGGACCTGGCGACGAACTCCTATGGCCAGGGGATCTCTGTGACCCCTCTCCAAATCGTGCGGGCCATGGCGGTGATCGCGAACGGCGGCGACCTGGTCCGGCCACGCATCGTCCGGGCGGTGATCACGCAAGAGGGGGTCCGGGCGGTGCCCACGGTGATCGAGGGCCGGGCTATCCGCGAGGACACTGCCGCGCAGCTGCGTGTGATGATGCAGGCTGTCGTGGACGGCGTGGCCGGGCATCCCGCCCAGACGCCCGGCTGGCCGGTGGCCGGCAAATCCGGCACGTCCGATGTGGCGGAGGACGGCGCGTACCTGGAAGGGGAGTCGATCGCCTCCTTCACGGGCTTCGCCCCCGCCGACGATCCTCGCGTGGTCGTCCTGGTGAAGCTGGACCGGCCACAGGGCGAGATCTTCGGTGGAATTATCGCCGCGCCGGTCTTCTCCGCCGTGCTCCGTGACGCGCTCCCCTACTTGGGCGTGCCGCCGTCGGCGTATGTGGCGGAGCCGAGCCTGTTCGAGCCCGTCCCGGAAGAGACCGGGAGCGCCGACGACGCGGCCGCGCCCACCGACGCGGCGGGCGCGGCGCCGGACGCCGATGCCGGTGAGGCCGACGCCGGGGAGGCGGACGCCGCCGTCGAACCGGTCGCCGAGAGCGAAGCCGCCGGCACGCCCATCGACGCCCTCGAAGACGCCCCCGCTCTCGATCTCCAGCTCGCCGAGCCGATCGACGCCGCAACTGTGGAGGACACGGCGCCGATCGAGAGTGCAGGGACTCAATGATCAGCCCGCGCGCCCTGGCACTGGCGCTCAACGGTCTCCTCAAGAATCCGTGCGCCGATCTCTCCGCCGCGCCCTACAACGACATCGTCATGGACTCCCGCAAGGTCAAGCCTGGCGACCTGTTCGTGGCCCTGCGCGGCGAACACACCGACGGGCACAAGTTCCTGGACGACGCCGTCCAGCGCGGTGCCACCGGGCTGCTGACGCGCGCCGCCCCCCCGACCTTGCCTGCGTCCGTCACGGCCTTCCTGGTGTACGACACCTTGCAGGCCCTGCAAGAGGCCGCCAGGCAATGGCGTGCGACCCTTCCTGCCAAGGTCGTGGGGATCACCGGCAGCGTGGGCAAGACAACCGTGCGCGAGGCCCTCAGCCAGGTGCTCCGCCGTCGCTATGCCACCTTTGAAAGTCCACGCAACTTCAACAGTGAGATCGGCCTGCCGCTGGCGCTGCTGGGCTTGAGTCCCCAGCATGAATGGGCCGTCGTGGAACTCGGTCCCTACGACCTCCAGGAGATGCAGCTGCTCTGCGACATCGCCCGGCCGGATGTCGGTGTCGTCACCAACGTCGGGCCCACACATCTGGAGCGGTACGGATCGCTGGACGCCATTGAAGAGGCGAAGGGCACGTTGCCCGCGTCGCTGGGGCCAAACGGGCTCGCCGTGCTCAATGCCGACGACGAGCGGACGCTGCGTATGCGCCGCCGTACCCAGGCGCGGGTGCTCACGTTCGGGCTGGGCCGGGACGCGGACGTGCGCGCCGACGACGTGCAGGCACACGGCCTGGACGGACTGACCTTCACCCTCCACGTGCACAAAGAGGCCGTCGCCGTGCGCACGCCGCTCGCCGGCGCGCACCACGTGATCACCGCGCTGGCGGCGGCGACCGTCGCAGCGGGCGCCGGCTTCAACGCCACCGAGATCGCGGAGGCGCTGGCGACGCTCCGTGCGGGGAGTCGGCTGAAGCCGCGCCGCTCCTTCTCCGGCGCCCTCATCTTGGACGACACCTATAACGCCGCGCCCGTCTCCATGAAGGCCGCGCTCGATTTCCTGGCGCAGATCCCAGGGCGCCGCGTCGCCGTGCTGGGCGACATGCTGGAGCTGGGTAGCGAGGAAGAGGCCGGTCACCGCGAGGTGGGCGCCTACGCCGTGGGCCGTTGCGACCGCATCGTCGCCGTGGGCGAGCGGGCGCGCACCATCGCCAACGGCGCCTGGGACGCCGGCCACACCCAAATTCAGTGGTTCCAGGACAAGGAGAGCGCCACCGCCACTCTGCTTCAGGAGGTCGGCGCGGACGATGTCGTCCTCATCAAAGCATCGCACGGTCTCGCCTTGGAGACGGTGGTGGAAGCGCTGGTGAATCCATGACGGCCTTCTCCCTCACCACCGCCGGCTTGGCCTTTCTGCTGGCGCTGGCTATTGGGCGGCCGCTCATCATCTGGCTGCGTGCGCGTGACATGGGCAAAGCCATCAGTGACGAAGGGCCGGCGACGCATCATCGCAAGGCCGGCACGCCCACCATGGGCGGCCTCATGATCTTCGTCGTCGTCGCCATCCTGACCCTGGCCACCAACGTGGTTGGACGAGAATCGATCCTGCTGCCGCTAGCTGGAATCGTCGTGCTGGGCGGGATCGGCGCGCTGGACGACCTGGGCAGCATCGTGGGGCGCGCCCCCGGGGGGCTCAGTTGGCGGCTGAAGGTGGTCCTGCTGCTGCTCTTCGCGCTGGGGGCGGCGCTGGTCCTGTATTTCGCGCTGGATGTCAAGAGCGTCAACGTGCCCTGGGCCGGCCGGTTCTCCTTGGGTCCCGGCTACATCGTCATCGCGGTCGTCACCATCTTCGCCACGACCGTCTCCGTCGCCATCTCTGACGGCCTCGACACGCTGGCGGGCGGCACCGTGGCTATCGCCTTCGCTGCCTTCGGCGTCATCGCGGTCGGGCAGGAGCAGGACTTCTTGGTACGGTTCTGCTTCACGACGGTCGGCGCCGTCCTGGGCTTCCTCTGGTACAACGCGCATCCGGCGCAGCTCTTCATGGGCGACATGGGCGCGCTGGCGCTCGGCGGCACGCTCGGCATCGTTGCGCTGATGACGGGACACTGGCTGCTGCTGCCCGTGATCGGCATCGTCTTCCTGATCGAGGCGCTGAGTGACGTCATTCAAGTCGGCTATTTCAAGCTCTCGGGTGGCAAGCGGGTGTTCCGCATGGCGCCCATTCACAACCACTTCGAGCTGATCGGTTGGTCGGAGCCTCAGGTGGTCACCCGATTTTGGCTGCTGGGCATTGCGGGCGCGATCGTGGGCGTGGCCTTGGCGCTGCAGGTCTAGCGGGTTCGCGGAGGTGAAGAGCCGTGATGAGCGCACCGTCCACCAAACATGAACCGCGGTCGTTCCGCGGGCTCCGCGCCGGCGTCGTGGGGCTGGGCCTAGAGGGGCAGGACATCGTGCGCTTCCTGCATCGGGAGGGCGCCACCGAGATCGTGGTCTCGGACCGGAAACCGGCGGACGCGCTGCAAAGCCAAGTCCAGGCCCTGGCCGGCATCCCCTTCGTCCTGGAGGCCGGCGGCAACGACACGAGCCTGGCCGAGCGTGTCGATGTGCTCTTCGTGAGTCAGGGCGTCCCCGCGAATCTGCCGCTGCTGCAGGAGGCGCAAGCGCGCGCCCTCCCCGTGACCGCGATGATGCGGCTGTTCCTCCAACGCTGTCCCGCGCCCGTGACGGGCATCACGGGGAGCGCCGGTAAGACGACCACGACCGCGCTAGTGGGCGAGATTCTTCGCGCCGCCGGCACTCCGGTGTTTGTGGGCGGCAACATTGGCGTGGGCCTGCTCGAAGCGCTGCCGCAGATCACAGCGAAGATGACCGTCGTCGTGGAGATCAGTCACACACAGCTGGCGCGCACGGACCGCAGTCCCCACGTGGCCGCCGTGCTCAACGTGACGCCCAACCACCTTGACCAGTTCCGCTGGGATGCCTACGTGGACCTCAAGCGGAATCTCGTGCGGTACCAAACCACCGACGACATCGTGGTGCTCCCCATCGACAACGAGACGGCATACGCGCTCGGGGCCGACACGCCTGCGCGGCCGTACTTCTTCGGACTGGAGGCGCTGCCGGGGCCGGGCGCCACCGTCCGCGACGGCGCCATTGTCTGGGAGCCGGCCGGGGGCGGCGGCGGCTCCCAGAACGTGCTGCCGATCGCTGCCGTGCAACTGCCGGGCGAACACAACCTGCGCAACATCCTGGCGGCTGTGGCGATTTGCGGCGCCGGGGGCGCTCCGCCGCAGGCGATGGCCGCCGCGATCGCCGGATTCACGGGCGTTCCCCATCGCCTCCAAACCGTGGCGGTGGCCGCCGGCGTGCGCTTCGTGGACGACTCCATCGCTACGGCGCCGGAGCGCACCGTGGCCGCCCTCCGCGCGATCGCGGGGCCAATCGTGCTGCTGCTCGGGGGGCGTGAGAAGCGCCTGCCGCTGCAGCCGCTGGCGCGCGAGGCGCTAGGCACGGTCCGAACGGTCATCTGCTTCGGCGAGGCCGGCCCTGGCTTCGCCGCATTCCTGCGTGGGGAATGGTCCGGTCGCGCCGACGCGCCGTCGATCCGAGAAACCTCCGACCTGCCCGAGGCCGTTGAGGTGGCCCGCCGTGCGTCCCAGCCGGGCGATGCCGTCCTCCTCTCGCCGGCCGCCACCTCGTTCGACGCCTATGAGAATTTCGTCGCACGCGGCGACCATTTTGCGGCGCTGGTGGCAGCCCTGCCGTCCGCTCGCAGCGGCGCCAGACGGGAGGCCGATGATGGCCCGCGCTGACGTCCTGAGCGTCCCCATCATTGGCCGGCGGCGTGAAGAGACGGGCCGACACATCGCCGGCGCGCCCGACTGGCCCCTGATCGCCACGGCTGTCGCGTTGACGCTTCTCGGCCTGATCTTCGTCTTCAGCTCCTCGTTCGCCGTCGGCGAGCGCCTCCACGGCGACCCGCACCACTTCGCCATCCGGCAGCTCGCCGGCGCCGGGCTGGGCCTTCTGGCGTTCGTCTTCTTCGCCTCGATCGACTATCGGCGGCTGCGCGCTTGGAGCCCGCTGCTGATGGCGCTGGCCATCCTGGGGTTGCTGGCGGTGCTCGTGCCCGGCATTGGCGTGGAGCAGAACGGCGCGCGACGCTGGGTGACCGTGGTGGGCTCGCTCCCGCCGGTGCAGCCGTCGGAGTTCGCCAAACTGGCGATCGTGATCTACGTGGCCGCCTGGCTGGCCTCGCGGGGCGACGCGATTCGTCACGTCACCCTTGTCGTGGTGCCGTTTTCCATCGTCGTCGGGCTGGTCGGTTTTCTCATCATGGCGGAGCCGGATCTGGGCACCGCAATCATGATCTCTCTTCTCGCCGGCGCCATGTTCTTTGTGGCCGGCGCCGCCCTGCGGCACATCTTCGTGCTGACCGTGCTGGGCGGAAGCGTGCTGTTTGGCATCATTGCCATCTTCGGTTACGGGCTGAACCGCTTCACCCAGTTCATCTCGGCGGAATCCAACCCGGAAGCGGGCGGCTTCCAAATCCTGCAGCTGCTCATCGCCCTGGGCAGCGGTGGCTTGAGCGGCGTCGGACTGGGCGAGAGCCGGCAGAAGTTCTTCTACGTTCCCTCCGCCCACACCGACGGCGTCTTCGCCATCATCGGCGAAGAGATCGGCTTCGTCGGCGCCGTGCTCGTCCTTCTCCTGTTTGCGTTCTTTGCCTACCGCGGCATTCGCACCGCGCAGCGCGCCCCCGACACCTTCGGCGCCCTCCTAGCCACTGGCGTCGTCTGTTGGATCAGCTTGCAGGCGTTCCTCAACATCGGCGGGATCACCCGCACCATTCCGCTGACCGGCATCCCCTTGCCGTTCGTGTCGTTTGGTGGTTCCGCTCTCGTCGCCACACTCGCGGCGACGGGCCTGTTAGTCAGCGTCTCTCGCTTCGCTCTACAGGAGGAGCCAAAGGAAAAGAAGCCGCAACAGCGCAAGCGCGACTACGTAGAGCAAGCGCCTCAATGGGAGGAAGCGGATTGATGGGCGGCGTCTGTCGGGGTGTGCAGGCTGCGGAGGGCCTGGAATGAGGCTCCTCTTGGGCGGCGGCGGGAGCGGCGGGCACGTCTTTCCTGCGCTGGCGGTTGCCAGCGCGCTCAAGGAAGGGATCTCGGAGAGCTTGGATCTGCTGTTCGTGGGAACCGACACCGGCATGGAGGCCGGCTTGGCGCGCGAGGCCGGCGTGCCCTACCGCGCGGTGGCATCGCGCCCCCTGCGCGGCCGCCTTCCCTTCAGTCAGGCGTGGTCCGCTTTGACCATCGTCGCAGGCGTGTGGGAGGCGCTTCGCATCACGCGCCGGTTCCGGCCCAACGTCATCTTCGTGACCGGCGGTCACGTCAGCGTGCCCATCGGCATCGCCGCGGCGCTGACACGGCGGCCCCTCGTCCTCTTCCAGCCCGACGTCGATCCGGGCTGGGCGACCCGCTTGCTGGTCCCCATCGCCACGCGCGTCTGCGCGACCGACGCCGGCTCCCTCAGGCGGCTGCCCGCGCGCAAATCCGTGGCCACCGGCTATCCCTTGCGCCCCATCTTCTACGATCTTGACCGGCCCATGGCCCGGGCGCGCTTCCAGCTGAACGGCAGCCCGGCCATCCTCGTGGCCGGCGCCGTCCAGGGGGCGCGCCGCATCAACGACGCAATTGACCGCGACCTGGAGCGCTGGCTCGCCCTCGCCCAGATCCTGCACGTGACTGGACCTCTCGATGCGCGGCGGATGAACGAGCGCCGCGAGGCCCTGCCGGCGGCCCTGCAGCATCGCTATCAGGTCTATGAGTACTTGGGCGATGACTTGCCTGTGGCGATGGCCGCGTGCGACCTGGCGGTGTCCCGAGCGGGCGCCTCCGTACTGGGCGAGTACCCCGCCGCGAAGCTGCCGGCCATCTTGGTGCCGCTCCCGAGCGCCGGCGCCCACCAGCGCGACAACGCCGCGGTCTTGGAACGGGCCGGCGCGGCCTTGATCGTGGAGGACACAGAGCTGCCCCAGCGGCTCCTGTCCACGGCCACCGCGCTGCTCGCAGATCGCGCCGGTCTCGAGAAGATGCGTGACAACGCCGCCGCGATCGCGCACCCGGACGCCGCGCGCCGGATCGCCCAAGTGCTGTGGGAGGTCCGGCGATGACGGCGCCACAGCACGTGCACTTTGTCGGCATCGGCGGCATCCATATGAGCGCCGTCGCCGCCATCCTCCTCGCCGACGGCGTCCGCGTCAGCGGATCGGATCTGACCGCCGGCCACCTGGTCGAGGCGCTGCGCGCGGAGGGCGCCCAGATCAACATCGGGCATGACGCCGCCCACGGCGCCGGCGCAGACCTCGTGGTTCGCAGCTTCGCCGTCCCAGACGACAACCCCGAAGTTCTCGCGGCGAAGCGGGGCGGGGTCGAGGTGCTGACGCGCGCGCAGATGGTGGCGCGCATCGCCGCGCCCCGTAGCGCGCTCACCGTGGCCGGCAGCCACGGCAAGAGCACCAGCGCCACCATGCTCACCCTGATCCTGCGCGAGGCCGGTCTCGACCCGACCTACATCCTGGGCGCTGAATGCGCCGACCTGGAACAGCACGGGGCCCGGGGGCGGGGCCCGCACATCGTCCTGGAGGCCGACGAGTACGGCCGCGCCTTCCACGAATACCGACCCGGCGTCGCCGTGATCACCAACGTGGAGCGCGATCACCTGGACTACTACGGCACGGACGCGGCCCTGACCGACGCATTTCTTCACTATGCGCAGACGCTCACGCCGGGCGGGTCGCTAATCGTCGGGGCTGAGTCGCCGTGTGCGGTTCGCGTCGCCGACCGCGCCGCCGCGGACCGCAGCGACGTCAAGGTACAGTCATTCGGGTTAGGCCCGGATCGGGATTGGGGCGCGCTCGATCTGCAGGAACAGACCGAGGCGACGGTGTTCCGTCCCGTCCATGAGGAGGAGGAGCTGGGGGTCATCCGCCTTCGCGTTCCCGGCGCGTACAACGTGCGGAACGCCTTGGCCGCCATGGCGGCCGCGCACGAGGTGGGCGCCGGCTTCGCCGCGGCGCAGCAAGCCTTGGAACACTTCGGCGGCGTCCGTCGTCGCTTCGAGCTGCAAGGCGAAGCCCGCGGCATCGCCGTCGTGGACGATTACGCCCATCATCCCACGGAGATCGCGGCGACACTCGCGGCAGCGCGTTCGCGCTACCCCGGGCGCCGGCGCGTAGTTCTCTTTCAGCCCCATACGTACAGCCGCTCGTCCTATCTCCTCGCCGATTTTCGCCGCTGCTTCCACGACGCTGATGCGCTCTTCGTCACCGATACGTACGCGGCCCGTGAAGAGCCCGGCGCGGGCCTTACCGCCGCGGACCTCGCTGCACAGATCGACGACCCCCAGGCGATCCACGCCGGCTCGCTGGGTGAGGCGGTGACCCAGGTGGCCAAGGCGCTCCGCGCCGGTGATCTGCTCATCACCATGGGCGCCGGCGACGTGGAGAAGACGGGGCCGCAGGTGCTCGCACGGCTGGAGGCCTCATGAAGCTGGGAGAGGGGCTGCGACGGCTTGCCCACAGCCAGCCGCAGGTCGCGCTGCGGGAGCACGAGCCGTTGGCCAACCACACCACGTTTGGCATCGGCGGGCCGGCCGACTATTTCACCACCGCGCACGATGCCTCCACACTGCGGCAGCTCGTTCAGATCGCCCGCGAGGCGGGCGCTCCGCTCCTGCTCTTGGGCTCTGGCTCCAACATTCTCGTGGGCGATGGCGGCATCCGCGGTCTGGTCGTGGAGAACAAGGTGGCGGCCATCGCCGTGCCGGACGTCAGCGGCGACTCCGTCCGCCTGACCGCCGACGCCGGCGTGTCCTTCGCCCACCTCGCCCGCTGGACGGCCCGACGGGGGCTGCGCGGCCTCGAATGGGCCGCCGGCATTCCCGGGACCCTGGGTGGCGCTGTCGTCTACAACGCCGGCGCCTACGGTGGCTGCTTGGCCGACGTGCTCACCGCGATCCATGCACTGGGTCCCGACGGCCGCGAGCGCGAACTCCCCGCCGCTGATCTGAGCCTGGCCTACCGCTCCAGCGCCTTCACCCGCGGCCTCTTGCGGGACCGCGTCATCCTGGACCTCACGTTCGCCCTCCGGCGCGGCGACCCCGAACGGGCGCAGGCGCGAATCCGAGAGCTGGAGACCAAGCGCAAGGCGTCCACTCCCCGCGGACGCAACGCCGGCTCGGTCTTCAAGAATCCGCGCCAGCATCCCGCCTGGTGGCTCATGGAACAGGTGGGCTTGCGCGGCCACCGGATTGGCGGCGCCCAGGTCAGCGAGAGACACGCAAACTACATCCTCAACGTCAACGCCGCCCGCGCTGCGGACGTGGCCGCGCTCCTGGCCTTGGCCCGCCGGCGGGTGCGCGACGCCTACGCGATTGAGTTGGACGCGGAAGTGTCGCTAGTAGGGGAGGGGTTCGAATGAGCACCTCCCGGGCCCGCTTGCAGCTGGCCGTCGTCTTCGGCGGGGCATCAACGGAGCACGAAATCTCCGTGGGCTCCGCGCGCGCAGTGCTCGCCGCCCTCGATCGCGAGCGCTACGAGCCGATGCCCCTCGGCGTCACGCCCGAGGGGGTCTGGCTGTCCCCGCCGGAAACGGCGCTCCTGCTGGACACGATCGAAGCCGGCGCGCCTGCGCGTGTCGCCAGCCCCGAAGAGCACGGCCCCCGCATCCGATCCCAAATCATGGAAGCGCTCGCCGGCGCCGACGTCGTCTTCCCCTTGATTCACGGCCGCGGCGGTGAGGACGGGAGCGTGCAGGGCCTGCTGGAGCTGGCGGGCCTGCCGTACGTCGGCGCCGGCGTGGCGGCATCGGCAACCGGAATGGACAAGGAACTCACGAAGGCGGTCCTGCTCCGTGCCGGCCTGCCCGTCCCCGCCTACTGCCGGGTGACTGAGCATGCCTGGCGCGCGGACCCCGGCAGGGTCCTGCAGCAGGTGGCACACCTGCCCTGCCCGCTCTTCGTCAAGCCGGCCAACGGCGGAAGCAGCGTGGGTACCAGCAAGGTCCGTTCACAGGACGCCATCGCCGCAGCGATCGACGAAGCCCTCCGCCACGATGGCAAGGCGCTGGTCGAGCAGGCCATCAGCGGGCGCGAGATCGAGTGTGGCGTCCTGGGCAACGCGGCGCCACAGGGGTCGGCGCTGGGGGAGATCCGCTATCGGCGCGAGTTTTACGACTACATCGCCAAATACGACGATCCCTCCACGGAGCTCATCGTCCCGGCTGATATCCCCGCGCGCGTCGGCCGGCGGATGACGGAGATGGCCTGCGCCGCCTTCCAGGCGATTGGCTGCGCTGGCATGGCCCGCGTGGACTTCTTCTTGGAAGAGGGCCCGAGCAGCAACGACGGCATCTGGTTGAGCGAGATCAACACGATTCCCGGTTTCACCAGCGTGAGCATGTTCCCGCGTGTCTGGGAGGCGGCCGGGCTGTCCTTCCCGGCGCTGATCGATCGGCTCGTGCAACTGGCGCTGGAACGGCATACGGAGGGACGACAGCGTGCCCGTCGACCCTGATCCGTCTGAACGAGCGCTCTCCCCGCAAAGCGATCACGCGGCGGCGGCGCCTGTGAACGAGCCGGGCACGCGCCTGCCGCTCGCGCGCCCGCGCTGGCGCACCCTGATCGCCATCATGGCCGCACTCGCGCTGATCGCCGCCGCGCTGGTCGTCCTGAGCTCGCCAATGTTGGAGGTGCGGACCGTGAACGTGAGCGGCGCGCAGCACCTTTCCGAGGATGCGCTGGCCCAACTCGCCGGGCTGCGCGGCGAGAACATCCTCCTCGCCGACCTGGGTGCGGCGCGGGCGCGCCTCCTCAGCCAACCGCTCGTCAAAGACGCAGCGGTCAGCCGTGAGTGGCCCGACCGCATCGACATCGTCATCCAGGAGCGCGTCCCTTGGGCGCGTTGGCAAGTGGGCGACGAGATCTGGGCCATCGACGCCCAAGGCGTCGTCCTCGAAGGCCGGCAGGCGCCGGCCGACAGCACCCTGGTTCGCCAGGTTTCGTCGCTGCCGGCGATTCGCGGCGGCGCCCACGTTGACGTTGATGCCGTGGACCTGATCCGCCGTCTTGAGGAACGCGGCCCGCCTAGTGGCGGGCCGGACATTCTCGCTTTCGAGTGGTCACTGAAGACAGGGCTGACCGTCGTGACCCAGCACGGCCGCGTCACCTTCGGTGACACCGCCGGTTTCGACTTCAAGTACCAAGTTTGGGAGCAGCTGGAGTGGGAAGCGCGGGGGCGGGGGGAGCCGCTGCTGGACGCCGACCTCCGCTTCGGCACCCGCCCAGCGGTGGAGATGGGCCTGGGCATGGGCCGGGCCACGCGCATTCTGGAACCGGAGCCGCCGCCCCAACGGACGGCCGCACGGGGAGGTGACTGATGGCAAAAAGCACTGCGTTTGCCGCGATTGACGTGGGCAGCACCAAGATCGCGACGGTCGTGGGAGACACGAACGATCGCGGCGCGGTGCGCGTGCAAGGTGTAGGGCTGGCGCCGTCCGCCGGCGTTGAGAAGGGGCAGATCAGCAATATCGCCGAGGCGACGGAGACGATTGGCGCCTCCATCGAAAAGGCGGAGCGTTCCAGCGGCACGCGCATCCTCTCGGCCGGTGTCAGCCTCTCCGGCGCGCACCTGTCCTGTCTGAACAATCGCGGCATCGTCGCGGTCCCCGACGTCGATCGCCCCATCAGCGCCGACGATGCGCAGCGCGTCATTGACGCCGCCCGCACGATCAGCCTGAAGAGCAATCGCGAGATGGTGCACGCCCTGCCGCGCTACTTCGTGGTGGACGGCCAAGACCGGGTCAGTGACCCGGAGGGGATGCACGGTCAGCGGCTGGACGTGGAGATGCACATCGTCACGGGCGGCGCCAACGCCATGCAGAACCTGATGAAGTGCGTGGAGGGAGCCGGCGTCCAGGTCGACACCCTGATCGCCACTCCCGTCGCCACGGCCGCCGCGGTCCTGCAGACGGACGAGATGCGCGAAGGGGTGGTGCTGCTGGACATCGGCGGTGGCACCACCGACCTCGCCGTCTACCAGGAAGGCTCTATCGTCCACTCCGCCTCCCTGCCCGTCGGCGGCATCAACGTGACACGTGACCTCGTCGCGGGGTTGCGCTGTGCCTACGCCGTCGCGGAGGAGGCGAAGACCACGCATGGGCACGCGCTCCACAGCGCCGTGGACGCGGACCAGACCGTCGCCTTGCGCGCGTTCGGTCAGGACGACCGCAGCGAAGTGCATCGCCAGCTCATCGCCGAGATCGTGGAGGCGCGCGTGGAGGAGATCCTCTCCATGGCGCTCGTGGAGCTCAAGCACGCCGTCCACATCGACACGATCGCCGCCGGGCTGGTGCTCACGGGCGGCACGGCGGAGCTGGAAGCCATCTCGACCTTGGCCGAGCAGTTCACCGGCCTGCCCGCTCGCGTCGGCACGGTGGAGGAAGTCTACGGGCTCACCGACCAAGTGTCGGGACCCACCTACGTGACCACCCTGGGCCTCCTGCGCTGGATGGCCGACGCCTACGATCCGGCCGGCCAGGCGGTGCGCTTGCGCGTGCCGCGGGCGCCCAGCGTGCTCAACATGGTGCGAGGCGTGGGCCGCATTGGCCGCGTCTTTCTGCCGCAGTAAGGGGGAATCTCCGCTCGACCGCCGAGGTGCCGGCCGAGCGGTTCAATGTCCACGCACCCATCTGGTGGTGGGGGAGAAGGGAAGGAAACCGGATGATGAAAAATCGTGAACCAACGGGGCTGCCCCCTATCAAGGTCGTGGGGGTAGGCGGCGGAGGCTGCAACGCGGTCAACCGCATGATTGAGGAGGGCATAAACGGCGTCCACTTCTTAGCCGTCAACACGGACGCCCAACAATTGGAGCACAGTCTGGCGCCGGAGCGGATGCGCATTGGCGACAAGGTCTCGCGCGGGCTCGGGGTCGGCGGCGACCCCCAGCTGGGCTACAAAGCCGCCGACGAGAGCCGCGACGAGCTGCTACACGCGCTCAAAGGCATGGACATGGTCTTCGTGGCGGTGGGAATGGGCGGCGGCACGGGCACCGGCGCCGCCCCAGTGGTGGCCGAGGTGGCCAAGATTGCCGGGGCGCTCGCCATTGCCGTGGCGACGAAACCGTTCGCCTTCGAGGGCAGCGTCCGGCGCGGCGTTGCGGAGGCGGGGATCGCCCGCCTGCAGGAGCACGCCGACACGGTGATCACGATCCCCAACGACCGCCTCCTCTCCTTCATTCAAGACGAAGTCTCGGTCAGGGCAGCCTTCCGAATGGCGGACGACGTCCTCCGGCAAGGCATCTCCGGCATCTCTGACGTCATCACGGTTCCGGGAGAGGTCAACCTGGACTTCAACGACGTCAAGAAAGTGATGGGCGAAGGCGGTCAGGCCCTGATGGCCATCGGTCGCGGCCGAGGCGACAACCGCGCCGTGGACGCCGCCCAGGAGGCCATCGCCAGCCCCTTGCTGGAAACGGACATCACCGGCGCCCGCAAAGTGCTCTTCAACGTCACGTCGTCGGGGGACCTAGGGCTCGGCGAACTGAACATGGCGGCCAAAGTCATTCAGGAGATGATCGACCCCGACGCCGAGATCATCTTCGGCACGGCCGTAGACCCCGCGATGGAAGATGAAGTGAAGTTGACCGTCATCGCCACCGGCTTCCGTGAGGGCGCCCTCCAGCGAGAGCGCCAGACGGAGGTCGAGCGCTGGTCCACCGAGATCCTGGACGAGATCGGTCTGCCCGGCGATGACGTGGACTTGCCTGCCTTCCTGCGTAAGCGTCGCGTGACCGCGCAGTAGTACCGGCAGGAGGAGAGATCTAGAAAGGAGGGCCGGACTCGCCGAACACTTTTTGGCTCCTCATGGAGAGCTAGCACGACCAAGGGAGGGCGACGGGTCTGGGAGATACCGTCGCCCTTCCGCCTTTTCCCTACCCCACGCCCTCAAGCCGGCTGCGAGCAGGATCGCGTCACACATCGCAATGCGGCGCGGCGTAGCGAGGCGTGCAAACGGCGACCGCTCCGTACGACGACGGCGCTCCGCCAGGCTGGACTACCATACCCCCATGCGCTGCCCCCACTGTCCCGCGACGACCCGCGTGATCGACTCCCGCGCAGCGGCGGGCGCCATTCGCCGTCGCCGCAAGTGCCAGGGCTGTGGCCGTCGCTTCACCACGTTCGAGCGCGTCGCGGAGCAGGAACCGGCCATCGTCAAACGGGACGGCCGGCGCGAGCGCTTCCAGTACGAGAAGCTGCTCAAGAGCATCCGCTTGGCCTGCGCCAAGCGCACATTCCCCGAGGAGCAGCGCACCGCCATTGCCGAGGCGGTGCGCACCCGCGCGATGCAAAGCGATCGCGCTGAGGTCAGCAGCCGCGAGATCGGCGAATGGGTGCTGGAGCGGCTGCGTCCCCTGGACCCGGTGGCGGGGTTTCGCTTCGCGGCCGTGTTTCGCCGCCCGGAGGGCACGGAGGCCCTTCGCCGTGAACTGGCGGCGGTCGAGACGGCCGTTCCCAACCCTTCCGGCGAGGCGCGTGACTCCTCACAACCGCGGCTGCCGGGGCTCGCAACCGGCGGCGACGGCCACCACCTCGCCGACTGAGCAGCGCTTGCGGGAGATCGACCATGGCCGCGCCTGATTCGATCCCACTCACGGAGGCCGGCCAACTCGTTCTGCGCCGCCGCTATCAGCAGCGGGATGATCAGCGCAACACCGTTGAGGGCCCGGAAGAGCTTTTTCGCCGCGTCGCTAGCAACGTCGCCCAAGCGGAAGCCCGCTACGGCGACGATCCGGCGGCGTTCGCGGACCGCGCCTACGGGATGATGGCGCGGCTGGAGTTTCTTCCCAACTCTCCCACCCTCATGAACGCCGGCCTGGGCATCCAGCAGCTCGCGGCCTGCTTCGTCTTGCCCGTGGACGACTCCCTGCCGGGCATCTTCGATGCGCTCAAGGTCACCGCGCTGATCCACCAGAGCGGGGGCGGCACCGGCTTCGCCTTCTCCCGCCTGCGCCCCGCCAACGACATTGTCCAATCCACGCATGGCGTGGCCAGCGGGCCCGTCTCCTTCATGCGCGTCTTCGACGCCGCCACCGACGCCATCAAGCAGGGCGGCGCTCGCCGCGGCGCCAACATGGCGATCCTCAACGTGGACCACCCTGACATCGACGGCTTCATCCGCGCCAAGGCGAACGGCGACAGCCTCACGAACTTCAACCTGTCCGTCGCCGTCACGGATGAGTTCTTGGAAGCCGTGGACACCGGGCGCGACTACGCCCTCGTCAATCCGCGCTCCGGCCGCCAGGTCGGGACCCGTAGCGCCCGCCAGGTCTTCGACCTTATCGCCGCGGAGGCCTGGCGCAACGGCGACCCCGGCCTCGTCTTCCTGGACCGCATCAATCGCGACAATCCCACGCCCGCCCTCGGCGCTATCGAATCGACGAATCCCTGCGGCGAGCAACCCCTCCTGGCCAACGAGTCGTGCACGCTGGGCTCCATTGACGTCTCCAAGTTCTTCGCCGACGGCGATCTGGACTGGGGCCGCTTGGGAGCGACGGTAGACACGGCCGTGCGCTTTCTGGACGACGTGATTGACCAGAACCGCTACCCCTCCGAGGAGATCGCCCGCACCACGCTGAGCACGCGCAAGATCGGCCTTGGCGTCATGGGCTTCGCAGACCTCCTCATCCTCCTGCGCGTGCCCTACGGCTCCGAGGAAGGGCTGGCCTGGGCCGAGCGCCTGATGGGGTTCCTCCAGGACCGGGCCAACGCGGCCTCCCTGGCCCTGGGCGAAGCGCGCGGTGTCTTCGCCGCCTGGACCGGCTCCGTCTTCCACCCGGGCGGGCCGCGCTACCGCAATGCCACCCGCACCACCATCGCGCCCACCGGCACGCTCAGCATCATCGCCGGATGCTCCGGCGGCATTGAGCCGGTGTATGCGCTGGCCTACGTCCGCCAGCACTATCTAGACCGCGACGATCCCACCCGCCTGACGGAGATCAGCGAGGTTTCCCCCCTCCTCCAACGCCAGGCCCAGGCCGAAGGCTGGTGGAGCGGGGCGCTGTTGGGGCACTTGCTGGCGGGCGGCTCCCTGCGCGACTGGGATGCCACTCCGGATTGGGCACCGGACGTCTTCGTGACCGCGTACGACATCTCCTGGGAATGGCATGTCCGTATGCAAAGCGCCTTCCAGCGCCGCGTTGACAATGCGGTCTCGAAAACGGTTAACTTCCCGGCTGCCGCGACCAAAGATGACGTGGCGGCGGCGCTCTTGCTCGCCTGGCGTGAGGGCTGCAAGGGGATCACGGTCTATCGAGACACGTCGCGCCAGAACCAAGTCCTCTCGCGTGTGCCCATTGGCCCGGAACGCGACTGGCACTGAGACAGTGCCGGTGTAGAGCCCCGCGGCGTCGCCTGTGCATCAAGGCCGCCCTCTCCTCGCTTATGACGACGGCGCTGCCGGTGGTCTCAACCGCTCAATCGCGGCATCGACGGACGCACCAGAGAAGAACGCAAAATCATGCGCCGACGCTGCAGGCGTCTGGGGTGCGCGAATGCGCGCACCGGATCGGCATCGACTTGCGCATGACGAACGCGGCGCACGTCTTGTCGCAATGACCATCGTGCGTCGACGCATGCATGACTGCGAGCGCGGGTGCGGTGATCAGACACCCAAAAACTTTTTCTTGACAACATCTTGTCGCAAGTGCGAATAGGCGCTGTAATTAGTGCGAGCAGACTTTGTCTGCGCGGAGACGAAACCGGGGAGGACAGCACATGCCAGCAGCAAGGAAGCGCGGGGCCGGTAAGGCGGCGGCGCGCAAGACTACCGCCCGCAAGGCCGCCAAGAAGACCGCGCGCAAGACCACCGGACGCAAGGCCGCCAAGAAGACCGCGCGCAAGACTACCGCCCGCAAGGCCGCCAAGAAGACCGCGCGCAAGACTACCGCCGGCAAGGCCGCCAAGAAGACCGCGCGCAAGACCACCGGACGCAAGGCCGCCAAGAAGACCGCGCGCAAGACCGGCGCCCGCAAAGCAAGCAAGCGGCAGTAGTCCCGGCGCAGCGGGCGAGCAACGAATCGGTAACCACAGAAGGCCGGCTGCCGGCGCAGCCGGCCTTCTCACGTGCGCTTTTCCTGCCCGACCGGGCCCTCGCGCGGAGCCGACGCAGACCCTACGATGCCCGTTGAACGTCTGCCGGCGCGGGCCTCGCCCGCTACCCCAGCACGCCGTGTCACGACAATGTCAGAAGCAGCTCCCTATACTCGAGAGCAATGACCGCCATCACCGTGCAACCCGCCATCGCCACCGCACGCGCCCGTTTGCAGTCGGAGCAGGGCGCCATCGTGAAGGATTGGGGAGGGCGGCTCCCCTTCGTGCTCGTCTACCCAAATTCGTACTACATCGGCATGTCCAACTTGGGCGTGCAGACCATCTACACGCTGCTCAATAAACAACCGGATCTGGTCTGCGAACGCGCCTTCTACGATCCCCCCCAAGATGGCGAGGCCCCTTCCGCGCCCCTCTCCGTGGAATCGCAGCGCCCCTTGGCCGATTTTCCGGTCGTCGCCTACACGCTCACCTACGAGATCGACTACTACCACGTGGTGCAGTCGCTCCGAGCCGCGAAGATCCCGCCGCTGGCGGCCGAGCGCGACGAGCGACATCCGCTGATCCTGGGCGGCGGCGCCGCCGTCATCACCAACCCCATGCCTCTCGCCGACTGTTTCGACGCCTTCGTCATCGGCGAGGCGGAGCCCGTTCTCGATCAGCTCGTGGAGACGATCCGCGAGCATATCCACAGCGGTCGCGCCGACCTCCTCGACGCCTTGGCTCACGTGCCCGGCGTCTTCGTCCCGGCTCACGGCGCAACGGCCGGGGTGGAGCGGCAGTGGCTGCGAGACGTCGGCAGCACGGAGGCAATGTCGGCCGTCCTCACCGAGGACACAGAGCTGTCCCACATGACCCTGATTGAGGCGGCAAGGGGCTGCGGCCGCGGCTGCCGCTTCTGCATTGCCGGCTACGTCTTCCGGCCGCCACGATACCGGCCGTTGGAAATGCTGCTCGACCAAGTAGACCGCGCGCTCAAGCAATCGAACCGGGTGGGACTCTTGGGGGCAGCCGTGGCTGATCACCCGCAGTTGGTGGAGCTTGCCCACCAGGCGGACCAGCGTGGCGCCCAGGTCTCAATCAGCTCTCTGCGGGTTGACAATCTGCAGCCGGAGCTCCTCCAGGTCCTCAGCCGCGGCGGCACCCGCACGGTCACGCTCGCCCCGGAGGCCGGCAGCGAGCGCATGCGCGCCAAGATCAATAAGGCTGTCAGCCACGACCAGATCCTCCGTGCGGCGGACCTTGTCGGGGCCGCGGGCATGCGACGCCTCAAGCTCTACTTCCTGATCGGCCTGCCCGAAGAGGAGGACGAGGACGTCGTTGAGATGGCCAACTTGGGAATTGAGATCAAAGAGCGCCTGGACGCGCACGGCCACGGCACGGAGCTCGTGATGAGCGTCGGGCCTCTCGTGCCCAAGCCGGCGACGGCCTATCAGCACCTGCCACAGACGGATGCGCACGTGATCACCGCTCGCACGAAGATCCTCCGCCAGGCCTTCCGCAACACGGGCATCCGCTTGCGCGGAGAGGGCGCGGCCTGGGCCCGCATTGACGACATCTGCTCCCGCTCCGACCAACGCCTCGGCCACGCCATCTTGGACATGCGCACCAACACCCGCGCCGAGTGGATGCGGGTCGCCGCCGAGTGGGGCCTGGACGGTCCTCTCCCCTGGGGCGGAGGCCCCATGCCCTGGACGAGGATCGATACCGGCATCACGGCGCGCTTCTTTGAGCGCGAGTGGGACAAGCACCTCCGCAGCAAGCCCACGATCGCCTGCCCGCCTCCCGAGATCGGCTGCAAGCTCTGCGGCGTCTGTTAGCCAGCTATCCTGGCGCTA
Organism: Dehalococcoidia bacterium; assembly: GCA_963662615.2. Lineage (GTDB taxonomy): Bacteria > Chloroflexota > Dehalococcoidia > Bin125 > Bin125. Next base: position 1,283,673 of record CAXXSR010000001.1, read on the forward strand.
TGGCTCAAGGCGGTTCGCTGACAGGCTGGGATCACGTCGGGCGAAATCTGCAGCACTTGCGCGAGCAGATCGCAGAGGCCGCCGAGCGAGCCCACCGCGATCCCGCGGAAGTCCAACTCGTGGCCGTGACCAAGACGGTCCCCCTGGAGGGCATCCGCGCCGCCGCCGAGGCGGGCCAGACCATCTTCGGGGAGAACCGCGTCCAGGAAGCCCTGCCGAAGATCGAGGCGCTCCAGAGCGCCGGCGCCCGCTTCCACCTCGTGGGCCACTTGCAGACGAACAAGGCGAAGCGGGCGACCGCCTTTGATATGATCGAAAGTGTGGACTCCGTTCGCGTTGCCGTGGCGCTGGACCGGTATCTGAGCAAACCCTTGCGCGTCCTGCTGGAAGTGAACGTGGCGCAGGAAGCGAGCAAGCATGGCTTCGCAGCGGATGACCTCGCCGACGCGCTCGCCGTCATGGCGCCGCTGCCCCACATCAAGGTCGAGGGGCTGATGACCGTGGCGCCGCTGGTGGCGGAGCCGGAGGCCGTCCGCCCGATCTTCCGACAAATGCGGCAACTGCGAGACGAGCACGGGCTGGCCACCCTGAGCATGGGCATGACCAACGATTTTCCCGTCGCCATCGCCGAGGGGGCGACCATGGTGCGAATCGGTCGCGCCATCTTTGGAGACCGCTAGCGTGAGCGGGGAGCAACACGCCTCAGCCACGGGCGACGACGCGGCCACAAGCAGCCAGGTGTTCGCCATCATTGGTGGTGGCACCATGGGCGGCACCTTCGGCCGCGCCCTGCTGGACAATCAGCTCGCCGACCCAAAGACGATCACGGTCTGCGAAACCCACGCCCAGCGGCGCGCCGATCTCCAGGAGTCGCTCGGCGTACGCGTGACGGCGGGCCCGGCGGAGGCGATCGCGGGGGCGTCCGTGATCTTTCTGGCCGTCAAGCCCCAAGACTTTCCCAGCGTCGGCGCCGCCCTCCAGGGGCTGATCCTCCCCGAGCAATTGGTGGTCTCGATCATGGCGGGGGTCCCCATCCAAAGCCTCCGCGACCAGCTCGGGCATCGGAGCGTGGTGCGGGCAATGCCAAATACGCCGGCCCAGATCGGCCAGGGGCTCACGGCCTGGACCGCGCCGCCGGAAGTGACGGAGGCGCAGCGCCGCCAGGTGCAACAGATGCTCGCCATCCTGGGCAAGGAGATCTACGTCCCGGACGAACGGCACATTGACATGGCCACCGCGGTCAGCGGCTCCGGACCGGGCTTTTTCTTTGTGATCCTAGAAGCCATGATAGATGGGGCGGTGCAGATCGGCATGCGGCGCGAACTGGCCACGGAGATGGTGTACCAAACGGCGATCGGCTCAGCGCTGTACGCCCAGCAGTCTGGGCTGCATCCCGCCGTCCTCCGCGACATGGTGACCTCACCGGGCGGGACCACGGCGGAAGGCTTGCGGGCCATGGAGAAGCACGGCGCCCGCTCCGGGACCATGGAGGCCATCATCGCCGCCTATCGCCGCACACGGGAACTGGGTCAGTAACGTGGACGGCGCCGAACTCGTTTTCCTCCTACTGGAGATCATTTGGTGGTTGATCCTTGGCCGCGTGCTGATGAGCTGGATTCCCATGTTTACGCAGCGCCCGCTTGACTACGGCAACCCGATCGTACGTTTCCTCTTCAACATCACAGAGCCCCTTCTTGCGCCCATCCGCCGCTTCGCCCTGGTGGGCACGTTCGACCTCTCGCCGATTATCCTGCTTATTACGATTCGCGTCGTGCAAGCGGTGCTGGTCGGCTAGACCGAATCCCGGTCGATGGCCGCATCGAGCCGGACGTGCAGGTCTCCCTCGCTTAGCCCCGCAATGACGAACGTCTTGTCGCGACTCCGTTGGCCGCGCCTGAGCGTAAGAGCGGCGGCGGGAACGCCCAACGCCTGACTGAGCAGCTTGATCGCCGCCTCATTGGCCTTGCCCTCTACGGGCGCGGCGCCCACGCGAATGCGCAGCACCCTCTGCCCTCCCTGCAAGCCCTCCCGCTGACCCTCTCCTGCCTCCCAACCGACGATGGCATCGCGGCCGCCGCGCGGCGTGACGCGGACGTGCAGGATTGCGCCGGAAGCTGTCACGGCCACAGCCTATTGGCAACGTGACGCAGCGCCGCTCTCTCGCGACGCTGTCTCCTCCTTGCTCGAATGGAACACATGTGCGACAGTGCGCCTGCGAACGGTTGTTCTCATTCGCGCGACCGCTGGCCGGCCCCCCTCCTCTATGATGGGGCCGCGCGCTGAGGCGCTTGCAACAGTCGACAAGGAAAGGGCCGGCGATGGCAGACAAAAACGGAGCAGACAAAGACGGATCGGCGCTCTCCTCTGTGATGGAGTCCATCGAGAAGCAGTTCGGCCAGGGCGCGGTCATGCGCCTCGGGGACGCCCGTGCCAGCATGCAGGTGGAATCGATCCCCACCGGATCCCTTGCCTTGGACATCGCCTTGGGAATTGGCGGCGTCCCGCGCGCCCGCGTCGTTGAGATCTACGGTCCGGAGAGCACAGGCAAGTCCACACTGGCGCAGCACATCATCGCCCAAGCCCAACGGCTCGGGGGTCAGGCGGCCTACATCGACGTCGAGCACGCCCTCGATCCGGCCTTCGCCCAGGCCACCGGCATCAACATCGAGGAGTTGCTGATCTCCCAACCCGACACGGGCGAGCAAGCGCTGGAGATCACGGAGGCGCTCATTCGCAGTAACGCCCTGGACGTCATCGTGGTGGACAGCGTCGCCGCCCTGGTCCCCCGTGCCGAGATCGAAGGCGAGATGGGCGACTCGCACATGGGCCTGCAGGCGCGTCTTATGTCACAGGCGCTGCGCAAGCTCACCGCCGTCACCTCCCGCAGCCGCACCTGCTTGATCTTTGTGAACCAGTTGCGGGAGAAGGTCGGGGTGGTCTTCGGCAATCCGGAGGTCACGCCCGGCGGCCGGGCGCTCAAGTTCTACACCTCCGTCCGCATTGACCTCCGACGCGTGGAGCAGCTGAAGCAGAACCAGGTCGTCGTGGGCGGCCGGGTCCGCGCCAAAGTCGTAAAGAACAAGGTCGCGCCGCCCTTCCGCACCGCTGAGTTCGACATCATGTTTACAGGTCCCGCGCTGGGCATCAGCCTCGAAGGAGACCTCATCGATCTCGGCGTGCAATACGACCTGATCAAAAAGACGGGGGCGTTCTACTCCCACGACGATCTCCGCCTGGGTCAGGGCCGCGAAAACGCCAAGCTGTTCCTCCTGGAGCACAAGGACATCGCCGAGACGCTGGTGACCCAGATCCGTGAGGCGGCGGGTCTGCCCCTCCCTCGTCCCGCCGCTGCCGCCAACATCAAAAAAGAGGCGATCCCTGAGCCGGCGGCGACGCCGGCCTCGCCACGCCGCCAGGCCGCCTCCAGCCGTCGCTAGCGCCGGTCAGCCCGTGCCTGAAATCACGGAGATTCACCGCCGCGGGCGGACGGTCACCGTGGCCTTCAACGAAGGGCCACCGCTCCACTGCGACCGCCAATTCCTCCGCACCCACCTCTTCGCCGTGGGTCATTCCATCGCGGCGCCGGCCTTAGAGGACGTCCGCCGGGAAGCGTTACGGCACGAGGCCAACACGGCCGCCCTGCGTTGGTTGGCGCCCCGGCCGCGCAGCCGCGCGGAGGTGGAGCAGCGGCTGCGGCGGCGCGGCACACCGGCGGACGTGATCGCTGCCACGCTGTCCACCCTGGAGGCGCAGGGCTACCTGAATGACGGCGCCTTCGCCGTCGCCTGGACCGACGAGCGCGTACGCTTGCGCCCGCGTGCGCGGCGGATGATCCAAGCGGAGCTGCGGACCCAGGGCGTGGACGCTGCCATCGCAGAGGGGGCCACCGCCGACGTCGACGACGGCGCCCTGGCGAAGCGGCTCGCGCAGACGCGCGCGAGCCGCTTCTCCGGCACCTGGGACGACTTTCGCCGCCGGGTGGGGGGCGCGCTGCGGCAGCGAGGGTTCTCCTTTGACGTTGCTGAGCACGCCCTGCGGGCAGCGTGGCAGGGGCGACCTGGCGGGGATGACGACGATCCGCCGCCCCCCTGACTTGGCGGCTTCCCCACTGCTGGAGACAACCTCCCCCTGTAGCGACGCAAGTAGCGCTCCGCCGCGTCGCCCCGTAGGATGAGCACGAGCATCAGGGAGCGAGTTCGGTTTGATTCGCCAACTTCACCTACCAGGTGATCAATCTACTGATCAGTTAGCGAGGACACCATGTTGGGAGCCCTTTTACGGCTCCTGCGCGGCAGGAGAGGGCGTCAGCCTGACCCGCGCGAACAAGCCAGGTTGGAGGCCGAACAGATCCTCCAACGGGCAGAGCAGGAAGCCCGTGCCAAACAGCTTCAAGCGCAAGAGGAATCGCTGCGCATCCGTCAGGAGATGGAGTCCGATGTCCGCACAACGCGGACCGAAGTTCAGCGCCACGAAGACCGCCTCATTAAGCGCGAGGACCAGCTAGAGCGCAAAGCGACCGATCTGGAGCGGCGCGACGAAGGGCTGCGCAGTCGCGACGGCCTGTTGGACGATCGCGAAAGCGGGATCGACCAGCTCATCGCCGAGCAACAGCGACAGCTGGAACAGATTGGCCAGCTCACCAGCGAGGAGGCGCGCGAGCGCCTGCTCACGCAAATCGACGCGGAAGTCCGCGACGAGGCGATCCGCCGCCTCCGCGAAGCGGATGTGCGGTACAAGGAAGAGGCAGAAGAGAAGGCCCGGAAATACATCGCCACCGCCCTGCAGCGCGTCGCTTCGGAAGTGACCACGGAAACCACCGTCTCCGTTATCCCTATTCCGAGCGACGAGATGAAAGGGCGGATCATTGGCCGCGAAGGCCGCAACATCCGCGCCCTGGAGGCGGCCACCGGCTGCGACGTGATCATCGACGACACTCCCGAAGCGGTGACGCTCTCCGCCTTCGATCCCGTCCGCCGCGCCGTCGGCAGGATCGCCATGAGCCGGCTGGTCGCGGACGGCCGCATCCACCCTGCCCGCATCGAGGAGCAGGTCGAGAAGGCCCGCAAGGAGGTGGACGCCACCATCCGCGAGGCCGGCGAAGAAGCCGCGATTGAGGCGAAATGCCAGGGGCTGCCCCGCGACATCCTGCACCTCTTCGGCCGGCTCAAATACCGCACGTCCTACGGGCAGAACCAGCTCACTCACGCCGTGGAGACGGCCCACATTGGCGCCATGCTCGCAGAGGAGTTGGGCGCCGACCCCGAGGTGGTCCGGCGCGGGGCCCTCTTGCACGATCTCGGCAAGGCCGTCGACCACGAAGTGGAAGGGACGCACGCCCTCATTGGCGCGGACATCGCCCGCCGCTTCAAGGTCAGCGAGCCTATCGTTCACTGCATTGAGGCGCATCACGAAGAGGTCGAAATGCATAGCGTTGAAGCCGTCATCGTGCAGATGGCGGACGCGATCTCCGGCGGCCGGCCCGGGGCACGGCGCGAGTCCGCCGAGCGGTACGTGGAGCGGCTCCGCGCCCTGGAGGAGATCGCCAACTCCTTCGACGGGGTGGACCGCTGCTTCGCCATCCAAGCGGGGCGGGAGGTTCGCGTCATCGTGAATCCCAAGAAGGTCGACGACCTGGAGTCCATGCGCATGGCGCGCGACATCAGCAAGCAGATTGAAACCAGCTTGCAATACCCCGGGCAGATCCGCGTCACCGTCATGCGAGAGACACGGGCGACGAAGGTAGCCCGCTAGGGCATGCGCGTCCTCCTTCTCGGCGACGTGATGGGCAAGGCCGGCCGGCGGGCCCTCGCCGCGCTCGTCCCCCAATTGCGCCGTGAACTCGACTTGGATTATGTCATTGCCAACGCCGAGAACGCCGCCGCCGGGCGCGGCACCACGGAGAAGATCGCCCGCCAACTGCTCGACTCGGGCGTTGACGTCCTGACCGGCGGCAACCACACCTGGGCCATCGCCGACTTCGCTGCGGCGCTGGACGGCGATCTGCCCGTGCTCCGCCCGGCCAACTATCCCGCTGCGGCGCCCGGCCGCGGCGTCTGGCACAACTCCCGCCTCGCGGTGCTCAATCTGATCGGGCGGACCTTCATGGCGCCGCTCGACGATCCCTTCGCGGTGGCGGACAGGCTGCTTGACGAGCTCCCTGACGGACTGCACGTCGTGGTCGACTTCCACGCCGAGGCCACCGCGGAGAAGCAAGCCCTCGGCTGGCACCTGGATGGCCGCGTCGCGGCCGTCGCGGGCACCCACACGCACGTGCCCACCGCTGATGCGCGTATCCTGCCCGGCGGCACCGGCTTCGTCACGGACATCGGCATGTGCGGGGCGCGGGACTCCATCATCGGCACGGAGGTCAAGCCGGCCTTGCAACGATTCCTCACCGGCCTGCCAACACGGCTCCCCCCGGAAGAGAAGGGCCCTCTCGTCTTCTCATCGCTGCTGGTGGACATCGACGAAGCAACGGGCCACGCGCGCGCAGTCGAGCGCGTTGACCGCACCCTGGACGCCTGATGGCGCGCGCCGATTTCCACGCGCACAGCACTCAGTCGGACGGCGTCTTATCGCCGCGTGAACTCGTCGCCAAGGCCGCGGCCCGCGACGTGGCGATCCTGGCCCTCACCGACCATGACACGACCGAAGGCGTCGCCGAGGCCGTCGCAGCAGGCCGGGAGTTCGGCCTGCGCGTGATTCCGGGCGTGGAGCTCAGCGCCGACCTGGCGGATGGTGGCGACGCGCATCTTCTGGGCTACTTCCGCACGGTGGAGAGCCGGCGGCTGCAAGACTACCTTGCCGCCCTGCGCCGCGGACGCATGCAGCGCGGGCGCATCATGCTGGCCAAGCTGGACGCGCTGGGGATGCCGTTGCGGTGGGAGCGGGTGCAAGCCATCGCCGGCGAGGCGGCGGTGGGACGGCCTCACGTCGCCCGGGCAATGGTCGAGCGCGGCTACGTGGCGAGCTTGCGTGAAGCGTTCGACAAATACCTCCACACCGGGGGGCCTGCGGACGCGCCGCGCGAGAAGCTCTCACCCAAGGACGCGATTGAGCTGGTCCGCGAGGCGGGCGGCGTCGCTGTCCTCGCCCACCCCTCCTTCTTGCTGGACGCAGAGGCGGCCGTCTCCCAGCTCGCATCCGTCGGCCTGCAAGGGTTGGAGGTCTTCTACAAGAACTATACGGAGCCAGAGATCGCCACCTTCAAGGCGCTCGCGGATGCCCACGGCCTCCTGCCCCTGGGCGGGTCCGACTATCACGGCATCCATGACGATGAACGCGAGCCCGGCGACATCCCCCTCCCCGACGATGTGATCGACGCCTTCCTTGCCTTTGCAGAATCGCAGTGGACGGCCGCGGCGGCGAAACCCTCAACGCCATGACCGAGTTCGACGCCCGCCGGATTCTGGACACCATCCCGCATCGCTACCCCTTCCTCCTCGTCGATCGCATTGTTGAGCTGGAGGAGGGCCGCCGGGCGGTGGGGATCAAAAACGTCAGCGCCAATGAATGGTTCTTCCCGGGCCACTTTCCCGGCAACCCCATCATGCCGGGGGTGCTCATCGTGGAAGCGCTGGCGCAGGTAGGCGCCGTGGCGCTGTTGAGCAGTCCGCAGTTCCGCGGAAAGCTCGGCCTCTTCGCCGGCATTGACAAGGCCCGCTTTCGCCGGCTCGTGCGCCCCGGCGACCAGTTGCGTCTCCAGGTGACGCTGGAGCGACTGCGGGGGTCGTTGGGCAAGGCGGCGGGCGTCGCCACCGTTGACGGCGAAATCGCCGCCGAAGGCCTCTTGACGTTCGCGATCGTGGACTCGCCGGCAGCGGACGGCTAGCCGCCGGCGCGGCCCGCCTTCAGAGCCGGATCGCCGCCCACAGGACCAAGAGCACGGCCACACTGACGCTGGTAGTCAGCGCGATCCAGCGCATGTCGCCGCGGACGTAGCGAAAGTCGTGCGCCATCGCCAGCCGTCGTGAGGCGCGGCCGCTCACGGATTGTCGCGGTCCCCCACGTGATCGCTGGGGACGCTGGGCCGGCGGGCGGGCGGCGGGCAGCGTGACACTGCCACCAAAGGTGGCGCCACCGGCCGGCGCTTGCGCCGCACCGGGCGCGGCGGTCGGAGTCTCGTTTTGCGCCGACCGGCCCTTACGCTTGCGACCGCGACGGCCCGGCAAGGGGGAACCGCTCCCGCCCTTGCGAGACGCCTGAGGCCGGCCGCCGCGTTGTCCTCGTGCCACGGACTACTGCCCTTCATCTTAAGTATACGCACCAGCGCGGCCACCCCAGGGGCGCACGCGCCTCCGGCCGAGCTGGTTCCACACCGCCGCGATTGACCCACGATCGGGCGCTTCCTAGACTCGCTTGAGGGGCCCCGTGGTGTAGCGGCCAAACACGCCACCCTGTCAAGGTGGAGATCGGCGGTTCGAATCCGCTCGGGGTCGCCAAACCCACCCATCCGCAGGGACAGCGCAGGCACGCCCATCTGCTCGCGGGGCGCTGGCGTCCAGCAAGCCCGGAGATGCGCGGGCGACGTCGTTGCCCGCCGCCCGTCAGCCACTGATCGACGTCCGAACCGTCGACGCTCAGACGCGAACTCGCCTCGCGAGGCACCCTCGCGAGGCGAGCCGAATCAGCTCATCGCACGTCGGCTATCGCGGCGGCGGCGGCGCGAGCGGCGCCGCTGCGAAATCTACCGCTCCGCGCGGCCCCCACGCAGCAGCGCTCCGGGGGTGGCGCCGGTGCACTCGCCGTCCTCAAAGGTGACCTCGCCATTCACGAGCGTCCAGCGGTACCCCTCCGCTCGCTGCACGCGCCTCCACTCGTCGCCTGGGAGATCGTGCACCACCACGGAGTCATGCTCGGGCACGCTCTTCAGATTGTCGAAGTCGTAGACCACGATGTCCGCGGCCATGCCCTCGCGGAGATAACCGCGGTCTTTGAACCCGCCCGCGTGGGCCGGCAAGGCGCTCAGGCGGTAGTGGGCCTCCTCCAGTGTGAGTTTCTGCGTGTCGCGCACCAGCCAGGTGAGGAAGTTCGTGGTGTAGGCGCCGCCGACCAGGAACTTCGTGTGGGCGCCGCCGTCGGAGATGCCCGGCATCGTGTAGGGCGAGAGCATCAGCTGGCTGACCTTCTCCGGGTCGTTGCTCGAGACGTCCTCGGTTTGGAATTCGGCCGTGAGGTCGCTTGCCACGGCGATGTCCAGGGCCACGTCCAGCGCGTCCTTGGCTTCCGTCTTCGCGATCTCTCCCACAACCCGTCCCTGATACTTGTCCAACTCCGAGTGGTTGCCCACGGACCGGACGGTCCACTTGTCAACCGTCCCACCCAGCACCTCGGTGAGCAGCAGGTGCTCCTCAGCCTTCATCTGCGCGCGCAGCTCCGGGTCCGCGAGCTTCTCCATCTTGTCGGCATGCGTGCCCGTGGTCGCCCGCGCCCACGCGGGGCTGCTGTCGAAAAGATTCCAGTCTTCCATGGTCAAGACGGTCCACTGGCGGTGGGTGAAGCCTTGACCGAAGAGAGCCAGGCCGCGCGCGTTGGAATTCTCCAGCCAGCGCATCTGAGTGCGATGGAAGTCCGGGCTGGTGTCGAAGGCGGCGACCACGTTAAAGAGAACCGGACGGCCGCTCACCTAAGCCAGCTGCTCCACGAAACGGTAATCGGCGTTGCCTTCAACGTTGGCTGCAAAGTCACCCTCAGCGGTGCTTTGGGTGATCTGGATCAGCCCCTCGTCCCGCTCGCGCAGGACCTCCGCCAAGGCCAGCACGTCTTCGTCCGTCATCAGGTCCGTCGGCATCGGCGTTCCGTCGTAGTCCGACTGCACGGAATTCTTGCCGAACCGCTGGATGGACCAGCCGCACCCGCCGGCCTCGATGCCCTCGCTGAGCAGCCGTTGAATCTCGCGGCGCTCTTCGTCCGTCGCGCCGCGGCTCTTGGCAGCCTCCAGGCCCATCACCCAGACCATGAGCGGGGAGAGCGGGACGTAGCTGAGGCAGTTCACCCCCTTGGGCATGCGTCCCAGCGAATCCATCCACTCGGGGAATGTAACCCAGTCCCACAGCATCGCAGCCTGCATGGACCCCAGCGGGATGGCCTCGTTGCGCGACATCATCAGCATGGCGCGATCGCGCTCGTCCGCCCGCACCGGAGCGAAGCCGAAACCACAGTTCCCCAGCGCCACCGAGGTCACCCCGTGCCAGCCGGAGATCGTGCACCACGGGTCCCACTGAATCTGCGCATCGTAGTGGGTATGCAGATCGACGAACCCCGGCGCCACGATCAGCCCGCTCGCATCAATGACAGTCCCGGCGTCGCCGCTCCTGATCCCTCCGATCTGGGCGATGCGCCCGTCCTTAATGCCCACGTCGGCGCGGAAGCGCGGCACGCGCAGACCATCGACAACCGTGCCGCCCTTGATCAGCGTGTCGAACTCCGCCATCTCCTGTCCCTCCTCGTTGCACGGTCCAACGTACGTATCGGCCGGCGCGAACGCGCCGCAGGTGTCGGGTTGGCCATGCCAGCGCGATTCGCACCGGGCTCTGTGCTCGTCACCGCCCTCACGAACCGCCGCAGGACCACCCTTGGCGGCATGCTGACGATCGCCTCACGGGCTGTCAAGCGCCTCACGGGCTGTTAAGGCCAGCGTTTGCCAGTGCGATGCGATGCGGAGCCGATCGCGTTGTGATGATATTCACTGACTGCCGGACTACGTCGTCCAGACGTCCGGCGGCCTTGTTCCCACCTCCCGGCGCGACCGCGACGCCGCCCGCATCCCGCTCTGCGGGCTGTAGTGCCGTCGACGCGAAATCCGGCGCCGTGCGACAGCACCACGGTCCTGCCATCAGAGGATCCGCATCCGCCCCAGGGCGCTAAAACGAAGCGGCGGACTTCTCGTCCACCGACGGCGCGACGCCAAATGGAAGCAGCGTCGCAGTCTCGTCCGGCCGGCGGCGGCCGCGCCGATCGGCCCACCGATACCGACGCCACCGTCAGTGCAAGTGCCACCTGCGCGGCGCGATCAACGCATCGGCCTCCTTGGGACCCCAACTCCCCGCCGGGTACAAGCAAAGTTCTGGCGGATCGTCAAGGATCCCCTGGATGACGCGCCATTGCGCGTCAATGCCGTCGGAGCGGGCGAAAAACGTTTGGTCGCCCTGCATGGCGTCCAGAAGCAGCCGTGTGTAGGCATCCCGCGACTCGCGCTCAAACGTCTCGGCAGTGCGGAAGTGCAAATCCACCGGGGTCACCCGCAGCGCCGAACCGGGCATCGTGGACTGAATACTCAGCGTGACCCCTTCGTCCGGCTGGATCCGGAACGTCAAGTGGTTCGGCGCCACATCCCCGATCGCGGCTTCCTGGAAGAGGCGGATCGGCACATCGCGAAAAGCAACCACCGCCTCCGTCACGCGGCGCTGCAACGCCTTGCCGGTCCGCAGATAGAACGGCACGCCGGCCCAACGCCAATTGTCCACGAACAGTTCGAAGGCCATGAATGTCTCGCGGGACGAGGAGGGATCGACGTTGTCCTCATCGTGGTAGGCCGGCACACGGGCGCCGGCCGCCTCGCCCGCGGTGTACTGCCCGCGGATTGTGCGCGCCGGATCGAGCGGCCGTACTGCGCGGAAAAGCTTGGCCTTCTCATCACGCAAGGCGCGCGCATCAAACGCAGCCGGCGGCTCAATGGTCAAGAATGCCAGCACCTCCAGGAGGTGGTTCTGGGCCATGTCACGGCCGGCCCCGACCGTTTCGTAGTAGTCGCCCCGCCCATCGATCCCCCCCGACTCGGCCACGGTGATCTGCACGTGATCAATGACGCTGCGGTCCCAGACTCGCTCGAACAGGCTGTTCCCGAAGCGCAGCACCAGCAAGTTCTGGACCGCCTCCTTCGCCAGGTAATGATCGATCCGGAAGATCTGGGACTCATCAAAGACGTCATGGAGGACGCGATTGAGATTTTTGGCGGAAGCGCGATCCCAGCCAAACGGCTTCTCCAGCAACAGTCGGGTGCCGTCGACCAGATCGTTCTCGGCGATGTCCTGAACGATCGGCGCGTGGACGGTTGGCGGCACAGCCAGGTAGACGATCCGCTTGCTCTCCTCGCTGCGATGCTTCAGTTCCGGGACACCCCCTTCGCGGGCGCACACGAACGCGAGCCGTTGTTCGAACTCGAGCCAGGCGCCGTTGCGATCGTCGATCGTGTCCGCCCCCACCGCCTCACGCGCGAGCGTGCGGAAATCCTGATCGGACAGGCGCGCGCGGGCATAGCCGACAATGCGGCCGGCGGAGGGAAGCTCCCCCTCGCGGTGCAGTTCATACAGCGCCGGCAGCAGCTTGCGGCGGCTCAGGTCGCCGGTGGCTCCAATGATGATGATGTCCTGCGCTGTCGGCCGTGGCAGAGCCATGCTGGTCATCCCTTCCGCGCTTGAGCCAAAGGCCCAAGGGTAGGGTACGGCCGCCGCACTGCCTCCGTCCGCCTACGCGACTCAACCGCCATTACTCAACGCCCCATCCGCGTCGGCACGACTTAATTATCAACGCCGCTCCCCCTTCCACCACCCGAGGCCGAACGCGACCACAGCCGCGACGGCCAGTGTCGCGGGGGAGGACTTCAGCGTCGTTGCGGGGACACGGTCCATTTTGCTCACGACCGAGCCTTCGCCGGGATCCAGCGGCGCGGGCCCAGCCCCCGGCCGACGCCAGTTGCGTACCACGACTCCCACGGCTGCCATCGCCATGACCGCGAGCGCAACCCGGGCACCCAGCAGGATCCATTCGACGCCCCCGCCGGCGCCGGCGTCCGACGGTGCGCCCGCGATGGCGGCCGGCGCCTGCCCGGCTTCAGTCACGTGAACCGTGTGCGCACCGATCAACCGCCACGAACCGTCGCGCGAGGCCTGCGCGTAGACGGACAGATCATTCCGACCGGCGGCCAGTCCTTCCACGTGCAGAGCGAAGCCGGAGGCGGCAAATCCGCCGCCGAACTGCTCCGCAGCGTCCGCTCGGATCAGCCCGTATTCGCTTGATCCGAGATACGTTCCCGTCTCCATGTCGCCGGCGTAAAGCGCTACCGCATCGATCCCCGGGCCCACGGCCGCCTGCGCATCGATCGCCCAGCCCGTGACTGGAACCGGCCCCGACACCTGATCCGGCGGCGGCGGATCGATGTGCCCGCGCACATCCACCGCCGGCAGATCCGCGTCAATGACCACTGTATAGGTCGCCACGAGGGCCCAGCGATCATCCACGGTCGTGTGCGCGTAGATCGAAAGTTCCTGCCGCCCGCCAGCGAGGTCGGCAAGATTCACCGCATACCCGGCAGGGGCGAAGCGTACTCCGAAGCGTTGCTCCACGTCGCTCCGCTCCGAGCCGTATTCGGCATCCGCCAGCCAGCGACCCAATTCAATCTCGCCGGCGTAGATGGCCACGGAATCCACGCCTGTGTCGGTTCTCGCGCTTGCATCCAACGCCCAGCCCGTGACCGGAACGGGAAGCCCTAGTGTGTCCGCCGGTGGCGGGTCCACATGCCCAACGAGATTGGGAGAGTCAATGTCAACGCGGAAGCTTGCCAGTCTGCTCCACGCGCGTTCACCCGCCACTCGGAGATACACCGACAGTTCATGCGCACCGGGCGGGAGGGCGGTGACCGAAATGGCGAAACCCGACTCCGCAAAAGAGGCGCCCAGCGCCGTCGCAATGTCTCGGCGATCGAGCCCGTACGTCCCCTCCGTCACAAAGCGCCCGGGATATTGGGGGGCTTCGATCAGCACGACTGAATCGATCCCGGGCCCCTCGGACGCCGAGGGGTCCACCGCCCAGCCGGACACGGTGAAGGGCAGCCGGACGGTTCCGGCCGGGATCGCATCCAAACCGCCTCGCACCGGCACCGCCTCGGCCCGCACCGAGGGGCTCAGAGATACCACGAGAACGACGGCGCCGAAGAGGACGCCGGCGACGAGCCGGACGCGCGCATGGACGAATCGCTTCATCGGGGTGGGCGCGGCGGTCGCGCTCCGCCGGCTCCAACGGCTCTCTGAGTCAGAGCGGGGGAACCGGTGCGCAGCGACGGGCACGTGGCTCGACGGGAGTCGGGGACTGGATCCAGTCCCACGCGCTTGCCACGGCGTCCAGGAAGCTGAGCTTCGGGCGCCAACGCAGGGCGGTCGCCGCCTTCGCAACGTCAGCGACGAGGATCGGCGGGTCTCCGGGCCTCGGCGGACAGTCCTCCACCTCCAGGTCCAGGCCGGTCACCTTCTGCACCGCGACGATCACCTCCCGTACGCTGGTGGGCGTGCCGCTGCCCAAATTCACTGCCGTGCTGGCGCCTCCTTCGCGGAGATAGCGCAGTGCGGCCTGGTGACCGTGCACCAAGTCAACGACATGCACATAGTCGCGAATGCAGGTGCCGTCCGGGGTTGGGAAATCTGTTCCAAACACCCGGGCCCGCTCGCCGCGCGCGGCCGCTTGGAGCAGGCACGGGATCAGATGCGACTCGGGCTCGTGCGCTTCGCCGGTGCCGTACCCGGCGCCGGCGACATTGAAGTATCGCAGGCTGACGAAGCGGAGTTCGCTTCCGTCGGCCCACCGCTCCAGCAGCTGTTCCACCATGAGCTTGCTCAGTCCGTACGGACTGAGCGGGCGCAGGGGTGCATCTTCGCGAAGGGGAAGCTCCACGGGAGTCCCGTAGACCGCTGCCGTGGAGGAAAACACAAACTCGCGAACGCCGGCCTGACGCGCCGCCAGGATCAGGTTGGCGCTCCGCGCCGTATTGGCCTCGAAGTATCTCTCGGGACACTGGACCGACTCGCTCACCACGGCATAGCCGGCGAAATGGAAGATCGACTCGATCGCGTACCGCCGTAACAGAGCGAACAGCCGCTCGCTGCTTCCCAAATCGTCACGAATGACCGGCACCCCGGACGGAATCGCCGCCGCGCGCCCTCGCTCGAGCGAATCCAGGACGACCACCTCTGCTTCGGGGTCCTCGTGGAGGAAGCGCGTCATATGGGAGCCAATGTAGCCCCCACCTCCCGTCACCAGAATTGCCACCGCAGCCTCGTTCCCGCTACGCGGCCAGTTTCCGCTCCGCCTCGCTCAACCGATCGATGCGCGGAGCGGGCCGAGCCATCGATCGAAACAGGTGCGACGCCACCAACGACGTCATGAAACCGAGCCACACCGTCCCCGCCCCCGCAATCATCAAGCTGTGGGACAAGGATGCGAGGGATACGGTTGGCCCTACCGCGCCCCCCTCGCCATTCACTACCAGCAAGGCAAGGCGGATGCCCACCCCGCTCAACCCGGCCAACGCGCCCACCAAGACGAGCCGGTTCGGCGAGAGCCAGCGCAGAAGCGTCCTCATGACCCGATCGGGGCGGCCCAGCCCGTCGCGGGCCGCCAGCTGCGCCGCCAACGCGCCAATGCCCAAGGCGTACAGCCCCAAGACCAGACAGACGGACGAAAGGAACACCGGCAGCGACGCCGAGCTACCGGCCACGACGCCCCCGCCGCTCACGAACGCCAGGACAGTCAAGGCGATGCTCGCCATCAGTAATGTGAGCCCGGGGATGGTGAACAGCATCGTGGGGCTGGCCGCGAGAATCAATGACAGATGCCGCCAGCCATCACGAAACGTCGCCAGCTTCGCTTCTCCGCGCCGGACCCGGAGCGTCGCCGGCTGCTCCCGGATCACCAACTGCGATCGATAGGCCCGCAAGATCATCTCCGACGCCAGCTCCATCCCGCTGGTCTGCAGATTGAGCCGCTCAAGGGCGGACCGCCGCAGCGCCCGCAGCCCGCACTGGCTATCGCCCAGCTTCGATCCGCAGGTCACGCGCAGCAGCGCCGACAACGCCGGCGTGCCAATGTAGCGGTGGCTCCAATCCATGGCCTCGGGGTCAATCCCGCCTCGGAATCGATTGCCCACGCACATGTCGGCGCCGGCGTCAAGGTCCAAGAGCATAGGCAGCGCGTCCTGGAACTGGTAGGTGGCGTCCCCGTCACCCATCACCACATAGCCGCCTTTGGCGGCCGCGAATCCGGCGCGCAACGCCGCCCCGTATCCGCGCTCCTCCTCTCGGATCACCCGAGCGCCCAGCTCCTCAGCGATCTCAACCGAGCGATCGGTGGATCCGTTGTCCACCACGATCACCTCCCCGCCCGCGTCGAGCGAGGCGACGAGTTCCAGCGCCGATCCGATCGCGTCCGCCAGCGTCGGCTCTTCATTCAGGCACGGAATAACCACCGAGACGGATTCTGCGAGCCTCGTTGATTTCGGCTGAGCTGAAGACTGCACGCGCAGAATCGCCATGGGGCACCTATCCTCCCACGCAATTTTAGGTGTCTCCCGTACCGCCCGAAATCAGCAATTCCCCTACCCCGAAACGGCGATGTGCTTGAGGATGCCCGCTGAGAAGATCCGGCCATGCAACACGGCGTCCCCGCGGCGGCGTGGTAGCTGGGCTGGGAATAGCAAATGCGCGTCCTTGCCTTTAGCGATGTCGCGCTGCCCGAGGGCGACGGCGGCGTCGAGCGGACGTTGGCTGAGATCTATCCGCGCATCGTCGCGCCTGGGGCCACCCGGGTGCGACTGCTCACCATGGCGGCGCCGCAGGCGCCGCCGCGCGAAGTGCGTGACGGCGTCGAGATCGTACGGGCGCGCCGGCTTGACCTCGGGAGCGTGACGGGAGCGCAGACGGCGCTGTCGTGGCAGATGTGGCAGCGCGCTTCCCAATCGGCGCGGGAGTTCCGCCCGGACCTGCTCCACGCCCACACGCTCTTCTTCCACTCTTCCTTGGTTGCCGCCGCCGTGGCGCGACGGCTGCGGCTGCCCCTGCTCCTCACCCTCCACATCGGCTCCACCGCGGCCCTGCCCCAGCCGCACCGATTCGCCACGCAATGCTACGAACGCACCCTCGGTCGTGTGCTCCTCCGTGTGGCCCAACGGATCATCTGCGTGAGCGACGACGTGCGCCGTCACGCCCTCTCCCTCGGCGCCCCGCCCTCCAAGCTCACCGTGATCCCCAACGGGGTGGACCTCGCCGACTACCAGCCTGCTCCCCGTCCCCCCCGCGCCGTGCCCGTGGCGCTGTGCGTGGGGCGATTGATCTTCAACAAGGGGCAGCGCTTTCTCCTCGACGCCACCGCGCGCCTGCGCGACGAAGGCGCTCCGCTGCGCGTCCGCTTCGCCGGCGACGGGCCCGCGGCCACCGCGCTGCGCGCCCGCACCCGGGCGCTGGGACTCACCGATCGAGTCGAATTCCTCGGCCACCAGGACAACGTCGCTGCCCTCCTCGCCGACGCCGACATCTTCGTCCGGCCCTCTCTCACCGACGGCATGTCGCTCGCCGTCCTGGAAGCGCTCGCCTCGGGCCTGCCCGTTGTGGCGACCGACGTCAGCGGCACGCGCGAACTGATCGGGGACGGCGCTGCAGGGATCGTCGTCCCACCCGCGTCCACGGCTGAGCTGGCGCAAGCGCTGCAAGTGCTGGCCCAAGACCCCCAGCGGCGCCTGCGGATGGGCGCGCGTGCGCGCGAACGCGCTCTCGCCTTCGACTGGGCCTCCGTCGCCGCACGGACCCACCGAGAGATGACCGATGTCTGTGCCTGACCGCCCTCTCCGCGTCGGCATCATCGGGACCGGCTGGGTGGCCGGCGACCGCCACTTCCCCGCCTACAAGCGGCACCCGGGGGCACATGTCGTGGCGATCTACGACCGCAACCGCGCGACCGCGGATCGCTTCGCGACCGCCCGCAAGGTCCCGTACGCCACGGACAATTTCACCGACTTCCTGCGCCAGGACCTCGACTTGGTGAGTATCTGCACACCTCCCATCGTGCATCACGAGCACTGCCTCGCCGCCTTGGAAGCCGGCTGCCACGTCTTCCTGGAAAAGCCCATGGCGATGAATGCGGACGACGCCCGCGCCATGATCGCGGCCGCCGCGCAACACGACCGCCTCCTCTGCGTCTCGCACAACTTCCTCCACAGCCGTTCCATGCGCCGCCTGCAGCGGGTGCTGGCGTCGGGTGAGGTAGGCCCCATCCAGCTCGTGATGGGCATGCAGTCCAGCAGCCCGCGCCGCCGCCTCCCGCAGTGGTACGGGGAGCTTCCCGGCGGCCTCTTCTTCGACGAGTCGCCGCACATGCTCTATCTCGTCCGCGGAGTGCTGGGCGACGCGGAGGTCGAGTTCGCCACCGCCTCTGCGGCCGCGACGGGCGCACAGCAGCCGCTCTCCACCGTGCACATTGCTCTGCGCGCCGGAACGGTGCCGGCAACGTTGACCATGACCTTCGAGTCCGCTGTCTCTGAATGGCACTTCCTCATCTTCTGCCAACGCAAGATCCTCATGGCCGACCTCTTCCGCGACGTCGCCGTCGTCCTGGACCAGGACGGATCGCACCGCGCGATCGACGCCTTGCGCACCTCCTTTCGTGTCGGCGGTCAGCATCTCCTCCGTTTCGCTCAAAGCGGCGGCCATTGGCTGCGCGGCCGCCAGGATTGGGGGCATGGCCGCCTGATCCACCAAACGATCGATGCCGCGGCGAGTGGCGACCCCAGTCCGGTGCCGGTGGAGGACGCGCTCGCCGTGGTGCAGCTCACGGAGGAGGTGCTCGCACGAATGCGTTAGTCCTCACCCGCGTTCACCACCGCACCGCGCTTCCCGCCTGGGGGATGCGTACCGTCGTTGAGCTGGGCCCGCTGGTCGCGGTGATCACGGCCCTGGCTCTTCGCCGCTGGTCCCAGACGGGCGCGTACCCCACTGGACTCGACGCAGGCAACTGGTTGGCCTACGGCGCGGACCTCTTCGACGGCGCCGGCAAGTCCACGGGCGGCACCTACCCACCCTTAATCCCGGCGCTGCTCCACGTGCTTGCCCAGTGGTCCGACCCCGTGACCGCCGCGCGCCTCGTGAGCGTGCTCTCGATTGTGGTCGTGCTGGCCTCGACGTATTGGCTGACCCGCAAGTACTCAGGCCGCTGGATCGCCCTGGCGCTGGCCACCACAGTGGGGCTGTCCGGCTACCTCACCGAGACCGCCGCCTTCGGCGGTTATCCCCAGAACTTCGCGCTTGCCTTTCTGCTCCCGTTCGCGTACTTCAGCGCGTGCTATCTCCGCGCCGGCGCTCGCCGCGACCTGCTCGCCGCTGGCGGTTTCCTGGTCCTCGTTGCGCTGAGCCACCAACTCTATTTTGGCGTCGCGGCCGTCGTCGCTCTTGTGATCTGGCTCATCTGGCTCTCGCTGCGGCCGGGGTGGCGTCCCTTGATCGGCCGGACTGCAGGACTGGCGCTCGTCTGCCTCATCGGCGTGCTGACGTTCTTGCCTCCGTTCCTCATCAACCGCGGTGAGGGCTTCAGTCCGCTGTTCAACGCGGCGAGCCTGAACTTTGGCAGCGTCTTGCACTACCCGTTCACGGAAGCCGTTTGGTTCTGGTGGACGTTCATCGCCGTCTCCACGCTCTACCTCGCTCTCAATGTTCGCCGGCGATCCT
Organism: Dehalococcoidia bacterium; assembly: GCA_963662615.2. Lineage (GTDB taxonomy): Bacteria > Chloroflexota > Dehalococcoidia > Bin125 > Bin125. The sequence goes on from CAXXSR010000001.1 coordinate 1,303,154, forward strand.
CCGTCCTCTGGCAGACCAGCGCGGCGCTCGTGGCCGCCGGCCTGCTGGGAATGGCGCTCTCGGGCGAGCCCAGACTGGCCCTCGCGCTGATCGTGGGAGCGACGCTGGCCGCGGCAATTGCGCTGCAGGCCATCCTCACCAAGTCCCGCGGCACGATCGTTGCCAATCTCGCCATCCCGGCGGCGGTGGCGCTGCCGCTGCTCCTCCTGCCGCTCTCCGACACGCGCGCGCGCGACCTCTACAACTATTACGGCATCGCCGATCGGTCGCTCATTGAAACGGCCGCTTGGGTGGACGCAGAGCACCAAGGCCGGACCGTGGCCGTGGCCCGCAACAAGGAGAGCTGGCCACTGGGCTGGTGGTTTGAGGGACTGACCGGGGCGGAGATCCTGGTGGGCTCCGACGAGCGCTGGCTCGGTTTCCCAGCGGAGCGTGAGGCCGCGCGTATTGTCAATCGGTTCGTGGACCAGCCGCTCACCAGCGCGGAGGTGCGGGCACTCGCGCGGCAGTCCGGAGTCGAGCTATTGGTGGTCAAGCAGGCAGATTGGCCCATCTCGCGGATCTGGCAGTCGGGCGAGGATCCACTCCCCGTCGTGTTTACGGACGCCGGCGGCGGCGGTTTCACAATCTTTGACCTCGCCTCTCGCTAGCGTCCGGCTCATCTGGGAGGATCACGGCGGCGGCGCGGCCTGGCTCACGGCCGGCATCGCCGTCACCTTTTTCCTTGGCCTGGCGCTTCAACTCCTGGGACTGCGATCGCTCAACAACGGGGACTATTCCACGTTCGTGCTCGCCCTGGGCATCGGCAACGCCGCCAACGCGCTGGCGGTGGCGATTCAACCGGTGGTGGCGGTACGGGCATCCTCGCGACAGCCCGCCTTCCTTCCGGGCCCGCTCCGCAGCATCCTCCTCGCCACTACGGTCGCGACGGGCGTCACCGTCGTGCTCCTGGCGGGGAGCATTGGGCCGCTCGGCGCGACTTTGGTCATGCTGCAGATCCCACTGCACGCCGTCGTGGGTGTGGGCCTGGGCCGCCTGCAGGCGGCGCGCTCCTTCCGCCGCATGGCCACCACCTTGGGGATCTGGTCCCTCGCCCGCATCACCATTGTCCTGCCCTTCGTAGCGGGCGGTGCGGAATCCGCCAACATCTTTCTCGCCGGCCTGCCGGGCGCCCTGCTGGTCGAGATCGTTGTCCTCGCGCGCCTGGGCGCCTACCGCCAGGTCACGCTCGCGCCCGCGCGGGACGGCCGCCACCTTCTTCGCGCCTACGCCTTCTGGCTCCTCTTCGCCTGGCTTCTCAATCAGGACGTCGTCTGGGCGCGGCTGTTCCTGTCCCCGTCCGATGCCGACAGCTACGCGCTCGCTTTCACCTTGGGGCGCCAGCCGGTCTATGCCGTGGCCCCGCTCGTCAACGTCCTCCTGCCCGTGACGCTCGCGAGCCCATCGCTGCGCCTCCAGCGACGGCGTCTCTGGGCGATCCTTCTCGTCTCCGCGCTCCTCCTGGTCGCCAGCTTCGCCGTCTTCGGTGTCGCCCCGGCTCCCATCGCCAGACTGCTCACCGGCGACGCAACCTCGTTCGACGCAACCCTGATCCGCGGCTACGTCGCGGTCGGCGCGCTCACGGCCGCGGCCATGCTGCTCACCACGCAGCTCTTCGGCCTGGGCGCGATACCCCGCCTCCGCGTCCTAATCGTTCTAACCGCGCTCTCCGCTCTCGCCGCGCCGGTTGCCGCGGGGACCTCCGCGCTCTCGCTCTTGGCCGTCCAGGGCCTGATCATCGCCGCCCTCGTCGCCCTCTTCAGCATTCAGGGATTCAAAGCCACGTCGGCCGGGGAGTCAGCGTCGCCATTCCGACGGGCGGCCTGACCCCGTGGACGAAGCGCTCGGCCCAGGCGTCAATCCCAGTCCGCCACCCGCCCCACCAGTGGGATGGAGAACCTGGAGAAACTATCGCATTCCCTCATATCCGCCCTTGCGCCTCTTAGAGAACGATAGAGACGAATCCAAACGGCACGTGGGCTGAGACGAGGGATCTAGATGATTCGAACGGTGCGGTCGTCAGGCATCTTTCTGATTGGAATTTTCGCCGCCTTGGTGGCGCTCATCGTCGCGCAGACCGTCACCGTCAGTGGCGACGAGGGCATCAGGGTTGCGGGCTACGAGGTCAGCCCAACGACGGACGGCACCGATCCCACCGCGGAACTCGACGGCACCACTGCCGGCTCCGGCACGATCGTTGAAGCGGACTTCACCCTCGTCACTGACGATGGCAGCCTCACGGTCAACGTTGACGCGGGCAGCGCCGATACGGGGACCACGGTCGAGGTCCAGAGTTTCAGCGGCGAGAACACCCTGAGCGAGCTGGCGCAAGTCACCAGCACCTCCACTGGCACGTCATCCACCGACGCGTCGTCCCCTGACGCACCCACGCGCCAAATCATTGCGGCCTACGAGATCAGTTTCAACGCCTCTCCGTCCGCCGGGTCCAACGAGCAACCTGGGACGGGTGACGTCGGAGTCCAGCTTTCGGAGCCGGTGGAGCTGACGTTCGACCTGGGCGCCATCGGGGTCGCCGGACTGCGCGCGGCAGCGCTGGCAACGGCGCAGGCGCCCTCCATCGCCCGCTGGAACGGATCTCGCTGGTTCGACCTGCCGACCATCGTCGACCGCGAGTCCAACACCGCCACCGCGTTCATCGAGGCGGGCGGCCTCTACGCAGCGTTCTTGCGCGACCTAGAGACGCACGTGGTCGGATCCGGCCTCACGGCGATTCCCTTCGCAGGCGCGAACGGAACCGGCGTGGCCCTGGCCTTCGCCGACAGCGGCGGCATCGCCTCCTTCTTCAGCTTTGACGCAACATCGGGACAGTACCGCAGCTTCAACCCGGGCGCCCCGGGGACACTGAGCGCCGTCAGCGAGTTCGATCCGGTCTTCGTCAGTGCCCCCGCCGCTGGGAGCTGGACGCAGTTCGCGCCGATCTACCGGGCCCGGACCGTGGCCGTGCTACCGGGCCTGGACTTCGTCACCTACACCGGCGCGAACGTCTCCGTCGATGCCCTGACCATCGATGGCGCCTGGACGGCCGGCTGGCTCTGGGACAACGAGTCCGACCGATGGCCGGGCTTCTTCCCCCAGTGGGTGCCCTCGATCGTCAATAGCGTCCAGACGCTCCAGACCGGCGACATCGTAGTGATCGTCAGTCCCTCCGGAGCCACCTGGGCCATGCCGTAGCGCGCGCCTCAGCGGGACCGGGCCGGCCCTGAGGCATCTTCGGCTCGGTCCCGCCATTCAGAAGCGCAGGACGGCCACTGGAGCGTGATGAAAGCGGTCCTGCTCTGCGCCGGCAAGGGCACCCGTCTGGCGCCCCTCACGCACACCCGGCCGAAACACGATCTTCCACTCAGCAACCGGCCTCTCATCGCGCACCTGTTCGACGCTTGCCGCCGGCTGGGCCTCTCCGAGGTCATCGTGGTGCTCCATCCCACGCTGGCCCCCGGCGCTGACGAGCTAGCCCAACACGCCGATGGCCTCGTCCTCCACGCGGCTTACCAGGACGAACCGAACGGGCTGGCTGACGCCGTCCGAACCGCGGCGCCCTTTCTGGGCGTGGATCGTTTCCTCTTGCTTCTCGGCGACACGCTCCTGACAGACGCCGCCATCCGGCAGGTGGCCCAGACCCTCCACGAGCCGGGCTCAAAAATCTACGTCCAGCCGGTGGAGAATCCGTGCCAGTACGGCGTCGCCGTCGTCCGCGGCGGGCAGGTCGTGCGGCTGTTGGAGAAACCGCAGCGTCCTCCCTCCAACCTCGCCCTCGTCGGCCTCTATCAGTTGGAGCCGTCCATCTTCCCTGCGATCGAACGGATTCAACCGTCCCCCCGTGGGGAACTGGAGATCACCGATGCGATCGACCGGCTTGTCCAAGACGGCGAGCGCGTCGAAGCGGTTGAGCTTGCCGGTCGCTGGCTGGATTGCGGCAGCCTCGACGGCGCGCTGGAGGCGAATCGCGCCGTCCTGGATCGGCTCGGCGCGCCGAACGACATGCGCACGCGGGAGCCGGCCCACCGTCCCGCTCGTGGAACGTGCCGCATCACGCCGCCGGTCGCCATCGGTCCCAACGTCGTCTTGGAAGACTGCGAGGTCGGCCCCTATGCCTCCATCGGCGCCGGCTGCGTCATCCGCGGCGGCGCGATTACGAACAGCATTGTGCTGGAAGGCGCATCGATCGAGAATGCCTGCTGCCAGAACGCGATCGTGGGAGCAAGAGCGCGCATCGTTGGCGGGGAGGGCTCGCGCCTGATCGCCGATCGCATCCTCGGCGACGAGGAGGTCGTCGAGCCCACGCCTCTCCTCTCGCTTGCCGGATCCCGCGGCCGCGTCGACGACGACTCAGAGAGTCGCGAATAGCTTGTTCCCGTTCGCATCCTTGCGCTAGACTGGCGCCTCCTTGCGACGCAGCTGAGGAGAAGGATCTGATGGCGACTGCCGCGAGCCAGCCTACCGTTCAGGGTCTCTTGGGAAATCTGGAGAATCTCTGGCAAGGGATCGATGAGTTCTTAGGCACTCTCGGGCCGGACGACTGGGCCCGCCCTCACGGTCCGGACTGGGCCTTCGCTGACCTGCCGTATCACCTCTCCTACTTTGACCGCGAGATCATCGCCCGCGCGATTGAGCTGGGGCCGGACATCCCGGCCGACGAGCAGCAGGTGTGGAGCAGCTTCAATGATCTGAACGCGTGGAACGATCAGCGGTTCACGCAGCGGCCGGTAGGGCAGACGCCCGAGCAGTCGCTGGAGCAGATGCGGGCCAGCCGCGACGAGATTCGGCGGGTGGCCGGCCAGATGGGCGACGCGGACCTCGAGCGCCCCACCTTCATCCCCATCTTCGGGGGCTGGCTCAATGCCGCCGCTGTGCTCGCCGCCTGCGGCGCCCACACCTGGAACCACCACACGGAGCTGCGGCTGCGACTCGATCGTACTTCCCCGCAGCCGAGCCCCGCTGCCACCCACAGCGCGCTGGCGTTTTACACGACCCTGATCCCACATGTCTCGCTCGACCGCGACCAAGCGGCGAACCGACAGTTCACGACCGTGATGGAGTTCACCGGCCCCGGAGGTGGGGCCTGGACCGTGCGAGTCGCCAACGGCAGCTGCAACTGCAGCGAGGAGCGGGCCGGCCAGCCCGATCTCGTGTTGACCCAAAGCCCGGAGACCTTCGTCAAGACGCTCGCCGGGATGCAGGACCCGGCGGCGGCGATCGAATCGGGAGTCATCAAGGTGCAAGGGATCGAGAACATGCCGACGTACGGCGGCTTGTTCCCGCCCGTTGACCCAAGCCAGGTCATCCCACCCATGGGGGCGACGACGCTCTAGAGCCGCTTGCCGAGAGGCGCCGGCGCGACAAGCGCGGCTCGTCGCGACCCCTGCCTGCCGTGCAGCGCGAATGGGGCACGCAGCTCTCGCAGGCAGCCGATGCCTCCGACATGATCAGCGATCGCCGGAATGGCATGATCGAAGTTGCCCGGAGTCCGTGACGGCGCCACAAATGCGAAACTGCACTCGGCGCGCCGACTCGTACGAATCTTCGCCCCAGAAGCCGTTGCGCCGATCCACGGGGCGAGGGCGACCGGCGCGGCCCAAGGACGATTGAGTCGCCCTCGCCGGCTCGCCTAGCACGAGGCCTATGGTGACCACGCGCGATCGCTCGCTCAAGATCGGCATCGCCGGGGCAGGCCGGTTGGGGACGGCGCTCGCCCTCGGCTTGGAGGCAGCGGGGTATCGCCTCACCGGCGTCGCCGGCCCACGCACCGGCTCCGCCGAGGCGCTGGCGGCGCGGTTGTCGGGCGCGCAGCCGCTGCCCGCTCCGGCGCTCGCTGAGCTCTGCGACCTGATCTTCCTCACCGTTCCCGATGGCGACATCGCCACCACCGCCGCCTCGATCCCCTGGCGGCCGGGGCAGGCCGCCGTCCACTGCAGCGGAGCGCTTGGACTGGAGGCGCTGGAGTCCGCCGCCGCGGCCGGCGCTCGGATCGGCTCATTCCACCCCCTGCAGTCGTTCCCCTCGCCCACGGGCGACGCGTCACGCTTCCATGGGATCGTCTGCGGCGTCGAGGGCGCGGAGCCGCTGGGTGGCCGGCTGGAGCGCATGGCTGTCGCGCTGGGCGCCACGCCTGTGCGCTTAGAGGGCGTCGATCGCGCCCTCTACCACGCGGCCGCGGTGTTCGCGAGCAACTATGTGGTGGCGCTAGCGGCAGCAGCGCGACGCGTGTGGACCATGGCCGGGCTGCCCCTTGAGAGCGCGCAGCCAGCCCTGGCGCCGCTCCTCTCGGGCGCGGCCCAGAGCGCGGAGACGCTGGCGCTGCAGCACGCGCTCACCGGACCGATCGCGCGGGGCGACGTGGATACGGTGGAACGCCACCTCGCTGCGCTCGCTTCCGACTCCGCGCTCCGGGAACTCTACCGCCGCTTGGGCGCGCAACTGCTCGATCTGCCGTTGAACTTCGCCCCGGAGTCCCAGGCCCGCCTGCGCGACCTGCTCGCCGCTGACGACGTGAGCGGCGGATCCCCTCGCTGAGGCCGCCCATCTCGATGCTCGCCAGGGCGGCACTCTTGTCGACGCACAGGCAATCCGTCGGCCGGGAGTAGAATAGCCCGGCACCGTGAGGGAGAGCATCATGGTCAAGGTCATCTTCCAGGTCTACCCAGTGATCCACGCCGCGGACGAAGCGGAACGGACGGCGCTGCGGCCAATCGGGCGCAACGCCGACCGCTACCAACAGGCCCTCAACGGCCTGCCCGACATCGTCCAAGCGGCCGACGCCCTGGGGCTGTGGGGCATCGCCTCGATCGAGCACCACTTCCACTCGGAGGGCTACGAAGTCGGACCGGACCCCGGCGTCTTGAACGCCTACTGGGCCGCCATCACCAAGAACATCCGCGTTGGCCAGTTGGGCTACGTAATGAGCGCTCAGCACCCCATCCGCGTAGCCGAGCAGACGGCCATCCTGGACCATCTCAGCCGTGGCCGCTGCTTCGTAGGCTTTGCGCGTGGCTACCAAGACCGCTGGACCAACATCATTGGCCAGCACCTCGGAACGCGCGCCACCCACTCGCTCGAAGGCGCCGACGACGCCCTCAACCGCGAGATCTTCGAAGAGCAAGTCGAACTCGTCATTCGCGCCTGGACGGAGGACAGCATTGAGCTGAAGAGTCCCCGCTGGCAGATCCCCTACCCCTACGACGATGGCATTGACTGGTGGATGCGGGAGACGACAGCGCGGCTTGGCGCTCCCGGCGAGCTTGGGCCGGACGGTCGGGTCCGCCGGGTCAGCGTCGTGCCGGCGCCCTACATCAAGCCTCATCCGCCCATCTTCGTGGGCAGCTCCGCCAGCGCTGCGACCGTGGAGTACTGCGGACGCAACGGTTTCATTCCCACCTACTTCGGCGGCGTCGAACGGACCGTCAGCTTCGGTCCGCGCTATGTCGAGGCCGCCGCGCAGGCAGGCCACACCTATGCGCTAGGGCAGAACCAGGCGGCGGTTCGCTGGCTGCAGATCGCCGACGACCGCGACGCTCTCCGGCGCGCTCTCAGCGCCTACGACACGGAGATCTACAAGAACTTCTACAACCAACTCCACTCCCAGGCCCGCCACGCGCCCGATGCGCTGCCGCTCGATGCCGGAGAGGAGCAGATCCTCGACAGACTGGAACAGTCGCCGCAGCACGCCACCGGGACCGTGGACGAGGTCCGGGAGCTGCTCGTGAGCCAGCGGCGCGACTTCCCCGCCGAGTACATCGTCCTGATCCTCCACTACGCGCAGCAACCGGCGGATAGTGTGATCCGCAACCTGGAGACCTTCATGCGCGAAGTGAAGCCGGCGCTCGACGAATTGACGATGTATCCGGAGCCCGCGACGGCGGAGGTCGCGCCGCGGTAGCGCCGCCCGCCCCCACCGCCGCGTCCGAGCGAGCTCCCGACACCGGGGCTGCATTCCCCAATTGGAGAGGGGCGCCCTCCATGAGACAACGGAGGACCGGCCGCCGCCAAAGCGTCGACATGCGCGCGGTCTGGAACCGCATGGCCCGCCCCTACCAGGCGCACTACCGCATCCCCACTGACCAGATTCACTACGGTCCCAACGTCCCCAGCGAAGACGAGCTGCAGCTGCTGGGCGATCCGCGCGGACGGGACGTCCTGGAGGTCGGCTGCGGCGGCGGGCAGAACGCCGTCGCCTTCAAGAAGCGCGGCGCCGCGCGTGTCGTTGGCATCGACATCTCCGACAGCCAGATCGCGCACGCGCGCGCGCTCGCCAAGCAGGAAAACGCGGACGTGCAGTTCTATCGTGGCACAGCAGAGCGGCTCCACCGCTTCAGCGACGCCTCCTTCGACATCGCCATCTCCGCCTATTGCCTCTCCTACGTCGCCGACCTTGCCCGCAGCCTCCGCGAGGTCTATCGCGTGCTGCGCCCTCACGGTCGCTTCGCCCTCTCGCTGGATCACCCCATCGTCGGGATGACCGGCGACGACGGCGTCACCTTCGAGCGCTCCTACTTCCAGCGTGAGGCCGCCTGGTTATGGACCCTACCGGGTGGCGCGAGGGCGCGCGTGCGCGCCTACTACCGCACGGTTGAGGAGATCTTCGACGCCCTCCGTGCCCCCGGCTTCACTGTGGAGCGCATCATCGAGCCTCCGCACCGGCCGCTCCCAGAGAGCCGCTGGGACGAACCCATGTACACCCAGACGACGTTCCCAGCCACCATCATCTTCGCCGCGCGCAAGAGCGGCGGCTCGCCAGCGGATCGAACGAAGTCCCACAAGGAGGGCACCTCCGCTAGACTCTGACGCACATTCTCAGCTCTGATAGCGGAAACGGAGGCAGCCCTGTGCGGTTCTTGATGAAAGTGACGTTGCCTGTTGAGACTGCCAAGGCCAAGGACGGCACCCTGGGCTCCACTATTCAAGCGATCCTCGCGGAGCAGCATCCCGAAGCGGCCTACTTCATGGCGGACCAGGGCGAGCGGACAGGGATCCTGATCGTCAACATGGACGACACGTCCCAACTGCCCGCGTTGGCCGAACCGTGGTTCCTCGCCTTCAACGCTGGAGTCGAGCTGCATCCGGTAATGGTCGCTGAGGATCTGGGCAAGGCCGGGCCCAGCATCGAACAGGCAGTGAAGGCCTACGGCTAAACCGTTCCCGAGCCGGCGAAGCCCAAGGTCCGTTCCCTCCCGTCACCATCCCCGCGACCGTATCCTTGGTTGAGCGGACGGCCGCACCCCGGATGCCCTCTCTTCGCGGTCCCGCGGCCGCCATCGCGATTGCCGGGCCTGGGCGTGCGTGCAGGGGACCAACAACGAGCTTGAGCCCGCTCGCTCGGGAGGCGTGATGTCGCACCCAAACGACAGCAATCGATTTTGGATCGTGGGCGACGGCAGTGGCCTCGCCCCCGGAGACAGTTTCCACAAAGAAGAGGTCCAGCTCGCCCTGCGCAACAAGGGGATGCCCCTGGAAGGGCTGCGCTATCCCATCACGCCCACCGGCATGCACTACCTCCTCGTTCACTTCGACATCCCCAACGTCAACGTCAGGGAATGGCGATTGCGAGTAGAGGGATTGCTCTCCAATCCCTTGAGCTTGAGCCTCAATGACATCAAGACGCGCCCCGCCATCACCATCACGGTCACCATGGAATGCGCCGGCAACGGCCGCGCCCTCCTCACGCCCCGTCCCATCAGCCACCCCTGGCTGGTTGGCGCGGTAGGCACCGCCGAGTGGACGGGCGTCCCCTTGCGGGGGCTCCTGGACGAAGCAGGCCTGCGGGACGACGCCACGGAGATCGTCTTCAGCGGCAGCGACAGAGGCGTGGAAGGAGGTCACGTCCACGCCTTCGAGCGCAGCCTCAGCCGCGACGAGGCGTGCCGCAACGACGTGATCTTGGCCTACGAGATGAACGGTCGGGCGCTCCCGCCTCAGCACGGCTATCCGCTCCGGCTCATCGTGCCCGATTGGTACGGGATGGCGAGCGTGAAGTGGCTGGAGCGCATCGAATCCCGGAGCGAACCGTTCCCGGGCTACCAGATGACGCAGTCCTATCGCTACGCCAACGACGCGGACGACCCCGGAGAGCCGGTGACGCTGATCCGCGTGCGCGCCCTGATGGCGCCGCCCGGCATCCCGGATTTCCTGACGCGCGCACGCCTGGTCCCGGCGGGGCCGATCACCCTCTCCGGTCGAGCCTGGGCCGGCCGCGCCGGTGTCACCCGCGTCGACGTGAGCACGGACGACGGCGTCACCTGGTCACCGGCGCACCTGGACGGGCCGCTCTCGCCGTTCGCCTGGCGCGCCTGGTCCTTCCACTGGGACGCCTTGCCCTGCCACCACACGCTCTCCGTCCGCCCCACCGACAGACAGGGCGACGTGCAGCCGCTCGCGCCGCGCTGGAACTTCCAGGGGATGGGAAACAACGCGGTCCAGCGCGTTGCCGTCGTCGTCGAATAGGGGCGTGAGCGCGGCGGAGCGGCGCGCTCCATTGCTGCCGGTACCGCGACCGCTAGCCGCTGAACGTGGCCGCCCCCGCGCGCGCGCACTCGCCGTCCTGCTCATCGCTGCCGCCGCTGCAGCCCATGCCGCCGATCACCACGCCGCTCTCCCGGATCGCCGTGCAGCTCTCCGCAAAGAAGATGCGGCCGTGGTAGAGCTGCGCCAGGCTGGGCAGAAACTTCTGCAACTGCGGGGCCTGCAACTCACTGCCATCGCGGCGCATCGCCGCGGCCGTGAACGCCTTGGCCTGCGACACCTCCACGCTGATCCAGGGCGCGCCGTCCATGCGGCCGAACGCCGCCAGGCGTCCTTCCGCGTCCACGACGGCCGTACTGATCTGGATGCCCAGCGCCTTCGCCTTCTCTTGGCTGGCCTCCACCATCGCCTGGGCGGCGGCATACGTCAGCGGCATCGCTCGACTCCCCCCTTTGTCGACGTCCCGGACATCCGGGAGCGATTCGGCTGCGGGCACCGCGCTCGGTAGCGCTCGGCAGCACACGCCAGGCTACCATAACCGCCGAGAGCCGACGCTCCCGGAGGTTCGCGCATGGCAGGCGCCAAGGGGCCCTCGCCGCTGCACCGATTCCTCGCCGCCCGACTGCTCCTCTGCGCCGCCGGGGGCGTCCTCATCGCCGTCGGATCATTCCTCCCCTGGTCGCAGGTCACGCTCCCCTTCCTGGGCACGATCTCTTTGAGCGGCTTCGATACTGGGCGCAACGGAGACCTCACGCTCCCCCTCGGCCTGGCTCTCCTGGCGTTGACGTTGCCACCAGAGGGCGCGCTGTTGCGGCTGAGCGGACTGCTGGGCCTCGGCATCGCCATCGCCGTTATTGCCGTGGCCGTGACAGACCCCTTTGAACTGCTCGACCGCCAGGCGCTCATCGACCAGCTCGGGGTAGACCTCATCATCGACACCGGCGTCGGCGTCGGTCTGATCCTCGTGATCGTTGGCGGTGCAATCGGCGCCTTGGGAATGGCCATGGCCGTCGTCGCCGGCCCGGGCGGCTGGGAGCGGAGCTTCCCGGCCCGGCTGCGTCCGGCCCGCTAGTTCGTCGGTCGCGTGCTCTCCACCATCCACTCCCGGTAGGGCTCGGCTGCGTGCCGGCATCTCCGGGGGCTGCCTGCTGGACGCGAGCGGGCTACGCTTTGCAATCGGCATGCGCATCACCATCCGCGACCATGTGATCGACTGCACGGACCGCACCGCCATTATGGCGGTCCTTAACCTCGCTACCGATTCGCCTGTGCGAGAGTCGGTCGTTGCCGTCGACGAGGCGGTCCGGCGCGCCGCCGCCCTGCGCGACGCCGGCGCCGAAATCATCGACGTAGGCGCTCATTCCACTCGCACCGGCGGTGAGACGGTCACCCCGCAGGGCGAGATCGACCGGCTCTGCCCCGTGGTCGAAGCGCTGCGGGCGCAGGATCACCTGATCTCCGTGGATACGTGGACGGCAAGCGTCGCGCGCGCGGCGGCCCAGGCCGGCGCCGATCTTCTCAACGACGTCTCGGCCGGCAGCGATCCCGAGATGGCCCGCGTAGCGGCCGATTTCCAGCTGCCGCTCATCATCATGCACATGCGCGGCCGGCCCAAAGAGCACCGCCGCGCCGACCAGCGCTACAACGATGTCGCCGGCGAGGTCCGCGACTTCTTGGCGCAACGCGCGGCCGCACTCACCGCCGGCGGCGTTGGTGAAGTCTGGCTAGATCCCGGCTTCGAGTTTGCCAAGACTGCGCCGGACAACGTGCGCCTGCTCCTGGACCTTCCCAACCTCTTGAGGCTGGGGCGGCCGATCGTGATCTCCGCCTCGCGCAAGAGCTTCCTGGCGGAGCTGCTGGGCCATCCCAAGCTGCCGTCCTCGGAAGTGCAAGCGCTCGACGGCCTCCTCGAGGCCACCCTCGCCTTCAACGCGCTGGCCGCCTACTTGGGCACGCACATCGTCCGCGTGCACGACGTCCCCGCCACCGCAGCAACGCTTCGTGTCGTCAACGCGGTGCGGGCGCAGCGGCGCCAGGAGAGGCCAAGCGATGCGCGCGGCTAATCTCCAGCGCGCTCAGCGCCCCCTCTGCCTCCGCGCGAGCGCCGTCTCTCAAGCCGCCGTCTCTTGAGTGAAACACGGCTCGCAGAGCGCAGCCAGATGGCGGACTAGACTAGAAAGAGGAACCACAGAGGCGCACCCAGACAAGGATTATTCGTGTGACCACGACCCCGGTTGTCGACGCCGCCGACGCCACCTTCGCCAGCGATGTGATCGAGCGCTCCAATGAGCTGCCCGTCGTGGTGGATTTCTGGGCGCCTTGGTGCGGGCCTTGCCGCCTGCTCGGCCCTCTCCTCGAACAGGTCGCCGGCGAGTACGCCGGACAGGTCCAGCTCGTCAAGGTCAACACCGACGAGAATCCCCAGGTCTCCCTCCGCTACCGCATTCAAGGCATCCCGGCCGTGATCGCCTTCCGCGGAGGAGAGCCCATCAACCAGTTCGTGGGGGCGCTGCCGGAGCCGGAGGTCCGCCACTTCTTCCAGGCGATCGTCCCCTCCGACGTCGATCGCAAAGTCGCGGAGGCGGAGCAGCTCCTCCACCAGGGCCAGCCCGGCGCGGCGCGAGCAGCCTTCGAGGCGGTCCTGGGGGACGACCCAGAGCATCAGGCCGCCTCGCTCGGCCTGGCCTCGCTCCTCGCCACCACCGGCGAATACGATCGGGCCACCACATTGGCGTCGAAATGGCCGGGCGACCCCGCCGCCAAGCGCGTGCTCGGCATCGTCAACTTTCAGCGCGCTGCCGGCGACGCCGACGCCGCCACCCTAGTGGCCCGCCTTGCCGCCAACGACGCCGACTCGGACGCGCACTACAAGCTCGGCAACGTGCTCGCGGTGCAGGGAGACTGGCCCAGCGCGCTGGAGCACCTGCTCGCCACCGTCCGGCTCGACCGCAGCCTGGAGAACGACGGCGGCCGCGTCCGCCTCCTGGATGCCTTCAACGTCCTAGGCGAAGGCGACGCACTGACCCAGGAGTACCGCCGCAAGTTGGGGGCGCTGCTCTTCTAGCTCTCCCCGTTGCCCGGACTCTCCAACCGCTCTTCGTCGCCGTCGTCCTCACGCTCTCGCTTCGCCCACGCCCAGGCGAAAAGAATAGCAGTGGCCGCAACGAAGACCGCCGGTATGAAGATCGCGACGGCCAGGTCCTCGTCGCTGACAGCGAATTCGTCGTCCGCGGCGGCGGCCGAGGACGCGGCACCCAGCGCCGCTTCCTCGGCGGCCGAGGCCGCCGGAGCGGACAGCAGGGCGAGCAGCAAGAGCAGCGTGAAAAGGCCCGCCGCGGCCGCTGCTCGCAGCGTCCCCCGCTTCCACGGCCAGGCCGGCGGTTGCCCCAGGCTCACGATCCCCCTCATCGACGCCGATAACGCCAGTGTGGTCGCTGCCTCCCTGCCGGTCAACCGCGCCTTGCCGCCGCCCGCGCCTGCGGGCAGCCGCCACCGCGTCGATGATCAGAGGACGCCAGCGCGCCGGGCGTTTCGCTCCGGCCTCCGCCGCTGCGCGCGGGAAACGGGAAGCGCATGCCCTCTTTGCGCGCAGCCGCCGACGTGCGACGGGCGGCCATCGCCATCGCCCTTACCCTCGCAACAGTGCTCGTCGTGGCCGCGGCCGTCGCCCCACCACTACGCACGCACGCACAGACGCTCACACAGATCACTTTCGTCAGCGCCTCCCGTGCCCCCTCCGCGGTCACCGCCGGCAGCACCGACGTCCCCTTCCTCAACCTCACTGCGACCGTCTCCGCCGCGACCGCACGCATTGACCGGCTCACCCGCACCGGCACGGCCGCTGACGGCGATACCGCCGTCGACGGCATCCGGCTCTGGTTTGACGCCAACGGCAATGGGCTCGTGGACGGCGTCGATCAACTCCTGGACACCGCAACATTCCTCCAGGGCGTCGCGCTCCTGAAACCGGACTTCGTTGTCGCCTGGACCGCGCCAGCCCTGCTCATCGTCACCGTCGACGTTCGCCCCACCGCTGGCGCAGGTTCGACCTTGGGCCTCCAGATCGACAGCGCCACTAGCCTCTCCCTCTCCGCCGACGCGCTGATCGCCGGCGACTTCCCGGCCGACTCCGGACTGGCCACCATTCTCGCCCTGCCGGACTCGCCCTCTACGGTGGGAGCCGGTACCTCCGTCTCGGGCAACACCACCACCACGGTCCAGACCGCGGACGGCCTCATCACGGCGACGGTTCCCGCCGGAGCAACCGCCGTCGATCTGATCGTATCGCTCGCCTTGGTGGACTCGGCGCTGCTGCCGGACCGCCCGGGAACGCCGGCGAGCGCCGCCTATCGCTTGACCTGGAGCGCCACCGACGGCGCCACGCCGCAGGTGCTCGCCGCAGCCGTTCGCATTGAACTGGACCTCGCCGCGATCATGCAGGGCGGAGAGGACCATTCTCAGCTCACCGTGATCGCCCTGACCGCCAATGGCGCCTGGCAGGCGCTGCCCTCCACACTCTCGGCCGACGGACTGCGTCTTATCATCTCCGTGTCCGTCGAAGTGACGTTCTCCCTCGTCATCCTTCCGGGTGCCGTAGCCGATCTCCTCCCGCCGGCAGGCGGCGTCGTGGTGTCGGCTGACGGGACGGCTCAAGCCATCCTGCCCGCCGGCGCCGTGACCGAGCCGGTGCTGTTGAGCCTGACGCCGTCCCACGCGCCCGCCCCCACGCTCCCCGGCAGCAGCCGCGCCGTGGGCACTCCGCTGGCGTTCCGTCAGCAGAACCCCGCAACAGGAGAGCCCGCCGATCTGTCCGCCCCCATCACACTGGCCCTGCAGACGCCGGACCTGAGCGACGTTCCCGGCTGCGAGAGCCCCTGCGCCGTCGCCGTGTATGCCATCCCGAGCGACGGCGGCACGCCGGTCCCCGTGCCCTCCCGCCTCAGCAACGACGGCCTCCACGTCCTCATAGACGTTTCCGTGGACGTCACGCTGGTCCTGGTCGCCGGGCCCGACATCGCCAGCGGTACCATCGCCGCCGGCGCCGCCGGCGTCGTCGTCAGCGTCGACGGACGCATCCGGCTTGCCGCGCCGGCCGGCGCCGAAGATCTCACCGTCACGGTCGGGCCCGTGGTGCTGGACCCGGCCATCGCCGCGCAGGTCGGCTCGGACCTCGTGTTCGCCCCGCAGCACGTCGCCTTTGCCGAAGGCGCCGCTGGCGCGGGGCGCTCCGGTCGCGAGACGACGCTTGAGATCGCCCTCGACGCGCTCGCGCCCAACGTCGATCCCGCGCAGCTCCAGGCCTTCGGAGTGCCTGCCCATGCCGCCAACGCGGACGCCGCCACGCCCCGCCTGCTTCCGGCCGTTGTTGACACGGATGCGGACCTCGTCCGCATCGCCGTCAACGTCGACACGACGGTGTTCCTGACACAATTCGCTGCTTGCCGCGGGGTACCGCTGGAGGCGGGGTGGAATCTGGTCACGTTTAGCGGCCCCGAAGGAATGCCGGCGCCATTCCTCCACACCTTGCTCGGTGACCGCCTCATTGCCGTGGACCGCTGGAACGCCGGCGACCGCCGCTACGACACCTATTTCCCTGCCCTCCCAATATCGCAATCGCTCCAGCGCTTCCGGGCGGAGGACGCGCTCTGGGTCCTCATCGCGGACGGCCCTGCACTGGCCTGGTGCATGGCGGATACACCGCCCGCCTCCCGCTCGGTCGCACTCCACCCTGGCTGGAACCTGGTCTCGTGGGCGGGGCCGGATACGCCGGCGCCCGAACTCCTGGCGCCGCTTCGCCACGACCTCATCTCGGTCTTCGTCTGGGACCCTCACACTGCCAGCTTGAACCCCCTCCTGCTGGCCATTGGCCCCATCTTCCCTACGCTGGTGAGCACCCGCGATGCGATGTGGCTCCTGGTCGCTGGGGACATCCCCGTCACCTGGAACCAGCCCGGCGCGGGCCCCGGAGGCTGACGCCGAGCCCGAAGCCCGTAGGCTACACTGCCCGCATGAACCCGCCCGGCGCCTTCACCCTGAGCGACGATCAGGGCACGGCCCACCACTTCCCCAACCACACGCCCACGCTCTTGGCCTTCGTCAAAGAGGACTGCGAGACCTGCGATCTGACGCTCCCCTTGATCGAGGCGATTCATCAAGCGGCGGGAACCGGCGTTGACGTCGTCGCCATCGCCCAGGGGAGCGCCGACATCCCCGTCCTGCGAGATCGGCACCACCTGACCATGCCCATGCTGGACGACGCCGGCCTCGACGTCTCTTACGAGGCCGACCTGGATACCGTGCCCTCGCTGTTCCTCTACGACGCCGACGGCCACTGTCGCTTCCAAACCTACGGCTTCGACAAGGACCAGTGGCAGGAACTCACGACGGCCACCATGCAGATGGCCGCCAACTCTCAAGCGGCGCCCTCCATCAACTGGGACGCGCTGCCCAATCTCAAGCCCGGCTGCGGCGCCCGCAACGTCGATCCCGATGTGGCGGTACGGCTGGCTGCCCGCAAGAGCGGCGGCCTCCGCGCCCGAGTCATCGATATCGGCGCGCACGACGACGTGCACGAATTCCTTTTCGACCAGGGCTTCACGGACGGCCTCGCCGTTGTCCCACCCACCGCGGAGCGCGTCTGGCGAATGCTCCAGGGCACCAAGCGCGATCCGCAGGAGGTCGTGGCGGAAGTGCCGCCGAACCTCGCTCCCGCCACCGTGGAGAAAATCGCGATCAACGCCGTCATGGCCGGCGCCAAGCCGGAGTACCTGCCCGTCATCCTGACCGCCGTGGAAGCCGCCTGCACCGACGAGTTCAATATCCACGGCGTCCTCGGCACCACCTGGGTCTCGGGACCCGTCATCGTGGTCAACGGCCCCATCCGTCACCGTCTGGGCATGAACATGAAGATGAACGTGCTGGGCCAGGGCAATCGCGCCAATTCCACCATCGGGCGCGCCCTCCAGTTGGTGATACGGAACGTCGGCGGCGGCCGGCCCGGTGAGGTCGATCGCGCAGCCCAGGGCGGCCCTCACAAGGTCGGTTTCTGTTTTCCCGAGTGGGAGGAGCGATCGCCCTGGGAGCCGCTCCACGTGGAACGCGGCTTCGCCCCCAGCGATTCCACCGTCACCCTCTTCGCCGGCAACGGACCGCAGCCGGTCGCCGACCAGCGGTCGCGCAACGCCGCATCGCTCGTGGCCAGCTTCGCCCTCAGCCTAGAGACGCACTGGCACCGGAAGCTGCGCAATCTGGGCGAGGTCATGGTCGTGGTGTCGCCGGAACATGTCGACACCATCGCCGCCAGCGGCTGGAGCAAGGACCAGGTTCGTCGCCACATCCAGACGGCCATCGCGCGGCCGGCTCGGGACGTGCTCGGCGACGAAGACTGCGCCGAAGGCGTTCCGTCCGCGCTCGCCGGGGATGACCTCGATCGCAAGTTGCCGAAGTTCCGCGACGACTCGATGATCAATCTCGTCGTTGCCGGCGGCGAGGCGGGGATGTTCTCCGTAATCCTGGGCGGCTGGGCCAGCGGCCCCGGCGGATCGATCAGCACGACGCGCAAGATCGAAGAATAGGGGGCGCCAATCGTGGTTCAGATCCTGGATCCCACTGACGAACGCGAGCCGGTGCAGCGCCAGTTGGCCGGCCGGCCGGAGGCCCTCGTGGGCACCATTGGCCTCCTGGACATCTCCAAGCCTCGCGGCGACGTGCTCATCGATCGCATCGAAGAGCGCCTGCGCGAGGAGGCGCCCGCCGTCGCCATCAAGCGCTACGCCAAGCCCACCTACACGAAGCCCGCGCCGGACAACCTCCGTCAACAGATAAAGAAGGAGTGTGACTTCGTTATCGAAGCCCTGGCCGATTGAGGATCTTGCACCACGTGCAGTGTGCACGACACGACCTGGTTTGAGATTCACGGCCTCCCGGCGCTCTTCCTCGCCTCCACCGAGTTCAGCGACGGCGCCGCCAAGCAGGCGGCCATGCTCGGGCTGCCGCAGGCGCGGGGCGTCTTCGTCCAGCACCCGGTCCAGGGCCAAACGGATGACGAGATGCGCGCCAAAGCTGACGCCGTCTTCGATCGCGTTCTGGAGGAGCTGACCCGCCCGGGTGACGCCTAACCGCCACAGCGTGATGGCCGCGCAAGCCCCAGGAGGCGACAACCTCCTCCCATGACCGAGCCCCAACCGGCACAAGAGCGCGCCACTTTACGCGGCCACCTTGATCACCCTCCCCAGATCGAGGTGGAGCTGGACGCGCGCACCCTGATCCTCACCAGCGCCTGGGGCCTCTTCTCCTCCAAAGGCATCGACGAGGGGACGGCGCTCCTCCTCAAAGAGCTGGCGGCTCTCGCTCCGCAGTCACGTGTCTTGGACCTCGGCTGTGGCTACGGCGCCATCGGCCTCGTCCTCGCGGCGCTCTGGCCCGATGCAGAGGTCGTCCTGCTCGACAAGGACCTCCTCGCCGTCGAAACCGCCCGTGGCAACATCGATCGGAACGGCCTCACGAACGCCCGCGCCGTCCTCAGCTCCGGCTTCCGTGACGCACCGCCCGGTCCCTATGACCTCATCGCCTCCAACCTCCCGGCGCAAGCCGGCAATGAGGCCACCGACGAACTCTTCTTGGACGCCTACGAGAACCTCGGGCCGGGCGGCACCCTCGTCGTGGTGACGGTCGTGGGCATGAAGCGCTATGTTCGCCGCCGTTTGCTCGCACTGTTCGGCAACCACCACAAGGCGAAGCAGGGACCGCGCCACATCGTCGCCGAGGCGACGCGGTCCCTCGACGGGCCCTAGCGCCCCCCCCCCGCGCGCTAACTCCCGGCCCCACGGACGCTCGGCGCCCCCACCGACGGGAAATCCGGCGCCCCGAGGCAGCGCACGGTATGCAGCCGCGCCACCTCCGGGTCCAATGCTGCCACAGCGAGCAAGCGGCCGAGGTCCTCCGGCGTGTCGATGTCCAGCGCCCAGCGTTCGGCGATGTCGCCCGGGCTCAACGGCGTCTCGACCGCGACCCCCGCCGCTCGTGCCGCCCTCGTGTGCCGCGCCGCCGATCCCCTTCCGAACGCGGGCGCAATGACCCCGGCCGGTCGCAGGAACAGCCCGTTGGTCCCGCCGTTGTGCGCCGGGGCGATGAGGACCGCCGCCCCCTCGCCCGAGCCCGCCGCCGCAACAGGCGCCAGAAACGCATCCACGTCATCCGGCCTGATCAGCGGTAGGTCGGCCGGCACGACGAGGAGCGCGACGCCGTCCCCACGCTCTTTCTGGGCATGACGGATCGCAGAGTTGAGCCCGCGAACGCCGGCGGGCTGGGGCAGGAAGCCCGCATCTAGCCGTTCCGCTTCGCGCGCGGCCGCGGCGTCTCGGCTCAGGATCGTCACGCGTTGCACCGACGCCGCATTCCCCACAGCCGTCACGACGTCCTCCAGCATCGCTCGGACCAAGCGGTTGCGCTGCTGCACCGTGAGCAGCGCCGTCAGCCGCGTCTTGCCGGCGGGCAGGCCGCGGACGGGGATCACCGCTTCGATTTGCGGGGCGTTAGCCACGGCGCTCGGATGTCCCCGTCGAACGGCGCCCGCTCATGCCTGCAGCGCCTCGAGCGTTGCCGCTGCCAGAGCGCACTTCTCGGCGGCGCCTCTCATGATCGTTTGCGTCACGACGCAGCGAACCCCCGTTTCGACGGTGATCGTCGCGGCTTCGTCGGCATCCACTTCATCCAGAATGAACACGTCGATGAGATCCTGATAAAGACGCGCCACACCCAACGCCGACACCTGGTGGCCTAGGCTCTCCAGGATGGCGGCGGCCGGCCCTTTAATCGCCCGGCCCCCAACAATGGGCGTGACCGCCGCCGCCGGAGCGCTGCTGGTCAAGAGGCAGTCGCGCAACCCCGGGACGGCCAGAATGGGGCCAATAGAGAGAAACGGATTACTGGGCGCGACGATGATCGCGCGCGCCTCCATGATCGCATCGTGTACGCCCGGAGCCGCCTCTGCGGCGCCGGCGCCGGTGAAGTGCAGGCCCGTGACCCGATCTTGCTGGCCCCGCTTTACAAAGTATTCCTGAAACGGCAGCTCTCCCGCCTCCGTCTCCACGATCGTCCGCAGGCGCTGATCGGTCACCGGCACGATCGTGCTGCGCACGCCCCGCGCCTGCGCGATCTCCGCCGTCACGGCGCTCAACGGCGCCCCCTCCGCCAGCCGCTGCGAGCGGTACAGGTGCGTGCCCAGGTCGCGGTCGCCCAGCTGGAACCAGTCCGGGCCGCCCAGCGCCCTGAGCGCCTCCAATGCCACGAACGAGTCGCTGCGAATCCCCCAGCCGCTCTCCGGGTTGACCTCGCCCGCCAGGGTGTACGTGACAGTGTCGATGTCGGGGGAGATGTACAGCCCTGCGAGTTCGAAGTCGTCCCCCACATTGACGATGGCGAAGACGTCCTCCGCCGCCACAATCTGCACCAGGCCTTCCAGGAATCGGGCCGCCCCCACGCCGCCCGACAGCACCACCACCGGTCCGCTCTTGGGCGACATGGCGCGAGCGTAGCACGCTGCCCTCGCCACCCCGCAGACCGCGTTGCAGCGACCCTCACTCCACAGCGACGTTGACGTGGAACGTCCCCGCTTCTTCTTCGCCGACCTCCACAACGACGGGCGCCACCTCCGTATCCGGATCGGCGAAGAGCGCACGCAAACGGAGAGAGCCCCGCGGCTCAAATTCCAGCACTTCTCCCAGCGCGCCCGACCAGCTCCCGCCGGGCCCATCGACAGTCAGCTCGCCCTCTCGCACGTTGTGCTCCTCATCGATGATGAGATGGATCGTCCCCTCCCACTCCTCGCTCGCGTCGATCGCCCGCACCGTGAGATGCCGGCTGCCGTCCAGCTGCATCTCGTCCGCCACGGCCTCCCCGCGCAGCGGAGGAACGTTGAGCGCCATACACGGATCGTAGCGCTGCGACGGAAAGCAAGCGCAGCGTCTACCCTGCAGGGCGTCGAAAGGAGCGGAAGCGTGACGTACGCGCAGCCGTCACTCGCCTGTCCGAGTTGCTCGGGGCCTGTGGGGACCGGCCGCTTCTGCCTCAGCTGCGGCCTCCTCAACCGCTACCCGGACTCGGGCGCCTACGCCGCCAGCCGCCTCCGCCGCTTGAGCGGCGCCGTCCTGGAGGCTCTCTTGCTGATGGTGACGCTCGGTATCGGCTGGCTGATCTGGCTGGCCATCGTCGCCCCTCGCTCACAGACGCCGGCCAAGCAACTCCTCGATATGTACATCCTCAGGGAGGACGGCACGCCGGCGACGGCCAGTCGCGTCTGGGCTCGCGAGTTGCTGGTCAAGGTTGTCATCTTCAGCGCGCTCGGTGTGATCACGGGCGGAATCACCAGCATTCTTGACCCGCTCTGGATCCTCTGGGACAAGGACCGCCAGACCCTCCACGACAAGATGGCGGACACGATCGTGGTGCGTCCTCGCCTGGGCCTCCACACGCTTCGCGAAGGCGCTCTCTCGGCCCCGGAGCCGTCTCCGCCTCCCTACGCGCCTCCGCCCCCGCCCGGCGCCGGCCCCTACGCTGCTTACCCTTCGATCGAAGAACGCCTGCGCGACCTCCGCGAGCTGGCCGACCGCGGCCTTATCACCCCCGACGAGTACGACGAACGCCGCCGCCAGATCCTGGACGAGCTCTAGCTCCAAGCCGGCGAACGGCCGCAGCCTGTACCCTGCCGAAGTCGAAAGGGACAGAGGAGTGACGCACGCTTGGCCCGCGATGGCGTGCCCGCGATGCCATGCACCGCGCGGCGACGGTCGCTTCTGCGCGACCTGCGGCATCCTCAACCGCTACCCCGACTCCGACGCCTACGCCGCCAGCCGCCTGCGGCGCTTGAGCGGGGCGCTCCTTGAAGAGGTCCTGTTCTTCGTGACCCTGATCGTCGGTTGGTTGATCTGGCTGTATTTCACCGCCAAGAAGTCGCAGTCGCCCGCGAAACAGCTGCTCGGGATGTACATCCTGAGGAAGGACGGCACGCCGGCGACGGCCCGTCGCGTCTGGGCTCGCGAGTTGCTCGTCAAGATCCTCATCTTCGACACGCTTGGTGCGATCACGAGTGGGATCACCAGCATTGTTGACGCGATCTGGATCCTCTGGGACAAGGACCGCCAGACGTTGCACGACAAGCTGGCGGACACGATCGTGGTCTACCATCCCCAGCCGGGGATGGAGGCGCTTCGTCAGGCGGCGGATCCGGGGCAGCAACCGCTGTCCGCCCGAGCCGGCGGAACCGGCGCCTACGCCAGTGGCGCCACGGTTCAAGAGCGCTTGCGCGACCTGCGCGAGCTGGCCGACCGCGGCCTCATCACCACCGACGAGTACGAGGAGCGCCGCCGCCAGATCCTGCACGAGCTATAACTGGCAAGCTGGGCAAGCGCCAGAGACGCCGAGCCCCGGGATACGGTCCCGGGGCTCAAACGTCGCAGCGTGAGGGATGAGGGTCGGCGGCTCTACCTCACGCGTTTCGCGCTACGTTGGTGGATGGCGCTCGTGCCGCAATCGCATCGGCATGCGCCCGTCCTCTCTGATCACCACAATGTTGCCAACGCCCTCCCGCTTCGCAACGAACATCGCCTGCGACAGCGCCGTGCCGATGGTCGCGTAGGCCGTGTACGTCGGCCCCTCCACTACCTGCCAGCATGTTCCCGCCTGGCGCACCTCCACCTCCCCAATTCGCCTCGCTCCGGGCCGCACCCCCTGCCGCCGCTCCTCATGCAACAGCGGCGGCCGGTAGTTCAGCGTGACCCAACCGTTGGCGGACGGCGCGCCCACCTCCACATTCGGAACCGTTTCCGTACCTGGCATCAGCTGCACCCGCTCGTCGCGCCACAATTGAAGCAGCGGTAACAGCTCCCGTTCCGCACCATCATGTGCCCGCATTCGTGGCAGAGCGGCGCGTCCAGCTGATTCTGAAACGCCCCCGGGCTGCCCTTCCCGTTCGGCTCCGGCACGTCCTGAGCGCCTCGAATCACCGGGGACTTGCTCAAGTGCGCCGGAATCGGGACGCCCTCCGCCGCGCTCGCATCAGTCGGGGGGCCGGCGGGGCGCTCCTCCTGCAACGGCAGGGGCGCCTGCGCCGCCGCCACGTCGGCCTGCTCCGGCTTCAGGTACTGCAGCCCCATCCAGCGGAACACGTAGTCCAGAATGGAGCTCGCGTAACCGATCTCCGGGTTGCGCGTCCAGCCGCTCGGCTCGAAGCGACTGTGGCTGAACTTGCGCACCAGCGTCTCCAGCGGCACCCCCGACTGCAGCGCCACGCTCGTCAACGCTCCCACCGCGTCGACCAGCCCCGAGACGGTCGAGCCTTCCTTCGAGATGTGAATGAACATCTCCCCCGGCTGGCCGTTGGCGAACTGGCCCACGGTCAGGTAGCCCTCGTGGTCACCGATGCTGAACTTGTGCGTGACGGCGTCGCGCTTGTCCGGCATTCGGTGACGGCGATACGCCGGCGGGGTCAGCGCGTTGTCGATGATCGTCGGCGTATCCGCGGAAGCGGTAGCCCGAGTGGTCGCGTTAGCGGTACTGGTCGCTGCGCCGACGTTGACGTCGATCTTCTTACCGTCGACCCGCTGCCTCGTCTCGAGCGGCTGAATTCGCTTGGAGTTGTCGCGATAGATCGCGATCGCCTTGACCCCCAGCTGCCAGGCCTGCACGTATGCGTCCATGATCTCGTCGACCGTGGCCTCTTCCGGCACGTTCACGGTCTTGGAGATGGCACCCGAGATGAACGGCTGCACGGCCCCCATCATGCGCACATGTCCCATGGGTTCAATGCTGCGCCCTTCCCCTTGGGATGGGCCGGCGCTCTTGAAGGCGCAGTCGAACACTGCCAGGTGCTCGTCCCACAGTCCGGGCGCGCCCTCAATGGTGCCGTTCTCATCGACGTAGGCGACGATCCGATCGACGGCGTCACTCTCGTAGCCCAGGCGCGCCAGCGCCGCCGGGACCGTCCCATTGACCATCTTCATGTAGCCGCCGCCGGAGAGGTTCTTGTACTTCACCAGGGCGATGTCGGGCTCCACCCCGGTCGTGTCGCAATCCATCATGAAGGCGATCGTGCCCGTAGGCGCCAGCACCGTGGCCTGCGCGTTGCGATAGCCGAACTGGCGGCCCAGCCGCAGCGCCTCGTCCCAGCTGTGATGCGCGGCGGCCTCCAACTCCGGCGGCAGCGTGGCCAGCCCCTCGATCGCGGCGACCGCGTCGCTATGCTTGCCGATCACGCGCAGGAACGGCTCCCGGTTCGGCTGGAACTCCGCGAACGGCCCCACCCGTTCGGCGATCCGCGCTGACTGTCCGTACGCCTCTCCCGTCATCACGGCGGTAATGACCCCCGCCATCGCCCGGCCCTCCACCGAGTCGTAGGGGAGGCCGCGCGCCATCAAGAGCGCGCCCAAGTTCGTGTAGCCCAGCCCCAGGGGCCGGAACTTCTCGCTGTTCTCCGCGATCAGCGCCGACGGGTAGGAGGCGTTGCTGACCAAGATCTCTTGCGCGGTGATCAGGACCCGACAGGCGTGGCGGAACGCCGCCACGTCCAAGGTATGCGAGTCCAGGTCGTAGAACTTGAGCAGGTTCAACGACGCCAGATTGCAGGCCGTGTCATTCAGGAACATGTACTCGGAGCAGGGGTTGCTCGCGTAGATCCGGTCCGTGGCGGCGCAGGGGTTCCAGTCGTTGATGGTGGTGTCGAACTGCATGCCCGGGTCGCCGCACTGATGCGTCGCCTCCGCAATGGCGCGCAGCACATCACGCGTGCGCAGTTCGTCCACGGGCTCACCCGTCGTCACCGCTTGCGTCCAGTAGGCGCCGTCCGCTTCCAGCGCGCGCATGAAGGCGTCGCTGACGCGGACGCTGTGGTTCGCGTTCTGGAAGAACACGGAAGAGTACGCCTCGCCGTTGAGGCCGCCGTCATAGCCCGCTTCAATCAGCGACCACGCCTTCCGCTCCTCCGCCGCCTTGCACCAAATAAACTCCATCACGTCGGGGTGATCGGCGTTGAGGATGATCATCTTCGCCGCCCGACGGGTCTTGCCGCCCGACTTGATCACGTTGGCGAAGGCGTCGTAGCCCTGCATGAACGAGACCGGTCCGGACGGCGTCCCGCCGCCGGAGAGACGTTCGCTGCTGGAGCGCAGCGTGGACAGGTTGCTGCCCGTGCCGCTGCCCCACTTGAACAGCAGCGCCTCCCGCGTCGCCAGGTCCATGATTGACTCCATGGTGTCTTCCACGGAGTTGATGAAGCACGCGGAGCACTGCGGCTTCGCTTCCACACCCACGTTGAACCAGACCGGACTGTTGAAGGCGGCGTACTGATTGACCAGCAGAAAGCGCAGTTCCTGCTCGAAGGCCTGGGTCTCGGCCTCGCCCAGGAAATAGCCGCCTTCGCGCCCCCACCGGCCGATGCTGTCAACGACACGGTCGATCAGCTGCCGCACCGACGTCTCTCGCTGCGGGCTGCCCACCGCCCCGTAAAAGTACTTCGACGCCACGATGTTGGTCGCGTTCTGCGACCAGAACGCCGGCACTTCCACGTCCGCCTGCTCGAAGAGGACCTCGCCGCTGTCCGACGTGATTGACGCCCTGCGGCGCTCCCAAGTGATCTCGTCGTAGGGGTGGACCTCGGGCCGCGTGAAGCGACGCCGCAAGAACGGCGTCCCGCCCGCGTCCGCGCCACCCGCCCCCTCGGCGACCGACACCTCAACGCCCACAGCGGCAGCTTCTTCAGAGTGGCTCACGACTCAACCTGGATCAACAACGGCGTGCGCCTCGCGCCACCGATTCTGGTACAGAAGTTCTTACGGTGCTAAAGCAATATCGCCTTAGCGGTTTGCTCAATATAGGCCACGTCAGGGGGCTGTCAACCCCTAGATGTGGTGATCAGGCCCAATTGAGCTTCAAGATCTGGGTTCTCGTCAACTACGACGATCACCGTCGCCAACAACCCTCACATAGCAAATGCCAACGGCCGGCGCGAGCCCAGAGTTGCCCCCGGCTTGCCATATTCGCTGGTTCCGCTCGCTATGACGCCAGAGATCTGGCCTCTCCACTCCCATCCCCATACCGTCGATGCCTGTCCACACTCGCGACTCACACCTTGTCCCCACTTTCGCTCCAGGAAGGCAGCGATACACTCGCCGCGCGCCGCCCTCCCGACGCGGCGGCCGCCCCTCGTTAAGGGGCAGCTCGTTGGTCCCCTCACGCTGTCGCTGGCGAGACGCGATCGGGCGGGGCGGCCCACTCACGCCCGCGCCGGAGGAGCGCCCGGCCTCGGACCTGGAGCCGCTCTCAACGAGGATGCGCTGCCGCGCCTCGATTCACCCGAGCGCTGGCGTGGACGGCCTCCTGCCCTGATCTGCTTCGCCCCCGGCGCCTGTCGATGGCGCACTTGCCCCGGCGCCCCTGGCTCCTATGTCGCGGGCGCCACACCCTGCCGCCGCAGAAACTCCAGCAACAACCGATTGCACTCGTCCGGCCGCTCCTGCTGCACCCAGTGCGACGTGTCAGGCAGGTACCTGATCTCGAACGGCCCGGCGAAGAACTCCTCCATGCCCTGCGTCAGCTCCACGCCTAGCGCCGTATCCTCTTCCCCCCAGATTGCCAGCGTCGGCATGTGCAGCAAGGGGAATACCCGCCCCTGGCCCGCCAAGATGGCGGGCCCCATCCCGCTGCGGAAGAGGGCGCGGTAGTAGTTGAGCGCCGCGGTCAGCGCGCCGCGCTTCGCTGCCGCCTCCTGAAACCGACGCACGTCTTCGTCACTGAAAGCCTCCTTCCTCACCGCCGTCCCACGCAGGACGCTCGCCAAGGTGCGGTAGTTGCCCCGGGAGAGGACGAACTCCGGCAGCCAGGGAATCTGAAAGAAGAACATGTACCAGGATCGGCGCAGCTGCCTGACGTTGAGCCGCCAGCCCCGCCGCATGTTCTGAGCGAAGGCGCCGGGGTGTGGCGCGTTCATGACGATCAGCGCCCGCACGACCTCCGGTCGCATGAAGGCGAGCTGGAAGGCAACAATCCCGCCCCAGTCGTGCCCAACGACCACCGCCTCCGTCTCGCCGAAATGCTCGATCAGCGCCCGCACGTCCCGCGCCAGCCGCTCCAAGCGGTACGCGCCCACGCCCCTGGGCTTACTGGAGTCGTTGTAGCCGCGCAGGTCGGGTGCCACGACGTGGTAGCCCGCCGCTGCCATTGCCGGGATCTGGTGGCGCCAGGAGTACCAGAATTCGGGAAAGCCGTGCAGCAACACCATCAGCGGGCGCCTGCCTACCCCGCCCGGCCGCTGCTCCACGAAGTGCAGGCGAACGCCCGGCTCCACCTCGGCGTCGCCATGCGTCCAGCTCTCCGCAACCGTCATGACCCGTCCGCGGTTGCGCCTCCGTCCTCACCTTTCGGAAGGACGCCGCTCCCCGCCCATGCGGCTCGCACTCGGCGCCGTCTAGGGGTTGAGCCAGACGAGCGGATCTTGGGACGCTCCGCCCATGAAAATCTCGAAGTGCAGGTGCGCGCCGGTCGAATATCCGGTGCTGCCCACGAAGCCGATCAGGTCGCCCGCCTCCACGTACTCGCCCAAGAACACGTCGATGTGGCTCATATGGGCGTAGCGCGTCACCACGCCTCCCCCATGGTCCACCAGCACCGCCTGTCCGAAGCCGCCGTCCCAGCCGGCCTGCACGACCACCCCGGGCGCGGCCGCGCCAATGAACGTCCCGGTGGGCGCACAAACGTCGATGCCGGTGTGGTAGCCGTAGCGATTCCCCCGCGGCGTGCCGTAGAAGTCGCACATAATCCCGCCAATCGGCCAGCGGAACTCGGGGATCGCGTAGACCGGGCCGGCCGCCCCGAACCCGAAGGCAACGGAGGCGCTGCCCCCGACCAGCAGAATCGTCGAGCCCTCCACGAAATGGTCCGGGCTCTCCAGCCCGTTCCCCTCGAACGCGAGGACGTCGTCAACCTCGGCTGCGTAGTTCTCCGCAATGCCGAAAAGGGTGTCGCCTAGCAGCACCGTGTACACCACCCCGTCCCGCGCCGGGATCGTCAGTTGCGCCCCCGATTCCAGAAAGTCCGGGTTGCGGATCTCCCAGTTGTTAAACAAGATCGACTCAGCTTGCAGACCAAAGCGACGCGCCAGCTTCTCCACGCTGTCGCCGCGCTGCACTTCGTAGGGGAACGAGGGAGGCAACGGCGTGCCCGGCGCCAGCCCCAGACGGACCAGCAAGGCCGATTCCGATAACGTTTCCTCTATTTGAGCGGGCGGCTCCACACGCACCAACGCCGGGTTCGCCGCCACGGCAACCAGATTCTGCACCTGCGCGGCAGTGTGCAGCGGCTCCACCGCCAAGCGCGGCGCCTCTACGATGTCGGCCGCGAGATGGCTCGCGTACCGCCGCGCCGTCACGGTAGCCGGCGAATCGCTCCCGCTCGGGTGAAGGATCCCGACGTCGCGCAACTCCGTGATGTTGGCCGGAGCGCCGCTGCCGACCCCAGGCAGCACGACTTGCACGGCCAGCGAGGCCACCACCACAGGCGGCGGCGGCTCTGGCAGCGCGCTGCTGTCGTCGGGGCGGAAGAGGGCGGCCAGCCCCGCCACCAGGGCCGCAATGAGCACTGCCGCCACCGACAGCTCGTGGAAGTGGTGCCGTCTCCCGCCAACGTCAATCTCGGCGCCACGGCCCAACGTTCCCCGCAGCGGTACCGTTCGCCCGACCATCGGCGTGCGGCTCCTCCCCGCCGGAGTGTACGACGCCGAGCGCTTGACAGCAGCCCTCGCCAGGGTCGGTTGTGCGTTCCCTCACAAGGCGCATCGGGCGCGGCGGCCGATTTGATATACTGACGGTACCCGTGAGAAAGGGGGCTCAAATGCTTCGAGTTGCCATTCACGCTCTCTACGGAGTCCGTCAAACTCACAGATGAGCCCCAACTGGGGCAAAACTCTGACAGAACGCCCCCGCTCGGCGGGGGCGTTTTCGTTGCCAGTGTCTTCGTTGCCAGAGTGTTCGTTGCCAGAGTGTTCGTTGCCAGCGCCTTCGATACCGGCGTCTCTCGCTCAAACGAAGCCCGCCAGGGCGAATGCGCAGCCTTGTGCGCTTGCGGACCCGTCGCGCCCTCCCTAGCCTCCTCGCCAACGCCCATGAACAACGCCGCCTCGGGAGGCGAGCCCACCGATCCAAACGGCCACCTGCCCGATGTGCAGCGCGCCGTCGAGATCCTTCTGGCTGCACACCACTGCGCCGCCTTGACCGGAGCCGGCATCAGCGCCGAAAGCGGCGTCCCCACATTCCGCGGCAAGGACGGTCTCTGGACCAAGCAGGGCGAGCCACCCCCCAACCAGTACCGCCTCTTCCAGGACGACCCGGCTGCCTGGTGGCGGCGCCTCCAAGCGCGCCGGGAGGATCCGGACGAACTGGCCACGGCGCTCGCCGAAGCCGTCCCCAACGACGCCCACTTCGCCCTGGCGGAGCTGGAGCGGCTCGGCGTCCTCAAGCACACCATCACGCAGAACGTCGACGGCCTCCACCGGCTGGCCGGCAGCGCCCGCCTCACCGAGATCCACGGCAACCGCGCCCTCTTGCGCTGTACCCGCTGCAACGACAGACGCCCGTTTGACGAGATCCCCGAAGCGCTGCCGCCCCACTGCGAGCGCTGCCACGGACTGCTCAAACCCGACACGGTCATGTTCGGCGAGCCCATCCCGCGGGACACCCTGGTCGCGGCCATGGCTGAAGCGGGCCGCGCCGACTGCATGCTCCTCATAGGCACCACAGCCCTCGTCTCGCCCGCCGCCGATCTCGCTTGGGAGGCGTACAGCCGCGGCGCTCCGTTGATCGAGATCAACCTCGATCCCACCGTCATCAGCGATCGCTGCGCCGTGGCCATCCACGGCAAAGCCGGCGAGATCCTGCCTCGCATCGTCGATCGCCTGAAACGCCGACTGCCCGCCGCGCCCTGATGCACGACCTGCCACCACCCCCATCCTCCTTGCGCCCCGTCCTCCTTGCGCCCCGTCCTCCCTGCGATAGTCCCGTGCTCCAGCGCCGGCGCGCTCGGGCGGGAGTGCGCAGCCGCGTGGCGAAACTGGCCCGCCGCGCACGCCGCGCGTACAATCGTCCGCGGTCCACGCCGACCTGGAAACTGAGGCGCATTGTGCGAGAGCCGGCCCTGGACGGCCACTGGGCGCTGATCCTCGGCGCCTCCAGCGGCTTCGGCGGCGCCACCGCCGTCAGACTTGCCGCTGCCGGCATGAACATCTGCGGCGTCCACCTGGACCGCCGCGCCACCTTGCCCAACGTCGATCGCATCAAGGCCGCCATTGAGCGCGACCACGAACGCCAGGCCGCCTTCCACAACGTCAACGCCGCCGACGAGGCCAAGCGCAGCGACGTCTTGGACGACCTCCAACACCGCCTTGAGCAGCAAGAGAACAGGCCGCACGTCCGCATCGTCCTGCACTCGCTGGCCTTCGGCACCCTGGGTCGGTTCATCGCCCCCGACGATCAGCGCCAGGCGATCGGCCAGCGGCAGTTAGAGATGACCCTGGACGTCATGGCCAACACGCTCGTCTACTGGGTCCAGGATCTCGTGAGCCGCGACCTCTTGGGCCCGGGAAGCAAGATCTACGCGATGACCTCCTCCGGCGACCAGCGCGTCATCCCCCACTACGGCGCCGTCAGCGCCGCCAAAGCCGCCTTGGGGTCGCACATCCGCCAGCTCGCGGCGGAAATGGCGCCGCTCGGCATCGCCGCCAACGCCATCAAGGCCGGCGTGACCGCCACGCCGGCACTCGAGCGCATCCCCGGCGCCGACAAGCTCTTGGCCTTCGCGACCGACCACAACCCCAGCGGCCGCGTAACGACGCCCGAGGACGTGGCCGAGGCCATCGTCCGCCTCAGCATCGCCGACTCTCACTGGTTGACCGGCAATACCATCAACGTCGATGGCGGTGAAGACATCGTCGTCGTCTAGGCCCCCGGACGAAGTGTCGAACCATGCCCCCACGCGCCCTCAACGGCATCCGCGTCGCCGATCTCTCCTGGATCGTCGCCGGCCCGCAATGTACCCGCGTCCTCGCCGACTTCGGCGCCGAGGTCATCCGGGTCGAAAATCCCCAGACGCTCGACTCGGTTCGCCTCAGCCGTCCCCACCCGCAGGGCCTGGATCCGCCCGACTCCTCCGGCCTCTTCAACCTCTTCAACCGCAACAAGCGGTCGATCACTCTCAATGCCCGCCACCCCGATGGCCTTGCCGCGCTCAAGCGCCTCATCGCGATCTCCGACATCGTGGTGGAGAACTTCTCCTCACGCGTGCTGGAAAGCTGGGGCTTGGGCTATCCAGAACTGCGCGCCATTCGCAGCGACATCATCTACGTCTCCCTCTCCGGCTTCGGCCACAGCGGCCGCAACCGCGACTACACGACCTGGGGCCCCACGGCCCAGGCCCTCAGCGGCCTCACCGTGATGTCCGGCCTGCCCGACAAGCCGCCGGCCGGCTGGGGCTACTCCTACATGGACCACACCGCGGGCTACTCCGCCGCCATCGCCACCCTGGCAGCCCTGCGCCACCGCGGGCGCACCGGCGAGGGCCAGCACATCGACCTCTCCCAGGTGGAGGCGGGCATGGTCCTCTGCGGCCCCGCCATCCTGGACTACACTGCCAACGGCCGTTCCTACCGACGCGCCGGCAACCCGCCCGGCAACCGCGCCGCCTGGCCCAAAGCGGCGCCCCACAACTCCTATCGCTGCGCCGGCGAAGATGCCTGGATCGTGATCACCTGCCTGACCCACACCCAATGGCGGGCGCTCTGCACCGTGCTCGCCCACCCTGAATGGCTCCAAGACCCCCGCTTCGCCACCTTGCCCAGCCGACTGCGCAATCAGGACGCCCTGGACACGCTCATTGAGGGCTGGACGACCGGGCGCGATCCCCGTGCCGCCATGCAGGCGCTGCAAGCGAACGGCGTTCCCGCCGGCATGGTCCAGAACGGTCCCGCCATTGCCCGGGACGACCCCCAAATGCGCGCCCGCGGCTTCACCGCGCGCAACGTTCACGCCGTCCTGGGCGACCACCTCACCGACGGCACGCCCGCCCACCTGAGCCGGACCCCGGCGCGGCGCGACGCCGCCGCGCCCCTGCTGGGGCAGGACAACGCCTACGTCTACCGCCGCCTCCTGGGCTACAGCGAGGAGGGACTGCGCGAGTTAGAAGCGGCGGGCGCATTGGGATGAGCGGCGCTCTTGACGGCATCCGCGTCCTTGACCTCTGCGACCCCAAAGGCCAGTACATCGGTCGCCTGCTCGCCAATCTCGGCGCCGACGTCATCAAGATCGAGCCACCTCGCGGCGATGCCGCCCGCCGCATCGGCCCCTTCCTGGACGATGTTCCACATCCTGAACGCTCCCTTTTCTGGTGGTATTACAACGCCGGCAAGTGCTCGCTCGCCCTGGACATCTTTCAGCCGGACGGCGCCGCGCTCGTCCGGCGGCTCGCGGCCTCGGCGCGGATCGTCCTGGAGTCGTTCACGCCGGGCGTCCTCGCCCCGCTCGGGCTCGACTACGCCTCCTTGGCGGCGCCCCACGCCGATCTCGTCATGACCAGCCTCACGCCCTTCGGCCGGTCCGGCCCCTGGGCCCGCTGGGCCTGGTCCGACGCCGTCGCGCTCGCGCTGGGCGGGCCCATGTCCATGTGTGGCTACGACGACGTCCCCGGCGCGCCTCCCATTCGTGGCACCGAACATCAGGCCTTTCACATCGGCTCGCACTACGCCGCCATCGGCACGCTCCTGGCGCTCTTCCACTGCGATCGTACCGGGGAGGGACAACACGTCGATGTCTCCGTCCACGAGGCCTGCGCCTGCACGATTGAGGCGGGCATGCCCTACGCCCTCCTTCAGGGCCGCTCCCTGCACCGCCACACCGGCCGCCACGCCGGCCCCGACCCAACCGAGCCCTGGCAGTACCCCACCGCCGATGGCCGGCTGATCAACCTCATGGGCATGCCCCGCAGCGACGCCGACTGGATCGCCATCGTTGACTGGATCGGCGAGCAGGGCCTGGTGGGCAACCTTCGCGACCCCGAACTCCGGGACGCGGGCAAGCGCCGCTTGGGTCTCAGTCAGGAGTCGGCGCGACAGATGCTCGCCGACCTCGCCCGCTTCGTCGCCGCCACGCCCGCACTCGCGGTCTACCACGGCGGACAGAGTCGCGGCGCGGCCTGGAGCGTCGTCCGCTCACCGGAGGAGAATCTGGCCGACCCGCATTGGCTAGACCGCGGCTTTTTCGTCGATGTCGAGCATGACGATCTGGGGCGCTCCATCACCTACCCCGGCGCCCCCTACCAGCTCAGCGCCACCCCCTGGGAGCAACGGGGCCGCGCTCCCCACCTCGGCCAGCACACCGCCGCCATCCTCACCCGCGACCTGGGCCTGACCTCTCCAGAGCTAACGGCGCTGGCGGCCGCTGGAATCATCGCCTGAGCCGCTGTCGGGCCCGCCCGCTTTCGCAGCGGGCGCCGAAGGTATTCCCCTTGCGCATCCGACCGCGCGCCCACTAGGTCACAAGCCCCTAGCATGAGAAGAGCGATGTCCGACCGCAAACCCCGCCGTCGCCGACGCCGCCGACGTTCCCGCGGTCAGGCGGCGAACCCGCCACCCGCGCAAGACAGCGGCGATTCCGCACCACCGCCCAGCGACGATTCCGATGCAGAACCCGCTGCCGCCGGCAGGCGTGGCGCCCGCGGCGACGGCAAGCGGCGGGCCCGTCCCCAAACCGTTTGGGGCATCCCCCGCACCATGTTCATGATCGGCATCGGCCTTATCTTTATGACCATCGTCGTCTTCATCCTCCCGGAGATCGTCTCATCCAGCGACGATGATGACCGCATCGAGTTCACCAAACTGCGTCAGTTCCCCGACCAAGGCCGCCGCCATCTCACTGCGGGCGCAACATTCGACAGCTACAACAGCTTCCCGCCCACCTCGGGCCCGCAAGCGGAGGAGGGCAGCCCTCCCGGGATTTACGGGCCCGACGAGCCGGCGCCGTTCGACGTTCCGCCGGCGCCGGCGGAGTTCCTGCCGCTCCTGGAGCTGGGCGGACTGGTCTTCTACTACGACCCCGGCGCCCTCCCCTCATCGGACGCGGAGGAGTTGCGCGCATTTGTGGCGGCCCAGCTCGACTTGGGTCGTAACGTGGCGCTCGCGCCAATCGAGCAACTCGCGCAACGGATCAAGCCGGCGGAAGCAAGTGCGCCCATCATTGCGGCAGCCTGGCGGCACCATCTCCTCATCCAGGCCCTGGACGAAGAAGGCGCCCCTATCCCAGGCCTGGACGACGCGGGCGCCGAGCAGCTACGCGCCTTCGCCGCTCCCGACCCCGACGGCTACTATGAGCGCTTCATCCTCGATCCCACCGCGCGAGAGGCCGCCCTCCGCGCTCCCCCAACCGCCTTCAGCGACCGCCGCCTGCGGAGGTTCGATGACGAGCTAACCGCCGCCGATCAGCAGCACCTGCCGCCGGGAGAGCCCATCTCGTACCCTGCTTCGCCGCCCTACGGCGGCTCTCACTGGGAGATCCCGACCCCCTGCGGCGTCTATGCCGAGCAGCAGGCCTTCGAGGGCCTGGTCCACACCATGGAGCACGGCGCCGTCATCATCTACTACCAGCCCGACGTCTTTAGTCCCGACGAAGTCAACGAACTCCGCACCCTGGTGCTTGACCTTCTTGCTGACGATAGGCGCATCATCCTCACGCCGAACCAGGACATCTCCTCGCCCCTCACCCTCACCGCTTGGGGCGCCATCTTGGAGCTCGACCGCTTGGAGGAGGAAACCGTCCCTGGCTTCGTCAACGCCTTCGAGAATCGTGGGCCGGAGCGCTTCTCGCGCGAGCAGGCCTGTTGAGTACACGAGGCCTGCAGGTAGGCTCGTAGAGGAGGGGCGTCGGACCCCCCAGCTAAGGGAGGCCCCTCAACCAAGGGAGACGATGAGATGATGGGAGTTGTGACGCGCGCGTTCACTCGCCGCCGGGCTTGGCTGAGCATGGCGACCGCCGCCGCCGCCGCCGCCCTCATCGCCGCCGCTTGCGGCGGTGGCGGCGGCGGATCGGACTTCGAACACCCCCGGCTTCTCCGCTTCGAGGACGAACGGGTCACATCGGGCCAGCCTCATGCGGAACCCGGCACGCCCATCTCCTATCCCAGCACGCCTCCCTACGCCGGTCCGCACTGGTCCACCCCCAGGCCCTGTCGCGTCTACCAGGAGCAGCAAGCCTTCGAAGGCCTGGTCCACACCATGGAGCACGGCGGCGTCATCATCTACTTCCAGCCCGACGTCTTCGCCTCCGACGAAGTCAACGAACTCCGCACTGTGGCCCTGGATCTCCTCAACGACAACAAGCGCATCGTCCTCACGCCCCACCGCGATATTCAGTCGCGCATCGTCTTGGCGGCCTGGGGCGTGCTCCTCCCGCTGGATGATTTCGACGAGACCATCATCCGCGACTTCACCGACACATTCGAGAACGAAGGCCCGGAGAAGATCCCCCGCTCGAATGCCTGCTAGCATCACCCCCCGGACCGGGGCCATAGGGCTTCGGCTGCGCGACCGCTACTCTCGCCGTCAAGGAGCCGTGCATGCCCGACGACGCCGAGCCGATCGTCGAGGCCACCGACATCGACAAGACGTACCGCACAGATGGCGCCGCGATCCAGGCCCTGCGCGGCGTCTCGCTTCGGGTGGCCCGCGGCGAGATGGTCAGCATTATGGGGCCGTCCGGCTGCGGCAAGACCACGCTCCTCAACTGCCTCTCCGGCCTCGACGACGTCGATAGCGGCGTCGTCCGCATTGAGGGCGAGGAGATCCAGCGCCTCTCCGACAACGCCCGCACCGACTATCGCGCCCGCCGTATGGGCTTCGTCTTCCAGTTCTACAACCTCCTGCCCGTGCTCTCGGCGGTGGAGAACGTGGAGTTGCCCCTCCTGGTCAGCGGCGTCTCCGCCGGGCAGGCCCGGGAGCGCTCGCGTCGCGCCCTCGCGGAACTTCACCTCGCCGAGTGGGAGTCGCACCGGCCCGCGCAGCTCTCCGGCGGCCAGCGCCAGCGCGTGACCATCGCCCGCGCCTTGGTCAACAACCCCGCCATCGTCTGGGCCGACGAACCCACCGGCGACCTCGACAGCGTCAACGCCGGCGAGATCCTGGACATCATCCAGCGTCTCAATGACGAGAACGGGCAGTCCTTCGTCATCGTCACCCACGACCCCGTTATCGCCGCCCGCGGCCACCGCACCATCCTCATGCGCGACGGCCGCATTGAGGGCGAAGAGCGGCATCGGCCCCTCACCTCGCGGCCCATCCCTCGGCGCGATCTCCCCGGCGCCGCCGGCGCTAGCACGCCGTGAACGAACTCTTCGGCGCCCAGATGAGCGACGTCCTTGTCGTCATCGTGGCGCTCCTAATCGTCATCGCTGTCGTGATCGCCGCGCTCGCCTTGCGCAACCCGCTCCTCTTCAAGCTCGGCATCCGTAACCTGCCTCGGCGCCGGTCGCAGACCACGCTGATCGTGTTGGGGCTCACGATCAGCACGCTCATCATCGCGACCGCCTTCACCGTCGGCGACACCCTCGCCAGCAGCCTCCGCAACACCGCCTTCGAGATCACCGGCCCCATCGACCATGTGATCTTCTTCGATACCGACGCCGGCCGCGCCGTCACCCAGCGTGAGGCGGTCATGCCCCAGGAAGTGGCCGATGACCTCGCCGCCGAGTTCGCCGATGACGAGCACATTGCGCATTTCATCCGCGTCCTCTTCGATGCCGTGGCGATCCAGAACGTGACCAAGGCCCAGTCCGATCCCAACCTCTTTCTGCTCGGCCTCGATCCGGCCGAGGTGGACGCCCTCGGTGGCATTCCCGCCCGCGGCGGCGGCGACATCCGCCTCGGCGAGCTGCAGGCCGGCAAGATCATCCTCAACGAGTCGGCCGCCAACGCGATCGCCGCCGAGGTCGGCGACCGGGTGCAGCTCCGCGTCCTGGGCCGCGAGGAGCCCTTCGAGGTCTTCGCCATCGCCGAGGACACCCTCCTCAGCGGCAAGGTTGACATCTCCGAGCCGGCCGGCGCTGTGATCGATCTCCGCCAC
This sequence comes from Dehalococcoidia bacterium, assembly GCA_963662615.2. Taxonomy (GTDB): domain Bacteria; phylum Chloroflexota; class Dehalococcoidia; order Bin125; family Bin125. The sequence goes on from CAXXSR010000001.1 coordinate 1,340,806, forward strand.
GCCCAGGAGGTCTTGGAGCAGCCGAACCTCCTCTCCGGCGTCGGCGTCACGCTCGACGTCACGCTCCGCGACGGCACCGCTGCCGGCCTGAAGTTCTCGGACGACGTCGACCGCAGGCTCAACGCCTTCCTTGAGCAGCGGGCGCTAGCGGAGGTCGATGGAGAAATAGCGCCCGCGGATCGCATTTACGCCGATGCCCAGGGCCGCCCCAACTTCGAGTCCGACCCCTTCAAGGCCGACACCGTTGACGACGCCGAGACCTTCGGCTCCATCTTCACCACCTTCTTCCTCGCCATGGGGATGTTCTCGATCGCCGCCGGGACCCTGCTCATCTTCCTCGTCTTCGTGATGCTGGCGGAGGAGCGCAAGACGGAGTTAGGCATCTCTCGCGCCATCGGCATGCAGCGCGGACAGCTCGTGCAGTCCTTCCTCGCGGAGGGGCTCGCCTACGACCTCGGCGCCGCCCTGGTTGGCACCGCCGCCGGCATCCTCCTCGCCTTCGGCATGGTCCAGGTGCTGGACGCCGCCTTCGACGACTTCGGTTTCACCTTCACGCCGCACGTGGAGCCCCGCAGTGTCGCCATCGCGGCCGGCATCGGCATCGTGCTGACCTTCCTCACCGTCGTCATCGCGGCCTTCCGCGTCAGCCAGCTCAACATCTCCGCCGCCATCCGCGACATCCCCGAGAGTGGGCCAATCAGGCGCCGGCGCATCTCCGTGCCGGGGATGTTGACGACGACGATCGGCTTGGTCTTAGTAAGCACCCTCTGGATTCCAGTCCTCAACGCCATCGCCGGCTTCCTGGTGCTGAACGTCCCAGGCCTGGGCGGAGCCATCCGCCGCCGCGGCTGGGGCGAATGGACGGTGATCACAACCTGGCGTTTGATGCGCTGGCAGCAGGAGTGGTGGTTCACGTTCCTCGCTTTCGGCTTGGTCCTTGTCGCCTCCGGCCTCGACTCCGAGAGCGCCTTCCTGTACCTGGGCGGCCTCTCCCTCCTCCCCATCGGACTCCTCCTTCTCGCCCGTCGGCTCGGCCGCGCCGGGCGGATCGCCCACAGCCTCATGGGCGCGCTGATCCTCTTCTTCTGGCTCGCCCCCTTCGACTGGCACAGCGCAGTGACCGGACGGGAGACCGAGGGCGACATTGAGATGTTCGTCCTCTCCGGCATCATGATGGTCACCAGCGCCACCGTCCTCGTCATCGTCAACCTCGATCTCCTCGCCGCGACTCTCCGCGCGCCGGCACGCCTCTTCGGTCGCTTCGCCCCCGTCGCCCAGACGGCCGCCGCCTACCCCACCACCATGCGGTTCCGCACCGGCATGACCGTGGCCATGATCGCCATCATCATGTTCGCCCTCGTCACCTTCACCACCATCAACGCCAACTTCTCCCGCGCCTTCACCAGCGACGTCGCCACCGGCGGCTTCGACGTCCAATCGGACGCCACCCTCAACGACGACGTCGCCGACCTGCGCGCCGAACTCCAGGCGGCCGGCGCCGGCGACATCGCTGGCAACCTGGCGTCCGTGGGCCGTCTCCGCATCGCCAGCGCTCTAGGGACAGACGTCGTCACGCTCACGACGCAGCGCTTCGACTCGCTCGACGATGACCTGGTGCTGGACGGCTCCGGCAACCCCATCGTCGATCCGGTCGCGGAGGGCGACGACCTCTTCGGCGCCCGTCTCGCCTTCCTCACGGGCGCGGATGCGGCCTTCCTGCGCGACAATGAGGTGCGGCTCCAGGCGCGCGCCTTCGGCTTCGATTCCGACGAAGCGGTCTGGCGGGCCCTCCAGGACGGCGACGAGCGCTACGCCGTCGTCACCGCGCTCGCCGTCGAGGAGGACGGCGGCTTCGGCGACCTCGACGACGAGAGCTTTCAGATGCCGGACACGATCGATGCCGCCTCTGAGCGGATCCCCCGCGTGCGGGTGGAGCTTCAGAACGGCGGCCGCTCCCTGGACGCCACCATCATCGGCGTCGTCGATCAGGTCGTCGGCGTGACGCAGCCCGCTTTCCCCTTCGTCGCCAGCATCATCGTCAGCGACGCGCTCTTCGATCAGCTCTACGACGGCGCCGACCTCACACGTCACCTCAGCCGCGTGGGCGACGGCGTCGATCCCCTCGAGACGGCGCAAGCCATCGAAGCCACGCTCCGCATTGAGACGGTCTCCATCACTGACGAGCTGGAAGACCAGCAATCGACGTTCCGGGCGATCCTGCGGCTCTTCCAAGGCTTCACCGGCCTGGGCCTGCTCGCCGGCATCGCCGCCCTCGGCGTCATCTCGGTGCGGGCGGTGGTCGAGCGGCGGCAGCACATCGGCGTGCTCCGCGCCATCGGCTACCGCCGCGGGCTCATCGGCCTGGAACTCATGCTGGAGATGGGCTTCATTGCGACCCTGGGGATCGGCATGGGCATCACCCTCGCCCTGGCGCTGGCCTGGCGCCTCTTCGATGAGGGCGTCTTCGGCAGCATCGGCGGGCTCGCCTTCTACGTGCCGGCCGGCCAGATCGCCATCTTCGCGGCCGCCGCACTGCTCGCCACCCTCATCATGACCTACCTCCCGGCCCGCCAGGCCGCCCGCACCACCATCGCCGAGGCGCTCCGCTACGAGTGACCGGCCGCCGCCACGCCGTTTCCCGCTCCGCCCTACCCCAACACCTCCGACGCCACCAAATCCGCCACCTCATCCTCGCTATAGCCCAGGATCCGCGTCGCCACCTCCCACGTGTGCTCGCCGAACAGCGGCGCCGCCCGCGTCAGTTCGCCTGCTGTGCCGTGAAGCCTTACGGCCGGCCCGTCGTAGGCGCTGCGACCGGTCTCGGGATGGTCCAAATACACGTAGTAGCCCCGCTCGCGCAGGTGCTCGTCGTGCTCCAGCATGTCCTCCGCGTCGTGGACCACGCCGGACGGCACGCCCGCCTCTTGCAGCCGCTGGACCAGCGGAAAGGCCTCCTCCGACACCGTCCACCCGCCGATCCCCTCCTCCAGCGCATCCTCGTCCCGCCTGCGGCCCAGGATCGTCGTAAAGCGCTCGTCCTGTGTGAACGGCTGCCCCGCCGCCACCCGACGAAGCCCCTGCCACTCGGCGTCGTCCCCCACGGCGATAACGATCCAGCGTTCGCGCTCCGGCTCTTGGTTCGGCCCCGGCGGGTGCCGGCGCGGCTCGTCCCGACAGCGAAACGCTCCATGCGGCGCCATCCAGGTCGAACGGTTGCCGTTCCGCCTCTGCACGCGACCGTTGACCGCGTAGTCCATCAGCGCCGGCCCGATCGTCGCCGCCACCGATTCGATCTGAGCCAGCTCGATCATCTGGCCCTCGCCCGTCCGCTCCCGATGCCGCAACGCCGCCGCGATCGCCACGACCATGTGGCCGGGGTTGATCCCGTAGTCCGGATAGTTCGTCCCCACCCCGAACGGCGGCCGCTGTGGGAATCCGCTCAGAAAGCTCAGGCCGCTCGCCGGCGTCAGGAGTGCGCCGAAGCCCAAGAAATCGCGACGCGGGCCGCTCAGCCCCTGCATCGGCGCATACGCCGCGATGATCCGAGGGTTGACGGCGCGCAGCGCCTCGTAGCCGAGGTCCCACTGCGCGATGGCGCGCGGCGTGAAGTTCGTCAGGAAGACGTCGCTGCGCTCAATCAGTCGCAGCGCTACGGCTCGCCCCCCCGGCGCTCGCACGTTCAGCAGGAACGACAGCTTGTCCGCGTTAAAGTTGTTGAAGAAGCCGCTGACGTTGTAGCCCTCCTTGCCGGCCGGCACCGGCTGCGTCATGCGCAATCCATCTACGCGCGCCTCGCTCTCCACCCGCACCACTTCCGCCCCGAACGCGGCCAGCGTGCGCCCGGCGATCGGCCCGGTCCCGAACCAGGAGAAGTCGGCGACACGAATCCCTTCCAGCGGTCCGCTCACAGCGCCCCCTCCGACGCGTAGACCGGCAAGTCCTCGGGGGGGATGCCTACCTCCTGGACCCAGACCTCCAGGTTGTGCTCCCCCACCGCTGGCGGCGGCCGCCGGTACGCCACCGGCGTCGCTGAGAGCCGGTAGGGCGGCCCCGGGTACCGCACGGCCTCGCCCCGTTGCTGCAGCGTCACGAACCAGTCCCGTGCAATCAGCTGCGGATCCTCCACCAGCTCCTTCGGCGACGCCACAATGCCAATGAGCAGCCGTCGGCGCTGGCCCTCCTCGTAGCACTCTGCGCAGCTCTTCCCTGCGAAGAACCGGCCGATCACCTCCTGCGCCCGATCCATGATCGGCCGTAACGCCGTCAGCGCCTCCGGGTTGCCAATGGCCGCGGTCAGCGTCCGCAGGTCCAGCGTCCCCAGCTTCTCCGCGTACTGCGGCTCCGTCAGCTCCTCCGCTTTCCCCTCTTCCGCCATCCAGTCGCGTAGCGCGCTCCACGGCGCGCCGAAGCCTGGGACCCCCACCATCGCGCAGATGTAGCCGTCCTGCGTCTTGTACGTGCCCATACCCGGCATGCGGATGAAATCGCCTCGACGCTCGCGGGCAACCTTCGTGAAATCCCACGTCTGCATCGCCGTCTCCTGGCAGATAGCCAGCGCCTCCTGCATCGACACCTCGACCAGCTGGCCCTGCCCGCCCCGCTCCTTGTGGAAGAGCGCCAGCGTGGCGCCCTGCGCCGCTGCGATCGACGCCGCAATGTAGCCCTGATTCCCGTAGATCTGGTTGGGCGGATCGGCGGGGTCGCCCGCCAGCGTCATCACTCCGGACATCGCCAGGCCCACAATGTCGGTTGCGCGCCAGCGCGCGTGCGGCCCTTCCAGGCCGAACCCGGTGACGCTCACGTAGACCAGATCCGGCTTCGCCGCCCGCAGCGCCTCATAGCCAATGCCGCGGGCCTCCATATGTCCCGGCCCGAACGTCTCCAGGACCACATCCGCCGTTTTGGCCAGCTCCCGCAAGAGATGCTGCCCGTCGTGCTGGTCAATGTCGCACGTCACCGAGCGCTTGTTGGCATTGAAGTACCAGTACGACAGGCTCGTTTCCCGCCCCACCTCGTCGCGGAAGAACGGGCCCATCCCGCGCGCCGGATCGCCCCCCGGCAGCTCCACCTTGATCACGTCGGCGCCAAGATCGGCCAGCAGCTTGCCGCAGTAGTGCCCCATCTCCGATGTGAGATCCAGGACTCGAATGCCGTCCAGCGCGCCCGCGGGCGAGTTCGCCATCCCTCACCGCTCCGCCGGCATCGTCGCCTGCCGGCTCAATGCGTGCATACGGCCGTAGCGCTCCCCGCGCCCGCGGAGTGGAACGACATCCCCATGGCAGCGGCGTGCGGTCCTCAGTATGTCCCATCCCGCCGCCACCGGGGCGCTGCACCATCCCATCGAAGAGCGCTGCGACCGTTGCTACACTGGACGTATGCGGTGGCGGCGCAGGCTTGGCTTCGCGATGGGCGGGTTGCTCCTCCTTCTCATCGTGATCATCCTGATCAACAGCGGCTTGGGCGTGGACAGCGACGAAACGATCACGGACCGCAATCGGCCCGAGATCGTCGGTGAGCGGTAGTCGGGGCCCCACGATCTGAGGGGCCCGTCAGGGGGCGGAACGATGCCCACAGTGACCGTTCAGCCGGCCGGCATCCCCTTCGAGGTGCCCGTTGGCCGCACCGTCATGGAAGTCGCCCGCGAGCAGGGCTACTACTGGCCCACGCAGTGCAACATGGCCTGCCAGTGCGCCACCTGCTTCTTCATCGTCGTGGAAGGCGCGGAGAACCTCTCGCCCATGGGTCGCGCCGAAAGGGCGGCCCTGATCGAACAGCGCGGCCGCCACGCCCTGGCACAGCCCGTCCGCCTGGCCTGCCAAGCGCGCGTCCACGGCGATGTCGTCGTCCGCAAGCACGGCGTGAGGCGGGACTAAGCGGGCGCGATATCGGCACTGCTCGCCCTTCCCTTCTCAGCCATAGAACCAGTCGATATACTCAGCCCCCAACCTTGGACTCCATGGGCGTCGACCTCGGTCCTGAGGGCCCGCGACGCGGCGACGGCAACTCAATGGAACTCGGTCGCTTGGAAGCGTTCGTTCAGGTTGCGAACCTGCTCTCCTTCTCCAGGGCCGCGGACGCGCTCTTCCTCACCCAACCCACCGTCACCGCGCGCATTCAGGCGCTGGAACGCGAGCTGGGCGAGCCGCTCTTTGAGCGCACCGGCCGTGCCGTCCGCCTCACCGACGCCGGCAGGGAGTTCCTCCCGCATGTCCAACGCGCTCTCCAGGCCGTCAAAGACGGCAACGATGCCATCGCCAGCGCGCGCGACGTCGAGCGCGGAACGCTCTCCGTCGGCACAGCTCCCACCATCGGTGCCTACGTCCTGCCGGCGCTGCTGCAGCAGTTCGCCGCACGCTACCCCGGCGTGGAGATCTCGATCCGCACCGGTCGCTCCGACGAGATTCTGGAAATGCTCCTCGCGGACGAGGTCCAAGTCGGCATCGAGCGCCATCGCACCCATGCCGACATCACGACCGTCGCCCTCTATGAGGACGACATCTACCTCGTCGCGAGCTCGGATCACCCCATTGTGCAGCCGGGCGCCGTCACGGTGCCGCGGATCGGGCGCGAAGCCGTCATCTTTTTCGACGTCGGCTCCTCCTATCACGCCATCAGCCAGGCCATCTTCCACGACGCCGGCGTGACCCCTCGCCATACCCTGGAGGTCGATAGCCTGGAGATGGCCAAGCACTTGGTGCTGAAGGGGCTGGGACTGGCGTTCCTGCCGCGCGTCGCCGTGGAGCACGACCTAGCCGAGGGCAGTCTGGTCCGCGTGGAAATCGAAGGCCGTCCGCCCCTGCGCCGGCAGATCGCGCTGATGTACCGCCAGCGACGGCTTCAGAGCCGCTCCATGCTGGCCTTCTTTGATCTGCTCAATGAGATCTATCGTGTCGCTTCCCCCGACTCCGCGGACGGTGCAGCGCCGGCGGCAGAGCCGGCCCGGCCGCTCGCCCCCGTCCGACGCGACTAACCCTGGCGGGGCACGGCCAATCCCTGTCCATCCGCGCAGAGCGCCGGCACTCCCTCGTGCCCGCTTCGCTAGCCGGAGCCCGAGCGCGCCTTCTTCCCGGCCGCCTTCTTGGCCGCCCCCGTCGCAGCATCCTTCGCCTTCGGGATCCGCGGCATTCGCGTCCCGTCGCGCAGAGCCTGCAGGATCTTCACGTTGAGCGCGTCCGGCCCTTTCCCTTCGAACCCAGGCACCTCAAGGAGCCAGGGAACGCGGGCGAAGGCCGGATGGCGGATCACGCCCTCGAATCCGCTCAGGCCAATCGATCCTCGGCCAATGTTCTCGTGCCGGTCCTTGCCGGATTGAAACGGCGTCTTGGAATCGTTCGCGTGCACGGCGACAAGCTGGTCCAGCCCAATCTCCCTCTCGAACTCCGTCATCGCCAGCTCAAACAATTCCTTCTCCACCAGGTTGTACCCGGCGGAATGGGCATGGCACGTGTCCAGGCAGACCTTGACCTGCTTGTCGCCAACGCCGTCCATGATCGCACCGATCTCGGCAAAGCTGGAGCCCACGCTGTTGCCGGTGCCGGCGTTATTCTCAATGCAGAGCCACACGTCGTCCGGCGACTCCGCCAGCACGCGCTTCATCGCCTCCACCATCGGCGCCAGCACGGCCTCGAAGCCCAGGCCCTTGTGGCTGCCCACGTGAAAGATGACCCCGGCGATGCCCAGCGCCGATCCCAGCCGCATGTCGGCGATGAGGGCATCGACGCCCTTCTCCACCAACTCCGCGTCGGCGCTGGCCAGGTTGACCAGATAGACCCCGTGAATGAAGTTGGGCCCAATCTCCGCCGCCGCCATCCCCTCGCGGAACGCCGCGATCTCCTCCTCCTTGTGCGTCTTGCGCCGCCATTGCTGCGGCGCCGCCCCGAAGATCTGCACCGCCTCCGCCCCCACGTCGCGCGCGTTCTCCACCGCGACGTCAATATGCCCCGCCGTGGACACGTGCGCGCCGATTCGCGGCCCCTTCGTCTTCCTCCCCGCGGCCCCTGTGCCCGGCATGTCCCTACCTCCACGCGGGCGCCACCTGCTCGCCCGCCCACCACGCACGTCGCAGTGGTAGCCTCTCGGCGCGACGCGCGTTTCGACGTCGCAATAGCACCGGCGAGTCTAGCAACTCGTCCACGGGCATGGAGAAATGAGGGCCCCGTGAACGACTCCCCGAGCACGCAGGCAGCGCTCCAGGTCACGATCCCCAGCGACCGGGGCCCCATCGCCGCGCTCTTCCACGACTGCGAACCGGCGCACGGGACCGTCCTGACGGTCGCCGGCCTCAGCGGCGGCTTCGACGGCCCCGCCAACGGCCTCTACGGCGATCTCGCCGACGCGCTCTCACAGCGCAACATCGCCCTGCTCCGCCTCGACTACCGCATCAAGCGCACGGGTCCCATTGACGACGGCACCTCCGACGTCCTCGCCGGCATCCATTGGCTGCAGCAACGCGACCGCGGCCCCGTCCTCCTCGTTGGCCACTCGTACGGCGGCGCCATCGTCGTCCGCGCCGGTCTGCGCTCGTCGGCGGTCGCCGGTGTGGCGGCGCTGGCCACGCAGACGGCCGGCATTGAGGACGTCGCCCAGCTCAGTCCGCGATCGCTGCTGCTCATCCACGGCCTGGCGGACGACCGCCTGCCCCCCGGCCTTTCCCATGCGGTCCATGCACGGGCGCGCGAACCGAAGTCGCTGCACCTGCTCGAAGGCGTCGGACATTCCCTGCGCGAGCAGCCCGACGCCGTCCGCTCTCTCCTGCTGAACTGGTGCGACGAGACGCTGCCGGCGCTGGAGCCCCCTCCCCCATCCACTGGGGGCATGACAGAGGGCACGGCCTCCCCGGCCCCACCCACCTAGCGATCGCCTCCATCGCCACCAGCGTCGCCTCCATCGCCAGCGCCTCCACTAGCATCGCCGCTATCGCGAAAGACCCTCAATCGCGAAAGACGATGTCGGCGTCCTCTTCCACGTAGACCCGGTCGCCAATCCGGACCGGCAGCGGCCCGTGTAGATCCAGGAGGACGCGGGCCTCCAGCTGATCGACGCCGTTCAACCGCACCAGTGGAAACCCGGGCTGCCCCCGTCCCAGCCCCACGATCTCAATGCGGTCGCGCCGCCCCTCTTCGCGGGCACCCAGAGACGGCGGATCGTTGGTCACAGCGGGAGTGTGCGCTACCCTCCCCAGGCCGTCAACGTAAACCGCGATGCGCATGGCCGTCATCGAAACCGTCCCCTCCCGCGAAGTACAACTGGCGCTCGAGCCCAGCGTTTCCGCTGCGGCCCGCGCCGCCCTTCGCGCCGGCGCGACGCTGTTCGACGCCCGTCGCTTCTGGGACGCGCACGAGGCCTGGGAAGAGATCTGGCAAGCCGAGAGCAGACCCATCCGCTCCTTCTACCAAGGGCTCATCCAGATCGCCGCGGGATATCACCACTGGACCGTCACCCGCCGCCCCAACGGCGTCCAGATCCTCCTCGCAGCGGCGACCGGCAAGCTCTCCTGGTACCGCCCCGCCTACCTCGATGTGGACGTCGACGCGATCGTCGCCGACGCCGAGCGGATGCGGGGCCGGGCCCGCGGCAAGGACGCCGCCTGGCTGACGGCGCTCCCCTCTGACGAGATGCCGCCCTTCCGCTGGCTGCCGACCGCGCCCCCAGCGGCGACGGCCTGAGTGCCCTCCATGCCCGCTCAGCCATCCCTGCGCGTCAAACGTCTCCGCCCCACCGCCAGCCTCCCCCAACGCGCGACCCCACACAGCTCGGGGCTGGACGTCTACGCCGACTTGGGCCAGACGGACGCGATGCTGGAGCTGACCGCCACGCCCACCCTGGTTCCCACCGGCATCGCCTTGGAGGTGCCGCCGGGCTACGAGGTGCAGGTACGCCCCCGCTCGGGCCTCTCCCGGCTGGGCGTTGACGTCGCCTTCGGCACGGTCGATGCCGACTACCGCGGTGAGCTCAAGGTGAACATGGCGCTGCGCGGGGACGCCCGCCGGCGCTTCGTCATCCGTCACGGCCAACGCATCGCGCAGATCGTCGTCGCTCCCCTGCTCCTCACCGACGTGGAGGAGGTGGACCACCTCACCCCCACCGAGCGCGGCGCTGGCGGGTTCGGCTCCAGCGGCCGCTAGCCCGCGCCCAGCGCTGTGACGTCGCGCAGCTACGCGGATCGTCGCCGCAACGCCCGCCCCGCTGACGATGCCGGAACCTTTCGCCGCCGGCCATCGTTTGATCGGGTGAAGCCCGCTGATCGGCTGACGAGATGGTCGACGCGCCCGTGCCCGCCCCGGCGCTGAAGGCCAAAGCGCGCTAAGGTGGCTGGTGGTGGCAGGGGTCGGCGCGGAGGCAGTAATGCCCCATCGCTTCCTGCTGCTTCCAGCGCTCGCGCTCGTGATCGCGATGCTGGCCGCGGCCTGCGGCGGTGACGGCGACGACGAAACGGAGCCGTTTCGCGGCGAATCCGCCGCCACGGATGAGCCCGCTCGGCGTCCCGTCCCTCCCGACGACATCCCCCCAGCACAGCAGGGCGAGGGCGACGAAGCCGAGGCCGACGCCGAGCCTGCGGTGGCCGAGCGCCCCGCGGCGTCAACCGAGACGCTCCGGCCCCCCGACCCCGCCGCCACCCCGGAATCGGCGACGGATTACACCGTCCAGGCCGGCGACACCCTCTTAGACATCGCGATACGCTTCGGCGCCACCGTCGATGAACTCGTCGCGCTCAACGGGCTCGCCAACCCGGATTCCTTGTTCGTCGGGCAGGTCATCGCCTTACCCTCGCCCGACGGCGCCGAGGCGGAAGCGGACGCCGAAGCGGAGGAGCCCGCCGCGCCCGCGGACGATGCCGCCGGCGGCGGCGACTCAGAAGCGGTGGCCGACCCGGCCGATGTCCCTGACGCCCCGCCGGAGGTCACCGAGACGGGCGAGGGAACCAGTCCCGACACCATTCCCCAGCCCGGCCCCGACGTCACAGTGGCAGAGCTGCCCGAGCGGCCGGACGACTTCGCGACGTATAGCACCGCGGTCCTGCCCTGGCTGCAGACGCGCACTGAAATCGCTGACATCCTCCCCCTCTTTGAGCAGTGGTCCATGCCGCCCGTCGCGGACGGCGACCGCTTCCACCTGGTCGATACGGACAGCAATGGCCTCTCCAGCCTCATCATTGTCTACACCGATCCTGGCACCCCGGAGGACTTTCCCACCGTCACCAGCAACCTGATCATCTACGACCCCCTCCCCGACCAACCGGACCGCTACCGCATCGCCTACGACCACCAGTTGCACACGGGCATAGACGGGTCGGATATCGCGGTGATGATGGTCGTGGACATCACCGGCGACAGGCGCCGCGACGTCACCTTCCGCGAGCAGTTCTGCGGTGCGCACACCTGCACCACCACGGTCCACGTCCTTGTCCGTGACGGCGAGGGCTACCGCGACGCCGTCGTCGCGCCCATCAACATCCCCACCGCCGGCCCCTTCGACCTCTCGGACCAGACCGGTGACGGCCTGCCCGACATCGGGGTGGAGGGCGGCACCTTCGGCTCCGTCGGCGCCGGCCCCCCGCGTCCTTTCCGCTACCTCTTCAGTGGCGCCGGCGGCGCCGTCCAGCAAGTCGCCGCAACCGGCCTCCCCACCGACTGGCTCGTCTGGGTCATCGTCGACGGCAACCGCGCCTTCGACGCCGGCGACTACGCAACGGCGCTCGGCCATTACGACCGCGCCACCTCCGACAACGCCTTGCAAGAGTGGGTGTCGGGAGAATCCGCGGATCTCGTGCCCCTGGCACACCTGCGTCGCACCCTCGCCCTCGCGCTGACGGCGCAGCCCGTCACAGCCGTGGCGGCGGCGCAGGCGGCGGCGGCAGGCAGCGGCCTCGTCGCTGACCTCAGCCAGGCATTCTTGGGCGCCTTCGCCCTGGAGACTGACCTCACCGCCGGCTGCTCCGCTCTCAACGACGCGCTCGCCCTCCGCGTGGACGAGTGGGACGCGCTCTGGGACCAGTTCGGCTACGCCGTCCCCCAGTTTCGGGCCGAGGCTATCTGCCCCCTCTAGGCGGCCCGACAGCGCGGAGGCGATGATTTCGGCTCACCGCGCCACAGCTCCTTCAACCACAGCTCTTCAATCGGCCCCGCGTCGCCTACAATGTCGGCCACCGCGCCCGTCCAACGCCAACAGATACGAACTATGCAGGAGCGCATCTTCACCCTGGCCGAGGCGCGCGAGATGCTCCCCCGCATCGAGCAGCTCTTGCTCGATATCCAGCGCAGCAAGCGCAAGTTCGACCAAGTGCAGGCGCTCCGCGACTCCATTCGCCGCTCCACCGGCGCCGACGGCGGCGCCGTCGACACCAACGCCCCCGCCCTCACCGAGCGCGCCCGCGCCCTCGCGAACGATATTCGTCAACAGATCGAGGAGCTGAACGCCGCGGGCGTCCAGGTCAAGGACGTCGACCGCGGACTCGTGGACTGGGTCGCCATGCGCGAGGGCCGGCAGGTGTACCTCTGCTGGCAGCGGGGCGAGCCCACGGTGGACTGGTGGCACGAGATCGCGGACGGCTTCCCTGGCCGCCGGCGTGTCCAACCGCAAGAGTGGGACTGAGCGGCCGCGCCACGGCCACGCCACGGCCACGCCACCGCGCCGCTAGGTCACTCGGACCCGTCGCGGCCGCCAGCGAGCGAGGCGTCGCGGCGACAACACGAGCGCGAGCGTGAAGATCACTACCGCCGTCAGCGCAATGCTGGGGCCCGCCGCCACGTCCAGGTGAAACGAGATGTAGAGCCCGCCCACCAGCGCCACCGTGCCGACCGCGGCGCCCACCACCATGATCCAGAACAGCCGCCGCACGATCAGCGTCGCCGTCGCCGCCGGCGCCACCAGCATCGCCATCACCAGCAGCACGCCCACCAGGCGGAACGCCACCACCGCCGCCAGCGCCACCAGCACCAGCAGCCCCGTCTGCACCAGCGCCACCGGCACCCCGCTCGCGCGCGCCAGCTCGGGATCGTATGCCACGTATCGCAGCTCCGCATAGAAGTAGGCCGTCACCACCACGATCACCGCCGTGAGCACACCCATCAGGATCAGGTCCTCCGTGGGCACCCCCAGAATCACGCCCACCAGCAGCGAATTGAGGTCCAAGGCGTAGTTGCGGGTGCGGCTCATCAGGAGGACGCCCAGCGCAAACAGGCCAATGAAGAGCATGGCGACGGACGTGTCGAACGAGAAGCGCCCGCGGCGGCTGAGATTCGCGACGCCCACCGCCGTCAGCACCGCCGCGACGATCGCGCCCAAGCTCACGACGGTGCTGCTCCCCCCGGCCAGAAACGCCACCGCCGCTCCCGCCAGCGACGTGTGCGCCACCGCGTCGCCCAGAAACGCCAGCCCCTTCAAGACCACGAACGCCCCCACCACCGCGCCCGCCACAGCCACGAAAAAGCCCGCCAGCAGCGCCCGCTGCATGAACTCGAACTGCCAGGGATCCGTCAGCCAGTCCACGTCGATCCGGTTAGCCCCTGCCGCTAGTCATGCTCGTGAACGCCGTGGTGGACGTGCGGCTCCGCCGTGTAGCCGTGCTCGCCGCGGTGGAAGACCAAGAGATGGCGGCCGAAGGTGCGCACCAGGACATCCTCGGTGAGCGCCTCCCGAGGCGGCCCGTACGCCAGCATGTGCCGGTTGATGCAGAGGCTGGCCGAGTAGAACTCGTACACCGACGTGAGGTCATGCGTCGCGACGATCATCGTCTTGCCCTGCCGCGCCAGCTCCACCAGCACCTCCATCAAGTCGTGCTCCACCGCCACGTCCAGCCCGGCCGCCGGCTCGTCCAGCAGCAGCACTTGTGGATCCTTCACCAGCGTCCGCGCCAGCAGGACGCGACGCTGCTGGCCCAGGCTCAATTCGCCGGTCTGTCGCGCCGCCAGATGGCCGATCCCCAGGCGCTCCATGGCGCCCTCCACCGCGGGCCGGCTGGCGTCACGAAATCCGCGCAGGCGCGCCCAGCCCCAGCGCGGTCGGTACAGGCCCATCGCCACCACCTCGCGTACGGTGATGGGAAAGGCCCAGTCCACGCTCTCCACCTGCGGCATGTAGCCAATTCGTCCTCGCGACTGTGCGGGCGTGCCGCCCAGCACCTCTACCAGCCCGCGCCACGGCGGCCGCAGGCCGATCAGCGTCTTGATCAGTGTGCTCTTGCCGGACCCATTGGGACCCACAAGACCCACGAGTTCACCTTGCCCCACCGCGAACGTGATCCCCTCCAGGGCCACACGCCGCCCATAGCCCGCGGTCAGCCCCTCCACCCGAATCACCGGCGCCTGCCTCGCCTGTTGGGTTCGGCTCCCATCGCCGGCGCCCTGAATTGACTGCGGCAAGTGAGACGGACTCTCAATCTGCAATGGCATGGGCGTTTGCTCGCATCATCTCTACGTAGGTGGGCGCCGCCTCGGACAGGCTCCCCGAATGCAGGTTGCGGACCTCCGCCTTCGTCTCCCTCGCGATCTGGTCCAGCACGCTCGCTTGGTGCTGCGGCTCCGCGAAGATCAGCCGAACGTCGAGTTCCCACATCCGTTCAATCGTCGCCGCGACGTCTCGCGCGCTCGGCTCCTCCTCGGACCCCTCCACGACGAAGCCCTCCACGGTCAACCCGTAGCGCCGCGCAAAGTAGCCGAAGGCGTCATGGAACGTGAAGAGAGAGCGACGCTCCGCCGGCAGCCCGCTCAGCAGGGCGCGGATTTCGCGGTCCAGGGCGCGCAGCTCGCCGATGTAGGCGTCGGCGCGGGCGGAATACACAGCGCGCGCCGCCGGTCGCAGCTCGGCCAGTGCGCCCCTAATCCGCTCGACGCTGGCGATAACGAAGTCGATCTCCATCCAGAAGTGCGGATCCACTGCATTGTGCCCGGGCTCGTAGCGCCCCGCCTCTTCCGTCCCTGAGGCGCGCGCAGCCAGCGGCAGCCCCTCTGCCAGCCGCACCACCATCCCCCTCGCGTTCTCCTCGACGGCGTCCTCGAACGACGCTTCCAGGCCGGCGCCCCCCAGCACCACCAATTCGGCGTCACGGAGGGCGCGAACATCCCCTGGCGAGAGCGTGAATGTGTGGGCGTCGGCGTTGGCCGGCGCCAGCGAGCGCACCCGCACGCTGGCGCCTCCCACCTGCTCCACCAGATCGACAAAGATGGTCGTGGAGGCGACGACCGAGACCGGACGCGCACCGCCGGCCGCTCCCACCGCGGAGCCCCCGCGCGTCTCTCCCTCGCCGTCCGCCGTCGCAGCCGACCCCGAGCACGCGCTCAGCAGCATGCCCAAAGCGAGCGCCGCCGCCAGCGGCGGCACCACTTGTCGGCAGCCCCCACGGCCCTTCAGCACCGCCAACGCCTCCCCCCGTGCGCCGTCCGCATTCGAGTCAACGGGCCCTCTCAGATCCCCTTGGCCAAACGTCAGCGTGCGCGTGCAAGCGCCTCCTCTGTCGTGCCAGCTGTGGCCATCTACCGATATCTCGTCTCATTCCTCTCCGTGAGATTCCTCTCTCCACTGCCAACCTGATCGCTTGTTGATCCGTTATGGTAAGACGGCGTCCCGCGAACGCCCCGCTCAGGCCGACTCCGGCTCCGCCGCATAGCTCCCTGCGTCAACGCGGCACTGGTCGCAGCGCCCGTACGCCTCCAGCCAGTGCCCCTCCAAGCTGAAGCCCAGCGCCGCCACGGCTTCCGCCAGAAGCCCCTCCACGCCGCAGCCGCTCAAGTCGCGTACCGTTCCGCACGATTTGCAAACCAGATGGTGGTGGTGTCCGCGCCGGCTCCAGTAGTAGCTCCTGCGTCCGTCATCCATCAGGACCCGGCAGAGCACCCCCTCATCGACGAGCAGCTTGATCGTCCGAAACACGGTCGCGCGGCCGATGCGGGGCAGGTTGCGGTGAATCTCTTCCGCCGAAAATTGGTCGGGCTGCGTGTAGACGTCGGACAGCACCGACAGTCGCGAGGCCGTCAGGCGATGGCCCTTCGCCTCCAGCTCGTTGATGATGCGGGCAAGCTCGGACATGTTCGGCTATCCCCGTCCCGGCTGCTCCGCCGGCCCGGGCGACAAGCTAATGGTGAGACGATGTCTCCGTCAACGTCGGCGTACGCACATCGCGGCCACTCGACGCCTCCGCGGCGCTCTCAAGATCCGCCGGAAGATTGAGGTTGGAACTACTGGGCCAGGACCAGGACTGGGGCGCCGCTCGGCGCCTCGATCTCCAGATCGTCTTCGTGGCCCACGCTGATCACCATGCCCCCGCTCAAGGAATGCTTGAAGTATCCCGAGACCATCCCCCGCCCTGATTCATCCACGTAGAAGTGGCCCACCTTCTCGGGGCCGTCCGGCGTATCGACCCACATCACGTAGGCGCCCCCGCCCGCCGTCGAGCGGAGCCCGCTGGCGATCATCACGAACACGCCGCTCTCCGGCTCCCACATCATCTGGGCACTAGCGGTCGGCGCCGCGTTGGTCCCCGTCAGGCTCACCGTCCGCGTCGACGGAGCCGACAGCGACACCAGCGCCTCCGTCATCCGCATCTCCACCGTCCGCACCAACTCCAGCGTCTCCACCGAACGCGCCTCGGCAACCCCCAGCGCCTGCACCGTCTCCGTCTGGTCGTCCTCCATCCGCAGCACGGACCCCTCCAACCGGGAGCTGTCCCCCTCCAGGCCGTCCACCTGCGTCTGCAGAGCGATGTTCCACGCCAGCAACCCGCCCACCGCCAGCATTCCAAAGGAGGCGGCCACGGTGGCCCATCTACCCAACCCCGGCCACGACCACAGCCGCACCAGGGCGGCGCGACCCGCTCCTCGCTCGGCGCGCTCGTCCTGCACGGCGGCCGGCGGATCGCCGACCGTCTTGCTGAAGATCCGTTGCCGGAGAGCGGCCCCCGTCTCTCGCAGTGGCGTCGCCAGCGCCATCACGCCGGCCACCCGGCGGAGCACCCCCACCTCGTCCTCGCACCCGTCACACCCCTCCTCCAGGTGTTCCGCCACCAAAGCCGTCTCCTCCGGCTCCAGCGCGTCCAGGACGTAGGCCTCCAGAAGCTGTGAAGCCCGCTCGTGGCGGGATCCGCCGGCGCTGCTCATCGGCGTCTCGTCGGCCATTACTGCCCCCCGGCCTCAGACGCGCGCTTCCCCACGACCGCCGCCGACGCTCCTTCTGGCTTTCCTGGCCCCACCCGACCTTCCAACGAGACTCGCAGCTTCTGCATCCCCAGACGGATCCGCGTCTTTACAGTTCCTAACGGTGTTTGCAGCGCCTTCGCGATCTCCGCCTGAGTGAGCCCGTGGTAGTAGGCCAGCTCAATCGCCCGGCGCTGCTCCGCGGGAATCTCCGCCAGCGCCCGCTGGACCAGCGCCCGCTGGTCCGTCAGCTCCGCCGTGGCCAAGGCGACCGCCGCCGCCTCGCTGGGCGCGTCTGCGATGACCGAGCTCGACTCATCCGCGCCGCGAAGTTGGCTCTCGTTAAGCGGCCGTCGCCGCCGGGCGCGCACCTCGTCGATCGCCCGATTCCGCGTCACGCTCAAGACCCAACCCACGAAACTGCCGCGCTCCTCCACGTAGCGGTCCGGATTACGCCACAGCCGCACGAAGACGTCCTGCACGACGTCCTCCGCTCCCTGTACGTCCCCAAGCACGCGATACGCGGTTGAAAAGACGACCCGCGAGAAGCGGTAGTAGAGGACCTCGAACGCCCCAGCTTCCTTCCGGCCGATCGCACGCAGCAGATCCGGATCGGAGCACTCTTCCCACTTCACCGCCCAAGCCTACCGGACCCTCGGCCCGGCCGCGCTCATCTTCCATACGATCGACACGACCATTCGGTTGTGGGTCGCCGCTATACTCGGCCCCTGCCAGCGGGCGCCATCGAGCGCCCTGAGCCTGACCCACGCCCCCCAGGTGCTGACTGTCAATGAGCTTGGGCTGCACTAGCGGGGCTTGCGTCAGCGGCACACCGGCGACCGGCGGGCCGTTCGTACACAGCAATGCCCACCGCCACCGCGACGAGATCATGGCGCTGCCCGGCCTCACCGCCGCGCGAAATGAGCACGTCTTCCTCGTCGACGGCCGCTGGCTCACCTGGTACGGCCCCCGCATCGTGACCGCCCTGCCCGCACTGGAAGGGATGCTGGACCGGGCCCGGCCTGAGTGGAGGGCGCCCCCGGACGACGGCGCCTAGCACCGACGGACCACGCATCCGGCCCCGCCGGGAGCGCCACGCTCGCACCCTCGCTCGATTGACGGAGCCCCAATCCGCCGATTGGACCTCAGTCCACCCGCTCGCCCTCCAACCCGATCGCCCCCGCGATCCCCTGCATCGCCGCGATCACTTCGCCGATGTGGTCGTCCAGATCGACGCCCAGTCCCGCCGCACCGTCCACGATGTCGTCGCGGTTGACGGCGCGGGCGAACCCCTTGTCCTTCATCTTCTTCCGCACCGACTTGACCGCCACGTCGTGAACCGACTTGCTCGGCCGCACCAGTGCAACGGCGCTCACGAATCCCACCAGCTCGTCCACCGCGTAGAGCGTGCGCTCCATCGGCCGAGTCCCGTGTCACCCCCGTGGCGGCGTTGTGCGACTCCACGGCGCGCGCGAGCGCCTCCGGCCAGCCGCGCTGGCGCATGACCCGCGCACCTTCCCGGGCGTGCTCCTCGGGATCCGGGAAGCGCTCATAGTCATAGTCGTGCAGCATCCCCACGATCCCCCACGCGCCCTCGTCCTCGCCCGCCCGGCCAGCGAAGGCGCGCATCACGCCCTCCACGGCCAGCGCATGTTTCCGCAGCGACTTGGACTCGGTGAACTCGCAAAGGAGCGCCCACGCGGCATCGCGATCGAACGGTGCGCTCTTTGCGGCCTCGACTCCGCTCGGCATGACGTCTTCCTCCGCCCCGGGCTACCCGACTCAGATAGGCCGGGCGCTGTCGAACAGCAGCGCCCTCGCGCCGATCTCGCCCGCCAGCACCGTCGCCGTGACGAGATACAGCAGCCCCGTCGCCGCCATCATCGATCGGATCCGCGACGACGACCACGCCATCCACCCGAAGACGAAGGGCAGCGCCAGCCCCACCACGATGCGCAGCCAGAAGGTCACGTCGTCCGCCAGGGCAATGTCGCGGCCTCCCATCGGCAATTCGTCCACCGGCAGCGCCATCGCCAGCCCCAACAGCACCGCTTGCACGGTCACCACCAGCAGGAAGAGGAACGTGATCTCGTTCAGCGGTCGCGACGGCAACCGCGGCGTCACCAGGTACCCGTGACCCAGTGTCAGCCCCACGACTGCCAGCCCCACCGCCAGGCTGCCGAAGAGCAGGCTCAAAAAGACCAGCCCCATCCCCCAGGCGGGCAGCCGCAGCATGATCGCGATGAGCAGCAGCACGGCCACGGCGAGCACCGCCAGAGCGCCGCCCAACAACCGCCCCGCACGAACCCGGTCCGCGCGGATCACGACGTTGTGCACCACGCTGATCGCGGTCATCCCCGCCATCAGCCCCACGATCGCGTCGCGCGGCCCCGTATCCAGCCGGTAGCCCTCCACCACCTCCCCGTCCAGCGTCAGCGCCACCCACATCGCCAGCCCCAACAGCGGCGGCAGGAAGATCGTCGTCGCCTTGATGTAGCCGCGCGTCACTTCGCCGCGCATGTCCACGGCCTGCATCACCAGCACGCCACCGAGCCCAATTTCGGCCAGGATCAGGAACAGTGTGTAGGGGAGTGCGTCGGATTCCATGCGCTTGCCGCCGGCGCGCTGTCAGACCGGCGCCGGCGGCGCGGCGACCACGCGACGGCTCAGCCAGCGCGCCACCGAGCGATAGTCCTCCTCCTGCTGCAACCGTGACCGCCGCCCCAACGTCTGCCCGGAGGGGTGGTACAGCGCCATCAGGTCCCGCCCCAACCACGGTTCCGCCACCGCCACGTCCTCACCGAACCGCAGCCCGTGCGGCGCAATCCCTGCCGCGGCGAGCAGTGCGACACGGCCCAGCGTCACTACCAATAACGGGGCCACCAGCTCAACAATCTCCCGCAGGAAACTGTTGCAATTCCGCACCTCGCTCGTCAACGGCGTGCGATTTCCACCCTCCCTGCCGGGTGGGTGACACAGGACTGCGTTGGTCAGGAAAGCCTGACGCAGGTCCACCCCCGCCTGGGCGCAGTAGGCGCGGAAATTGATGCCCGTCTGATCGCCCCACAACGGCACGCCGTACCGAACCCCGCCGCGATAGCCCGGCGCCTCCGCCACGAAGAGCAGCGGCGCCGGAGTCGGTCCGTTCCGGTGTCCCAGCACCGCGCTTCCCGGCGCCACGCTCCCGCAGCGTCGGCAGCTGCGCGCACGCCGCGATAGCCGCCGCATCGCCGTCGACGGCACCAACGACGCTCCCTCATTTGACCCGCACGCGCTCATTTGACCCGCAAAGCCAGGATCGCGCGCTTGAGCCCCTCATCGCCAATCTCTACCTGAACTTGGATCACGCGGAAGCGATCGTGCGCCCCCCCACGGCTGAATAAGAAGGTATCGCCCTTGCTCCAGCGGTAGTCGGTGTCCAGCGCGTCGATGATCGATAGCCGCTTTTCGGTGAACGCGTCGGACTCCCAGATCTCGGTCAGCACAGCCCCCCTCGCTTTCCTGCGCCGCCATGCTAGCGCCGCCCGCGCCGGCCCCCGCGCCACACCGTGTGCCACAATGCAGCCAGAGGGCCAACGCTGTGTCCAGTCGCACGGAATGGTTGCTCAAAGCGCTCTACGAGGCTGCCGGCGAGCTGCAGTCGCAACTGCTCGACGTCGGCGAGTCCGTCGCCTCGCTGCGCCCCCAGCCGGACGACCTCTCCCCCCTGCAACTGGCCGGCAGCATCCGCGATCACGAACTCGTGACCGCCGCCCACCTGCAGCAGATCATCTTCGCGCGCGCCACCACCCTCAAACGCCACGACCTTGAGTGGCTTGAGCCCGAGCCCAATTATCACATGCTCTCGCTTGACCGGCTCGCCGCGGAGTACATGGCGCTCCGACGGCAAACGTGCGGCCTCCTCTGGAGCCTGACGCCGCGCCAATGGCGGCTCCAGGCCGATCATCCCTTCAAGGGCACGGTGAGCGTGGAGCAGTTGGCCGTCGCGCTCCATGAGCACGACTTGGAGCACATCTGGCGCACGAAACGCTCGGCCCAGGCGCCGCTCACGCCGCAGCCCGGCGGCGGGCGCTAGGAGAACAAATACGGCCCGCCGTACGGCGGGCCGTCCCACGATCTGCCCTCTGCGAGTGACCCGCCGGCTAGCAGCAGGAGCGCGCCTGCGATGCCCCGGAGCTGTCCGCCGTGTCAAACGACGTGCCGCAGGCGCAGCTCTTCACCGCGTTGGGGTTGCTGATGCTGAACCCCTGCTTCATCACGTCGTCCACATAGTCCACACGGGCGCCGTTCAGCATGGGCGCGCTCTCCGCGTCCACCAGGAAGCGAACGCCCCCCTGCTCAATGACCGTGTCACCGTCCTCAGGCTCGGTCGCCAGCGCCATCCCGTACTGGTAGCCGCTACAGCCGCCTCCCACCACGAAAACGCGCAGCGCCCCCTCTTGGACGCCCCGATCCGTCAAGAGGGCGCCGGCCTTCTCGGCGGCCAGATCCGTAATCTCCAGCAGACTGCTGATTTCCATAGCCATCGACGTGCTCCTCTACTGCGGCTCGCCCGGACGGGAGCCGCCAAAGCCGTTGCTGTCGTCGCCCCCTCAGTCTACCGACTTCCGGCTCAGAGCGTCTATCCACGCCGCGCCTTACGCTCTGACCCGTGGACCGCCTCTGGCCCGCCCCCGCAGCCCTGACACGCCCGGCAGCCTTAACACGATAGCTTTGATAGAGGATCGACGGCTTTCCCTCTGACAACACCATCACCTCGGAGCCAAGCCGGGCCCTTAGCCGGGCCCTTAGCCGGGCCCTTAGCCCCGCCCTCTCCCGCGCGTATCGAGGGGCGAGCAGATGTATGCTGATCCTCACGATGCGTCCATCGCGCCGCGGCCGCTGAACCGCCCGCACCGGGAAACGCATGTCTGACCGCATCTACCTCGATCACGCCGCCACGACGCCCCTGGACCCGCGGGTCGTCGAGGCCATGCTGCCCTACTACAACGAGTTCTGGGGCAACCCTTCTGGCATCTATCAGGAGGCGCAGGCCGCTCGCAAGGGGCTCGACGCCGCCCACGAACGGGTCGCCGCCGTCCTCGAATGCACTCCCAATGAGATCCTCTTCACCTCCGGCGGCACCGAGTCGGATAACGCTGCCATCCGCGGCGTCGCGGCGGCCCGCTCCCACGCCGGACGGCACATCGTCAGCACCACCATCGAGCACCACGCCGTCCTCCACACCCTGGAGGCGCTGCGAGAGGAGGGCTACGAAGTCACCCTCCTCCCCGTCGATTCGGAGGGCTTCGTCGACCCGGCCGCCGTGCAGGACGCCGTCCGCGAAGACACCGTCCTGGTCACCATCATGACCGCCAACAATGAGGTCGGCGCCATTGAGCCCATCCCGGACATCGCCCGCGCCGTCAAGGAGAAGAACCGCAAGACCCTGATCCACACCGACGCCGTTCAGGGCGTCGGCGCCGCCGACGTCCGCCCCGACGTCTTGGGCGTGGACCTCCTCTCCCTCACGGCGCACAAGCTCTACGGGCCCAAGGGGATCGGCGCGCTCTTCGTGCGACGCCGCACCCCCTTCGTGCCTCTCATCGTGGGCGGCAGCCAGGAGCGGGAGCGACGCGCCGGCACCGAGAACGTGGCCGGTGCCGTGGGCCTGGCGACAGCCCTGGACCTCGCCTACCGCGACTTCGACGCCCGCAACGCCGACTTCCGCTCCCTCCGCGACCAGCTCTGGCGCGACCTCCGCGAGCGCGTCGACCGCGTCGTCCTCAACGGCCCCGCGGACATGGACCGGCGGCTGCCCAACAACCTCAGCGTCTGCTTCCCCGGCGTGGAGGGTGAGAGCATCCTCCTCCAGCTTGACCTCGAAGGCGTCGCCGCCAGCAGCGGCTCCGCCTGCACCACCGGCTCCAGCGAGCCCAGTCACGTCCTCACCGCCATGGGCGTCGACGCCGATCTCGCCCACTCGGCCCTCCGCCTCACCGTGGGCACCGACAACGACGCCGATCAGCTCGCCCGGGTCAGCCGCCTCCTGCCCGAGATCATCGAACGGCTCCGCGCCCTGTCCCCCGTCCCCTAGCCTCCCCAGCCCTCACGGCTCCACGCCCTTTGGCGGCGACGCGCCCCGCTGCTATGATCGTGCCGCGCTTCACAACGTGACCCGTCGCTGAGCGCCCGGCCGCCGGACTCGGCCCAACGGTCGAAAGGTGTGTCACCGTGGTGGTTGGTGAGCAAGGCGCCGCCGTTCCCGTGCTCCCCCTGGAGCCGGTCCCCGGCGTTGAGTCCGACCTGCGCAGCCAGCTCCTCCTCGGCAAGGTCGATCACCTCCTCACCTGGGCCCGACGCTCCTCCCTCTGGCCGGCGATGTTCGGCCTCGCCTGCTGCGCCATCGAGATGATCGCCACGGTCAACGCGCGCTACGACATGGCGCGCTTCGGCGCCGAGATCTTCCGGGCCTCGCCCCGCCAAGCGGACTTGATGATCGTGGCGGGCACCGTCACCTGGAAGATGGCCCCCTCCGTGCGCCGCATCTACCTGCAGATGCCGGAGCCCAAATGGGTCATCTCCATGGGCTCGTGCAGCAACATCGGCGGCCCCTTCGCGCACGGCTACAGCACCTTGCCGGGGGTGAACAACGTCATCCCCGTCGATGTCTACGTGCCCGGCTGCCCGCCCCGTCCGGAGTCGTTGCTGGCCGGGCTCATGCTTTTGCAAGACGTCATCAAGGAGGAAGGGCTCAAAGGCGAACGCCGCCGGCCCGAGCCCACCGGCGACTTCTCCCAGATGCTGCCCGAGGGCGACCCCATCCGCCGCGATCTCGAATCGCTCTTCCCGCCCTATCTCAGTAAGGACGGCGAGCCGCGCGATCCGCTGACCGGCGCCCTCCCCCAGGACCGCAACTTCCTCTCCACACGCGAGGGCCGCTGATGACCTACGGCGTCGGCATTGGCAAAGGGCTCCTCACCACCCTCAAGCACTTGGGCCGCACGCCCGTCACGGTGCAGTTCCCCGACGAAGGACGCACCATCCCCAAGCGCGCCCGCACCAACCTGGTCTGGTTTGTGGAACGCTGCACCGGCTGCAGCACCTGCGCGCAGGCCTGCCCCGACGGCTGCATCTTGGTTGAGACCGAGCCCCGACACGACGGCTCCTACCTCGTCAACCGCTACGAGATCGACTTCCGCCTCTGCATGTACTGCGCCCTCTGCGTGGAGGCCTGCCCCTATGAGGCGATCCAGGTCGGCGGCCCCTACACCGACGTCGTCACCAACCCGGACGATCTCTATAAGGACAAGGACGCCCTCATCGGGCTGGCCAACGACTACCTGGAGAAGAACGACTGGGTTTATCCCAACGGCCAGCCGGCTGTACGGCAAGAGGTCCACGCCGCCGAGCAGCGTCAGCACCACTAGTCGGCTCGGTGCGGCACGGAGCAGCGCATGGCCACGATCACCATCAACGACCGCCAGTTCGAGATCGACGCCGGACGGCCCCTGGTCGAAGTCGTCAAGGAGTCCGGCTTCTACATCTCCAACCTCTGCTACATCGACGGCCTCCCCCCCTACGCCGGCTGCCGCACCTGCGCCGTCGAGGTCGAGGGCGTGCGTGGCCTTCCCCTCGCCTGCACCACCACGGTGCAGGACGGCATGGTCGTCCGCACCGACACTGCCGCCGTCCTCCAGATGCGCCAGGAGGTGATGGCCTTCATCCTGGCCAACCACAGCGACCGCTGCCTCACCTGCCACCGTGTGGAGCACTGCCGCACCGGCGAGATCTGTCTCCGCGACAACGAGGTCACGCACCGCTGCGTCACCTGCTCCAAGAACTACCGCTGTGAGCTCCAGACCGCCTCCGACCTCGCCGACGTCGGCCGCGCCAACGTGGAGCCCTACCTGGACGAAGACCGCACCTACTACCAGTGGCAGCAGCCCCAGCCCGACCGCGCCAACCCCTTCTTGGAGTTCGACCCCCAGATGTGCATCCTCTGCACTCGCTGTGAGCGCGCCTGCGACGACCTTCGCCACACCACCGCCATCACCCTCGCCGGCCGCGGCTTCTCGACCCGCATCGCCTTCGGTTCCGGCGGCGCCATTGACGACTCCAACTGTGACTTCTGCGGCGCCTGCATCGACGTCTGTCCCACCGCCACTCTGATGGAGACACCCAACAAGTGGGTCGCCCGGCCCGACCGCTGGGTCCAGACCGTCTGCACCGAGTGCTCGCTCGGTTGCTCCATCCAGTTGGGCGTCAAGAACGGCCGCGGCGTCATCGTCCGCCCCGGGACCGGCAACGACGTCAGCCGCGACCAGATCTGTGTCCGCGGCCGTTACGGCTACGACCAGATCCGGGACAAGCACCGCCTGAAGCTCGGTCGCCTCGGCCGCGGCGAAGACGCCCTCGACGCCGAGCCCGCCGCCGTGCTCCAGGACGCCGTGCCAAAGCTGAGCGCCGTCATCCAGCAGCACGGTCCCCAGGCCGTCGGGCTGCTCGGCTCGGGCCAGGCCACCAACGAGGACAATTACCTCGTCCGTCGCCTGGCGGAAGTCATCGGCACCCCCAACCTCGACGCCAGCGTGGGCTGGGTCTGGGGCGCGGTCACGGAGACGTTGGTGGCCGCCTTCGGCGACGAACACCTCCCCAGCCGGCTCACCGACGTCGAAACGGCCGACACCCTCGTCGTCATCGCCGACGACCTCAGCGCCAGCAACAACGTCCTCGGCGTCCGCGTCAAGGACGCCGTCGTCAAGCGCGGCGCTCGCCTCGTCAGCGTCAGCGCCCGCCGCAACCCCATCGACGATTTCGCCACCGTCGAAATGCGTCCGCACGGCGGCGATACCGCGGCCACCGTCCAAGCCATCGTCACCGAACTGCTCAAAGATCAGGGGCTGCGCGATCGACTCGCGGACGTCGATGGCCTGGACGCCATGCCTCCGCTGGATGCACCGGGTGCGGCGGACGCCGCCGCAACATTGATCGCCGGCAAGGACGGACGCCTTGCCATCGTTGTGGCCCCGTCGCGGCACAGCGCCCCGGCCGCGGCTGCCCAGACCCGCGCCGCCGGCAATCTGGCCATCGCGCTCTGCGGACCGGACGCCGCCCCCTCCTGCCTGCACGTGCTATCCCCGGAGAACAACGCGGTGGGCCTGAGCGACATGGGCGTCTTCCCCGGCGAGGGCGGCCTTGGCGTCATGGACATGCTCGCCGCCGCCCGCGACGGCCGCCTCAAGGCGATGATCATCGCCAAGGACAACCCCGTCCTCAACCTTCCCAACCGCCGCGACGTCAACGCCGCGCTGCAGGCCCTCGACCTCCTCCTCGTCATCGATCACGTCCCCACCGACACCGTGCAAGCGGCGACCCACGTCCTGCCGGATGTGGCGCTGCAAGCCAAGGACGGCACTATCACCAACGCCGACCGCCAGATGCTGCGCCTTCGCCCTGCCTTCCGTCCCCAAGGCTCCGCGCGCCCCGCCTGGCAGCACCTCCAGGAATTGGCGCAGGCGCTTGCCGCAGCTCTCGGCGCTGACGCGCCCCCGGCCTACGACAGCGCCGCGGCCGTCATGGAAGAGATCGGCGCCGCCAACCCCAACTACGCGGAGGCCCGCTACGCCCGACTCCTACGCGGCGCCCGGCAGCCGAGCAACGGCTCGTCTCCGGCGGGGCGATCCTTCCAGCCCGTGCAGCCGCTGCCCACCGCCGGCGACGGGCTCACGCTTCTCACTGGCCGCGACCTCTACACCGACCGCGAATCGGCCGCCATCCACCTGCCCGACGCCGATCGCCTCCATCGCGGCGAGTTCCTCGAGATCCACCCCCGCGACGCTGCCGCCCGCAACATCGCCGACGGCGCCACCGTCAGCGCCCGCGCCAACGGCGCGGCCGTCTCTATTACCGCCAAAGTCTCGGAAGATATCTCGGAGGGCGCCGTCTTCGTGCCCATCCTCTGGAACGGCGGCGCCGTTCAGGAGCTGCTCGGATCGGACTCCGCCGTCCCCACCGTGGACGTGCGAGTGGAGTAGCCGCCGCTGCTCACAAATCCACGGGGATCGCCGAGCCAATGCCGAACGTGATCCCCGTCGCCGCCAGCCCAATGAGCACCATCCGCCCCCCGGCGTAGAGCGGGTGCCGCCCCGTCAACAGCGACGTCAGCATGCCCGCCAGCCCCAGCATCACCGCGCCTGCAATGATGGCGGCCGCCAGCGCCCAGTAGCCCCCGCCCACGATGAACGGCACCACCGGCACGATCGCCCCCAGCGTGAAGGCGAAAAATGAGCCAATGGCCGCGGCCCACGGCGAGCCCAGGTCATCCGGGTCCAGCCCCAGCTCCTCGCGCGCGTGCGTGTCCAGGGCCAGCTCGGGGTCCTTCATGATCTCGTCCACCAGCTCGCGCGCCAGCGGCTCGGAGACCCCCTTGCGCCGGTAGATCGTCAGCAGCTCGTCCCGCTCCTCGTCCGGGACCAGCTCCAGCTCCAGCCGCTCCTTGGCAAGCTGGTTCTCGAACAGCTCCGTCTGGCTGCGCACCGAGACGTACTCGCCCGCCGCCATGGAGAAGGCCCCCGCCAGCCAGCCGGCCAGCCCGGCAATCAGCACCGCGTCGCTGTGGATGGCGGCGCCCGCCACCCCCGCCACCAAGCTCAGATTGGAAACCAGCCCGTCGTTGAGGCCAAACAGCGCCGCCCGGAACGTGCTCGCCGCCCCGGCGGAGGCGAAACCGTGCTCCCCCTCCCGCCGCCCCCCGGTAACGTCCAGTTGCGCCAGCGCCTCCCGATGCGCTCGCTCTTCAGCCGCCAGATCGCCGGCCTCCGGCTCCGCCTCGTAGCGACGGATCTCGGCCAGCTCCGACGCCCGCAGGCGCGGCAGCACCGCGGAGACGCCCGCAACCCGGGCCAGCAGCGCCAGCAACCGCACCCGCAGCGACGGGCGCACCGCGCGCTCCACAAGGGAGGGATCGCCCAGCCGCTCGGCCCAGTGCCCGGCGTGGCGGCGCTCCCCTTCGGCCAGCTCCTTCAGCGCCGCACTGGTATGTGCGTCGCCGCAGATCTCCGCCAGGCGATCGTAGAGCCAGGCCCCTTCAAGCTCCTCGGCCAGCATCCAGCGCAGGCGCTCGTCACGCGCGCGATCCGTCAGGGGTGCGCTCACGTTCGTAGGATACCGGAGGCGCGCGCAACGGCATCCTCACACGAGCGCTTCGGCTCCCGACCGGATACCCGCTGCCGCGGCCTCCCCACCTGGCACGGAGCACAGCACCCCGACGCGCTCGCCAAAAGAACCCGCCGCCGCATCAACGCCGAAGGAAAGTCGCCGGACCCGCTGGGGCGGCCCCGGCTCCTAGCTGGCCCGCCGCGCCGCCACTGCGTCGTCGAAGCGAGGCGCCGACTTCTCGCCCTGCACCGACATCTCCTCGTCGGGGGACCGCATTGCCGCCATCCCGCCGCGCCGCATCGCTTCCACGGCCACCTGAGTGCGGTTGGCGCAGTTCCACTTGATCATGATGTTGTTCAGATGCCGCTTCGCGGTCGCCAGGGAGACGCCCAGGATCTCGGCGATCTCACTGTTCGTCCGCCCCTGCCCTACCAACGCCGCCACCGCCGTTTCTCGCGCTGTCAGCTCTCGACGATTCATGCCACGCTTCTCCCCTTCACATCCGCGAACCTTGCGCCACACTCAATCTGGTTCCACTGAGACGATCCGTTCGGCGTACGACGAAACGCCACGACAACAAACCTAGTCGCCCGTTCGACCGCTCCACATCGCCTACACAGCCTGACCTTCCGGACCAACTCTTCGTCCCAAATAGCGCTCAGTCTGCGATTGTCAATTAAGATTCAATCAAGATTTCGCAAAGATTTGGCCCAGGCCCGATTCTTGGGATCACGAAGGCACACCACCCCAACGGTGATCGAACGGACTGCAACCATGCGCGGCTGCGCCGCCATGACGAGCGCACGCGTACGCACTCCCGCAGCGCGGTCGCTACTGCCACGGCGCCGCTGCCACAGCGTCGCAGCCACGACGCCTCCCCAGACGACGCCTGTCGCGTCGATTCGCGGACTGTGCGAAAGTGCAGACAGCGCCCTGGCGCGGGAATACCGGCCGGAAAGCTTGAGACGTCAACGTATGGGCACCCTGATAAAGCTCGGTCTGCCCAAGGGCTCGCTGCAGGATTCCACCATCGATCTCCTGCAACGGGCCGGCTATCACATCGACCTGTCGGACCGCTCCTATTTCCCCTCCATCGACGACCCCGACATCAGCTGCGTCATGTTCCGCGCCCAGGAGATGGCGCGCTACACCGACGACGGCGTCCTCGACTGCGGCATCACCGGCCACGACTGGGTGTTGGAAACCGGCGCGGACGTCCACGAGGTGAGCGAACTCCTCTACAGCAAGGCCACCGACCGGCCCGCCCGCTGGGTGCTGGCCGTTCCCAACGACAGCGCGGTGCGAGAGACGTCCGATCTGGCCGGCGGAATCGTGGCCACGGAGCTGGTCCGGGTCACGCGTGACTTCTTTGCGGCGCGAAACGTTGACCTCAAGGTCGAGTTCAGTTGGGGCGCCACCGAGGTCAAAGCCGGCATCGTCGACGGCATCGTGGACGTCACCGAGACCGGCTCCAGTCTGCGCGCCCACAACCTCCGCATCGTCGACGAGGTGCTGGTCAGCACCACCCGCTTCATCGCCAATCGCCAAGCCTGGGCCAATCCCGACAAGCGCCAGAAGATCGAGGCCTTGAACACCCTCCTCCAGGGCGCCCTTGCCGCCCGCGCCATGGTCGGCCTGAAGCTCAACGTGCCCCGCGCCAAGCTGGAGCAGGTGCTGGCCGTCATTGGCTCCTTCGGCGAGCACGCCCCCACCCTCTCCCCCCTCGTCGATGACAGCTGGGTCGCCCTCGAAATCATTCTCGACGAGCGCAGCGAGCGCGAGATCATCCCCGCCGTGCGCCGGGCGGGCGCCAGCGGCCTGGTCTCCTACCCGTTGAATAAGGTCATCTCCTAGCGCACGGGACCGCCGCGCTCCGCCGCCCTGGGCGCCATGCCCTATCGCATCAGCCTCAACCGCCACAAGTGCATCCGGGCCGGCCGCTGCGAGGTGATCGCCGAGGCCATCTTCCGGCTTCCTCCCAACGCCAAAGCGGAGCTGCTCGCCGCCACGGTGGAGGAAGCGGAGCCGGCCCGCTCCGCCGAGCGCGAATGCCCCTCCGGCGCTATTCGTGTCCACGAAGAATCCGCCTAGCCCCCACCAACCCCGGCACGCCGCCAACACCGGGTCGCGGATTGTCCCCGTTCTCGCCCCGCCCTACCATTGCTCCGCCGCCGTCCCTGCCCGCCCGCTTCGCCCCGCGGTGCTAGGCGCTCCCTCAAGGAGCGCTCCCTCACAGAAAGAGAAAAGAGGCTCTCGCATGGGCTTGATGAGCGCGGAGCAGTATGTCGAATCGCTCCGCGACGGCCGCGAGGTCTGGTTCCGCGGTGAGCGCGTCCCGGACGTGACCACGCACCCCGTCATCGGCAAGGCCGTCGCCCACGCCAGCATCGACTACGCCATGGCGGAAGATCCCCAATACCGCGATCTCGCCGTCGTGCGTGAGGACGGCCGCGAATACAGCCGCTACTACAAGATTCCGCGCAACCGCGACGATCTCCTCCAACGCGCACGGCTGATCGAGGCGGCCACCGCCGCCGCCGACACCCTGGTCCTCCTGATCAAGGAGATTGGCTCGGACGCCCTCTTCGCGCTCCTCACGGTCACCGCCGAGATGGAGCACCGCGACTACCATGACCGCGTCCGCGTCTTCTACGAACACTGCCGCGATGGCGACCTCGCCGTGGCGGTCGCCCAAACCGACGTCAAAGGCGACCGCGTCAAGCGGCCCGCCCAGCAGGCCGACCCGGACCTCTACCTCCGCGTCGTCGCCCGCCGCCCGGACGGCGTCGTCGTGCGCGGCATGAAGATCCACACCTCCGTGTCCCCCAACGCGCACGAGATCATCGTCCTGCCCACCCGCGCCATGGCCGACGACGAAGGCGACTGGAGCATCGCCTTCGCCCTCCCCGTCAACACCCCCGGCCTGCGCCTGCTCGCCAGCCCCTTCGGCGACGGCCCCATGCCCCCCGGCGAGCGGCCCATCGCCTCCAAGCACAAGATGATGGAAACGCTCACCGTCTTTGATGACGTCTTCGTCCCCAACGAACGCATCTTCCTCAACGGCGAAACGCGCGACGCCGGCAAGCTGGCGCTCACCTTCGTGGAGTATCACCGCTTCACCGCGGTCTCCTACAAGCTTCCCCTGGTCGACGCCTTGGGCGGCGCCGCCGCCGTCATCGCCGACTTCAACGGCATCCTCGGCGCCGGCCACGTCCGCGAGAAGTTCGTCCAGCTCATCACCTACGCCGAAACTCTCCGCGCCCTCATCGAGAAGGCCGCGGAGCGCTGCGTCCCCAAGGCCAACGACCAAGTCGCGCCCGACCCCATGACCGTGAACATCGCCAAGAGCCACTTCGCCCACGGCTATCACCAGGCCGTCCAGCACGTACAGGATCTGGCCGGCGGCATCCTCGTCACCGGTCCCGGTGATGAAGACTGGCAGAATGAAGAGTGGCGCCCGCTCCTCTGCAAGTACCTCGTCGGGCGAGCCGGCGTCGGCGCGGAAGAGCGCATTCGCATGATCAACTTCATCCGCGACCTCACCGCCTCCGACTACGGCGCCTACCAAGAAGTGCTCGCCATTCACGCCGAAGGGTCGCTGGAAGCGGAGAAGATGCAGATCGTCCGCGCCTTCAATGAGAACGGCTCCGCCCAGCGGGTGATCCAACTGGCCTCCCGCATGGCCGGTCTCCGAGCCGGGAGCTGACCCCATGCCGATCCTGCCCGTCTTCCCGCTCAACTCCGTCGTCTTCCCCGGGCAGCGCCTGCCGCTGCACATCTTTGAGGAGCGCTACCGCCGGCTGGTGCGGGAGGTCATGGACCAGGACGGCGAGTTCGGCATCGCCCTCATCGTCCGAGGGCGTGAGGTTGGCGGGGACGCCGAACCCGCCGAGGTCGGCTGCGCCGTTCGCATCGCGCAGGCGGAGGAGCTCGAGGACGGCCGCTTCAACATCGCCTGTGATGGCACCCGCCGCTTCCGCATCCTGGACCTGCTGGGCGAGGATCCCTACTTGCGCGCGCAGGTCGAGTTCCTCTCTGACCCCAACGACGCCCAATCCAAGCCCGCGCAGGAGCTATCAGCTGAACTCGCTGAGCAGTTCAGCCGCCACCTCCAACTGGTCCTGGCCCTCCAGAACAGCTGGCAGCGCGGCTTTCGCTTCCCGCGCCCGCCCATTGCCCTCAGCGATCACGTCGCCGGCAACATTGAGATCGCCTCCCGCCTGAAGCAAGAGGTCCTCCAGGCCGACCGCGTCACGCGGCGACTCGAACTCCTCCTCCGCAGCCTCCGCGTGGAAGATGCGCGCCTGGCCGAACAGGTCAGGCTCCAGCGCCAGCAGAAGCTCGCCGGGTTGGGCATCCTCAACTAACCCCACACCCGGGCGAGGTCCGAGGCCCCTCCTGGCCACGGCCATCGTTCCCGCTCCCCCACCCCTCTGAGCCCGCCGCACGGCTGCTAGACTGCGGGACAGCGGCGGGATCGGGCTGGGGCCGGCATGGGGCGCAAGAACCGCAAGGGCAGACGGCCCGGCGAGAATCCGCAACGCTTCTATCGCCAGAAGCGCGAGAAGGCCCGCCAGTCTCGCCGCCGCCTTGACGACTCGTACCCCGCCATCCCCGCGACGGGCCCGCCCGACCCGAATCTCCCCCCGCCGGGCCGCGCCGCCGCCGCCCCCCCTGCCACCGACCCCCCTGCCACCGACCCCCGTAGCGCCGGCGGGGCACGGCCGCTCGCCGCACCACGGCGGCCCAGCGGGGATTCACGCCGGCCCCAGGCCCGCCCTCGCGTCTGCGGTCGCTGCGCGGAGTGGGTCCCGCGGCACGGTCTCCTGGGCGGCGCGCTCACCGCTCTCGCCGACCGGGGCGAGTGCCTCCACCCCGGCAGCGGCTTCACCTTCCCCCCCGCCGACATGGACGCCTGCCCCTTCTTTCACTAGCACCGCTATTTCACGGGCACAGCGCTGCCAAGAGCCCGGCCGGCGGGCGACGCTCGTGCCATCCTCATCCCTGCAGATGGAGCTCATGCCGGCGGATGGAGTCAAGCGACTCGAACGGCCCTACGCGGCAACCGCACGGCGCAGGCATCGCCCTGCCAATCGCTCGCCGACGCCTGCTGCGTCGACCGCGAACGGTCATCCCAGAAGTGTAGGAAAAACGCGCGAACGCCTCAGCCGATCACGGCGGTGAGAGCGGCGTCCAGGTCGGCGCAGTCGGGCAGGAGCACGTCGGCGCCCGCCGCTCGCAGCTCCTCCTCACTGCCACTGCCTGTCGCCACGGCCACCACCTTGGCGCCAATGGCGTGCCCCGCCGCAATGTCGTGGATTGTGTCGCCCACGACCACCACCTCCGCCTCGCCCTCGCTGCCGCGCAGTCGCCGCACGCCGGCCGCCAGGATGGCGGCGCGTTCGGGGGAGTCCTCGCCAAAGCCGCCGTCGCGGAAGTGGTGCTGAATCCCGAAGTAATCCAGCTTCGCCATCGCCGTGCGGCGGAAGTTGCCGGTTCCCAGCCCCACCACCACGTCGTGCCCTCCCAACGTCTCCAAGAGCGGGGCAATGCCGGGGAGAAGAGAGCCCTGGCACTCCGTCAGCGTCCGCGGCAGCTCCGCCGCGTAGGCCGCCAGGAACTCTCGTCGCACCGCGCCGTCGTGCGGCTCGCCGTGTGCCCGCAGCGTCTCCTGGACGATCCAGGCGTCGCTACGCCCGGCGATCTCCAGGCCGTCCAGCGCGTCCTGCCCGTCAGGCAACGACAAGAGGCGCCCAAACGCCCGATTCATCGCGCGCGTACCCGCCCCGTTCGTGATCAGGAGCGTCCCGTCAATGTCGAACAGCAAAATGCGCTGGGATCGGCCCATGGACTCCATCGTACCGCGATGCTGCGGAAGCCGTAGCGCCCCGCTTGACACGGCCGCACACCCCCCCGACGGCGGCCGCCTCGGCGGCGTTGCGCGTCGCTACAGAGTGCCTGCTCTACTTCTCAACCGGCAGCGCCGCCACGATCCAGGCGTCTGTGCCGCCCTCAATGTTGTAGAGGTCGTTGAATCCGGCGGCGGCGGCGAACTCGCAGGCCACGGCGCTGCGCTGTCCCTTGGCGCAGATGAACATCAGCGGTTTGTCCTTGCCGCCCGCCACCTCTTCCACCTCACCGGCGCGCTGGTACACGCTCATGTGCGGGATCAGCGGCGCCCCCGCCACGTGCCCCTGCACATACTCGTCCTCTTCGCGACAGTCGATGATCGGCACGCCCTTCCGGCGCAGCGCATCCGCTTCCGCCACCGTGATACGTTTGAACGGCTCTTGTGCTTCCGGCATCGATTTTCCAGTCGCTCGGTCCTGACTCGCTTCGGCTCAGCCCCGTGCCGGCCTCAGTGTATCATCGCGCCACGTGCCTGAAGCGGCGCCCTGCTCCCAAACGCCCGCCTTCCCGCTGCCGCCGACCGCAGCGGGCCTGACACCCCCAGCGGGAAAGAGCACGAAAACGGCGATCTGTTGACCTCCAATTTCATGCTCACGTAGCCTTCCCAATGACGAAGCCGCGTCCTGCTCCAACACGCGCGCCATTCCGCTGCCACCGACCGCGCGGCGCCTCACGCCCCCTGCGGGAAGGAGCACGAAAAAACTGATGGCGACGCCCGCAACCGCTCTGCCCACCCATGAGGTCTACCCTCCCCCCGCGCGCGTGCGTGACGACGCGCTCGTCTCCAGCCTCCACGACTATCAGCGCCTCTACCAACGCAGCATCGACGACCCTGACGCCTTTTGGCGGGAGATGGCCGATCAGCACCTCAATTGGATTGAGCCCTTCCGCACCGTCGTCGAGGAGGACCTCCGCACCGGCAAGATCGGCTGGTTCCTCGGCGGGAAGCTGAACGTCGCTGCCAACTGCCTCGACCGACACCTCGACACGCGCGGCGACAAAGTGGCGATTCTCTGGGAAGGCGACGAGCCCGGCACGACCCGCGCCCTCACCTACCGCGCCCTCTACGAAGAGGTCTGCCGGCTCGGCAACGAGCTGCGCGCCCGCGGCATCCGTAAGGGCGACCGGGTCGCCATCTACATGGGCATGGTGCCTGAGCTGGCCGTGGCCATGCTGGCCTGCGCCCGCATCGGCGCCATCCACTCCGTCATCTTCGGCGGCTTCAGCCCCCAATCCATCGCCGACCGCATCAACGACTCTGCCTGCAAGGCCGTCATCACGCAGGACGAAGGCCGCCGCGGCGGGCGCCCCATCGCGCTCAAGCGCAACGTTGACGAGGCCCTGGAGCAGACGTCCACGGTGGAGTTCGTCCTCGTCCTCAGCCGCACCGGCGCCGACGTCACGATGCGCGAGGGCCGGGACTTCTGGTGGTCCCAAACGGTCGCCACGCAGCCGCCGCAATGCGAACCAGAGGTCATGGACGCCGAGGACCCGCTCTTCATCCTCTACACCTCCGGCTCCACTGGGCAGCCCAAGGGCGTCCTTCACACCCAGGCCGGCTACCTCCTCTTCGCCCTGGTCAGCCATCGCTACATCTTTGACTTGCGCGAAGACGACATCTACTGCTGCGCCGCCGATTGCGGCTGGGTCACCGGCCACAGCTACATCGTCTACGGCCCCCTGGCCAACGGCGCCACCAGCGTGATGTTCGAGTCAATCCCCACCTACCCGGACGCCGGCCGCTACTGGGACATGGTGGACCGCTTGGGCATCACCATCTTCTACACCGCCCCCACCGCCATTCGTGCCATCGCCCGTGAGGGCGAACGCTTCGTGACCGCGCACAGCCGCCGCACCCTTCGCGTCCTCGGGACCGTGGGAGAGCCGATCAACCCTGAGGCCTGGCGCTGGTATTTCAACGTCGTCGGCGAGCGACGCTGCGCCATCGTCGACACCTACTGGCAGACCGAGACCGGCGGCATCATGATCACCGGCCTCCCCGGCGCTATCGACATGAAACCCGGCTCCGCCTCCTTCCCCTTCTTCGGCGTCGTGCCCTGCCTCGTCGACGAGCGCGGCAACGAGATCGAAGGCACTGACGTCAGCGGCATCCTCTGCGTCAAGGCGTCCTGGCCCGGCATGATGCGCACCGTCTACGGCGACCACGATCGCTTCGTGCAGACCTACCTCGTGCAGTATCCCGGCAAGTACTTCACCGGCGACGGCGCCTACCGCGACGCCGACGGCTACTACTGGCTCACCGGACGCGTCGACGACGTCCTCAACGTCGCCGGCCATCGCATTGGCACCGCGGAGGTGGAAGGCGCCCTCGTGCAGCACGCCGCCTGCGCCGAGGCGGCGGTCGTCGGCTATCCCCACGAGATCAAAGGCGAGGGAATCTACGCCTACGTCCTCCTCAATGAGGGCCACGGCCCCTCCGCTGAACTTGCCGCCGCGCTGCGACTGGGGGTTCGCAAAGCGATCGGCCCCATCGCCTCGCCGGACAAGCTCCAGTTCGTCGAAGGGCTGCCCAAGAC
This sequence comes from Dehalococcoidia bacterium, assembly GCA_963662615.2. Taxonomy (GTDB): domain Bacteria; phylum Chloroflexota; class Dehalococcoidia; order Bin125; family Bin125. The sequence continues at coordinate 1,377,518 of CAXXSR010000001.1, forward strand.
GCGTTCGGGCAAGATCATGCGCCGCATCCTTCGCAAGATCGCCGAGGGCAATCCCGACGACGTAGGCGACGTCACGACCCTCGCCGAGCCCGCCGTCGTCGAGGCCATCGTCGCGGGCGCGGCCCAGGCACACTGACCGCCGTCGCCAGAAAGGATCGGAGCGTCCCCTCCATGACCACTGGCGCCACATTCTGCCTCACCTGCGCAACGGAACTCACCCAGGGCGCGCGCTTTTGCTCGCACTGCGGAGCGGAACAGCACGCCGATCCACGAATGCAGAGAGTTACCGGCGCGACTGCGATCGCCCTCTCGGCCATGCTGGGCGTCCTGGGGATGATCTTCATCGCCGGGGCTGTCGGCGTCTGGGATGCCGTCTCGGGCAGCGACGAAAATCAGGACACGGTGGCTGCCATCTTCGCCGCCCTGGCGCTCACGGTGGCGGCCCTGGGCGTTGTCGCCGGCGACGTCGCCTTCGTCAACTACCTGCGCAACCGCGGCGCCCACGACTGGGCCTGGTGGTCCCAGTTAGTCATCGTTCCCGTCTGGCTCTTCGTCCTGCTCGCTGTGGCCCTTGGCGTTACCGGCAATTAGGACAGCGGCCGACTCCGGCGCAGCCTTCGCCCTGCGCCTGCAAGCCGGCGCTCGCCCAGCCGTCCGCGCCCCCGTGCGGACGATTGCAAGGCTGCGCCCGCTGTGGCCGTCACGGCCGCGTATAATCGCCGTCCATGTCGTAGCGGATGTCCCCCATGGAAGGCGCGCCATGAAGGTCTACGTCACTCGCAAGCTCTCCGGCGACAGCCTTGCGCGGCTGCAGAGCGAGCCGGATCTCGAAGTGACCGTCTGGAACCAAGAAGCGCCTCCCCCACCCCACGATTTGCACCGCGCGGTGCGCGGCCTCCACGGCCTCCTCTGCCTCGTCACGGACCGGATCGACGCCGCCCTCTTGGACGCCGCCGGGCCCCAGCTCAAGGTCGTCTCTCAGATGGCCGTCGGCGTCAATAACGTCGACGTGGCCGCCTGTGCCGCACGCGGCGTCGCCGTCGGCAACACCCCCGGCGTCCTCACCGAGACGACCGCCGACCTCGCCTTCGCCCTCATGCTCGCCGCCGCTCGACGGTTGCTGGAGGCGGCGGACTACGTGCGCAAGGGCGACTGGACCTTCTGGTCGCCCACAACGCTGCTCGGCGTCGACGTCTACGGCGCCACCCTCGGGATCGTCGGCCTCGGTGCTACCGGCCAGGAGATGGCCCGGCGCGCGGCCGGCTTCGACATGCGCGTGCTCTACTGGTCGCGCCGGGAGAAGCCCGAGATCGCGCAAGGGCTGGGCGCCACCTACCGCCCACTCCCCGATCTGCTCGCCACCGCCGACTTCGTCAGCCTCCACGTCGCGCTCACCCCGGAGACCCACCATCTCATCGACGCTGCCGCGTTGGCGCGCATGCCCCCCCACGCGATCCTGATCAACACGGCCCGGGGCGACGTAGTAGATGAGGCCGCGCTGATCGCGGCGCTCCGCAGCGGCCAGATCGCCGCCGCCGGCCTTGACGTCACCGCCGTGGAACCGGTCCCCCTCAACAACCCCCTACTACTACTGCCCAACGCCATTGTGCTACCGCACATCGGCTCGGCCAGCCGGGCCACACGAACCAAGATGGCGGACATGGCCGTCGCCAACTTGCTCGCCGGGCTCCACGACCAGCCGCTGCCGCACGCCGTCCGCGCCTAACCCCTGCGCACTGACACCCCCGCGACGCGCCCGCACGCCCGAGCCCGCGCGTTGACGCGCTCTTCCCGGCGCTCATAGGATGCGAACCAATAGCGCAGCGCCGCACGCTCCTCTCGTCGCCGCTTCTCGAAAGGGAGAATGAGGCCCCGCGAGATGCCCTCCGCGGACCCCGACCCCGGCAATCTCTGGCTCGCCCGGGCGCTCTGGGATTGCGGCGCGGTGCGCTTCGGCGATTTCAACATCGGCCAGACCGTGGCCTCGCCCATCTACATCAATGCGCGCCGCATCGTCAGCAATCCCCGCGCGCTCCGTCGCATTGGCAATCTGCTCACGGAAGAGACCTCGACCCTGGCCGGGATGATGCACCCGCACATCGCCCCATTCGAACTGATCGCCGGCGTCCCCGTGGGCGGCCTCCACGTCGCCACCACCTTCTCACTCGCCGCTGACATCCCCCTGATCTATCCCAACCCCCGCCGGCGTGAGCACGAGGTGTACGAAGAGATTGAGGGCTCCTATTTTCCCGGCCAGACGGTGCTCTTGCTGGACGACCTGATCACCGGCGGCACCAGCATCGTGGAGACCGCCGACATGCTGCGCGAGGCCGGCCTCAAGGTGCATGACGCCGTCGTCCTCCTCGACCGGCAGGCGGGCGGCAGCCGCCGCCTCAAGCAGCACGGAATTACCCTGCACCCGCTCCTCACCCTGGAGACGCTGCTCAATCATCTGGTCCTGCGGGAGTACATCACGCAGGCCCAGTACGCGCAGTGCCTCGCCTACATCACCGGCTCCGCCGGCGAGTGAGGCCCGGCGCACCCACGGCAACCACGCCGCGAAGCGTTAGAGCAATCGCCGGATCGGCTTGCGGCCCGGGCGCGGGTCGTAGTTCGCCTTGAACATCTCCAACTTGTCCCGTTCAATCAGGTACTTCCCCGCGAAGATCGTTGCCGGGACTTTCTTTTGTTTGATCAAGCGGCGCAGGCTTTGCGGATGGATCGAGAGTTCCCGCGCCGCTTCCACCAAGTCCAAAAAGTTGTCGAAGGGACTCTGTACCATCCGCCGACCGCCCTCCTATCGCTAAACTGCATACGCAAATATAACGGCAGCCCTTCGGGCGGTCAAAGCGACCGCTCCCGGCTCGCCCCCATCCGCAATCCGGGGAACAATGGTCGTGTTGGGGGGCGCGCACTAGGGCCGCCGGTCCCAGTTTAGAGAGAGGAGGGGCCCACTCTGCCGCATCCCATCATCGCCACGGCCCGCTCGCAGGGCCGTTCCCTCCTCACTGAAGTGGAGGCGAATGCCCTCCTGGCGGAGGGGGGCATCCCCGTGATCCCCACGGCGTTGGCGCGGGACCCTGAGGAGGCGATACACCTCGCCGACACCTTCGGCTACCCGGTGGTCCTGAAGCTGGCGGCCGCGTCCATCACGCACAAGAGCGACGTTGGCGGCGTCGCCCTGAATCTTGCCAACGCCGACGCCGTGCACGACGCCTTCCACCGCATCCGATCCGCTGCCCTGGCCGCAGCGCCCGACGCAGCCGTCCAGGGAGTCTCCGTCCAGCCCCTGGCCCGCCCCGGCACGGAGGTGATCATTGGCCTGACCCAGGACCCGCAATTTGGACCCGTCCTCATGTTCGGCCTGGGCGGCGTGCTGGTGGAAGCGCTCAAAGACGTCGCCTTCCGCATCGTCCCGCTCGACTCGCGTGATGCCCGCCAGATGATCGGCGAGATTCAGGCCTTCCCTCTTTTGCAGGGGTACCGCGGCGCCCCGCCCGCCGACCTCGACGCGCTGGAAGCGTTACTGCTCAAGCTCTCGGCCTTCGCCCAGGCGCACCCGGAGATTCGGGAGCTGGACTTGAACCCCGTCGTCGCCCACGCCCACGGCGCCACCGCCGTCGATGTCAGCATCGTGCTCTCCTAGCGAGGAAACCTAGCCAGGGAGTGGCCGTGCCTCTCGCCCGAACGCAACGCCTCACCCGTCATCGCGGAGCTGGCCTCCATGCCTGAGCTTCTGCAGCGGCTGCAGCGCCTCCTCAATCCTCGCGTCGTCGCCGTCGTCGGCGATCAGCGGGCCAGCGGCTATCGCTGGTTGGAGAGTCTCCAGACCTTTCACGGCCGTCTCTACTCCGTGCAGGGGGACGCGGCGGAGATCCCCGGCATTCAGGAGCGGGGCATCGAAAACGTCGCTGGCATCGCCGAGATCCCGGAGCCGGTGGACTACGTCGTTTGCGCCGTCCCCCCCGAGACCGCGCCCGCCATCGTCAGGGACTGCATTCAGGCCCACGTCGGCGGCGTCGCCCTCTGCACCGCCGGCTTCGCCGAAACGGCCGACGATGTCGGCATCCGTCTCCAGGACGAGATCGTGGCCCTCGCGCGCCGGGGCGGCCTCCCCCTCCTCGGTCCCAACTGCCTGGGCCTCCACATCCCCCGGCTGGGCCTGCGCTTCTCGCCGCAGCAGCCCCATGGCCCCAGCGGCAGCGTGGGCTTCATCACGCAGAGCGGATCGCACGGCCTACACTTCAGTCTTGAAGCAGCAGCCGGCGGCGTCTATTGCAGCGCGCTGATCGCCTACGGCAACGGCGGCGTGTTGGAGGCCGCCGACTTCCTGGACGTCCTCGCCCGCGACGCCGACACGCGCGTCATCGGCCTCTACATCGAGGGAACCCGCGACGGACGCCGCCTCCTTGCCGCCCTCCGCTCCGCCGCCCAGCGCAAGCCGGTCATCGTCTGGAAGGGTGGCCAGACGGAGGCCGGCGCCCGCGCCGCGCTCGCGCACACCGCTTCGCCGGCGGGCAACCGGGCGCTTTGGGAGGCGGCGCTCAAGCAGGCCGGCGCCGTCGCCGTGGAGGGCCTGGACGAAATGCTTGACGTTGTCCAGACCGTCCTGCTCAGCAAGCCCGCGGCCGGCTCTGGCATCGCGCTCCTCGCGCTGTCCGGCGGCGCCGCGGTGGCCATGGCGGACGCTTTCGCCAAAGCGGGCTGGAACGTCCCCGTCCTCGACGTCCCCGTCCTCGACGCCACCGCTGGATCTCGCCAAAATCCGCTCGACCTCGGCCCCGTCATCGGCCCCGACCCCACCTCCCTGCCCCGCTTGCTCCACGACCTCGATCGCGACCCTAACGTCCACGCCCTCGCACTCGATCTCTCCCTCGCCGGCAGGGACCGAACCGGGGCCGGCGCCCCCACGGACCTTGAGGCGCTCCTTGACGCGCTCCAGCGCTTCGCCGCGCGCTCGCCCAAACCACTCGTTGCCATCGTCCCTCCGGCCCATCTGGACGCCGGCTCCGCCCCCCTGCGCCAAATGCTGCAAGAACGCCGCATCCCCTTCTTTCCCACCGTCGCCCGCGCTGCGACCGCGCTCGCCAAGGCCACGGCAGCGCGCGCGCCCTGAGCCACCCGTTCTCCCTCCGAGCGCGCCGCATGTGCGACACTGCCCTCCGCGACGCTCCGTCACTTCCGCGGCATCGCGGACGGTCAACGACGGAGAAGGGCGGGGAGCAGCGGCCATGCGCAACGGCGTGATCTACATGGACCACGCGGCAACCACGCCCGTCCATCCGGACGTGCTCCGCGCCATGGCGCCGTATCACGCGGATCGCTTCGGCAATCCCAGCAGCCTGCATCGTCTCGGCCGCGAGGCGGAAGCCGCCGTCGATCGCGCCCGCGAGACCGTGGCCGGCCTCCTCAATGCCCGCGCCAACGAGCTAATCTTCACCAGCGGCGGCTCCGAGTCCATCAACACCGCCCTCAAGGGGGTCGCCTTCGCGCAGCAGTTCGCCGGCGTCGGCCGCCGCATCGTCTCCACGGCCATGGAACACCACGCCGTCCTCCACTGCCTCGACTACCTCGAACGCTTCGGCTTCGAGATCGTGCGCATCCCGCCCGACTCCGACGGTGGCATCAACCCCGACGATGTCGCCCAGGCCGTCGACGCCGAGACCGTCCTGGTCAGCGTCATGTACGCCAATAACGAGGTCGGCGCCATCCAACCGCTCGCCGCCATCGCCGAGGCGCTGCGACGGCGCGGGGCCGAGCTGGAGCGCCACATCCCCCTCCACGCCGATGCCGTCCAGGCGCCCGGCCAGCTCCCCATCGACGTCCAGGAGCTGGAAGTCGATCTCCTCAGCATCTCCGCGCATAAGTTTCGCGGGCCCAAGGGCAGCGGCGCCCTCTACCTGCGGCGCGGCACCCCCTTCCTGGCCCAGCAGGTCGGCGGCGGCCAGGAGCGCAACCGCCGCGCCGGCACGGAAAATGTCGCCGGCATCGTCGGCCTTGCGGAAGCGCTCTGGCTGGCCGAGCAACAACGCCAGGCCTTCGCCCTCCACACCCGCGCCCTCCGCGACCGCTTCTTTGAGCGCCTGCAGCAAGACATCCCCGGCGCCGTCCCCAACGGCCGCCTCTCCGAGCGCCTGCCCAACAACGCCAACGTCCGCTTCGCCGGGGTCAACGGCCAGGACCTCCTGGAGGCGCTGGATGCGGTCGGCGTCGCCGCCTCCAGCGGCAGCGCCTGCACCACCTCGGCTTGGGAGCCCAGTCATGTGCTGATCGCCATGGGGGCGGACCAGGACGCCGCCTCCGGCAGCCTCCGTTGCACCTTCGGCCTCGACAACACGGCGGCCGAAGTCGATACCGTCGTCGAGCACCTGCGCGAGATCGTGCCCCAACTCCGACACCAGGCCTCCCCCGTCGGCAGCCACGCCTAGCCCGGCGACGATCGTGCCCGCCAACGACCCCCCCACAGAGAACCGCCCCACCGAGAACCGCCCCCCTGAGAACGACCCCACCGCGAGCCGGCCCTTCCTTGACGAACTGCATGCCGCACTCACTGCCCCACAACAGCGCCCCCAGGACCGCGTTAGCGATGAGGGAGCGTACCCCCCCGCGCAGCGACGCCTCCGCTCCCTGCTGGAGGAGGTGCGCTCCGCCCGGCCGCAGGCACAGCTTGAGGCCGGCAGCGCCGCCGCCGTCCGCGACGCCTTGCAGCGCCTCGCCGGCATCGCGATGGCCTACGACGCCGACGGGATCGAGCGGCGTGCGGCCGATACCTACGCCGCCCCCGCCGCCCTCCGCGCCGACCTCGACCTCTTCTTGGCCCTCACGGCCGCGCCCGACCCCGCCCGCCGGCTCCTGACCATGCAGACGTACGTACGGCGCGCCCCCGTCCCGGAGACCCCCGAGCGCGTGGACCTGGGCGAACTCGCCATCGATCGGCGCTTGGTGCTACAGCGCCTCGCCATGAACGTCGCGCTCACCGCTCCGCATCAAATCGACGAACTCAGTGCGAACTTTGACATCTTCCGTCAGCGCTATGAGCGCGCCTGCCGTGAGCACCACCGGCGCTTCCATGCGGACGTCCGCGCGCTCCGCCGCACCCTCGATTCCCACCGCGCCCATCTCGACGCGCTGGCCCTCCTCAACGCCATCGGCGAACTCGGCGCAGCCGCCGGCAGCGCCTTGCGCCAGGAGTGGGACGCGCTCCGGCTCTCCCTGACAAGCTGTGACGTCAACGACGCCGATCTCACCACCGCCCTCCAGCACGACCCCGTCTGCCCCGCCTGCGATCTCACCCTCGGCGACGGCGCGCCCGCCGCCGATGTCGATCGCTGGGTGGACGAATGCCGCGCCGCCATTCGCACCAAACAGCGCCGCTTGGCAGGCGCAATGGTCGCGCGCGCCATCGCCGAGACGCACCGCCCCACGTTCGACCGCTTCCTCCGCGCCGTGCAGGCCAGTGACATCGCCCCCCTGGTCGAGGTCATGGACGATGGCGTCGCCCAACTGATCCGGCAACTCCTTGCGCGGGACGCATAGGGGCCGGCACGGATGCCAAAACTCCCCTTCTCCCGGCACATCCGTCGCCGCCCGCCGTCACTGCCCCACGCGCGCATCATTGTGGGCTTAGGCAACCCGGGCGCAAGCTACGCCGGTCATCGCCACAACGTCGGCGCCCGCGCCGTTGAACAGGTCGGCTCCGTACTCAACCTTCCCCTCAACCAGAAGAGCAAGCTGGCCCTGGTCGGATCAGGCGTCACGGCCTACGGCCCCGTCGTCGTGGCGCGCCCCCGCACCTTCATGAATGAGAGCGGGCGCGCCCTGCAGTCCCTGCTCAACCGCTACAGCGCCACCCCCCAACGGCTCATTCTCATCGTCGATGACCTGGATCTGGAGGTCGGCCGCGTCCGCGTGCGCCCCAGCGGAGGCCATGGCGGCCAGAAAGGCATGCGCTCCATCCATGAGATTGTCGGTTCCCTGGACTTCCCCCGCGTGCGCATCGGCATCGGCCGGCCCTACGTCAACGACGCGCCCTCCTACCACCCGGACGTCGTCGCTGATCATGTCCTCGCCGACCCGATCCCCGGAGAAGCGGAAGCCCTGCAAGAGGCGGTCCGCCGCGCCGCTGACGCCGTCATCGCCATCCTCCGCGACGGCGTTGAGGCGGCCATGAACGAGTTCAACGCGGACCAGCCCCAGGCCCCCTCCTGAGTCTGATCGCACCGCGCCGACAGCAGCCGCACCTGCCCCTACACTAGATTCAAGGCGTCGCGGCGGCCGCGGACTTAGCGGCGGGGGAGCGCAACGCGGCACGAACGGCTGGCGCCGCCGCGATCAGGGAAAAAGGGACGGGCCGCAAGGGCCGGTCCCTTCTTGGCGTTGCGCAGCCGGCCACTGTGCCGCCGGCCATTGTGCAGCCGGACGGGCGCCGCGCCTTGACGGCAGGGGAGGGGACGGGCGTGGTCGCGTCGGAGAGCACAGTCGCCGATGGAATCAAGGCCGGTCTGCTCAGCGGGCTGATGCCCGCCGTGGTCGCCGAAGTGCGTCGCGCCCTCGCCGACGCCGACGCGCCTCCCTTCGGATCCAGCGCAAGCACGAACGACCAACGCGGGCCCACTTCTCTCGCAGACGATCCGCCGGCCGACGCGCTCGTTAAAAAAACCGACGCGCTTGTTAAAGAATTGGGTGTCCCAGACGGCGCCAAGGCGGCCGTCATCGCCGCGCTGGCGATGCTCGCGCCGGGACCCGTGCTACTGGTCACGGCCCAGCCCCGGCAGGCCCGCGCCATGCTCGACGATCTGCCCGCCTGGCTTCCCTCCCCGCCGCAGCGCCTCGTTCTGCCCTTCCCCGCGCGCGAGTCGCTGCCTTACGAGCAGCGCCGCACCGACAGCGCCGCCGCACATGCCCGCCTCCGCGTGCTCGCCGCTCTCGCCGCCGGCGAGCGACCCCTGATCGTCACCGACGTCCAGGCCCTCAGCCAGCGCACCCTCCGCCGCGGCGTCGCGCCGCCGGCACTGCGCGCCGGCGCACCCCTCGCGATCGAGCCGTTCCTGACCGCTCTCGATGCCGCTGGCTACCGCGCGGCCGCTGTCGTCGACGAGCGAGGCGCCTTCGCCCGCCGAGGCGGCATCATTGACATCTTCCCGCCCACTGCCGCGCGGCCCCTCCGCATTGAACTGATCGGCGACGAAGTGGAGAGCGTGCGCCACTTCGATCCCGTCACCCAACGCTCCATCGAGCCCGTGGCGGAAGCGACACTGGGCGTCGCCAGCGAAGCCGCAGTCGATGAGGAAGCGCGAACGCTCGCCGCCTCCCTGCCCGCCCGCGGCGAGCCTCCCTCTTCATCCCGCACCTGGGACTGGTCCCAAGACCTCGATCAGATCGAACGCGGCGCCCTTCCCACCGGCCTCGACTTCTGGACCCCGTTCCTGGCCCGTGGCGCCCTCTGGGACCACCTCCCCCCGACGACGCTCCTCGTCTGGGACGAACCGGACGATGGCCGGCGCCACCTCAACGAACTCGACGACCTCGCCGTCCGCGCCCGCGAGAGCCTCGAGCGACGCGGGGAGATTCCAGCGGGACTGCCGCTCCCGCACATGCCCTGCAACGAACTCCTCGCCGGCCTGGGGCCGCTCCGGCCTCGTATCAACCTCAACCGCTTCACCACCCACGTGCCGGACTCACCGGCCGCCGCGGCCTCCCCACCGGGCACGGAGCACAGCGCCCCAGCGCGTTCATCCACGGAGCCCGCCATCTCTGCGCCTCCGGACGCAAGGCGCGCCAGCGCGGGCTCCCAACCTGGGGTGGAGCAAACTGACCCATCGCGATGGTTAAAAACACCCCCCGGCTCGACCTCGCCGCAAACCACCCACGCGGCTGCGGCCTCCGAACCGGGCGCGGAGCAAACTGCCCCGTCGCGATGGTTAAAAACACCCCCCGCCTCTACCTCGCCCGACGCCACCCCCGTCGCCGCGGCCTCCGAACCGGTCGCGGAGCAAACCGCTCCAGCGCGATGGTTAAAAAAGCGGTTGGGGTTTGCGTCCGTCAACACCTACGGCGGCCGCCTGCACACCCTCATCGACGACCTCCGCCGCGCACACCAAAGAGCGGATCACATCACCGTCGTGTCGTTGCAGGCGGCGCGCCTCGCCGAACTCTTCGACGAGTACGGCCTGGCGGTCCAACGTCCCGACACCCTCCCCGCTCCGCCCTCGCCCGGCGCGGTCACCATCCTACGCGGCTCGCTGCCGCAGGGCTGGCGACTGCGGCCCGACAACGGCGGCGGCGAACAGATCCTCATCACCGACACGGAGATTTTCGGCTTTGCCAAGCAACGCCGTCTCCGCGCCCCCTCACGCTCCAAGCACCCCACGTTTCTGCAAGACCTGCGACCGGGCGACTTCGTCGTCCACATCGAGCACGGCATCGGCCGCTTCGTCGGCGTCACTCGCGAGCGCATCGGTGAGCGCGAGCGGGAGTACCTCGAACTCGAGTATGCGGAAAGCGATCGCCTCCTCGTCCCCACCGACCAGCTCCACCGCCTTCAACGCTACGTCGGTCCCGGCGACGGCACGCCGTCCCTGACGCGACTCGGCACGCAACACTGGCGGCGGGCCAAAGAGCGCGTCAGCGGCGCGGTCCGTGACCTTGCCGAGCAGCTCCTCCAGCTGCACGCCGCCCGCCAATTTCTCCCCGGCATCGCCGCCCCCTCGGACGGCCCCTGGCAGATGGAATTGGAGGCCGCCTTCCCCTACGTGGAGACGGCCGACCAGATCGAGGCCGTGCGCGCGGCCAAAGCGGACATGGAGCGGCCACGACCCATGGATCGCATCATCGTCGGCGATGTCGGCTACGGCAAAACGGAGGTCGCCGTCCGCGCCGCCTTCAAGTCCGTCACCGGCGGCTACCAGGTCGCCATGCTCGTCCCCACCACCGTCCTCGCCCAACAGCACTTCAGCACCTTCCGCGAGCGCATGGCCCCCTTCCCAGTCCGCATTGAGATGCTTTCGCGCTTCCGCTCGCCCGCTGAGCAGAAAGCGATCGTCGCGGGGCTCGACGGCGGCGCCATCGACGTCGTCATCGGCACCCACCGGCTCCTCCAAAAAGACGTGCGCTTCAAGTCCCTCGGCCTCGTCATCATCGACGAGGAACAGCGCTTCGGCGTCGCGCACAAAGAGACCCTGAAGCAGCTGCGCCGTGAGGTGGACGTGCTCACCCTCTCCGCCACCCCCATCCCGCGCACGCTGCACATGGCCCTCAGCGGCATCCGCGACACCTCCACCATCGAGACCCCGCCCGAAGAGCGACTGCCCATCACCACCTACGTCATGGAGACCGACGACCGCGTCGTGCGCGAAGCGGTCCTCCGCGAGCTGGAACGCGGTGGGCAGGTCTACTTCGTCCACAACCGCGTGCAGAGCATTGAGGGCGTCGGCCGCTGGCTGCGCGACCTCGTGCCCGAAGCGCGCATTCTCGTCGGCCACGGGCAGATGCCGGAAGACCGGCTCCAAAAGGTGATGACCGTGTTCGTCGCCGGCGACGCCGACGTCCTCCTCAGCACCACCATCATCGAGTCGGGCCTCGACATCCCCAACGTCAACACCATCATCGTCCACCAGGCGCAACGCTTTGGCCTGGCGCAGCTCTACCAGCTGCGCGGCCGCGTCGGCCGCAGCGCCGCCCAGGCCTACGCCTACCTCCTTTACGATCGCCACCAACCCCTGACCGAAACCGCCCAGAAGCGCCTCCAGACCGTCTTCGAGGCCACCGAACTCGGCGCCGGCTTCCAGATCGCCCGGCGCGACCTGGAGATCCGCGGCACCGGCAACATGCTCGGCGCCGAGCAGAGCGGGCACATCGGCGCCGTCGGGTTCGAGTTGTATACGCAGCTCATGGCCGACGCCGTCGAAGGGCTGCGCGCCCACCGCGAGGGCCGGCCGCCGCAGCCGTCGCGTCGCGGTCCCACCGTCGCCCTGGACCTGCCGCTCGTCGCCCACATCCCGGACTCCTACATTGAAGACCTCAACCTCCGCCTCTCGATCTATCAGCAGCTCGCGACTTTGGAGACGCCTGAGGAAGCCGACGCCATGATCGCCAACCTCCGCGATCGCTTCGGGCCTCCACCCGCCCCCGTCACCACCCTCCTCCGCACCGTCCGCGTGCGCGCCCTCGCCGCCCGTCTCGGCGCGGATTCCCTCCAGCGCGAGGAGGAGCGGATCGTCCTCCGCCTGCCGGTGGGCCTCGGCTTCAACGACGCCCAGCGCCGTCAGCCACTCCCCGGCGGCGTCACCATGACTCCCCGCACCCTCCGCATCGACCTCCGCCACCACGGCGAACGCTGGTTGGACGCGCTGGAGCCTCTCCTGGAGCAGCTTGGCGCCGCAGTGCCTTCCCCGCACAACGCCGTCGCCACTGCCACCGCGACTGCACCCGCAACCGCGCCGCCGTAGCGCTCTCGCCCCCGGCCCCGAGTGCTAGCATCAACTCCGACCTGGACCCCTACCGCAATGAGCACGACCACGTCGGGGCGTAGCGCAGTCCGGTAGCGCACTTGACTGGGGGTCAAGAGGTCGCCGGTTCAAATCCGGCCGCCCCGACCATCTCTTTCTGCCACTTCGATCCGCCATCCGCTGCCGAACCCCTGCTGCGACAGGTGAACGGCAGCGTCCCTCCGCCGCCCCACCCCGCGTAATCCCCGACACCTTCGCCGGCGCCGCGCACCCCACCGGCCCCGTAACGGGCTGCGCTGTCACCTGTCTATCTACGCTGGCCCGAACCCGTCCCGAAAGCCGCCACGTGATCACGCTCGCGCACTTCTTGATCGTCATCAGCCTCTGGACCGGCGCCAGCGTGACAACCGTGCACGAGCCTGATCCGGCCACCGTCCTCCGCGTCACGCAGGCGCTCGCCGGCCTGCGCGTATCACGACGAATCGCAGCCGGGCCGGGTCACGCTCTGGGACTGTCGGCCGATCCTCGAGGGCCGCGAGATCGTCTGGGCCGGCGTCGATCCCTACCGCACGCTCTTGCATGAGGTGGCCCACTGGCAGGACACCCTGCATGACGGCGCCGAGAACGGATCGCTCTGCGGCATGGAGTCCGATCCCTGGGACGGCAGCTACTGGAGCGACCCGGCCGAACGCTGCGCCCGCGCGCGTGCGGCCGCCGGCGTCTAACGCATTTCTCGGCCTCTTCGCGCCCGCTCAGCTCCGCCCTACAGCCGCCCGCTTGGCTCCTCGGCCCGACGAAGCGGTCGCCGCTCCAAGGTCCGGAATCTCGAAGGCCACTCTGAGGTCTCGCTGCACTTAGGGGCAGAAAGCGTCCTCAGAGCGTCACAAACGTGTGCCTAACGTGTCTACTAGGCGTCCCAAGTGGCGGGGTCCGTTTCGTATTCCGACGGACTCACCAGTCGATGATCGAGCCGACGCCTGTGAGAGTGGCGGACGGGGAGGCCGAGCATGGAGCCGCTCCGCGCTGAGCGAGGCAGCCGGTCGCCCAAGAATGACGTTCAAACATCGTCTGCGGGAATTTGCGCCCGCCGTTTAGAGATGCCCCGAATTATCCGAGCCTTCGATCACATAAGCGCCTTCGATCACATAAGGGCCTTCGATCACATAAGGGCCTTCGATCACATAAGCGATGGCGCTGTCGGGATCCCCGCCAGCCTCGTTGGACCTGCGCGGGCCGGCCGTTCATGAGGGAGTGACGACTATGCGACTGTGGAACACTGGTATGCAGATGATGGCGCTGGCCGCGGTCACGCTGACCTTGGCACGGTCATACCTGGACCCGACGGGCGGCGGCATCCTCATCTCGCTCCTGCTCGCCGGCACGGCGAGCCCCATCATCATTTGGCGGCTGTTTCTCGGTCGGTTCCGGCTTCGCCGCGACTCGGATGAAGGGGAAGTGGACACGACCGCCAACGCGACGGATGAAAGCTCAGAGCGTTGATCGTGACCGACGTCGACCCGCCGCCCGGGGACGTCGTGCGGGCGGACCTTGGCTCGTTCCGCGACCCGCGGAACGGCGTCTTCCGGCTGGACGGCAGAGTCCTTCGCTACTTCGATGAGCGCGGCTGGCAGACGTTCGAGAGCCTCCGTCGCTGCGGTGTACTCGACGCGCTCACCGACGAGAGGCTGATCCTCCCGGCACTGGAGCTCAGCGCCGACGAGTTGCGACGCATTTGCGAGGCCGCCCCGTCCGCCGTCGGCGCGATCGAGCAGCCCCGCGTGCCCTTTTTCTCCTACTCGTACGAGTGGACTTTCAACATGCTCCGCGACGCCGCCCTACTGCAGCTCGAGGTCTTGGACCGGCTCCTAGAGGCGGGGTTCATCCTCAAGGATGGCCAGGCCGACAACGTCCAGTTCATCGGCAGCCGACCTGTCTTCATCGACGTTGGCTCGATCGAGCCGTACGAGCCCGGACAGGTCTGGCCTGGCTACGCGCAGTTCTGCGCCACGTACCTCACGCCACTTCTGATCGAGGCGAAGACAGGTGTGCCCTTCCAGCGGCTCCTGCGCGGGGCCGCGCAGGGCATCAGTGTCGGCGAAGCGGCTCGCCTCCTCCCTTGGCGCACGCGCCTGCGGCGCGGGCCGTTCATCCATGTCTATCTCCAGGCGTGGCTCCAGCGTCGCTACGCGGACACCGCCGACAGAGCGCGGTCTGCCTTCGGCGGTCGTGTGGTCGACGCGGACGGCGTCCGACGCCAGGTGCGTTCGCTGCGCAGTCTCGTGCAGAACCTGCCTGCGCCAAGGGCAACGTCGGTGTGGTCCGGCTACGACCCGGATGCTTCGTACGCCCCTTCCGCGCGGGAAGTGAAACAGCGTGTCGTCGAGCAGGCGCTGGCCGCCGCCGCCCCCAGCTCGGTCTGGGATGTTGGCTGCAACACCGGCGAATACAGCCGTCGTGCGGTTCAGCACAGCCAGTACGTCGTGGCGATGGACTTCGACCCCGCCGCCGTCGACCGGCTCTACCTCGACTGTCGTTCAAGCGAGTCGATCTTGCCTCTGGTGCAAGACATCGCCGATCCGTCGCCTGACCAGGGCTGGGCGCACGGCGAGCGCCAGGGGCTGCGCTCCCGCGGGCCCGCCGATTTCGTGCTCTGGCTCGCCCTGAGCCATCACATGGCCTTTGACCGCGCGGTCCCGCCGGCCCGGCAGGCGGCGTGGATTCGTGCCTTGGCGCGAGGTGGTGTGGTCGAGTTCGTCCCGCCGTCCGATCCGATGGTGCGGCGCATGCTCGCCCTCCGAAATGACCAGACGCCCGACCCGCGTTATACCCGCTCTGCATTTGAGGCCGCACTCGCAGAGCGCTTCGGTTCAATGCAAGCGCACGAACTCCCCGACTCGGAGCGCGTGCTCTACACCGTCGCGGCATAGCGGCACGGCGCCGGACATGTCCACGCTCGACCACCTACACACGCTCGCTCGGACGCCGCTGGCGTCTGTGGCGCGACGGAGCGTCGTCGTTTTCGGCCTCTTCTACGTGCTCTGGATGACGTCGTACTTCGACTTCATGAAGGACAGCCTGGCGCTGGTCAATCCGATTGCCGGGGACGGGGACGCGGCGCTGATCGTGATGACCCTCACCGGCTACGCGCTCGTCGTCTCGGTCGTGTTCGCGGCGCTGACCCGTCGATGGTCGGAGCGGCGCTTCCTCGCCGCCGTCGTCGGGGTAGGCGGCGCGCTGACCGTTTCCAACGCCGTTGCGCTCGGTTTGGACTCCATGCTGTCGTGGGGGTCGTTGGTCCTGCTCGCTTTGGCCGCGATCGCGGTCTGGCGTCTCGGCCGGCACGACTTGATCTGGGTGAGCACTGCGCTCGGTATCGTGGCGTCGCTGTATGCCTGGGGCGACCATGTCACCTTCGCGATCGACTCGGTGAGCGGGAACGATGCGGCGCCGGCGGCCGTCGTGGAAGTGCCTGAGACAGATAACCCGCTGCCCAGCGTCTATGTTCTCCTCTTGGACGAGCTCTCCCTCAGCCTCGTCAACGCGTACGCCAGCTTCACGGAGCTGCCCAACATCGGCCGGCTCGTGGAGCAAGGCACCTACTTGCCGCGCGCCTACTCGACGACGGATCTCACCATGACAAGCGTGCCGTCGGCGCTCACGGGCCTGCTCCCCAGCAGGGAGCGCTTCGCCAGGGGCAACAGCGGCTACGAGACCGACTGGCTGCGCGACGCGAACAACCTCATCAGCGACCTGGAACGACTCGGCTACCGCGTCACGATCACGCCCGACATCTTCGGCGCCTGCGCCGTCGTGGCATGTTCGCGCCTGGAGGCCGCCGACCTGCTGGAGCCCACCCTCAATGAGCGCGACCTCTTCCAGTTCGCGGTCGACCATTTCGTGCACCAGGTCTCGTTCGGGCAACAGCCCGCGCCCGACGTGGGCGAACTCTTCAGGGGCCAGGCATTCGCGTACCTGGGGGGAGAACAGGTCGATCTGGGACACGACACGGACCAGCCCCAGTTCGTCTTCCTCCACTTCATGCAGACGCACTACCCGTACACACACGCCCGTGACGGCACGCTGCACGGCAGAGAACCAGTCTCGTTCGACCACGGCACCGACGACAACGCCGCGACGATCGCGGCGAACGCGTTCGAGTCCGTCCTCTGGGCCGACCTGGTGCTGGGGCCCATCGTCGACGCGTTGCTGGCGCTGCCGGCGGAGGAGCGCATTGTGCTCCTCATGTCGGACCACGGTGTGAGCTGGCGCGACGATCCATACTTCCGCCACAGGGGCACCATGCGCACACCCCAGCTGCATGTCCCTGTCGTGCTTCTGGCGCCGGGGATCGAGCCTGGCGTGGACCCGCAGCTGTTCCCGCTGATCGACACGTACCCGACGCTCGTCGACCTCATCAACGAAGCGGTCGGCGCGACGGTGCTCACCGCGCCGCGGGGGATCGACGGCCTCAGCCTCTGGGCCAGCACGACGGTGCGCCGTGAGCGTGACCACTTCGCCTTCAGCATGGGCTGCCGCTTCCAGCTTCGGGGCGACGAATGGCACTTCGTCGAGCTGTACAAGGGCTTCCACCAGCCGCCTTGCGGCACGACCTCGACCCCGGCTGAAGAGCTGGCGCTCACTCCCCAGGCCGAGACCGAGGCGCTCATCACCGCCGCCGCCGGCAGCGCCGCCGCTTCCCGTTCGCCCTGACCTGTCCTTCTTTCTAGGGAAGGAGCCCGTCGAAGGGTCGAAAGGCGACCGAGTCCTGCACCCCCTCTCCATCGCTCACCGATGGAGAGGGGGCTGGGGAGTGAGGTCATCCCGTCACCCTGACCCGTTCGCCCTGACCCGTCCTTCCGTCTTAGGAAGGAGCCTGCCAAAGGAGCGAACGGCGTCGACGCGGCCGGGCCTGACCTTGACGCCATCCGCTACCCTGCACCCTGTTCGGGACGCTGGCGCCGTGGCAGAGCCGCGGCGCCCCTACCCGGCCTGAAGCAACAACGGCAGGAGAGAAAGGACACGGAACACCATGACGCAAACGACAACCGAGCCGCGGATGCTCAACGGGGTCAACGTCGATACCCTCTACGCGACGCTGGACGCCATCAAGGGTCAGCCGGACCTCGGCAAGTTCCAGTTCCGCACCAAGAACCGCTGGATCGACGGGGCGCACAACCAGACCACCATCACCGACTTCTACGGCGCCGGCCAGGACCAGCCGCACACCCAATCCTTCACGATCGACGCGGGCGAGCCCGCGGTGTTGTTAGGGACCGACACGGGGGCGAACCCAGCAGAGGCTGCCTTGCATGCTCTTGCAGCCTGCCTCACGACAACGCTCGTCTACTCCGCGGCCGCGCGCGGCGTGAAATTGTCGGAGGTTGAGTCCACCCTGGAAGGGAACTGCGACGTGCAGGGGGCCCTGGGCCTCTCGGACGACGTGCCCAACGGCTTCCAGGACATCACAGTGCCGATCAAGATAAAGGGCGACGCCCCACGCGAGAAACTTCAGGCGATTGTCAAGAATGCTCAGGCTCGATCGTTCATCTTCGACACCATGAGCAGGGAGATTCCGGTCAGCGTCAAGCTCGTGGACTAGCCCTCTCTCAGCGCTGTTGATCGAGCAAGGAGCCCGTGCCATCCCGGAGGAGCTTGCCTCGGGTCCGACTGCACTTCAGAGAGGACGGTCCGACATAGGATCGGAATCTGCGTCCGCGGCCGACGACAGGGGTCCGGCGCGCGGAAAGATCGTTCGGACCGACGGCGGCTGAGGAAGAACCGATGGCGACGGACGCGAACCCAGCGCAAGCCCTGACGGTCGGCGAGGCATTGTTGGAGGCGCTCTGTGCCCGCGCCTTCGATCGCGTTGAAGGCATCCTTGCCCCCGACATGCGGATGCGTACGCTCCTGCCAAGTGGGCACCACGACTACGCCGGTGCGGGCGAAGCCACAGCGGCGTTTACCGATTGGTTTGGCGGGGCGGACGACTTCGAGGTAGTCCAAGCCGGCGCGAATGAGGTCGCAGAGGCTCGCTTGCACCTCTCCTATCGCTTCCGCTTGCGACGACCGAGAGCGGTGCATACCGAGGTCGTCGAGCAGCACGCGTTCTGCAAAGTTCTCGACGGGCGGATCGTAACGATCGACCTGGTGTGCTCCGGCTTTCGACCTGCCCCGGAGAATGCCGGCGTCGTTCAGTGAAACGAAGCTAGCGGCCGAGACGCCCCTGGAGGTGCACAATTCCATCCCCGGAGTCGGAGAGAGTGGTGCCCTCCCACATCGAGCCCGCACGGCGTCGGCGCTGGGCCGGCCGCTGTGATGGCCGGCGTGCTCGAACCTCGCTGAGCCGCCCACAAGAGTTCGGGGGGATCGTGGCGTGAAGGGGACGGATTACGACATC
Organism: Dehalococcoidia bacterium; assembly: GCA_963662615.2. GTDB lineage: Bacteria > Chloroflexota > Dehalococcoidia > Bin125 > Bin125. The sequence continues at coordinate 1,396,361 of CAXXSR010000001.1, forward strand.
GTCGTCGTGGGCGGTGGCGTCTGCGGCGCGAGCCTGGCGACAGTGATGGCGCGAGCCGACACGCGCGTCCTGGTGTTCGAACGTGAAACGCAGTTTCGGGACCGAGTGCGTGGGGAGTACGTTGAGCCCTGGGGCGTGGCGGAACTGCACGCGCTGACCATCTACCGCACCCTCAAAGAGGCAGGGGCACACGAGCTGCTGACATTGACGACCGGCTCTGCCCGCAAGGAGCCCCGCGACCTGGTCCGGACCTCGGCGCCTCGGCGGCCCGCTCTGACCTTCTACCATCCCAGCGCGCAAGAGGCCCTGCTGAACAGGGCGGCCGCCGCCGGGGCGGAGGTCCGGCGCGGTGCATCGGTGCGCAAGGTCCGGCCGGCCTCGCCACCGAGCGTCGTGGTGCATCACGACGGGCGCAGCGAGGAGATCACCGCTCGACTGGTCGTGGGCGCCGACGGGCGCAGCTCACTGGCGCGCAAAGCACTGGCACCGGCCGATCACACCAACGACCAAGCGCGCCTCATCGCCGGCGTGCTCCTGGACGGCGTATCGACGCCCGAGAACAGCGCCCTGATCGCCATGAACCCCAAGGCGAGCCTCGTTGCCTATCTGTTCCCGCAGGGTGGGGGACGCGCTCGGGCCTACGTGGCGTTCCGAGCAGGCGCCTGCGAACCCATGCGGGGCGAGGGCGATCTCGATCGCCTGATCGACGCCAGCGTGGAGGCCGGAGCGCCGGCCGAGGCGTATGCGGGCGTCACCGCGAGCGGGCCACTGGCGACGTTTGCGGGTACGGAACGCTGGGCGGATCATCCCTATCGGGATGGCGTCGTCCTGATCGGCGATGCGGCCGGCATCAGCGACCCCACCTGGGGGCAGGGCCTCTCGCTGGGCTTCCGCGACGTGCGCGTGCTGCGCGACCTTCTGCTGGCGAGCCAAGACTGGGACGCGGCCGGGCACGCCTATGCGGTCGCGCACGATTGCTACTTCCTCACGACCCTGAAGGTGGTGGGCTGGGTGACCGAGTTCTTCTTGGGCGTGGGTCCGGAGGCGGACGAGCGGCGGGCGCGGGCGCGGCCCCTCGCGCGCCAAGACCCCACGCGCGTGCCCGATCACATTGTCAGCGGGCCGGATCTTCCGGCGGACGAGACCGTGCGGCGCCGCTTCTTCGGCGAGGAGTAGGGCGATCCCGGTCACCGTGGAGTTGCCCAGCGACTAGCGCACATCGGGTCGGTGGGCAGCGGCAGCCGGTCGCTGTCGGGCCGGCCCCCTCTTTGCGCCAATGTCTTCGCGCCAATGCCTTCGCCCCAAAAGCGCGCGCGGCGGCGGCATCGCCAACAGCTGCGACGCTGGTACCCTCTCCCTCGTCCCGCAGTAGCGCCCCTACAACTGCGGAAGCGACGGGGCGTCTCGCCGCCGGGGAATGCAGATGACGGGGCTCCGCTTGAAGATGCATCAGCCAACGCTGCGCCTCGCCGCGCTCCTCGCGCTCGCCGCGCTCCTCGGCCTCTCCGGGACGCACGCGCTCCTCGGGGCCCAGGGGGACGGCGCCGGAGAAACCCCCGAAGTCGGGGCCTTGCAGCTCCCGCAAGGGTTGAGCCTTGTGGGCTGGTTCGGCGGGCCCACGACCTCTGCGGAGTTGCTCGCCGCCAATCCCGCCATCCAGCGCATCTGGTCGTTCGATCCCGACCGCCGGCGCTGGATCCTTGACGCGCCGGAACTGCCGGTCGCGCTTCGCCCCACCATCGAGATCGTTCGCGGCTCGGGCTTTTTCGTCGTCGCCGCGCACCGCACGACGCTCCTCGTCCCGCTCGCCGGCCCTCCCATCGCCAACGTCTGTCCCCGTCCCAGCCCCGTCCGCTTCGCCGACCCCACCATCATCGTGCGCGTGCCCACGCCGGGCGCGCTCGTATCGAGCCCGCTCCCTCTCGACGGCACGGCCGGCGTCTTCAACGCCACCATCCGCATCCGCATCGTCGCTGCCGGCGGCGCCATCCTCGCCGACACCTTCACGACTGCGGCCGCCGCCGGCCCCGCCCGCAGCCCCTTCGCCGCGGACGTCGCCTACGCCGGAAGCGAACAGCGACCCGGCTGCCTCCAGCTCTTTGAGGAGTCCCCCAACGACGGCAGTCTCATCAATGAAGTGCAGGTCCCGGTCATCCTCGGTCCCTGACCCCCACGCCGCCTCACCCGCCACCCCAGCGGCACATCATCTCTAGCTGACGACACCAGCGCTCGGGGCGACCGACGGGGGCAACGCGCACCGCGGCCGAGTTGAGCAGCACCTCTTTGGCGGAGCCCGAATGCGTCAGGCACCCGCCGACCGCTCCACGACCGCTCAGACTGGCACCGCTCAGACGGGCGAAGCCTGTTTCGCAGTCAGGACGCCCAGATGTTCAATGAGCGGGGCGATCTCGGCGCGCGTGTGCTCGGCCATCAGACAGATCTGGAAAAGATTGCGCTCCGCCAGGTACTCGCTGCGGTAGCTCAGCAAGAACCCCTTGCGCTCACAGGACGCACCCAGCGCCGTGGAATCCAACTCGGGCGGCAGCACGACGGTCAGCACGGCGGGGGACGCGACCGACTCAGGCGCCAGGACGCGAAGCCCCAGTCGCCCAAGCTCGGAACGCAACCACCGCGCCAGGTTCTCCGTCCGCGCAAAAAGCTGGTCGGAGCCCGCCGCCCCATGTTCCGTGTGAAACCGGTCCAGAGCAGCGTCCAGCGCATACACGAGGTTTGAGGATTGGGAGAACGGGACGCCTTGGCTGCTCGCGTAGATCCCCAGGTCAAGATAGCGCGGGATCTGGGGGGACGGCGAAATCTCATGGTGGTAGAACACCATTGCCAGCCCCGGGAAGCTGCCCAGACCCTTGCCGCTCACGCCCGACGCCAGGAACACGCCGCCCAGGTCCACCGGCGCCGTGCCGATCGAGCTGACCGCGTCGAGGCACAAACGCACTCCCTGCTCGCCGCTAATCCCTTTCAACGAGTCCAGGTCGGACAGCACGCCGGTTGACGTCTCACAATGCACGGCCCACAGCCACCGCACGTCGCGATTCGCCGCCAGCGTTGCGCGGATCTCGCCGTACGGAATCGCTTTGCCCCACGGCGCGGAGATGCTGTCGAACGACAGCGCGAACCGCTTCGCATGCTCCCGAAGGCGGTCACCGAACTCACCGTTGCTCACGATGAGGCCCCGCTCGCCACGCACCGAGAGTTGAGCGCCGATGGCGTCGTTGGCGAGCGTGCCCGACCCCAGCAGCAACTCGACCCGCCTGGCGCCTACCAACTCGCACAGCCGCTCTCGGACCTGTTGCGCGTCGTCCAGGAAAGAGCGCGCGCGGTGCGAGACGGCGCTTCGCATGAACGCCTCTCGCACCCGTGGCTGGATGGTCACAGGTCCCGGGAGCAGGTTGACGATTTCCAGATCCGCTTCAGGGGCCCGACTCAAGACTCTCACCCCCGTCGCCCCCCGGCCCGCCGCGCCTCTGGAGACGGTGAATCGTCTTTTTCAGCGTTGGCCATGTGATGCACATGCCTTGATAGAGAGCGCCCTCGTCACCCAGCCGCGGGCCGAACGGCTCGAAGCCCAAGCGACCATACATCCTTTCCTGGTCCACGTGGCCGGAGATGACGGCAACGTCATAACCCTTCCCCTGGCAGTGCCACATCAGCAGCCGCAGCAGTCCGGCGAACACCGGGCCCCGCCGATACTTCGGTTCTACGGCCAGCAGGCGAATCTCGCAGGGCTTCGACCGGCCTGCCGGCAGATAGGAGTCAAGCTCGGGCAGCTTGCGGTCCAGGCTGAACGGTCGGCGTCCGCTCATCGCCACCATGCCCACGAGCCGTCTCGCGTCCAGGCAGATCAGACACGTGCTCCGCTCAAGGTAGGGGTCCGCCAGCCGTCCCCACTCGTTCGACTCGTGCTGCGGGATCTCATCCACGAAGGTCCGGTAGTTCAGGGCGGAGACTTGTCCGAACTCCTCGGGCTCGCTCGCCACCTTGAAGGTGAGACGCGATTGCAACGCACGCTCCACGACACTCCTCAGCTTGACGCCATCCGCGCCTCGGCCTTCCGCCGGCGTGCGTATCTGCCAATATTCTCTCGGTTCCTACTGAGGGTGATCCCCGCCAGCAGCAGCACCACCGCTTCGCGCATGCCAACGCCGTTGCGCAGAATAACCAGGGCGGGTACGAGGGAGGCTGTCACCAGGCCTCGTCCTCCGAACCGCCGCAGCGTAAGAAACGTCGGGAAAAAGATGAAGACGATGACGCGCGCCGCGGCCAGATGGTAGACGGTCAGGACCCCGGCGGCTGTGGCCGCCCCCTTCCCACCTCGGAATCCCAGTTGCGCCGGCCAGATGTGCCCCACCACCACCGCCACGGCGACTGCTCCCAGCGCCGCGCCGTCCAGGCCCGCCGCCTTGGCCAGCTTGACGGCCGCCGCTCCCTTGGCGCAATCGAACGCGAAGACCCCTGCGAACGCGGCCTTCCCCAAGACGCGCCCGGCGTTGGTCGCGCCGGTGCTCCCCGACCCGATCTCCCGGACATCTTCGTTGGCGAGCAGACGCACCGTGTAATAGCCGGCGTTGACCGCCCCCAGCGCGTAGCTGCCGAGCACGATCAGAACCTCACGCCCGCGTCCGCGGACCGGCGGCCCCTCGATGCCCAAGCGGGCCCGGCCGGCCCCGGCGCCGTCCCTGGGACGAGTGGGGCTGCCACCGCGCCTTGCATCAGCCCACCAGAGCAGGAGGGCGCTGAGGACAACGAAGGCCAACGAGATTGCTGTTTCCCTTCCCACCCCTGTGGACGGCGGTGCCTTCTCTGGACTCAAGGCCTCTGACGCAACCGTCTCGGGCGGCCCCGTGCATCCTCGCCGACGATCGGGCCCCGAAGCGTCCGCAACGAAACTCCGCCGCCTTGGCCGCGGCTCGCACCGCCCTCCCTTGGCCTGGAACGTAGCACACGGCGTCGCCCCAACGGCGGCGCACGGCTGGCGGCCTGACCGACGCACCGACCGGCCACTTCGCCACTTGACGCGCTCCGCCGCCGGCCTAGGATCGGGAGACGCCGCAAGACCAGGAAAGGGGAGGAGCCCGCCATGCCCAGCTACGTCGTCCTCGGCAACTACACCGACCAGGGCGTCCGCGCCATGAAGGACCTGGAGAGCCGCCTAGGCGGCGTGAAACAGCAGATGGAGCAGGCCGGCGGGCGCATGATCGCCTGGTACCTCACCATCGGCCCCTACGACTTCGTCGCCGTGACGGAGATGCCCGACGCCGAGACCGCCGCCCGCGTCCTGCTCGAGATTGGCGCTCAGGGCAACGTCCGCACCACCACCATGCAGGCCTTTACCGAAGAGGAAGCGATCGGGATCGCTCGCTCCCTGACCTAACCTCGGCCGGGATTCCGGTCACAGGCGCCGCATGGACGGCCGGCCGTCAGATCGCGCCCTCTGCGCGCGCCTGCGCGATCTCGGCCTCGCCGTAGCCCGCCAGCTCCCGCAGGATCTCCTCCGTGTGCTCCCCCAACGACGGCGACGCCGTCACCTCCACCGCTGAGTCCGACAGCTTGATCGGACAGCCCACCGTCTTGAACCTGCCCCGTTGAGGGTGCTCCACCTCCACCACCCCACCCCGCGCCGCCAGCGACTCGTCCTCCAGCAGCTCCTTCATGTCCAGGATCGGCCCGCAGGGCACGTTGACCTCGTTCAGCGCCCTCATCGCCTCGAACTTGGTCAACCCACGTGTCCACTCCTCCACCACACCGAACACGTCGTCCAAAAGGGAGAGGCGCGCCTCCGGCGTGGCGTACTCCGGCTGATCGATCAGCTCCGCCCGCCCACACAGCTTCATCAGCGGCGCCCAACCCGGCGGTTGGATGATCACGTAGATGTAATCGTTGGGCCCGCCCGGCTTGCAGCGCAGCGCCGCCCCCGGCTGCCCCCCTCCCGACGCGTTGCCGGCACGCGGCACCGCCTCCCCCAACGTCTCGTTGGGATACTCGTCCAACGGCCCGCTGGCCAGCCGCTGCTGATCGCGAAGCTTGACGCGGCACAGGTTCAGCACGGCATCCTGCATGGCGACCTCCACACGCTGGCCGCGCCCCGTCTTTTCCCGCTGCAACAGCGCCGCCAAGATGCCCGCCAGCGTGTGCACGCCCGTCCCGGAGTCTCCGATCTGCGCGGCCGAGCTGGTCGGCGGCCCGTCCTCCCAGCCCGTTGTGCTCATCGCACCGCCCATCGCCTGCGCAACGGTCTCGTACGCCTTCAACTCCGCGTACGGCCCCGGACCAAACCCCTTGATCGACGCGTAGATGATTCGCGGATTGAGCCGTTCGATCACCTCCCACGGGAACCCTTGCCGGTCCAGCGCGCCCGGCGCGAAGTTCTCCACGATCACGTCGCAACTCTTCAGCAGGCTCTCGAAGATCGCTTTGCCCGTCCCGGTCTTGGTGTTGAGGGTGATGCTGCGCTTGTTGCAATTGAGCATCGTGAAGTAGAGGCTGTCCACGTCCGGCAGGTCCCGCAGCTGCCCGCGCGTGATGTCGCCCCGGCCCGGCAACTCCACCTTGATTACGTCGGCGCCCAGCCAGGCCAACAACTGCGTGCAAGAAGGACCTGCTTGCACGTGGGTCATGTCCAGCACGCGGGTCCCGTCCAGAGCTTGTGCCATGATCGTCCTCGCTGCGCGTTCGCGCGCTCACCACGCCGACGCCGCCCGCCGCCGTCGCTTCCGCATCGCCCCGAGCCGCTACCGGTACATGGTTTGATTCTTGGTGCCGGGCGCGAACTCGTTCGGGTCCACCCAAACGTTCAGCAGCGCCGACGTCCCCGATTGCACCGCTTCCCGCCCGCGCTCCAGCGCCGGCCGGATCTGATCCGGCGTCCGCACCGCCTCGCCGTAGCCACCCAGCATCTCCGCGAACCGCTCGAACGGGACGTCGCCCAGCTTGTTGCCCACGCCGCCACGATCTTCGCCGTACTTCATCGTTTGGCCGAAGCGGATCTGATTCATCGAAGAATTATTGCCAATCACCCCCAGGAACGGCAGCTTGAAGCGCTGAGCCGTCTCCAGGTCCCAGCCCGTCAGGGTGAATGCGCCGTCACCGAAGTAGCAGAGCACTTCCTTCTCGGGATGCACGTACTTGGCCGCCAGCGCGAACGGCACGCCCACGCCCAGCGTGCCCAGCGGCCCCGGATCCATCCAGTGCCCGGGCGACCTCGGCTGCACCGCTTGAGCGCTGATCGTCACCACGTCGCCGCCGTCGCCAATGTAGATCGTGTCCTCGCTGAGAAACTCGTTGATCTCGTAGGCCACCCGATACGGACTGATCGGCGTCGCCTCTGATCGCAGCTGCGGCAGCAGCTTCTCGTATCGCCTCTCCTCCTCCGCCCGCAGCGTCTGCAGCCAGCCGTCGCGCCTGCCGGCGCCAATGTCCAGCCGCCCCGTCGCCGCGTTGGTCACCGCCGTGAGGATGCGCCCCACGTCGCCCACCAGTCCCAGCGAGATGTCGCGGTTCTTTCCCACCGTCCGGTGGTCCATGTCAATCTGTGCCACCGTCGCGTCCGCGCCCAGACGCCTGCCGTAGCCCATGCGAAAGTCGAACGGCGTCCCCACAATGACAATCACGTCCGCCTGGTCGAACGCCACCCGCCGCGTGTGCTGGAAAAAGTGCGCATCCCCAGGCGGGAACGTGCCTCGGCCCGCCCCGTTCATGTAGGCGGGAATGTTCAGCGTGCGCGCGAACGCGCGCGCCGCCTCCGTCGCCCGACAGCTCCACACCTGCGACCCGAACAGCACGCAGGGCCGCTCCGACGCCACCAGCAGGTCCGCCAGCTGCTCAATGTCGTCCGGATCCGCAAGCACCTTCGTCGACGCGCGGTACCGCCCGGCCGCCGGGATGCGCGCGCTGCCCAGCGCCACTTTCCCGTCCAGGACGTCACGCGGGATCTCCAGAAACGACGGGCCCGGCGCGCCGTTGAAGCATTCACGAAACGCCATCGACACCAGATCCGCCACGCGCTCGGTGCGGGGCACGCTGGCCGCGAACTTCGTGATCGGCCGCAGCATGTCCACGTGCGGCAGCTCCTGCAGCGACCCCATCTGATGTTGCGACAATGCTCCTTGCCCGCCGATCAGCAACATCGCGCTCTCGGCCCGGAACGCGTTCGCCACCCCTGTGATCGCGTCGGTCGTGCCCGGCCCGGCCGTCACCACGGCGCAGCCCGGTACTCCCCGCATGCGCGCGTAGCCGTCGGCCGCGTGCGCCGCCACCTGCTCGTGGCGCACGTCAATGATGTCAATGCCTTCGTCCAGACAGCCGTCGTAAATATCAATGATGTGGCCGCCGCAGAGGGTAAAGATGACCTCCACCCCCTCGTTCTTGAGCGCCTTCGCCACCAGGTGCCCGCCCGAGATCATCGCCTCCGGCGCCTCCGCCTGGCCCACCTTCTCTGCCGCTTCCACCATGCCCTTGCTCCAATCGTCACGCGCAGGTTAGCGGATGGACCACGTCACTCCCGCGCCGGAGTTGGGTCAGCCCGTCGCGCCATGCCCGCGCCGTCTTCCTCAGCCCCCCAACGACCGCTCCAAGTCGGCGTCTGCGGCGCCTGCAACGTCACCGTCCGCCCTCGCGGCCGCGGCGACGGCCTCCTCCTCCACCGCCTGATGCGTGCGCATCTTCCCGGGCACCATCGTCACCGCCACCAGCAGCGCCGCGCCAATAAAGCCCGCGCCTATGTAAAAGCCTGCGGAGATGGCCTCAACGAAGGCGGTGTTGGCGGCATCCAGCACCACCGTCGCCTGAGCGGCCGGCAAGTCCCGCGCCGTCACCACGGCCACGCCAATGCCTTCCGACACGTCCTCCACAATCCGCGCGGGCACGGCGCCCGCCAGCGCCTCCTCCACGTTGCTCCGGTACATGCCCGTGACAATGCTGCCCAGGATCGCAATGCCCAGCGCCGCGCCGAGTTCGCGGCCGACGTTGTTGATCGCGGAGCCAATGCCGGCGTCATTCACGGGAACGGCCGCCATCACCGTATCCGTCAGCGGCGCCATCGCCATGCCGGCGCCGAAGCCGAACGTCATCAGCCCAATCGCCACCAGCAGATAGCTGCTGTCCACCTCCAGCTGCGCCAGCCAGACCATGCCAAACAGGATCACCGCCGTCGCGACGATCGCCAGGACCCGCGGCCCTACCCGCTTATTGAGGACGCCCGCCAGCGGCGCCGCCACCATCAGCATTCCCGCCGTGGGCAGGATGAACAGACCGGCCTGGAAGGCGCTCTTGCCCTGCACGAGTTGGAAGTAGAGCGTCAGGAAAAAGAAGACGCCCAGCATCGCGAAGACGATCAGCGCGATCACCAACACGGAGCCGCTGAAGTCACGCCGCTTGAAGAAGTGCAGCGGCAGCATGGGCGCGGCGCTGCGCCGCTCCACCGCGACGAACGCGCCCAAGAGCACCGCTGCGACCGCGAACGCCACCGCGATCTGCGGCTCCGTCCAGCCGGTTGCGCCGCCCTGGATAAGCGCATACACCAGCGCCAATAGGCCGCCGGTCCCTGCGACGACTCCGGGGAAGTCCAGGGGCAGCCGACGGCTGTCGCGCGACTCCGGGACGATGCGCATGCCCAGCAACGACAGCGCCACCACCGGCAGGTGCATCCAGAACACCGCTGACCAATTGATGCTGTCCACCAACCAGCCGCCCAGCAGCGGCCCCACGGCGATGCCGATGGCGCCCACCCCCGTCCAGATGCCGATCGCCTTCGAGCGCTCCTCCCGCGGGAACACGTGCGTGATGATGGACAGCGTCGCCGGCAGCACGAGAGCGGCGCCGACCCCCTGAGCCCCGCGCGTGACGATCAACGTCTCCGCGTCGGGGGCGAGAGCGGAGCCCACTGAGGCCGCGCCAAACGTACACATCCCGATCACAAGCAAGCGGCGCCGGCCGAACCGATCACCCAGCGTGCCACCCATCAACATCAGACCGGCGAGCATGAGGATGTACCCGTCCACGACCCACTGCAGCGTGGACGTGGTCGCCCGCAAATCCCGCGCAATGGAGGGCAGCGCCGTGTTCACCACGGTGTTGTCCACCATGACCATGGCCAAGCTGAGCGACATCACCCCCAGCACCCACCACCGCTTGGCGTAGGGCTGGGAGCGCCCAATCGTTGCCGTCATTGCCCCCTGCTTCATTCGACCTATCCACTCACCATCCGTCGCGGCGGCGAGCGAAATCCCCTCGCCGTTGCCCAGCGCTCATGCCTCAAGTCGTGACGGATCACCGGACCCAAGCCGCCATCCAATTATGCCTCGCTTGCAGCCCCCGTCTATATGCCCGGTTGCCCTCCGCAATCGCTAGCGGCTCGCCGGTACGCTATCCTCCGCCAGCGCGACCTCCTACTCCCTACAACCGGCCCGGCGACGGCAGGGGCCCCCAACGTTGACGGGCGCGCTTTCCCACCTGGAGTGCGGTCATGGCTTCGAACGATGCGCAGCGCTACCCCGTCCGCTTCGATGTGGACTACCCGGAGAGCCTCGATCGCTTTAGCTCGATCCTCCGCATCCTCTTCGTCATCCCTATCTTCATTGTGCTGGCACTACTGACGGCCAGCTACGGTGGAGACTACGGGGGCGCGGCAGGCCTCGTCTTCCTGCCCACACTTCTGCTGATCGTTTTTCGCCGCAAGTACCCCCGCTGGTGGTTCAACTGGAACCTCGAGCTCCTCCGCTTCACGAACCGCGTTTTCGCCTACCTGTTGCTCCTCACCGACCGCTTCCCTTCCACCGACGAGGAACAGTCCGTCCATCTAACGATCGAGTACCCCGATGCCGAGCGCAATCTCCATCGCTGGCTCCCATTGGTGAAGTGGCTCCTCGCCCTCCCCCACTACGTCGTTCTGATCTTCCTCCTGCTCGCAACGGTGGTCGCGGTCGTCATCGCCTGGTTCGCGATCCTCCTCACAGCTCGCTACCCGCGCGGACTCTTCGATTTCGTCGTCGGAGTCATGCGCTGGGGCAACCGCGTGCAGGCCTACGCGTTTCTCCTCACCACCGACCGCTACCCTCCCTTCCGTCTCAGCGAGTAGAGCGCCACCCGAGGCGGCCGTGAGCACCTCAGGGACGAACCGCCACACCTCCCAGTTCTGCTTCCCCCCGCTGGGCCACCTCCTCGCGCTCGCCGCCGGGTTGGCCCTGCACTTCCGTTGCCGAAGGCTGCCTCTTTTCCCCCAGGGCTGGATCGGGCAGGCGCTCGGCTGGCCACTCGCGGGCGCTGGCGGCCTCCTCATGCTCTGGGGAGTCAAGACGATGCGCCGGGCGGGCGAGGATCCCGCTTCCGACAAGCCCACCGCCGCCATCATCTCCACGGGGCCGTTCGCCTTCAGCCGCAATCCGCTCTATGTCGCGCTCAACCTCGCCTACCTGGGGATCACGCTCATCGTCAACACGGTCTGGCCGCTGCCCCTTGTGGCGCCTGCCATCGCCTTTGTGCACTGTGTGGTCATCCCGCGCGAGGAGCGCTACCTCGAGGCCAGCTTCGGCGACGAGTATCGCGCCTACCAGCGCCGCGTCCCGCGATGGTGCTAGCCGCCACGCACCGCCGCCGCCCACCCCCCACCCGGCCTGCGGAGCGAGTCGTCGGCCCCGCCGTCGGTCGCGTCACACACGCCACTGCAGGCCCAGTGACCACTCCGTATACTGCGGCTGCGCCCCCATTTCACCTGCTGCACGGAAACGGATGCGTCATGGCAACCCCTCCCACAGAGACAGAGATTCCCCTCGGCTTCGGCGGCAGCACCGCTGCGGTGGGCGATCACATTGCGCACTTCTACCGCGGCGAAGCCGAAATGTTCAGCGTCCTCGGACCCTACATCGCCGCGGGGTTGGAGCGCGACGAACGCTGCGCCGTGATCTGCAGCCCCGACAGCGCCGTCAACTTCCGCGCCTGGCTCGACGCGCGCGGCCTGGACGCCATCCGCTCCCACCCGCTCTGTATCATGGGTGAAGTTCTCGTGCATAACGCCCTGCATACGGACCCCACTGAGCTCTTGGAGGAGCTTGCGGAGCGGATCTAGATGCCGCAATCGCGTCGAGCCCGCGCCTCAACCAAGCGCAAGCAGGCCAATCCGGCCAAACCAACCAAGCCGGCTCGCACGGCTGCGCCCACCCGTCCCCTCTCGGATCCGTTCACGCTGCTTGACCTGGCCACCGCTATCACGCTCGTCCACCGTGAGGAGGACGTCGCCCGCTTGGTCGCCTCTGCCGTCACCTCCGCTCTCGCCCTTCCCCTCGGCGCTATGGGCGTCCGCGGCGCCAACGGCGACCTCAGCCTCGTCCTCGGGCAGCTCGGCTCCGACCCCCTCGACCCCGCGCTCATCGAGGAGCTCCGCGACTACTTCGACCGTGCCGCCGCCGATCGCGTCGAACAGAGCCGGCCCTCCTGTTCGCAGCTGACGCCGGACGACGACGTCCTCCCCGGCCTCCGCGCCGCCGGTATCAAGCGACTTCTCGTCGCGCTGCTCCGCACCGTCGACGGCGACTTCGGCGGCATCATCGCCGGCACCCGCCGGGACCAGCCCTTCGAGCGCCAGCACCAGGCGGTCTTGGAGACGCTCGCCGGCCAGAGCATGGTCGCCATCCGCCACATCCGCGCCGACGCCGAACGGGCTCGCCTCGCAGAGCGCGTCCAGATCCTCGACCAGCTGATGCGCGTCGCCGCCTCCAGCCTCAACATCGACGATGTCTTTGAAGGCGTCTCCACGCAGGTCAAGCGCCTCATCGACTTCGACGCGATGACCGTCGCCCTCCACCGCGCCGGCGACGACGCCCTTCAGGTCCATGCGACCGCCGTCCCCGCCGGCGGACCGCTGCGGCCCGGCCTCCGCCTTGGCTTGGATGACGCCCCGCAGGGCGAGGTCATTCGCACCGGGCGACCCGTCGTCCGCCGCGATGTGCGCACGGACGGCAAATACCCCATCGAGTTTCAGGTCGCTGAGGCCTACGGCACCCGCTCGTCCATGTTCATCCCCCTAACCTCACGCGGCCGCGTCTTTGGCTCCCTCAATTTCGCCTCCGCGACGCCCGGACGCTATGGCGACGAACAGGTGCAGCTCGCCCAAGAGATCGCCGACCACCTCGCCATCGTCGTGGAGCACGGTGTCCTCTATGAAGAAGCCAAGCAAACGGCCACGTTGGAGGAGCGCACACGCCTGGCGCGGGAGATCCACGACACCCTGGCCCAATCGCTGACCGGCATCGCCATGCAGCTTGAGGCCGCCGAGGACGAACTCGGCGGCGCCGCCCCTTCCGCCGGCGCCTTCATCCAGACCGCCCGCCACCAGGCTCGCGAAAGCCTGGAAGAGGCGCGTCGCTCCGTCTGGGACCTGCAACCCGCCGCGCTCGAGTCCGGCGCCTTGACCGACGCGCTTCGCCGTGAGGCCGCCCGCCTCGCCGACGCCGGCCTCGATGTCGCCTTCGACGTCGTCGGCGCTCCCGCCGACCGCATCGACCGCCGCTGCGAGCAGGCGCTCCTCCGCATCGCCCAGGAGACCTTCAACAACATCCGCCAACACGCCCAGGCCCGCTCCGTCCGCGCCGTCCTCGAATACCGGCCCAGCGAGATTCGGCTGCGCGTCTCCGACGACGGTGTCGGCTTCGACCCGGACCGCTCCGTCGGCCTGCTCTCGGCCGGCGGCGGCTTCGGCCTCTCCAGCATGCAGGAGCGCGCCCGCCTCGTGGACGGGCAGGTCGAGATTCGCAGCACCCCTGGGGTGGGAACCGAGATCGTCGCCGTCGTTCCCGCCCGCCCTGCCGCCGACGAGCCCCCCGTGCTCACCCAGACCTCCGTCACCGCCAACGTCCCCGCCGAGCCCGCCCACCGCATTCGTGTCCTCATCGCCGACGACCACGAGTTGGTGCGCCGGGGCATCCGTCACATGCTCGAGCAGGTCGCCGACATCGAAGTCGTCGGCGAGGCCGCCGACGGCGAAGAGGCCATCCGTCAGGTGCAGGCCCTCTCGCCGCACGTCCTCCTGCTCGACCTGCAGATGCCCACGCTCGACGGCGTCGGCACCCTCCGCCGCCTGCGTGAGATCGGCACCAGCGCGCGCACCATCCTCTTCTCCGTCTTCGCCAAGGACGAACAGATCTATGAGGGCGACTCCCTCATCCCCCCCGTCATCGCCGACCGCCTCGTCGAGCGCATCGACTCCGCCACCGGCGCCCATCTCACCGCGCGCGAGCGCGACATCCTGAACCAGCTCGCCACCGGTGCGCGCAACAAGGAGATCGCCACGGCGCTCTCCCTCAGCGCCGGCACCGTCAAGTGGCACATCAGCAACCTCTATCAAAAGCTCAACGTCACCACCCGCACGGAGGCCGTTCGCGTCGCCAGCGACCGCGGCTTCCTCAACACCTAGTCGCTCCCCCCTCCCAAACGGGAGGGCACGCTCCCTCTCCAATTGCCTGCGGCAAAACCGCCCGAGCAGGAGGCGCGATCAGCCCTCGCCCCTGGCACGCTGGGGGAGAAGAAAGACATCGCAGGGTGCCGAGAGGAGAGCAGCCGTGCCGAACTTCAATTCCAGCCTCCGAGCATTCCGCCTCGGCGCCTGTGAGCGCTGCGGCGGCAATGCTCACTTTGACGCCCAGGATGAGGAATGGCGCTGCCTCCAGTGCGGTCGCCCGGCGCAGCCGCCGGTCGCGCTCGCCCTTCCTCCAGAAGGATCCACGCCGCCCGCTGCGGCTCGCGCCGCCTAGCAAGCTGCCCGCTTTGGAAGGAGAACCCCATGCCGCCACTCCGAGACCTCGTCCACATGCAGCAAGAACCGGTCCGGCGGATCCGCCGCCGCGCCCTCCAGCGCCGCGAGCACTGGCCTCAGTTCGCCGCTCTGGCGGACGAGCTCGAGGCGTTCGAGCTCGTGACCGTGCCGGTGCCGATACCCGCGCAGACGCCGGACCCCTGGGTCGGGCCCTCGCGCGCTGCCTAGCTCCCAGCACCGGCCGCGCCGCGGAACGGGGCGCCATGACGAGACGGTACGAAACCGCATGGAGACAAGGACACATTTGAAATGGTGACCTTGGTCCACCGAACGCGAACGTCCACCGACGCCGCCAGCGCCTACCGCTTTGAGCGCCTCAGGACCGGCCTTGTCCTGCGGGACATGTACTTCACCGCCCGCGATCCCCGGCCCGGGGACCCGGTCCCGGAATTTGATCTCCGCACGCTCGACGGCGGCCGCTTTCGCTCCGCCGACCTCGCCACCAGCGGTCCCGCGCTCCTGGTCTTCGGCTCCTACACCTGCCCCGTGACGGACAGCTCCGCCCCGGGGCTGCGAGAGCTGCACGCGCGCTTTGGCGATCACGTGCGATTCGTCATGGTGGCGGTGCGCGAGGCACACCCCGGCGAAAACGCCCCCCAACCCCACGGCTTCGACGAGAAGTGGGAGCACGCCGCCATGCTGCGCGACCTCCACGGCTTCGACTTCGAGGTCGCCGTCGACGATATCGACGGCTCGCTGCACCGCGCCTTCAGTCCCAAGCCGAACTCGGCCTACTTGCTGGGATCCGATGGCACGATCCTCTTCCGCGCCCACTGGGCCAATGACACGAAGGCGATCGGAGAGGCGCTGGCCGCGGTCACCGTGGGACAGCCCCTTCGCCGCACGCGCAGCGGCGGCCTTCGGCCCGTCCTCCGCACGATCCCCCACATCGCCCCGGTCCTGGATCGCGCCGGCCGTCGCGCCTGGTGGGACATGTGGCGCGCGGCACCGCCAATGGCCGCCGCCGCCGCGCTGTTGCGGCTGCTTCGCCTCACTCCAGGGAGAAACTGACAGGGCCGGCGCGCGCCCCGGCTCCCGCCTCATCACGATCCGCAGCCGCATCGAAGACGGCACGCTCTTCTACGGCAACGGCGAAGCGGAGTAAGGAGAGAACGGTAATGAGTAAACCGCAGCCGCTCACGGACGCGACCTTTGACCACGAGGTTCTGGAGAACGACTTGCCCGTCTTGGTCGATTTCTGGGCGCCCTGGTGCGGCCCCTGCCGTCTCGTCGGACCGATCGTCGAAGAGCTGGCCGCCCACTACGACGGTCGCGTCGCCTTCTACAAGCTCGACACCGATGAGAACCGTGAAACGGCCCGTCGCTACTCCGTCCGCAGCATTCCCGCCCTCCTCATCTTCAGGGAAGGGGAGCTGGTGAAGCAGATCGTGGGCCTCCGCGCCAAGAACGTGCTCAAGGAAGCGATCGATTCCGTCCTGACGCAGTCACCAACAGTGCCCGCCTGACCAATCGCCAAGAAGGGAAAGAGGACCACCAATGCAGATGCTTGCCGCCCGCACCATCATCGCCTCCGCCAGCGTCGCCCTCGCCGCCGGTGTGGCGGGGGCGTTCATCGCCCTCGCCGTCGACGACGGCGACACCACTATCATTCAGGGCCAGCCGCCTCCCGTCGCCGACGCGACGGGCGCGCTCGCGTCGCCGCCCGCCGCCGCGCCGGCGGTGGCCCTCGACCCGCCGCCCATGCTCATGATCTCCGGCCCGACCGGCACCGCTTACCCCACGCGCATCTTTGAGCAGGTGGCGCCCTCCGTCGTCCTCGTCCAGACCCCTACCGGCGGCGGCACCGGCTTCTTCGTCGACACGCAGGGACACCTCATCACGAACTAACACGTCGTCCAGGGCAACGACGAGGTCATAATCGACCTCGGGGACGGCAACCGCGTCCGCGGCGAAGTGGTCGGCGCCTCGCCCGATAACGACCTCGCCGTCGTCAAGATCGACCCCAGCGGCCTCCGCATCGTTCCCGTCCGCCTCGGCGACTCTGACGCCTTGGTCGTGGGCGAGGCCGTCGCCGCCATCGGCAACCCCTTCGGCTTGGAGCGCACCCTCACCACTGGCATCGTCTCCGCCTTGGACCGCGAACTCCCGCCACTCGAGCCGGGCCTGGCCCCTCAGCGCGGCGCCATCCAGACCGACACCTCCGTCAACCCCGGCAACTCCGGGGGGCCGCTCATCAACATGGCCGGCGAAGTGGTCGGCGTGACCTCCGCCGCCATTGGCCCCATCGCCGGTTCGGTCGGGCTCAACTTCGCCATCCCGGTCAACACCGTCGCGCGCCTGCTGCCCGAACTCATCGGCAGCGCAGTGGCCACGACGCCCGCCCGATAGCTGTCCCCTCCGAAACCCAGGGAGCCGGTCCCCGCCGCCACCCGCTACTCTCCCAGCCGAGGAGCTAGCCCCATGCCCGAAACCGACGTCTCCGCGCTCGACCCGTATGCACGACACCGCGTCACTCTGCTCGATAGCGAGATGGCCTATGTCGACACTGGCGGCAACGGCGACGCCGTCGTCTTCCTGCACGGCAACCCCACCTCGTCGTATCTGTGGCGCAACATCATCCCCCACCTCGCCCCCTTGGCCCGCTGCCTGGCCCCCGATCTGATCGGCATGGGCGACTCTGGGCCAGCGGGCGACGGCTCCTACCGCTTCGTCGATCACCGCCGCTACCTGGATGCCTGGTTCAATGCCCTCCTGCCCCACGAGCGGCTCACCTTCGTGATCCACGACTGGGGCTCGGCCCTCGGCTTCGACTGGGCCCGGCGCCACCCCCACCGCGTCAAAGGGTTGGCCTTCATGGAGGCGATCGTGCAGGAGTTGAGCTGGGACGACTTCCCCGAGGCCGCGCGTGGCCTCTTCTCGGGCTTCCGCTCCCCGGCGGGTGAGGACATGGTGCTGGAGAAGAACGTGTTCGTGGAAAACGTGCTGCCCGGGAGCATCCTGCGCGACCTTACGGAGGCCGAGATGGCGGCCTACCGCAAGCCCTACATCAAGCCGGGCGAGTCTCGTCGCCCGACCCTGACCTGGCCGCGCGAGATCCCGCTCGAGGGCGAGCCCGCGGATGTCGTGCGCATCGTCACGGACAACGCCGCTTGGCTCCGCACGAGCGACGTGCCCAAGCTGCTGATCGCCGCCAAGCCCGGCGCCATCCTGACCGGCCGCCCCCTGGAGGCTGCGCGGAACTGGCCCAATACGACGGAGGTCGCCGTGGCAGGCGTGCACTTTGTCCAGGAGGACTCGCCCCGGGCGATCGGCGAGTCGATCGCGGACTGGTACCGCGCTCTCCCCTGAAGAGGGCCGGTCAGAAGCTCCGGCCACAACTCCGATCCGACCCGCTCACCCGACTCGGCCGCGGACCCGCGGCCGTCGGCGATGACCAGGTTTCAGCGGTCGCTACCTCACCCGCCGTCGGAGCCTTTGGCGGATCCCACGGCGTCGTAGGCGTCGTAGACCTCGATCTTCTGCCGTCGTTGTTTCTCTTGGCGAACCATGTTGATCGTCCCGCCTTCACCGAAGCGGTTGCTCTCTGCGAAGTTCACCTCGTTGAGCGCGTAGTCGAACTTGTACTCCTTGGCAACGACACGATCGGCGTACTCGCGCAGGTGAATGAAGTAAGCCAGGTAGGCGATCGTCTGGTGCAGTGTGAGCGGCGCCCGGCGCAGCGTTCCCCAGATCATGCGCAGCGCAAAACGCCGATGCTGGCTGCCGCCGGTCAGGTAGTAGCGCAAGATCATCATGGTCTGCTTGATCAGAAACGGGCGATACCGCCCCAGTGGCTTCTGGATGAATGGACGGTCCCGGTGCTTGCCCCATTGCTCCACGTTCGCCAGCCACCGATCTCCCACCGCGTCCCACGTGTAGATCCGCTGGAAGAGTTCGCGGTATCCGCTGATCAGCTCCTCGTACGACATCTGCAACGGTTCGATGTTCGTGTAGCTGAGCGTATTATTCCCCTGGGCTGCCGACCGCAGCCGCCCTGCCTTCTCCAGCCGCTCGTACAGCGGCGTCCGGGGGATCGCTTGCAGGATGCCGAGCATCACGATCGGCGCGCCCGCGAGCTGCAGGAACTCGTACTGGTCCTCGAAGATCCCTGCATCATCGCTGTCGAAACCGACGATCATCCCGGCCACGGTGACCATGCCGTAACTCTGTATGGTCTTGATGTCTTCAACCAGATTCGCCGCCACGTTCTGGAACTTTTTGGTCTCAATCAGGCTCTCTTTGCGCGGCGACTCGATGCCGAGGAAGGCCTCGGTGACGTTCGCCTGGCGCATCAGCTCCAAAAGCTCCGGGTCGCGCACACAATCGACGCTCATCTCCACGTACAGGCTCAGAGGCGTTCGGCGGGCTCGGTTCCAGTCGCCCACTGCCTTCAGCATCTGCTTGGCGTACTTGCGGTTGCCCACCAGGTTGTCGTCCACGAGCGTGACGAAATCCAGGCCGGCATCAGCCCAGGCCTGTAGCTCCCGCAGCACGTTCTCGATCGGTTTCATGCGGACCTTGCGACCGTACGTCACGATGATGTCGCAGAACTCGCAGCTGAACGGACAGCCGCGCGTGGTCTGAACGGCGCCGACTCGGTAGGCCTTCGCGTCGAGGAGATCGAGTCGGGGTGCCGGACTGTCCCTCATGTCGATCTTCTCGGTCTGGACGTAGCGATCCTCGTGCTCGCCCCGCTCCCACGCGTCCAGGAACGCTTTCCACGTGTACTCGCCCTCCCCCTCGAAGAGAATGTCGCAGTGCGGGCGGCAGCGCTCGGGCAACACGTTGCAGATCGGGCCACCCATGCAGACGGTGTAGCCGTTCGACCGGAAGCGGTCGGCCACCTCGAATAGACGCTGCTCTTGAATGCCCATGGCCGACAGAACGATCAAGTCCGCCGCGACCTCGAAGTCGATGGGCTCGATGTTCTCGTCGACGATCGCAACGTCGTATCGGTCGGGCGTCAGCGCTGCCACCGTGGCCAGCCCCAGCGGCGGCATGACCGTCTTGAAACCGCCGATCTCCTTAATGAACCCGAAGCTCCAGAAGGAGGGCGGGAACTTCGGGTGGACCATGACGATTCGCTTGCGCTGGCTCCGCCCATTGACGTCTGCTTGCTTCATCGCGCCCAGCCTTCCAGCGGCCACAACTCCGCCGATCCTGACTCGAGTCACCTTTAGCGCCAGTGATGCCGTTTGCCACCTGCACGTATCCTATGACCCAGAGCAGATCCACGCTCGCAGCGCCGCCACAACCCCTACCCGACTCGATTACCCGACCCGATCGCCGACCCGCGGCTGATCATCGACGACGTGCCGGCTCCGCTTGACGAAGCCGCCCCCACCTCCGAGCGGACCCTCCCTGTCTCCCCGGTGGGGGAGGCAGGCCCAACCCGCTCCCCATCCCCCTCCCCCCTGTTCGGCAGGACCGCGCCCCCCACCGATCTCGCCCTACGCTCGCCGCGCCGCGGACCGCAACGGGTTGATGACGGTCCTATAGTGCGCCGGAACCGTCTGGGCAGCGCCGCCGTCTGGCTACAGAGAGGGTCTTGAGTATACGCGTCGCTTTGCGGAGGCGGGCGATGGTTCTTGGGCTGCTGTCCTTTGCGGCCCTGGCGGCGGTTGCGGCCCTATTCGCCCCTGCGAACGCGGACGACGGCGAGAAATCGTACACGATCACGCAGATCCTGGATGCCTCCGGTGATGGGACCCACCCGCTCGATTATCCGGCCGACATCGCGGTCGATGGGGACGGGAACGTCTACGTGCCAGGAGGAACGAGCGATAACGTCTTCAAGATCATGCCTTCCGGTGCCATCACGCAAATCCTCGATGCGAGCGGCGATGGGACCAACGCCCTCGAGGCGCCCGATGGGATCGCGGTCGACAGGCACGGCAACGTGTACGTCACAGGGGGCCTCAGTCACAACGTATTTCGGATAACGCCAGCGGGGGAAGTGACCGAGATCCTCGACCGCCGCGGCGATGGGACCCACGCACTGGCACTTCCCTCAAGCGTCGTCATCGGTCATGACGGCGATGTATACGTAACAGGGCTCGGACACATCAACGTCTTTCGGATTGCGCCCGACGGCGCGATTACTCAGATCCTCGACCGCCACGGCGACGGCACGCACGAGCTCAGGGATCCCTACGGCATCGCCATCGACGACGACGGTCACGTCTATGTGACCGGGACCAATGCGGGGAAAGTCTTCCGGGTGGCGCCGGACGGTACGGTCGTGCGGTACCTTGGTGGCATTGGCGACGGCACTCACGTACTCGACGCGCCCCAACAGCTCGCAATCGACGCGAGCGGAAACCTGTACGTCACTGACGACACGTCGAACGCCGTGTTCCGCCGCACACCCGGCGGCGCGGTTACCCGAATCCTCGACGCAGGTGGCGACGGCGCCAATCGCCTTGCGGGACCTTTCGGCGTTGCCGTCGATGTCGCCGAAAATGTCTACGTGACGGGTCACAGAAGCGACAACGTTTTTCGGATCTCGCCGGGCGGCACCGTCACGCAGATCCTGGGTGCCAGCGGCGACGGGATCCACGCGCTCGAGAACCCATGGAGAATCGCGGTCGATGAGGACGGGCACATCTACGTGACTAGCGTCACGAGTGACAACGTCTTTCGGCTCACGCCGACACCCGCCGCCGTGCCCGGCACCGGCAGCGGCAGATTAGCCGATCCCGGCGGATCTTCCGTACCCGCACGGGTTTGGGCCCTCATGGCCACGCTCAGCGTTCTCGTGGTCGGCATCGGCATTCGCCTGGCGCGCATCCGCTTGACATCCTGATACGAGCCCCGCGCACGGGAAGCGTCCCGCTCCGCGCGAGACCGCCCCGGTGCTGAACGAGTCCGCCAACCCCAGCCCCCGCAGCCGCCCGACGATTACCTCCGGTACTCCTGCCGGCGCTGCGCTTGCGCCATCCGGATCTCGGCGTACGGCACTCCGTAGCGGGAGAGCGTGTGGCGGGCGATCTCCAACCCCACCTCCAGATTCGGGTGCACCACCTCGGCGGCGCCGGCCGCCAGCAGGCGCCCGTGGCTCATCGCGCCCGCACCGCGCACGACGATTTGCACGCGGGGAAACTCTGCCCTGACCCGGCGGACCACGGCCTCCGTCACCACCGGGTCGGGGATGGTCAGCGCCAGAACGCGGGCGTCCCCCAGGCTCGCGCCGTCCAGGGTGGCGGGGTTGGCCAAATCGCCCCAGATGTAGGGCGTCTCGGTCCCTCCAAGCTCCTCTGGCAGATTCGGGTCGGAGTCCACGATCAGGAAACGGAAGTCGCGGCGTCTCAGCGCCCGAGCCAGCTCCCGGCCCGTCTCGCCGTAGCCCGCAATGACCGTGTGCTGCCGCAGCGCCGGGCCGGGCAGCTCCGCCTCCGGCTCGAACGTCCAACGGGCGGCGACCCTGGGCACTCTCAGGAGAACGCGCTCAATCCGATCGCCGAAACGGATGATGGCCGCCGAAACGCCCATGCTGACCGCGCCCAACGCGATGATGATCGACCCGGCCTCCTCAGCCGGGCCCTCCGCCGCGGCTTCCGCGAACAGGAAGGAGAACTCGCCAACCTGCCCCAGGAGAAGTCCCATGCGCAGGGCACGGGAGTAGTCGAAGTGGGCCCAGCGGGCGAGGGCGAAGATGAGCAGAATCTTCCCCAGCGCTCCCCACGCCAGGATGCTCAGGAAGAGGCCCCATTCGTCCCCGACGACCCCCACATCCAGCAGCACGCCGATGCTCACGAAGAACGTGGCGGCGAAGAGATCGCGCAGCGGCACCAGTTCGTGCAACGCACGCGACGCGTACACGGATTGCGCCGTGACGAGTCCGGCCAGAAACGCGCCGAATGCCAAAGACAGACCGACGGCAAAACTGCCTAAGGCCACTCCGCTCGCGAGCGCGAAGACGCTCATCAGGAACAGCTCACGAGAACGCACCGCCAGCGCCCGCCGCAGCACCCAAGGCACAATCACCGGCCCCAGCACCAGCACGGCCACGACGAGACCAACGCCCTTGGCCGCTGCGATCAGGATCTCTTCCATGAGTTCGGTCCCAGTACCTTCGCCCAATTGTGGAAGCACCACGAGCAGCGGCACCGCCACCAGGTCCTGGACGAGTGCGACGCCGAGCACCCACCGTCCGTCTGCACGGCGGCGGCTGCCCTCCTCCGAGAGGAGACGGACCAGGAGCGCGGTACTGGAGAAGGCGGTGGCTCCGGCGACCAGTGTGGCCCCAGCGTCGGACAGTCCAAAGCTACTCGCCACGGCGTACCCCACCAAGCCGAGGACGGCGATCTGGATCGTGGCTGCGACGAAGAGGCGGTAGCCCAGGCGCCGGAACTGCTCCAGCGGAAACTCCAGGCCAATGGAGAAGAGGAGCAGCGCGACCCCGAGTTCGCCCACGAACGCGACGTCGTCAATGTCCGTCACCAGGTTGCTCACCGAGGGCCCGACGATCAGTCCCCCAACGATGTAGCCCACCACCAGGGGCATTCGGATCAGGTGAGCGACGTAGCCTCCCACGACCGCAGCGATGACCAGCGCCACCAGGTCGCCGGCGATTTCGGTACTCGAAGCAGCCGCGAAAATGGGATCCATGAACCGTCAAACCCTGCCCCACGAGCGCGCCCACAGACCGCGAACGTGACAACGGCGGCCGCGCATCGGCATGGCATCGCAAGGGACCGCCGGGCAGCGCCGCTTCACCGGACACATGCCGCCGCCAAGACGCTCGTGCCATCGAGCGGCTCGGGCCCGCACGAGCGACCAGTGCGCCACCGTGGCCCAGGATAATCGCCGCACCAAGGCGAGGCCAGGGCAAGAAGATCGGGCCGTCATTGCGCCGCCCCCTACGCCTTGATCCGGGAACGCCCCGCTTCACTCCCCTCAGCGTTTCGCGCGGCCTACCACCGCAGCCCCGCAAGCAGCTCCTCCGCCTGATCTTCACCTGCTGCCACCCAGCGCTCGCCCTTCGACCCTTCGGCGCGCTCCTTCCCGGGGAGGGAAGGACAGGTCGGACAAGGCAGGCTCGGGGCGAACGGCCGGCGATCGCGCTGCCGGATCATCCAGCTGTGGACGGCGGTGATTGCTCGCTTGAGCGCGCCGCTTTCAAGGCGCCAACTCTTGCGGCCACATGCGCCCGGTTGGCGCAATCCCACTTGATCATGACGTTGCTCAGGTGACGTTTGACCGTCGTTGCGGACACCGCGAGCGCCTCCGCGATCTCCGCATTACTGCGGCCCTGCGCTACCAGTTCAGCGACGGTAACCTCGCGAACGCTCAGCTTGCTCCGGTCCCTGGCAGGTTTCTTCACCGAATTCCTCCACCCAATGACGTTGTGTGCTTGCGCGGTCGTCCAACGCCTCTTCGTCTGGCCCCTCGCCGACGATCTCCAGCAGCTCACCCTCTTCCGCGAGAAGGTGACCTCGCTCGTCCCGACCACTGCCTAGGATGCGTGCCTAGAATGCGCGGGCCCTTGACACGGTGCCCGTCCGCGGCGGCCGGGCGCTCATGCAGCTCAACGAAGGCGAATCACTGAACCGCTCCAGCCCCGTCGACTGCGAACGCACCCGCCAGGCCGCCAAGAATGCGGCCTGATCGCTACACGCGAACTGTCCGGGAAACCGGGGCAGGCTCACCCGGGTCTACGGGTGATCCTGTCCCGAGGCGCTCTTCAATCCCCATTCACCTGCGGGCGCCGTCCTACTGCAGCGATGCAACGGCGAAGGTGACAGAGAACGCTTTGCAGTAGATCACGGCGGCGCGGAACCGCGACGCGTCAACGCCCGCCGGAACCTCGTAATTGACAAAGCCCTGCGTGGCTCTGATCTCCCCGAGGTCGACCGCGCCCTCCGCGTGCACATCGCCGTCTGGATCCGGCGTCAAGTAGACGAAGAGGTCCGGCCCGTTGCGAACCGCGTAGTCTTGGAAGCGCAGGATCAGGTTGCCGTCAGGGTCGCTCACGAGCAGCACCTCGCCGCTCCCGGTGTGGAACGCATCCGTGCCCATCAGCTCGCCGCGAGCGATGAGCGTACCGCTGCGAGCGGCCGGCGTATCGGGCGCGGCTGGCTCAACAGTGGTGGCCGCGGCCATCTCGACCGGGGCCGACGAGACAGCTGCCTCCATCTCGGCCGGCGCAGCCTCGGCTGGCGCGGTGACCTCATCTCTGGGTACAGCTGGCTCAGCCGGCGAGACAGCTGCAGTCACCGATTCGGTCTCGCCCATCGCTGCGGCTGGCTCGATCACGTCTGGCTGCACTACACCGGCCACCTCGAAGTCCAGCATCTCGTTGAGCGTCGTGCCCTCATCGAACAGCGGGCCCACGAGCCAGATCGATACCAACACCAGGCCGGCCACGGATGCCGCACTGATCACCCCACCGCCCACCCACACGACCGGGAGTCGAATCACCTTCTGAACACGCTCCCGCGGGAGGTGTCCCAAGAAGTCGGCGGCAAGAGCGAGTCCCACCAGAACGACTGCTGGCATCAGCAACACGTGGATGAGAAAGAGGCCACCCGCCAGTGCGGGCGCGGCGACAGCGAAGCGCGCAGGCTGTACGCGTGGCCACAGGGCGCCGACGGCGATGCCGGTGGCGGCCAGAGCACCGAGCCCTAGCACGACTCGGAGCGTTTCGCCCTCCAGGCCCGTGAAACGAACGGGCCCTTCTCGTAAGAAGTCGGCGGCGACCTGCGAGCTGAGCACGTACGCGCTTGCGGCCAGGCCGGCGAGAGCGGCTAGCACGAGCAACAGGTGTCGCAGGGCGTCCGCCCGTTGAGGGGTGACGACTAGGTTCGAGTTCATTTCCATCACTTCCTTCCTTCATGCTTCCCCATTGCGACAAGGCTCAACGCGCCTTGCTGCGTCGGCGCTGTTTGTGGCGCATCCGTGCGCTGGCCACGGACGGCGAAGAGGAGCGAGAACTTGGGGAGGCCAATCCCCAGACGGTGCGTTATCGCGGGCCGAGCGGCAGCGCTCATCACGGTGATGGACATCGCTGAAGCCTCCCTCCTCTTGTCTTTACGCCTTGTAAACTACGCGCGACTTTACATTGACCTGCCCCCCCAAAACCGGTCCAGATCCTATGCGAGGATCCGGGCTGGGAGGAGGGAGTCGGCATGGCGCGGAAGCGGTACACGGCAGAGCAGATCATCGGGAAACTGCGGGAGGCGGAGGTGGCCCTGGCGCAGGGCGAGAGTGTGGCCAAAGTGGCACGACGGCTCGGCGTCGCCGAGCAGACCTACTACCGCTGGCGGCGGGAGTACGGCGGCCTGCGGCTGGATCAGGCGAAGCGGTTCAAGGAGCTGGAGCAGGAGAACGCGCGGCTGAAGCGGCTGGTGGCCGATCAGGCGCTGGACCACGCCATCCTCAAAGAGGTGGCGTCGGGAAACTTCTGAGCCCGGCGCGCCGGCGGCAGGCGGTTGCGCACGTGCGAACCGCGCTGGCCGTCTCGGAGCGTCGGGCCTGCCGGGCCCTCGCCCAGCCGCGCAGCACGCAGCGGCACCCCGTGCAGGTGCCCGCGGACGAGCCGGCTCTGATCGCCCGGATCATCGCCCTTGCCCGCCGCTTCGGGCGCTACGGCTCCCGGCGCATCACGGCGCTGCTGCGGGCCGAGGGCTGGCGGGTGAACCACAAGCGGGTGGAGCGGCTCTGGCGGCAGGAAGGGCTGCGGGTGCCCCGGAAAGCCCCGCGCCGGCGGCGGCTTTGGGCGGCCGATGGATCCTGCACGCGGCGCCGGGCGGAGCGCCCGAACCACGTCTGGTCCTACGACTTCGTCAGCGAGCGGACCCACGACGGCCGGCCCCTGCGCCTGCTGACCATCGTCGACGAGTACACGCGGGAGTGCCTCAGCATTGACGTGGCCCGGCGCCTGCGGTCCGACGACGTCCTCGCCCGGCTGACGGCGCTCTTCGTGCAGCGGGGCCCGCCCACCTACGTCCGCTCCGACAACGGCCCCGAGTTCACGGCGACGGCGGTGCGTTCCTGGCTGCGTCGCCTCGGCGTGACGACACTCTTCATCGAGCCCGGCAGCCCCTGGGAGAACGGCTATGTGGAATCCTTCAACGGCAAGCTGCGCGACGAGTGCCTCAACCCCGAGATCTTCACCACGCTCACGGAAGCGCAGATCCTGGTCGATCGCTGGCGCCGGGAGTACAACCAAGTCCGGCCTCACAGCGCCCTCGGCTACCGCCCCCCCGCCCCAGAGACCCTGGAGGTCGGACCTCCCCACCCCACCCCTTTGGCAGACCGGATGGTTCTGGCACTAACTTAAGCCCTGGTACAACAATCGGGGGCAGGTCAGTGGTGGCGTACGCGACGATTCCCCCCGCGAGCCCGAACAGGGCCCCTTTGACTAGCACTTCGCGGGCCCACACCCGTCGCGCCGATGCAGGCGTCCCGTCGCTTGCCCGCAGGAGGTACAGGCCCAGAAGCTGCATCCCCGGAGTCCGCGAGCGGCGGGCGGCGAAGCCGACCCAGGTCAGCCAGACGATCGCCGCACCCCCCAATGCCAACAGACTACCGGCGAAGATCTCGGCGGCGCCGTCCCGCGAGATGGTGAAGGCGAGACCCAGCAGCGAGAGCATGAAGACCGGCGTCCACCAGAGGAAGAACGCATCCAGGACCCCGCCGGCGAGCCGCCGCTTGCGGCTGGGCAGTTCCGCAGCGCAGTCGGAGCCGCCGGCCACCAGGCCGCAGGCGTGGCAGAACCGCCCTTGATCTCGCAGTGCGCGACATCTGGGGCAGCGCAAGTGCTTGTCGACTGCTTCAGCTCGCCCCGCGCCCCTCTTCGCGACGAACTCCGCTCCGACCTCCACGCGGCTCTCGCCCGCGGGCGCCGCCCCCCCTAGCGCGACACGGCCGGGCCGAAGCAGTCTCGTTTGCGCGTCGTGCGTCTCGCCGAGAGGAGGAGTCGATGCGCGACGAGCCACACGATCGGGCCCCGCTGCCACGATCCGGTTAACCGCCCCCAGCAGCTCCACGGGATGGACCGGGCGCAGCAGGAGTTCGCTCACGCCGATCGCCCTGATCTCGCTCACGATCTTCGGGTCCACCATGTTGGAGTAGACGATGACGCGGCTGCTCGGCAGAAGCTCCGACACCGCACGGACGGTCTCCAGGGCCGGCGCGGTCGGCTCCTCGACGGCGGCGACGATCAACTCGGGTCGGGTATTCACGGCCAGCGCGCGTGCCTCCCTATCGGAGCCACAGCTGCCGACCACGGCGACTGGCGCCGGCTCCAGCAGCGCCTCGACCTCCTCGCGCGATTCGACATTCTCGTCGATCAGCATCACCCGCCACATACGTCCCATTCTCTGCCTCCCGTCCCTTCAGTGCGGCGGCGCGCCCGCGTTCCGCCGCGCCGCGACCAATGCTGCGGTCGCTCTACTCCACGATCTGAATCACGCCGGCGACCGCGAACTCGTTCCAATTGACGAGCGCAGCGCCGGACCAGCCAGACTCCAGCACGGCCTGGCCAGGAAGGCGACGATGGCGGGCATTAGGAGCGCAACAAGGAGGAGCGTGACGCCGCTCTCACTCCCGTGGAGAATCCGCAGACCGCGCACGAACGCCTCTCGCCCTTCCGCCGCCTTAGCGGGAGCGTCCCTGCTGTCACTGTGTGTGACCGACTGCGTTCCTGCCTCCCAGAGGCTGCCTTGCGCCCGGGAGGTCACGCTGTCGTCGAGCGAGCCGTCCGAGCCTGCTTCCAGCCTCGAACTGGCCCTCAATAGGAGAAACGACTGGCACGCCATCCTTGTGACGCGCGCCGCCGGAATCCAGGGGGAGAGCGCCTTAGGAACCCGAGAAGGAGCAGCGCTCCGGCCCTCCCTGGACGGGGGCCATGCTCCGGCATGCTGGAGCAGCTCCTTGGCCCGCTCGACCCCCGCGCGTTCGCTACCATCCCCCTGAAGCGACGCTGACCGCAGAGCCGATTCGGTGGCATCAATGGCCGGCCCCTTCCCATACATCTCGGCTGAGCGAGGTCTCGCGATCGAGGCCCCCCCCCGTGAGGGAGCCGGACCACGGCCCGGCTCCCTCTCAACTCCTCCTCATGCCCCTGCGGCCCGCGGCGAAGCGCCGCCGCCTCCCGTCGCAGCGGTTAGGACAAGCTCTTGCGCCCGAAGACCTTCACGGCCCCAGTCAGCGTCACGACCGCGAACACCGCCAGCACCAGCAGACTCAATCCCGCCATCAGCGGCTCCGAGTCCAGCCCCCAGATGTCCGCCAGCCCCGCGTCCGATCCCTCCACCAGGCCGTACCGGATCACCGCCAACGCGTGCGTCCACGGCAACACCATTGCGACTTGCTGCAGCGGCGCCGGCAACACCTCGATTGAGAACAACGAGCCGGCGAAGAACCACGGCACGATCGCCACCGCCGGGATCATCGCGATGTACTCGTCCGCTTTCCCGATCGCCAGCGCCAGCATCTCCGCCAGCCCGTACGTCACCAGCGACAGCAGCGCGACCCCGCCAAGTAGCCACAGCACCCCCGTCCCCGACGTATCGAACTCCGCGCCCCGTGCCGCCGCCGCCAGGAACAGCACAGCCGCTTGCAACAGCGCCAAGGTGAGAATGCTCAATGCGTTGGCCAGCGGAATCGTCGTGCGCGGGATCGGCGCCGCCAGCAGCTCCTTCGTAATCCCGAACTTCGCATCGGTAATGACGCTGAGCCCGTTGAACATCGACGTCAGCGGGACCAGCAACACCGCTGCTGCCACCGCCACGTACGTCATGTAGTCAATGTCCGGACTGAATCCGCCCAGCGCCTCGGCCAGGGCGGGCGCCACCACCAGCGCAAAGATGAGGGGCGCGGTCAGCGGCACAATGACCCCACGCCGCGTCTTGAACGCCAGCGCCAGCCGCCGCTGGTAGAGCGTTGACATGCCCATCGTTGTTGCCTGAATCATCAGGGACCTCCTATGCTGCCTTCCCGTTCTCAATGCGACGGCCCGTCACCCGCAGGAAGACGTCGTCCAGGGTGGTACGACGCACGGAGATCCCCTCCACCGCGATCCCGGCGTCCCGAACCGCCTCCATGACCTGGGCCCCGTTCCCGCCGCCCCTCTTCAGCGGCACCGTCACCGTGTTGCCAATGACGAACGGCTCGCCGACCGCCAACGGCAGCGCCGCCACCGCACCGACCGCCTCCTCCGCGTCGGCCCGCACGCGCAACTCCAGCACCTCCTCGCCCAACGACGCGATCAGCCGCTCCGGCGCGTCCAGCGCCACGATCCGCCCCTCATGAACGATGGCGACGCGGTCACAGAGCCGTTCGGCCTCGTCCAGGTAGTGCGTGGTCAGCACGATGCTCACCGCGTATCGCCGCCGTGTCTCCTGGATCAGATCCCAGAGTCCGTGCCGCGACGCCGGATCCAACCCCACCGTCGGCTCGTCCAGGAACAGCACGTCGGGCTCGCTGAGCAGCGCCCGCGCGATCTCCAGCCGCCGGCGTTGCCCCCCGCTGTAGGTCCGCACCCCGCGGTCGAGGATGCCCTCCAGGCCGATCGCGTCCGCAACTTCCGCGATCCGTCGTTCCCCCTCGGCCCGGGTCATTCCCCACAGCCGAGCATGCAGGCGCAGATTCGCGCGCCCCGAAAACTCGTTGTCTAAGACGCTCTCCTGGTACACGACCCCCATCCTGCGACGGGCGCGCAGCGAATTCGCCCGCACGTCCTCCCCGCCCAGGCAGGCTTCCCCACCCGACGGTCGCACCGTCGTCGTCAGGATGCCGATGGTCGTGCTCTTGCCGGCGCCGTTCGGCCCCAGCAGCCCGAACAGCTCCCCCTCATGCACGTCGAAGCTGATCCCCTTCAGCGCCTCAACGCCGCCGGCGTACGTCTTGCGCAGCTCCCGCACTGACACGACCGGCTCGCCAGCCGCGACCGGCGTCCCCTCCCGGCCCTCCGGCTGCTCGGCCGCCCGTTCGCCGCGGTTCGCGGCTGTGCGCGGACTCTTGAATCGCACCGCTGTCATCGCATCCCCCTTCCCTGAATCCCGCTGAAGCCCGCAACACTCCCTATAGCTCTCCGGTGTTGCGCGCATGCCTCTTACACGCACGGTAAGCAGCGCCCCCGCGCGACGGCTCCCTCGAAGGGTGGAACGCTGGGTGGAAAAAGGAGGCTGCCGACTCAACCTTTTGGCCGAGTCGCGGCGTTGGAACCGACGCAGCGGCGGGCGCTAGTCCAGCAGGGCCAGATCGCGGCCGCGGGCCACCGCCCGCGTCCGGTTGCCCACGCTCAGCTTGCTGAAGATGTTGTTGATGTGCGTCTTCACCGTGCCCACCGACACGACCAGCCGCTCCGCGATCTCCTGGTTCGTCAGCCCCGTGGCGATCAGCCGCAGCACCTCCAGCTCGCGGGCGCTCAGCGGTTCAACGCCGCCGTCAGCTGGAGCCGGGACCGGCCGCGCATCGTCAAGGAAATCGTCGATCACCGCGATCACGCCGTCGACCTCGCCGAGCCACGGCGCGATCGAACTTCCCGGCAACAACGCCAGGCGCGCATCCGGGATCGCGGCGGCCAGCTCCCGCGCCACGGCTACATCGATCACGGGCATCTCGGTGCGATGAAGAATAAGCGTGGGCGCGCGCACATCCGGCAGCAGCGCCCCCAGGTCCCGTTTTGCGAACTCCGCGAAGGCCGCCTGCGCCACCTCCGGTGTGACCGCCGCCCGTATCATCGCCGCGAACCGCTGCGCCGACTCCCCGTCGCTCCAGCCGAACCCGGCCAGCGCGATCGTCTCCGTGAACAGCTCCCAGTCTCGCTCAAGCAGCATGTGAATTGTCTGCGCTCGCGGCTGCCCCACCATGTGGAAGACCTGCGAGTACGTATGCCACAACACCAGCGCTCGGACCCGTTCGGGGTGCGCCGCCGCGTACGCCACGGCGGTCGGCCCCGCGTGGATCGCCGCAATCAGGGCAAACGCCTCCAGCCCCAACCGATCGACCACCGCCTCCAGATCGCGCATCTGCGCCTCTAACGAGAAGTCCGCTGCCTCCCGTTCGGAGAGCCCCGTCCCCCGGCTGTCGAACCGCACCAGCAGCCGCCCCTCGGCCAGCCGCTCATGCCAGCGTCGCCACTCGGGGATCTCCCACTCCCGCTGGAGATGACAGCACGGCACCGTCGGCAGGCAGACCAGCGGGCTCCCCTCGCCCAGCGTGCAATAGGCGATGCTCACCCCGTCCGACGTCGGCGCGTAGCGAATCATCGGCTCCATGATGCCGCGATCCTAGGCGATCGCAGCAGCCCGCGGCGGCCAACCGCTCACCCTGACCTGTCCTTCCCTCCTGGGTAGAAGCCTCTCGAAGGGCCGCCGAACCAACCACCCTCTCCGCTCCGTCCTCCCCCTCTCCATCGCTCACCGATGGAGAGGGGGCCAGTGGGTGAGGTCATCCGCTCACCCTGAGCCTGTCGAATGACGAACCGCCTCCTCCACTCCACGCCCCGCGCGTTCGCTACCATCCCCCTGAAGCGACGCAGATCGCAGAACCGA
The DNA here is from genome assembly GCA_963662615.2 of Dehalococcoidia bacterium. Classification (GTDB taxonomy): domain Bacteria; phylum Chloroflexota; class Dehalococcoidia; order Bin125; family Bin125. The sequence goes on from CAXXSR010000001.1 coordinate 1,428,683, forward strand.
TTCGGAGGCAACAATGGCTGACCCCTTCCAATACATCTCGCAGACCAGGATCGTGCTGAAAGACGGCGTCCGCCACGCCTACCTGGGCGACGTGCCGGAGCCCGTCCGCTACGGCGTCCAAGGCGCCCTGCGCGACTACTACGGCGTCGGCCCCGGCGAGCCCGTCGCCGCCACCCTCGACCACATTGTCGCCGCCGTCGGCGGTTGAATGTTCGGCACCCTAGCGCGGGCGCTGGCCGCCCGCGAGGTCGAGTTCGACCGCTCCACCTACTCCGCGGACGTCGCGGGCACCATCGAAGGGCCCGATAAGAAGACCATCCGCATCACCAAGATCCACGTGACCTTCCATCTCAGCCTCCCCGCGGCTCAGCGCACGGCCGCCGAGCGCGCTGTGGCCGTACACGCCGCCGGCTGTCCGGCGCATGAGAGCGTCAAAGACACCATCGACATCACGTCGTCGGCCGAGATCGAGGAGCGCTGAGCGAACCCGGTCATGCCCGCAGACCTCCGCATCACACTCCTGCACGACCGCCACGTCGCCCTCGGCGCTCGCATGGTCCCCTTCGCCGGCTGGACCATGCCGCTCCAGTACGTCGGCATCCTGGAGGAGCACGCCGCCGTGCGCGAGCGCGTCGGCCTCTTCGATGTCTCGCATCTCGCCCGTGTCACTGTCCGCGGGCGCGACGCCGCCGACCAGATCCGCTCCATCACCACCTACGACGTCCGACGGCTCGCCCCGGGCACGGCGCACTACTCGCTCTACTGCAACGACGACGGCGGCATCGCTGACGACGTCTTCATCTACCGCCTCCAGCAGGACCGCTGGCTCATCGTTCACAACGCCGCCTTCGCCGGCCCCGACCTCCAGCGCGTGCAACGCGCCGCCGGCGACGCCGCCCAAGACGTGACCGCGGAGACGGTCATGCTCGCCCTCCAGGGCCCGCTCGCCCTGGCGATGCTCCGCGACACGCTTGGCCCCGCCGTTGACGGCCTGAAACTCCACGCCTGCGCCGAATTGGCCTGGCGCGGCGCAACCGTCCTCATCGCCCGCACCGGCTACACCGGCGAGGACGGAGCGGAATGCATCGCCAATGGGGTCACCGGCGCAACCCTCTGGGACGCGCTCCACGCCGCCGGTGCCAAGCCGGCCGGATTGGGCGCCCGCGACACGCTCCGACTGGAGGCTGCGCTCCCTCTGGCCGGCCACGACATCGACGCCACCACCCACCCCTATGAGGCCGGCCTAGGCTGGACCGTCACCCTCGACGACGCCCGTGCCTTTACCGACCGCCCCTTCACCGGCCACGACGCCCTCGTCGCGCTCCAGGCCGCAACGCCGGTCCGCCGCCTCACCCATCTGAAGGCGTCGCAGCGCGGGGTGCTCCGGGCGGGCCAGGCGGTTCGCACGGAAGATGGCGGCCGTACGCTCGGCGCCTTGACCAGCGGCGCCTTCAGCCCCACGCTACGTGTGGGAATCGGCATGGCCTATCTCCCCCCGGATCTCGCCCGCCCCGGCACGCGCCTCCAGGTCGATGTCCGCGGTCGGGCCCTCCCAGTCGAAGTCGTGCGCCGCCCCTTCTACCGGCGGCCCCTCTAGAGAAAAGCCTCATGGCCCCAGAAACGCTCATCCCGGCCGACCGCCACTACACCTCCGAGCACGAATGGCTCCTCGTCGATGGTGACGAAGCCACCATCGGCATCACCGACTTCGCCCAGGACGAACTTGGCGACATCGTCTACGTCGAGCTGCCCGCGGTCGGCACTTCCGTCACCAAGGGCGAGGCGTTCGGCGTCGTCGAGTCCGTCAAGGCCGTCTCCGATCTCTTCACCCCCGCCGCCGGCGAGGTCATCGCTCGCAACGACAAGCTGGAAGACGCGCCGGAGCTGCTGAATCAGTCGCCCTACGATGCCGGCTGGTTGATCCGCCTGCGCCTCGCCGACCCCGCTGAGCTGGCTGACCTCCTCGACGCCGACGCCTACCGGCGCGAGTTCCCGGACGCCTGAGGGGGATCGGCCCGGTGGAATCCGCCTCCACGGACGCCCCCACGCCCTACATCGCCAACACCGCCGCTGATCGCGCCGCCATGCTCGCCCGCATCGGCGTCAGGGATCTGGAGGACCTCTTCGCCGAACTGCCGGCGCGGTTCCGCGACCCGCCTCTCCCCCTCGACCCCCCCCTCGCCGAGGCGGACCTCCAGCAGCACTTCCGCCGCCTCGCGGCTGAGAACGCCGATCTCGCCCAGCGCCCTTCCTTTCTCGGCGCCGGCGCCTACCGGCGAGCGCTGCCGGCCGTCACCGCCGCTTTGGCCTCCCGCTCCGAGTTCGTCACCGCCTACACCCCCTATCAACCGGAGATCAGTCAGGGCACGCTCCAGAGCGCCTTCGAGTTCCAGTCCGTCGTCTGCGAACTCACCGGCATGGACGTCTCCAACACCGGCCTCTACGACGTTGCCAGCGCCAGCGCGGAGGCCACCCTGCTCGCCGCCCGCGTCACCGAGCGCCACCGCGTCACCAAGCGCCACCGCGTCGCCGTGCTGGAGCCGTTCCACCCCCACACCCTCGATGTTGTTCGCTCCTACGCCTACGGCGCCGACCTCGCCATTGATGCTGTGCCGAGCGCCGACGACCTGGGCACCGACCACGCCTGCCTCCTCATCCAGCAGCCCGACTTCCTCGGAACCATTCACGACGTCGAACCCCTGGCGGCCGCGGCGCACGCGGCCGGCGCCCTGCTCGTCGTGGTCGCCGATCCTTTCGCCCTCGGCCTGCTCCGCGCCCCCGGCGACGCCGGCGCCGACGTCGTCACCGGCGAGGGACGCGACCTCGCGGGGCCACCCTCGTTTGGCGGGCCCTCGCTCGGACTCTTCGCCGCCAAGGAGGCGCATCTGCGCCAGATGCCCGGCCGCATCGTCGGGCGGACCAAGGAGCTGCACGGCCCCACCCGCACCGACGGCAGCACCGCCGATCCCCGCACCGGCTACGTCCTCACCCTCCAGGCGCGCGAACAGTTCATCCGCCGCGAGCGCGCCACCTCCAACTTCTCCACCGGCCAGTCGCTCTTGGCCCTCGCCTTCACCGTGACCGTCCAGGCGCTCGGACCACACGGCCTCCGCCGCCAGGCCGATCGCTGCTACCAGACCGCCCACGACGCCGCCGCCCGCATCGCCGCGCTGCCCGGCTACGCCGTCGTCGATCGTGGCCCCTGGTTCCAAGAGTTCCTGCTTCGCGGTCCCCTCCCCGCCCCCCAGCTGCTCCAACGCCTCGCCGACGCCGGCATCGTCGGCGGCCTCGACGTTTCAGATCGGCCCGAGCCCGAAGCCGCGGGCGCCATCCTCACCTGCGTCACCGAGAGCACCCCCCCGGACCACGTCGACCGCCTCATCGCCGCCCTCTCTTCCCTGGAGCAGGCGTCCTTGGAGAAGACCCCGTGAGCGCACCGCAACCGGAAGACGTGGGCGCTCGCCTCGCCTTCGACCGCGGCGCCCCCGGCCGTTCGGCCGTCGCCGTCTCTGCCTGGGAGGGCGAGCGGCGTCCCCTGCCCCCTGCCTCCCTCCTCCGCGATTCTCTCCGGCTGCCGGAGCTGAGCCAGCCCGAGCTCGTCCGCTACTACATCGCCCTTTCGCGGCGCAACTACGGCGTCGACAGCGGCTCCTACCCGCTCGGGTCCTGCACCATGAAGTACAACCCCAAGCTGCACGATGCCCTCGCCGGCCTGCCCGGCTTCGCCGATGCGCACCCGCTCGCCCCTCCCCACGACGTCCAGGGCACGCTGCGGCTGCTCTGGGAGCTGCAGCAGGCGCTCGGCCTGATCACGGGGCTGCCCGCCGTCAGCTTGGCGCCCGCCGCCGGCGCCCAGGGCGAACTCTCGGGCATGCTGATGATCAAGAGCGCCCTCCAGGATCGCGGCGAATTGGCGCAGCGCCGGCGTGTCCTCGTGCCGGACAGCGCCCACGGCACCAACCCGGCCTCCGCCGCCATGGCCGGCTTCACCGTCACCCAGCTCCCCACCAGCGCCACCGGCTCCATCGACCGCGCCGCCCTCCAGCGAGAGTTGGACGGCAGCGTCGCGGCGCTCATGGTCACGCTGCCCAACACCCTGGGCCTGTGGGAGGAGTCCATTGAAGAGGTGACGGCGTTGGTCCACCAGGCGGGCGGCTTCGTCTACGGCGACGGCGCCAACCTCAACGCTGTCGCCGGCCGCATCCGCTACGGCGACCTCGGCGTCGACGTCGCCCACTTCAACCTGCACAAGACCTTCAGCACCCCGCACGGGGGAGGCGGCCCCGGCGCCGGCCCCGTCTGCGCCCGCCCCGACCTCGCCCCGCTGCTGCCTGCTCCCGTCGTGCAGCGCACCGAAGCAGGAGGGGAGCGCACGCAAGAAGACGCCTTCTCTCTGGCGCGCCCCGCCCACAGCATCGGACGCGTGCAGCAGTTCCACGGCAGCATCGGCGTGCTCATCCGCGCCTACGCCTATATCCGCAGCCTCGGCGCCCCTGGGCTCCGCGCCGTCTCCGCCAACGCCGTCCTCAACGCGAACTACCTCCGCTCCCTCCTCCGCGACGACTATGACCTCCCCTTCGACCGTCCCGTCCTGCACGAAGTGATCTTCTCCGGCTCCCGCCAGCGCCGCGAATCCGACGTCCGCACCTACGACATCGCCAAGCGCCTGATCGACTACGGCTTCCATCCCCCCACGGTCTACTTCCCCCTGATCGTGGAGGAGGCGTTGATGATCGAGCCCACCGAGACCGAGCCCCGCGAGGAGTTGGAGCGCTTCGCCGACGCCCTCATCGCCATCGCCCGGGAGGCTCGTGAGCAGCCCGACCTCGTCCGTTCGGCGCCCCACGCCGCCCCCCTTGGCCGCCTCGACGAGGTCACGGCCGCCCGCCGCCCCGACCTCCGCTGGCGCCCCCCATCCGCTCACCCTGAGCCTGTCGAAAGGTCACCCTGAGCCTGCCTGACCTGTCCTTCCCTCCCGGGAAGGAGCCCGTCCAAGGGTCGAAGGACGAACGGGCCTTCCTCCCCCTCTCCATCGCTTCGGGATGGAGAGGGAGCCAGGGGGTGAGGCCCCGCCCAACGACTGATCCGCGTGGGGAGGGGCATCTGCGGGAAGGACCCCCCACCTGCGAGCGCGCGCGAAAGAAACCGCTCCACCAACCGAAGACAAAACGCGCGCATCGGTCACGTTGACACAGCGGAGACAGGACTGGACCGTGTATTGGGCCCGTCTACCGACGAACAGCGCGCAGAGAGACGACGCATGCAGGCGCAGCCGCTCACCCCAACAGCCGCCCGCGACGCCGTGAAGGGCGCCCCCAATTGATCCGCGCGGCGCGCCGGGAAGCTACGTTCGGGCGCACCTGCCTGTGGGCGCTGCTGCTACTCATACTCGCCGTCGCAGCCCTGCTCTGGCAGGCGGCCTCCCCCCCATCGCCCGCCGCCGCCGCCGATGTCGGCCCCGTCGCCGCGCCGGCGGACGCGGCCATCACCTACGATCCCCTGCCCGACTTCGTCCCCGCCTTCGACGAAGACAGCCTTACCCTTGGCGGCAACGACTCCCGCGGCTCCATGCTCCGCTCCCACACCATCGTCGCCAGCACCGGCCCCGAGCATCGCACCAACTGGGAGCTGCTCATTCCCGCCGCCCAGGTCAAGGCCGACGTGGCCCGCACCGGCTTGACCGATGTTGGCGCGCTCGGCGCCCCCGACAATCCCGACGTCATCGGCTGGTGGGGAGAGGGACCGGCCTTCTACCAGCGCGGCAACGTGCTCCTCAGCGGCCACCGCGACTACACGGATACCGAAGGCAACACCGGCATCGGCGTGAACTGGAAGCTCGACAACACCCGCCCCGGCGATTTCATCATCGTCCGCGACAAGAGGAGCGGTGACGTCTACGTCTATGAGATCACGGAGTCCATCTCACTCCCCTGGGACGCCCCCGACGGCCTCGACTATCTCCAGCCCTCTTCAGAGCCCATCCTCACCCTCATCACCTGCGAGGGCTCCTTCGACCACAACGAGCACAACTACTCCCAGCGCCGCATCGTCGTCGCCACGCTGGTCCACCCCTTGCCCACCGTCCCGGTCCCGGTGGAGCCCGCCATCCGCCATGTCAGCCTTGAGCCGGGCTGGAATCTAGTCGGCTGGACCCAAGCCGCCGTCGCCTCAAGCGCCCTGCCCGTTGCCGGCAGCTTCCTCTCCCTCTTCACCTGGGACGCGGTCGGAGAAGCGTTCCGCTCCTACTGGCCGGGAGTACCGTCCGCCCTCAACACGGCCACGGAGGTCCGCCTCGGCGACGGCGTCTGGCTCTACGTCGCCGCTCCGCAAGGGGCGGTGCTCGAACTCCAGGAGCACCTTGGCGGCCGCTGGGTTCCCCTCCAGCGCCCCAGCGATGGCCATTCCGGCTTCAACCTCGTCACCTGGACGGGGCCGGATGGCACGCCCATCCCTGTCGCCGTGTCAAGCCTCGGCGGCGCCTTCGCCGACCTCTACATTTGGAACGCCGGCGCGCAGCGCTTCTCCTCCTACCACGCCGGCCGGCCGGCCCTCCTCAACACAGCCACCGTTCTCAACCACGGCGACGCCCTCTGGCTCAAGGTGAGCCAGCCTACCTTCTGGTGGCAGCCGCCGCCCTAGCTTCTGGTGGCAGCCGCCGCCCTAGCCCGCCACCGGCGCGCGCTCCTCCTCCGGCGTGGCCAACAAGCTCACCGGCGACTCGACCTCAAAGGGGCTCTTGAGTCCCAGCTCCTCGCCCAAGTCTCGCAGCGCTGGCATCACTTCCTTGCCCAGCAGCTCAATGCAGCGCATCGAGTCCTTGTGCGATACGCCACCGTCGTTGCCCCACAGCGCCATGATCCCCGGCCGCGTCCTCGATATCTTTGACCGCAGTTGCGCCACGACCTGGTCCGGCGTGCCGGCGACGATCTGCATGATCTCAAGCTGCTTCTCAAACGAGTTGCCCCGGTCCAGACGCGGGTTGCTGCGGCGCCCGTTGGCGAACTCCACCAGCTCCCGACGCCGCGCCGGGGCCCCGTAGCCTGCCGGGTTGCTCCAGACCGGGTGGCCCAGCCCCGTGAACTCGCCCATCATCCACATGAACTGCCGCGCGTTTTCCAGCGCCTTCTCTTCTGTGTCCTGCACGTGCACGCGCTGCAAATAGCCCAGGTTCTCAGTGCCCGGCCTGTAGCCCACACGGGCCGCTGTCTCCGTGTACGTCTCCCAGATCTTCTCGGTCGCCTCGGCGGTCGTGTTCAAGCACATGTAGGGATAACGATGCTCCGCCGCCCACACGATCGTCTCCCGGCTCAACACCCCCGGGACCCAGATCCGCGGATGCGGCTGTTGCAGCGGCAGCACCCACGGGTTCACCACCCGATGCTGATAATGCTTCCCCTCCCAGCGGAACGGCCCCGGCTCCGTCCACGTCTTCACGATCAGGTCGTGCGCCTCCTCAAACCGCTCGCGGTTGTACGCCGGATTGACCCCCGCGGCCAGCTGCTCCTGCCCGCCCCCGCGCACAATGCCCGCCACCAGCCGTCCCCGCGAGACCATGTCAATCATCGCCAGCTCTTCCGCCAACCGCACCGGGTTGTCCTCCAACGGCAGCGGATTGCCCAACAGGACAATCTTCACCCGCTCCGTTGTCGCGGCCAGGATGGCGGCGAAGATGTTCGTCTTCGCCTGCATGCAGAACGGCGCGTTGTGGTGCTCGTTCAGCATGATCCCGTCTACCCCAACCTCTTCCGCGAACTGGTATTCCTCAATCCGCTCGTTGTACAGGCGGCTACCCGCCACGGAATCGAAGTGACGGTTGGAGAACAACAACGCCGTGTACCCCTCATCCAGCCCAATCTCGGCCGGATACGTGGACATCGGCTGCTCGGTGAAATACATCAAGTGCATACGTGTCGCCCTCTCTCGAGCCCGGGCGCGCCCACCACTGCGAACGCCCCTCCCGCTCGACCGCTAGTGCGCCCGCGCGTGGTGCTGGGCAAGGATCTCGGCGCCAAAGTCGCCGTCCGGATCGCGCCAGACGGAATGGATATGGTTCGCGTCGTTCTGCGTGTTGTCGTACTCCACCAAAAACCGCGACCCCTGCAGCCGGTAGTAGTGTGGCTCGCCGCGCTCCACGCCTCCCGCCCAGGCGAAGTGCACCTCGTCCAACGCCTGCCCCGTCAGCTTCGACGCCTCAACCGCCGCGATCTCCTCCGGCATCCGCTCAACGTATTGCTGAATCAGCGCCCGCAGCAGATCCCGCTGCGACTCCCTCATCGTCGCGGCCGGTTGCCCCTTCGGCCGCCGCTCGTAGCGCAGCGCCGCCCGCTCCGCCTCACCGAAGCCCAGCGCCTCCTCCTCCCCCGGCCGCGACCCCCGCATCCGCTCCGCCCACGATTCCGAGATCGCATCGCCCATGATCCGCCTCAACGGCAGCGGCAGCGCCCCCTCTTCCACGCGCGATCGGTTCGACTGCACGATGTCCGGCGGCGCCGCCGCCGAGATCACCGCCGTCGTACGCTGCTCCTCGTCCAGCGACCGCAGCAGCTCACGCGCCAGATCCTCTTCCCGTCCCAACGGCCGCAGCCGCGCCCCACCCACAAACGACGACTCCGCCGGGTTCGCCCCGAAGAAGGTCGGCGTCGGCGTGATCATCGCGCCATCGACGATCGTGTAGTGCAGAGAAACGTGATGGCCCCCGAAGCGCCACCCCCAATGCGGTCCGCCGGGCTCGCCGAACACGCTCAGGAAGTACATCATCGGGTCCCGCCAGCGGCTCGGCCCCTCCCGCCCGGGATACCCCAGCGCGCGCCCGCCCTCCCGCGCATCCAGCGTGTTCTCCAACCCCATGATCGTCGACGCCGTCACTTGGGCGGCGGCGCTGAGCCCGCTCGCCACCAGGCGCTGCGCCAGGCGCTGCTGATTCGCGTCCATGTCGGCCAGCGCCAACCCCCCGTGCTGCGTCGGCGTGTAGTACCAGCGCCTCAGCTCCGCTTCATCCCCAAGGGCGAACATCGCCGTCGCCCGCTGATCGGACGCCAGCGCCTCCATAAACTCGCTGGCCGCCGCCGCCATCCGCGCGGCCACCGCCCCGATCCCCGTCGCTCCCTGTTCGGCCCTGGTCGTAGTCATCGCTGCCCCCGCGCCTCGTCGGCGTTTGCCTCTCCGGACCTGTCCTTCCCTCCCGGGAAGGAGCTTGCCTGTCCCGCGCCCGCCCTTGCTGAGCTGTCCTTGCCTCCTGGGAAGGAGCCTGTCGAGCATTCCCAAGGCCCTCAACCGGCGCGACCCGCATGATACCGCAGGCCGCCCGCGCGCCCCGACCTGTCCGGAGCGTGCCCGCCCTAATCCTTCCCCTCGGGGAGGACGAAGGGGCGCAGCGCGAACAGCGGCCGCCCCGCCCGTTCGTCCTGAGCTTGTCGAAGGGCCGAAGGGGCGAACGCGACGACCGCCCGCTCATCAACCGCCGGCGCGAGCCGCCACCAACACCGCGCCAGCCCGGATGACGCGCGAGCGCGCGTCGAAACATCCGCTCACCCTGAGCCTGTCGAAGGGTCGTCCTGATCTTGTCGAAGGACGAACGCACCTCCCCCTCTCCATCCTTCCCGCGGAAGGATGGAGAGGGGGCCGGGGGGTGAGGTCACCCGCTCGCCTGACCAGCGATGCTCGCCACAACCCTCGTCGCGCTTACGAAAAAACCTTGTAGACGTGGTCGCCCTTGCGGCAGCGCTCCCCCACCTTGATCCCCACCGACGCGCCCGCCCCAGCCTCCTCGACCTCCGCATTGTCGACCTGCATCGACTCCACAGTCTGTGTGAGATCGGTCGTGTGCCCGTGGATGTGAATCGTGTCCTGCAGCCGCAGCTCGCCCGTCAAGTCGATCCCCGCCACTCCGATCTTCGCAAAGTAGCCCCCTACGCGGCCAATCTCCTCTTCCGGCACAACCCCCTCCTGTCCGTCGCGCCGTACCGATCCGGCGGCCCTGCTCAAGACGCGGACAGTCTACCCGGCCCGGGCCGGATCGCGTCAGCCGCGCTCGTATGGCCTGCGTGTCCCCGGACAAAGAGGGGTTAGACCAGCTCCGCGTCGTAGTAGGAGGGGTACCGCTCAGGCGGACCCACCAGCGCCCGCCCGCCACAGCGAGTGCAGTTCAGCGCCCCGCTGGCGTTCGCCTGCACCATCGCCGTGCTGGGCAGTGTCGGCGGCGCCACGTACCGCACCCGCCCGTCACGACGCTCCACTCGCCCCAGCTCGCGACTGCAGAGCAAGTAACGGATGGGGGCCGTCATGTAGGCCACCGTCACACCTCGTCCCCGCTCGGCGTCTCCCGCCGACGCCATCCCATTGTGGAGGGGCGCCGCCTCATCGGCGCCCCTGATGGGGCAGTTCTCCTCTGATATAGGAGCCGCCGGCCGCCAAGAGTGGGGGCAACCCTCACCCATCCCCACCCTGCCAAGGCATCCCCCTCGTCCGAAACGTCAGACGGTATTGTTCTGCCACCGTTAAGCCTTTGTTAAGCACTTCGACCGACACTGCTCAGCGGACTAGACTCTCGGCGCACAACAAGGAGGCTCCTGCATGAAATCCTCGCTCCTCGGACCAATGCTCGGCGGCCTGGCGATCGTCGCCGCCGTCGCCGCTCTGGGTGCCGCGCTCCTCGCCGCTTCAGCGAGCGCGCAAAATCCCACCACGTTCCGTGTCACCATCACCAACCAGAGCAACCCGGAAATGAACATCACGCCGGGCGCCTACGTCATCCACACGACCGCCAACGCATTCTGGTCGGCCGGATCGCAGGCCGATCTTGGCCTAGAGCGCATCGCCGAGATCGGCGATCCCGCGGAGGCCGTGTCCTCCTTGGGGGCCGGGGCGCTCGATGCCGCGCCCGGCAACGGCGACACCGTCGTCATCGAGTTCACCGCTTCCCCCGGCGACCACCTCTCCTTCGCACAGATGCTGATCGCCACCAACGACGCCTTCGTCGGCCTCAACTCCATGCCGCTGTTCCAAGGCAGCCAGCCCACCGCCGGCACCTTCGGGCTCATCGCTTGGGACGCCGGCACGGAGGAGAACGCGGAGATCGGAAGCGGCTTCGACTTCGGCCAGCCCGACCCGGCCCGCGGCGCCGACAACGTGGACAACGGCACGACCACCACCGACCCTATCGTCGCCAGCGATCAGTTCGACGGCATTCAGGCCACCGTCTCCATCCTTCCCATCGTCGAGACACTCTCCGTGCCCGCCGGCCTCAACCTGATCGGCTGGACCGGAGCCGACGTTTCAACGGCCGACTTCCTCGCCGCCAACCCGGACGTGCAGCAGCTCTTCTGGTGGGATCAGGCGGCCGGGGCTTGGATTAGTGACTTAACCATCCTGCCGGATATCCTCCGCCCCAATCTCATCCTCTCGCGCGGCATGGCGATCTTCATCATCACGACGCGCGCCACCGACGTCCGCATCGACCTCGTGCCCGCCTTGCCAACGCCGGAGCCCGCCATCGCCTCACGCCTGCGTCTCGACCTCGACGGCCTCGAGCCGCTCGCCAGCGGGCACTACGAAGGCTGGGCTATCTTCGGCGACGACAAGCTCTCCACCGGCAAGTTCAACCTCGCCGACGACGGATCGAAACTCACGCTGAGCGGCGAAGCGATTGACCTCTTCGAGACCGGCGTCGACCTCGCCGGCGCCGACGCGATCGTCATCACCATCGAGGCCGAGGACGACATCGACGACGTCCCCAGCGGCATCGTCGTCCTCGCCGGCGACCTCGCCGGCGCCACCGCCTCGCTCGCCTTCCCCACCAACTTCTCAACCATCGCCGGCGGCTACATCCTCGCCACCCCCACCGACGACGACTCCACCAACGACACGGCCGGCGTCTGGTTCCTGATCCCGGGCGGCACCCCGGCTCTGACGCTGCCAGCGCTCCCCGACGGCTGGGTCTATGAGGGCTGGGGCGTGACCCAGGGAACGCCGCTCACCACCGGCCGCTTCCTGGAGGCCAGCGGCACCGACTTCGCCGCCCCCTTCTCCGGCCCCAACTCCGGGCCGCCCTTCCCCGGCGAGGACTTCGTCACCAACCTCCCCGACGCAATCGCGCCCCCCGTCGATCTGGCCGACGGCGCTTCCACCATCGTGCTCTCGGTCGAGCCTGACCTCGACGGCGCTGACCCCACCGGCGACGCCCCCTTCTCCATCAAGCCGCTGGTCGGCCCCGTCGCCGCGGGCCTCGCCGACCACACCCTGGCGGACATGGACCAGAACCTCGCCACCGTTCCCACCGGCCTCGCCACCATCGAATAGGATTGGCACCATCGAATAGGAAGGCGCCCCGTCAACTCGCACGCACAGAGGCCCGGCTCCCGCCGGGCCTCTTCCTTAAGGAACTATATACTTGACTCCCTCGTCATGGTAGGCTAGTATCTCCCTGAAGGCAGGGAGACGGCCATGAGCCACGGTGATGTGACAGTCAGCACATTTGAACTCTTCCAGATGATCCCGGACGCCGAGGCTGCCCGGCTCTACCTCGAAGCGCGACGTTGGCACGGTGAGCCGGCCTGCCCGCTCTGTGGTGCCTACGAGCACATCACCGCCCGCACCGGTAAGCGAGTGGGCTATTACCGATGCCGCGACTGCGGCGGCGAGTTCACTGTCCGCACCGGCACGATCTTCGAGCGCTCGCACGTTCCGCTCAACAAGTGGGTCTACGCCATGTACCAGTTGGTCACGGCCCGTAAGGGTATCTCTTCACTTCAGCTATCCAAAGAGATCGGCGTCACGCAGAAGACGGCGTGGTTCATGCTGGGTCGCCTTCGCGAAGCGTGCGGCGACGACACTAGCTCGCTCAGCGGGATCGTCGAGGTGGACGAGACGTTCATCGGTGGCAAGGAGCACAACAAGCACGCCAACAAGAAGCTCCACGCCGGACGTGGTACTGTCGGCAAGCAGCCGGTGATCGGGATGCGTCAGCGCGGCGGCAAGTCGATCGCGAAGCCGATCGGCGGCACGGATGGGGCGACGCTCCGCTCGGCCATCGAACAGCACGTGCGCCCCGGCTCCACGGTCTACACGGACGAGCACAGCGGCTATCACGCCCTCGCGCTCTACGCGCGCGGAACCGTCAACCATGGCGCCGGCGAGTACGTCGGCGCGGGAGACATCCACATCAACTCGGTCGAGTCGATGTGGGCCGTGCTCAAGCGCAGCATCTACGGCACTTGGCATCAGGTCAGCGTGAAGCACCTCGCCCGGTACGTGAACGAGGCGACGTTCCGGCTCAACGAGGGCAGCGTTCAGCGCCACACACTGGATCGGCTCGCGTCCTTCGCCGAGCACGCGTTCCACCACCGGATCACGTACCGGGAGTTGACGGCATGACCGAGCAGGCTCTCAACGCCATCACGGACAAGGTGTTCTCGCACCGCTACCAGCCCGGCCCGCTCAAGGTCATCGCCGGAACGTCTGACGCGCCGCTGCGCATCGGTGATATCGAGATTCCCTGCTACGTGCTGGAAGACGAGACGCGTGTCCTGAGTCAGCGCGGGGTCTTCGAGGCGCTCGGCGTGAGTCGGGGTGGAGGTTCAAACGGCGGCGCACAGACCCCCCGTTTCGCGGCCTCTAAGTCCCTGCAACCATTTGTGCGCAACGATTTAACGGCGGCGCTCAGCTCGCCCATTCTGTTCCAGCCGCCGCAAGGAGGTCGCACCGCCTACGGCTACCCGGCAGAGGTACTCGTGGACATCTGCAAGGCGGTGCTTCAAGCGCGCGACGCTGGTGCGCTGGATCGTCAGCAGGCCACCCTTGCGCGTCGCGCCGACATGCTGATTCAAGGCTTCGCCACCGTCGGCGTGATCGCGCTCGTGGACGAAGCCACGGGCTACCAGCGCATCCGCGAAGAGCACGCGCTCGCAACTATCCTTGAGCGCTTTATCGCCGCTGAGCTCCAGTCGTGGACACGGACATTCGACTATGAGTTCTACGAACAGATATTCCGGCTCAAGGGTTGGGGCAGTCCCGATGGCGTCAAGCGACCTCGCGTGATCGGTACCTACACGAACGATATCGTCTATGAGCGGATCGCACCGGGAGTGCTCGACGAACTGCGTCAGGTCAATCCAACCCTACCGCAAGGTTGGCGGAAGAATCGACATCACCAGTGGTTCACGCCGGAGTTCGGGCACCCCAAGCTCAAGGAGCACCTCGCCGCAGTCATCGCGCTCATGCGCGCAGCACCAAGCTGGGACGCCTTCAAGCGCAGTCTTGATCGCGCGCTCCCGAAGATTGGGAACACGATCCCACTGGCGCTGTACGACGAATAGCCTTACTCGACGAGCAGGATGCGCACGGGGTCGGTGAAACTGCTGGGCGCGTAACGGAGTTCCACCGGTCGGGCCTCGGTCGTGATCGTGAAGTACAGTGATCGATCTACTGTGGTGTTCCCGAACAGCTGGAACGTACCCTCCTTGAACATGTTCTCTGGGCAGTCACTGCAGAACGTGTCGGCGTTATGCCCGACACCGTCAGAGTCGATCACCGTGAATGTTGACCTTCCACTGAACGTGTAGGACTCGCCCTTGAGCTTGCGCATCCTCACCACCAACCGCCAGTTGCTATCGTCGAACTGCGAGGCCGAGGTGTGCAACGCTACGGACACAGCAGTGAGTTCAAGGCTGCCGACCACTACAGGATCACCGAATGCGGGCGGCGTAGGTGCGGGCGGAGGAGGCGGAGGAGTAGGCGTGAGTTTTAAGTGTCTCCGTTGAAGCGGTCGGTTCAGGTTCGGTGGTGTCCGACGCCACAGTAGCCGTCACGACAGTCGTCGGTTTTGCAGTCGCGGCGCCGTCGTCAGTCGGTACCGCGATCCAAGCCACCAGCAGAATCACTGAGACCACGCCGACCCATGGCATCCAGGTCATGCGCAGACGCGCTGAGAACAGCAGCGGGATCGTGACGATCCAGACTCCGCTCACGACCAGCGTGACGATGCGTAGCCAGTTCGGCCAGTTGCGCGGTGCTAGCTTGTCGGGCATGGACTTGACCTTCTTACGGAGAGAGGTCTCCCGTACTATACCCTAGACGCGCGTCGGGAGTCAAGTATATAGTTCCCCTTCCTTAGCCCCATTGCGACGCGCCGTGCCGAGATCAATAAGCGACGCAGTCCCAACGGTTCGTCCTGACCTGGCCTTGCCTCCTGGAAAAGAGCCAGTCGAAGGGCGAACGCCCCAAATATCGCCCAGAGCATCAAGCCTCGGCGCGAGCCGCCACCAACACCGCGCTCGCCTGGACGACCCGCGAGCGCGTGTGGAAAACGAGCGCGCGGAAAAAAACGCGCCCTACGGACCGCCCGTCGCTACCTCCGCCGATACAATCGGCCGGAACGTGTCGAAGTTGTCACGGAACAACGCCGCCAGATCCCTGTAGCTGCGGTCGTACGATTTCGTATCCTGCCACTGCTCGCGCGGGTTCAGCACGCCATCGTCAAGGCCGGGGCAGGACACGGGCACGTCGAACCCAAAGATCGCATCGGCCCGATACGCGCCGGCCCCCAGCCGGTCATTCAGGATCGCATGCACCATCCGCCGCGTGTCCTGAATCGCAACCCGATGCCCCACCCCGTACGCGCCGCCAACCCACCCCGTGTTGATCAGCCAGACCTGCGCGCCCGTCATCTCCAGCCGCTGCTGCAGCATCTCGGCGTACACCGTGGGGTTCAGCGCCATGAAGGGCGCCCCAAAGCAGGCGCTGAACGTCGCTTGCGGCTCGTCGATGCCCGTCTCCGTCCCCGCCAGCTTCGACGTGTAGCCGCTCAGGAAGTGGTACAGCGCCTGCGGGTACGTCAGCCGCGCCATCGGCGGCAACACGCCAAAGGCGTCCGCCGTCAGCAGGATCACATGCGACGGATGCGGCGCCAGCCCGTCCTGATACGCATTCGCCAGCATCGACAGCGGGTACGACCCCCGCGTGTTCTCCGTCAGCGAGTCATCGTCCAGGTCCACCCGCCGACTGTCCTCGGGAAAGACCACGTTCTCCAGGATGGTGCCAAAGTCCCGCATGGTCTCAAAGATCACCGGCTCCGCCTCTTGCGAGAGACGGATCACCTTCGCGTAGCAGCCCCCTTCAATGTTGAAGATCCCGGACTCCGACCAGGCGTGCTCGTCGTCGCCGATCAAGATGCGATCGGGATCGGTGCTCAGCGTCGTCTTGCCCGTCCCCGACAGGCCAAAGAAGAACGCCGTCTTCCCCGTCTCCGGGTCCATGTTCGCCGCCGAGTGCAGCGTCAGCACTCCGGTCAACGGCAGGTAGTAGTTCATCGCTGTAAAGACGGCCTTCTTCATCTCGCCCGCGTAGGCCGTCCCCGCAATCAGCACCACCCCCTCCTCTAGGTGCAGCGCGACCACGGCATCGCTGTTGACGCCGTCCGCGTCGCCCTCCAGCTCCAAGAAGGGGGCGTGCAGAATGGTGATGTCGGCCCGCTCCCCCTCCGGCAGCGCCGTCCCCGTTTCGTCGTTGGGGATGAACATCGTCCGGGCGAAGATGCTGTGATAGGCCTGCTCCGTGATCACCTGCACCGTCCGCCGCTGCTCACGGTCCTGGGAGACCGTGCAGTCCTGCACGTAGAGGCTCTTCCCGGCGAAGTAGTCCAGCACCCGGCCCTGCAAGTGCGCAAACGTCTCCGGCTCCATAGGCTGATTGTGCGCGCCCCACCAGACGTGCTCCGCCGTCTCCGGCGTGCGCACCACGAACTTGTCCTGCGGGCTCCGACCGGTCCGCCGCCCCGTCCGCACCGCGAAGCTGCCGCCCTCCAGCAGCTTGCCCTCCCCCGCACGCACGGAGTGCTCGTAGAGCACCGGCGTCGTCAGATTGCGGTACACCGTCTCCGCCTTCGCGAGGACGCGCTTGCTGATCTCGCCTGAGCCCGCGGTTCGCGGCATTCGCCCAGATTCCGTTCTTGCCACAACAGCCCATTCTTGCCAACGGCCGAAAGCGCCAGAGACGGACTCGCCCAACGTGCTCCAACAACCATCATCCACCACCGCCACCGGCGCCGCCACCCGCCCCGCTCATCAACCCTCGGCGCGAGCCGCCACCAACGCCGCGTGAGCCCGGACGACCCGCGAGCGCGCGTCGAAAAACCCGTTCGTCCTGAACCTGTCGAAGGGCGAACGAGTCCTGCACCCCCTCTCCATCGCTCACCGATGGAGAGGGGGCTGGGGGGTGAGGTCCTCCCGTCACCCTGCACCCGCCCGTCCTGACCGGTCCTTCGCGCAGCAGAAGGAGCCTGCCTGTCCTGAGCTTGCCGAAGGGCCGAACGGTCGAACGGTGACGGGGGGCGACATCGTCCTGATCATGAAGTCCCGGCGCGAGCCGCCACCAACCCCGCGCGAGCCCGCATGACCCGCGAGCGCGCGTCAAAAAACCGCCCCGACCATCAACCGCCGGCGCGAGCCGCCACCAACCCCGCGCGAGCCCGCATGACCCGCGAGCGCGCGTCAAAAAACCGCCCCGCTCATCAACCGCCGGCGCGAGCCGCCACCAACCCCGCGCGAGCCCGCATGACCCGCGAGCGCGCGTCAAAAACCGCCCCCGCTTGCCGACTGCCCCCCGCGTCTGTTAGCCAGAAGGCTCGAAACGCGTTGGGCACTGGACGGGTCGCGGACTCGTCGCCAGCCCAGACGGACGGCGCCAGCGAGATCATGACACGTCAAGTTCGACACCGCAGGGGGCTACTTCTTTCGATCCTCTTGATCTTCGCCGCGCTCGCTCTCGCCCTCGCCGCCGCCTGCAGCGATGACGACAATGATCCGCAGACGCAGCCGGCCGCAACCGCCGCCCCCGCCCAGCAGCCCGCGCCGGCGCCGGAACCCGCCGCCCAGCCGGAACCCGCCGCCAGACCGGAGCCCGCGCCGCCCCCGGCGCCGGAACCGGCGCCCCAGCCCGAACCGGCACCAGAGCCGGAACCGCCCCCGGAGCCCGAACCAGCTCCAGAGCTGCAACCGCCCCCCGAGCTCGAACCGCCCCCAGAGCCGGAACTCAAGACTGGCACCGTGAAGGTTGGCTTGCCCGTCCCGCTCAGCGGCGCCGCCGCCGTCTTCGGCCAGATCTGGTCCGCCGGCGTCAATCTCGCCGTCAACGAGATCAACAGCGGCGACCTCGACGCCTGCAGCTTCTGCGAGCCCGGCGGCGGCGTCCTTGTGGGCGACACCGTCTACTCCATCGATCTGCTTGAGACCGACACCGGCACTGAGATCCAGGCTGCGCTCGCCTCGACCGTCGAACTCATCCGAGACGAAGAGGTCCAGTACTTTTTCGGCCCCATCCTCAACGACCACGTCATCGTCGCCCAGGCGCTAACCAACCCCGAGAGGGTCATCCTCTTCGGTGCCACCACCGACATCGACGCTGTCCTCACCCCGGAGTCGGCCGGACCCGGCGGCGAACAGCGTTACCTCTTCAAGACCCGAATCGGCGAAGCCGGCCGCCAGGTCATGATGACGCGCGTCACCCGCCAGCTCTTCCCCGAGGCCCAGAGGATGCAGCTCTTGATCAACGACGACACGCTCGGGAAGTTCATCGCGCCGCTCTTTGAGCAGGCCTACAACGCCGCTGGCTATGAGGTCCTGGAGACCATCTTCTTCCCGACCGGGACCACGGAGTTCGGGCCCTCTCTGACCCGCATCAAGCGCCGCAACCCGGACCTCCTCCACATCTGGTGGCCCGCCGACGAAGTCTCGACCGCCCTCCAGCAATCGTTCGAGCTTGAAGTCGCGCCCGCCTACGAGGCCAACTTCGTCGACCCCGGCTTCTTCAAGGAGCTATTCCCCGACGGCGTGGAGGCCCCGGTAGCCCTCCTCTGTGTCCCCCTCTGCTGGGGTGAACCGTCCAGCCGGCGTGCCGCCGACTTCTTCGCCCGGCTCGAGGCCGCCGGCACGGAACTGACCCCCGCAGCCGGCCTCAGCCTGCTCATCTACGACTTCGTCTTCATGCTCGCCAAAGCCTGGCAAGTGGTCGGCACCGTCACCCACACCGGCGCCGTCGTCGCCGCGCTGGGAGCCATCCAGTACGATGGCGTCGCCGGCGCGCTCGCGTTCAATGATCGCCACGTCGCCGGCAACGGCTGGGACGTCTGCATTACCAGCGGCGACCTCCAGTTTGACTGCGAGCTCTTCCAGGCCTCGGAGGAAGAACTGACGCTGCTCGACTAGCCACAACGCGCGACGGTACGCGGCCCGAACGCCGCGACGCGCGACACCGCTTGGACAACGGAAACGATTGGACCAGTGGCGACCACTGCCCAGATCTGGAGCGAGCGCACGGAGACCATCGCCGGGCTCTCGCTCCACCTCCTCCAGGGCGGCGACGGCCCGCCTGCCGTCGTTCTCCACCACTCCACCGGCAGCCTCGGCTGGCTCCCCTTCTACGACGCGCTCGCCGAGCACTTCCTCGTCCTCGCACCCGATCTTCCGGGTTGGGGAGAATCCGAACGCCCCGCCTGGGCCCGCGAGCCGCGTGACGTCGCCATCCTCATCAACCGCTTGCTGGATGGACTGCTGCTTGAGGGCGTCACCCTCATCGGGACCGGCTTCGGCGGCTTCGTCGCCGCCGAGATGGCCACCATGACGCAGAGCCGCCTGCGCGCGCTCATCCTCGTCGGCGCGGCCGGCCTCCAGCCCCCGCAGGGCGAGATCCTGGACCAGATCATGCTCGACCACGAGGAATACGTGCGCGTCGGCTTCCGCGACGACGACGCCTACCGCGCCATCTTCGACGAGGAGGCGGCGCAGGAGCTGCGGCCGGTCTGGGATTTCGGCCGCGAAATGGCCGCCCGCCTCACCTGGCGGCCCTACATGTTCAACCCCCGCCTGCCGCACCTGCTCCCCGAAGTCCAGACGCCCTGCCTGCTCGTCTGGGGCGAAAACGACCGCGTCGTGCCGCTGAGCTGCGGCGAGCGCTACGCGCAGTCGATGCCCAACGCCCGCTTGGAGATCGTCCCCCAGGCGGGCCACCTGGTGGAGCTGGAGGAACCGCAAACCCTCGCGACGATGATCGGGGAGTACGTCAAGACCGTTCGTCCGGACGTGTCCTTCGCGCAGCAGAAGGAGCCTGTCGAAGGATGACCAACGATCACCCCTCGCCGTCCGCCAATGCTGGCGGCACGAACGCCGGCGGGACCAAGCCGGCTTCGACGGGAACCATCGCCCAGATCAACGCCTCGGGGGGCGGCGTCCCCAAGCTGCCCGTCCCCGAGGCGCTTGTCGACGAGCGCGGCATCACCACCGACGCCTCCGCCGACAAGCTCCATCACGGCCTCCCCCACCAGGCCCTCTGCCTCTTCCCCCGCGAGCTCATCGCCCAGCTCCAGGCCGAGGGCCACCCCATCGACGCCGGCAGCATCGGCGAGAACATCACCACCGCCGGCCTCGACTGGCGCCGCGTCGTCCCTGGCGCCCGTCTGCGGCTGGGCGCAACCGTGCTCATCGAAGTCACCGACTACACCGCCCCCTGCTGGAAAAATGCGCGCTGGTTCGCCGACGGCGACTTCAACCGCATCAACCAGAAAACCCATCCCGGCGCCAGCCGCGTCTACGCTCGCGTCCTCCACGGCGGCGCCATCCGCCCCGGCGACCCCATCGAGCTGATCGACGACAGCGCCGCCGATCGCACCGACCGCCTCCGCATCCCCACCGTCCGCTGGCCCACCGACCCGCAATAGCCGCTCGCCGTAACCAACGCCGAAATCAACGTCGCGACTCGATCTGCTTCACGCGCCCGACCCGCCCGCGCTGCTGGCCGGGATCGCGCGCCAGCTCGCGATGCGCCCGAGCCTGTGTCATGGTTACTTGAGTATTGCGCTCGTCAGATCACCCGGGGACCCCTTGACGAATCTCGGAATCGGTCGATAATAGAGATCGATGCTCCCCGCCGTCCACAGGTTTCGGCCTGTGAACTGGCGGGGTTATTTATTATGCGTCGATGACCGATCGAGTCGTCCTCTACATCGATGCACAGAACTTGTACAAGGGAGCCCGCGAATCCTTCCTTGCGGATGTCTCGGACCTTCGGCCGAGCGACGGGAACACCAGCCCCATGGCCATCGGAGAACTGATCGGCAGTCGCCCTCCTCCGGGGTTTTCGAGAACTCTCCATGAAGTCCGAGTCTACGTTGGCCGTCCCGACGCAACGAGAAACCCTAGGGGCTACGGCGCGAACATGCGCCAATCCGCTGCTTGGGAGAAGGAAGGCGCAACGGTCATTGCGCGAAGTCTTCGTTACCCACCACAAGGCGGGAAACCACAAGAGAAAGGCATCGACGTTCAGTTGGCGATCGACTTCGTGACCGGAGCCATTGACGGACGCTACGACGTCGGAATCATCTTTTCAACGGACACAGACCTGCGTCCCGCTCTCGAGTACGTGGCCCAGAAATTTGATGTGACGCCTCGCGCTGAAGTCGCAGCCTGGACGAGCCCTCAGAGCAATCGGCGCATCACGTTCAAAGCGCCATACAGGACGTGGTGTCATTACCTGGACAGCCAAGACTTCCAGTCGGTGCGGGATTTGACCATCTACGGGCGTCCGTAGAGCTTCGCCCTCCCTCTCGACCTAGTAGATCACGCGGTAGTCGCCGGAGACCAAGCGCCCCCCGTTGCTGCTGTCCGCGCGCCAGACTTCATACTCGTGATCGCTGGGGGTCACGAGTCCCCTCTACGCCCACGGCCCCATCTTCGGCCCCATCCCGCCAATCCGCTCCACCCCCATCCGCACGATCAGCCGCTCCTCGTCCGCGCGACGGAACGGATAGGAGTCCACCCCCATAAACCGTTTCGCGAGCTTGTCAATATGCCCGTCGGCGCCATCCGGGCTCACCGTCGCATTGCCGTACAGCAACATGTACGCCTGCGGATCCGCGCGGCCCTGGACGGAGATGATGATGCGCGAGTCGCGCTCCAGATTGCGCGGCTTCAACCGGCCCCGCGCTGTATTGAAGAGGACCTCGTCCCCTTCCACGTCCATCCACACCATCGTCAGTTGCGGACTGCCATCGGGATTGAACGTCAAAACGTGCCCGTACGCCTTGTCCTCCAGTACGCGCTTGACCGACTGTGGAAGTGAGATCGACACGGCTCCTCCCTCCGGAATCATTGCTGCGCCTTGGGATTCGCATTCTACGCGGGCGCGCTCACCCTCGCCTCGACCGCCTCACCGCGCTACGATGCCTCCAGGTCGGCGACGGGATAACGCCGGTGTCTACCCCCACCGCCGACGGCGCCGTCACCGTTCGCGGCCGCCCCGCACCGTACCGCATTCGCTTCTCCGCTCGCGCCCGCCGCGCCGCGCTCCACCTCCACCCCCGTCGCGGGATCGAGGTCGTCCTCCCGGCCGGCTCCCCTCGCCGCCTCGCCTCGGAACTGCTGCAAGAGAAAGCCGCCTGGCTCGAGCGCCACGCCGCCGACGTCCATCGCGCCCGCCGCTCTCCGCCCCTGCGCACCGGCGCCCGCCTCCCCTTCCGCGGCCACTGGCTCTTCCTCGTTCTCTGCGCAGCCTCCCGCCCCCGCGTCGCCCTCGACGCCGCCCTCACCGATTCCGCCGACCCTGAACCTGCCCCGAGCTTGTCGAGGGAGCCCGTCGAAGAGCGAACGCCCCCAAGATCGCCCCGATCAGCAACCCTCGGCGCGAGCGGCCACCAACGCAGCGCTCACCCAGACAAGCTGCGAGCGCGCGCGAACGAAGCCGCACCCCCTCTCCATCGCTCACCGATGGAGAGGGGGACGGGGGGTGAGGTTCCGACGCGCGTCGCCCTCGGCATCGACGCCGCCCTCGACCACACCGAATCCGTTCGTCCTGACCTGTCCTTCCCTCCTGGGAAGGAGCCTGTCGTAGGGCGAGCGGCGCTGCTCATAGAGCCCTCCGCCCAAGCGCACAGCGCCCGACACGGACTCTCCGCCCTCGAACGGTCAGACGGCCTCTTCGCGCCTGCGAGAACAATTACGGTGGACGCCCCCGCGCCGGACGACGAGACGGCCGTGCGGGCACAGCTGGAGCGCTGGTACCGCGCCCGCGCCCGCGCCATCGTCCCTGCCCGCGTCGCGGCGCTCCACCGCGCAGCCGACGGCCCCATCGCCCGCGTCCACATCCGCGATCAGGAAAGCTGTTGGGGCAGCTGCTCGGACGCCGGCGCCCTCAGCTTCAACTGGCGTCTCGTCATGGCGCCGCCCCCCGTCCTCGACGCCATCGTCGCGCACGAACTCGTGCACCTGCGCGTCCCCGATCACTCCGAACGGTTCTGGTCCGCCCTCGACGCCCGCATGCCCCGCCACCGCGCTTGCCGCCGCTGGCTCGACGCCAACGCCTACCGCCTCGGCCTGTAATGGATGATGGTGCATCCTCGTAGCGCGTCGCGGGGCATACTCATCGCCCCGTGCGGGCCCGCCCCGCTTGAGCGCCCCTACCGCCCCGGCGCGCCCGCCGAAGCGCAACTCCCGCGCGACGAACTGAGACATCGACGCGGGCAACCTGCGCCCGAACAATCCGAAGACCCCGACGCGATCGTCAAGAAAATCGTCAAAAAACCAGCGGCTGCTCCCAACGCACCGGCTCCTCACCCGTCACGAACAGCCACAGCGCCTGCCCCCGTTGCAGCATCGACAGCGTGTTCAGGAACGACGGCGCCGCCACAATGAAGCTGTCGTAGACCTGCCGCTCCGGATCCCAAGCGAAGACCCGGTCCACCCGCCCGGCCAGCGCATTGATCGACGCCGTCACCGGCGTCGGCGCCCCGGCCCAGCTCACGTTGTTCCAGCCCGGCTGCAACGTCAGCACCCGCGCCGTCACGTATCGGAACGCGCCCTCCAGCGTGAAGGACCGGCCCTGCGGGTTCACCACCGTCACCGACGCGGGCCCCACGGCGCCCGCCGGCGTCCGCACCTCCAGCGCCGTCGCCTCCGCCGACACCACGACCGCGTCCACCCCGTTGAAGAGCACGCGCGCATCCGCGGCGAAGCCCGTCCCTTCCAGCCTGATCGGCGTTCCGCCCCCGCTCGCGCCCGACGCCGGCGACACCGTCGAAATCAGCGGCGCCGCATCGATCTCCACATTCTGCGCGAACTCCGACGTGTTCCCGCTGCCATCGGTTGCCAGCGCCGTCAGCGCCGTCACATCTCCCACCGCCAGATCGCTGATCGTGAAGCGGCTGCCCGTCACGACCGTCGTCGCCAGCAACCGCACCGCCCCGCCCGCGCCTCCGCTGCCGGTCGCGCCGTTCGCGATCGCCGCCGGTTCGACCACCGCGTACAGATCGACCGTCGTGCCCGGCTCTGCCGCCCCTTCCACGGTCGCTACGTCCCCCTCGAAGCTCACTCGGTCAATGCTCACTCGGTTCAGCAGGTCGTTCGGCCCGTCATCCAGGTCGGCCGTGTCGTTTGGCGTCACCCCCGACGCGGGATCGCCCGGCGATACGAGGTCAATCGCCAGCGCACCGTTGCTGTGGATCGCATTGCCGCGGAACGTGTTGCGCAGACTCGTCGCCCCCTCCACCCGGATCCCGTTCCCCGCGTTGAAGGCGATCACGTTCGCTCCCGGCAGTTGCGGCAAGTCGTCCACCGGCGCCACCGGAGCCACCGCACTGCTGACCGCCAGCGCGACGATCGTCACGGCGCCCGGCTCGAATTCGACCACTGGATCCACGGCCACCCCGTCCACCTCGAACGTCACCGTCTCGCCCGGGCCCGAGATCGTCAGCACGAAGCCGGCGCCGCCAATCGCCTCCACCAACCCCACCACGGTCGCGCCCGCCGCAGCGCCGTCCAAAAACGCCTCCACCACCGTCCCCGCCGGCGCTGCAAGACCGTTCACCGTCGCGGTCCCTTGAATCGTGTGCACCACCTCGCCCACCTGCGAGGCCGCCAGACCGGGCGTGTCCGCCAATCCCGCACCGATGGTGTTCCCCGCAGCGCCCGCGGCGATCCGCACCCCTGCCCCGCCGTTCCCCCGCGCCACTCCTCCTTCATCCACGCCGATCAAGCTGTTCCGCACCACCACCCCGCCCGTCTCCTCGCCCGCGATCACGACCCCGTCGCCTGCGTTGCCGGCGGCGACCACGCCCCGCACCTCCCCCGGACCTACGGTGACGTCCGTCGCGCCGTTGTCGATCAACAGTCCCGTCCCGTTGCCCTCCACTCGCGCGCCCATCAGCGTCGCGCCCGCCGCTCCGTCCAGGTGGAGGCCGCTGCCCGCGAAGTTGGACAGCGACAGATCGCCGATTAGCGCGCGCGCGCCGCTTATCGCCAGCCCATCGACGCCCTCCTCCACGAGCGCGGATCCGTCAACCACCGACCCGGCCCCATCGATCGTCGCATCATCCGCTCTCAGCGCCGGCAACGGGGATGCCAGCGCAATCTGCAGGGCCGACTCGAACAGGATCGCGAAGCCGGCGCCGCCGTCCCCGTCACCCTCCATCGACGCGATATCGTTGGCCGCCTCGATCGCCGCGCGAAAGCTGTCCGGGCCGGCGTCCTCGTCGCTGCTCACGCTGACGACTCGACTCAGCGCTTGCTCCACCGCCAGCACGGCATCCAGCCGGCCCGCCCCGTACGTGTTGTCCGCTCCCGCTTCCCCCAGATCGACGGCGCTCTCCGTCAGCAGCGCCCGCAGCACCGCTCGCGCCGCAATCGGATTGCCGCCGCTCGCCGCCAGCAGCGACGGCCGCGCCTCCAGCAACAGCGCCGCCACTGCCGCCACATGGGGCGCCGCCGCGCTGGTCCCGAAGAACGTCGTGCCAAAGCCGCCGTGGCCGGTCACCGAGACCCCGTCCACGGCGGTCAGGTCCGGCTTCATCGCCCCGTTGTTCGTCGGACCCCGGCTGCTGGGCGGCTGAATCTCGTCCAGGCCGGGCTCCCCGTGGTAAATCGCGCCCACCGAGATCACCCCGCCGCCCGCGTCGCTCTGCGCCAGCATGCTGCTGCCGGCGCTATTGAAGTTCAGCGCCGTCGCTTCGCCCGGCAAGACCGGCGCGAAAAAGGCGAACAGCTCCAGCTCCCGCGCCGCTGCCCCATCTTGGAAGTTCTGCACCACGATGCGGAA
Source organism: Dehalococcoidia bacterium (assembly GCA_963662615.2). Taxonomy (GTDB): domain Bacteria; phylum Chloroflexota; class Dehalococcoidia; order Bin125; family Bin125. The sequence goes on from CAXXSR010000001.1 coordinate 1,454,753, forward strand.
CCGTCCCGCCGGCCCCTCGTTCCTGAAGGTCAGACGCTCGCGCGGAAGATCGTTCGTTACCCCTTGAACTTCTCTGCTGGCTGCTACCCGCACGTTCTGTGAGTTGAGCAGGTACAGATCGTAGTTGTTGCTGGACTCGCCCCAGGAGTCGTCCCAGAACAGCACCACGAACGCCGTATCGCCCTGGTCCAAGAAGATCTCGTTAGCGGGCGCCGGACCCTCGCCTTGGGCATCCGTGGTCCCCTGTGCGGCCCGGAACCGGTGCACCGCCCCCGCAGACTCCAGCCCCATCGTTCGGCCGTCCGGTCCCGCTTCGAACGCGCCCGTATAGTGCCGGCGCGCCCAGTTCCCTACCGCCGTCATGTAGGCCCGGATCGGCCAGGCCGCGTTGCTCAGCGCCGCCGTCGTGTTCACGGACACGGCGCTCTGCTGGTCGTCCGGAAACACGAACCCCAGATCATCTACAACGATGTCGTTCCGCGCCGCCAGGTAATTGACGGCCTCGATCATCTCCAGGTCCGTCGCCGCATTCGCGAACGAGATCGCTGCGTCCGGGGCCAGATCATGGACGATCTCGATCATCGCCGTGCCCTCCGACCCGGCCTCCAACCCGTCCCCGTCGAAGGCGCGCTGGTCCGCGAGAACGGGCGCGTCGCCGCTCGCCTGCGACTCCGCCAACCCCCGCACCCCATTCGAGATCACGCCGATGCGAACGCCCGCCCCCGTCAGCTCCCAGTTGCTCCGCACCGCGTCCGCCCGCAGCGCCGCGTCACCCTCGCTGAGCGTCGATCCCGTCGTCGTCCGGGCGTAGGTGGGCAGCCGCACGAATCGGACGCCGGGCAGTCGAGCCAGCGCGCCCAGCGACGTCGCCGGCGCTTGGTACTGCGCCCGCCCCAGATCCGGCCGATGACGCTCCACCACCACGCCCAGCGCCGCCAGCGCCTCGGCATCCGGCCCCGCGCCGGCAATGGCGACGTCCACCTGCACCATGCCCCCCGCGCCGATCCGCAGCGTCCGTGCGGCAATGGCGTCCGCCAGCCACTTCGACCCCTCAGCCAGGCTGGACGGTGTCAGCGTCGCGTCGCTCGCGCGAAGCCGCGTCGCCTGCGCGAACAGCTCGGCCAGCGGACCCTCCAGGCGCGCGCTCACGCCGTCCGACGACGCCTGCGCCGGCGCGCCCGTCAGCAGCACCGGTGACGCCGCCAGCAGCGACGCCGTCACCGCCAGCGCGATCACCCCGAGCAGCAGGCGACGTCCGGAACTCACACCGTTGCTTCGCATGGAGTGTTGAGGCTACCCCGGCGCGCCCCACTCGGCCATCACCCAGCCTCCACTCACTCCCAGTGCGGATGAAAGCGCGACGGGTCGCATCGCCACCCCATCGATCCGCCCGCCCTCGCTCCCCCCAGCCCTGCCCGCTCGCGCACTCTGGACTAGACTCGCAGCAATGGCCGTTCCTTCTTCGCTCCCACCTCCCCCGCCTCTCACGCATTCCCTGGCGGCCCCGCGGCCTCCCCTCCTAGGAACCACCGGCTTCCTCTGGTGGTTGCCGCTGCTGGCCGCCATCGCCGCGGGCTTTGTCGCCTTCCTCCTCAGCGAAGCCAATGATGACATCTTCGAGGCCGAGGCCCTGCTGCTCGCCCCCGCCGACTCCGCCCTGCCGCCCGAGACCTACGCCGCCCTCGCCACCGATGCCTCCATCCTCCGCGAGTCCATCCGCACGCTGCGCATTCCCGTGACGGTCGAGGAACTCCGCGCCGCCATCGACGTCACCGTCGACGGTGCCCTCATCTCCCTGCGCGTGCGCGCCACCGACCCCGACGCCGCCGAAGATCTCACCCGCCAAGTGGCCAATCGGGTGATCGCCGGCAGCTCCGACATCCTCGCCGGCGCCCCCCAACCGTCCGTCCTCCGCCCCCCCTCGACCCCCACCAGCAGCATCAATGATCACACCGCCCGCAACACGGCCTTCGCCGTGGCGGCGGCGCTCGCCGGCGGCATCGCCCTCGCCGCCCTCGTCTCCCGACGCGAACTCCCGCCGCCCCCACCCGCTCCCATCCCAGCGGGAGCAGGCGTCCCCGTCTTGACCCAGATCCCGCGCGAACTCCGTGCAACGACACCGGCCCTCATCGACCGGGTCGATTCCCCCGAGGCCCACGCCTACCGCCTGCTGCAGCGCACGCTTGAGAGCGAACGGGACCGGACCGGCTTCCGCACGCTTCTCGTCGCGGGACTGGAGGACGGCTTCGGCGCCAGCACCGCGGCCCTCAATCTGGCCCTCGCCTCAGCCGAGAGCGGCGTCTCCACCCTCCTCGTCGACGCCGACCTGCGGCGGCCGGCCGTGCACCGGCTCCTCCACCTCGCCAACAGCCGCGGCTTCGCCGACGCCCTCGCCGGGGAAGCCGCCGAAGCGCAGGAGCCCCACGTCCTCTCCCAAGGAACCCTCTGGGTCCTCACCAGCGGCCTCCTCCCCATTGAGCCCGCGCACCTCTTCCGCTCCGCCCGCGCCGCCACCGTCCTCGCGGAACTTGCCGTTGGGGCGGACCTCACCATCCTCGACGGCCCCTCGCTGCAGCATCCAGAGACACCTGCCCTCGCCGCCCTCTGCGACGCCACCCTGCTGGTCGTCGAGGCGCGCCGCCTCGACGACACCTCGCTGGCAACGACCGCAGCATGGCTGGACGCGGCCGGCGCGCACGTCCTCGGCGCCGTCGTGACCAAAGCCGCCCCGGAGGACGGCGGACGCTTCCGCGCCGGTGTCGATACCCTGCAACCCGTCTCCTCCACCGGCGTCCCCGCCACGGCGCCGCTCTCCCCGCTCGACCCCGCCCCTGAACCGAACCCGCCCGCCCGACCCCGTCCCGGACCCCCCGCCCGACCCCTAGCCACCGCGACGGCGCCCCGCCCCGCCACGATAGTCGTGCTGCGGCTGGCTCAGTTTTCGGGGGGGCAGGTCAACCGAACCGGCGCGCAAGCGGGCTAGGGCTCTTCGTCGAGCCCTGCGAGGCCCTCCGCGAGGACGCTGAACGTGGCGTCCAGCAATTGGTCCAGGTCGTCTGCGCCGCCGCTGCTCACCCAAGCGCGTTCGGCCGCCCGCATGGCCCCGGCCACCGCACCCGCGACCAGCCGCGCCCGCAGCTCGGCGTCCGGGCCTGGGGCATGCGCGGCAACGACCTCAGCGATCGCCTCCTCGAAGTCGATGTCCAGCTCGAGCTGTCGCCCCGTCAGTGCGGGCACCGAGGCTACGATCTGCTGAAGAGTGACCGCTTCACGCGAATCGTCGCCGATTAGGTCCGCGACCACGGCGCCCGCGGCGCGGCGCAAGAGCTTAGCCAGCGTCTCGCCCTCGCGACGACTGGCGAGCAGCTGACGGAAGGCCGCCACGTATTCATCATGCCGGCAGAAGAGCACGTCATCCTTGGTTCCGAAGTAGCGGAAGAACGTACGCGGCGAGGCCTCGGCGGCTTCCGCGATCTGCTCAACGGTCGTGGCCTCGTACCCTTGCTCGAGGAACAGCCGAGCGGCTGCGGCGAAGAGCACGTCGCGGGTCCGGCGCTTCTTCCGCTCACGGAGCGGCTCGCGTTCCTGCATTCATGCATCTTATGCCAGTAGGCGTGTAGCAGCACACACTATTTGTTGCCAAATGGCATATAATGCCAGTAGGCTCTCTACGCCAGTACACGGCGGAGGTGGCACATGACTATCGAACAGGGTGAAGGTGGGCGTGACAGCTCAGGCTCTTCTTGGATCCCTGTGCAACACCTCTGGCGACCACCCAGCGAAGGCGGGCAGCAGCGAAGCGTGTCCGAGCCAGATGCGGCGTCGGCTCACGCCCTCACCAGGCTCCTCTTGACCGCGGCAGGAGCGATGAGCCTGGCGGTCGCCCTGCTGCACCTCGCCATCATTTTCATCGGGGCGCCCGGATATCGCTACTTCGGGGCACCGGAGACGTTCGCGCGACAGGCCGAAGCAGGGTCCATGCTCCCTGCCGTCTTGACCCTCGGCCTCACCGCTCTGTTCGCCACGTTCGGGCTCTACGGCCTCGGAGGGGCAGAGCGCTTCAGAGCACTGCCGCTCCTGCGCCCTGCGCTCGTGGCGATCGGCTGCATCTACACATTGAGGGGGCTCCCCGTTTTCCCCCAGGCGTGGTTGCTGCTCTGGTCGCCCGGTTCTCGCCCGCCGCGGGAGGTCGTCTTCTCGCTCGTCTCGCTCATCACCGGGCTTCTGTACCTCGAGGGAACGAGGCGTGGCTGGCGGCGACTGGGCTGGCTCCTGCAGGGCACGTAGGGTGCCGAGCACTCGCGGCATCGACCCAAAAGGGAGGGATTTCCGATGAGCGATGAGACCCGGCGGATAGAGAGCAGCGTCGACTACGGGTGGCACGATGTGTGGCCGCGACGACCCCGGCGGGGAGAGTCGCTGCCCCCGGGGCAGTGGGTCCTGCGGGTCTTTCCGCGCTTTGCCGACAAGCCACGGACTCCTCCACCCGCTGTGCCGGCGACCCCCACGCTCAAGATACGGGGAGCCGTCGGCGATGAGCTCTCGCTCGAGTTCGGTCGGCTCCAACAACTCCAGCGCCGTGAGCTGCTCGCGGATTTTCACTGCGTCACGACGTGGAGCGTTTTCGGTCTTCGCTGGAGCGGCTGGCGCCTCGCCGATCTGTGGCGCGAAGTCATCTGCCGGGACGCGCGACCGAGCAGCGAAGCATCGCACATCGTCGCGGTCGGCCTCGACGGGCACCGCGCGATCCTCCACCTCGACGACGCGTTGGCAGAGGACGTCTTCGTCGTGGACACCCTCGCCGGTGCTCCGCTCGACCTGGTCCACGGGGCACCGCTTCGACTGGTCAGCCCCCAGCAGTACGCCTACAAGAGCGTCAAGCACCTGACCGCCATCGAAGTGCATACCAGTGAGCCCACCCGGCAGCTCGGCAACAAGGAGCATCCCCGAGCCCGGGTCGATCGCGAAGAACGCCACGCTACCCTCCCAGCGTGGCTCGTCCGCTGGCCGTATCGAGCCGTCGTCCCCATGACAGCCATGATGGCCCGGCATAGCGCGCGCGGTGCTCCGCGAGGGAAGCGACTCAGGACACCGTGGCGCGACGCAACGCTGAGCCCGCCGAATGTGGTAGGCCTGAAAGCAGGCAAACGGCTCCGGGTCGTGATCGTCGGCGGTAGGTTCGGCGGACTCGCCGCCGCGCGCCCCCCGAAGCCGGGCACCGGCCGGCCCCAGTACGCCTCATCGCGGAACGCCGCGCACTTCTCGCGGGCCACGGTCCACCGACGGCGCACCGCCGCGGAGGAATCGTCCGCGCGCTACTCCCCAACCAGTTCGCGCCCTTCCGGCAAAGAGGCAGCGCGCCTAATCACTTGCTTGGCCGCGGAAGTTTGATCTCGCATCACTCCCCAACGAGTTCGTGTCCAAGTAAAAAAACGCCGCGCCATGAAGGCACGCCGCCGCGGCGGAATGGTCCGCCCGCTACTCCCCAACCAGCTCGCGACCAATAAGCAAACGACGGATCTCGCTGGTCCCCGCGCCGATCTCCAGCAGCTTCGCGTCGCGCAGGTAGCGCGATACCGCACTGTCGTTCATGTAGCCGTAGCCGCCGTGGATCTGCACCGCCTGGTTCGCCACCCGCGTCGCCATCTCGGCCGCGTACAGGATCGCCGCCGCCGCCTCTTTGTCCACCCGCTCCCCCTCCCCCTTCGACGCCCGCTCGGCCACGACCGCCGTCCGGTACACCAGCCAGCGCGCCGCCTCGATCTCCGTGTACATGTCGGCCAGCTTCGCCTGGATCAGCTGAAAATCGCCAATGCGCTGTCCGAACTGCCGCCGCTCTCGCGCATAGGCGATGCTCGCCTCCAGCGCCGCCTCGGCAATGCCCACCGACTCCCCCGCCAGGAACACCCGCTCCACCACCAGCCCCTGCATCATCACCGTCACGCCCCGGTCCACCTCGCCCAGCACGTTCGCCGACGGCACCTCGCAGTCTTCGAGAATCAGCTCCGCCGTCGGCGACCCCCGATGCCCCAGCTTGTCCAGCTTCTGTCCCACACTGAAGCCGGGAAAATCGCTCTCGACAATGAACGCTGTGATCCCCTCCGACCCTGCCTCCGGCGCCGTCTTCGCGTACAGCACCAGCGTGTCCGCCACCGACCCGTTGGTGATGAACATCTTGGTCCCGTTGAGGAGATAGACGTCCCCCTCCCGACGCGCCGTCATGCGAATCCCCACCGCATCCGACCCCGCCTCCGGCTCGGTCAGCGCCAGCGCCCCGATCGCCTCCCCCCGGCACAGCGGCGGCAGGTATGTGCGCTTCTGCGCCTCGTCGCCGTTGACCGCAATGTTGTTCGCGCAGAGGTTGGCGTGCGCCCCGTACGACAGCGCCACCGACGCGCTCACCTTCCCCAGCTCCTCGATCACCAGCACGCCCGAGAGCAGGTCCGCGCCCGCGCCCCCGTACTCCTCGGGGATCGTCACGCCCAGCACCCCCAGCTCGCCCAGCTTCGGCCACAGCTCCGCCGGAAAGCGGTCCTCCCGATCGATCGCCGCCGCCATCGGCGCGATCTCCCTTCGCGCGAACTCACGCACCGTGTCCTGGAGAAGACGTTGCACTTCGCTCAGTGCAAAGTCCATGGGCTCCAACCCCCGCTGGCGGCAGTCTACAGCCGCTCGACGGCGCCTCCGCCCTCCGCTCCCCCCAGCCTGGCTACACTCCCCAACAACCAGCGAAGGGAGCGCAAAATCCCGGGAGACACCGCTGCACCACAGTGCCTCCGCCCTCCGCTCGCGCAAACCCCGCTACACACCCAGCGCCCTGCGGAGGGTGAACAAAAAGGCGCCCTGCGGAGGGAGAGCAAAAAGCCCTCCGCTGCCCCCAGCCTTGCTACACTCCCCCGCGCCTTGCGGAGGGAGAGCAAAAAGCCCTCGCGGCACGACGGCGCCTCCGCCTTTCCCCGCCCTGCGAGTGCCACAAGACCCCCCACGGTCAGCGGAACGAATAACGAAATCCTTCACGACACCGCTGCACCACAGTGCCTCCACCCTCCGCTCACCCGAACGCCGCTCAACCTCCCAGCGCACTGCGGAGGGAGAGCAAAAAGGCGACCCGCGGAGGGAGAGCAAAATCCTTCAGGCTACCGCTGCAACGCTGCGCCTCCGCCCTCCGCTCACCCCAACCTCGCTCAACTCTCCAACGCCCTGCGGAGGGTGCACAAAAAGCCCTCCGCTGCCACCAGCCTTGCTACACTCCCCAGCGATCTGCGGAGGGAGAGCAAAAAGATGGTGAATACTGCCCGCGGCCCCATCGACGCCGCCGACCTCGGCCGCACCCTCATCCACGAGCACATCGCCATCCGCACCCCCGGCATCGCCGAGAACTGGCCCGAGTTAGCCGATGACGCCTGTCTCAGCAGCGCCGAGGAAAAGCTGCGAGCGCTGGCCCAGCGGGGCATCGGCGCCATCGTCGAGCTGACCACCGCCGACATGGGCCGCGACGCCCGCTACCTCCAGGACGTCGCCGCCCGCACCAGCATCCACATCATCGTCTGCACGGGCATCTACTGGGTCGTGCCGCGATATTGGTGGCGCCGCGACGCCGAAGAGCTGGCCGCGGTCTTCGTCAAAGACATCACCGAGGGCATCCAGGGCACCGACCTCAAGGCCGGCGTGATCAAGCTCGCCAGCGACCAGGCCCCCACCGACGCCTTCGGGCGCGCCATCGTCCATCAGGGCGACGCGGCCTTGCAGGAGATGTGCCTCCGTGCCGGCGCCCGCGCCCATCGACGCACCGGCGTCCCCATCGCCACCCACAACAACCCGCCCACCCTCGGCCGCGAGCAGCAGCGCATCTTCGCCGATGAGGGCGTCGACCTCAGCCGCGTCGTCATCGGCCACGTCGGCGACACCACCGACACCGGCTACCTCAAGGAACTCATGGAGCGCGGCAGCTGCGTCGGCATGGACCGCTTCGGCCTTGATGCGATCCTCTCCTTCGAGGATCGCGTCGACACCGTCGCCGCCCTCTGCCGCGACGGCTACACCGACCGCGTCGTCCTCAGCCACGACGCCGCCTGCTGCCTCGACTGGCTGCCGAACCATCAGAACATCGCCGAGCATCTCCCCAACTGGCACTTCAACCACATCCCCGACGACGTCCTCCCCGCCCTCCGCCAGCGCGGCGTCTCCGACCGCCAGATCGACCAGATGCTGATCGACAACCCCCGCCGCCTCTTCGACGCCCAGGACCCCTACTGATTTCGCTCGCCTCGCCGATCGCCATCTGCTGGGTGCGCGAATCCGAGTGCAGCGACCGCTGTGCGTGACTTGATCGAAGCGCTCTGCCCTGCAACAGCATTCCCCGTCTACTTGCCTTCACCGCCACTGGAGTGGAGCCTTGGCAGTGCGGAGTGGCGAGCTACGACTTAGGCATTCGCAGTATGCCGACGGTCTGCCGCATCTACATAGACGTGCGCCGCTTCGTAGAGGGCAGCGAAGACCCTCAAGAGTGAAGCCAGTAGCACTAAGGCGCGATCAATCGCGGCGTTCATGTCTGCCGTCGGGGCGACGTTGGAGTTGGTTGCCAAACTGCGAAAGAACGAGGCTGTTCCGCTGAGCGCCCCCAGTATGCCCTCTTCAGCAAAGGCTAACGATTGATCCCGTAGGGATCTAGGATGTCCAGCCTCGTATCGCTCAGCCATGTTCAAAAGGAGCGCGGCAGTCTGTTTTTGCTGCCGGCACAATTCGGGCAAGCGTCGTTCAATCTGCGTGGAATATCGATTGAGATCTCTCGATGCACCGCTAACCAATCGCCGCATCTTCTTCGGTCCTGAGTTAGGATCGGACTGCAGAGCAGTAAGTTGATTTGCGTGGAAAGTGAACCGCTCGCCGATCCATCGGGTGTCCCGATTCAACTTTCTCAACTCCTTAGACATTTCACCGATGGCTGCCTCACCCTCGATCCTCAGATCGAGCCACCCTTTCCTTGCGGTCGGTGGCTCTGGTACGTAAGGATTTGCAATGCGATATGCACCTTCTAGAGCGCCCAATCCAATCAGACCCATCAAGATCAGTGCCCACGCCCATAGCGGCATCACATCCAAAATGTCCGCGACAACAGGGATGTCTTCGTCGGGTAGGAACTGCGCCCGAAGAAGATCGAAAATGCCGATGACGCCGATTACGACCGCACCCCAGCGCATCCATGGACCGATGACGGCGCGCCAGACTGTGACCCTGCGCCGAACCATTCGCAGCATTCCCACATGCTACGCCAGACAATCTCGGCTGGACTGCACATGCTCGGTGGCTCATGAGCCCGCGCGGCTCCACCAACGCCAGTCTCAGCAACCGCCGCACCGCCGGCAAGACTGTGCGTTGGGGCGAGTGCTACGCCGTCTCTATACTGGACGCACAGGTGGCATCTACTGACGACGCCGAAGGCGACGCGACCTTTTCAGAATGCACACAGTGCGGGAAGCCGGCCGTCGTGAATCACGGGGGGCATCCCCTGTGCGTGGATCATCACCTCCGTATGCAGCAGGCTGGTTATCTTGCAGGCAGCATGATCACCGCCCAACTGAACCGGATAAGCGAGGAAATTTCACACGCAATGGGCGGCCTCGTCCGGCCGATCAAAATGGAGATCCCTCGTCCGCCGTTCGTAGGAGATACTTTTACGCTCAATAACATCAATGTCTCGAACAGCACGATCGGCGCGATCAATACGGGAACCGTTCAGAATTTGGACGCATCGATCACGTTGCTTGAGAGCGTTGAAAAGCGTGCGCTGGCATCCGCCGTCAAGGACTTCGCGCAGGAGCTCATCGACAACCCTGAGCTTGCCGCATCCATCAAAGATGAAGTGGCCGAGCAGTTAGAGCTCGTTCTCTCCCAGGTCCAAGCGAAAGCCGACGAGAGGCGTGCGGGCACGATCAAGAGCGTGTTGTCGGGCATACGCTCGTCCGTCGGGGCAGTGGCGTCGCTTGTCGCAACTTGGGACAAGCTCGAGCCCCTTCTTAGGAGCGAAGTCCTTGGGTAACAGCTTCGTAATCAACCGCCACGCCGTCCCCGCCATCTTCGCGACCCTCGCCAACCCCACCACCCAGGTCAAAGGGCTCGTCGAACCCGGGCTGAGTTCGCCGCCCTAGCCGCGCCCCCCCACCAACCCCAGCCCCGCAGCCGGCGCCCCGCCGCGCCCGCTATTCGCGCGGACGCGATGTCGGCCAGATCGATGCGAGGGAGAACCGAACGTTGCGAGTCCCCCGGCGTCCCCGCCCCCGCACAAACGAGACATCATCGGCACACCTGAACAGCGGCCGCTCGGGGCGGCAACGAGCGTCAGTGCTCCGTACGCGATCGACTTCTCAGGCGACGTTCGCCAACTGGAGGTCGACATCGGTGGTGGCGATGGAGCCGGTCTCGATGTGATATTTGAGGCCGGCGAGGGCGAGTCGTATCTCCTTGCGCATCATCCGTTTGAGCATCATCGATTCCACGAGCAATCCAAGGGGTCCCAGCTTCGTGCTGAATTCCTGATGCAGTGTGACCTCGGTGCTCGCCCCCCGTTCATGCACGCTCCAACGGTTGCGGAGCGCCTGCATGGGGAACGGCAGCCCGGCGGTCACGTCGTAGCTGTACGCTTCGCCCTCAGACCAAGAAACAATGGTCTCCTCGAGCGTGCCCATTTTCACGTGCTCGCAGGTGCGTACCGCGCCGACACCTTCCTTGACATCTCCCACGATCGCCGAGTCGGTGATGGTCGGCGCCCATCTGGAGACAGTGCCGAAATCGGCGAGAACTGCCCAAACCTTATCTCTGGCTGCGTCGATCACGACGCCGCTTGTCAACGAAGACATCATTGTTCTCCTTTTCAATCCAAAGCCGGCTAGCTGCCGGCCTCGAGCCGGGTGACGATGAAGTCGCTGGTCCCTTCTGCGGGGCCTCCATCCCGTCCGCTTAGGCCATGCCCAGCGAGCTGAACAGTTGCTGGCGGCTCTTGTCGTATTGCTCGTTGAGTTCCCGCACACCCGCGGTCACCAGGGTTCCCACGACGGTGCGCAGCGGCCGCTGCCCTGCGGGCAGGTCGACCAGGTTGGCAATGGCGTCCGCGACCTCTTGAGGGTCGGGGGCGTCGGGCCCGCTGAAGGCCTGACCGAAGCCGTCGAACATCTCCTGGGGCTTCGTGGCCATCTCGCCATACTGGGTGGGGATCTCCTCGTCGGCGGGGAAGGCGATAGCCGAACCGCTGGCCAACCCTTCGGTGAGGAAGCCGCCCGCTTCGAGGATGATCGATTCGATCCCGAAGGGGGCCAGTTCGAACGAGAACTCTTCGGCGAAGGCTTCCAATGCGGCCTTGCCTGCCGAATACGGGCTCACGAAGGGGACGATGATCCGGCCGCCGGTGCTGGAGACATGGATCAACAGCCCGGAGCGTTGCTGGCGCATCGTCGGGAGTACCGCCTTGTCCACTCGGAGCGCCCCGAAGGCGACGGTCTCGAAGGACGCTCGTACTTCGTCGAGGCTGAAGGCTTCCAGGAGCCCGGCGGTTGCGGAGGCGGCGTTGTTGAGACTACATCGATGCGACCGGCGGATGCCAGGACGTGTCGTATGGCTTCGTCGATGGTTGCCTGGTCGGTGATGTCGAGTTCAACGACCTCCAGATGGGCGTTCTCCGTGGCGGCCCACCGCCGCATGGTTTCTGCGGCTTCGGCGTTCTTGCCATCGATGCCTCGCATCGACGCGAAGACATGGTGACCGCGCCGGGCCAGCGTTTGAGCGGTGCGGCGTCCAAAGCCGCTGCTCGAGCCGGTGACGAGGACGGCAAGGGGTGAGCTGGTCATCGGTCTGTTTCCTTTGCCTGAGGCCGCGGCGTGCGACCCGCTGAACGAATGTCGAAAGTCATCCCCTGTCTTTGGCTGCGTCGATCACACGCTACGTGTCAACGAAGACATCGTTGTTCTCCTTTCGGATCCAAAGCCGGCACGGCTGCTGTCCTCTCGCCTCCGTCTGAAGTCCCTCTCTTCTCTTAGCTTTCCAGGAGCGGCGGCCGATCGCGCCTCCTCTTTGGGCGGTTTTGCCGCAGGCAATTGGAGAGGGAGGCGGCCCTGTCGTTTGGGAGGGGTGGCGCGGCTACGAGCCGAGGAGGCCGGCGAACTCGACCCGACGCGCGGATCGGGCAAGGGGGGCACTTTGAAGGTACGCCCTCCTGGACCCAAGACGGCGCTCGTCTCGTCATCAGAGAAGGCTACCAGGCGGCCTCGGCATCCCGGGAGTGGATCACGATCGATAGCGCCACTGGCGCGGTGTTGCCGCCGGACGAGCCTGATCCCACGCCGCGCGTTCCCTTGGAAGGCACCGAACACGACCTCGTCGCGGGCGGTTCGCTCTTCAGCCCTACTGCTTCGCCAAACTTCGCGTTTGACGTCAGTGCGTCACCGGACGGGACCCGGGTCGCCACGATCTTGGAGAGGTGAAACGCTGCCCCGAATCGAACCCATCATCGGAGCGCGCCAACGCGGTGGCATGGGTGCCTCTCCCTGATGTTCCCGCTCCCCGCGATACAGCCTAGCTCCTGAACTACCCCACCAACCCCAGCCCCCGCAGCCGACGCACCGCCGCCGCCGCCGACACGTCAAACCGGCCCGCCATCGCCCCCGCGCTCGCCCGCCCCTCCCGACGCAGCCGCCGCCACTCCGTCCGCACCAGCAACGCCGGCATCAGCAGCTCCGCCGCGAACGCATCGCACAGCGCCTCTCGCACCGGCGCCCCGAACACAGCGCGGCCATCCAACCCCGCATCGATCAGGACCATATGCCCCAGCTCATGCGCCAGCGTGAACCGCGCCCGACGCCGCCCATCGCCACCGTTGAGAATGATCACCCAGCGCCCGCCGATGCGCTGCAGCCCCCCGCGCAGCCCCGAGTGCAGCGCGTCCTCCAGCACTACAACGTCGCGCGGCCCCAGCCGCTGCGCGCAGTCCAGCACCGACACCGGCGCGACTGCCCCCACCGGCGCCGCCAGCTGCGCCGCCAGCCGCCGCATCGACTGCAGCATCGGCAACGCTTCCAGCTTGAACTTCCGGCTTGAAACGGTCGGCAAACGGTCAGGCGTCCGGCTCGGCCTCGGCCTCGCTCGACTCCAGGAGGCGGCGGGCGCCCTCGAACGCGTCGTCGATCGATGCGTGGGCGGCGGCGCGCTCCGGCTCGCCCGCATATAGCAGTTCCCAGTCCTCGCGCGTGGCTGGGCGCGGCAGCATCTCGCGACGCTTCCGCTCAAAGCCAGGGTTGGTGAAGTACTCAATGCTCCGCCCGGTCAGATCGGCAACGCGCTGGAGCGTATGGACGTCTATGCCCCGACGCCCGCGCTCAATGTCGGACAGCCAGTTCTTCTTCCGCCCCACCTGCCCGGCCAGCTCCTCCTGCGTCAGACCGGCTCGCTGGCGTGCCTCCCGCAGCCGGCGCCCCAGCGCGGCGCGGCTCGCGGATGTCACCCGCGCATCCAGCTCCTCGCTGTCGTTCTCGGGCTCCGGCGCCGACGTCGTCATCGCGCTCCGTCCTCCCCGCTCTCACGGACACGGCTCGCACCTGCAACCGCACCGCGCATCCCCGTCGATCCGCGCCCGCTTGCGGTCCGGTCTCGTGAATGCTACCATACATCCGCGATGCGCGAACTCGCAAGCGCCTCGCCCTAGCCCCTGATTCCAGCATTGCCATCGACTCACGATGCGCGCAGACCGGAGCGCCTCGTGAGTCAACCGTCATTCGACCCTGCCCCTCGCCATCCCCCAGCCCGCCCAGCCGCCACCCCAGCCTCCCTCGCGGCGGCCCATCCGCGAACGACGGCGGCGACCCCCTGCCGCCACCGCTGGCATGTCGCCGCCGAGCCCCAAGCCAACGGCTATCCCGCCGCCTGTCGCCGCTGCGGTCGCACCCGCACCTTCCCCCTCGCCGACGACCTCTACGACTTCAACGAACCGCTGCCGCGCTGGGACGAACTCCCCGGCCTCGGCTGGAGCAGCCCCGACCCCACCGACGCCCTCCACGATCACTTCGACGTCGCCTAGCGGCGATATCCCCGAGCGACCATGTCCCGAGCGACGATGTCCCCTAGCAACAGCCCCGCACCTGCTAGCCGTACGCCCAGCCCTCCTTGACCAGCAACCGACGACGGATCACGCGCAGCCGCAGATGCGCCCGGCACACCGCCACCCGCACGTCCGCCACCCCCTCACCCCGGCGCCGGCCCTCCCGCACCGCCCAGCGCCGCACCCACAGCCGCCGCTCTGCCTCCCGCTCGCAGAAATGGCAGCGCCCATCGCCGTCGATGATAAAGAACATCTGTTCTGCGCGTCAATCAACCAGGGGCAGCTCGTCTTGGTCGCGTCTTCTCAGCGCCATGTCGGCGAGAGCCACGACCCGTTCCGAGAGCGGAGCAAGAAGCCGGTCTGGAGTCACGTGAACTGTCCGGAAAACCGGGGCAGGCTCAAACGATTCCGACCTCGTTGAACCGATCAGGATGGTTCGAGAACGCCTCGATAAGGCAATTAGGTGTCGCCTTGCCAGCGCTCCCCCCTCAACCCCGCACCGATGGCCACACCTCCCGAAACACCACCTCCAACTGCCGCAAATATTCGTCCACCGCCAACTTGGCCCCCGGGTCGTAGCTCGGCATCGACACCCCCAGCCGGCTCGCCCCCGCCTCCCGATAGCCCTTGAACGTGGCGATCAGCCCTCCCACGTCCTCCCGCAGCGGCGTCGTCCACTGGATCGGAAACGCGTCGGCGTCCCGACCGTTCTTGGCGAGGTGCGCCCTGATCCGCCCGACCGACTCCCTCGCCCCCTCGGGGGAGACGCGGCTCAGCCCAATCCAGCCGTCCCCCAGCCGCGCCGCCCGCTCCTCCGCCGCCGGCACGGCCCCGCCAAATAGGATCGGCGGCCCCCCCGGCGTCACCGGCTTGGGCAACATGCTCATCTCCCGCACCGTCGTGTACCGACCCTCGAAGCGCACCGGCTCCTCCGACCAACACGCCCGCAACACCGCCACCGCCTCCTCCATCCGCGACGGCCGCTGCCGGAACGGCGTCCCCAACGACTCGAACTCCGCTTCCTGCCAGCCCATCCCCACCCCCAGCCGGAAGCGACCTCCGCTGAGGATGTCCAGCTCCGCCGCCTGCTTCGCCACCAGCACCGGCTGCCGCTGCGGCAGCACCAGCACGCTCGACGTTAAAATCAGCCGGCTGCTGCACGCGGCCAGATACGCCAGCGTCGTCAGCACCTCATGTTGGATCGTGGCGCCCACGTACGGCCCCGCCGCCGGCCGCTCCGCCGACTCGTACGCGTACATCACGTGGTCGGTGGCCGCGATCCAGTCGTAGCCAATCGCCTCCACACCCTGCACCCAATCGCGCAGCTCGCTCACGTCCAGATCCCAGTGCCAGGCCGGAACCTGCGCCCCCAACTCCATCGACGCCATCCGCTGCCTTCCCTCCCCTGCCATTCGGCCGCCTCCCCACGGACCGCCCGATGCTACCAGCGCCCCGCCCCGCCCGCGCCTACCCACGGCGCTGGCCCAGCCGCTATGCTCAATGCGGACCCGTCCTTTGCGGGAAGGACCGGCCACCCCATCACAACGAGGGCGTCATGCAACTCGACGAGCGACATGCTGGCGAAGAAGGTGTCATCCGCAGCGATCTCGCGGAAATGATCGACCGCGCATCGACCATGTCGGCCTACGCCTTCAACGCCTTCAACGCCTTCAACGCCGTCGGCGACGCCGGCGGCAAAGGCGCCCGTCCCTTCCCCGACGGCCTCGCCGAACGTCTCGCCGAGCAGACCTACATCGACATCCTCCGCTACTCCCTAGACGAGTGCTCCTGCCCCTGCCATCAGGACCATCCCTCCCAGCCCTAACGGTTCCACCACCACCCCTCGCATCCGCCGCTCCCGCTCACCCTGACCTGTCCTTCGCGCAGCAGAAGGAGCCTGTCGAAGGGCCTGAGCTTGCCTGTCCTGAGCCCCGCCGAAGGGCGAACCGCAACACCCCCTCTCCCTCCCCCCCCGATGGAGAGGGGGCCAGAGCCTGTCGTGAGCCTGCCGAACGAGGGTGAGGTCTTAACCCCTCACCGACCTCCTCCGTCTTCGTCGCCCGCCCCATCGCCTCCGTCACCTCCCTCCGCGAGGGCGATCGCATCCAGCCGGCCACCCCAGCACTGACTTTGGATGAAGACTTCCGGGTTTGGCCGGCGGAGGCCCGCATCGAGCGGCTCCCCGCCGGCGCCGCCTTCGCCGACCTAGTCGAGGTCGTCTACACCCCCCTCGACGACACGGACCGGCGGCGGCGCGTCCTCCTGGAGCTCGTCCGCCTCGACCTCGCTCAGAGTGGCCGCGCGGCCGAGGCCGTGGGCAGCGACTACCGCTACCGCGGCTTCAACTACACCCAGCACCGCGAAGCGCTCCTGCGCGAGGTTCGCCCCTTCCTCACCCTGGAGTAGCCGCAATCTATCGCGCCCCTCCCCGGCCATTCGCTCTGGGGCGGGCGGGAACAACAAAGAAAGCAGCCCCGCACCCACCCGTGACGCCCGGCGCGACAGCGCCGCCGACCACCGCCGTCCCCGAGCAGCAGCTGACTGGGGCGGGTGAGCGGGACAAAGAACATGATCACCGGCTTAGTTCACCGTTGCACCATCTGGCAGCCGCAGGGCGCCGCCACCGACGCCTACGGCCAGCCGGCGCTAACGGCCTTCGCCCAGACCGCCACCGACGTCCGTTGCCGCTTCGATGGCAAGGAGCAGGACGCGCCGCAGTTGCTGGTCACGGCCACGGCCCCAATCGCCCTCAACGATCGCATCACCAACGTGCAGGACCGACGCGGCGCCACCATCGATGCCGGCCCCTTCGCCGTCCAGGAGATCGTCGCGCCCACCGGCCGCGCCGAAGTCGCCTACCGGCGCCTCACGCTCCGCCGCCTCATCTCCATCGATCAGACCTAACGCCCCCACCGCGGACACTCCCGCTTCCCGATGACGACGACTACGCAAGCATCCCCTGCGGGAGCGAGATCGAAAAAGACGAAGGCCTGCCCGAACCCTCGGGGCGGACGCTCCCGCCCCCGATGACGACGACCACGCAGGCACCCCCTGCGGGAGCGAGAACGAAAAAGACGAAGGCCTGCCCGAACCCTCGGGGCGGACGCTCCCGCCCCCGATGACGACGACTACGCAGGGACCCCCTGCGGGAGCGAGAACAAAAAAATGACGACGCTGCGCCTCACACGCTGGCATCCCCAGCCCGCCGTCCAGCTCGTCCGTCGCCGCAGCGACGCCTGGCTCGGCGCCTCCGCCGACCTCGCCGCCGCCGACGCCCGCGACCGTGCGCCCGTGCGCACCGGCCGCCTCCGCCGCTCCATCGTCGCGCTCCCCCTGCGTCGGCCCGACGGTCGAGCGCGCAGCGGCGTCTGGGCCCGCGCCCCCTACGCCCTCTGGGTCGAGATCGGCACTCGCCGCATGCGCGCCCAGCCCTACCTCCGGCCCGCCCTCGACGCCGTCCGCGGCGCCGCCAACACCCTCGTCGCCCTCGCCCGAATCGGTGTGAACTGAATGACCCTCCCCCTCGACCCCCTCGAAGCGCTCCTCACCCACCTCCGCGCCGACGCCGACTTGGCCGCCCTCGTGGACACGCGCATCTACGGCGGCCACCGGCCCGAGATCGCCGGATCGGCCGGCAGCGGCGCCGCCCTCAGCGCCGCCCTGGCCGACGGATCCGCCCACCCCGACCTCCCCCTCGCCGATGTCCTCGTCGACGTCCGCTGCTGGGGTGGCGTCGGGCCGGACGGGCCCAACCGCGCCGTCGCCATCTGGCGCGCCCTCCACGGCGCCCTCAACGTCAGCCACAGCGCCGTCACCGTCTCCGGCGGCAGCGCCCACCTGCTCTGGGCCCTCGAGGATCTGGGCCCCGCCCTCCTCCGTGACCCCGATACCGGCGAGGCCTTCGTGCGCAGCACCGCTCGCGTCGCCACCGCCAACGCCGCCCTGCCCGCCTAGCCCCACGTCGGCTCCGATCACGTCGATGGACGAACGCCAAAAGAAACGAGCATGAAGCAATGGTGAAACTCCTGGTCGGCTCCGGCCGCCTCTACGCCCACGCCGAGGGCACCGCCATGCCCGCCACCAACGTCGACCCCACCACCGCCGGCTGGATCGATCTCGGCGCCATCGACGGCGGCGTCAGCGCCGAGCGTGAGCAAACGCTCGAAGAGCACTTCGTCGACCATGAGACCGGCCCCGTCGACGTCAGCCGCGCCGCCGAATCGCTCCTGATCGAAACCAACCTCGCCGAGCCCACCCTCACCAATCTGGGCAAGGTGCTCAACAACCTCACCCCCACCACCGACGTCGGCCCCCCCGCCACCGAGACGCTCGCCGGCTATCGCGGCGCCACCGTCGCCAAGCAGGCGCTCCTCTTCCGCGGCGGCTCGCCGGAGGGCCCCGCCAAGATCGGCCAAACCTACATCCCGCGCGGCTACTTCGCCGGCGACCTCGGCCTCGCGCACCGCAAGGACGAACAGACCCTGATCCCGGTCGAGTTCCGCGCCCTCGTCGATGAAAACGCCGCCACCGACGCCGAACGCTTCGGCGTCACCGTCTACGAAACCTAACGTGCGCCGCTTCCGCACCCTCCAGCCATCAATGCTCCCCGCACCCGCAGCGGAAGCGTGGTGAAAAAAACGTGCGCCGCTTCCGCACCCTCCAGCGATCGATGCCCGCCCGCACCCGCAGCGGAAGCGTGGTGAAAAAAACGTGCGCCGCTTCCGCACCCTCCAGCGATCGATGCCCGCCCGCACCCGCAGCGGAAGCGTGGTGAAAAAAACGTGCGCCGCTTCCGCTCCCTCCAGCGATCGATGCCCGCCCGCACCCGCAGCGGAAGCGTGGTGAAAAAAACGTGCGCCGCTTCCGCACCCTCCAGCGATCGATGCTCACCCGCACCCGCAGCGGAAGCGTGGTGAAAAAAACGTGCGCCGCTTCCGCACCCTCCAGATCGATGCCCGCCCGCACCCGCAGCGGAAGCGCGGCGAAAAAAACGCCTTGCTAGCAGCAGAGATGAAGAGCATGCCCCAGCCCACGCGGAACGCGCACGCTTCCGGCCACCCACACGACCGTGACGTCCCACCCGCCCCAGCGGAAGCGCCGTTGAAATACCTCCTCGACCTCGACGCCGGACGCCTCCCCCGTCTCACCGTCCGCCTCGACGACCGCGACGTGCGCCTGCGCGAGCCCGAGAGCCTCGCCCTCACCGAGGCGCTCCGCTTGGGCGAACTCCTCCGCACCCTCGCCCACGACTCCACCTCGCCGCAGCAGTTCGACGCCACCGCCGCCGAGATCGTGACCCTCATCGCGCCCCAGCTCGCGCCCCCCACGGAAGCCGCCACCAACGACCGCGCTTCCACTGTCCAAGCCGCCACGCGCACCTCCGCACCACCGGCCGACGCGATAGCAAAGAACCCGGGGATCGCCAGGCGCATCGTCGCCTTCTACGCCGAGCACCTCGCCCGCGCCGTCGAGGCCCTGAGCGACGACGGCGGTGCACCCCCTTTTTCGATGCCTCCCACGCCGGCATCGCCTGCGCCCGCGTCGCCGCCCGCTACCGCGTCGCCATCCGCGAGCAACTCGCCATGCCAATCGCCGAATGGGCCTGCTACGTGACCGCCCTCCCCCGCCTCGACGCCAAGCAGACCCTCCGCGATGCCGAAGCCGCCGCGCTCCCCTGGATTACCCCGCGCGACCGCCGCCGCACCGCCGCGCGCTTGCGCGCGCTCGCCGCCATTGATCACCAACCCGTCCCTGGCCCCCTCCAGGGCATGGCCGTCCGCCACGTCCCCTCGGACCGCAGCCCAAGGAGCCCAGCGTGACAACAGAGATCGCCGACGCCGTCCTCACCCTCCGCACCGACGACGCCCCCCTGCGCGCCGGCCTGGACCGCGCCGAGCGCCGCATCCGCGACGCGCTCCGGCGCATGGAGAGCGCCGTCAACCAGACCGCCGCCAACGTCGACGGCGACGGAGGCGCCTCCGTCAGCACCGCCGTTGCCGCCCTCACCGGCCTCAGCTTCGCCCTGGCCCTCACCACCACCACCAGCGTCATCGCCGCCGCTGCTATGCCCGCCCTCGCCGGCGCCGTCGGCACTCTCGGCGTCACCAGCCTCAGCGCCGCCGTACAGATTCGCCTCGCCGTCTCCATCATTCGCCGCGCCGCCGACGCCCTCATGGCGCAGGCGCGCGCGGCCGCCCTGGCCGCCGCCCTGGCCACAGCTAAAGCCACCGCGGAAGCCACGCCGCCCAGCTTTCCGATCCCGCCCCAACCACCACTCGCCGCGGCCTCCGGCCTCCCCATCGCCGCCCGATCGCCGGCCCTCCCCGCCCGCCCCAACGGACCCCTGGTCGGCGCCCTCTACGTCACCGTGGAGCGGGAGAACCCGCGCGCCATCCAAGCCGGCGTCACTCTCGCCCTTACCGAACTCGCCCAGCGGGCCGACCTCGCCGGCGCCCTCGACTGACGACCACCACCGCGCACCCCGATCCCCTGAGGGCGGGTGGGTGGGATAAAGAAAAGGGGGCGGGGCGGCGAACGCCGCCGCCATCGCCCAGATCATCAAGCCTGGGCGAGCGACGACCACCAACGCGGCGCGCACCCGGATCCACCGCGAGCGCGCGGAAGAAACCAGCTCCTCCCGCGCCCATCGACGGGCGACCGAGCATTGAGAAAAACCCATGACCGTCACCTGGACCCCGGCCGGCAGCGCCGCCACCGCCATCCACCAGGACCCACGTTGGGCGCTGCTGGGCATGGGCGGGCACGGCGCCCCCGACACCCAGATCCAGACCGTCGGCTCCCCCGACCGCGACGAGCAGCTGCCCCTGCACGCGCCCGCCCAGCCCCGCCTCATCACCCTCACCTTCCGCATCCACGGCGCCACCCTCGCCGCCCTCTTCGCCCCCTGGCGCGACACCGGCCTGCGCGCCCAACCCGGTACCCTCACCGTCACCCTCGCCGACGGCCGCACCCGCGCCCTCCGCGCCTTTCCCCGCCAGGGGCTGGCCTGGGCCGCTGGTCGCCAGCGCGGCAGCCACACCGTCGAATCTCTCCTCCTGGAAGCGCCCGACCCTTTCTGGTTCGACCCCACCGTCATCAGCGGCAGCGCTACCGTGCAGGCGCCCGGCCGCCTCCGCTTCACGCCGTGGACGAACTCGGTTTCCCCGCCGGCTTCGGCAGCGACCTCCCCAGCGCCACCGCCACCCTCAACAACCCCGGCAGCGTCCGCTCTTTTCCCGTCTTCACCGTCGCCGGCCCCGTCGTCAATCCCAGCATGCGGCTCGGCGCCAGCGGCCACGTCGTCGCCTTCGCCCTCACCGTCCCCGCCGGCCTCACCCTTCGTGTCATCTGCGGCGCCCAGCCCGACGGCAGCGCCGACGCCCCCACCGCCGTCCTCATCGACGACCTCGGCGGCCAGACCGCCACCCTCGGCGCTCTGCGCAGCGGCTCCCGCTTCTGGGCGCTCGGCCCCGGCGACAACACCGTCATCTTCGCCCAGGACAGCCCCGGCAGCGGCACCGTCGCCCAGCACCAGTTCTTTTCCCGTGAAGTCGCCATCTAGCGCGACCGCCATCGGAGTTCACATGACGCACGCGCCCTTCCCAGCCGGCCCACCCCGTCGTCCGAGCGCCCGCGATTTCGCTCCCACGAATCGCCGTCCCCTCGCGGACCCCCCGCGAAAGCGAGCACCCCTCCCAGCCGGCGCGGCACGTCTTCGAAGCGATCACGCTTCCGCTCGCCCAAGCGTCCGAGCAGTCCCACAGCCCCAACGGAAGCGAGCACAAAATGGCTGAGGAATCCTTCCCCTTCCAGGAACTCGCCGAGGGCGACCGCACCGTCAGCGCCGCCATGTTCGCCAAGCACCTCGGCGGGATACGGGCGCGCGGCGTGAACTTTGGCGTCGACAATCAACTGCAGGTCACGGAGTCCAGCCCCCAAGCGATGAGCGTCGACACCGGCGCCGCGTTCGTGGGCCTCACCGAGCAACGCGCCTACCGCAACACGCTCTCGCGGACGGTGCCCATCGCCGCCGCCGACCCCACCGACCCCCGCCACGACCTCGTCGTGCTGGACATGGACACGGCCAGCGGCGTGCGGACCGTCACGGCGAAGATCGTCCAGGGCACGCCCGCCGCCTCCCCCCTCGACCCCGCCCTGACCCAGACCGAGGTGCATTACCAGCTGGCCATCGCCCGCGTGGTCGTGCCGGCGGCGGCGGTCAACATCAAGAACGCCGACATCGCGGACCTGCGCACCTTCAGCACACCGCGGAACTTCCCCCAAGCGGTGGAGGTCAACACCTTCCGCCACCAGATCATCCGTACCGGCACGATCGCCAACGGCGACCTCAGCGCCTGCTCCTTCGAGTTCGACCAGAACAACGGTCCCGTCGCGGATAGCGCCCGACTTTGGTACGGCTCCATCGAGACCACCGGCTGGCAGATCGGCCGCTACAAACGGGACCTGGTGACAGACGAGTGGTACTGGCCCGGCACTGCCGCCGACACCGACACCCAGACATCGGAAACGAACTGGGTGCAAGGGCAGGGCTGCTTCCAGCACATGATCATCAGCGCGACCGAGTACGTGTTCATCTTCGCGATCCGGAACGCTACGCCGCCCTACAACATCGTGGGCCGACGCCTCGATGCCGACACCCTCAGCAACACCCCCGTGACGTTGGGGATGACCGGGTTCAACACGCACCAGAGCGAAACATTGTATTCCTTCTTCGACGGCACCTTCCTCTGGATTTACGCTGCGGGCACGACGCGGACCGTCTACAAGTGCAGTTTCACCGCGACCTCCGTGACCGTCGTGACCAGCTTCACACCCTCCGAGGGACTGACCCTCTTCTTCACGGATGGCAGCAACAAGGTCTGGGGCTTCGAGCCCGGAAGCCCTGGTAGCGTTTCCCAACCGCGCGAGGTCCACGAGTACGACTTCGCCGGGGTATTGCAGCAAACGCAGCCGTGGTCGCCCGGCATTGGCGTCGATGCCGGTGCCAGCACGCAGGGGCAGATTGGGCGCTTGGGCAACCGCTACTGCATCGCTTCCGGCCTTTCCGGCTCGGCGCGAATCTCCCCCATTGGTACGGACGTGAACGACATCTTCGGAAATCTGGTGAGCTGATGCGCTTTTTCAAGATCGACCGATCCAAGGGCCCGAACGGCGTCTGGAGTCATGGGCCCTTCCTGAGCCGCGCCCGCGCTCACGTCCACGGCCCCATTGGCGCCCCCGACCGCGACCGACTCACCGTCGTGGCGCAGCTCGATGACGGGGATGTGCCCGTCCCTCTCCCGACGGGCCTGACGGAGCTCGCCGATCAGGCCGCCTACGACGCGGAAGCGACCGTGCTGCTGGCCGCGCGTCCGGCCCCGCCGCCGGACCTAGACGGGCAGGAGCTGGAACGCATCACTGCGATCTTGGCCAAGACGGACATCGCCGTGACGGACGCCGAGCTGAAGGAGGTCGCGCTCGCCGCCCTCCGTCGTCTCGCCACGGGCAAAGGCCTGGCCTAGAGCATGGTGACCGAGCATGAAGATCATTACTCCCGCCGCGGCGCCTCGAGCCCGCAGCCCATCCAGGGCGGGTGGGCGGGCGCACCACAGAACGCAGCGCCGCGCCATCCCCAACCCACCGCGCGACAGCGCGCCCCGTAGCCCCCGCGCAGCGACCCTCGGGCAGTGGCGCGGCCGGTGCCTAGTCGCCAACCAGCAACCTTCCGGGGTGGGTGGGCGGGAGAAACAAAGAACGCAACGCCGCGCCATCCCCCAACACCCGGCGCGACAGCGCCCACCCCACTGGCCCGGCCGGGCGGGAACAACACAGAAAGCAGCACCGCGCCATCCCCCAACACCCGGCGCGACAGCGCGTTCCGCAGCCCCCGCCCCGGCCATTCGCTCGGGGGGCGGGCGGGCAGGAACAAAACAGAAAGCAGCCCCGCCACCATCCCTCAGGCCCGGCGCGACAGCGCCCACCCCACTGGCCCGGCCGGGCGGGAACAACACAGAACGCCGCGCCATCCCCCAACCCACCGCGCGACAGCGCGTTCCGCAGCCCCCGCCCCGGCCATTCGCTCGGGGGGCGGGCGGACAGGAACAAAACAGAAAACAGCCCCGCCACCATCCCTCAGGCCCGGCGCGACAGCGCCCACCCCACTGGCCCGGCCGGGCGGGAACAACACAGAACGCCGCGCCATCCCCCAACACCCGGCGCGACAGCCTCCAACCCACCGCGCGACAGCGCCCCCCGCAGCCCCCGCGCAGCGACCCTCGGGCAGTGGCGCGGCCGGCGCCCACTCGCCAACCAGCAACCTGCCGGTGTGGGCGGGCGGGACGACAACAACGGCCCCAGCCGTGCCCCCACGCCGCATCATCCTCCGACAGCGGCCCTCGCCGCCGTCGGGACGCCGGTCGCAAGCCCGCTGAGTGAGTCATGGCCATCGAGAACGTCACCCTCTTTCACCGCAACGCCCAGCAGGCGATCCTCGCCGTGCGGCCGTTCACCCTACTCGAATGGACCCGTCGCTTCGCCGCCACCGGCAGCTTCCGCGCCGAGCTCCCCTTCGAGCACGGCCTCCCCGTGCAGGCCGGCGACGTGCTCGACATTGAACTGGACGGCCGCACCGAATTCAGCGGCGTCGTCCAGCTCCGCCGCCTCACCCACCGCCCCCAGCGCCAGCCCGTCTGGCACTTCCAGGGCATGGACCTGAGCTGGTGGCTGCACCAGCGCGTCATCGTCCCGCCCTCCGGCCAGTCCCACGACGAACAGATCGGTGTCCCCGCTGAAGACGCCATCCGCCACTACATCAATGACCACCTCCTCAACCCCACCGATCCGGCCCGCGCCATCCCCGTCCCGGCCCTCCTCGCCCCCGCCCACGTGCCGCCGCTCGGGCCGGCCGTGACCGTTCGCGCCCGCTACGGGAACTTGGCCAAAGAGATCGACCGCATCGCCGCCCGCGCCGGCCTCGGCTACCGCGCCGAACGCGACTCGCAAGATCGAATCAGCTTCGCCGTCCTCGCCCCCCGCGACCGCACCGCCACCTCGCCGCAGCCCGTCATCTTCGCCACCAGCCTCGGCACCGCCGAAGAGCTGACCTTCACCGAAGCGACCGTGCGCAGCCGCAACGCCGTCTACGTCCTCGGCGACGGCAGCGGCGCCACCCGCCTGGTCCAGGAGGTCACCGACGCCGCCGACGTCGCCGCCCGCGCCCGCCGCGAGATCGCCCTCGACGCCCGCCAGGCCACTTCCAGCGCCGCCGCCATCGACGCCGGCGAGACCGAACTCGCCCGCCAGGCCGCCGAGCGCCTGCGCCTGGAGGCCCGGCCGCCCGCGCTCAGCCCCCTCACCTACCGCCTCGACTGGGACGTCGGCGACATCGTCACCCTGGACCTGCCCGACCTCTCCCTCCGCCTGGACCAACGCATTGAGGCCGTTCATGGCGCCATCGACTCCGACGAGCCCTTGTCCCTCTCCTGCTCCTTCGGCGCTCCCAGCCCGGACGCCACCGACGCCCTTCGCCACCTCGACGAGCGCACCGCCCCCGGCCGCTTCGTCTAAGCCGCCCCCACCCCCAGAGGGCGGGTGGGCGGGAGAAAACAAAGAACGCAACACCGCACCCATCGCCATCGCCCGGCGCGCAGCGCCCCATCGCGACGCCGATCGGAACGGACCCGCAACCCATCGCGAGACATCGCGCCACGCGTTGCATCCCGCACAGGCGGTACCGGACCCCCAACCGCGGCGGGTGGGCGGGACAACAACAACAACGGGGTGGCGCGAGCGACCGCGAACACCGCGCTGGCCCAAACGAACCGCGAGCGCGCGCGAAAAAAACCGCTCACCCTGACCTGTCCTTCCCTCCCAGGAAGGAGCCTGCCTGTCCTGAGCTTGCCGAACGGTCGAAGGGCCGAAGGAGCGAACGGCCGCAACCATCCACACTCTCATCCCCACGACGACGAATCAGGGGACGCCACTCGAAATTAGGCACAAGGAGAATGGACGTCGCCATCATGCTCAGCCAATTTGATAGTGCCGCAATGTGGCGACGGATCTACCCCACGTTCACCGGCAGGGAGCAGGGACGGCCATGAAGCGCCCAGCCTTCCGCAGGAAGGACCGCCTCCTCGTCCTGCTGGCGCTGGCCGCCGTCCTCGGACTCGGCGTCAGCGCTCACTTTCGCGTCGACGAAGCGGGCAGGCGCCAAGGCGTCCTCCAGGAGCAAGTCAACGTCGTGACAGGCGCCCAGGCGTCCTTCGCGGGGCGTCTGGACGCGCGACTCGCCCCCCTCGACGCGCGACTCGCACCCCTGGAAGCTGCCGAGGCCTCTCCGCCTCGGCGCGCCCTCACCATCGAGACCGAGATCGGCTACCGCTTACGCACGCAAGACGTTGTGGCCTTCATCCAGAGCGCGATGCAGCGCTACGGCCAGCCGCCTTGGCCCTCCTGGACCAAACCGTCGTGCGAGGAGGTCTGGCTTCGCTTCGGCCCGCCGGCCGGTCCGGAAGAGCCGGGCGAGCAGATCGGCTGCATCGCCAACATCGTCATCGAGGCCCGCGAGCTGCTGCTGGCGAAGGAAGAGATCGGCTAGGTCGGCCAACGGCGCCCCCAGCCCCCAACCCTGCGCCCGCCGAAACGAACCGCGGGCGCGCAGGAAAAAGCCCGGGCGCGAGCAGCCACCAGCGCCGCCCTGGCTCAGACGCGCCGCGAGCGCGCGTGCAAAGAACCGCTCACCCTGAGCCTGCCTGCCCTGAGCTTGCCGAAGGGTCGAAGGGTCACCCTGACCTCATCCTTCCCTCCCAGGAAGCAGCTTGCCGAAGAAGCGAACGACGAGACCCATCCGCCGCCCCCATCCCTCCGGGGCGGGTGGGCGGGAAAAAGAAAGGACGCAACGCCGCCCGCATCCCCAAGGCCAGGCGCGAGCGACCGCGAACACCGCCTGATTTCTCAGGCCCGGCCCAGGCGGAAAACCGTTCGTCCTGACCTGTCCTTCCCTCCCAGGAAGGAGCTTGCCTGTCCTGAGCCTGTCGAAGGGCCGAAGGAGCGAACGGCGCCGCCATCGCCCAGCGCATCAACCCTCCGCGCGAGCAGCCACCCACCCCGCGCCCGTCCGGACCAATAGCGAGCGCGCGTGGAAAAACCTCCAACGCCCACCCGCTGCCAGACCCCGGCGGAAGCGAGCACAAAAACGGCCGCGCTTCCGCTCCCTCCAACACCCGCCCGCTTCCGCTCCCTCCAACACCCGCCCGGCGCCAGACCCCGGCGGAAGCGAGCACAAAAATGGACATCGCCGCCATCGCCACCGCCCTCGCCGGCCTGCTCGCTGCCCTCGCCCAATGGGCCTGGCTCGTGGGCCCGCGCCGCAACGGACAGCGCGCCCGGCTGCACACCATTGAGGCCCGCCTCAGTGAGACCGAGAACGCCCTCCACCATTGCCTCCGCAGCCTCCACCGAGTCCGCCGCCGCGAGCAGCGACGGTGGCAACAGCTCAGACAAAGCGGGCGCCTCTCGCCCCATGACCCCATCCCAGAGCCGTCCTCCTCATCGCTCGACTCTGGAAGCGGCCGGGCCGCGTCGTGAGCGTGCCCAACGGGGCTGAGCGCCTCCACCCACCCCCAAGACCGCCGCGCCCAGCAAGCCCGCCGCGAGCGCGCGCTGAATAAACCCGCTCACGCTGAGCCTGTCGAAGGGTCGCCCCGCCCTG
Source organism: Dehalococcoidia bacterium (assembly GCA_963662615.2). Lineage (GTDB taxonomy): Bacteria > Chloroflexota > Dehalococcoidia > Bin125 > Bin125. The sequence continues at coordinate 1,482,544 of CAXXSR010000001.1, forward strand.
TCCTTCCCTCCCAGGAAGGAGCCAGTCGAAGGACAAACGGTACCCCCTCCCACGCGCCCGGCGCGAGCGCCCATCAACCCCGCGCCCGTCCGGACCAACCGCGAGCGCGCGTGGAAAAACCGCGAGCCCGCGCGAAAAAGGAGCCCAGCCCATGAACCCCTTCGCCAAATGGAACAGCCGCCTCGTCGCCGTGACTCTGAGTGGCATCTCCACCCTCGCGGCGCTGCCGGACCTGCCCCCCGACCTCCGTGCCGTCGGCATCGTCGTCATCGCCAGCGTCGGCATCATCATGATCGGCCTGCGCGACGTCCTCGGCCGCCGCGAAGCCCTCCACGACCTCGGCCTCGACCACCCCCTCCCGCAATCCGACATCCCGGAAGCATGATCGACACATTGAACACGCATCACCCGACCATGAAGCCCCGGCGCGAGCCGCAAAAACCGCTCACCCAGAGCCTGCCTGTCCTGATCCTTCCCGGCGGGAAGGACGAAGGGTCGAAGGACGAACGGCCGCAACTATCCATACCCCCATCCCTCCGGGGCGGGTGGGCGGGACAAACAAAAGACGCAACGCCGCCCGCCTCCCCAAGGCCCGGCGCGAGCGGCCACAACCGTTCGCCCTGAGCCAGTCGAATGGGCGAACGACGCACCCAGCCACCAACGCCGCGTCCGACCATGAAGCCCGGGCGCGAGCAACCACCAACCCCGCGCCCATCCGGACCCGCCGCGAGCGCGCGTGGAAAGAACCGTTCGCCCTGAGCCAGTCGAATGGGCGAACGGCGCACCCGGCCACCAACGCCGCGCCCGACCATGAAGCCCGGGCGCGAGCGGCCACCAGCGCCGCCTACGACCGGACCTACTGCGAGCGCGGGCAAAAAACGCACGCAAACAAACATGAACCCAAACGACGTCACCCGCCCCAGCCCCAACTTCTACGCCGGCCGCCTCGGCGCACAGATCATCGGCGTCACCCTCCATTCCACCCGCGGCGGCACCTCTGATCCCGCCGTCGAGTTCAGCGCCGCCCTCAACTGGCTCAGCGGCCACACCTACAAGGGCCGCGACGGCCGCAGCCATCGCAACCCCTCCATCCATTACATCGTTGGCCACGACGGCCGCCTCGCCACCGTCGTGCCCGAGCGCCACGGCGCCTGGCACGCGGGCACCGGCAGCCGCCGCGACGGCGCCAACCTCAACGCCATCGGCATCGAGCTCGTCCAGCCCACGCCCCAGGACGCCTACCCGGAGCCACTGCTCGCCCGCACCGTCGACCTCGTCGCCGCCATCTGCCGCCGCCACGCCATCCCCGCCCTCCGCGTCCACACCGACACCCAACCCGGCATCCACCACCACAGCGACCTCAACCCACGCAAGTCCGACCCCGGACCCCGCTGGCCCGACGCCGACTTTCTCGCCCGCATCGACGCCCGCCTCGCATCGGCGCGCGACCGCCCGCCGGCCGCGGCGGACCCGTCCATCCTTCGCCGTCTCCTCCAACTCCAGCGCACCCAGACCGGCCACGCGGCCGACATCGACGCCCTCCGCCAAGGGCTCGCCCAGACACGAACGCGCCTCCACGCGATTGGCAAAGCCGCCCTCGCCGATTGATTCATCCTGGAAAGATCGAGCATGGTCCACCAGCGCAGACATGCGGTCATCCGCGCCCCCGTGGCGCAAGCGTGGCAGCGCGCCCCCTCCTCCCCTCGGAACGACACAGCCGCGCACGCCACCACGCACGCCACCGCGCACGCAAACGCCACCGCCACCGCCGCAGCGCTCGCCATAGCTCATCGCCATCACTGCCCCCTCTGCCACCGCACCTTCGACCCCGCCGCCTTCGTCGCCCACGCCTCCACCTGCATCGACCGCCACGCGCCCCGACAACCCCAGCGCGCGAAAAGCCCCGGCGCGAGCGCTCACCAACGACTCGCCCAGCAAGCCCGGCGACCGACGGCAACCATTGACCACCCCGATCTCCCAGGGCGGGTGGGTGGGAAAAACAAAGAACGCAACCTCGCACCCATCGCCATGACCCTGCGCGAAGCGCCCCCGTCCCCACGCCGATTGGCGCAGACCCGCAACTCCACGCGAACCGCAGCGCCACGCATCGCGTCCCGCGCTCCCGTTGCTCCCCGCCCCGCCAGGGCGGCGGGCGGGACACAATTCAACCCTGAATATCGTGACTCCGGTCGTCACCGATCGCCCTAACCTGTCCTTCGCGCAGCAGAAGGACCTTGTCGAAGTGCCTGTCCTGACCTGTCATTCCCTCCCCAGGAAGGAGCTTGCCTGTCCTGAGCCTGCCAAAGGGGCAACCGACCACCATCATCAGCCCCTCCGATCCTCTGAGGGTGGGTGGGCGGGAAAAAGAAAAGGGGCGGGGCGGGGGGACGCAGCGAACAGCGCCCATCTCCTCAACCTTGGCGCGAGCGCGGATGACCGTTCGTCCTGAGCCTGTCGAAGGGCGAACGGCGCCCCCCACCACTAGCCCGCGCCCTTCCGGACAACCCGCGAGCGCGAGCTAAAGGAACCGAAAGGAGAACCAAAGCCCGGCAACTGACCACCCCCAACGATCGCCTTGCCGCTCCCGGAACGGCGAGCGCGCGAAAAGGCCCGGCGCGAGCGGCTACCAGCCCCGCCCTCACCCCAACAAACCGCCAGCGCGAGTTAAAAAAACGGAAAGGAGCGCCAAAGCCCTAGCAGCCAACTCTCCCTCATGCCCGCCTTGCCGCTCGCGGAACGGCGAGCGCGCAAAAACGCCCGGCGCGAGCTGCCACTAGCCCCGCCCCCACCCCAACAAACCGCGAGCGCAAGTCAAAAAAACGGAACGCGGATCCGAAAGCTAGCAACCGACCATCCCCCAACGCTCGCCTTTCCGCTCTCGGAATGGCGAGTGAGCCCAAGCCCCCAGCGGAAAGGAGAACAAAATGCCAGTCACCGCGTATTGGTACGCCAAAGCGTTCGTCAACGTCTTCACCCGACTCAAGAACATCGACTACGACACCAACGCCGTCAAACTAATGCTCACCACCAGCGCCTACGTCCCCAACCAGGACACCCAGGAGGACAAGGCGGATGTGACCAACGAGGTCACCGGTACCGGCTACACGGCCGGCGGCGAGACCCTCGCCTCCAAAACTCTCTCCAACACCAACAACGTCGTCACCCTCGACGCCGCCGACGTCACCTGGAGCAACAGCACCATCACCGCCCGCCGCGCCGTCCTCTACGACGACAGCGGCGCCACCGACGCCGACAAAGCCGTCCTCCTCTGGATTGACTTCGGCCAGGACGAATCCAGCAGCAACGGCGACTTCACCGTCCAGTGGAACGCCTCCGGCATCGCCACGGTGACCCCCACCGACGCCGCCGGCTTCCCCTAGCCCGGCCATGCCCCCGTCAGGCTTTCGCTGGGCCGTTCAGTACTGGCACGGCCCTTCCCCCCAAGGGCCGCTGCCCACCTTCACATCGCGTGACGGCCCCTGGGCCAACGCGCCCGCGCAAAACGTCATCCGTGTCCTCCTCCAACGGCACGGCATTCGCCCCCATGGAAACCCGGACGTGCTCTACACCCAGACCAAAGAGGGGCCCGACCACTACTACCTGATCGTCGCCTCCGACGCCGTCCGTCTCGGCGGCTGGAACGACGACGGCCGCCCTTCCCACGAGGTCACCTGGCGCGCCGACGGGCGAATCTTCAACGTCCGCCGCCACGCGCCCCCCGCCCTCGACCCTGCGCAGCTGAAGCATGGCGTCTGGGTCGACGAGCCCTGGGCCACCCGCCTCGGCCTCTCCGGCGGCATCAGCCGTCAGGAGTGGCAAAGCGCTTCAGCGCGGGAAGGCGCCCTGAACGATGGCTAAGCTCTTCCTCCGCGACACCTCCGTCGAGAGCTGCGCCGACGGCAGCTCCGGCTTCGACATGGACCCCACCCAGGGCTCCCCCACCGCCGACGTTTCCGCCTCCGTCAACTCGGCCACGTTCACCGAAGTCCTCACCTGGGACGAGACCGTCGGCACGAACGGAAAGAGCGGCGACTACGACCTCAGCGTCGACGTCTCCACCCTCAGCACCGACGCCGAGTTCCGCTTCCGCCTCCAACGCCTCAACGCCGCCTGTGCGGTCCAGGAGAGCAGCGCCTACGGCCCCACCTTCAACACCGTTGGCATCGAGACCGCCACCATCACCTTCAGCCCCGCCTGGGCCGCCAACGACGTCCTCCGCCTCTCACTTGAGCTGCGCCGGAGCGGCGGCCACGGCTCCCGCTCCATCAGCGTCAGCACCCAGGACCCAGACAGCTTCACGGACGAGCCCGCCGACCCCAACGTCACCATCCTTGCCGTCGCCGCCCAGGCCACCGCCGACGTCCTCGCCCCTGCAATCAAGGCTGGCGCGACGGTCGCCGCCGCGCTCGCCGCCGCCGCCGCCCAAGCCCTCCTCCCCACCATCAAGATCGCCAAAACCGTCGCGCCACCCGCCGCCTCCGCGACTGCGCACGCCCCCTCCCCCACCATCGCGGCGATCCAGAACGTCACCGTCGCCGCGCAACCGGCGCAAGCGGCCGCGGACACCCTCCTCCCCACGATCGCCGCCGGCATCGCCATCGTTGCCGCCCTTGCGCAGGCCGCCGCCGGCGCCCCCCCGCCGGCCGTCCTCGCCCAGAGCGGCGGCATCGTCATCCTCGCGGCGCTGGCCACCGCCACTGCCACCGGGCACGAACCCGCCATCGGCGGCTACCTCGATCTCACCGCCACGCTCACCCTCGTCGCCTCCCTGTCCGCCGCCCTCACCGCCACCGCCACCGCCTCGCCCTCCGCGACCCTCGCCGCCGCCGACGCTCCCAGCGCCACCATCGAGAGGATCTAGCCCATGGCCACCGCCACGGTCGATCTCGCCACCCCCTTCCAGCAGTACGACAACGCCCAGCTTCTCCTCACCGTCCAGGACGGCAGCGGCGCCGCCCGCGACATCACCAACGACCGCGTCATCTTCCACATCGACGGCCTCAACCTGACCAAGGACTCCGCCAACGGCGCCGCCGAAGTCGACAAGACCGACCCGGTCAACGGCCAGGCCACCATCAAGATCGACCCCGGCGACCTCGCCCTAGACGCCCCCGGCGCCTACCAATACGAAGTCGTCATCATCGCCGTCGGCGTCCGCGCCACCGTCGTCCAAGGCGCCCTCACCACCGACCCCTCCCTCATCACCACCACCTGATCGCAGGAGAGCGACACGCAGCGCTGAGCGCCTCCCTCATCACTAGCCCACGAGGCATCTACCCCTCACGGCGGTCCTCGTCCTAGAGATTGAACCGTGACTATCTCGGCATGGCACGTGTTCGGTGAGGTCGCGAGTACGCGGAGGGCGGACGCGAAGCTGATCTGAGAGCGAACAGGTGTCCTTGAATATAGGAGGCAAGACAAAGCCGCCCCGACAGCCCGCGCAAAAATGGGCGTCACACCGCCTTGACGAATCCCGTCTATTTACCGATGATGCGTTGGCAAGCGGTTGAGCTAGCTGCGGAACGTGTTTATGCGCCCGCTGTCGTGTCCTTCGGGGCGCCACGGCGGGCTTTTAGGTTCCCCGCTTAAACCGGCCTAGTAGGTCCGCGCGGAGTCGCACGACGGCATCTGCTTCATCTGCTAGATCCGCGCTCAAGGAGCGCGGGCAACTCGCCACTTCGAACCGCTTCCCGAACCGCTTGACGACCACCCCGACCCGAGCGAGATCGCCATCTTCACTGACGACCATGCACGTTTCCCATCTGTCGTCTATTCCTCCCAAGACCGCATCGAGCGCGACCCAGAGACGGCGCACTCGCTCACGTCCCCGTCGGTCGCTTCTCTAGCGCCTCGAAATCAATCCTCTTCATCTCCGTCCCGTCGATGCTGATCACGACATGGTAGATTCCAGGCTTTGGGAGCTTCACAGTCTGTTCGCCGCTTAGCGCTACCAGCTGGCTCGCTCCCTGCGTCAGATCTACCGGTTTTCCGACTTTGAAGCCGCCCTTTACCAGCTCAGCTATGGGCTGCTCATCGTCGTCACGCGTGCTGAGTTCAAACGTGTGGTCCTGGTTTGTCTCGTTCCAACCCACGCGGATCAGCACCGAAGTTGATAGGGACTTTTCGAACGGATATTCAACTCCAGGGAGCGCCCAAGTCCGCGTCCAGCCGCCTCCAAGGACGTAGAGCAAGCCCCGTTGCACTTCCGTGGAATTTGCAAGAAAGATTGCGTCGATTTCCATAGTCGTCACCGTCGTGATGTTTGTATTACAATTATCATTGTCATACACATCTGTCAACCCTCTGAGGTTAGACCGCGGTGGCGCCGTTCATTAACGAGCTCGTATTTGACGACCATTCTGACGACGCGCTGGCCAACCATGGATTGACTGTCGAGCACGTATTCCAACTCCTTGAGGAGGAGCCCAAATTCTTTCGCCAGAAAAATGGAAGGATTAGGACGGTCGGCCCTGACCGTGGTGGCCGGATGGTTACGGCAATCCTCGAATACCCAAACGATCGTGGTTCAGCATATGTTGTGACAGCATGGCCATCGGACAAAGATGAGATTGCACGATACGGGCATCCGGGAGGTCGGGGAAATGTCTAACGTAGAAAGCGAGAACATCGAGGAGGAAGAGGAGATCACCGTCGAGGTACGGAAGCCACTAAGCACTGTTTTTTCCGTCCGCTTCACTCCCAAAGAGCTTGCGCTGATACGCGCAGAGGCCGATCGAACCGGCATAAAGATGGGTGCCTTAATCAAGGAATCCGTTCGGCAGTACGTTGCCTCCCGTGTTGCATCTCGCCGGCTCGCCAAGCGCATGGTCGGTCTCCAACAGGGGCTCGGGTACTACGGATTTGACCCGAAGTACGAGGACACGACTGGCTACCTCTCCGACCTCGTGTTGCGCCACGAGGTACCTTGGCACGAGGCGCTAACTGCCTAGCAGGCCCGGATCAGTGCTCCTTTCTGGCACCCGGCTCAATCGCCACCCCACGAAAACGTACTCCCTTCCCGATCTCGTGTGCTTTGATATTCACACGTCGCCGCGCGTGCCTCTCAAATTCCGGCGTCGAGGAGCGCCGCCGGCCTCCGCCCGGATCTTCCCCGTCCCCGAACCGAGTCGTCGAAGGCCTCTTAGCGGGGCCCCCACCCCCTACTCCCCCACCCCATACAGCTCCCCCGCCCCCCGATCATCGGCCGACAGCTCCGTATTGCAGTTGCACTTCGCCGGATTCATCGCCGCCTCCCCGTCGAGTGCTCAGGCACGTGCCCCACGTGCCGCCACCGACTGCACGTCCCACTCGAAACCGTGTTCATCCGCACATCCGCCTCCTCGATCCAGCGATCGTCCAGCCGCCAGAACGTCTCGCTCGTCGGGCTGCGCCGCCGGCCCCCACCCCACCGTGTTGACCCCGTCGTCGTTGTTGGCTACCCCGCTGGAGCACGTCCCCACGTACGCAAACGCGACCGCCGAATCGACCGCCGAATCGACCGCCGCAGCGACCGCGGAAGCGACCGCCTCCTCCCACTCTTGGAACGCCAACCGCACCAGCTCCACGAACCGCTCCTCGCTGACCACGGCCGCCCCCTCCGCTGTCCTGCCTATCTCGGACGTGTTCACGCAGTAGCGAACCGGCACGTCTTGCGCCCGCCAGCCCCGTGGGCTCACCGACCCGTCCCCGCCCAGCAGCCCGCCAAAGAAGGCGCCCAACAGCACGGTTGCCACCGCCACCGCCGCCAGAAAGGAAAAGAAGCGAATCACGTCTCAATCCTCGTCGACCCGCGCGCCGCCTTGACGGACGCGGCCCGCCCGCGACGCCTACTGCCCCAGCGTCTCGTTCACCGCCGCCCGCAACTCCTCCTGCGTGATCGTCCCCTCGAACCGCGCCGCGATCCGCCCCTCCGCGTCCACCACGAACACCCACGGCTCACTGGGAAGATGCCAGTCGCGGAACACCTGCGACTCGCGCAGCGCCTCGGGCTCCTGCGGATTCTCGAACACCTCCACGTGGATCCCATCCAACCGTCCCGCGAACTCGCGCCACACCACCTTCACGACCTCCAGCGTGGGCCCGCAGGTCCGCGAGTGACAGTACGCCGGCGTGGCGAACGCCACAATGAACGGCCGCGCCCGCTCCAGCGCCTCCCCGATGCCGACCTGGTACAGCCCCGGCTCCGGATTCCGGTCCGACGTCAGCTCGCGCACCTCCTCCACGTCCAGCAACGTGCGAGATCGCGTCGGCGGCGCGGCCTCCCCCACCCCCGGTGCCTGCGGCTGTTCGCGCACCTGCAGGCGGAAGAGGACGATGGCCGCCACTTCCTCCCCCTCCTCCCCCGCGATTGCCAGCTCCAGCCCCCACAACCCCGCACGCTCGAAGAACGCCGGCACCACGTAGACCCCGGCCCCAACGTTGCGCGCGTTGTCCGACAGGCTCGCCCCCTCCGCATGGCTGTGCGCCGACGGCAGCGGCGCCTCCTCACCGTACGCAATGAACCGTGCGAACTGCCGCCTGACGGGCCGCTCGCGGTCGCGTTCCAGGTCATACAGGCTCGCCTGCACCGACAGGTCGCCCCGAATGACCCCCCTCGCGTCCTGCACCGTAAAGCTGAGCCGATTCGCCCCCACCGCCACATCCTGGTTCGCCAGCGTCGGCCGATAGGGAGCGTTCGCATCGACCGCCGCCACCGCCCAGCGATCTGCCGGCGTCACCGCGCCCGGCGCCACCCCGCTGGACGGGCTATCGTCGTTGAGCAGCAAAAAAGCGCCGAGCGTGGCGCCAACCGTCACCGCCACGGCCACGATCCCCGCCACCGCGACCGATCGCGAAACCTGCCGCCGGATCGAAAACCCCCCGTAGCGCATATTGGACGCCACCCCGGCTCACGCCGGTTCCGAGGATCGGCATCGCGAGCGTACCGGCCCCGCAGTGTTTGCGGCACCACAGCGTTTGCGGCACCACAGCGTTCGCGGCATCGCTGCATCTCCCCATCGGCCCGGAACATTCGTTGCCCCGCACCGTCTAGCTAGACTGACAGCCACAGCCCGGCCTCGCACCCTTGGGAGCGCTTCATGCTGAGCCCCCACTGCCCGGGGAGAACCGCGGTTCTCTCGCTCGCGGTCCTCGTCGCAGCCGCCTGCGGCGGGTCGTCGGATCCGGACACGTCAAGCGATGCTCCATCTCCCAGCCCTCCCGCGGCTGGCTCCGCGGCGGAAGCGGTACGCACCCTCGACGTGCTGGAAGAAACCCCTGCCGCGCCCAGTGACGAGCCGATCGCTCGTCGCCCCGGTTCAGGCGTCGGAGCCCGTGCCGGCACGAGCTCCGCCTCTGACCCAGCCGCCTCCAAGGCCGGAACCGGCCCCGACGCCCGACGCTGAGAGGCCCGATTCACCAATCGTCGCGAGTCCAGATACCGCTGATCCGGAAACCCTCGTCGCGCCGGGCTACGTGTTGGACGAAGTCATCGTTCTAGCACTCGATGCCGTCGATCCGCCCGAGATCCTGGTAATCAGCCATACTGCGCGGGCGGTCCTGGAAAGCGGCGATCCGTCGGCGGCTCCCGTGCCCAAGCGTGAAGACTGCACCCGAGATCCCCAATTGGAGTTCCATCCGTCGGCGTGCCACTACCGCGCCGAAATCTTCGCCTGGGATTCGCGCGGGGCGGGAGGCAGCGCCTGGCTCTGGGACACCTTCCAGGGCGGTGTCCAATCTGGCATCAATGCGCTCACCTTCCGCTTCGATAGCGCCGGCCGCGAGGCGGCGATCATCACTGCCCACACGTGCACGGGGGTCGGGTCCGGTTGTGGCGACAGCCGTGCAGTTCTGACGATGATCGACGGCGTCGTGAAGAGCGTTTACGGATCGTGGAAGGGCAGCTTACAAGTCGGACCGACAACTGCCAGAATTTCTGTTCCACGGTGGTTCGGACCCGACCCCTTCTGCTGCAACAGTGGATTCAACATCGACATACTCGGATTGGATCCCACGACGGGTGTGCTGGGGGTGATCGCGTCCGATCTGAGCGTCTGCACGCAAGGCAGAGTTCATTTCCCTGAATTTCCGCCAGACGTGATCTCGGTAGGCTGCACCCAGTACCGCACGACGACGGATACGGAGGTCGTGCCTGCAACCGTTGGGGGCCTCGGCCGACTTGAAGACGGCGAATTCGTCAGGGTGGAGTTTACGATCGAAGAATGCCCGGACCTGGATCCGCTGTGCATGTGGCCGACTGCCGTCGTCGCAACGAGGATTACGGTGGGAGCGCCGACCTTCCGCGCCCTCTCGGACGTCGAGATCGACCTCCACGTCCGTCCCTTCTTGCGGGACGGGGACCAGATCGCCCACGCCGTCTTCGAGGGCCCCTTCGGGCTACTGCCCGACACCGTCCTCGCCATTCTCGACCGCGGTGTCGATGGCTACGCGGCGGTGGTGGTCAGCGACGGTCGCGCGGTGCGTCTCGATCGCCTAAGGCCCGCCTGGGCGGCCTGGGACATTCCCGCCATCCTCTTCGAGGACGTCGATGGCGACGGCACTCTCGAAGCGATCATCCTGGCCCAATACATCACGGGCGCGGGCCCCACGGGCGCCGTTCCCTTCTTCGCCAACTCCGTACTGGAGTGGACGGGCGCAGCGTTGGTCACCCTTCCGGACGTGGAGGAGCGGATCCTGCAGGCGGAAACGTCGGCGCAAGCGCGGGCCCTCCTGCCCTAGCTGCGGTGGCGCCTCATGGCTCCGCGGGAGGAGACGCTACACCTTCCTGCCGTGTGCCTCGACAGTCCCGCGGCATCGCTGCGGGCGGCGCCCGCCCATTCAGTCGTCGCAGAGGAGCAGCCGGCGACGCCCCTACACGAAGCCGCGAATCTCAATCGCCTCCGCCACCCGCTCACCGCCAATCATGAACGCCGCCGTCCGCAGCGAGGCGTCCTCCACCTCGGCGCGCTGCCGGACGCCCTGGAAGGCGTCGCAGAGCATGGTTTCCAGTTCCCGGTTCACGTGCTCTTCGCTCCAGCGATACTGCTGAATGTTCTGCGCCCACTCGAAGTACGACACCAGCACCCCGCCGGCGTTGGCGATGATGTCCGGCACAATCGTCACCCCGCCCTCCCGCAAATGGTGGTCCGCATAGGGCGTCACGGGACCGTTCGCCCCCTCCACGATCACGCGCGCCTGGACCCGCGCCCAGTTGTCGGCGTGGATCACCCCGCCCACCGCGGCCGGCACCAGGACGTCACACTCGCTGGTGAACACCTCGTCTCGCTCCCGCTCCCAGGTCCCCGCCATCCCCACGACGCTGCCCGTCGCCGCGACGTGCTCCTGCAGCAACCCCGGGTCGATCCCGTCTGGACGCACCACGCAGCCGCCCACGTCGGCCACCGCCACGATCTTGCAGCCCATCTCATGGAGGAATTGCGCCGCAAAGCGGCCCACGTTGCCGTAGCCGTGGATCGCCACACGCGTCTGCTCGGCGCTCATCCCCAGCGAGGCCAGCGTATCCCTCGTCACCAGGGCCACCCCGCGGCCGGTGGCCTCCCGACGCCCCGCCGAGCCGCCCAGCGAGATCGGCTTCCCCGTCACAATGCCGGGCGTGTAGCCGTGGGCCGAGCCGTAGGCGTCCATCATCCAGGCCATGGTCTGCTTGTCGGTCCCCATGTCGGGAGCCGCAATGTCTCGCTGCACCCCCAGCAGGTGCGAGATGTTCACCATGTAGGTCCGGGTCAGGCGCCGATTCTCTTCCTTCGACAGCGCCGTGGGGTCACATTGGACCCCGCCCTTCGCCCCTCCGAACGGGATGTTGACAATGGCCGTCTTCCAGGTCATCAGCGCCGCCAGCGCACGCACCTCATCCAGGTCCACCTCGGGGTGAAAGCGGACCCCGCCCTTGTAAGGACCCCGCGCCGCGCTGTGCTGCACCCGGAAGCCGCTGAACACCGCCAGCCGCCCGTCGTCCATCCGCACCGGCACTTCCACATGAAGCTCCCGGTACGGCCGGCGCAGCAACTCCACGATCTCCGGATCGATGCCGACTCGTTCGGCCGCCGTCTCAAAGAAAAAGTTGGCCGCCTCCCAATGCGACATCTGCCGCGGCGGCTCCGCCCGCTCGCTTCGGCCCGACTCTGCGCTCATCCCTTCCGGCTCCGGCGGGATTCGCTGTGCTCCGGCCTCTGCCACCACGCTCCACCTCCCGGATCGCAAGCACCGCCGTCCCTCGACAGCCGCAGCCCCATCATCGCCGCCCCCACGTGCATCGCATATCGGGGTTCCTCCTCATGGCGCCACGACCCCCCGTCGCGGCATCCCCAGCCCCGCGGCACGTCCCGGCCCGTGCGCGCTGCACAAAAAGGGAATCCTCCTCATGGCGCCACGACCCCCCGTCGCGGCATCCCCAGCCCCGCGCCACCTCCCGGCCCGTGCGCGCAGCACAAAAAGGGGTTCCCCCTCGTGGCGCCACGACCGCGCGTCGCGGCATCCCCGGCCGCGCGCCACCTCCCGGCCCGTGCGCGCTGCATAAAAAGGGGTTCCCCCTCGTGGCGCCACGACCGCGCGTCGCGGCATCCCCGGCCGCGCGCCACCTCCTGGGGCCGCCTGCCGGAGGCGAAACGGATTCCCTCTCGCGGCATCCCATCGCCATCCCAGCGACGCTGGCAGCGAGGCTGACAGCGAGGTTGGCAGCGAGGCTGGCATCGATGCCGCGGCCCTCTCGCTGACGGTTATCCCCGCCACCGGCGCCGGAGGAGGGCGTCGGTCCTTGTCCGAAGGCCCCTCGATCGTATATCATTATATCGCGCCTAGTCTGGCTGCGGCGTCGAATCTGCTTGACGCACCGCCGCGAGCAGGATTCAATGCGGCGTAGAAGTCATTGTGTAAGCGCCTAGGCACGTACGCAATAGAGAGCGCAGGGGGCCAAATGACGTACACCATTTCCAACTCGCGCGGCCAAACGTACTACCTCCATGGCAAGAACGTAATCCTCAAGAACGGCCGCGAACAGCGTATCTACTTCTTCGCCAAAACCGTCAAAGACGACGCCCTGGACGCCCTCCCAGATGGCTATATGGTCTCTGAGAACAGTCAGACCGGACTCCCGGTGCTCAAAAAGATCAGAACGCCCGCCTCCGCCTGACACCTCGTTCCCGCGCGCGCTCGCCGGCTCTCCTCTCCTGAGCCCCCGTCAGTTCGCCGCCACCCCACCTACGCGCCCCGGCTGTCGCGCTCCCCACCCCCTCCGGCGAGGACGAGGAGCGAGGCCGAATGGACCTCCGGGTCCCCGGCCGCGACCACCCGGCCGTCCGATTCCAGGCCCAGGGGGCGTCCGCCCCAATCCGTGATCACGCCGCCCGCCCCCTCCACCACGGGGACCAGCGCGCAGAAGTCGTGCGCGGCCAGCGACGCTTCCACCACCAAGTCCACCAAGCCTGATGCCAGCAGCCCGTAGGCATAGCAGTCCAGCCCGTAGCGATTGAACGCCACCCGCTGCCGCAACGCCTCGAAGGCCGCAGCGTCCTCATCCTCAAACATCTGCGGGGTCGTGGCGTACAGCGCCGCCTGCGACAGCGACGGACAGGCCCGCACTCGCGCCGGCTCCGCCGTGGCCCCCGATGGCAGCGCCACAGCGCTCCGAAACGTCGTGCCCGCGCCCACCACACCCGTCCACCGCTCGCCACTCACCACCTGGTCCACCACCCCCACCACCGGCCGCCCCCGGTGGAGCAGCGCCACCAGTGTCCCGAACGTGGGCTGGCCCGAGATGAACGCTCCCGTCCCGTCAATGGGGTCCAGGACCCAGACGTACTCCGCCTCTACCCGCTCGCTCCCCCACTCCTCGCCCACCACCCCGTGCCTGGGATGCCGGACGCGCAGCAGCTCCCGCATCGCCGCCTCGGCCTCACGGTCGACGGCGGTCACGGCGCTTCCGTCCCGCTTCCGATCGACTTCCACCCCTTGGCGGAAGGACGGGCCGATCACCGCTCCAGCCCTGTCCGCAAGTTCGTGCGCCAGTGGACAAAACGAGCTGTAGTCCGGTGCGCTCATCGCTCCGCATTCTCCTTCGCCGCCTCTCGCGGAGCCACCGGCGGCGACGAGCCGCGCCCCGCCACTCCATAACAGCTAGTCGCCTCCATAACAGCCATTCAGACTGTCAATTGTCGCCAAGGAAACCAGCCCGTATATTGACTACTCGCTTCTCCCGCCGGCTTCCACTTGGGCACGGCAGCGGCAGCGCCACTACGGCCCTGCGGGAGCCACGACGGAAAGAGGTCCGGCCGACCATGGGCAAGATCAACGTGGCGATCATTGGGGTGGGCAACTGCGCCTCCTCCCTCGTCCAGGGCGTCCAGCTCTACCGGGACGCTCAAGAGGGCGTGGAGATCCCCGGCATCATGCACGTCACCCTGGGCGACTACCACATCTCCGACATCAACTTTGTCGCCGCCTTCGACATCGACGTGAACAAGGTCGGCAAGGACGTCTCGGAAGCCATCTTGGTCGCCCCCAACAACACCTTCAAGTTCACCGACGTCCCTCACCTCGGCGTCCCCGTCGAGCGCGGTATGACCCATGACGGCTTGGGCAAATACCTCAGCGAAATCATCACCAGGGCCCCGGGGCCCACCGCCGACATCGTCGGCATCCTCAAGGAGCGCGACGTCGACGTCGTCATCAACTACCTGCCCGTCGGCAGTGAAGAGGCCACCAAGTGGTACGTGGAGCAGGTCTTGGAGGCCGGCTGCGCCCTCATCAACTGCATCCCCGTCTTCATCGCCCGCGAGGAGTATTGGGGCAACCGCTTTCGGCGCGCCAATCTGCCCATCGTCGGCGACGACATCAAGAGCCAGGTCGGCGCCACCATCGTCCATCGCGTCCTCAGCCGCCTCTTCCGCGACCGCGGCGTCCGCATCGACCGCACCTACCAACTCAACTTCGGTGGCAACACCGACTTCCTCAACATGCTCGAACGCGAGCGCCTGGTCTCCAAGAAGATCTCCAAGACCAACTCCGTCGCCTCCCAGATCGACTACGAGATGCCCCGCGACGCCATTCACATCGGCCCCAGCGACCACGTCCCCTGGCTGGATGATCGCAAGTGGTGTTACATCCGCATTGAAGGCACCACCTTCGGCAATGTCCCCCTCAACCTGGAGCTCAAGCTGGAGGTCTGGGACAGCCCCAATTCCGCCGGTGTCGTCGTGGACGCCGTCCGCTGCGCCAAGATCGGCTTGGACCGCGGCATCTCCGGGCCCCTCCTCGCCCCCTGCGCCTACTTCATGAAATCGCCGCCGGAGCAGTGGACCGACGACAAGGCCCGTGACGCCGTCGTCGCCTTCGCCGAGGGCGACACGCCCCCCCGCTCCACATGACCCCGCCTGCCCTGACCTGTCCTTCCCTCCGAAGAGTAGGAAGGAGCATGCCGAAGGAGCAATGGGAAGGGCCACCACCCCACTCATCAACCGCCGGCGCGAGCCGCCACCAGCGCCGCGCGAGCCCGCATGACCCGCGAGCGCGCGTCAAAAAAACCGTTCGTCCTGAGCCTGTCGAAGGGCGAACCGCCAAAGGCGAACGATGAGTTTCTTCGTTTCCAGGATCCGCTGTGCAGACGGGTCGTATTACACCGGCCACTCCGACGACTTTGAGGTCCGCATCGCAGCACACCATGGCGGCGACATCCCCTACCGCGGATTCCGCGTTATTGGATCCGACCCTCACCGGTTCGACGCCGATGGGGACGGCGTCGGTTGCGAGTCGTGAACCGCAACGCACTCCTCTACCCCGCCTCGCGGCTCCTCGGCCCGCCCGCTCGCTCCCTCCCCTACCCCGCTGCCTACGCCGCCAGCAACGTCTTCATGGACGCCGTCTACCTCGGCTGGCCCGCGGGCCGCACCGCCGTCCAGGCCAATCTCCGCCCCGTCCTCGCGACCCACGACTCCCAGCTCCTCCACTACTGGGCCCAGCGCCAGTTCCGACGCTACGGCGAGTACGTCGTCGACGCCTTGCGACTGGACCGGCTCTCGCCCCAGGACTGCTTCGATGCCCTGGAAACGGAGCCCGACGTCTGGCCCCGGTTGCGCGCGCTCTACGGGCGCCGGCCGGTCCTCTTCGCCCTTCTGCACTTTGGCAATTGGGACGTGGGCGGCGGCGCCTTCACCGCCGGCTGCGGCCGCTCCTCCGTCCTGATCGAGCCGCTGGGACACCCGCGCCTGGACGACGCCATTCAGCGCGGCCGCGACCGCCTGGGCATGACCCCGCTCGACGTCACCGCGGGGCTGCGGCCCGCTCTCCGCGCCCTCCACGCCGGCGCCACCATTGCCGTCCTGGTCGATCGCCCCCTGCGACCGCACGAGCCGGGCGTTGACCTCACCTTTTGCGGCCGGCCCTGCCGCCTGCCCACCGGCTTCGCCCGCCTCGCCCTCGCCACCGACGCCTGCGTCATCCCCCTCGCCGTCCACCGCCGCTCCAGCCGCCGCTTTCGCTTTCGCGCCCTCCTCGACCTCGACTTCACCTCCCCGCGCAGCGGCCGCCGTGACGACGATGTGCGCGCCCTGATGCAAGGCGTGTTGGACGTCCACGAGCGCTGGGTGCGCCGCCACCCCGACCAGTGGTACCAGTTCCGCCCATTCTTCACGGGCGCCCGGCGTGGCGCTGATCGTGCGACGGAGCTATCCGCTCCCGCTCACACCTCGACTGTCTCGAACCTCGGCCCGGCCGGCACCGGCTCGCCGCTGGCTTCAAGGTCATCGAGGTAGAGCCGGATCGCGTCCCCTGCATTGGCGAGCGCCTCCGTGAAATCGTCGCCCTCGGTGACACAGCCGGGCAACGCGGGGACGGAGACGGTGTAGCCGCCCTCATCCGCGTCAGCGTGGAGCAATACGGTGAAGCGCTTCACAGCCGTCGTCGAAACTCCTCCGCGGAGAGATCCGCCCGCTCGTCATACTCAAGCTCGGCCGTGCGCAGATCCGGTTCCCAATCCTCCTAATCGGCTTCAGCAGCCAGCAAATTGCCATGGCTGCGCGCACCGACAACGGCGAAACGGCGGCGACGGTGACGTATACCAAAGGAGCCAGAAAGGCAGTTTTCACTCTCGTGAGCATGGCGCCCCCACCCGTCTAGACCCCCAGGCGCCGACATCAGAGATCCAGAAATTCGTCCACGCGAAGGCCTGCCTGTCTCACAATGGCTCGGACCGTGCCCTCCGGCAGTGCGCCGGGGTGGTTCGGAACCGTCGTCCGAACGCCCGTGTCCGGGTTCCGCCAGATCTCGTGGCTGCCCTTCGCTTGACGATCGAACACGAAGCCCGCCCGCCGCAGCTTTCAGATCACTTCCGCGGCTGTGAGGCCGGCCCACTAGGCAACGCTCACCGGTATGCGCAGCTCCGTTCCTGCCACGAGTTCCCCTCGGAGGGCACGAGGAAGCTCGTCCCCGTCTTCGACGAACGACTCGACCAACTTGCGGGCAACGTCCTGCGCGATCTCGAGCGTCTCCGCTACGGTCCTCCCTTGGGCCACCAGTCCTGGCAATTCCTCACTCGTCGCGAGGTAGCCGCCTTCCGGCAGTGCCTCGAGTCGGACGGCAACGAGCACTTCTTTCACTGTCGCACCTCCGGCACCCATAGCGGCCACCGCTCAGTCGGCGATCGCAGGGTTCTCTGTGCCCGAGTCTAACCGGGCACGCTGATCGCCGGCAGCGCGCCGCCGCCCCCTTGTACCATCGTCCCGCCATGCTGATCGCCCTCTCCCTCTGGCTCCTCGACCGCCTGGCCGACTTCCTCCCACCCGCCTGGCTCTACCGCCTCGCCCGCTGCGCCGGCACCCTTCTGCTCCCCGTCTTCGAACGGCAGCGACAGACGGTGCGCTCCAACGTCCTCCGCCTGCACCCCGATTGGACCCCGCCCCAACTGGACACCGCCGCCAAGCGCGTGTTCCAGGAGCGCGCCGCCTACTACGTCGACACCGTCCTCCTCCCGCGCCGCAGGCCGCAGGAGACCATGGAGAAAAACGTGACTGTAGAAGGCTTGGATCTCCTCCAGGACGCGGTCGCTGCCGGCCGCGGCGTGGTGCTCGCGGGCGCCCACTTGAGCAACTCAGAGGTGCCCTTCCAGACCCTCGCTGCCCTCGACATCGAAGCGGTAGCGCTCGTCGAGCCGATGCAGAGCAAGCGCCAGATGACCGGCATGCAGGCGCGCCGCGGCGCCGCCGGCATGCGCTTCGCCCCCGCCAACATGGACGGCATCCGCCGGGCCCTCACTCTGCTGCGTCGCGGCGGCGTCGTCGCCGTCCTCACCGACCGCGCCCTCCACGACAGCGGCATCTGCCTGCCCTTCGCCGGGCGCTTGGCCCGCTTCCCGACCGGCGCCGTTGACTTGGCCATGCGCACCGACGCCGCCCTCCTCATCGGCCTCGCCGTCCGCGAAGGCGACGACCATTTCCGCGTCCTCTTCCTCCCCACCGACCCCCTGATCCGCTCCGACGATCGCGCCCGCGACGTCCACTCCAATCTCGCCAACCTGATCCAACGCATGGAGCCGTTCATCGTCCAGCACACCCAGCAGTGGCGCATGTTCGAATCACCCTGGAAGCCCTGCCACGACACCAGGTATCAGGACCTCAGCGGCCGCGCCCGCCCGCCGCCTTCCGCGCGGGCGGCGAGCGCGCGGAAGGCGACGGATCGTGTCTGAGGACCGCGGACGCCTGGCGCGCCCCCGCACCGCCGGAATCCTGGGCACGGCGGACCTCCAGGTCCATACCGCCCTCAGCGACGGCATGGCCTCGCCCGCGCAGGTGGTCGCCTGGGCCGACGCGCACACCGACCTCGACCTCCTTGCCGTCACCGATCACGATGACCTGCGCGGGGCCCTGGAGGCCCAAGAGGCTGCCGCTCGCATGGGCGCGCGCCTGCAGGTGGTGCTAGGGATGGAGGTGACCACCCTGCGCGGCCATCTGCTGGCGCTGTTCCTGGAGCGGCCCGTGCCGTCGTTCCGCTCCCTTGCCTACACCATCAACGCCGTCCATGCTCAGGGCGGAGTGTGCGTGATCCCCCACCCCTTGAGCCCGCTCACCGCCAGCATCGGCGCACGGTCGATCGACCGGCTGCAGGCAGCAGCGAGCACCACCACACCGCCGCGCCCCGCCTTCGACGGGATCGAGCTGGCCAACCCCACCCCAGCCGCCCGCCTGCGTCAGACCACCGCGCGCCGCCTCAACCGTGACCGTTGGCGCCTGCCCGAGACGGGCGGCAGCGACGCCCATTTCCCCGAAGCGATCGCCTCCGCCGTCACCCGCTTCCCCGGACGAAGCGCCGCCGACTTCCGCGCCGCGCTCGCCGCGGGTCTGACCGTCGCCGAGAGCCGGAGTGCGCCGGGGCTCCGCCAGATCGGCCTGCGGCGCTTGGCCTGGCAGCAGCTGCGCGGCCTCACCGCCACCCCGCGAGCCGCGTACCGGCAGGTGCGCCCTGACCGACTCCCTCCGCGCTCCGACACAGCGGGGAGATCGCCGTGACCGGCGGTTGCCGACCACCTCGCGGCCGCCGTTCCGCTACTTCGAACGCCGTCTACCGCCGCACCCCCGGCGGAACGGAGCACAAGAAATGAAGATCGCGGTCGTGTCGCCGTACGACTTCTCGATCCCCGGTGGCGTCAACTCCTACGCGCTCTCCTTGGCGCGTTGGCAGCGACGGCAGGGCCACGACGTGCGGGTGATCGGACCCGCCTCATCCCGCAACGGCCTCACCCCCCCCGACGTCACCGTCGTGGGGCGGCCGCTGCCGGTGCCCGCGGGTGGCACCGTGGCGACCATCGCCATGTCGCCCCTCGTGCCGCGGGCGCTCCGCTCGCTCTTGGAGGAGGAGCAGTTCGACATCGTCCACCTGCATGAGCCCCTGATGCCGCTCCTCCCCCTGCACGCGCTCCGCGTCTCAACCGCGCTGCGCGTCGGCACCTTTCACACCGCGGAGCCGCTGGGCCGGCGCCTCTACCGGCTCGCGGGGCCTGCCTTGGCGCGCTGGGCCACCCGCTTGCACGCCCACACGGCCATCTCCGCGACGGCGCGGGACGTGGCCGCCCCGTTCATCCGCGGCCCCTGCGAGATCATCCCCGGCTGCATTGACATTGACCGCTTCGCCCGGCCCGCGCCGCCACTGCCGGCCCTGCTCGACGGCCGCCGCAACATCCTCTTCGTGGGCCGCATTGAGCCCCGCAAGGGCCTGGCCGTCCTCCTCCAGGCGTACGGGCGCGTCCGCGCCTCCCACCACGACACCCGCCTGGTGGTCGTGGGACCCAAGGGGTGGCTCGGCTGTCGCTTGGAGCGTCGGGTCCGGGCCCTGGCCTGGGACGACGTCGTCTTCACCGGCGCCGTTGCGGCTGCCGACCTGCCGCGCTACTACCAGGCCGCCAGCGTCTTCTGTGCGCCCGCCGGCGGCGGCGAAGCGTTCGGGATCGTCCTGGCGGAAGCGATGGCGGCCGGCGTCCCCATCGTCGCCAGCGAGATCCCGGGCTATCGCCACGTCATCCAGTCGCAGCGCCAGGGCCTCATGCCCCCTCCCCATGACCCCGCCCGCCTTGCCGACGCCATCGAGCGGCTTCTCGACGATGCCCCCTTGCGCGCCGACCTGCGCGCCCGCGGGCGCGAGCGCGTCCGCAGCTTCAGCGTCGAATCAGTAGGGCAACGCATGCTGGACCTGTATGATCGGCGCTTGAGCGAGCAGAGATCTCAGCCGACAGCCATGGCGGGCCGGCCCTAGCTCGCCGGCCCGCGCGCGCCGTCCCACCCGGAACCGCCGGAGAGGCCCTGTCCGTGTCGCTGCTCCCCCACGGCCTGCCGGACGATTTCACCCGCCGCTTGGGCGAAACCGTCGCCCGCAGCCGGCTCTCCCCCAATGCGCTCACGGCGCTCGGCTTGGGCACCGCCGCCGCCGCGGCCACCCTCGCGGCCCACGGCCGCTTCTGGGAGGCGGGGCTCGTCATGCTCACCGCCGCCGCCTTCGACGTCCTCGACGGCGCCGTCGCCCTCGCCACCAACAAGGCCTCGCAGTTCGGCGCCATCTTCGACGCCATCGCCGACCGCCTCAGCGAATTCGCGATGCTCCTCGCGCTTTTGGTCTGGTTCAGCGCCCCCGAGCGGGCGGACCGGGAGGCGATCATCCTCATTGCCGTGACGATCGCCGGCTCCATGCTCGTGCCCTACACCCGCTCCAAGGCGGGCGAGTTCGGCGTCCATATCCGGCACGGGCTGGGCACCCGTTTTGAACGGGTTGTGATCCTGGCCATCGGGCTCTTCGCCGATCAGGTGGTTGCCGTCTTGTGGATCCTCGCCCTCCTCACCAATCTCACCGCCTTGCAACGCCTGGCCGTGACCTGGTGGGCCCTCCGCACCGCTCCGCCTGACAACGCCGACGACCAGCTGCTCTCGGACCTGCACTCGGACGACTAGACCCGCCGCCGACTCTGCTCCGCCCCGGGCGCACCCTGGCCTCCGACAGCAGCCGCCGGCAGCGGCCGCCCTTTCCGGCCGTCGGAGCGGCAGCTACAGTCCAAGCGCGGCGCGGACCCCTTCGTCCGCCGCGCGCGGGAGGCACGCGTGGTCATCGCCAGACGGGACCTGACGGCCATCCGCCGGGCCTTCGACCAGCTCTCCGGGCCGGTGAAGATCGATTACTTCCACCAATCGGAGACGGGCCTGGTCATCCCCGGGCGTCGGGCCTGCCCTACCTGCAAAGAGGCCAAGGCGACGCTGGAGCAGATCGCGGCCCTCTCCGACGCCATCGAACTTCGCGTTTACGAATTTGCCGACGAGCAGGACGTGGCCAAGAAACGGGGCGTGGAGCACGTGCCCGGCATCGTCGTGCGAGGCGAAGTGAACCGCCCCCTGCGCCTGTACGGCATGCCCGGCGGCGTCTTCCTCCCGCTGCTGGTCCAAACGATTGTGGACGCCGCCGGCAAACCGCCGCAGCCGCCCGTGGACGTGGCGCGACCGCTCAAGAAGCTCCGCGCGCGCGCCCACCTGCACGTCTTCGGGTCGCTCGCCCAACCGCCCTCAGCGGAGGCGGCGCGCACGGCCTACGGCGTCGCCCTCGTCTCCTCCAAGGTGCAGGTGACGGTCTACGTGATCGAGGAGTTCGCCGAGCTGGCCCGCCGGCAGGGCGTCGAGCGCATCCCCGCCACCTTCGTGAACGACCGGGCCGCGTTTGCCGGCGTCGCGACCGCCGCCACGCTCGTGGGCTTGATTCGCGACCTTCAGGCGCACCCCCGGCAGGTGCGGCTGGCCGCTCCGCCGGTGGCGCCGGGCTCCTCTCAGCCCTGGTCTCCCCCGCGCCAGGAGACCACGCCGGGGGCGGCGCAGGCGGGCGCCGGGCCCGGGCCACCCCAGGCCGGGGGCGGGCGTCGCACGCCGGGCGGCCTTATCATCCCCGAGCGCTAAGAGCGGACCAGAATCAATGGGGGCGTCAAACGGTCTAGCGGTCGGCCTCGTCTGATTCGCGGCCGCGCCATCCTGCCCAGGTATCGCCCTCGCTATCGCCGGCCTCTTCGGACGCTGGCGGCTCCGCTGCAACGTGCGGTTCGGCCGCCCCTGGCGCCGCGGGCGGCGGCGGCGTGGCAGCCGGGGTGACAGCCGGCTCCGACGTTGACAGCTCGACGGCGGGTGGCGAATCCGGCGGCGCCCACTCTCTGTCGCGCGGAGGCGCGGCCTCCTCGGGCCCCGCCTCCACCGCGGCCGGCTGAGCCGGACGCCCGCCCAGCATCAGCCAGAACAGCGCCACGCTGAGCAGCAGCATCCCCCCGCCCAGGCCGGTCGCGACCTCATCCCAGGGGAAGTCGGCGCCGCCGCCGAACGATGGAGCCGCCCGGCGGCTCGCCCGCCGACGCTCGATCTCCGCCCGCCGCGCCTCGATCTGCTCATCGCTACGCGCCGCCGCTGTGGCCGTTTCCTCCTCGGCCGGTGTGCCGGCTTCATCCTCAACCGGCGCTGCGGCCTCATCCTCGGCCGGCGCTGTGGCGGGCGTCGCCGGCTCCTCGGCGGTCTCGGTATCACCACCGGGCCGGACGCCGCTCTCGTCGTCCTCAATCCGCGTCGAACGGTCCTCGCCCCGCACGCGCGCCTCCAGCCCCAGGCTCTGGCGGTAGCGGTCGTCAAGCCCGTCCCGGTCGAACCCGTAGACGCTCTGCAGCGCGTTGTCCACGGTGCTGCCGCGCTTGAACACCGCGAACAGCTCTGCAAGTTGCTCCTCACCGAACTGGTCGATGAGGAAAGTCACCAGGTCCGCCGACTGGCCGTAGAACAGGTCGACCTCCCCGGGCTCGTTCGATGTCGAGCCCATGCTGCGCACGCTCAAGAGCAAGTCGTTCTCAACGGCGAAGTCCACGGGCCGGCCGCGCCGGCTGCGCCAATCGCCCTCGGCGTACGTGGCGACGCCCTCGTTGAGCCAGGCCGGAATGCTGCCCAGCCCGCCCTCCCCGGCGATTTTCGTCAGCACATGGGTGAGTTCGTGTTGCACGATCCAGCGCGTCGGCGCAAAGACGTGGAGCAGATCGGCCAGGACACGCGTCCCGCCCGTCAGCACCTGCTCATCGAACGTCTCACTCTGCACGTTCTCGACACCGCGCGCATCGCCGGGGTTCGACCACACGTAGACGCGCACGGGAATGTCAAGCTCAACCTGGAGCAGTTCGCTGATCCGCGCCATCGCCTCGTTGCCGGCCCCAAGGAGCTGGAGCGCGGTGCTCTCGTCTTGGTAGTAGAAGACGGAAAGATTGCCCTCTCGGACCTCTCGCCAGTCGTGCGGATCCTCATAGCGGTAAAGCTGGAGATCCGTCTCCTCCACGCCGCCATCGACAGCCGTCAGCTCCCAGTACCACTCGATCTCGGCTCCCGCCGGGATCCAGATCCGATCGCGATTGGTCGGCACCGACGCCGTCACGCGCGTGACGTCCCCCCGCGCGATCTCGGCCGGCCGCCGCGTCAGCGCCCCCTCCGGCAGCACGGTGTAGAAAAGGATCGCCTCGCTGAGCGCGTCGCCGTTGTCAACCAGGGCGCTGAAGTCCAGTTCGCGGGGCCACTCATTGACGATCTGGGTCTCAACGATGCTGGGGCCCTGCTGGGCGGAGGCCGCCGTCATCAGTAGCGCCGACAGGGCCAGAGCCGCCAGCACTATGATCGCCAGCGGAAACAGCGCCAGCGGCAGCAGCGCACGCCTGCGATTTGTCGGCGAACGGACGCCCACGGCCTCGATTCCCTCGCCCACGCCCCGCAGGCACCGGCCTACGGCGCGCCCCCGTCGTCCCGCGCCCCGATCTGCGACTTGAGATACGCCGACACGATTGCGTCCAGATCTCCGTCCAGAAGCCCGTCCGGATCGCTCGACTCGTAGCCGCTGCGCAGGTCCTTCACCATCTTATAGGGCTGCAGGACGTAGGAGCGGATCTGGTTGCCCCAGCCCGCCTCCACGTGCTCCCCCCGCAGACGGGCTCTCTCCTCCGCCACCCGCGCAACCTCGCGCTGCAGCAGCCGCGACTCCAGCACGCGCAGCGCGCTCTCCCGGTTGCGGTGTAGCGACCGCTCGTTCTGGCAGGAGACCACAAGGCCGCTGGGGCCATGCGTGATTCGCACCGCCGTCGCGTTCTTTTGCACGTGCTGCCCGCCGTGACCGCTGGCGTGGAAGACGTCAATGCGCAGATCGTCCGGGTCAATCTCCACCTCCTTTGCGTCCTCCACCTCCGGCAGCACCTCCACCAGCGCGAACGAGGTGTGGCGGGCGTGGGCCGCGTCGAACGGGGAGATGCGCACCAGCCGGTGCACGCCGGCCTCGCCGCGCAACCAGCCATACGCGTACGGGCCCTTCACCTCAATCGTGGCGCTCTTGACCCCCGCCTCTTCGCCCCAGCTCTGGTCCACCACGCTGACGTCGAAGTCGCGCCGCTCCAACCAGCGCAGATACATGCGCTGCAGCATCTCCGCCCAGTCTTGGGACTCGGTCCCGCCCGCGCCCGCATGCAGGTCCAGGATGGCATTGCGCGCGTCGTAGGAGCCGGTGAAGGACAGCTCGAACTCCATCTGGCCCAGCGCCGCCTCCATCGCCACGGCCTCCGCCTCCACCTCCGACGCCACGGCCGCGTCCTCCTCAGCGGCCGCCAACGCCAGCAGGTCGGCGGCCTCGGTGAGGCGGCGCTCCAGCCCGCGCCAGCTCTCCACCAGCCGCTTGCGATCGGCCAGGCGCTGCATCTGCGCCCGCGCGTTCTCGGGCGCATCCCAGAAGGCGGGTGCGCTGGCCTCCCGCTCCAACCGTGCCACCTCCGCTTCTACGGCGGGAAGGTCAAAGGCGCTCCAGGACGCCGGCCACGCGGCCTTGCAGACCGGCCAGCCGCTCACGAAGCTCCTCCACCGGGGCCTCCTTCCCGCGCGCGTCGTTTGCCGACCCGCTCTCGCGCACACCGGCAAGATCGGACCGCGCAATCGCCATAGTGCAGTCTACTGAGCGGCGTGGCGACGCCTAGCGTCGCCGATACTGCCGCGCCGACCGCACCACGTTGGCCAGCAGCATCGCCACCGTCATGGGGCCCACCCCGCCCGGCACCGGCGTAATGAACGACGCCTTCTCCTGCACCGCCTCAAAGTCCACGTCACCCACCAGCCGATAGCCCCGCTTCCGTGAGGCATCGTCGACGCGGTTCACGCCCACGTCGATCACTACAACTCCCGCCCGGACCATGTCGGTGCTGATCATCTTGGGCCGCCCGGCGGCGGCCACAAGGATATCCGCCTCGCGCGTCACGGCTCCCAGGTCGGGCGTGGCCGTGTGGCAGACCGTGACGGTCGCGTTTGCGCCGGCGCGCTTCTGCATCAACATTGCCGCCAGCGGCATCCCCACCAGCGTCGATCGGCCCACAACGACGACACGCTTGTGGCCGGGATCGTTGCCGCTGCGGATGAGCAGCTGCTGCACGCCATGCGGGGTCGCGGGCAGGTAGCGCGGCCGCCCGCGGAGCAGGCGCCCCTGATTTTCCGGATGCAACCCGTCCACGTCCTTCAGCGGGTCAATCCGCTCCAGCAGCGACTCCGCATCCACACCGTCTGGCAGCGGCAGTTGCAGGATCATCCCGTCCACATCGCGGTCGCCGTTCAAGCGGTCGATCAGCGCCCCGATCTCCTCAGTGATCTGGGCGGGATCACCGCTCCCGGGAAGACGCTGGATGTCGGCCGCAATGCCGGTCTCCTCGGCGGCGGCGCCTTTGGCCTTGACGTATGACGCCGACGCGGGATCCTCCCCCACCAGGACCACGGCCAGCCGGGGAACGATCCCCTCCCCCTTGAGCCGCTCCGTCTGCTTTCGCAGCTCCACACGAATGCCGCCGGCCACGGCGCTACCGTCGATGATCTGCGCGGGCATGAGGGCATCCTAGGCGGCGCCGACTACAGCCACAATCGCGCCGCCGCTGCGGGACGCCTGGGGCCGCGTGATAGAATCCCCGCCAATGAGCGCCTACGGCACCGGCGTCGATCTGATTGAAATCGCTCGTATTCGTGCCGTCTTGGAGAGACGCGGCAGCCGTTTCCTCAATCGCATCTATACCCAACGCGAACGGGACTATTGCGGCGGCCGCGTGGCCGAGCTGGCCGTACGCTTCGCGGCCAAGGAGGCCGTGATGAAGGCGCTGGGCACCGGCATGCGGGGCATCGCCTGGCGCGAGATCGAGATCCTGGCCAACGCCCGCGGCAAGCCGGTGGTCCTGCTGCATGGCCGGGCACGGGCGCGCGCCAACCGGACCGGCCTCTGCGACATTGACATCAGCCTGACGCACGCGCGCGAACTCGCCTGCGCCTTCGTGGTTGGCGGCCCCGGGATCGCAACGGCATGAAGGTCGTGACCAGCCGCCAAATGCGCACTCTGGACGAACGCGCGGCCGAGGCCGGCGTGCCTCAGGAAACCCTGATGGAGAACGCCGGGCTGGCAGTGGCGCAGGAGGCCTGGATGCAGCTCGGCCAGTTGCAGGGGCAGCGCATCCTGGTCCTGGTGGGGCCCGGCAACAACGGCGGCGACGGGCTCGTGGCCGCCCGCCACCTGGCCGAGTGGGGCGCCGGCGTCGATTGCTACGCGCTGACTCCGCGCGACGACTCGCAATGGCGGCAGACCCTGGAGGCGGGCGTTCCCTGCCGCTCGGTCGCCGCCGACCCGCAATTCGCCGTCCTAGACGACCTCCTCGCCGGCGCCGCGCTCGTTGTCGAGGCGCTGCTGGGCACGGGCCGCGCCCGCCCCATTGCCGGCGACTTGGCCGAGATCCTCAAGCGCCTGGGCAGGCGCCGCAGCGTCGCGCCCCGTCCCAAGCTGGTCGCGGTCGACCTTCCCACCGGCCTTGACGCCGACAACGGCGGCGTCGACCCCCTGCTCGTCGCTCCGGATGAGACGGTCACCTTCCAGTTCCCGAAGGTGGGCCTCTACACGCAACCGGGCACCGGAGTGGCCGGGCGCGTGCAGACGGTGGACATTGGCATCCCCGCCGGCCTGGACCACGACATGCGAGTGGAGCTGCTGGACCGGCGCCAGGCCAAGGAGTTGCTGCCCGCCAGGCCGGCCGGGGCGAACAAGGGCACGTTCGGCAAGCTGCTGGTGATCGCCGGCTCCTTGCGCTATCCCGGAGCCGCCGTCCTGGCCGCTTCCGCCGCCTACAAAGCGGGCGCCGGGCTCGTCACGCTCGCCGCCCCCGCCTCGGTCGCTCCCGCTCTCGTCGCCGCCATGCCGGAGGTCACCCACCTGCCGTTACCCGACGGCAATACGCCCGGTACCCTCGACGCCGGCGCCGTCGCGGTACTCAGCACGCCACTCGGCAGTTATGACGCCTTGGTCGTTGGCTGCGGACTGGGCAGCGCGCCGGCCACGACCGCCTTCATCCGCCAGCTGCTCCGCAACGATGCCCTCGCCGGCCTGCACGGAATCGTGATCGACGCAGATGGCCTCAACGCCCTCGCCGGCAGCGACTGGCACGCACATCTTTCCGCGCCGTTCGTGCTGACCCCCCATCCCGGCGAGATGGCGCGCCTAGTCGACCTCGACGTTGCCGCGGTGCAGAGCGATCGCCTGGCCCTGGCGCAGGCGCGCGCGACGGCGTGGGGCGGCACGGTCGTCCTGAAGGGGGCCAACACGGTGGTGGCCGCCCCCGACGGCCGCGCCCGGCTCAGCCCGGTCGCCACGGCGGCGCTGGCGACCGCCGGCACCGGCGACGTCCTGGCGGGGGCCATCGGCGCGCTGGTGGCGCAGGGCCTGGCCCCGTTCGAGGCGGCCTGCCTGGCCGTCTACCTCCACGGCGACGCCGGGGAACGTGCGGCCAAGGCCGTCGGCGCCGCCGGGACCACCGCCGGCGACGTGCTCACCCACCTGGCGCTGGCGGGTCGGGCCCTCGCTGGAGAGGAGCCCCTGGAAGGCATCGGTTTCGCGGCCGGCCTGCGCGCGAGACTGGGACGGCAGCCCGGTGGCGATGCCCTCGCGGACAGCCCCACGAATCCGCACGGCGCCGGCGATCCGCTCGCCGACGCCCTGGCGGATTCGCCGGGGCGGGCCGGCGGCGCCCGGCTCCAGTGAGGGCAACGACGACAGCTATACTCGCCACAGCGCGGCCGGGGATCAGAGACGGATGAGCAAGACCGACGGCGATCGCGTAGTTGTGACCGGCATGGGAGCGGTCACCCCCCTGGGGCTGACCGTTGCCGACTTCTGGGACGGCCTGCTCGAGGGACGCAGCGGCATCGGTCCGATCACGCTGTTCGACCCCTCGCATCTCCGCGTGCGGATCGCCGGCGAGGCGCCCGGCTTCGACGCTGCGCAGTACGTGGGCCGCAAGCAAGCGCGCCGCATGGACCGCTTCAGCCAGTTCGCCGTCGTGGCGGCCATGGAAGCGGTCGCCGACGCCGAACTCATCATCACCGACCAGAACTCGCATCGGACCGGCGTCATGATCGGTTCCGGCATCGGCGGCATCACGACCTTGAACCAGCAGTTTGAGGTGATGCACCGGCGCGGCCCGGACCGCTTGAGCCCGTTCGTCGTGCCCATGCTGCTGCCCAATATGGCCAGCGGGCACGTCAGCATCGCGCTGCAGGCCCGCGGGCCCAACGTGGCGCCTACCTCGGCCTGCTCCAGCGCCGGCGATGCGATCGGCCTGGCGGCGGCGCTGCTGCGCACCGGCGAAGCGGACGTGATGATCGCCGGCGGCAGCGAAGCCCCTGTGGCCGAGATGTCAGTCGCCGGCTTCCACGCCGCGCGCGCCCTCTCGACGCACAATGACGAGCCGGAGAAGGCCTCCCGCCCCTTCGACTTGCAGCGCGACGGCTTCGTCATGGGCGAAGGTGGCGGCGTCCTCATTCTGGAGCGCGCCGACCACGCCCTGCGACGCGACGTCCCCGTCCTGGCGGAGGTGGTGGGCTACGCCAGCAGGGCGGATGCCTATCACGTCACCCAACCCAGCGAGGACGGCGAGGGCGCCGCCCGCGCCATGGCCGCCGCCGTTGAACAAGCGCGGATCGACCTCAGCGAAGTGGACTACATCAACGCGCACGGCACCTCCACCGCCATCAACGACCGCGTGGAGACCGTGGCCATCAAGCGCGTCTTTGGCGAGGCGGCCTACGACATCGCCATCTCCTCCACGAAGTCCATGACGGGCCACCTGATGGGCGCTGCCGGAGGGATTGAGGCGGTGGCCTGCATCCGCGCCATCAACGAAGGGATCATTCCTCCCACCATCAACCTGGCCTCGCCCGATCCGGCCTGCGACTTGGACTACGTGCCCAATCGCCCGCGCCGCCGCGACGTGCGCGTTGCGCTCAGCAACTGTCTGGGCTTCGGCGGCCACAACGTCTGCCTGGCGTTCAAACAGTGGGAGCCCTAGACCGGGGTGCCGCGTCTCCGCTCTGACGGGTTCCTGGGGCGGGTCTGGGTCATTGCAGAGCCGAACGAGCTGCGGCCCATCCCCGGCACGCCCTACCCGGACTTCGTGACCAAGCTCCTTCACCGCCGCGGCACGCGCGACGCCGCGGCCGCGGCGGTGTATCTCTTCGACGCCCCGCCCCCGCGGCCGGATCCGCTCTTGCTCCCCAACGCGGCCGCTGCCCTGGACCGCATTGAGGCGGCCGTCAAGGGAGAGGAAACCATCGCCGTGTACGGCGACTTCGACGTGGACGGCGTGACGGCGGCGGCGATCCTGACGGAGGCGATCCGCAGCGTGGGCGGGCGGGTGATCCCCTACATCCCAGACCGCTTCCGTGAGGGCTACGGCGTCCACAAGGCCGCGCTCGACCGGCTGCGGCGTGAGCATGGGGCGCGCCTGGTCATCACCGCCGACTGCGGGATTACCGCCGTTAAGGAGGTGCGGTACGCACGCGAGCTGGGTCAGGACGTCATCATCCTGGACCACCACAGCGTCCCCGACCGCCTGCCGGAGGCGCACGCGATCATCAACCCCCAGCTCCCCTCCTCTCCCTACCCGTTCTCGGAACTTTCCAGTGGTGGCATCGCCTACCGCCTGGCCCCCGCGATCCTCGATCGCTTCGGTCGCGCGGCGGACCCGGAGCAGTGGCTCGACCTCGCCGCCCTGAGCACGGTCGCGGACGTGGTGCCGTTGCGGGGCGAGAACCGCTGGATCGTCCGCGAGGGACTCCAGGCGATCCGCCGCACGGAACGTCCGGGCCTGCGGGCGCTGCTGGACGTCGCCGGGCTTGGGGACGCGGAGCTGGACGCGGACAGCATTGGCTTCGCCCTCGCGCCCCGCATCAACGCCGCCGGCCGACTGGACCACGCGCTGCGGGCGCTGGGCCTGCTCATTGAGACGGAGCCGGAGCGGGCCCAAGAGCAAGCCCTGGAGCTGGACCAGCTCAACGTCCGCCGCCGCCAGATGACCCTGGACGCCATGAACCTGGCGGAGGCGAAGCTGAGCCAGGAAGAGCCGGACGCTCCACTGACCTTCCTCGGTGACGCGGCTATCCCCAGCGGCATCCTGGGCCTGGTGGCCGGTCGCTTAGCGGAGCGGCGGCACCGGCCGGCCATCGTCTACCAGGAGGGATCGCCGTCATCGCAGGCCTCCTGCCGGTCCATTCGCGAATTCAACGTGGCGGCGGCGCTGCGCAGCTGCTCCGACCTTCTGCTCAGGCATGGCGGCCACGCCATGGCCGCCGGGTTCACGGCGCACACGGCGGACCTCCCTGCGCTCAAAGCGCGGCTCGTTGCTCTCGCAGCCGAGCAGCTTGACGGCGTCAGCTTGAGCCCGCGCATCGACGTGGACGCGCAGACCCCGCTTGACCGCCTGCAGGCGACGCAAGTGAGCTGGCTCGATCGGCTGGCGCCGTTCGGCGCGGGCAATCCGGCCCCAACCTTCCTCAGCACCAACGTCACCGTCCTGGAGAGCCGCCGCGTCGGGGCCGACCAATCGCACCTGCGGCTCACACTCCGCGCCGGTGAGCGCACCTGGCCCGCGATCGGCTTCGGTCTGGGCGAGGCGCCCTGTGCGCGCGGCGACCACGTCGATCTGGTCTGGCGCCTCAAGCGCGACGGCCTGCGCGGCACCATGGAGCTGGAGGTGCAGGACCTCGCCCCAACGCGCGCCGGCTGAACCGCCCCCAGCCTCCCACCCCGCACCGCTTCGCCCTCTCGGCGCAGCCGCCCGCGGGCGCGTCCGCTCGCTTCGCTGTCGCGCCTGCAACCGTTTCGTCTACACTGGCGCCGCAAATCCCCGGGAGGACAGTGGCATGGCCAGCGTGGAAACCGCGCAGATCCGCAATGTGGTCCTGATGTCCCATGGCGGTGCCGGCAAGACCTCGCTCGTGGAGGTGCTGGCCTTCGGCGCCGGCGCCATCTCGCGCAAGGGCAGCGTGGAAGACGGCAACACGGTGGCGGATTTCGACCCCGAAGAGCGCCAGCGCGGCATGAGCATCAGCACCGCTGTGGTCTCCTTCGACTATCAGGGCACGCGCCTCAATCTCATCGACACGCCCGGCTACGCCGACTTCATTGGCGAGCTGCTCTCGGGGGTGAGCGCCGCCGACAGCGCGCTGATCCTCATTGATGCCGCGGCCGGCGTGCAGGTGGGCTCGGAGACGGCCTGGCGTGTCGCCACGGAGCGCAGCATGCCGCGGGCCCTGGCGGTGAACCGCCTGGATCGCGAGAACGTGGACTGGGAGCGGCTGCTGAGCGGGATCCAGGAGACCCTGGGCCGGCAGTGCCAGCCCCTGCAGCTGCCCATTGGCATTGAGCACGAATTCGAGGGCGTGGTCGACGTGCTGGCCGAGACGGCCTATCGCGGCGACGGCACGGACTCCTCCGCCGTTCCCCCCGAGATGGCGGACGCCGTAGCGGCCGCGCGCGACGCCCTCATTGAGCGCATCGCTGAGGCCAACGATGATCTCACGCTCAAGTTTCTGGAAGGCGAGGAGCTGACGCCGGAGGAACTCAGCAGCGGCCTCAAGCGGGCGATCATCGCCGGGACGCTGGTCCCTATCGTCTGCGCCGCTGCAACCAAGCCGATCGGCACCCTGCCGCTGCTGCGGTTCATCGCCGAGCAGCTCCCCAGCCCCCTCGACGTGCGGCCGCTGACCGCCATCGTCGCCGGCGAGCAGAAGGAACTCCCCGTCGACCCTTCCGGCCCTCCCACGGCCATGATCTTCAAGACCACCGCCGACGAATTTGTGGGCCGGCTCAGCTATCTGCGCACCTCCAGCGGCACCATCAAGGCGGACATGCACCTCCACAACGTGCAGAAGAACAAAGACGAGCGGCTGGCCAACCTGTCCCATGTCTTCGGCAAGGAGCTGCGGCCCGTGGGCGACCTGGCGCCGGGTGACATTGGCGCGGTCACCAAGCTCGCCGCCTCCAGGACGTTTGATACCCTCTGCGACAAGGCGAACCCCGTCGTCGTGCCCCCGCCGGCCCTCCCCCTTCCCGTCTTCTCCGCCGCCATCACTCCCAAGACCAAAACCGACGTGGACAAGCTGGGCCCCGCCCTGCAGCGGTTGGTGGAAGAAGATCTCACCCTGAAGATCGAGCGCGACGCCGACAGCGGCGCCATGATCTTGAGCGGGCTGGGGGAATCGCACGTGGACCTGGCGGCGGAGCGGCTGCGGCGGAAATTCAAGGTGGAGGTGGACATCCACGACCGTCGCGTGCCCTACCGCGAGACGATCACCGCCACGGCGCGGGCCGAGTACCTGCACAAGAAGCAGAGCGGCGGCCACGGCCAGTACGCGCGCGTCGCCATACGGGTGGAGCCCATGAACCGGGGCGACGGCGTCGCCTTCGCCAGCGAGGTTTCCGGCGGCAACGTCCCCCGACAATACATTCCCGCCGTGGAGAAAGGCGTGCACGAGTCGTTGCCGGAAGGGGTGATGGCCCGCTACCCCGTCACCGATATCCGCGTGGTCCTCATCGATGGCAAGCACCACGACGTGGACTCCAGTGAGATGGCCTTCAGACTCGCCGCCACGCAGGCCCTCCGAGAAGCGACGCAGAAGGCCCGGCCCATTCTCCTGGAACCGATCATGAGCTATCGCATCACCATCCCCGAAACCGTCACCGGCGACGTGATCAGCGACCTCAACAGCCGCCGCGCCCGCGTCCTGGGCATGGAGCCGGCGGCGGGCCACCTGGGCGCCACGACCGTCAGCGCGGAGGGGCCCATGGCGGAGTTCCTCCACTACGCCACGGACCTCCGCTCCATCAGCGCCGGTCGGGGCACATTCAGCTTTGAATTCACGCGCTACGACCCCGTGCCGGCCCATGTGGCACAGAAGGTGGTGGAGAAGGCCAAGGCCGCGGCGGAAGCGACGGGCTAGGGGCCCGCCGGCCCATGTTCCCCCTCACCTCTGCCGTCGCCACCGGCGCACAGGCGAGCGATGCCCGCCGGCGTCCTACTCGGCCCTCGTAAAGTGGAGCCAGGCCCCCTCGGTCCAGCCTCCCTGCAAGCCGACGGAGCTCGCCACCGGCACGATGCTCGCGAGTCGCAGCCCCTGACTCGCCATCTCGTCGCACGCCTCGTTCATCTCTTGCGCCAGCCGCTCGCGCCACTCTCGTTCGGGCTCGTGTCGGACGCCGCCGAAGAAGCGTCGGAAATGACGGGACCGCCGGCCCGTGCCGACCCAGATCACCCGGTCTACCGGCCCTGCTTCGGTTGCCGCCATCTCTCCCTCTTCTCCGTAGGTTGGGGCTCCGCGGACGCCGCGTCAGAGGGCGACCCGCGCCACGGACGCGATAATGACTGACGGGAGTCGCCGCGGCGCTGGCCTACACTGTCGCTGGCGGCGATGCGCTGCGCCAGGATCGTGCCGCGGCGCAGGCGTGACGCCGCGCCCGCGCTCTCTAGGAGATCACAGGGCGATATGAGGATTCGCTGCGTCGCTGGAGCTGGAGCGCTGCTGGCGGCCGGGGCGTTCCTGCTCGCCGGCTGTGGCGGCGACGACGGCCCTCCGGCGCCGGCGCAGGTCGCGGATCTCCCGCCCCCCATCGCTACAGCCGACCGCGCCGCAGATCCACAGCCCGAGCCAGCGGTCACGCTGGACCCGCCCCGCGAGCCAACGGCCGCGGCTGACGTCTCGGCTTCGCAGGACGAGCCCACGCCCTCTACCAACACTGCAGCGGCGGCGGCCGGTCCCGCGGCGCCCGTTGACGAGCCCACGCCCCCCACCGTCGCGGCGGCGGCGGCGGCCGGTCCCGTGGCGCCGGTTGACGATCCGCCCAACGTAGACAGCGAACAAGCGCCTGAGGCGCCGGCAGCCCAGCCACTAGTCAAGACCGTCGTCCTCGACCCCGGCCATGGCGGCGACGATCCCGGCGCGGCCGCCTTCGGCGTCGTTGAGCGCGAGTCCAATCTCGATATGGCGCTCCGCGTCGAGCGGCTTCTCGTTGGGGACGGCATCCGCGTGATCCTCACCCGACATGATGAGGGCCGCGTCACCACACCCGACGCCGCCCTCTCCGAGAGCGGCACGGCTTTCCTGGAAGCGATCGCGGAGCGCTTCGGCCGCGACAACGTCCGCCTGCGCAGCTTTGCCGTCCGTCGCGCCGACCTGCAGGCCCGCGTCGATATCGCCAATGCGGAGGGCGCCGACCTCTTCGTCTCGATCCATTCCAACGGCTCGCCCATCGCGCGCCAAGCCGGCGTTGAGGTCTGGTACGACCCCAATCGCCCCTTCTCGGCGGACAACCTGGTGCTGGCTCAGGCGCTCCAGCGCCGGGTGGTGGCGGAACTGAGCGCGTACGGCTACACCCCCGCCGACCGCGGCGTGATGGACGACTCTTGCTGGCGCTTCTCGGAGCAGGCGGGGCAGTGCTTCCCGCTCTTCGTCCTTGGCCCCGCGCGCGTCATCCTGCGCGACGATCTCCGGCGATTCGAGCTGGATCCGGCGGCGCTGGGCCTGCCGCCGGATCAGGAGATCGTCTACGTCCCCCGCGCCACGCAGATGCCGGCCGCGTTGGTGGAGCTGCTCTTCATCAGCAACGAGGACGAAGCCGCGCTGTTGCGTGACGACGCCGCCCGCGACGCTGCCGCCCGCGGCGTCGCTGAGGCGATCAGGGAGTTCCTGCAGAGCCCCAAGGAGACGGACGCGGCGCCGGCGAACGCCTCCGGCTAGCGGGCCAGAGCCGGTGCAGGCGGCGGCGCGGCCCGTGCCCCTACCCGTCGATGATCACGTGCTCCTCTCCCAACCAGGCGCGGCAGCCCGGGAGGTCCAGGAAGTTGGGCTCATCCTCCATCAGCATCTGCGTGGCCGCCTGCCCTTCGGGGGTCGCGTGGCCGGCGCGGAACTGCTCCATGCTGTCGTACCAGACCTCCGCCAGGCCGTCGTACGCCTCCTCCATCCCGCGCAGCTTCGCCATCCGCTCGTTCACCTCGTCATAGGCGGTGTGGACCTGCACGTACCGCCTGACCCCGAAGGGGCCGGCCGCTTTCGCCTTCACCAGCGGCGCATGCTCCTCCAGCCAGTAGCGCTGGCACTCGGCCCGCGTCATGCCGGGCTTCCGCCGCATCAGGAAAATAAGCTTGATCACGTCATGCCTCCGTCAGCTACAAGGGAACTGCCGCTGCCATGCCGGGGGCATGCTAGCAAGGAGGCGCGTCCGGCCTGCGGGTCGACCGGAGCGCCCGCGCAACACCGCCGTCGTGGACGCGCAGACGCCGGCGCCTAGAGGATCTCGAATTGCATCTCCACCCTGACGATGATGTCGTCCGTGCCGGTGAAGATCGGCGTCGCGAACCCCACGTCCGGCGCGGCTTCGAAGGGGACCGCGAACGGGGTAGCGAACCCCACTTCGCGGATGGAGATCGCCCGGCCCAGCACCACGCCGGCTCGGGCGGCCATGGCCTCAGCCTTGGCAATGGCGTCGTCAATGGCGGAGAGCCGGGCCCGATCCTCCAGGGCGGAGCGGTTGCTGACCTGGAAGGCGATGTTGCCCAAGCTCACGAGGTCGCCGCCCGCGCTCACCGCCCTGTCGATGACGGGGCCGACGCTGTCGGTGTCGCGCACCGTGACGCGGATGCTGTTGCTGAAGCGGAACCCCACCAGGATGCGCCGGCTGAGGGCGAATTCGTACTCCGGCCGCAAAGAGACGTTGGTCGTGCGGATGTCCTTCACGGCGACGCCCTCCGCGATGACGGCGTCGATCACATCGTTCATCGCGTTGCTCGCCGTCGTGATCGCCTGGACGGCGCCCAGCTCCAGCGCGCTCACCGTGATGTCGATCGTCGCCTCGTCGGGCGTCGCCGTGACGGTCGCGGATCCGGTGACGAAGAGCGCGCCCGGCTCGACCGGCTCGACCGTTTGCGCCTGGGCGCGGCCGCCGCCCCCAAGCGACAGCAGCAAGCCGCCTACGACGGCGAGCGCCGCCACCACTGCAGTAATTCCAGCGAGTCGATTTTCATCGTGTTCCTCCCGCCCGTTTCGGGCTCTGTGTAGCTAGACGCCGGCAGAGGCCGTTCTGTTCCTGGCCTCCGGCGTCGCGGCGAACAGACGCGAGGCTAGGGCTGAAAGCAGATCCGGGGAAGAGCGTCAGGGGCCGTGCGCCAGCCGAAGCGACGCGTACCGGCGGCAAGCGACGCCCGGAACTACTCCGCGACAACCCGCAGCCAGCGCCGAGTCCCCACCTTGATCACACTGCCGGGCTTGAGCCTGACTTCGGCCGCACCCTCAGTGCTGCCGTCCAGTTCCACCGACCCCTGCTTGAGGAGCCGTTTGACCTCACTCTTACTGCTTACGACGCCCGCGCTGGTCAGCAGCTCGGGCAGCGAGACAGCGGCCAGTTCGCCTTCGAATGGCACTGCGATCTCGGGAATATCATCCGGGACCTCACCGCCCGAAAACACACGAGCGAAGTTTTGCGAAGCCGCGTCCGCCGCCACCTCCCCGTGCCACTCCGACACGATGACGTGCGCCAGCCGCTTCTTCGCCTCCATGGGGTGGAGCGTGCCGTCGTGGCGCGCCTTCTCGACCGCGTCCACCTCGTCGGCGGGCAGATTGGTGGCCAGCGTGAAGAATTCGCTGAGGGCGCCGTCCGGGATCGACATCGTCTTGCCGTACTGCTCGTCGGGCGGCTCGTTGATGGCGATGTGGTTGCCGGCGCTCTTCGACATCCGCTCCTTGCCGTCCAGGCCAACCAGGATCGGAAAGGTCACCACGATCTGCGCTCGCTGGCCGTAGGCGCGTTGCAGGATTCGCCCCGCCATGATGTTGAACGTCTGGTCGGTCCCGCCGATCTGCACGTCCGTCTCCAGCGCGTAGGCGTCGTAGGCCTGCATGAGGCCGTACATGAACTCGTGCACGTAGACGGGGTCGCCACGGTCCAGCCGCTTGCGAAACGTGTCGCGCTCAATGAACTGTGCCACGGTGAACTTGCTGGCCAGCCCGATCACGTCCTGGAAGGTCAGCGCGCTCAGCCACTCGCTGTTGCGGCGCACTTCGGTGCGGTCCCGGTCGAGCACCTTGAACGCCTGTTCCTGGTAGGTACGCGCGTTCTCCGCCAGCGTGGCCGCCGTCAGCATGGGTCGCAGCGACTCCTTGTCGGACGGATCGCCCACCAGCCCGGTGAAGTCACCGATGAGCAAGATCGCCTGGTGCCCCAGATCCTGGAATGTGCGCAGCTTGCGCAGGCCCACGCAATGGCCCAGGTGGAGGTCGGGAGCAGTAGGATCGACGCCGAGGTACACGCGCAGCGGCTGCCCGCTCTGAAGCGACTCCGCCAGCCGCTCCCGCAGCTCCCGCTGCATGGTGGCGCGTGTCTGCTCGTCCCCGAAGGCGGTGCCGCGCATGATCGCCGCCTGCTGGCGGTCCACTTCGCGGGCTTGCGCCGGCGACAGCGAGGGATCGGGCAGGGGGCGGTCGCCCGCCGTCACGGCGCCGAACTCTCCGCCGTGAGCGAAGTCAACTCCGCGCGAGCAGCATCGCAGTCCTTGCGGATCTGCGCCTTGAGCGCGTCAGGCCCGTCGAACTTGACCTCGCCGCGCAGCCGACGGGTCAGCTCCACCCGCAGGTCACGGCCGTAGAGATCGCCCTCAAAGTCCAGCAGGTGACACTCCACGGTCATGGCGTCGCCTTCGCCGAAGGTCGGCCGCACGCCGATGTTCGTGACGGAGGGGTAGGTGCGCCCGCCGACATGCGCGATCGTCGCGTAGACACCGGCGGCCGGAAGGGCGCGATCCGCCCCCACGGCGACGTTCGCCGTGGGAAAGCCAATCGAACGGCCCCGCTCCAGGCCCAGGACCACAGGGCCGTGCAGCGAGAAGCGCCGGCCCAACAGGGAACTGACGCGGCCGATGTCGCCGGTTGCCAGAGCGCCGCGGATGTCGGTGGAGGAGACCCGCCCGGAATCATCCTGGAGGAACTCGATCACCTCCACGCCAAAGCCCAGCTCGTCGCCGAGCGCCCGCAGCGTCGCCACGTCGCCGCCGCGCCCGCGGCCCAAAGCGAAGTCCGGGCCCACCACCAGCAGCGCCAGCTGCAGCTCTTCTTTCAGCAGGCGCACGAAATCCGGCGCGTCCGACTGCGCCAGCTCGGAGGTGAACGTCACCTGCGCCACGCTCGCCACGCCGCTGTGCATCAGCAGGTCCAGCCGATCCTCCAGGCTGGTGAGGTACTGCAGGGGGAGATCGGGGCGGATGACTTGGCGCGGGTTGGGGTGGAAGGTGACGACGACGGCCGCGAGGCTGTCGCGATCGGCGCGGGCGCGCAACCGTTCCAGGAGCGCCTGATGCCCGCGATGGACACCGTCGAAGACGCCGATCGTCACCGCCGTGGGGCGCCCCACCGCCGCGCGGCGCAGCTCTTCTCGAGCCAGCGCGGTGACCACCAATCGGCTCTCCGCCAGAACCGCGCCTACGGACGCGGGCTCAGCCTACCACGGCGTCTGGGCGCGACTCAGTCAGCGCCACCGACCCGCGCCGCGCTTGCCTTCGGCACGACGAGGATGTCGCCATACACCTCGGCCTGTCGCATCTCAATCTCGCGTGATTTGTACATCTCCAAGATCGCCAGGAACGTCACGATGACGTCCACTCGCGTCCGCGCTTCCGCGATCCAGGCGCGGAAGGAGACGGGTTGGCCACCACGCAGCCGTCGCTGGAGATCCGCGATCTTGTCCTTGACGGTGAGCGGTTCGCGCTCAAGCTTGACCTCGGGGGCACGTTTCGCCTGCTGGTCGGCGCGAGCGAGCGCCTCGCGCACCAGCTTGCTGAGGAGGTCCAGCGTGACGGAGTCGGGCAGGCCCGCCGGCGGCGCCGTCTGCACGGGAGGCGGCGCTCCCGGCCGGAATGAGCGGAGCCCGCTGCGGTCAATGGTGCCCAACACAGTCACCGTCTCCCGGTAGCGGCGGTACTCCTCCAGCATCTCCACCAGCTCGCGGCCAACGTCGTCGTCGTCCTC
Organism: Dehalococcoidia bacterium; assembly: GCA_963662615.2. GTDB lineage: Bacteria > Chloroflexota > Dehalococcoidia > Bin125 > Bin125. The sequence goes on from CAXXSR010000001.1 coordinate 1,522,410, forward strand.
CTCCAGCGAGTCGGACTCCACTTCGCGCGGGAGCATGGCCCGCGACTTCAGCAACATGAGCTTGCCGCCGATGACGATGAACTCGCCCAGAGAGTCGGCGAGGTCGCCCGCGCCCCGCGCCTTCAACTGCTCCATGTGCTCCATGTACTGATCCGTGACCTGAACCAGCGAGAGCTCGGAAACGTCCAGCTCCTTCTCTTCAATGAGCTGAAGCAGCAGCGCGAGCGGGCCATCATAGCCGGGCAGGTGGAGCTGCACCATCCTTCTGAGGGTACACGCTGCCTGCGGCGACCGCCCCTTCCTGGCGGCGGCAGCGCCGCCCGCTTTTGTGGCTGCGAGCCCCGGGCGGCGCCGGCTACGCCCTGGCGCCCGCCAGCGGCCGCGGCGCAAGCGACCGCCCCAACACCTCCGCGATCGGCTGCAGGCCGCCCATGAGACGGTCGAAGTTCTCGAAGGTGAGCGACTGCGCCCCGTCGGAGAGGGCGTGGTCGGGGCTGGGGTGCACCTCCACCATGATGCCGTCGGCGCCCACAGCCACCGACGCCCTGGCCATGGGCTCGACGAGCTGCCAGCGGCCGGTGCCGTGGCTGGGGTCGCTGATCACGGGCAGGTGGCTGAGCCCCTTCACCAGGGCAATGCCGGCAAGGTCCAGCGTGTTGCGCGTCGCGGTCTCGAACGTGCGGATCCCGCGCTCGCAGAGGATCACCTCGTGATTGCCCTTGGACATGACGTACTCGGCGGCAAGGAGCCACTCCTCAATGGTGCCGCTGAGGCCACGTTTCAGCATGACGGGCTTGCGCACCATCCCCACCTCATCCAGCAGGACGAAGTTCTGCATGTTGCGCGCGCCGACCTGGAGAATGTCGGCGTAGCTTGCCACCAGGCCCACGTCGCTGACGGCCATGACCTCCGTGATGACCGGCAGCCCGGTCTCGTCGCGGGCGGTGGCGAGGTGCTTCAGCCCTTCTTCGCCCAGTCCGCGGAAGGCGTAGGGCGAGGTGCGCGGCTTGAAAGCGCCGCCGCGGAGGACATGCGCCCCCGACGCGGCGACCGCCTTCGCCGTCTCGACCAGCTGCTCTTCGCTCTCAATGCTGCACGGGCCGGCCATGACCACGACGCGGCCGTCGCCAATGCGCACTCCCCCCACTTCAATCACGGTGTCGCTCGGTTTGAACTCGCGGCCGGAGAGCTTGTAGGGCCGGCTGATCGGGACCACCGAGTCAACACCGCGCATGGTGCCAATGGCGGTGCGGATCTCGGGATCCGTCACCCGTCCCACGGCGCCAATCACCGTGCGCTCCGCCCCGGCGGACAGGTGGCCTTGGAGGTTGGCCTCCTTGAGCCGCGCCAGGACGGACTCAATCTCAGCCTCGGTCGCGTCGGTTCGCATGACAACGAGCATCAATAACCCTCGCTTTCAGTGGAGGTCGCGGTCGGCCTCCGCGACGTCCGGCCGCAGAACGGTGGCGCCGCGCAGGTAGACGTGGTGGATCTGATCCTGCCGCCGTTGCGTGTTCACATGCAGAAGGATGCGCAAGCAGCGCCGGAGGCTGCCGGGGACGTCCATCTCGTGGGAGCAGAGGAGAGCGACGTTATCCCAGCCGAAGACGTCGCGGGCCGCCACGGCGGGAAACTCCGCATCCAGGTCCCGCGTGGTGCTGAACCAGGCGGAGGCGATGTCATCGCGCTCGACGCTGTTGCGCCGGATCATCTCCGCCAACAGGTCGCGCGTCGCGGCCAGGATGGCCTCTCGCGTGTTCTGCTCTGCTGTCGTCGCGCCACGGATGCCGCGGACGCGCCAAGCGGCGGCCTCTGCCACGGTTTGCTTGCCTCAGCCTCTGTGTCGAACGGAACGGCCGGCGTCCTTCGCCGTGGAAGGACGATCTACGAGCGACCGGCCCAAACGGCCCGGCCGCGGAGGGATAGATCAGTGCGAGGGCGACGGTGCTCGAACGCTGTGGGCGAGGCATCATCGCTCTCTGTCTTCCCTCCGACGGCCGGAAATCACCTCAGCAACTTGCTGCAGTGCCGCTGCTCGGTCGGCGGGGGGCGCCTGCTCGATCACCGACACGAGAGCGCTCCCCATAACCGCAGCCTCACATAATTTGCCGATCGTTTCAACCTGTCGCCGGTTCGAGAGGCCGAATCCCAACGCTAGCGGGAGGTCCGTGCCACGGCGCACGCGCGTCACGAACTCCACCAGATCGGGAGGAAGCGCCTCTCGCACCCCGGTCACCCCCGTCACGCTGACCAGATAGAGAAAGCCGCCGGCACGCTCCGCGACTGCTTTAATCCGCACTTCTGTGCTGGTGGGCGCGAGCAGATAGATCAGCTCCAGATCCCGCGCGCGCAGCGCGGCGCGCACACCGTCAGATTCCTCCGGCGGCAGATCCACAATGATGAGACCGTCGGCGCCGGCGGCGGCGGCATCGTCCGTCAGGCGCTCGATGGCGTCGGCGTCTTGTCCGCGCGCGCGACCGTAGGACAGAAACGGGTTGAGATAGCCCATCAAGGTGATAGGCACATCGACGCCCTCGGCGCGCAGCTCGGACACCGTCTTCAGAATGAAGGCCAAGTTGGCGCCCTGTTGCAGAGCGACGGCGCTGGCGCGCTGAATGGTGGGCCCATCGGCCAGGGGGTCGCTGAAGGGCACGCCCACCTCCAAGGCGCCGGCGCCACCGCGCACCAGCGCTGCCAGCAGCGGTCGCGTCTCTTCCAGGCTGGGAAACCCCGCCGTCAGATAGGGCATGAAGAGCGTCTCGCCGCGTGCCTTCGCCGCCGCGAAGGCGGCCGCGTAGCGGCTCATCCGACGCCCTGATCGGCGACGATGGCGGAGAAGGCGATGGCGTTGAAGAGGAAATGGGCGATCACCGAACTGAAAAGATTGCCGGAGCGGAGGTAGACGAAGGCGAAGACGGCCCCGATCAGGGCAAAGGGGATCAGGCTGCCAACATCCAGATGGACGGCGGCGAACAGGGCCGAGCTGACCAGCACGGCCGGCAGGATGCTCCAGCGTCGAGCGATTCCCCGCACGAGAAAACCGCGGTAGAAAAGCTCCTCCGCGAGTGGCGCCACGATCACTGTCAAGATCCCCGTCAGGACGACCAGGGGAATGTGGTCGTAGATCACGTCGTCATCGATCGTGGAGACCGGCTCCAGCGCGTCGGCGTTGATCAGATCGACCACGCCCGCGTAGATCCCCAGCACCACGTAGGCCATCCCCAACCCCGCCAGTCCCCAGCCGACGGCAAGCAGAGAGGGGCGGCGCACGCCCAATGCGGCCAGTGCGGGACGGCGACCGCCGAGGACCCACACAGGGATGAGGACGAACGCGACCGCGTCGACGACGAGCGTGACGATGAGAGCCACGAGCGTCTCCGCCTCGTCGCTGGGATCGGACACGACCGCCAACAGCACTCCGAACGCCACCAGCGGCAGAAGCAGGAACGCCGCCAGCGCCCAGGCGAAGCCCACGAAGACCGTGTTGCGCTGAAAGCCCTGCCCCAGAGCGGTGGCGGCCTTGCCCTCTGGCCGCTCCACCTGCCAGGGCCAGTCGGGCTCGGGGCGACCGGAGGAGGGCGGTCTCTGCCGGCGCCACGGCCGCCGGGCGCCCCGCGCTGCGGAAGACGCTTCTCCCCAGCGCAGGCCGCCCGGCGGCTCTCCGCGGCCCCCGCGCAGATAGGCGTCCGGCGACGGCGGATTCGGAGGGGGCGGGCCGCCGTCAGAGTCGCTCATCACGCTTCGAGCGTATCAGGGCGTCGTCGTCGCAGCGGCGGCTTACAGCTCCAGACCGCGTGCGGCGAGCGCCTCGCGAACGATGTCGATGTCCTTGTCGCCGCGCCCGCTCAGCCCTACGAGGACGATCGCGTCGGCGGACAGCGTGGGCATCAGCTTGGACAGGTAGGCGATGGCGTGGCTCGGCTCCAGGGCGGGCACGATGCCCTCTGTCCGGCAGAGGAGCTGGAAGCCATCCAGCGCCTCGTCGTCGGTAACGGCGACGTACTCCGCCCGTCCCGACTCCTTGAGCCAGGCGTGCTCGGGCCCCACGCCGGGATAGTCGAGGCCGGCGCTGATGCTGTGCGCCTCCTGCACTTGGCCCTCGTCGTCCTGGAGGAGGTAGGTGTGGGTTCCGTGCAGCACGCCGGGGCGGCCAAGGACGAGGGTGGCCGCGTTGCGACGGTCGAGGCCCTCGCCGGCCGCTTCCACCCCAATCAGCCGCACGCCGTCGTCCCTGAACGGGTGGAAAAGGCCAATGGCGTTGCTGCCGCCGCCCACGCAGGCGAGGGCCACGTCCGGCAGCCGCCCGGTTGCCTTTTGCAGTTGCTCCTTCGCCTCCAGCCCAATCACGGACTGCAGCCCCCGCACGATGTCGGGGTAGGGCGCGGGACCGATGGCGCTGCCGATCACGTAGTGGGTGTCGCGCACGTTCGTGACCCAATCGCGGATCGTCTCGTTGATGGCGTCCTTGAGCGTGCGGGAGCCGGAATCGACGGGACGCACCTCCGCGCCCAGCAGACGCATGCGAAAGACGTTGAGCGATTGGCGCCGCACGTCCTCCGTGCCCATGTAGATCACGCAGTCCAGCCCAAACTTGGCGCAGGCGGTGGCCGTCGCGACGCCGTGCTGACCCGCGCCCGTCTCCGCAATGATCCGGCGCTTGCCCATCCGCTGGGCCAGGAGCACCTGGCCCAGGGCGTTGTTGATCTTGTGCGCGCCCGTATGCGCCAGGTCCTCGCGCTTGAGGAAGATCCGCGGCCCGGCGCCGCCGGCGATCAGGTGCTCGCTCAGGCGCTGCGCGTACGTCAGCGGGGTGGGCCGACCGGCGTATTCGCGCAGCAGCACGTCGAGCTCGCGCTGGAATGCGGAGTCGCTTTCGGCGTCGCGCCACGCCGCTTCCAGTTCCGCCAGTGCCGGCATCAGGGTCTCCGGGACGAACTGGCCGCCGAATTCGCCAAAGCGCCCGGCCGACGCCCGCTCGCCTTCGCGCTTGGAGAGGACGCTCACGACGAGGCTCCAGTCTGATTCCCAATCGCGTCGCGCGCCGCTGCCCGCGCCGCCCCAATGAAGGCGCGGATCTTCTCGGGATCCTTGCGCCCGTCCGTCTCCACCCCGGAGGAGACGTCCAGCGCCCAGGGCTGCACCTGCCGCACGGCCTCGCCGACGTTGGCCGCCACCAGCCCCCCCGCCAGCATCACGGGCCGGCCGCGCGCTACCGCCGCCGCGACGGACCAGTCGAAGGGGGCGCCGCTGCCGCCGCCCGTCGGCGATTTCGTGTCGAGCAGGATGACGGTCTGCGGTGGTCGCGCGACGGCGGCGCGCACCGCATCGACACCAGTGCCGGGCCCCACGTGAACAGTGCGGATGACCGGCCGCATGATGCGCCCCGCTAACGACGGGTGCTCGCCGCCGCTGAGCTGCACGAGATCGAGGTCGACGGCAGCGATGATGCGATTGATCTCGTCGGGCGTCTGTCGGACAAAGACGCCCACCAGCAGCGGGCGGCCGGCCCGATCGATGGCCGCGGCAAAGGATTGGGCATCGGACTCGAACAGCTCGATCCGCGGGCCCACGACGTCCCGGATCGCTCCTGCCTCTTGCACAGAGACTTGCCGCCGGCTCTTGGCGAAGACCACGCCCAGGAAGTCCGCCCCGGCGTCCATGGCGACGCCTGCGTGCTCGGGCTCGCGCAGCCCGCAGATCTTCACGCGGATCTCGCTCGCCGTCGCATCACCAGTCGCGAAAGGCGCCACGGATCTACCCGCCGCCTTCCGCCGCGGCCGGGCGCACAGCGCCCCACAGCTCCCGGATCTTCGCGCTGGGGTCGGGAGCCACGCAGAGCGCCTCCCCGATCATCACCGCATGCACGCCGGCGTCGCGCATGCGCTCCACATCTGCGCGCGTCTGCATGCCGCTCGCCGCCACGACGGGAATGCCGTCCGGCACCCGCGGACGCAGCCGCTCGCTGGTGCTGAGATCATCGCGGAACGTGTGCAGGTCGCGATTATTGATGCCGATCGTCTTCGCGCCCGCCTCCAGCGCCATCTCCAATTCGGCCTCATCCGTGACCTCCACGAAGGCGGTCATGCACAGCTCCTCGCCGCAATGGATGAGGTCGCGCAGGGCCGCCGCTTCCAGCGTCTTCACGATGAGCAAGTAGGCATCGGCGCCCAGCGCGCGCGCCTCCGCCACCTGGTACGGATCGATGTGGAACTCCTTGCACAGCAGCGGCGGGCAGGGAGGGCCGGCGTCGCGTGCGTCGGCACTGAGCGCCGTGGCGACCTCGTCCAGCTCCAGATTGTCGGCATAGAAGTACGGCGACGTCAGCACGGAGATCGCGGCCGCGCCCGCGTCGCGGAAGGCCCGGGCCACACCGACGTGATCGATGCCGGCGGCGAAGGGCCCCTTGCTGGGCGAGCCCTTCTTCACCTCCGCCACGAGGCCCAAGCCCGGTTCAAGCAACGCCGCCCCGAAATCGCGCGGGGCCGGCCGCGCCACGGCCAAGTCGCGCAGGAACGGTTCCGGCTGCGCCCGCTTCGTCGCGGCCAAGGCCGCGCGGGTCTCCGCCACGATCCGGTCCAGGACCGATTCCCTCTGCGGCGAGCCGGCCCTCGACTTGTCGGTCATGACGACGCTCCCAGCTCCTGCGTCAGCTCCACGAAGCGCTCCAGCTTACGCAGCGCGCTCCCCTCGCGGATGCACGCGTCGGCACGGCGGACACCGTCGGCGAAGGTAGCCACTGCGTCGGCGGCCACGAGCGCGGCGGCGGCGTTGAGGGTGACGAAGCCCGTGAGCGGACCCGATCTGCCGCCCAGGACGTCGCACATCGCCCGCGCGTTCGACGCCGCATCGCCGCCGACGACGTCTTTGAGCGGGACAGGGTCAATGCCGACGCCGGCGGGGTCGACCTCGTACCGCGCCACGGCCCCGTCCTTCAGCTCCCACACCATCGTGGGGCCGCACGGCGATACCTCGTCCAGCCCCTCCCGTCCGTGTACCACCAGACTGTGCGTGCTGCCCAACCGGCCCAGCGCCGTGGCGATCGTCTCCCCAATCTTCGGCGTCGCCACCCCAATGACTTGGTGTTTCGCACCCGCCGGGTTGGTCAGCGGCCCCAGGATGTTGAACACGGTGCGGAAGCCCAACTCCCGCCGCACCGGCGCCACGTGCTTCATGGCCGGGTGAAAGGCCTGCGCGAACATGAAGCCGATACCGATCTCGTCGATGCTCTTGGCGACGCTGGCCGGCTCCAGGTCGATGCGCGCATCTAGCGCCTCCAGGACGTCGGCGCTGCCGCAGGCCGACGACATGCCGCGATTGCCGTGCTTGGCCACCGGCACACCGCAGGCGGCCACTACGAACGCCGCGGCCGTGCTGACGTTGAAGGTGTGCTTGCCGTCGCCGCCGGTGCCGCAGGTATCGACCACGCGCTCCACGCCGGGCACCTCCACCCGCACCACCTTCTCCCGCATCACGTGGGCAAAGCCCACGATCTCGTTCACGCTCTCGCCCTTCACCGCCAGGGCGGTGAGGAAGGCGCCCACCTGCGCCGGCGTGGGCCCCGCACCGGACATGATCTCGCGCAGCGCCGCGTAGGCCTCCTCCTCCGTCAGGTCGCGGCCCTCGCTGACGATGGCCCGCAGCGCGTCACCGATCGCGGTCATGGTGCGTACCGAGTTCGGCTGAGGTGCGATCGCTCCATCATCGCTGCTGAGCGAGGGTCCTCTCCTCCATCGCCAGGAAATTGCGCAGGAGGTCGTGCCCCACCTTGGTCATGATCGATTCGGGGTGAAACTGCACGCCCTCCAGCGCGTAGTCGCGGTGTCGCACGCCCTGCAACACCCCGGAGTCCGACCAGCTCGTCGCGATCAATTCAGCGGGCAGGGTGTCCGGATCGATGGCGAGGCTGTGGTAGCGGATCGCCTCGAACGGGTTGGGCAGGCCCGCGTAAACGCCCTCGCCGTCGTGGCGAATGGCGCTGGACTTGCCGTGCATGATCTCGCCCGCGCCCACGATCTCCGCCCCCAGGGCCGCGCCGATGCACTGATGCCCCAGGCACACGCCCAGCAGCGGCGTGCGACCGGCGAAGCGCCGCACCAGCTCTACGCTGATCCCCGCGTGCTCGGGCCGCTTGGGACCCGGCGAGATGACGATGTGGTCGGGCTCCAGCGCCTCGATCTCGTCCAGCGTGACCTGGTCGTTGCGAGCCACCGTCACCTCCCCACCCAGCTCGCTGAGGTACTGGAAGAGGTTGTAGGTGAAGGAGTCGTAGTTATCCAGGAGGAAGACGCGGCTCACGGGCTGTTTCCGTCGCCGGAATCGCCGTCGTCGCGATGCTGACGGCGCTCACGAACGCGCGCCGCCTGCTTCTGCGCTTCCGCCAGGGCGGTCCGCACCCCTCGTTCCGCGACCTCGCGCGCCCGCGCCGTTCGCTTCTCGACCTCTCCCGCCCCCACGCGCGCCCGCGCCTCCAAGTCCTCGGCGGCGTGGCGCACCCGTCCCTCCAGCGCCTCCCGGCCCGCCGGGCCCTTGCGGCTCTCTCCCTGCGCGTCTCGCAACGCCACCATGGCTTCCACCGCGAAGGGGAAGCCCACGTAGAACGCGGCGGTCGTGATCAGCTCCTCCACCTCCTCCACCGCGACACCGTTGTTGAAGGCGCCGGGGATGTGCAGCGCCAGCTCATCGACGCGCCCCAGCGCCGTCAGCGCGGAGACCGTGATCAGGCTGCGGTCGCGGCGCGGTAGCTGTGGGCGCGCCCACACTTCGCCAAAGAGCCACTCGCGCGCGAAGCCCGCAATGGGGCCCAGATCCCTGCCCGCTCCCGCCGTGGGGACGCCCGCGAACATCCCTTCCCTCACGCGCTGCATGTCCCGGCGACGCTCGTCGTCGGACTTGCGCTCGGCGGGGGCGCGGGGCGGCGGCTCGGCGCCGCCGGCGCGTTCCCGCAGCACGTCGCGCACCGTGTTCATCCCATCGATGGCCCGAGGGAAGCCGGCGTAGCCGGCCATGTGGACCATCAGCTCCTCGATCTCTTCCTCGCTGAGGCCGTGGTTGAGCCCGGCGCTGACATGGATGCGGAGCTGGTGGAGCTGGTTGAGCGCCGTCAGCATGGCGATGACGATCAGGCTGCGGTCGCGCCGCGAGATGCCGGGTCGCGTCCAGAGTTCGCCCAGGCAGGTGTCCAGGGCAAATGAGCCCAGGGCCCCGCGGCTCTTCTCCATCTCCTCGGCCCTGGCGGCGGCGGCGGCCGCATCAATGTCATGGATCGAGGCCAGCGCCTCCAGGCCCTTCGCTCGTCGATCAGCGTGCGTCTGTTCCGGCATCCGTAGATCCCTCCTCACCGCTCATCCGTGCTCTCATCCTGCCACCTCGCGGCCCTTGAATACCAGAGGCCGCTTGCGCTCTTTGCGGGTATGGGCCGCTTCCGCCTAATAGCCTAGGCTGCCGCGGCGCCCCTCCGCGGCGGCGCTTCGCGCCTCGGCGATATCCAGGGCGGTGAACAGCGCCTTCGCCTTGTTCACGGTCTCCTCGAATTCCGCCTGCGGCTTACTGTCGTAGACGATGCCGCCGCCCGCCTGCACCGCGGCGACGCCGTCCCGCATCACGATTGTACGGATCGTAATGGCCGTTTCCATGTTGCCCCCAAAGCCGAAGTAGCCCAGCGCGCCCGCGTAGGGACCGCGCTGGTCCTCTTCCAGCTCCGCGATGATCTCCATGGCGCGGATCTTGGGCGCGCCCGAGACCGTGCCGGCGGGGAAGGTGGCGCGAACGGCGTCAAAGCAATCCAGCTCCGGCCGCAGCTGCCCCTGCACCTGCGAGACCAGATGCATGACGTGGCTGTAGCGCTCCACCTCCAGTTGCCGAGTGGCCCGGACGGTGCCGGGTACGCTGACCCGGCCAATGTCGTTGCGGCCCAGGTCCAGCAGCATGACGTGCTCGGCGAGTTCCTTCTCGTCCGAGCGAAGCTCCTGTTCCAGGGCCGCATCCTCCTCCGGCGAGGCGCCGCGAGGCCGCGTCCCGGCGATGGGGTTGGTCGCCACCACCCCCTCCTCCACGATGACCAGCAGCTCCGGCGACGTGCCGATGATCTGATGGTCCCCCATCTCCAGGTAGTACGTGTAGGGCGACGGGTTCACCGTGCGCAAAGTGCGATAGACGTTGAGCGGGTGCACGAACGTCTCCCGCGAGAACCGCTGCGAGTAGACGCACTGAATCACGTCTCCCGCGACGATGTATTCGATGATCCGTCGCACGTCCGCCAGGTACTCTTCTCGGTCCATGTTGGAGCGGACGGGCCCCGTGGCCTGCGGCGGCGCGTCGCGCGGCAGCGGCGGCATGGTCCCCGCCAGCCGCTCCACCATCTCATCGATGCGGATCTGCGCCGTTCGGTACGCCTGCTCAATGTCGCCGTCGGCGCGAACGTGACTCACCACTTTGATCACGTGCTTGAAATGGTCGAAGACCAGGACCGTATCGACGAACTGGAAGAGCGCCTCCGGGAGCTGAAGGGGATCATCGCTGGCAACGGGCAGCCGCTCGAAATGGCGCACGGCCTCATAGGCCAGGTAGCCCACGGCGCCGCCGTGGAAGGGCGGCAGCTCCGGGTTAGCGATAAGCCGGAAGCGCTCCAGCTCCTCTTTGATCAGGTCCAGGGGGTCGGCGTCGCCGCCCGACGGCACGCGCAGCACCCGATACGGCTCCGTGCCGATTAACGAGTAGCGAGAGGGCCGCTCGCCCCCTTCCACCGATTCGAGCAGGAAGGAGTAGTCGCCGCGCTTCACCTTGAGGAACGCGGACACGGGCGTCTCCAGATCGGCGAGGACCTCCCGATAGACGGGGACGAGATTCCCCTCGCCGCTTCCGGCGAGCCGCTTGACCTCCTGCAGCGACGGTACGTGCATTGCTCTCCGCGTTTCCGCTGTCAACGCCGCAATTCAACTGTCATACGCCACGCCACGAGAGGCGCCCACCGCGGTCTCTCCTCGGCGCGGGTCGCACTTTGGTGTGGGGCGCACCGACGGGATGTTCCCGACGCGGCCTCCTTCCACCACGAACTGCACCAACCCTCCTCTTCGCGATCGAAAAAAAATCCGCTCCTGAAGGAGCGGCGTCGATCCGCGCTGCCACCCGTGTTCCCCGCCGCGCGGGTGCACGGCCGCGCACTCGATTCAAGGACGGCCTCACGGCGTGCTCGCGCATCCGCTGGAGCCTCGCAGCCCCTCCGTCGCAGGAAGGCCCCTCCTTCGAAACAAGGAAAGGCCCGCGCGCTGGGGCTCGCTTGACCGGGTACACTCCCCGTTCGGCGTCACGATTCCGTTGTGCCCCGACCGTAGGGGCGACGGCGTCAGGCTGTCAATCGTAGCGCCGGGGCCGGCACGCGCCCAGCGTCCATTGCCCGCGCGGCTACACGTGGACGGGGGGACGGTCCTTGCGGTCCCGCGCGGCCTGGAGGATGGCGAGCAGCTCGCCGATCGCCTCCTCTTCCCGGCCCTCGCGATTGACGATCACATGATCGAAGCGACCGCTCTCCGCCTCTTCATCACGGGCGGCGGCGAGCCGTCGTTCAAGGTCGAATTGAGCGTCGGCGGCGCGGCGGCGCAGGCGGCGTTCCAGGGTCGCCTGATCCGGCACGGTGATGAAGATCAGCACGGCGCCGGGAACCACGTCCCGCAGCGTCCGTGCGCCCTGGATATCGGTCCGGACCAGGACCGTCTTGCCGGCGGCCAGGAGCCGGCGCACCTGATCCCGGGGCACGCCGCTGCGATGCCCGTACACCTCCGCGTGCTCCAGGAAGCCGCCCGCCGCCAGCAGCGCGTCGAATTCGGCATCCGAGAGGAAGAGGTGGTGGACGCCGTGTTGCTCGCCGGGACGCGGGGCGCGCGTCTTCGCGGTCGCCACCGTGGCGAGCTGCGGATCTCGGGTCAGGGCCGCGCGGAGGATGGTGTCCTTGCCGGCCCCCGACGGTCCCGAGATCACGGCCAGCAAGGGAGGGCCAGAGTCGGACTCGCGCGGGCTACTCATGCTCACCCGCCATCGTCTCAGCCTCGTGCGACGATCGTTGGGCCCCGGCCCACCACTCGGAACCGATCCGACGGGTGATGGTCTCCGGCGCGATGGCCGCCAGCACGACATGGCCGCTGTCCAGGATCAGCACCGCCTTGGCGCGGCGCCCGCTGGTCATGTCGATGATCTGGCCCGCGCCCTTACTCTCCTGCACCAGCCGTTTGGTGGGCGCCGAGCCGGGCGAGACGATCGCCACCACGCGATTGATGGCCAGGACGTTGCCGAAGCCAATGTGCACCAGTTCCGTCTGCATGGCGCATCCTTTCGAGGTTCCGCATCGCGCGCGTGGGTTTCCCCAGCCCGGTTCGCGGCGCCGGCGGCGCTCAGGCTTTCGGCGCTCAAGCTTTCCGCGCTCAAGCCATCGGCACTCAAGCCATCGCCGTGTCGCCCGTGATCTGCGCCAGGTCCCGCCAGAAGGTGGGATAGGAGATCGCGACGGTCTCTTCTCCCCGCAGCTGGCACTCCCCCTCCGCGACCAGCGCCGCCACCGCGGCGGCCATGGCGATGCGGTGGTCGCCCGCACTCTCCAACGCCGCACCGTGCAGGGGCCGCCCCCCCTCAATACGGAGCCCGTCCGCCCGCTCTTCCACCGTTGCGCCGAGCGCGCGCAGGAGGGCGGCGGTCGAGCGAATGCGGTCCGATTCCTTCAAGCCCAGCTCTGCGGCATCGCGGATTTCGGTGACGCCCTCGGCCAGCGCGGCCGCGACGGCCAGCACGGGCAGCTCGTCGATCGCGCGCGCCACCAGGTCGCCGTCGATGGTCGTGCCGCGCAGCCGAGCCGATCGCACCACGAGGTCGGCCACGGGCTCGGGCCCCATCATGCGCTCCTCACGCCGCTCGATGTCCGCGCCCATCGCCGTCAGGACGTCCAGCACGCCACTGCGAGTGGGATTGACCCCCACGGCGGGCAGGCACAGCTCCGCATCCGGGACGATGCTGGCCGCCACAAGCCAAAAGGCGGCGGCGCTGAGGTCGGCGGGGATGCGGACGTCCAGCGGCGCGAGCCCGTTGCCCGGGCGGATCTCAACGCTGGGCCCGTCCCGGCGGACGTCGACGCCCATCGCCTGCAGCAGCCGCTCGGTGTGGTCGCGGCTGGGCGCGATCTCCTCCAGCCGGGAGACGCCGTTGGCGGCCAGGGCGGCTAGCAGCACCGCGCTCTTCACCTGCGCGCTGGCCGTCTCCAGCCGGCCCGCGAAGGGGCGCAGCGTCCCCCCGGAGGGGCCGCGCAGCGAGAGTGGGGCCCGCGTGCCGCCGTCCCGCCCGTCGACCTGAGCGCCCATCGCGCGGAGGGGGTTCAGCACGCGCGCCATGGGGCGGCGGCGCAGGGAGGCGTCGCCGGTGAGGACGGAGAAACCGTCCACCCCCGCCGCCACGCCGCAAAGCAGGCGCATGGTGGTGCCGCTGTTGCCACAGTCCAGCACCGTCGCGGGCTCCTGGAGCCGGCCAAGGCCCCGGCCGCGGACACGGACGCGTTCGCCCTCACGTTTGAACTGCGCGCCGTACGCCTTCAGACACTCCAGCGTCCGCAGGCAGTCGGCGGCGGGGAGGAAGCCGTCAATGACAGCGTCGCCCTCCGCGAGGGCATTGAGGATCAGCGCGCGATGGGAGATGGACTTGTCGCCGGGGACCGTCACGGTCCCCCGCAAGCGACGGACGGGTCGCAGTTGGACGGTCATGGGCTCCCCCGCGACGACGCCGGACTAGGGCCGCTCTCGCGCTGCACGAGCGCCCGGCGCAGCCCGTTTCGTGACCCCACGAAGACGCGCATAGATCTTAGGTCCCAGCAGCATCGCGGCCATGGATGGCCGCGAGTCCGGCACGGCGCCGCGGCGCGGTTGGTCCTCGAGGTCCTCGCCCGCAAGGAAGCGGGCGCGATCGCTCTGCGCATTGGCGAACTCGGCCAAGATCTCCTCGTTGGGCCCGTCCAGCAGATCGCGGAACCGCTTCAGCTCCAAGATGTAGCGGTCGAGCCAGTACTGGATCTCCTCGCGGTTCATGGAGGCGATGTCGGCGGCCAGATCAGGGTCGCCTGAGGCCAGGCGGGTGAGGTCGTGATAGGCGGGACCGGCGATCTTGCCGAAGTCGGCCCAGCTCTGGCTCCGGCGCAGCAGTGTGAAAAGAGCCGTGGACGCCGCCAGGGGCAGGTGGCTGACGGCCGCCACGAAGTGGTCGTGCTCGTCGGCGGTCATGAAGCGCTCCTGCGCGCCAACGGCGTGAATCAAGCCGACTACCGAGCGTATCGCCGTCTCGCCTGCGCCCTCGCTGGGCACGACGGCGTAGGGCCGGCCTTGGAAGAGGCCCGCCTCCGCGTGCTCAACGCCGGCTTCCGTCTTGCCGGCCAGGGGATGGCCGCCTACGAAGGAGACATGCTGCGGCAGGTGCTGCGCGGCCCACTCCAGAATGCGCCCTTTGGTTGAAGCGACATCCGTCACCACGGCGTCCGGCGCCAGCGCCGGCGCGATGGCTTCGAACACGTCCGCGATGCGCGCCGCGGGCGTCGCGACGACAACGAGGCCGGCGTCCGCTACGGCGGCGCGAGGGCTCTCAACGGCCCGATCCACGGCGCCGATCAGGCGCGCGCGCTCGCGGGCGCGGCCGTCCTCGTCGTAGCCCCAGATGGCCAGATCCTCACGTGGGGTCGCCTTGAGAGCGAGGCCCAACGAGCCGCCGATCAGCCCGAGCCCAATGATGGCGATGCGCGCCATGGAGTCTCCGGGAGGCGCGCAGGGGAGCGGGATCAGCGAATGCTCTACACGGGATGATCGAGCGCCTCGAGAGTACCGGGAGTATACCACCGGCTCGGGCATGCTCCGCGCGCCTCAGAGCGCGTCAGCGCACGTCCCTTGGACCCAATCGGTCGCGATGGTAGAGTCCAGCGGTACCACCGGCGCGCTCTGTCAGCCGGCGGCGGCGGCGCGCCGCCGGGAGAGTGTCCGTTGGCACGGCGGGGTCCGGCTGAAACGTGCCGCGCATGCACATCGCGATCACGCGCGGGCGGCTGCTGGCCGCCGGCGCTCTCTTCCTGGCGCTCATTGCGCTGATCCTCGGCATCCTTGTCCCGCCGCGCGCCTCCGACGCCGGCGCCGCGCGCGACGGTGACGGGCCCCGCCTGCTGATCAGCGAGTTCGGCCACGTGGAGAGCACGATCTGGCTCGTCAACCCGGACGACCCGGCGCGCCGGCGGCGCTTTCTGCGCGTGGAGCACGCGCCCGGTTGGGAGTTGGCAGGCGCGCCGGCGCCCCACGGCGACGGGCTCGCCTACCTGGTCCTCCCGCCGGGGCACTACGACGCTCGGACCCAAGCGACGCTGCGCTTCACGACCGGCAACGGCGTACGCAGCCTGGCGACGGGCCTCGACCTCAAGGGCGGAGTTGCCTGGAGCGCCGACGGCGAGGCGCTCTACGTGCGGCGCTGGCGAGGCGGACCCAGCGGCCGCGAGACGTTCGAGCTCGTCGCGGTCGATCTCGCTGGGGGCGAAGAGCACACGCTGCTGGTCCGCAACGACGTCGCGGGCCTCTACCCCCTGGGCCGGCCTCGGAACGGCCCCGTGTACGCGGTCGTGATCGGTCGGCGGGGGAGTGAACTGTTGGCGATCGGCGACGGCGCCGCGCGGCCCCTGCAGCTCTCATCCGGCCTGACCCGCGATTGGCGCCTTTCGCCGGACGGCGAGCACCTGGCCTTTACCCGACAGCACGGCCTCCGACTCGAAGTTCGGATCGCGCCACTCACCAGCGGCGCCGCCGCCGACGCGGTACCGGCGGCGGTGCCTGCTGTGATCGCTCCGGCGGACGGAGTGCCACACGACGGAACCGCCTCCCCAGCGTGGCGCCCCGACGGCTCCCTCAGCGTGGGCGTCTTCGGCGAGCCGGACGGGTCGCCGACGCTGCGGGTGCCAGCGAGCGGCGACGGTGCGACGCTGGAGACGGTGCGCGACCGCGGCTTCGCCTTGCCGGTCGCCTGGTCTCCGGCGGGCACGTACCTCGCGGTGCGATCGTTCAGCGGCGTCGGCCCAAGTGACCCCGGCGAGGAAACCGCCGCCGTCATCGCGCCCGACGGCGCGACTCTCATGATTCCAGGGAACTTCGTTTGCGTGCTGGGATGGTGGCATGGGGACGGCTAGCCGGCGCCCGACGGCGGGGGGCCGTGCTCGCTTGCCGGCGCTGCTGGCGGCGATCGCGGTCGGCGCGGTGGCGCTGCTGGCGCTGTACTCGCCCGCCCGCGGCGACGAGCTGATCTGCTCCGCGTTCGGCGGAGGCCCTCCCTACCCATTCGAGACGTACGAGGTGACTCGTGACCGTCAGCCCTATCTCCTCGCACAGCAGCTCGCGGCGCAGAACCTACTGCTCCCCCACGACCCGGCTTTCGCCCTGCCGGAGGTCCTGGTGGGAACGCCGTCTCAGCGAGAGCCCGACGAGGCCGCTCTGATCGCGCCGCAACTGCTTCACGCGATCGGCTGGATCGAGAGCGGGCTCAACCAGGCCGCCATTCAGGTGCCGTACGAGAGCGTCGGCGACGTGCTCCTCTCCTCGTCCTGCGCCTACGGGCTGATGCAGGTCGCGTCGTTCTTCAGCAACCAGGGCGACGTGCCCAGCCGCAGCGAGACGCTCGCTGGGACGCACTACGCCTACAACGTCGCCGCCGGGGCGCGAATCCTTGTCGAAAAGTGGAACGCGGACTTCTTCCCCGCGGTCGGGAGGAGCGACCCGCGCTTTGTGGAGTCGTGGTACTACGCGATCTGGGCGTACAACGGCTGGGCGCTTGCCAACCACCCGGTGGGGCCGGAGGTGGACCCGTTTCGCCGCCTCCCCTACGGATGCGAGGGCCCCTACAACGGCTACGCCTACCAAGAGCTGGTGCTTGGCTGCGTGGTCAATCCGCCCACCCTGGACGGCAACCGCCTCTGGACGCCGCTTCCCGTGCGCCTTCCCGATCTCGCCAAACTGGGCACTATCGCCGGGCCGCTGAGCACAGAGGCGTTCTTCGACGGCTGGGCCACCGTCCTCAGCGCCTCCTTCGCGGACGAGGAGGTCGCGCGGCCGTTCTCGGCGATGGACATGATCTTGCCGCCCACCGCGGCGATCGTCGCAGCGCGGATGCTCGACCCCGCCACCGCCGCAGCGATCCAAGCCGAGATCCTGGGACCGCCCTTGCTCACCTTGGACACGACGACGTTCGAGCTCAAGGTCACGGACGATGCCGTGGAAGCGGGTGCGCTCACCATTGGCAACGCCGGCCGCGGAATCCTGGTCTACCGGCTTGTTCCCCAGCAGGACTGGCTGCAGGTCAGCCGGCCCGCCGGCGTGGCGATCGGCTCCGACGTGCCCCTGAAGAGCGACACATCCCGCAGCGCCACCGTGCTCGTGCTTCCCAACGCCGAGGGCCTCGCGGAGGGGCTCCACCAGGGGACTATCATGGTGGAAGTGCTGCTTCCGGACGGCAGCGTGCAAACTGAGACGGTCGCCGTCTTGGTGGACAAGCAGGGCGTGCCGCGCTACGAAGCCGGGACGCCGCGGAGCTAGGCCGCAGCGAAGCGCCGTGCAGCGTGAGAGGCCCCCAGTGCTCAACCGCATGATCGGCTCCATGCGTCGGAACCATGCCCTGGAGCACGCAACCGTGTCCGTGTTGCTGAGCCGACTGGGTCCCAACATCCGGCTGGTGGGCCGGGCCGTCAGCAGCGGCTTCTACATCTACGGCAATGTGCCGGCGCAAGAGTTGGAGGCGGCGGCGGCAGAGGCGCTGGTGCGGATGCAGCGGGGCGAGAAACAGCTGGCCGTCTCTCCCCTCTGCGGGACGAATCTGGCGGTGGCGGGCACCTTGGCCGGCGTTGCCGCCCTGCTGACGGTGGGCAGCGGCAACCGCTGGGAGCGGATGCCCAATGTGCTCATGAGCGCCATGCTGGCGGTGCTGGCCGGCCAGCCGCTCGGCCGGCTGGCGCAGAAGCATCTCACCACCGACGCCGACCTCGCCGACACGCGCATCGTGGGCTTCCGGCACGGCGGGCGGGGTGGGCGGCGCTACACCAAAGTGGAGACGGCGCGATCGTAAGGTGGCGACGCGCTGCGACGCAGCCGTGGGACAGTGAAGTAAGACAGCGCCGACGCTGGGCGCAACGGCCGCGCCGCGATTCCCATGCCGCCCCCGTAGCTCAACTGGATAGAGCAGCGGCGTTCTAATCCGCAGGTTGCAGGTTCGAGTCCTGCCGGGGGCGCCAGGTTTCGCCAAACGAGAATGCTGGACACGCGCGTGGTGCACCACGCGCGCAGGCGGCGGCGCGGCCCCTTCGGGAATCTTGCACCCTCCCGTCACCCATCGGTGGTGGACCCATAGACGTGTCAGGAGTT
The DNA here is from genome assembly GCA_963662615.2 of Dehalococcoidia bacterium. Lineage (GTDB taxonomy): Bacteria > Chloroflexota > Dehalococcoidia > Bin125 > Bin125. Next base: position 1,540,811 of record CAXXSR010000001.1, read on the forward strand.
GCTGCCGCCCGCGCAGCGCTATCGGAGCGAAGGTGACTACCGGCCCCATGTGCCCCTACAGTCCCAAGGAGCAGCCGCCCCCACCCGAGCGCTGGCATCGCCAGGGCATCCCCGGTACGAGTGCGGGGGCGGTCGCGGACAGCACGGACGGAAGGAGCTTCCCATGGCCGAATTGAAGCTCGCCTACCAGGTGAGGAGCTACAGCTCCGGTACCCTGGGACGCGCCATTTGTAACGCCCGCAACCACCACTTTGTCGCCGACGGCCCGGACGGGGACGAACTGGGCGCCTCAGAGTTGTTCCTCTCCGGCATCGGCGCCTGCGCGGTGAACATGGTGGAGCGGGTGGCCAAGGATGAAGAGATCCCCGTGGACTGGATGGACGTCAGCGTGGCGGCCTACCGGGACCCCGACAAGGTTCCGGCGAAAATAAGCGTCTACGACGACGTGCGGGTCCACCTCCAGATATGGGGTGTTGACGACACCCAAGGTCAGCACCTCGTGGACGTGTGGAAGCAGCGTTGACCCCTCTACGGTTCGGTCGCCGTGGCGACCCCCAGCACCAGCGTCACCTCAGAGATTTACGCCGGTCCGCACCAGCGGTAGTGGACAGGCGCCACCGCACAAGCCAATCGCCTGCTCCGCATTCCAACCCTCCTCCTCCGCCCTCCTGAAGCGGCTTGGCGAGGTTCCATCATGGTCGGATTGCGCGCCGTCGACGGGGCTCGAACCTAGAGCCTTCCGGACCCCCGGTGACATTCAACCCGACATCCAACCCGCTGGACAACCACGGCGCGCGGCGGCACGCGATGGACGGCGCGCGCGTCTGAGCCCGTGGCGACGCGGCCTCTACGGCCACGTGTGGACGTCCACGGACACATGACAGTCGGCCCTCTAATCCGCAGGTTGCAGGTTCGAGTCCTGCGCCGGGGGCGCCAGAATTTCCAATCCGGTAGCCGGCCGCTCGCATGTCCCTACGCAACGGTCACGGCTCGTTTGACAGCCAATCGCCGGGCCACATGGAAGCCGACGGGGCCCGCTACAATATCCCTTTCCTAGGAGTGAAGCGATGGATCTCGGGTATTTCATGATGCCGGCCCATCCGCCGGAGCGAAAACCGTACGACTGGCACCAAACGGACCTGCAGGCGCTTCGCTGGGGCGATGAGCTGGGGGTCACCGAGGCCTGGATCGGCGAGCATTTCACGGTCGCCTGGGAGCCGAACCCGGCCCCGGATCTGACGATCGCGCAGGCCTTGCTGCAGACCAAGCGGATCAAGCTCGCGGCCGGCGCGCACTTGCTGCCGTATCACAATCCGGTGGAGCTGGCGCATCGGGTCGCCTTCCTCGATCACCTGGCGCAGGGGCGCCTCCAGCTTGGCGTCGGCGCCGGCGGCCACGTCGGCGATTTCCTGGCGTTTGATGTGGACGGCCAAAACGGCGAGAACCGCACCATGATGTTCGAGGCGCTCCAGATCATGATGGGCATCTGGGCGGCGGAAGGCGCGTATCAGTACAAAGGCAAGTACTGGAGCGTAAACATTCCGGAGTCGATGGTCGCGGGCAACTATACCCATCACATGCACACGTTCACCAAACCGCATCCGCCGATCGGCATCGCCGTGGTGACACCGCGATCCGACACGATCAAGTTCTGCGGGGCGAACGGGTTCATGCCCTTGAGCATTCATCTCAACGACACCTACACGGTTGGTCACTGGGAGACCTACGTCGAATCCGCGGAAGCGAACGGCATCACGCCCGATCGCAACAAGTGGCGGATTTACGCCGAGATTCTGGTCGCCGAGACGGATGCCGAAGCGGAGAAGCTGGCCTTTGAAGGGCCGCTGGGCCGCGCTTGCCGCGAATATGCTTGGCAGATCTTCAACACGTTCGGGTTCCTCAAGCATATGAAGCTCGACCCCTCGATTCCGGATTCGGAGGTGACGCCGGAGTACATCATGCGGAATTGCTGGATCATCGGCTCAGTCGAAACCGTCACCGATCGGCTCGTCGAGCTCTACAACAAGACCGGCGGCTTCGGCACCTTGCTGTGGAGCCCGACCGACTATGGCGAACATCCCGAGCGGATGCGCCATACGTTGGAACTGCTGTTGAACGAGGTGCTGCCGCGGGTGAACAAGAACGTTCAGCCGCTCCCAGCGGCCACAGATTCGACGCAGGCGAGTAACCGCGTACTCCACGTCCGTTGACATCCAATCTGACAGTTGCGCGTGTGGACAACGACGGCACGCGGTGGCACCCGGGGGACGAAGGGCGCGTCTCTACCCCTTGAACCATGGCCTCCACGGCCACGTGCGGACGCCCAGGGACGCCCGACGGTCGGCCTTCTCATCCGCAGGTTGCAGGTTCGAGTCCTGCCGGGGGCGCCAAGTTTCTCGCCGAGAGTGAAGCGCGGTCGCCGTGACCAACCGGACCGCGGCAATGTAATCTCCGCCGAACATCCAGCGTCCAACAGCGTTGGGTCCGGCCGGGAGGGCCGGACGGGCCAGGCGCGAAGATGCATCTCTTCGCCGTCGAGAGAGGCCTCACGCTCATCGAGCCCCGCGAAAATGCGCCCTCAGGCCGCGGGTAGGTACGCGACGATCTGACGGTTGCCGGCATCGGACGGCCGCCGGATCGGGCGCCGGCGCGCGGATTTACCTTGGCTTTACCTCACTCTGGAACCAGCGAGCTGGGCCGCGCGTCTTGCCGATCAGGAACCGTTCCGTGGGCAAGCAACGCGCTGCGTGTGAGTCTCGTGTTGAGGGCGTGACAGACCGACGCACCTGGCATGGGCGATAGTGGAGATGCGTTGCTCGGACGGCGCCCGCGAACGGGCCAACAGGCCGGAACGTGGGCGGTCGAGAAGCGCCGCAGACCCAACGAGAGCCCAGGCGCAGGGCAGATCCGGATCTACTCGTGTGGGGACGGGCCGCCGTTCAGTCCTCCGGCGAATCTTCACCCTTCCTGAGACGGGGAGAGAGTTCCGCCGCCCGTCCTGTCTGAATACGACCGTGCTGTCTGAATACGAAAGGTGACCATCGAATGCAACAACTCGTCACATCCGTTCTTCGGCCCCTCCGCCGATCCTCTCTGCGCTCTCACCCTCAGGTCGGCGCGCTCCGAGATATCCCTCTGTTCGATCACCTCGACGACGCGGCGCTGGCGAGACTCGCCCGGCACGTCGATCGGGTGACCGTTGGCGCGGGTACAGTCCTGGTTCGCCAGGGGGCGCGTCCGTCCCGCGATCTCCTGCTCATTCTCGACGGGGCAGTTCGCATCGAACGAGACGGCGGGGAGCTGGCGCGGCTCGGCAGCGGGGATTTCCTCGGCGAGCTGTCCCTCCTGGACGGCATGCCGACCACCGCAACGGCGATCGTCGAGACGCGAACAGATCTCTTGATCCTTCACCGCGATGGGTTCATGCAGTTGCTCGACACGGATCCGCTCTTCCTGCGCAAGCTCACGCTCGCGCTTGGGCGGCGGCTTCGCGCCACCAACGAGGCGGTAGCCGGCTTAGGACGCGCGCAGCGGTCCCTCAGTCGGGGAGATTCCGGATCACCTCCGTGACGAAGGTTCGCTCCGACACGGCTCCGCACCACGCTACCTGCGCCAAGGCTCCGCGGAGCCGCTCTCCGATGGTGCCTCACGACGCGCGACCTTCCTCGCGGCTGCATGAACGCACGCACGCACCCGGCAAGATCTGCTTGACAGCACCGACTAGCCTTTGCTGTGTCCGCGATCCAGCGGCACCGCAGGAGGTCAGGACGGATGGCGCTGCCGCAGCACGTCACGATTACCGAGGTGGACCCGCGCGACGGCCTCCAGAACGAGGAGCGGATCGTTGACACCGACCGCAAGGTCGCCTTCATCGACGCCCTGGCCGCCGCCGGCCTGCGCCGCATTGAGGCGGTCTCCTTCGTCAATCCCAAGTGGGTCCCGCAAATGCACGACGCCGCGGCGCTGATGGCCGCCCTGCCCCGACGCCCTGGGGTGACGTACATCGCGCTGGTGCCGAACGAGACCGGAGCGTGCAACGCGCTCAGCGCCGGCGTCGATGAGCTGGGCACGGTGCTCTCCGCCACGGAGACGCACAACCGCAAGAACGTCAACCGCTCGATCGACGAGTCGCTGGCGGGCGTTGAGGTCGTGGCGCGGCTGGCCGCCGCCGCAAATACGCCCTGGGACGGCTACATCTCCTGCGCCTTCGGCTGCCCCTATGAGGGTCCCGTCCCTCTCGACGCCGTGCTCAGCATCGCCGAGCGCCTCCGCGGGCTGGGCACCGCCGGCATCTCCCTGGGCGACACCGTCGGCAGCGGCAACCCCCGTCAGGTCAAAGAGACCGTGCGCGCCTTCCGCCGGGCCCTCCCGGGCACGCCGCTGCGCCTCCACTTCCACGACACGCGCGGCACGGGCCTGCCCAACGTACTGGCCGCCCTGGAAGAGGGCGTGGACCGCTTCGACGGCTCCGTGGGCGGGCTGGGCGGCTGCCCCTACGCACCCGGCGCCGCCGGCAACGTGGCCACGGAGGACCTGGTCTACATGCTTGAGGAGATGGGCATATCGAGCGGCGTCAACCTGGAGAAGCTGATCGCCGTCGCCCGCGAGTCCGAAGAGATGGTCGGCCGCGCCCTTCCCGGCCGCGTCAAGCAAGCCACGCTCATCGCCCGTCCGTCCGCATAGTCCGTCCACATAGTCCGGCCGAATAGTCCAGCCCATCGCGCGGGCCACGCGATGCGCCGAGGGCAGCGCATCGCGACGCGCGGGGCGCGCTTCCCACCGGCTCCCGGCGGGTTAGACTCCCCAGCGACCTGAGAGCAGGAAGGGAGGACGCCCATGCCGCGTGATCTGGAAGGCCTCCTCGTCGTCTCGTTGGAGCAGGCCGTCGCCGCTCCCTACGCCTCATGCCGGCTCGCCGACGCCGGCGCCCGCGTGATCAAACTGGAACGCCCCGACGGGGATTTTGCCCGCCGCTATGACGCCGACGTGCTGGGACTCAGCGCCTATTTCGTCTGGCTCAACCGCGGCAAAGAGTCGTGCCGGGTTGACCTGAAAACCCCGCAGGACCTCGCGGTCGTCCGCGGCATGCTGGCGCAGGCCGACGTTTTCATCCAGAACCTCGCCCCTGGAGCAGCCGAGCGGTTGGGCATCGGCAGCGACGCGCTCCGGCAACAGCATCCATCTCTCATCACCTGCGATATCAGCGGCTACGGGCAGGACGGCCCCTATCGGGAGTTGAAGGCGTACGACCTCCTGGTCCAGGCCGAATCCGGCCTCGCCTACCTGACCGGCACGCCGGATTCACCGGCGCGGGTCGGCGTGTCGGTGTGTGACATTGGCGCCGGCATGTACGCCTATCAGGCGATCCTGCAGGCGCTCTATGCCCGGCAGCGCGGCGGCCAGGGCCGGGGCATTCAGATCTCTCTCTTCCACAGTGTCGCCGATTGGATGAACGTTCCCTACCTGCAGCATCGCTACGGCGGCCGTGCGGTGTCGCGGCTGGGCCTGCAGCATCCCACCGTTGCGCCCTACGGCATGTATCCGTGCCGCGATGGCGAAGGCGTGCTCATCTCCGCCCAGAACGAGAGGGAGTGGCGGCGGCTGTGCGAGACGGTGCTGCAGCAGCCGAAGCTGGCCGACGATCCACGCTTCGCCACCAACCCCGACCGCGCGGAGCACCGCGCGGCGCTGGACGCGGTCATTGCTGCGGTGTTCGCGGCGCTGCCACGAGAGGAAATCGTGGCGCGGCTGGACGCCGCCAAGATCGCCTATGGGCGGCTGTCCTCGCTGGACGATCTGGACCAGCATCCGCAGAACCGCTTCATCACGGTAGCGACCAGCGGCGGGGAAGTGGAACTGCTCGCACCGCCGGCCGTCGTGCCCGGTGTGCATGAGCGTTACGGGCCGGTTCCCGCGCTGGGCCAGCATGACGCGGCCATCCGGCGCGAATTCGCGCCGCGCGGTGACGCGGTGGATGCGGGCGCGTAGCCGGCACGGAGCGGCCGGCCGGAGCGTTGGGCCGGGTCCGCCGGCAGGCGCCGGGGCCCCGACTACGTCGATGCGCCGGGCCGGCTCCTGCTCTCTGCGCAACACTCCGTCCTCTGTGCGAATTTCTTTGGGACGACCCCTAAAGATCGCCGCCGCACTCACCGACACTCTCTTGGTATGCCCCAGACAGCGCCGGACACGAGGCGGAAAACGAGGGGCCGGCACCATGAGGCGAAGGGAACAACGAGGGTGACGCAGGCAACGATCGCATCGGACGGCCGCGGGGCGCAGCAAGACACGCGGGCGAGGGGCGGACCCGGCGCGGTGGTCGGCGCTTGCAACCGGTCAAGCGGCCCCTTCCTCGAATCCCAGCGAGAAGGAGATCGCAATCGACCTTCGGGGTGGTTTCTGGTCGCTGTCAGCGGAGATGGGCCCCAGCCCGATGCGCCCGGCGCGGTGCGCGCCGGGCGCGTGGCTTGAAAGGAGAAGCGTGGCGCCGCCGTGGTCCCGGGCCTGTGACAAAGGCCGCTCGGTCCGGGACCCGCCGCGGCTACGCGGCTTGGCGACGTTTGCGGGACTTGTCCTCGTACATCCGCGCGTCGGCGGCAGCAAGGGCATCTTCGACCGCCGTACCAGGGCGCAGCACCGCCCAGCCGACGCTCAGGGCGAGGGTGAAGCGCTCAGCAGTCAGCGCGTTGGACGCCACTACCTGTCCCCAAATGCGCTCAAGGATGAAGGGGGCGCTCTGCTCCGTTGCCCCAATGGCGCAACAGACGAACTCGTCGCCGCCGAGACGGGCGACGATGTCCGAACCTCGGAATGATTGGCGGAGGACTTGGGCAACTGCCACGAGCGCGCGGTCGCCCTCGGCATGACCCAGCGAGTCATTGATCTCCTTGAAGTGATCGACGTCGGCGAGGAAGAGCAGCCATGCCAGGTTCGTGCGTTCGGAAAGCTTGAGCTGCTGCTCGGCCAGCGTGAGGAAGCCGCGTCGGTTGAACAGCCCGGTCAGCTCATCGAAGAGGGTCGAGTCTCGCAGCTGCTGCTGCAAGCGATGGCGCTCTAACGCGTAGCGAACGATCCGAGGGAGCAAGACGGCCGCCGTCTCTCCTTTGACCACGTAGTCCTGTGCCCCGGCCGTCACCGCCTCTACAGCCACCGCGTCATCCCCCAGGCCGGACAGCACCACGATCGGAATCGCTTGGGCCACGGCCGCGAGCCGCTGAAAGGTGGCGATGCCGCCGCTGTCGGGCAGGCCGAGGTCGAGCAGGATGAGGTCAACGCCGCCGCCATCGAGCCGAGTGAGAGCCGCCGCCAGCCGGTCGACCGCCTCCAATGTGAAGGCGCCGGCAAGCTCTTCTTGAAGACTGAGCTCCACCAGGCGGCGATCGCCGAGATTGTCCTCAACGAGCAGAATGTGGATCTGGCTGGGCACCGATAGATCCTAGGTCCGCAGCAGGGTCACGATGCTCAGCCAGAAATCGTCCACGGAACGCACGACCCGCACGAACTGGTCGAAGTCCACGGGCTTGGTGATGTAGCAATTGACGTGGTGGTCATAGGCCCGCAGGACGTCCCGGTCATCGCTCGATGTGGTCATGACGACCACGGGGATCTGCCGCAGCGTCGGGTCTCCCTTGATTTCGGTCAGCACCTCCCGTCCGTCCTTCTTCGGCAGGTTGAGGTCCAGGATGATCAGGTCAGGACGTGGGGCCTCGCCGTAGGGCTGTTCCCGTCGCAGAAACGACATGGCCTCAACGCCATCCTGCGTGACGTGCAATGCGTTCGTCATGCGGGCTTCCTTGAGCGCCTCCACGGTCAGGCGGACATCGCCGGGATTGTCCTCCACCAACATGATCTCGATCGGTCGTAGGTGCATGGCTACGCGGCCTCCTTCCCAGCGGGAATGGTGAAATGAAACGTCGCGCCGTGGCCGTCCTGGGATTCAACCCAGATGCGACCGCGGTGCCGTTGGACGATCTTCTTGCAGAGGGCGAGGCCCACGCCGGTCCCGGGATACTCCTCCCGCGAATGCAACCGTTGAAACATCTCGAAGATCCGCCGGTGGTAGGCCGGATCAATGCCGATCCCGTTGTCGCGCACGGAGAAGGACCAGCCGGTCGCCAGGTAGCTGTAGCTGGCGGAGACGTGAATGCGTGGCGCATCGCTGCTGCGGTACCGGATGGCATTGAGGATGAGGTTCTGCAGGAGCGTGCGGAATTGCAGGGGATCGACGTCGATGGTGGGTAGGGCGTCGCTGGAGATCTCGGCGCCGCTCTCGGCGATGGCCTCGGTGATGTCGTGGCAGACGTCCCGCAGGACTTCGGCCGAATCCGTCGGCTGCGGCTCGGATGCCTGCCGGGTAATTCGCGAGAACTGCAGCAGCCCTTGGATCAACGCCTGCATCCGATTGGCGCCGTCTACCGCGAAGGCAATGTACTCGTCCGCTTCGTCGTCCAGCCGGCCTTGATAGCGCCGCGCCAACAGTTGCGTGTAGCTGGCCACCATACGGAGCGGTTCCTGGAGATCGTGCGAGGCGACGTAGGCGAACCGCTCCAGGTCCGAATTCGAGCGCCGCAGCTCCTCGGTTTGGACTTCGAGCTCGCGCTGGGCCCGGCCAATGGCGACCGCGTGCCTGGAGCGCAGCGCCAGGTAGAGGGCGAGCGCCGCGGTGGCGACAATGCCGGCGGTCAGCAGCAGCCAGCTTGGCGCGGCGGAGCCGAGGGGTAAGCTGTCGTCCGCCGAGGCCACGACGAGGCGCCAGGGGCGGGAGCCAACGACGATGGGACCGACGAGCCGCGTGTCGGTCGTTTCCAGATGCGCGGCAAGCAGGGTGAGATCTGGCGAGCGTGACGCGTGTGCCGTGGTGTAAAGCAGCCGCTCATCCTCCGCGGCCGCCTCGTCGATCACGATGGCGTCGAAATCATCCATAGGGAAGTTGGCGAGCGCGCTCTCGACGATGTCGGCGACCCGGTAGACGCCGAGGATGAAGCCCTCAAGCTCGGCAAGCGGCCCCGTCGCGTTGTCGGCGTACACCGGGACGTAGGCAAGGAAGCTGGCCTGCGGCTCGGCGTCCTGAACGAGCTGGATCGGCGCGGTGATGGCCAAGGCGCTCGATTCCCGCGCGCGTGTGAGGGCGCTGCGGCGGTTCGCCTCCGAGCCGAGATCGAATCCGAGCGCGCCGCGATTGGGCTGGATGGGCTCGACGAAGTAGACGGGGAAGTACTCGTCGCGCTCCGCGGCGCGGACGAGCGCCCCATCGGGCCCGCGTTCAGTGATCTCGTATCCCGCGACGTCCTCACCCGCCTGTCGTTCGTGTACCGTCCGCTCGCTCGCCCTGACGTATGGGATCCACTCCAGCGCGAGGATCTCACCCTGCGACGGGAAAACGACTGTGTCCGCCAACCCGGTTCGCTGTCCCAGGGTGATGTGGACCAAGTCGTGGAAGGTATCCCGGTCGATGATCGACGAGGCCTCGTAGAGCTTCGCCAACGACTGGACCGCACCCAACGAGTGGTCGATCTCGTTTTCGATCGCTGCGAGCCGTTCCTCAAGGTCGACCCGGAAGCTACTGACGGCCGAATCGTGGCGCGCCGAGCGCAAGGCGAAAAAGACGACGACGGTCGGGGTGAGGCCGAAAAGCACAACGGCCCCAGGGAAGGCAGCGAAGGAGTCTCGTGGGGAAACGGGTTGTCATGGAGTTGCTCCGGCCGGGGCCGTGCGGGGTGCGGGGACAGCAGTGCGCGAGAAGCGCGCGGTGGCCTTGGGAAACGCCCGACTCAGCGCCGAGATCGTTCTTGACTCTAGTAACGGGCGCGCCGGTGTGCGTCCTCCCGAATCCCTACAAGCGCAGCGGAATTCGCCTCGACCGCTTCTCCGAGCCGACCGACGTCATTCGGCATTTCCAATCGGAGCGCACCGGTCGGTGCGCCATCCGCTGGCGTCCTCATGGCCGGGAGAGCAGAGGGGGAAGGCAGAGCGCGCCGCCCGCAATCGTGCCCGGTGTGCACGAGCGTTACGGGCCGGTTCCGGCGCTGGGCGAGCACGATGTGGCGATCCGGCGCGAATTCGCGCCTCGCGGGGAGTCGGTCATTGCGGGCGGCTAGGCGGCGCCAAAAGGCAGCTAGTGGTTCGAGCGTCTGCCGGTTCTCAGGGTCTCGCAGGACCTCGCGGTGCAGCCGCGCGTTAGGCGAGTCAGAGTAGACTGTCCCCCATGTCAGACCTTACCGACCTCGTCGCGCGACTCGCCACGAGTGAAAACCTCGATCAAGGTGGAGAAACGGGGACTCGACAGGCGGCCGTCCTGCCAGTCCTCGAGGCACTGGGGTGGAATTGGCGCGATCTGGAAGAGGTCGAACCCGAGTTCGCCGTCTCTGGCGGGAGGGTGGATTACTGCTTGCGATCTGGGACCCGCGAGCTCGTCTTCATAGAAGTGAAGCGAGCCGGCACGGATCTGACATCGCATCAGGAGCAGCTTCTGGAGTACGCGTTCCGAGATGGCGTGCCCCTGGCGGCGCTAACCGAAGGCAGAACATGGTGGCTCTACCTGCCGACGGAGGAGGGGAGCTGGGAGCAGCGCAAGTTTTTTAGCATCGACTTTCGTCGGCAACAGCCAGAGAGCGCCGCTGAATCGTTGAAGCGCTTTCTGGCTAAGGAAGCTGTGGTCGCAGGCGACGCAGTACAGCGGGCAAAGGTGGAGTTTCGAGGGCAGGCTCGCGAAAGGAGGACCCGAGAGGCACTACCGAGAGCATGGCAGGAATTGCTTACCGGGCCCGATGAACTCCTAGCAGAGCTGCTAGCCGAGGCGGTCGAGGGCATCTCTGGACATCGACCGGATGCGGAGCCCGTCGCGCGTTTTCTCCTACAATGTGCGCCCGCGTCGCAGGGTGTCGCAATTGCGAAGCGCAAGGCGGCCCCGGACGTAGCACCGGAGCCACATGCCTCCAGATCGCCCGTGGCTCAATACACTGGGTGACAGCCTCGAGCTCTCCTTCTCAATGATGCGAGGTACGAGGTGACAAGCTGGCGCAAGCTCCTGGTCAAAACCTGCGAAGTGCTTGCCGCGGAGCGCGGCGCAAGATTCACAGAAGCCGTGCTGCAAGTTCGCGGCCGAAAGCGCGCCTACTTCAGCAAACGAGCAGAGACTCTCGTCGATCCGCTTTCGCTTTCCTCGGCGGACTTGTACGTCGAGGGAAACCTCAGCGCGAACCGCTGCGCGAATCTCGCACGGCGTGTGGTTCGCGTCGTGCTGGGCTCAGACGAGCGCTTCGCTATCGATCTGGCCGACGAGCCTGAGCGACAGTAGACGCAATCACGAGCGTTTCCTGTGCCGACGGCGCTCACGACCACTTTTTACGATTCGTGCTTGTTGATCACGTCCTGAAGGGCGGCGGACTGTTCAACGCTTGGGCGCGACCCGCATGGCCGCCCTGTTCCCGAACGATCCCGAGCCGTCGAAGAGAGTGCGCGCCGCCGCCTTGTGCAGTCGCGCCCGGCGGCTTCAGCGGTCAGGTGACGAGCGCGCCGCCCGCACGTGCGGGGCGGCGCGAGGGTGCGGAGATCGCCGGGGACGGCGTTAAACGTCGGGGTTGCGGCGGCGGCCCGTTCGCCGCTGGACCGCGTCAATCAAGGGCGCCAGCTCCAGCATGGCCAGCACGAGCACGGTCACGAGGAGGGCGACGAGCCGCAGCTCCTGTGCCACCAGCAAGCCCACGCCGGCCATGGCCCAGAGGGTGGCAGCCGTCGTCAGCCCCACGAGCCCTTGGCCGCGCTGAAAGATGAGCCCCGCCCCAATGAAGCCGATGCCCTGCACGACGCCGGCGGCCACGCGCGAATCGTCGCTGAACGTCAAGCTGACGGCGCCGAAGATGGCGGCCCCCATGGTCACGAGGGCGTTGGTGCGGAGGCCGGCCTCGTGGTGCCGCAGCTCGCGCTCGATGCCGACGGCGGCGCCCAAGCCCAAGGCGAGCAAGATGTCGAGGAAGAGTTCAAGTTGGTCGGCCGTGCCCATTGCTCCAGCCCTCCTAGCGGCACGGTAGCCCAAGGAGCTGCTAGTGCGGGACGCGACCGTGGGGCCGGGCGGCAGCCGTGCCTACAGCTTGAGCGGCCTACTCTCGGCGACGCGCTGGGGGTCGCTTTTCCAGACAGCGGAGCCGTCGACGTACAGCTCGACGCCGTTGCCGTCGGGGTCGCGAAGGTAGAGCGCCTGCGAGACGGTGTGGTCGGTGACGGCGTCGATACGCACGCCCGCCGCCTCCAGCTCCGCCTTCACTTGCCGCAGCTCCTCCAGCGAGTCGCCCACCTTGAAGGCCAAGTGATACAAGCCGGGCGAGTTGGCGGGGGCGTCGGGCGCATCTTCGCCCACCGCCAGGAGAGCGAGGTCGTGGTGATTGCCCAGAGTGAAGAACGTCATGGGCGCGGTGGCGTGCCTGGCCGCAATGGGAATGCCAAGAACGCCGTGGTAAAAGGCCTCTCCCCGCTCCAGGTTGCGCACCCTGAGCACGGCATGCCCGAGTCGTTGGACTTTCACGCCGACCGAATCCTCTCTTGCTGCGACGGGCGCGCTCTGACGTGGACGCCGGCGTCGCCGGGAGCAGTCTAGCAGCGGCGCGAGAGCGTGGGCGAGATGGGGGGCGTTAGCTTCGGGCCACCGTCGACGGCGCCGCGCCGCGACGGATCAGGCGGACGTAGGCCCAACTGAGCGCGGCCGGCCAGACGCCGCCGAGCAACACTGCCGCGATCGGCTGAGGGACGCGGCCGCTCGGGAGTACGCTCGAGCCGCTACCGGGGGTAGACTCAGCGCGTGGACGACATCCGGGACATTGTCCTGATCGCCGCGCTGATTGGGCTGTCGCTGGTAATGCTCGTCGGCGCGCTCGTGATGGCGTTCGCGGCGAGCCGCAGCCTGCGCGGCCTGCGCGCGGTGCAGCGGCTGCACGACCGCCGAGTTCCCAGCGGCCTCGACCAACTCCAGACCCGCATGACGGCCTTGAATGAGCGGCAGGCATGGGAGCCGGGCGGCTTGGGAAGCCTGATCTGGGCCGTGTACCGCCGCCTGCGAGCCTGGAGGCGGCGGCGGCGCTTCGCCTTCCTGCGACGCTGACGCGGGGCCTTCCTGCGACGCTGACGCGGGGCCTTCCTGCGACGCTGACGCAGGGCCTTCCTGCGACGCTGACGCGGGCGCGCCTAAACGGGGCTCACCGGGCGCTTCTTCTCGAATGGAGCGGCGCGCTTGGGCTCCGCGTTGCGGAAGCGCTCAATCAGGGCCTCGCGGAGATCGTCGGGGGGCACGATGTCATCGACCACGAGCTCCGCGGCGAGGCGGTAGATGTCGATGTCGGCTTCGAAGGCACGCTGCTGCTGCGCCACCCACTGCGACCGCTGCGGCTCCTCCATCTGCTGGATGCGGTTGTAGTAGACGGCGTTGATGGCGGCCTCCGGACCCATCACGGCGATCTGGGCGGTGGGCAGCGCCAGGGCGGCGTCGGGCTCGAAGGCGGGACCGCACATGGCGTAGAGCCCGGCGCCGTAGCACTTGCGGATGATGACGCTGATTTTGGGTACCGTCGCCTCACTGACCGCGGCGATCATTTTGGCGCCGGCGCGGATGATCCCCTGGCGCTCCACGGCCGTGCCGATCATGAATCCGGGCACGTCCGCCAAGAACAGGAGGGGGACGTTGAAGGCGTCGCAGAGCCAGATGAAGCGGGCCGCCTTGTCTGCCGAGTCGACGAAGAGGACGCCGCCCTTGACCGCGGGCTGGTTCGCCAAGACGCCGACAACTTTGCCGTTGAGGCGCGCGAAGGCGGTGATCAACTCGCCGGCGAAAAGCTCCTTGATCTCGAAGATCGAGTCGGCGTCGACGATGGCCTCAATGAGGTTGCGCATGTTGAAGGCGCGGTTCTGGTCCGCGGGAATGATCTCGCTGGGGGAGCGGCCGGACGCCGCCGCGACCGGCGCCATCTCCGGGGGCGCTTCCGTGTAGTTGGAGGGGACGTAGGAGAGGTAGCGTTTCACCACCGCAATGCCCTCCTCCTCGCTCTGCACCAGCACGTCGCCGCAACCGGAGACGGAGCAGTGCATGCGCGCCCCGCCCATCTCCTCCAGCGTCACGTCCTCACCGATCACCATCTGGGCCATGCGCGGTGAGCCGAGGTACATGGAGGCGTTGCCGTCGACCATGATGACGACATCGCAGAAGGCGGGGATGTACGCGCCCCCGGCCGCGCTGGGGCCCAAGAGGAGACAGACTTGCGGGACCAGCCCGGAGAGCTTGCTCTGCATCCAGAAGATGCGTCCGGCCCCGCGCCGGCCGGGAAACATCTCTACCTGATCCGTGATCCGCGCGCCGGCGCTGTCAACGAGATAGATCATGGGAAAGCGCAGCCGCGCCGCCTTTTCTTGAATCCGGATGATCTTCTCGACGGTCCGCCAGCCCCACGACCCCGCCTTCACGGTGGAGTCATTGGCCATGTAGCAAACGGGCCGATCGCCAACGCGGCCTACGCCGGTGACGACTCCGTCGGCAGGGAGGTCCTCCGCCAGGTTGTTGGCAAAGAGGCCGTCCTCGGACGCGGGAGCGCCGTCAAAGAGGAGCTGAAGCCGTTCGCGCACGAACAGCTTGCCGCGTGTCTTCGCCTGCTCGTGGTAGCGGGGCGCGCCTCCGCGCTGAATGCGGGCAATGGCCTCTCGCACGTCCGGATCGTTCTCCACGCTGTTCTCCTTCGTACGAACGGCCGCTCAGAGCCCGCAGGCCCAACGGGATCATGATCGTGGACAGGCTCAAGGCAGCGCTTCCGGGCTTGGTATCGTGACCGTCGTGGAGCGGCTGCCCCGGCCGGCCCCTGATCCATCGCTAGCCTAGCGCGTCCGCTGTACGGCCCGGCACAGCGGGGCTGGACGTCGCGGGCGCCGCGCCGCTGCCGCTGCCCTGACGCGCTGCGCTGGACCGATCCACAAGGGCGGCGTGGAACGGGCGTGCGGAGGGATCGCTATCGTGTGCCCGTGGCGGATCCGAACGCTTTCGAAGCCTATCTCGCGCCCTGGCGCGGCCCCCGCGCCGGTCGCACCGTCGACGCCGCCACCGCCCTCGCCGCGATCCCCGACGGGGCCCGACTCCTCATCCCCCCACTCTGCGGCACGCCGCTGCAGTTCCTGGCCGCGCTGGACGACAGCCGTGCGCGGTGGAGAGCGCTGGAAATCGTCGCAGGGCCGCTGCTGCATCCGATCGCGCCGTTGCGGCACGCGGGAGCGCCGTTTCGATTCACCACCGTGCATCCCACCCCCGCCTATGCCGCCGCGGCCGAGGCCGGGGCGCTGCGGATCATCCCGGCGCGCTACTCCGACACTGCGACACTGTTCCGGCCCGACGGTCGTTATCCGGTCGATGCGGTCGTCGTGGGCGTCAGTCCGCCCGGTGCGGCGGGCCGCTTCAGCTTGGGCGTGTCGGTGGGCAGCGTGATTGACGCGGTACGCAGCGCCCCTCTCGTCATTGCGCAGGTCAACCCGGCGATGCCGTACACGCTGGGCGCCGGCGAGCTGGAGCGTGAGGCGTTCGACTTTCTCGTGGAGATGGAGGGGCCGCTGCCCGAGTTGCGACGGGCGCCGGCCGGGCCGGTGGAGGAGGCCATTGCCGGGCACGTGGCAGCCATCGTCCGGGATGGGGCGACGCTCCAATTCGGCATCGGTGCGGTGCCGGAGGCGATCATGGGCCGGCTGGGGCAGCGCAGGGACTTGGGCGTTCACTCCGGCATGATCAGCGACGGCTTGATCGACCTGGCCGAATGCGGCGCCTTGACCAACGCGCGCAAGTCGCTCCAGCCCGGCGTGATGGTGACGGCGGAGGTCGCCGGCACGCGCCGCCTGTTCGACTGGGTGCATCGCAACCCCGGCGTGCGGATGGCGCCGGCCGGCTACAGCCACGGCGCCCAAGTGCTCGCCGGCTGCCGGCGCCTGACGGCGATCAATTCCGCGGTGCAGGTGGCGCTGGACGGGACGGTCAACGCCGAGGAGATTGACGCGCGCACGGTGAGCGGCCCGGGCGGCCAGCCGGACTTTGTCGCCGGGGCGCTGGCGGCGCCGGAGGGCACGAGCATCGTGGCCATGCCGTCCACGGCGGCGGCGGGCACGGTGTCGCGCGTCGTGCCGCGGCTGGCGGCGGGAGCCGTGGTGACAGTCGCGCGGTCTCTGGCGGACCGCGTCGTGACGGAATACGGCGTGGCGGAGCTGCGCGGCCGAACGCTGGAGCAGCGGGCCGCCGCGCTGCGGGCGATCGCCCATCCCGACTTCCGCACGGGCCTCACTCGTTGAGACGGCGTCCGCGTTGAAGTGCGGACGGGGCGGGGGAAGCGCCGCCCAATGTCGCGCGCAGGCGCCATTGCGAGAGGAGCGGGAGCGAGCGCAGCGGAGGGGCGGCGACGCCGGGCAGCGTTCGCCCCGACGCACTGGGGACGGACGGGCTGCATTGCGGGCGTCCGCCCGCGCTCGTATACTGCCCGCCACGTTGGAGCCGCGGACGCCCAGGTCCGCTCACTGAGGGGACGTGATTATGCCCACTCTACTTCTTCCCCTGGATGGAACTCCTGCTGCGGAAGTGGCCTTCGTGTGCGTGCAGGCGCTCACGGGGAACCAACCCCATCAACTGCGGTTGCTCTATGTGGGAGACGACAGGGACGGGTCGCATCGGGCCTATCTGGAGCGCGTGGCCGGCATGTTCAAGGACTTGGAGCATGAGCCGTCGGTGGAGGTGCAATCGGGCGACCCCGCCCAGGTGATTGTCAGCGCGGCGGAGGAGCCGCCGGTGGACGCCGTCATCCTGAAGCGCGACGAGCGGGAGGGCGTCCGCGGCTGGATCCTGGGTTCCATCACCGACAAGGTCGCACGGAGCCTGCAGCGCCCCTTGCTGTTGATGAACCCGCTTCCCGGCGAGGGCCGCTGGCTGGACTACGCCATCCGCAACATCATGGTGCCGCTGGACGGCTCCGGGAACGCGGAGCGCGGCGTTGACGCCGCCTTGCCGCTCGCCGAGCGACTGGGCGCGCAGGTCACGGCCATATATTCCTTGCCCTGGCTGCCCCGGGAGCCCGCCCAGCAGACACAGGACCGGCGCTCAGAGGTCACCCAGGACTCAGCCGGGCCTGAGCTGGCCGGGCTGGCGAAGGTGAGTACCGCCTCCGACGAATTGGAGGCGGCCGAGATGAAGGCCTACCTGGAGGATCTGGTGCATCGCTTCCGCGACCGAACGCGGCTTCGCACCATCGCCATGCGGGGGGACGCGGTGGCGGCGATTGAAGAGGCAGCGCAGAAGAATGAGATCGACCTCATTGTCATGACTACGCAGGGCGCGGGAGGTGTGGTTCATCGAGGGTTGGGCAGCGTGGCGGAGGCCGTGTCCAAGGATTGCACGGTCCCCGTGATGCTGGTCCGACCCCTCAGCTGATCGCGTTCGTTGGGAAAGCTACCGCTATGCCGACATCACCGACCTCTTTCGAACCGCTCCTGGCCAAGGCAAGCCTGTTTCAGGGGCTCAAGCCCGAGGAGCTCCGCAAGTTCGCCGGCCGCGTGCAACTGCACCGCTACGAGCCTGGCCAGACAATCACGAGGCAAGGGGAGCTGGGGACCGGCCTGTACGTGATTAGTCAGGGCTCGGTGAACGTGATCCACGACCAGGGCGAGCCGAGCGAAACGCAGATCGCGACGCTGGGCGAGGGTGACTTCTTTGGCGATATGGCGCTGCTGCGTGAGCGGACGCGGAGCGCGACCATTGTCGCGCGCGAGGCCACTGAATGCGTCACGCTGGTGCGCTGGGACTTCAAGGAACTGGCCCTGGAGAGTCCGGACCTGCTCTGGAACATGCTGGAAACCCTGGCGGATCGGCTGGCGGATGCGGACGACAGCGTGGCGCACCACCTCTAGCGAGCGCGTCGCACCCGCAGACGGACCGCCACGCCGGGCCCTCCGGGCCCCGCGTGGCGGTCGCTGATGCCGAGAGCGAGCCGGTGCAGCTAGACGCCGCTAGGCGCCGCGATGCACCTCCGCACCGCCCAGGGCTTCCAGGACGCGGACCAACGCCTGGGTGCCGCGGTCGCCGCCGCCCGCCGCCTCAAGATGGTGATAGAGCTGATGGACGAGGGCGGTAACGGCGAGCGGCTGTTGGACGTCCGCGGCCGCGCCCAAGGCGAGGCGAAGGTCCTTCTGCAGCAGCTTCACCATGAACCCCGGGGCGAAGTCGCGGTCAATGATGCGGGGCCCCAGGTTGGTCATTTGCCAGGAGCCGGCGGCGCCGGCGCTGATCGCCTCCAGCATCTTGGCCGGGTCCACGCCAGACTTCTGACTGAGAGTGAGCGCCTCGCAGACACCGGTGAGCGCGCCGGCGATGGCCACCTGGTTGCAGAGCTTGACCGTCTGCCCCGCGCCCACCGGGCCAACGTGCGTGATCGTCTTGCCGAGGGCCTCGAAGATGGGCCGGCAGCGCTGTACGACGGCCGCATCGCCGCCCACCATGATTGAGAGGGTGCCGGCGATGGCGCCCGTATCGCCGCCGGAGACCGGCGCATCCAGCATGGCGACGTTCTTCTCCGCCAGCTTCGCGCTGATGGCGCGCGTCACGGCGGGGCTGATCGTGCTCATGTCAACGAGGACCGCTTCAGACCGCAGGCCGGCGATCGCGCCGTCGTCGCCCAGCACCACCTGCTCCACGTCCGGGCTGTCGGTCACCATGCTGATGAAGACGTCGGCGCTCTCGGCGACCGCTCGGGCAGTGGCGGCTTCCTGCGCACCCGCTGCCACGCATTCGTCGATGCCGGGGCGGCTGCGATTCCAAACCGTCACGGCGAAGCCCGCCTTGAGAAGGTTCTTCACCATGGGGCGCCCCATGATGCCCAGTCCGACAAAGCCGATGTGATCCATCTTTTTCTCCCTTGCACTCGCCCGCCCGCGAGGGCGGACTGCCGCGCGCGCGCAACGCCGAGACTATTGCCACGCCGCAGCCCTCTGCGTAGGCGAGGAGCGCCGCCGGCTGACGACCGGCGTGTTGCCTGGAGGCACGATGGCGACCTTCCCCCTGCTTGGCAAGAGTGCGGAGGCAGGAGGCCGCCGGCGTTTGCCATATCTGGCATGCTGGGGGCAGGGCTCGCCCCTTGCGGGGGGCCGGCATGGCCCGGCCGATCCGCTGGACGGAGCAGGGACGGCCGCCTGCACCAGCGGCGCCGTCGCGCGACGATGAACTTGTGGAGACGGCGCGCGCGAGGGACGGTCGCTAGGGAAGGCGGACAGCAGGTCCAGCATTTATGTAATCGCCATGTAAATTAGGAAACAGAGGGGGCGCGACGAGCTTTTCTGCCATCGCAAACTGGAAAGCGATGCGGTATGCTTACAGCCACAACTGAATAGGGTGCTGGGCCTAATCCCTCCTGGAGGGAACGGGGGACCCGATATTTGGGGTGAATAGAGCATAACGCTCTTAGGCGCACTCCTTCGCGCCGAACCCGACAGCTAACCCCGTAGGCGACCGAGGGAGGTTTGACTGCTCAGGAGTCGATCCTGTCTTGAGGATCGGCTCTTTTGTGTAGAGTCACCCAAGTCGCCATTCACGGCTCGGTACCGTAATCATGCAGGGAACCGTTGGCCGCTCGCCCGGTCGACGGACCTGGAATTGGACAGGGTTTTCTCGCTCACCCTGTCCGCCTCCTGACCAGCCCGGGGCCTTAGGGCCCCGGGCTGTGCTTAACGCGAAAATCCGACTCCCTGCGTGAGGCCACGCTGCCCCGCCGCTGAGGGGGCGCCGCGCCTCACAGGGATCCAAGGGCACACCGTCCCGCAGGCAAGCGCGACCGCGAGGGCGGCCGGCGTGTCGATGCAGCCCGCGCCGGGGCCGGGCGCTCACTGTCGTTGCAACAGCGGTATCGCGGCGGGGACCATCAGTGGACGCCGTACCCGGACGCGGACATACTCGTCGCATGGATCGCGATGCACTGAGCCTCTTCTCCGTTCGTGCTGCCACGGACGTGCCGGCGGTGAGCGCAGAGCAGATGCGCGAAGTGGACCGGCTGGCTGTTGAGGACGCCAGCCTGGACCTTCTGCAGATGATGGAAAACGCCGGCCGCGCACTGGCGCTCGTGGCGCGCGACTATCTGTCTTCGGGCGTGACGGGCAAGGGACCGGCGAAACCGTCGTCGATTCTGGTAGTGGCGGGCAAGGGCAATAACGGCGGGGGGACGTTGGCCGCCGCGCGGCATCTGCGCAACTGGGGATTCGATCCGCAGGTGGTGTTGAGCGCTCCGCCCACGAGTCTGGGCGAGGCGACCGCCCGCCAGCACCACATCCTCCACAAGGACGGGGTGCGACCGCTGTGGCCGGGCGGGCGCCAGTTCGATCAGCGCTTCCCGGAGCAGCTCGAGGCTGCCACGGTCGTGGTTGAAGGGCTGGTGGGCTACGGCCTCCACGGCCCCCTGCAAGGCGATCCCGCCCTGCTTGTGGATGCGATCCTGGATCGGGCGGCGCCGACGGTGATCTCGCTGGACCTGCCGGCGGGCTTCGACGCGACGTCCGGCGCCGTGTACTCCACCGGCGTCGTGGCAACCACCACACTGACCTTGGCGCTGCCGAAGACCGGCTTGCTCCAGGGCGACGCCACGGCGGCCGTGGGAGACCTCCTGCTCGCGGATATCGGAATCCCGCACTACATCTACGAGCGGCTCGGCCTCCAGGTCCCGCCCGACCTCTTCGCGGAGGGGTTGATCGTTCGGCTGCTGCCGGAAGGCTAGCCGCTGCCGGGGGGTAGCCACTGGACGATGTGCGCCTCGCCGGCGGCGCGGTCAGGGCCGGCGAAGTGACAGCGGCGTTGCATGGGGCATTCCGGGCAGCGCGGATTCCGAGCGACGCACAGTTGCGCGCCCAGATCCATGAGCGCCTGGTTGATGGTCCAGCCGTCGCGGCGGGGCAACACGGCTTCGGCTAGGGCCCAGAGGCGGCGTAGGCGGAGCCCGGCCGTGTCCTCGGCGGGGAGGGCGCCGTGGAACCAGCGGCCCAGGACACGCGCGACGTTGGTGTCAAGGATGGGGGTGGGGACGTCGTAGGCGAAGGTCATCACCGCGCCCGCGGTATAGCGGCCTACACCGGGCAACTCCATCAACTCCGGCGTCGTGGCGGGCAGTCGCCCGGCGTTGTAGGTCACGGCATGATCGGCGATCTGCTTGATCCATTGGCCACGGATCTTGTAGCCAAGCGGGTCGGTGATCCGCTTGACGTCGCGGAGGGGCGCCGCCGCGACATCCTCAATTGGGGGAAGCGCTCGAGGAAGTCGGAGTACACCTCAGCGACGCGCGGCACCTGCGTCTGCTGCAGCATGATCTCCGCCACCAGGATCGCATAGGGGTCGCGTGTGCGACGCCAGGGCAGGTCACGCCCGTGCTCAGAGAACCAGCGGCGAAGGTTGCGGCGCAGGTAGCGCCGGCGGGCAGGATCGATTCGGGCCCGCAGGCGAGCGTGTCCCATCTGACGTGGCGATTCCCAAGCCCCAGGCCGGCCGGACGCCGGCGGGCTGGGGCGATCGTATGATGCGGCGGGCCCCCGCGCCATCGATCGGTAGGGGCGAGAGTTGCGGATATCCTCTCACCGTCGCGCCCATCGTGACGGAGGCCAATGCCGAATCCGCTTCCGACTCGCTTCTATGACCGGGACACGCGGGAGGTCGCCCGCGATCTCCTGGGCTGCGAACTGTGGCTGCGCGCCGCGGGGATCGTGCGGCGGGGCCGCATTGTGGAAACGGAGGCCTACCGCGGCCTCGATGACCGGGCCTGTCTGGGCTGGCGGGGCGAGACGCCGCGCCTGCAGTCGCTGTTCGGGCCGGCGGGGCGGGCGTTCGTGTATATCACCTACGGCGTGCACTTCATGTTCAATGCCGTGACGGAGCGAAATCGATTCCCTGCAGGCGTGCTCATCCGGGCGCTGGAGCCCGTGGCCAACCTTGAGGCCGACGCTCGCGGCCCCGGCCGGCTCACGAAGGCGATGGGCATTGACCGCCGCCTCAACGGGAGCCATCTGCGGACCGGGCCCGTTCGCATCCTGACCGGCGGTCTTCGAAGCGGAGAGTCAACGGGCGTCAGCACCCGCGTGGGCGTGGACTATGCCGGTGCGGAGGCGGCGGCGCGCCCCTGGCGCTTCTTCATTGCCGGCAATCCCCATGTCTCACGGGGGCGGCCCACGGACTCCACGCGGGCCGCGCGGGCGGTCGCTGAGCGTGAGGCCCGACGCGGCCGCGCGCTGCCTTGACGGCCGTACCAGGAACGGCGCTCGCCGATCGCAATGGTGGGGGCGCCGGCTCGGTCTAGGAGCCCAAGCTGACCCGCATGACTTTGCCCCGTCGGGGCAGCACGACGGGCCGAAACTCCCGCAGCTCCCGCAGGGCGGCGGCGAGCGGCTCAGCGCCCTCGTACTCGACGATGACGTCCAGCCGGCCCCCCTGAAAGCGGAGTGGGCGAACCTCGCGCACGCCCTGCAGTGTCGCCACGGCTTCCATAAATTGCGTCAGTCGGGCGAGGGCGGGAGGCGGGTGGACGGCAAGGTGGATGGTCTGCACGGGGGCACCGCGCGGATCGGGGATGGGGGCGCCTCCATAGACGCCGCGGGTTGCGGCTTCGGCTGCGGTCCGGCCTGCGGGCGCGGCTCCAGGGGCGGCGGCCAGAGATCGGCCTGCCCGCTCTGCGCTGGAGTCGCAGAGGCCGCCGCGCCGGGCGCGCCGCGATCTTCGCCCGTTGCGCCGCCGGCGAAGGCTTGGAGAAGCTCCACCATCGCCTGCCGCGCGGCGGCCATGCCAGAGTTGGCGGCGGCCTCCTGATCGCGATCGGTGGGCCTTCCTGGGGAAGGCAGCATGGATTCAAGCCGTTCGGCGGCCCGGTCGAGGGCGCCGGCGGCGCTGCGAATCTGCCGCAGCAGCGTGGGGTTTCGGCCCGCCCTCGGCGGCGCCGGTGTCTGCGACGGGGTTTTCTGCGGCGGCGTTATCTGCGACGGTGGCCGCTCGTCTCCCGATCGAGAGGCCGCCGCGGCCGCCACAGGCCGGATCCCGCCGCGCTCGGTCAGGCGCTGCGGCCGGGCGATGCGCCCTCCCCGTGCGCCGGGCCGCGCGGCAGTCGGGGACGGCTGCGCCGCCGCCGGGCCGGCCGCCACGACGCCGCGTATCGTGCGGATCAGGGTGTCGATGGGCGTGTCCTTGAGCAGGAAGGCGTCCGCCCCCAGGGCCAGCGCCTGCGAGCGCCAGGTCGTTTCAGCGACGAAGTAGATGATCCGAGTGTCCGGGAGGCGGCGTTTGATCTGCTCGCCGGCCTCAATGCCGTTCATGACCGGCATCTCGATATCCAGCAGGACGACGTCCGGGCGCAGGGTCGCGGCGAGTTCGACCCCGGCACGCCCGTCGCCGGCGTCAGCGACCAGCTCAATGCCCTCTTCCTGAGCGAAGAGCGTGCGGAGGGAGGCGCGCAGCGGGGCGTTGTCGTCCACGCTGAGCACCCGGATAGGACGCGGCGGCTGGTTGACTCGCGCCATGGTTTCGGCTTGATCGTCGCCCGTTGCCGCGGGCGCCACAGGACCAAAGGACCGAAAGATCCTGGCCCTATGGTCCAGCTTAGCTATTGAACGCGAGCAGCGGCCCTAGGACTTGGGTCAGAGGCGGCTGAGAGTTGGGTGGGGATCGCTGCCGCGAGGTCAGGAGGCGTCCCGCTTGGCGGCGCTCACCAGGTTCTCTTGGAGGGCCGTGACGATGGCCTGGCTGCGGTCCCGCACGTTGAGCTTGCGATAGATGCTGGTGAGGTGGCTCTTCACGGTCTTCTCACTCACGACCAGGAGTTCGGCGATCTCCTGGTTGCTGCGGCCTTCGGCCAGCCGCTGCAAGACCTCAAGCTCGCGCGCAGTCAGCCGCTCCGGTGGCGGGCTCTGGCCCTGGCGCCCCATCTGCTGAAACTCACTCACCACCCGGTCCATCACGGAGCGGTCGAGCATGGACTCGCCGCGCATGACGGCGCGGATCGCCTCGGCCAGCTGGTCTGCGGAGACGTCCTTGAGGAGGTAGCCTCGCGCGCCGGCATGCAAGGCATCGAAGATGTAGCGGTCGTCGTCATAGTTGGAGAGGACGATCACCTCCGTGCTGGACTGCCGGGTACGGATTCGCTGCGTGGCCTCCACGCCGTCCATGCCGGGCATGCGCACGTCCATCAGCACCACGTCCGGCGAGAGTGCCCGCGCTTGCTCCACGGCCTCCGCCCCGTCGCCGGCCTGGCCTACGATCTTCAGGTCGTCATAGAGGGCGATCATCTGGGCGAGCCCTTCCCGCACGACGGGGTGGTCGTCCGCGATGAGGACGGTGATCGGAGTCACGGCGCGCCCTCCGTTCGGGGAATGGTGGCCTCTACGAGGGCGCCCGCACCTGGTCGGCTGACGATGGAGACAGTTCCGCGAAGGCGCTCGACCCGCTCCTGCATGCCGAGCAGGCCGAAGTGGCGGTCGCGAGCCGCGGCAGCGAGGGCTGCACCCGTGGCGAATCCCACGCCGTCATCCTGGATACGGAGGGTTATCTGATCCGCGCTGTATTCCAGGCCAAGGCGGACCGTGGCGGCGCGGGCGTGCTTCTGGACGTTGCTCAGCGCTTCACGGGCAATCAGAAAGAGCGCCTGCGCCGCCGGCTCCGGCAAGCGCTCTTGCCTGGCGGGGAGGTGGAGCTCCAGGGCGACGCCGGCCCGCCGGGCAAACTCTTGCGCGTACGCCTTGAGGGCGCCCACGAGGCCCAGCTCGCTCACATTGGCCAGGCGTAGGTCGAAGGTGAGACTGCGGAGCTGTCCGATCACGCGGCGCACCTCATCACGACTGCGCTGGATGGAGAGGGCGGCGCGCTGGGGCTCCCGCTGCAGGAGCTTCAGCGCCACTTCCGCTTCCATAGCCGCGGCAGTGAGTTGCTGCATGGGTCCGTCATGGAGTTCGCCGGCCAAGCGGCGGGACTCCGCCGCTCGCAGTGACTCGAGATCGAAGGTTCGGTCTGCGGCGGTGGCGTCGGCTTGCCCCATTTCGAGAAGCACGGCGGCCGCCTCCAGGTCCGCCACGTCGAAGGGCGGCGGCTCGTGCCGCAGCAGGAGGAGGGCGCCCGACTGCCCGCCAGCGTGGGAAAAGGGGACGCCAACGACGTCAGTGGCGTCGGCGTCGCGCAGGCTGGTACCGGGGGGGAGAGCGGCGCGGGTCACAGGGGCCTCACGGGAGGCCGCCGCTTCGGCGAGCGCGCGCCGGACGGCCGCTGGAGCGGGCGCGGCGGCGGCGGGCCACTCGCTGTAGGTCTCAGTGTGGTCGCCGTCCGCTACGAGCAGCGCGACCGTGGAGGCGTTCAGGAGACGTCCCGTGAGACTCAACGTCCAGGCGCCGACCGGCTCCGCCGTCGCCGTCCGGAAGGGGGCGGGGCCGGCGGGCGGCGCTGTGATGAGGAGGCCGGCCTGCAGTGCGGAGAGCGCGCTCTGAGGAGGCGCCTCCCAGAAGCCGCGCCCATCCGACGCGTGAAGGAGAAAGTCGGCGAGCGCAGCGGCGAAGCCCGCCAGGAGCCGGGCCCGGCCCCGTAGCAGGTGATCGGGCCGGCCAACAAGGATCAGCTGGCCGCGGGTCACTCCGTCCACAATGAGGGCCTGTCGCAGCACGGCCTGCAGGGGGCTCTGGGGATGCGGCCACGAGCGCATAGTCGCGCTGGCCGGCCCCGACTCGTCCCCCAGCCGCTCGAGCGCCTCGTGCCAATCCTGCGGGACGGGCCTGACGGGGTCGTCGTACAGCTCGTCGTCCAGGATGACCGGGGCGGTCTCGGAGCCAATGAGGGTGAGGGCGCCGGCGGCGACGGCGGACATGAACGCCGGTCCGTCCGGCACGGTAAGGAGTTGCAGCGGCGCGATGCCTCGCTCTACCATCTCCACTTCCGACGAAAGTCTGACAGACGTTGATACGATGAAGCAGTTTAGCAATAAGGTCAAATCCGGGGATGAATGAACGACCGCGCGCCGCAGGCGTGCCCTGGCTCTCTGGGTCGACGTGCCTCTCCCTGGCGACGCCGGCGCCACCCCTCCACAGCGAGTCCGGCGCTGCAAGGCGAGGCTGAGGTCGTATCGGGAAGCCATGGCGAAGGCGGGCCGAGAATCCGCCCGCGACGTTGGCCTTCCCGCCCCGTTCGTGGCAATAGCCAGGCGCCCGCATGACGATGACGCGACCAGATTGGGCATCGTTCGGACGCGAGCGGGCGGTTCAAGCCCGAAGTTGTGGTGCGGAAGCCTCGTTCGCGCTTGGCGCCGTCTGGTATTATCTCGTCTCGGTGCGGCGTACCGGGGCGAGCGTGACGTCCCTCTCGCCGGGACGACGGGGAGGGTGAGGCGGCCGGGGCGCGGTTCGCCTGCGCTGCCGCACCCGAGCGCGAGCCGCTCTGGGGCCGGCGGCGCGAGCTTGGTGCGCGGCAGCGTCTACAGCGGGGCGGGTGACCGTCCGCCGGGAAGGAAACGGCAATGCCCAGAGGACGTGCGCAAGCCTCAGTCCGGACCCGAGCCGCGTACACGCAGCTGTACCGGACCTTTGCCTCGGTCGATCGGGCGCATGAGCGCTGGCTTGCCGGCGTAGGCAGCAACGGCGCTCGCTATGCCGTGCTGCATGCGCTCGCCAGCAGCGGCCGGGCCATGACGCCCTCGGAGGTGTCGGATGAAACGGGCCGGAGCCCCAACGCCATCTCTCCCCTCCTGCGGGCGCTGCACGACGAGGGGCTGATCAAGCGCAGCCCAAACTCGAACGACCGCCGCTCGCACTTCCTGGCGCTGACGGCGGCCGGGCGTCGCATGGCGCAGCGGCTGGCACGCGAGGAGAGCGCCTTCATTGAGGCCGCACTGGGCCGACGCTCATCGCGCGATCTGAGCGCGCTAGAGAAGAGCCTGCTCTCCATTGAGGAGCGTGCCGGCGCGATCCAGCGGTTGCGGTGAGCGCGCGCGTTCGCCCCGGCTGCGCCTATTCCGGCGGCGCCCCGATCCGATAGATTACGCCCCGACTAAAATCCGCAACGTAGAGGTTCGCGCCCGGCCCCACGGTGACGTCCAGCGGATTGCCAAATCCGGTGGCGAACTCGCGCAAGGTGAGCGACCCGTCCGCCTCCAGCTTGGCGAACTGCACGCGCTTGCCAATTTCGGGATCCCCCGAGTTGGCGCCGAAGAGCGCAATGTAGAAGCCCCCGCTGAGTTCAGGCGGCAAGAGCGGGGAATCGACCCAGACCAGTCCGTCGGCGCTCGTATGCAAACCGAGTTCAAGCGCCGGCTCCTGGACGTTTTCGAACGGGGGGACCTCCTCCTCGCAGTACGGCCAGCCGTAGTGCGTGGCGCTGGTGATGCGGTTGAGTTCGTCCGGCGTTGCGCAGGGCGGGTCGGAGCCGTTGTCGGTGGCCCAGAGCGAGCCGTCGGGCGTAAAGACCAGGTCATAGGAATTGCGCAAGCCGGAGGCGTAGACCTCCAACTGGAGTGAGTCGAGATTGAGCGCGAGGATCGACGCGGATACGCCGTTGTCTTCGACGCACTCATTGCAGGTGGATCCCAGGGTGAGATAGAGGCGTCCGTCGGGCCCCAGCGCGATGCCGTTGTTCTGGTGGCGGCCGCTGGGCAGGGCGCGGATGAGCGGTGTGACGATGTCAGCCGTGCCGTCGCCGTCGAGATCCTCGGCGAGGGAGATGCGCCCGCGATCGCTCACATAGACGCGCGCGTCGTCAAGGATGGCGAAGCCGAGCAGCTCCGTGAGCCCGTCCGCGAAGAGGACGCGTTCATCGGCCGCGCCGTTGCCGTCGAGGTCGCGAAAGCTCCACAGCTTGCCCCCCCGTTCGGCGACGAAGAGGCGGCCGTCCGGACTGAAGGCGAGCGCCGTTGGCTGGCTCAGCTCTTCCTGCCATCGAAACGCGGCGAAGCCGGGCGGCAGCTCGATCTCGTTCGCTATCGGCGGCGGCTCGGCGGGGACAGCGACAGCGTCCTCCGGAGCGTCCGCTGCGGGCAACGAGGACTCCGCTTCCGTTTCCGCCTGCGGATCGGTGTCGAGAGCGCCGGGCACGTCGTTTTCGGCGGGGACGGGCTCCGCGACGGCCGGAGCTTCGACGGTGGCGTCCTCAGGCTCGGATTCGGAGGAGGTCATGCAGCCGGCGAGCGCGATGCTCAACAGCAGCGCCAAGGGGATGGCGATCGCCCGCGTCAGCATCGCCGTCCCTCGCTCCGTTGGCGCCAATGCCGCTGCCGCGTCCGAGCACAACCCGTCAGCCGCCGCGCGCGCGGCCGTCACAGCCTTCATTGTTCGTAGGGCTCCTCCTCCACGTTCAATGATGACGGGGGTCCCTGCCCGGTGAAAGTGACGGCGCGGTACCTTTTACCGAGAGCCGGGAGCGGGTATAAACTGGTAGGGGTGGCGGTCGGTCTCCTTTTCCCGCGGGCGGCGCCGGACTGAGACCGACTCTCGTAGAGGACTAGGGCCGGATCGTCGTGAGCAAGATCGGGCGCTGGCTATCCGAACACCGGGGAAGCGACGGGATTAAGTCCGCGCTGACGGACTGCGGCCAGTGGCTGCGCCGGCATGCCTGGTTCGCAGGGACGGCCGGGACGGCGGCCCTCGCCTTCATCATCACATTCTTCGCCGTCGCTGCCGCCACCGGCGACGACGACGCGCCGGCACCTGCCGCGGGGGCCGTCACTCGTTCCTCACCCATCCCGCCCGGGCTCAGCGCGAGCGATGACGCGGCGCTGCCGCCCGAGCAACCCCGCACGACCGATACCCCGACCTCCACGGACGAAGCCCGCAGTGCCGACCTCACGGTCGAGCCAGGTGACCCCGACGGCCAGACCCAGGCGCCGCGGCCACCGCGCCCGCTCCCCGAATTCGACGAGGACGCGCTCATCCACGGGGGATCGGGCGACGAGGGCGCCATATTGGGTGGACCTGGGATCGTGGCGAGCAGCGCTGCAGACTCCCGCACCGACTGGGAGCTGATCATCCCCTCCGCGCAGCTGCGAGCCGACATTGTCAAGGTAGGGCTGACGCGGGGCGGGGCCATGGGGGCGCCGGATAATCCGCACGTGATCGGCTGGTGGAGCGACGGGCCGGCGCCGGGCAAGCCCGGCAACGTTCTGCTGGACGGCCATCGCGATTTCAATGACAAGGAAAGGAACGTAGGAACCGGGGTGTGCTGGGAGCTGCCCAATACGCAGTTGGGCGACTTCATCCTCGTGCGGGACAACGCCACTCGGGTGAACCACCTCTACCTGGTGATCGAGACCACGTCCGTGGGCTGGGAGTCGGCCGACGGTGTGGAGTACCTCCAACCCAGCCGGTACCCCCTCCTTACGCTGATCACCTGCGAAGGCTCCTTTGATCGCGACGAGCTCAACTACTCCAACCGCCGTATTGTTGTGGCGCAGATGACCGATACGATCCCCTTCCCGTCTTCCTGAGCCGCCGAGCTGCGCGCCGCCGGAGGACTAGCGCCAGCCGGCGCAGCTTTCATTGCGCGGGCCCGAGCCAGGCCGTCGATCGGGCGCGGGACGTACCGAGAAGCTGGGCGGGCCGTAGCGCCTGGCTAGCGTCGCCATCATGATGGCTTCACGTGCAGCGGGCCCAGGCGAATGGCGGCTTCGGGTGCGTCTTAAATTGGTCTCGCTCGTGGGCCGCCGAATCCAGCACGCAGGGATTGGACCAACCATGCGGCGACTTCGGCGGCGGCGCTTCGGTTTCGTTGCGACGACCATCACTACTTTGTACGCCTCCTTGTGGGCGACGGCGCTCGCGCTGGCTATCGGCCTGATAATCGCGCTGACGATCGCCGGACCGGCGTCCGCGCCCGTGGCCGGAAGCGCCGGCGCTGCGGACGGCAGCCGCGCACTCCCAGCGAGCCAGGTCAGCGCCGCGCCGTGGGCTCCCGCCCTGGCTGCATCGCACCGAGTGCTGACAGCGGGGTCGATTGGTGACCCCACCTGGCTCCCTGCGATCATCTTCAACGACGGGCCCGAGAACGCGTCCTTCGCCGTCCTGATTACCGGTGGCTCCTTCGACGCCGTCTATCTGACCACCGAGGGCGTCCTCACAGCCGATGCGGATCTGTCAGAAGGAGTGAGGCTCCTCTCCGAGGATCTGATCCGGCTCTACGACGACGGCACGCACGGGGACGCCGCCGCCGGCGACGGTGTCCACAGCCGCGCCGGTATCACCGCCCCCGGCGCCCTCAGCCACGACGGCGGCACGCACCAGCGGCTCGCGAACAAGCTCCTCTTCTTTGCGGAGCATACGAACGGAACGGTGTAGTCTTCGATGGTGTCGCTGGAGACGGGGCTGTCGATCGTTGATGTCTCGCAGCGGGGAACGGTGGCGGTGACAACGCTGGCGCCGAACCTGACGGCAACCTCGCACGCGCTGTTCCTAGTCGATGACGGCACGGTGTTCCCAAATTACCCGCAGGTGGATGCGGGGAGCGCCCTGGCTCTGTGCCGGGGCTGCGAGATCCTCATCACCGAGTTCGGCGATGTGTTCGACTTCATCGTCCTGCAAGTGCGTGAAGTGGTGGACGAACCGTTACGAGGGGTTCGCCAGGCCGTCTTCTCCAACATCTTCAACGATGTGCTCGGGATCGGGATCGAGCAGCGCGACCTCAACGTCGGGCCCGACACGTTCGTGGACGGGACGCCGTTCAACACCTACTCGCAGGGGCGGCTGCAGGGCATCATTTTCGACAACCGCGTCGACGGGGCGCCGCTGAGCCACGAGGTCATGCATCGCTGGTCGGCACACGCGGCCGCTGCGTTGGGCTGGCTGGACGGCGAAGGGCACTTCGTAGCCAACTCCGATATCAACGGCATGATGGACCTGCAGCTGCAAGAGAGCGGCGGCTCCTTGGTCAAGCGAGAAGATGCGCCCTTCCTTCCGGTCGATCTCGTCGCCAACGGAGACGGAACGTACCGTCTGGAAGCGCGGCCGGGCGAGTTCCTGGGAACGTTCGCTCCCATCTCGCTCTATGTGGCCGGATTCATCCCGGCGTCCCAAGTGCCGCGCATGCGGATCCTGGGCGGCACCATTGACCTATCGAATCCGGATCGCGTCACCGCCACGAGTGTGACCGAGATCACAGTCGAGGACGTCATCGGTCTGGAGGGGCCGCGGGTGCCTGCCAGCGCGACGGCGCCGTGCGACTTCACGGTCGGCACAATCGTCATCAGCGATCGCCCCTATGCGGAGGCGGACTACACATTCATCACCCTGGCGCTCCGCTACTGGGAATCCGACAAGCCCTACGACGGCTTCGGCGCACCGCCCTGGAAGACGGCCACGCTGGGGCAGAGCGAGGTCCGCGTAGCGCTGCCGGCTTCGATGGTCCCGGACGCGGGCGGGCGAACCGGAACCGATGCTGCCCGGCGCCGCAGAGAGCCGGAGCGTGCGCTTGCGGTCGGGCTGGAACTTCGTCGCGTGGTCAGGGGAGAGCACGCCGGTGGAGGACGCGATCGGGGCGATCACGCCCACAGGCGCGGCGCGACTCACCTTCTTCACATGGGATGCCGGGCAGGGGCGCTTTCGACGCTTTGACCCGGATGCGCCCGCGTTCCTCAACGAGATCACCGATTTGACCCCGGGCGAAGCCATCTGGGTCAACGTGGTTGGAGGCGGGACCGCGATCTGGGAGCAGCCGCTCGTGCGTGCCGATCGCGTCGTTCCCCTGATAGCCGGCTTCAACATGGTGTCCTGGATGGGGCCCGACAACACGCCTGTGCAGACAGTGACGGACATCCAGACCGCCACTGTGCGCCTGTTCGCCTGAGACGCCGTGGCCCAGCGCTTCCTCCAGTTCGACCCGAGCCTCCCGCCCTTCTTGAACGATCTGGCGGAGCTGGACTTCGGCATGGCGATCTGGATTGAAGTGTTCAACGCGGCGGTGTGGGATCAGCCGTCGCCGTAGCCGGCAACCAGCGCGATCCCCGCACAGGAGGCGATCTTGGCTCAATCGCGCCTGGGTGAGGCGCGCCTTGCGCGTCTGGTCCGCGCCTTGCTCCGTCGTGGAT
Source organism: Dehalococcoidia bacterium (assembly GCA_963662615.2). Classification (GTDB taxonomy): domain Bacteria; phylum Chloroflexota; class Dehalococcoidia; order Bin125; family Bin125. Next base: position 1,572,859 of record CAXXSR010000001.1, read on the forward strand.
CAGGTGCTGACGGATCGGGTACCCTCGGCGATGCGCGCCTGAGGGCGGCGAGGTTGGGCGGGGCTGGCGTTCGCGCGCGAGAACCCCGGGGGAAGGCACAATGCGACGACGGATACACCTGGCGGCGCGAGGCACTGCCGCCGCGGCGGCCCTGGGTCTGATCGTCGCCATCGCCGCGCTGGCATTGCCCCCGCCTCCGGCTCAGGCGCAAGAGCGCGAGCTCCAATACGAGGATGCGTCCTTGCTGATCTTCGGCGAGTCCTCGCGGCACCTGCTGGGGCCCTCCGCCGTGGGGGATGTGAACGGCGACGGCGTTCCGGACCTGGTTATTGGGGCGCGGGGGATTCGCTGGGTCGGTTCCTCTGACATGGGCGGCGTCAGCGTTGTCCGCGGTCCGATTCAAGCGGGCCGGTTTGAGGAGCCGGAATTGGACCGCTTCCGCTATCAACGGCCTGGAACCGTGGGCTTCGGCGGGTTTGTGACGACGGCGGACATCGATGGCGACGGGTTCGACGACGTCATCACAACGGCCGCACTCCCGAACAACATCTACGTAAGGTTCGGCGCGGAGGGCCTCTTTGAGGGAGAGGGCCGTACCGGGACGATCGAGGCGCTTCCCAGGACACTGGTGAGGCACCTAGCCGTGGGCGATCTGAACGGGGACGGGGCCGTCGACATCGCGGCCGGCTCCCCGATCATCTCGGACGAGGTGATCATCTACTTTGGGCCCTTCGCGGCTGGGGACGACGAAACGCTGCGTCCGGCCAAGGTCGCCCGGATCCGTGAACCAACCGACGCGCAGTTTTTCGGCTGGACGATCGCCGTGGGCGACGTGACGGAGGACGGTCAGGCCGATCTCGCGATCAATTATGTCGATGACGCCGGCTTCGACTCCGTGGCGATCGTGGAGGGGCCCTTCGCAGCGCGCACCGCGACGTTCGGGGATGGCAGCCTGGAGCCGATCGTGATCTTTCGGGGTACGCGCTTCGTGGACGTTGAGTCGCTGGCGATCGGCGATGTGGACCTGGACAGCAGAAACGATCTGGTCATTGGGCTGGGTACGAGCCAGCGGGTCGCCGTGGTGCCAGGCGGCGTGATCGGGCCGGCGCGATTCCCCCTGCTCTTCCTTTACACCAACGAGACCATCACAGGATTCCGGTCCTTTCTCGCGCCCGTGTTGGTCTCCGTGGGTGACTACGACGGCGACCAGCTTGCCGATCTCCTGGTGGGCTCGCCGGGGGATTCGGACGAACTGCGGCAGGACGCGTTCCGCGCGGGGTCGCTGTTGGGATTCGCGGGCGTCGACCGGCAGGCCGTCATCCATGGCGTGAGGCCGACCCAGGCGGCCGCCGGCAGCGAAGTGGAGATCCGCGGGCAAGGACTGGTGGACGCCACGATCCTCTTCCGTGGGCAGAACGGGATGGAGCTGGAGGCCGAGCCATCTGGAGACGCGGCGGAGGCCGGGGCGCCGTCCGCATTGAATTCGATCGGGGCGGTGCGCGTGGTGGTGCCGGAATCGCTGCCGCTGGGCATGGTCGACGTCGTGGTCCGGACGGATCTCGGGGAAGCCACGTTGGAGGACGCCCTCACGGTGCGGCCCAGCACGAACACGCTGACCATCGCTGCCGGCTGGAACCTGGTGGGCTGGACCGACACGAGTTCCGTTGAAGAGGCCACCGCGTCGTTGAGTGGATCCTTCACCCAACTCTACAAGTGGGACGCGGGGCGGCAGACGTTCATCCGCTATCGCCCCGAGAGCCCGGCGTTCCTCAGTACCGTGGCCGGACTTGCCGCGGGCGACGGCATCTGGCTCCACACTCCCGATTCAGGAACCTGGAAACAACCAGCGTTGGTGGCGGAGCGATCCGTTGAACTGCTGCCGGGATTCAACCTAGTGATGTGGACCGGCCCGGACGGCACGTCCGTTGCCGAGGCGATTGACGGGCTTGGCGATAACTTGGTGGCGCTGTTCACGTGGGACGGCGCGCGGCAAGAGTTCCTTCGCTTCGCGCCCGGCGGGCCGCCTTCACTCAATACGGCGACGACGCTCAACTTCGGCGATGGCGTCTGGATCAGGACGAAGCGCTCGACCGTCTGGGAACAGCCAGCGAATCTGCCGCCGGGTCCGCCCGCTGCCACGAACGTCCAGGGGGCGCAGGCGGCGGTGGTCGTGATTGACGAGGTCGGGTCGGGGTTCATCGTGAATCGCAGTCAGGTGATCACGGCCGGGCATGTGGTCGGCGGTAGGTCGTCAGTCACCGTGCGCTTCATCGACGGCGAAGAGCGGCAGGGCTTCGTGTCCGCGGTGGATGGGGAGCTGGATATCGCGGTGATCGAGCTGGCCTCGCTGCCCGATGGCGTGCGACGCCTGAAGTTGCTGTCGGAGGAGAGTCCTGCGCCGGCCACGGCCGTCTGGGCATGGGCCTGGCGGACGGCAGAGACGTCCGCGAGCGTGACGGTCGGCATTGTCTCGGCGATTCAGACGGACCAGAACGGCCTCTCGCTGATTGAGACCGACGCCGCGCTGAATCCGGGGCACAGCGGCGGCCCCCTCATCTTGGAGGACGGGCGGGTGGCCGGCATCAATGACTTCATTGACGTGAGTTTCGGCGAGGACCTGGAGGGTCAGAACTTCGCCATCGACGTCGCGGCGAACGGCGACAGGATTCGGGAGTTGCTGGCGCAATAGAAGACGACGCGGCCGACGCCCGCAGCTGCACCGACAGTCTCCGGCATTTAGGCGGCGGGGTAACGCATCAGATCCAAGGGGACGCAATCGTCCCGCCGCATCCTTTTGCATCTGTTATTTGACATCCAAGTTATTCTTGCCCCCTCTGCGCGGGGGCTGCGGTTTCGACGTATGCGCCGAGCGCTGCGGTCCCCGCGTCGCGGTGAGGGGTCGTGAGCACCGCGCATCAATTCGCGCGACCGGCCCGCACTGAAATGGGTCATTCAACCCACGGCGGATGGTGCATTCGCACCTCCGAGTCCGCGGTCGAAGTCGCGACGGTGAGGCGAACGTCCCTCTGCTCGTGTGCCAGTGGGAGCACCGGGGGCTGAAGTTTCGCCACGACTGTCAGGGGAGGATCCAGATGACCGCATCAATTTTCGCAAGCAAGCGGCGGACGGCGTCGCTCATCGCGCTGGCGCTTATCGCGCTTGTGGGAGCGATCGCCCTGTCGGGGCGGTCCACATCGGCGCAGGCGCCCATTCAAGACTACGCGGATGCGTCGTTGCAGATCTACGGCGACAGCGCGGGCGACGGTCTAGGGGGCGTGGCGGTGGGCGACTTCAATGCTGACGGCACGCCCGACCTGCTCCTGGGCGCTCAGTTCGTCGACGAGCAACAGAATGAAGACAGCGGGCAGGTGTATTTGCTCTCCGGCCCGATTGGGCCGGGCGCAGCTCCGGTTGGTAATGTCGCCACGAAGAGCATTGTGGGTGACGCCTTCCGGCGCGCCGGGTTCGATGTCGCCGCTGGGGATATCGACGGCGACAGCATCCAGGACGCGCTCTGGCTAGAGGGCTCAGTTGGGGGCCGGCGTACGCCCATTAACTACGTTCCCGGCAGGGTGGACTTCTTCGATGCGGCAACCGATCTGGCACGGGAAGCTCGACAGGTTCACACGCGGTTGGGCACGATTCCGAATGATATCGCCGTCGCGGATCTCGACGGTGACGGAGCCAACGACATCGTCTACGGATCCCCGGACCTCCGGCTCTTCGACGTCGAGCTCGGCTCGGATGAGGTCGTCATCTACTTTGGCCCCTTCGAGGCCCCGCGCGGGGGCATCGCCCCGGTAGACCGTAGCGCGGTGATCCGCGGGCCCGCGAATTCGTTGTTCGGTTGGTCGCTGGCGGCCGGCGATCTCACCGGCGACGGGCAGGCGGACCTGGCGATTAATTCGTAACTATCCCTTGACAGCACGTAGATAATCTGGCATGCTGTCGCCATGGAACGCTACACGATTCACCAGTTCAACGAGGACTTCCCGGACGAACGGGCCTGCCTCGACTTACTGGCGGGCCTCATCTACGAGGAATGGCCGGAGGGGCTCCCCTGCCGGGCGTGTGGCGTCGTGCGCAAGCATCACGCGCTAACGAGCCGCCCCAAGGCGTACTCCTGCGACCACTGCGGCACGCACGTCTACCCGCTGGCCGGGACGATCTTCGAGAAATCCCGTACGCCCCTCAAGTCGTGGTTCTACGCGATGTACCTCATGGCGCAGACGCGATGCGGGATCAGCGCCAAACAACTCGAGCGCGAGCTGGGCGTCACCTACAAGACGGCGTGGCGCATGTTCCGCCAGATTCGGGCGCTGTTCGCAGAGGGAGGCATCGGGCCGCTGCGCGGCACCGTCGAGATCGATGAGACTTTAGTTGGTGGGAAGCCCCGATACCGGCAGCCTCGCAAGGGGCCACGTCTCAAGGACGACCCCAGCGCCAAGAAACCCGTGTTCGGCATGGTGGAGCGCGGGGGCCGGGTGCGGGCGTTAGTGACTGGGGACGTCAAAACACGAACACTCCTCCCGCTGATCGACGGCAACATCGATCGGCGGAGCCGCGTCGTGTCCGATGACGCTCGGCAATACCGGCCGCTCTCGCGCCACGGTTATCGGCACCACGACGTGATCAACCACTCCGCCCGTATTTACGTGGACGGCGACGTGCACACGAACACGATCGAAGGGTTCTGGAGCTTGCTCAAGAACGGCATCCGGGGCGTCCACCACATGGTCGGCACGCCCTACCTCCAGAGCTACGTCGATGAGTACGTGTTCCGCTACAACCACCGGGAGACGATACGCGGCCCATGTTCCGGACGCTGGTGGAGCGAGCACGTGAGACGAGGACAGGGAGGTACGGGGCGTACTCCCCAGTTGGGGGGTAGCAAAGGAGCCGCCCGCGACGTGTGGGGCGTTGCAGGCCACCCATGGCTGGACCTAGTGTATCAGCCCTGGTGCCTACGTGCGCCGGGAGAGATGCGGTGTGCAACTATGGTCACTACCCCAATCGATCCTAGCTCTCGTTTGTTTGCGCCCCGGTACTCGCATGCAGAGGCTGACCGGATTGCCGGTGTCACTCGCGGCACCACGAAGCGCTGGCTCAAGGGATATCTCTACCACGACGCAGGCGGAGCCCAGCAGTTCAGCGGGCCGGTCACCGAACAGGAGCGCTCCGAGGACGACGTTTCGTTCGCGGACCTGGTCGAGACCGCGGCGATCAACCGCTGGAAAGAACTCGGACATTCGCTCCACAACATCCGCGAGATCGTCCGTGAGTGCCAGAAGATTTTCGGTGTTCCGCATCCCCTGATCACCATGCGCTTCAAGGGGGACGGCAAGCATGCGTTTGTGGAGGAGGAAGGGAACTTAGTCGGCCTCCTGGGCGCACAGCGCCAACACGCATGGGAGGAAATGTTTAACTTTCTCGAGACAATCGAGTATGCGGGGGACCTCGCCGTAAGGTGGTGGCCGCTCGGAAAACGTACGCCGGTACTCGTCGATCCCGACTACGGATTCGGACTACCAGTTATCGCTGGCCTCGGCCTTCGCACCGAGATCGTCCTAGAGCGAATGAAGGCTGGGGAGACCGAGACAGACATCGCCGCTGACTTCGACGTGTCAGTCGAGTTGATCGCCGGCGCCATACAGTTCGAGGTGTCTCGAGTCCCTGAGCCGCGATGATCTTGATCGACAAGTCGATCTCGCCAGCCGTGGCGCGAGCGATCTGTCGTATCCGCGATGATGTTCGATCGGGCGCTGACATCTATCCGATCTTCACAGAGGACACCACCTGGCTCTTGGAAGCTGGTGAGAGTGAGTGGCTTGTGATCCTGCGCGACAAGAAAGTTACGACGCGCCCTGCGGAACGACAGGTCATCATGGATCACCGTGTCGGAGCGTTCCTCGTCGGACAGAAGAGTAACCCGACGAAGTGGGACTATCTCAATATCATCGTGAGCAAGCTGGAGGAGATGGAAGAACTCTTCCGGAACACGCGGCGGCCGTTCGTATTCAAGATCGACGGGCATCTCGCTTTCAAGCGGATCGTCTAGCCGAACGCCGAATCAGGTCGCGGAGCGCTACCCACCCCTGCTTCCTCTCCGGCGCCTGTTCTTTGATCATCCGCGCTAAGTCCGGGTTTCGGACCTTGCCATCCTCGTAGGACGGCCGGGGCTGCCGTGACGGTGTCCCACCCATGCTCGAAGAATATCACGCCCCCACCGTCGCCAGGACTCTAGTAAGGTACGTGCTATGCGGGGATAGTCACGGATTAATTATTTCGATGAAAGATCCGGCGAAGATTTCGTGACCGTGCTGCCCGGCCCGTTCACGGCCGGCAAAGTCGACTTCGAGGATCTCGCGTCGCAAGTCACCATCAGCAGCCCTCTTGAGATATCCGATCTCGCTATCGGCGACGCGAATCTAGACGGCGTCAACGACCTCCTGGCGGGGTTGCCAGGCTTTGGCCTGGTCTCTTTGATCCCGGGTCAGGTCATCGGCCCCACCTGTTGTGCGGACATCTTTCTCCTCAATGAGCGGTGGTTCGCAGGCTTCGCCGACATCTCCTTCGGCGTCTCCGTGGCGGTCGCCGACTACGATGGGGACGGACTCTCCGATGTCCTGATTGGCTCATTCGGAGACTCCGACAGCCAGCGAGCGGACACGGACGGGGCCGGATCCGCCATCGGGTTCGCGGCGGCGGACCAGGGTCCCCAGGTCAACGGCGTGCGGCCGTCGATCGGGGAGGCGGGCGCCGGCACGGAGGTCGAGATCTGGGGATACGGCTTCGCCAATCCGACCGTTTCCTTCCGCGCTGGCGGTACTGAAGTGGAGGTAGAGACCACACCGGTCTCGCTGGGAAGGATACGCGCCACCGTTCCCGATTCCTTTGAGCCGGGGCTGGTGGACGTGATCGTGCGCACCGACATCGGCGACGCGATCCTGGAGGACGCCTTCACCGTCCAGCCGGCGCCGCCGCAGCCGCCGGCGACCCGCACGGTTGCGTTGGCGCGCGGCTGGAACCTGGTGGGCTGGACCGGCGCCACCGCCGCGCAAGACGCCACAGCGACGATCTCGGGGAGCTTCACAACCCTCTATACATGGGACGCCGCGCAGCAATCGTTCCAGAGCTTGAGCAGCACCGGCCCCGAGTTCCTCAACACATTGACGGACCTGCAAACCGGTGACGGCGTCTGGATCAACACGCCCAACGGCGGGAGCTGGGAGCAGCCGGCCTATCGCGAGCCGCGATCGGCGCCGCTGGCGCCGGGCTTCAACCTGGCGATGTGGACCGGTCCTGACGGCACGGCGGTGGTGGACGCGGTGGCGGGCATCAGCGGCCAGCTCGAGGTCCTCTTTACCTGGGACGGCGGGCAGCAACGGTTCCTGCGCTACAGCACCACGGGGCCTGACTTCCTCAACGATGCCCTTGTGCTGAACTTCGGCGACGGCGTCTGGCTGCAGGTGAGCCGCTCCGTGAGCTGGGCGCAGCCGCCGTCTGAAGTGCTTGAGCTTGCACCGGTCGATACCGGGCCTGAGCCGGCGACGAGCTTCCAGGAGGCGGAGAGTGCCATCGTCCTGGTGGACCAGGGCCTGGGCATCGGCTCAGGGTTCGTCATCAGCGAGACGCAGATCCTGACGAACACCCACGTGGTAGCGGGAGCGTCATCCGTGACGGTCCGTTTCTTCAACGGCGAGGAACGTCGGGGGCTAGTGACCGCGCGTGATCAAATGCTGGACGTGGCCGTGATTGAGGTCTCAAACCTGCCCGACGGCGTCCGCCGCCTGGACTGGGAGTCGGCGGAGACGCCGGCGCCCGGCGACGGGGTCTGGGTGTGGGGCTTCCCGCTCGCATTCGATGTTGGGGCGATTCTCGACATCGACATCTCGTCGCTGAATGCAACCCTCACCACCGGCATCGTCTCGGCCATCCAGACGAGCGGGGAGGGGCTCTCGTTCGTCCAGACCGACGCGGCCCTTGAGCGGGGGAACAGCGGCGGTCCAATGATCACCGAGGACGGCCGCGTGATAGGAATCTCGGCGTTCGAAGTTCGCTTTGCGGAAGGGCAGAACTTCGGCATCAATGTGACCGCCCACCGGGACCGCATCGGAGCCCTTCTCGCCCCCGTCGTTCTGGAGCCGATTACGCCGGCGCCGATGGTGGACGAGGAGCCAGCGCCGGTGCACCAGTTCTTTGGCAGCACTCAGACAAACTCGGGCGCCTTGCTGGACGGGGTCCTGGCCCCGGACGGCTCTGTGGTCACCGCCTGGAACGAACAAGGTGAGGCGGTGGGCAGCGCGACCATTGCAGACGGCACCTGGCTGATCGTGGTCGATTCCGCGGACGCAGCGACGGTGACCTTCTCGATTGACGGGTCCAGCATGAGCGATCCCATCGAGGTGGCGAGCGGCGCGCTGACGGAGGTCACGCTCGATCTGGCGAGCGCCGCATTGGTTGGGGCATCGGCGCCGCCGGGTTAGCCCTCGACGACGTCGCCGGTGACGGGATCGACGCGGACGCCCTGCTCCGCCGCCCAGTGCAGGCCGCGCTCGATCTCGTCGGCGGCGCCCTCCAACTCCAAGACCACCCAGCCGAAGCCCGGCTCCACATCCGCCATGCGGATGTTCGTGACCAGGTTAAACTCTTGGCCCAAGCGGTAGATGATCGGCTCCTCCACGCTCTGCCCCTCAAAGGTGAAGCGAACGCGCTTGGTCGCCATCAGTTGCGCCCTCCCATCTCCATCGCGCGGACGGCGCCGGCGGTGCGGGGGAGATTCGGCACGGCGTTTCGTCGCACATGAGTCTCCACCTAGATGCGCTCCGCGCCGGCGAACGCCTGCTCGAACGACGCCATTGTTCCTTCCACCGGAATCGGCTCCGGCAACCGCCCCGCCAGGGCGTCGGTGGTCTTCAGTCCCCCCCCGGTGAGGAAGACCACCGTGGTTCGCTCGCGGTCGATGAGGCCGCTCTCCAGGCCGTTCTGGAGGCCGGCGATCGTCACGCCCCCGGCGGTCTCGGCGAATAAGCCTTCCGTCTCGCCCAGGAGCTTCATGCCCGCAACAATCTCGTCGTCCGAGGCGACGGTCGCCCCGCCCTGCGTCTCCTGCATGAGTTTGAGCGCGTAGTAGCCGTCGGCGGGGTTGCCGATGGCGAGGCTTTTGGCGATCGTCTGTGGCTTCACCGGCCGGATATTCATGCTGTCATTGGCCCACGCCTGAGCGATGGGCGAGCAGCCGGCGGCCTGCGCCCCGAACATGCGCACCGGCGTGTCCTCCACCAGGCCCAGATCCGCCAGCTCCTGCATGCCTTTGTGAATCTTGGTGAAGAGCGAGCCGCTGGCCATGGGCGCGATGCACTGCTCCGGCTTGCGCCATCCCAGCTGCTCAACGATTTCGAAGCCGAGCGTGCGGCTGCCCTCCGCGTAGTAGGGGCGGACGTTGATGTTGACGAAGGCCCACTGCCGGCTGTCGGCGAGTTCGGAGCAGAGCCGGTTGACGTCGTCGTAGGAGCCGTTCACGGTGACGATGGTGGGGTCGTAGATCGCCGACCCCACGACCTTGCTGTGTTCAAGGTCGTGGGGGATGAAGACGACGGCGCGCATGCCGGCCCGGGCGGCGTGCGCGGACACGGCGTTGGCCAAGTTGCCGGTGGAGGCGCAGGCAAGGGTGCGGAAGCCGAACTGGCGGGCGCGGCTGCTGGCGACGGCGACCACGCGGTCCTTGAACGACCAAGTGGGGTTCATGGTGTCGTTTTTGATCCAGAGTTCGCGCATCTCCAGCCGCTGGGCCAGGTTGTGCGCGCGGATCAGCGGCGTGAAGCCCACGCCCAGGTCCACAATGGAGTCGGCCTCCACCGGGAGTAGGTCAATGTAGCGCCAGATTGAGTGGGGCCCGGCAGCGATCGATTCGCGTGTCAGCCGTCCGCGCATGCGGCTGTAGTCATAGCGCACCTGTAACGGCCCAAAGCAGCGGTCACAGATGTTGAGGGGGTCGAGCGGGACCTCGTTGCCGCATTCGCGGCAGGCGAGGGAAGTGGCGTAGGGCATGGCAGGATGGCCTTCAGGGACTACCTGGCCAGAGCCAGGGAGGGACGGTCCGCAGCGGGTCCTTCCAGGCTGGAAGGACCCTGGGGCATCGCCATGGTCAGCGCCATAGTCAGCGCGCTGCAAGTGCTGTGCGGACAGCGGACCAGTCGCATCGTGCGTTGAAGAATCCCACGCAGCCCACGGTCGTGTCAATTGAACCGTGCGACGAGCGGGCGCACGAGAGAGGGGGCCTGCGGCGCCCGCGACCGTCGCCACGGCGAGAGGGATCATCCGCGGGAACGGCGGCAGGGGATGGGTGCGGTCGGAGCCGCGTCCGGTCAAGGGGGGGACGAAGCGGGCCCGCTCGTGCGAGGCGCCTAGATGATGATCGTTTCCTGGGCCAGGCCGTCCATGGCCATGACGGCGCCCACGCCCATGCATTGAAAGCCGAAGTCCAGCGCTGCGCGCAGCACCATGTCTGACGTGTCCCCATCCGCGTCAAAGCTCTGCACGGACTGCAGGAACATCTGCTGGAGGAGAACTTCCCAGACGTCGGCATCCACTTCGGCGTACTGGCGCAGGGTGTCGATCTGAAAGCGGTATTTGCTGGCCAGGTCGTTGTGCTGGCGCACCCGCTCCTGCAAGGCCGCATAGTCCAGATGCTTGTCCATGGGGCGCCTCCCGTCTTGCCATCGCGGTCCGGCCGGCGCTGGGATCGTGCCGCCAACCAGAGCGGGGAATCGTCGTATTAGCAGGATCGAAAGCCAGGAGGGCTGGACGCATAGGGAAAGCCCTCGGCGCCGGCTCAATTGACGACGATCTACTCGCGGCAGCCGCCCGCGGACGTGGATCGAGGGGCGTGGGGACTTGTTGAGGCTGCGACGTCGAGCGGGGTGTGACTGGGCCCGGTGACGAAGCGGGCCGGCCAAGCGAGGGCAGTCCAGCCCCGACTACCATGCAGACACAATGACGTTCGTCGTAGAGACCGTCGCCAGGCTCGAAGCCGCCGAGGAGCGGTTGACGGCGCTGCTGGGCGCGCTGCAGCGAGACCCGCTCCAACGCGTCAACGTGCTGACGGGCTCGAACCTGCAGCGAATTGCGTTCCGCCGCCGGCTGGCGGAAGCGCTGGGGGCGACGGCCAACGTGCGCTTTTTCACGCCCATTGACTTGGCCGTTGCGATCCGACGCTTCAGCGCGAGCCCGTCACGCCAGCCCCTGCCGGACGGGGCGGAGGCGATCCTGCTGGACGGCATCCTGGCCGACCTCCATCGCGAGGGCCGTCTGCGCCGGCTCGATCCGGGCGTGCACGGCGTAGATGAAGCGGTGGCGGGGTCGCTGACCGACCTGCGCGAAGGCGCCGTCGGGGCCAGGGAGTATGCGCGTGCCCTGCGAAGGGAAGACGACCCCAAGCTGCACGATCTGGCGGCCATCTACGGCGAGTTCGACACCGCCATGGCCACGCTCAGCGATCGGTCGAGCCTGTACGAAGACGCGCTGGACCCTCGTGTGCCGGACGCCGCCGTGCGGGAGGCGCTGGGCGACGCCCCCCTGGTCGTGATCGGGCTTTACGATGCGCCGGCGGTTCAGGTGAGGCTGCTGGCGCGGTGCGCGGACGTCGCCGATGTCCGGGTAGTGCTGGTCGCGCCACCGGATCCCGAATTCGATTTCGCACGCGGGTTCGGCCGCGCCCTGGCGAGGGCCGGCGCGACGGTCACTGAAGCCACAGTCGAAGCGAATGCATTCACGGAGAATCCTGCCTACAGCTATTTCAGTGCACCCTCCCGCCAGGCCGAAGCGGAGGAGATCGTGCGGCGGATCCTGGCGCTGGCGCGAGAGCACAGCCTGCCCTTCAACCAGGTCGCGATTCTGCACCGGCTTGATCGCAGCGAGGACGACTTGCTCTGCGCGGCGCTGCGGCGCGCGGGCGTGCCCGCCTTCCGCGCGGCCGGGCTGCCGGTCCGACACAGTGCCGCGGGCCAGGCGGCATGGGTCCTGCTGGAGCTGCTGCTGCGCCCGCCGCAGCGGCACCGGCTGCTGGAGTTCTTCGCCAACCCGGCCCTGGCAGAGACGATTCCGCCCGACGTACGGGCCAAGCCGGTGCTGTGGGAACGGCACTCGAAGCAGGCCGGCATGGTGCAGGGGTGGGACCGCTTCCGCGTCCAACTCGATGGCTACGTGAACCGTCTCCGCGACGAAGACCGATCGGCCGTCGCCATTGAGACGGCGACGGAGTTGCACGACGTTGTGGCGCGCCTGCAGGAGGCGGCGGCACGAGTGGGCGGCTTGACGAGCTGGCGCGAATATTGCGACTGGTTCCTGGGCATCCTGGACGCCTATCTCGCTCCCGGCTCCGCCGACCGGGACCCGCTCGCGGTGGTGCGCGATCGCGTGGCGGCGCTGGCGCAGCTTGACCACGCTGGCATGCAAGTCAACCGGGACCGGTTTCAGCGCGCCGCCACGGGCGCGATCCGGCGAGCGGTGCTGAACGACCCACGACCGCTGGCGGACGGGGTGTTCGTGGGTAACGTCTCGGCGGCGCGATCGCTGCGCTTCACCGCGGTCTTCCTGGCCGACTGCGGGGAGCGGATCTTCCCCCCGCTGATCCGGCAAGACCCGCTGCTGCTGGACGGCGAGCGCGAGCGCCTCAATGCGCGCCTGCGGCGGACGGCGCTGCCGCCCAAGCGCGAACGGCTCCAAGAAGAGCGGATGTTGTTCCGGCTGGTGGAGCAATCCGCGGGGCGGTTCCTCACGATCTCCTGGGCGCGGCGCTCGAATACGACGGGTGCGCCGAAGTTGCCGTCGCCGCTGCTGCTGCGGTCGATCCCCCATGAGATCGACGAATTGGCGCGGGTGCAGGAGCTGGAAGCGCAGGGAGTGATCACCAAGTTGCCGGCGCGTCTCGCCGGCGCGGCGCCGAGCCCCACAGCGGTCGCGGCGGGGGACTGGTCGTCCAGCGCCACGGCGCTGGACGGGTCGGACTTCCGCCTAGCCGTGCTGGAGGCGGCGGGGGGCGTCCAGGCCGGCCGCTTGCTGCCGCGACTGTGGGACGGCTCCCAGCGCTATGAGCGGGCCCGGAAAGCGCGCAATGACGATCGTTTCAGCGCGTGGGACGGCGTCCTGCCGCCCGACACTATGGTGGTCGACCCTCTGTCGCAATCGCTCTCGGCGACGGCGCTGGAGACGTACGCAACCTGTCCCTATCGCTACTACCTGCGACATGTCCTGCGCGTTGGAGCGGTGCCGGAGCCGGGGGAAGCGTTGGAGATGACCCCTCTGGATCGCGGCGCCATGGTGCACCGCATCCTTGAGCGCTGGGTCCAGGAGGCGCTGGACCGCAAGCAAGAGTGGAAGGCGTTTCTGGCTGATGAGGCGCGTCTGACGCAGATTGCGGAAGAGGAGTTCGAGCGGGAAGGGCAGGGCGGGCTGGCCGGGCTGCCCACAACGTGGGCCATTGTGCAGGCGGAGGTGCTGGCCGACATGCGCGAGCTGCTGCGTGACGAACGCGAGCGAGCGGCGCAGGGATACCGTCCACTGGCCACGGAGTTGGAGTTCCAGGGCCTGCCGCTGGCGCTGCCCGATGGCACGAGGCTGACATTCAACGGGCGGATCGATCGCGTGGATCATCGTGTGGATCAGGGGCGGGACGGGTTCGTCGCCATTGACTACAAGACAGGCCGCGCGCGCAAGGAGGCGACTCAGTACCGCAGCGGCACGGCGCTACAGCTGCCCATCTACCTTCAGGCGGTGGCGCGCCACTACGACGCGGATCCGGCATCGGTGGAAGCCGAGTACTGGTACGCGACACGACGCGGGGAGTTCGCTCGTTCCGCCCTTCGCGGCGCGGACGTCCTGGGCGACGAGCAGTTCTGGGACGCGCTGCGGATCATCACGGAGGGGATCCGGGGGGGGCGGTTCTTCCCCTACCCCGGCGAAGGCCGCGGTGCGCGGCGGCGGCCCAACTGCACCTTCTGCGACTACGTCAGCGTCTGCTCCACCGACGTGGACGCGCGCTTCGACCACAAAAAACGCTTGGACCAGGCGGTCGTGCGCGACTTTCTCAGCATGCAGGCCCGCCAATGACAGCGACGCCCATTGACCAGCGCGTGCGCGACGCCGCCATCCGCGACCTGGACACGTCGATCTTTCTGCGGGCCGGGGCGGGCACGGGCAAGACGTCCGTGCTCGTGTGGCGGCTGGTGGAGGCGGTGCGGACCGGTCGGGCGGAGCTGCGCGAGATCGTGGGGATCACGTTCACGGAGAAGGCGGCGGGCGAGCTGCGCGACCGCGTCCGGCGGGCGCTGTACGGCGCGCTGCAGGGCGCGGACGCCGCGGAAGCGGCGCGGCTGCGGGGGGCGATCGACCAAGTGGATGGGGCGCACGTCGAGACCATTCACGCGTTCGCGTCGGCGCTGCTGCGGGAGCGACCGCTGGAAGCGGGGCTGGATCCGAATTTCGCAGTGCTCGACGCGGTCAGCGAGCAGCTCGCCTTTGAGCAGGAATGGCAGGACTGGCTCTGGTTGGAGGAGGAGGGCAGCGCGCGCCCGCGCATTGAACGGTGCCTGCGGCTGGGGTTGCGACTCGATCAGCTGCGCGACCTGGCGCACAGCATCTCCGAGTTTCGCGACCTGGACCCGCGCCAACGCGCTGATCCCGTGCCGACGCCGCCGAGCGAGCATGCGCGCGCGTTGAGCGATGTCCGCGCCCTCGTGGAGGTGGCGGCGTCGGTCTCGCCGGCGGTACGGGGGCAGATGGAGCGCCTGCTGGACCGGCTGGAGAGGATGCGGGGGCTGTCGCCGCCGGGTCTGGAAGCCGACATCGTGAACCTGGAGATCCCGCCGGCGCGGCTCGGGCGCGGCCAGGGTGAAGCTCGGATCCGGCTGGCCGAGGGTCTCCGCCAGTTCGGGGAGCGGCACCAGGCGTACGCCGAGCGTGCCCGCGCGCAGGCGCTGGCGGACTTTATTGAGGTGGCATACGAGTTCGTCCAAGGGGCCGCTGCGCAACGGCGCCGCAGCGGGACGCTCAACTTCCAAGATCTCCTCATTGAAGCCCGCGACCTGCTGGTGCGCGACCCGCGCGTGCGCCACTACTTCCGCGATCGCTTCAAGTTCCTCTTCATTGACGAATTTCAGGACACCGACCCGCTGCAGGCCGAGATGGTGCTGTTGCTGGCGGCGCGCAACGATCCGGCCCACTGGCGGCAGGTGGAGCTGGCGCCGGGCCGACTGTTCATCGTGGGCGACCCGAAGCAGTCGATCTACCGTTTTCGCCGCGCGGACATCGACATCTACGCGGAGGTAGAGGAGCTGTTCCAGGCCGCCAATGAGCGCGACCCGGGCAGCGCGCGCGTTGACGTCTTGGAAGTGAACTTTCGCTCGCGGCCCGAGCTCCTGGCATGGCACAATCACGTCTTCGCGACGCTCATTCAGCGCCCGCCGGAGTTCCCCCGCGCCCAACCGAACTATCAGCGCCTCAGCGCCTTCCGCGAAGACGGCGGCGCGGCGGTGATCAATCTGCTCCCCAACACGGGCGTGGCCTGGCGGCGCGTGGAGGAGGCGCGAACGGCCGAGGCCGCGGCGATCGCCCGATTCATTGAGACCGTTGTCCACACGGACGAACTCCCGGTGGCAGTGCGCGACAAGGAGGCAGGGGACAAGACTCGCCGGGCGCGCTATCGCGACGTCTGCCTGTTGATTCGCAATCGCACCAACCTGGACATCTACACCGCCGCGCTCGACACCGCGGCGATCCCCTACCACCTGGACAGCGGCCGCGGCTTCTTCCTCCAACAGGAGATTCGTGATGCGGCGGCCATCCTGACCGCCCTGGACGACCCGTCCGATGAGGTGGCGGTGGTAGCGGCGCTCAAGAGCGCGCCGTTCGCGGCATCCGACGCGGAGTTGCTGGAGTACGCGCAGGGGCGGGATGGCTCGCACGGCCGCTTCCTGCTGGCCGCCGAGGCCATGCCCGCAAGCTACGACGGGCCCCTGCGCGGGCCCATTGAGCTGCTGCGGCAACTCGCCGGGGAGAAGGCGTCATTCTCGCTGCCGGCGTATGTGGACCACGTCCTGCGGACGACGCACCTGGTCGAGATTCAACTGGCGCGCGGCAGCCGCCAGCGCGCCGCCAACCTCCAGATCATCGTGCAGCGCGCCGCGGACTTCGCCGCCAACGACGTGGATTCCCTGCGCCCGTTCGTGCGCTGGCTGAGCACACAGGCGCGAACGGATCTGGCGGAGGCGGAATCGCCGGTGACGGAGATCGATGAGGACGTGGTGCGCATCCTGACCATCCATCAGGCCAAGGGCCTGGAGTTTCCCATCGTGGTGCTGACCAAGATGGCGGCGGCGGTGGCGCCCGACCGCTCGATCGCCGTCGTCGATCGTGAAGAGGGCCGGCTCGATTTCCAAGTGGGGCCGCGCGCGCGCCGCTTCGCGACGCCCGGCTATGCCGCCGCCAGGCAGCGCCAATCCGTGTATGAGCAGTGTGAGGAGCGGCGGCTGCTCTACGTGGCGGCGACGCGGGCGCGGGACTGGCTGGTGCTCCCCGTCTACTTCACGGATCGGGCGCGCGGCTACCACGCCGACCTGGAGGAGGCGCTGCCGGGCTGGATGAGGCCGGACTACGAGGTGGAGGCGCCGGGCTCGCTGAACTACCGCGTTGAGCAGCTTCCGCCCGCTCCCAAGGTCGTGAAGGAGGAACGAGTGCCGGACGTCGCGGCGCTGCAAAAGAGCTGGGAGGCCAGCCACCGCGCCGCGCTGGCGGCCGGCAGGCCGACCCGGGAGTTCGTGGCGCCGTCGCGGCTGGGGAATGACGCGGCGAAGCAAGCGCGGGAGGTCGAGCCGAGCGACCGATCGAGCGGGCCGACGGACCGGACCATCGCGGCGGAGGACGGTCGCGCGCTCTCCACCACCGCGGCGGCCGATAGCCTCCTGCTGGGCCCGCTGCGCGGCGCCGACGAGTTGGACGGTCGCGCGCTCGGCACCGCGCTGCACGACGCGCTCTTCTTGGCGGACTTTGACGATTGGGACGTAAGCGAGTGGCGTGCCCGCAAGCTGTGCACCGAGCGCGGCCTGAGCGGCCTCGTGGCGGACGTGATCTCGGACCTGCGCACGACGTTCGGAAGCCCGCTGCTTGACCGAGTCCGCAGCGCCGAGCGTGTGGAGCGCGAGCTGCCGCTCGTTTCGGCGGACCCAGACCGCGTCGTGGAGGGGTACGTTGACCTGGCATTCCTCCCGGGGCGGGAGGAGGGCTGGATCCTGGTGGATTACAAGAGCGCCCGCTCCCCCGGCCCCGAGGCCGTGGAGGGATACGAGCGGCAGGTTCGAGAGTACGTGCGCATGTTTCGGCAGACAGGGGCGCCGGTGGCGGCCGCGTACGTGCTCTTCACCGCCAGCGGCGACGCCCGCCCGGTCCCCATCGACTAGGGCGGCGCTGGTCGCAGCGCTGGTCTCAGTCGCAGCCGCGTAGAATGGCGCGCGAGACGCACACTGTCGCGTGGGAGCGCAGGGCAGCGCAGGCGCGTTGGAGCGCAGGGAAGCGGAGGCGGCATGACGGACCGCAGCGAGCAGGATCCTCGCGAGGACTTTCTCGGACGCCGCCGTCGCATTCGCGAGGAGATGGGAGGCCGCGAGCGGATTGAGCGACAGCACCGTCGCGGTCGGTTGACCGTGCGGGAGCGGATTGAGCGGCTGGCCGACGCGGGCTCCTTCTTGGAGATCGGCACGTTCGCGCGCTCCGAACGGCCCGAGGCCCGCGAGCGCACGCCCGGCGATGGCAAGGTAGGCGGCTGGGCCCGCGTTGAGGGGCGACCGCTGGCGGTGTGTGGCGACGACGTCACGGTGCTGCATGGGTCGTCATCCGTGGTGGGGCAGCGGCGGATGCGCCGCATCTACGAGCAGGCGCTGGAACAGGGCGTGCCGTACGTCTATTTCGGTGAAACCGGGGGCGCCCGCCTGCCCGACGCGCTGGGCTCCGAGGGGTTCAGCAAGATCCCCGCGGCGGTGACGGTTGGGCGCCGGGCCCGCCGTATCCCGCTGGCCACCGCGATCGTGGGGGAGTCGTTTGGCGCCTCCTCGTTTCACGCCGCCTTCTCCGACTTCGTAGTGCAGGTTCGGGGCAGCAGTATGGCGGTCTCGAGCCCCCGCGTGATCGAGATCGCGACCGGCGAGCAGGTGAGCTTCGAAGAGCTGGGCGGAGTGGACGTTCACCTGGATGTGACGGGGCAGATCGACGCGGCCGCGGAGACGGAGGAGGAGGCGATCGCGCTGATCAAGCGGTTCCTGTCCTACCTGCCGGCGAACGCGTGGTCGTTGCCGCCGGCGCGGCCGTTCGAGACGACGGTGGCAGCGGACTCCGCGCTGGCGGAGTTGGTGCCCAGGCAGCGGAATCGCGCCTACGACATGCACAAGGTACTGGCGCGCCTGGTGGACGATGGCGAGCTGCTGGAGCTGAAGCCGCGCTTCGGGCGCAGCCTGATCACGGCGCTGGCTCGGATCGGCGGGAGGAGCGCCGGCATCGTCGCCAGCAACCCCATGTACTACGCGGGCGCCCTCACGCCGGAAACGTGCGACAAGGCCACGGCGTTCCTCTGTCTCTGCGACGCGTTCAACATCCCCATCGTCTTTCTGCAGGACGTGCCCGGCTTCATTGTGGGAAAGGAGCCGGAGCACGCGCGTCTGCTGCACAAGGCGATCATGTTCATGGAAGCGCTGGCGCAGACAACGGTGCCCCGCATCACCGTGGTGCTGCGCAAGGCCTTCGGGCTAGCGTACTTCAGTCTCTCCGGCAATGGCACGGGAGGCGCCCTGATGACCGCTTGGCCTGGCGCCGAGATCTCATTCATGGATCCGGCGGTGGGATTGAACGTGGTGCACGCGGAGGAGATCGCACGGGCGGCCGATCCGGCGGGCGAACGGGAGCGCCTGGCCGGCGAATGGGCAGCGGATGTGGAGCCCTACGGCGCCGCCGGCATCATGAACCTGGACGAGATCATTGACCCGGCGGACACGCGCGCGGTGCTGGTGGAGGCGATCCGGCGCTTCGAGGTCCAACCGCCCCCCAAAGGGGCAACTGAAGCCGCTGGCTTCCTGGCCGACCTGCTACTAGGGCCTCGCCGCCGCTTCCCCCGCGATTCGGCCAAAGACGGCGCCGGACGTGAGGCCGGAGCCGCCGGCGTAGTTTTGATAGAAGAGCCCGCCCACCAGTTCGCCCGCGGCGTAGAGGCCGGGGATGGGGCGCTCCTCCGTGTCCAGGACCTGCGCGGTATGCTCGTCGATCTTGAGGCCGCCGAAGGTGAAGGTGATGCCGCAGGTGACGGCGAAGCCGACGTAGGGCGGCTTGTCGAGCGGGAGCGCCCAGTTCGACTTCGGCGGCGCGATGCCCTCCGTGTGGACGCCGTCAAGAATTGAAGGATTGAACGGTCCCGGTCGGCAGGCCGCGTTGAAGTCGCTGATCGTGTGCGTGAGGCCCTCCACGTCGACGCCCAACTGGGCGGCCAGCTGCGGGATCGTCGCGGCCTCCACTTTCGTCACCTGGCGGATGCGATATTCGTCGCGCAGGAGCGGCACGGTCTTTTGGTCGAAGAGCTGAAACGCCACCCGATGCGGCTGCTCCATGATGGCCCGCCCGTAGGGGACGTAGGTGTAGTTGCGGTAATCGGCGCCCTCGTCCAGGAAGCGCTCGCCCTCCAGGTTCACGATCAGGCCGTAGGGATAGGAGTGCTTTTGGTAGAGGTCGGCGATGGTGCGATTGCCGGTGGGAGGCGCGTTGAGGTCCCAGGCGACCGCGTGCGCCCCCGACCAATGCCCGTACGGCTGCGCACCGGCATCGACCGCGGCGCGAATGGCGTCGCCGGTGTTGAAGCGGCTGCCTCGCACTTTGGCCAGGTCCCAGCCGGGGCCCAAGTAGCGAGCACGCATCTCGGCGTTGGCTTCGAAGCCGCCCGCGGCGACGATCACGGCATCGGCCGGCAGCGGCTTGTCGGCGTCGCCGTTGCGGACCATGACGCCAATGACGCGGCGTCCGTCTCGCAGCAGGTCGGTCATCTTGCTCTCGTAGCGGATGTCGAGCCCGGCGGCCTCCGTCGCTTCGAAGAGGGCGTCGGCGAGCCCTTTGCCGGCACCCACCGCCTCCACGATGAGGGCGCCGTAGAAGACCAGCTTGCCATCTACGCTGTGCGCTTGACGCCCGGACATGAGCGCCCAGCGCACGCCCTGCTCGCGCAGCCAGGCCATCGTGGGGAACGCCTCCCGGACCAGGGTGGTGGCGAGGCCCTCGTCGATCAGGCCGTCGCTGACGCGGGCCAGGTCGTCGTGCATCGCCGCGGAGGAATACGCGCCCACATCAATGCCGGCCACCTCGGCGTCGCTGAGGTCCGGGATCAGCGCGCGGATCGTTTCAATGTCGTCATAGGGGAAACGGAAGCCGCCGCCGGTGAAGAACGTGTTGCCGCCACGCTCGTCGCGCGGCGCCTTCTCCAACACAGTGACGTGGGCGCCCCGTTCGCGTGCGGCGAGAGCGGCGCAGAGTGCTGCGTTGCCCGCCCCCACTACCACGACATGCCGCTGCTCGTCGCCCACGATGTTTGCCTGCGCGGGGGGCTATTGGAGGGCGAACGCTGGGTCCTTCGCTCGCGGCAGATGGTACCAGGCGTCATCGCACACGGCCAAGTCTTCCGCCGTCAGCGTGACCTC
This sequence comes from Dehalococcoidia bacterium, assembly GCA_963662615.2. Lineage (GTDB taxonomy): Bacteria > Chloroflexota > Dehalococcoidia > Bin125 > Bin125. The sequence continues at coordinate 1,593,579 of CAXXSR010000001.1, forward strand.
GACAGCCTTGAGTGAATCCTCGATCTGTTCGCGACTGCTCGCGCCGACGATCGCGGAGATGATGCCGTCCTGGGCGAGCACCCAAGCGATGGCCGCCTGCGCGAGCGATACCCCACCGTGGTCGAAGTGCGACTTGAGTCGCTGCATCTGCTGAAACTGGGCCTCGTGCCAGTAGCGCCCCTGGTAGCGCGACGCCACCGTGCCCAGCGTAAAGCGGGTGCCTTGGCCGAGGTCATCCAGCGATTCGTACTTCCCGGTGAGAAAGCCGCCCGCCAGCGGGTTGAAGGCGATGACGCCCACGCCCTCCTTGCGGCATAGGGGAAGCAGTTCATCCTCAATCTGGCGGAAGAGGATGTTGTAGCGGGGCTGGTCGCACTGATACCGCACGAGGTCCAGCCGGTCACTGGCGCCCAGAGCGAGGGCGAGTTCCCAGGCCGCGTAATTTGAAGCGCCGATGTAGCGCACCTTGCCCCAGCGGACGAGGTCGTCGAACGCGCGCAACGTCTCCTCAATGGGCGTGGCCGGGTCGGGGAAATGCGTCTGATAAAGGTCCAAGTGGTCAGTGCGCAAGCGACGCAGGCTGCCGTCAACGGCGTTGAGAATGTGCGCCCGCGAGAGGCCGCGATCGTTGGGCGCGGGCCCCATGGCGCCGAAGCACTTTGTGGCCACGACAACCGAATCCCGCGGCCGCCCTTGGAGCCACTCTCCCACGATCTCTTCCGTGATGCCCACGTCGTGCGAGCCGCCGGGGTAGACGTCGGCGGTGTCCAGGAAGTTGACGCCGGCGTCCGCCGCCGCGTCGAGAATGGCGAACGCCTCGGTCTTATCGGCCTACAGGCCGAAGGTGATGGTCCCCAAGCAGATCTCGGAGACGCGCAGGCCCGAGCGGCCCATGTGGCGGTACTGCATGCGGCGGCTCCTCCCCGTCGGCATGGTAGCGCCGGCGCTCCCACGGTCCACCCGCGCGACGCGGGCAGGGGGCGGAGCCCTTCGGCTCAGCGACTCCCAGCGCGGCCGTCTCAGCGGATTCAGGGCGGCGGTCGCGAGGTCGCGGCCGGAGTCGTCTGCCTGTATTCTCCACGTCATGCATGTCCTCATAGCGACGGGGATGACGCTGCCGTCGGTTGGGGAGGCGGAACTGCAGCGCATCCGGAGCGCCGCCGGCGACGACGCCGAGGTCAGTGTCGCCGCGAGCCGTGGCGAGGCGCTGGAAGCGATATCCACCGCCGAGGTGCTCTTCGGCGCGCTGGACCCGACGCTGTTCGCCGCGGCGAATTCCTTGCGCTGGGTCCAGGCCACGGCGTCCGGCGTGGACAAGTACCTGTTCCCCGAATTCAAGGCGAGTGACGCCGTCCTCACCGGCGAGAAAGGGCTGGTGGGAGGGCACTTGGCCGATCACGCCTTCGCGCTGCTGTTGGCGTTGACACGGAAGTTGGCGGAGGCGGTGCGGCTGGGCCCCCAATCCTGGGAGCAACGCTTGGAACTGCGACCGCAGGAGATTGAGCTGGAAGGCCTGACGATGGGCATCGTGGGGTTCGGCGGGACCGGCCGGGAGGTGGCGCGTCGGGCGACCGCTTTCGGGATGCACGGCCGGGCCGTGGACCGCGATGCGGTGCCGGGGACGGCGGAGCTCCCGCTCGTGCAGTCGCTCAACAATCTGCCGCGCCTGCTAGCGCAGTCCGACGTCGTCACGATCTGCTGCCCGCTGACGCCGGCGACGCGCGGCCTGTTCAATGACGAGACGCTGGCCTTGATGAAGCCCACGGCGATCCTGATCAACGTCACGCGTGGCGAGATCGTGGATGGCGACGCGCTGGTGCGGGCGCTTCGAGAGGGCCGTCTGGCCGGCGCGGGCCTGGACGTGACGCCGGAGGAGCCGCTTCCGGCGGACCACCCCCTCTGGCAGTTCGACAACGTGGTCATCACCCCGCACATCGCGGGAGCGAGCCAGCTGCGGGCGGGGCGGAACATTGAGAGGTTCTGCGAGAACCTGCGCCGCTATCGCCGCGGGCTGCCCCTCATCGGCCTGGTGGACAAGGATCTGGGCTACTAAGGCGGCGTCGGCGCCACGAGCCCCGACCGCTCGTCCTGAGCTTGCTGATCCTCGGCTTGCCGACAGGTCAAAGGGCCCGGGCCACAACCTTCTTGCCCCGTACCCCGTGACCGTTCCTACAGGCAGCGGCTGCCCCCTTGCCCCGACCGCGCGGCCCTAGCGCTGCTCCGACGGACGAAGCGATCGCGTGGAGCCGGGCCCGCCCGCGGGGCCCAGGGATGGCGCTCGTGCTCGGCCTCACAACAGGTCCAGGACGAAGGCCCGCTCGTATTCCTGGTGAGCGGGGCTGGTGAGGGAGGCCGGCGGCGGCGGCGCTGTCGGCGGTCGAAGAGCGCATCAGGAGGCAGAGGGATGGGCTTGTTTACGGGTCTACGAAGAGCGATGCGGCGCGGGCCCTGCGACCACGCCAACATTGACCCGCATTGGAACCGGATTGAAGACGAGGGTCAGCAGGACCGGATTGACCACTACATCTGCCCGCGCTGCGGAGCCCGGTTCCCAGAGAGGGCAGGAGCGTACCTCCTGGAGGGTCGGAAGCACTGACTCCACTGCGGCGCCGTGCGGCGCATCCACTGCCTGCTAGGCCGGCGCGCCCATAGGAGGCGGGCAGTTGAGCGAGCCCCGCAAGGGGCGAGAAGAGCGGGCCGCGGCCCGCTCTTCGGTTGTAGCGGTCCCTCCTCCTCCCGCGTCAGTTCGATACGCTACCTTCTCCCAGGACTCATTCTCCAGGACTGGGCCCTGCCGGCTTAGCGCCGGCCGGCCTCTTTTCACACGCGGGAGCAATGGATGGCGGAGCTGAGCGGGGCACAGATCGTTGCCAAGTCCCTAAAGACGCAAGGCGTTGCGGAGGTGTTCGGGATCGTGGGGCTGCCGGTGGGGCCGGTCGCCAAGGCCCTGATCGACGAGGACATTCGCTTTGTGGGGACACGGCACGAGCAGGCAGCCGGCTACGCCGCTCAGGCGGCCTCCTACCTGCGCGGGCGCATCAGTGCGGCGCTGGTGGTCTCCGGTCCGGGCATGATGAACGCCGTGACGACCCTGGGGAATGCGGCGGCGAACTGCTGGCCCATGCTGCTGATCGGCGGCTCCTCCAACTTGCGGCTGCTGGGCCGCGGCGACTTCCAGGCGGCGCCCCAGATGGACGCGGCGCGACTGTTCGTGAAGTGGGCCGAGCAGGCGCAGGACCCGCGTCAGATCCCCTTCCTTGTGTCCAGCGCCGTGCGGCAGGCGATCAGCGGCCGGCCGGGACCGGTCTACCTTGATCTCCCGGGCGACGTGATCGAGGCGACGGTGGACGAGGCGGACGTGAAGTGGGAGGCGCGGGTCCCGGACCCAACCCGGATTGAGGTGAGCGACGCCGCGGTCGCGGCAGCGATTGAGGCGCTGCGCAGCGCGGCGAACCCGCTCGTGATCATCGGCAAGGGCGCCGCCTGGGCGCGGGCCGAGGGCGAAATCCGCGAGTTCATTGAAAGGACGCAGCTGCCCTTCCTGGCGACGCCCATGGGCAAAGGGGTGGCGCCGGATGAGCATCCGCTCAACGCCGCCGCCGCGCGGACCTTCGCGCTGAAGAATACCGACTTGATCTTTCTCATTGGAGCCCGCCTCAACTGGATCCTGCACTTCGGGCTGCCGCCGCGGTTCCGGGAAGGGCTGCGCGTGATCCAGCTCGAAATTGAGGCCGAAGAGATCGGCGCCAACGTGCCCACCGAAGTGCCGCTGGTGGGCGACGCCAAGGCGGTCATGGCCCAGCTCAACGCGTATCTGGACGAGCGGCCCTGGCAGTTCGACGACGCGAGCGAGTGGGGGGCTTCGATCCGCGCCGAGACGGAGCGGAAGCATGACGAGAATGTGCCGCGCTTCGCTTCGGACGAGTCGCCCATGAACTACTACCGCCCTCTCAAAGAGATCGAAGAGGCGCTGCCGCGCGATGCCATCGTCATCTCCGAGGGCGAGAACACGATGGCCATAGCGCGACAGGTGATCATGAGCTCCCACCCGCGGGCGCGCCTGGACGCCGGGACCTGGGGGACCATGGGCGTGGGTCCCGGATTTGCCCTCGCGGCGCAGCTGGTGCATCCCGATCGGCGGGTCGTGGCGCTGGAGGGCGACTCCGCGTTCGGCTTCGACGCGACCGACGTGGAAACCGCGGTGCGGCACCGGCTGCCGATCACGTGGATCGTCTTCAACAACAACGGCATTGGGCGCGGCACGGCGACGCTGGACCCCGGCAGGCCCGTGCCGCCCAACGCGCTCTCGCCGGGCAGCCACTACGAGCGAATCATCGAGTCGTTCGGCGGCAAGGGCTACTACTGCGCTTCGCCCGACGCGTTGAAGGCGGCCCTGGCGGACGCCTTCAAGCAGGAGGTTCCCACGCTGATCCATGTGGAACTGGACCCGAAGGCGGAGCGGCGCCAGCAGGAGTTCGTCTGGTGGAAGCGCTAGCCCGCCGCTGGGGCCCACGGGAGGCTTCGCCTGCCTCGCGGGCGATGCTCCGGAGCCGCGGCGCCGGGAGCGCGCGGTAGCGCGCTGCCGGCGCCGCGGCGGGCCACAGCGATGCGGTAGTGGGGCCCCGCGGCGGTCCAGACGGGCGGCGTCCTTCGCCCGGAGGGCCGAGGACGCTCCAGACCTTTGGCGGTGAAGAGACCGTCCGGTTGCCCCAGGGCAGGATGGGCGTCACGTCCGTTGTGACGGCTGGCCAGCTAAGCCGACAATAGCCCCGGCCGTCGGCAGGGCAGACGGTTGCGACCGGTTGAACGGAGACGCCAAGCAATGCTTCGCTTCCGCGACCGCGACTGGTGGTGGACGAAGGAGCCGCTCGGCCTCGAGGATCCGGAGCCGGCGTTACTGGTGGCGATGCTCCGTCGACGCGGGGAGCGCGAGCGAGCGCACGTTTGGCTCGCCCGGCATCTGCACCGCCCCTACTCGCCGGCAACGGGACACGCATTCCTGTTCACCCTGCGCCAGAAGCTCGAAAGGGCCGGCGCTCCCCCGGACCTCGTCGCGGTGGACGCTGCTCAGAGGGCCATGGTGGCCGTTGACGCCGCCGCCGCGAATGACCCCGAGACGCGGGCCGAGATGGGGCTGGAGCCCGTCGATGCCCTCCCCGCGAGCGCCTGAGGCATCCGACAGCATCCCCGGGCGCATATTCAAATGCCGCGGCGGACCGATCCGGCGCGGGCCGCTACCATGGCGTTTCGCGAGAGGGTGGACAGTGACCGCAGGCCGGGCGATGGTCAAATTCTGCCTGGGCGCGGGCTGCGCGGGCGCGGCCCTGGCGGCGTATGCCTGGCGCGAGTCGAAACGTGTGGAGCTCACCCACACGGTGATCCGCCTCCCTGAGCTCCCCGCCGGTCTGGAGGGGCTGCGCATCCTCCATGTGGCGGATACGCATTTCCCCCGTAACCGCGAATCGCTGCCGCGCTTTCTGGACGCCGCCGCGAGTCTCGACTACGACATCGTTTTCGCCACGGGCGACTACGCGGACACGACGCGGGGCTGGCCGGTGGTCGCGGAGGCGTTCCGCCGGCTGGAGCCCAAGCTCGGCATCTACGCCGTGATCGGTGGCCACGAGAGGTACGCGCCGGCGCCACCGATCACGGAGGCGCTGCGGCTGCTCCGGCTCTTCCGCCGGGGCCGCAAACGGCGGCTTGTGGACCCAACGCCGCTCGTGCAGCAGCTGGAAGCCGCGGGCGTGCGGGTCCTCATCAATGCCAGCACGACGCTGGAGATCGGTGGCGAGGCGGTCCGGCTGATCGGGATCGATGACGCCTACCTCGGCCTCGACGACTTGGAGGCCGCAACAAAACCACGCGGCACGCCGGAGCCTGCGGCCTTCACGATCCTCCTGAGCCACTCACCGGATGGGGTCCCGCTCGCCACGACGGCAGCGATCCCTCTGGCGCTGAGCGGCCACACGCACGGGGGGCAGATTCGCGTGCCGTTCTACGGGGCGCCCGTTCGGCACGCCCGGGCCGTGGATCGGCGGCAGGCGGCCGGGCTGATGCGAATCGGCGGGACGCAGGTCTACGTGAGCCGCGGCTTCGGCACGACGGGTCTCCCGTTGCGCTTTGCCTGCAGACCCGAGCTGGGAGTGGTGGAGCTACGGCGGGAGACTGAATAACTTGCGGACCGGCCGGCATCATTGAAAGTTCGAATACAAGAGATTCACATCGATTACGGCCGAGTGTGTGCAATCCAGAGAGGTAATGAGGGAGATTGGTCTCTGTGCGGCCGTCTAGCCTCATGCTTACGCTTGGGCGACGATCCGTTGCCGGATTTACTGTGGAATTCATTCCGCGCCTGATACGATCGTGGCACGCAGCCGAGCCTCGTCCCAATGGATGAGGGCGGGGGACCCAATCCTCTGGGGTGAATCCGGGGAGGCAGCAGCCACCCGGTAGGCGACCCGAGCGCCGAACCCGTCAGCTAACCCCGTAGGCGCACTCTGGGGCGGCCCATCCTGGCCGGACACAGTTCCCCCTGATGGTCTGTACCCATCTTGTTCTCTGGACCGCGGCGGCGCGTCTCGTCGTCTCGCGCGTCCGGAGGGAGGAGGAAGACGTGCTGAGAATCGAACCACGGGCAGCAGAACCTAGGACCAACGTGCCGTCATTCCCCTTGCGACGGGGTACTCCGGCCGGTGCAGAGCCTGCCCCGGACCAGTATTTCGCGATCACACTGCACAACTTTGAGTCCGTACCGCAGGTGCAGGCGTTGCCGCCAGCGCTGCGCCGGGACATCCGCGTCGTGGGGCAGGTGCTGCCATTCAAATCCAACCGCTATGTGGTGGACCAGCTGATCGACTGGCGCCGGGTGCCGGATGACCCGATCTTCCGCCTCACGTTCCCGCATCGGGAGATGCTGGAGCCATCGGCGTATGACCGCATGGACGCGCTGCTGCGATCGGGGGCTCCCACGGCGGAGCGCAAGCAAGCCGCGGACGAGATCCGTCGCTCGCTCAACCCCCATCCCGCCGGGCAGATGGACCACAACGTGCCGAGCTTGCACGGACGTCCCCTCCCGGGCATGCAGCACAAGTACCGAGAGACGGTGCTGTTCTTTCCCAGTCAGGGGCAGACCTGTCATGCCTACTGCACGTTCTGCTTTCGCTGGCCCCAATTCGTGGGGCTGGCGGGCCAGAAATTTTCAATGAGCGAAGCGGAGCTTCTGCGCGACTACGTGGAAGCGCATCCGGAGGTCAGCGACGTCATTTTTACCGGCGGGGACCCCCTGGTGATGAAGACGAGGATCCTGCAAGAGTATCTGGAGCCCCTCTTAGAGCCGGGCGCGGCGCCGAACCTCCGCACGATCCGAATTGGTTCCAAAGCACCGGCCTACTGGCCCCAACGCTTCATTGCGGACGATGACGCCAGCCAACTGCTGCAGCTCTTCCAACGCGTCACGGCATCGGGCCGACAGCTCGCCCTGATGGTGCATTACAACCATCCGGTGGAGCTGGAGACGGCGATGGCGAGGGAGGCGATTGCGCGGTTGCGCCGTGCGGGCGTGCAGATCCGGACGCAAACACCGCTGTTGCGCCACATCAACGACGACCCCGACACCCTGGCCCAGATGTGGCGCGCGCAGGCGCAATTGGGCTGCATCCCGTACTACCTCTTCGTGGAACGTGACACCGGCGCCCGCCGCTACTTCGAGCTGCCTCTGGCGGAGTGCTGGCGGATCTTCCGGGAGGCGTACAGCCGGGTGAGCGGCGTCGCCCGGACGGTCCATGGCCCCAGCATGTCGGCGACTCCCGGCAAGGTTCAGGTGATGGGCGTGGCTCGCGTCCACGGCCAGAAGGTGTTCGTCCTGCGCTTCTTGCAGGCGCGGAACCCGGACTGGGTGGCGCGACCGTTCTTCGCCAAGTACAACGCTACCGCCTGCTGGCTGGACGAGCTGGAGCCCGCCTTCGGGGAGCCGGAGTTCTTCTACGAGGCAGAGCTGAAGAGGCTGCTGGCGAAGCCCGGAAGCTCCTGGGCCCGCGCGGGCGACGAGGTGTCCGGCGCTGGCGACTCCGGCGCTGGCAGACTCCGGCACTACAGACTCCGGCACTACAGACTCCGGCGCTATAGACTCCGGCGCGATCCCCGTCCTAGGCGAGCCGGGAGCATCTCGGAAAGTAAGGGGCGTTTCGAGCCTTCGACTCGCGGCTGAGCCCTCTCCCCGCAGAACCTGGGATGATCGGGCCAGGCGGAGAGCATAGGGAACCCGCTCCTGGCGCACTCGGCCGAATTGGTCGAGGACGCCGCACCGTGCCGACCCAGAGCGGTCGCGGCGGCGGCCGCTCCTGTGAGCAGCGGCCCGGTCTCGCCGGTTCGAGGAGGGCTAGGGTGGGCGAGCGCTGGTTCATAGGCCTGGACTTGGCCTGGAGTGACCGGCATGAGAGCGGGCTGGCCCTGCTGCGATGCCGACACGGCGCACTGGAGTTCGTCGACACGGATGTGGCGCGCGACCTGGAGGAGATCGCGGCGCGCATCCGGGCGCTGAGCGGCGCCTGGTGGATCGGCATCGACGCGCCCTTGGTGGTGGCGAACAGGACGGGACGGCGCCCCGTCGACGGGCTGCTCTCGGCCATCTACGGCCGTTTCCATGCGGGCGCCCATCCAGCCAACCAGCGGCTGCTGCAGGGGAAGGTGCGAGGTGGCGACCTCGTGCGGCTGCTGGCGGACGATGGCGTTGAGATGGCCAGCGGCGCGGATGGTGCCGGACCAGGTGCAGGTCGGTGGGCGTTCGAGACGTATCCGCACGCGGCCATGGTGGAACTCTTCTCGCTGTGGCGGATTTTCAAATACAAGCGCGGGCGCGTGGCGGCGCGGCGCCTGCAGATGCAGGAGTTGGCGGCCTGCTTGCACCGACGTCTGCCGACGCTCGATCCGCCATTGCTCATCTCCTCCGGTCTGGCGACGCTGCTGGGAGTGAGCACGCAGAGCCTGCGCGGCCGCTCGCTCAAGCGGCACGAGGACATGCTGGACGCGCTGGTGTGCGCGTACGTCGCGGCTCATCTGTCGTGGTGGGGCGAGCGCCGGAACTGGTCGTTGGGCGACGACGCTTCCGGCGCCGTGATCCTGCCCGCGCTGCGGGCCGACCTGATCCTGGGCCGATGATCTGTGATTGTGAGCACAATCGCATGGGCGAGCGAATGGCACCGCTGGGGAAGTTTCGCCGAGCACTTTGCAGGGCTGGCCCGTGGGCCCGGCAGCGACTTTCGCTTGGGACTCTCCATGGCCGGGAACGCGCCACGGTGAGATCGCCAAGCTGGCCCGAAAGCGGCATGATCGATCGAGAGCGTGGTGAATAGGACACCGGGCGCTCGAGCAAGCGAGGTGCGTATGCGATCCAAGCTCCACGCGCTGTACGGAGTATTCATCGTGCAGGACCTAGCGTTGCCCAACGCGTCCTCCGTGAGCCACGGATCGTGAGCTAGACGACCTAAAAACAGGTAGCGTGGCTCGTTGCGGATACCCGCAGAGACCGTGAGGCGGAGGGACGCGGTAGTCCCAACAGTGTGCTGGAATTCGAGAGGCCGACGTGGGTCGGCCTCTCGTGCTGTCCGGCGCCTGCGCTGATCGTCGCCGCACGCTGACGGGAGCGGCGCCGGGAGAGCAAAGCCGTCGAGCGGCCGCGTCCACGAGCAGCCCTATACTGGAATTAAATTCCCCTGCTGCCCAGGAGACCGGCCATGTTCGACGCGGAAAAGATCGCGGCCTTGAAGGCACGACGCTCCGCCTGGGAGGCCGCTGCGGAGGCGGCCGGGCAGGAGCGCGCGGGCCCGTTCATGACCGTGTCGTCGCGGCCCATCCGGCGGCTGTACGACCCGACCGATCTGGCCGCGGACGGCTTCGACTACGAGGGCGATCTCGGCAACCCCGGCGAATATCCCTACACGAGGGGCATCCACGCGACCGGCTATCGGGGGAGGCCCTGGACCATTCGCATGTTCGCCGGTTTCGGCAGCGTGGAGGAGAGCAACGCGCGCTACAAAGAGCTGCTGCGCCAGGGGCAAACGGGGCTCAGCATCGCCTTCGACATGCCGACGCTGATGGGCTACGACCACGACGACTCGTGGAGCGAGGGGGAATTCGGGAAATGTGGGGTGGCCGTCTCCTCACTGGCCGATATGGAGATCCTGCTGGCGGGCCTGCCCCTGGACCAGATCACGACGTCCATGACGATCAACTCGCCCGCCGCGGTGATCTGGGCCATGTACATCGCCGCGGCCGAGAAGCGCGGGATCGATCGGGCAGCGCTGGGGGGGACGCTCCAGAACGACATCCTGAAGGAGTTCATTGCCCAGAACGAGTTCGTGTTTCCACCGCGTCCTTCAATGCGGCTGGTGACGGACACGATTGAGTTCGCAACGCAGGAATTGCCCAAGTGGAACAGTGTCAGTGTCAGCGGGTACCACATCCGCGAGGCCGGAGCCACGGCGGCGCAGGAGCTGGCCTTCACCCTGGCTGACGGATTCGAGTACGTGCGCTGGGGGCGTGATCGCGGACTCGACGTGGACGCCTTCGCGCCGCGCTTGTCTTTCTTCTTCAACAGTCACAATGACTTTTTTGAGGAGATCGCGAAGTTCCGGGCGGCGCGTCGAATCTGGGCGCGCGAGATGCGGGAGACGTTCGGGGCCAAGGAGCCAGGCTCATGGCGGCTGCGCTTCCACACGCAGACGGCAGGAGTTGCCCTCACGGACGTGCAACCGGAGGTCAACATGATCCGGGTGACGATTCAAGCGCTGGCGGGTGCGCTGGGCGGAACCCAGTCGATGCACACCGACGCAATGGACGAGGCGCTGGCGCTGCCGAGCGAGAAGGCGGCCCGCCTGGCCGTGCGAACGCAGCAGGTGATCATGCACGAGTCCGGCGTGATCAACACGGCCGACCCTCTGGCCGGCTCCTACTTCATGGAGGCCCTCACCAATGAGCTGGAACGGGACGCCCGCGTCTACTTCGCCAAGATCGACGCGCTGGGTGGCGTCATCCCGGCCCTGGAGGCGGGCTTCTTTCAGCGCGAGATCGCCGACGCGTCCTACCGCTTTCAGCGGGAAGTGACGGAGGGGCAGCGAACGATCGTCGGCGTGAACGCCTTCCAGCACGACGAGCCGCTCGTGATTCCCATCCTGGCTATGGACGCTGAGGGCGAAGGGCGGCATCTGCAACGCCTGCGGCACACCCGGGCAGAGCGCGACGCTGACGGGGCCCAAGCGGCGCTGCAGCGGCTGGAGAACGTCTGCCGCGACCCCAAGGCGAACACCATGCCCTTCATCCTGGATGCCGTGAACGCCTACTGCACCTTGGGCGAAACGATGGGGGCCATGCGGCGCGCATTTGGCGAACACAAGGAGAACGTGATCATCTAGGGGAGCGCGGCACGATTCGGGTGAGCGGGGGGCCGCTCAGGCGGGGTCGTCCGATCGCGGGTGGAGCTTCTCAATGATCCGGGTCGCTTGCAGGACTTGCTCGCGAATCGTTGCGGCCGCGTCGGCTGGTTCCACGGCCTGGCGTTCCAAGAGGTCGGCGCAGAGCTGCACCACGCTGATCACGTTATTGAGGTCGTGCAGGGCGCGAGCAACGCTCTCGCGGAACGCGGAGTCAAGCGGGGACTGCGCCCCGGGGGGGCCGTCGGGTTGCCCGGGCGGGCCTTCGTCTGGGTGCACCCCGGTGGCCTTCCATGTGGCCGGTTCGGCGTCTGCCCGCATCGTAGCGTCGGCGGCGGTCCCGGCCCAGCCGGAGCAGCGCAGGCGCGCGCCTACAAGATGCGACGCCCCAAGGCGGAGAGCGCCAGCTGCGTGCCCAACTCCGCCGTCGCGTTGAGTCGGTCCAGGCTCGGATTGATCTCCACCACGTCCATGCCAATGAGGCGGCCGGCTTCCGCGACCAGTTCCATGAGCAGGTGCGATTCGCGATAGCTGAGGCCGCCGCGAACCGGGGTCCCAACCCCGGGGGCTGCCTCCGGGTCCACCGCGTCCATGTCGAAGCTGACATAGATGCCGGCGCCGCCGGCGCCCGCCACGGCGACGGCCTGCTCAGCCATGGGCCCGATGCCGGCGCGATCGACGTCGGTCATGGTGATGGCCGTGACGCCGGACTCTCGAACGATTGCCTTCTCGCGCTCGTCGAGGTCGCGAATGCCGATGAGCACGGTCTGCTCTGGGCGTACGGCGGGGTTGATCCCGCCGATGCCGCTGAGCAGATCCGGGCCTTTCCCGAGCAGCGAGGCCAAGGGCATACCGTGGACGTTGCCCGATGGCGAGCTTTGCGGGGTGTTCATATCGGCGTGCGCATCCACCCAGATGACGCCCGCTGCCTGGCCTTCGCGCCGGCGCGCCTGGGCGACGCCGCTGATCGACCCCATGGCGAGGCTGTGGTCACCACCCAGCACCAGCGGGATCGCCCCCGCCGCCGCGCTCCGCTGCGTCCGCTCGGCCAGCCGTTCGCAGACATCCGCGATGGGGCCGGCGAAGCGCTGGCTGGGATCCCCCTCGTCGCTCATTTCGGGAATGGCGGCGTCAACGTTGCCCAAGTCCGAGACGGCGTGGCCCAGCGCCTCGACGCGCTTACGGAGGCCGGTCAAGCGCATTGCGCTGGGCCCCATGTCCGTGCCACGGCGTCCTGCGCCAAGGTCGATGGGGACGCCAATGATGTGGACGGTGGCCATGGCGTCAGGCTATCGCATTACGGGCGCATCGCTGGCGCATCACCGGCGGGGGGCGGCCGACAAGATCGCGTCAGGCGAGCCCCCAGCTCGCGACATGTTGGGCCGCTAGGCGGATCACGGGACGGCCGTCCAAGTGCATCTCGCGATACTGCGGGTACTTCTCGCGCAACGCGGCGATCGCGCGCCCTGCTTCCTCGTCGCCGGCCAGGACCGTGGCGCTGCCACGCAGCATCACCCAGGCCAAGCGCGACCAGTCCCGGTCATACGAATCCACCACCAGCGCCGCCCGCGGATTCTCCTGGATGTTGCGGATCCGCTTGAGGCGAGTGGTGCTCTTGGGCTTGCGGTCAATGACGATGTAGACGGCGTCATCCACGAGGGCGAAGCAGACCGGCACGACATGCGGCGCACCGTCGGCGTCAGCGGTGGCCAGCCGGCCAACTTGCTGCTGCTCCAAGAAGGCGCGGGCGTTGTGTGGCAACGGCATACGGCGCGGTCCCGGGTGTCTCATGCGCGGGCGCAGGCGGGCGCCGACGTATGATACCGCCGGCGCGGGACGGGGCGCGCAACCCTGCGCCTGATGCGCCGCCACTGCGCCGCCACAGCGCCGAGAGCACCAGGTGGGGCGGAAAGCGGGGGGACGCTCCGCCTCGCTATACTGCGCTCGCTGGGAGCGGAGAGATGTTCCCATAGTGGAGGTCAGCATGGCGGAACGCCGTCGCCTGAACGATGCCGAGATTACGGACCGGCTTGCCGGGCTCAGCGGCTGGGAGCTGCGGGACGGCAAGCTGCACAAAGAGGTGAAATTCAACGACTTCACGGAGGCGTTCAGCTTCATGACCGCGGTGGCGCTGGTCGCCGAGAAGATGGATCACCATCCGAACTGGTCCAACGTCTACAACCGCGTCGTGGTGGATCTCAGTACGCACGACCTGGGCGGGATCAGCACGTACGACTTCGAACTGGCGACGGCGATCGACCGGTTCACGGTCTAAGCGTCCAACAGCGGCGACCTATCAATACAGCGGTCCGGGCGTCCGCGGGAGATCGGACGTTTCCGGTCGCGGGCGGCGCATCCCGCATTGCCTGTGCAGACGTGCGAAATCGCGCGATAGCGGGACCGTGGGCGGAGCCGGGCTACAGGAGGGCGCGAAGCTGTTCCCGTGTCACGTTGGCGCCGGACACAACGAGAACCACGTTTTTGTCCTGGAGCCGGTCCCCTTCTTTGAGGGCCGCCGCCAGCGCGCTGGCGGCGGACGGCTCCGCGAGGACGTGCGCCAGGTCGATTAGCGTGCGCACGGCGTCCGCGATCTGCGCGTCGTCCACGAGGATGAAGTCGTTGAGGCCGCGCTGCAGGACCGCAAACGGCAGCTCATAGGCGACGCCGGTGGCCAGCCCTTCGGCAAAGGTGGCGTTGGGCCGCTCCAGCAACTGCCCGCTGCGCCAGGCATCGTGTGCGGCAGGCGCCTGCGCCGACTGCGCGGCCCAGATAGCCGCGGAGCTGTCCAAACCGTCGCGGGCCGTGATCCAGCCGCAAGCGCCCGAGCCACCGCCCAGCGGCACGATGACGACATCCGTCTCCGGCTGCTGCGTCTCCAGCACTTCCAGGGCGGCCGTCCCCACGCCGGCAATGAGCGCCGGCTCGTTGGCGGCGTGGACGAAACGGGCGCCGGCGGCGCCGGCGTCCTTCTCGGCCTGGAGGCGAGCATCGTCAAAGCGGTCACCGATCAGGACCACCTCCGCGCCGAGCCGTTTGATGGCGGTCAGTTTGTCTCGATTGGCGTTGACGGGCATGTAGATCTGCGCCCGCACGTCGAAGAGGGCGGCCGCGTAGGCGATCGATTGTCCGTGGTTGCCCGTAGAGGCCGTGATCACGCCGGCGCGACGCTCGGCGGGGGTCAGGCCGGCGAGCAGGTGGATGCCGCCCCGCACCTTAAAGGCGCCAATGGGCGTGGCCGTCTCCATCTTCAGAGAGACGTTGGCGTGCAGCTTCTCGGAGAGGCCGGGGCTGCCGACCAGCGGCGTGGGCAGCGAAATGCGGCCGGCAAGGTTGCGCGCGGCGCGACGAATGTCGTCAAGCGTGGGCGCCTCTGTCGGGGCAGGACGCGTCATGGCTCGGCTGAGTGTATTGGATGGGCCGGGCGGAGCGAGGCGGTGCGATCACTGCTGGGGCGCCGACCGCGGCCCAACGAGCCGGCGCTGCAAGAGGGCATCGACCTCGGCGCGGCTGGGCATCGCCTCCTGCGCGCCCTCCTTGGTGACACAGAGCGCCCCGGCCGCCGCCGCGCAGGGGACGGCGTCCGCCAGGCCCAAGCCATTGGCGATGCATGCGGCGAGGGCGCCGTTGAAGGCGTCGCCGGCGGCCAGGCTGGAAACGGCGTCGACGCTGTAGGCGGGATAATGCCCGCCGCCATCATCGGCATCGACGTAGACGCCATCGGCTCCCATGGTGACGAGCACGGCTTTGGGGCCAAGTTGGCGGATGCGAGCGGCGGCCGCTGCCGCGGAGTCCGCGTCATGCACCGTGATCCCACTCCAGCGCCCTGCTTCGCCCTGATTCGGCGTGAGGATATCCACCCCGGCGAAGGCGCCGTCGGGCAGGTCAATGACCGGCGCCGGGTCCAGGATGACGGTCACGCCGCGTTCGTTGGCGGCGCGGATGCAAGCCGAGGTCACCTCCCAGGGGATCTCAAGTTGCGCCAAGAGGACCCGCGTCCCGTCTAGCAGGGCAGTGACGTCATGGAGCCGGCCGGGATCGACGAGGCGGTTGGCGCCGTAGATGGCGGCGACACCGGTGCCGGCCCCACCCTCGCAGCGGACTGCGCGGCGGTCGATGCCAGCCTCGTCGAGCCCGGCGATCATCTCGCGACCCATCCAGTCGTCGCCCACGCAGCCCACCATCGCCACGCGGTCCCTCGCTGCCAGCAGGCGCGCGGCGGCGACGGCCTGATTGCCCGCCTTGCCTCCTCGGGTGGTCCAGAAGCGCCGACCGACGACCGTCTCGCCAGCCTGCGGCAGCCGTGGGGCCTCGAAGACGAAGTTGTAGTTGAGCCCTCCGACCACCACGACCCGATTGGACGCACGGCCTGGGTTCGGCATGGTGCTAGACCGTCACGCCCACTCCGTCCGCGACGTCCTGAATCTGCCGCCAGGTCTCGTCGTCCAAGGAGATGCCGTCCATGCGCTGGAGCGCGGAGCGGTATTCGGGCTCGCCGGGGACAAGGATTTCGTCGAAGCCGGGTGCGTAGGGGGGACTCTTCACGTAGTCGGTGAGGCCGCCGACTTTTTGCTGAAATTCATCCATGGGAGTGAACGCCTCAATGTTCACCGCCATCATCCAGAGGCCATTCCCGCTGGTGAGGGGAGCTTCCGGATTCGAGCATTGGGCGCGGGACAGCGCTCCGCCCAACACCTCCACCATGAGCGCAAGCGCGAAGCCCTTGTGTGCCACCGAGCCGCCGGTGGGCAGAATGGCGCCGCGTGGCGGACCGTAGAATTCGTCGGCGGTATGCGCGGGCTTGCCGGTAGCGGTGGTGGCCCAGCCGTCGGGGACGGGCTCGCCGCGATTGCGCTTGAGCAGCAACTTGCCCTCGGCCACGACGCTCGCCGTCATGTCAACCAGGAAAGGCCGGTCGGGGCGGCCCGTAGGCACCGCCATGCTGATCGGGTTCGGCGAGGTGCGCGGCTCCACACCGCCGAACGCAGACATGAGCCGGCCGCCGCCGTTGTTGTTGACCACCGCCATCCCCAAATAGCCCGCCGCGGCGATGATCTCTGGATATGCGCCCAGCCGGCCTACGTGGTTGCACTCGTAGGCGGTGATCATGCCGATCTTGGCTTGCCTCGCCTTGGCGAGGGCCAATTCCGCGACTTTGCGCGCCGTGACCTGCCCAAAGTCGTGGTGGCCGTTCACGACCGCGGTGTTGACCGTCTCGCGCTCCACCGTGATCTCACGACCCGGCAGAATCATCCCGTCTCTGATCTGCTGGGCGTATCGGGGGATGCGGATCACGCCGTGCGAGTCGTGGCCGGCGAGATTCGATGCCACCAGGTGCTTGGCCACCTCTTCAGCGTCTGCCTCCGGCGCGTCCATGGCCGTGAAGATCCGGGTCGTCAACTGCTGGAGCTCCGCCGGGGTGATGGTCGGCATGGGGCACCTCCGAGCCGCAGGATATCAGCCGTGGGCCTGGGAGCACGGCGGACCCGCCGAGGGGTGGGGGCGACGGGCCGCGCCGGCCCTGGCACGCGGGCGGGCGAGCGCGATGTCGCACCCGGCGCATTCCCCGGCCGCCCGCAGCGGTACACTTTGCAGCACCGTCTGAACGGTGACGGGCGTGAGGAGAGCCCTTCTGGATGAGTAGCGATGTAGAACCGCTCCTTGTGGACCTGCAGGAGGCCGCGGCGCGCGCGTCCGAGCGCTGGCGCGATCAGGATCCCAAGGCGTACACGAGCGAGCGCCTTCGCGGTCTCGGCAGCGGCACGCCCACGGACTGGGGGCTCTCCAAAACGAGCGCGGAACCCAAGGCGGCGCCGATCTCGCTGGCGGGGGGCATTCCGGACGCGGCGACACAGCCGCGCAAAGAGCTTCTGGGGGCGATGCGGCGCGCCCTGGAGACCGAGGACGACAGCCCGCTGGTCTACGGCGGCGCGCTGGGCTACGAACCACTGCGCCACGAGATCGGTCGCTATTTCGGGAGGGACCACCGTGAGCCGCCGTCGGCGGAGCACTACCTCCTCACGAACGGCGCCGCGGGCGCCATTGACCTGGTCTGCTCGGCACTCCTGGATCCGGGCGACGTGGTGATCAGCGAGGCGCCGACGTTCCCGGGGTCGTTGCGGACGATTCGGGGGCGCGAGGCCGAGGTGGTGGGCGTGCGCATGGACGACGAGGGCATCCGCCTGGATGAGCTGGAGGCGGCGATCGGCCGGGTGGAGCGCGAAGGACGCCGCGTGAAGCTGATCTACACCATCGCGACGTTCCAGAATCCCACCGGCCAGGCGATGTCCCTGCGGCGCCGGGCGGACCTGGTCCGGCTGGCGGCGGAGCACGGCGTCTTCATCCTGGAGGACACGGCCTACGCCGATCTCTATTTCGGTGAGGAGCAGCGGCCATCGCTTTCGGCCGTGGCCGGCGGACACGGTGTGATCGCCGTGGGAACGTTCTCCAAGGTCATCGCCACGGGTCTCCGGGTCGGCTGGGTGCAGGCCCAGCCCGCGCTGATCGAAGCGATGGTCCCGGCGCGCTTCGACATGGGGAACAGCCCCCTGCTGCACCGCATGCTGTACGAATACGTGGCGCACGGCGACTTCAAGGCGCACGTCGAGCGGATGCGCGCGCTCTACAGGCGGAAAGTGCGGACGCTCACGGGCGCGCTGCGCGAGGGCGGCGAGCCTTACTTCGACTTCATCGTGCCGGAGGGCGGCTTCTTTCTCTGGCTGCACCTGCGGCCCGGGCTGTCAGCGCAAGCGGTGCAGGCGGCTGCCCTGCACGAGGGCGTGATCTTTCCCGTGGGGCAGGTGTTCTATCCCGACCGCGATCCTGGCGAGGACGGTGAATGCATCCGGCTGGCTCACTCCTGGACGTCCGCTGACGATCTGGAGGAGGCGACAGCCCGCGTCATCCGGGCCTGTGCGGCGGTGGGCGGGGGCTAGACCTCACCAAGCGAGGGGCCGCTCGCGGCGGGAGCGGCCCCTCTGAATTACCAGTGTCGAACTGACTCACCAGTGTCGAACTGACATGCCGGCCGGCTCATCGCCCCCGGCGGATTCGGTCGCAGCGTCCTAGGCGGGCTGCTGCTTGAAGGCGTCTGGCACGGGCTGGCCGGCGGCCTCATAGGCCTTGCGCATGACGTCCGGCGCGGTTCCGAAGACGTCGGTGGCCCGGTCTTGAGACCACTGGTTCGCTTCTTGGATGGCGTCCTCCTGGCCCTGGAAATGTGGCAGGACGTAGCGCGCAAAGAGTTCATGACTGTGGAGAATCTTTTCGCGCGGGGCCCATTCGTGATGGCCGTGGAGGAAGCCGCCGAAGCCTCCTGACCTCTCCTGGAGCTTCTCAATGTGGGCGATGGCGTCGTCAGGCGTTCCGACAATCGCACTCCCGCGTTCGATCGCCTGGTCCAGCAGGTCCCCCTCGGTGCGGGGCACGGCCAGGGTGTCGTGGAAGTACTCCTGATAGAAGATGTTTGCGCCCTCGCGGACGTCCTCGAAGGCCTTTTCGCGAGTTTCAGCGATGTAGAGGGGACCGCCGAGCCACCAGTTGTTGCGGTCCATGGCATTACCGTGCTCGGCCGCTACTCCCTCTGCCACGGCCCACCATTCGCGGAGCTCCTGGGGGGGGCTGGGGACGAACTGCGGCAGGCTGACAACTCCGGTGCCGTGCCTTCCGGCCAGCGCCATGCCGGACGGGGACATCAGCGCCGCTACGACCACGGGCACATGGGGGTCGCTATAGGGCGCGAGCTGGAGCCGCGCCTCGTGCATCACGAACCAGTCCGATACGTGCGTCACGGTCTCGCCGCGGAAGAGGCGCAGGATGACGTCGAGGGATTCATACATGCGGTCGCGCTGGACGATGGGGTCAATGCCCATCATGTAAGCGTCGGTGGTGAGGGCGCCGGGGCCCACGCCAAAGATGACGCGGCCGCGGGTCATGTGGTCGAGCTGATTGATGCGGTCGGCGACCATGAGCGGGTGATGGTAGGGCAGGCTGATGACGCCGGTGCCCAGCTTGATATTGCGGGTGCGCTGGGCGGCGGCGGCGATGAATATCTCCGGGGAGGCAATGATCTCCCAGCCAGAGCTGTGATGCTCCCCCACGAAGACGGCGTCATAGCCCAATTCGTCCATCCACTCAATGAGCTCCATGTCGCGCTCCATCGCCAGGGTTGGGTTCTGCCCCACCCGATGGAACGGCGCCATGAACATGCCGGCCTTCATTCGTCCTACCATCGCCGCCCTCTTTTCTGTTAGGGTTTCGCCGTTCTAAGCGCCTGTCGGGCGCGAATGCGGGTGTTATGTTACCCCCCCGATCCGGCGCGAGGCAAGTGAGGCGGCGTCGCGGTTCTGCCGGGCGCGCAAGGAGGTGTCTAGGCCAATGTCCTCTCCACCAGTCAGCTCCGAAACCAAGCCCCGACCGTCCAAAGCGTTGAGTACGAAGAGCGTGGTCTTCTCCGCCGACTCGCACGTCCTTGAGCCCGGCGATCTCTGGACCAGCCATATCGATCCCGCCTTTCGTGAGCGCGCTCCCCACATTGAGCACTCCCATACGGATGCCGACGGACGGGTGAGCAAGGGCGAATTCATGGTCTGTGAGGGCATTGACCCGACGCCGGTTGCGCTCTTTGCGGCTGCGGACGTGGAAGAGCCCAAATTACGGGCGGAGATGGGGAAGCGGGGATACGATCAGCTGCTGTCGGGCGGCTGGGACCCGGAGGTGCGGCTGAAGGATCAGGAACTGGACGGCGTCGGCGCCGAGATCATCTATCCCAGTATCGGGATGCCCATGTACGGATGCCGACGGACGGGTGAGCAAGGGCGAATTCATGGTCTGTGAGGGCATTGACCCGACGCCGGTTGCGCTCTTTGCGGCTGCGGACGTGGAAGAGCCCAAATTACGGGCGGAGATGGGGAAGCGGGGATACGATCAGCTGCTGTCGGGCGGCTGGGACCCGGAGGTGCGGCTGAAGGATCAGGAACGACGGCGTCGGCGCCGAGATCATCTATCCCAGTATCGGGATGCCCATGTTCGGGATCCCCGAGACCGAGTTCCAGCAGGCTGTATTCCGCGCCTACAACAACTGGCTGGCGGAATATTGCGCCTACGCCCCGGAGCGGTTGCTGGGCCTCGCCATGATCACGCTAGACGACGTGGACTGGGGCGTCGCCGAGCTCCAGCGCGCCCGCAAACTTGGCCTGCGTGGCGCCCTGATCTGGAATGACCCAGGGCCCGAAAGCTACGCCGACCGCAAATTCGATCCGTTTTGGGTCGCCGCGACGGACCTCGAGATGCCGCTGAGCCTCCATATCCTGACCGGTAAATCCGGGAGCGGTCTCGACCTCTCGGGGAAGTCGAACCTTTTCGTGGATGCACTACCGCTACACCTTCCTGTCCAGAAAACACTGACATCTATGCTCACCTCCGGTGTGTTCGAACGCCACCCCGCGCTGAAATTGCTGTCAGTGGAAAACGACATTGGCTGGCTGGCCCACTTCCTCTTTCGCCTGGACCATTTCTTCGACGCGCTGCGCTACGCGGCGAATTACACGGATCCGCTCACGCCAACGGAATACTTCCGGCGCAACGTCTGGGCGACCTTCCAGGACGATCCTGTCGGCGTCGCTACGCGCGAGTTCATCGGCTCGGACCGGCTGCTGTGGGGGTCGGACTACCCACATGGCGACTCGACCTGGCCGCATTCGCGGGAGGCGATCGAGCGCAACTTCCAGAACGTAGACGCGGCGGAAGTGCAGGCGATCACGCACGACAACGTGCAGGCGCTTTACGGTATCGCCTGACCGGGACCGGATGCGGCTTCCGGGTCGCGGCGCCCTGCCAGGCGGCGCGGGACGCTAGCCCGCCGCCGGCACACGCTCGCGGAGAAACGCGCCGATGCGCTCCAACCCCTCCCGCCCCTCCGGCAGGATCGGGAAATAGAGCGGCCAGATGTGAAACATCTCGGGCCAGACTTCGGCGGTCACGTCAACGCCGGCCGCCCGCGCCTTCTCGGCAAAGCTGGTGGTGTCGCTCAACAAGACCTCGGCATCGCCCACCAGCATGAACAGCGGTGGCAGCCCGCTTGGGTCCGCGTAGAGGGGTGAAGCGAGCGGAGTCTTGGCATCGGCGCCGTGGAGGTACATCGCCGCCAGCTTGCGGACAAAGTTCACGTCCGTCGTCATGGGGTCCGCGTCGGCACGGGTCGTCATCGACTCGCCGCTGCAGGTGAGGTCCGTCCAGGCGGAGAGCGTGACGGCGGCATCGGGCAGCAGGTCACCGGCATCGCGCAAAGCGACCAGAGCCGCCAGAGCGAGGCCGCCTCCGGCGGAGTCGCCGGCGATGAAGGTCGTCGCCGCGGCGCCGGGACCGCTGGGGCCATTGTCACGCATCCAGCGGTAAGCCGCGCAGGTATCTTCGACGGCGGCTGGGAACGGTGCTTCGGGCGCGAGGCGGTAATCGAGCAGGAGCACGGCGCAGCGCGTGGCCTGCGAGAGCCCCGCGGCGAAGTGGCGGTGGGTGTTGAGGGAGCCGTAGACGTAGCCGCCGGCGTGGAGGTAGAGGATCCGGGACCCTGGATCGGCGCCGGTGGCGACGACCCATTCGGCGGGAACGCCGGCCGCGTCCGTGGCGGTGACGGCCGTGGCTTCCGGCAGCGGTAAGGCGAATCCCTCGAACGCGGCCCGCCACGCCTCGACGCTTGCGTCGATGTCAAAGGGATTGGCACGGAATTGCTCGGCTAGCTCCTGCAGCTGCGTTGATGCCATGGCGATAACCCCTGTTCACTGAACTCGTTATCCCAGCTTTGGAAGGTCCGGCGGTCCCGGCAGCCGGCATCCGCGAGCTACCGGCAGGGGGCCGGTCATGTGCACATTCGCCGCACGATCTCGTACATAAGTTCACAGCCCATGTTGAAGTTGTCGATGGTCAGGTATTCGTCGTGGCCGTGGAACCCCGCCACTTCCTCGGGGCTGAGCAGGTAGGGGATGAAGCCGTAGGCGGGGATGCCGCGCTGCCTCAAGAAGCGGTTGTCGGTCGCGCCAACGGTGGTGGTGGGCACGACCACGGCATCCTCCACGGCCTCGACAATGACGGCGTTGATGGTGCGAAAGAGTTCCGTATCCCAAGGTGCGGCGGC
Source organism: Dehalococcoidia bacterium (assembly GCA_963662615.2). Classification (GTDB taxonomy): domain Bacteria; phylum Chloroflexota; class Dehalococcoidia; order Bin125; family Bin125. The sequence goes on from CAXXSR010000001.1 coordinate 1,616,133, forward strand.
GGGCGGTTCCTGCTGCCAGTCGCTGAAGAAATCGACGTCGACGCGCGGGTCGTCGATCACGGCCATCACTTCCTGACGCCAGTCCTCCCGCTCTTGCCCGGGGAGGAGGCGGCAATCAATGACGGCCTCGGCGGTGGCGGGAATAACGTTGGCTTTGACGCCGGCCTGGAGCATGGTGACGTTGAGGGTGTTGACGAACATGGCGTGCATCAGGGGGTCGCTCGTCAGGATTCCATCCAGTTCAGCCCCTTCGGCTGTCGGGGGGAGCAGCCCTTCTCGCTTGAGGCGATCCAGATACAGGCGTGATTCCGGGGTGAAGCTGAGAGGCCGCTCCCAGTCGGCGAGCTTTGCCAGCGCTCGGACGAGGTGCACGGCCGCGTTGTCCTTGTGCGGGCGGCTGCCGTGGCCGGCGGCGCCGGTGGCGGTCAACCGCAGCCAGCAGATGTCCTTCTCGTTGGTAGCGACGGCGAAGAGCTTTACGTCCCGGCCCGCGAGCCGCGAAAGTCCGGACCCACCCTCGCTAAGTTCAAACTCGACATCGACCACGTCAGGCCGGTGCTTGCAGAGCCAGTCCATTCCCCAGACGCTGCCCGCCTCTTCGTCTGGCACGGCGCAGAAGATGATATCGCGCTTGAGGGGCAGGGCCCGTCGCTGGAAAAGGAGAAGGGTCATGAGCTGCATCACGCCGGCGCCCTTCATATCGACGGCGCCGCGGCCATACACCTTGCCGTCTTCGATCAGCCCTGCAAAGGCCGGCTTGGTCCAGTATTTGCCTTCCACCGGCACAACGTCCGTGTGGTTGCAAAGCATGAGCGGGCGCCGGCTGCCGTCGCCTCGGAGACGGGCGACCAGCACCTCGCGGTTGGGCTGCGTTTCGATCAGCTCGCAAGGGATCCCTTCCTGGGTGATGATCTCGGCGAGGAAGCGAGCGGCCGGCTTCTCGTTTCCCGGTGGGTTGCTGGTGTCGATTCGCAAGTAGCGGACGAAGAGGTCGAGCGCCTCCTGGAACACGGGGGCCCAATCGATGCCGGAGGCCATACGGCGCTTCTTTCGTCCCTGGGCCCCGCCCAACTCCCGCGTGGCGGCCGGGGGCGGAGTCGGCGTAGACGCTAGCACGCGGGGCACGGGAAGCAGCGCTGCCAGCGCCAACCACGGACGTGCGCTCCTGGGACAGCCCTGCGGACGGGTGGGCGGCTAGGATCAGATCCGCGGCGCCGCGACCGGGCTCGATCGGTGCACGGACCCGGGCGCCGCAGTTCGCCCATGCTAGACTGAGGCTCGGCGGAAATCGAACATATGAGCGACACGAAACAGCTTTCCGCGCCGAGCGCAGCATCCGTCCTGGCGGCTTTCCATCCCGCCGTGCGGACGTGGTTCGAGCGCCGTTTCGCGGCACCCACCGACGCGCAGGCGGAGGGCTGGCCCGCGATCCGCAGCGGCCGCGACACCCTCATTGCCGCTCCGACGGGTTCCGGGAAGACGCTGGCGGCCTTCTTGGCCGGCATCGACTTGCTGATCCGGCGCGGTCAGCGCAACGCTCTGGAAGACCGCGTCGAGATCTTGTACGTCTCACCGCTCAAGGCGCTGGGCAGCGACATCCATCGCAACTTGGAGAGCCCTCTGCGCGAGATCCGGGAGATCGCGCAGGAACTCGGACAGGCGCTGCCGGAGATTCGCATCGCAGTCCGCAGTGGCGATACGACCCCCAGCGAACGACAGGCGATTACGCGCCGCCCGCCCCACATTCTCATTACGACACCAGAATCGCTCTATTTGATGCTCACTGCGGAGAAGAGCCGGCCGGCACTACGGCACGTCAAGACGCTCATTGTGGACGAGATTCACGCGCTAGTGCGGGACAGACGAGGGAGCCACCTGGCGCTGTCGTTGGCCCGTTTGGACCATGTCGCCGAGCAGCGGCCCAGCCGCGTGGGGTTGTCGGCGACGCAGCGGCCCATTGAGGAGACGGCCGCGTTCCTGGTGGGAGCGGAGCGGGTGGACGGCAGCGGGCGTCCCGACTGCATCATCGTCGACCGCGGGCACCAGCGCGATCTGGAACTGTCCGTGGAGGTGCCGGCATCGGACCTGGGCGCGGTCGCGTCGCACGAGCAGTGGGCGGAGATCTACGACCGCCTGGCCGAGCTGATCGTCGGACACCGGACGACATTGATCTTCGTGAACACCCGGCGGCTGGCCGAGCGGGTGGCCCACCACCTCAGCGAGCGCGTGGGCAAAGAGCACGTCGCCAGCCACCACGGCAGCCTCTCCAAAGAGCGGCGGCTCACCTTGGAGCAGCGGCTCAAGGCCGGCGATCTGCGCGCGCTGGTGGCCACGGCGTCACTCGAACTGGGGATCGACATCGGCTCCATTGACCTGGTCTGCCAGATCGGCTCACCGCGAAGCATCACCACGTTGCTGCAGCGCGTGGGCCGCTCGGGCCACGCGCTCGGCCTCACGCCGCGGGGCAAGATCTTCCCGACCAGCCGCGACGAGCTGGTGGAATGCGCTGCGCTCCTTCGATGTGTGCAGGCCGAGCGGCTGGACCGGGTCGAGCAGCCGGTCGCTCCCCTGGACGTGTTGGCGCAGCAGATCGTCGCGGAGTGCGCCTGCGAAGCGTGGGGGGAGGACGATCTCTTCGCCTTGTCCCGCCGTGCGTGGCCGTACCGCAGCCTGAAGCGATCCGATTTCGACGCCGTCGTGGAGATGCTGCGCGAGGGGATCGGCGAGGGCGGCGGCCGCGCCGCGCCACTCATCCACCACGATCGCATTGGAAGGATCCTGCAGGCGCGACGCGGGGCGCGGATGAAAGCGCTCACCAACGGGGGGGTGATCCCCGAGTCCGGGGACTACCGGGTCGTCGCCGAGCCGGAGGAGACGTTCGTTGGCATGGTCAACGAGGACTGGGCCATTGAGAGCCTCGCGGGGGACATCTTCCTGCTTGGCTCGACCTCCTGGCGGATCAAGCGGGTGGAGACCGGCGTCGTCCGCGTGGAGGACGCCCGCGGCGCGCCTCCCACGATCCCGTTCTGGCTGGGCGAGGCGCCGGGCCGGACGGCGGAGCTGTCGGAAGCGGTCAGCGCACTGCGGCGCGACGTGATCGCCGACGTGGAGCGCGGCGACAACGCCGGCGCCCTGCTCCGGGAGCAATGTGGGCTGACCGAGTCGGGCGCTGCTCAGGTGGCCGACTATCTTCGCGCCGCCCAGCGCAGCCTTGGCGTCATCCCGTCCGACAGCGACGTGATCTTTGAGCGCTTCTTCGACGAAGCCGGCGCCCAACATCTCGTGGTTCACGCTCCCTTCGGGGCGCGGATCAATCGCGCCTGGGGCCTGGCGCTGCGCAAGCGCTTCTGCGCTCGCTTCGACTTCGAGCTGCAAGCGGCGGCGACGGACGATGCGATCGTCCTGTCGTTGGGGGCGGCGCAGTCGTTCCCATTAGAAGAGTCGTTCGGCTACTTGCGTTCGCACACGGCGCGGGAGTCGTTGCAGCAGGCGATTCTCTACTCGCCACAGTTCGGCACGCGCTGGCGCTGGAACGCGACGCGGGCGCTCGCCGTTGAACGGCAGCGGGGCGGTCGCAAGGTGCCGCCGCCCATCCAGCGCATGAGGGCGGACGACCTGCTGGCCGCGGTGTTCCCGGCCCAAGTTGGCTGCCAGGAGAACGCCGGGGGACCGCTGGATATTCCGGATCATCCGCTCGTCGCGCAGACGCTGCACGACTGTCTGTATGAGGCGATGGACCTGAACGGCCTTCTTGCGATCTTGGAAAAGATCGAGGGCGGGAAGATCCGCCTCCACGCCCGCGACACCACCGAGCCCTCTCCCATGGCGCACGAGGTGCTGAACGCCAAGCCCTACGCGTTTTTAGACGATGCCCCGCTGGAGGAGCGACGGACGCGCGCCGTGATGCTGCGACACTCGCTCCCGACGGACGCTCGCGATCTGGCGGCACTCGACCCGGACGTGATCCGGCGCGTGCGCGAGGAGGCGTGGCCGGCGCCGCGCGACGTGGAGGAGTGCCACGACGCCCTGTTGGGTCTTGTGGCCGTTCGGGACACGTTGGTGGCCGATTGGGCTCCATGGCTAGAGACGTTGGTCGCCAGCGGCCGCGCCGCCGCCGCGGTGGCGGCGCACGCGCGCCTCTGGTTCGCGGCGGAGAATCTACCCCTAGTGCAGCGGCTCTTTCCAGAGGCGCGCGTGGAACCGGCAGTGGCGTTGCCGGTTGGCGCGGCCGCGTCGGTGGAGGATCGAGATGACGCCCGCCGCCGCCTGTTGCGCGGCCACACCGAGGCCCGTGGTCCTGTGACCGTCGCGATGCTCGTCGAGAGTAGCGCTCTCAGCGAGGAGGACATCCAGCGGGGCCTTGCGCAGATCGAAGCGCTCGGCCACGTGCTACGCGGCCGCTTCACCACGATCGGCGCGCCGGGCCAACCCCTGAGCCCCGTCCCCAGCGGGGACGGCAACGGCCATTGGGGGACGCTCGTCGCGATCGGCCCGGCTCCCATCGAGGAGTTCTGCGACCGGCGTCTCCTGGCTCGGATTCATCGCTACACGCTGGATCGCCTCCGCAAGGAGATCGACCCGGTCAGCGCCCAGGATTTCATGCGGTTTCTTCTCCGCTGGCAGCACATTGCGCCGGGCACCCGCCTGGAGGGCAGGGCCGGCGTCCGCGAGGCGATCAGGCAGCTCCAGGGGTTTGAAGCGCCGGCCATCTCCTGGGAACGCGATCTCCTGCCCGCGCGCGTGGCGGACTTCGATCCCGCCTACCTTGACGACTTGTGCCTGGCGGGCGAACTGACGTGGGCGCGCCTCACGCCCAGACAGCCGGGAGCAAACGGCGCCGTGCGCGCGTCGCCGTCGAGAGTGATGCCGATCACCATCGCCCTTCGCGACGGATTCGCCGCCCTCCTGGCTACCGCGCGCCGTGAACCCGGCCCGAATTGCGAGCCGACGAGGGGCGCCGCCCATGAGATCTTGACGCTGCTTCGCGATCGCGGGGCGCTCTTCTTCGACGAGATCGTCCGGGCGACACATCGCCTCCCCAGCGATGTGGAGGATGGCCTCCGAGAGCTGGTGGCGCACGGGCTGATCCACGCCGATGGGTTCGCGGCGCTGCGGCACCTCGCCGGTCGCCGCGCCCGCGGCCGTCGGCGGCGCCGGCCGACGTACGGCGCGGGCGGCGTCTTCATGGGGATCGCCCCGGCCGGACGCTGGGCCCTCGTGAACGCAAGCGCGCCGGAGGTCGACTCGTTGGAGGAGCTTGCGGAGACGGCGGCGGAGGTCCTGCTGGCCCGGTATGGCGTATTCTTCCGCGACCTCATGGCGCGCGAGAGTATCGCCCTGCCGTGGCGCGAGATCCTGAGGGCGCTGCGACGCATGGAGGCACGCGGAACGGTACGCGGCGGGCGATTCGTGTCGGGCGTCGTCGGAGAGCAGTACGCCTTGCCGGCCGCCGTAGAGGCGCTGCGCGCGGTTCGCCGGCGGATCAAGGCCGGCGAGCGGATCCTCGTGAGCACAGTGGATCCGTGCAACTTAGCCGGCATCGTGCTGCCGGGGGGCAAGGTGACGGCGCGCGCCGGTGACGCGCTGACCATGATCGACGGGGTTCTCGCGGACCATGGCGACGCGGAGGACCAGGCCCACGTGAGCAGCGTCAATGGCGAGCAGCTTGCATCTCTACGCGCTGAACCTGGGGCGTCGCCTCCAGGCTGAGCGACCGGCTTTCATGCGATCTGACGAGAGCCGCAGCGCCAAAGCAGCCAACGCCGGCGACCGTCTCTAGAACCGGCCCTCTAGAACCGGCCGCTGTACGTCCTCTCCAGGATCTCCGCCGGGCTCGCCTGAATCCCCAGTGAGGGAATGGGATAGCGCAGGCCGTGGTCGCTCAGTTTGCCCATCCCCTCAATGGCGCCCGGCAGGTAGCGGGGCGGGATGGCCATGAGCAGCTCGTCATCCTGGACGCCGCCGAAGCGGCGCTCGGCGAAGCAAGGAATCGTGAGTGATGGCTCCCCGGTTCGGAGGGCTCGACCCCAAGAATCGGCGCAGGCTGACTCGCCCACGCAGCTGAACTCGAACTTCCGATAGCCGCGGAACTGCAAGCCGTTGATGAAGATGATCATCTGTCCAGGAGTGCCGTAGATCAGCACGATGTCGGGCGGATCGAGGCGCCCTGTCGCCAGTGGAGAGACGGCGAGCGCCGTGTAGCGGCCATAAGGGAGGCAATCCAGCGCTTGTTGATGGGCGATCGCATCCTCCTCGGTGGCGAACCAGACGCCGGACATGGCGGTGCTGTTGCGCCACTTTCGATCCTGCGGGCTAAGGCCGACCGGCGCGCCGCACTGCTTGCCCACCAGATCGTCCATCGTGATCCCAACGGTCCAGTTGAGCCATCGCGCCTGCGCCACGATCTGGTCGAGGGCATACTTGCTGGCCGGGCGACGGACGCGCTCGATCGCTTCCATCTCCTCCACGCGCTCGAACATCTTCATGCCGACGGGCGTTGCGCGAAGGCGCAAGTAGCGGTTGAGGCCGTCGACGATCACCGGCCAATCGTACGAGTCGGGCTCAGGGGGTGCCGCCGGCGCGACTCCCACCTTGGCCGATTCGGTTACCATGACGCTCCCTTCGCTCACTTCTCCGGCGCAGCGACGGTCGCGCCGCTGGGCCTCTTCAATCTTCACCCTGGTCATCCCCGTGGCGCGCGTCGGCGGGACGGCGGCCGGTTCGCGGACCAACTTGGGACTACGGCGCACGCTAGCATGAGGCCGAGGCGCCAGCGGAGCAGGGCAGGTGGGTGGGACGATGCCGGCTTTGGATGGGATGCGGGTGCTGGATCTGACGCAGTGGGAAGCGGGCCCCGCCGGCACGCAGATGCTGGCCTGGTTGGGCGCCGATGTGGTCAAGGTGGAACGGCCCCACGGCGGCGACCCCGCCCGCACGGTGGCCGGCGCGGCCGACAACTCGCCCTATTTCCTGAACTGGAACGCGAACAAGCGCGGGATCTGCATTGACGTCGGGGCCACGGCCGGGCGCGCGCTGCTGCTGCGGCTGGCGGCGCACTACGACGTGCTGGCGGAGAACTACGGGCCCGGCGTGATCGAGAAGCTCGACATTGGCTACGACGTGGTGCGCGCGATCAACCCGGGCATCATCTACGCCCGGATCAAGGGCTTCGGGCTGTCGGGGCCCTACAGCGGCTACAAGTCCTTCGATATGGTGGCGCAGGCCGCCGGGGGGGCGTTCTCCGTGACCGGGGAGGCTGGGGGTCCGCCCGTCCGTCCCGGTCCCAGTATCGGAGACTCCGGCGCCGGGCTCCAGCTGGCGCTGGCGATCACCGCCGCCTACGTGCAGCAGCAGCGCACGGGCCAGGGGCAGTGCATTGAGCTGTCCATGCAGGAAGCGGTGACGTACTTCATGCGCACCTGGGTGGCGTTGAACTCGGACTGGGGCGCGAAGGCGGCCCCGCGGACGAACAGCTGGTCGGGCGCCCCCAGCGACCTCTACCCGACGAAGCCGCTGGGCCCGAACGACTACGTCTACATCATGGCGGTGACGACGGCGATGTGGGACACGCTCTGCGCCATCATCGATCGGCCGGATCTGGTCACCGACCCCCGCTTCGCCACGGACGCAGGCCGCCTGGAGAATCGGGAGGCGTTGCATGCCGAGATCTCCCAATGGACGCGCCGGCGCACGAAATACGAGGCCATGCGGCACCTCGCCGAGGTCGGCGTTCCCTGCAGCGCCGTGCTCGACACCCATGACCTCTGGACCGATCCGCACCTGCAAGCCCGCGACTTCATCCAGCCGGTGCAGCACCCCACCCTGGGCGAGTTGGAGTTCATGCGGAATCCGATCCGGATGCCGGGCGCCGAGGGGCCGCTGCAGGCCGCCCCGCTGCTGGGACAGCACACGGATGCGGTGTTGCAGGCAGACCTGAACCTCACCGAGGCCGAGCTGGCCTCACTGCGGGAGTCGGGGGCCATTGCCTAAGCGCGGCCTTGATCCCATGCTGCCGGCCGCGTTGCGCGTCCTCATCGTCGGATCGTTCCCCAGCGAGGCGTCGCTGGCGCAGGGCGCCTACTACGCCCACCCTCGCAACCACTTCTGGCCGCTGCTGGCCGCCTGCGGTGTCATTGCCGACGTACATTCTCCGTACGCGGAGCGCATTGTCGCAGTGGCGGAGCGCGGCATCGGCTTGTGGGACCTGTATCGGAGCGTCGAGCGGCGGGGGAGCGGCGATGCCGCCATCCGCGAGGCGATCCCCAACGATCTTCCGAGCCTCTGGCGGCGACGGCAACCGTTCACAGTGCTCCTCAACGGCAAGCGCCGCCGCGAATGGCGCCGGCATTTTGGGGCGCTGCCGGTGGAGCCCGTCGCATTGCCGAGCACGAGTCCCCGCGCGTTCCATTGGAATACCCCAGCGGCGGCAGCGGCGACGATGGCAGAGTGGCGGCAGGCGCTGGCGGCCGGCGGCGTCGCGGTGTCAGCCGCAAGACTTTGATCGGCGGTCGCGGCGAGCGGCACCGTCGCCACCGAGCAGGCGGCCACTCCTCAACTCGGCGTCTGCTCCAGGAGGAACGTTCGAATCGCCTCGATCGTGCCAGCGAGCTTTGTGTCGCTCCGGCAATCCACGTCCAAGCAGTGGGCCCGGGGCGCATCCGCACAGATCTTCTCTGCAATGCCGGTAGGGTGGAATTCATCGCTGCCGGGCAGGATCAGGAGCGGGCTGGGACAGGTCCGGACCCAGTCTTCGCTCACGGTCATGTAGGGAGGGCTGTCCGGCCAGATGCTGTTGGAAAAGGATTGAACGAGGGCGACGTACTCGTCGGCGCTCATGGCTTCAATCATCGTGCGAAACTCATCGTCCACAGTGATCCGCCGTGCGAATGGCCCGCCCGGGTTGTTCACGACGAAGAGCGGGTCGTCATGCGCGGAGAGGACGACGGCAATCGTCCCCTTCTCGCGGGCCAAGTTGATCGTTGGCTCGAACATGGCCGTGAAGACGTCAACGGAGTTGGTCTCGTCAAGGCCCACCGGATCCTGACCCACCGCCGCGCTGATCCGGTCCGGCGCTTCCCGGATGAGGCGCAGGAAGTAGCAGACCCCGATACACCCTCCCCAGACGTGCGCGGACTCCAGGCCGAGGTCGTCGAGGACGGCCAGTTGATCAGCAACGGTGAGGTCATAGGAGAAGGTCGTTGGAGCGCTCCAGCTCCCGCCGGCGTGCCGTTGGTCCATGCCAATGACCATGAAATCACGGGCGAATTCAGCAATGGGGTTGATGACGCTGAATTGCTCCCACGAGGCGATCTCGCTGTTCACGCCCCCGGGCGCGAAGAGCAGCAGCGGATAGCCCCGGCCGAAGGTCTCGTAGTGGATGAGGGCGCCGTCCGGACGTGTCACATCGGGCATGGTCCTCCTCTTTCCTCGACTTGAACTCTCACCGCGGCGCGACTAGTGCACGCGCCGCTCGCGGCCCTCCCAGAACTTCTCGCGCAGTTCGAACTTCTTTAGCTTCCCCGTCGCGGTGCGTGGCAGCGACTGCACAAAGCTCACTTGGGTAGGGCACTTAAAGTGCGCGAGGTTCGCGCGGCAGTGAGCGATGATCTCTGCCTCACCGACCGTGGCACCGTCTCGCAGAACAACGAGCGCCAATGGAGTCTCGCCCCACTGCTCGGAGGGCACGCCGATCACGGCCGCCTCTCGCACCGCCGGGTGCGTGTACAGGGCATCTTCGACCTCGATAGAGGAGACGTTCTCCCCGCCGGAGATGATCACGTCCTTGGCGCGATCCACGATGTGGATGTAACCGTCGGCGTTGACGGCAGCCAGGTCACCGGTATGGAACCAGCCGTCCCGTATGGCCTTGGCGGTCTCCTCAGGCTGGTCCCAGTAACCGCGAAAGACGACGTTGGAGCGCGTGACGATCTCGCCGACGCTGGCGGCGTCCCAGGGCACATCGGCGCCGGTGGAATCGACGACGCGGACCTCCGTGCCCACTACCTCATGGCCGGCGGCCGCCTTGGTCTGGAAGTAGCGCTCGCCCTCCAAACCCAGGTGCGGTTTGACCTCGGCCACCGTGAGGAAGGGGGCGGTCTCGGTGAGCCCGTAGGCCTGCATGAACTCCCAGCCGAGTTCGGTTTCCAGCCGCTCAATGAACTGCTGCGGGGGCGGCGCGCCCGCGATCACGAAGCGGGGCCGGGTGGTGATGGTGTGCCTGTCCTTGTCCGGGTACTCCAGGATCGCGGCCAGGACCGCCGGGGCCATGCAGGCGAAGGTGATCTTTTCCTGCTCGATCAAGCGGTAGATCTCGGCCGCGTCCACCTTGCGCAGGACGACGTGCGTGGCGCCCATCGCGGTGAGCGCGTAGACGCCGCCCCAGCCGTTGGCGTGGAACATGGGGAGCGTCCAGAGTTCGCGGTCGTCCTGGGTCACTCGGAGATGGGCGATGAAGTTGTAGGCGTTGATGTAGGCGTTGCGGTGCGTGATCATCACGCCCTTGGGGCGCGCCGTAGTGCCGGAGGTGTAGTTGATGCTGAGGAGGTCGCTCTCCGCGAGCCCCGGATCGGCCGGGACCGTATTGGGCTGCCCCGCCAAGAGGTCCTCAAAATCCCGCCACTGAGATGGAATCGGGGTGTCGCCAGCGCGCGAGACGACGAAGTGTTCCACCCGGGGGAGCCGAGCGCGGATGCCGTCGATGACTTCCGTATATTCACCGTCGACGATGAAGAGCCGGGAACCGGAATGGTTCACGATGTAATCGAAGTCGCCCGCGACCAGGCGGTAGTTGATGGGGACGATCACGGAGCCGAGCAGGGCCGTGCCGTAGAACGTCTCTAAGAAGTGGTGGCTGTTGGGACTGAGAATGGCGACGCGATCGCCCTTGCCCACCCCGAGGCTCTGGAGCCCGTGAGCGAGCCGGTTGACCCGCCGGCCGAATTCGGCGTAGGTGATGCGCTTGTCCCCGTCAACCACGGCCTCTTGGCCCGGATACAACTTGACGGCGCGCCGGAGAAAGTCGGAGACGAGTAGAGGGACCTCCATCAGAGCCGCTCCTTCACAGCGGGAATGGTTGGCGCATGATAGCGGAGCGGTTGAAGGGGTGGGGGCTCCGTTGCCGGGGGAGGGGCTCCGTTGCCGGGGGAGGGGCTCCGTTGCCGGGGGAGGGGCTCCGTTGCCGGGGGAGGGGCTACGTTGTCGGGGGAGGGGACGGGCCAACACCGCCCAAGCGCTCGGCCAGCTCCACTGCCTCCTGCGCGATGTCAACACGGACAACGGGCTCCGCGCCCGTGAGGTCGCGGAGCGGCCACGTCCCGAGGCCGATCACGGGCTTGCCGAATTGCAGCGCGAAGGCGATCTCGCTGAGGGTGCCGTATGAGCCCGCGATGGCGATCATCGCCGAGCCGGCCAGTGCCACGATCACGTTGCGGGCGACGCCGAGGCCGGTGGGGATAGCGAACTCCACATATGGATTGGCGTGGGAGGGATCGGTACCGGGGAGGACGCCGATGGTGTGGCCGCCTTCGGTGCGGGCGCCGCGGCAGGCCGCCTCCATGACGCCCGTGAGACCGCCACAGACGACGGTGTGCCCGCGGCGGGCGATCTCGCCGCCGACGGCCTCGGCGCTGGCGAGCGTCTGCGGCGACGCTTCGCGCGTGCCCACTACGCTGATAAGCATCGCTCCATGCTAGCGCGCCACCTTGTCCGGTGACGCTGGGGGGTAGTGGGTCAGTTTGCGGCGCGGGCAGTCAGCAGCCGCCGTCACGATGGGGGATGCGCGTTTCAGAGGCGGAAGCGACGGCAGCTTGAGAGCGGCAAGCCGGCGCGACGTCGCTCCTACAGTCGCTGCTCTTCAATGCCGGGCATGATCCAGAAAGAGAGGGGCGGATCTGTGAACTCCAGCCCCTGCTGATCCGGCGTCAAGTGCACGAGAGTGAGCTGGAACGGCGTCAAGTAGTTGACCTCGCCGTCTGCAAGGCGGAAGGGGCGATCATGGCCCGGATAGAAGAGATCGGCGGCCGCGACCACCTTGCGGAGGCTGTCACGGGCTTCCTGCTCGTTCCAGAAGATGAGGCGGGGGCGCCCCTGGAGCACCGCCGCGCCCGAGTGCAAGGCGTCACCCCCAACCGCCGCCGTCCCCTCAGCGGTCTCCACCAGCAGTCCCATGCTTCCCGGCGAGTGGCCGGGCAGATCGATGACGCGGACGCCTTTGGCAATCTCGTCACCTTCGACCACCTCCTGGATGCGCGCCGTCTCAATGGCGGCGCCGGTCCACTGCGGCGTGCCGAAGTCGTTGCGGTGCGGCCGCTGCGCATACTTGCGCTCCTTGGGATGGAGCAGCATGGGCGCGTTGGGGAAGAGATCGAAGTTCTGGACGTGGTCGTAATGGGCGTGCGTCATGAAGACTAGATCGACGTCCTGAGGGGTCAGGTCGCGCTTCTGGAGCGCCTCCGCCAGCGCCACCCGTCGCCCGCCGTGCCCGGTGTCCACGAGAATGCGGCGGCCCTCCGACTCGACCAAGACGACGGAGCAGAAGGCGACCAGGCCGCTGTCGGTAGCGAACGAGTATCCGGGCAGCAAGATATCGACGTTCGGCACGTTCCTCTCTCCTCAGACTGCTCTCCTCAGACTGCCGCCGCCCGCCCCGAATTGGAAAGGGCAGCGCTCACGACTCCGCCATGAAGGCGGTGACGGCGGCGGCCAGCGCCTCGGCCTGTTCCATCTCTACGTAGTGGCCCGCCGCCTCGATGATCTGGAGCCGGGCATTCGGGAGCGCTTCCAGGTATTGCTGTGCGCAGCTGCCGGGGACCACGGCGTCGTCGCCTCCCCAGACCACGAGGGTTGGCACGCGGACCTCAGCCAACAAGGTGGGCAGAGAGCGGTTGTACATGTACGGCTTCCAGGCGATGCGCGCGGTCATCTCGCGGTTCACATCCCACTGCACCAGCTGATCGACTGACGCCTGCTCCCCATAGTGGGTGGCGAAATTCTGCTGGTCACGGAAGCCGGCGCGCACAAAGTCTTCATGGGCAAGCAGGAATTGATCCAGGATCTCGCCCTGAGCGGGCGGCAGCCCCGCGGCGCCAACGAGCACCATGTGGGAGAAGCGGCGCTGGTTCATCGTCGCCATCTCCGCGGCCAACCAGCCGCCGAAACCGAGTCCGACCAATCCGATGCGCTGCTGGTCCAGCCGGTCCAGGAGGAAGTGCATCACGACGGCCATATCGCGCACGTTCATCATCCAGTCTGGCCGCGCCACGCCGTCGTAGCCTGGGAGCGTCGGGACGATCACGTGATGGCGCTGCGCGAGCGTCTCATGGAAAGGAAGCCAGCCGGGATTACCGATGTCATGTGGCAGCACAAGTAGAGGCGCGCCGTTCCCGCCTTGGAGGACGGGGACCGGGACGCCCGTGACGTGTACCTCCAACTCGCTCCATGTGCGCGGCGTCGTCGTCACGGCCGTGCCACTCCTTTTCCATTCTCACTGGGGCCGGGCCCGGCGCATGGTAGCACGGCGATCTCGCCGCGCGCCCTGATCGTGTCGCACGCTAGGGACGGTGACCGTTGCGCCGCCCGTGGTGCGTGGAAGAATCGCCTGGCGACACGGTTGCCGCTGCTCTATCATCGTCCCCCGGCAGCGACACGACGGGGGAACCATCGCCTGGAAGCGGGTGAGCGGGAGGGAAAAATCACATGGCCACGCCGGACGAATTACGCGCCGCGATCGCGGATGCGCGGCAAGAGCTGAAGCAAGCCTTTGTGGCTGCGTCGGACGGCTGGGAGCGGCAGTCGGCGCAGAGTGAGGATGAGGAGCCCTGGACGGTCCGTCAGACCGCCGAACATGCCGTGGAATCCGAACTCGTCTTCGCCAACGAGGTCTGCACGTCGTGCGGCTATCCCGGCCCTGAGAACCCCTTCACCCAGTCTCCGCTGACGTTTATCCGCGGCCATCTCCCGGAAGAGATCCAACTCGCCAACGCCAGGGGGGCAGAGGACGCGCTTGAGAAGGCCGTCGCCGCCGCCGACGCCAAGATGAAGTACGTCACAGAGACCGATCTTGCAATGAAGAATGAGCACTTTGGCACGGTGGGGGAGTTGATGGAGCGGTGGACGCGGCATTTGCAGCGCCACGCAGCGCAGATCCGGTCCGCTGCCCAGGGTTAGCGGACGCGCCGATGATGACCGCCAAGAGTGTGCCGACAATCGGTGGGAACTCGATCGTGGACGTTGACTTCTCGTCGCGCGCCCTCAGGGGCGCCCTGACGGCGCTGCTTCTGGCTGGCCTTTTGCTGATGGGGCTCGTGAGCACCGCCGAGGCAGCGGACAGTGCCCCGCCGGCGCACACGGACAAGGTGGTCTTGGAGGAGGGACAGTCGATTGCCTCCAACTTCCCCGTCCATCAGGAGGGGCCTGACGACACGGCGCGGGGAGAAGAGGGCGCCAGCCTTCCTGCCGGCGCCTGGGTGGGCCTTGTCATCGCCTTCGCCATCGCGGGCCTGCTGCTGGTCGTTTCGATGAGCTACGTGTTGCCCGGGCGGCTCAAGCGATAGCCGAGCTGCCCGGCCCGCAGTCGCCGAAGTTCAGGCGGCAGCGGCTACACTTCGTGGCATGCCTGCGCGGGGTCAGTCCGTCCGTTACGCCTCACTCGACACTCCGGTTGGGCGCGTTCTCATCGCCTATCGGGGCGCGACGGTGGTGCGAGTCAGCCGCGCCGATTCGGAGCGAGCGTTCGTGGACGGGCTGGCGACGCGCTACGGCGAGCCTCCCGAGGCCGATAGGGAAGTGCCCGCGCGCCTGCGCGAGTCGGTGCTGGCCCACATTGAGGGGAAACGCACCTACACCAACATTGACCTCTCCGAGCTGACGCCATTTCAGCGCCGGGTGCTGCGCGCCACCGCCGCGGTTCCCTACGGCCAGGTGCGGACGTATGGGGAGATCGCGGAGGCCGTGGGCGCGCCCGCGGCGGCGCGCGCCGTGGGGTCGGCCCTGGCGCGAAATCCTGCGCCGCTGCTGATCCCCTGCCACCGCGTGGTGCGGGCGGGCGGCGAGCTGGGCAACTACGGGGGCGGCGGCCCGGAAGAGAAGCGGCGTCTGCTCCGACGCGAAGGCGCTTTGTAGAGGGTGACTGCGCCGGTCACCCCGCGCGCCGTTCCTGATGCGCGATCCCCGCTGAGGACGGCGCCTGCAGGCCGAGTTGCTCCGCGCTAACGAAAGTGCGGCATCACGGTTTCCGCGAAAAGCCGTGCCGGCTCGACGGTGTCGCGCCCGAAGAACTCGATCATCAGCATCGTGCAGCCCAGGTCGAGGTGGCGGCGAATTCGGTCGCGCACCTGCTCCGGGGTCCCGGTAATCGCGAGCGGCCCGGCGGGATCGCCCAGATGGCCGGCGAAGAGGCGTTGGGCTTTATCGACCATGGGGCCCAGCGAGTCGGCGTCGGGCGCGATCGTCACGAGGCACTGCTGAGAGATCGTGATGGCGGCGGGATCGCGACCGAGGGCGTCGCAATGCTGACGGAGGACGTGAATCTTGTGCTCCAGCGCGGTCTGGTGAACAGCAGGATTGTTCCAGATGTCGGCGTATTCCGCGGCGATCCGGAGCGTGCGCCGCTCGCCGGCGCCGCCGATGAGCAGGGGCAGACGGCGTTGGGGCTTGGGCTGGCAGACCAACTCATCCACCTGGAAGTAGGTGCCCTGGAACGTGACTGCTTCCAGCTCCGGGTCCCACATCTGCGTGAGCAGTTGGACGCCTTCCCGCAGCTGCCCCAGGCGCTCAACGGCGCTGAGAAACGGCACCCCAAAATCGGAGAACTCGCGCGCCATCCAGCCCGCGCCGAGGCCGGGAATGATGCGACGGCCGCTGATGTTGTCGACGGTCGCGACGACCTTGCCCAAGTGCGCCGGATTGCGCATGCCGATGGGCGTCACCAGGGTGCCGATCTGTACCCGCTCCGTGACGGCCGCCAGCGCCGACACCAATGACCACGCCTCCAGGATGGGAACAGCGGGCGACTGCGGTCCGTAGAGGTGGTCGCTGACCCAAAGTGAATCGAAGCCCATGGACTCGAAGGCGGTGGCGGCGCGCTTGGTCTCCTCCCACGATCGGCGGATCTGGGGGACGGTGACGCCAAAGTGGACAGCGGGCATTCCGCGACCTCCAACCGCCTGTCTCCGCAGGCGCGCAGGCTAACCGGAGGGCGGGGGCGCCCGCCAGCCGCGGCCCACCGCGGGGCCCAGACCGGGGCCCGCGGCTTCCCGGGGGCGGCGGGGGCTCGGGTGACCCCAGCGTGAGCCTCCTAGCGAGCGGGAGGCCGCGGCCGATCCGCTCAGCGCGTCACGCCAGAGGCCGCTCAGCGCGTCACGCCAGAGGGGAGGGCTGAGTCTATGGCGTGGACGGTCCTCTCACCGCGAGAGAGGTCCCAGCGGCAAAGAGGAGAAAGCGCCCGCCCCCGGAGATTTGCACTCTGGGGTCACGGCGGCGCCGAACGGAGAGGCACCATGCTCCGTGAACTTGTCCGAATCAGTTGCATCGCCTGTGGGAGAAGCCTCGGTCATCTGGAGCGGTTGCAGTCAGCGTTGCGCTTTGTGCCCGCAGCCAAGCTTCCCACCACCGCGCAGCTGGTCCCGGGAGGTGCAACCTCGCCCCACTGCGGTCGCTGCGGCGGCCGGGCGGTGATTGACCGCGTCGACCGGCTGGTCAGCTACGAGGCCATGCCGATCGGCTGACGCCGGGTATCAGACCAGGGGGGGTGCCATGAGCGACATGGAGAAGCGCCAGGGCGGCAGCGCGCGACCGCACAGCAAGGCGGGCTTCTGCCACTTGTGCGAGCAACCGCTCGACGATCACGAATTTCGCGATTTGAAGACGTTTCAGTGGCTTGAAGAGCCCCAGTGCGCGCCCAAGACCGCGTACGGCGGGCGCCGGAGCCGCTAGCCTTCTCACGAGCTACCTGGCGGGCCTCATCGCGACCCCCGGCTGATAGCAGCGGATTGCTGCAGCGCTTCCGTCATCTCGATATCGAGGGGCGACAAGAGCAGCGGCGCGGCGCAGTTAGGATTTCGAAGCCGCCGCCCCGGACTGCTCCATCGTGGCTTGCCAGGCGGCGAAGCCGCCGGCGAGGTCGGTGACGTCGTCGAAGCCGTGGCGACGCAGGAGGCTGACCGCGATGGCGGAGCGGTAACCGCCCGCGCAGTGGATGGCGACGCGGCGGTCGCGGGGCAGCTCGTCCATGCGCGCTCCCAACTCCGTGAGGACGATGTGCACGCTCCCCGGAATCGTGCCCTGCTCAAGTTCCGCGGCGTTGCGCACGTCGAGCACCAAAGGTGGATTCGGAGTGCGCAGCTCCTCGTCGAGGGTGGCGGGGGCGAGGCGGTCGAACTGGCCGACGAGGTCGGGGCGCGTCTCGAGCGCGGCCATCCCGTCCTCCAGGTAGCCCGCGACGTTGTCGAAGCCGATGCGGCCCAAGCGCAGGGCCGCTTCGTCCTCTTGCCCCGGCTCCGTCACGACGATGATGGGACGTTCAGGCGAGAGCAGGATGCCGGCCCAACTTGCGTACTGTCCACCGAGCCCGATGTTGGTTGAACCGACGAGGTGCGCGGCGGCGAAGGGACCGGGCTCGCGCACGTCCAGCAGTTGGGCGCCGGCGTTGGACAGTCGCAGCGCCTCATCGAGGGGGAGCGGCTGCAGCTCGCGCTCGAGCGTTGCATCGAGAGTGGGGCGCTCGCGGCGATTGAGGGTGGCGTCGTAGGAGAAGTAGTCGGGCGTGTCGAGTTGGTCGGCGGTGACGAGACGGATGAACTCTTCCTTGTTCATGGGCTGCAATGCGTAGTTGTAGCGGCGCTGGACGCCCATGGTGGAGGAGGTGTCGGCGCTGAGATTCTTGCCGCAGAGGGAGCCAGCTCCGTGGGCCGGGTAGATCAGCGTGTCGTCCGGGAGCGGGAGGAGCTTTGTGTGCAGCGAGTCGTACAACATCGCGGCCAGCTCTTCAGCGCTCACCCCCACGGAGGCCATGAGGTCAGGCCGGCCAACGTCGCCAATGAACAAGGTATCGCCGGTCAGCACGGCGTGAGGGCGGCGCGCGGATTTGGCCAGATCAAAGACCAGGAGGGAGATCGCTTCGGGAGTGTGGCCCGGGGTCTCAAGGATCTGGAGGCGGGTCTGGCCGAACTCGATGACCTCGCCGTCGTGGAGAGGCGTGAATCGATAGTCCGCTTCCGCCGCCGCGCCCAGACAGATCTCGGCGCCAGCGCGATCCCTGAGCTCAATGTGCCCGGCCACGAAGTCGGCGTGGAAATGGGTCAGGATCACCCGATCGATCTTGAGGCCGCGTTCCTGGGCGTCGTCAAGGTACTGGTCGACGTCGCGCTGCGGATCAACAATGAGCGCCGTCCCACTCTGTTTGTCGCCGATGAGGTAGGAGGCATGGGCCAGGCAATCGAGGTAATACTGCTTGAGCAGCATGCACGGTCCCTTCGCGGTGTCTTCGCCGTCATGATAGCGGAGGCACCGCGCCCTCCGCGGGCGCGTGCATCGGGGACGCAGCGCGAAGTCGTGCCGGTCAGATCAGCCCCACGTCGCTGAGTTCCGGCCAGCCGCCATGATAGGCTCCCCAGCCGACGAGGACGCCGATTGCCACGGCAACCGCCGTCAGGCAAAACGTGAACAGCGCGGCGCGTCGCAATGGCGGCGCCGAACGGTAGAGAAACGCCGCGAAAACGAGGGTCAATACGAAGAAGGAGAACGTGAGAGGGACGACCGCCGCTTCGATAGAGGAGAGGCCAAGCGTGACGCCGTAGAGCACCGCGGCCAGCAAGACGGCCGGGCCGGCGCGGGCGTCCGACACTGGCCGCCTTCGCCACAGCACCACAAGGAAAAAGAGCGGCAGCAGGCCGGCGCCCAGGTACCAGATGTAGTGACTGAGCTGCTCGTCGTAGAAGTGGATGAGATCCGGCAAGGCGCCACTGGCGTTCTCAGGCACTTGATGTTGGATGGAGTTGGCCGCCAGGTGCATGCCCTGCCCTTGCGTCCAGACGAGGGCGAGCAAGAGAAACGCGAAGCCCAAGCGACCGCCGAGGCTGCCAACGCTCGCGCGCATCAGCGCCCACGCCGTCGCGAAGACCAGGAGCGGCGTGGCAATGTCCAGGACGTCGCCCCACTCGATGTCCCGCCGCAGGGGAAATTCCTGATGAAAGAGGGCGGGTGCGCTGATGAAGAAGGCGTAGATGACGGAAAAGAGGACGAACAGGATCCAGCTGCGGCGGGGCGCCGTGGCAGCGCCGCCCGGTCCGGCATGGCCGCCGTCGCTGGGTGCGCGACGCGACCGTCGCGGTGTCGCCCAGGCCGCCAATCGGGCCGTCGCGGGGATCACGGCCCGAGGCCGGCGGATACGCAATCCTGGGGCCATGCAGCCTCCTTGTCGGTGCGCCGGCGTCCTCGGCAGCGGCCACATCACGCTGCAACCGGTCGCACGGGCGCCAACGGCCCACTATACGCGCGCGCGCCTCTCATGCGGATCGCAGCCGCGCGTGTGACCACCGGACCGCTCCGCCCCCGAGCATCCGAAACCATCGTCGTCGGCGGGGCGCCAGTCCGACAGGGACAGATGACCCATTGAGGACGGGGGCCTCAGCTGATTTGCATGCCAGCGGCGGCCCGGCCCGCACCACCGTCTCCGTGGTGCGCGTTGTCGCCGGGGTGCGACCGCCGGGCAGTTGTCCTAACCTGGGATGCGCGCTCTCGGCGGTTCGCCTGCGAGGCCCAGGAGCCGGGTCGCGGTCAAGAGGATGCCATGCGCTCGCGCGCGGTCAGGCGGCAGGTGGGGGTGGGTTCGCTTGTGGCGGCGGCCGTCCTTCTGGTCGCTTGCAGTGGGGGCGATGGCGCAGAGCAGGGCGCAGAGCTGCGCCACGAGCAGCGGCTCGCCGTTCAGACCTCGACCGGTGAGATCGACGTGTTCACACGAGACGGCGGCTTGCAGCGTGTCTCGCCGCCCACGTCTAACGGTGAAGCAACGGCCTATTCCTGGCCGACCTGGTCCCCGGACGGGACCCGGCTCGCTCTGATCACCACCGCGCTCCGGTCGAACGAGCAGTGGGTAACTATCGTCGCCGCAGACGGCGTCTCAACGGAGCCACGGGCCAGCGAGGAAGAGGGGGACCTGATCTACCTCTCGTGGGCGCCGGACAGTGCGACGCTTGGCGCCCTCAGCGCAGGCGAACGGAGCGGCGTCGAGCTGCGCTTCCTGGATGGCTCGACGGCGGAACCGCGACCCGCTCGCGCGCTCCGCGGCTCTACGTTCTACTTTGCCTGGTCTGCGGACAGCGAGCGTTTGCTGTATCGCTCCGGCACCGGCCAGACCGGCGAGGTGGGCATCTTCTCCTTGGTTGACGGAAGCTTTAGCCATCAGCGTCCGGACGGCGCCGCCGCCTTTCGCGCGCCGTCATGGTCCAGCCTGGACGGTCTCCCACTCGTGGGCCTGCGCGACGGCGATGGCATGCAGCGCCTGTCCTATCTCCTCGAAGAGGGAGAGGAGCTGGTCGCGGCGCTGGAGGGGGCGCCCGTGTTCGCGCACGCCCACAACGGCTCCGCCATTGCCTATGTGCAGCTCACGCCCGGTGGCGGCCTCTTCCGCAACCTCATGCTGGCGGAGCGGGAGACGGGCGAAACACGCCTCCTGGTGGAGGGTCCGGTCGTGGCGTTCTTCTGGTCGCCGGACGACAGCCGCATCGCCTTCGTGACGCTGTCCGAGGAACGCACGACGTTTCAGTGGAAGGTTGTGGATGTGCGAACGGGACGGGTGCGGCCGTTGGACGCGTTCAGGCCCAGCAGCTTCGAGTCCTTCTTCCTCTCCTTCTTCGATCAGTACATCCAGTCGACCGAGATTTGGTCTGCGGATAGCTCCACAATCGTGATGGCCGGTACCGTCTTCTTCGGGGGCCAGCCCGTGGATGAGCCCGGCATCTACCTCATCGATGCGGGCGGCGGGCAGGCCGAGCGCTTGGCCGACGGTGTGCTGGCCTTCTGGGAGCCCGTCCGGCCCTAAGCCCGCGCCACACGTCTTCCAGCTTCCGTCGCTCGGGCTCGGCCTGACTCCGCAGCCCCCAGCGCGAGCGCCGACTGGCAAGGGTCCCAGGGGGCCTGCGGACGTCATCCCGAACGTCGTCCAACGGTGACGGCTGCAGGTCGCAGACGACTCAATCGATGAGGCCGGATCACCTATCGGGGAGCGGACCCTACGTCGATTCTCAGAGTGTGTCAGACAAGGGAAGGTGAGCCATGCCCGCGGACGGTTCGTCTGGTGCTCCTGGACCAGCCCCCACAGAGGTGGCGCCCGACCGTCGCTACCAGCCGGTGCCCAAGGAGATGTTGGCCAGCGGCTCCCCCGCCGACTTGTACGTGAAGCGGGGTCAGGACTTCCAGCTCTACTACTCCCAGCATGCGGGAGACTGGGACGCGACGTTGGAGCGCATGGACCGGGCGCTGATCGGAACGCTCTGGGTCGCCGACGAAGACTTCTCGCTCGTCCTGGCGCACGTGTCTGAGGGCGTCACGAGAGTCGCGGCCGACATCAGCCGTGATCCCGTTGAGCGCGGCCAACTCGTCTCGCAGCACTGCTATCAGGCCCTTGAGGAGGCGTACAAACACCCGTCCAACTTGGCCGCCTTCGGAGTTGCAAAGGCGACGAGCGAGTCGGCCGTGCAAGCGCTCGTGGATCATCCGGAGATTCTGCCCGGCATGGCTCTGCTCCTAGGCCACGACTACGACACGTTCTCCCACTCCGTTTGCGTGGCAGCATTCACCGTTAGTCTCGGATTGCGCGTCGGCATTTCGGCGCCTCAGGAGATATTGGCCGTCGGTCTCGGTGCGATGTTTCACGACTTCGGCAAGGTTCGCGTGCCTCTTGCGATCCTGACCAAGCCCGGTCCGCTCACGGGCTGGGAGATGGAAGTCGTTCGCCACCATCCCGAGTGGGGCCAAGCGCTGCTGGAGGACTTGCAGGCCACCGACGTCGCCATGGAGCCGGTGCTCTATCATCACGAACGCTTCAACGGCACCGGCTACCCAGCGGGGCTGAGGCGAGAGGAGATTCCCTTCTCCGCCCGCGTGGCAGCCGTCGCCGATGTGTTTCACGCCATTACCTCCCGTCGGCCCTATCGCGGTCCGCTCGACATGTACGCTGCGGCGGAGCTGATGGTCCGCCGCATGCCCGGACACTTCGACCCTGACGTGTTGCGCGAGTTCATCCTCCTGCTTGGTGGCGGTAAGCGGTCCGCTCCCGGTCCCTCAGTGGGTGCGAGCGGCTAGACGGCTGCGCCCTCAGTGCGTGTCCGGGTAAGGCCGCGGGCGCCAGCTCTCCCACGCCAATGCAGCCGTATGATGGACGTTCAGGCTTGGGGCCGGGCGCGGGAAGGCGGCACCCGATGCGACCACCTGCGTGGCTCCGCGAAGGCGGCCGTCGCCTGCGGCGGCCCATGGATATCTTCACGGCGACCCGGCCGATGGCAGGGATGACGAGTCGGTACCTGCACTATCTGGACCGGCCCTTGCTGCGGCTGACGCGAGGCCGGGTGGCGACGACGTTCGGGTTGCCGACGCTGCTGCTGACGACGACGGGGGCGAAGACGGGCCGGCCGCGATCGGTGCCAGTCTTGTACCTGACGCATGGGGACGCGCTGGCCGTCATTGGTTCGAACTCCGGGCGCCGGCGGCAACCGGGGTGGTGTTACAACTTGCGCGCGCACCCTGAGGCGGAGGTGTTGTTTGGGGGCGAATCGTTCCGCTGCCGAGCGCGTGAGGCGTCCGGGGAGGAACGGGAAGCGATCTGGGAGCGGGCGACGAAGATGTACGCGGGGTACGCGCGGTACGCGTCGCGACTGCGCACACGCGAGATCCCGGTGCTGATCCTGGAGCGGGCGGAACCAGGGGGCGGGGTTGGAGAAGTGCGATAGGCGGCGGCGCGAGCTGCTGCTCTGTTGCCAACTACGTTCCGTCCCGGCCGATCGCGGTCCTCGTGTTCTGGCCCGGTTCTGTGGAGGCCAGGTTCTATGGAGGCCGTGTTCTATTGAGGCAGTCGCTCCGGTCGAGCGGATCAGCGGAGGACCCGGCTGGTCCGGCGTTTCACCAGGTCCCAGTCGATCTCGTAGCCCAGCCCCGGCGCCTCCGGCGCGTGGACGAAGCCGTGATCGTCCACTTCGATATCGCGCACCAGTCCGTACTTGTGCGCCTCCGGCGGTAGCAACACTTCGAAGTAGTCGCAGTTGTTGATCGCCATCGTGACGTGGAGATTGGCCACGTTATTCAACGAGTTGCCGCCGTGATGGATCTCGCATTTCATGCGGAAGGCCTCGGCGGTATGGGCAATCATCATCATGGGGGTGATGCCGCCTTTGACTGCGACGTCGCCGCGGAGCATGTCCGTGGCCCCTTGCAGAATGAACTGCTGCATCCCGTACAGGCCGGCCGGAGCGTATTCCGTCGCCAGGATGGGAATGTCCAGCTTGCTGCGCAGCTTGACGCAGCCGTAGACGTCCTCTTCCGCCAACGGATCTTCGTACCAGAAATAGTCAAGCGCCTCGATCGCGCGACCGACGCGCAGCGCATCTTCATAGCTGTATGCCCAGATCGCGTCCAGCATCAGCACCATCTCGTCACCCACGGCTTCACGGACGGCCCGGCAGATCCTGATGTCTTCCTTGGGATCGCCGCGCGGGTGGATCTTGTAGGCAGTCCACCCGCGTGCCTGAAAGGACACCGCTTCGTTCGCGTAGTCCTCAGCGGCGGGGTACGATGCCGAACTCGCGTAGGCGGGGACTTGTTCGCGGCAGGAACCCAAGAGGCGGTGGATGGGCTGTCCGCACACCTTGCCGGCGATATCCCAGAGCGCCACGTCGACGGCGCCAATGGTCCTGGGCGGCGCTCCGCGGTGGCGGCGCCACATCTCATGCCAGAGGCGGCCGATGTCGAGCGGATTCTGTCCCATCACGAGCGGCTTCAGGTAGGTCAAGAGGGGACCCATGTCATCGTTCGCATCGCGGATGGATGAGCCCAGAAAGGAGTGGCCCGTGACGCCCTCATCCGTCTCGATGGTGACGACGGCAAGCTCCTTCGTGCCACCAAAACCTCCGGCGGCGTGGCCGTAGCTCCCTTGCGGCACATCCCATTGAAAGACAGTGAGCGTCAAATCGGTGATCTTCATGGGTTCCCTCTCGTGGACTCGTTGAGGGGTGACGCGCCCTTGCCGGGGCGGCTGCAGCGATGGGCCGCCTCGCCCGCACGCGGGCATTCAGGCGGGCGGATTCTAGGGGGCAACATCAGTGGAGACAAACGGCAACGGGCCAGGCGGAGATCGGCGCGTGGATCCAGAAGTGGCGGGGCGCCTCCCAGTCCGGCGTCGGCGCGCCTGGGGAGGTCCGCAAGCGACGCATTTCCGCACGCGCGCGACCGCCGCCGACGAGCGCCAGCCGTCCGGGAATGCGGCATCGCGGATTGTCCTCGTGATGCGCGGCCCCTATCATCCGCCTTACCCAGATAGAGATCGCGTTGGGTGCTCGTCGACGGAGGTGGAGTTCCGAACGCGAGGCTCTCTTGCAAGGAGGCTGAGATCATGAAGATCACCGCCGTTCGACCTGTGCCGCTCTCGGATCCTATTCCAACGGAGCGGCGGCATCGCACTGATCTGGGCACAAAGATGAAAACCGACGCCGTGTTGCTGTTCGTGGATACAGACGAGGGGCTCACGGGCATGGGCACGGCGCTTGGCAATCCGCGGGCGGTCGTGTCCATTGTGGAAGCCGACCTCGCGCCTTACCTGGTCGGGGAGGACCCGCTGTATTCGGAGCGTCTCTACGAGAAGATGTATAACGCCTCCCGCTGGAAGCCGGCGCTGGAGCGAGGGCATGCGCAACCGGGTGAAGGGCGGAGCGGCGTGACGATGGAGGCGATCGCGGCGCTGGACATTGCCATCTGGGACGTCAAAGCGCAAGCGCTGGGCGTGCCGATCTATAAGGCGCTGGGCGCCGTCCGCGATTCCGTGCGCGGGTACGGTTCAGGCGGCTGGGCGCCCGGCGACGAGGCAGAGGCGGAGATGGCGGGCTATGTAGCCAAGGGATTTGGCGCCGTGAAGATGCGCGCGGTGGGGCGGGACGGATTCTCCATTCCCAACGCGGTCCGCCGGGTGAAGGCCGCGCGCCGCGGCATTGGCCCGGATGTGGAACTGATGCTGGATGCGCACGGCAGCCTGGACATCTCCACGGCGATCCGGCTGGCGCGGGCCCTGGAGGCGTACGACCTCGCTTGGTTCGAGGAGCCGATAACGCAGGACGACCACCCCGGTCTCGCTGAGGTCCGCCGGTCCACCGTAATCCCCATCGCGACGGGTGAGCGCGAGTACACTCGCTTTGACTTCGAGGATCTGTTCGAGCACCGCGCTCTGGACATCGCGCAGCCGGACGTCGCGCGCGCGGGCGGCTTCACGGAGATCAGACGCATCGCCGCGATGGCGTCGGCGCGTGGGATCAGATTGGCGCCGCACGCCTGGGGAACGGGCGTGCTCTTCGCCGCCAGCATTCACATCGCGATGGCGACCCCCAACTGCCACATCTTGGAGGTCAGCATGGGATACATGCCCATGATGTACGAGCTCTTCGAGGAGCCCTTCGACATTCGCGAGGGGACGGTCCACGCGCCGCAGGGGCCCGGTCTGGGCTTCACGTTGCGCAAGGAGGCGCTGGAGCGGTTCAAGTACGTTGAGGGCCCCGAGTACGTGTTCTAGAGCGGTACGGGCGGTGTGCGCGTTCCCTCGCCGCGGCGCTGCCGGCGCGGGGTTCGAGAATCCGGGCCATTGACACCGTAGCGGCAGGCGAGGGGAGGCTCCGCAGGTCCACTCCCGGCTCCGCTCGAGCCAATCCTTGGCCGCTCAGGGGAGAGTGCGAGCGGGTGCGGCCGCGGTCACCATTGAACGAACATGGGCATGAACATCCGTCGGTGCGGAAGATGGAATCACGCCACGGAGTTCGCTTCCGTCGCGTGAGGCATCGACACGAATCTGGAGCGCGTCGAGCAGCAGATTCATATCGTCGCCCTCGGCGCTGTTGACCCACTCGCGGATTGCATCACACATCGCTCGGAGCCCCTTTGAGTCAGGCAGTTCAGGAACTGTGGCCATGACCGGCTTTGCTTGTTCGGCGAGGCGTTCTTGCTCCGCCCGGATCAACACCGTCTCACGTCGCAGATGCGGCTCGTCGATCTCACCCAGCTGGAATAGCCGCAGCAGCCGGCCGCGCTACGCCTCGAGTTCGCGTAGGCGCTGCTTGGTCCGAGCTGCCTCGTTCCTCGGGGAACCAGCGGCCGCGCTTTGCCTCCGGATCTCCGCCATGACGATCTCCGGGCGCGAGAGCACTGCGGTGACCGCGGCGCGCACGGCATCTTCAAGGCGGTCTGCTCGCACGTACCTGGAGTCACATCGATCATGCTTCGGTCCGGCGAACGCAGCCCGGCACCGATAGTAGCGGTACTTCTGGTGCTGGGTCTGGCCAACCATTGCCCGGCCACACTCGCGGCAGCGCACACGCCCTGACAGCAGGTAGTCCCGCTTGCGGCGACCACTCCGTAGGCGCTCGGGGTCTCGGAGGCGCAACTGCACTGCGTCGAACATCTCTCTGGGCACTACCTCGGGTGTCGCTCCGGGCACCTCGATCCAATCAGCCTCGTCTCGAGGCTCTACTCGCCGAGGCCGTAAGCCCTTGCGCGGCGTCACCTTCGTCTTCCGGTACAGCGTGCGTCCGGTGTACGCCTCGTGCTGCAACAAGTGGAAGACCGTCGCTGGCGACCACTGTCCGCCAGCGAATGTCGGGGTCCCCTCGTCGTTCAGCGCGTTGCATAGTCCGATGATCGAGCAGCCGGTCGCGAACTCGGTGAAGAGGCGCAGTACAACCTTCGCCTGTTCTGCCACGACCGTTCGTTTGCCGGTACTCGGGTCGTAGACATAGCCGTACATCCCGCGCCCGGTTCCCTGTGGCAGACGACCGGAGCGGGCCCGCTCAACTTTGCCACGCATCGTGCGCTCAGCGATCTTCTCGCGCTCGAACTCCGCTGCGAACGCCTTGACCGATCGCAGCAGCTGCCCCGTGGCTGTGTCCTCGAAGTCCTCGGTGACGAAGTGGAGCGCGACACCATGCTGCTCCATCTCCTCAACAAGGATCGCGACGTGGGTCTGCTTCCGACTCATGCGGTCGAGGGCGTGGGCCAAGACGACATCGACCTGTCCTGAGGCTGCGAGTTCCCGCATTCGCTCCATTCCGGGTCGCTCGAGAGTGAACCCACTGGCTGTGTCACGCAGAGCCTCCGCGACGATCCAGCCATCCTTCTGCGCATACTCCGCGCACGCAGCCTCCTGCGTGTCGAGCGAGGTCCCCTCACGCTCCTGGGCGTCGGTCGAGACCCGCGAGTAGATCACGCAGCGCATCAGGTTGCCTCCGTCTCCGACTTTGGGGACCGGCCAGGCGGCCCAATCTCGTCTCCGCTGGTGCGGTACTTCTCGTCGATGGCGTCACGCACGAGCCTCGCCATCGCCGTGTGTTGCTCGAACGCGAGGCGGCGGAGGGTCTCGTACTCATCATCGCTGATGGTCAGCACTATTCGTCTCATGACAATATAATTATATCACTATATTCCGCTTGAAAGGACCGCCTCCAATCCGGCATCACTGCACGGCCAGGCGCGAATGGGCTGTGTCCAGATCAACCGGTAGGGGCCGGGGCGCACGGCGTTGCGCCTGGAGTCGCTGGTGCGGCCGCAGGAGGCGGTTGAGCGTCCGCATGTCGGCGATGCCGAGCGCGACCGCGACCTCGTGGTCCCGGAGGCCCGCGTCGCTCAGGTAAGCGGCAGAGGCGCTCCGCAGGGTGCTTCGCGCCGCGTGGGGAAAGCCTGAGGCGGAACATGCGCCGCGCACGATGCGCCGTGCCTGACGATCGGTCAGCGGCTCGCCGCGCGCGTTCGCGAACACGAACTCGTCAGACGGCTCCACCTTTAGACGATGGCGCGTCATGAGGGCCGCCGCAGGGCCGAAGATCGCGAGGCGTGTTCGCTGACCACCTCGCGTCGCCGCGACGCTCCACGCCTCGCCTGCGGGCTCCCATCGCAGGGCGCTCCAGCGCAGGCAGCGGATCTCGCCAGCATCGAGTCCACTGTAGCAATGGACCGTGACGAGCAGCCGATCCCGAAGCGCGCGCGGGCCTCGCTTGCCGGCTCTTGCGGCCTCCACGATGCGCAGCAGGTCGGACGGCTCGATGGTGGGGCATTGCGCGCGCCTCCGAGACCGATCTCCCGCCAAGATCACGCCGCTCTGGTACCAGTCCGTCCCATCGCGTCTCGGGAGCATCTGGTCGAGGTCGTCGATTCGCCGTCGCCCGTCATCGTCACCGAACATCAGCAGGAGCGCCGCATGGATCGCGCCGAGTCGGATCAGCGCGGTCGTCGCTGAGGGTCGCTTGGCCGGGGAGGTCAGCACCTCAGCCAACGCCGCGGGACGAGCGAGGATCTCGGAGAGCGTGCTGCCCCGTCCCCGCCGTCCGGCCTCGCGGACAACGGACCGCAACTGCGAGACCTCGCCCCTGACCGCCCCACCCGACCGGTCTCGGCCGTGCTGCTCGCGGTAGCGGACGAGGAACGCCTCGGACTCGGCATCGAGCCGTCTGGCCATCGGTCGCTCCAGCGGATCGAGGTCAAAGAGCGTGCGCTGGAACATCATCCGCTCGCACGGGCTCCGCTCGCGGCTGGGCGCCGTCCACGCCGAGGCCGCTGAGTTTCGTCCAGACCGCCGCGCGGCTGGGCGTCACATAGGAGGCGTCGAACCGCTCCGTCCCCCGCCAGCCGCCACCGAGCACGGCCTCCCAGCGGGGCAGCACCGCGGCCGCCCCTGTCGCCCACGCCCGGCGGAAAGCATGGGGCGTGTAGTCGGGTGTCCCTGCGAGGCGGCACGCGTGCCGGAGCGCCGCCCGCATCGTCTTGTCCGGCAACTGCGCGCCACGCTCCGTCCGCCAGACTGGCCCAGGTTGCCCGAGGGCGATGCGATCGGGGCGTCCCGCGGTCCGCATCGTCTCGTTGAACCCGAACACGTACAGCCGCAGCGCCTGGCACGACTCGCGATCCAGTTCCACCTCGTGGCGCTCGCGCCCGTTCTTCTGGTGCAGGAGGACGCGGACGCGGTCGTCCGGCAGGACGTGGCAGTCCGTCCCATCGAGCGTCCGGAGCGCGTGTCCGCGCGAGGCCGTCCTGGCGAGCAGTGTCGCGAAGGCGCGATCGCGAAGGCCGAGCCAGCCCTCGGCGCGCCCCATCGCCGTGATGATGGCGCGTAGTTCCTCTGGGCGCGGCGTCGGGCCCCCGCGTCTTCGCGGCGTCCCTGCGGTGATGCGGTATCCTCCACCTCGCCGTTCGGCAACGCGCCGCAAGGCGTCACGGATGATCTCGTGCGGGTCGCGCCCGAGGGCCGTCTGGAGTTCGGGGCGCAATATGGTCGCAACCGAGCGGATGGCGGTCCGGCGATGCGCGATCGTGGATTTGGAACAGACACGACCGCTCGCGCACCGGTCCGAGACCAGCATCCGGCCGAGCAGTTCAGGATTGGCGAACAGGTCCGGAATGCCGACGCGGCGCCCGGTTTCGGCAGAGGCGCAGGCAAGCATCTCGTTCCTCAGCCAGCGGTACGTCTGCATGCTCCGGGTGCGCAGTCGTCCTTCGGCCCGCTCTTCGTACAGCCGGTCGAGGTCGTCACGCTGCGGTGGGGCGATGGGCTGGCAGCGGTAGGTGCGGCGGCGAACCTTGGGCGGCCTGAGTCCCTCAAAGTCGGGGAGCGCGAACCGGCGCTGATCCGACCCTGAAACCCGTACCGACAGGGGCGGGAGTACATCGCAAAACCGGCCGGACTTTCGGGCGGGGCGGGGAAACATGGTGACACCGGGTTCCGAGGTCGATGGGGTGGGACTCTCGATCCCCCCTCCCCCATCAGCGGAACCAGTGTCAGAGGAAAATGTCTGATCGCTGCTTAGTAGTAGTCGTATTCGTCGTCGGCGTCGCAGTTCGTGACCCGGAGTGGTGTGCATCGATCGGAGCCCGCGCGGCAACGGCACTACTGGCCCTCCTCGCCGCACGAGTCGCCGAGCCGTTCGCGAGCCACCGCGAGCAGGCGACGCCACAACGCCTCCCACGCGAGCGAGCGGTACCGTGCTTTCCCCACGTAGCACTGCACTTCGTTCACGGGGCGTTCGAGTCGGTCGGCAGCCATGCCCCGATCGAAGCAGAGCTAGGCGAGGCGTTCGTGGGATCACCGTGGAGCTTGGACGTAATTTAGGCGTGTTTTGGGGGGAAGTTCAGCCGGTAGTGCCGACCCTTCTCGGGAACGACGAGGTTCTTCCAAGCAGCTGAGTCCCTGAACACCTCACTCACGCGCGTGGTGTTCGTGGCAATCCCCTTGAGGGCGTCGTGGGTGCGCAACGCACGGATGCCCGCCTCGTGTGCGCGGTGCAGATTCTTGACGACCTGCGCTTGTGGCGGCGTCAGCGTGAACTCAGCGTCGCCGAGACGCACCGACTCGTAGCTCTCGGTGTGGGTGAACGGGGGAACCGCTGGAGCGTCATCCACCTTGGCAGCCGCCATCACGAGGAGCGAGTGCTGCGGCAGCTCCCCTCGTGCTAGTGACCCAGCGGCGCGCTCGACCATGCTGGACAGGACCGCCAGTACCGTCTCTGAGTGGCGGACCAGCATATCGAGGTACGCTTCCAGGTCCTGGGTCTCGCGCCCCTTTCGCAAAGCCGTGATCACGTCCGGATACGCCTCAACGGCTCCCTGATCCGAAAGCGTGCCCAGATCGCGTGCGAAGCGCACGTACGAGACCGCGGTCGTTCGCGGATCACCCTCAGGAAGCTCGTCCAGGAACACATCCACGCCGTAACGCTCCGGCGGGTCGTACTCTTCCAATTCGGTCCCCACAGTAGCGAACCGGCGGTCGATACACTGCGAGCAGTAGCCGCAGTGGGGCCGCGTCCTAGAGCGCCGCTGCGAGTTCACGCATGAGAGCGTCGCGCCGATCAAGTCCGGCTGCCCAGCGGCAGCGATCTGCTCCACGACCTGGCGCCGCGTGCGGTCCCATAGTGGATTCCTGACCTCCGGCGCCTGACCGAGCACCGCGGTGGCCAGCGTATTCAACAGAGCGATGAACCGGGGGTGCGTCGAGCGGGAGGCCCGGCTACCGACGAGCTGTCGGTTTATCGGCAGGTTCAAGCTAACGACACCGTTGTCCGACAAGAAAACCACGGCGGCGTCCATCCGGTGCGCCGCGGCCAGGGCGAGGGACCCATAGAGGAAGGCCCGTGACCGTCGCGTGCGTTCGCGCGCCTCGTCTCCGGTGCGATGCACTGCCGCCTCGAGCATCGAGAAGCTATCGCTGCCGAACCGTTGCCGAAGTTCCTCGGCGATCCTGCGGCGCTCGCCTTCGACCAACCCCCAGCTCCGATGCGAGACGAGCAGAGGCCGCCGCTTCTCAGTGAGTTCAGCGAGAACCGTCGCCAGCGAGTCCATCCCGCCGGAGAAGAGCACCACGACATCCGTCGAGAGGCCCCTCCTCGGCCCCGCTTCGGGCAGCAGCAATTGCCGATCCTCATCAGCGCCAGCCGGCTCAAAGGCGAACCGCCACTGATCCTGCGTGAGGAAGCCGACGCACTCCTGGAGCGCTCGGGTGACCGGAGGCGAGGACCAGACGTCCGGCGCATTGACGGGAATGGCCAGCCGCAGGTCTCGCTCCCAGTGCTCGAGTTTCCAATCCGCGCGGCCGCCGCGAGAGACCGTTTGGTCCGCGGCGTAGACGTAGCTCGCGATGCGGACGAGGTCGTAGGCGCGCCCATCCAGACGCCCGGCGAACGCGTGCTCGAGGTCCTCGATCCGGAGATTCATGGTCCTGCGTGGGCCACGCGTGTGCAGGGCCACAGTCTCGACATCGCCGCCCCGCCACTCGCGCGGGATGGTGGCACCGTCGCAGGGGAAGACGACGGCGCTCACGAGCTTTGCGCCTCCCGCTTCAGCTCGCTGCGTATCTTCCGGAGCGCGACGGCCGTGAAGCGCTCGGCGTCGGCTTGCGGAATGTCCTGGCCGGTCTCCCAGCCCCGCTTCGAGAGCCATTCGCCAGCGAAGTCGCGAACGATTCCCGCAGACTGCCGCGCGTGCAGATCGACGGCCGCAAGGACCTCGGTCCCGGCCGCCACGCTGGAGAGAACATTGGGAATCTCCCGATCGAGCGCAGCCGTCAGCACCCGCGCGAGAAAGTCCCCAAAGAACTTCTGAGACACCTCGCCGAACTGGCGCTCCGTGGAGTGCGCGCGGAACGCACGCTCCAGATCCTCAACCGTGCCGCCGAACAGGCTCGTCGCCTGCGTCGCCACCGTCTCCAGCAGGGCGCGGCGGAAGGCCTGGGTGGCGTACTCGCCGGCGACGGACGTCGAGCCCGCCTGCGCGATGTCGGCCCGCAGGCGGTCCGAGAGTTGCGTGATGAGTGCGACCGAAGAGGTGCCGTCGGCCGCCTCGACGCCGAGCTGCTCCAGCTCCGGGCCGAGCCGCCCGGCCCGCGAAGCGGACATGAGGCGGACCAGGAGCCAGTACGAGCGCGTAAGAGACGGATCGGTGGCCAGACGGCGGAGGTAGTCTTCCGCCGCCACGACGGAGGCAGCGGCGACCGCGGCGGTATCGCCGTGGTCCGCAGTCAGGCGATCGACGACCTGCACCCAGCGATCCCGCTTTGGCAACCGGCCCAGGCGGTTGTGTCCCATCAGGCGCGCTTAGGCATCGTGAGCGTTCCGCTCCGCGTCACCGTCGCGGGTGGCGACCTGCACCGCGACGGTGACGCTCGTGGACGCCGGGTGACCTCGCGGACTCTCCGCCACATCGTAGGCGACCGCCTGCGACGCGAGGGCTTCCATCTGCTTGACCGGCGAGTACCTCCCACCAGTCACGGTGGATCGACTTCCCGGTGGGGCACCACGCAGCCGTGACCTCATCGATCTCATCGGCTATGTCAGACACCCCGCGGCAGGGCCCCACCACTCAAGAGGCAATGTATGGGTAGTGTCCTAGTTTGACGAACCACTCTGGGCGCGCGCCGCTCGCTTATGTTCGTGCCAAGATTTCCTAATCCTCGAGTGGCTAGCGGCAAGAGTCCGGCAACGGTTCGCCTACTCGTACCTCTGTAATGCACGCACGGGAGACCTCGGCTGGTGTTGAAGTACGGAACACGCATGTTTCCTCGACGGAGCCGAAGGCGCGATACCGAACGCATACCTGGGGCGGCGTAAGTTCAGCTTTGACCCCGACGACGATTTCATCTCCCAGTTCTGCCTGGGTTTCCAGAGCGGCGATCCGCTGTTCGAGATCGCTGGTGTCCGTTCTACAAGCGGCTGCGGAGATGAGGATAATGGCGATGACCGCGATCGTTCCGACTCCCCGCACGATCAAGAGCCTTTCTGGTAGTCGGCCACGATCGCGGCCTTGACGGCATTCACGGGCGAGTCGATCCCGCCCGAGTGCAGCACAGCGACGTAGCGTCGCTTCCCTTCATCCGTCTCGTGGGACCAGGCGTAGGCGCGCTTGGCCTTGGGGTGGTCGATGAGGTCGAAGACCTGGACCACACCCTCCCAGACCGTCTCACCCTCGAACGTTTCCGTGACAGGTACGGCCTCCACCCAGCGGCTCTCGCAGCCGTGGAGGTCGCGGATGGCGTCTCGCAGAGCCTCTACATTTGTCTCCGCCAAAGGGCTACTCGCCAGACTTATCGTGGCTCTGGGCCGCCGGGGGCTCATCTGACCTGCCCCCGATCGTTGTACCAGTCGTTAAGTTAGTCCGATCGCCGGGACGAGCGTCAGGGGACGTTCCCGGGGTTGCTGCGTTTCCGGGGCGGGGGGGCGGTAGCCGAGGGCACGGTGGGGGCGGATCTGGTTGTACTCCCGCCGCCAGCCCTCGATGAGGATCTGGGCTTCCAGCAGGGTGTCGAAGCGCTCGCGATTGAGGCACTCGTCGCGCAGCTTGCCGTTGCACGATTCCACATAGCCGTTCTCCCAAGGACTGCCCGGTTCGATGAAGAGGGTCGTGACCCCGACCCGGTGCAGCCAGTCCCGCACCGCGGTGGCGGTGAACTCCGGGCCGTTGTCGGACCGCAGCAACGTCGGCGGCCCGCGCTCGACGAACAGCTGGGCCAACCGCGCCAGGACGTCGTCGCTGCGCAGTCGGCGGGCGACGTCGAGACGCAGGCACTCGCGGGTGGTCCTCATCCACGATGGCGAGGATCCGCACCGGGCGCCCATCGGCGGTGCGGTCGAAGACGAAGTCGTAGGACCAGACGTGGGACGGCCGCTCGGCCCGCCGCCGCACCAGCGAGCCGGCCGCGAGCCAGAGGCGGCCCCGTTGGGGGTGCTTCCCGGGGACCCGCAAGCCTTCCTGACGCCAGCGCCGCTCGACCCGCTTGTGGTTCACCCGCCAGCCCTCCTGGCGCAGCAGGGCCGTGATGCGACGGGAGCCGTAGCGGCCGAAGCGGGTGGCCAGCGCGACGATGCGCGCGATCAGCGCCGGCGCATCCGGGGACGGCCGGGGCACGTAGCGCTGTGTCGCCCGCGCCTGGCCGGTGTGACCTGCCCCCGATTGTTGTACCAGGGCTTAAGTTAGTGCCAGAACCATCCGGTCTGCCAAAGGGGTGGGGTGGGGAGGTCCGACCTCCAGGGTCTCTGGGGCGGGGGGGCGGTAGCCGAGGGCGCTGTGAGGCCGGACTTGGTTGTACTCCCGGCGCCAGCGATCGACCAGGATCTGCGCTTCCGTGAGCGTGGTGAAGATCTCGGGGTTGAGGCACTCGTCGCGCAGCTTGCCGTTGAAGGATTCCACATAGCCGTTCTCCCAGGGGCTGCCGGGCTCGATGAAGAGTGTCGTCACGCCGAGGCGACGCAGCCAGGAACGCACCGCCGTCGCCGTGAACTCGGGGCCGTTGTCGGAGCGGACGTAGGTGGGCGGGCCCCGCTGCACGAAGAGCGCCGTCAGCCGGGCGAGGACGTCGTCGGACCGCAGGCGCCGGGCCACGTCAATGCTGAGGCACTCCCGCGTGTACTCGTCGACGATGGTCAGCAGGCGCAGGGGCCGGCCGTCGTGGGTCCGCTCGCTGACGAAGTCGTAGGACCAGACGTGGTTCGGGCGCTCCGCCCGGCGCCGCGTGCAGGATCCATCGGCCGCCCAAAGCCGCCGCCGGCGCGGGGCTTTCCGGGGCACCCGCAGCCCTTCCTGCCGCCAGAGCCGCTCCACCCGCTTGTGGTTCACCCGCCAGCCCTCGGCCCGCAGCAGCGCCGTGATGCGCCGGGAGCCGTAGCGCCCGAAGCGGCGGGCAAGGGCGATGATCCGGGCGATCAGAGCCGGCTCGTCCGCGGGCACCTGCACGGGGTGCCGCTGCGTGCTGCGCGGCTGGGCGAGGGCCCGGCAGGCCCGACGCTCCGAGACGGCCAGCGCGGTTCGCACGTGCGCAACCGCCTGCCGCCGGGCTCAGAAGTTTCCCGACGCCACCTCTTTGAGGATGGCGTGGTCCAGCGCCTGATCGGCCACCAGCCGCTTCAGCCGCGCGTTCTCCTGCTCCAGCTCCTTGAACCGCTTCGCCTGATCCAGCCGCAGGCCGCCGTACTCCCGCCGCCAGCGGTAGTAGGTCTGCTCGGCGACGCCGAGCCGTCGTGCCACTTTGGCCACACTCTCGCCCTGCGCCAGGGCCACCTCCGCCTCCCGCAGTTTCCCGATGATCTGCTCTGCCGTGTACCGCTTCCGCGCCATGCCGACTCCCTCCTCCCAGCCCGGATCCTCGCATAGGATCTGGACCGGTTTTGGGGGGGCAGGTCAGTCTACCAGGGCGACTACGAGGGTCGACGCGACCTTGCGGTCGCGGAGGCCACGTTCGAGGCGATGGCGGGCGGCGAAGAGATCATCTACCAGGGCGTGCTCCGCGATGCCGAGACCCGCACGTGGGGCTCGCCGGACTTTCTGGTCCGATCGGACGTGTTGCAGCGACTGTTTCCGCGTTCGCTGTCCGAGGAGGGCGCTGCGATGGGCGCGCCTGATCTCGACGCCGGATGGCACTACCGCATCGTTGACTCCAAGTTCGCCACGCTGACCCTCCTCGCCGGCGGCGACCTCGGGAACACTGGGTCGGCGCCGGCGTACAAGGTCCAGGTCTTCATCTACAATCGCGCGCTCGGTCGCCTCCAAGGATACGAACCGCCCGAGGCGTTCTTGCTCGGTCGCGGGTGGCAGCAGCGCATCCGTGGGGAAACGACGCGCGTGCTGAACTGCATGGATCGACTCGCCCCGGTTTCACAGGACTATGCGTCGCCCGCACGCGGTTCCCTGACAGTCCAAGCCGAACAGGCTGCGGCGTGGCTCCGGCTGATGCGCAAAGAGGGTGGGAAATGGGACGCCGCACCGGAACCGACCGTCGACGAGCTTCGAGTCAACGCGAAGGCAGACTCGGCGCCTTGGTCGGCAGCTGTGGGGGAGATTCTGCAGCAGACCGAAGACCTCACCGTGCTTTACCAGGTCGGCCCGAACAAACGGGCACACGCGATCGCCCTAGGCGTCAGCCGCTGGCGCGAGCATTCCTTGTCAAGCGAGACCGTGGGCGTCACGGGCGACACGCTCGGCCCCCGTCTGCAGGCACTGCTCGATGTGAATCGTGAAGCCGGGAGTCCACCCGTGCAGCCGGAGCGCGTCCAAGCTGCGCGCGATGTGTGGATCGACGAGCCAAGCCTCGAATTCTACGTTGACTTCGAAACCGTCAGCAGCCTCGATGACGATTTCAGTCGTCTGCCAGATCGGGGTGGGCAAGAGCTGATCTTCATGATCGGCTGTGGCCATCTCGAGGAAGGGGACTGGAGCTATACGTGCTTTGTCGCCGATCGACTGAACGAGTCAAACGAAGCGGACGCCATCAACCGCTGGTTCGCGCACATGCGGAAGGTCCGGGAGCGTCTCGGAGTCAGCTTCGATCCCCTGGTCGTCCACTGGTCGCCAGCTGAGCCGCGATGGCTCGAAAGGGATTGGTATGCCGCGTTCCAGCGGCACCGACAGCATGCCTGGCCGTCACCGAACTGGTTCGACTTCCTCGGTCGCGTCGTTCGTGAGGAACCCGTGGTTGTCCGTGGCGCGCATGGCTTCGGACTGAAGGAATTGGCGAACGCCATGCAGACGCTCGGCCTGATCGATGCACAGTGGCGCGACGGCCCGGCCGACGGACTTGGCGCGATGGTCGGCGCCTGGTGGTGCGAGACCCAGGCCGCCGAGCACGCGCAAGTCCTCCTTGAATTCGATTTGATGCGGGAAATCCGCGCCTACAACGAGGTCGACTGCCGGGCGATGATGGAGATCGTGCGCTACCTGCGCGCGCACCACTAGGACAGGCCCGAGCTCGGATGGGCCCCAGTCTGGAGTGCTTGCAGATCGTCTAGGAACTCCGACGTGGGCTGGACGCCGGTCACAAGCAACTGGTCTCGCGCGCGCGTACAAGCGACGTAGAGGAGATGGCGTTCGGTGTTGTACACGTCCTCAAGGTCCGCCTCGTCGGTGATGGCCTCGATACGAGGTTGCGATGGAATCACCTCGTCGTCACACGCAAGCACAGCAACGTTCCGGAACTCGAGCCCCTTGGCGAGGTGCATCGTGCAGATGGATATCGATCCCGACTCGCCATCGTTGGCGCCATCGAGGACCGTTCCTTGAAGGTTCGCCTCTTCCGCCGCGGCTAACGCGCGGTCCATCTCGAGCTTGGAGCGCACGATGATGCCCATGCCGTCGGGAGGGACACCGTCGCTAAGGCGATCCCGCAGCCAAGCCCCGACGAATCGGGACTCTTCCGCATGTGACGCGAACGTGGTGATCATGGGGAAGGGTCCATTGAAGGCGGAAACCGTCCCGCGGCGCTGTTCGCTGTTGCCGTCGACATCGCTGAGCTCAGGCGGGAGGAGCAGATCGGCCTGTCGTCGGATTTGATGCGACGTGCGGTAGTTAAGCCGCAGGGTGTGCGACCGCCCCCGCACATGGACGCCAAGCGAGCGCCAAGAGAACGGCGTCTGAAAGATGCGCTGACCAAGGTCACCGGCGAAGAAGAGTGAGTTCGGGCGATCGCCCGCCAGGGCGGCCAGGAACCGCAACTGCGGTCCTCCGATGTCCTGTGCCTCATCGACGACGGCGGCGTCGAACGGTCGCACGTCGCTCGCCAGGAGATGTTCAGTCGCCCAGGCGAACACGCCCGGCAACGTAATCAGCTCACGATTCTTAAGGTCAGCTCGAACGCGCTCGAAGATCGACCAGAGCAGTTCGCGTTGCTTCTCACCGATTCGTGTCCTTCGACCCAGGCGTGCGACGTCTCGGTAGTCCTCCCAGGTCGAGAGCTGCCAGGCATCTACCACCTCGTGCCACTCCGCCTCGAGGAAATGGTCAGCGAAGCGGTGTTCCTTGGCGGCCTTAGACGCCGCCCCTATGAGCGACGCAATGTCGGCATCGGACGCCAGGACCGCTTGTCCGAGAGCTGACGCGTAGAGCTCGAGTGCCACGCGGTCGATGGCGCGCACGGTGATTTGACCCCGCACCTCCGGCTCGCCGCCGACGAGGAGATCGAGCTTCCGCTCAAGTAGGCTCGCG
Source organism: Dehalococcoidia bacterium (assembly GCA_963662615.2). GTDB lineage: Bacteria > Chloroflexota > Dehalococcoidia > Bin125 > Bin125. Next base: position 1,654,818 of record CAXXSR010000001.1, read on the forward strand.
AGTGTGTCGCTAAACGTCGTGAGCAGCACGCGTGCGGGGGGATCGGAACGCGCCAGATGATCGGCGCGGTGGAGAGCCACCACGGTCTTACCCGTCCCGGCCGAGCCCGACACCCGAGCGGGCCCACCATGCTCACGTTCGACGACGCTCCACTGCGCGGGATGGAGGAACACCAGCCACTTCTCCCACGGATACTCGAGGGCACGCTCCAGCTCCTCGACGTTCGTCGTGAGGCGGAAGCGTCGCTGTGCGTCCGGATGGGAGAAGGGGTCGGCATCGGCGGCCACGACGACCGGCACGCGGGGGGTTCCGCCCGTGGCCAGCTCGAGCAGGGCCTCCGCGGCCTCGGCGGGGAGGTGGTCCGCGATGTCGAAGAGCGTGTCCTCAGTATCGGCGCGGACATCGTTGAGCCACTCAGGCGGGACGCCGTAGCCGAGCAAGTCGTCTTCAGGGGTGTCGGAAAACAGGGGCGCTAGAGCAGGTTTGGCTTCGGGCTCCGCCGCGACGTAGGCGGGAATCTCGATTTCGCGCACGGTCTCGCGGATTTCGACGATCTGAGCGGCGCCCGTGGTCGGGTGGCGCTCCAGCTTTCGACGCTCCGCCCAGCGGTAGGCGGCGTCGTGGTGGCTCACGTAACAGAGAAGGACGCTCGCGTCGGTCCGGTGCACGATCAGCCGAACGTCGCGCCCGACGCGCGCCGACCAGAAATTCTTGTCCCGGGCGGCGCCGAGGCGATGGAGTTGGATACCCGGGCTCGCGGGATTGAGCTGGAGATCGAAGGCGGTCGTCTTGACGGCCTTCTGCTCGTCGGCGGTAAGCCGCGCCAAGCTGGCGGTGAACGTGTCGGCGATTCGGAACTCCATACGACGCCAGGCTAGTCGACGCGAAAGACCTTCATCACCTCGTCGCCGAGGTGGTTAATGACCTTGACCGCGATGCGTCCCGAGGCCGGTTTGTCGAAGGGGCGGGAGAGATCGCTGTGCAGCGTCTCCCACGCCTCCTCGTTGATCTCCGCCTTGAGGGTGGTCTTGAGCGCCTTGTGGGGTCGTTGGCGCCAAGGAAGTAGGCGTGGCGGACGAAAAAGCTCTCCTCGTTGTAGTCGGTGTCGATGAACCAGCAGGCGATGCCGTCCGGGCCGTCGCTGCGGACCTCACCGGTGCTGGGGTGGAAGACGTCAACGCCGTTGACCTTGACCTGGATCTGATCCCCTTCGGCGTTCAGGATGTCGAGGTCCGGCTCGCCGAAGATGACGAAGAGGTTGCCCATGCCGGTGTTCTTGAGCTCGCCGGCCATGTGCAGGTCCGCGTTCATGCGCGCCTTCAGGACGGGGACGCGGCCGAGCTTATTGAACTCCGACGCCAGCGCCTCGTAGTTGAAGGCGCAGCTGATGAGCACGTCGAAGTCCGCTTCGGCAGCCTCCCGGGCAGCCTGCACGAGGTCCGGGCGCGAGACGGTGCCAAACTCCGGGCCGATCAAGATCGCGGCGCGCTTTTCCGTGCCGCCCTCGTAGTCGTTCTCGGGGTCGCCGCCTTCGACATAGCGGCCCTCCGCGCCGACCATTTCACCCGGCCACGGCGTGAGCGACGAGAAAACGATCTTGTCCTCCTTGTGGGCCTGCTGTACCCCGGCTGTGCGTAGGTTCTCCAGGATCACGCTGGCGAAGTCCTGCGACTCGCCGTAGCCGAGCCGGGCCTCTGCGACGTTGTCGATCAACTCATCTTCCTCGTCGACGCCCAGCATGCGGTGCGGCGAGACGCTCTCGACCGTGAACGGCCCGGCGACGCGCACCTTGCGCTTGTCCTCGTAGGGCTTGTCGTAGAGGTACTCGTCGTCGGCCTTGGCGGCGATAGAGGCGTCGATTGCCTGCTGGCGGGCGATGCGCTGCTCCCACCACTGCGCGTGGAGTTGTTTCGCTGTCGCTTTCCAGGCGTCGTCCGCCTCGCGGGGGATCTCCCACTCCTCCCAGGACTCGTCGAGCGCCGCGTTGAGCTGCTCCCGCAGCGGTTCGAGGGTCTCCTGGTAGGTCTCCCAAATCACGTCGATCTCGGCGTTGTTGGCGATCGATTTGAGGGTGATATGGGGGATGCGCGCGTAAACGAAGCCTTGGCGCACGTCGTTGGCGGTGGGAGCGTCGGAGGGGATGGTATGCGTCACCTCTGCCTCCTTCTGCTGGCCGTCTTCGGAGTCGGCGAGGAGGTAGTAGGGGTAGCGAGCGCCCATGACGCGGGCACGCGCCAGCGCCAGTGCAACCCGCGATGTGTCGATCGTGATCCAACGGCGACCCCATTGCTCAGCGACATATGCCGTAGTCCCGCTTCCGCAAGTCGGGTCGACCACGAGGTCACCAGGGTCAGTAGTCATCAGAATGCATCGCTCAGCAAGCCTTTGCGACGTCTGGACGATATATGTCTTCTGCTCTGTAAAACCTGTCGCGAGCACATCATCCCAGACATTCGCGATGGGGTAGACCGAAAAGTCAGACAGGTGCCGCCTATACATCAGAGAGTTCCCGATCGGCTTGAGCCGGAAGGCCCTGTCTAGCCGGCCCATGCCGCGGATGTTCGTCTTCCATCCACCCCGAGCGACACGGAACTCTCTCCCAGCGGCGGTGTATGAATATCTGGTTGACTCTCCTCCCGATTGGCTAGACAGATTGTCGGCTGCGAATGCTACGCCTAGCGGTTCACTGCCTCTGCCAATCCGCGACTCTTGCAGGTCTGCAGACAACTGCCAGACGTACTGTGTGGTCCCTGCCTCGCCAAGCTTCTTCGGCCTGTATAGCCGACGATACTTCAGCGCGCTTCTGTCTTTAGCGTATAGGAGTACATAGTCTGCCACCGCTGCTAGGTATTGCGATGTCTGGCTGCTCGTCTTCACGCAGACGGCATCTGCTATGTGATTCTCGGCTCCGAAGACTTCATCCATCACGGCCCGCACTCGGTGGACGTTCTCGTCCCCAATCTGCACAAACACCGAGCCCGAGTCGGCGAGGAGGTCGCGGGCGATCTCAAGGCGGTCACGGAGGTACGACAGGTAGGAGTGGATACCGTCGCGCCACGTGTCGCGGAACGCCTTCACCTGCTCCGGCTCGCGGGTGATGTGGTCGGCCTTGCCGTCGCGCACGTCGCGGTTGGTGGTGGACCACTGGAAGTTGGAGTTGAACTTGATCCCGTAGGGCGGATCCAGGTAGATGCACTGGACCTTGCCGCGCAGCCCCTCGCGCTCGGCGAGCGAGGCCATGACCTGGAGGCTGTCGCCCAGGATCATGCGGTTGGTCCAGTTGGCATCGTGCTGGTAGAACTCCGTCTTGGCGTCGCTGTCCTCCAAGCCGTTGAAGTCCGCGAAGAGGTCGGTTTGAAATCCCTCAGCGAGCCTCTCCGCTTCGCTGGGCTCACTGCGTCGCATGAGGTCGTCGACTAAGATCTTGGGATGCACCTTCTCCTGGATGAACAGCGGCGGCGCTTGCACGACCAGGTCAAAGGCGTCCTGTTCGTCCTTGCCGCGCCAGACGAGCTGCGGATCGAGGTCGCGGTTGCGACGTTCGTAGGCAACCTGGATCGGGCTCTGCTGATCCTCATTCATGACCGGCTCGAGCTCGGCCGTGGGGATGTTTGGCCGCTTCGCGTCGTCGTGCTTGAAGGTCGCGACCTGCTTGCGCTTCTTCGGCTGCGCGCGCCTAGCCATCGCCGCCTCCTGTTGCTGTTGCTTCTGCCGCCGCAGCGGGCGCCGCCGCCGCCCCCTCAATCATGGTGCCGAAGTTCGACTCGACCTTGGCTTCGAAGTCGGGTTCGATCTCATACGCGTCGGTGAACTCGGCAAAGGCCCAACGCCCGTAGATGCCGAGGTTGTTGACGCCCGGCACCCAGTAGGTGTCCATCGTGGCCTTCTTCTCCTTCGCGTCCTCGCGCCGGTAGCCCTTGATCTCGACGACGAGATGGAGGAGGTCATCCTCGCCGTGCCCGTCGTCGACGAGGACGATGAAGTCCGGGATGTAGGAGCGGGAGTCCGAGCCGAACCTGTAGGGCACCTCGAGCCCGAGATTGTGGTTCTTCACGTAAGCGCGCACGCGCGCGTGGTTCTCCGCCACGCGACAGAATTCGGCCTCCCAGCCGCTGTCGTAGACCACCCAGTTAACGTGGCAGCGACGGGCGTCGGTCGGCCAGCGGCTGTCCCGCGACGTGACGAAGTTCACGTACCGCGTCGATCCGGTCGGGTTGTACGGATCGAGCACCGCCAGGATCGGCGTCGTGTCCATATGGCTACTGACGATGCCTCGCGTGATGCGCTCGCAGGCCATGTCGGCGAGCACCTGGTACATGAGCTGCGCCGGATACGTGCCGCCCTTGCAGACAAGGTGCTCATCGAGCCACTACTTCGTGATTCGCTTGAGCTGGCCGAAGAGGTGCAACTTGGGCTCTTCCCCGGGGTCGCGCCACTTGGTTTCGATGAGGCGCTTGGTGAGGCGGAAGATGAGGCTCGAGCGGCGGAAGTCCTCCAAATGGTCGAGGTCCAGTTCGACCGACTCGCCAATGATGCCCTGATTCTACGTGATCGAGGGTCCGACGATGTCCGGCGTCAGCTCGAGCGTCGCGTCCTCGTTGAACTCGGCGGTCAGGCGTTCGTCCGGGAGTTCAACGCGATAGCCCTCGACGCGCGGGAAACGAATCTCGAGGTGGTTGCGGTCCGGACTGATCGCCGTGACTTGCACCGTCGGGCGAGGCGGCACCACCTTGGCGACGACCGGCTTGGCCGTGAAGGCAAAGGGGATGCCCAGGATGTCCGCGTACTCGACGTGGAAGCGTTCCTCTTCGTCGACCTCGTAGGACTGCCGCCGCAGCGCGCGACCGATCACCTGCTCGCAGAGCAGCTGCGTCCCGAAGGCGCGCACGCCCAAAACGTGCGTGACCGTGTTCGCGTCCCATCCCTCGGTCAGCATCGAGACCGAGACCACACAGCGAATCGATTCGCCGAGCTGGCCCTTCTTGCCCACGGTGTTCATCACCTCGCGCAGCAAGTCCTCGTCGCTGAGGTTGTCGGCCTCGCGTTGATCGCCGGTCCGCTGGATGATCTCGCGGCGGAAACGCTCGATTTCGGTAGCGGCCATCTTGCGGAATCTGGAATCGAGGGCATCGCCCGATTCAAGTTGCTCGCTGTCAATGAGCAGCGTGTTGGGGCGACCGAGCTGGTTGCCGTGCTCATCGAAGTTGTCGAACAAGGTGAGCCGGCCGTTGACGGGCGCCGTCGTCCCATCGTCGTTCTCGCGGTAGAAGCCGGAGATGTAGTCGTAGACGAGCTTCGAGGTGGACGTGTTGTTGCAAACCACGATGAAGCAGGGCGGTATCTCGATGCCGTCCGCCTCCCAGCGTTCGTACGTCTCCACGTAGTGGCCGTAGAGGGCCTCGAGCGCGGTCGAGAGCTCGGCGGGAATGCTGAGAGGGTCGAGCGGTCCGCTTTTGCCACGTCCCTTCTTTGGCATCCGGGTGCCGATGTGCTCCCAGAGGTTGCGGAACATGGGCATGTCCTCGCCCGGAATGTTGTCGGCGACCGGTACGCGGGGGAGCTTCACGATGCCGCACTCGATCGCGTCCATGAGCGAGAAGTTGCACATGGTACAGGGGAACAAGGTGCCCTCCGCGTAGCCGGAGCCGCGCAGGAAGAACGGGGTGGCGGACAGGTCGAGGACGCGCTGCACGCCGAGCTTCTGCGTCACCGCCTCGAGGCCCGAGATCCAGACGCGCGCGGCCTCGGTGTTCTTCGCGGCCTCCTTGCGATCGTCGCCCTTGAGCGTCCCCTCATCGTCATCTCCGAGCTTCTCGCGGTAGCAGTGGTGCGCCTCGTCATTAAGCACCAAGATGCCCTTCATGCCCATGAGCTCCGGCAGGACCCGCTGGAGCATCTGCCCCTCAGTCTCACGCGTCTGCAGCTCAGGGCCGCGCCCTTTCAGGAGCCGGCGTCCGCCAGCCGAGAGCTCCGTCGTCTCGCGCAACATGAAGGCGTGGTAGTTCGTGATGACGATCTGGGCGCGCTCGACGTCGCGCTTCATCTCGGGTGGCACGAGTTCGCGGCTTGTGTAGTAGGCGTCCGGGTCGTTGGGTTGCAGGACGCGGAGCCGGTCCCGGATCGTAATCCCGGGCGCGACGACGAGGAAGCCGCGGGTGAACTTCTTGCTGTTGGGGCGGCGAATGGCGTTGACCGTCTGCCAGGCGATGATCATCGCCATGACGGTGGTCTTGCCCGTGCCGGTCGCGAGCTTCAGGGCGAGCCGGGGCAGACCCGGATTCGACAGCTCGTTCGCACCGTCCAGATGGTCCAAGAACGTACGGCCCACCTTGCCCAGTTTCGGCGCCACTTCGGTCAGCCAAATAACCGTCTCGACGGCCTCGACTTGGCAAAAAAAAGGACGGATGCCGCTGAAGCGGTGATGGCGCCAGTGCTTGAGCAAACGTGCGGTCTCTGGTGTGACATGCCAGTTCGCCTCGGGAGACTCGCGCCACCGATCCACCTGCGTGCGCAGGGCGTTGATGATGGGCGTGGGGTCGTACTGCTGCGCCTCCGTCGAGAGGCCCTTGCCTTCGTCCAAGACGAGCGGGCGCTGTTCGGCCGCCTGACGTCCCCGCCGCGGCTTGGGAATCGGCGTGATGAACTCCGCACTGCGGCGGAGGTCGAGGATGCGGTTGGTGGGTTGCCCGTCGTCGAGCTCCCAATGGCGAGCGGGGTAGGCGTAGGGAGAGTTCAGGATCGGCTGCTCGAAGAAGTCAACGGCCATGCTTGACACCCTATATCCGCGAGCCGCCCCGACCCATGCTACTCATGCACCAGCGCGTCGTCGCGGCCACTTGGCGAGTCTAAGCCATGCGCTTCATTCCGGTCGGGCGCCGCCCAGATGCGGATAAGTTTCTGGTTCCTTCCGCCGCTGCCATCCCGATCATCTCCGGCACCCGCTGTTCCAGCTCCTCCGCGAGGATGTGGTCGATGTACCGCTGCGTCACCGTGATGCTGGAGTATCCCAGCAGCCGAGCCACCTCGTGGATCTCGAGCCCCGACCTCAACCAGCGCCACGCTCATTCGGGAAGCGCCCGATGATTCACGAGCCAAGTCACCCGATCCATCAGCCAATGCTTCCGTCGCCGGGGAACGCCAACCTCCACGTACGCCACATGGGTCTTGCTGATCCGCGCCATCCAGAGACCCATGGGCCCGTCGGGGGCCTTCCCGCCGTCGCTGGGCTGGATGTCGAGCGAGTCATCCAGCAGCATAGGGTTCTTGTGAATCCACTGGCCGACGGGTGATCGCCAGAATGCTTTCAGGTGCGCCGCCTTACGCTGTTCCCGTTGTGCTTTTTTCCATCGGTCCGTCCGCCCAGCGATGAACTCGTCGCTGTGCCGTTTGCGCACTTCCATCCCAATGAGGCCGATGACGCAGGCCGCGATGATCAGCCCGCCGATCGTCCCGATCAGAATGTCCGCGCGCGAGGGTTCCATCAGGAACCCCCCCGCCAGGAAGGCAATGGCTGCCACGAGAACGGCGACCAGGACACCCTGCATCCCGTCAGGCTAGCCATCCTTGGGCTAAAAGTGGATATAATTCCCCTATACAAGGCCCCACCGAACGGGCTGCTGGACGGCATCCACGGACGGGTGACTACAGCCCAAGCTCATTGCTGCCGCCGTGCGGAACACGCGCCGAGAGCTGCAAGCTCAAACGGTGCCCACGCCACGCGACTTCACGCGGATCGCACGCGACGCCGGTCCAGTACTCTGGGACATCCTTGCTGGGCGTCCCCCCACTGACCGCTCTCGCGAGAAGTCCCATTCGGCGCTGGTCCCAATGCGCCGGGGTCTCCCCCAACCACTCGACGCCGGAGTTCTTTGTACTCGGAGTAGGGCTTCCAGCGGCTCGCAGCCGCCTCAGCGTCGCTATCGCTCATCCTGCGTCGACCTCCAAGGGCTCGTCGACTTCCCACTCCACCGGCCCGTCGTCGTACTCCTCGACAGGTGCACTACTGGTAAACAGACCGTCGTCCCGCACGACCGGCGTGCCCAGCGCATCCTCGATGAGCTTCAGCAGGTTCTCGGCTCGGGTGGCATAGAACCCCCAAAAATCATCTAGGCGCAGAAGCTGCGCCGGGATCTGATGCGAGGCGAGAATTTCGTCCATCCGCTCCGGTACGATGCTTGCGTCTCTCTCCAGTGTGCCCAGATAGACCGATGGCGCCCGACCACCCACCTTGCGGTTCGTGTAGGCGGAGACGGCTGCCTTGTTGATGATGCTGTCGTAGGTCTTGTCCGCAATGCCCTGCTTCTGGCACCAGGCCTTGGGGAAGATGTGGTGGATATCGATCTTGTCGTCGAAGAAGGTTTGCGCCTCGATCCGTTCGCCGGTGCGGAAGTCTCGTCCGCCCTGGCGCATCAGCAGCGCGTGAACGCCTTTGTAGGCCGCGCTGTTCCTGGTGCGGAGTGTGAGGAGCCGATTCGCCTGAAAGTTCGCTTCGCCGATCGCGCTCGGAACACCATCACCGCCGCGCACCATGGCGACCACCTCTGGCAGATCGCGCGCGAAGCGCGTCTCGATCGCTCCGCCGTACAGCTCTCCCAGGATGCCGCTCCAAAACCACCGAGCAATCTGCTGGCGAGCCGTGTCCGTCTCCGCCTCTTTCCCGAGATCCACCATGATCGCTGCCAGCGGAACGAGTTGCGTTCGGTAGGGAAGGTCCTTGGCGTTGAAGATGTTTTGATGATGCAAGAAGCGGGCGGCCTGGATGAATCCCGTCTCTGCTCTGTCCGCCCAAGCCTCGTAGTCAGCAACTCCCAAGCGCAGGATGTCGCGTCGGCGGCAGCCGATGCCCGGGGCGCTCTCGACACCGGTTCCTTCGCCACTGGCGTTCCTGCGGCGGGCCATCGTCGTCAGGAGCGAGATGACCTGCAAGAAGTCGTCACTTTGGATCCCACGCAGGACCGGATGCTCGCCCTTCAGGCGCTCCTCTCGCGCCCGCCAATCGTCGCGCAGCTGGAAGTTCTCGGCGGCGAAAGACGCTGTCAGGAGTTCGAAGACGCTGAGTGTCACGCCCCCCGTGTTGACCTTCTCGAAGACCAGGCATACCGCTTCCTTCGGCGTCTCCTTGCCCAGCGTGATGACGGGAATTTGGTACCCCTCGAACCGCTTGATGACGAGGCGCTCGAACGTGTCGAAGAGTTCCATCTTTTGTGAGTCGTAATTCCAGTGCTGGTTGTATCCCCGTCGCCAGCCGGCAGCATCGAAGACCTGATCTGCCGGAAACAGGCTCTGGCCGTACTCACCCTCGGCCTGCGACAAATCCGTTTTCACCTCGCCGCGGAAGGTTCGTACGATCCGGTCCGCAGGAACGCTCAATACGGTCTCGTCGGCTTCCGGATCGACCGCACGCTCCATATCGAGGTAGTAGTGCCGTTCGATCGCCTTCCCCTTCGGGTCCTTGGTTTGCACCGGGACCGGGCTCATGAGCGCCTGATAGAGCGAGGTCAGCCGTTGCTGACCATCCAGAATCAGCGTGTCTGGCCCAATCCGGGCGAGGCTATCGTCTGTCCCTTCCACGGGACGCGGTTTAAAGGTGACGCCCTCGCCTCCCGTCTCCAGAATCATCACGGCGCCGATCGGGAACGACACCGAAATGCTCTCCAAAAGGCTTCGGATGCGTTCGTCGTCCCAGACCCAGCCGCGCTGGAAGTCCGGGAGCTGCATCTTCCCGGAATCGACGTATCGGAGTAGCTCCAGAAGCCCGGTCTTCGTGCTGTCGAACGTCGCACCAATCATCCCGATACCCCTTCTGCTGAACTCCCCGTGATCTCCCCCAGCATCTCACGATGTCCCCTTCGATCTCCCGAATATCCGCCTCGATCTCCTCGAGAGGACGAGGCGGGGTGTAGGCGTAGAACTCGCGGTTGAAGTTGATCTCGTAGCCGACGAGGCCGACTTCGGCGTCCTTTGCGTCGCGACGGTCCTGGTATACGTTAGCGATCGAACTCATCGGCGAGGTTGCCGATGAGATCCGCAGGCGCTTCCAGGACACCTCAGGACAGGGCGCGACGACCGAGTTACACCGCCAAGGTGATCCTCGCCAGCGTGCGCGCAGCACCAGCTCCTCCTCAGCGAGGAAGCGCGATCTCTATCCGGAAGGGGATCCCATCTGTACTCACCACTGGACGAACATCGGGATGTGTGTTCAATCCGGGCGAAAGAATGGTTGGTGTCCCCTTCGCGATCAGCCTGAGCGCTGGGCTCCAAGAACAGCCTCGCAGCCGGGTTACCCGGAGCGGTCACCGAACGGAGGGCTGTTCGGGGGCTTGATCGAGGCGAACGCCCTGGTCGAGCGCACGTGGGGTGCCGCGATCCATGAGGCCGTCGCGCCTGAAGATGGCGAACTCGTCGTCACGAAGCGGGCGAATGCCATCCTGCCAGGACTCATGAACACACTCATGGCGATCGAGAACCGCGTCGCGAAAGGTGTCGACCGCGATGAGCTCATCGCTCAGCGTGATAGCCAAGTGCCGCTCGGTCGGAAGATGGGCACCGGCTGGGACGTGGCCAACGCGGTCCTCTTCCTCCACTCCGATGACGCCGCCTTCATCACCGGTATCGCGCTCCCCGTCGACGGTGGCTCCGCTCTGACTCGCTAGAGCGTCGATCACCGGTCTGGATCGCCGTCGCGGCGGGCACTGACGTGGGCTCTGCGGGAGATCCGAGCGAATCGGTTCAGCCCGGCTTGGAGAGTCAGCGGTATCTGCGCGGAATGCGTAACGGGGCGGGCGGCGAGACGATGAAATTCGGATGCGGCCCTTATGTGCGCGCGCCGCTGGATGAGGTGACAATCGACCCTTCGACGTGGTTTGCTGATTGTGAGGTCGCAGAGCAGTACACGCGACCAGCGAGAGGGTGGGGATGACGACAGCGAGCAGGGCACAATCGTTGCCTACGGTCGCTCCAGATGTTGGGCAGCTCGTGCATGTCCGCTCCCGACGGTGGCTCGTCGAGGAGATTGTTCCGCCCGCGAGCCCCGGCGACTCTTGCCTCGTTCGCCTCGCCTGTGCCGACGACGATGCTCAAGGACAGTCCCTGGACGTGTACTGGGACTACGAGCTCGACAGGAGAGTTCTGGAGGAAGAGGGCTGGCAAGACCTGGCCAGCCAAGGGTTCGACGACCCGCGCCAGTTCGCAGCCTTCCTGCACACGTTGCAGTGGAACTGCGTCACGGCGACAGATCCGAACATCTTCCAGGCGCCCTTCCGGGCTGGCATCAAGATCGACGCCTACCAGATGGAGCCGCTGCGCAAGGCGCTCCGGCTCCCCCGCGTCAATCTCTTCATCGCGGACGACACGGGCCTTGGAAAGACGATCGAGGCGGGCCTCATCGCCCGGGAACTGCTGCTCCGCAAGAAAGTCAAGACAATCGTGGTCGCGGCACCCGCCTCGGTCATCGAGCAATGGAAGGGCGAGATGGAGGATCGCTTTGGCTTGGTGTTCGAGATTCTGGACCGTGCGTACCTGACGAAGATGCGTCGCGAGCGGGGGTTCGGCGTGAACCCGTGGCGAACCCATAGCCGCTTTTTGATCTCCCACAGTCTGTTGATCGACCCGACTTACGCCGACCCAATGCGTGAGTGGCTCGGCCCCCTGCTGCCAGGGAGTCTTTTGATCCTCGACGAAGCTCATCACGCGGCACCGTCCAGCGGTGGGCGCTACGGCATCGAGACGAAGTTCACGCGCGCCGTGCGAGACCTCTCCGGCCGCTTCGAGCACCGGCTGTTTCTGTCCGCCACTCCGCACAACGGCCACTCCAACAGCTTCTCGACGCTCCTGGAGCTACTCGACCCATATCGGTTCACCCGGGGGGTGAAGGTGCGCGGCAAGCGGGAGCTTGACGATGTCATGGTCCGGCGACTCAAGGACGACATCCGCGCCATCCAAGGTGGCTTCCCCGTACGCGTCGTGCAGCGCGTGGTCATCGATGGGCTCCCGGAAGATGCGCCAGAGCTCGTCCTGTCCCGCCTTCTTGACGAATATCGGACCGTTCGAGAGGAGCGTCACGCCGCCGCATCGCGGAAAGCGCAAGCGTCAGCTGGCCTCTTGATTGTTGGGTTGCAGCAGCGGCTGCTGTCCTCCACAGAGGCTTTCGCGCGCAGTCTCAAGGTCCACCGGCAGACGGTGAAGCGTCATTGGGAGAAAGAGTCGACGACTGCCGTCCCAGAATCCAAGACGGCGGACGAGGACGCCCGCCTCTTTACGATGGCACCGGACGTGGATGACGAGCGTGGTGTGTGGACCGATAACCAGCTCGACGCAGAGGAGGACGACCAAATCGAGTCGATCACCAGCGCCGCGGAAGCTGGAACTGCACGCGACAAGGCTGCGGTGGACCTGTGGAACCGGGAGCAGGAACTGCTGGATGAGATGGAAGAGGTCGCGGAGGCGACACGTCACCTGCCCGAGGCGAAGGCTCGGCGCCTCATCGACTGGATCCGGGAGAACATGTGCCCCGACCTGCCACCGTTCGGGAAGTCGCCAACGGAATCGCGCCCTGCCTGGAACGCGCGGCGGGTCCTGATCTTCACAGAGAATCGCGAGGGCACAAAGCGATATCTGCGGACGATCCTGGAACAGGCCATCGAGGGGACCGACCGAGCGGATGAGCGGATCGAGGTCATCGACGGTCTCACAAGTAGCACCCGACGCAAGGAAATCCAGCGCCGGTTCAACGCGGACCCTGCGAAAGACCCACTACGGATTCTGCTCGCCACGGACGCCGCCCGAGAGGGGCTGAACTTCCAGGCCCACTGCGCGGACTTGTTCCACTTCGACTTGCCCTGGAATCCCGGACGAATCGAGCAGCGCAACGGCCGGATCGATCGCAAACTGCAGCGGGCCCCCGAGGTCCGCTGCCACTACTTCGCCTTGCCCCAGCGCGTGGAGGATCGCGTCCTCCGGGTCCTGGTTCGGAAGACTGAGACGATCAAGAAGGAACTCGGAAGCCTCTCAAAGGTGATCGACGACGACATTGAGCGCCAGCTTCGGGGCGGGATTCGGCATCGAGACGTGGATCGACTCGCTCGCGAACTCGAACAAGCGGACCTCGACGAGGAGCGCAAACGAATCACGAATGAGGAGTTGGAATCCGCGAGAGACCGACAAGAGGACCTAAAGCAACAGATCGAGCGCTGCCAGACGCTTCTGGAACGTTCGCGGGAGTGGGTCGGCTTCGCGCCGGAGCCGTTCCGCGACGCGCTCTCTTGCTCGCTGAAACTGATCGGCGCCGAGCCGCTAACAGAGAGTCGAGACGACGACGGTAACCTCGTCTGGACGTTCCCCCCGCTCGATCGCCGCGCCGAGACCGACGCGAGCTGGGCGGCGACGCTTGATACCCTCCGGGCGCCCCGCAAGACGAACGAGAAGCTCGCCGAGTGGCGTCGCGAGGCACCGATTCGCCCGATCGTCTTCCAAGATGCCGGCGTCTTGAGCGACGACACTGTCCACCTCCACCTCGAGCAGCGTGTTGCACAGCGTCTTCTCGCCCGCTTCCGCTCGCAGGGTTTCATCCACCATGATCTCTCTCGCGCCTGCCTCGCCCAGACCGCCGACTCCGTCCCCCGGGTCATTCTGCTCGGTCGGCTCTCGCTCTACGGACGCAACGCAGAGCGCCTCCATGAGGAGATCGTTCCGCTAGCCGCACGTTGGGTGGAGCCATCCCGGCGACAGACTCCGCTCCGAGCGTACGCGCGCGCGGCTGAGACCAGGACTTTGGACCTGCTCGAGGCTTCTCTCGATCGCGGGGGGTCTGAGCCGAACGAAACGGTTCGGGGCAAGATCCTCGCCTCCGCGGCGCGCGATGTTGAGGAGCTGCGTCCCCAGCTCGAGCCCCGCGCGGAGGAGCTGGCTGAGGTTGCGATCGACAGACTTCGTGAGCGAGGTGAGCGTGAGGAGCGCGACCTCCGCGGGATCCTCGAGCGTCACCGGAAGCGTGTAGCGGAGGAGCTGGAGAAGCAGGAGGATCAACCGCTTCAGCTTCGCCTCGGCTTTGGCGAGGAGGAGAGACGCCAGCGGGAAGCCGACGTGCGTTCCTGGCGCATTCGGTTGGAGCAGTTCGACCGTGACCTCGACGAGGAGCCGCAACGTGTCCGTGACTTCTACGAGGTCCGCGCCAGGCGGGTGGAGCCGATCGGGCTCGTCTATCTCTGGCCGGACACGAACTGATGGCCACACTCGATCCACAAATCGCCGCGCATCTCGAATGGATTGGCTTTGTGCGGCCGACGGGTCTCGTCGTCTCCGCGCCTGCTCTCGTGCGGGCCGGTGCCATCCTGGACCGAAACGATGCGGAGGGTCAGCGCTTCCTCCGGGAGAACGTCGAGCAGCGAGAGTTCGACCCGGCGGAAGGCTCCACTGCGTGGGCCCCGAGCTTCCACGCGTTCGCTTCCACAGTGCTGGGTTGGAACTTCTCTCCTACAGGATACGCCGGGAGCGAAGAAAGCCCGATCCCCGCCGACCTTGAGGTGCCGCTTCCCGACTATGGGACGACGCTTCGACCTGATTTCGTGGTCCGGGAGCTCGACGCAGCTGCGGGCGACGTGCCCTGGCAGCTCCTGGTCCGTGTGCTTGAGGCCGGCCAGGACTTCGATACGACCATTCGCGGGGATGGGAACCTCGAGGCCTCGGCTCACGGGCGCATGGAGCGGCTCTTGCGGCGAACCGGCGTTCCCGCTGGGCTCCTCTTCAATGGCCGGGCGCTTCGCCTGGTTTCCGCGCCCCGCGGTGAAAGCTCGGGTTGGATCGACTTCTGCGTCGACGACATGGTCCAGACCGCTGGGCGGCCTATTTGCACCGCACTGCGATTGCTCCTGGGGCAGACGCGCCTCCTAAGTCTCCCCAGGGCACAGCGCCTGACCGCCCTCCTTGAGGACAGCCGCAAGTTTCAGAACGAGGTCAGTGAGCGCCTGGCCGAACAGGTCCTGCACGGCCTCTATGACCTGCTGCGTGGATTCCAAGCAGCACATGACGCCTCCGGCGGCGAGTTGCTACGGGAACCGCTGCGCGAGAATCCTGACGAGGTCTACCGCGCCTTGCTGACGGTGACCCTCCGGCTCGTCTTCCTGCTCTACGCCGAAGAGCGCGACATGCTCCCAGGGGATGAAGCCTTTCAGAAGTACTATTCGCTCGCGGGGCTCCACGCTCGGCTCCGAGAAGATGCCGCGCTCTTCCCCGACACAATGGAGCAGCGGTACGGCGCCTGGCCGCAACTCCTCGTTCTCTTCCGAATGGTCTTCGACGGGGCCGAGAGCGGGGAGATGCGCTTGCCGCAACGACACGGTGTGCTCTTTGATCCGGACCGCTTCCCCTTCCTCGAGGGGCGGCCCGCGGCGGACTCGCGGCAAATCGACGGGCGGATCGAACCTCCTCTCGTGCCAGACGGCACGATCTATCGAGTTCTCGAGAACCTGCTTGTGCTCGACGGTGAGCGCATCTCCTACCGCGCTCTTGACGTGGAACAGATCGGCTCCGTCTACGAGACGATGATGGGCTTCCGCCTGGAGCAAGCGACCGGCCGCTCCGTGGCGATCAAGGCGTCGAAGAGGCATGGCGCGCCGACGACCATCAATCTCGAAACGCTCCTCGCGGAGTCACCGGCCGCGCGGGAGAAGTGGGTGAAGGATCAAGCCGATCGGGCGTTGACGGACAAGGTCAACAAAGCGGTCAAGGACGCCGTGACCCTCGATGACCTGCATGCGGCGCTCGATTCCGTGGTGGATAGGCGCGCCACCCCGGACCTCATACCCGTGGGGGCGATGGCCTTACAACCGAGCGAGGAACGACGTAGGTCCGGTTCCCACTACACTCCCCGGACGCTGACTGAGCCGATCATCCGCACGACCTTGGAGCCCATCCTCAAGAGACTGCGAGGCGAGGAGGATCGGCCACCGATGCCGGCGCAGATCCTAGAACTCAAGGTCTGCGACCCGGCAATGGGCTCAGGCGCATTCCTCGTCGAGGCTTGCCGCCACCTCGGAGATGCCTTGATCGAGGCCTGGCGTTTCCACGACCAGTTGCCCAGCATCCCACCAGACGAAGATGAAGTGGTCCTGGCGCGCAGGCTGATCGCGCAGCGTTGCCTCTACGGGGTGGACAAGAATCCTGTCGCAGTTGACCTTGCCAAGATGTCGCTCTGGCTCGTCACGCTTGCCCGCGACCATCCCTTGACCTTCCTGGATCACGCGCTGCGGCACGGCGACTCACTCGTTGGGCTTTCGCGCAAGCAGATCGAAGCCTTTCACTGGGATGGGGACGCGCCCCGCTTTCAGGCGGGGCTTGAGATCATGCAGGTTCGCGAACATGTGGCGAGAGTCACGAATCTGCGCCGGCGAATCCGTGAGGCGGACGAGAGCGTCCAGGACTGGCAACTGCGCGACCTCTGGAACGAGGCGCAGATGGAGCTCGGGAATATCCGCTTGTTCGGCGACCTGGTGCTTGCGGCCTTTTTCGAGGAAGAGAAGCCCAAGGAGCGAGAACGGAAGCGAAACGAGTACGCCACGTCCGTTCTCGCCGGCGAGACGGAGGGCAACCGCGAACGGCTCGATGGCTGGAGGGACGCGACCCTGCCGCTCGTTCCCTTCCATTGGGAGATCGAGTTCCCGGAAGTCTTCGAAAGACGCGCGCCTGGGTTTGATGTCTTCGTCGGGAACCCGCCGTTCGCGGGCAAGAACAATCTCGCGAGTGCGAATCTCGCTGGATACGCTGATTGGCTCAGGCAGTCGCATGAAGGGAGCCACGGAAATGCTGATCTCGTGGCCCACTTCTTCCGTCGCGCCTTTGATCTCCTGAGGGAGGGCGGGGCCTTCGGCCTGATCGCCACGAACACCATCGGACAGGGCGATACGCGCTCGACAGGGCTCCGCTGGATCTGCGAGCACGGTGGCGATCTTTTCGCCGCGCGGAAGCGCCTCATCTGGCCCGGTCTCGCTGCTGTGGTGGTGAGCGTAATTCACGGGACCAAGGGACGCTTTTTCGAGCAGCGATGGTTGGACGATCGGCCAGTGGAGATCATCACCGCATTCCTCGCTGATCGAGGTCCACACAGTGATCCCAGCAGCCTTTCTGCGAACGCCAGCCTAGCCTTCGTCGGTAATTATGTACTTGGAGACGGGTTCATCTTCGACGATTCTAAACCTACGCGCTGGCCGGTCTCGGCAGGTTCTGAACTACTTGTGAATCCGCACAACAGAGAGGTTCTCCGCCCGTACCTCACGGGGGACGCCTTGAATTCCTTGCCGGATTCGATACCGTGCGAGATTGTCATCGATTTTGGGAATCGCGACGAGGAGGCCGCGAGGGAGTGGCCTGAGCTCATAGCGCTGGCAGAGGAGCGAGTAAAACCGGGCCGGGAGAAGTACAAAGGGGCGATGCGGGAGAAGTGGTGGCTCCACGCGCGCAGTAAAGCGAGTTTCTACACGAGCGTTCGCCCACTTGAGCGCGTGATCGTCACTAGCCAAACAAGCCCTCGCTGGTCATTCACGCTAGTAGATTCAGCTTGGACCTATGACCAGACGGTTACGGTGATCTTGTCCGATTCACATGCCATGTTCGCCATCCTCAGCTCTCGATTGCACGAGGCCTGGGCTCGTTTCGTCGGGTCGTCGATGAAGGACGATCTTCGCTACACGCCGTCCGACTGTTTCGAGACCTTCCCCTTTCCCGAGGACTGGGAGACTCATGCGGCGCTGGAGGAGGTGGGCAAGGCCTACTACGCGTTCCGCGCGGATTCGATGGTCAAAAACAACGAGGGCTTGACCAGGACATACAACCGCTTCCATCACCCAGACGAGCGCGACCCTGCCATCCAGGGATTGCGCGAGCTCCACGCGACCATCGACCGTGTCATGCTCGACGCCTACGGCTGGAACGACATCCCAACCGATTGCGAGTTCCTCCTCGACTACGAGATCGACGAGGAGGAGTGGGGCCGCAAGAAGAAGCCTTACCGCTACCGCTGGCCCGATGACGTCCATGATGAAGTGCTGGCTCGGCTGCTTGAGCTAAACGCAGCTCGTGCGAAAGAGGAAGTGTGGGCCGGAGTCACGACCGAAAAGCCGAAGAGCCGCCGGAAGAAGGCCGCTAAGCAAAGGGAGCTCATCTAGATGGCCAAGACCGGAACGGACGACGCCCCCGCGACGACCTCCTTCGAAGTGCGAGCCAGCCTGGTCCAGGCGTTGCACCTTGACCTGGTTGGGCCGGGCTCGGATCACGAACTCGCTGAGGAGCGGCTACCTGGTTGGGTGCGACCATCGAATTGGTATTTAACCGGTTTTCTGATCCCGTCGGGCACGCCACCTGAACAGGCCGCCGACACAGACGAGGGTGAAGATCTGGACGAAACGCCGGAATCCGCCGGCCTCGCCGAAGAGAGCTCGGAGGACCGCAAGGCCGCCAAGCGAGGTTTCTTCCCGTCCTCCATGGGCTTGAGCTTCCTTGTGCCGGCCGGTGCGCAGACCCTTCAAGTCCTCGTGAGTTGGGGTGACTACACGGCGGAGGAAATCGAAGGCGAGGACCGGAAGTCGTCGTCCGTCTGGCAGCGGCACCCGCGGGAGCAGACGGTTGATGCCTCCCTTGGCGCTGGCGGGGGAGCGCCATGGGTCGTCCCCCTGCCAGACTCTGGCGGTCTCGAGCTAAACATCGTCGAGCGGGCGGTGTCGGTCGTGGACCTCGAGGGGCAGATCCCTGCGGGTACTCGGTCCATCTCCCTCTTCCTCGTGAACCACCGACCGCCGCTCGAGGCCAGGCTCGACGAGGCCTTCGTCTTCCAGCCGCAGCTCGACGTGCGGTGCGAGGTTCCCTTCGTGCCCCGGCCTGACCTTCGCGGCGCCTCCCCCGAGGATTGGGACGAGCAAGTGGCTGACCTGCACTACGCAGATGTGCCGGCATACGCCACAGGCCACAGTGTTTCGGCGGAGTGGGAAACGGCGGACGGCGCGTGCCGCCTCCTGCGCACCGCCTGGATCCCCAGCGCCGAAGTCGAGAAGACCAGCACTGTCGAGCTTCCCGGCGTCGAACTGTCAATGAACGTCCTCGGAGTCTTGGAGGGTGGCCCTGCCGTTGAAAAGGCCTTGGCCCCATTGGTCGAACGCTACCGGACCTGGATCGAGGAACGGCGAGACGAGACCGCACAACTCGCCGGGACCCGCCGTGACACGGCTGATCAGCTTCTCAGCTCCGCTTCATTCGCGGCCGACCGCATTGAGCGTGGGATCGCCGTCCTTGCCGAGGACCCCGACGTCCTCGACGCGTTTCGGGTCGCGAACCGGGCCGTGGCCCGCGCCCTGCAGAAGCGCCTCGACGTCGAATCGCCGCAGTGGCGAGCCTTCCAACTCGCTTTCGTCCTGCTCAACCTGCCCGGCATGGCCGACCCAAGCGACCCCAATCGCGACACAGTAGACCTGCTCTTCTTCCCGACCGGCGGGGGCAAGACGGAGGCGTACTTTGGGCTCGCCGCCTTCGCGATGGTGCTGCGGCGGCTGCGTCATCGGGGGTCTCCCGCGGGCGTTGGGGTCAGCGTCATCATGCGCTACACCCTCCGGCTCCTCACACTGGACCAACTCAGCCGCGCGGCCGGACTCGTCTGTGCTTTGGAACTGGAGCGCGACCAGGATCCCATCTCTTACGGCGAGTGGCCCTTCGAGATCGGATTGTGGGTGGGTAAGGCTGCGACGCCAAACGTGCTTGGCCACAAAGGCGACGGACGGTCAGACTCCGCGCGCAGCAAGGTGCGCCAGTTCAAGAGCGATCCACGCAACAGGCCTTCACCAATCCCGCTCGAAAACTGCCCCTGGTGCGGGGAGTCTTTCAAGCCCGAGTCGTTTGAGCTTCGGCCAGACGACGACCGACCCCGTGAGCTACGGATCGTCTGCATGAACTTCGAGTGTGACTTCACCCGGGATCGCGCGCTGCCGATCGTGGCCGTCGACGAGCCCATCTATCGACGCTTGCCTGCCTTCCTGATCGCGACCGTCGACAAGTTCGCCTCGCTGCCTTGGGTTGGGCAGGCCGGCGCGCTCCTTGGCGGCGCGGATCATCACGATTCAACGGGGTTCTATGGCGCCGCGGACCCGGGCAGCGGTACCCGCCTCGACACGCCCCTCCCCCCGCCCGACCTCATCATCCAGGATGAACTCCACCTGATTTCTGGCCCGCTCGGCACCATGGCGGGGTTGTACGAGACGGCCATCGAGGCCCTCTGCGTGCGCCAGCTCGAGGGGCGCGCCGTCCGGCCCAAGATTGTCGCCTCGACCGCGACGGTGCGCCGTGCCCCCGATCAAATCCAGGCACTCTTCGGGCGGGCGTCCACCCAAGTCTTCCCACCTCCCGGGCCGGGACGCCGGCACTCGTTTTTTGCCAAGACGCTCTCGCCGACGGAGGTCCCTGCCAGGCTGTATCTCGGAGTTGCTGCGCAGGGTCGTAACCCAAAGGAGGTCCTCCGGAAGACGTGGCTCGCGCTGATGGGTGCCGCGCAGCGGGCCTACCGCGACGCGGGCGGCCACCAGAATGAAGCAAATCCTGCCGACCCCTATATGACGGTCCTGGGGTACTTCAACAGCCTGCGCGAGTTGGGCGGCTGCCGCCGCATCCTCGAGGAGCAGGTCCAGAACACGATCAAGGCATACGGCGGCCGCAAGCGGGTCGGCGAGGATCGCGGGCTCTTCCGTGACCGGAAGACCTTCTCTGAGGTGGTCGAACTGACCTCCCGCGTCCCGACCAACAAGGTGGCGGAGGCGCGGCGCCGCTTGGAGGCCCGCTTCCACGAGAAGCAGCGTGTGGACTGTGCGATCGCGACGAACATGATCTCGGTCGGGCTTGATATTCAGCGGCTGGGACTGATGGTGGTGCAGGGCCAGCCCAAGACCACGTCCGAGTACATTCAGGCGACGAGTCGCGTGGGCCGAGACGAGGAGCGCCCTGGGCTCGTCGTCACGCTGCTCAACATTCACAAGCCGCGGGATCGATCCCACTACGAGCGCTTCCGCCACTACCACGAGACCTTTTACCGCTCGGTCGAGGTGAGCAGCGTCACACCGTTCTCTGCCCGCGCACTGGATCGCGGCTTCGCTGGTGCATGCGTTGCACTGGCGCGGTACGCCGAGCCGGCGCTGGCACCGCCGCGCGGTGCCGAGCAGATCGCGGCGGTCCGAGTTTCCCTAGAGATGCAGCTCCTCGACGCATTCCTTGAGCGGGTCCGGCAGCAGCCGATCGAGGACGCAGACGAGCTGGAGGAACGCTTACGCAGTGTGCGAAACCGGACCGTGGATCTGCTCGACTCCTGGCGGGCGGTCTTCGACGAGTACCTCGCTGACGGAGTGGCGCTGCAGTACCAGAAGTACGAGCTGGACGGTCCTCGGCCACTCCTGCGCGACATCCTCGACCGAGATTTCGAGTCGGAACACCACCGAAAATTCCGTGCTAACCGGTCGCTTCGCGACGTGGAGCCGGAGGTCAACTTGTTTCTCCATGACCTCAACGGCAGGCAGGTGGACGCCGGGCCATGAGCAAGCGCGCACACGGCCAGATTCGACGGAGCCAAGTCATCACCACGTGGGGCCCCGGTGCGCTCCTGGATCTCCCCCGCCACTCGGCGATCGTCGGGGGCTTGGACACCTGGCCCCGAATCAACGACCTCGAGGAGATCGTGGAGCCATTCCTGTCGCGAAAACTTCAAGAGATGACGGGCGTTGCTGCCCCGCGCTTATACGCTCCACCGGCGGACTCGAACGACCCCCGGGAGCCGAAGCAGGGCATCACGGTCTACCGCTTTCCGGAGTGGTTCATCGTCCAAGAGGCCGCGGGCGAAGACGGACGCCAGCGCTCCCGACGCCTCGTGTCCCGGCGCGCCCTCGATGAGCGGGGAAAGTTCGACGGGCACCTGGTCGTCGCGACCCGGTTCGTGCGGGGGTGCCCGCGAGGACACGTGGACGATCTCGATTGGCCTACGTTCGTCCATGGCCCCGGGGACGGCTGTCATCGCCAGCTCTGGCTGGACGAGCGGGGGACCAGCGGAGACCTGGGCGAGAACGTCGTGCGCTGTGAATGCAAACGGACGCGCGGGATGCACGAAGCGATGCTTCTCGAGGACAATCCGCTGGGTACGTGTCGCGGCACGCGCCCCTGGCTCGGACTGCATTCCAAGGAGGACTGTACGCTGCCCAGCCGCCTTCTCACCCGGACAGCCGCCAACGCCTACTTCCCGCAAGTGGTCAGTGTGCTCTCGCTCCCAGACCAGGGATCGGCCGTCCAGGGGGTAGTGCGAGCACTCTGGGACGATCTGCAGATCGTAGACACCGTCGACCAGCTCGCGTTTCTCAAGAAAAAGCCTCAAATCGCAGATCTGCTCTCGCCGTTCAGCAACGACGAGGTCTTCGAGGCGATCGGCGTGGTCAAAGGTGGGCACGACGACGAGCGACCCGTTAAACACGTGGAGATCGAAGCGATACTCGCCGCTCCCGAGGGCTTCGGGGACGACGTCCCGGTCGACCCGAACTTCCATGCACGGCGCCTGCCAGACGCAGCCTGGCGCCAGTTCTCTCGGAGCGACGGAATCGAGAGCGTCACCCAGCTCCATCGATTGCGAGAGGTCCTCGCCCTCAGCGGCTTCACCCGGTTCGAGGCGGAAGTACCCGACATTCACGGCGAGTACGACAGCGATGTGCAGCGTGCGGAGCTTGCCCTGGAGCCCCAGTGGTTCCCCGCCGTCGAGAATCGCGGCGAGGGACTCTTCGTCCAGCTTCGTGCCACGGCCCTGCAGAGCTGGCTTGAGCAGCCGGGTGTCCAGGACCGACTCGATCACCTCACGACCGGCCATGACAGATGGATCAAGGACCGCAAGAGTAAGAGACAGTTCCCCGGCGGGCCGTACATTCTCCTGCACACGCTGTCGCATCTTCTGATGGAGTCGCTCTCGATGCGCTGCGGCTATCCAGCGAGCTCGATCCGCGAGCGGATCTATGCGGATGCAGCGGGGCAACGCTTCGGCGTCTTGCTCTACACGGGTAGCCCAGACGCAGAAGGCACACTCGGAGGGCTCGTCCAAGAAGCGCGTCATTTTGAGGCCCATCTTGCCTACGCGCTGCGGATGGGGGCGCTGTGCTCCAACGATCCGATTTGCGCAGAACACGCCCCTGGAGAAAGTTTGGAAGAACGCTGGCTCCACGGTGCCGCCTGCCACGGCTGTGCGCTGGTCGCGGAGACGTCATGCGAGATGCGCAACGACCATCTCGATCGCGCACTCCTCGTCCCCGTCCTGGGAGTCTCGGATGCGGCGTTCTTCGAGACCGTGGAATGACCGCGGCCCTCTTCGGTCTCCCGGCGCATCGGCGGAGGCGGCTTGTGGAAGCCCTTCAGTCGGGTCAGCTCTCTACGCCTTATTCCCCCACTTCGCTGCGATCAGTCCTCGGGCTGCGCGAGGGGGGCGAGGCCGTGCTCGATGCCCTGGGGGAGTTGGAAGGGATGAGCATCACTGGACGGGCCGCGGCGGCCTGGATTCGCGCCGTTGATGAGGCAGTCGATCGGCTGCCGCGGCCGGATCTCGTCTGGTCAGGCCCGGAGGTACTCGGGCTGCACGCCCGCGACACGCGGCGCGTGTACGAGGAGCTTCTGGGTGCGGCGGAGGACTCGATCTGGGCGTGCAGTTACGCCTACTTCGATGGTCGGCGCGCCTTCGAGGCGCTGGCGCGCCGGATGGACGAGAAGCCCGAGTTACGTGTGACGCTACTGCTCAACATTCAGCGCCGACGCGGGGACACGACGACGGCGGAGCAGCTGGTGCGGAAATTCGCGGATCGCTTCTGGGGCACGGATTGGCCCGGCTCGTCCCGGCCGAGGGTCTTCTACGACCCGCGCTCGCTTGAGCCCGATGGTCCCGCTGGGGTCTTGCACGCGAAGGCCGTGGTAGCGGACGACAGGGCGGTCTTCGTGACATCCGCCAACCTCACCGAAGCGGCGCTCGACAGAAACATTGAGATCGGTCTGCTGGTTCGCGATCCGGCGATCGCCGCTACCGTCTCGACGCACTTCCGCACACTGGTCGAACAACGCTTGCTGCTCCAGTTGCCTGGGGACTAAGACCAGTCGTCTGGGAGCGCTCCTCTAGCGGCCCGGAGTTCAACGACGCGCTCGGCCACGCCTCGTCGATGTGACCTGCCCCCCCAGAACCGGTCCAGATCCTGTGCGAGGATTCGGGCCGGTGCGAAGGGAGTCGGCATGGCACGCAAGCGGTACGCGGCCGAGGAGATCATCAGCAAACTGCGGGAGGCGGAGGTGGTGCTCGCGCAGGGGGAATCGGTCGCGCCGGTCGCGCGCCGCCTCGGCGTGGCCGAGCCAACGTATTACCGCTGGCGGCGGGAGTACGGGGGGCTGCGGGTCGACCAGGCCAAGCGGCTGAAAGAACTGGAGCGCGAGAACAGTCGGCTGAAGCGGTTGGTGGCCGATCAGGCGCTGGACAACGCGATGTTGCGGGGCGTCGCAGCGGGAACCTGCTGAGCCCGGCCAAGCGGCGCCGGGCGACATCCTCCCGCACGGACCCGTACGCGGTGTCGGAGCGGCGGGCCTGCCGGGTCACCGGCCAGGCGCGGGCACCGCAGCGCTACGTGCCCCGGCCGTCCCCGGATGAGCCGGCGCTGATCGCGCGCATCGTCGCGCTGGCCACCCGCTTCGGCCGCTACGGCTCCCGCCGCATCACGGCCCGGCTGCGCCAGGCGGGCTGGCGGGTGAACCCCAAGCGGGTCGAGCGGCTCTGGCGTCAGGAAGGCTTGCGGGTCCCCGGGAAGCACCCCAAACGGGGCCGCCTCTGGCTCGCGGCCGGCTCGCTGGTGCGGCGGCGGGCCGAGCGGCCGAACCACGTCTGGTCCTACGACTTCGTCTTCGACCGCACCGCCGCTGGGCGCCCGGTGCGGATCCTCGCCATCGTGGATGAGTACACCCGCGAGTGCCTGCGTCTCGACGTCGCCCGCCGACTGCGCAGCGACGACGTCCTGGCGCGGTTGGCCCAGCTGTTCGTCGAGCGCGGGCCGCCGACGTTTCTGCGGTCCGACAACGGCCCGGAGTTCACCGCCACCGCGGTGCGGGACTGGCTGCACCGGGTCGGGCTCCCGCCCGAGACTGGCGCGCAGTCGCGCCGGAGGCGGGAACGGACTAAGGGAAGATCGGCACTCCACGACCCTATACCAGATGGGAAGATCGGCACTCAGCTTGAGCTTTCTCTGGATGGGTTGGACGTGTCGCCGGTCTCGAAGGAGAAGCGCAAGCGCGCGGCTAAGAGACCAGCCCGACACGACGAGCTGTTCGATCTCTACCAGCGTCGGATCGCCGGCCGCGTCGCACCCGCGACAGTGACGAAGTACGCCTGGACGCTCGAACAGTGTCTTCGTCTGGCCGAGGAGCGAACCTCCCGGCCGGTGAGCATAGCGATGCTGTTGACTGACGGAACGGCGCTGGGATACGTCTGTTCCACGACTCGACGCCCTGGTGGCGGACTCCCCATCTCGGCATGGACCGCCGCGCATAGAAGGACGGTCTTGCGGTCCGTGGCCGGGACTCTCGCACCGGAACTCAGGTCTTTGGGCCTGAACGACGCGATCCAACACGTCGATCTCGCGATCCGGCGAGTGGCCGAGAGGGTGGGCGGTGGATCTCGCTTGCCGGTCGGAACGACGCGGAACAGAGGCCGGCCCGTGCCGTCGACGGCGGAAGTGAGCTCGCTACTGAACGTCGTAGGAAGCGACGAAGGCTGGGCTGGTCAGCGAAATGCGCTGTTCTACGGAATCCTCGCCGCGACGGGCACGCGCGTCGGCGCACTTCTTGTACTGGATGGCCAAGACTTGTGTCTGACTCCGGACGGTGCCGTCCGGCTTTCTCTCCACGACAAAGCCTCCGGTGGGCGGTTCGAGCTGGAACTTCCGGATCGCTTCCACGCACCGCTAGATGCCTACTTCGAGGCTACCAATCTGTCGCTCACCGGTCTGGGAAAAGGGCGAGTCGGGTTCGGGAGATTAGGCCCTGTTTGGCGCGGTCCAACGGGCGATCGATGGCCAGCCGCCCAGATGCGCCGCCGCTTGCGAGCGGCCTGCCGCACGGCTGGGATAGAGGACTACACGCCGCATTCGTTCAGAGCCTACTTCGCCACGCAAGCGACCAACGTCGCGTCGCGCCGAGTCGCGGCCCTTGCCGGAGGCTGGCGGGGGACCGAGCGAATGGATGACCACTACGTCGGAGTCAAGCGCGATTCCATCGAGCGGAAGCTCGCCCAGATCGGCGTATCCGACAGAAGCCAACGCGGCTCCCGTCGTCGCCCGGCGGTTGAACAGCCTCATATGTCGCCCGCCGCAACTACACCGACGGCGGGTGCAGATCTCATTGCGAAGATCCGGTCGCGCCAATGACAGCGCTCCAACCCGATCTGTTGAAGTCCAAGCGTGCGTCGCTCGACGAAGACTCCGAACGGTTGCTGACGACCTACACGCAGGCACGGCTCGACGAGGGAGCAGCCGCATCGACCGTGTCGTCTGAGCGCTCCCAGCTCAGGAGCCTGCTACGGGACTCGATCGAATCCGGCAAGGCCAGGACCCTCGCTGAGCTGGTGATGGACCCGTCGAGCGCCGCATCCGCGCTGACCTGCCCCACAGGTTCACCGGGCAGGGCGTCGATGCAGACGAGACTTCGCGCCTTCCAGCGGCTCTCGGGGCTCGGAGTTTCCGACGCGGAACGCAGGGCACGCCTCGAAGTCTTGGATGGGTCCCTCCCTTCCCGGCGCAGCCGAGGGTGGCACGACGCCGGTATCGCCGTCGCTGGACTACGGGGAACAGGACGGTGTAGAACTTCGACGATCGATCCATCAGCGCTGGAGGCGATCGTTCTCGGGAGCGGTGTCCGAGCGAACGACGATTCCGCCCTTCTGGGCGCGCTCTGCTTCAGCGGCCTGCGCGTCGCGGAGGTTCGCATGCTGCGCTGGGGAGATCTGATCTGGAACGGCGCGGCAGAATCCTGGGAAGCTTCGGTCCAGCGTACCGGGAGACGTGGCCTGCGGTTTCTCATCGTTGGACCCGGTGCCCAAACCATGACGAATTGGAGACTTGAATCGCGCGCCGACGACGACCAAGCTGTCTTCGGCGCGCGGGACTCCGGGAAACCCCTATCGGCGCGTGGCTTCCGACGGCGCGTGGACTTCGCTCTAACTCAGGCT
Organism: Dehalococcoidia bacterium; assembly: GCA_963662615.2. Lineage (GTDB taxonomy): Bacteria > Chloroflexota > Dehalococcoidia > Bin125 > Bin125. The sequence goes on from CAXXSR010000001.1 coordinate 1,682,056, forward strand.
GGGCATCCCTCGACCCGGCATTCCCAGATTCAGTCGGCGTTCGCGGGCTGGCTCTCCGCGTCCGGCTTCACGGACCACGAGATCAAAGTGGTGATGGGGCGCCGGGAGGTCAGATCGGTTGACCGGCTCCTGTTCGCTCACCGGGCGTTGGCGGCGCAGCGGCAGCTTGCCGAGCAAATGGAGGGTGCGCCCCTTGGCTCGGGCTCGATCGGGAGCCATTGAAGTGCTCTGGGTACTTGAGGCTAGAGATAAAGACGGTGATAATAATGAGGAAGGGGGTGCTGCGATGGATGTGACGCTCAATGGGAAGCGCTACTCGATGACGAAAGCGGATGTGGAGCGGGTCGTCGACGAGGCTCCGGACTCGCCGCGACGATACGTCGTGAAAGTCAAACGAAAGCGCTACCCGATCAAACAGGCCGCAAGTGCGGGCCTCGGTGTGCCGCCCGTCGCGTTCACTTCCCAGCAGGCGTACCAATGGCTCTCGCGACTCGACTTCGACGTGATCGATCTGAAGGGCTGACGACCATGCGAGCACTCGTCTACTGCCGCGTGTCGACCGATGCCCAAGAGCGAGATGGCACTTCCCTCGATACTCAGGAGCGGGCGGCCGTCAAGGTTGCGCGCGAGTCCGGCTATTCGGTGACCGAAACGGTCCGCGACACCGCGAGCGGATTCACGCTCGAACGGCCGGGAATCGAACACGTCCGGCGTCTGCTCAGGGCCGGCGCCGTCGACATCGTGCTGGCCTACGCCGTCGACCGATTGTCCCGCAACCAGAACCACATCGGTGTCCTCTTCGACGAGGTCGCTCAAGCTGGGGCTCAACTGGAGTTCGTGACGGAGGACTTCGAGGACACGGCGATCGGCCGCTTCATCTTGGCGGCGCGCGCGTTCACGGCGGAGGTCGAGCGCGAGAAGATCGCCGAGAGAACGATGCGCGGCAAGGCGGAGCGCGCGCGGCGAGGGAAGCTCCCTCAGGGTACGGGCAAGGGGATGTACGGATACGCGTACGACCCGGATACCGGAACTCGACAGATTGTCGAGGCGCAAGCAGCGGTCGTTCGACGGATCTTCGAGGCGTTCGTCGCGGGTCGAGCGTGCAACGGGATCTCGAACGATCTGAACGGCGACGGTGTTCCTGCGTTCAGCGGCGGGCGCTGGTACGCGCTGACGATCCGTCGACTGCTCAAGAATGAAGCGTTCGCGGGACGAACGATCTACCGGCGGACCCGCGCAGATCGGGTGCGGGATGTGGCGCGCGGTCGCTGGACGCGGCGCATCGTGGAGCGGGACCAGTCAGAGTGGATTGAGGTCGCGGGAGCGACGCCGGTGATCATCGACCGAGGCCTGTTCGACGCGGCACAGAAGATTCTCGACGATCCATCTCGCCGCCCACAGACGGCTCCGTCAGACGTGTACCTGCTCCGGGGCCGGATCTCTTGCCGGGAGTGCGGTGCGAAGATGGTCGGCCATGCTTCGAATCGAGGGCGCTATCGCTACTACCGCTGCCCGAACGGCTCAAGCGGTCCGGGAGAGACATCGTGCTGCTCAAGGTACATCCGCATCGAGCGCCTTGAGGGCGCGGTGAAGACGGCCTTGACCGATCTGCTTGCTTCACCGGACCGGCTTCTTGGTGAGGCGAAGCGTCTCGCCAGACGTCAGCCGCAAGACGAGGACCTTGAGAAAGTGTTCCAAGCCTTAGGCGAGGTGGAGTCCGCTCAGGGAAGACTGGTCCGACTGTATACGACCGAGGCGCTTCCCGAGCACCTGCTGCGCGAAGAATCTCGGGTCCTGTCTGAGCGGCGTGAGGTGCTGGAGAACACGCGCCGAGAGCTGCAAGCTCAAACGGTGCCCACGCCCCGCGACTTCTCGCGGATCGCAGGCGACGTACCAGCGGCACTCTCGGCCATCCGCAGTTGGGTTAAGGACGCGAGCGGGGACGACTTCGATCTCATGCTGCGGGCTGTCGATGCACAGGTCAGAGCCTCACACGAAGGGGTCGAGATCGCGGGCGCCGTGCCGATCTTCCCAGATGGGGATCAGGCGGATTTCGCTACCATTGAACAAACATCGGCATGATGACGTGGATGTAGTTGTCACGGCCAAGAGGCCGGAAGACGCCCGGGTTGGACGGACCGGTTGACTCCAGGGCGATCTGACCGCCTCCCAGCACTTGCAGCACGTCCTGAAGATAGCGGCTATTGAAGGCGACCTTGGCTTCCTCGCCTTCGACCGTCGCGTCCATCTCCCCTTGATGATCGCCCTGCTCTTCCGCGCGGGCCGAGATGGCGATCTTCCCCGGCTGCGTGTTGGCCGGCACGATCACCAGCCGCACGATGCCGCTGCCGTCCCGCGCGAAGACCGCCGCCGTGCGGACTTCGCGGAGGAATTCGGCCGTGTCAACCGTGGCGCGGGTTTGATAATCGGCGGGGATGAGCTGGTTGAAACTGGGGAACGTTCCCTGGATCAGCTGCGCCGTCAGTTCGAGATCAGTGAGCCGGAACAGGACCTGGCTGCGGGCGCCGTTCACGTGCAACTCTACGGGCTCTTCTTGTTCAGCCAGGAGCCGGCTCAGCTCTTGCAACGCCCGCGCGGGCACGATGATCTCAATGGAAGCCTCCGGCGCCTCCGCGATGTCCAAGTGATAGACAGCGAGCCGGAAGCCGTCAGCGGCCGCGAGCGTGAGCCGCTCCTCATCAATGCGGAGATGAACGCCGGTCAGCACCGGCCGGCTGTCGTCCGTGGCGGCGGCGAAGACGACGTGCTCGATCGCTTCGCGGAGGGCATCAGGCTCGAGACGGATCGTGTCGCCTTCGGTGATGGTGGGGATGGGCGGAAAGTCGTCCGCGTCCATCCCGCTGATCGTCGCCTCGTTGCGCGCGCAGACGATCTGGGCCTGGCGCGAACGCGGGGCCACCGTCACGGTGATGTCCGCGGGAGGCAGCGAGGCGACGAATTCCGTCAGCAGCCGCGCCGGGATCGTGATCGCGCCCTCTTCTTCGACGGTTGCCGTCACCCAACCCGTGATGGCGATCTCCAGATTCGTGGCCGCGAGCTTGAGGCGATCCCCTTCCGTGGCCAGGTAGATATGCGAGGTCTGGGGGAGGGTGCTGCGCGCCGCCACTGCCCGGCCGACTGTGGCGAGCCCGCGCTGCAAGACCTCTTGCCGCGTAGCGAGCTTCACGAGTTCCTCCGCAGAATTGTTTAGCCGGCTATGCTATTGACTGTTTCAGTCTAGTGAAAAACTGCCGCACTGGTGAGCGCGAATCAGGAAAAGATCGCCACTGGCGACAAAACGCGGTGGATAAGCTGTGGAAAAACGGAATTACGGTCGCCGATGGACCGTCGCCATCGCCCCGACAGCCGCCTCAAGCGTCGCGTCGATGACGGCGTCATCGTGCGCCAGCGAAACGAACATGGCCTCGAATTGCGAGGGGGCCAGGTTGACGCCGCCATTGAGCGCGCCGTGAAAGAAGCGGCTGTAGGCGTCGGTGTCGCTGGCGGCCGCTGCGGCGTAGTCCGTGGGGAGCTCCGCGCGGAAGAAGCCGGTCAGGATTGAGCCCGCGCGGCTCACGACGTAGTCCAGCTCCGCCTGTCGGGCGGCGTGGACGAGCCCGTCCCCCAGACGGCGAGCGCGCCGCTCAAGGTCGTCGTAGACGGCGGGATCGGTAAGCGCGTCGAGGGTGGCGATGCCGGCGGACATAGCCAGAGGGTTGCCGGATAATGTTCCGGCCTGATACACCGGACCCGCCGGGGCAAGGGATTGCATGATCCCTGCTGGACCGCCCAGCGCGCCGACGGGAAGCCCGCCTCCGATGATCTTGCCCAAGCAAGTGAGATCCGGCTTGACGTCCAGTAGCGTCTGCGCGCCGCCCCGGTGCACGCGGAAGCCAGTGATGACCTCGTCAAAGATCAGCAGTGCGCCCGTCCCCGTGGCGATATCCCGCAAGGCGGGCAGGAAGCCTTCAAGCGGGGAAATGACGCCCATGTTGGCGGCGATGGGCTCAACGATGATCGCCGCCAAGTCGTCGCTGTGGCGCTCGGCGATCGTCCGAGCCGCGTCCGCATCGTTGTAGGGCGCCACCAGCGTCTCGGCGGCGTACGTCGGGGGGACGCCTGCCGTATCGGGGAGCGCGAAGGTTGCGAGGCCGGACCCTGCCTTGACGAGCAGCCCATCGCTGTGCCCGTGATAGCAGCCGGCAAACTTCAGGACCTTCTGCCGCCCGGTATAGCCGCGCGCGAGCCGAATCGCCGTCATCGTCGCCTCCGTGCCGGAGTTGACGAAGCGCACCATCTCGATCGAGGGCAGGACGTCGACGACGCGTTGCGCCAGCGCCGTCTCCAGCTCCGTAGGAGCGCCGTAGGCCGTGCCGCGAGTCGCGGCCTCCTGCAATGCCGTGACGACTGCAGCGGGCGCGTGCCCGAGGATCAAGGGCCCGTAGGCGGAGACGTAGTCGATGTAGCGATTGCCATCGACGTCGAAGAGATAGGGGCCCTCCCCCCTGGCGATCACGAGGGGATCGCCGCCGACAGCCTTGAACGCACGGACGGGGCTATTGACCCCCCCGGGGAGGACGCCAAGGGCGTCGGCGAATGCCCTGGCTGACGCGGGGCCAGCGCTCATTTGGGTTTCCCAGCCGGCCCAGATACGGAGCCGCTCGGCTTGGCAGGGAGAAGCGGCGGCAAGACGCCGTCATGGGCGTGTGGCCGCTCGCCGTTGGGGATTGAGACACCGGCGCTCGCCCCGAAGCGATCGTTGTCCTTACGAGCGCGGTTCACTGGAGCCATTGAGCCATCTCTTTGGCGTGATAGGTGAGGATCAGGTCCGCGCCCGCCCGCTTGATGCCCAGCAGCGTTTCCTGCACCACGCGCTCTTCGTCCAGCCAGCCGTTGGCGGCGGCCGCTTTGATCATGGCGTACTCCCCGCTGACGTTGTAGGCGGCGAGGGGGAGATCGAAGCGCTGGCGGACCCGTTGCACCACATCCAGATAGGCGAGCGCCGGCTTCACCATGATCAGGTCGGCCCCTTCCGCGATGTCCAAGGCGACCTCGCGGAGCGCCTCGCGAACGTTCGCCGGATCCATTTGATAGCCGCGCCGGTCCCCGAAGGCGGGAGCCGAGTCCGCGGCCTCCCGGAAGGGCCCGTAGTAGGCGGAGGCGAACTTCGCGGCGTAGGCGAGGATCGCCGTCGTTTCGAATCCCGCCTCGTCAAGGGCGCGGCGAATCGCTTCCACGCGGCCGTCCATCATGTCGCTGGGGGCGACGATGTCGGCGCCGGCTTCGGCGTGGCTGACGGCGGTCGCCGTGAGCAGCTCCACCGAGGGATCGTTCAGCACTTCACCCTCCGCGGAGACCACGCCGCAATGGCCGTGATCGGTGTACTCGCAGAGGCAGACGTCCGTGATCACCACCAGGTCCGGGGCAGCCGCTTTGAGCGTCCGGATCGCGTCTTGCACGATGCCTCCGCGCGCGTACGCCTCCGAGCCGTTGGGATCCTTGGTCGCCGGGAGGCCGAAGAGGAGAACCGCCGGCACCTGCAGCCGGCCGAGCTCCGCCGCTTCCGCCGGCAGCTGGTCCAGCGAGAGATGGAACTGGCCGGGCATGGAGGGGATGGCCTCGCGGACGTCGTGATCGTGCACGATGAAGAGCGGGTAGATGAAGTCCGACGGACTGAGGGTGGTCTCGCGGACCATGGCACGGAGCGCGCCGGTCCGGCGCAGGCGGCGCAGCCGTTGCGGGAGAATGAGAGAACTCTTGCGTGCGGTCTCAAGCATGGGCGACGACCTTTCGGTAGTGATCGCGCAGGGCCGCGACGAGTCCCGGGATGGTGTGAACCGGGCTCACGAGGCCGACCCTGAGCCCCAGCTCCGCTGCTGTCTGGGCGGTCACGGGGCCGATACAGGCGATCAGCGTCTCGTTCAGCAGCTCGGCCCGATCCTGCAGGAGATCGACGCAGCCTCGGACCGTGGAGGAGGCGGTGAAGGTGGCGACGTCCACCTCTCCGGCATCGAGGGGCGACAGGATCGCGGGATCGACCTGAGCGACGGGGCGCGTGTGGTACACCGGCACTTCGTCCACGCACGCGCCGCGGGCTTGGAGGGCGCGTGGCAGCACGTCGCGAGCCTCGGCGGCGCGGGCGAGTAAGACTCGCGCGCCCGCCATCGGCTCGGCCGCCAATGCGGCCACGAGGGCCTCGGCGACGAAGCGCTCCGGCACCACGTCCGCGCTCAATCCCCGCTCGCGCAGCGCCTTCGCCGTCTCGGGCCCGATGGCAGCGATCCGCGTGCCCGCGAACGCCCGGCTATCGAGAGACGCCGCGTCCAGGCGCCGAATGAACTCGGTCACGCCGTTCGGGCTCGTGAAGAGCGCCCAATCGTACTGGCCCGCCGCAAGCCGCGCGATGGCCGCGCGCACGGGCTCCGCTGCGGCGGGAGCGATCTCAATCGTCGGCAGTTCCAGCGCGTCGGCGCCCTCGTCTCGCAGGCGGCGGACCAGCGCGCCGGCCTGCGGGCGGGATCGCGTCACCAGCACCCGCTTGCCGAAGAGGGGCCGATTTTCGAACCATTGGATCTCCCGGCGCAGCCGGACGACCTCCCCGACGACGATCACGACAGGCGGCGGCAGCTCCTCGCGCTCAACTTCGACCGCCAGGCCGTCCAGGCGCGCCGTGACGACACGCTGTTGCGGCGTGGCGCCGCGGTGGATGGCGGCGGCGGGCGTGGCCGGGTCACGCCCCTCGGCGATGAGCCTGTTGGCAATGTGGGACAGGTTGCGGCGGCCCATCAGAAAGAGCAGGGTGTCCGCGCCATGCGCCAGATGCGCCCAGTCGATCGCGCTGGCATCCTTCGATTCGTCCTCATGGCCGGTGGCCACGGTGAAGGAGGAGGCCAGCGCGCGGTGCGTCACGGGGATGCCGGCGTACGCGGGCGCCGCCACGGCCGAGGTCAGGCCGGGCACCACCTCAAAGGCGATGCCGGCCCGGGCCAGCGCCTGGGCTTCCTCCCCGCCGCGACCGAATACGAAGGGATCGCCGCCCTTGAGGCGCACGACGTCCTTGCCGGCGCGAGCGCGCTCCACGAGGAGCCGATTGATCTGATCCTGGCTCATGCCTGGAGCGGCCGGCGTCTTGCCCACGTCGATCAGCTCTGCGTGTGCGGGGACGTCGCGGAGCAGGGTTCGATCGACCAGGCGGTCATAGAGCACGGCATCGGCGCGCCGGAGTCGCGCCTCTCCGGCGACGGTAATCAGGTCGGGATCGCCCGGGCCGGCGCCGACCAGGCTGACGAAGCCTGCACGCCCGTTGTCGCTCACGGCACCCGCTCCCGCAGGAGGGCGTCGGCGCCTTGGGCGAGCAGCGCTTCCGCCACGGCGTCGCCGAGCGCTTCGGGGTCGGCGGCCGCGCCGGCGCGCTGCGCGGAGACGACACGGGCGCCGTCGTCGGAGAGGATGCGGGCCTGCAGCGTCAACTCCCTTGCCCGGACCTGCGCGAGCGCCGCCACGGCGAGCGTGCAGCCCGCGCCCAGCCTGCGCAGGAGGGCGCGCTCGGCTCGCACGGCCAGCGCCGTCGGTTGGTGATTGATGCGTCGCAGGACGGCAACCGTGTCGGCGTCGTCCCGCCGCGCCTGCAGGGCGATCGCGCCCTGGCCCGGGGAGGGCAGCATCACCTCAAGGGACAAGTATTCCGTCACGACGTTGAGGCGGTCCAATCGCGCCAGGCCGGCGGCGGCCAGCACGATGGCGTCGTAGGCGCCGTCGCTGACCTTCTGCAAACGCGTATCGACGTTGCCACGGATGTCCGCGGCCCGCAGGTCCGGCCGCTGGGCGCGCAACTGGGCCTCGCGGCGGCGACTGCTCGTGCCGATCAGCGCGCCGGGGGGGAGGTCGGCGAGAGGCCGACCGTCACGGCTGACGAGGGCGTCGCGCACGTCGGCGCGGGGCAGGAACGCGACAAGCTCGGTGCCCTCCAGCAGTTGGGGAGGAATGTCCTTGGCGCTGTGCGCGGCCACGTCCACGCGGTGTTCCCGCAGCGCCTCCTCCAACTGACGGACGAACACGCCTTGCCCTCCCAGGACGCGCAACGATGTCCCGCGGTCGCGGTCGCCTTGGGTGGAGCAGATCACTTCCTCTGTCTCGACACCGCAGGTGGCGAGGGCGCGGGCGGCTTCCTGCGCCTGGCGCCGCGCCAGCGCGCTGCCGCGCGTGCCGAGCCGTAGGGGCGGCACCTCAGCCGTCCTCGACGCCGAGCAGACGCCGGACCATGGGCCCGCCATCCTGACCGTCCTCGGCGCCGTCCTCGACCCCAAAGATGGCACGGACGGTTTGCGTCGCTTCCCAGCTGTCGTCCGCGTATCGGAGGTAGGCGATGGGTTCGTGCAGCAGCTTCTTGACGATGGCGGCCGTCATGCGATCGAGCTTTTCCGCGGTTTGTGCATCCAGGCGGAGCTGGCGGAGCGTGCGCTCCAGCTCCGCATGTCGCACGGCCTCAGCCCGCTGCACCAGCGCCTTGATCGTGGGGACGGCGCGGCGGCCATCCAGCCACTCGTCGAAATCGCGGGCGGCCCGGCGGACGATGGTCCGCACGTCGTCCGCCGCTTCTTCACGGAGCTTGAGGTTGGCCTCCGAGACGGCCTGGAGGTTGTCGATGTCGAAGAGGCGCACGCCGGGGATCTCGCCGACCTTGGGGTCGACATCGCGGGGGACCGCGACGTCCATGAATGTGATCGGCGTCGTTCGCCGAGAGACGGCCTCTTTCACCAGGGCCGGGGCAACTACGAAGCCGGGAGCACTGCTGCAGGTGATCACCAGGTCCGCCTCGGCCAGCCCGTCGGCCAGGCGCGAGAAGGGCAGCACGGCGCCCTCAAGGAAGGCGGCCAGCTCCTCCGCTCGGCGCTCGGTGCGGCTGGTCACGGTGATCCGCCGCACGCCGTGATCGCGAAGCGCGCGGGCGGCCAGCTTGCCGGCGTCGCCGGCGCCGACGACGAGCGCGCGGCACTCACTGAGGGGCGGCACGTGGGCGCGGATCAGATTCACGGCCGCACTGCTCACGGAAACGGCGTGCCTGGCAATAGGAGTCTCGGAGCGGGCGCGCTTGCCCGTGCGGAGGGCGTCGTGGAACAGACGTGCGAGGACCGGGTCCAACGACCCTGCTTGGTGCGCCGCGCTGAAGGCGCTCCGCACCTGCCCCAGGATCTGGCCTTCCCCCAAGATCATGGAATCCACGCCGGCCGCCACCGCGAACAGGTGCTCCGCTACCGCTCGCCCCTCCAGCGCATAGAAGGGGGGCAGATCCGTGGCCGGATCCAGGCCGCGGAGCCGCGCCAGATGGGACATCAATTCAGCCGGCGGCACCTCATTCGTGTCGTGGTTGGGATGGACATAGACCTCCGTGCGATTGCAGGTGGAAAGGAGGACGCCGTTGCCGTATTCCCTGCGGAAGTGGAGCAGCGCCCCGGGCAGGTCGCCGTTGCCGAGGGCGAGCTGCTCTCGTTGTTTCAGCGGAGCGGTCCGATGACTCACACCCGCGGCGATCAGCGTCACGACGCGCTCCCCACAGATGCGGGCCGCTCGACCGGGGCCGTGCTGCTCACCTCCAGCGGAATCAGTGGCACACCCAGGCGGGAAAGCAACAAGGCTTTGGCTTGGCCCCAGCGCCTCTGCGCGAGAAGTGCGCGCAGCCGGCCGTCGATGGCGCGTTGCCACGTGTCTTGGCTGACGTGCGGCAATACGCCCCGATCCTTCAGCTCTCGCCGGACCTCCGCGAGCAGCTCCGCCAGGGGCACGAAGTCCTCCGTGAAATAGTCCGTCAGCTCCTCCCGCACGCGCCGCGCGAAGGCGGGACTGCCGCCGCCGGTGGAGATGCCAATGGTGATGGGGCCGCGCCGCACGACGGAGGGCAAGATGAAGTCGCAGTGCTGGGGATCGTCGGCGCAGTTCACCCAAATCCGTCGCTCTTGTCCCTCGGCGCGGATCGCCGCGTTGGCGGAGCGGTCGTCGGTGGCCACCATGACGATGGCGTAGCCCACCATGTCGCCGCGCTCGTAGGGGCGGGGGATGTGCCGGATGCGGCCGGCCGCCAGGCCCGCCTGCAGCGTGGCCTCGAGGCCCGGGCTGATCACGGTGACGTCGGCGCCAGCGTTGAGCAGGCCCGTCACCTTCCCCTGCGCCACCGTGCCGCCCCCGACGACAAGGCAGGGGCGCCGCCGGACGTCCAGGAAGATCGGGTAATACGTCACGAAGTCAACCGATCTTGGTTGCGGCCGCAGCCCGAGTTGCTGCCCCGAGGCGAAGAGTTCCTCCCGGCGTGGGGAGGCTTCGTCCCTGGCAACGGACTTCGTTGCCTGGCATGCGCCTAGGTGCGGGCATGGTCCGTGCTTTCGCGATCGCCCGGGCCGCCGGCGGCGCCGCTGACCGCCGGCATCCGGCTGGAGTCGTCGTAGCCGCCGGTGAGCGCCACCAGCAGGTGATCTTCAAGGACAGCGACCCGCTCCCAGAGCCCCGCCGCGACGTCAGTGGGGAGGCCGTGTGCGCCGGCGTACGTGCGCACGGCTTCATCCATGCCGCGACGAAAATAGGCGAAGGCGGCCACGGCATCGGTCAGGGTGACGCCGGCTTCGCGCAGCAGCGCGGCGTACCGCCGCCCCAGGGCAGCGGCGGCCGCCTCCAGGGCCGGTCGGTCGGCGGTGGAGGAGAGATAGCGCTCGACCAGCGCGACCGTCTCCCGCCCCAGTTCGGCGAGCCGGTTGCGCACGTCCGCCCCCAGCCCCACGAGCCACGCGGGCGGCGCGCCATTGTCGCCGTCAAGACGCGCACGAATCCGCTCAATGGCTTCGCCGTCGAACTCGCGCAGTTCATGCCGGGCTTCCTCCGTCAGCCTGAGAAGATCGCCGCCGAAAAAGCGGCGGTGTCCTCCCGGCGTGCGGAACGTGCGGACCGCGCCTGCGTCAGCCCAGCGTCGTAGCGTGGACTCGTTGACGCCGAGCGCACGGGAGGCCTCACCCAGGCCGATCCAGTCGCTCTGGCCAGTGCCTCGACGGGATGAAGATGTCGCCAAAACTTAGGCAAATCTACAGAAACCTGCTTGAAGCTCGGTCAGTTTATGGCTCTTCAATCGCTGGCACAACCGTTGGCGGGGGAGGGATCGCGCGGCGAGAGATGAAGCAGGGAGGAGGTGGGGGAGTGCTGCAGCTCGGCGGCGGTCTTGGGTCGCCTCGCCGCCTATTCCATTCGCGGTTCGCGGACCTTGGTCAGCAGTCGCGCAACCTCAATGGCGGCATTCGCCGCTTCCTCACCCTTGTTGCCTGCGGCGCCGCCGGCGCGGGCCAGTGCCAGTTCAACACTCTCGGTCGCAAGGATCTCAAAGATGCAGGGCACGCCTGTGTCGAGCGCGACCCGGGCGATTCCGCGCGCGGCTTCGTTAGCCACCAGCGAATAGTGATCGGTCTCCCCCCGGATCACGGCGCCAAGGCAGACGATCGTGTCGTAGCGCCCGCTGCGCGCGGCCACCTGCGCCACCAGCGGCACTTCGAACGAGCCCGGTACCCAGTACACGTCGACGTCGTCATCGGCGGCGCCGCGCTCGCTCAGGGTCGAAAGGGCCCCATCCAGCAGCTTGCTCGTAATGAAGTCGTTGAAGCGGGCAACGACAATGGCGAAGCGAAGGCCGGCGGCATCATGGCCGCCTTCGTAGACCTTCGGCATGGGCTAGCCGCTCTGGTCGGCGACCGACGGCGTCGTGGTTCCGCGCTCGGCTACCTCTCGCCGTTCAGGGCTGGGGACGGCGGAAGGTGAGTCCGGCGACGCCTCTGCGCTCTCGTCATCGGGTGGGAAGCTGTCGCCGTCCAGGATGTGCCCCATCTTTTCCCGTTTGGTTCCCAGATAGCGGACGTTGTAGGGATTGGGCCGGGCGACAATGGGGACCCGTTCCACGACTTCCAAGCCGTAGCCGGAGAGGCCGTGTCGCTTCGCCGGGTTGTTGGTGAGCAGGCGGATCTTCGAGATCCCCAAGTCGCGAAGGATCTGCATGCCCACGCCGTAGTCTCGTCGATCCGCCGGGAAGCCCAGGACCAGATTCGCTTCCACCGTGTCCAAGCCGTCGTCCTGAAGTGCGTACGCCCGCAGCTTGTTGTGCAGACCGATCCCCCGGCCCTCTTGGCGCATGTAGACGAAGGCGCCCCGCCCTTCTTCGGCGATTTGCTCCAGCGCGATGTCCATCTGTTCGCCGCAATCGCAGCGCAAGGAGCCGAAGGCGTCGCCCGTGACGCATTGCGAGTGCACCCGCACGAGGACCGGCTCTTCCACGCGCACGTCGCCCGTGACGAGCGCCAGGTGCTCGTCTCCGTGCCCGTGCACACGGTAGCCGACGGCGCGGAAGATGCCGAAGCGGGTAGGCAGATTCGCCTCCGTGGTCCGCTCCACCAGTTTCTCAGTCCGGAGCCGATGCTTAATGATCTCATCCACGCTGATCATTTTGATTGTGTGCCGTTTTGAGAAGCGCATGAGGTCCGGCAGGCGGGCCATGCTGCCGTCTGCCTTCATGATCTCGCAGATCACGGCGCCGGGGGGCAGGCTGGCGAGTTTGCACAGGTCCACGCTGGCTTCGGTCTGGCCGGCGCGAACCAGCACCCCTCCCCGCCGGGCACGGAGGGGAAACATGTGGCCGGGCGAGACGAGGTCCGCCGCCGTGCTCTCCGGATTAATGAGCACATGCACGGTGCGGGCGCGGTCAGAGACGGAGATGCCGGTGCTGACACCGGTTCGGGCCTCCACGGTGACCGTGAAGGCGGTCCCGTGGGGGGCGGAGTTCTCCCCCTGATCCACCATCAACCGCAGACCCAAGTCGTCCAGCCGCTCGCCGGTCATCGCCATACAGACGAGACCGCGACCATGCTTGGCCATGAAGTTGATTGATTCCGGCGTGACGAACTGAGCCGGCAAGCTCAGGTCGCCTTCGTTCTCGCGATCCTCGTCGTCGGTAATGATGACGAAGCGGCCGGCGCGATACTCTTCGATCGCTTCTTCGACCGTGCAAAAGGGGGCGCCGCGCGGATTCCCCCGCGCTTTCCGGCTCCCCGTCGTCGTGCGTACCATCTCTCTCCCCGAACGGTCGAGCGTCCGCCGTCAACTCGAGGGTAAGAGCCCTCGCTCGCCCAGCAGTTCGCCAACGTAGCGGGCCAAGATGTCCGTCTCCAGGTTCACGCGATCACCCGGCTCGCGGTCGAGCAGGTTCGTGTGGGCTTGAGTATATGCCACCAGCGAGACTGAGAAGGTGCGCTCTGTCTTGGCGGTGACGGTGACGCTGACGCCGTCGATACAGACTGGGCCCTTCACCACCATGTAGCGAAGCAGCTCCGACGGCGCCTCATATGTAGCGATGATCGCGTCCGCCTCCGCTGCCAGCGAGCGCAGATTGCCGGTGCCCTCAACGACGCCGCGAACAATGTGACCGCTGAGCCGGTCAGTGGGACGGACGGATCGCTCCAGGTTGACGCGGTCGCCCGGGCGCAGTGCTCCCAGGTCGGATCGCCGGTAGGTCTCCGGCATGACGTTGGCGGCAAGCGAGCCGGCTTCCAGCTCGGTGACGGTCAGATCCACCCCGTTGATGGCGATGCTGTCGCCGGGCTTTGTGCCTTCAAGCACGAGCGAGGCGCTGATGCGCAGCACGCCGTCCCGCGCCTCCAGCACGGTTCCTACCTCCTCCACGATCCCCGTGAACATTGCCGCTCCCCCCGCGCCTTTTCCTTACCGCAGGTTCAGGGTGGACCGCCGCCCCTTCCCAGCTCTTTGATGCGGAGCGTCACGCCGTCCTCCGTCCGTCTGTAGTAGCGGTAGCCGCGACGCCCCCACTCCTCTCGTGAACACGGCGCCATCCCTGAGAGGTCAGTGTCGCCGGTCGTCAGCCAACGGAAGGCGCGGCCGGCGGCGGAAGCTTCCGCCGTGTCCAACAGCCGCTCCACCAGACCGTGATGGCGCCATTCCGGCGCTACACAGAGCAGTTCCAGTGTGGCCGTGCCACCTCCGTCAGCGTGTTCGGGCCGCGCGGCGTCGCGATAGGAGAGCGCGACGCCGCCAACGATGCGCCCGTCTTGGACCGCAACCCAAACGCCGCCGTCACCGCCGACGGCACGATCAAACGCCGCCTCAATGGCGGGCTCGCGCTCGGCGCGCTGCGCGGGATCGCCGATGAGCTCGCGATAGCCGGCGGTGTCGGCAGCGCCGGCTGGTCGGACGAGCACTTGGCCGTCGGGAGGCCGCTCGATCGGATACCCGGTGACCAGCACGTCCTCGCCAAAATGCTCAATGGTCACGTCGCGAAGGCGCACGGCGTCCGCGACCCGTTGCGCGCCCGCGCCCCCCACCGCCGTCGCGCCCTCCCCACCAATGATCATGGGCGCGATCACGGCGTGCACCTTGTTCACCAAGCGCGCGTCAACGAAAGAGCCGTGGACCTGACCGCCGCCTTCTACGAGCAGGGAGACGATGCCATGTTCGCCGCCCAGAATGTCGAGGAGCGGAGCCAGCGCAACACGTCCGTCCTCCCCCGGCAGCTCCAGGACCTGCGCGCCGGCGGTCTCGATTTGCGCTCGCCAGTCCGCCGGCGCCGCGGGGGTCGTGGCGATGAGCGTCCGCGCGATGTCTTGATCCTGGAGCACGCGGGCGCCGGCCGGCGTGCGGCCGCGGCTGTCGAGCACGATACGAAGGGGCTGTGGCACGTTGCTGCTGACCCCGTCCGGCCGAGCGGTTAGCTGCGGGTCATCCAGCAGGATCGTATCCACCCCAACGAGGATGGCATCGATCGTGGGCCGTAGCCGGTGGGCCCAGGCGCGGGTGTGAGGGCCGCTGAGCCAGCGCGAATCGCCGCTGGCAGCAGCGATCTTGCCATCGAGACTGGCGGCAAACTTCAGGATGACGAACGGGCGCGCTGTGCGACGGTGGTGCGTATATGCCTCATAGTGCCGCCGCGCCTCCTCAGCACCGTCACCGGCGCGCACCGTGAGGCCGGCAGCGCGCAAGAGCTGAATGCCGCGGCCGTCCACGCGAGGATCGGGATCGCCGGTGGCGACGACCACTTCAACGATCCCCGCCTGCGCAATGGCGTCAGTGCAAGGCGGCGTCCGACCGAGGGTTGAGCACGGCTCCAGCGTGACGTACAGCGTAGCGCCGGCGGCGCTGGTTCCGGCGTCGCGGATGGCCATCACTTCCGCGTGAGGCTCCCCCGGGGACTGCGTGGCGCCTTCGCCGACGAGCCTGCCGTTCTTCACCAGCACCGCTCCCACGGCAGGATTGGGGGAGGTGGCGCCCAGGACGCTGCGGGCCAGGTCCAGCGCATGCCTCATGGAGTCGGAGACGCTCTTCTCCACCGTCACGGCGATCTCCCCACGGGTTCATCCCAGATCCGACTCGCCAGGGCCGCGTCTTGGCCGGAGTACTTGTGATGCCGCTCGCTGCCGTAGGGCCGCTCAGCCGGGGACGAAAGCTGCTGGAACGTAAAGGCGCATATTCGCATGCCAGGATATAAGGCCACGGGCATGACGCCGAGGTTGCCAAGCTCCATGGCCGGCTTTCCGTCCCAGCCGGGATGGAAGAGGCTCGCGGTGCTGTGCACGATGATGCCCAGGCGGCCGAGGCTGCTTCGTCCCTCCAAGCGGCCCACGAGGTCAGGCGCCAGGGTCAGGCGCTCGAGCGTGGTTGCGAGCACGAGCTCGTGGGGATGCACAATGAACGGCTCATCCTGCGCCGGGGTGATCTGCCGGGTGGCTCCTTGCGCTGTCTCAAGCCGGCGCGGATCGATGTACGGCAGCTTGGTTCGCTCGAAGACGAGAAACGACGCCCCAAGGCGGAAGTCGAGCGACGCAGGCCCAAGGCGCTCGGCTAGTCCGTCATCAGGATGGATGACGATACGACCGTCGGCCAAGGCCTCTTTAATGTCCCGATCCGAGAGGAGCATCCAACCCTCCATGCGGGGACAGGAAGCGGGCGGCGCTCCGCCCGCCCGCGCTGCCATCGCACAGGGTATTTTCGCACGGGAGCGAGCGAATGCCACAACGACGTGGATTCTAACTCTGGCCCACACATCGTGAGGGGCGGATGGAGCAAGGGAGGGCGAGGGAACGAGAAGCGAAACCGGGAGGGGAGAGAATCGTCGTCGCCACCGCGAAGCTGGGAGGTGAGCGTCTACGCGCGCCTGCGGCGGAACCAGAGAGCAGCGAGCAGGCCCGCGCCCGCGCTGGCCGCCAGCGCGATCTCGACTGTCAGCAGCCAGTCGTCCCCGCTGCCAGGTTCGTCGCGGGCAACCTGTGCCGGAGGTGCGTCGCTGGAGGGAGCGGGCTGCGCTGCAGGCGCCGCTGCGCCTGCCGCCGGGCCGGGGGCCGCAGGCTCGGTCCTCAAGGCGGGCGCTTCGCCGCCGCTCGCGCGGGGCGGTACGGATTCGACGTCCGCGGACCGCGTGGGCGTCTGCGGGGGCTCGTCCCTCGCGTCCGGCGGGGCGGTTGGCGGTGCGGCGTCAGCGGTCCGGGGTTCCTGGGCCGGCGACGCGGGAGCGGCCGTGGGCTCCTGATCCGTCTCGGGCTCGCTGGGAGCTGCCGCAGCGAGGGCGGCAGCCTCCCCCTTTTCGTCATCGGCGGCGGCTTCCGCCTCGCCGGACAGCGATTCGGGTGCAGCGGTGTCTGCCGGAGTCCCCTCGGCTGCGGGGATGGCGACCGACTCCGGCTCATCCGGCTCGTCAGCGGTGGCATCCGCGGAGGCGTCCTGCTCAACTTCCGGCGGAACGGTGGCGGCAGTTGCGGATTCGACCTCGCTGTCTTGGGGCGAGGCTGACGGTGCGGCCTGCTCGTCGCTGGCGCCTTGATCGCTGGGCGAAGGGCCCGTCGGCGCGCTCGTGTCTGGAACCGCTTCGGTCGCCGCGGGGGAAGGCAGCGATTCTTGTGGATCCGCCGGGGCAGGCGCTTCCGCTGGGGAGACGGCAGCCGCGACGGCGGCGCCGTCGTCCGGCCGAGCTTGCGCCGGTGCCGGCGCTTGCGCGGGCTGCTCCTCAAGCGGCACCACCTCGGCCGCGGAGGGCACGAGTGCGACGGCAGGACTCGTGGTGGAGTCATCCTGCGAGAGATCCACGACGATGACCGCAGCGAGCGCCGCGGCCGCGACGGTGGAGAACGTCGCGGCGGTGCGCATGCCGAGCACCCCTCCACCCAGGACGCCCCAGCCCCACCGCACGGGTCCGCCCGCGGATGCGGTCCCCGCTGCCTCCTCAGGGTCAGAGTGAAGCTCCGCCGGGGTTGCACTGCCGGGAGATCGCGGAGGACCGCCTTCGTGGCGCGAAGACTCTCGACCTCCTCTCGCAGGCGCGGCGAGGCCGTCAGTTGGCGCGAGAAGGCGTCTCGACGGCGCGGCGACAGTTCGCCATCCACGAAGGCGGATGCCTCATCGAACCAGTTGGAGCAGCGCCGGAAGACACGCCCGATCACGGGTGACTCCTCGCAGGGGACGGATCAGCTGATCCCTCCCTCTCTGCTAGACGTTGTACCTGCCCGGGTAGTTCCCCTTGCCCTCGCAGGTAGTCGCGCAGGCGGCTGCGGCCACGGCTAATCCGTGACTTGACGGTGCCGACGGAGGTCCCCATGCATCTGGCGATCTCTTCGTAGGAGTGCCCGTGCACGTCGGCCAGAAGCACTGCCATGCGTTGATCGGCAGGGAGTGCCGCCAGGCCGCGCTGGATCACGCGTACCGTTTCGGCATCCAGCGACCGCTCCTCTGGGGAGCGCCCGGCGGCGGGGCCCATGACCGCCTCGCCACTGTCCGCCACCAGCACGTCCAGGGAGTCGGTGGGACGTCGCTTACGCTTGCGCAATTCGTCACGGCACTGATTGCCCGCGATGCGGAGAATCCAGGCCTGAAAGGATCCGCCGCGATATCCGCCCAGCCCGCGCCAGGCGGAGATGAAGGTCTCTTGACTGGCGTCTTCCGCTGCACTCGCCGACGCGAGCATGCGGAGACAGAGCCCGAAAACCGGTCGCTGATAGCGCACAACGAGGGCATTGAACGAGCTGAGATCGTCGGCTTGTGCGCGCCGTGCAAGCTCGTCATCGCTTAGAGGATGGAGTCGATTGTTCTCGGTCCCCATGCCACCCCGCGTTCGTCCGCCCGCGAGACGGGCACCCGACAGGCCGAAGCCATGCCTGTCGGAGCACGGACAAGCATCCGCTGGAGTGTATCAGCGCGACATTGTTGGCACAGGCGAGCGCTTGGCGGCAAGATGAGCGTGGACACCGACTGTCCCGGGAACGTAGATGCCACTGGTCTCTTCTTTGCCGATGATTGCGAGCGCCTTTGGCCGGGGCCGGGCGGTCCTGGCGTTCAACGTCTCCAGCCTGGAGATGGCGCAGGGCGTGGTGGAGGCCGCCGAAGCAAGCGGCCGTCCGGTCGTTGTGCAGTTCAACCGCGCCGGCTTGCAACACATTGGCGGCGTGCACGTGGCGGCCAGCGCGATCGGGGCGCTCGCCGGGGCGGCGTCTACACCCGTGGCGTTGCATCTCGACCATGCCGATACCGTGGCGGAGCTGCACGCCGCCGCCGCAGCAGGCTTCACCTCCCTCATGATCGACGGCTCAACGCTCCCCTTCGCCGAGCATGTCGCCTTGGCGCGTGAGGGACGCGCGGTCGCGACGAGCGCAGGCTGCCCGCTCGAGGCGGAGCTGGGCCACGTGGCCGGGACCGAGGCCGGTGTACGCATCGCCGCGGAGTCGCTGACGGACCCCGAGCAGGCGGCGCGATTCGTGACGGCTACGGGCGTGGAGATGCTGGCGGTCTCTATTGGCAACGTCCACGGCCGGGCGCCGTCCTCACCATCGTTAGACCTGGTGCGGCTCGAGCGGATCCGCGCGATGACTGCGATCCCGTTGGTGCTTCACGGCGCATCGGGGCTCGCCCCTACGTCGATAGAAGCCGCGGTCACAAGGGGGGTCGCCAAAATCAACGTTGGGACCGGCGTGCACAGCGCTTTCGTGGCGGGCTTGCGAAGCGGCCTCGCCGGCTCCGACGACGGACGCGAGGTCCTGGCCGCCGCCCGAGACGCCGTCCGCCATTACGCCGATGCGTTGCTGCGCGCGCCCTATGCCCTGGCCGGAGTTGATTGAGCGCTCGCCATGCAACCCAGAGCGATTGGCAGCACTGACGCTCGGGGCTACGCTGAGCAGGGCCCGATCTGGAGCCGGCGGACTCTATGAATCTGCGCTACGGCCTTCTTCGAGAGCTTGTTGAGATCGCGATCCTGGCGCTCTTGGTGTTCTTGCTCGCGCGCGAGGCGGTTCAGAACTTTCAGGTCGAGGGGTCCAGCATGGCGCCGACGCTCGACAGCCGCGAGTTTGTCCTTGTCAACAAGTTCTCCTATTGGCAGGTGGATTGGGGACCTATGGACTTCCTGATCCCGGGGAAGAGCAACGGTGACTACCTGTTCGGCGGGCCCAAGCGTGGCGACGTCGTCGTCTTTCGCTCACCGTTCGACGATTCGCGCGATTTCGTCAAGCGGGTGATCGGGCTGCCGGGCGACAGCGTGGAGATCCGCGACGGCCTGGTCTTTGTCAACGGCGCGGGGTTGGATGAGAAGGACTACATCTCGGCGCCGCCCTCCTACACGTGCCGCCCGGCGACGTGCGGGCCCATGACGGTGCCGCCCAACCACTACTTCGTGCTGGGCGACAACCGCAACGCCAGCCAGGACTCTCACGTGTTCGGCCCCGTCCACAAACGGCTCCTTGTAGGCAAAGCGATCTTCCGCTGGTACCCACTGGATCGGATTGGTGACGCGGGCGGTCAAGATCTCGTCACCGTGGACGGGACGAGCTTGCCGTGAGCGTGGCCGCGGAGCCGCTGCAGCTCCTGCGCGACGCCGGCGCAGTCCTGGAAGGGCATTTCCAGCTCACATCAGGACGGCACAGCGCCATCTACGTTGAAAAGTTCCGCCTCTTGGAGGACCCAGCCGCGACCGGGGCGCTCTGCCGTCGAATCGCGGATCACTTTCGCGGCGCGGAGCCGGACGTGGTCGTTGGCCCCACAACGGGCGGGATCATTCTGGCCTATGAGACGGCCCGCGAACTGGCCGTCCGCAGCTTTTTCGCCGAGCCGCGCGGCGACGGCAGCGGGCGCGAGTTTCAACGAGGTTTTGCGTTCCGGCCCGGCGAGCGCACGCTGGTCGTGGACGACGTGCTCACGACCGGCGGATCGATTCGCGACACGATGGCGGCCGTGGTGCGAGCCGGCGGTAGGCCTGTCGGCGTTGGGGTGGTCGTGGATCGCAGTGGTGGTCGCACGGAGTTCGGCATGCCGTTCTTCGCGTGTATGACGTTGGACGTAGAGACGTACGCCGCCGAGAGCTGCCCGCTCTGCCGACAAGGCGTGCCCGCGGTGCAGACCTGACCGTGGAGCAGCGCCGCTAGGGCCATGGGCTCGGCGCGAATCGGTCCGGCTTCATCGCCGTGGCGAGGACGATCCCGGCCGTAAGGCCGTGATGGCCGCGCGCCGGGAAGGGCCGGGCCGGCGTCCCGTGGCAACCAGGGAGTGGACAACGCACGACGTGCGCCATGCGCGGCAAGATGTCGCCTTACGCGTAGATGCTGGGGTCCGCCGCTTGGGCGAAGAATCCGGGCGCCAGCCCCGCGGCGTTGGCAAGCAACGACATGATGACGGCGAAGAGGCTGAATCCGGCGATGTTGGCGACCAGGACCTCCTTGCGCGTGGCATCCGGCACGGCCGACTCCAGCGCGGCATTGCTCATGGCGAACCAGGCCATCATGGACAGCAGGCCCACAGCGAAGCTCACCGCGGGGATGACCATGAGCAGCGTCGCCGCGGCTGGGAGTGTGGCGTAGCCCATGGTGCGGAGCAAGCGAGCACGATCCGCGCCGCGGTTGAACACGGCGGTGAGGGTGAGATGCGCGATCACGACCCAGCCAAGCCAGAGCGCGAAGGCAAACGTGGCGCCCAGGAGGAACTCACGCACGGCAATGCGGCCCGCGGAGAGCCCGTCGACATCGATGATCAGCCAGAGCCACCCGCCCACGGCCGAGAGCAGCACGGCGATGACGGCGATGAGGATGGCGGCCAACGTCTGCGAAGTGTCGTCGCGGACCTCTGCGAAGACGGTGGGATCGAACCGGCTGAGGCGGCGCACGCGGTCGATCATGGCCCGCAGGTCGACGACTTGATCAGAGGGCCGCGGCGACAGCGAGCGGCACGGCGGGCTGCCAGGGCCAGGCCGTTCACCGCCGATGCGATCATCGGCGCTGACTTTGGCCATGGGTCACCTCACGGCCTTGGGTCCACCCGTGACTCGCCAAGAACCACACTACGCGCGTCCCCAAGGCGCGTCAACGCGCCGGAGCCTTTCGCAGATGAGCGCAGAAGCACGCGGCCGAGCTACGCTCCGGGGAGCAGGTCAAGCTTCCCCTCTTCCCCCCACTGCAGCGCGCAGCCGATGCGGGCGAGCTGGGTCAAGGTTTCACCGAACAGCCGATGCAACGCGACTAGGAACGTTGCGTCCTTGATCACGCCGCCGGTCTCGAAGCCAAGCCTGTTCAGCGCGAACGGCGACACGGGGCTGTTGGCACCGACTATTTTGCTTTCCAGGCGCCCATACTCGTGATCCGAAGCCGGAGAGCCGGGCGAGGACCAGGCCCCTGTGAGGCATCGCCGAACCTGGTCACGAAGAGTCGGGCTCGAGAAGAGCCGCCGCGCCAGCTGCCCGTCGCTTCGCTCGACAATGAAGCGGCGATCGAATTCGAGATCCCCCACCCCCATGCCTTGCGCGCGCGCCTGTCTCGCCAGGGGGCCAATGGAACCGGCTCTGCCGACCTTGAACTGGATGGGGTTCGCGCTGCGATAGTGGGCCACCACGCGGGTGCACCTCGCGGTCGCTGGTTCACCTCTCCCGAAATCTTGCGTGACGGTGTCCAGCGTCAGCGACCAGGGACCGACGGGCGCAACCACCCTTCGGTCCGTGGTCCTGAAGATCCATTGCTGATGCTCCTCGACAATGAGTTTCCCGCCTACCGTCGCGGCGAACTCGCGCAGGATGTCCACCTCGCTCTCCCAGGGGATGTTGTGGCGAGGCGCGTTTCGCAGCGCCGCGGCAAGGATCGCCTCCTCGTTCGCCGCGCTCGCTTCTGCGTCCGCTCCGCTGTTCATGGCCGTAGTCGATCTCCCGCTCTGCGCCATGCTAGCGCGCGTGCGCTCGCCCAAACCGCCGAGCCGGCCATTGTGCACCGCGTCACTGCCCTGCCGCCCGCCCCTTGTACCACTTCCCAAGTGAGTGCCAGGACCGTTCTGCGAGCCCAGGGGACGGGGTGTGGATGCGAGATCTCCGAGGCGGCCGACAGCCCACGGTATTGGACTGCGCGAGAGAGCGAAGTGGGAGTAGTACATCGGGGTGGAGGTCGGTTGGTCCGGTCTTCTACCGGTTCTTGCCCAGCACCGTGAGGGATCCAATTCCTCCATAGGCGCACCAGATCTCGGGCGGTACAGTCCCTTCGAGCGCAGTACGGTGATGGAAGCAGCGTATCTGCCGCGGTCGGACGAAGGTCGCTCATGGACGACGACTGTGAGAGCAACCGTAAGGGCGCTATGGCAGCTGAGAAGCTAGGGATGGTTGTTGGCGGAGGCCCGGCGCCAGGAATCAACGGTGTGATTGCGGCGGCGGGCCTTGAGGCCTTGAATCGCGGGGTGGTGCCCGTCGGCTTCTACGACGGTTTCCTGCACCTGACCGCCGATCATTTCGACCCAGACCAACACACGACCGCGCTCTCGTTCGGGTTGTTGAGCCGGATCCATTTTGAAGGAGGGTCCGTCCTTCGGACAGCGCGAACGCACCTGCTTGACCAGCGTCAGCTCGCGAAATCGCCCGTTGTCCGAGCAGATCCGGAATAAGGTCGCCCGCGTGCGCGAGCGGCTGCTGTCCATGGGGGTGACGCGGCTGCTCACAATTGGCGGAGATGATACGGCCTTGAGCGCGCGGTTTCTGGCTGAGGCCTCCGACGAGTCCCTCCGCGTTGTGCACGTTCCCAAGACTATCGACAACGATCTTCCCCTGCCCGGCGACATTCCGACATTCGGGTTCGCCACCGCTCGTCATGCGGGTGCAGAGATCGTGACAAATCTCATGAACGACGCGCAGACCTCGCCGCGCTGGTATGTCGTTGTCACGATGGGCAGAAATGCTGGATTCCTGGCGCTCGGGATCGGGAAGGCAGTAGGCGCAACGGTGACGTTGATCCCTGAGGAATTCGCGGAGAATACGACCCTCGAAGAGATCGCCGACATCCTGGAGACGTCGATCCTCAAGCGCCGAGTCCTAGGCCGCCCAGACGGTGTCGCCATCCTCGCCGAAGGCCTCGCTTACAGGCTCGGCGATCGCTCTGAGATCGCCCGATTGATCGGGCGAGACGTGCCCGTCGATGCCGCCGGACATCCGCAACTTTCGCAAGTACCGCTCGCCCGGCTGGTGGTCGACGTCCTGTCGCAGCGGTTCGGCGCACGCGGCGATTCGCTGCCGATCATCGGCCACACGCTGGGATGGGAGCTCCGCAGCGCACGGCCACTCACCTCAGACCTGTCATACACGCGAGACTTGGGACACGGCGGCGTGCGGCTTCTTTGCGATCCACCCGCGGGACTGCCCACCGGCGCGATGGTCACCATTCAAGGAGGCAATCTCGTGCCGGTTCCGTTCAGTGCAATGATCGACCCCACGACCAACCGGACACGCATCCGGCAGGTGGATCTCAAGAGCTACACCTATTCCGTGGCGCACGCGTACATGATCCGGCTCACAGCAGCCGACCTTGATTCTCAAGAGCTGCTCGCAGCACTGGCGAAGGAGGGCGGTTTGACCACCCGTCAATTCCGCGATCGCTTCGGCTACCTCGTCGCCCCCGCGGAGACGCAATGATGGTCGTTCCCTCTCGCCGGCGCGCTATCTACGGCCTGGCGCTGATTCTTTCGCTCGGTGCGCTGCTGGCGGGGGCGTGCGGTGGCAGTGGCGGTGGCAGGGGCGATGTCGAGCCGGCTCAAGAGCCAGCAGCCGTCGCGGCGCGGCCGGAGGTGGACGAGCAGGCAGCCGCTGACGAACAAGCGGCAGAGCCCGCGCCCGCCCCAGCCGACAACGACACCCTGGACATGGGGGCGCCCGGCCCGGATTCGGCGGAACTCTCCATGGGCGAGGCGGCGCTGGGAGGCCAATCGATCACGCGGGCGATCGCGCGGGACCTCCTGGCCTCCGTCCCGGCAGAGGGGGCCGCCTGGGTGGCATACGCCATTGAGATGGCCCCCGGGGTGTCGGTCACCGTCGAGCATGAAGCCGCGTTCCTGTACGCAGTCGAGGGCACGGTGCAGGTCGAGACGGGCGGGATCGAGCAGTCGCTCCAGACCGCTGCCGGGACATTCATCCAAGAAGGCGAGTCGGCGCGAGTCACCGCGGGGCCCGCGGGCGCCGTCATTTGGGATATCCGCTTGGCGCCGGCGGACGGGCAGGCTCCAACCCCGGACGCAAGGCTCGTATTTGTGAGTGAGCCCTTGCACGACATCCCGCCCGCACCGCTCGTCATCCTCGCCGAGGTGATCGTCCCGAGCGGCGGACTCACGGTTGTCCACACGCACCCAGGCCCGGAGTTCATCTACGTCACGAGCGGCGTGATCGACTATCAGAACGCCAACAAGCTGTCGGAGGGCGTTGGCGTCGGCACCGCCGAGACGATCGGTGCGAACGTCGCGGTGCAGAAGCGCAATCCGTACCCGCAAGAGGCCGCCTTCCTCTCGCTCTTCCTTCTCGACGCGGCGCAGGAGTTCGCAACGCCCGCCCGATTTGGCGATGCGGATGCGGACGCAGCCGGGGAGCGCAACCTGGCCGCGGCCGCCGAGGGCGCGCGTATCTCTGGCGTCAGCTCCAACTTTGGCGGCGGCACGAACGACGCCGTTTGGGGAGCCGCCAGCGCCATTGACGGCGACGCGAGCACGCAGTGGTCGTCCGACGGAGACGGCAACGACGCTTGGATCGAAATTGAGCTGCCGGTCCGCACCCGTGTAAGGCGCATCGGCTTCTGGACACGCACGATGCAGGCAAGCGCGCAGATCCGCACGTTTCAGATCGTGACGGACGAAGGGGAGACCGTCGGACCCTTCACGCTCAGGGGCCCGGCGGCCATTGAATACTTCGACACCGACTTCACCGCGACGCGATTCCGGTTCGAAGCGGTCGGGTCGTCGGGCGGCAATACGGGCGCGGTCGAGGTGGAGGTATACGGAGCCGGGGCCCCCTGAGGTCGGAGGATCGGCATGGGGATGTCGACCGCATATGGAAGCGCCCTCTTTCCCGGCCGAGCACTGGACTCCTGGAGATCCAGGTCACCGCGCTAACGCGCGACTGGCTCTTGACCGTATTCCCTGATCTTCCCGCTCTTCCGCGCCGTTGAGGTTCCCGGTCATCCTGCGAGTTCGCCGCCCCGTTCCGGATAGACGCCGCAACGGTGTTATTGCGACACTCGCTCCTGGAGCGACCGAAAGAGGCGCCATGGGCAGCGTACGCAGCCATCCCCTCGACCCTCGCTGGCAAGCCGTCCTCGCCCGCGACCCCGCCGCCGACGGCGCCTTCGTCTACGCCGTCCGGTCCACCGGAATCTACTGTCGCCCCACTTGCCCCAGCCGGCGCCCCTCCCCTGGGCAGGTCGCCTTCTACCCCAGCCCGGACGCCGCGCGGGCCGCCGACTTCCGCCCCTGCAAGCGCTGCCGTCCCGACGACGCCACCCCCTCGGACCTCGATCGGGTTCGGCGAGCGTGTCGTCTCCTCCACGCCGCGGGCGACTCGTCCCCTACGCTCCCTGCCCTTGCCACGGCGGTGGGCACGTCGCCCCGCCGCCTCCGGCGCGCCTTCATCCGCCTGCTCGGTGTCACGCCCCGGCAGTACGGACAGGCGTTGCGCCTCAGTCGGTTCAAAGCGCTCAGCAATGGCGCTCGGGCCACCGTCACCGACTCGCTCTATGCCGCCGGCTACTCCTCACCGTCGCGCCTCTACGAGATCGCCAGCGGCGCGCTGGGCATGACGCCCGACGCCTACCGTCGCGGCGCCCCGGGGCTCACCATCCGCTACACCACCGCGCGATCTCCCGTGGGCAGGGTGCTCCTGGCCGCCACGGACCGTGGCATCTGCGCGCTCTCCCTTGGTGACCACACCGCTCCCGCACCCCTGCTCGACGAGCTGCGGCGCGAGTTCCCCCGCGCCCACATCGAGTCGGACAACGGCACCCTCACTCCTTGGCTTCACCTCGTCCTGCGCCATCTGGAGGGGAAGGCGCCGGCGCTTGAGCTTCCTCTCCACATCCGCGCCACCGCCTTCCAGCGCCTGGTTTGGCAGGAGCTGCAGCGCATTCCCCGTGGGGGGACGCGGAGCTATACGCAGATCGCCGCCGCCCTGGGCCGGCCGCAATCGGCTCGCGCCGTGGGCCGCGCCTGCGCGACCAACCCCGTCTCACTCGCCATCCCGTGCCATCGTGCCGTTCGTGCCGACGGCGATCTGGCCGGCTACCGATGGGGCCTCCCCCGCAAGCGATCCCTTCTCCGTCGCGAAGCCCGAGAAGCCGAGTAGCGCCCTCCGATCGTAGGCTGCTGCCGCAGGCGATCCACTCCCCGGCGCCGCACGAGATCGAGGATGAACTCTGCGGCCACAAGACGTCTTTCTATCCACGAGAAGGGAGGCGTGGCTCAGCACCAGCCGCGAGGCGAGCTTTCGCTCACGGGGCGCTGCGACGTCGCTTCGCGTCGAAGGCGCAGCGTGCCGCGCTCGCGCAGGAACAGCGCCCCGTGAGCGGCTTGAGCTGGGAATCAGGCTCCGTCACACGCGAGCGCTTGGAGTCGCGAGGGCGCCTCAGGGCGAGCCAATCTCTTCGCGCACGAGAGCCGCGCCGTCAACCAGCGCCCGGAGCTTGCCGCGGGCTACGTGGCGCGCAAGCGGCACCATCCCGCAGTTCGTGCAGGGGATAATCCGCTCGGCGGGCACATAGGCCATGGCCTCACGGATATTCTCTGCCACTTGCGTGGGCGTCTCGATCTCGTTGCTAGCCACATCGATCACGCCCAGCATGACATCCTTGCCTTTCAACAGCTCCAGCAGCGGCAATGGAACTCTGGAGCCCGCGCACTCGACGGATACCTGGTCAATTTGGCTCTTGGCGAGAAGGGGGAAGGTTCGCTCATACTGGCGCCACTCCTGTCCGAGTGTCCCTTTCCAAGCGATGTTCTCCTCGATCCCATAGCCGTAGCAGATGTGAACCGCAGTCAAGCAGCGAATGCCTTCGAGAGCCCGGTGCAAGGCGTCGATCCCCCAGTCCGCCACATCATCCAAGTAGACGTTAAATGCGGGTTCATCAAGTTGAATGACGTCCACGCCAAGGGCCTCTAATTCGTGCGCCTCGTCATTAATAAGGCGAGCGAACTCCATGGCGAGACGGGGGCGGTCGCGGTAATACTCGTCGGCGACAGTGTCCACGATGGTCATGGGGCCGGGGATGGTGAACTTCAGCTTTTTGGCGGTCTGGGCACGGGTAAACCGGACCTCGTCGGCGTGAACCGGCGATGGACGCGCAATTGGCCCCACCACGGTGGGGCAGTCGGCTTCATAGCGGTCGTCCCGGATGCCGATGCGCTGGCGTTTGGCGAAATCTACGCCGTCGATGTGCTCCACGAAGCCATGGACGAAGTGCTGGCGGAACTGTTCGCCGTTGCTCACGATGTCGATGCCAACCGTCTCTTGCTCCTTGAGCGCAATCAGCGCGGCATCCCGCTTGGCCTGCTCAAGCGCCTCACCGGAGTGCCACCACGGCGCCCAAAGCTTCTCCGGATCTGCGAGCCAGGCCGGCTTGGGAAGACTTCCCGCGATTGTGGTTGGCAACATGCTGGTCTTCTCCATCAATCAGAACGCCCAGACGGCACCGCCGCGGCGGGGGCGAGTCGCTCCTGACGTTGGTGACGTTCGCACCCGTCAGCCTCAGATCGGTTCCACGCCCGTCTCCATTTTAATCCATGGCCTGCGTCAGCCGAGACGTTCCGGCGCTCCGGCTATCCAGAGGCGAATGCTCTATCGGGCAGCCCTGTTCGACATTCAGCCGATCACGCCGATCGACGCCTCAGACCGCCCGGGACCTCCAGCAGTATCGGACGGCGAGTGCATCGAGCGCCGGCGTTCGGCTGGGTTGCCAAGTGGATCGCATTGTGTTATGTAAAGGACTCTCGCAAGGGTTGCGCCTAGCGGCGTAGTGTAGCAGCGGTTCGGGACCGCGCCAAAGAACGAGGCGAAGGATCAGCTGAGGTCCGTCCCCGGCCGGGCCGATGGGAGGGCCGGTTCAGAACAGCATCAACGAGGAGGGCGAATAGACGAAGAGTTTGCCCGACAGATCACGCGGAACCACGTGGTGACAGACAGCAAGGAAGAGAGAAGGAGGCCGAACATGGAGCGACGTTTTTGGCGAGTGAGGAGGCTATCGGTTTTCGCCCTCCTCGCACTGATCGCCTTGGCCATGGCCCTGGCCGCGGCCTGCGGGGATGACGATGACGACGGGGCCCAGCCCGCGGCCGCCGCCGCGCCGGCCGCCCAGCCGGAGCCCGCGCCGGCCGCCCAGGTGGAGCCCGCACCGGCCGGCGAGCCGGCGCCCGCGGCGGCCGCCCAGAAGACGGCCACGCTTCGGGTCGGCGCGATCATGCCGCTGACCGGCGGTGGCCTGGCCTTCTACGGGCTCTCCGAAATGACCGGGCTCCGCATGGCCGTTGATATGATCAACACGGGTGAGGCCCGCTGCGTGGCGTCGGGAATCTGCGAGCCCGGCGGCGGATTCCTCGTTGGCGACACCGTGTACAGCATTGAGCTGGTGGAGCGCGACAACCGTTCCGACCTCAACCTCGCCGTCACCGCCACGGCGGAGCTAATTCGGGACGAAGGGCTGAAGGTCATCTTCGGTCCGATCCCGCATGGCGAGGGGCTGGCGGCGCAGGAGATCAGCCAGCCGGCGGAGGTGCTGCACCTGATGTCGCTGAGCATCCTCAGCTCGCCGGATGGGGTCCTGACGCCGGAGTCGGCCCAGGGCGACAAGAAGTGGCTCTTCCAGACGGAGCCGGCCGAGGCCGTCCGCAGCACCATCACGGCCGCGGGCGTCCTCGATCTGCTGGGCGCGCAGCCCGGCGACCTGTCCATGGTCTTTGCGACCGACGACCCGTCCGGGGTGTTCCTGGGCGAGTTCTACAACGACGTCCTGGAGGCGTTGGGGCAAGAGACCAAAGAGGTGATCTACTACCCGCCGGCGATGACCGACTTCTCGGCGTTGCTGACGCGGATCAAGGCTGACGAGCCCGACTTCTTGCACGTCTGGTACATCGCGGCGATCTCGGCCTTGATCATGCCCCAGGCGCTCGACCTGGAGGTGGCGACTAAGGGCTACATGGTCATCGGCCCCGACCCCGGCTGGTGGGCCGAGAACCTCGGCATCGACAACGAGATCCCGGTGGCCCTCGCCTGCATCAACGTCTGCCGCGACATACCGACTGGTTTCGACAAGGCGGTGGCGACGGGGTACATGTCCGCCATAGACGAGTGGGAGTGCGGCGGCCGGTGTGACCCGTACGGCATTACCGACATCTCGCTGTGGACGCACGATTACGTCTTCATGATGGCGAAGGCGATGCAGGTCGCGGGGACGGTGGACGACACCACCGCGATCGCCAACGCGCTGGAAGTGATTGAGTACGACGGCGTGCTGGGGCCGCTCAGTTTCGACGAGTACCACCGCGTCGCGCACGGCTACGACACCTGCCTGGTCGGAGGTGGCGAGATCACCTGCGCGCACTACAGCAACGCGGAGTACGGCCCGGACGCGCTGGGCGTGAACTACGACGCGGCGGGAGCCATCGTCTTGGACTAAACCCCGTGCGCTGCCGGCTGTTCACCGGAGCGCTCACCGCAAATCCGCTGCGGTCGCCCAGCGCCCGTCATCCCGACGGGCGCTGGGCGACTCTCATTCTCCCGGCCCATTCGGCAAGGTTGCGACCGTCGGTTCAGCCGACATGACCACGGTCTTGTCCCCGGCGTGCCGCCAGGCAATTTCGTTGGGCCCCCAGAGTCGCCGCAGAATTGCCTGCTTCGCGAAACGAGTGAAGGAGCGAGAGGCCCCGTCTAGGGCGGTGCGATGCGGAAGATCGTGGTGTGACGGATCTGTGCCAACTCGCAGCCGTCCTCGCCGACGATGAGCGCGTCGAAGACGATCAGGTGGTGGCCCTTGCGCTCGTACGCGGTCACCACGCGCGCACCCGTGGTGACGGCCTGGCCGGCGGCGGCCGGCGCCAGGAACTGCACCCGGCTCTCCGTGTGGATCGAATGGGGCAGGGTGTGGTTGTGGCGCATGACCGCCTCGCAGCGGTCGGCGATCCAGGCGGGGTGCAGGCGCGGACGGGCGCTGGTAAACCGCGCATCCTCACCACGCAGCCGCTGCCGGACGAACCGGGCCGCCGCCGTCGGCGTGACCACCTCCCGCTGCGCCGCCCAGTCCCGCCCGACCGGCGCGTCTGCCAGCGCCAGCGGCGCCGGTACGGGGGTGGACGGCGCCAGGGGCGTCGCCGGGCGGGTGAGCTCCCCGAGCCAGGGGGCGTCGCCCAAGCCAAGCCGGCTCACCACGCAGTCCACGCCGTCTTGGTTCGTCATGCGCAGATCGAACGCGCCGGCCTCGGCCGCGGCGACGCCCACCGCGAGCCGGTCGCCGGGATAGGTTGGCTGACGGAAGCGCACCGTCGCCCAACCCCGGTCGAGCCAGGCGGCGCCGAGCGCAGCGAGCACCGCCGGCACGCTCCAGCCCCACACCACCACGCCGGCAACGATCGGACCCCGGAATCCGTACTGCCTGGCCACGGCCGTGGAGTGGATCGGATTGTCAATGGTGGGGCTGTCCTCGTTATCCAGAAACGCCTCGACGGTGTCGGTCGCGATGGAGCCGGCGGCCATGGGCTGCTCCTTCCTGCCGTGGCACGCCCCGCTTCGGATGGCGCGCGGCGGCCCCACGATGGTAACCGGCCACCTCCGCCGGCGTCGGTTGCCGCAGCGGCGGGGCGGCCGGCTCCCCCCATGTTGCATGGGGAACGCCATGGGGCATTCATCGAACGGTCCCCGGCGCATCGATAGCCGTCGGATGTCCCGAGCGACGAACCGTTAGCATCCAGGCGCATTCGGTCAGAGGAGGCGAAATCGTGCGACTCGAGGGTGTGACCGCGATCATCACGGGGGCAGCCAGCGGCTTCGGCCGCGCCACGGCAGAGCGCTTCGCCCAGGAAGGTGCGGACGTGGTCGTCGCTGATATCAACGAAGCAGGAGTGCAGGCGACCGCCCAGCGAGTCGTGGATTTGGGTCGCCGTGCCCTTGCCGTTCCCTGCGACGTGACTGACCGCGCCAGCGTCCAGCGGCTCGTTGACGACACCGTTTCGGAGTTCGGCAAGCTCGATGTGATGTTCGCCAATGCCGGGATCGTCGAGTCGATTCCCTTCCTGGAGATGACGGACGTGGCTTGGGAGACGGTGATGTCCGTAAATCTCGGTGGCGTCTTCCTCTGCGACCAGATCGCCGCTCGTCAAATGGTCACCCAGGGAAGCGGCGGCGCCATCGTCAACACCTCCAGCCAGCTAGCGGAGTGCGGGGCCCCCATGGCCTCTGCCTATGGCGCCAGCAAGGCCGCGGTCAAGAACCTCACCAAGTCGGCTGCGATCGCTCTGGCGCCGCACCGCATTCGCGTGAACGCGATTCAACCAGGGCCCATCACCACGAACCTCACCGCTGCCAGGTATCAGAATCCGCATATCAAAGCGCACGCATTCCAATTCGTCCGCACGCGGCGCCCGGGCGAGGCACGGGACGTCGCCAATGCCGCACTCTTTCTCGCCTCCGATGAAAGCGGATGGGTGACCGGGCAGTCCATCGTCGTCGACGGCGGCTGGCTACTCAACGCGACCGACGGCACGCCCGAATTTCAGGCCGCCATCAGCAAGTACTCCGCGAAGCTCATGGAGGACTGGACCGTCGGCGGCCGGGCCTGAAGCCTGAACCGGCAGCGTCTCGGCTCCAGGGACCGCGCGTCCCACGACCCAGCACGATACGATCCGCTGGCAGAGCAGGCCCGGGCTCACTGTCGGACGGTCCTGCCCGGGAAAGAGTGGCGCTGATGGGAACCGAGCGACCTGCCCCGAAGGTCGGTATCCAGCAATCCTCCGCCACATTCGGGATGGATCTCTTCGCGTTCCTGAACGAACTCCAAGCCAACAACAACCGACCGTGGTTCAACGCGAACAAAGAGCGCTACGCGGCGAGCGTACGCGCGCCGGCGCTGGAGTTCATTCGCAACATGGTGCCCAGGATCCGCAGGGTCAGCAAGCATTTGACGGCCGATGATCGAGGGGTCGGCGGTTCGCTCATGCGCGTACACCGCGACATCCGTTTCTCCCCGGACAAGACGCCGTACAAGACCAACGTCGGGATCCAATTCCGACACAGCGCCGGCCGCGACGTTCACGCACCGGGGCTGTACGTGCACATCGAGCCGGATGACGTGTTCGTCGCGATGGGGATGTGGCGCCCGGAGCCCGCCGCCCAGCGGCGCATCCGCGCCAAGCTCCACACGGAACAGGGACGCTGGCGGCGCCTTATCAACGCCAAGCGATTTCGGGAACATTTCACGCTCGCAGGTGGAACGCTGAAGACAGCGCCACGCGGCTATCGAGCCGATCATCCGCTTATCGAGGATCTCCGTCGCACCGACTATCTCGCCATCGCCGACCTCAGTCCGGCAGCGGTCGTCAGCAGCGAATTCGAAGAGGTCGTAGCGACCCATCTCAGGACCGGAGCCGTGTTCATGCGCTTCCTCTGCGAGGCCGTGGGCCACCCTTTCTAACCAAGAGCAGGGTCAGATCTCCGCTGATCTGGAATTCCAACTGTCCGCATTGCGGTCGATGGGAGTGGTGTGTGCGTCCCCATGCCGCCACGGCGCATACGAGCGGTTAGTCCGCGCGTCGCCCCCCGAATCGGCTCTCCCTTGTCAGCGCCACCCCGCGCTCACGAGGCGCGCGAATTTCCTTCTCCGGCGAAGAATCCCGCATCCCGCCACGACGCGATGCCCCCGTCAAGATTGATCAACGCCTCGAAGCCTGTGCGCTCCAGCAACGACACCGCCGTTGCCGTGCGCTGGCCGCGGGCGCAATAGATGACGAGCGGACGGTCTCGAGGCAGACGGTCGTGCCGTGCCGGAAGCTGCCCCAGCGGCAGCAGGATTGCGCCGGCAATGCGGCCGGATGCGAACTCATCTGGCTCACGCACGTCGATACTCGTCGCGCCGTCCCAGCAGCTGCGCCGCAATGAGCCCGGAGGCGGCGGTGAGCGCCGCCACCGCGTAGATAGCGATCGCAAAGCCGAAGAGGTCCGCCAGCACGCCGGCGAGGAGCGCGCCCACGACCGTGCCGGAGTCGCGCCAGAAGCGGTACACGCCCAGCGCATTCGCTCGCTCCTTCGGGGCCACGGCGTCGCCCACGGCCGCGAGCAACGTCGGGTACACCAGCGCGGTGCCCGCACCCAGCAGGAGCAGCGCCGGCAGCCAGATCCCAAATGACGAGCCAGCGCCGATCCACGCGATCGCAGTCGCTTGCAGCAACATCCCGCTGACGATCGGCCCGCGCCGGCCCAGCCGATCGCTCGCCCAGCCGGTCGGGATCTGCAAGGCCCCCCAAACCAGAGGGTAGGCGGCGGCAAGGATGGCGATCTCGCCCAGCGCGAGCCCGCGGCTGGCGAAGAAGAGCGGGAGCAGCGCCCACGCCATCCCGTCGTTCAGGTTCTTGACCAACCCTGCCTGCGAGAGCGCGACGAGGTCGCGGCGCCGCCAGCTCGCCTCCGCGAAGCTGCGCGCCAGGGAGCTACCTCGCCCGGCGACCGCCGAGGCCCGCGCCTCCAGCGCCACGAACCCGGTCGTGTCACGTACGAACAGCGCACTGAACGCGAGCCCCAGCGCCGCGAACCCTACGCCCAGGTAGAACGGCTCCGGCCGTACGCCCCATGACTGGGCGATCAGGCCGGTGAGGAATGCCGCGACGGCCACCGCAGCGTAGCCGGCGGTTTCGTTCGCCCCGATCGCCAGGCCGCGACGCCGCGGGCCCACCAAGTCGACCTTCATATTCACGGTCATGGACCAGGTCAGCCCTTGGTTGATGCCCAGCAGCACATTGGCTCCCACAACCCAGCTCCAACTCGGAGCCCAGATCAGTAACAGCGGTACCGGCAGGCCGACCAGCCAGCCGGCGATCAGCACCCGTCGACGTGTCGTCCGGGTAGCGAGGTGTCCGGCCCAGAGGTTGGTGAGCGCCTTGGCACCGCCGAAACTCGCCACGAACGTGACCACGACAACGCTGGAGGTGATGCCGAACTCGACCTCGGCGAGCAGCGGCACGATCGTGCGCTCCTGCCCCACCATCCCGCCAACGAATGCGTTGACGGCAACGAGCAGCGCGAACTGGCGCCAGTTGGCACGCAGCCCGAGCGCAGGTCGCGCGGGTGGGTGGTCGGGAAGGGGTGCCGCTCGCGCGCTCATCGCCGCAGACGCGCCGCGCCGCGAGCTGCCTACAGACGAAGGACGGCAGGCATCAGTTCGTGACCGTGGGGGTCACTGCCGAGCCCGAGAGGCGGCCGCGCCGACTACGAACTCGTCGCTCTCTCTGATTCTTCCACTGGGACGATCTCGATGTCGTCGCGGAGCGCTTCGATCGGATCCCCCTCGCCCGCGCTTGCTCGCTCCGCTTCCAGGCCCAGGGCGCTCGCGAGGCGGCGGTACGCTTCAAGCGAGTCGCCGTACTTCCGATGCCCCGCAGTGTGGTTCGCGCAGGCCAGCAAGAGCGTGTCGGCGTCCTCCGACTTCACATGCTGGTAATCCTCCAGCAGGCAGAGGCCGATCTCCTGGTTGTGCGGGTCGTTCCCATGCTTCGCCGCGCCGAACGCCAGGGCCTCAATCAACGGCCGACGCTCGTAGCCGGCCTCCAGGTAGGCCCGCGTCCAAGCCACGCTCTGCTCCCGGTCCAGCGCCACCATCGCCGCCTCTAGCCGATGCAGGATCGCGTCCCGTGACAGCGCATCGGCGCCGTCCGGGACGGTGACGATCGCGCGGCCGTGGCCGGGCATGTTCCGCGCCCAATGCGCGCACTGGTGGATGAAGGAACCGGCAACGTACAGCAGCTTCACCCGATGTGGGTGCTCGAACGTCTCGTAGAACCAGCGCAGCGTGTTCGTGTACTCGTAGCCGTGCTGTGGCATGGAGAAGTTGTCGGGCTGCGCCGTCTCCAAAATCACACGGGCCGCCGCGATCTGAATTGCGTCAAGGATCCGCTGCGGAGCCCGCCCCGCCTTGAGCAGCCGCGTGATCTGCTCAATGTAGGCCGGCTCCGGCGCCTTCGTGATCGCCTCGATGAGAGACTCCGTCTCCGGCGCCGTCAGCGGCGCGGCGTTGGCGAAGAGCTCGGCATCGCGGCGGCTCTGCCGTGTCGGCTCCTTCCTCGACGCGGGCGGCTCATCCTCCAGCTCGTACATGGCCACTTGGCACGCCATCTCGTACGCGGAGTGCCAATGCGGTCCCACCGCCAGATCGGGCACGCCCGCGTAGATCACGTGCCGCGCCCGGTCCCAGCCGATCGCCCGGCCCAGCTCCACGGTCGCCCGAGCCCGGAAGGCCTTGTGCCCCGTGGTGTACGAGGTGTTCCACAACATGCGGTCCTGGACGTCAATGAGGCCGGCGAAGACAAGTTGCGCTAGCAGCTCGTCCCGATGCTCCACCTCGTCGAATAGGCCCAGGAACACGCGATAGGCTCGTTGGACCTCGCCCTGCTGGACGAGCGTCAGCCACTCGTTCAGCCCCTCCTGGAACTCCAGCTCCAGATACAGCGGCTCCTCATCCGGCCAGTGGCATTCGGGCGCGGGGAACTTTTCATCGCCCTGCGCCGATCGCGGTCCACGACGGGCGTAGTGACCCGGCATCTTCCCCAGCAGTTGGTTCCAGGGATCGAGGCCCGTTGGCACGTACCAGACCGTCTGGGCCAGCGGCAATGCGCGGTACGCCTCAGGTATGAAGCGCCGCAGTCGCAGGGTCGCCGACGCGCTCAGCAGGCAGTGATCGTTGTTGACGAAGCGGAACATCCCACCGTCGATGCGTTGGTGATAGGGCATGTGGGTGTAGGGGGCGTGGACCCGAACCGTCTCGCTCAGGATCTCTGTGACCGAGCTGCCCGCGGCCAGGAGGTCATACACCACGGTGCTCGCGCCTATCTGATCCCGGTCCAGAATCCGCGCCTCGAGATCGGCGTACGCGCCTTGAGCTAGGCTATCGTCGTTCATGGGCTGCGTCTCCAAGCTCTGCTCCGCCCACGCCCCGGCGCAGCGTCCGCCTTGCGGCCGCGGCGCGGGCCGTCCACCATGATCTCGCGCCCAGTCTCTCTCGACACGCCTGTGTTGGCAATGGTACGGCCTTCTGATCGAGTCTGAGCGGCAGACGGCGACCTGACGATGGAGCCAACCGGGACCGGCTCCGGCACCCTCACCTGATTGCCGTGCGAACCAAGATGAGTTGGTCGGCGGCGGACTCGGGCGCCCAGACCTCCCCGGGCCGGCCGAGGATCTGGCGAACGTTCCCCGGAGTGCTGGGGAGGGGAAGGGTGGTGAAGGACTCGGTCCCAGGATCGAAGCGGTGGAGCGCGTTGCCACCGAAATCGCTCACCCAGATGATGTCGTCGGCGTCCACGAAGACCGCGTAGGCCTTTGCTGCTTCGCCGGGAAGCGGCCACTCCTGCCACGTCTCATCTGCCGGGTCAAAGCGGGCGAGTTGACCGGCGTTCCATTCGCTGACCCAGATGCGGCCCAGGGAGTCGGACCAGACGCGACGCGCCCCTTGGTTCGGCGTAGGCGGCTCGAGCACAGTGACCGCTCCAGATTCGAGATCGATGCGGCCCAGGTAACTCCCGGCGAGGGAAGCGAAATAGACTTGGCCGTCCGGCGTATTGGTGATTCCGTAGGGGCCCCGGCCGCGCGGCGTATCGAAGACGTCCATGTCGCCGGTTGCGGGATCGAGCCGACCAATGACTCCGTTTTGGCCCGTGAACCAGATGCGCCCCTCGCCATCGAACGTCGCCGTATTGAGATTGGCGCCGGATCTGTCGGCGGGGAGGGGAAACACCTCGACGGCATCGGTCTCTGGATCGACGCGGACGATGGCATTGAGGCCGCCGTCCGTGATCCAGGGGGCGCCGTCGGGGCCGACGATCACGCCGTGCGGGCGCGAGCCGGCGCCGAGAGGGATATGGCGGGTAGCGCCGGTGACGGGATCGAGCCAGCCCAGCGCTCCCGCCCCTTGGGCGGCGTACCAGACGCCGCCGTCGGCGGCCGGGGCCACATCATGCGGCCGCGATCCCGCCGGGACGGGGAACGCGTCGATCACCAGCTCCTCGGCCGGGATCGGAGACAGCGCCCGCGCCTGGGGAGCGGCCGTCCCCGCCGGGAGGAACTTGTGCACCACGTTGTTCCCGGTATCGGCGAGATAGATGGCCCCGTCCAGGCCGGTGGCGGTGCCGTGGGGGAAGCGCAAAGGGGCGTCGGAGGGGAAGAGCCCGAGCCGACTTCCCTCCGCGTCGAAGGCTAGGACCTGGCCGTCGCCGGGACCGGCGAGGTACCAACCGCCGCCCGGGATCGCTGAGATGATCTGCGGGTCGGACAGTCCGAGGTCGTCGTAGATCGCCAGCGGCTCGCCCTCCGGGCTGAACTTCTGCACGCGCTTGTTGCCCGTATCGACGACCAAGACGTTGCCGTTCACGTCCAGATCGAGCCCGATCGGGCGGAGCAGCTGCCCCGGCGCGGACCCGCGTTCTGCGAAGCTGAAGAGGAACACACCCGCGGTCGTGAACACTTGGACGCGGTTGTTGCCGAAGTCCGCAACGTACACGCGGCCGTCAGAGCTGATGTCGATACCCATCGCGGACAGGAACTGTCCAGGTCCGTTCCCGTCCCTCCCCCAGCTCGTGACCAGCTCCCCGTCCGCAGTGAATTTTTGCACCCGGTGCGCGCCCGACTCCGCCACGTAGACGAAGCCATCCGCGTCTACGGCGATCCCCGTCGGGGCCAGGAGTTGCCCGGGCTCCGAGCCCGTACAGCCCCAGCGCGCCAGCTCGTCGCCGTCGGGGGCGAACTTGAAGACGCGGCCGCCGCTAAACTCGGTCAGATAGACGTTGCCGTCGGGCCCGATGTCGATCTGGTTCGGCCTGTCGAAGTCGCCGTTCTCGCCCCACACGGCGACCTGCACAATGTCGAGCGCCGGGAGAACCTGCGCCCGCGCGGGCTCCGCGGCTTCCTCCGCTTCCTCCGCTTCCTCCGCTTCCTCCGCGTCCGCCCCGGGCGCTGTGGTCTCGGCTACGTTCGTGGTGCCCGCCGACGTGTCATCCTCCGCTTGCTCCGCGTCGATCGGCTGAGACTCGTCGCTCGGTGTCGCCTGTGCAGCCGGGGCTGCCGGAGGCTTCGGCTCGCTGCCGGAGCCTCCGCAGGCGGCCGTAAGTAGCGCAACGAGGGCCATCGCCCCGACGAGCGGACCCAGCCTTCCCTCCCCAAGCCGGCTCAAGGCTCTTTGCACGTCTAACATCGCGCCGCCGCACCCGTCGCCGAGTCCGGCGGGCTGCCCGCGGCGAGGCGGTACGCATAGTCCATGGCGGAGGTCATATTGGCCGGGTTGGCGATCCCCTGGCCGGCGATGTCGAATGCCGTGCCGTGATCCACGGAGGTGCGGATGATGGGCAAGCCGACGGTGACGTTGACGCCTTCGTCGAACGCCAACAGTTTCATCGG
This sequence comes from Dehalococcoidia bacterium, assembly GCA_963662615.2. Classification (GTDB taxonomy): domain Bacteria; phylum Chloroflexota; class Dehalococcoidia; order Bin125; family Bin125. The sequence goes on from CAXXSR010000001.1 coordinate 1,720,970, forward strand.
CACGTGTCCCTGGTCGTGGTACATCACGACGACGACGTCCCAGCGGCCCTCATAGGCCTGGCGGATTGCGGCATCGGCCGGCAGCGGCCCCGCGACTTGCATTCCCTCGCGCACGGCCTCTTCGCAGGCGGGGCGGATTTCATCTTCGTCCTCGTTGCCGAAGAGCCGGGATTCGCCCGCGTGGGGGTTCAAGCCGCAGACTCCGATCCCGGGTTCCGGGACGCCGAGTTGTTTGAGGTGGTGGTGCGCAGCCCTGATCGTCTCGAGGATGCGTTCGCGCTTGACCATCTTGACCGCCTGGGCAATGGAGACGTGGGTGCTGACATGGATGACGCGGAGCTTCGGGGAGCCCAAGAGCATGAAGTAGTTGCGCGTGCCACAGAGATGTCCGAGGAGGCCGGTGTGCCCGTCAAACTTGTGGCCGGCGACGTGCAGGGCCTCTTTGTTCAGCGGAGCCGTGACGATTGCGTCGATGCCGCCGGCGAGGGCGAGCTCTGCGGCGCGCACGACGTACTGGTAGGCCGCTTCGCCGTGGTAGGCCGCAACCTTTCCGGTCTGGACCCGCAAAGGGTCGCAGTTTTCGATGTGCACCACATCGATCGAGCCTTTTTGCGGCGAAGCATCGGCGGGGTCGCCAATCGCGCGGACGGTCCAGCCGGGAACCCACGCCTCCGCCGCTCCCCGCACCACGCGGGCGTCGCCTACGACCAGAGGGCGGGAGCGCTGGCGCTCAATTTCTCCCGGCAGCGCCTTGACGGTGACTTCGGGGCCGATCCCCGCCGGGTCACCAATGGTTATGCCGATGACGGGATGGGTCATCTTGGTGTGTTCGGCAGGGATCCCAGGTAGGTGAGCAGCCTGGAGATGGTGTGGTCGTCTCCGAATGCCCCGGCTTTGGTGGCAATCACGGTGCCGTCAAGCTCACCGCCGTCGATGATGCCGGCCGGTACTCCCGGCAATGGCTCGGCGCGGAGAACGATACCACGAGCACGAACGGCGGCCAGGACTCCCAGAGCAGTATCTCCGCCAATGATGACCAGTGCCGCGGGTGGCCTGCTCAAGAGCGAGGGACCGATCAGGCGACCCAACATTTCGGTGAGGCGGCTGGCGCCCGTCCGCATCGCCTGTGGTGAGATGCTGGTGGAGGGGAACGTGAGCCGCGCCCGCATGGCCGAGGGCCTGGGTGCGGGAGCAGATCGCCCGTCGGGATCAGGAGCATCGTCGCCGTCGACGGTGACGTTGCCGGACGCGTCCATCGTGAATCGGATCGTGTGAACGGTGAGGCCGTGCGAGTCTTCCGCGGCGGAGAGTTGGCGGTCAACCAAGTCTCGCTGACTGGCCGTGACGACGAGCACTTGCCCACTCTCGGGCGCCGGGTTCGGTGGCGTGGCCGGCGCGGGAGAGGCAGGAACCTGGCGTGCGAGCGCGGCCGCGAGGCCGGCAGAGCCGGCGAACAAGATCTTCCCGCCATCCGCCGCAAGTCCGGCGGCGGCGAGTGCTGTGAGGTCGCTTTCGGTTTCTGCGTCGCAGACGAGCACTGAGCTGGCGCTGTCGGCGGCAGAGGCAAGGATGGCCGGCAGCCGCGCAGAGCGGACGTCGGCCAGGGGCAGCTCAGTGACCGGCAGAGAGCAGTCCAGGCGCAGGACATCGGCGACCCTGTCGAACGGCACTGGCGAGAGCGGGTCTTTGCCGACATCGGTTTCGGTCACAAGTCTGCCATCCACGCGAAGGAGGCCACCGGAAACGGTCCGCCCGTTTTCCGGGAAGGCAGGGGTTGCCACGGTGCATTTCGCCCCCAGTGCCCGGGCGGCGGCGGCGATCTCACAGCCCGGGTGGCCGCGCATCGTGGAGTCGACTTTTACGTAGGTGACGGCAGGCTGCAGCGCGGCGACTGTCGCGGCCGACGCGGCGGCTACGGGCCCGGCTTGGTTGGGTGGGAGACGGCGAGTGTCCAGGTTGAGCGAAAGAGCGCCTCGTGGGGTGGGAGGGAGTTCGGGGCCGATTGCGACATACACCGGGTGCGCCCTGCCCAGAAACGTGGCCGCGCAGTCGACGGCGCCGGTGAGGTCGTCTGCCAGCACTGCGATATTGAGCCTGTCATCAGTGTCGGCCATGCGCATAAGTTATACGGCGTGCCGGTCCACTCATGGCAGCGACACCGGCAGGATCGACAGAAGCATCTTCCCCAGCCCCAGGCCGAGCAGTGCTTCCGCCAGGAGTGTGCGCCATGTGCCGGAGGGTTCGTTCATGGCGTCTCCTCGTCGCACTTGGGACGAGGCGAGGGTGCGCGGTCCAGCACCGAGATCCGCCAGAGCCAACGACCTCTGGTCGGGCGCATACAATTGAGAAGCGATGGCCACCAAGGGAGACGAGAGCGCGGGATCTACTGATCGCTCGCTGTTGCAAGCGATGAGCGATGCCATCTTGGCGATGGCAGCCGAGCCCCGGATCGAGCGAATTCTTCAGGGCCTGGTGGAGAGCGCCGGGGCACTGGTTAACGCCCGCTACGCCGCGCTCGGCATCCCCGACGACGAGGGCGATGGCTTCGCCAGCTTCATCTACACCGGCATGAGCGACGAGCTGGTCGCCAAGATCGGCCCGCTGCCTCGGAGGCATGGACTGCTTGGCGCCATGCTGCGCGAGACGCGGCCCTTTCGCTCGTCCGACATCGGCAAGGATCCCCGGTTTCAATGGTGGCCGGAGGCTCACCCGCAGATGTCGTCGTTCCTTGGCGTGCCGATCGTCTCCCAAGGGAACGTGATCGGAGCGTTTTACCTGACGGACAAGATGGAGGCGGAGACGTTCTCCGAAACGGACCAAAAGACCATTGAGATGCTCGCCGCTCACGCCGCGGTCGCCATAGAGAACGCGCGGCTGTACGAGCGGAGCCGAGAGGCGTCCGTGATTGAAGAGCGGAATCGCCTGGCCCGTGAGCTCCACGACTCCGTGTCCCAAACCCTCTTCGGCATTGCGCTGACCGCTGAGGCCGCTGCGACCACGGTCGACGAAGAGCCGCACGTCGCCAAGAGGCAGCTTGAAACCCTCCGCGATTCCGCCCGCGCTGCGCATCACGAGATGCGATCTCTCATCTTTGAGCTGCGCCCGGCGGCACTGGAGTCGGATGGGTTGGTCCCGACGCTGCGGAAGCATGTCGACGTGTTGCGGCGGGTCACGCACAAGGAGATCGAGCTGCGGGACGCGGACTACACGCGTCAGCCTCCCAAGATTGAGGGCGAAGCGTTCCGCATCCTCCAAGAGGCGCTGAATAACGCCGTGCAGCACTCATCGGCCAGCCGCATCGAGATTGAGTTGGTCGTGCAGAGCGGACGCCTGCGGATCGCCGTATCCGACGACGGCATCGGCTTCCAGGCGAGCGATCCGCGAATCAGGGGCCGCCGCCTTGGCATCACGTCCATGGAAGAGCGAGCCGAAGGCCTGGGGGGCCATCTCCACATCGCCTCGGCAGTTGGCGGCGGGACGCGCGTCGAACTGGAGGTCCCCGTTGACTGACACGATTAGCGTCCTGGTGGTCGATGACCATGCGGTCGTGCGCCAGGGTCTGCGAGCGTTCCTTGACGTCCAGGATGACATCGAGATCGTGGGCGAAGCGGCGGATGGGGATGAGGCGATTCGGCAGGTGCAGGAGTTGGTGCCCGACGTGGTCCTGATGGACCTCGTCATGCCAAAACTCGATGGTATCAGCGCGATTCGCGAGCTCCGTTCCCGCAGCCCATCGACCAAGGTGATCGCACTGACCACCTTCGCCGACGACGAGAAGCTGTTCGCCGCCGTGAAGGCGGGGGCCGCCGGCTACCTGCTGAAGGACGTCCACCCTCAGCAGCTCGGCGAAGCGATCCGGAGCGTCCATCGCGGCGAAGCGCCTCTCCACCCCACGGTCGCCGCCAAGTTGATGCGAGAGGTCGCTGAGCCACGCCGCCGTGCGGACGCTCCAGACGCTCTCACCCCGCGTGAGCTCGAGGTGCTCGGGCTCATCGCCCAGGGCAAGTCCAATAAGGAAATCGCCCTGGAGCTGCGAGTCGCGGAGAAAACCGTCAAGACCCACGTCAGCAACGTGCTGCAGAAGCTGCACCTGGCCGATCGCACCCAGGCCGCGCTCTACGCCGTTCGCGAGCACTTGGCGGATCTGGATTAGCTCTTCCCCCAGAGGTCGTCCTTCTTCGTCGGCCTCGCCCTTCGTCTCCCTGTGCGCTCCAGGCAACACAGCACCCTAGGACTAGGGCGAATTACCGACGCCGCGTGCGTCCGCGGTCCGATGTGGCGGGAATGCCGTCTTCCTAGATTGCAACTACACAGGTTGGTTGACCAAGGAGAACAGTCATGAAACTTGAAAGACGTGTCGCTTTGGTGACTGGAGCCTCGCGCGGCCTGGGGCTCGAGATCGCCAGGGCCTACGCAGGCCGCGGCGCGAAGTTGGTGATCGCGGCACGAGGCGGGGACAGGCTCGCGGCTGCAGCTGCAGAACTGGAGCGCCGCACTGAGGTCGCTGCGCTCACGCTGGACGTTTCCGAGGACGCCGAGCAGTTGGTGGAAGCCGGACTGCGACGCTTCGGGCGCATCGACGTGCTCGTGAACAACGCCTCCGACCTCGGCCCAAGCCCAATGCCCCCCCTGGATCAGTACCCGTGGCAAGCGCTGCAGCGCGTGCTCAAGGTGAATGTGTTGGCGCCGCTGCATCTGACGCAGTTGGTCCTGCCGGGCATGCGAGCGCGAGGGGAGGGCGTCATCATCAACGTCACCTCGGACGCTGGAGTTGCGGCCTACCCGGGCTGGGGCGGCTACGGCGCCAGCAAGGCGGCGCTCGAACACATATCGCGGACCCTGGGCAACGAGCTTAAGGGGACCGGCGTTCGCGTCTACCTCGTGGACCCCGGCGACATGAACACGGCGATGCACCGACTGGCGGAGCCGGGCGTCAACCTCTCAGCCCTGCCCGGCCCCGAGGTCGCGGCGCCGGCCTTCGTTCGACTCGTGGAGGACGAGACGGCGCCGTTCGCGCGCGTAGAGGCACAGGCGCTTGTCGCGCCGAAGCACTAAGGAGAGACCGACAATGCTTAGTACAATCGAGCGCCCCCAACACCGCCTCGAGTCGCTTGACTTCACGCTCCCACCGTCGCTGGAAGCCCGCGAGCCTCCAGAGGCGCGCGGGCTTGCGCGCGACGACGTACGGCTCCTGGTGAGCTATCGAGAGGACGACCGCGTCGTCGACACCACCTTTCGCGACCTCCCACGGCTCTTGCATCCCGGTGACCTGATCGTCGTCAACGATTCCGCCACGCTCCCGGCAGCGCTCAGCGTCCTGCGAGACGACGGCAGCCAGCTCGCGCTCCACCTTTCCACGCAGCTCGCCCCAGATGAGTGGGTCGTCGAGCCGCGACACGCCGCGGTGCGGGAGGGCGAGATCCTCGAGCTGCCGGGCAGAGCGACGGCTCGCCTCCTGGCAACGTACCGCGGATCGAGCCGCCTGTGGGTGGCGCAACTGGCCCTGCCGGCCTCGCTCAGTGCCTACCTCCACACCTGGGGCCGGCCGATCTCGTACCCCTACGTGGAGCGCGACTGGCCGCTGGAGGCATATCAGACGGTCTTCGCGAGTCGGCCGGGGTCGGCGGAGATGCCCTCGGCTGGGCGCGCGTTGAGCGCCCGCACGCTCGAGGCGCTCGCCGATCGGGGCGTGGCGGTGCGGGCGATTACGTTGCACACCGGTGTCGCGAGCCCTGAGGCGGACGAGCCGCCGTCCGCAGAGTGGTTCGCGGTCTCAGACGAGACGGCTGCCGCGATCCGCTCTGCCAGGGCGCGGCACAGTCGCGTGGTGGCGGTGGGCACGACCGTCGTTCGGGCGGCGGAGTCCGCCGCGGACGACAACGGCGACGTGCGGGGCTTGTCCGGCTGGACCGATCTCGTGATCACGCCCGAACGGGGCGCCGCCTCGATCGACGCGCTCCTCACGGGATTCCATGAGCCGCGCGCAAGTCATCTGCAGATGCTCGAGGCGATTGCGGGCCGCCGCCACATTCAGGTCGCGTATGCCCACGCCCTGGACCGCGGATACCTCTGGCATGAGTTCGGCGACCTGCACCTGATCCTCTGACAGAGCATCGTCTCCTGGTTCTGTCAGATCGCAGGGCGCGCGAGCTTCGCGTAGCCTCGCCCATGACGCGACGAGGAGACGCCGATGCGCTGACCGCGCTGTCGTGCGACCGCCACGACCACACGGAAGCGCGCGACATCGCTGCAACTAACATTTGAACAGCTGGATTGCGCAGGATCAGCGGGCCAGCAAGCAGCGCCCCTTCTCCCTGCGTGGGTTCGGGAGTTTCGCCTCAGCTGCCCAGTTCTGCGCGGCCTTCGATGCGCTGCGCCAGGACGTCCCCGTACGGCCCCGCTCCGGCCTCCCGATCCCGTTAGCGACGCAGCGCCGGCTGTTCGTCGCCCGTTGGCGGTCCCTGATCCTGGTGATGCTGGCCGCGTAGGACACCATCGGCCGTCGCCGGATCACCACGCTTCGTTTGTCCCGCTGCCTTCAGATCTGAGAGAACCGGCCAGGCCGACCACTGTAGGATTCCGGACAAGCGCGAAAGGGGGAGACCAATGGCAGAGATCAAGGTCTATGGAGCGCCGTGGTGCCCAGATTGCCGACGGACGAAGGCGTTCCTGGCCGAGCACCACACGCCGTACGACTGGATCGACATCGACGAGGACGCCGCCAGTCTTCGCTATGTGGAGGATCTGCAGAACGGCGGTCATAGCATTCCTACCGTCGTCTTCGCGGACGGCAGTTTCCTGGTCGAACCGTCGAATGAGGAGGTCGCGAGCAAGCTGGGCCTGGCCCTGGAACCAGAGCGGTCGTCCTACGACCTGGCGATCGTCGGCGGGGGGCCAGCGGGCCTGGCGGCGGCGATCTACGCGGCGCGCGAGGGCATGGATACGGTGGTCATTGAGAAGAGCGGCTTGGGCGGACAGGCCGGCGTGACCGAACGGATCGACAATTACCCGGGCTTTCCGGACGGCATTGGCGGCGGTGAGCTGGCGGATCGCTTCGTGGCTCAGGCTCAGCGCTACGGGGTGGAGCTGCTCTCGGCGGTGGGCGTTACGAAGATTGAGAAGGACGGCGAGGAAGTGGAGCTACGGCTCAGCACCGGCGCCGCCGTCTGCGCCCACGCGGCGATCGTGGCGACGGGCGCATCGTACCGGCGCCTGGGCCTCCCCGGCGAGGACGATCTGATTGGCGCCGGCGTCCACTTCTGCGCCACCTGTGACGGCCCCTTCTACAAAGGCGCGGAGGAGTTGCTGGTCATCGGCGGTGGCAACTCCGCGCTTGAAGAGGGCCTCTTCCTCTCCCAATTCGCGCAACGCATCCGGATCGTGGAGTTCAATCCGGCGCTGAAGGCGTCGCAACTGCTGCAGGATAAGGTGCGTGCCCATCCGCAATTCGTGGTGCACACGAACACGGAGGTGACGGCGCTGCGCGGCCGCGCCGGCAAGCTCAGCGAAGTCGTGGCGCGGGACCGCGCCACAGGCGAGGAGATGCGCTGGACCCCTGCCGCCGCCTTCGTCTTCATTGGCCTCACGCCGAACAGCGGCTTTCTCAATGGCGCGGTGCGGCTGGACCGGTGGGGATTCATTGAGAGCGATGCCGTCTTCGAGTCGTCGCTGCCTGGGCTGTTTGTGGCGGGCGACGTGCGGGCCGGCTCCACCAAGCAGTTAGGGTCGGCGGTGGGAGACGGCATCGCGGCGCTGCTGCACGTGCGGGAATACCTCAAAGAGCACGCGCATGTGAGTCGCACGTCGGTGAACGCGTGATGGGCTGAGCGGCGATGCGCGACATCGCGCGGCGGGCCGCGGTCGATCGGGGACCAACGGCGCGCCTCACTGTGCCACGAAGGTGCGGCTAACGTCGTTGACGATCACCGTGTATTCCGTACCGGAAACGAAATCCGTGCCCAGGGGCACGTTGTGTTCCACTGTGCGGAAAATGTCGATGCAGGCGATCTCCGCCTCCGGCGCGGGCACGAGATTCCAGACATCGATGCGGATGGTCGTGTCCTCACGAGTGACGTCATTGCGGTCGAACTCCGCGCAGCCGTCCGGCAGGATGGAGACAATGTGTGCAAAATACTGCGGCGGAAACGACTCCGCCACGATCACCTCAAGCGATTGGATGGGCGCGAGCGCCGAAACCGTCGGAAACGGATCGCCACTTGCGGGGATCGTGACGGGGAAGAAGTACAACGCGTCGCCCGTCAAGGGGACGCCGTTCGCGGCCGCGCCCCCCAGATCCCCCCACGCCGCGAACACGCTCAGGATGTAGTCGCCTGGATCGATAGTCGGTGTCCATGTGAGGTCCGGGCCGCCCGTATCGAAGGTGGTGCTCACGCCCGTGCCGACCTGGTCTGGCGTGGATAGGTTCAGGAACACCGAACCGGGGATCGGCTGGTCCCAGCGGAGGCGCACGAGGCCGTCCGGGAGGGGGATGAACGAATCGACGGCGGGGAAGAAAGGTGGGGAATCAGCGCACAGCCCAATTCCCTGGACCAGGTCCGCGGGCCAGCAATAGCTGCCGCGCTCGGGCTCGTGGATCTGGTCTCCCACCAGGAGCCGCACGGCGGGTGGACTTGACGGGAGGCCCGCCGCCCCCGCGGGCGGGAAGCTCCACGTGCGGTCGCTCTGCACGAAGATGAAGTACGGTCGGCCGTGCTCGAGATCGGTGAAGCCCTGCAGCGCCGACGGGAGCAGCGGCGACTAGAGCAGCCAGGCCTGGCCGACGTTGTCGAACGACCAGATCACGTTGACCCACTCGCGGATGTCATTCAGGGCCGCGTCGACGGGCAACGTGGGGCCGCCATAGGTCACCAGGTTGCCGCCGTTCACCATGTCCACCGTGGAAGGCTCATGGCCGGCGCTGGCCACGTCCCTCTGCGACCAGGCGGCAAGAAGAACGGCGCCGGCGACCAACGCACAAGAGACAGCCGCAAAGACGAAGGTCCGCTTGGGTCGAACTGCTGTCATGGGCGAATCATCCTCTCGATTCGCGACCCGGACACATCCAGAGGCCGCCGGGCGAGGCGAAAGCGATCGTGTCCTCGCGCACCTCGCGTCATGTCAGCTCCATCAGGGGCGGCTCCGGCGGAATCTCAATGGGACAGCCGGTGGCGCCCCGGACGTCCGCCGGGGTGACCCCGGGGGCGATCTCGCGCAGCACGAGGCCATCCGGCGTCACATCGATGAGGGCAAGGTTCGTGACGATCGTCGAGACGCACCCTGCTCCGGTGAGAGGGTAGCTGCACCGCGAGACCAGGCGCGGCTCTCCGCTGGAGGTCGTGTGCTCCATCAAGACAATGACGGGGACGCGGCCGGCGATCAGGTCCATGGCGCCGCCAATGCCACCGATTCCGGCGCCGGGCAGGCGCCAGTTGGCGAGGTCGCCGGCTGCGGAGACCTGGAAGGCGCCCAGGACGATCGCGTCGAGATGGCCGCCGCGCGCCATGGCGAAGGCGACCGTGCTGTCGAAGGCCGCGGCGCCGGCCACGGGGGCAACGGGCTGCCCACCGGCGTTGTAGTAGTTGGGGTCCCAGGCGTTCAGATCGTCGACACTGACGTAACCGTAGAGCCCGTTTTCCGCGTGGAGGAGCGCGGGCGCGCCCACTTCGTCGAGCCAGCCGCCGACGAGCGTCGGCAAGCCGATGCCCAGATTAACGGAGCGGTAGCCGGCGCCGGCGATGATGCGGGCCACACGGAGCGCCATGAGGTCGCGGGGCAGGCCGGCGATCTCGCGCGGGGCTCTATCGCCCCGCGTCGGGTCACGGCCCAGCGCGAACACCTCCGCCATGACCTCCTCACGCGGGATCTCCTCCCGCACCACACGGTCCACGTAGATTCCGGGGACGTGGATCGCCTCTGGCGCCAGGCTGCCGCTGGGAACGATCTCCTCGACCTCGGCAACAACCGTGTCAGCGGCGGTGGCCATGGCGACATTGAAGTTTTGGCCCACTCCGGAAACCGTGAGATTGCCAAGTTCGTCCGCCCGCGTGGCGCGCAGGAGGGCGAAGTCCGCCCGCAGCGCCGATTCCAGCAGGTGAGGGCGGCCGTTGAAAACGCGCTTCTCTTTCTCCGCGGTGTCGGCAATGGTGGCCACCCCGGTCGGCGTGTAGAACGCGGCGATGCCCGCCCCGCCCGCGCGGATGCGCTCCACGAACGTTCCCTGAGGGACAAGCTCAACCTCCAGCTTGCCCGCCAGCATCTGATCTTCAGAAGCGGTCTTGCGGCCAAGGAAGCTGCCAAACGATCCAATGAATCTTCGGATCAGCTCTCGCTCGGCCAGGACTTGCGGTGAATAGCGGCCGAAACCGAGAGTGTTGGCGATGATCGTGAGCTCGCCGGCCCCGTGGCCGGCGAGCGCTTGCAGCAGGGTATTGGGCCAGCCGTGAATGACGGCGAACCCCCCCACCATGACTGCCATCCCCGGCTCAACGTCGCGCACCGCGTCTGCCGCGGTAGCCACGACCTTCGACTCCACGGTCGCTCCCTCCGCGGCCATGCACCCTCAGCGCCCATGCTACCGCGCTGCCCGGCGGTCGACGCCGTCGGCAAGCCCTTCTACTGGCGTTCAACCCAGGGCATGAGAGCGGCGGCCCAGCAACAGCAGGAGCCGCTAGACACAGCACGGCGCTGCCGAGACGGCAGCGGCAGTCGCACGGACCAGAGGCGCTGGGGAATCGTGGCGGCGGGGCCTAGGAAGTCCCCGAACCCAAGTAAAGCTCCTGCATCACGCCCGTGCCCCGCATGTCAGAGAGATCGCCGGACGCCATGATCTCGCCGGTCTGCATGAGATAGCCGCGCTGGGCCACGGCGAGGGCCAAGCCAGCGTTCTGCTCCACGAGCAAGACGGAGGCGCCGAACTCCTCTTGCAGGCCCTTGATGATCCCTTGGAGGTCACGGACCAGGACGGGCGAAAGCCCCAGCGACGGCTCGTCCAGCAAGATCAGGGTAGGACGCGCCATCAAGCCCCGCGCGATCGCGAGCATCTGCTGTTGACCGCCGCTGAGGTCGCTGCCTTGCGCGCCCAGCCGGTCCCGCAGGACGGGGAAATATTCCAGCATCCGCTCAAGGTCCTGCGGCACTTCCGACTTGTCCTTGCGCGGGTAGGCGCCCAGCTCAAGATTGTCGCTGACGGTGAGGCCTTCGAAGATGCGCCGGCCCTCCGGGACCAGACTGATCCCCCCCTTGGCAACGCGGTCGGCCGGCCAGGCGGTGATGTCCTTATCCTGGAAGCGGATGTGGCCGCCCGCCACCTTGAGGAGACCGGAAACGGCGTTGAGGAGCGTGGACTTGCCCGCCCCATTGGGGCCGAGGATGGCGACGATCTCCCCTTCGTTTACCTCTAGAGAAATCCCGCGGTGGACGCGCGTGCGTCCGTAGGCTGTATGGAGATCGTCAATTTCCAGTAAGCTCAACGTCGCCTCCCAGATAGACTTCCAGGACCTTGGGATCGTTGCGCACTTCTTCGGGCGGACCTTCCTTGATCTTGTAGCCGAAGTCAAGCACGATCAGCCGTTCGCAAAGCGTCATCATCAACTTCATGTCGTGGTCAATAACGGCAACAGTGATGTGGCGCGCCGAGATGGCACGGATGAGGGTGGCGAGGTCGGCGGTCTCGCGGTCGTTGAGGCCGGCGGCGGGCTCGTCGGCGAGGAGCAAGCGCGGCTGGCTGCCCAAGGCGATGGCCAGTCCCAGCTTGCGCAAATTCCCGAAGCCCAGGTTGGCGGCGCCCTCGCCTGCCAAGTGACTGAGCTCCACAAAATCCAAGATCTCCGTCGGCGTGGTCAAGCCCCCGTTGGCGCCGTCCTCTCGCTTGCGACTGTGCTGACAGGCAATGCGCACGTTCTCCGCGATCGAGAGAGCGGAGAAGGCCATGGCCTGCTGGAAGGTGCGTCCGATCCCTTTCTTGGCCACTACGTGCGGGGCCTTGGCGGTAATGTCCTCGCCCAGCCAGGAGACGTGCCCTGACGTGGGACGGTGGACGCCCGTGATCACGTTGAAGAGCGTGGTCTTCCCGGACCCGTTCGGACCAATAATGCCCAGAATCTCGCCCTCGTTCACGGTCAGGTCGACCCCGGCCAGCGCGACCACACCGCCGAACCGCTTCTCCAAGCGCTGCACTTCAAGTATCGCGGGCATCTCCACCCTCCCGATCATTGACCGCTGCCGCCTGCGGCGGCAGCGGAAAACGGATACGCACGCCGATCAGCGTGGGCGTTCACTCCCTCAGGCCGATCCAGACGGTCCAGATCTCGCCACCGAACCCCGTCGGCCGCGGGCTGCCGGCGGCGATCCGGATGATACTGTACGCGATCGCGCGAGCCGACGAACGCCGTAGCCAACGGATCCGACGGCAGGAGCTTCGCGAAGTCCAGCACCCTGCTCCGCCAGGGAAGTTTCGGCGGCCCGCCCCTCGTTGACGGGGCGCCACCGCAACGTCGCGCGGAGCGGACGCGGGGGCCTGCAGGCGGTTGCCCGGCCCTTGCGCGGCCACGGTCCGCAACCAGGGAGGGCCGGCACAAGTCGCCCATCAGGCGGCGGCGGAGGGGCCGGCCGATCGTGGTCGAACAGGAACCGGCGCCACGCTGCCGCGTCTTCCGCGGATCACTCCTGTGCAACTCGTGATCCCCCCGTGCCTCGCAACAGCCCTTGCGGGCGCACCAGGAGGATGATGATCATCAAGCCGAAGGCGTACGCGTTCGTCCATTCCGGGGCGAAGTAGCCCGCACTCATGGCTTCCAGCTCACCAAGCAACAGCGCGGCCAGGACGGCGCCGTTGACGTTACCGAGGCCGCCAATAATCGCCACGGCAAAACCCTTGATGACGAAGGTGCCGCCAATAAAGGGCGTGATCGGGAAGAGGCCAATCAGCAAGGCGCCGCCGATCCCCGCGATCGCGCTCCCGCCAAAGAAGACCAACGTGATGTAGCGCCGCACCGGGATCCCCATCAGCGCCGCGGTCTCACGATCCGCCGCGCTGGCCCGCAACGCCTGCCCCCACCGACTCCGGCCGATGGCGAAGAACACGGCCACCACCAGCGCGGTGGTCATCCCAATGACGAAGATTCGCGTGGAGGCGATGCGAACGCCCCCGACCTCCCAGACCGTCGCCAGGGGCCGTGGCACCGCCTGCTGGTCGCCCGTCCAGATATCGGCGACGAAATGTTGCAGGATGATGATCAGCCCGATCGAGACGATGAATCCGTTGATAGGATTCTGCAGGGTGAATCGAAACAGTCCGCGCTCAAGGACGAAGCCGAGCCCGCCAACGATGACGATCGCCGCCAAGAGGCCCAGGAAATACCAATGGAAGCCGGGGCCCAGGCCCGTCTCTTGCTGGACGAACCAGACCGTGTAGCCGCCGATCATGAGCATTTCGCCGTGCGCGAAATTGACGATCCCGGTCAAACCAAAGATGAGTGTGATGCCCACGGCGACCAGGGCGATGACCGCGGCAATGGAGAGCCCGTTCAGCGCTTGCTGAAAGAAGATATCCATGGCCGGTCAGCCCCCTTGCGCTCCGCCGGCGCGGTCAGCGCGTGGCCCGAGTCCCGATCAGCGGACCCATCGTCCGCCCCCGCAGGCCACTGGCGCTGGCAGGCATCGCGATTGCTCCCGCCACTACGCCTCTGTGGCCCCCAACCTGACCCGATTCATACCCCGTCGCAGTGCACCGCGCAACCGACCTCGCTTCGAACTCGGCAGGAAGGCTAATGCTCGTAGGTCCGCGCGGCACCTTAGCTTCGTCAACCGCTCGTGCAGGCTGGCTGCGGCCGCCGCCGCCGAACGCGCTCCAGCCGGGCGAGGCGTGAGTATCTAACACCGTCACACGGGCGTCAACGTCGCCGCTGGGAACGACCGGTCCGCCCGCACCCCCACGTGCGGCCGCCAGTCCTGGTCGCCCCCGAGCAGGAGCCCTGCGCCGAGCCCAGATGCCGGAAAGTCCTGCAGGCGCGAGACGAGGACTCCGGGCAACCCGCGACGGTCCCGCGGAGAGGCGAAGGCCTGGGGCGCGGCCGTCGCCCACGGTGATCGCACTGGCGGCTGCGTTCGCCGGTCTCCTTACTCTGTCGCCCCGACTGCGCCCCAGGTGAACCGTTGCGAAATTCGGCTAATTCTGCTGGCTAAATGGGTCAGAGTGCGGGTCCGGAACGAACCTGCAGCCGGAACTGGAGGAGTGTGCACAGAGCGAGCAAAAGCTCGACACTCGGTTGAGGGTTGGCGTGAGGCACACGCTGGGGCCTTCTGGGCCGTGGCGGGAGGGGCTGCACGCGGAGCTGAAGGGGGGCCAGGCTACGTAAATGAAGCGAGGGAGGATTCCGAGTACCGACATACTCAGACACAAGCACGAGAAGGAAGGAAGAAGGAGCGAGAGGACGAAGCTTCACTTCGGAAAACTGAGGGGGTGGCCTGCTACATTCTTCGTCATCCTCGTTGTCTTAGCGCTCGCGCTGGCCGCGGCCTGCGGCGATGACGATGACGACGCGGCCCAACCTGCCGCCGCCGCCGCGCCGGAGCCCGCGCCGGCCGCCCAGGTGGAGCCCGCACCGGCTGCCGAGCCGGAGCCCGCGCCGGCCGTCCAGAAGACGGCCACGCTTCGGATCGGCGCGGTCTTCCCGATCACCGGCGGTGGCATGGCTATCTACGGGACCTCCGAGATGAACGGGGTCCGCTTGGCCGTTGAGATGATCAACGCTGGGAACCCCCGCTGCGTGGCGTCGGGGCACTGCGAGTCCGGCGGCGGATTCATTGTTGGCGACACCCTCTATAACATTGATCTGATCGAGCGCGACAGCCGTTCCGACCACAACGTGGGCGTCACCGCCACGACCGAGCTGGTTCGGGACGAGGCGCTGAAGGTCATCTTCGGGCCGCTGCCGCACGGCACGGGGCTGGCGGCGCAGGAGATCACCCAGCCGGCGAAGGTGCTGCACCTGATGGCGCTGAGCATCCTGAACTCGCCGGACGGCGTCCTGACGCCGGAGTCGGCGGGCCCCGGCGGCGACAAGCACTGGCTCTTCCAGACGGAGCCGGCCGAGGTTGTCCGTAGCACCATCACGGCCGCGGGCATCCTGGAGCTGCTGGGCGCGCAGCCCGGCGACCTCTCCATGGTCCTGGCGACCGACGACCCGTCCGGGAAGTTTCTGGGCCTGTTCTACAACGATGTTCTCGAGGCGCTGGGGCAGGAGACCAGGGAAGTGGTCTTCTACCCGCCCGGGACGACCGACTTCTCGCCGTTCCTGACGCGGATCAAGGCTGAAGAGCCCGACTACATGCACAACTGGTACATCGTGGTGGACTCGGTCCTGATCAGCGCGCAGTCGCTCGAGCTGGAGGTGGCGCAGAAGGGCTACATGGTCTTCGGCGCCGACCCCGGCTGGTGGGCCGAGAACGCCACAACCGACAACGATGTCCCGGTCACGATTGCCTGCATCAACGTCTGCCGGGGCGACCCGGGCGGCTTCGACCCGGAGGTGGCGGCGGGGCACTACGACCGCGTGAACCAGTTCGAGTGCCCGCCGGCGGGTATCTGTGACCCGGCCCCCATTGCCGACATCACGCTGTGGACGCACGATTACGTCTTCATGCTGACGGAGGCAATGCAGACCGCAGGGACGGTGGACGACACCACCGCGATCGCCGACGCGCTCGAAAAGGTGGAGTACGACGGCGTGCTGGGACCGCTCACCTTCGACGCAACTCACGGCGTCGCACACGGCTACGACTCTTGCCTGATTCTGAGTGGCGAGATCACCTGCAAGCACTTCAGCAACGCCGAGTACGGCCCGGAGGCGACGGGGGTCAACTTCGACTCGACGGGAGCGGTGATCTTGGACTAACTCCCCGTGGGCTGCCGGCGGCTCCCGCCGGACCGCTCACCGCAATCCGCTTCGGTCGCCCAGCGCCCGTCAGCCCGACGGGCGCTGGGCGACCGGCGGGATCTGGCGCTGCTCCAGCCGCGTGCCGGGACGGGCGCGGCGAGCAGCTCACAGCCAACGTCTCCCCCTTGAAGAACGCCGCAGGGCACAGTAGAGTCCCCCGGTAACCCGTGACAGGCATCCTCCTCGGGCATGAGGAGCGGTCGCTGCTCATGCCCGAGGAGGGACAGCGAGCGCACGTGGAAATCTTCTTCCAGCAGGTCGTGAACGGACTCCAGATCGCCAGTGTGATCGCCCTGATCGCCATGGGCATCACGATGATCTTTGGTCTCACCGGCCTGGTCATGTTCGCGCACGGCGAGCTCCTAATGCTCGGCGGCTACGTGACGTGGCGGACCGTAGAGCTGAACGTGTTCGGAGGAGACGCAGCGAACTTCTTCTTCGGTGTCGCGCTCGCTGTCGTGGTCGTGGGAGTGCTGGGGTACTTGATGGAGCGCGGCCTCTTCCGCTTCACCTTCGCTTCACCCATCAACGGCTTCATCATCTCGTTGGGACTGATCGTCTTCTTGCAGCATGCCATTCAGATCATGCCGCTCCCGGGGCTTGGGCTCGGGCTCGGGGGCGACCAGAACTGGGGGGCAACCACGATCGCCGTGCCGAAGCCGATCGCCGCCGTGTGGACCGTCTCGGAAGTCCGCATTCCCGCCACCCGCGTCCTGATCGTGATCGCAACCATTGTCGTCGTCGCCTTCGCGGTCGCGGCGATCTACCGCACCGGCCTGGGCCGGGCGCTGCGGGCCAGCGCCTCTGATCGGGACACGGCCGGCTTGATGGGCATCCCCGTGCGGCGCTACATCACGGCCGTCTTCGTGATCGGCAGCGGGGTCGCAGGCCTGGGCGGTGCGCTCTTGATCGGTCAGTTCGCCATCGACCCCTTCATTGGCGGGCGCTTCGTGATCAAGGGCTTCGCCGTCGCCTTGGTGGGCGGGCTGGGCAACCCCGTTGGGGCGGTGCTGGCGGCGATCATTCTGGGCTTGGGTGAAGCCATGGGGGCCGGCTACTTCAAAACGGAATGGACGGAGTCCTACGCGTTCATCCTGATGATTGTTGTCTTGCTGATCCGGCCGCAGGGCTTGTTGACCGGCCTGCAGGGACCGCCAACTCGGTGAAAGCGGTGGGGGCGTTGTTGGAACGAGACGAGTCATGAACGCGCTGCGGACCCAGGAACGGGGCCAGAGGGCGTGGGAAGCGTTCGTGGCCTCGCCGGAGCGGTGGCTCCTCCTGATCGCGGTGCCGGTGATCATCCTCGTGCTGCCGAATTTCTTGACCAGCCGGCATCTCTTCCTGGGAACGATCACCGGCACGACCGCCATTGTGCTCTACGGCCTCGCCGCGCTCTACGGGCAGACCGGAATCCTCTCCATTGCGCACGGAGGGCTGTGGGGCGTCGGCGCTTACACGGCGGCGATCCTCCACGCCGAGTTCTCCCTCACATACTGGGAGGTGCTTCCGATTGCGGCGGTGACCGCGGCGATCGCCGCGGCGGTGTTGGCGTATCCGGCCCTCCGCATCCGCGGGCACTTTTACTTGATCACCACCTTCGCCTTTGCCGAGCTGATACGCATCATTCTGCAGAACGGGGGAGCCTTCGGCAGCGGGGAGACCCTGGGGCTCTTGGTCCTCGGGGGGATTGAAGGCGGCTTCTTCGGCATCGGCCTGCAGTCAACGAAGTCGATGTTCTACGTGATGGTCGCCCTCCTCTTCTTGGCCATGGCGGGGACGTACTTGATCAGCATTTCGCCGCTGGGGCGGACCTTCCGGGGCATCCGGGAGAACGAGGACCTGGCGGAATCGGTGGGGATCAATATTGCGCGGTACAAGATCGGGGCGTTCACCCTGAGCGGCATCTTCGCCGGGGTCGCGGGCGTCCACTACGCATTCTTGCTGCAGCACATTGAGCCGCTGCTCTTCGGCGCCTTCGCCGGCATTCAGATGGCGCTGATGCTCCTGCTGGGCGGCGCGCTGCCGCTGCTGGGGCCGATCGTCGGGGCGCTCACGGTGAATTTCATCCCCGAGCTGCCCATCGAGGGCTTCGGCGTCATTGAAGCGCGGATCATCTACGGCGTCGCCCTGATCTTGCTGATCTTGCTGCTGCCGCTGGGACTGGTCCGGGGAGTTTCCTCCCTCTACCTGCTCATCAAGGAGGCGGCCCTCTCCGGCCTCGCAGGGCGCCGGCCCGTGGAGGTGGTGGCAACACCCGAGGGCTCCGAGCCCAAGGACAACATCGACAGGTGGAAGGGTCCACCATCCTCTTGAGCGTGCAGCCGGCGGCATCTCGGTCCATCTAGGGGAGCCCGTGGGCGCAGGGATAGCACGCGCGCTTCTCGTCGCGCGTGGGAGCAGGGGGTGAGACGCTTGCGGACAGAGCCGACTTCTGATAGCTAAAAGGCTCAATGGCGGTATTGGGCCGGTCAGGGGCGCAATGGACATGCCGAGCGAGGGCCGGTAGCGCGTTCCCACGGGGTTGAACGAGAAGCCGAAGGAAGCGACTCGCCCGGAAAGGGCAGGGACGGACGGCTCAGTCGAGATCCCAGAGAGGGGGCACGGGTACTAAACCACAGAGCGAGTTGATCCCTCCCGAGCGTAGCGACAGCGCAGACAGATTTAGGAGTAACGAAGCGAGATGACAACGCATCAATCCAGACGGAGGCGACGGTTGTGGGCATCGGCCTTCATGGTGCTCGTGGTCCTGGCGCTGGCCTTGGCGGCAGCCTGCGGCGACGACGACGATGACGGCGCGCAGCCCGCAGCGGCGGCGGCGCCGGGCGCCGAGCCGGCGCCAGCAGCGCCTGCCGGGCAGAAGACGGGAATCGTCAAGATCGGCGTGATCGCCCCGAACGCCGGCATCTATGAGGCGTTCGGGCACACCTACCACACGGCCTCATCCCTGGTTGAAGATGAGGTCAACAACGGCCGCGACTACTGCGTCAACGTGGTCAAGCTGTGCGAGCCCGGCGGCGGCATCCTGGTGGGCGACACGCTCTACAAGCTGGAGTTCCACAAGCGGGATGACCGCTCTGACATCAACGCCGCCGTGGCCGCCGCGCAGGAGCTGGTGCGGGACGTGGGCGTCAAGTTCTGTTTCTGCGGCACCCCTCACGACTTCGCCATTGCCATCTCCAAGATCGTCAACCCCGCGAAGGTGATCATGTTCTCCGGCTCCAGCACGCTGGAAGAGCAGCTCTCTTTGGAGCGCACCAAGCTGGGCGGCCCGGAGCACTACACCTTCCAGTCCGAGACGCGGGAGTGGCAGCGCAGCGGCAGCGTGGCCAAGGGCGCCATTGAGCTGATTGACCCGAACTCCAAGATCTCCGTAATCCTGATTCAGAACGACGCCACCGGGCAGTTCCTGTCCGATTTCTACAAGCGGGCGCTGGAGTCCGAGGGCCAGACCGTACCCGAGGTGATCTTCTGGCCGCCGGAGACCACGGACTTCAACCCCTTCTTGGTGCGAGCGAAGGCGCACAACCCGGACATCATTCACTTCTGGTACAACCCGGACAAAGAGATGATCGCGCTGGCGCAAGGGATCGAGCTGAACGCGGCCAAGTCCGGCTATTTCATGTTCGCCATCGACCCCGGCCAGTGCCTAAGGGAGTGCCCACGAACGGACCTTCCGGTCGCCGCCTCCTGCCCGCCCATCTGCTGGGGCGCGACCGTCCGCCAAGAAGCGAAAGACTACTGGGTGCGGTATCAGGCGTTCATTGGCGGGGAGCTGCGGCCCTTCTCGGCCGTCTCCCTGCTGACCTACGACCACTACTACATGCTCTTCCGCGCCTGGAAGGAAGCGGGCACGGTGACGGACACTGACGCCATCGTGGATCGGCTCGTCAACAATCCGTTCCACGGCGTCGTTGACGACAATTTCACGTACGACGACAATCACATCGTCACCCACGCCACCGAGGTGTGCGTGACCGAGGGGCCCGCCGATAACCGCACGGCCCGGTGCACCTTCACGTTGCCCACGGTAGCGCCGCCGGGCACGCCGTCGTTCGAGTAGACCGGGAGCTCAGGAGGAAAAGCGCAACTGAGACTGCGCGGGACCGGAGGACCGTTGGGGCCTCCGGCTCCCCGCATCCATTCCGAGAGGAAGGCCTCCGGTCCCGGCCAAGCCGGGGCCGGAGGCCGAAGGTTTGTGGGCGAGCGGCGGTGAGGCCCGTGCGAGTCGCGGGCTCGCGGCGCCCGGCAGCGTGAGGCGGCCGGCCCTGCGGAGACGGTGGCGAGCCAGCCGGCAAGGCGTGAAGGGGTCTAATGGCGATGGACCAGCGTAGCCGGGCGGGCCTGAAGTCGCGTCTGCCGGACTTCCTCGCGACGGCCTCGCCGGAACGGCTCCTCCTCCTTGTGGCGGTGCCGCTCCTCCTCATCTTCAGCCCTGACATTCTGGCCAGCTCCCGCCTCCTGGACGTGTCCATCACGTACACGATCTTTGCCATCGCGCTGACCGGCTTGGCGCTGCTCTACAGCCAGATCGGCTTCCTCTCCATCGCCCACGCGGCGCTCTTCGGCGCCGGCGCCTACACGGCGGCGGTTTTTGTCAATGAATTGGACGTTGGCTTTTGGGCCGTCTTCCCCATTTGCGCGATCTTCGTCTCCCTGGGGGCCCTCGTGCTGGGATTCCCCTCCATCCGCATCAGCGGCCACCACTTCGTCATAACAACGTTCGCTTTCAGCGAGCTGTTTGTGCTCGCGATGACGAACATTGGAGGCGACAACGCCCGCCTCGGCATCCTTGGCGGGGCGCAAGGGCTTGACATCGAGCAGCCGATCGGCTCCGTCCTCGGGCAAAGCTTCAATATCAACATCTCCCTGGAGCCGTTCTTCTACCTGTGCCTGGGCTTTCTGGGCGTGATGATGGTCCTGGGGTACGCAATCATCAATTCGCGCCTGGGCCGGACGTTCAGGGCCATCCGGGAGAACGAGCCGCTGGCCAAGTCGGTCGGAATCCAGGCGAACCAGTACAAGATCGTGGCTTTCATGATCAGCGGGGTGTTCGCGGGCGTCGCGGGAGCGCTGTACGCCTACAAGCTGCGTCATATCGCCCCTCCCCTGTTCGGCGCGTTCCCAGGCGTCCAGTTCGCCATGATGATGCTGCTGGGCGGGGGGGGCAGCTTCCTTGGTCCCCTGGTGGGGGCGATCGTGGTGGGCTTCCTCCCCGAAGCGCTGGACCTTGCCGGTCTCCCGGTCGCTCCGTTCGAGCGCCAGATCATCTTCGGTCTTCTGCTGGTCGGGGTGATCGTGCTGCTGCCTCAGGGGCTCGTCAACGGCATTTCCAGCCTGTACATCTTCGTCAAATCATGGATCCTGGAGGCGGCGCGACCACGGCCGCCGGCTGAGGTCGCCGCGGCCGCCGGGCGCGACGGCGACGACGGCACCGATTCGTAAACCGCCCGCCGGCGGACCTCCCGATTCCCGCGGCGCGCGCCTGATATTCTGTCTCCTGTTCAGGGGGAAGCCGCAGTGCCGCCGCCGTTGGGGCGGCAGCTTGCACGCTCCTGACGGTGACGGAATGGGGGGCATGCGATGACCGTTACCACGCTCGATCAGTGCCCGCTGCTTCTCGGCGGTGACTGGGTCCGCGACCCAACCTGGCCGGCGCAGAGCGTGCATAACCCATCCACGGGGGAGGCGCTGGCGACCGTCCCGCTCTGCGGCGCGCCTGAGGTGGAGCGCGCCGTGGGCGCCGCCGCCGCCGCGTACCCCGCCTGGCGGGATACGCCGCCCCTGGAGCGCGCGCGGGTGCTGTTTCGCTACCGGGACCTCTTGGAACGCAACTTCAATGAAGTGGCGCAGCTGATCACGCGCGAACATGGCAAGACGCTGGAGGAGGCGCGTGGCTCCCTGCGTCGCGGCATTGAAGTGGTGGAGTTCGCCAGCGGCATCCCGACATTGCTGATGGGCGACTCGCTCGAAAACATCGCCCCCGGCATGGACTGCGACTCCGTCCGCCAGCCGCTGGGGGTGTGTGGGGGGATCACGCCCTTCAACTTTCCCGCCATGGTGCCGCTGTGGATGTTCCCCATCGCGCTGGCGTGCGGGAACACGTTTGTCTTCAAGCCGTCGGAGCAGGTACCGCTCACCGCCGTGCGCATGGTGGAGCTGCTGGTGGAGGCCGGCCTGCCGGCGGGCGTCCTCAACCTCGTCCACGGCCGGCAAGAGGCGGTGGATGCCCTCCTCACCCATCCTGTGGTGCAAGCGGTGTCGTTCGTGGGCTCTTCGCCCGTCGCCCGCCACGTCTATCAGACGGCGGCGGCCCACGGCAAGCGAGTGCAGGCGGCCGCAGGGGCGAAAAACTTCATGCTCGTCCTCCCGGACGCGAATCTGGACGCCGCCGTGCCGGGGATGATGACTTCCGCCTTTGGTTGTGCAGGCGAACGCTGCATGGCCGGCAGCGTGGTGGTGACCGTAGGCGGCGGTCACGACCGGGTCCGGTCCGCGCTCGTCGACGCCGCCGCTGCGATCCGCGTCGGCCCGACCGATCGTGACGGCGCAGCCGACATGGGGCCGGTGGTGAGCGCGTCGCATCTGGAGCGCGTGCACAACTACATCGACATCGGGTTGGACGAGGGCGCGGCGCTGGCCCGGGATGGGCGCGGTCTGCAAGTGGCCCAGGCGCCGGGAGGATACTACCTGGGACCCACCATCTTCGATGCCGTGCAGCCGGGCATGCGAATCGCCAAAGACGAGATCTTCGGGCCCGTCTTGGCACTGATGGAACTGGACGAACTCGATACCGCGATCGACCTGATCAACCGCAGCGGCTACGGCAACGGCGCCTCGATCTTCACGCAGTCCGGCAAGGCGGCGCGGCGCTTCCGCAACCGGGTGGGGGCGGGGATGGTCGGCATCAACGTGGGCGTGCCGGCGAGCATGGCGTTCTTCCCCTTCTCCGGCTGGAGCGGGTCGTTCTACGGCGACCTGCATATGCAGGGGAAAGAGGGCGTGGCGTTCTACACCCGGCAGAAGGTGACCATGAGCCGCTGGCCCTAGACGCGCCGGCCCGGATCCCCAACGGCTCCCGTGCGGGCGCACCGAGGCGGGTCGGTGGGGCGACGGCGGTCACGACCGTCCTGCTCTCCCTAGGCGTTCCTCGGGCACTGTTAGCAAACCGCGCCGGGGCCTATTATGGGCGAGAAAACCGACCCGTGGGTCGGTTTTCAACGCAGCGGCGGCGGCGCACGCGGGCGCGGCGCATGCCGCGGCGGGCGTTCAGGAAGCGGGTTCGGAAGGCGATCGCATGGCGGTTCGTCTCGCGCGTTCTCAAGGCGGGATCGCCACGCTCTCGCGGCGGCTCGCGGACGCGCTCCGCGCGGCCTCGGAAGAGCCCAGCGCGCGCGCGCGCGTGATCAGCGTCGCGGTGCCATGGCCCGCCCACGCCGGTGCCGCGCCCGACCCGCTCGCCCTCTTCGCCGCCGCGGCGGGTCAGGACGCCTTCTACTGGGAGCAGCCCCGCAAGGGCGTTGCCTTCGCCGCGATCGGCTCGGAGATCACGCTCGACGCCGACGCGCCTCCAGACACCGAAGCCGGCGTCGATCGCATCACCGCGGTCGTGTCCCGCTGGCGGGCGTTGGCGTCGAGCGCCGTCACGCGATGCGACGGCACACAGGCCCCCCCGCTGCTGGGCGTGGGAGGCTTCGCCTTCGACGCGGGTCGCCCGCCCGACGCCGCCTGGGCAGGGATGCCGCGCGGCCTGGTGGTCGTGCCGAGACTGGCCCTGGGCCGCCGTCGTCGGGACCACTGGATTCAGCTGCAGCTCAAGGTTGACCAAGCGGGGGCTGTCGCCGTTGACTCGGCGCTTGAGCAGCTGGCGTCGCTGCTGTCGGCGGCGCGCTCCAACGAAATCCTTGAGGCCGGCGCAGCGGACCGGCTGCGGCCCGGGGCACTGGAACTGCTGGACGATCCCCCCGCCGCGTGGTGGCACGAAACGGTCGCGGAGATCACGGCGGAGATCGTGGCGCGCAGGCTGCAGAAGCTCGTGCTGGCGCGGCGTCTGCGGCTCACCGGCGAGGATCGGATCGACCCGGTAGCGACTCTGGAGCGCCTGCGGTCGCGCTATCGCCAGACGACCGTTTTCGCCTATCGGCGGGGCGACCGCTGCTTTCTCGGCGCTACACCGGAGACCTTGGTGTCGCTGGACAACGGCGCCATTCGGGCCAGCGCGATCGCCGGTACGTCCACCCGCAACCTCAACGGACGGTCAGGGCCACTCGGCGGCACGCTTCCGCTCCCGTCCGATCCGAAAGAGCGCCGCGAGCACGGATACGTTGTGGAGGCGTTTCGTGAAGCGCTGGCGCCGGTGTGCCGTCGTCTCCACGTGCCCCAGGCGCCGGAACTGCTGCAGCTGCCGGATCTGCAACACCTCCACACGCCCATCCGCGGAGAGCTTGCCGCGCCAGGCTCCGTGCTCGATTTGGTCGCCAGGCTGCACCCCACGCCGGCGGTGGGCGGCGTCCCGCGCGACCGGGTCACGCAGCTCTTGCGACGCTACGAACCGTTCGATCGCGGCTGGTACGCAGGTCCGCTGGGCTGGCTCGATGGGGATGGCAATGGGGAGTTCATCGTCGCGCTGCGGGCGGCCTTGCTGCAACGGGAGAGCGCCACTCTCTATGGCGGCTGCGGTCTGGTGGAAGGGTCGGACAGCGCCCGCGAATGGGACGAGGCGCGGCTGAAGATGGAGTCCGTGCTATGGGCGCTGGGGGCGGCCTAGAGGCTAGCGGGCACGTCCTGCACCGGTACGTGGGCGCCTTCGTCCAGGGGCTGGTGGAAGGCGGCGTCCGTGACGTCTGCCTGGCGCCCGGCTCGCGCTCCACCCCGCTCGCCCTCGAAGTCTGGCGGGACCCTCGCATCAGGGCGTGGCTCCACCTTGACGAACGCTCCTGCGGCTTCTTCGCGCTCGGCATCGCCAAGACGTCGCGCGCGCCGGTCGCGCTGGTCTGCACCTCCGGGACGGCGGCGCTCAATTTTGCCCCGGCCGTCGCGGAGGCATCGGCGGCCCGCGTTCCCCTGGTCGTCCTGACGAGCGATCGACCGCCCGAGCTACAGGATGTGGGGGCCGCGCAGAGCATGGATCAGACCCGCCTCTTTGGCTCGTTTGCGAAACGCTTTGTGGCGCTGCCCACGCCCGATCCGGCGCCCGCGCAGCTGCGCTACGCGCACCACGCGGGCGCCCGCGCCGCGGCAATCGCCGTGGCGACGCCCAGCGGGCCGGTGCACGTCAATCTGCCGTTTCGTGAACCGCTCATCCCCGCCGGCCACGACGAGCCCGCGGCACCAGCAACGGGGATCCGGCTCGACGATGGCAGTGCCGTTGAGCGCCCCTCGATCCGGCAGGCGCCGCGGCGACCGGAGGCCACGGACGTGACGTCCTACGTCGCGCAGCTTCGAGACGTTGAGCGGGGCATCATCGTTTGCGGGCCACAGAGCGACGCAGCGCTTCCCGCGCAAGTCGTGCAGCTGGCGCGGGTGCTCGGCTTCCCCATCCTCGCCGACGCCCTATCCGGGCTGCGCTGCGGCCGTCACGACCGCAACCTGGTCGTCGACACCTACGACAGCTTCCTTCGCGATGCCCATGTGCAAGGCGTGTTGCGGCCGCAAGCGGTCATCCGGCTGGGGGCGACCCCGACTTCGAAGCCGCTGTTGCAGTTCCTTGAGTCGTCCGCCAACGGGCGGCCGGGCAGCGCCCCGCGCCCGCTCTTCCAGCTTCTGGTCACGGATGGGGAGGGGTGGAACGATCCTGCCCTGCTTCCGACCCAGGCGATCGCCGCGGATGCAGGCGCCTTCTGTCAGGCGTTCGGGGAGGCCTTGGCAGAGAGCGACCGGGAACATCCTGCCGGCAGATCGGATTGGGTCAAGCGCTGGCAGACGTGCGCCGAGGCGGCGCGGGCCGGGCTGATGGAGCACTGGCGCGACGACTCCTCGCTCTCCGAGCCGCGCGTCCTCAGCGAACTGGCCGACCTGCTGCCGGAGGGCGCCACCCTCTTCGTGAGCAACAGCATGCCGGTGCGCGACCTGGACGGCGTCATCAGCAATCAGCCCAAGGAGTTGCGGTTTCTGGCCAATCGCGGCGTGAACGGCATTGACGGGATCGTTTCGTCGGCGCTGGGCGCCTCCGTCGCGTGCGCGCAGCCGCTCGTGCTGGTGCTGGGCGATCTGGCGTTTTACCACGATATGAACGGCCTGCTCGCCGCGCAGCGACACTCGCTCAATGCCACGATCGTCGTGATCAACAACGACGGCGGCGGCGTCTTCTCCTTTCTGCCGCAGGCGCGCGAGGTGGAGGAGTTTGAGGATCTGTTCGGCACGCCGCACGGGCTCACGTTCGAGCACGCGGCGGCGCAATACGGGCTGGAGCACCGCCGCATTGACTCCGTGGACTTGTTCCGCGCGGCGGTCAACGACTCCATCAGCCGTCCCGGCGTCCAGATCATTGAAGTGCCGTCGGAGCGGCAAGCGAACGCGGCGTTGCACGATCGGATCTGGTCGCGGATCGCCGTTCGCGCCAGCGCCGCCCTGCGCGAGATCGACGCCTGATGCCGCGGATCGCAGTGGACGACGTCCGGCTCCACGTCGAAGCGCACGGCGCCGGCAGGCCGCTCCTTCTTCTCCACGGATTCACGGGCAGCGCCCAGACGTGGAGGCCGTTCGTCGGCGCCTGGGACGGAGCCCGCACCATCGCGGTCGACCTCTTGGGGCACGGTCGCTCCGACAGTCCCGAGGAGGTTCCGCGCTACACGATGGATCGGACGGTGGCCGATCTCACCACGGTGCTGGACCGTCTGTCCGTGCCTTCCGCAGTCGTGCTCGGGTACTCCCTGGGCGGGCGCGTGGCGCTGCGGCTGGCGCTCGCCGCCCCCGAGCGGGTCGGGGCGCTGATCCTGGAGAGTTCGTCAGCCGGCATTGAGACCGAGGGGGCGCGGCGAGCGCGCATCGCCGCCGACGAGGCACTGGCGACGCAGATCGACCAGGAGGGGATGGAAGCGTTCGTGCGCCACTGGGAGTCGTTGCCGCTGTGGGCGAGCCAGCGGCAGCTCACCGCCGCGGCGGCGCAGGCGCTGCGGCGACAGCGGCTTCGCAACGCGCCGCGCGGTCTCGCCAACAGCCTGCGCGGCTTGGGCGCCGGCCGCCAGGAGTCGCTTTGGGCGAAACTCGGGCGAATCGATGTCCCCACGCTGCTGCTGGCCGGCGAGCTGGACGAAGGATACAGGGCGATCGCGGCAAGAATGGCAGAGGCGCTGCCCCAGAGCCACTTGGAGGTCGTGCCCGGCGCCGGCCATGCAGTCCATCTGGAGCAGCCCTTGCAGTTTCGAGAGCGAGTGGGCCACCTTCTCGCCTCCCTGCCCCCCGAATCGCCCGCCGCAGCGCGCGCCGGCCAAGGCAGCGCGCCGGGCTATACAAGCGCCCCCTGATCAGCTATACAGAAGGCCGATTTTTCGGCGCTGCGATCAGATGGTGGCTGGGGTGCGGCACCGGCCGGGAGGCCTTGCGAGATTCGGCAGGTGTCAGCAGGAGACCGGGCAGTGAGGGCAGGCCACACGCGCAGCGCGCGGCGCGGCTCGCATCAGACTGACGAAGGAGGGACGAATGCTTGAACTTGCGATCTTCCAGACCGGGCCGACGGACCTGCCCAGCGTCGCAGCGGAAGGGATCCGCGTGAACTCGGGCTCGTTGGCCCAGACGCACGAGAGCTTCCAACGGCAGGTAGTGACCCAGGTCCGCCAGGGCGTCCTGGCCGAGGAGCTGGGCTTCAACTACTGCTTCCCAACCGAGCACCACTTCCAGCCGGAGGGCGTGGAGTGCAGCCCCAATCCGCTGTTCATGGAGATGGCGATCGCCGCGCGGACCAAGCGCATCCGCCTGGGGCAGATGGCCAACATCCTCTCCTGGCACCACCCGCTCCGGCTGGCGGAGCAGGCGGCCATGCTGGACGTCTTCAGCGGCGGCCGCCTGGAGTTCGGGGTCGGCCGCGGCTATCAGTCGCGCGAGACGGAGACCTTAGGCGGGCCGCTGGGCACCACGGTCCAGGACCAAGAGCGCAACCGCGCCTTCTTTGAGGAGGCGTTTCAGATCCTCCTCAAGGCCTGGACGGAGCCGTCCTTCTCCCACCAGGGCGAGTTCTTCAGCCTGCCGCCTACCTACACCAAGTGGAACCACAGCCAGACGATGGCCTACTTCAACCAGCCCCAGGTGGAGCGCAACGTGGACGACGTGCTCAACGTGGGGCCGCCGGACATGTACTCCATGGGCGCGCCGGTCTACGCCAGCACCACCACGCTGAAGGAGATCAGCGTCTACCCGCAACCGCTGCAGAAGCCGCACCCGCAGATCTGGCAGCCCGTGACCAGCGCACGCTCCATTGACTGGGCGGCGATCCGCGGGGCGAACTGCTTCACGATCCCGGAGCCCAATTCGCGGGCGAAGGTCAACGTCGATCGCTACTACGAGCAGCTCGACAAGCACGGCTGGCCCGACCGCCTGAACCGCAAGGAGCCGTTCAAGTTCGGTTGGGACTCCGAGAAAGGGCGGGGCTTCCCGGTCGCGCGGTACATCCACGTCCTCCCCCGCGGCAAGGAGAAGGAGGACCTGCAACGGTACAAGGAGGGGCTTGAGGTCGCATGGCCGTTCTTCTCGCCCTTCGGCTTCGGCGCCATCCTCGCCGACGCGGACGAGCCGCCCTTCCCGCCCGACATGAAGATTACCGCCGACCTCACGATCGAGAAGGAGATCGTGATCGTCGGCACGGCCGACGAGGTCGTGGAGAAGGTCCTCCGGCTCAAGGAGACCGTGGGCTACGACGACTTCCTCTTGCCCGGTTGGTTCGAGATGGGCGGCTACAGCGGCGAGGAAATCGAGGAGCAGATGCGGACGTTCGCCGCTGACTGCGTCCCCCAGCTGGCGAAGGCCTGCGGCGGTCTCAAAGTGAACCCGGACGTCGCCCCGAACCTGGAAGTCGGCGAGCCGGTCGCAGTTTCGTAACCAGAACGGCGGAGGAGCGGAGGCGCCGCCGCCGCCGCAGCGAGAGAGGAGTCGCGTAGTGGGAATCAAGCTCAAGGGCCTCAACCTGGGATACATGGGGATGGACTACGACCTGTTGGGCTTCCCCAACCCGGCGGAGGTCTTGTTGCCGGGGCGCTCCGAGGGCCGGCGAAAATGGTATCGCTGCCCCTCCATGGCGTTCATCATTGAGCACCCGGAAGGGCGGATCCTCTTCGATACGGGCATCTCCACCAACTTCAGCAAGGAATGGCTCCCGGAGTGGCAGGGGATGATCGATCTCAGCGAAGTCTCAGCCGATACCCTGCTGGTGAGCGGCTTGAAGAGCGCGGGACTGGGGCCGGAAGACTTCCGCTACGTGATCTCGAGCCACCTGCACGCGGACCACGCTGGCGGTCTGCGCAACTTCGAGGAGGCCGGGGCCGAGATCCTGGTGCACGAGGACGAGCACAAGTTCGTCAGCAAGGTCTGGGAGGCCGAGAACTTTTTCGTCCGGGCCGACTGGGGCTTCCTGTCACGAAAGCGTCCCACGCTGATGTACGGCGACCAGGAGATCCTGAAGGACCTCTGGACAATCAGCCTGCCGGGGCACACGCCGGGTTCGATGGGGATCGTGACGAAGCTGGACCACACGGGCTGGGCGATCTTGACCGGCGACGCGATCGCGACCCACGACGCCTACGGCCCGCCATACCTTCCCAATTTCGTGAACTTCAGCAATGAGAACGCCGCCGCCTCGATGACGAAGATCGAGGGCATCGCCAAGGAGACGGACGCCTTCGTCTTCCCCGGGCACGACGAAACCGGGATCAACTACAACAAGGGGAAGATGGAGGTCAAGCAGGTCGAGTTCCTGCCCAACCACACCTACGAGTAAGGACGTTGGGGCCACGCCGCAGCGGCGGCGGACGCGCAAATCGAGCGGCGCCAGTGCGATGCTGGCGCCGCTTTCTTGTCACGCACAATGAGGATCAACCGGCTCCAGTGGGCGCCGTTTCGCCTTGCCTTCGTCACGCGCATGCGTCCGGTCGCCCCTGCGACAACTCTCCCCGCGCCCAGCCACCGCGAGGGTGTCGTCCTGCGGATCGTCACCGACGCCGGGGGCATTGGCCTCGGGCAGGGCCTCGGGGAGGCTTCGCCGCTGCCCGAGCGTGATCAAGGCACGGCCGCGGACGTCCTCGCCTTGCTGGCGGAGCATGCTCCCCGCTTCGTGGGATTGAGCGATGACGAAGCGCTCGCCGCGCTCGCTGAACTGGACCCCCAGCCCGGCCTCCGCGCCCTTGCCTGCGCATTCGACGTCGCCACCCTGGACGCGGCCGGGCGAGCGTCGGGCCGCCCGGTCGCGCAGCTGCTCCCCGGTGTGCAGAGCAGCCGCCTGGTGCCCGCCGTCGAGGTCAATGCCACCGTCGGCGAGGTGGACGCGGCTACCGCCGCCCGCGCCGCTGCGCGCGCCGCCGCCGCGGGCTTCCGCACCGTGAAGTTGAAAGTGGGCGGCAGCGAAGATGCGGCCGGGGAAGTCGCGCGGGTCTCGACGGTCCGCGAGGCGATGGGACCCCACGTCCGGCTTCGCCTGGACGCCAACGGGGCCTGGACGCCTCTCGAGGCGATCGGGCTAATCGAGCGTTTGGAACCGTTCCAGCTGGAATGGGTGGAGCAGCCGGTGGCCGCGGACGATCTGGACGGGCTGCAGCGCGTTCACGCGGCCGTCTCTACGCCCATTGCCGCGGATGAGAGCGTGCGATCCCTGGACGACGCACGCCGGCTCATCGACGCCGCCGCCGCCGACGTGCTCGTGCTCAAGCCCATGTCCCTGGGCGGTCTGCGGCCCTCGTGGGAGGTTGCCCGACTCGCGTCGGGGACGAGCGTTCGCGTCGTCGTTACGACTACGATCGACGCCGGCGTCGCTACGGCCGCGGCGCTGCATCTGGCGGCGGCGATTCCAGGAGAGATTCCCGCCAGCGGCCTGGCCACGGGGAGCCTGCTGGAGGATGATCTGCTGGAGACGCCACTGTCGATCGCGAATGGCCGCATGGACGTGCCCCAAGGCGGCGGATTGGGCATCGCGCTCAATCCTGCCTCCAGACTCGCCTGGACCGGCGTCCCCTGAAGCGCCGCGGACGGCGATTCCGGCCGGCTCTCCTGCGGGCGGACGGGGCACCTCGCGGCCTCCGTCATCGGCGCCAGTCGCGCGCTCGGACGAGCGCTTGACCGCGGTCACGTCGCCTGTCAGGCTTGCCGCGACATTGCCGTTGAGGCGTTCTGCGGGGGAAGTCCGGTGCGAATCCGGCGCTGTCCCGCAACGGTGACTCATCCGAGAAGTCCGACCGCCTGCCGAACGCCGTCGCCTGGATGTGGCCTTCGCGGAAAGGCCGGGGCGCCGCGCGACTCGCCGCCCCGGCCGAGTCGCTTTTTTATTGCCGCATGACCGGGGCTCAAGGCTCCGGCCGTGCCTTCCCCCCGCGAGGGAGAAGGACGGAGGAGCCACAGGAACGTGCGAGGGCCCGACCGTCGGCATCGCTCTCCGTCAGCGGACGCGGGCACCCGGGTGGCCGCACCCCGGCGCGCTGCCGGTGACCCGGGCGTCTCGGCATGGGACGCGCCTGCCCCTGAAGTCGGGCCCTCCTGCGCGACCTCGCGCCTACGCCAAACCTCTATCGCAATCGCGCGCGGGACGCGGCGCCCGGCCCCCGGCGGCCGACGATGACCGCGATCCGGCTCCCGCTCAAGCGCCCGCAGTCGCTCCTCCAAACGTCGGGGGGGCTGACGCTCTTTTTTGGACTCGGTCTGGCGCTGCTGGCTGCGGTTATCGCCCTCGCGACCGCGTCGGGCAGCGCCGGCATCCCGCTGGGCAGCACCGTTCGCGTCCTCATCGACGCGCTGCCGCTGGTCCAGTTGGATCAGACCTGGACCGACGCCGAGGCGACCATTCTTCTCCAGATTCGGCTCCCCAGAGTGGTCGCTGCCGCGTTGGTGGGCGCGGCCCTGAGCGCGTCCGGCGTCGTTTTCCAGGGCGTCTTCCGGAACCCGCTCGTGGACCCGTACATCATTGGCGCCAGTAGCGGCGCGGCGTTCGCGGCGGTGATCGGCTTCCTCATCGCTCCGCAGGCCGGCTTTATCGTCTACGGCTTCTCCTGGGTGCCGGCCCTGGCGTTCGTGGGCAGTGTCACGACGGTGATCGTCGTGTACGGAATCGCCAGAAGCGGCGGCCGCGTCGCCGTGACGACACTCCTGCTGGCGGGCCTAGCGGTGGGCGCCTTCCTCACGGCCCTGATGTCGTTCATCATGCTGAGCCAGTCCGACGCGCAATTCCGCCTGGGTGCGATCCTCTCGTGGCTGCTGGGCGGCGTGGGCACGGTGGGCTGGAATCAGTTCATTCTGCTGGTGCCGTTCATCGCCGGGGGCCTGCTGGTGGCGCGAGCCCTCGCGCAACCGCTGAACGTTTTTGCCCTGGGCGAGGAGCAGGCAGGCGCGTTGGGCGTGTCGGTGGAGCGCACGAAGCTCGCTCTGATCGGCGCCTCCTCGTTGATGACGGCCGCGGCCGTCGCCGCCGCCGGCTTGGTCGGATTCGTGGGACTCGTGGTGCCCCACATGATGCGCCTGCTCCTCGGCCCCAATCATCGCCGCCTGCTCTGGGCGGCGAGCCTCTACGGCGCCGGCTTCGTCGTGCTGGCCGACCTGGTGGCGCGGACACTCCTTTCGCCCCAAGAGATCCCGCTCGGCGTGATCACGGGCATCGTGGGCGCTCCGTTCTTCTTGCTCCTGCTGCGGCAGGCGAAGGGCCGCTATGCATTCTGAGCGGGGAGAAGCGGCATTGTGCCTCTCCGATGTGCACTTTGCCTATGCCAAGAAGCCCGTGCTGCGCGGGCTCTCGCTGGACGTCGCTCGGGGCGAGATGGTCGCGCTGCTGGGGCCGAACGGATCGGGCAAGACCACGATCTTGCGTCTGCTCACCGGCGCCCTGCGGGCGCAGGCCGGCGCCATCTCCATCGACGGGCGCCGACGGCAGGCGTACAGCCGGCGTGCGCTGGCCCAACGGATCGCCGTCGTGCCGCAGGAGCTGTACGTCACCTTCGACTTTCCGGTGCGCGAACTCGTCCTCATGGGCCGCGCGCCTCACCTGCCCTGGTGGCGCGAGGAGGGGCCGGACGACCGTCGGATCGCGCAGCGCGCGATGGCGGACACCGGCACCGAGGAGCTTGCCGAGCGGCGCTTTTGGGACCTCTCCGGAGGCGAACGGCAGCGGGTCGTGGTGGCAATGGCCCTGGCGCAGCAGCCGCGCATCTTGCTGCTCGACGAACCGACCCACAACCTCGACATCGCGCATCAGGCCGCGATCTTTGACCTGATCCGCCGTCTCAACCGCGAACGCGGGGTCACCGTTTTCGCGGCGATCCACGACATCAATCTCGCCGCGCTGTATTGCGACCGGCTGATCCTGCTCCGGGAAGGCCGGGTCATGGTGGAAGGCCCTCCCGAGGCTGTCGTGACTGAAGCGAATCTGCGCCGTGGCTACGGCGCCGCAGTGCAAGTCTTCCCGCATCCGCTGTCAAGGCGGCCGCAAGTGGCGTTGGTGCCTGCGGGGGCTCTGCCGCGCGGTGAGCCGGGCAGCCCGGTCACACCCGGTATTTCTCAATGAAGCCGGCATCCAGCTCCAGCCCCAATCCGGGGCCCTCCGGCGCCGGGTAGAGACCGTTCCGGAAAGCAGGGCGATTCGCCAGCAGCCCCCAGAAGACGGGATCGCGCTCTGGGTGGAAGCACTCGGCGTAGGTCCCGTGCGGGATCGCGCCCAGGAGATGCACGGAGACGTGCGGCTCCTCGTGATGCGCCATGCGGATGTCGAATGCGGCTGCCATGGCGGCGATGTTGCGCCACTCCGTGGGCCCGCCAACCATAGAGACATCCGCGTTGCAGAAGTCAATGGCGGCGTCGACCATCAGGTCGCGGATGGGCCCGCGCGCGACTTCGCTCTGACCGGCCGCCGTGGGCAGCCCACCGATTAGGCGCACGTCCCGCATCAGCCGGCGGTCGTTGTCCCAGGCGCAGGGCTCCTCCAACCAGAGGAGGTCAAGGTCACGGGTCAGTCGAACGAATTCAATCGCCTCCTCGCGGCTGTAGCCCTGGTTGGCATCCGCCATCAGGAGGAAGTCGGGGCCGGCCGCTTCGCGCGCCACACGGATACGCTCGGCGTCTTCCTGCGGCGAGCGGCCACCCACCTTGAACTTGCAGCCGGCGAAGCCGATCTCGTGATACGACTCCATTTCCCGCACGATGTCTTGGCGCGACGGGGCGTAGTAGCCGCCAATGACGATCACCGGCACGGCGTCGCGATAGCCTCCCCAGAGCTGGTAGAGGGGCACGCCGAAGCGCTTGCCGATCGCGTCCCAGATCGCGGTGTCGACGCAGGCGATCGCCTGCATGGTGAGGACGCGGTTGCGGCGGATGTCGTCGGTGGCGCCGAAGAACGCCTCCCAGCATCCCTGGACGTTGAGGACGTCGCGCTCGAGAGCCAGCGGCGTCAGAACATCCCGGATGATCTCGACGATCCCGGCCTGCTCGAGATCGCTGTCGCCAAGATACGCCTCCCCCACGATGCCGCCGCGCGTGTACACCCGAGTGATGATGGTGCGGCGCGTATCGATGGCGTAGCCGCTGCCGCGAAACGTCCGCTGCAGCTCCACGCGGAGCGGGATCACCTCAATGCGCTCCACTCGGAGATCCTCGCTCACGACCCCGGCCGTCGTCGATTGTGAGACCATGGCAGCTCCAACTCCTTTCGCTACGCCGCCCCCTCGCGACGCCCAGCGCCTCGTGGGCATAGCGGAGCGAATTGTACTCCTCGCTGAGGAAACGGTGCAGATGGGACGCGGGATGTTGGGGGGCTGAGAATGGGCTCCGAGCGCGTGGAGCCAGACGCCGCGTGCTGAGACGAGGAGGGCTGTCACGGTGGCCGTCTTCGAAATCGCCCGGGACAGTCGCGGCGGCACCTGGATTGAGCGTTGCACCTTGTGGGAGCAAGGAACGCGGTACTCCATGACGGTCGATACGTCCGACTACCCCTACCCGCTGCGCAAGATGCAGGGGACATGGGGCGTGGAGGGAGTGGCGGATGGGAGCCGCATCAACATGCGGTTCGATTACGCCATGAAATACGGACCGGTGGGCTGGATGCTGCAGTGCTAGGATCGAGCGACCTCAGAATCGCCGGGAGAGATGCGAATGAACACGACAGAGGAAGCGCCGAGCTTCACCCCCTCGCCCGAACTCTATCCGTTCACCTCTCGCCGATTCGACAGCTCCGTAGGCTCGGTCCACTTCATTGACGAAGGGAGCGGCCGTCCGATCCTGTTCCTCCACGGCAACCCCACCTGGAGCTTTCTTTACCGCCACATCATCAAGGAGCTGCGTGATGGCTTCCGTTGCGTGGCAGTGGATTACCCCGGCTTTGGGCTGTCGGTGCGCCCGCCCGGATACGGCTATACCCCGGCGGAGCACGCTGGGGTCGTTCGCGAGCTGGTCGATCATCTGAACCTTGAGGACTTCATCGTCATGGGTCAGGACTGGGGCGGGCCTATTGGACTGTCGATAGCCGCGTCGTCGCCCGAGCGTGTGCACGGCCTGGTCATGGGCAACACCTGGTTCTGGCCGGTAGACACCCGAATGATCAAAACGTTCAGCGTGATCATGTCATCGGCGCCAATGCAGTGGGCCATCCTCAAGCGCAACTTCTTCGTCAAGCCAATGATGCCCATGGCGATGTCGAGCAAGCTGTCGCGGCAAGAGATGGATCACTACCGCGCCGTGCAACCGTCGGAGGAGATGCGCAAGGGGGTGGCGGAGTTCCCGCGCCAGATTCGAGCGTCGGGGCCGTGGCTCGCCGACCTGGCCGCGCGGGTCCCAGAGACGTTGGCGCAGAAGCCGCTCGTCTTGGTTTGGGGCATGCGAGATTTCGCGTTCAAGCCCAAGGCATTTCTGCCGCGGTGGCGGGAGACCTTTCGCGACGCCACGCTGGTGGAGCTACCGAAGGCCAAGCACTACATCCAGGAGGATGCGCCCGCGGAGATCGCCGGCGCGATCCGCGAGCGCTTCGGCTAGCCAGGTCGCCGGGCGTCGCCTCGACGGCCCGAGCGATTCCCTTCTGCGCAGTCGCGTGCAACCCACCGGGGCGACGAGGCGACGGTTGGTCGTGTTCACAGACGGGCCTCAGCCGCTGACGACCTCGGTGTCCGGCTGGAACGCCGCCCAGGCGAACCAAAAGTGATCGGTGTGAACTTGGGCCTCCAGCTGAGCGCCGGCCAGCGGCCCCGCCACCGCCTCCCCAAAGATGTTCCAAATGGATCCGGTCTCCTCGTCGATGAAGGTCTGCTCGTCGTCTGGATTCGCCACGAAGCGGAGGAGCCGGCCGTTCACTTCGCGGGCGAAGACGCCCGTCGAGCCGACCTGACGACTCGTGTCGATGATGCCGCTCCCGAGCGACGTGGAGGCGCCGGGCGTCCAAAAGACGGCGATCTCCTTCCCCTTGCGCACGTCCTCGTAGACCCGCACCTGCGCCAGAAGGACGGAGGGATAGGCGACAAACTCATCGCCGAGGTCGAGCGTCACCACGCGCTCGAACGGGCTGAGCCGCGCATCCAACTCGCCGCGGAAAAGAAACGGCTGCTGATCAATGCTGTCGTAACCAACGTAGGGATTCTGGCCGTAGCGGCCCTCCGCCGCGTAGCGCGGCTCGCTCAACCGGGACAGGACCAGCCCATCCGGGAAGCTCTCGCGGAACTGCTTCCAGGAGACGATTCCGGCCGGGAGGATCGTCAGGCGGGCGCCCACCATGTCGCCCACGATCGCCTTGCCGCCGATCTGCTGCCAGAGGCTCTCCGTCTGCCGATCCCACATCACGAGGTCGCTGAAACGGAGCAGGCCGGAGGTACCGAAATCGAGCGTCATCTCCCCGACCCGCCGGTCGAAGGCGATGGCGCTGTTGCAGAGAGGGCAGAACGTCACCGTGACCGGCACGCCCCCGACGACGTCGTTGACGATCTCATGCCAGGTAAGGATGTCCAGACCGTAGGCGCGGACGTCACCGTTCAGCTCGAACTGGATCAGCGGAGAGTTGTCCACGTAGATCTCGTCCGCCGCCGCGACGTCGATGAACTTGGGGTCGTCCAGGGGGAGGATGCCGTCGCGCGGCGGCCCGCCCGCGAACAGCTCATCCAGCGCAATGATGTGGACGCCCCAGTTGGTCTTCCAGTCTTGGCTTGAACGCCCCGGGATGGCCTCTGGCGCTTCACGGATGATGCGGTCGCCATCCGGCGTGAATTCGGCATCCGCCGGAAGGAAGAGGAAGCGGTCGTCGTCGGCGCCGTCCGAAGACTCCTCGGGGCGCGCGGAGCCGACAGCTGTGTCGGCAGGCTCCGGTCGAGCGGGGGTCGCGGCCGGGTCTGGGATCTCGGGGCCCGGTATCGCCGTGTCTACCGCCCCCTCGTCCGCCGCTGGAGCGCTCTCCGGAGTCGCAGGTGCCCTCGTCCCGGAGGGATCGGCATCGCCGCTGGAGCCGCCGCAAGCCGCGGCCACGACTCCGATCGCCAGCAGGCCCCCGGCTACCAGGCGTCGAATCGGCATGCCGCAGCCCCCGCGCGGCGAATCGCCGCTCCTGATCCAGGTACGACCCGCCCGGCCATCTGGACGCGCCAAATGAAGTTCAGGTCCCGTCAGCCGGAGACCGTGGCACGCCAGTACGAGCATGTAGATGCCGGTCACTCCGACAAACAAGGCCACCCATTCCGCCCGCGCGAACGTCTCGGCGGCGGGTTCCACGATCCCGTCCAGGCTCACTCGCCCGCTCCGGCCGGCTCCGGCTCCGCAATGGTCACGTCAGGAAAGGCGCTGCGATAGGAAAACCAGTACGCCGTCCGCGTGGGTAGGGGAGTCAACTGCCGGCCTTGCAGGGCCCCATCGGTCGCGCGTCCAGCGAATGTCCACTCTGTGCCGGTCTCGCGGTCGCGGAACCCGTCCTCCGCCACGTCGAAGGTGAGGCGCTGCCCGTCAACGACCGGATCGAAGGCGGCGCCGGTGGGGCCGTCCGCCGACGTGAAGACGACAACCGCGCGTCCGCCCACGTCATCGTTCACGGCCGCTGTGCCGAGCTGATTGAGGGGGTAGGCGCGCGACGCGGCGCCGACCTCCAGGCCCAAGACCAGCTCCGCCAAGTCCAGCCGCCTATCCGCCAGCACTTCTTCGGACACGGAGAAAGGGAGGCGCCCGGCGCTGACGATTTCGTCGTACTCCGCGAAGACGTCAACAGCGTAATTGCTGGGGAAGCCGGTGTTGTTGCTCAGAACCAGCGTGTCCGGATGCTCGCGCAGCCATGACGCCCACGGCATCATCACCGACGGCAACACCGTCAAGCGACTCCCGGTCAGCGGACCGATCACTGCCTTGCCAGCAACCTGGAACCAGTACGAGTTGGTTTGACGGTCGAACATGACCGCGTCGTTCTGATAAAGCGCGCTGGTATTGCCGAACGTCAGCCCCTCACCATCCACGACGCGGTCATAGACCACAGCGCTGCGACACAGGGGACAGAAGGAGATCAGGACCGCGCGTCCGCCCAGCGTGTCATTCACGAACTCGTGGAATTGGAGAATGCCGATCGGATAGGCGTAAGGGCGCCCGTCGTCGGCGACGTAGCCCAGCACGGTGGCTTCGTCCGGAAGATAAGAGGCTTCCTCCGCCGACACGTACTCAACCGTGCCCACCTGCGCCTGCACCGATTCCGGGAGCAGATCGCGCGCCCCGTCCAGGGGCGGGATGACGTCGATAAGCGCGACGATCGTGGCCTCGTCGACCTCGGCCAGGGAGATCTTCGAACCGTTGAAGAGGTCGAACTCAATCTCCTCGAGATCGACGGAGCGGATGCTCGTGTCCAGGCCGGCGATGACGCCGCGACCGCCATCCGCGCGATCCTCGTCGGCTCCTTGCTCATCGGGAAGCCCTTGCTCATTCGGGAGCGTAGCGGGCGCTCCCGCGCCGTCCGCCGCGGACGGCGCTTCGACGGCCGCCGCGTCCCCCGAGGAACGGTCACTCTCGACGGGAGGGGTGGTCGCGGTCACGGGCGTCTCTCCCTGCGATTGTACGGGCGGGACGGCGGCGGCGATCCCGCCGGTTGAGGGCTCGTCGTCATCGCCGCCGCAGGCAGCGGCGATCATCGCAGCCGTGAGGCCGAGGACGAGGACGAGGACGAATCCGGGGCGGCGCGCTTCCCCAGCCCTGAGAAGGAGCATCTCCCAGAAGGTACGTGAGAGCCCGCTCCAGAGATTGCGGCGGGCAGGCGGCGAGGCGGCACGGGCAGGGCGCGGGAGTGCCCGAGCGCTTCTTGCAACTAGTTGCAAGAAGCCCTCCTTCCAGCTACCTTCTGCGCGGTATCGCCTGCTCCCGGCGCGATCGGAGGCCCCTCCTGCGACCGGCGCGGGGGTCCGGAGTGGAGATGACGTGCTCGTACGGCCTCAGCGCGCCCGGCTCCTGCTGTGGCGGTCGCTCGTGATTCCGCTGGTCGTGGCGGCTGTGGCCGTCGCGGGCTGCTCGGAGAGAGGCGACGATCCCGGCGGCGTGCCGGTGGCGGCGCAGGGAGGGGCGCCCGTCCGCGTCGTCACGACCGTATCGCCGCTGCGCAGCATCGCCGAGAACGTCGGAGGCGACCGGGTGGTGGTCGTCGGGCTGGTGCCGGAAGGGACCAACGCTCACACCTTCGAACCGCCGCCGTCGGCAGCGCGCGAGATCGGCGCGGCGGATCTGATCGTGGTCAACGGCCTCAACCTGGAGCTTCCCACCATGGAGCTGGCGACCGCGAACGCTCGCGACGGCGTGCCGATCTTGCGGCTGGGTAACAACACGATCTCGCCCGAGGAGTACGTTTTCGACTTCTCGTTCCCCCCGACTGAAGGGAACCCCAACCCCCACCTGTGGACCGCTCCGCACCTGGCCGCTCGCTACGCGCAGCTCGTGGCGGACGCGCTCGCAGGCGTCGATCCGGATGGCGCCGCCTATTACGAAGCGAACGCGGTTCGCTTCCGCGATCGCTTGGAGGAGCTGGACGCGCTCTTCTTCACCGCGACGGCGACGATACCAGAGCAGGACCGCAAGCTGCTCACATATCACGACTCGTTCCCCTTCTTCGCGGCGCGCTACGGACTGGAGATCATTGGCGCGGTCCAGCCGTCGGATTTCTCTGAACCGTCGCCTCGGGATGTGGCCGGCCTGATCCGGCAGATTCGGGAGGCCGGCGTCCCAGCGATCTTCGGCTCGGAGGTCTTCCCGAGCGAGGTGCTGGAGCTGATTGCGTCCGAGGCGGGAGCGGTTCAGGTGAACTCGGTCCGTGACGACGATCTGCCCGGTGATCCGGGCGATCCCGACAACACCTACGTCGCCATGATGGTCGAGAACGTGCGCACCATCGTCACGGCCTTGGGCGGAGACGCGAGCGCACTGGCGGGCTTCAACGTCGGCGCCACCTGGATTCCGTTCGCACGATTCGAAGGATGATGCCGTGAGCGAGCCGCCCCTGACGCCGCGACCGGTGGAGCACGGCCCGCCGCCCGACCTGGCCACGCGCGATCCGCTCGTGACCATGCAGGGAGTGAGCACAGGCTATGACGGCACGCGAGCGCTGCGCGAGGTGAGCCTGACGGTGCATCGGGGCGAGTTCATTGGCATCGTTGGCCCCAGCGGAGCGGGCAAGACCACGCTCCTGCGCGCCATCCTGGATCAGGTTGACCGCTATGCCGGTCGCATCGAGCGGCACCCGCGGGCGCAGCGCGGCTCGCTGCGGGTGGGCTATGTACCCCAGGTGGAGACGGTGGATTGGAACTTCCCTATTACGGTCGAGCAGGTCGTCCTGCTCGGTCGTTGGCGGGAGCAGGGCTGGCAGCCTTGGCCGCGAGCAAAAGATCGCCGCCTCGTCCACCAGGTGCTGGAGCGACTGGGCATCGCCGAACTGGCCAAGCGCCCCATCCGCGCGCTCTCCGGCGGCCAGCAGCAACGCGCCTTCCTGGCGCGCGCCCTGATAGGCGACCCGGACCTCCTCCTGCTCGACGAGCCGACGAGCGGCGTCGACATCAAGACGCGCCACGAAGTGATGCATCTCCTCGGAGAGCTGAACCGTGCCGGGACGTCCATTCTGCTGACCACGCACGATCTGAACGCCGTCGCCACACATCTGCCACGGCTCGTCTGCATTGGCGCAGGCACCGTGATTGCGGATGGCCCGCCGGCATCGGTGCTGACCCCGGAGGTGCTGCGGCGCGCGTACGGCGCGGACATGCTGGTCCTGCGGCGCGGCCGCACAATCTACGTCGTGGAGCACCCCGACGAAGCGCCGGACGCGCCGTCCCAGGCGGACAGGGACGGCGGCGACACCGAGACGGCCACTGCGATTGCGATCGAGGCGTCCGGCGGACGCGCGGATCACAATGTTTGAGCCGTTCGAGTTCGACTTCATGGTGCGCGCCATGGTCGCCGCCAGCCTGGTGGGCGCCCTGACCGGCGCGGTCGGCGTCTTCGTGGTCCTGCGACGCCTCGCCTATATTGGCCACGGCCTCGCGCACAGCATCTTCGGCGGAGCCGTGGTCTCGTTCGTCTTGGGGATTAACTTCTACGTCGGCGCGACCCTCTGGGGCGGGATGTCCGCCTTCCTGATCAACCTTGCCGCGCGGCGACGGCAGATCGGTGGGGATGCCGCTGTGGGCATCATCACCACGTCGGCGTTCGCGGTGGGCGTGGCGCTGATCAGCCGGGAGCGCACGTTCACCCGTGACTTTGAGGCGGCGCTTTTTGGCGAGATCCTCGGCATCACCCAAGCCGACGTCTGGGTCATCCTCGGGGTAGGGACCATGGTCGCGGCGCTCTTCTTCATCTGGTGGAAGCAGCTCGTCTTCACCACATTCGATCGCGAGATGGCCGGCGCCTATGGCGTGCCGGTGCAGTGGGTTGAGACGGTCTTCGCCCTTGTGCTGGCCGCCACGGTGATCGCGTCGCTTCAGGTCCTGGGCGTGACGCTGATCGCCGCCGCGCTGGTGATACCGCCGGTCACGGCGCGGCTGCTCACGGACTCCTTCCCGCGTCTCTTCCTGCTGTCCGTATGTATCGGGACGGTTGCAGGGTTCTTCGGCGTCTACCTGTCGTGGTTCGTGGACGTCTCCTCCGGCGCCACGGTCGTCCTCTTGCAAGCGGCGATTTTCACTCTGGTGCTAGCCTACGCCTCGGCGCGCTCGCGCCGGCTGCGGCGTGATCTGCGGCGGACGGAGCGACTCGCCGGTTTGGAGCGCGCCGTTTACGAGTGAAGGGCGGTCGGCGGGGCCTTGCGGGCGTAGCCGACGGAGGAAGCGCGCATGGCAGATGATGAAGTCCTAGCGGCCAATGCCGCGTTCTACGCGGCCTTC
The DNA here is from genome assembly GCA_963662615.2 of Dehalococcoidia bacterium. Lineage (GTDB taxonomy): Bacteria > Chloroflexota > Dehalococcoidia > Bin125 > Bin125. Next base: position 1,763,379 of record CAXXSR010000001.1, read on the forward strand.
AACGAGCGTGATGTCCACGGCATGGCCGGCCTCTGGGCGCGGCGGGCCACGGTCACCTGCGTCCATCCGCACTGGGATTTGTTGAGCGGCCGCGATGCGGTCATGAAGAGCTGGACCGCAATCCTGGAGAACCCGGCGCAGCTCCCCATTGTCGGGGCGGTGGACACGACGCAGGTCCTGGGAGAGGTCGCCCTGGTGGTCGGGCGTGAGATCGCAGGGGGCAGCCCCATTGCGGCGACCAACGTGTTCGTCCGAGAAGGGGACGCCTGGAAGATTCTGCACCACCACGCGAGCCCCGTCCGATTGCGATAGACGTAGTGATAGGCGGATGGGCAGGTGCTAACGTCGCTGCCGACGCCGCCGAAGCCGCTGATCGACGAGCCCGCCAAGGTCGGCAGGAACGGCGTCGAGCGCTCGTAACACCGACAAAGAGAGGCGGCCATGCGCAGTCCTCGGACCTTCTTCCAACCCCGCGCCCAGGGAGCGCCCGCGCCGCTGACGTCGATCCCGGTCCATGCAGCGCGCATGATCCACTTCATTGACCCCAGCAACGCCAAGCTTCTCCAGCGCGTGCCCCAGCTTATTCAGGAGGTAGACGTCCTCCTGGGCAATCTGGAGGACGGCGTCCCGATTGATCGGAAAGAGAGCGCACGCGACGGGTTGATCGCGCTGGCGCGAGCCAACGACTTCGGCGACACGAAGCTGTGGGCACGGGTGAACGGGCTGGACACCGCTTGGTTCCTGGATGACGCGCTGTCCTTGGTGGCGGGGATCGGCGAGCGGCTTGATGTGATCATGCTGCCCAAGGTGAACGGACCCTGGGATATCCACTTCATCGATCAGCTGCTCGCGCAGTTGGAGGCCAAGCATCACCTGCAGCGGCCCATCCTGATTCATGCCCTGCTGGAAACGGCCGAGGGTGTCACCAACGTCGAGGCGATCGCCGCTGCCAGCCCCCGGCTCCAAGGCATGAGCCTGGGCCCGGCGGACCTGGCCGCCTCGCGGCGGATGAAGACCACCCGCGTCGGCGGAGGCCATCCGGGCTACTTGGTCCGGGCCGATCGCGACCCCGACAAGCCGGAAGCGCCCCGATCGGTCGCGCAACAGGATCTCTGGCACTACACTTTGGCCAGGATGGTGGACGCCTGCGCCGCCAACGGGATCCTGCCATTTTACGGGCCCTTCGGTGATTTCCAGGATGACCAAGGCTGTGAGGATCAGTTCCGCAACGCCTTCATCCTCGGCTGCGCGGGCGCCTGGACGCTGCACCCCCGGCAGATTCCCATCGCCAAACGGGTCTTTCGGCCCGACCCCAAAGACGTCGCCTTCGCCCTCCGGGTCGTGGAGACAATGGTCGACGGGTCCGGCGTGGCCGTCGTGGATGGCAAACTCCAGGACGACGCCACCCACAAACAGTGCCAAGTCCTGCTGGAAACGGCGAAGCTGATCGCAAGCAAGGACCCAGAAGCGGCGGCGCTGTACGGCTTCAAGTAGTGATGGCCGCCTAAAGGGCGCGGCCGCGGTCCACGTCCTTCACCGACGGTTGCTTCACGATCCACGCCACGATCTGGCGCCAGTAGTGGCTGAGCACGTACTGCCCGACCATGGCGCCCAGGACGGCGGGAATGACGACGCTCCATTCGCTCGCGCCCACAGTGCCGAAGCGGAAGAAGCTCTGTAGCCACGGGGTGTAGATGGTCAGGATGAAGAGGCCCAACAGGACCACGCCGGCGATGGTGGTGATGAGGGGCCGCCGCAGGGCCGACAAGCTCGCGCCCCGCCTTACGCCCTCGAAGCCCACCACCTGGACCATGAAGTAGAGACCCATAATGCCAACGGTCAGCGCAACGAGCGTGCGCGAGTCGTCCGTGGGACGGTTCAGGAACCCCCCCCACAGGAGGTGCACAGAGATCGCCGCGGCCGCCAGCGCCAAGGACGCCGGCAGCGCGAAGCGCAGAACGGAGTTCGTGAAGTCTCGACCAGCCTGGCGGGGCGGCGTGGTCGCCGCAATGAAGATTGAGGGAATCCCCAACGTGAAGAGCGCCGTCAAGGAACCCTGCCGGGGCAGGAAGGGGAACTCCAGCCCCAGCATTTGCGTCGCGACGATCAGGAGGTAGGCGTAAAAGCTCTTGATGATGAACAGCTTGCTCAACTGCGTGCTGTTCCCCAAGACGTTCTGCGATTCCGCCGTCGCCTCCACGAAGGCCGTGAAAGAATCGTCGATCAGGACGATCCCCGACACGGCCCGCGCGGTCTGGCTGCCCGATTCCATGGCCACGGCAACGTCCGCGATGCGCAAGGCGCGGACGTCGTTGGCCCCGTCTCCCACCATCGCCACGAAGTGCTTGCGCTCCTTCAGCGCCGTGATGATGCGCCCTTTCTGAGCAGGCGCAATGCGGCCAAACACGCTGTACTCGTCTACGGCCCGCCCGAACTCGTCCTCTGGAAGAGCGTCCAGCTCGGCGCCGGAAATGGCCCCGCCCTTGAGCTTGATACCGAGCTGACGGATGAGCGCCAGCACCGTCTCCGGGTTGTCGCCGCTGATGATCTTGGGCTCTACCTCCAGTTCCTCCATGCGGGCGAAGGCGGTCGTCACCTCGGGGCGAAGCACATCCGCGAGTGTGAGCAGGGCGAGCGCCTTCAGTGGAGGAAGCCCGGCTTCGGGATCGGGGAGGACCCCGGCCTCCGCGAAGATGACGCCGCGGAGCCCGCCCGCCGCGATCCTGCTGTAGATCTCGTCGAGCCCTTCGGCGCCCTCAGAGTGGGGCAGGACGGTCTCGGGCGCGCCCAGCACGAAGACTCGCCGCCGCCCTGCCAGCTCCAGCTCGAGCGCGCTCCAGCGCCGTTCGGAATTGAACGGGACTCCGCCGCGGGGCTGAGCACCATTCGCCGACTCCGCCACCGCTTCGGCGAGCGCGGCGGCCGTGCCGCTCTCTGCGGCCGTCGCTGCGGCGAAGGCGCCAAGCCAAGGTCGCATCGGTTCCGCGCCCGCAACCCAATGCAGGTCGCGCAGGGTGAGCTTGTTGGCCGTGATCGTACCCGTCTTGTCCATGCAGACCACGTCGACGTAGTTCATGGCTTCGACGGCCGCGATGTCTTGGACGATGGCGCCCCGGCGAGAGAGCCGCAGCGCACCCACGGAAAACGCCACCGTCAGCCCCAGCAGCAGCCCTTCCGGCACCACGGCGGAGATCAGAGCGGTGGTGTCCTTGATGGCCTCGGTGAATTCTTTATTGTCGCTAATACTGGCGCGGATGAGCAGCAGCGCGCCCAGGACGGCCGTGGCCATGAGCAGCAGGCGCAGGACGCGGCGAAAGCGGAGCTGGAGGGGGGTCTGCCTTCGCACCAGCTCCCGCGCGTCCGCGGTGAGCCGCATCACGTAGGAGTCAGCGCCGACTGTCTCAGCGGTGTAGTAGGCGCTGCCGGCCGTGCAGAAACTGCCGGAACGCACCTCGTCGCCTCTGCGCTTGCGGACCGATTCTGCTTCGCCGGTAAGCAGCGATTCGTCGATCTCCGCCGTCTCGTGCACGATGTGCCCGTCGGCGACGACCTGGTCACCTGGGTGGAGCCGGAGCAGGTCGCCCTGGACCACATCGCTGGCGGGGACGCTCCTCTCCTCGCCATCGCGGATGACGGTGGACTGCGGCGCGCTCAAGGCCACGATCTCCCGCAACTTGCGGGTGGCGCGGATCTCCAGGAACGTCGCGAGGACCACGTTCGCCACCACCACGATGCCCACGAAACCGGCGTCCTGGGCGTGCCCTTTGCCTCTGTCCAAGAAGGCCAGCACCAACAGCACCAGGATCAGCGACCCCAAAATCACATTGAAGAAAGTGAGCGCGTTGTCGCGGATGATCTCGCGGTCGCGACGCTCGTGTCGGGCAACGACGTTGCGGAGGCCGCGGGCGGCCCGGTCGGCGGCTTCCGCCACCGTCAAGCCCGTCAGCGATGGTGCGGGCTCCGGTTCGAGCGCCGGCCTGGGTCCCGGTCTCGGGACCGGCTCGCCGCCCCCTGGCGCCGGGGCGGCCGTGCCTTCGCGCTGCCTCTGCGGCGGCGACGGCGCTTCGACCGTCGCGCCGTCGCTCTCCTCCGGCCCCGCTGCGTCCTCAACGGCGGGCGCACTGCCGGTGGGAGCGCTGTCGGTGGGGGTGGCCGCAGGCGGCGGACCCTCCCCAGTTGGGCCGGTACGCGGCAGCGGAGCCTGTTGCAGCGGCTCTTGTCCCTCTTCCAGCGCGGCCAGATCGAAGAGCGGATCGTCTTTCTTCATCCTGCTGAGTGTATCGCGCGAGATGCTAGGAATCGGCCCGGGGCCACCACGCCGCTCGCGATCCGCCGCCGCCGCCGCGCGACCGTGCCCTTCAACACCCTGTAGTCTTCGGGCGAGCAGGCGCGCCGGTCGAGACGGTCTGCCCTACGGCGGGCGAGGTTGACGCCGGCGTACCCCCATGCGGCCGTGGCGCCGCTCCGGCGCCGCGAATCGTCAACGCGCGCGGCGGACGTCGGCGGCGTGCCGGCTCCCAGCGGAGCGTCCCGTGCCCCATCCCACCAAGCCGCTCTGGTTTCAGGACCGCCGCGACGCCGGTGAGGAACTCGCCGCGGCGCTCCTGCGTGACGGGATCAGCGCTGACCTTGTGCTGGCCGTGCCCCGCGGAGGGGTGATCGTGGCGGAGCCCGTCGCGCGTCGTCTCGGCGCCCCCCTCGACGCGCTGCTGGCACGGAAGGTCGGAGCGCCCATGCAGCCGGAATTGGCGATGGGCGCCGTGACGCGGTTCGGCGTCGTCTGGAATCCCAACGTGCTCGACGCGCTCTATCTCTCCACCGGAGCGGTCGAGCAGGCGAGGGCTCAAGCCGCAGCCGAGCTGCAGCGACGCGAACGGGCTTTCCGCGCCGTGCGCCCAGCGGAAGCTGTCGGCGACCGCAGCGTCATCCTGATCGACGACGGCTTAGCGACGGGGGCAACAGTGGCCGCGGGGGTGCGGGCGCTCCAAAGCGCGGGCGCCGCCGCGGTGGTAGTCGCCGTGCCGGTTGCGTCCCCCGAGGCCGTGGAGCGGATTGAGGCGCTCGCGGTTCGCGTCGTGGCGCTCTCTGTGCCACACCGGTTCGGCGCGGTGGGCGCGTTCTACGAAGACTTCCAGCCCGTCAGCGACGAGGATTGCCTGGAGATCCTTCGCCGGGCGACAAGGTGAGCGCCCCGCGCCCGCCTAGGCAGGGCGCGCAACCATGCCGGGAGCGCCAACTGCTGGGGGCGCCAAAGTGTTGGCGCCCCTCGAGGTCCGGCTGAGAGGGACTATTCCTAGACGTTCAAGTGGTACAGCGCTGCGGCGTTGTCGTGGAGGATGTTGCGCAGGTCCCGCTCCGGCAGGCCGCTGAGCGCATGCTCGATCTGGTCCTTGGGGACGCGGGCAATGGAGCCCCCGCCGGGCGACATGCTGGTGGGGTGCGGGTAGTCCGTCTCGTAGAGTACGTTCTCAGAGCCGATCTGCTCGATCGCCTTGACCGCGCTCGCCTCCTCGAACCAGAAGCAGGCGTAGACCTGCCGTTTGAAGTACTCGCTGGGGAGCAGGTCCATCTCCGGATGCTCGTAGATGGCGCCGCTGTTGTTCCACTGCCAGTCCGCCGCCTCCAGCACGAACGGCACCCAGCCAATCCCGCTCTCCACGGAAACGAACTTCAGCTTGGGGTAGCGGTGGCAGATCCCGGAAAGGATGACGTCCAGGACGGCAACGGAGTTGTCCAGGAAGAACAGGACGGCGTTCTTGCTGCCGGCCGCTTGCTTGCCGTTGTGGACCGTGGCCTCCTCAATGGTCGTGAGGAGGTCGCCGGAGCCGATGTGGAAGTTGATGGGCAGATCCAGTTCCTGCGCCGACTCCCACAACGGGTTCCAGTGCGGATCGGTGATCGCGGGGAAACCGAACACGTGCGGTTGATTCGTCATCAGGACGCCCTTGTGGCCCAGCTTGGCGCTGCGCTGCATCTCCGCCACACAGGCGTCCACGTCCCAGAACGGCATCGTCATGATTGGGATCAACCGCTGGGGATCGGCTGACGACCACTCGCTGAGGAAGTCGTTGTAGGCACGGATGCAATCGAGCATCAGCGGTCGCTCCTCAAGCTCAAGGAAGTTCCCGCTGCCGAAGCCGCCCACGTTGGGGTACAGGATTTGGGCGTAGATGCCGTATTCGTCCATGCGCTTGATGCGCTCTCCGGAGTCGTAGCAGCCCGGGTCCGCGTCCTGGAGAGTGGGGGGGTGACTGGGCAGCGGCTTGTCCCATCCCGCGATGGCCGTCCGGCCCACTGCAAGGCCCATCCTCCCGGCAATGACCCAGCGGTCCGCCTCGATCTCCGGGTCGAAGACCACGTGCGGCACCCTGTCGCCCCACTTCTTCGTGGACACGCGGCTGGTCCAGAGGTCGTACGGCTCCGAGACGTGGGTGTCCACGTCGATGACTTTGATCCGGTCAGCAATGGCCTGCGGCATGGAGCCCTCCCATGTTGCCCCGCGCTACGTCACCCGACGCGCAGCCGGGGGAGGAGCGGCCCGCGCGGACGCGCTCCAGCATGGGGCGTAGGATAGCAGCTTGCCGATTGAATGGGCTGGAGCCGTTCCCGGCGATTCGCTCCGGGCAGGTGGACCCCTCGGCCCCGCCCGGGGGCTCCCGCTGAACGGCGCCTACGACACCGCCCCAGAGGCCGGGGCGTCCTGCTGCGCGCGCTGCTGGCGAGCCAGCGCCTCCTCTTCGGCCCCTATGCCGGCGAGATGGCTGATGTAGATCGGCACCAAGGGGAGCACGCAGGGAGAGATGAACGAGAGGACACCGCCCACGAACGCAATCCCGAAGCCGAAGAGGCCCGTGACGCTGCCGCCCGTGCTCTCTTCCGCGCCACCCCCTGGGAGGAAAGCGAAATAGTCGTTCAGCACCGTCACGCGGTCCAGGAAGATGAGCATGCCAATGAAGACGAGGAGAATGCCACTGCCAATGGAGATGGCCGGCATGTACGGTCCCATCTTGCGCAGCAGTGCCGTGGACGAGCCCAGCGCCGCCCCCGTAATCAGGAAGGGAATCCCCAGCCCCAGCGCGTAGAAGACCAAGAGGAGGGCACCCTGGGCTACGGAGGAGCCGTCCGCTGCCAGCGTCAGGATGCCCGCGAGAATCGGGCCCACGCAAGGCGTCCAGCCCACCGAAAAGGCGCCGCCCACAAAGATCGACTTTCCGTACCGCCGTAACCCGGTGCGGCGCATGGGCGCGGCCGCCGAGCCGGACTTCGGCACCTGGGACGAGCCCCCGCCACCGAACTGGTACGTTCGCATGAGAAAGGGAATCGTGATCAGCTCGGAGAGGTGCAGGCCCAACACGATGAGGGCGACGCCCGCCACGCGCTGGAACCAGATGAGGTTGTCCTGCAGCGCGATTCCGACGATCCCGAGTGAGGCGCCCAGAATCACGAAGACGACGGAGAAGCCGCCCACGAAGGCGAGCGCGTGCATGAACGTGGTGCGCCGGGGGGCGGCGAATTCTCCTCGCCCTAACGTCGCTTGCGCCGTCGCCATAGCCGTATCCTAGTGCAGGCCGCGAATGCGTTCATATCAGGTTACGCCCGTCCCCTTCGCGCAGATTCCGTCGCCACGGACGCAAGGCGAGACCCGGGCGGAGAGCGACCCCGTCATGATGCCCAAGCTGCGCCTCTCCGTCGTGATCCCCACACTGGACGAGGCAGGCGCCGTGGCGGGGGCCATTCGGAGCGCCCTTGCCGCCGGCGCCACTGAGGTGATCGTGGCGGATGGTGGCTCGCGCGACGGGACCACCGCGATCGCTGCCGTCCAGGGCGCCTCGGTTGTGCGGGCCCCACGCGGGCGGGGTCCCCAGCTCAACGCGGGAGCGGCCGCAGCCCGCGGCGACGCTCTCTGCTTCCTGCACGCGGACGGCCGGCTCGCGCCCGCGGCGGGCGCGTCGATTCGTAAGATATTGAACGATCCGAGCATCATCGGCGGCAATTTTCGCCCCCATTTCGGCCGCTCGGCGCACGGGCGCTTCCTTGCCGCCTTGTATCATGTCATCCGTCGCTTGCGGATCTATTACGGAGACTCCGCGATCTTCTGTCGCACAGATGCGTTTTGGGCCGTCGGCGGCTTCCCTGCGTACCCGCTGATGGAGGACCTGGCCTTCGTCCATCGGCTGCACCGGCGCGGCCGCATGGCCTACCTACAGGTGCCGGTGTTCGCGTCGCCCCGACGCTGGCAGCAGGGGGGGATCGCGCAGGTGTGGGCGTCCTGGCTGGTTATCCAGTCCCTCTACTTTCTCCGCATCTCGCCGCAGCGGCTCGCCCTCTTGTACCGGCAGATCAGGTGAAGAACGACGCCTCCCGTCCGCCATTGCCCAAGAGCCCAATGCCCAGGAGCGACTCGCGCCGCCGGCGGGGCGTGAAGCGTCCCGACCTCCCCACGCCCGCGGTGGGCGTCTTGACGCGGGCGCCGGAGGCAGGGCAGAGCAAGACCCGCCTGGCGGCCGCGATCGGCGCAGCGGCGGCGGCACAGCTCGCCACCGCGATGCTCCTGGACACCACCAACGCCCTTTGCGGCTCCGGCGCCTGGCGCACAACGCTCTTCGTGGAGCCTCCCGCGGCGGCGGGCACGCTGGGATCCCTCACCGGATGCGACGATGTGCGACCGCAGAGCGAAGGCAGCATTGGAGCGCGGATGCTCTCGGCGGCGCGAACGCTCCGGCGGGAGGGCTATGCCCCCGTGGTCCTCGTGGGTTCGGATATCCCTGGCTTGACGCGGGAGCACATCAGCGAAGCCCTGGAGGCGCTCCGAGAGGCGGACGTGGTCTTCGGACCGGCCTGGGACGGCGGCTACTACCTCATAGGGCTCTGGGAGGCGGCGGCGGACCTCTTTGACGATGCCGCCGTCCCCTGGAGCACGAGCGAAGTGCTGGCAGCTTCGGAGAAGGCAGCGGCAACGCGAGGGTGGTCATCCCGGCGCATCCGCCCGGAGCGGGACGTGGACAGTCCGGCGGATCTCGCCACCCTGCGAGCGCGCCTGCTAGCGTCGGGGGCAGCGCCTGACGCGGCGCACACACTGAAAGCGCTTGCGGCCCTTGACCAATCCATCGAGGGACTGCTCAATCCGAGCGAAGGGAGGGGACGTGGTGAAGCTCGCGACGTTCACACATGACGGCCGCACTCGAATCGGCGTAGTGGAGGAGGGCGAGATCGTCGATCTAGCTGCCGCTGCCGCCGACCTGCCAACGCAGATGCGAGCGTTCCTGGCGGCCGGGGAGGACGCGCTGGACGCCGCCCGCGTCGCGGTCCGGGGCAGCCCTCGCCTGGCGCTCGCCGACGTCCGCCTGGAGGCGCCGGTCCCGGAGCCCAGCAAATACCTGGCCGTGGGCCTGAACTACGCCGACCACGCCTCCGAGGGGGGGCACGAGCCGCCCGACTTCCCCATGATCTTCAACAAGCAGACCAACTGCATCACCGGCCCCTACGACCCCATCCACCTCCCGCGCGTCTCCGCCGACCTGGACTACGAGGGCGAGCTGGGCTTCGTCATTGGCCGGCGCTGCCGGCACGTCCCCAAAGAGCGGGCCGCGGAGGTGATCGCCGGCTTCGTCGTCGCCAACGACGTCAGCGTGCGCGACTGGCAGCGGCGCTCGCCGACGACGACCCTAGGCAAGTCGTTCGACACGCACGGCCCCCTGGGCCCTTGGATCACCACGGCGGACGAGGTGGGCGATCCGCACACGCTTGAGCTTCGTACCTGGGTGAACGGCGAGGAGCGGCAGCACTCCAACACCGAGCAGCTGATCTTCGATTGCTACGACATCGTGGCAACACTCTCCACCGTCTGCACGCTGGAGCCCGGTGACGTCGTCGCCACGGGGACGCCCAGCGGCGTGGCGCTGTTTTGGAAGCCGCCTCGATTCCTCACCGCCGGTGACGTCGTCCGGATCGAGATCGACCGCCTGGGCGCGATCGAGAATCGTGTGATCGCGGAGCCGGAGGACACCGCGCGAATCGGCTAAGCCCCACCGATCTTGCGCGCGGCAACGCCTGGCCGGGCCTGTCGTTGCCAGAACCGCTCCTACCGCGACCGCGCCTCCTCCCCCGTCTCAATCGGAGCCGGTTGCGACGGACAGCGGCGGAGCCTACCTTACGCGCACGGTCCATCCCAGACGGAAACAGGGGAGTGCAATGGCGGCGACACAGCATCCTGAGCCATGGCGGACGGAGAGCTGGTTTACCAGCCCGTGGAACTTCCTGCCCGAGATCACGGAGCAGTTCAGCCTGCCTCCCAAGGTGCAAGTGCATGATGTGACGCTGCGCGACGGCGAACAGCAGGCCGGCGTGGAGTTCACCGCGGACGAGAAGATTGAGATCGCGGAGAAGCTCGCGGCGGCGGGCGTTCATCGCATTGAGGCGGGGTTGCCGGCGGTCTCGAAGGCCGACGAGGCCGCCGTGCGCGGCATTGTGCGGCGGGAGCTGCCGTCCGAGATCTGGGCTTTCTCCCGCTGCATGGTCGCGGACGTGAAGCTTGCCGCCGACTGCGGTGTCGCCGGCGTGGTGATGGAGATCCCGGCCAGTCACCATTTGGTCCAGGAGGCCTATCGGTGGCCCATGGAAAAGGCGATTGACCTGTCCATTGAGGCGACCTCCTACGCCCAAGAGCTGGGCCTGAAGGTCTCCTACTTCCCCATCGACGCCACGCGGGCCGGCATCGTTCAGTATCTGGACCTGATCGCGAAGGTGGCCAAGGAGGGCCACGTGGACTCCTGCGGGCTGGTGGACACGTTCGGCGTGTTGTCGCCGCACGCGGTGAGCTTCTTCGTGCGACGGAGCCGGGAGACGCTGGGCGTGCCGCTGGAAACGCACTTCCACATGGACTTTGGCATGGGGGTCGCGAACACGGCGATCGCCGTGGCCTCGGGGGCAGAGGTGATTCAGACCACCGTGACGGGCCTCGGGGAGCGGGCCGGCAACACCCCCATGGAGGAGACGCTCCTGACCCTGTTAACCATGTACGGCGTGGACACCGGTGTGAAAACCGAGGATTTCTTCGACCTCTCCCGTCTGGTGCTGGAGCGGGCCGGCGTGGCCCAACCGGCCAACCGACCCGTCGTGGGCGAGCGGCTCTTCAATGTGGAGTCGGGAATCATTGCGACCTGGGTGAAGAACGTCGGCGACGAGAAGCTCACGGAGGCCTTCCCCTACCGGCCGGAGCTGGTGGGACAGGAAGCGCCCAAGATCGTCCTGGGCAAGGGCTCGGGGCTGGACTCGATCGCCGTCTGGCTTGACCGTCACCGGCTCTCCGCCACCACGGAGGAGATGGAGGCGATCCTGGCGGAAGTGAAGGCGCGATCGTTGGAGAAAAAGCGCCTCCTCAGCGACGACGAGTTCCTCAGCGTCGTGGCTGGGATCGCCACGCCCGCCGCCAACGCCCCCAAGCGCTGAGCCGGCCGGCGGCGACACATCAAATCCCCGTCAGGAGACCGTTCAGCCGCAGCGCGATGTCGCGGCTAACCGTCTGGTGCGTCGCCGGGCGGCGTTGATTACGCAGCCGACCGGCAGCTTCTACGCTCCGCCCCCTCCGCCCTGGGAGGGGCTGCGGTCCTGGCCGTCGCGGAATCGATCCCAGCCGAGACGTCGCTGCCCGGAGTCCCGGGAATCGACGAACCGGAGGTAGGATCGTGCGCTTTTCGGCGGCGCGCAGAGCGCGGAGCGGCCGGCCGCCCGAGATGACGGTCGCCTGCGACCACGCCGGGGCTCCACCCGGCCCCGCCGCGAGCGACCAATACGTCCGCCCGCCGGCCTCGTAGAATCGCTCAGAGGGGGCAAGAGCGCAGGATGGCGGAATCCCACCGGGCCGCTTTGCAGGCCGGCGCCCCTTCGACGCCCGCCGCTCCGGAACAGCCGCCGCTGCCGGAGGAGAATCCCAACCGTCACCGCGAGTACCACGGCTGGCGCACGATGGTCACCGCGCTGTTCATTGTCGGCGTGGCGGCCCTGGCAATCTCGCTCGCCGTGTTCAGCGGCGGGACGCCGGCCACCGAGGGCGACTTCGGCGTCGTGGAGCTGCCCGCCTATCTCAATCCGGCCCAGCGGCCGGTGGAAGTCCGCGCCGGGGCGCTGGCGCCGGACCTTGAATTGGAGACGCTGAACGGCGAGCGCTTCCGCCTCTCGGACTGGCGGGGGCATCCGCTGGTGCTGAATTTTTGGGCCTCGTGGTGCGGCCCCTGTCGACGCGAGACGCCCGTCCTGATCCGGCTTCAAGACGAACACCGCCGCGCGGGCCTCGTCGTCGTGGGGGTCAACATTGAGGAGGCGCGGGGCCCGGCGCGCGGATTCGCCGACGAGTTCGCCATCAATTACCGCCTGCCCATGGACTTCTCCGGCTCGGTCACGCGGCGGTACTTTCCCGGGTTCACGGGCCCACCCCGCACCTATTTCATCGCGCCCGACGGATCCATCCACGAGTTCTTCGTGGGCCAAGCGTCTGAAGCCGAAGTGGAACGGGCCACCGTGAAGCTGATGCGCCTGATCGACGGTCCGCTTGGTCCCAACGTCCTCCCGGGCCCCAAGGCGCTACCCACCAATCTTCTTTCGGAGTTCCATGTTGTGGGCACGCGCGTGGGGGAACTCGCCCCGGACTTCGTCCTCCCCACGGAGGGCAGTCCGGCGCGAATGTGGCGGCTGTCGGACCAGCGGGGCCGTCCCCTCCTGCTGATCTTCGTGGAGCCGGGCTGTCCGGTCTGCGCGGTGGACTGGGCGATCGACGCAGCGACAGAAGGCGGCGTCGATGCGGTCGTCATCACGTCGTCGGGTACGGTGGCTGCCAGGGCGGGGGGCGCACCGTTCACCGAGTTGCAGTGGGAAACGGAGACCGGCTCCTTATTCGCGAAGGGGAACTCCGTCCAGTACGCCGTTGTAGGAGCTGACGGCGTGCTGCGGGCCCTGTCCGCGGCGAACGGGGAGATTCTGCGGGCGTTGGAGGCCCTGGCTGCCGAAGCCGCCGTCCCCCAAGCCACCGTCCCCGAAGCCACCGCCCCCGACGCCCCGGCCTCCTAGCTCGCGGTCCTCCCAGCCGGCGCGACCGCATCCGGGCGGCGGGGATCGGTGTCCTCCCTCATACCCGAGCGGGCAGGGCAGGCCGTATCCTAGGTTGTGTCGGAGTCCGGTCCGCGACAGAGCGGACGTCGCCAACGGGGAGCGGAGCATGGCGCTCTTTCCCGAGCTGGTCAAACAGGGCCACGAGCAACTGATCTTTCACCACGACCCCGCTTCCGGCCTCCGCGCGATCGTCGCCATACACTCCACGCTCCTGGGTCCCGCGCTCGGTGGGACGCGCTGGTATCCCTACCCGGATGAAGGCGAGGCCGTGCGAGATGCGATCCGCCTCTCCGCCGCCATGACGCAGAAATCGGCGGTCGCCGGCCTGGACCTCGGCGGTGGCAAGGCTGTCGTCCTCGGCGACCCCACGCGCAAGACGCCGGCGCAGCTGCGCGCCTACGGCGAGTTCATTGAGAGCTTGGGGGGGCGCTACCTCACGACGACGGATGTGGGCACGACCACCGACGAGATCGATGAAGTCGCCCGCTACACCCGCCACGTCGTGGGCACGTCGGCCGCGCGCGGCGGCAGCGGCGACACCTCCGCGCTGACGGCCGTCACGGTCATCAACGGGATGCGCGCGGCCATGCGCGTCGCCTTTGGCGACGAGTCCTTCCGCGACCGCCACATCGTGGTGGTCGGCGTCGGCAAGGTGGGAGGCCGTGTGGCCCGCCATGCGGCCGAGCACGGCGCCCGCGTCAGCATTGCCGACGTGCGCGCGGACGCCGCCCGGAAGCTGGCCTGCGAGACCGGCGCCGACGTTGTCGACGTCGCGCGGGCCTACGCCATGGAATCTGACGTGCTCTCGCCCAACGCGCTGGGCGACGTCCTCACGCCGGAGACGATCCCCGCCCTGCGCTGCGCCGTCGTCTGCGGCGGCGCCAACAACCAGCTCCACTCCGACCCCACCGACGCCGATCTCCTTCGCGACCGCGGCATCGTCTACGCGCCGGACTACGTGGTCAACTGCGGCGGAGTCATCAACGTGGCGGTGGAGCTGGACGGCTACGACCCGGATCGCGCGCAGCGGCTCGCCGACAACGTCTACAAGACCACCTTGGCCGTCCTGGAGACGGCCCAACAGGCCGGCATCTCCACGGCTGCGGCGGCGCTGCGACGAGTCGAGGAACGGCTGGCGGCGGCGAAGTCCGCGAGTAAAGAGGCGCCGGACGGATTCGAGATCCGCTAGCGGTCACGGCCACGCGCCCCACGCAGCGGGCGGGCGAAGCTGAGTTCGTGTCCGTCCGGGTCCGTGAGGTGGAAGTAGCGCTCGCCCCATTCGGCGTCGCGGGGCGCGAACTGCGGCGACAACCCCCCGCCCAGGGCCCGCTCGTAGAACGCATCCACGTCCGAGACGTAGAAGATGAGGCGGCCCCACCAAGGGAGCGGCGGCGCGTCTCCCCGCACGACCAAGTTGATGTAGCTCTCGCCCACGGCGAAGCTGGTGAACGACGCCTCCGCGCCGCCGGAGAGCCGGCGATAGCCCAGCGCCTCGTAGAAGTGCACGGCTCGCGCCATGTCCGTTGTCGCCAGCGTGACCGCGCTGATCGACTCGACACGCGCATCCGAGGCCGGCGCTGCGGCGCCGTCGCCGGGGGCGTCGGCATCGGCACGGGCATCGCCGGGCTGAGACCTGGCCATATGGCAATGCTACAGCCGCCCATGCTACCGCCGCCCCGTCGGGCGATGTCCCGCGCTCGGGAAAGGCGCAGCCAGCGGGCCTTGCATAGGCGTCCCCGTCCGATATGATGCAGGCGACAGTGGTCACGCCGGGGTGGTGCGGCGGCAGCCGCGCCTGAGATGACACCCGCTGAACCTGATCCGGTTAATGCCGGCGTAGGGAGCGATGGGCTTGCCTCTCTTTTCCACGGTTCCTTGGTCCGCGCTCGTGCAGATGTCTGAGCCGATCCCCGGACGTGCCCTCGCCGCCAGGCGGCGGCATCGCTGACGGCGGTCAGGCTAGGCGTCCCGCGCGAGTATCGCCCTTCCTCGCAGACGCGGGCAGTCTCGCCAAGACGGATCCCCAGCGGTGCGCCGATTGGCCGTGGCCGCGACCGGGGGAGCGTGGGTCCGGTTCGCGCCGGGTGCATGCCGCCGGAGCCCCGCAGAGCGGAAGGGTCTACGTTGGAAGGAGGCGAACATGACGAAGGGACGGCCCTGGGCAGAGCTGCCCGCACAGCGCTTGAGCCGCCGCCGGCTCCTTGCTCTCAGCGCGAGCGCGGGCATCGGCGCGGCGGGACTCGCCCTCGTCGGCTGCGGCGACGACGATGACGGAGGACAGCCCGGAGGGCTGAGCACGGTCAGCCTGGCGCTGGACTGGGTGCCGAACACCAACCACACTGGCTTCTACGTTGCCGACGCGATGGGATGGTACGAGGACGCGGGAGTGCGGCTCGACATCCTGCCCTATGCGGACACGTCCCCCGACGTCCTGGTGGACGCGGGCACGGCGGATTTCGGCATCTCGTTCGCCACCAGCGTCCCGCTCGCTGTCTCTGCCGGCCTTTCGCTCACCTCGGTGATGGCGATCCTCCAGCGACCGGCCAGCGCCCTTGTCGTCCGCGCCGACCGAGACGACATCCGCTCGCCCAAGGATCTGGACGGCAAGCTCTACGCCGGCTTCGGCGCACCCTTCGAAGAGCCCATGATCTCCCAGATCATCCAGGCCGACGGAGGCCGGGGCGAGTTCGAGACCGTCACGCTCAACACCTTCGCCTACGACGCGGTCAACAGCGGCGATGCGGACTTCGCCTGGGCGTTCGTGACCTGGGAGGGCGTGCAGCAAGAGCTCCTGGGCGAGCCGTTCCGGGAGTTGCACTTCCGCGATTTTGGCTTCCCGGAGTGGTATGCGGTGGTGCTGATAGGGAACCCGAACTGGCTCGGCGACCATCCCGATCTGGCGAGGGCGTTCGTGCAGGCATCGCAGCGTGGCTTCGAGTTCGCCGCGCGACGGCCGGAGGAAGCGGCCGGGATCCTGATCGATAAGAATCCGGGCGTCTTCACCGAGCCGGAGCTGCCCATCGCCAGCGCCGCCCTGCTCGCCGGCGAGTTCTACCTCAATGAGGATGGCAATTTCGGCACGCAGACGTTGCAGAAGTGGACCGACCTCCCGCGGTTCCTCTTCGAGATTGGTGCGCTGACCGACGAGAACGGGGATCCACTGCAACGGGAGCCCGACTACAGCCGCTTCTTCACGAATGCCTTCCTTTCTTAGGCGACGAAGCCTGTCCTAGCAGGCGAAGGCTCTCGGAAGGGACCCGGGCTCTCGGCGAGCAGGGACGGGGACAGTGTCGGTCGCCGCGGGGCGGCTCTCCCGCCGCACCCAGGAAAGAGGAGGTGCAATGGCGGCCGGCAGGCCGGCGGATGCAATCCTGAACGTGGCGAGCCGCCTTTTGCCGCCTCGATCATTGGCAGCCCGATCGCGGCCGGCGCTCGCGGTCCTGCCCGTGATCGCCTTTGCCGCGATCGGCTTCGCGGCCTGGGAAGCCTATGTGCAGCTCAGCGACGTCCGGCCGCAGGTCTTGCCGGCGCCCAGCCGTGTCATCCGTGAGGGCTGGGAGTTTCGTGACCTCCTCTGGACCAACACGGCGCCCACCCTGATCGAGACCGGGATCGGGTTCGCCATCTCAATCGGCGCCGCGACGCTCTTCGCCGCCCTCATGGACTTCTCCGCGCCGGCCCGCCGCGCGCTTTATCCCACGCTGGTGGCGTCGCAGACGCTTCCGCTCATCGTTCTCGCTCCCCTGATGATCATCTGGTTCGGCTTTGGCCTGACGCCCAAGATCCTCCTGGTCGTCCTCTTCACGTTTTTCCCCATCACCGTGGGCTGGGTAGACGGGTTCAACTCCACGGAAACGGAGGCGACCAACCTGCTGCGTTCCATGGGCGCGAACCGCTGGCAGATCTTTTGGAAGCTGCGGCTGCCCAACGCCCTGCCCCGCTTCTTCTCGGGCTTGCGCATGGGGATCACCTATGCCATTGGCGGCGCGATCTTCGCGGAATACGCCGGCGCCCGGGACGGGCTGGGAATCTTCATGCTGGAGCAGAAGAACGCCTTCCGCACCGACCTCGTCCTCGCCGCGGTCCTGGTGGCGGCCGCCTTCAGCATCGCCCTGTTTCTCTCCACGTACATCGTCGAGCGGATCGCGATCCCCTGGTACTTCGCCACCCGGCGCGCCCAGACATAGGCAAGCGATGGCCGTCCCCAAGATCGAACTGCGCGGGCTCCGCAAGAGCTTCCCCACGAAGAATGGCTCGCTGCGCGTCCTCGCCGACGTGAACCTCTCCAGCGACGCAGCGGAATTCGTCAGCGTCATTGGGCCCAGCGGCTGCGGCAAGAGCACTATGTTCAACATCGTGGCCGGGCTGGAGCCCGCCGGCGGTGGCGACGTTCTGATCGACGGCGAGCCCGCGACCGGCCAAAAGCAGTTCTTCGCCTATATGCCACAGAAGGACCTCCTCTTCCCCTGGCGCACCGTGCTGGACAACACCACCTTGGGGCTGGAGATCCAGGGGCGGTCGAAGGCGGAGGCGCGTGCGCGTGTCGCACCGCTTGTCAAGACGTTCGGGCTTGCCGGCTTCAAAAGCGCCTATCCCCACGAGCTCTCCGGCGGGATGCGACAACGGGTGGCGCTCCTGCGGACGGTCGTACAGGAGCGCAGCGTCATCCTCCTGGACGAGCCGTTGGGCGCACTTGACTCGCTGACTCGCACGGAGATGCAAGAGTGGCTGGGCGGGGTCTGGGAGCAATTCCGCTGGACGGTATTCCTGATCACGCACGACATTCGGGAGGCCGTGCTGCTCTCCGACCGCGTCTACGTCCTGACCGCGCGCCCAGCGACGGTCAAAGCTGTTGTCCACGTGCCCATCCCGCGGCCTCGCTCCCTTGATGTCATCGGCACGCCGGAATTCCTGCAACTGGAAGCCGCGCTTATGCGATCGCTCCACGAAGAGAGCGCGAACGCGCCGGCGCATCCCGCCCCCGGCGACTGAGGCGAACTCCGCCGGCTCGCTCGGATCGGAGCGGCAACGGCGTGACGTCGGAGGCCGTGACGGGCACAGCGCTCCTTGCCAGAGTGCTCATTGCCAAAGTCCCGGACGGCTTCCGTGCAGGCGTCGCGCGGGAGATCCGTTGCGCTAGAGGTCCGAACGCGCCTCAACTTACGCTCGCGGTCGCGAGCGCCGTCGCAGGGAGTGTTGAGACGTCTTAGAAATCGAGAGGCGCGGGCCTCGCCTTGTGTTGGAGGCCGCTGGGCCACCAGCGGTCCTCCCAGCCTTCGGCGTCCCAAACGTGGCGCAGGGAGGGAAGGACCTCACGCGCCGTCTTCTCAATGTTCGCGATGGCGAGCTCCTTGGGGATGCTTCCGAACTGATTGAGAATCATGAGGTGCCCCACGTGCAGGGAACGGATCACCGCCTCAAGCTGCTCGGTGACCTGCTTCGGCGTCCCCGAGACAACGTTCCCCTCGCGGATGAGATCCGCCCAGGTGACATCGGAGCCCTTCTTGCTCTGGGCGAACTGTTTGGTGGTGCCGCGGTCGTCGAACTGCGGCGCATCGCCGAAGACCGGCTTCGCAGTCTGGCTGCTCCTGAATCCCTCCTCAATGGTGCGGACGGTCCGGTAGCCGGGTGGGTCGTAGTAGCGCGCGTCAATGTGGAGCATCTTGTTGTAGAAGTACTCCGCGTGCGGCCCGAACTTGTCGGCGACCTCCTGTTCACTGTCCGCCACCGCCACCAACTGCAGGAAGCCGGCGTGGTAGGGATTGAGCGGCTTCTCCTTCTCCTGCATGATCTTCCAGAAGCCGTCCACGTTCCGCTGCCCCCGCTTGTAGCCGCCATAGGAGAGGTAGCAATAGACGTAGCCCTTGTCCGCGCACCACTCCCACGTCTCCACCGAACCTCCCCCGGGGATCCAGATGGGCGGATGCGGCTTCTGAAGCGGCCGGGGCCAGAGGTTCACGTAGCGCAGCTGGGTAAAGGCGCCGTTGTAGCTGAAAACCTCCGGCGTGGTCCAGGCCTTGATGATCAGGTCCTCCGCCTCGTAATACTTCTCGCGCAGCGTGGAGGGGTTGGTGCCGTAGCAGAAGACGTCGTCCATGGGCGACCCCACGGGAAAGCCCGCTACCAGGCGGCCCCCGCTGAGGCAGTCCAGCATGGCGAACTCTTCAGCCACGCGGATGGGCGGGTTGTAGAGCGGCAGCGAGTTGCCCATCACAACGACCGCCACGTCGCGCGTCCGGCGCGTCAGCGTGGCCGCCATCAGGTTCGGCGACGGCATCAGGCCGTAGCCGTTCTGGTGGTGCTCGTTCACGCAGACGCCGTCGTAGCCGGCCGCCGCCGCCGCTTCCAGTTCATCCAGGGCGTCGTTGTACATCTGGTGCGCCTTGGCCGGGTCGAACAGCTCGCTGGGGATGTCCACCCAGACGCTGGGGTAGCGCTCGGGAAAGTCCGGCGGCAGGTCCCGGTACGGCATCAGGTGGAAGAATTCGAACTTCATGCGCCCTCTTTCGCGCTCCCTCAGCGGCCGCTGCGATGCCCACCATGTGCTCGAGGTTCGGTGCACACGCGCGGCCCCCAGCGTCAACGTCGAATGCTAGGGACGCCTCTAGGGGGTGTCAATTTCGCGATTGGTGTCACGCCGCACGACCCGAGTCGGTACCGCGTCCACAGCGGCACGGCCCGGACTCCACGACGCCACGCTCGCCGCGACGGCGACATCACCCTCAGCCGGCCGCCGAGTGCATCGGCGGGGCCACCTGGAGCACCGTCCCCCGCCGGTACAGAGCCTGAAGCTCGCGCGCTCCGAGTGACCACGCGATGAGCAGGGCGATGAAGAGGACCGCTGGGCCGATGAGGAGGATGCGCACGCTGATCACGTCGCTCGCCGTCCCGTTGGCCAGGATCATGATCGCCATGACGCCGCCGGCGAACAGGGCAGCGAGGCTCATGACGCGACCGCGAATCTCGTCCGGCACCACCGACTGAATAAAGGTGAACGCCAGCGTCATGAACATCGCCTGTGCGGCGCCCGCGATCGCAGCCCCGGCAACGGCGGTGGCCACATTGGCGCCGAGTCCGAGCACGACGACTCCGACCCCGGAGAGCAGACCACTGCCAAGAAAGAGCGCGCCCCGCTGCTGGGAGTTGCTCACGATGGCGAGGGCGAGCGTACCGGCCAACGCGCCCCCTCCCAGCCCCATCAGGAGCGCGCCGAAGAGACCGCTGCCGCCATCCAGCTCGCGCTTGGCGAAGATCGGGAGCATGGCGTCGATCGACATGGTGAGCATGCAGTGCAGCGTCACCAGCGCCATCACCATCCGCACCTGCCGGTGGCCGCCAACGTAGCGCAGCGCCTCCTTCACGTGGGCGCCGGCCTCCAGCACAAGATCGCGACCGCTCCCTTCAATTCCACCCGTCGAGCGAACACGCACGCGCGAGTTCCAGAACGCCGCCAGCAGGGAAAAGCCGGCCGCCATCACGAAGATCCACCCCGGCCCCAGGTTGCTGAGCATGGGCGTGGCGGCCACCGGCCCGATCAGGCGCGACCCGTAGCGGGCCAGCGAGGCGAGGGCGATGGCGTTGAGCAACTCGTTCTTGCCCACCGTGTTCGGCAGCAGTGCCTGTTGGGTTGGCGTTTCCACGGACCAGACCAACCCGCCCGCGAACGCGAACAGCACCAGCTGCCAGACCTGGACGACGTCGGCGAGGGCGAGCCCGGCCAAGCCCAGCGCGAGCAGCGCCTGGACCGCGCCCGCGTAGACCAGCACACGGGCGCGGTCGAAGCGGTCCGCGAGGGCGCCGCCAATGGGGGCAAGCATCCACGGCGCCATCGCCGCGAAGGTGACCACGCCGACTGCGAAGCCGCTGTCCGAGACGTCAAGCGCGATCCAGGCGCGGGCCATGAGGAGCGACCAGAAGGCGACCGCTGAGGCGGTGGCTCCCAGCCACGCCCGGCGATAGTCGCGGTGCCCCAGGGCCGGAAAACGGACCGCGCGGAGACGGGGCTCATCCATCGCTGCTGATTATAGGGAGCCCCGGGCGGCCAGAGCTGTCGGCGAGAGGCAACAGTCGCAGCACGGTCAACGTCTCCGGGGAGCGCGCGGTCGTAGAATGGGGCGGAACTTTAGGCGCTGCTGTGCCGTTCGGATGCAGAGAGAGTCTTGACCATGTGCGTCGCTTTGCGGAGGCGAGCGATCGTGTTCGGGCTGCTGTCCTTCGCGGCCCTGGCGGCGATTGCGGCGCTATTCGCCCCCGCGAACGCAAACGCCGTCGAGGTATCGTATACCGTCACGCAGATCCTGGATGCCAGCGGTGATGGGACCCACCCGCTCGATTATCCGATCGACATCGCCATCGATAGGGACGGGAACGTCTACGTGGCGGGGCTTGAGAGCCACAACGTTTTTTCGAGTCACTCCAGCCGGCGCGATCACCCAGATCCTGGACAGCTCCGGCGATGGCGTTCACGAGCTCAGTGGCCCCAGCGGCATCGCTGTCGATTCAGAAGGCAATGTCTATGTGACCGGGCAAGAGAGCCACAACGCGTTCCGGATCGCGCCCGATGGCTCGAGCTCACAAATCATCGATCAGACCGGCGACGGGGTTCACCGGCTCGTCCACCCGAATGACATCGCTGTTGATGAGGCTGGAACCGTATACGTGGCGGGGCTCACGAGCGACAACCTCTTCCGCATCACGCCCACCGGCGAGATCACCGAGATCTTCACGGCGAGGGAACCGTTCGAGGCAGTCGGATTCATCGATCTCGCCGTGCAAGCCAACGGCACCTCCTATATCGCCCAGCGATTCAGCGACAAGGCCTTCCGTGTCGCCCCGGACGGCGCCGTCACCACGGTGCTCGACGCGCGGGGTGATGGCGTTCAACCTCTCGAATGGCCCAACAGCGTCGCCGTCGATAACGCCGGGAACCTCTACGTAGCCGGGCTGGTCAGCCGCAATCTGTTCCGGGTCACGCCGGACGGCGAAGTCCGCGTGATCTTCGACCTCCGGAGCGAGGGCACGGATCATACCGATCGCCTCTCCGAAGTCGCCGTGGACGGTGCCGGCAACGTCTTCGTACTCGCGGAGGTACGGGACCGAGTCTACCGGGTGGGTCCAGACGGAAGGTCGAGCGTCATCTTGAACGCCAGCGGAGACGGCGTTCATCCGCTAGGATTCCCGGTCGAGCTTGCCGTGGGCGCAGATGGAAGCGTCTACATTGCCGGCGCTGTCAGCGACAACGTCTTCAAGCTCACGCCGGCGGTCGGCGCGCCCAGTGAGCTGCCGGCCACGGGCAGCGGCGGGGTGGCAGATGCCGGCGGGGGAGCGCACCCCGTCTGGATTTGGGCGCTGATCGCGTCGGTTGCGGTGTTCATCGTCGCTGCGGGCGCCCGCAGCAGATGCGGCGGGGGGAGCGAGCAGAACGGTGAAGCTACGGTCCTACCAGTTTTGAGGCACGAATAATACGTCCGTTCGGATTTCGATCCGAACGAATGGTCGTCGCGCCTGTGATCAGTGCTCAACGAGAACGGACGTAGGATTGGTGCCCCACAGGGCTCATTTCAGAGCGCGTTGATCTATCCTCTGCCCGTCGTGCAGCGGGCAGTGCCTGCGCGGCGCACCGCGGTGGGGAGGGATCATGGCCACACGAATCGGCATCATTGGCGCCGGCGCGATCGGCTCACTGGTGGGCGGGATGCTCACCAAGGCGGGGCGCGACGTCACCCTGGTGGACGCCTGGCCGGCGCACGTCGAGAAGATGAAGCGCGACGGCCTCCACATCTCCGGGACGAGGGGCGACCTCACCGTGCCCGTGCGGGCGTTGCACATCGGCGAGCTGCAGGGCGTCACTGAGCCGTTCACGCTGGCGTTCGTGGCCGTCAAGTCGTACGACACGGACTGGGCCACGACGCTGATCGCCCCCTTCGTCGCCGCGGACGGGGCCGTGGTGTGCGCGCAGAACGGGATCAACGACGATCGCGTAGCCGCCATCGCGGGGGATGAGCGCACGCTGGGCTGCGTGATCCTGGTGGGCGGCGAGCTGAAGGGGCCGGGGCACGTGGTGCGGACGACCGCCGCGGACGCGCCGGCCTTTCGCGTAGGCGAGCTGGACGGCAAGGAGACAGCGCGCGCCGGCGAGATCGCGACGATCCTCAGCGACGTCGGCGGGACGGACGTGACAACCAACCTCTCGGGGGAGCGCTGGGCGAAGCTCACCACGAACTGCATGGTCAACGCCGTGGCCGGGCTGACCGGCTACGGTTCGGCGGAGCTGCGCCAGGTGGAGGTGACGCGGCGGGTCAGCATCCAGATCGGCGCCGAGGTGATCCGCGTGGCGGGCGCGCTGGGCCACCAGATCGAAGCGGTCTCGGGCATCGACTCCGCTCAGATCGTGGACGCCGCCGCAGGCCGCAACCTGGCGACCGTGGAGGCGCAAATGGTCGCGCACACCGCCACGGTCGGCGAGGGACTCCCTTCGCTCCTCCAGGACGTGCTCCGGCGCCGCCGCACCGAGATCGATTACCTCAACGGCTACGTCGTGGAGCGGGGCCGTAAGGTCGGCGTCCCGACGCCGTTCAACGATGCTGTCGTGGCCGCCGTGCACGCCTTCGTGGTGGGGGCGATGACGCCCAACCCCACGAACCTGGACTCCGTGGCCGCGCTGCTCGCCTGAGGCGCCGGCTCAGGCGCCGCAGACCAGGCCGCGGCCTTCGCCGCGTCATAGGTTGCGGAGTAGCGGCGCGCCATCGCCGACGTCGAGTGGCCTAGACGTTTGCAGTCCCGCAGCTTCCCTCCTTTTACATCGCCAGCGAGAAGGAACGCACGCCTCTTTGGAGATTCCTCTACTGTCGATGCATGGCCTGGGCGCAGGAAACCTTTGCGGCGTTCGAAAGCCGGCCCTATCGCTTGCTGTGGTCCAGCGGCCTGTTGGCGACCACGGCCTTCATGATGTCGTTCATGCTCATGCCGGCCGTTGCCTACGAGATCACCGGCAACAACACGGACGCAGGGATCGCCACGATGGGGTCAGGGGTTGGCATGTTCCTGATCTCGCCGATCGGCGGGGTGATCGCCGATCGCGTTCACAAGAAGCCGCTCATCATCGCGGGGCAGACCGTCCCAGGACTGGTCATCCTGGTCCTTGGGCTGCTCATCGTCACCGACCAGATCTCGATTCTGTCTCTCACGCTGGGCGCCTTGATCATGGGGGTTGCCTTCGCCTTCCTGGGGCCGGCACGCCGGGCTTGGGTCGCGGAGCTGGTTCCAGGCCGGCTGCTTGCGAGCGCCGTTGCCCACCAGCAGATCGCCATCACCGCCGCGCTGGTGGTGGCCCCGCTCCTGATCGCGATCCTGGTCAGTTCGTCGGTCGGAGTCGGCGGGACGTACCTCGTCATGGCGTCCCTGTTCCTCCTGATCCTCCCGCTGACCCACCGTTTGCCCAATACGCCACCTCCGGTACCGGCAGAGGGACGTCGATCTATCCGCCTGGAAATGTCCGAGGGAGCCCGCTACGTGCTGGGCGATCCCCGACTGCGACTCCTCTGGGCGGCATTCATGGCCCTGATCATTTGCGGCTTTGCCTTCCAGACGCTGCTGCCCGGCCTGCTCGACCGGGAGCTGGGTCGCGAGCCGACCGATATCGGCTTGATCTTCCTTGTCTTCGCGATCGCCGGTTTGATCGGAAACCTGCCGCTCGCTCGTCTCGTGCACACGCCGCTGGCATGGCCTGGCATGCTCGTCATGGGCAGCGTGATGGCCGGCGGATTCGGGTTGCTGGCCGCGTCCACAACGTACGAGTTCGCGCTGATCTGCGCGATCCCGCTCGGGCTTGGGCGCTCCGGCTTCATGCTCCTCAACCAAACGCTCCTCATGTTGAGCATCAGTCCGGCCTTCTACGGACGCGTCATGTCATTCGCGGTCATGGCCTTTGGCATGCAGGCGCTCTTGGCGCCTGTCTGGGGCGCCCTCGCCGATTCCATCGGGATGCGAGAAACGCTCTCGATAGTGGGGGGTGTCGCGGCCGTTGCCGTCCTGCTCACAGCCCTCGCCTGGCTTCGAATTCGGACCTTGCCGCGATCGACACTCGTACCGGTGACGGCGGACGCCTCCGGCTAGTCCACCGGCGCGGTGCCCCCAACGGGGCGAAGGACAGGACCATTCGAAGTCGTACTCGCCCTCGCCTGACGACGCCCCGCTAGGAACGCATCTCCGTGCGGTCAACGCCTTGGTAGAGCGCGCTGATTTGCCGTTCCACCGCCGCCTTGTGCGCGGCCACGGCGGCGGCGTCCATGTCCGTCTGCGGATCCCCCTCCGCCAGGAAGTGGCGTTCGTCATCGCGGCCCCGCACCAGCATGGCGGAGTCCTGCACCTTGTGCTGCTGCACAGTGGTGGGGATATAGCGAATCGCGAGCCCTATGCGGCGGTGGGCCGTGGTGTTGGGCTTGGAGCCGTGCACCAAGCGGACATGGTGCAGCGAGAATTCGCCGGCCTCCAAGGGGATGTTGACGCCGTCGGCGTCGTCGACGTCCACCTGGACCTCCTGGCCGCGGGTCAAGAGATTGTCCTCGTGGAACGTGTCCTTGTGGGCGATCTGCCCCCTCGTGTGACTGCCCGGCAGGAACTTCATGGCGCCGCTCTGCACCGGCGCGTCCGAGAAGGCAAACCAGGCAGTGATGACGTCCGGGGGCTCCAGCCCCCAGTAGGTCGAGTCCTGGTGCCAGGAGACGAAGCCCGGATCGTGCGCCTCCTTGATGAAGAAGCTCGTCGTCCAGCAGAGGATGTTGGGGCCGATCACCGGCTCCACAGCATCCAGAATGGTCGGGTGGCGCACCAGCTCGTTCGCCCAGGTGAAGAGCAGGTGGACCTTGTGGCGCAGGTTGCTTTGGATGGGGCCGCCGACGGTCGCTTCGTACGCTTCCAGCTGAGCGAGATAGGCCAGCGCCTGCTCCCGCGGCGTGGCTCGCAGGGGGAAGACGTAGCCGTCCCTCTGGTAGCGCTCCTTGATCGTGGCGGCGTCGATCGTGGCGACAGTCATGAGAACCTCCCCTGCGATCCGTCCGATGCGGCCAGACTAACGCGCCGGCGTGAGGGCTGGCAACGGGGGCTCCAGCGTCCGCCTTGCCACGTCGCGAGCGTACGCGTTCCGTCTTGGCGACGGCATGGCGCCGGTATCGGCGCTGGAAGACGGCGCGGGGATGGCTTGGGAGCCTTGAATTGGATGTCGTAGAGGCCTCTCCGACTGACAGTTCGATTCAAGCCACTGCCATTCGACGTTGCGGCATTGCCGTAAACCTCTCACCGCGCTCGAGTGGCGGCGCGCAGCACCGGCGGCCCTAGGGCGGTAGGCTCTGCGGCGGCATGACGGCGGACAAGGCGCCGTCGAGACACGTGGGCAAGCGCTGCCGGAAGGAACTTTGGCGCTCTACAGCCGCAACGCCGCTGACGAAGGGGGGACGAGATGGATGCGGACGAACGCTTTCCGATGCCGCTCGGGGAGGCGATGTTTTCCATGCGCGCGATTCGGCGCCTCAGGCCGGAGCCGATCGCGGAGGCAGACCTGCGCGACATCTTGACGGCCGCGACCCAAGCGCCCTCCGGCAACAACAGCCAACCGTGGCACTTCCTCGTCGTCCAGGATCCGGGCCAGCGCGCGCGGATGGGCGAGCTGTACCACGAAGCCTGGTGGGCAAAGCGGCGGGATGCCGGCGTCCAGGGCCCGGAGGACATCCCGGAAACCGACCGTATCGCCCGCTCGGCGATGCGCCTGGCGGGGGAGATCGGAGACGCGCCGGTGATCGTCCTCGTCTGTGCGCTGGCCGAGGGCGCGTCCCCGATGGCCTCCGTGATCCCGGCCACCCAGAACCTCCTGCTCGCGGCGCGGGCGCTCGGGATCGGCGGCACGATCACCACGCTCCATCCCATCGTCAACGATCGCGTACATGCGCTCTTCGACATCCCCGAGACGGCGCAGGTCGTGTATTGCGTGCCGTTGGGCTATCCACGGGGCCGTTTCGGGCCCCTTCGTCGCAAGCCGGTGCAGGAGGTCACTTCGCTGGAGCGATGGGGAGCGGCGCCTGAATGGGACTGAGCGCAGGCAGCGCCTAGTTAGCGACAGGTCCACACGACGTGCTCATCGTGATGGGGGGCGTCGCACCCCTCGGAGATCCCACTTCCCGTGCGGCCGCGGTCCGCATATCATCGGCATGAGACCCACTGCGTCTCTCCTTTGCCCCGAGCGGTCGCGGCGGACCCGCCCCGATCGGCGCCGTGGCGGCTCTCGCCCGGCCGACGTAGAAAGAGATTCATGAGCAGTCTCCTTGGGATCGCAATTCGGGAGCGCGCGCGCGCCCCAATGCTGGAAGTCCAGGAAGCGGAGGTGTCCGATCTCGGCATCCTGGGGGACTCACGCGCTCTCGGGGGGACCCGGGCCGTGACGGTCATTTCCAAGGAGTCGTGGGAGGCAGCGTGCACGGAGTTCGGTCGCGAGTTGCCGTGGACCGCGCGGCGAGCCAACCTGCTCGTTGAGGGCGCGTCCCTCGTCGACAGCCTCGGCGCCCGATTAGATGTGGGCGAAGCGTTCCTTGAGGTGACGGGCGAGACCGCGCCGTGTGAACGGATGGATGAGGTAACGGCCGGGTTGCGCGCATGCCTGGCTCCCCGCTGGCGAGGGGGCGTGACTTGCAAGGTCGTAGTCCCCGGGCGGATTCGTGTCGGCGACGCCGTGAAAGTCATCAAGTAACCTCCCCCAGGACAAGAGGCTGACCTACTCGGCCGCCTCAGGCCGGTGCACCATGTGGGAGTCGCTGAGACGCCGCTTGACGTGCTGGTGGAACGGCCACCATTGGGAAGCGCCGGCGCGCTCGCCGAGCCGCGTGAAGAGAGTCCCGCGGCAGGACTTGTTCACCGGGCGCCAGGCCCGCACGGGAGCTGCTCCACGAAGGCTCGCAGCGCGGCGAAGTAGGCTGCCCCGTCGACTCGGTAGGTATCGTTGTGACCGGCTCCGGCGATCGTATAAAACTCTTTGGGCTCCTTGGCGGCATCGAACAACGCCCGTCCCGCGTCGATCGGGACGATGTCGTCGCGGTCGCCGTGCAACACGAGCTTCGGCGCCTTCAGACCCCGAATCTTCGCCCGCGCGTCGTAGCGCGTCCGCAACAGGAGCCAGATCGGCAGGAACGGGTAGCGGCGACGGGCCAGATACGGCACGGAGGGGAAGCCCGACTCCAGGATTAGCCCGCAGGGCTCGGCGCGCGACGCCAGCTCGACCGCGACTGCCGCGCCGAGGGATCGGCCGAAGTACAGGATGCGATCCGGGGACAGATCGTCCCGTGCGCGCAGGTAGCGGAGCGCCGCTTCGGCGTCCCGGTAGGTCCCCTGCTCCGACGGCTTCCCCTCGCTGACGCCGTAGCCCCGGTAGTCGAAGAGGAAGACATTCACACCCAAGTGGTCATGGAGCAACTTCAGGTTCTCCAGGCGGTGGCTGATGTTTCCGGCGTTTCCGTGGCACCAGAGCCAGGTGACGTCTGAGCTGCCGGCGACGAACCAGCCGTGCAAGCGGACGCCGTCGCTGCTGGCGAAGGACACGTCTTCGTGGACCAGTCCGTAGTCGGATGGATCGCCCGTCAGTCCCCTGTGAGGGAAGAAAATGAAGTAGCGCTCAATCATGTTGTGAGGGAGCCCTGTCGGGCCGGCGGCTGGCTGCCGCTCTCGGTCACTGTGTCCTCACCAGCGGCAACGTGCCTGAACGTGACCATGAGCTGCGCCGGTGGCTTGATCGTCTCCACCGCGGCTCGCGCAATGAGGGTCGGCAGCCCGCCCGGCGGCCGCCGCTTCCGCCCGTGCCCGCGCCTGCCGTCGCGCACCGTCACCCGGGGACGCCGTGCTCGCCGCGCCGTCAACCGACCTCCTCATGGAGCGCCTCGCCACGCAGGAGGCGAGCCGCGGTGTCGTAGGTCTGGCCGGCCGCCCGCACGGTCGGAGCGTGCGCCGTGAGGAACCGCGCCGCACCAACGAGGATGTCATCGCCCTCGGGCCGTCCCGCGAAGTTGCCGTACTGCCGTAGGGCGGCTTCATAGATCTGGAAGGCGTGGAAGCCTGCGTCCTCTCGCAGCAGCGCCTGCCCCAGCGTTTCCACGACGGCCCGGCGGTCGCCGCCGGCCAGCAGGTCCGTCACGACCTGGGCGGTTTCGTCGACGCGCTGCTGGCGATCGAACTCCTCCAGCAGGGCGGCGGCCGAGGCGCGGGCGCCGCTGGCTCGGGGGGCGGGTTGCCGCGGGACGTTCAGGAAGCGCTCCAAGTACACCGACATGGCGCCGTCGAGGATCCCTCGGGCTAACTCGCGCGAGGGCGCCCGTCGCAGCGCCTGGTCCACCGCGTTGGTGTAGGTGAAGGTGTGGTGCACCGTGTCCCAGTCGGAGAACTCATTGGAGGTGTGGAAGTGGAGCGGCCGGCGGGCGGCGGCGTAGGCGACCACCGCACTCAGGTCCGTGAGCGGCACGCCGTCGCGGGCCGCCTTCACGATCGCCCCAAGCGAGACGTGCGGTTCCTGGTCCAGGATCGTCTCGGCCAGGGCGCGATGCCCGTCCCACCCCGTCAGTCGCTCCCGGCCGCCCGCGAGGGCTTCATCGAGAGCGGCGTCGGCATCACGGATGAGATCGGGAAGGTCCACGGGGTGCTGCCAGGCGGCTGTCTCTTCCATCCGCTGGGCGCTCACGAGATTCGGGATCAGGCTGGGGAGGATCGCCCCGGCCCGCTCCCACCCAATCTGGTCCAGCAGCTCGCAGGCCTTGTTCGCGAAGTCAAGTGTGTGCCCCTCGTCCATGAAGAGGTGGTCGGTGGCCGCGGCGAACAGCATGTCGGCCAGTGCCCTCGGGGGAGCGTCCGCGGCGATGGCCGTTCGCAAGCAGCGTTCGGCGGCGGCGGCGCTCCGCGTC
Organism: Dehalococcoidia bacterium; assembly: GCA_963662615.2. GTDB lineage: Bacteria > Chloroflexota > Dehalococcoidia > Bin125 > Bin125. The sequence goes on from CAXXSR010000001.1 coordinate 1,793,414, forward strand.
TCGGCGAAGCGACGGAACCATGCACGAAAGACCTCCGGCCGCCGCTCGCGGGTGTCGAGCGGGAGGAGATCGAAGTCGGGCGGCTCCCCCTCCACGTTGCGCGCCACCTGGATGACTCCGTGAAACAGCGCGCGGGGGCGATCCTCCGGCCGGAGCTGGGCCTGCACGTTCGCCATGGTTGTCAGGATGGAGAGCCCGTCAGCCCAGCCGGCGTCCCGGTAGCGGACCCCGAACTCCGCGGCGTTGAGGAGGATCAAGTCCGTGCGTCCCAGGCCCGCCAGCCCAAGCACGGCCTTGGCCAGCACCAGCCCGATATTCTGTTCCATGCCCTCACGGAGTTTGCGCTCCCAGTGCGCCAGCCGATCCTCCTCCACGGGGGTGGGGTCAAGCCAGACGTCGCCGTCGCGCACCTCGACCCAGAAAGCGGCGACGTCGTCCGCGAAGGGGTCGAAGGTGCAGCCTCCTGCCAGATCGAACTTGGCGTGGTGCCAGTGGCAAGTGAGGATCCCGTCTCGGACGGTGCCCCGACTGAGGGGGAAGCCCATGTGTGGGCAACGGTTGTCAACGGCGTAGACGCGGCTATCGTGCCAGAACAGAGCGACCGTGCGATCGCCCGCCGCGACCACTTGGACGCCGGCGGCTTTCAACTCATCCAGGGAGCACACTCGGAGGGTGACGTGGGTGCCGGGGTCCGCAGTCACGACGCTCCTCCTTACCGCTGAGTGTACGCGCCGTTAGCGGCTGTTGACCTGCTGAACTCCGGCCGTTCCTCTCCGGCTGCAGCGCCCCGTAGGCGAAGATCGCGCAGCGTGAACGAACGTATCCGGCCCTCCTTAAAGCACCGGCTGTAGGTGTGACGGTCCAAGAATCCATCTGTTCTGAACTCGGCTGGTCTGATGCCGGTTCGGAACGCGATGAGCGGTGTGCGTCAGTCCGATCGATTCTTGAGACACTTCAAGCGCCGACGGCACCCCCGACTGGGCCGAATCGAATGCCGAACAGTGGCACGATCCGACTCGGCGCTGGCTAGCGGACCAGGTCGAGCATTCTCGAGTACGCCCGCCGTAATAAGCGCCACATGACGATGACGGGGATAATCAGCAGCGCAAGCGCCCCGGTGAGGAAATCGCCAAGTTTCAACGTTCGGAAGAGTTTGCCCAGCGAGCGTGCGAACAGCCGGACGGCGCGCACGGCCTCCAGCGTCCCTCAGAAGGGTTCACTTTCGAGTAGCACGCCGCTATCAAATGGTGTATCCCTGCACCAAATGGAGGGATTGCCATGGGAGAAGCCATCCACGTCGATCGGCAGCGGGTCGTCTCTGCGATGCGAAAGCATCAGACGCTTGTCGATGCTGACGAGCGGGCGACTGCCGAGGCACGCGAGTTCGAGGAACAGGACAAGATTGAGCGCGAGCGTCGCGATCGGGAGTTCAAGGCGCAGCAGGACGAGAAGGGACGGGCGCGATGACGCTGACTCCATTCATCGAGCTCTCGCCCACCGCGCCAAACCCCAACGGGTACAACCCCAGCACGCCGGACGACCCTTGGGCATACGGGACCCACTGGACGTTCGGCGGATTCACGTCCGGTTGGTCCTTGAGCATTGACAGCCAAGCGAGCGCGAACGAGATCATCATCGGGTACGATCCAGGCGATCCCGCTGACGAGAACGATCTGACCAGCATCGTCGCTGACATCTACCGGCGGTGCGCAGCGGGAACGAACCTGGCCTTGCGAAACATCCCTGAGGCGAGCCAACTCCTCCTCGTCTATGGTTTCGGAGCCGGCACGGGCGATCCGAGCATCCAGTTCTTCGTTGGTTCCGATTTCGTTCGAACCGAGCCAATCAGGGACAACGTGAATGAGACTGTGGCTCTCCTCCTCGATGTTCCCGCTGGCGACAGCACACTCACGGTGTACACGCGCCTGGCGAGTCCGAACTACTGGGCTCGGGTCGGAGTCCAAGGAGTAACAGCGTATCTGCTCTAAGCGTGCGGTGGATCTGCGGTGCGCGTCATCGGGAAACAAGCCTGCAGGATTTGGGCCAGGGCGCCCTAAGGTAGAAAATCGCACGCGCACTCAATTGCTGGTAGACGGAGCCGCCGCAGTCCCTGCAGAGGCTCGCGCCCGATCTGGCGACGACGAGCGAAAGGGGCTTTCCGCACTTCCGACACGGTGCTGCCGGCGTCTCCATCGAACTCCGGTCCTCCTTCGTCGGGCTGACACTAACCCAGGCGAGGACGGATCCGCAGATGCACCTGCCCCATTCGCCATGGGACGAATGACCCATTCGCCCGATCGGCTAGGAGCGAAGGACGGTGAGGTCACTCTGAGGGCCGTAACGGGCGGGGCTTGTGCGCAACCGCCAGCGCTGCTGCCGAGATCCATGAGCAGTCCCTGAGGTGATGGACTGAACGCCGGCGGCGACACGCTGCTGTAATCGCTGTGCTGTTGGACGGGCGGTCTTCATGGCATGTCCCGCAGGGCGAACGCACCGCCCCACTGACTGTCGTAGGGTTACGGCTAGGCCGAGGCGGCGCGCCGCGCCGGAACTCTATCTCGGCCAGTTCTGCGAGAAATGGGTCTCTTCATGGAGGCCAACGCGCTTAGCACCGCGGCCTAGGGCCGCGAGGGGGAGGGATCCAATGAAGGCGGCGGTATTCAAGGAACGCGGGCAGCCGCTGGTGATCGAGGAGGTGCCGGATCCGATGCCGCTGCCGAACGAGCTGCTGGTGAAGATCGCGGCCTGCGGCATCTGCGGCACCGACCTGCACTGGAGCGAATACGAGATCCCAGACGGCAGCTGGCGGAAATTGGCGCCGGGCGCGGTCATGGGGCACGAGTTCACCGGCGAGATCGTCGAGGTCGGCCGCGAGCTCACGGGCGGGTGGAAGGTCGGCGAGCGGGTCTGCGCCCAGCCCTCGCTCGGCTGCGGCAAGTGCCCGGCCTGCCTCGCCGGACGCAGCTATCGCTGTCCCGACGTCATCACCCGAGCCTCGAGCAAGCTGACGGGCGCCTATGCCGAGTTCACGCGGGTTGGCGAATCCGAGACCCTGCGCTTGCCAGACTCCGTCGACGACAGCCTCGGCGCCTTGGTCGAGCCGCTCGCCGTTGGGCTCGCCGCTGTCCGTCGCGCTCATTTGAGCCAAGGCGATACGGTGCTGATCGTCGGCGGCGGCCCCATCGGCCTCTCGGTGGCGCTCTGGTGCCGCTTCTTCGGCGCCCGCCACGTCATCGTCAGCGACCTGGTTCGGGCCCGGGCCGAGCGCGCCGCCGAGTTCGGCGCCACCGCGGCGATCGACGCGGCCACCGAGGACGTCGCCGCCCGGGCGGAGCAGCTCGCCGGCGGCAGCCCCTCGGTGCTCTTCGACTGTGTCGGCGTGCCCGGCAGCATGCAGCTCTCAATCGACTACGCGTCGAACGATGCCCGCGTCGTCGTGGTCGGGCTCTGCATGGTGCAGGACAGCTTCTTCCCTGCCCGCGCCATCATGAAGGAACTCGATGTCAGCTTCGCCTTCGTCTACACCAAGGCAGACTTCGAGTTCACGATCGAGATGCTGGGCCGCCAGCGCATCGACGCCGCCGGCCTGGTCACCGACCATGTCGGCTTCGACGCCTTTCCCGCGGCCTTTGAGGCCCTGAAGCGCCCCAGTGACCAAATCAAAGTGCTGCTGCGGCCGGACTGAGGGCAGTCTCCGTCTCGTCATCCGCGGGACAGGAGCCTGTCCGATTCAATGTCGAACAGTGTCGTTCGAGATAGAGTCGGTGGCAGATCGGCCAGAATGATCGGATGACGCTCGAGCTGCGCAATCCGCACGCGATCCTGGCCGCTCTGCGCGCCCGCCCCGAGGACGTGCAAGAGCTTCGTACGACTGCAGACGGGGGCGTTTGGGGTGATCTCGCGGCGGAGGCTCGCCGCGCCGAAGTGACGGTGCTCAGCACCGCAGCGGCCGGCCCAGGACGGGCGGGCAAGGGAAAGCCTGGACGGGAGTCCGCAGGCCGGGCCTTGGTCAAAGAGCGCGCGGAAACTGCCATCGAGCAGATGTTTGCGCAGGTCGCGCCGGACTCCGTCTTTCTGGCGCTGGACCAGATTCAGGACCCGCAGAACGTCGGGGCGATCTTTCGCACGGCCGCCTTCTTTGGCGTGGCGGGATTGATCATGCCGGCGGATCGAGCGGCCCCGCTTTCGGGCGTCGTCTACGACGTCGCCAGCGGCGGGGTCGAGTCGGTCCTGTTCGCGCGCGAAGGCAACCTGCGTCGGGCGCTCGATCAGGCCCGCGCCGCCGGGCTCTGGATTCTGGGCACGTCGGAACATGCGGAGACCTCGCTGCATGATGTACCGCGGGATCGATCCTGGCTGGTGGTGCTGGGCAACGAGGAGCGCGGCCTGCGCCGGCTGACCCAAGAGCAGTGCGACGTGATCTGTGCAATCCCTCAGTCAGCGGGCCCTGCCGAGGTGCCGGTCACGTCGCTCAACGTCTCCGTCTCCGCCGGGATCGTGCTGGCGGCGCTGCGTCGCTAGGCAGGCGTCCGCGTCAGACCGAGACGAACTGGGCGCGATAGAGGTCGTAGGCCCTAGAACCGGAGCGATCGTTTGATGCCGTGCGAGATAAGGGCCGCCGCAGGCGTTGAGCCGACGAGCACGCCACGGCAAGCCTGGGCCCGACGGGGCACACGAACTCGCGGTCATGGTGGGCCGCGGCCATGCGGACTTGAACGGCGCTTTGCTGTGCGCAGGACAGGGCTGCCCGCCAGTCGATGCTGGGGACGCAATGCGGCTCGCGCCCCTTGACCAACTGCAGCGCCGCCGCAACCATTCCCTCGGATGCCTGCTCGGATCGGAGCGATGCGATGGATCCGTTCGAACGAGTCGAGATTGGGAACACCGGTGTGCACGTGACGCGCCTGGGCATGGGCGGGGTGCCGCTGTCGCGTCCGCCGACAGCGGACGCGCTGATGCCGGGTCCTTCGTATGACGGCGCCCTCGCCACAGTGAAGAGCGCCTACCAGATCGGCGTGCGTTACTTCGACACCGCCCCCGTCTACGGGAGCGGGATCAGCGAAGTCCGCGTGGGCAGAGGGCTGGAGGGCAAGCCTCGCGACGACTTCGTCCTGTCCACGAAGGTGGGCCGGGTGCTCGACCTGGCGGATCCGCACGATTCCGCTCCGAAAGGGCCGGACGGTGCGCCGGCGTTCAATGTCCGCTTCGATCTCAGCCGCGAAGGCATCATGCGATCGCTGGAAGAGAGCCTGCGGCGCCTGAACCTGGATCGCGTGGATATCCTCTACCTCCACGATCCGGACGCCGAGCCCGGCCTCGAGGATCAGGCCTACGCCACCGCCTTCCCCACCCTGCTGGCGCTGCGCGAGCAAGGCCTGGTGCGAGCGATCGGCACGGGCATGAACCAGTGGGAGATGCCCGCCCGCTTCATCCGCCGCTTCGACATCGACGTGGTGTTGCTGGCGGGCCGCTACACGCTCCTCGACCAGTCCGCCCACGGAGAGTTCCTCAATCTGTGCCTGGAGCGCGGCGTCCGAATCGCCATCGGCGGCCCCTACAACAGCGGCATCCTGGCCGCCCCGGACCTCTCCAAGCGCGTGTCGTTCAATTACGCGCCGGCGCCGCCGGAGTGGGTGGACAAGGCGGCCCGGCTGCGGGCGGTCTGTGACCGGCACGGCGTGGCGCTGAAGGCCGCGGCTTTGCAGTTCGTCCTCGCCCACCCCGCGGTTGCCACCGTCATCCCCGGCGCCGCCAGCAGCGAGGAAGCTGAGGAAAACGCGCGCCTGATCGCGCAGGATCTGCCCGTCGCGCTATGGGCCGAGCTGAAGCGGGAGGGCCTGCTTCCCGCCGATGCCCCGACCCCCTGACGGCGCCTCGCCTTGCTTTGCGGACGCCGAGCCGCATCTCCTGAGCCGCAACGTCGAGTCCACCTGCGGCGGGGTCGGCTCCCGCCAACAATCGGGTGCGGCCCTGACCGCGCGCTACCGGCTCCTCAAAGCCTTTGAAGTCCGCTTCCCCGCGCCGTCTGCAGAGGAGCCGCTGTCCTCTACCAACTGCCGCCGCACGCCGGTCACGATCGCACGGATCGCAGTCGGACCACGGGAATCTCGCGAGCCTGTGCGCGCTCTTGGTACTCCACGTAAGGCGGATACGCCTTGGTCACTCGATCCCACAGACTCGCCCGTTCTTCCCCAGTAACGACCTCTGCCCGCACAGACCGCCGACTACGCCTCACGCGGACCCAAGCCTGCGGATCCGCTGCGAGGTTCTGAAACCAACTGGGGTGCTGTGGAGCGCCTCCCACGGAGCCAATGACGACGTAGGCGTCGCCGTCCCGAAAGTAGAACAGCGGCGTCGCCACGAGGTCACCCGACGTGCGTCCAATGGTCGTGATCGTGAAGGTCGGCACCGGCGGCACACCCGCTTGGCCGCAAACGTGGCGACTGACGATAGAAAAGTCGAACCAGCGGACAAGGAACGCCTCAACGGGCCGCAGGAGATTTACCCGGTTCAGTAGGTTGAAGAGCATGAAGACCTCCCCGCTGGCCAGGATAGCGCGCCTGCATCAAGCGCGGACTGCGTCCGATCAGCCGAAGGCGGCTCGGTGCGAGATCGCCATCTCGTCGCTGGTGATGAAATCCAAGAGCGCCGCCTTGCCCTCCTCGGTCGCCCGCCTCGCCCGCAGGATCGCGGGGCCGACCTCAGCGGGCTCCTCGACCCGTTCCGACCAGCCGCCCAGCGAACGGGCGATATCGGCATACTCCCCGCCGACGTCGCGGGCGTTGTATTTCTCGTGCGAGATCTTCATGTGGCTCGTCTCAACCGCCATGGTCGAGTTGTCCAGCACCACGGTGCAGATCGGCAGATCGGTTCTGACCGCGGTCTCGAAATCGAGCCCGGTCATCCCGAAGGCCGCATCGCCCATCACATTGATGCAGAACTTCCCCGGCGCCGCCAGCTTGGCGCCGATGATGAGGCCGAGTCCGGTGCCGAGCTGGTGCGATTTGCCCCAGCCAATGTAGCTGCGCGGGCCGTCGGCACGGTAGAAGGGCATCATCTCAAAGCGCGGATTGCCCGAGTCGTGGGTGACGATGGCATCCGAGGGTGGGACGTTCTGCATCAGCTCCCAGATCACCCGGTAGGGATTGATGGGGACCTCGTCCGAGGTCAGCTTCGGCATCCATTCGGCGAGCCAAGACTCACGCACGGCCGCGATGTCGCCGGCCACGTCCTTGTCCTCCCGATGGGATCTGCCGCGAAGGAGATCGGTGCAGCAGTCGATGAACTGGCGCAGCACCAGCTTGGCGTCGCCCAGGATGGGGTAGTCAACCCGGTAAGACTTGTGCAGGTCGATCGGATCGTTGGTCGCCTGAATGATCGTCTTGCCCGGCGGCACCGTCGTCACCATGCCGTGTCGGGTCATGCTCGTGCCGACCGCCAGCACCAGGTCCGCATCACGGAGGAACTGGTACACCGGCCCGCTCATCACGGCGGACCCGCTGCCGAGCGCCAGGGGATGATGCCTCTCCGAGATCGCGCTCTTGCCTTCCATCGTGGTCATCACCGGAAGCTTCAGCAGTTCGGCCAGCTCCTCCAGCTCAGGCGACGCTTCCGCGTAGAGCACGCCCGCGCCGGCGATGACGATCGGCCGCTCGGCGGCGAGCAGGGCCTGCGCCGCGGCCTCGATATCGGCGAGGTCTGCCTGCGCGCGCGCGGCTTTGACCGGCACGTAATCCTCCAAGAGGGACGGATCGATCTCCTGCCCGGCCACGTCCTGCGGCACCTCCACCATCACCGGCCCCGGGCGCCCGATCTTCATGCCTGCGAAGGCGCGGCGCATGGCGTCCACGATCCGCTCCGGGATGGTGACTTGCTCAACCGACTTGGTCATGGGTTCGTACACCGCGGTCGCATTGAAGAGCGGGAACACCCGATCGCGATGCCGCGGATGCCCGAGCGGCAGCAGCAACAGCGGCGTCGAATCCGAGAAGGCGGTAGCGACGCCGGCGAAGGCGTTCTCCGCCCCGGGGCCGTACTGCATGGCGAACACCGAAGGCGGCCGGCCGTTGCTGACCCGTGCGAAGCCGTCGGCGATGCCGACGCCGACCCGCTCTTGGCGGCAGATGATCGGCCGGATGCCGGCGTCCGACGTGGCCTCGATCAAGGCGGTCGTCGGGTAGCAGCTCAGGTGTTCCACGCCCTCTCGCTTCAGAATTTCGGTGATGGCCTCGTTGACGTTCACAGGCTTCCTCCTTGGCTGATTTCCTCGGACCGTCGCCGGTCTGGGTTCCGGGGCGACCGCCCGGGGTTTCGCCCGACCTCGCGCCCCGCCGGAGCGTCCAGGGACTGGCGCAACCGAGGGTCCGATGATCGCCGAATTCACCTACGGCTACAAGGGAAAGGTGCCGCCATAGTCGGGAGAAGCCTGCCACAATCGGCGCTCGTGTCATCGCGTCCCTCACGTTGCTTCGGGCGCGGCGTAGAGGTTGGCCTCGCCCCGCCCCTCCCTGGTTCTACAATGCGCCCGACCGCCGCCCGCTGCGCCCGGCAACACACGCCGCAGCCGCGCGCGACGGACCCACGGCGGCGGCGCGCGCCGGCGCAGGCGATGGAACGGGGAGGACGCTATGCCGGAGCGGCTGCAGGTAGGCAGCGCGACTATCGCCGTCGCGCGGGACGCGGACTACCGCCTGGCGGCAGGCGAGTTTCTGCGGGACGCGGAACGGAAGGAGATCGCGCCGGAAGCGTTTCGGCCCTATCTCGGTGACCGCGACCCGGCGGAACCCGAAGAGTCGCAGGTCGTCACGTTCGTGATCCGGAGCAGGGGCCAGACGATCCTGGTCGACGCCGGGGTCGGGCCGTGGGGCCTGTGGCGATTCGGCCAGGGACATCTGCTCGATTCGCTGGCGAGCCTCGACCTCGGGCCGGAGGCGATTGATTACGTGCTGCCCACGCATCTGCACCTCGACCACGTGGGCTGGAACACGCGCCCCTCGGACGCCGGACCCGTGCCGACGTTTCCGAACGCGCGCTATCTGTTTCAGCAGGCCGACTGGGACCACTTCACGGGCAAGGAGTTCTTGAACGGGGAGGGGCCGCTGGTGGAGATGGTGCGCCAGGCCGTCCTGCCGCTGGAGCACACGGGCTTGATGGACCTGATCGGCTCGGAGCACACGGTGACGGAAGAGGTGACGCTGCTGCATACCCCGGGGCACACGCCCGGATCGGTGTCGGTGCTGGTGCAGTCGGGCGGCGAGGCGGCGCTGCTGGTCGGTGATGCCGCGCATCATCCCTTGCAACTGACACAGACGGACTGGGCGCCGCTGGTCGACGTCGATGCGTCGCTCTCGGCCCGCTCGCGTCAGGCGATTGTGGAGCAGGCGAAGCGGCTGGATGCGTACGTGGCCGGGGGGCACTTCCTGGCGGCGGATCCGACCTTCGGCAAGATCATCCAGTTCGAGGGCCGGAACGTCTGGCGAGGGGTGACGCTGGGGGACCAGTCGCCGCGCTGAGGACAGGACGGTCCGGCATAGAGCCCGTTACGCGGTGCGACACGCGCCACTGACTCAGGATGTCGCGAACAGCGTCGGACAGACCGGTCCAAGATAGAAATCGATCCTCGTCTTCCGACGCCTTTCCCCGCCCCACCCCCGGCAGACGATCCCGGTGCCGACCCTAGCGTAAGAAGTGGTACAAAGGCTGGGGCAGGGCAGGGGCGCTCCTGCGGGTGATGCGCAGGACCCTAGGGGGAGGGGAGATGGGAGCGTCGGAGCCAAGCGGCCGAGGCCGCGCCTCAGAATATCCCTGGGCTTGAACGGGGAACGGGCCCGGAAGAGAGCTTCGGAGTGTTCGCGAGGGAATGGTGAGGTGATGCATGCCTGAACGGCTGCAGGAGCGGGTTGCGGTGGTGGTCGGCGGGGGCCAGACGCCCGGCGAGACCGTGGGCAACGGCCGGGCCACCGCAATCGTGCTGGCGCGCGCGGGAGCGACGGTTCTCGTTGCCGATCGCTTTCTCGAATCCGCTCAGGAGACAGTGTCGACGATCGAGGCCGAGGGCGGGAGCGCCTGGGCCTTCGCCGCCGATATCCGCCAAGAGGCGGACTGTCGCGCCATCACGGAAGCGTGTCTAGAACGTCACGGCCGCATTGACATCCTGCACAACAACGTGGGTGTCAGCGTGGAGTACGACGACGCGCCTGCGACCGAATTACCGTCGGAGAACTTCGACGCGATCTGGTCGATCAACCTGCGCGGGATGTGGCTCACCTGCAAATACGCGGTTCCGCCGATGCGCGAGCAGGGCCGCGGGTCGATCGTGAACATCTCCTCGGTGGCGGCGCGGCTGGCCTTCCCGGGGGTCGCCTACAAGACGACGAAGATCGCCGTGTTGGGGCTCACGCAGAGCCTGGCGCTGGCCTACGCACCGCACGGCGTCCGTGTGAACGCGATCCTGCCGGGGCTGATGAACACGCCGATGGCGATTGAGAATCGTGTCGCGCGGGGCGCCGACCGCGCGGAGCTGATCGCGCAGCGCGATCGTAGCGTGCCCTTGGGCGGCAAAATGGGGACGGGCTGGGACGTGGCTGCCGCGGCGCTGTTTTTGCACTCCGACGATGCGCGCTTCATCACCGGGGTCTCCCTGCCCGTGGACGGGGGCCAGGAGCTGCGCGGGGGATAGCCGACGCAGGAGCGCGAGCACGATCCTGTCCGGTCGCGCGGCAGCGGTAGTTCACGGCCTCTTCCGCGTGGGACTCGGCGTGTGCTTGCAAGAGCGGGGTGAGGTTGCGAGGGTGCGCGTAGTAGGCGCCCTGCGCCAGCGACGCCTCGCTGGGGAACGATCCGACGATGAGGACGCGCAACGCGGCCGGCAGCATGGGATCAAGGCCGCGCTTAGGCAATGGCCCCCGACTCCCGCAGTGAGGCCAGCTCGGCCTCGGTGAGGTTCAGGTCTGCCTGCAACACCGCATCCGTGTGCTGTCCCAGCAGCGGGGCGGTCTGCAGCGGCCCCTCGGCGCCCGGCATCCGGATCGGATTCCGCATGAACTCCAACTCGCCCAGGGTGGGGTGCTGCACCGGCTGGATGAAGTCGCGGGCTTGCAGGTGCGGATCGGTCCAGAGGTCATGGGTGTCGAGCACGGCGCTGCAGGGAACGCCGACCTCGGCGAGGTGCCGCATGGCCTCGTATTTCGTGCGCCGGCGCGTCCATTGGGAGATCTCGGCATGCAACGCCTCCCGATTCTCCAGGCGGCCTGCGTCCGTGGCGAAGCGGGGGTCGGTGACCAGATCCGGCCGATCGATGATGGCGCAGAGCGTGTCCCACATCGCCGTCGTCACCGCCATGATGTAGACGTAGTCGTTCGGGCCCAGCGGCTTCGTCGGGTAGAGGTCGCTGGGGGCGCCCGACCAGCTGTTCGTCCGCGGGGCCGCCTTCGCGCCCCAGTCCGAGTTCAACGCCACCCAGGTGCGCATGAAGTACGTCACCGCTTCCTGCATGGACAGCTCAATGCACTGCCCCTGGCCCGTGCGCTGCTGCTGCACGTAGGCGGCGGTGATCGCCAGCGCCAGCTGGAGCCCGGCGCCGGAGTCTCCGATACTGGGACCGGGACGGACGGGCGGACCCCCAGCCTCCCCGGTCACGGAGAACGCCCCCCCGGCGGCCTGCGCCACCATATCGAAGGACTTGTAGCCGCTGTAGGGCCCCGACAGCCCGAAGCCCTTGATCCGGGCGTAGATGATGCCCGGGTTGATCGCGCGCACCACGTCGTAGCCAATGTCGAGCTTCTCGATCACGCCGGGCCCGTAGTTCTCCGCCAGCACGTCGTAGTGCGCCGCCAGCCGCAGCAGCAGCGCGCGCCCGGCCGTGGCCCCGACGTCAATGCAGATCCCGCGCTTGTTCGCGTTCCAGTTCAGGAAATAGGGCGAGTTGTCGGCCGCGCCGGCCACCGTGCGGGCGGGGTCGCCGCCGTGGGGCCGTTCCACCTTGACCACATCGGCGCCCAACCAGGCCAGCATCTGCGTGCCGGCGGGGCCCGCTTCCCACTGCGTCAGATCCAGCACCCGCATCCCATCCAAAGCCGGCATCGTCCCACCCACCTGCCCTGCTCCGCTGGCGCCTCGGCCTCATGCTAGCGTGCGCCGTAGTCCCGCGGCCGCTCCGACGCAGCGTCGCTGGAGCCGATAGACGGCTCGCGGACCGCCGCAGTGAATTCAACGGCGCAAGAGCGCGACCTGCTGCGTTGAACCGCGTGTCAAAAAATCAGATCCCGGTGTTGCTCCCGGGCTCCACCAGCACTTTCACCTGCGCCGTAGGCCGAGCGAGTGTACGGAACATCGCGGGAGCGGCGTCGAGGTCGATGATGTCGGAGATGAGGTGGTCGGCATCTATGTCGGCACCGGCGAGCGTATTCAATGCCTCCCGGAACTCTGCGTGGGTGTAACCGAAGACGAAATGCACCTGCACCTCCTTGCGCTGCGCCGTCAGAGGCTTGAGCTGGTATGGCTCCATGCACACGCCGGTCACAGCGACGCGCCCATCTCGCGCTGCCATGCGCGTAGCCTCCTGTAACGTGGGTGGCGTGCCGACGCAGTCGAAGACAACCGCGGGCCATTTTCCCTTCGTCAATTCGCGCAGTTGCACGACCGGATCCGTTTCCGTTGGATCGACGGCAGTGTCTGCGCCCAGTGCCAAGGCCTGCGCGCGCCGACTCGGTAGCGGGTCCGATACGACGAGCGGCTCCGCGCCGCGGATCTTCGCCCAGATCACAGTGAGCAGTCCTATGGGGCCAGCGCCCATGATGACGCAGGGTTCGCCTGGCTGGAGCCGGACGCGGTTGACGCTGTGCAGCGCCACCGCGAACGGTTCTGTGAGCGCGGCGCGACGGTAGGAGAGCCCTTCCGGAATACGGAACAGCACGTGCGGGCTGGTTCGCACGTACTCCGCGAAGGCGCCGGGCACGCCAAGATGGCTCAGGCCGATCCCGCGAACGCGGTCGCAGCGCCAGTCGTAGCCGGCGGCGCACTCCTGGCAGGCGCCGCAGGTGAGGAAAGGCATCGCCACGACGCGGTCACCAGGGGCCCAACCCTCAACCCCGGCCGTCAGCTCCGCCACCTCGCCCGAAAATTCATGACCGAGGACGGTTCCCGGCCCTGTATTGAAGACGCCGGGATAGCGAAGCGCATGAAGATCGGTAGCGCAGATGCCACAGTCCGCTACCTTCACGACGACTTCGCCGGGCTCGGCAGCAAGCTCAACGTCCTGCACGCTCAGCTGGCCAACCCCGCTCACCACTAGAGTGCGCATCGCGGCTCCTTTGCTGCCCTCGACAGCAGCGCCCGGCGAACGAGTGGCGGCGCCTGCAGTATGCGGAAGGCTACCACTGGATCTTGGTGAACGGCATGATCACGTTTGAGGCCCACTGCTGCGCGGGCGCCACGCCCGGCAAGCTGTTGCGGCGCTGCCTGCCGGCCTAGATGAGGCGCTCCCGCTCACAGAAAGGGCCCGGCCGAAAGGCCGGGCCCTTTCTCTGCAATTCCATTTCGCCCTGTACAAGGGCCGACTGGGCGAGGCGTCTCCTCGCTGCTCGACTCTGCCAGCCCCCTACCCCAGCGGCGGATAGAATTCACACTCGATCGTTCCCACTGTGGTGCAGATATCGAAGCCGTGTTCCACGATATGCCGCTCGTCAAACTTGAGCGTACCAAGCACGCCCTCGTATGTAAGGTCCTCCAGTGCCGCGACAATAGCATCGGTATCAGTGACCGTGCCTGCCTCTTCCATGGCTGCGGTCAGCATAAACACGTAATCGTAAATCAAGAGGGCCACCCCTGCGGCAATCGGCAGGTCCGCGCCCAGGAAAGTCCGGTAGCGGTCAAAGAAACTAGCGGCCGTGTCGCTCGACGTTACGCCGGCGCAAAGCGGGATGCAGAGCAGCAGGACCGGGACGTCCAGCGCAGGAAATCGCTCTACGTATGTTTCAGGGTCGACAGCGTGCAAGAGGTAGGTCGGCGCCGCGTCGAGTTCGATCGCTTGCTCTAGAGCGTTGATCTCTTCCGGTGGAGTGTGCCAGAAGTGGATCACATCAGGATTGGTTGCCTTCGTCGTTGTCAAGAATGGTGCAAAGTCCGTGGTCCCTGACGGGTAGAGGAGAGCATCTGCCTCGCCGACCTGCTTGAAACCCTCGAGCCACGTTTCAGAGATCGTTTGCCCGATCACGTCGTTGGGGATGTAGAGCACTTGGAATTCGGCGTTCGGCAATAACTCTTTCGTCGCCCGAGCGGTGACGTCCTGGCGTGTTTTATCGGCCGGGAACGACTTAAAGAGATAATGCAGGTCCCCGCCGGGCCCGGCCGTCTCGTTGGTGAGCATGGTCCCAAAGATCGTCGAACCCGCCATCATGATGATCTTCTCGGGGTTCGTCAGTTCCTGAATAAGGACCGAAAAGGTATCGACGATGGGACCGAAGATGAACTGCACCTGTTCGTCTCGGATCAGCTCTGTCGCCGCGGCTACCCCGGCGGCGGGGTCCGAGCGGTCGTCACTTTCGACCAGCTCAAGGGTGTAGATCGTATCGCCAACCTGGAACCCACCCGCCTCGTTGATCTCTCGGACGGCCAAGCGGACGCCGTCCGCATGCGGCTCCCCCACGGAAACCAAGTCGCCCGAGAATGACGAAATAGATCCAATCTTGACCACGCCCGTCTTCGCCTCGTCGTCGCCGCAGGCCGCCGCCAGCGCCAACGCAAAGACAATGACAACGAGCAGGAATGCGGCTGACCGTCCTTTAAGGTGTCCGACTCGAAGTTTCAGCATGTCGCTCATTTCCTTCCCTATCCTTCACTTGCACCTTCTTCGTGCATCCTCCCTGCCTCCGGGGAGAATCCCCGCTCATGCACGCTGGTGCCTCTGTGACCGCGGGCTGCAAGCACTTTTGTTGCTTCGCGCAACCCCTACTCACGTGGCTGGGGATAACAGAACCGCCGCCACTTGGCAAGAGCCCCCCCCCGGCCGCGGAGATGGCGCGGGTGAGACACCTGGCTCCGTCCCGATGTTGGCTAGGGGAGTTGGACATTGCGTCCTGGAGACGCGTGCGAACTCTGAGGAAACCCACGATCCCGTCGGGGCTCACGTGACCCGAAGGAGACCGTGCATATGGCGGACCGACGACTCGAATCGTCGGCGAACCGATTCTCGGCGGCCGGCATCACCTCAGGAGGACCGTCGCGAGGCGGCGACGGCCTGGACGGTGCACTGCGAGCCCGTCTAGAACGGTTGCTAGATCGCCGCTCTTCCGTGCCTCAGCAGCGCGCCGGGGGTGGCGCCGGTGCATTCGCCGTCCTCAAAGGTGATCTCGCCGTTCACCAAGGTCCAGCGATAGCCGTCGGCTCGCTGCACGAGCCTCCACTCGCCGGCAGGGACATCGTGAACGATCACGGAATCGTGCTCCGGCACGCATTTCAAGTTGTCGAAGTCGTAGACCACGATGTCCGCGGCCATGCCCTCGCGGAGATAGCCGCGGTCCTTGAACCCGCCCGCGTGGGCCGGCAGGCTACTCAGGCGATAGTGGGCCTCCTCCAGAGTGAGCTGCTGCGTCTCCCGCACCAGCCAGGCAATAGTGTCGGTCGTGTACGCGCCGCCAACGAGGAACTTGGTGTGGGCGCCGCCGTCGGAGACCCCCGGCATCGTGTAGGGCGAATCGCGCAGCAGCTCGCCGACCTTGTCGGGGTCGTTACTCGTCAAGTCAGATTCGGCCTGAAATTCGGCCGTGAGGTCGCTCCCCACGGCGATGTCCAGGACGACGTCCAGCGCGTCCTTGCCCTCATCCTTCGCGATCTCTTCCACCATGCGTCCCCGATACTTCTCCACTTCCGGGTAGTCGCCAACGGATCGAACGGTCCACTTGGCAACCGGCCCGCCCAGCGCCTCGTACAGCAGGAGATGTTCCTCGGCCTTCATCTGCGCGCGCAGCTCCGGGTCCGCAAGCTTCTGCATCTTTTCGGCATGCGTGCCCGTGGTCGCCCTTGCCCACGCGGGGCTGGTGTCGAAGAAATTCCAGTCTTCCAGGGTCAGGCGTACCCCCTGACGGTGGGTGAGGCCTTGACCGAAGAGAGGCAGGCCGCGGGCATTGCAGTCCGCCAGCCAGCGCATTTGATTGCGGTGGAACTCGGGGTTCGTGTCGAGGGCCACGATGATGTTGTAGAGAATCGGCCGGCCGCTGACCCGGGCAAGCTCCTCCACGAAACGGTAGTCAGTGTTGCCATCAACGTCTGCGGAAAAGTCTCCGGTTTGTTGGGTGATCTGGATGAGCCCCTCATCACGCTCGCGCAGGACCTCACCCATTGCCAGCACGTCTTCGTCCGCCATCATGTCCGTGGGCATGGCAGTGCCGTCGTAGTCCGCCTGCTGTGAATTCTCGCCCAGCCGCTGGATGGACCAGCCGCAGGCGCCCACGTCCATGCCCTCCCCCAGCAGTCGCTGTATTTCGCGGCGCTCCTCGTCGGTCGCGGGCCTGCTCTTGGCTGCCTCAATGCCCATCACCCAGATCATGAGCGGAGAGAGCGGGACGTAGCTGAGGCAGTTGACGCCTTTGGGGATGCGCGCCAATGTATCCATCCACTCGGGGAAGGTGACCCAGTCCCAGAGCATCCCCGCCTGCATGGACTTGAGCGGAATCGCCTCGTTGCGCGACATCATCAGCATGGCGCGCTCGCGCCCCTCCGGCCGTACCGGCGCGAAGCCGAAGCCGCAGTTCCCCATGGCCACCGAGGTCACCCCATGCCAGCCGGAGAGCGTGCACCACGGGTCCCACTGGATCTGGGCGTCGTAATGGGTATGGAGGTCCACGAAGCCCGGCGCCACAATCAACCCGCTCGCGTCCAGGACTTTGTCGGCGTCGCTGGTCCGGATCCCGCCGACCTGGGCAATGCGCCCGTCCTTAATCCCG
This sequence comes from Dehalococcoidia bacterium, assembly GCA_963662615.2. Classification (GTDB taxonomy): domain Bacteria; phylum Chloroflexota; class Dehalococcoidia; order Bin125; family Bin125. The sequence goes on from CAXXSR010000001.1 coordinate 1,810,354, forward strand.
ATGTCGGCGCGGTAGCGGGGCACCCGGAGACCGTCGACCACCGTGCCGCCCTTGATCAGAATATCAAAGTCAGCCATTGGCTGTTCCCTTCGCTGCAATGACGTGGCCGGTGCTTAAAAACAGGCGAATGGACTTGCAAATGTCGTCGCTCAAGTTGATACCGCACGATGCCATGGGCCCTAGCAGCCACTGATAAGGTCACGGGCATCCCTGCAAGAGATATTCGAACGGATGCTGGCCGTTCCGGCAGGGGTTGTCAACCGCAGCGCCTCATACCGGTCCAGCGCCCGAGGGCTGCACAGGGCGCTGGCCGGTCGCGCGCGGCGAGATCATCGATGAGCGTGCCTTGCGGGCGGCGCCCGCTCGCCAGAGCCAGCCCGAGTGTCGGCGCCCCTCACGACCCCGTGCGCCCCTCCAGGAAGTCCAAGAGCAAGAAGGTCACGGCTGCGGGCTGTTCTTGCTGGACCCAATGCCCGGCCCCGTCGACCAGATGACAGCCCACCATCTGTGTGCAGGCCGTGCCTTGCATCCGCTCGTAGGCGCCGGGCCTCTGATAGATGCCCCAGTCGCTCCGGCCCGCAATGAAGCACGACGGCACCTCCACCGAGCGCCCGGCAAAGAGCTGCAGCTCGACGGCGAACGTGTTCTCCGCCACGGACCAGTCACTTCCTGCGCACCGGTACCACTGCAGCCCACCCTGAAACCCGGTCCGCGCGTACTCCTCGCTGTATACGCGCAGCTCCTCCTCGGAGAGCCACTGGCACGCGGCGATCTCGACGTCGGCAGGCATCTCCAACGCCACCGTCTCGGGCATGTCCTGATCGAGGTCCATCACGTAGTACGTTGGCAGCTTGGCCAGCTCGCCGGCGCTCCACGACTCCAGCGGATGCGGCCGGTTCTGTTTCCAGTCGGCGCTCTTGACGTGGAAGTACGCGCGCAGAAACGCGTGCACGCCTTGGCGGCAATGACGCATGTCGTCGTCCGCGTCCCGCGTTGCGTAATACGCCCGGTAGTGCTTGCGCGGACGCTCCAAGGCCGCCAGGTCATCGTGAATGCTTCCGGCGGATGCCGGATCGGGCGGAGGGGCCCCTGGCCCCTGATTGGCGGTCGCGACTTCCAGCGGCGGTGGTCCCCCGAACGGCGCGCTCATCAACACCACCGAGCGGAAGATGTCCGGACGAATCAGCCCAGCGTACGCGGCCACGGGCGATCCAAAGTCGTGCCCGACCACTGCCGCAACCGAGCGATAGCCAAGCGCCGCGACGAGCCCCATCGCATCCCGCACCAGGTTGAGCATGCGAAACGACCCCAGGTCACCATCGTAGTCGCCGTCCCATCCCGTCGTCCGCCCGTAGCCTCGCTGGTCGGGGGCGACCACGTGGTACCCGGCGTCGGCCAGCGGCCGCATCACCTTGCGCCAGCTGTAGGCAATCTCGGGGAACCCGTGGAGGAGCAGGACACACGGGCGATCCCCGGCTTCCCATCCCGCCTCGAGCAGGTGCATCGTCAGGCCGTTGTTCCCGGCAATGAACCGCGAGCGGATGCCGGGCGCCAGGGTGCCCGCGCCGTAGACAGCGGTCTCGTTCACACGTCAACTCCCCTGCATCGCCGTCTAGCGAGTGCGCCTGCCTCAATCTGGGCGCATCACGCCTACGACCCTCGGGTGGTCAGGCGCCCACGGGCGGAGTCTAGCGCGCGAGGCGGGGCTTCGACGAGGGGAGGCCCGCGCCCCGAGTAGAAGACCTGGGGACTCAGTTCCCGCAGGCCCTACGTGAGCAGGCGCCGCCACCAGGTCCGCCGGCGAACCGACACTGATGCGTCAAGGAAGACGGGCAGCGTGTGCTCCGACGCCCCATGCCGGAACGCCACACTGAGGAACCGGATTCCGTTGCCATCGCGAAGGTAATGGGCGTGTGCCATCGTGAACTGAGTCGTGTCACCGGCGGACACGTCCCGAGCGAGGCAAGCCCAGGCACGTTGCCAAGCCTCACTCTCCGCCTCAATTTCGACCGCTTCCTGGATTTCATTCATAGCCTGGCGCTCTCTGCCATGCCCAGCCCGAGGTCCAACCTTTCCCTAGTAGACCAGCCGCACGCACGGACGTGACGCCTACGAGGCCACGATTCAGTCCGGCCCGCGCGGCTCCTCGCAGGTGGGAACGCTGCCGGTTAATCCCCTGCGTCCCCAACAGCGGCTCGAGTGCCGCCCGCCACGGTTCGCCTCATCCCCACCGCTAGCCGGGGTCGGATGCGGTTCTGGACCCCTTCAGGACAGCACGCCGGCAAGGCTTCCAAGTTGCGACTCAAAGCGCCCCCAGCAGAAGATCTGGGGACTGAGTTCTGGCAGCACCTACGTGAGTTGATGCGTCTTGATCGGCGCGCCAATTCCCTGCAGCAGCTCCTGCACGTGGCCCACGTCCACGTCCCGCACAGTGCGCTCGCTGCGGATGGCCAGGGCCGCGGCCATCCCCACCGCCTGACCACCGGCCATGCAGGCGGGCATGTTGCGCGTGCGGCCATGGGCGATGTGATCGACCGAAATGCAGCGTCCGGCGACAAGAAGCTGCTCGATCTCCATCGGCACGAAGCAGCGGTAGGGGATCTCGTAGGGGCGGAGCGCCTGGAAGTCCACGTCGGCGCCCTTCACGTCATGGATGTCGTGTGCCGACTGATCGGCCATGACCGAATCCTCGAATTGCGCCCCGTGGGTGACGTCGTGTCCGCTGAGCACATATCCGCCCAGGATATGGCGCGTCTCGCGAACCCCGAGTACCGGCGCGATCGGTCCCAGCCGGCTCTTCTCGAATCCGGGAATGTCCTCTTTGAGGAATTGCGCGTAGGACGCGATCTGCCGGTAACACTCGACGATGGAGTCACTGATATCGAGGGGGGAGAGACCGGAAGCACCCAACACGCGGGTGGCGTTGACGTACAGCTCCCCGTTGGTGGTCTTTAGCGTGATGTTCTCCCGGTACAGCTTGATCCCGGTGCGCTGCTGAAACTCGCGCACCAGCGGGCCAAACCCGGTGAGCCAGAGTCCGTACGCCAACTCCTCCTCGTTCTCCGGGATGGCCCGGTCTGGGACGATCTCCGGGTGCTCCCCCGCCCATTGCGCCAGCCGTTTGAGGTCCACGTCCCGCAGGATGAAGTACAGGGTGACCGGCTGCGTGGCGGGCTCCTCATCTCCTGTCCCCACGACGAACGGCGCGCCGGCCTTGGCGGCCACATCCCCGTCGGCGGAGCAATCAATTACCACCCGACTGCGAATGTACTGCCGCCCGCCCTTGCTTTCGATGATCACGCCCCGGACCGTGTTTCCCTCCATCACCGGCCGCGACACGAACGCCTCGAAGACCAATTGCACCCCCGCTTCCCGGCACATGGTCACCAACAGGATCTTCATCATTTCGGGATCGGCCGGAGATGCGATGCGGATTTCGCCCTCCTTGAGCCGGGCCACGTAATCCTTGCCTGCCGCGCCGACCGAGCGGGCACGGTCCCAGATCTCCAGCGGCAGGCCGCCCGCCAACGCCCCCGACGGTTTGGTGTTCAAGCCCAGCGTGAGGTTGCCGCCCAACGCGCCGAAGCGCTCCACGATGGCGACGGAGGCACCCTGCCGAGCAGCGTTGATCGCCGCCAAGGGGCCGGTCGTGCCACCCCCCACAACGACGATATCGACGTTGAGCAAGAGCGGCACTTCTTGGGCGGGTTCGAGAATCTTTTCGCCGGTCATCGGATTCATCGTCTCCACAAGCCTTCGCTACTTGGGCGTGGGGATCGCTCTGCGGGCCAGCCTATCCTAATCACGAGTTCACCCGTTCGACAGGACCCGGGGACGAGGACGAGCCTAGCGCCAAAGAGGTCGGCCGGTACTGCCGCGCGGCGCCATCGAGCAGTGTCGCGCTCTTTCTGCTCGCCGCGGGGCCGCGGACGAGGGCCAGTCCAGCCATGCGGGGAGCGGCCCAAACGCGCAGCGCCCCTACCTCGACCGATGAAGAGCCGTCGCTGCTGGCGGATTCGGGATCGGACCCTATGTTGGATGGGCCAACCAGAAGGAGGGGCCGATGCCGCCGTATGCGACCTTCCACGGGGACAAGATAAAGAGGTGATCGATATGGACTCCATACCCCAGCGCGCCTCTGTGATTGGCGCCGGCACCATGGGCCCTGGCATTGCCCAGTGTCTGGCCGATCGCGGTATCCGAGTCAAGCTGTACGGGCTCGACGATGATGAACTTGATCGGGCAATGCAGCGGATCGCCGCCAATCACCAGCTCCTCATGGAGATGGGGCTGCTCGAGCCCGCGGCCGCGCGGCAGGCCGAAGCGTTGGTTGAGAGGACGACCTCGCTCGAGCACGCAGCCGGCGATGTCGATTTGCTTTTCGAGGCCGCACCGGAAAATCTTGAGCTGAAATGCGGCTTGTTGGAGCAGCTTGGCCGCCTCTGCCCGCCTTCCACGGTCTTGGCGACGAACACATCCGGCCTCTCCATCACCACACTGGGCGACGCCAGCGGCCGGCCGCAACATTTGGCCGGTTGCCACTGGGTGAATCCGCCGCAGCTCGTGCCGCTCGTCGAAGTGATTAGTGGCCGGCAGACGGCCCCGGCGGTGATCGAGATGCTGATGGGGCTGATGCGATTCCTGGGCAAACGACCGATCCACGTCAGACAAGACGTGCCCGGCTTCGTTCTCAATCGCTTGCAGTTCGCCTTGTTGCGCGAGGCGCTGCATCTAGTGGAGAACGGCATCGCCAGCGCCGCGGAGGTGGATCAAGCGATGACCGCGGGTCTGGGAATGCGTTACGCCGTCGCTGGTCCCCTCCGCACGGCCGACCTTGGCGGACTCGACCTATTCACCACGATCGCCTCCTACCTTTGGCCGCAATTGAGTAACGCCGACGCGCCATCGACGGCCCTGACGCAGCACGTCGATCACGGGGATCTCGGGGCGAAGACCGGGCGAGGCTTTTATGAGTACGACCAGCACACGACGGCCCAACTGACTCGCGAGCGTGACCACTTCCTCCTGCGCTTGGGCGCGCTCAAGCAGGAGCTATCGGGAAACTTAGAGGCGTCCGTCTGAGCCCTGAAGCAGCGCCGGCCACGCTCGCGGATCGCCGGCAGCGGTCCGGAGGTTAACTCAGGTGATGCACTTCACCCATGCCGTAGACCGGCGTCGGGATGCCTTCGTAGCGGGCCTTAAGCTGGAGTGAGAGGAACTGTGAATAGTGGCGCGACTGGTGGAGGTTGCCGCCGTGGAACCACAGTCCCTCCTGCTTGGTGGGTTTCCACATGTTGCGCTCCTCGCCCTCCCACGGTCCCGGGTCCTTCGTGGTGTCCGACCCCAGACCCCACACCTTGCCGACCTTGTCGGCGACGTCCTGGGAGATGATCTTGGCGGCCCATCCGTTCATCGACCCGTAACCGGTGGCGAGCACGATCAGGTCGGCGGGCAGCTCCTTGCCGTTGCTGAGCGTGACCGAGTGCTCGTCGATGCGCTCAATATTGGTGCCGCTTTCGAGCTTCACCTTGCCGTCGATGATGAGCTGCGACGCCCCCACGTCGATGTAGTACCCCAAGCCGCGTCGCAGGTACTTCATGAAGAGCCCCGAGCCATCCTCGCCGAAGTCGAGAAGGAACCCGGCCTCTTCCAGCGCCCGGTAGAAGTCGGCGTCCCGGCGAGCCATCTCCTCGTAGATTGGGGTCTGGAACGTGGGCATGATGCGGTAGGGGATGCTGGCGAAGATCATGTCCGCGGTGTTGGTAGTGACACCGTTGGCCACGGCCCGTTCCGAGTAGAGATCGGCGAGCGCCAGCTCCATCAGCGTCGCCGAGCGGGCCACGTGGGTGGATGAGCGCTGGATCATGGTGACGTCGGCGCCGTGCTCCCACAGCGCGGCGCAGATGTCGTGGGCGGAGTTGGTCGACCCCAGCACCACGCAGCGCTTGCCCGCGTACTGCGCGCTGTCACGGTGCCGGCTCGAGTGGTGGATGTCGCCCTGGAAGCTGTCGGCGCCGGGGATGTTGGGAACGCTGGGCATGCCGGACATGCCCGTCGCCAGCACCAACTGCCTCGGCCGCAACACCACCGGCTCGCCCTCCCGGTCGACGCTGATCGTCCATTCGCCGGCGCCCTCGTCGTAGCTCGCGCTGGTCGCCTCACTGTTCGTCCAGTAGTTCAGCTCCATGATCTTGGTGTACGACTCCAGCCAGTCGCCAATCTTGTCCTTCGGCGCGAACACCGGCGAGTGATCGGGGAACGGCAGGTACGGGAGGTGGTCGTACCAGACCGGGTCGTGCAGGCAGAGCGACTTGTAGCGCTTGCGCCAGGAGTCGCCTGGTCGCTCGTTCCTCTCCAGGATGATCGTCGGCACCTGCAGCCGGCGCAGCCGCGCCCCCAGCGCGATGCCACCCTGCCCGCCGCCGATGATCACAACGTACGGCTGGGTCTCGTAGCCGAGCGTCGCCCGTTCCTCCTCGAGCCGTTCCAGCCAGCTCTTGCGTCCCGGTACCACGCCGTGCTCAACGCCCAGGGCACGATCCTCACCGCTAAGCTCCTCGTGACCCTTCAGCTCATCCATCGTCGTGAGCATCGTCCAGCACCACTCGCCCTGGAGCCTGATGTGGCCGCGGCCGCGGGATGCCCCGGTCTCGAACCTGAACCAGGCGTCCGTCACGCCATCCGCTTCGGTCGCCTCGCCGTCGATCCGCCAGTTCGACGCTCGGGTGTCGTCGCTGCGGGCCTCAAGCATCGCCCGGATCGCCTCGCGCCCCTCGCTCGTCGTGATGTTCCAGGTAAACGAGACCAGGTCGCGCCAGTAGCTGTCCTCCTCGAACATCTCGGCGCCGCCGGAGAAGTTCCTGGCCTCGAGCGCTGCCCCGAAGTCGGAGAGCCAAGCAGTAACCCGATCGGTCGCTGCGTCCATATACATTTCCCCTACGCGTCGCGGTGGCGTCGGCGCCTGCTTTGTCGCCTGAGCAATGCTACGCCTCCAGCGGCTTCGGCCCCTCCGCGTACCGCGCCGATTTGAGGCACGGGCCTCGGTGGACGACACTCCCTCCACGGCAAGACGGAAGGAGCCTCGCGTGGCGGCAAACAGACTGGACGGCAAGGTCGCGATCATTACCGGGGGGAGCAGCGGCATCGGCGCCAGCACCGCGCATACGTTTGCGCGGGAAGGGGCGAAAGTCGTGCTCATGGCGCGCAGAGAAGCGCAGGGCCGCTCCGTCGAACAGGCCATCCGCGACGCCGGTGGGGAAGCCACCTTCATCGCCTGCGACGTCGCCGACGATCAATCCGTGGCCGCTGCCGTCGGCCAAGCGGCCAACACGTACGACGGCGTCCACCTCCTCTTCAACAACGCCGGCGGCGGCGCCCGCAGCCGCTTCCCGGACGAGTCCAACGAGGAGTGGGACCGCGTCATCACCGTGAACCTGACCGGGACGTTCTACGTCAGTCGAGCCGTCTGGCCGCACCTGATCGACGCCGGGGGCGGCGCCGTCGTCAACATGTCCTCGCTCGCCGCGCAGCGCGGCTTCAGCCCCCGCATGCTCGAGGAATTCGGCACTCCCTCGGCGTCCTACTACGCGGCCAAAGCGGGCGTCGATGCCTTGACCCGCTACATGGCCGGGGTCGGGGGCAAACACAACATCCGCGTCAACTGCGTGCGGCCCGGGCAGATCCTCACGCCGGGCGCGACGGGCGGCACCACCAGCGATCCCGACGGCGGTCACCACGTCTTCGAGAAGCTGTTCAACTTCGCCCAAATTCTGCCGGGACCGGGCCTGCCGCAAGACGTCGCCAACCTGGTGCTGTTTCTCGCCAGCGACGAGTCGCGCTTCATCAGCGGCGAAATCATCAACGTCGACGGCGGCGTCGCCGCCAAAATCTAGCAGTGGCGTCGCCGCCACAAGCGAAAGCCGCCGGCCGGCAGCATTACGGCCATCGCGGCGACGGCGGCCCACACCCAAGCCGGAGCGGACGAGGTGCCGCCAGCCGCCAGGCCGCCATTTCCAGCGGCGGGCAAGACGGCAGGCGATTGCATGACCTTGAAGACGTTGTGGCTCTCATTCCCGGTCACGTAGACGATCCCGTCCGGTGTGACCGCGATTCCCCATGGCTTCTCTAGCGCGTGGATCCCGTCACCGCCGGCGTCCAGGATCTGCGTGATTGAGCCGTCCGGCGTGATGCGGAACACGTTCTCGCTCCCAGAAGCGAGCACGTAGACGTTGCCCGCGGCATCGACGGCGACGCCCACCGGCCCGTCAAGCGCGTGCCTCCCATCGCCCGCGGAATCAAGAATCTGAGTAACGCGGCCGCTCGGCTCGAGTTTGAATAGATTGTCGCTTCTAACTCCCGCGACGTAGACGTTCCCGTCCGGACCGGCCGCAACGTCCGCTGGCCCATCGAGCGCGTGCAACCCATCGCCAATAGCGTTGAGGACTTGAGCGATCGACCCGTCCGCGCTGATCCGAAATACGTTGTCCGTGCGGATCGCATTGACGTACACGTTGCCCGCCGCATCAATGGTGATCCCCGTCGGAATGTCCAGAGCGTTCACCCCGTCGCCATTCTTGTCGATGATCTGCGTCACGATTCCGCCTGGAGTGATCCGGAACACGTTGTCGCTAAGGATGCCCACGACATATACGTTCTCAGCTCGGTCGATGCTGATCTCAGTGCCACCCATGAACCGACCCATTCCGCCGCCCGTTACGTCAAGGATCGGGGTCACGACGCCGTCCGGCGTCATCTTGTAGAGGAACTGGGTATTGGTCGGATCCTCGCCACGCGCTGTGACGTAGACCGCACCATCGCTACCGGTTGCCACGCTCTCTGCGATACTGAGCCCATGCACGCCGTCGCCGCTCGCATTCAGGATCTGCTTGATCGTGCCGTCCGGTGCGATCTGAAAGACGTTGTCGCTCTTTAGTCCAACGACATACACGTTCCCGTCTCGATCAACAGCAATGCCCCGGGGGGAACGGAGGGCATGCGTGCCATCACCACTCGCATCGAGGATTTGTGTGACGGTATATCGCTCACCGCGGCCGTCCGCTTGATCTACCAGCCCAACGCTCTCCGTGGCAGGAGGCGCGGCAGGTGGCGGCCAAATCTGCGTGATCTCGCCGTCGGGCGTGATCTGGAAGAGGCTGATGCTGTCACTCCCGGTGACGTAGACCGTTCCGCCCTCAGTGACGGCGATCCCAGCGGGGGCTTCAAGCGCATGCACTCCGTCTCCAGCGGCGTCCATGATCTGCTCGACGCGATCTTCACCCCGCGTGATCTTGAAAACGTTGTTGCTCCCGTGCGCAGTCACATAGGCGTTGCCGGCCCCATCGATCGCGATTCGGTGCGGATTCGTGGCAGGGTGCACACCGTCCCCGCTCCGATCGAGTAGGCGAACGAGAGCGCCCTCCGGCGAGATCCTCACGACTGAGTTTGAGCCCCCACAACGAACCCCACAACGTAGAGGAAGCCGGCAGAATCGATGACGATGGCACTCCGCGGCTTGAGGGAGAAGCGGGTGGGCTGCCCATCACCCACCACGTGGGTGATCATGCCGGTGGGAGCGATCTGAAAGACATTGTTGCTACGCACCCCGATGGCGTAGACATTGCCAGACTCATCCACTGCGACGTCTGCAGGACCTTCGAGGGAGTGGGTGCCGTCGCCGTTGGCGTCGAGGATCTGTGTGATCGTGCCGTCAGGCGCGATCCGGAAGACGTTGTCGCTGGAATACCCTGTTACGTAGACATTTCCAACGGCGTCGACAGCCACGCCATCTGCTCCGTCAAACGGGTGAGTCCCATCCCCTCGCGCATCAAGGATCTGGGCGATGGCGCCGTCCGGCGTGATCCGGAAGACGTTGTCCGTTAGGCCGCCCGTCACGTACACGTTTCCGCGCCCATCGACGGCGACATCTCTCGGGAAATCAAACGGGTGGACGCCATCTCCGTCGCGGTCGAGGAGGGTTGTCCGCGTGCCGTCCTGTGCGATCCGAATGACCCTGTAGCGATCCCACGCGACGTAGACGTTCCCGACCGTGTCCACGGCGACGCTCGTGGGCCCGATCCCGCCGCAACAGGGGCGTGCTGTGTGTTCGATGCCTCCCCGGGTGACAGCCTGCTCGGCGGCTGTGCCAGACGGACTCGGCGTTGCCGCCAGGGCCGCCAGCGCCGTCCCGCACAGCAGCCCCAACACGATCGCTCGCCTCCGCATCGCATCGCGCATGCTCGAGACCCCCTCTGCAGCCAGACGGTACAGGAGCCGTTCCGGTTCCCCCGAATTCTAAACCCGCTCGCTTCCCGCTTGATTCGAACGTGGCGAGAGACCTTGGAGTTTCCGGATGGCGTGTCCGCACAGGCCGGGGGCTGCCATGCTGGAACCAACTCCGCAGACATCGCGTCTAGACAGGAGGAGCGAGGGGCGGGCCGCCACGCACGGGGGCGACAGGAACACCGACAGGAACCCTGACCGGAACCCTGACCGGAACTAATGCCACCTTTCCGCCGGATCCCTCGCATCTTCGCCAAGCGATGGCCGCAGCTCCCTCGCCGCCCTCGACGGCGGACGCTGGTCCGACGCCTCGCCTGGTCCGCGATCGCCGGCCTGGGAGCGTTGATCGGGACCGTCCTCTTTGCCTTCTTCGCTCCGCTTGAGCCCCTTGAGGAGCGCGCCTTCGCTCCTGGACCCGTGCTCCTGGACGCCAACGGCGTCGTGATCCAGCGCGACCTCCAAGATGGACTGCGCATTCCCGTCGCCCTCGATCAGATCGCGCCGGTGATGATCGAGGCGACCATCGCCGCCGAGGACCAGCGCTTCTGGCAGCACCCCGGCGTCGACCCGCTCGCCATGGGCCGCGCCGTCTTAAGCCTGCCCAATTCACGCTCCGGCGCTTCCACCATCACCCAGCAGCTCGCACGCAGACTCTACTTGGACGGCGCCTCGCTGCCCCTGCTGCTGCGGAAGGCGCGCGAGGCCGCCATCGCCTTCCAGCTGGAAGCGCGCTATTCCAAGCCAGACCTCCTCGCGGCCTACCTGAACGCCATCTACTACGGCCGCGGTGCCTACGGAATTGAGGCGGCGGCCAGAGTCTACTTCGGTGTCAGCGCGCGCAATCTGGACCTGGCCCAAGCGAGCTTCCTGGCGGGCTTGCCGCAACTGCCCTCGCTCTACGGCGACAGTGAAAACACGAGCCTCGCCTTGTCCCGCCAGCACTACGTCCTCGACCGTCTGCTGGCGACCGGGCGCATCTCGCTCCCTCAGAACGAAGAGGCGACCGCCATTCCCCTGGACTTCGCCCCCGCCGAGCCCGACCCATTCGGCCAGCACTTCGTCCAGTTCGTCTACCAGGAACTCGCCGACGTTCGCCCCGACTTGCTCTCCGCGCCTGGCGTCATCATTGAGACAACCCTCCAGGCTCCTCTCCAGCGGGAAGCGGAGCGCGTCACTCGCCTTCGCCTCGATGAGATTAAGGACAAGAACGCCGGCAACGCTGCCGTCGTCGTCTTGGAGCCGTCCAGCGGCCGCATTCTCACCATGGTGGGCAGCGGCGACTTCTTCCGCGAGCCCGACGGCCAGATCAACATGGCCTTGCGACCGCGGCAGCCGGGCTCCGCCCTCAAGCCCTTGCTCTACGTGGCGGCGTTTGAGCGTGGCTACACCGCCGCCACGCCCCTGCTCGACATTCCCACCACCTTTGACACCAGCACCGGCCCCTACGCCCCCTCCAACTACGACCGCAAGTTCCACGGCCCCGTCCCCTTGCGCACGGCCTTGGCGTCCTCCCTCAACGTCCCCGCCGTCCGCACTCTCGACGACATTGGCATCGACGCGTTCCTCAACGTCGCGCATCGCGCCAGCCTCAACACCCTCCGCTCGACGGAAGCGTACGGACTTGCGCTCACGCTGGGCGTCGGCGAGGTCCGGCTGCTTGACCTCACCGCTGCCTACGGCGCTATCGGCAACGGGGGCCGGCTCGTCGTCCCCCACGCCATTGAACGCATTCGCGACAGACACGGAAATGTCATCTACGAGGTCGGCCCCACCAGTCCCACGCAGGTGATCAGCCCGCAGCACGCGTTCCTCATCACGGACATCCTCCGCGACCCCGACGCGCGCGTCCTCGGCTTTGGGCGTCAGTCCCCGCTGGAGACGTCGGTCGGGGCCGCCGTCAAGACCGGGACCAGCGACGCCGCCCGCGACAACTGGACCGTGGGCTTCACTCCGGATCGCGTCGTTGGCGTCTGGGTCGGCAACGCCGACGGCGCCCCCACCCACGGCCTCTCCGGCTCCCAGGGCGCCGCGCCCCTCTGGAGGGACGTCCTCAGCGCCGCGATTGCGGATCTACCGGATCGCACGTTCCCCCCTCCGCAGGGTGTCGTCCAAGCGACCGTCTGCGCCCCCACGGGCCTCCTCCCCGGCCCCAACTGCACCAGCCCGGTCCAGGAGTGGTTCATTGCCGGCACCGTCCCCATCGACGTCGAGAGCTACTACGTCGGCGACCCCCAGCGCGGCGTCGCCATCAACCCGCCACTGGAGGCGCGGGCCTGGAGCATTGAGGCCGGGCTCGCCGTCGCCGCAACGGACCCCACCTCCGCGCAGCCGCGGGTGCATATCGTCCACCCGGCATCGGGCAGCGTTCTCTTTCTGGCCCCGGAGCTCGCCCAGCAGGAAGCGCTTCTGCGCGCCTCGGTTCCCGCCGGCACTCAAACGGTGGAGTTCCGCGTCGACGGGGCGTTGGTCGGCTCCGCCGCCGGAGATGACGCGGCGAGCATCTGGCCCCTGGAGGTAGGGACCCACACCCTGGAAGTCACCGCCGTCCTCGCCGACGGCACCACGGCCATTGGTCGTTCGCACTACGAAGTGAGGGAATGATGCTGCCCACCATCCGTCGCTATCTGCGAACCCGCATGCTCAAGCGCTGGGCATCGCGCCTGCGCAGTTCGCCACGGGGGCTGCCCTGTTCGCTACCACCCTCGGGGGCGCTGTCTCGACGCATTGCCACGCGCCCACGCGTATCGCTTCGCCTCCCCGCCACGGTCCGCACGCACCCAAGAATCTGGTCCACAGTGGCCGTCCTGGCGCTGATCGGCGCCTCGGTCGGGGGCTGGTTCGCCGCCAGCGGCGACGGCGAACCGCCCCTTGGCCTTGACACGGCAGTCTTGGAGGCGGAGGACACCGGCGACGAGCGGGAACGCGGCGAGCGCGACCGCGACGACGTTCGCGACCGAGCCCCTGATCAAGCACGCGGTCGGGCCCGCGATCAGGCGGCGCCGCCGTTCGTGACCCCCGATATCGAAGTGGCGCCCGCCGGCGCCGAGGTCGCGCGGCTGAGCCCCATCACCATCACCTTCAAGGAGCCGCCGCCGCAGCGCGATGCAAGCAAGCTCTTCACCGTCGAACCGCCGCTGGAGGGATCGTTCGCCTGGCTCACGGACCGACAAGCGCTGCTCCAACCGATCTTCCCCGGTCTCACTCGCGGCCTGCGATACGTCGTGCGGGTGCCGGCGGCGGCGAGCGGCCTCGACCGCGACGTCGAGCATGCCTTCACGGTGGAAGGACGCCTGATCGTCCAGACCGTCATCCCCGCCGACGGTGACGTCAACGTTCCCGCCGAGACGCAGATCCTGGTCCAGTTCAGCCGCTCCGTCGCGCCCCTGGCGTTCCTGAGCGCACGCGGCGACGACCCCGTGATCGAGTTCGAGCCCCCCTTGCCCGGCCGAGGCGAGTGGCTCAATACGTCGCTCTATCGCTTTCTCCCCGATGCAGTCGAGCCGAGCACCACCTATACGGCTCGGATCCGGCGCGGTCTCAGCTCGGCGGCGGACGGCGTGTTGGAGGAAGATTTCGTCTGGACCTTCTCCACCAATCAGCCCGCGGTCATCGCCTCGGATCCCGCCCACAACACGATCTTCGTCCCTCCCGACCAAGCGATCGTGGTCACCTTCGATCAGCCCATGGTCCGCGCCTCCACGCAGGCGGGCGTCCTCCTCCGCAACCTGACGTCCGGAGGGCCGCCCCTCCAGGTCGCCGCGTCATGGAATGACGCCTCAACGGAACTCACATTAGCGCCGGTCGCCTTACTCGATCTGAGCCGGCGCTACGAAGTCCTCGTACCCGCGGGGCTGCCCGGCGCGCTCGGCGGCGAGACGCAGTTGGACCGCGTGATCCAGTTCAGCACGATCGATCTGCCCAGAATCGTCAGCACCACGCCCGCCGACGGCGAGACAAATGCGGGGCGCTTCGCCATCTCCATTCAATACAACAACCCAATGAATGAAGCCTCCTTTGACGGCCGCATCGAGATAGTCACGGTCACCGCTGACGGCGCCGAGACCGCCGTCCCCTTCGACGACGAACGACAACGGTTCATCTACGGGGACAGCCGCATTGTCCAGGTATCCATCTCGGTGGAGCCGTCCACTCGTCACGTAGTGCGTATCGCGAGCGGGGTCACTGACCGAATCGGGCAGCGGCTGGGCGCGCACGCATTCTCGTTTACCACAGGCGCCATTGAACCGTCCGTCAATTTCGTGACTCCGTCACGGATCTCCACATATTCGGCCTCCACGGAGCCGATCCTCTTCTTCGAGACGATCAATCACGATGCGGTGAACTTCAGCCTGTATCAAATCAGTGACCAGGAGGCCGAGAGCATCATCCAGGGCGGCAAAATTCCGTTCGTCCGCAACCGCGTCTGGCGCCCTTCACAGGCGCCCGTCCGGACCTAGGTGCAGGCGGTGGATGGGCGGGCGAACGCGCTCACCCTTACGGCAACCTCGCTCAGCGGCGACGGGCCGCTCCCGAAGGGCCACTACTACCTGATCACCGACAGCCGCTTTACGCCGAATCTGCTCTTCAGCGTGGTCGACACCACGCTCATCACCAAGCTGTCCGTCGACGAGTTTCTTGTCTGGGCTCTCGACTACGACACCGGCGCGCCGCTGTCAGGCGTCCCCGTGCAACTCGATCCTGCCCGCAACGGGATCGTCGCGCGGACGGGCCCGGACGGTCTGGCGAGTTTCGCCGTCCCTCCCCCCAACCGCTTTTCCGACCAAGAACGCGCGCACACCGCCAAGGTCGATGCGAACGGCCGGCTGGGCATCGTTTCCTCGCGATGGTCGCGAGGGACGGAACCCTATCAGCTCGGCCTGCCGATCGATTTCTATCCGCGCGACTTCGTCGGGCACCTCTTCACCGACCGCCCCATCTATCGGCCCGGCGAAACCGTCTTCTACAAAGGAACGCTCCGGCTCGACGACGATGCGCGCTACAGCGTCCCCCAGGACACCAGCGTCCTCCACTTCATCATTCGCGACCCCCACTTCAACGAACTGACGCGGCTCGACGTGACGGTCAACGAATTCGGCACATTTGCCGGCGAGTTCATCCTTCCGCCCGGCGCGGACACCGGGCGCTACTCCCTCTCCCTCGAGCGACGGGATCGGTTCACCGTCACGTCAGCGCAGTTTCGCATCGCCGAATTCCGCACGCCGGAGTTCGAAGTCACGGTCACCCCGGCGACGGAGACCGTCGTCGACGGGGATCAGATCGTCGCGGACGCAGAGGCGATATTCTTCTTCGGCGGGCCGCTGGCGGACGCCGCCGTCACCTGGGCCATGTTCGGATCCCCCACGGCAATCCGTGTCGAAGGATTCGAGAGCTACTCCTTCCGCGATTTCGACTTCTTCCGTCGCAGCGAACTCCAACAACCCCTGCGCGCTGAGGGCGAGACCGTGACCAACGCGGCGGGCGTAGCGCGCATCTCAGCCCGCGCGGCGCTTGCAGCCCTGGAAGGGACGCAGCACGTCACCATTAGCGTGACCGTCTCGGATCAGAACGACCAGGTGGTGGCAAGTACGGGAAGCGTCACCGTGCATCCGGCCGACTACTACGCCGGCATTCGTGCTACGACCTACATCGCCCGCGTCGATGAAACAGCCACGATCGATCTCGTCACGGTCAATACCGAAGGGCAGCCGTTGGCGCAGCGGGCGGTCACCGTTGAGATCTTCGAGCGCCAATGGGTCACAACGAAGGAACTTGGCCCGCAGGGCCGCTTCTACCACAGCGAGCCCGTCGACACGCTCATTAACACGATTCAGGTCACTACGGACGCCAATGCCGTGGCCCGGGTCGCCTTCCTGCCCGCGAAGCCCGGCCAACTGCGACTCGTCGCCACCGTCGTCGACGGCCGCGGTCGCGTCGCCCGCTCCTCGGCCTTTCTCTGGGTCAGCGGCTCAGGTCGCGCCAGTTGGCGCATCCGCAACGACGACGTGATCGAGCTGGTGGCGGACAAGGATCTCTATGACGTCGGCGACATCGCCGAGATCTTGGTTCCCTCGCCCTTCGAAGGCGCCATCGGACTCGTCACCGTCGAGCGGGGGAAGATCATCTCGCGATCGGTGGAGCAGTTCGAGACCACGAGCGAGACGCTTCGCATCCGCATCACCGACGGACACGTCCCCAACATCTTTGTGAGCGTGGTGCTCTACCGGCCACCCACCGCGGTGGACCCGATTCCGCGCTATCACGTCGGCTATGTTGAGCTGCCGATCTCCACGGCGTCCCGTTTGCTCACCGTCACCATCAAGCCGGACCGTGAACAGACCAGGCCCGGCGAAACGGTCCGCTACGACATCCACGTCCAGGATCGCAACGGAGTGGGGCGCAGCGCGGAAGTGTCGGTCGCCATTGTGGACAAGGCCGTCCTCTCGCTCGCGGCCGAGGTCGGTCCCAACGGCTTGCGAGCGTTCTGGTTCCAGCGCGGGCTCGGCGTCCGCACGGCGGCATCGGTCGGCGTGTCGGTTGACCGAATCAATGACGCCGTCATTCAGGCGATCCAGGACGGCACCAAGGGCGGCGGAGGCGACGACCCCGACATTCGCGGCGATTTCCGCAACACCGCCTACTGGGCCGCGCAGGTCGTGACGGACGACAACGGCAACGCCAGCGTTAACGTCCCCATGCCCGACAACCTCACGACCTGGCGCGCCCAAGCGCGGGCCGTGAGCGGCGACACCCTCGTGGGCGAGGGCGTCAGCGAGCTGCTGTCCACCCAACCCCTCCTGATTCGATCGGCGCTTCCGCGCTTCTTCCGCGTTGGCGACTCGGCAACGCTGCGGATGCTCGTCCGCAACGCCACCGACACGGCCCGCGAGGTTGCTGTCTCGCTTGAGGCGACGGGCATCACGATTACGGGCCCGCTCACGCAAACCAAGACCGTCCCGGCCGGCGATTCGGTGACGTATGCCTGGCCCGCCCTCCTCTCGCAGGCGGGGACGGCGGTGCTCACCTTCACGGCGCGCGGCGGCAATGGACTCGCCGACGCCATCCGTCTTGAACGGCCCGTGTACTTGGATGTGACGCCGGAAACCACCGCCACTGGCGGCGTCGTCACCACGACCAGCGCGCTGGAAGCGGTCTATCTCCCCCCCTACGCCATCCTTGACCAGGGCTCGTTGCAGGTCAGTGTGCAGGCTTCGCTAGTGGGGGCGTTGGACGCCGACCTCAGCGCCTTCCGTCCCCTGCCCTTTGAGAGTGTGGTGCGGGTGGCGAATCGCGTCATCGCCACGCTGGGCGCGCGGCGCGCCGACGGCGACGCCTCAAGCGCCGTGCGCAGTTCGCAGATCGCCGCGGACGTGACGCGCCTCATCGACGAACAGCGCCTCGACGGTGGCTGGAGCTGGTGCGGCACCTGCCGCACGAATCTGATCGTCACGGCCTGGGTCCTGCTCGCGCTGGGCGACGCACGCGATGCCGGCCGCCACATCGATGCCTCGGTGATCGGGCGGGCCACGGAGCTGGTCCGGGCGGAAATCAACCGTGCCACGGACGTCGCCAACCCGGCGGACCCCAACCGGCAGGCCTTCCTCTTGTACGCGGCCGCATCCGCCGGCGGCGCCCCGCTCCACGGCGCCATGCGGGCAATCGTGCAGCAGAATCGCAATCAGCTGGCCAACTGGGGCCGCAGCTACCTCATCCTCGGCTTGCAGGAAGGCCGCGGCGACGCGCCCAGCGGCGAGGTCCGAACGCTCATCAACGACCTCACCGCCGCCGTCATCCCCAGCGCCAACGGCAATCATTGGGAGGATCTATTCCTGCGCGGATCGATGCACAACGGCAGCACCCGCGTGACCGCGCTGGCCCTGCGCGCCCTCACCACGGCCGATCCCGATCACCCCTTGATCGAAGAGACGGCGCGCTGGCTGGTGACGGCCCGCGACGCGCAGCGCTACGCGACCTTGGTGGAGCGCGCGCAGGCCATCGCCTCGCTGGGCGATTTCGCCAACCGCACGGGTGAGCGTCGCGGCGACTACGACTACGCGGTCACGCTGGATGGCGCGTCGCTGCTGACGGGGCACTTCCAACCCAGCCGCGGCGCCAACGTCGCCGCCGAGTTCGTGCCCCTCGGCGACTTGCGGCCCGGCGACGTCAGTCTCATCTCATTCGAGCGGGAGGCGTCCGCGCCGGGACGGCTCTACTACGGCTTGAATCTGCGCTACGTCACGCCCGCCCGTGAAGTCGAAGCGCTCAACCGCGGCTTCGCCGTGTCCCACGAATACACGCTGCTTGACGACCCCGATCGCCGGATCAACAGCGCCACACTCGGCGACGTCGTCCGCGTCCGCGTCACGATCATGGCCGACGCCGATCGAAAATGCGTCACCGTCGACGACTTCCTCCCGGCGGGGCTGGAACCGATCGATCCGCAACTCGACATCGTTCCTATTGAACTCCGCCAACAGCTGCAACAGGAGCGGCAAGCAGCGGTCGCGGCCAACGCGCCGGAGTACGTCGCACCCTGGTATCGCTACTACTTCAACCCCTGGGACCAGGTCAACGTGCGCGATGATCGCGTAACGCTGCGAGCGGAGAATCTGCCCAGGGGCGTGTACGTGTACGTCTACTTCGCCCGCGCCACTAGTCCCGGCGACTATTTTGTTGCGCCGGCGCACGCGGAAGAGACGTTCTTCCCTGAACTCTTCGGTCGCAGCGACAGCGGGCGCTTCGCGGTTCTCGAGCCTGGTGAATAGGACCTGCGGGGAAGCCGGCGCCGACTAGCGTTCGCTCCCCACGCCCGCCTCCGCCGCAGCCTCCTGCTCCTCGTACGTATCAAAGAAGCGGCTGCCGGAGCGCGCCTGAAGCTCGTAGATCGACCCCGGCTTGGGCGCCGGAGGAAGCGGCAGGCGCACCGGCACCGCTTCCAGCCGCGGCTCCAGAGATGGCTCGCCGGCCACCATGTGGTCGTCGTACTTCTCCGGTTGGACTCCAGAAACCGCCAGCAACGGCCAGGCGTCGGCGGCGGCGTACTGGTAGAGCAGCAGGCGCCGCTGCCGCGCCGAGCGGTTCAGCGCCGATCCGTGGAGCATCCGCACGTGATGGAACGTCACCGTCCCCGCCGGGCCGATGAGCGCCACCGCCTTCGCCGGGTCGATCCCGCTGGCCGCGAAATCCATGGCGCCGCAGAAGTGTCCGTCGCTGAGGTGGTCGTAGATCGGACCACGGTGACTGCCGGGGATGACCAGCAGCGGCCCGTTCTCCTCATCGCAGTCGTCCAAGAGGATGCCCGCGGCCAGAAGATCGTCGTTGGTGTGCGGATAGAACGCCCAGTCCTGATGCCACTCCACCGGCGCGCCGTGCTCCGCCGACTTCAGATTCAGCTTGTCGCCCTGATAGCGCAGGTTTGGCCCGATTAGCTGCCTCAGCACCTCCACCATCGGCGGGTACGCCGACAGCTCCTTGAAGAAGGCGAAGTGCAGCCGCGGATACTTGATCCTCCGGACGCGCGGTGCTTCCGGGGTGTGGCTGTCTTCCAGGTCCAGGACCTCATTGCTCTCGGAGAGCCCGGCCGCCTTCGCAACGATCGCGTCCGTCTCCCGCCGCAGCGCCGCCAGCGTCTCGGCGTCAAGAAGTTCCGCAACCACCACGTAGCCGTGCTCGCGGTAAAAGGCAACCTGCGCTTCACTGAGACGTCCGGACACTCGTGTTCCCCTCGCCGCTCGCGGTCCGAGTGCGCGAACCTTATCACAGGCGGGCCTCGACCCCGGCCACGGTGGACCGCCGGCGCGAAGTCGGGGCGCGTCGATTGCATGGTCCCCCCGCGCTCCTCGGCAAGCCTAGAATCACGACGCCGGCCTAGCGCGGAGAGGACGTCCTCGGCGAGCACCGGCGCAACATGCAGCCCGCGCAGGGAGGGAGACCACCGTGCGGCTCAACACCGACAGGATGATCGCCAGGAAAGAGGGCGCCATCGCCTGGATGATCTTCAACAATCCTCGCCGACGCAACGCCCTCTCCGTTGAGATGCTGGAAGCGATCCCGCGGATCCTCGCCGACTTCGCCGAGGACGACGCCGTACGCGTCGTCGTCATGGCGGGCGCGGGCGAGAGGGCGTTCGTCTCCGGCGCGGATATCTCCGAGTTTGAAGAGCGTCGCTCATCGCCGCAGGCGATCGAGAAATACGACCACATCACGGCCCAAGTCGCCGCCGCTTATGCGGCCCTGGGCAAGCCCCTGATCGCAATGATTCGGGGCGCCTGCATTGGTGGCGGGCTGCTCACCGCGATGCGGGCCGACCTCCGCGTCGCCTCCGACGATGCCCAGTTTGGCGTCCCCGCGGCGCGACTCGGCCTCGGCTACGGCTTCGCCAGCGTCAAGGCGCTCGTGGACCTGGTTGGGCCGGCCCACACCCGCGAGATCCTCCTCACCGGAGAGCGATTCAGTGCGGCCCATGCCTTGCGGATTGGGCTGATCAACCGCGTCGTTCCCGCCGCCGACCTGGAGGGCGCCGTCCGCGACCTCGCCTCAGCGATCGCCGACAACGCCCCGCTTACGATCAAACTCATCCGCGTCGCGGTGGACGAAGCGCTCAAAGAGAGCGGCGAACGTGATTACGCGGTGATTGATCGCCTGGTCGCCGACTGCTTCGCGAGCGACGATTACAGCGAAGGACGGCGGGCATTCCTTGAGAAGCGCACGCCGGTTTTTCGGGGACGCTAGCATCCGTCCCCTCGCCGCCGAACTCCACTGCCGCTGCGTCAATATCGGCCACCGGTCTCCGGAAACGCGAGTCTCCGGAAACGCGAATCTCCGCAAGCGCTTGTTCTCTGCGAGCGACACGACCTAGTCGGCGCTGTCAGCGCCCACCGCTATCTGGAAGCCCTTTTCGTGCCGCCAGCAGCGGCGACCGTCCGCGGCGACGTACTGGTAGGCCGAGAGCGCGGCGATCGCGCCCTGCGACGCCGCCGTCACCGTCTGTTTGAGCGGCCCCGAGCTATCGGTGAGATCGCCTGCGGCGAAGACGCCGTCCACGTTCGTCTTCATCAGCCGGTCAACGTGCACCTCGTTCGTCTCAGGGTTGAGGTCAATGCCCAGCCGCTCGGCCAGAGCCACACGCGGATCTGCGCCGATCTCAATGAACACGCCGTCAACCCGCAGGACGTCACGGTCGTCGTGCGGCGGACTGATCCGGATGGCGCTGAGTCCGGACTCCTCATCTCCGATCAGCTCCCTCACTTCGGTCCTGAAGAGCACACGGACGGCGCTTTCGTTCAGAAGGTCCACCAGCACGGGCTCCGGGCGGAAGAGCGTGGCGCCGCGATAGATCAGCAACACCTCCGACGCGTACTTGGCGTTCAGGATCGCCCCCTCAACGGCCGCATTGCCGCCGCCCACCACGGCCACCACCCGATCGCGATAGAGGGGCGCATCACACGTGGAACAGTAAGAGACGCCCTTGCCCGTCCACTCTTCCTCGTGCGCCAGCCCCAGCTTCCGGCGCTCACGTCCGATCGCCAGGATCACCGCGCCCGATCTCACCGACGATCCGTCCGAGAGCTGCGAGTCAAAGCAGCGCTCGCCCGGCTCGATGGCGGTGACCATGGCATCGATGATCGGCACCCCGTACTTGTCCACCTGCTCCTTGAACTTGAGCATGAGATCGAAGCCATCGATCTCGGGCTGGCCCGGGTAGTTCTCAATCGTGCCGCCAATGGCGGTCTCACCGCCGAAGCGATCGCCCACCACCACCGCCTCCAGTTGATACCGAGCGGCGTACAGCGCCGCCGCGTAGGCCGCGGCGCCCTGGCCGGCAATGAGAACGTCTACGACGCCGTTCGCTGGCATGGGCTGACCTCCACTGCAAGGACATTGCTGACGGATCGGATCAAGCCTAGCGGCGGGCGCCGGCGATCACACCTCGAGATTGCCGAAGCGGACGGCGGCGTACACGCGCCCCGACGCCACCGGCGCCCCGCCGACACCTCTCCTGGCCCGGCATCTCACCGAATCATCCCGGCGCCGCCCAGCGCACGACCCGCAGGAAGGCGCTACACGAATCGCCGCCGAATCCTGCCTGCACCGGTCTCGACGATCATGGTGTGCAGGCATATACTCCACCACCGGACCCAAGGAGCCCCCAAAACCATGCCGACCCCAAACGTCGATCCGAATCGTGTCATCCTCACCGGGGAGAACCCCTTCATTCGCTTGAGCGACGCCGACGACGGCCCCGTCACGACCGATGCCAGCTTCTGGCGCATCCTCTTCTCGCCGGCCGGTCCCGGCCACGTCCTCTATCTCAAGAGCGAGCTCACGGGCGACCGCTGGCGCATCTACGCCGACAACATCGCCCTTGCTCGCTGGCTCCAGAACACCGTGCAGGGAGCACTGAGCCCTGAGACCGCCGACACCAGCGTCCCCGTCATGGACGCCGACTTTGGTCAGTCCGGCGACCTGCGCTCGTTCTGGACCGAGTCCGTCGTCTCGCCGGACGAGGAGCTGACCCTCACCTGGCACGACCTGGGCGATCCCCTCATGCTGCACGTCGCCAGCCATCAGGTCGCCACCGCCTACGGCGTCTGCACGCTCCTCATCCCCGCGCTCGGGGCACGTCTCACCGTGAACGGGGTGCAGGCCGACGGGCAGGCCTGGCCGCGGGAGCGCGAGGGCAGGCCCTTCAGCACCTGCTCTCTCGCCTTCTCCGAGAGTTGGACCGAGCCCAGGTAAATGGATCGCCCCGGGGAACCCGACGCGACCGCTCGCCGCAGCGCCGGGCGCGCGCCTCCGCGCCAATGCGCCCCGCACCGCACGCACAGCGGCCATTAGAGAAACGGGCAAGGAGCCACACCATGAAGATCACCGACGTCCGCATGGAGGTCTACAGTTGGCCGCGCGACAAGGCCATCACCAACGGCCTCTACACCTACACCCACGCCAGCATCCGCCCCGTGATCATTGACACGGACGAAGGCGTCACCGGCATCGGCATCGCCGGCGGCGACCAGGTCTCTGCGCAGGTGACCGTCGCCATCGTTGACCACCTCAAGCCGCTCCTGATCGGCAAGGACCCCTTGGACAACGAGCGTCACTGGCACAACATGTGGCGCCCCAAGCTCGTAGGCCGACGCGGCATCACCACCCGCGTCCTCGGCGGCATCGACATGGCGCTCTGGGACATCAAGGGCAAGATCGCCGGCCTGCCCCTCTACAAGCTACTCGGCGGCTTCGACAACAAGATCGACACCTACGTCGCCGGCGGCTACTACGAAGAGGGCAAGGGCCTCAAGGAGCTTGCCGCGGAGATGGAACACAACGTCAGCCTCGGGGTGCGCGCCGTCAAGATGAAGGTCGGCGCCGTCCCCATCAACGAGGACATCGAGCGCGTCCGCGTGGCGCGCGATGCCATCGGCCCCGACATCCGCCTCATGGTCGACGCCAATAACGCCTACCGGCATTACGAGGCGATCGAGTTCGCCCGCAAGGCCGAGAAGTACGAACTCTTCTGGTTCGAGGAGCCGGTCGAGCCGGACGACTACATCGGCCAGGCCGAGATCACCCACGCCACCAGCATCCCCATCGCCGCCGGCGAGAACGAGTACACCCGCTACGGCTTCCGTGACCTGATCAACCACCGCGCCGTGGACATCTTGCAGCCGGACGCCCTGGTGCTCGGCGGCGTCACCGAGTTCATGAAGGTCGCGGCGCTGGCGCAGGCCAACGACCTCGACATCGCCCCGCATGGCAAGCAGGAGGTCCACATCCACCTGGTCACTGCCATCCCCAACGGCCTCATCCTAGAGTACTACGCCGACACCTTCGACGCCATGTACGGCAACGTCTACAAAGACACGCTTCACATCAAGGACGGCTACGTCTACGCCCCGGACCGCCCGGGGTTGGGCCTGGAGTTGAACCGGGAGTTTCTGGCGCGCTACCGCATCGGCTGACGATGCGGCCGCTCGCAAGCCCCCTATCCGCCGCGACTCCTACAGCCCTGCAAGACCCACAGCCCCAGAAGGCCCACAGCCCCTGGAAGGCCCACGGCCCCGAAAGGAAAGCCCCCATGCCCGCTCTCCCTCTCAAAGCCCTCGCCTTCGACATCTTCGGCACCGTCGTCGACTGGCGCACGAGCATCATCCGCGAAGGCCGCGCGCTCGGCGAAAACAAGGGCATCAACGCCGATTGGGAAGCGCTCGCCGACGCCTGGCGGGGCAAGTACCAGCCCGCCATGGAGCGCGTGCGGCGCGGAGAGCGTCCCTGGGCCAAGCTCGACGTGCTCCACCGCGAGGGCCTCGACGAGCTGCTCGTCCAGTTCGGCATCACTGGCTTGAGCGAAGAGGAGATCGCCGATTTCAACCGCGCTTGGCACCGCCTCGACCCCTGGCCGGACACCGTCGCCGGCTTGACCCGCCTGCGAAAAAAGTTCCTCCTCGCCACGCTCTCCAACGGCAACGTCGCCCTGCTCGTCAACATGGCCAAGCACGCCGGCCTGCCCTGGGATGCGATCCTCGGGGCCGAGGTGGCGCGGCACTACAAGCCCCAGCCTGAAGCCTATCTGGTGACGGCCGAGCTGCTCGACTGCGCGCCTGAGCAATGCCTGCTGGTCGCCGCCCACAACAAGGATCTCGTCACCGGCGCACGCCTGGGCATGAAGACGGCGTTCGTCGCGCGCCCGTCCGAGTACGGTCCCCATCAAAGCCAGGACTTCAAAGCCGAGCACGACTTCGACTACGTCGCCAAGGACTTCCTGGACCTGGCGGACCAGCTCGGCTGTTGAGCGGGACCAGCGCTTCTTGCGGCGTCCCCACGACCAAGGCTCGATCGACAGCACTATCGGAGGAACTGCTACAAAGACTGGGGGCAGCTCTTTCGGGCCACCAGTCGCTCAGAGCGCGACGAACGCGGTCCGCGCTGCCACGGCCAAGATGCCGATCGCGAGTGCGCGTGTGAGCAGCCCGGCGCCGAGGCGGCGCTGCAGTCGCGGGGCGAACCGGCTCGCCACGATCACGCCAATGGCGAGGGCGGGGACGTCCTCGAGAGGGGTATCGGCGTGGCCGGCGACCCCTTGGAAGATCACCACGGCCGCAGCCAGCGTGGCGATGACGAAGTGGGTGGCGGGCACTGCGAGCGCATGCGGCATGCGGCCGACGTGCGTGTTGATGGGCGTGAAGATCAAGCCGCCGCCGATCCCGGCGAGGGCCGAGACAAACGCCGCCACGGCTGAGATGGTGAGTGCGCGGCGCAGCGGGACGCGGTACATCCAGACGCGGCCCTCGCCATCGCGAAAGCGCCGCCGCCAGCCCGGGGAGCCGGGAGTGCCGACCGCTGGGTGGGGTCGGATGACGAGGAAGGCCCCGACCACGAAGAGCAGGCTCGCGAAGACCACCGCGAAGGTAGCGCGGGGCAGGATGGTCGTCACCGTCGCCCCGGCGAGGGCGGCCGGGACTGTAACGGCGACCAGCAGCACGCAAACGGGGAGATCGATGCGTCGTCCGCGAAGCGCGCTCCCTGTCGCCAGGCCGCTCGACAGCGCCACGACGAGGAGGGCGGCCATCGTGACCTCGGCCGGGAGGGCGCCTTCGTGGCGGAGGAGAAGCAGCGGCGTCAGCAGGAAGCCGCCGCCCGCGCCGACGACCGTCGCGTAGAGCCCGATGGCCGCGCCGGCGCCGATCAACGCCAGGAACTCGACTACAGACATCAGCGCGCCCTGCGCGTCGGTCGAGCGGTGCGAATGCGGGCCCTCGCAAACCGTCGCGATAGACGACGCGTCACCTCGGTCGGGCGGCTTGTCGCATGCCGATGAGGCCGAGACGGCACGACGCGCTGGTCCGAAGTCTAGCCGACCGCGGAAACGGCCGCGGCCGTGACGGCGCCGCGACGTCGCCCAGCGCCCGTCCGCGTACGGCCCGCATCAGAGCCGGGACCTCGAGGCTGAGCACGACTTCGACTACGTAGCCAAGGACTTCCTGGACCTGGCGGGGCAGCTCGGCTGTTGAGCGGGACCAGCGCTTCCTGCGCTCAACCGCTCCCTCCACCTCCGCTGGGAGCGGCGCCGCAAGCGGGTGCAGGCGCGCGTCTGCACCGAGCAGCCCCGACCGACTCAGTCCATCTCAATGCCGCCGTCAACGTTGAGCGACTGGCCCGTGATGTTCCGCGCGTCCTCCGAGGCCAAGAACGCCACCGCCCGGCCCACATCCTGCGGCGTCTGCTCTCGTCCCAGGGGGGCGTCACGCTCCAGCATCATCTCGAACGTCCGCCGTCGCTCCACCACTTCCGGCGTGTCGTCCCCTGCCGCCATCGCTTCAAGCTGCCGCCACATGTTCGTCCACAGCCGGCCCGGGCAGACGGCGTTCACGTTGACGTTCGAGCGCGCCAGGTCCAGCGCCATCGACTGCGTCAAGCTGATCGCCCCCGCTTTCGAAGCGGCGTAATGAGGAATGTCCGCCCGCCCGTGCCGCCCGGCGATGGAGGCGATGTTCACGATCTTGCCGCTCTCGTTGGCCCGGAAGTGCGGCACCAGAGCGCTGCTCATCGTCCACATCCCCTTGAGGTTGACCTCGTAGCACATGTCGAAGTCCGACGGCATGATTGCGTCGCCGCCGTAGTGCTGCCCCAGCACACCGGCGTTGTTCACCAGGATGTCCACCCGTCCCCGCTGGGCGATCGCCTGCTCCACGCCGGCCCGGACCGACTCGGCGTCCGTCACATCCACCTCCACCACGCTGCACTGCCGGCCCATGTCGCGCACTTCCGCCGCCGTCTTCGTCGCGCTCTCCTGATCGATGTCGGCGATGACGATGTCCGCCCCTTCCTTCGCCAGCTCCAGCACGATCCCCCGGCCGATCCCGCGCCCGCCGCCCGTCACCATCGCCGTCTTGCCCTCAACTCGCCCCATCACCGCCCTCCTCACCCGTTCTCACTAGCCGTCGCGCTCCCCGGCCACCGCTCGTGGTGAGCCTGTCGAACCACGAGCCCTGCGAGCTGGCCGCTGAAAGGATAGTCGCCCGCGGAAATCGCCGGAAGGAGCTGCGCCCGTCGTCTCTTGCGGGACGACGGCCGGGCGCCCTCTCCGCCATCGACGTCCGCCGTCGTCGTGCCTGCCCGGCCACCGAACGACGCTCCGGGCTCACTGGCCTACCGGTAGTTCGCGCTGCTGACCAACACGAACGCCATCACGCACGGCTGGTCTGAGCGGCTGCGCCAGGCGTGCCGCGTCGCGCGCTGCACCACCACGTCGCCGGCGCTCAGATGCACCTCCCCTTCGTCCAGCTCCAAGTCGATCTCCCCGGACAGGACGATGCCGTAGTCAATCGTGCGGGTCGTGTGCATGCCCGGCTCGTCTTCCTCCATCGCGTCGCCGGTGTCGAAGCGCGCGGCTAAGGCGGCCAAGCTCTCACTGGCGACCTGCGCGCTGCCCGGACGAAACGTGAGGACGCGCACGACCGACCCCTCCGCGGGCGGTTCCAGGTGGAACGTCTCCACGTCCACGGGGTCCCGCTTCGCTTGCGGGTCCGGACTGGCCGGATCGTCCACCCAGATCTCGTCGATCACCCGGACCCCCATGTCGAGGTGACCGGGAGTGGGACCATCATGCACGAAATAGGACTTGCCCTCTGCGTTGATACCGGTGACGACCCGTCGCCTGACCATCCTGCTGCTCCTCTCTTCAACGCCCCGCGGGAGCGGGAACGCCTAGCGGCTACTGATCGACGACCGCGCCGTCGACCCCTAAGCGCGTGACAACCTCCCGAGGCGTAAACGTCCCGCTCGCCCTGTCATCTCCGTCGCGCGCTGCCTTCGCGGCTTCCGGTCGCAGCTCCACGCCGATCCCCGGCGCATCGGGCAGGAGCAGGAAGCCCTCGCCGTCGTGTTCGGGAGCCCCGGCGATGATCTCGCTCTTGGGCGGCTCATGCTCTCCCAGCGGATACTCCTGCAGGGCGAAATTGGGGACGCACGCGGCTATCTGAAGACAGGCCGCCGTGCTGACCGGGCTCAGCGGGTTATGCGGCACCACTCCAGCGTGGTGTGCCTCCGCCAGCGTGGCCACCTTCTTCGCCCCCGTGATGCCGCCCACCATGCAGACGTCCGGCCGCACGTATTGCACGGCGTCGCGGCGCAGCAGCATTTCAAACTCCCACATGGACGTGAACCGCTCCCCGGTCGCAATCGGGATGTTGATCTTGTTGGCCACGTACACCATCTCGTCGAAGTTGTCGGGCGTAACCGGATCCTCAAAGAAGAAGGGGTGGTATTGCTCTATGCCGCGGCCCAGCTGCACTGCCTCTGTCGGCGTCAGTCGCCGGTGGATCTCGATGCAGAGATCGACCTCGTCGCCCACCGCCTCCCGGTAGCGACGCACCGCGTCGATCGCGTCGCCGATCTTCGCGGCATGCGTCTTGAAGTACGGCACCTCGCGCGGCTCGTCCAGGAACGGCGTCAGGTGGCCCACGGCGGTAAAGCCGTCTCGTTTCGCCGCCACGACGCCGTCCAC
This sequence comes from Dehalococcoidia bacterium, assembly GCA_963662615.2. GTDB lineage: Bacteria > Chloroflexota > Dehalococcoidia > Bin125 > Bin125. The sequence continues at coordinate 1,839,131 of CAXXSR010000001.1, forward strand.
AATCTCCTCGACCGTCTGGCCGAAGACGTGGTAATAGACACGCGCCCGGTCACGCACGCGCCCGCCCAGCAGCGCATAGACCGGTACGCCGAAGTGCTTTCCGGCAATGTCCCACAGCGCGATGTCGATCGCGCTGAGGGCGCCCATGATCGCCGAGCCACGGAAGTGGCTGTACCGGTACATGTACTGCCAATGGTGCTCAATGCGAAGCGGGTCGCACCCCACGAGGTACCGCGCGAACTTCTCCACCGCCGCCTGCGAGGCTTCCAGGTAGCCCCACGTGCCGGACTCCCCCAGGCCGGTGATCCCCGCGTCCGTGCTGACCTCGACGAACAGGTAGCGACCGATCAACAGCGGCTCCACCTTGGTAATCTCCACGCATCGCCCCTCTCCCGCGGCCCTCTTCGGGCACAATGACTCGATCCGTGTCCCTTCGCCCGCGTTCAGCAGGCGCTTCTCGCTGTCGCTCAGTGAGGCGCACCGCGAGGCACACCGCGCCACCGGCGCGTCTCACCATGACCTCGTCATGCTACCTCCACGCCCGCGCCGGACCCCAGCTGCCCCTGCACCGCGACCGCCGACCTTTTGGCGTCCCCGCAGAGCACCCTGATGGCGGGGCAGACGCGCATCGGCGGCGCGGCTATCTTCAACCACGGCGATCGTGCGCTGAGGGAGCGTGCCATGCATATCGGGCTGATGATGGAATGCGAGGTCCGCACCGGCCGCACGCAGTCCGCTGCTTTCCAGGACGCCTTCGACCTCGCCGCGACGGCGGAGGCGCTCGGCTTCGACGCCGTCTGGCTGGCTGAGCACCACTTCGCGCCGCCCGGCCCCGACGCCACGACCCAGGTCAGATCCGTGGTCGCGGCTCCGCTCCTGCTCGCCGCGGCCATCGCCCATCGCACCGATCGCATCCGCGTCGGCACCGCCGTGCTGGTGCTGCCGCTGGGCCATCCCGTCCGCCTGGCGGAGGAAGTCGCCACCCTCGATCACGTCACCGGCGGACGCTTCGAGTTGGGCGTCGGGCGCAGCGGCTTGCCGGGCGCCTACGAGGGCTACGGCATCCCCTACGACGAAAGCCGCGAGCGCTTTCTGGAGTACCTGGACGTGATGCGGCGCGCCTGGACGGAAGAGAGCCTCACCTTCCGTGGACGCTACTACCAGGTCGATGACCTGACCATCAGCCCCAAGCCGTTCCAGCTCCCGCATCCGCCGCTCCGCGCCGCCGCCTCCCAGCCCGAGACCTACCCGTTGATGGGCACGCTGGGGCTGCCCATCTTCGCCGGGCTCCGCGGCATGGCCGCCCCCGAGCTGGCGCCCGCCATCCGCGCCTATCGCGACGCCTGGCGAGCGGCCGGCCACGACGGCCACGGCGACGTCTACCTGCGCATCCCCGTCTACGTTGCCGACGACGCGACGCGCGCGCACGCCGACCCGGAAGCCAGCACCCTCCAGGCCTATGCCCGCTTGCGCCGCTCCTTCGCCGGCTCCGTCGACGCCGAGGGCGCGGGCGCGCAGGAGCGGCGATCGGCGGTGGCCCAGAGCCTCTCCAACGCCACCTACGACGAGCTCCTGCGCGACCGCTTGGCCTACGGCACTCCTAATCAGGTCGCCCGGCGACTCCGGAGCCTGCGCGACTCCCTGGGCCTGTCCGGCCTGATCATGGAGCCGAACGCGGGCGGCGGCATCGCGCCGGATCGCGTGCAGCGCTCCATCCGCCTGTTCGCCCGCGAGGTCGCGCCCGCGCTGCGGCCCTGAAGCGCTTCCACTCCCGCTCCCCGGCTCCTTCGATGGCGACACCGCTTGTGCAGGGGCGGAGCGCCTCGAGGGGATTCGGATTCCGGACCGAGGAGGAGGATGCCGCAGCAGCGCTCGCGCACTAGACTGGCCCCAGCCGATGGCCCCAGCCGATGGCCCCAGCCGATGGCCCCAGCCGATGGCCCCAGCCGATGGCCCCAGCCGATGGCCCCAGCCGATGGCCCCAGCCGATGGCCCCAGCCAACAGTCCGGGCTGAGCCGGTCCCCGGCCCACCCGTGCCCCTGCTCCAGTGAGGCAGGGAGATCGCCTGCCATGAGCGCAATCCGATCGGAGGCCACTATGACGAGTGCATCCTGGTCCCTGCCCGCGCGACTCGCCGCAACCGCGGCGGCCGTCGTGCTGCTCATGCTGCTCCTGCGAACCGCGACGGCCGAGCACAACCCACAGAGTGTGGACCTGGTGCCCGGCAGCAATTTGGTCACGTACGACGGCGCCACCTTGCCCGTCTGGATCGCCCTCGGCGAAGCCATCATCGATGTGGACGCCATCTGGAGTTTCAACGCGGCCGACCAGAGCTGGGCGCTGTGGGCGCGGCCGCTGCCGCCAAGCCTCCAGGGCATCACGGAATTGGAGCACGGCCGCCCCTACTTCGTGATCGCCGCACGGGCGCTGACATGGAACTTCTTCGACAGTGATCCGCTCGCCATCACTGCCTGTGTCGCCAACGGCCTCACGGCGTCGGCGCAGGCGGCGGAGACGACGGTCACGGTCTTCTTCCTGCATGCAGCCGTCCCCTTCGCGACAAGCCTGCCGCTGCCCCTCTGTACCGCCGAGCGCAGCGTCTCCTCCGCCGATCCCGTGTCCGGGGCCGTGACGGCGCTGCTGGCCGGCCCCACCGCTCAGGAAGCGCAGGCCAACGTGTTCTCCACCTGGACCGACGTGGGCACGGGTGAGTCGAACTGCGACGGCGCCGACTTCACCCTCGCCGTCACGGATGGGACGGCCACGATCCAGTTCTGCCGCTCGTTTCCCCTCGGCGGGGTAATAACCGACGCCGCCATGGGCCGCCAGATGGACGCGACGCTGCTGCAGTTCAGCGAGATCACGAAGGTCGCGATCCTGGACGTCTTCGGCAACTGCATGTTCGATCTGTCCGGTTTGAACCGCTGCCTAGACGGCGCCACCTAGCCGGCCGTCACCGCTCCTGTCAGACGTTCGCGCGCACGCGCGTCGCCACGGCTGCCGCGAGGCCGGAGGAGAAACCGGCCGGCGCTACCGACGGCGTCGTGCCGCGGCGCGCGCGGCCGTCGCCACCACGACCGCGGCGGCGGCGGCGGCGGCAACCGCCAACGGCGAGATCCCCCCGCCATCGTCACCGTCCGCGAGACCGCCGCTCCCTGTGTCAGGGAGGGCTGCCGGCGCCTCGGGAACCGTTGATTCTCTCGTTGGCGCCTCCGGCGCTGCGGGCGCCTCCGCCTCCGCGCCTCCGGCGTGTCGGTGATGTCTGCCCGCACGAGCTGGAACACGGAGGCGCTGCCGGACCGCTCACCCGCGTGGTCATCGAACGTCGCGCCCACGATCACCGTGTCGCCGCTGAGGACGACGCTCGAGCCAAACGCGTCACCCGCGGCGGCGTCGCCGGCGGTCAGTTTGGCCACCTGGTCCCAGGCTTCGGTGCCCCCCTGATCGCGCGCGAAGAGGTAGGCGCTGCCGGACGCGTCGCCCGCATCGGCATCAAACGGCGCGCCTACGATCGCCGCGTCGCCGCTGAGGGCGACGCTCCAACCAAACTCATCACCCGCGGCGCCGTCGGTGGCGGTCAGTTTGGCCACCTGGCCCCAGGCCTCGGCGCCACCCCGATCGCGCGCAAAGAGGTTAGGCGCTGCCGGAATCCCTGCCGGTGTCGTCATCGAGGCGCGAGCCCACGATCACCGTGTCGCCACTGACGGCGACGCTCCGGCCGAACCCGTCAACCGCGGCGGCGTCGGCGGCGGTCAGTTTGGCCACCTGGCCCCAGGCACCGGCGCCCCCCCGATCACGCGCGAAGAGGTAGGCGCTGCCGGACCGCTCACCCGCGTGGTCATCGAACGGTGCGCCCACGATCACCGTGTCGCCGCTGATGGCGACGCTCCAGCCGAACCGGTCCTCCGTGGCGTCAGCGGCGGTCAGTTTCGCCACCTGGCCCCAGGCCTCGGCGCCACCCTGATCGCGCGCGAAGAGGTAGGCGCCCGCATCGTCATCGGCGGGCGCACCGACGATCACCGTGTCGCCACTGATCGCGACGCTCAAGCCGAACAGCCCACCTGCGGCGGCGGCGGCGGCGGTCAGTTTGGCCACCTGGCCCCAGACGCCGGCGCCACCCCGATCGCGCGCGAAGAGGTAGGCGCTGCCGGTTTGTTGGCCCGCGTCGTCATCGCCGGGCACACCCACGATCACCGTGTCGCCGCTGATGGCGACGCTGCTGCCGAACCCGTCCTTCGAGGCGGCGTCGGCGGCGGTCAGTTTGACCTGCTCGGTGACGATCGGCCCATCGGCCGCCACGCTCCCCGCTGTCAGCGCCACCAGGGCGGCCGCCCCCAACCCCAGACCTGCTCGCCACAAGCTCTGTCCCATGGCTCCCTCCGCTCCCCCCGCGTGACGGTACCCACGCCGCGCCCACGGTTCAAGCCAAGAGCCCTGGAACGGCGCCGGAGCCTGTGGGGCACTCATACGTCCGTTCTGTCCTCGGCGTGATCGAATGTCGGAGTCCGCCTCATCCCCACTCGAATTTCGAGCAGATCTCGTTGTGGCGCCCCATAGGCTCCACGATCAAGGGCCCCGGCGGCTATCCCGACGGGTCGCCCGGGCGCGGGGGCAGCGACGGCGCCACGACCGACGGCGCCACCGGCTCGACCGTCACACCGCCGGGCCGGAGACGCTCGCGCCGGTGGGCCCTGACCCAGAGCGGCCCCGCGACGAGGGCCAGGCCGCCCAGCGCGATGCCCGCCAGCGCGAAAGCCCACCCCGGCCCCAGTTCGTCGAAGATCACGCCCACCCCCGCTGAAAAAGGCGCCAGCAGCAGTCCCAGCGCCAGCGACTGCATCGACAGGATCGTCGCCCGCTGGTCCGACGGCACCCTGCGGTTGACGTACCCGCTCGCAATCGGCTCAATCGTTGATCGCGCCAGCATGACCAGCACCAGAAACGGCAGCGCGCCCAGGTGGTCAACCAGCGCCAAGGCGACGTACGCGCCGACGCCTACGACCGGGAGCGTCGCCAAGACCGCGACCGGCCCGCTGCGGGCGACCAGCCGGTAGGCCACGGACGCCCCCACGATCGCGGCCACCAGCCCCGGCAGTTGCAGCGCCGAGAACGTGAAATCAATATCCAACCCCTTGTCGAGCAGGAACGGCTGGATCAGATAGCCCGTCGCTCCCAACCCCGCGCCCAGCGCCGCCGTGTAGACGATCGCCGTCCGCACCGCCGGCTGCTGCCACGCCACCCTGACCGCCTGGCGCGCTCCCGCCCAGTACGACGGCCGCTCGCCGGAGCCCCCCAGCCGCGGCGCCTCCGTCATCGCGATCGTCACGGCCACCACGGCCACCATCGTGCCCGCCCCTACGAAGATCGTGAACTGCGTGCTCACCGCTCCCGCCACCGGCGCTCCGATGAGCACCCCCAAAGCGGCCCCCGCCCAGAGCAACGCCTCCCCCCGCCCGGCCAGCTTCTCGTACTCCTCCTCACGCCCAAGCGCCTTGAGGGTGTCGTAAAGAAGGGCCAGGTCCGCACCCGACATCAGCGTGACGGCGACAGACCACATCAAGAAGGACACCAGCAGGATCGGAAACGACGTGCTGAAGGCGAAGACCAGCATCGACGCGATCAGCGCCCCGGCGCCCAGCGCCAACGAGGTCGACCGGCCGTAACGGTCGGCCACCGCGCCGGTCGGCACCTCCAGCACCACCAGGCCCAAGAGGAAACACGCCTCGGCGACGCCCACCTGCGTGAGCGAAAACCCGCGGTCAACGATGAGAAAGACGATCCAGACCGGAATCCAGATCTGCGCCTCGCGGAGAAAGCGGAAGGCATAGAAGAGCGGGACGTTCCGCTCCAGCAGGCGTCGCTCGCGCCCCGTGAGCTGCGCTCTCTCGGATGGCATCGGTCGATCGATCACGCCTCGGATCCCGCGCCAAAGCGCGCGCGCTCCGCCTAAGTGCCGGGCAGCATGGTGTGGGCGCCAACGTTCACCGGGCCCAGCACCGAGCCTAGGTCACCCGCCACAGCGTCGGCAACGCCACAGCGTCGGCAACACCCCAGCGTCAAGGAAAACCACTGCAAGCCGCGTCTGCGCAGCGACGGCGTGCCAATCGCGCCTGGCCTTCCCCTCATCACAGCGTCGGTCTGCAATTCGCGAATCAGGACGGGCGGAGGGAATATTCGTGCCCAACAGCGGCCGCACGGCCCGATCGCTTGGCGACGCGATCCCGCCGCAGTACCGTGAGGCGGCGTCCAGCAACCAGGAGGAGCGATGCACGACCGCCAGAGCCCCGTTTTCCCGGCGATTCGCCTGCCCCAGTTCAACGATGAAGCGCTGCCGCCCGTCGCGCTGGCAAGCCTGCGACATCCTCAAGCGCCGGCCCTCAAGGACGTCGGTCGCGCCACCGTCGCCGCGCTCGAGCAATCCCAGCGCCTCCCCGACCTGCCTGCCGGCGCCCGTGTCGCCATCACCTGCGGCAGCCGCGGGATTCAGGGCAAGCCGGCCGTCGTCAAGAGCGTCGTCGCCTGGCTCAAGCAGCGCGGCCTCCAGCCGTTCATCGTCCCCGCCATGGGCAGTCACGGCGGCGCCCGCGCCGACAGTCAGACCCAGCTCCTGGCCGCGCTCGGCTTCACCCCCGAGGCGATGGGCTGCCCCGTCGAAGCGACGATGGAGGTCGTGCAGCTCGGGACCACCTCTCTCGGAGTCCCGGTCTGGTTCGACAAATATGCCGCCGAAGCCGATGCCGTGATCGTGATCAATCGCATCAAAGCCCATACCTCTTTCGATCGTGAAGTCGAGAGCGGCCTCACCAAGATGGTCGCTATCGGTCTCGGCAAGGCGGAGGGCGCCCGTCTGATCCATCGTCTCGGTCCCCGTGGCTACCTCGATGTCTTGCTTGAGTGGGCGCGGATCGCGGCCCAGAACTCCCCCATCATCTTCGGCATCGGCATCGTCGAGAACGCGGACAAGGCGCCCACCATCATCGAAGGGGCCGAGCCCCCGGAGTTCGCCGAGACCGACGCCCGCCTCTTGCAGGTCGCGAAAAGCTACATCCCCACCCTGCCCTTCAAGCAGTTGGACGTGCTCGTCGTCGAGCAGCTGGGCAAGAACATCTCCGGCTCGGGCATGGACCCGGCCGTGATTGCGCGCGTCGATATCCGCGGACGGGAGAATCGTCCGGAACCGTTCATCCATAAATTGGTCGTGCTCGGCCTCACCCCGGAAACCCACGGCAACGCCCTCGGCGTGGGCGTGGCCGACTTTCTGACCAAGGAGCTGGCGGACAGTCTGGACCTCTACGCCATGTACATGAACGCACTAACTGCGACGTTCACGGAGCGCGTGCGCCTCCCGCCCGTCATGGCGGACGACAAGGCCGCAATCCAGGCCGCCGTCGGCACCTGCTGGCGCTTCGACGGCGAGAACGCGCGGCTCTGCATCATCCGCTCCACCCTGCATCTGCATCACGTCCTGCTCTCACCGTCCCTCGCCGCCGATCTCGACGGCGCCGGCGAACTCCTGGCGGACCCGCAGCCGTTGCGCTTCGACGACGACGGGCGCTTGCTCACCCGCTGCCCGGACTGACTGCGCGGCGACCCTCAATGACGTCGCCGCCCCCTCATCCGATCTCCTGACCCACGGGCGCGCGGCGAGGCGGACGACGACCAGATTGCCGCTTCAATCCGAGGTTTCCTATCTGGCAAGGCCCCTCGACCGGCGCGGATGGGGCCGCCGATCGATGTGTTACAATCCGGCCATTCCGACGCGCCCAGACGCGACTGAGCGCCAAGAAAAGGAGTCGTCCCGTGGCATTAGGTGGATTCGCAAATCACGTCGCCCGGATCGATCTGACCAGCGGATCGGTCACGTACGAAGGCATCAACGAGGAAGATGCGCGGCTCTACATCGGCGCCCGCGGTCTCGGCGTCAAGTATGTCCTCGACAACGGTCCCAACGTCGATCCCCTCGGCCCGGAGAACCTGCTCGGCCTCGTCAACGGCCCGCTCACCGGCACCGAAGCGACGATGAGCGGCCGCCTGGCGTTCGTCACGAAGTCGCCGCTGACCGGGACCGTCACTGACAGCCACCAGGGGGGCTGGAGCGCCGCCCGCCTGCGCTGGTCCGGCTTCGACGCGCTGCTCTTCACCGGCAAGGCCGACGCTCCCGTCTACGCCTACGTGGAGAACGGCACGGTGGAACTCCGCCCCGCCGGCGATTTCTGGGGCAAGGGCATCCACGAGACCGTGCGCCTCTTCCAGGACCGCTATGGCGACGACCTCTCCGTCATGGCCATTGGCGAGGCGGGCGAAAACCAAGTGCTCTTCGCCGCCATCATGAACGAAGACGACCGCGCCGCGGGGCGCGGCGGCACTGGCGCCGTCGCGGGATCCAAAAACCTCAAGGCCGTGGTGGTCAAGGCCAACAAGAAGGCCATGCCCAAGCCCAAGGACCGCGACAAGTGGAAGGCCGCGCACCAGCGCGCGCTCAAGACCATCCTGGACAGCGAGGTCACCGGCCCCAACAAGGGCGGCCTCTCCCTCTACGGCACCAATGTGCTCATGAACCCGGTTAACGCCTTAGGCGGCCTCGGCGCGCGCAACTCCCAGAAGACCATGTTCGCCGGCGCCGAGAAGCTCAGCGGCGAGACGATCCGGGAGACCGTCCTCGTCGCGGAGCCCACCTGTCACGCCTGCCCCGTGGCCTGCAAGAAAGAGATCGAGATCACGGAGGGGCCATACAAGGGCCTGCGCATGGAATCGTTTGAGTACGAGCCGGCCTGGTCGATCGGCGCCAACTGCGACAACGACGACGTCGGCGTCGTCGCCAAGATCATTGACCAGTGCAACGATCACGGCATGGACGCCATTGAGATCGGCAACGTCCTCTCCATGTACATGGAAGCCACCGAGCGGCAGTTTGTCAGCGGGCCCGGACTCGCCTGGGGCGACGGTGCCGCCATGGTCGCAACCGCCGCTCTGATCGCGCGGCGCGAAGGCATCGGCAACACCCTCGCCGACGGCACCGCCCGGGGCGCCGCCGCCTTCGGCCACCCCGAGATCGGCATGGCCGTCAAGGGACAGGCCGTGGCCGCCTACGACCCCCGCGCGCTCAAGGGCGAGGGCCTCGGCTACGCCACCAGCAACCGCGGCGCCTGCCACCTGCGCGGCTACACACCCGCATCCGAGATCCTGGGCATTCCCGTGAAGACCGACCCGCTGGAGTGGAAAGGCAAGGGCGAGCTGCTCAAGATCTTCCAGGACCTCCACGCCTTCAGTGACTCCCTGGATCTCTGCAAGTTCTCCGCCTTTTCCGAAGGCGCGGAGGAGTACGCGGCGCAATACGAAGCGATCGTGGGGATCCCGCTCAGTGCTGACGACGTCATGGTGGCGGGCGAGCGCATCTATAACTTGGAGCGCTACTACAACAATCTGGCCGGCTTCGACGGCAGCCACGACACCCTCCCCGAGCGCTTTCTCAAGGAGCCCGGCAGCGGCCCGGCTGCGGGCTCCGTCTGCGAGCTGGACCTGATGAAAGCCGAGTACTACGCCGCGCGCGGCTGGGACGACGGCGTGGTGCCGGAGGCGAAGCTGCGCGAACTCCAGATCGTCCGCTGATCGGGGCCGCACCATGCAAGTGCGCGTCTACGCGACGCTGCGCCCGCTCGTCGGCGGGCGCAGCGTGGATCTGGATGACGGCTGCGCCACAGCGGGGGACGTGATCAAGGAGTTGATCGGTCGTTTCCCGGCCCTCTCGGACCGGCTCCTCGACCCCCACGGCGCCGTGCGACCCTATGTCGCGATCATGGTGGACGGCCGCGACATTCGCCACGTCGGCGGATTGCAGACGGCGGTGGGACCGGACAGCGAACTGGACATCTTCCCCCCGGTCGCGGGTGGGAAGCGGTGACCACCGCTTCCCTGTCGATCCGTGGCCTGCCTGAATGGTTGATCCGCGACTACCTCGCGGCGATGGGCGCGGAGCCCTCGCCCGACGGCGATGCGCCCCGCATGGTCGCGCCGACGTGGTCTGTCTCCTGGGGCCGGCAAATGGTGCAGATCGCCGGGGGCGGCCTCCAGCTGACCCAGTTCGACATGGAATTCCGCGGCGACGCCGCCGCCGTGGCGGAGGCGAGCGAGGCCTTTCTCAAGAAGGCACAGCGCGGCGGCGGCTAGTGGGAGGATCCACTGCGGGCGCTGACGACGCGTGGCCCTCCCCTCCTGCGGCATATCGCTTCCTGCGGCATGGTGAGAAGCCGGCGCAGCGGCAAGAAGAGATCGCCGGGGGCCTCGCTCAAGCGCGCCTGACCCCCTGCCCCGCTGACCCACCGCCCCGCCACGCTGCCGAACGAAGGCTCGTGCCTCCCGCTCGCCGCGTTAGCACTCGCGCGCCCCCAGCGTAGGGACGGCTGACTTCGCCCTTTGGGCAATTCCCTGATTCAGCTCGCACAGCCTCTTCGTACGATACGGATGGCTTCTTGCAAAAGAGCCATCCTGCAATCTGGTCCCGTCGGGACCACAAGGCAGCCTCGGGGCGAGGAAGGGGTCGGGACCTCGTGACAGTCCGCACCGCAGAGGCGGCGCATGGCACGGATGGCGGCCAGTTCGTCGTCACGCGACTGGGCAACGAATCCTACGCCATCGCCATCACCGCCGTTCGCGAGATCGTCCGTATGCAGCGGATGACTGAGATCCCGCTGATCGACGACTCCTTCGTGGGATTAACGAAGCTCCGCGAAACGGTGATTCCGGTCGCCGAGCTGCGGCGATCCTTGGGTCTGCAGGCTGGCGACACGACGGCCGAAACGCGCATCGTCGTCGTCGATGCCCACGGCCGCCCCATCGGCTTCGTCGTAGACGCCGTCACCGGGGTCATCTCCGCGCCCGCGGGATCCATTGAACCGTTGGCGAGCACCGTCAGCGATCTTGACTCGGCCCCGCTCGAGGGTGTCCTCAACCTGAACGATCAGCTGATCCTCCTGGTCGACATCGAGAAGCTCGTCGGTGGGATGCTCGGCGCCATGGCGCCCGACTCGCTCTCCGCCCCCCAGCCCGCGACAGCCCTGCCAACGACAGCCCCTGCGGCCGCGCCGGACCCCGCCGGCGACGACAGCGCTCTCTGCGACGCCTGCGCTGCCACCGGCCTCGCGGACGGGCAGCCATGTCCGGCCTGCGCCGGGACCGGTCTCGCCGCCGGCCCTGCCGGCCCCGCCAATGCTGCGGAGGAGGACCCTGAGGCGGCGCGGCTGTGCGAACAGTGCCACGCCATGGGCATCACCAGCAGCGGCAAAGACTGCCCGCGCTGCTCTGGAAGCGGACTCGTCGCCGCCTGACCATCTCCTCGGCGCCCATCTCCTCGGCGCTGGTCCGCCGCTCCGTCGCGGCCCCTCTCCTTCTTCGTCTGACGGTGCCTGAGCAGTCGCCTGCGGTCTGGACCACAAATCGCGGGCCGGCCCATCCCTGCCGCCTGAACGAGTGCGCGCACGACACCCCCGCGGCGACGCCTGGCGCCGGGTCCGCCTAGACTGCGGCCATCACCAACGCACCCTGAATGCAGGGCGCACACACCGCCGGCAATGCCGGGAGGGGCGCATCGAACCCCTGGTCCCAGGTCAATTCCCTGCCTGATCGGCTTGCAGAACTCGGGGGAGCCCATGCCAGATCGCTTCACAGGCAAGGTCGCGGTCATCACCGGGGCGGCGGGAGGCATCGGTCGTGCCGCCGCCGTGCGTCTCGCCGCCGAGGGCGCGCGGGTCGTCGCAGTGGATCTCGCTGACACGGCGCTGGACGAAGTCGTGGCCGCGGTTGAGCAGGCAGGGAGTGAGGGCAGAGCGGTCGTCGCCGACGTTCGCGAATCGGCCGATGTGGCCCGCTACGTCCGCGAGGCTGAATCGGCCTTCGGCGGCGTGCACATCTTCTTCAACAATGCGGGGATTAACGGCGCCGCGGGGACCTCCCTCGTCGACTATCCGGAGGAGACGTTCGACCAGGTGCTGGCGGTGAACGTCAAAGGCGTCTGGTTGGGCATGAAGCACGTCGTCCCCGCCATGCGACGGCACGGCGGCGGCGTCATCGTCAACACCGCCTCCGTGGCTGGACTCCGAGCCTCGCCCAACATCGCCTACGGCGCCAGCAAACATGCCGTGATCGGCATGACCCGCACCGCCGCACAACAGCTCGCGCCGGACGCGATCCGCGTCAACGCGATCTGCCCCGGCCCCATTGACACCGAGATGATGCGATTCGTCCAGCGTAGCGGCAACCCGGATAGTCCGGATCAGGTGGAGCAGGAGTTCAAAGCACGCACGCTGTTCGGCCGCTACGGCACTGCCGCCGAGGTCGCCGCGCTCGTGGCCTTCCTCGCCAGCGACGACGCATCCTACATCACCGGCGGCATCTACACCGTGGACGCCGGCTGGACGTTGTGAGTCGATGATCGAAGAGCATACGTCTTGAGTCGGCCCGGCCGCGCCGACAGTGCGATCGATGACCGTCTCTAAATGACCGTCGCTAAACGCCCAGGGCTCCGAAGCACGCCGCCATGATGCTGGAAGCGTCAATGCCGTATTCGCGGTACAGCTCCCGCGGGCTTCCCGACTGGCCGAACTCCGTGACCCCCAGCGCGAACGCCCGGGTGTTCAGCGCCCCGCCCAGCCACGCCAGCGTGTGGGGGTGGCCATCGATCACCGTCACCACCGGCGCCGCCCGCTCCTCCGGACGCACGACCTCTGACAAGAAATCGAGCGTCGTGCTCGTGCCGTCGATCACCGCCCGCAGCTGCTCCTGGTACCGCCCGTAGAGCGGGCCCGGTCCGGTGACGTTGATCACATTCGCCAGAATCCCTTCACCCTCCAGCCCCTCCGCCGCCGCAACGGCTTCTGGGACCAGGGCGCCGCAAGCGAAGATATGGACCGCGTTGTCTCCGGGGCGGTAGTCGGGCGCTCCGCTCCGGTCCACAAGCCGGTAGGCTCCTGCCAACACCTGCTCCCGACGCCGCGCCAGCTCCGCCGGCTCTTCCGGCCGCATGAACAGGCCCTGGTCCACCGTCTTGGTGGTCAACCGCAGGTAGGTGGACGCCTGCCGCAACCGGATCTGCTCCAGCGCCGCCAGCAGCACCCATTCCAGCTCCTGTCCAAAGCACGGCTCGTAATACGCCACGTCCGGAAGCTCGATCCCGATCGACGGCGTGATCACCGACTGGTGGGCGCCGCCCTCGGGGCCCAGCGTGATCCCCGACGGCGTGCCCACGAAGATGAACCGCCCGCCCGAATACACGCTGTAAAAGAGCGCGTCCAGACCCCGTCGCACAAACGGATCGTAGAGCGTGCCGATCGGGAAGAGGGTCTCGCCCAGCAGCTCCTGCGAGAGACCGAGTTGACCGAGCATCATAAAGAGGTCGTTCTCGGAGATCCCCAGCTCAATGTGCTGGCCGCGCGGGCTCTCATCCCACTTCAGGGCATGTCGTTCGCCCTCATCCGGGAGCGGCGTGACCTCGCGACGGCCCCAGACGCCGACCCGGTTAATCCACCCCCCCAAGTTCGTTGAGCTGGCGACGTCCGGACTGACGGTTACCAGCCGCTCCGACAGCTCGGGGTGCCGGCGAGAGATCTCGGCAAGAATCCGCCCGAAGATCTGCTGCGTCGACACGTGGCCCTGGTAGCTCCGCTCAAACCCGCTGGGCACGGCAACCGTCGTGCCGGCGGATGGGGCTCGCTGCGAGCCGGCGCGACTCGATGTCGGCGCCGCCTCACCCAAGCGCTGGCGCACCTCCCCACAGAGCCTTCCCTCGGGAGCGTCCGGATCCAGACCCGCCCAGCTCTGCTCCAGCGAGATCCCAAGCGCAGTCCGCAGACCCTCCATCTGCTCGTCCGAGAGGTTGACCGAATGATTTTCCGGGTCTCCCACCAAAGGCAGCCGCCAGCCCTTCAGGGTGTAGGCGAACACCACCGCCGGGCCTTCGGCGAGGTCGGCCTTGCCCAGGGCCTCGCGCAGCATCGCGAAGTCGTGGCCGCCCAGGTTGCGGAAAAGCTCCTGCAGCTCCCCGTCGTCCCACCGACTGATGAAGCGCCGCAGCTCGTCGGGATCCGGGCTGGCACCGGGCAGCCACTCGCGCAGGTGCGCCGGGGAGACCCGCAGCAGGCGCTGGTACAGCTCGTTGGACATCTCGTCGATGCTGCGACGGAGGATCGCACCGCCGCTCTCCTCGAACGCCGCCTGCAGGCGCTTGCCGTACTTGGCGTCCACCACGGTCCAGCCGTTCGCGGCGAACATCTCTCTCCAGACCCGGACCCGGATGCCGGGGATGATCCGGTCCAGGCTCTGTCGGTTGAGATCCACCACCCACAGCACGTTGCCGAGGTCGCTCATCGCCGGCTCTGCGATCGCCTCCCAGATCGAGCCCTCGTCCAGCTCCGCGTCGCCCACCACGCTGATGTACCGACGCCGCGGGCCGTTCGCGCCCGTTGGCGCGGCGGACTCGAAATGCAACCGCACATACTCCTCCACCAGCGCCGCGAAGTTCGGCGCCACCGCCCCCAGGCCCACCGAGCCCGTCGAAAAGTCCACGCCGTCGGGATCCTTGGTCCGGCTCGGGTACGCCTGCAGCCCCTTGAACGATCGCAGCGTCTTGAGATAGTCCCCATCCAGACGGCCCAGGAGGAACTGGATGGCGTGAAAGACCGGGGAGGCGTGGGGCTTGACCGAGATGCGGTCGCCCGCCCGCATGAAGTCAAAGTAGAGCGAGGTCATGATCGTGGCCACGGACGCACTGGAGGCCTGGTGGCCGCCAACCTTCAGGTCGTCGTCATGCGGACGAACCTGGTTCGCGTAGTGGACCGTCTGCATCGCGAGCCAGAGCACTCGCTCCTGGATCGCCTCAAGAGCCTGGTCGCGCTCGCTCAGCGCTTCCGCCTGCTTCGTATCGCTGACTGCCATCGCTCGCCTCGACCCGCGCCGGCGCGACACCGGCGCGCGACCGCCGATCCGCCTAACCGGGCCTCGCCGGCTACGAAACTGCGACCGTCTCTTCGACTTCCAGGTCCGGCGCGACGTCCGGGTTCACTTTGAGGCCGCCGCAGGCCGCCGCCAGCTGCGGCATGCAATCGGCCGCGAACATCCGCATCTGCTCCTCGGTCTCCTCACCGCTGTAGCCGATCTGCTCGAACCAGGCGGTGAAGAAGAAGTCGTCGTAGCCCACGCTCTCCTTGAGCCTGAGGATCTTCTCCACGACCTCGTCCGCGCTGCCCACCAGCACCACTTCTTTCTCAATCGTGAGGTCAGCGGTGACCTTCATGTCCGGCGGGAAGGGCGGCTCGTCCGCGTCGGCGAGGATCGCGCCGAAGCCGAAGGGCGAGAAGAACGGCCACGCGGTCTCCAGCGCCTCCTTGTACCGTTGCAGGTCCGCCTTCTCCTTGCCCGGCGGGAGGATGTGCACGGAGCGGGCCGGAGCGAAGCCGCGCCCCTTCTCCGAATCCCAACCGAACTTGAACGGCCCCTTGCGGTTCAGGCGGTCGGGCCAGCCGTGCTTGTCGAGCTGCTCGTAGTAGCGCTCCACGTTCACCTTCAGCCGCGAATTGGGCTCTGGATTCGTGTAGCAGTTCAGTCCCTTGGCCGCCGCCCAGTCGATCGAGCGGGCGCTGGTCACGGGCTGCCAGATCTGCGGGTGCGGCTTCTGCAGCGGCTGCGGGTAGACGCTGATCTCCCTCAGCGTCGTCGTGCTAGCGTAGATCGGCGCGCCCATCGAGTACATGTCCGGTGGCCCCACGTTGAGCACGTCGTCCACGCTGCGCTCCACCTGGGGCTGGTTGAAGTAGGCCATCGTCTGGCTGTGGTTCCACTTGGTGTAGGTCGGCGGCAATGTGAAGAACTGGCCCTGGTGCGAGAAGGACGGCTCCGTCCAGGCCTTGACGATGATCTCGTAGACTTCCTCAAAGAAGGCGCGATTGCGCTCCTGGTCCTGGATCGTCGCGCCCATCTGACCGCCTAAGGTCTCCGTCTCGCGCGACTGATAGCCGCGCCCGACCCCGAACTCCACGCGGCCGCCGCTGAGCACATCCAGCATGGCCGCCTGTTCCGCCAATCGGATCGGATGCCACCAGGTCAGGATGTTGGCCATCTGCCCCAGGCGAATGCGGCTGGTCCGGGCCGCGATCGCCATCTCCGTCACCAGTGGGTTGGGGCTGAACTCCACGCCCTCCGGCTGCATGTGATGCTCCGTCATCAAGAAGTAGTTGAACCCCAGCTTCTCGGCCAGGACCCCCTGCCGGACCTGATTGACCACCTCCCGCTGGTAGCTCTCGTGCGTCTCCGCCAGCGTCCCGGCGATCACCCGGATCCCTTCCGGCGCCTCCCTGTTGGGCAGGTCCACCGCCCCGTTCTGCAAACAGGCCAATTCCAGCACGCCGTCCTCCCTCCGTCGGCTTCGCCCCGCCCACGTCCACGCCCCGCGACCCTCACCCTTCGGCGTTCGCCGCGACGCCCGCGCAGGCTTCAGGGCTCCTGACGAGATACTAACCGCCGACTCCACGTTCCCGCCTCCACCACCGGCATTGGCCACCGGATCGGGCGCGACCCGCATCGGGCGCAACCGTGAAGCCGTGCGCGCCGCGCACAAGGAGCCCGCTCTCCCCTGCGACCCTTCCTTGACGGTTCCAGAGCCCGCCCCATAGCATTTCGCGCGAGACAGTCGGCCGGCCAAGGAGTGCTCCGATGAAAGTGGGCGTCTCGCTCTTCATTGCCAATTACACGGACTGGGACCGCTACGAGGCCAAGGCCACCGACACGCCCCCGGCCAAGCCCGACTCCGAGGTCTATGCGGAGGCGCTGCGCCTCGGCGATCTGATCGAACCGTTGGGCTATGACTCCATCTGGTCGGTGGAACACCGCACCACCCCCTACCTCATGATCCCCAGCCCCGTGCAGCTGCTGACCTACTTCGCCGCCCGCACCGAGCGCGTGGACTTCGGCACCATGGTGATCGTCCTGCCCTGGCACGATCCCGTGCAGGTCGCCGAAGAGATCGCCATGCTGGACAACATCCTCCAAGGCCGCCGCCTCACCCTCGGCTTCGGCCGCGGCGCCTCCCGACGGGAGTTCGAAGCGCTGCGCGTCTCCATGAGCGAAACTCGCGGCCGCTTCGACGAGGCGCTCGAGATCATCCGCAAGGCCCTCACCCAGGAGCGCTTCGCCCATGAGGGGACCTTCTACACCATCCCCGAGACCACCGTGCGACCCCGGCCGCGCTCGCTGGACCTCGTCGAGCGAATGCACATCGCCTGGATGAGCCCCGAGACCCTCCCCATCGGCGCCCAGGCCGGCCTGGGCATGCTCTTTACGAACTCCAAGTCGTGGGCCGAGTACGAAGACGACGTCAAGAACTTCAACGCCATCCGTGCCCAGCGCCAGTGGCAACCCCTGCAACCCATCGTCGTCGCCTTCGTCTCCTGCGCCGAGACGGAACAGGAAGCCTGGGCGACGGCCCTCAAGCACATGGGCGAGCAGCAGAACGCCGTCCGCCGCCACTACGAATTCGAAGAGCCGGAGCATTTCCGCCAAGCCGGCAGCTACGATCACTACGCTGGACTCGCCCAGCGGATCGCCGGCAGCACCTACGATGAACTCAACGAGAACTACGCCCAAGCGCAGGTGTGGGGGACCCCGGAGCAGTGCTTCGAGAGGCTCAAGGTGATCCAGGCCCAGACCAGCGCCGGCGAGTTCGTCTTGGTCTTCAACTACGGCAGCATGCCCTACGACGTTGCCGAAAAGAACATGCGCCTCTTCGCCGCAGAGGTGCTGCCGCGCCTGCACTCCTTCGAGCCCAGCGCCTTCGCCGGAGTCGCCGCCGGCGACTGAGCGCGATCCGCCGCCGTGCTCTTTCGCATCCGCCGTACCTGTCCCCCCAACGAATCTGGTGTGCCGCTCCTCGCCCCAGGATCGGGGCTCGCGTCAGCCGCGCGCGATCGGCCATCCACTCCGCGGTTCTGATCTCGCAAGGGCGCGGGACCAGACGGCCTCGCGCCGATCAGGCATCCTCAGGCGCTGCCTTCACTCCGCCGGCGCGTCACATCTTTGGCGGCGCGTTGGTCAATAGGACGGGGAGTGTGGCGAGTGCGCAAACGGGCGATCGGTGGCCGCGGCCTCGACGACGCCGCCGCGCGATCACTGCAGGCGGTGGACCGCATCATCGCGGCCCGCCGGCGGCCCCCGCGCGCCGGCCCACCGGCGGCGCCCTCCGACCCGGAGCGCCTAGCCGATGCCGCCCTCGCGCTCACTGAGGCCTGGGAGAGCGCCCCCTCCGTCGACCCCGACGCCGTCTGGTCCCGCGTCGCTGCGGGCATCAGCGACCCCGCCGCTCAGCTGCCGCCTACCTCCGAGCCGGAGCGCCTGGCCCGCGCCGCCCTCGCGCTCACCGAGGCCTGGGAGAACGCCCCACCTGTCAACCCCGACGCGATCTGGGCCCAGATTGAAGCCGGCATCGACAGCAGCCCCCGCCGCCCGCGCTCGGCCCGCGCCCGCCTAACCACTCTCGTCCGTGGGCGGCCGGATCGCGGCCGCTGGATGGCCGGAGCCGCGGCTGCGGCCGTCGCGGCGACGGTCCTGGTCGGCGCCCTCCTCGTTCTGCCCGGAGAGCCCAGCGTCGGTCCAGACAACGGTCTGGCCGCTTCTCCTGCCGTCGCTTCGCCCCCTCCGGCTGAGGCCCCCGACGCCCAGCCACCGCCCACCGTCGCCGCCCCCGCCCCCGACCCCGAGCCGCCGCCCACCGACGCGGCCCCTGACCCCGGCCCGCCGCCCACCGTCGCGACCCCCGACCCGGAGCCGCCGCCCGCCGTCGCCGCCCCCGACCCCGAGCCGCCGCCCACCGACGCGGCCCCTGACCCCGGCCCGCCGCCCACCGTCGCGACCCCCGACCCGGAGCCGCCCCCCACCGTCGCCGCCCCCGATACCGAACCGCCCCCCATCGCGGAGAGCCCCCCTCCTGCCCAGGAGGACCTGCCCCCCGCCGCCGAGGGCCCACCTCCCGCCCCAGAGAGTCCGCCTCCCGCCGCCGAGCCGCCCCCGGTCCCCTTTGCAACCTCCATCGAGGAGCTGTCGAGCCTCGTCAATCAGGCGCTGGCCGACCAGCAACTCTCGCAGACAGAGGCAGGCGCCATCAATGATCGCCTTGCCGCGCTCGTGGCGGACCTGCAAGCCGACGGCTCCGCCCTCCTCGCACTGACCCTCCCCGATCTGCACCTTGCCGCTGACACCCTAGAGAGCATGCGGGAGGAGCTGGCCCCGTTCGCACTGGAGCCATCCGATCCCATCGCGACAACGCTGGCGCCAACACTGGCGTCGCTCGACACGCTCTCGACGGCCGTCCAAGACGCCATCACCGCCCTGGAAGCGCAGACTCCGGCATCCCCACCGCCGGACTCCGAAGGGGAGTCAGAGACGGGCGCAACCGGCTCCGACCCACCCGCCTCCGACCCACACGCCTCCGACGCACCCGCCGACAGCGCCGCCGGCGGCGCGAATCTCACCGACCTCCCTTCTTTCGACACCTTTGCGGAGCTGAATGCGGAAATGGAGTCTCGCGGCTATCGCTACAACCCCACGCTCGGCAAATTTGAGCTGAAGCCGGGCGGGTCGGAAGCGCCGGCGCCATGACCCCCCCGCGCGTCGCAACGGACGCAACCAACGGCGCCGCCACCGCGGAGATGGCGCGCGCCCCCTCGTCCGACCTCCTCGTCGCCAGCGCTCGCGCGGGCGACCGCGACGCCTTCGCCACGTTCTATTCCCAGCGCGTCGGCGCCGTCTCCCGCTACATCGGCGCGATCCTCCGCGACGTCGATCGCACCGAAGACGTCACGGCGCAGACTTTCTTGCGCGCCTGGAACGCTCTCCCCGCCCTGCGCAAGGTCAACCGCTTCGACGCCTGGCTGTTCCGGATCGCGCACAACGAGACCATGGTGGAACTGAACCGCCACGCCACCGCTCCCCTGGACGAAGTACCCGAACCTGCTGACGAGAGTCGCTTCAATTCCCCCAGCGACCGCCTGGAACAGAAGGACGAAGCTGAGCGCGTGAATCGCGCCTTGCTCCGCCTCCCGGACGAGCAACGGCAAGTGTTGGTCCTTCGCTACCTCCGCGAACTGTCGTACGAAGACGTGGCCAGACAGTTGGGAAAGACGGAAGGCGCGGTCTACACCCTCAAGTTCCGCGCCCTTAGACGGTTGCGCCAAGAGTGGGAGGCGGAATGAGGCCGCACGCGGGAGCGTCCCTCAGCCAAGCGTAGGACCAACGCTCGGCGAGGACGGTTCAGCGGCTCTCACCATTGCTCCCAAACAGCGGCCTTGCGCAGATGCACCCAGACCGCTTGGCCCGTGACGAGACCATCGAGATCGCTGAGAAAGCCCGGCGCGCCGGGACGGTAGACGCGGTACTGCTGCCGCCAGGCGTCGAACCCGTACACGGCGACCAGCGCATCGTCCAAGCCCCTCACTGCCTCAGCCACGGGACGCCCGCTCCCGGTCCAGGCAACGAGGTTCCACCCGCTCTCAAGCCACACCACCCGAGGCCCTCGCGACGGCGGTCGCAGCCACAAGAGGCCGCCCCCGTCCAGCTCACCAGATTCCACCCGGGGTACAGGTAGTACGGATCGAAGGCCGCGAAGTGGTTCGTGGACCGAAAGTCCATCCCCGCGTAGGCGTTGGCGCTCTTTGTCGCGGGTAGGTCCCACCCCTCCAGGGCATACCGTCCGGTCAAGGGGACGGTCGTGCGCAGCTCTCCGCCACCGGGCGTGGTATGGACGGCCAGGTGGAGGTGAGCCAGGCCGTGATTCTCGGTGGCCCCCGGCGGCGCCACCTGGCCCAGCTCTTGACCCCGACGCACCGTGGCGCCCAACTCCACGCCTCGATGCGGGAGAAGGTGGCAGAGCAGGACGGCGATCCTGGGGCTCGCCTCAATCGCCACGCAGCCTGAGGAGGCGACGGACACCGTCCCGGCCACCGGCGCAAGCACCGGCGTTCCGGCCGTGGGGCCGTCGCTGCGCACAATGTCCAGTGCGTGGGGATCAACGCCCGTGTGGCTTCCGGTGTTATAGCCCGATTCCACGGACCACACCGTCCCGGCGGGCGCGGGCAGTGGCAGCCCCGAGATCTCGGCCTGACCCGGTCTCGGCCAAATGATGGCGGCCCCCACGGCCGCCACTACAGCGCCCCCGAGGGCGAGCCGTTTTACAGGAGCCAATCGCACGCGTCTCAATATGGCGGGGGAGTACGGTGTGCACCATCAGGGTTGTCCCTGATCTTCCGCCACCGGGCGGGCGCTGCAAACCGAGACTGTCGACCAAGCAACGTCGTGCAGCCCCGCAACCGGGGTATCGACCGAAGGATCTCCCTCCCACTGGGGATGGCCGCCCAGACTCGACGTCCGGGTCACCCAGAGCCTCGCGGCTCCATCTGATCAACCGCTCTGATCATGCGGCGGAGTCTGCGTGCGCGCTGTAGCGGTGCGCCCATCGCCATTTGATAACCTGGAGATCCAGCGAGCGGCGGGACGTCCGGAGCGGTGGGCCATGACGAACGACGCGCTTGCGCCTGTTTCCAACCTCGCCCGGGCCACTCCAACGGCGGGCGTCGTCTGGCTTGTCGTCCTCGCCATCGGCGCCGCCCTGACCCTCCTGGCGATCGAGGTCGCCGGCGATAACGTCCTCGACGCCGACCTCGACGTCGCCCGCTGGGCGCAAGGCATCGACTTCTTCGCCTGGCATGAAGTCCTCGACTCGGTCGAGTTCGCGACGGGCTCCCCGGGCGGCGTCTTCATCTGGCTCGCTCTCGTCGTCGGCTTCTGGGCTTTCGGCCGCCCCGTCGACGCCATCGTCATGAGCATCGCTCCCGCGATCTGGCTGCCCAAGACGATCATCAAGGAGATCGTCGCCAGCCCTCGCCCTACCGACGATCTCGTCACCGTCACCGACATCGGCGCCGGCTTCGGCTTCCCCAGCGGCCACATGACCGGCGCCGTCGCCGTCTTCGGCATCCTGGCGATCATCCTCTTCGTCCGCCTCGGTCCCGGCCGAGCGCGGCTGATCTGGCCCGCTGCCTTCACCGCCCTGCTGATCCTCGCCTCCTTCGATCGTGTCACCTCGGGCGCCCACTGGCCCAGCGACGTGCTCGGGAGCCTCTTGCTCGGCGCCATCTGGCTCAGCGGGCTCACCGCCTTTTACCTCGGCCTCCGCCGCGATCAGATCATCTTGCCGGGCTGGTCGCTCCTGCGCTGGATCCGTCGGCGCCGCTCCACACCCCTGCCCACCGCCGGCCGCATTGCCGGCTCTATCGCTAGCACCGTCTACCTTGATGATGAGGCCGGCCTGGCGACCAAGGTCTACCGCCCTCCGCTGCCCGTCCGTCTGCTCTATTGGGCCGCCTTCCAATCGTCCTTCCCGTACTCCAGCCGCGAGGAGGCGCTCCGCACCGCCGCCGCTGTCCGCCGACTGACGGGCCTCCTCACCAAGCACTGGACCGGCCGGAACATGGTGGCCGCCGTCACCGAGATCAGCTGCCGGCAGGGCGAGTTTCACTTCGTCACCGAGTTGGTCCCGGGCGAGGAGCCGCGCGACAACGCGGAGATCGCGCCGCTCCTCCAACAGCTGCGCTTTCGCTTTGAAGACGCCGGCCTCCCCACCTGGCAGATCGATCCGGAGAACCCGCACGCCCACACCAACTTCATCCGCACCCCTGACGGCGACCTCAAAATCATCGATCTGGAGTCCACGCTCGTCCCCCTAATCCAACCCCTCAACATGCTGCCCGGCATGCTCCGCACCGGCCGCGTCCCCACCTTCGACGACGTCGACTACCGCCGTCTGAACGCCTACGTCAACGAAAATGAGGCCGCGCTGCAAGAGTCGCTCGGCGACGCCGGCATCCGCGACCTCCGCGACGCCGTGGAGGAGGCGGAAGACTGCGCCCGCGCCTGGCGCAGCGCGGAGCCGAATATCTGGGGACGGGCTGGGCATCGGCTCTGGCACTGGATCGACTGGGACCGACGCTCGGGCCCTGTCCGCCGCAGCCTCGCCCGCTCCGAAGAGTTCGCCCTGGACTTCGTCACGACCCCGCTTGAGCGCTGGGTGCAGCAGGGCCGCATCCCCGCCGCCGAGGCGGACGCCATCACCCGCTCGCTCCGTACCGACGAAGCCCGCTATGACCTGCGCTTCTTCGGCACGCTCGTCGCCGCCAGCTTCATCCCAGGACCACCGGGGACACGTAGCTTCATCCGCTTCGCCATCGTCCTCACCGCTCGCTCAAAGGCGGAGCGCGCCTTCGGCCGGGGACAGATTGGAGCGGAGGAGTACCAGCGGGCCATGCGCCTCCATACAATCCCCGTCGCCCTCTTCGCCCTCATTCCGGCGCTGGGCGCCGTCGCCTACCTGCTGGCGCCATCCATGCGCAGCTCTGCGCCGGTCCTCGGCGCCCTCGCCGTCGATCGTGCGGGCCACAAAGTGCCGTTTCGCCTCTATTACTGTCTCCGCGGCGACCGCCTCACCACCTGGCTTCTCAAGTGGGGTCGGGAAGAGCGCTCGGCGCAGCGGCGGGGCCTACGCGGCTTGCCCTGTCACGCCCTCCAACACCTGCGTGGCCAGGAGCACTAGCCAGGAGCACGAACCGGCCCGCCTTCGCCGATCTCGTCAGCGTCGTTGGCCCGATCCTGATCGACGGTCCGCCGCTCCTCCTCGCCGCTGGAGGGATCACCCCGTCATCAGCGGCCACGCGAGCGACGCGCCCGCGCCGCAGACCACTCCCTCGCGCTACTCGGTCGCTCCCCCGCCTTGTGGGAAGTCCGGGAGATGCGCCCCAGATTTGTAATGCTGGAACCCGGGTGACTCGCGGACGATCACGTAAATGTATTCCCGGGGCGCGTCAATGGTTTCGGCCACCGCCGCCGTGATCCGCTCCACGAGATTGTGGACCTGCTCTCTCGTCCGTCCTTCGCGAATGTCGCACTGGATGATCGGCATCGGCTCCTCCTCTCTCGGGGAGCACGGTGGCATGACGGCGACGATCCGCGCAACGACCGCGACCACGAGCGGCCGGGCAAGCAGCGCCCAACGCAAGCGACGCCGGCGCGCCCGGACGCATCCTCCGGCCGCCTCCCCTCTTTTGCCAGACCCTCCCGACGGACCGCCTCCGTACATAACTCCCGTGTGGATCTGAAGCGTGCGTAACGTTTGGCCCCCTCCGCCCTCTATTGGGCAGAGAGGGTCGGCTGTTGTCCCTGATTGGGCAGCGGCTCTCGACCAAATCTCGACGGGAATGCGTCACAGCTCCCGCGGCAGTCGTCCACTGACCAGAAACGACTCGCCGCACAACCGCTCAGTCACCTGCCCGCCTGCTCGCGCAGACTGAGGCGTTCGCAGGCGGTACGGTAGCCGCACGAAGGTGCTGGGCGGCGGTACCCGTTGAAACGGGGAACGCCATGGACCGGCGATCCACCGCTTCTCCTTGGGGCCGCTCACGGACTGTCACGCTGCGCGCCGGGCGCGACGGCAACGGCAACGGCAACGCGTCGCTGCGCCGCCACGGTCGCCTCCGGCCCGCGACGTTGCGCGCGCTGCCGCTCTCGACCTACCTGCCGGCGCTCCTCGTGGTGGTGTCCACTCTCGTCGTCGGACTGCTCGTCACCGCCACGCTCCCTGCCTCCGCCACCGGCCCTTCGACCCTCAACAGCGGCGCGCTGACCCTGGATCCGGAGGAGAAGCGCATCCTCACGGCGCTCAATCAGGAACGCGCGGCTCAATCCCTCCCGCCCCTGGCCCTCTCGCCCATCATCAATGCGGCGGCCGACTGGATGGTCCACGACCTCACCAACAACCGCCGCCTCTCCCACATCGATTCTCTCGGGCGCGGCCTTGGCGATCGACTGGCCGCCTTCGGCTATTCGTCAACGGCGACCGTGAGCGAGAACGTCGGCCGGGAGTTTTCATCGGGGAGTGAGTTTGTCGCCGCCGCGCTGGAGTCGCCCGCCCATCGCGCCAATCTCCTCTCTGCCAATGCCCGCGCCGTCGGCATCGCCCGCGCCTCGCTGCAAGACGGCAGCGGCCGCTGGTACTGGGTCACCGACTTCGGCTCCGCGCTGGACGCCGGCCCCCCACGCCGAACCACCAGGACCGCTCTGCTGCGCCCGGGCTGGAATCTCGTCTCCTGGCTCGGCATCGCCACCGCCACGGCGACGGCCACAGCGCCCCTCGGAAGCACGGTCGATCAGCTGTTGAGCTGGGACGCGGCCGCCGGGAACTGGCGCTGGTTCAGCCTGGCGGCCCGTCGCGGATCCCTCGCCACCCTCGACAACGGCGACGCCGTGTGGGTCCACGTCACCGCCGCTGCGCCACTGTATTGGCCCCAGGCCGTCCCGCGACCGCTGCCCCGCCTCCTCGACACGCCCCCGGGGTGGACCTTAACCGCCTGGACCGGCCCCGACGTCACCCCCTTGGTGAAAGCCGTGGCTTCGCTTGGCGATCGCGTCAGCGCGGTCGCCTCCTTCGACGCGGCCCAGCAGGAGTACCGCCTCTATCGGCCCGACCTCCCTTGGCTTGGCGCTGCGCCCATCCTCAGTCACGGAGACGCGTTCTGGATCCGCCTGCGCAGCGCGGGGACATGGGCGCAGGCTGCACCGTAAGCATCAAGGAGGGCGCCGGCGACCGCCGCTGCCACCGCCTCAAACCCCGCCTCAAACCCCGCCCAACGCCGCAGTGACTGCACCAACAGGATCGCCGTGGCGGGTGCGCTGACGCGCGCAGTTCGCAACGACCCCCGTCGCCGGCGGGCGGCCCACCGATCCCAATCAACGATCAGACGGTGGCAAGATACTGCCAGAACATGGAGACGGCGGCATTGCCGTCGCCGGTTGCCGCCGCGACTCCGTGCTTCGTGCCGTTGCGTACGTCGCCCGCGGCGAAGATCCCCGGCACGTTCGTCTCCAGCAACAGCGGATCCCGTTTCAGCGGCCAGTGCAACGGGCGTTCGCCGTCCTTCACCAGATCAAGTCCGGTGAGGATGTGTCCGCTTTCCGTGCGCAGGACCAGGTCGGCCACGAAATCGCTCTGCGGTTTCTGGCCAATGAAGACGAAAATCGCCGCCGCCGGCACGGATCGGAGCTGCCCGCTCTGGTCGTTCTGCAAGACGACCTCGCGCAGCTTGTCCTCGCCGCGGGCCTCTACCAATTCCGTGTTGAAGAGCAGGGCAATCTTCTCGTCGGCCCGAATGGCGACGTCCAA
The DNA here is from genome assembly GCA_963662615.2 of Dehalococcoidia bacterium. Lineage (GTDB taxonomy): Bacteria > Chloroflexota > Dehalococcoidia > Bin125 > Bin125. Next base: position 1,865,374 of record CAXXSR010000001.1, read on the forward strand.
ATACTTGGACCACGTCGGCTCTGCCGCGCGGATCAGCACCGTGACCTGGCGCGCGTACTTGCTCAAGAACAGCATTCCCTGGGCCGCCGCGTTACCTGCGCCAATGACAATGACGTCCTCATCCCGGCAGTTGGCCGCCTCCGTGTGCGCCGCGCCGTAGTACACCCCTGCCCCATTCCACCGCTCGATGCCGGGCCGCTCCAGGAGCCGGAACCACGCGCCCGTCGCGATCAGCACGATCTTCGACGACAGCTCGGTGCCATCGGGCAGGGTGACGATCTTGATGTTGCCATCCGAGCGAAGGCCGGCGACCGCTTGCGCTGTGAGAATCTCGGCGCCGAAGCGCCTGGCCTGCGTCACCGCGCGGCGGGTGAGGTCGTTGCCCGAAATGCCGCTGGGAAAACCCAAGAAGTTCTCAATCTTGGGGCTGTTGCCTGCCTGGCCGCCGGGCGCGTGACGCTCGATCAAGAGCACGTTCAAGCCGTCGGCGCTGGCGTACACCGCCGCCGACAGCCCCCCCGGGCCGCTGCCAATGATGATCACGTCGTAGAACGGCAGTTCCGGCCGGGTCCGCAGGCCGGCCTTCTCGGCCACTTGCTGCAGGCTCGGCTGCACCAGGACGCTGCCGTCGGGAAAGAACAGCGTCGGCACCTTCAGCTCGCCGCCGGCGACCGACTCCAACAATCCCCGCGCCTCTTCATCACGTTCCACGTCCAGCCACCGATACGGAATGGAGCTGCGCGCTAGAAAATCCTTTACCTCGTGAGACGCCGACGACCACATGTCGCCAACCACGCGGACGCCCTCAAACGGCAGCTCCACGTTGGACTGCCACTCATCCAGCAAGCCGTCCAGGACCGGATAGAGGTGCTCCTCCGGCGGATCCCACGGTTTCAGCAGATAGTAGTCCAGGCCAACATTGTTGATGGCGTTGATGGCGACGTCCTTGTCGGCGTAGGCCGTGAGAAGGACCGTGCGCGCGTCCGGGAAGAGCTGCGCCGCCTCCTTCAGAAACTCCACACCGGTCATCTTCGGCATGCGCTGATCGACCACCAACAGGGCGACGGGCTCATTGCGCCGCTTGATCTCTCGCAGCGCATCGAGCGCCGCCGCACCGGATTCCGCCTTGACCAGGCGGTAGTCGCGGCCGTACTTCTGGCGCAGGTCACGCTCCACGGAGTTTAGGACCGCCAGATCGTCATCCACTGCAATGATGGTCGTCTTCGCCATTTACACCGCACCTACGGATTGAACCCGGCGCCCGTGCCCCAGATTCCTCGGCGGCTTCCTCCGCCCGGAAGTGCGCTCCCTACGAGTTGCCCGCCGTCGCTCTTCCTCATCGTTTCCGCTCTCTCACCGCGATACGCCGGCGGGCGGGCCGCCGACGCCGCGTCCCCTATCCGGCGGCGCGCTGCGCCGGCTCCTCGGCGCCCGTGGCGGGCACTCGCGTGAGGGGCAGGCGCACCCAGAATCGCGTATCCCCCGGCTCCGAGCGGAACCCGATCTCGCCATGACAGCGGTCCCGGACGATCCGCCGGGCGACGTCCAGGCCCAGCCCGCTCCCCTTCCCCACCTCCTTGGTCGTGAAGAACGGGTCAAAGACCTGAGGCTGAATCTCGGGCGCGATGCCGCTGCCATTATCGCCGATCTCTACGACCACCCAGTCGTCCGACCGGAACGTGCGTACGCGAACCTGCCCGTCGGGGCCGGCCGCGTCGATCGCGTTATCGATCAAGTTCGTCCATACCTGATTGAGCTCGCCGGCCGGAACGAGCAGCGAAGGCAGACTCCGATCGGATGCGCGCACAAGCTCGGTGCCCGCCTTGAGCTTGTGCGCCAAGATCCGCAACGTGCTTTCAAGGCCCTCGTGGACGTCCACCTCTTGTTCACGGGCCCGATCCATGGACGAGTAGCTTTTCACCGCCCCCACCAGCTCGGAGATGCTCGTGGTACTGACCGCAATCGTCTCCACCAGTTCATGAGCGCCCACCGACTGGCTCACCCACGCCAGCGCGTCCTGCCGGGCGGCAGCGGGGAGTTCCGACACGACCGCTTCCAGCCGTTCCATGCCCGCCGCCGCCAACGCCGGGGCCAGCGCCCACCCCTCGTCGATCCCCTGCGCGCTCAGCCAAGCAGCGACGGCCTCTTCACGATCGGCGCGCTCCAGGGGGCTGAGACCGCTCCCGCCTGCGGCGGCTGCGAGGATCTGCGCGCTCATGTCGCGGAGACGAGCCCACTGCGCGTCGTCCAGGCCCAGCCCGCCCAGACGGACGGCTAATCGCTCCAGCTCCTCCAATCGCGCCTGTAGCTGTGCGGCGCTGCGCTGGGCGGCGGCCGCGGGGTTGTTAAGCTCGTGAGCCAGCCCGGCGGAGAGCTTGCCCAGGGCGGCCAACTTCTCGGCCTGCCGCAGATCTTCCTCCGCCCGCTTGCGCTCGCTCACGTCCACGAAGGTGACCACGCACCCCACCAACTCCCCCTCGCGCTCCACCGGGTACGACCAATACTCCGCCGGAAAGCTCGACCCATCCGCGCACCACATCACTTCGTCGTCGACGTGCGTCCCCTCGAACTCCCGAAACGCTCGGTAGATGCGGCACTCCTCCACCGGGTACGGTGCGCCGTTCGCGCGCGTGTGGTGCACCAGCGCGTGCATGTTCCGCCCCTGAAGCTCGCCGTCCCCCTTGAAGCCCAGCAGCTTCAGGCCGGCCGCATTCGCGAACGTGCAACTCCCCTCCAGATCGATCCCGTAGATCCCCTCGCCCGTCGAGTTCAGCAGCGAACGGACCAGATCCTCGCTCTGGCGCAGCTCCTCGGCGCGCCGCTCGGCCTGGAGGTAGAGCTGCCGGTTCGCCTCGGTGCGCTCCTCCACCCGCCGCTCCAAGTCGATGTAGGACTCCTGCAGGGCATGGGTCATCGTGTCGAACTCCGTCGCCAGTCCCCGGAGCTCGTAATCGGTATCCGCCTCGATGCCGTGCTCGAAGTCTCCCCTGCCAACACGCTGGGCCGCGCGAGTCAGGCGCCGGATCGGTTCCAGGGCCCGCCCTACCGCAAAAAAGACGAAGCCGCCCGACACGATGCCGCCGATCACCAGCAAGATCAGGAGCAGCCGGCTGCGGTCGCGCACGGGCCCCACAATGTTGTCCCACGGCTCTTGGGTCACGACGCCCCAACTCGTGCCGGGCACGGGGGCGAATCCGGACACCACGCGCTCGCCGGTCACATCATCGGTGAGGAGCGCGTCCGTTCTCCCGGCGACCACCTCAGCCACCGGCGGCGAGGCGGTCAGGTCCGTGCCTAAGAGAGATGAGGTCGCGGTGGTGGATCGCCCGCCCATTGCCATCCACCAAGTAGGCGAAACCGCTGCGACCTGCCTTCAGCTCGAGGACCTCCGTGAAGAGGGCCCCCAGCAGCGAGAATCGCAACGTCGACATGCCCGCCAACGTGCCCTCCATCGCACCATCGGCTCCCAGAATCGGGACGGCGACGACGATCACGTCTTCGCCGCTGATCGGGTCGTGAAGAATATTCGAGAAGGCCGGCCGCAGCGTGCGACCGATCTCATCGGCGATCCGATCGTCGGGCAGGCGCGTTCCCTCTCGCGGCGAATCGGGGGCATCCGACCAAATGGCGACGCCGCCGCGGTCGTAGATCACGACCCCCGCGTCGAAGACGAACAGCGGCGGGAGATCTGCTTCCAACGCCGTGCCAAGAGCGGCCGGCGCAAGGGGACGGCCGCCGATCTCGGTGGCGATCCCTTGCAGGACCGCTGCCTGCTCCTGCAGTCCGTCCGACAGCCGGGCGGCGGAGATGCGCGCGAGTTCGGAATCTCGCTGGGTGGCGGTGTCCCGCGCGGTGCTCTCGAGGGCTGACAGGCCAACGGTCGCGACGATCGTGAGGACCACCGCCATGGGGATGAGAGCGGCCAGAACGCTCTTGACGCGCAGACTCTTTAGCAGAAACACGCCCGGTCGCCCTTGCTAACGCTGAGGCCCCGCTCTACCCCCTCGTGAGCTCTGCAGCCTCCAGCGCGATCTGAATCTCCTCGTGCGCTTCCGGCGTCACCCACAGTCGCCATCGCTCTTCGTAGTTGCGGAGGTAGAAGACACCTGCCTCCTCCCAGCCCTCGATCATCTGCTCCTTGGCCCAGACCAACGTCTGGTTTAGTGGCTCCAGACCCACGTCCATCTTTTGCACCATCTCGAAGACGTCGGAGGCCTTCCCCTCCAACCCGGAGTAGGCAAGCGCATCGATGGGGAGCGTGGCGTAGGCGCAGGCCTGGTCCGGCGCCGGGCTGGCGGCGTTCGCCGCGGCGACGACCTGCTGGTAGCAATCGGCGTCGTAGGTGGGCTCCTCCAGCACGTACCAGTCGTAGGCGGCGATGTAGGGGGAAGGAGACCAGTAGTACCCAAAGATGGGCTCGCCGCGCTCCTGCGCCCGGGCGAACGTTTCCTCCAGACCGGCATAGGAAGCCGGGGAGACCGGGTTGTAGTAGCGCGCGAGACCATACACCTCCAGCTTAACTTTGTTCACGTCCGCACATTGCGACCCGATGATGCAATTGAAGAACACGCCCTTGGACGGGTCCTGGGGGTCCCTGAAAAGCTCCCAGTGATCTTGCATATCGAAGATCGTGCGAATCTCATACTGCTCCGCGACCCATTGCGGGATGATGAACACCTGAGCGCTGCCCTCATAAGTCGTACCCAAGTTGACGATCGTTCCCTTGGCGATCTCATCGCGATACCAGTCCGGGATGTTGTGCTGCCAGCCTTCCAGGTTCAGGTCGATCTCGCCCTGGGGAAGCCGCTCCTCCATCACGAAGGTCGTCGCCACCACCGCTTCCACCGGGTATCCGTACCCGTTCTCGATTATGAACGTGGCGATCGCGTTGTTGATCCAGAGCGTCTCCCACTGCCCGTCGTAGATGCGGATGATGGGCTTCTCACCGTCGCCCCCGCATCCGGCAGCCAACCAGGCGACGGCCAGGGCGAGCGTGCCGACGGCGAGCCGGCGACGGAGTCCATGCGAAGTGCCCTTCGGCCGAGTCCCCTCGCTCATGGCAGAGTCCCCCGCTCGCAGCGCCAGTGTGGCACAGGCGTGCCAGCCCGTCACCGAGGACGGGGAGCACGCTCGATCGTCCCTTTGGGGGAGGCCCGCTCCGTCCGACGGCCGAGCACCGCCATTCACCATGCTGCCGCTGCGAGTTCACGCAAACGAGCGATGGCAAACAGCGCTCCCGGTGCAATACGGAAACCGGCAACGACGGGCCTTGGCGGACTGGTCGCTCGCCCAAGGCCGTCGCACGACCGGCACACCAGATTGGTCCAGGAAGGATTCGCCGGCCGCTGCGCCTCTAGGCGACGTCGTACACGGCCAAGCGGCCGCGTTCCAGGGCGTCGCCCATCGCCTCCTGGATCGAGGCGAGCACGTCCAGATCCCATTCGGCCACGAACGTGATGGCGCTCCCGGCCTGGCCCGCGCGACCGGTGCGGCCAATGCGGTGGACGTACTCATCCACGTTCTGGGGGAGGTCGAAGTTCACTACGTGCGTGACGTCCGGGATGTCGAGACCACGGGACGCCACGTTGGTGGCGACGAGGATCTGCAACTCGCCGCTGCGGAAGCGCTGCATCACCCGATCGCGCTTGCGCTGATCAAGGTCGCCGTGCGTCGCCTCGGCGGCGATCCCCCGCTCCTGCAGCCGGCGCACGAGCCGGTCCACGATGACCTTCATGTTGCAGAAGATGAGCGTGCGCCCCTCCATATCGCCCATCAGCTCCATCAGCGCGTCCAGTTTGTCCCGTTCGGCAACTTCGTAATAACGCTGACGGATGGCGGGGATGGTGCGCTCCTCCGGACGGATCTCGATATGCACCGGATCGCGCATGTAGCGCCAGATGATCGACTTAATCGCGGTGGGGATGGTGGCCGAGTAGAGAGCCGTCTGCCGATCGTTAGGGCAGCGGCTGAGGATGCGGCGGATGTCCGGCTCGAAGCCAATATCGAGCATGCGGTCCGCCTCGTCTAGAACGGCGATACGCACGCGCCGCAGGTTCAGCGTCCCGCGCCCCAGGTGGTCAATGATCCGGCCCGGCGTCCCTACCACGATCTGCGGACTCAGCGCCAAGGCGGCAAAGTCCTGATCCAAGCGGCGCCCGCCCATCAGCGCGACGGCGCTCATACCTCGCGCCCGGGCGAGGAAGGCGAACACGCTGTGCACCTGCTGCGCCAGCTCGCGCGTCGGCACCAGAATAATCGCCTGAACCTCCGGCCGGCCCGGATCCAGCCGCTCCATGATGGGCAGGCCAAAGGCGAGCGTCTTCCCCGTGCCGGTCTGCGCCTGGCCAACGAGGTCGCGGCCCGCGAGCAGCTCGGGAATCGCCTGCTCCTGAATCGGCGTCGGCTCCATCAGCCCCATCGCTGCCAGCACCGCCAGGCTCCGCTCATCCAAGCCCAGGTCGCGGAAGCCCGACGGATAATCCGCGGCATCCACCCCATCCACGACGTCCAGATCGGGCAACAGGTAGCCGCCGGCCACGAGCGCCGCGGCCGCCGCTGCGCTCCGCTGCTTCTCCCCGCCACCGCGACCGCCACCGCCGCGACGCTCCCGCGCCGCCCCACGCTTCGAGCCCCCGCTTCGATCGGCTCGCCCCTTCGGTTCGCCCACAACGGGCGGCTCGCCGGCAACGGGGCCACTGCTGGGGTCAACGCTGGGACCACCGCTGGGACCACCGCCGCTGCGACGCCGCCCACGGCCACCACGGCGTCGGCGCCGGCCGCTGCGGCCGGGCGCGGCCGCGACACCCTCCACAGGGACCGCAGCGGCCTCCACGGGGACCGCAGCGCCCTCCACGGGGACCGCAGCGGCCTCCACGGGGACCGCAGCGTCGCTGCGGGTCGCAGCGGCGGAGCCGTCTGCAGGGGCGCTCTCGGGGCGCGCCTTCATCCTCTGGAAAATACGGTCGGTGAGTCCCAAAACTTGCCGTTCGCTCCGCGACGCTGCAACTACGCGGTCAGCGGAGAACCGTTCGTCTGATACAAGGGTAGCATCAGCGTCCGCAACCGGCCAGGTCGCGGGCAGCGTCGGCAGGCTACGTCCCGGCGCCCGGCGCTGCCGCGTCGGCGGCCGCCAACAGGCTCTCCGCAAGGATCGCCAGCCCCCGCTCCAGCGCCTCGTCGCTGATCGTCAGGGGCGGCAGCAGCTTCACCACGTCGTTGTCGGGCCCGGAAGTCTCCAGCATGAGCCCGCGCTCAAAGGCGGCCCGGCACGTCGCTTCCGCCAGACCGGGGACGGCGCTGTGCAGTCCCTGGAACAGCCCCCGGCCGCGCGGCGTCGCCCGCGCTGCTTCCTGACCTTCGGCGATCTCCGCCAGAAACGCCCCCACTCGCTTCGCTTTGGCCCGCACGGCATTCTCCAGTTCGTCCGTCTGCCAATAGCGGAGCGCCTCGGCGCCCGTCACGAAGGCGGCGTTATTGCCCCGAAAGGTGCCGCTGTGTTCGCCGCGATCCCAGACGTCGAGTTCGCGTTTGAATATGGTCAGTGCCAGCGGCAGCCCGTAGCCGCTGATCGACTTGGAGATACAGACGATATCTGGCACGATCGCGGCCGGCTCAAAGCTGAAGAACGTGCCGGTGCGACCGCAGCCCGCCTGGATGTCGTCCACAATCAGCAGGACGGCGTGCGCGGCGCAGAGGTCGGCGAGTTGGCGCAGCCATTCGGGGCTGGCGGCGTGCAGGCCGCCCTCCCCTTGCACGGTCTCCACAATGATGGCGGCCGGCGCCCGATCTTCTCGCTCCGCCAGCCCCAGCGTCGCCTCAATAACGCCGATCGAGTCCGCGTTCATCTCCGTTCCGTCGTCGTACGGCAGCGGCGCCACTGGCGATCGCGCCACGCCGGGAGCGCTCCGTCGCTGCTGATTGCCGCCCACGGCCATTGCGCCCAGCGTCATGCCATGGAAGGCGTTGGCAAAGCCGTAGATCGGCTCCCGGCCGGTCGCCTTCCGCGCCAGCTTCAGCGCGGCCTCCACGGCGTTGGTGCCCGTGGGACCGGGAAACTGAACCTTGTAGTCGTACCCGCGCGGACCCAAGATGATCGAGTCGAAGCGCTCCAGAAAAGTGCGTTTCGCGGCCGTCGCCATGTCGAGCCCGTGGATCAGCCCGTCGGCCTCCAGGTACTCCACCAGGCGACGCTTCATGGCGGGATCGTTATGGCCGTAGTTCAGGCTCCCCGCGCCACTGAAAAAATCGATGTACCGCTTGCCGGCCTCGTCCACCAGCGTCTCGCCCTGGGCGGCAACGAAGACCGTCGGCCACAAGCGCGAGTAGCTGCGCACTTCCGACTCGAGCCGCTCGAAGATGTCCATCGGACTGACCTTGGCGCCGCCCTCCCCACTGGGCGACCGGCTCATGCCCGGAAGCTCGTGCCCCTTGAGGAGGGGGCGGCCACCATCGTACCCTCCGCGCGCCCCATCTTCTCCGCTTGCGAAAATGCCTCACCGCTCGCAGGTTTGCCTCTCGCTTGCGGAATCCAACGCCGGGTCGTCCGCCTTTCTGGCGCACACGCGGCTATGAACGCTCTCACGATTGCCCGCACGGAGGCCCCGGCGGCTACACTGACCCTCCGGCGGTCAGTCCGCTGCCCGGGTCGCGCATCGGCGTTCCGCCGGACACCGTGAGGCACGACAGCCGCACGGCCGCGAGCAGCCGCACGGCCGCGAGCAGCCGCACGGCCGCGAGCAGCCGCACGGCCGCGAGCAGCCGCCGGCAAGGAGAGCAACCATGGAAAAGAGCAAGACCGTGATTGCGGCCGGCGTCGTGGACTTCGCGCTGGACTACCGACAGGACATCCCCGACGACCAGGGCCTCTCCATCCAAGTCTACGCCGGCGACGACGACCGCAAGACCGAGATCTTGCGCATCGACTGCTTCGACCAAGACCCGCACTACCACTACGGGCCGGAACGGGAACGGGTGCGGCTTCCCCTCGACACCACTGCCGAAGGCAACGCCCTCGGCTGGGCGCTCCGCAACTTCCGCAGCAACCTGCCGGCAATGATTCGCCGCGCCGGATACCCGGACATCGCCACTGCCGTGGAAGCGCAGCCGGTCTCGCCATCCACCTTCGACGCCGTCGAGGCCAAGGCGCGCGAGTTGGCGCGCACGGGCCGTCGCGCCGTCATCCACGAGCGCGGCGATTTCATCTTCGAGGCCGGCAACGTCCGCTTCGGCCTGGAGTTCCGCGAACTCTCCGGCGACCGCGGCCTCGCCATTCACGTCCTCACCGACACCCTTGGCCAAGAGGTCGAGGTGCTCGCCTTCGACTGCTTTGAGAACCAGCCGCACTACCACTACGGGCCGCGCGAACAAGACGTGCGCATCTTCTGGGACAAGACCACCGCGGGCGATACGGTCCGCTGGACCTTCGATCGATTCAAGCAGGGACGGCTCAAGGCCATGATCGAGCGGGCCGGCTACCCCACCGTTGCCCGCGCCCTGGACGAAGCGCTCATCCAGTCGCTGTTGCCAACGGTGGAAGCCAAGGCCCTGGCGCTCGTCGCGGACCACGCCCAACCCCCCTCGTCCTGACCGGTCCTTCCCTCCTGGGAAGGAGCCTGCCGCAGGTCCTTCTGCGACCGCAGGGAGCGGAAGGATCGAAGGGCGAACGCTCCCAATACCGCCCAGATCATCCACCCTAAGCGCGAGCGGCCACCAATGCGGCGAGAGCCCGGATGACCTGCGAGCGCGCGTCAAAAAAACCGCCCCGATCATCAACCCTCGGCGCGAGCGGCCACCAACGCGGCGCACCCGGACCAGCTGCGAGCGCGCGTCAAAAAAACCGCCCCGATCATCGACCCCCGGCGCGAGCGGCCACCAACGCGGCGCACATTCGGACCAGCTGCGAGCGCGCGTCAAAAAAACCGCCCCGATCATCGACCCCCGGCGCGAGCGGCCACCAACGCGGCGCACATTCAGACCCGCTGCGAGCGCGCGTCAAAAAACCGTTACACCACCGCCGCCATCCCCCCATCGATGTTGACCGCCGTCCCGGTGATGTAACTCGCCCGCTCCGAAGCAAGGAAGCAGATCACATCGCCGGCTTCGTGCGCCTCGCCCACCCGCCCCAGCGGAACCCGCCGGCCCATCTCGTCGTACCACGCCTCGACCGTCAGCTCCGGCCGTTCCGCCTTCGCCCGCTCGAAGCGCCGCTCATGCTGCCCGCTCTTGAGCAGCCCCATGCACACCGTGTTCACCAGGATGCCGTGCTCCGCGGAGTCCTTCGACAGCGCCTTCGTCAGCGCAATGCCCGCGGCCCGCGACAGCGACGTGGGCAAGGAGCCGCCCGGCGCGGCCTTCCCGGCTGGGGTGGTGATATTCACGATCCGCCCCCAGCCCGCGGCGCGCATGTGCGGCAGCGACGCGCGAATGCAGTAGATCGCCCCATACACCTTGAGCTGAAGGTCGCCCGTCCACATCTCATCCGTCACGGCCTCAAAAGGCGCCGCGGCACTCGTCCCCGCGTTGTTCACCAGGATGTCCAGCCGTCCCCATTCGTCCACGACCCGTTGGACCAACCGTTGCACCGCGGCCTCCTCGCGGACGTCGCATTGCACCGCCAGGACCGACCCTCCCGTCGCCGACCGAATCTCGGCGGCCGCCCGCTCCAGCACCTCCAGCCGACGCGCGCACACGGCCACCCGAGCGCCCTCCGCGGCCAGCGACCGCGCCGCCGCTTTGCCGATCCCCTCACTGCCTCCCGTTACGATCGCGACCCGATCAGTCAAGCCCAAGTCCATTTCGCCTCCTCCCGGTCACCCCCGGCTCACGGCGCCGGGAGGTCGCTGTAGGGTATCGCTCTGCGCCACATCGCAGGCCCAGCCCCGATACTATCGACGGCGACTTGACCGACGGCGCAGCGCCGCCATGTCGCGGTCATCATTCGGCGCCGCCAGAACTCCCGGAGGGCTGCCATGCCGCAGGCAACTGTGAACGGCCTCAAGATCACCTACGCCGAGACCGGCGCCGGCTTCCCCCTGGTCTGGTGCCACGAGTTCGCCGGCAGCATGGAGAGCTGGGCGCCTCAAGTCTCCTTCTTCTCCCCGCACTACCGCGTCATCACCTACAACGCGCGCGGCTACCCGCCCTCCCACGTCCCCACCGACCCCCACGCCTACAGCCAGGACCGCGCCGTGGAGGACCTCTACCAACTCCTCCGCTCCCTCGACATCCGGCAGGCCTACGTGGGCGGGCTCTCCATGGGCGGGTCCACCGCGCTGCACTTCGGGACCCAGCACCCGGACATCGCCCGCGCCCTGATCGTCGCGGCCACCGGTACCGGCAGCACCGATCCCGTCCTCTTTCGCCAGCAGTGCGAAGCGGTCGCCCGGCGCATCGAGAACGGCGGCATGGCGGCCATGCAGGAGTACGCCGCCGGCCCCACTCGCGTGCAGCTGCGGCGCAAGGACCCCGCCGCCTGGGAACAGTTCGCCCAGCGTTTCGCCGCCCACTCCCCCGTCGGTTCCGCCCTCACCATGCGCGGCGTCCAGGCCCAGCGGCCGTCCATCTTCGACTGCCGCGACCAGCTCCGCGCCCTCGACCTGCCCACCCTGATCATGGCTGGCGACGAAGACGAGCCCTGCTTGGAGCCCGCGCTCTTCCTCAAGCGCAACCTCCCGCGCGCCGGCCTCGTCCTCTTCCCGCAGAGCGGCCACGCCATCAACTTGGAGGAGCCTGACCGCTTCAACCGGGCCGTGCTTGACTTCCTCACGGCGGTGGAAGCGGGCGCCTGGGCCCAGCCAGAAGAGAGCAGCGGCGTGGGCTTCCTGACGTCCTCCCCGCCCTGACCGGCGACCCCACAAGACTTCGGTCCAACATCGTCATGGCACGGCGGCTGAGGCGGCACCGCGGCTTAGGTGGCACCGCGGCAGCGGCGTCCCAAGGCGCCACCTCGCCCGCTATACTCGTGCCCCACGACGCCCCATCGTCGGGTGGGCGCGTGGGTCGGGGGCGGGCGTGGGTCGGGCGGTCGGGTGGGCGCGTGGGTCGGGCGGTCGGGTGGGCGCGTGGGTCGGGCGGTCGGGCGGTCGCGCGATCCGGCGCCCCGCCCTGCAGCGATGCCGGCGCAACGCGCGCACAGGAAGGAGCCTGACCGTGCTTGAACTGGGAGTGTTTCACAACGGCGCCTCGGATCTGCCCACCGTGATGACGCCCGACGGGGTCGTCGTGAGCGACGGCACCTTGGACGAGCTGCACGAGAGCGACCAGCGCGTGACTATCAACCAGGTGCGCCATGGCGTCCTCGCCGACCAGTTGGGCTTCAACTACTTCTTCATGACGGAGCACCACTTCCAGCCGGAGGGGGTCGAGCTGAGCCCCAGTCCCATCCTCATGGAGACGGCCATCGCCGCTCGAACCAGTCGCATTCGCTTGGGGCAGTTGGCCAACATCCTCACTTGGTGGCACCCCATCCGGCTCGCCGAGCAGGCCGCCATGCTCGACGTCATCAGCGGCGGCCGCCTCGAATTCGGCATGGGCCGTGGCTATCAGCCGCGCGAGACGGAAGTGCTGGGCGGCGTCATGGGCGCCACCGTCCAGGATCAGGAGCGCAACCGCGCCTACTTCGAAGAGGCCTACGAGATCATCATGAAAGCCTGGACGCAGCCGTCGTTCGGGCACCACGGCCAATTCTTCAACCTGCCCCCCAGCTACACCAGTTGGAATCACAAGCAGACCATCGCCTACTTCAACCAGCCCAAGGTCGATCATGATGTCAATGACGTCCTCAGCTTCGGTCCACCGGACATGTACTCGCAGGGCAGCCCGGTCCTGGCCACCACCACCACGCTCAAAGAGATCAGCATCTTCCCGCGCCCGTTGCAGCGACCGCATCCTCCGCTCTGGCTGGCCGTCACCAGCAACCGCTCCATCGACTGGGCCGCCAAGCGCGGCATGAACTGCTTCACCGTCGTGGAGCCCACCTCACGCATCAGGACGAACGTGGAACGCTACTACGAGTCCTGCGAGAAGGCGGGCTGGCCCGACCGGCTCGACCGTGGGCGCTTCAAGTTCGGCTGGGACGCCGAAAAACGACGCGGCTTCAACACCTGCCGCTATATCCACATCCTCCGGCCCGGCAAGGAGAAGGAAGACCTCCAGCGCTACAAGGCCGGCCTCGAGCTCCAATGGGACTATTACGGTCCCTTCGGCTTCTCCTCCGTGCTCGCCGAGGCGGACGAGGAGCTCTATCCCATGGACATGCGTGTCACCGCCGACTTGCTCATGGAGAAGGAAGTCGCCCTCGTCGGCACTGCGGAACAGGTCGTCGAGAAGATCCTCAAGTTCAAGGAAGGCATTGGCTACGACGACTTTCTCTTCACCTGCTGGTTCGAGACCGGTGGCTACTCGGGTGACGAGACCGACGAACAGTTGCGCATGTTCGCCGCCGACTGCATGCCGGCCCTGGCCGACGCCTGCGGCGGCTTGGTGCAAAATCCCGCGGTCGGTGTGGACTTCGCCCCCAAAGGCGCCGCGCTGGTCTCCTAGGCCTTGGACAGGGAGCGGAGGTGGCGCAACCGATCGCCGCCTCCTCTCCCAGACCAGCGCCGCCTCATGACCGGCTCTGGCTCGGACAAATCCAACCAACGTCGAAGCCGGGCGGCGAACTACACCGCTGCGTCAAGCAGTGCGTCCAGCGCCGGCGCCGGCTCTACGTCGCGATACTCCCGCAAGCGCGAATAGACTTCGCCCGCTGCCTCATGGAAGCCGCGCGGCATCCCGGCCGCCTCAAACGTCGCCGCGATCTCCTCCATCTCGCCCACAAATCGCCACGCCTTCGCGGCATTGTTCCGCACGCGCGTGACTGCGCCCTCCGCCAGCGCCGGCTGCGAGCGTGCCCACTCGGCCGCCAGCGCATCCTGCACCCCCTCCTGGCGGGCCACCCCCAGGATCGCCAACAGCAACGCCGCCGTGCCCTTCGTGTACGCCGCATACGCCATCTTCAACGCCGACGCCGCGCCCACGGCACCGCCCACGGCACCGCCCAGGACGATCGGCTCCAGCCGCCCCTCGCGGAAGCCCGCGGCGACCTCATCAGCGCCCGCGCCGGACAAGTAAAGTCGCGTCGTCCCCGGCCGAATCGCCGGCGGACCAATGATGCCACCATCGACGAATCGAGCACCCGCCCCTTCGATCCGCCGCCCGATCCGACGCGCCCGTTCCGGCGCAATGGCATTCGCGTCCACGTACACGCCGTCGAACCCCACACCCGCCACCTGCTCCGCCACGGCTTCGGCCGCGTCCGGCGGGCAGACGCTGATGATGATCCCGCTTCGCGCCGCCAGCGCCCCCACCGTGCCGACGTCCATCAAGCCCGCGGCGCCGGCGCGCTCCGCCGTCTGCTCGCTCCGGCCCTCGGATGCCCACAGCGCCGCGGCGCCACCCTCCGCTGCGTTCGCCCCCACCGTCACCCCCATCGCTCCCGGGTGCAGGACCCCAACCGTCACCTCAGTCATCACCGCCTCCTCACAGCCAGGACTATACGCGAACCCAGCTGCCCCACCTCCTCTCTCACAGCCGCGCCGCGGCCCTACCACGACTCGCCCTGCACCGTTGCCACACGCGCCGGCCCCGCCACGCTCCAGGGGGCGCCCCCAGGCGGCGCGGCGGCTGGCGCGGCGCATCCACTAGGAGCGCATCACCGCCCGCTCACCGCAGCGACTATGGTGGCATGAAAGAAAAGGAGGACTGCCGTGACTTCCCAGACCATCCCCGCGACCGTCATCAAGCCTCCCTTCACCGAACAGACCGCCCCAGCCAAGGTGCAGGCCGCTGAAGACGCCTGGAACTCGCGCGATCCGGAGCGCGTCGCGCTCGCCTACACCGAAGACTCGCAGTGGCGCAACCGCGACGAGTTCTTCCGTGGGCGCGAGGCCATCAAAGCGTTTCTGCGGCGGAAATGGGCCAAGGAGCTCGATTACACACTGATGAAGGAGCTATGGGCCTTCACGGGCAACCGCATCTCCGTGCGCTTTAAGTACGAATGGCACGACGCCGGCGGCCAGTGGTACCGCACGCACGGCAACGAGCACTGGGAGTACGACGACGACGGGCTCATGCGCCGGCGCGACATGAGCGCCAACGACGTCCCCATCGACGCGTCCGAACGCCGGCTCTAGCAGCCACGAACGGTACCGTGACGGCGGCGTGAGGGATGAATTGAGGAGCGCGCTCACCGCGACGCCTGGAACGTCGCCTCGCTGATCGCTGCCGTGAGGGCGGGCGTTGACCCCACGACCCTCCGCCCCACGGTGGTCTATTGCAGAGCGGTCTGCTGCATGGCGTTCTCCCTCCCCTTCGCTGTCGCACGGATCGGTGAGCAGAGACCGTCCGTCCGACCTACGATGGGCCCGGACGTGGAGATCCGCAACAATCGATCGCCGCAATACCGTCGCATGACGGGGGAGAGCGGTCGCGAGTCCAACGAACGTCCGCAACCATGATGGACACCACGTCTCCCTTGCGCCGAGAGATCGCCGCCGGCGCAGTCGCCGGCTTGATCGGGGGCGCCGTCTTCGCTCTGGCCATGCAGGAGCGGGGCCTGACGGCGGACGTGACGGGTCTCCTAGGCCTTTCCTCAAGCGCGGGGGGGCTGAGCCTCCATCTGCTGCTCGGAGCGCTGGCCGGGGCAGGCTTCGGCGCCATCTTTCGCTATCAGCCGCACAGCTACGCGACCACAATGACCTCCGGCGTGGTCTACGGGCTCATCGTCTGGATCATCGGGCCACTGACCCTGCGACCCATCCTCGATGGCGTAAGCCCCACCTGGTCGGCCGACGATGCCGTTGCCGCCTTCCCGAGCCTGATCGGCCATCTCATGTTCGGTGGTCTCACCGGGCTCGTCTTCCATCTCCTCGCAACGCTCGATCGCAGCCGCCGTCCGGCCGCAGAGGGGCAGCCGGTCGAAGCCCCGCCGCCCAGGCGCGTTGTGATCCTCGGCGGCGGTTTCGGTGGCCTTGGCACAGCACAGCGGCTCGAACAGCTGTATCGGCGAGATCCCAGTCTGGAAATCACGCTCGTAAGTAAGAGCAACTATCTGCTCTTCACGCCAATGCTTGCGGAGGTGGCCGCAGGCGGCCTAGAGGCACAACACATCAGCGCGCCCGTACGGGCAGCATGCCCGCGAACCGAATGCCGGCACGCCGAAGTCGATTCCATCGATGCCGGCGCCAAAGTCGTGCGACTGCGGACTCGCGGGTCGGTCCGGGCCGCGGCTCTCCCCTACGACCACCTGGTCCTCGCCCTTGGCGCCGTACCGAATTTCTACGGCTTGCCCGGGCTGCAGGAGCACGCGCTCACTCTGAAAACGCTGGAAGACGCCACGCGACTCCGCAATCACGTCATCGCTGCCTTGGAGCAGGCCGACGCGGAGCGGGACGACGCCGAGCGGCGGCGCCTCCTCACGTTCGTCGTCGCCGGGGGAGGCTTCGCCGGAACGGAGACGATCGCCGAGCTGTTCGACCTCGCGCGAAGCGCGCGGCGCTACTACCCCCACGTGCAGCGCAACGACTTGCGCTTCGTCCTGATTCACTCGGGCGACCGCATCCTGCCGGAGCTCAGCCCGGAACTGGGGACCTACGCGCTGGACAAGTTGCGGGTACGGGGCATTGAGTTCTTGCTTGGACGCCGAGTCGCCGGCGCAACTGCCGCCGCCGTACTCCTGGACGACGGCAGCGAAGTGCCCACCCGCACTCTCGTCTGGACCGCTGGAAACCAGCCCAATCCGCTCCTCCAGACGCTTCCCTGCGAGCGCAGCCGTGGCGGGCAGGTCGTCGTCGACGGCACCCTGCGAGTCCAGGGCCTCAACGACGTCTGGGCCGTGGGGGATTGCGCCCAAATCCCGGACCCCGACTCGGAGGGCCGCTTCTATCCCCCCACTGCCCAGCATGCGCTCCGCGAGGGCCGCGTGGTCGCGGAGAATATTTCTGCTGCCTTCGCCGGAAAAGCGTTCCAGGAGTTCCGCTTCCGCACCGTCGGCACCCTCGTCGCGCTGGGGCACCGCACGGCCGTGGCCGAGATCCGCGGCCGACGGTTCTCCGGCCAACTGGCCTGGCTCATGTGGCGCGCCACCTATCTCAGCAAGCTCCCCGGCATGGAGCAAAAAGTGCGCGTCGCCCTCGATTGGGCCCTCGATCTCGTTTTCCCGCGCGACATCGTCCTGACCGCGAACGTCTCATCCCCCGAAGCGGCGGAACCGGCCGGTTCGATCCGGGCGCCCGAATCGACCGAAGCGCCCGTCGACCACGAGCCGCAGTAGCGACGTGCGCTACCCCCTGATCCGCTCGGACGGCCTGGTCGCTTGGCTCCTCTCCGGTGCCCTGGCGGGGCAGGTCGGCGCTCTCGTCTTCGGCCTCGCCATGTGGGAGCTGGACGACCTCGATTCGGTCGCGTCGGTGGCCCGCGCCGACGACTCCTTTCTCATAGCCGTCCCGGTCCACTTGGCCATCGCCGCCGTCGTCGGCGCCGGTTTCGGGGCGTTGGTTTGGCATCAGCGTAGTGGCACGGGCGAGACCTTGCTCTGGGGCCTCACCTACGGCGCCCTCTGGTGGTTTATCGGGCCGCTGACCTTGCGGCCGCTCTTGGAGGGGAACGCCTTGGGCTGGGATGTGCCCTCAGCGCAGGCGGCCTTCGCTCCCTTCCTCGGACACCTGCTTTACGGCGCGGCCACCGGGCTGGCGCTCCTGGCGCTGCGCCGGCAGCGCCTCCGCTGGCCAACGATCGGGGCGCTCACACGGGCTGCGATTGCAGGACTCATCGCCCTGTCGATCGTCGGGGCGCTGCTGAGCGCCCAGGACCGGCTGCACCTTTTTCCCGCAATGTCGCCGGACGCCCAGAACGGGCTTGCCTGGCTGGCCACGCTCGCCATCGGTGGAATCAGCGGCATCGCGTTCGCCCTGCTCGTCCCGCGCCCGTCGGAGAGCGCCGGCGCCGGGCTCATTCGTGGCGCCATGTACGGCTTCCTGCTCTGGACCGCGCTCAACCGGACGATCCTCCCGCTGATCGCCGGCGATGGCTTGACCTGGTCGGCGAATGAGGCGCGCGCGGATTTCGCCGCCCTGTTCGCATATCTGCTCTTCGGCGGCGCCCTGGGGCTCGCCTACCAGTGGCTCGACTCCGCCTGGCGGAACCTTCTCGCCGACGACGTCGGCAACGACGACGAGGAAGGGCCGGGAACGCGGGGCCTGCGCGCCATTGGGCGGGGCGCGATCGCCGGTGTGGTCGGTGGCCTGATCTTTACCTACGTGATGGTGGAGATCCGCGGACTCGACGACGTCGCCGACATCGTTCGGGCCGACTCCGAGGCCGCCGGCCTCGCGGTTCACTTCCTGATCGCGGTCATCTGGGGCGTCACCTACGGCCTCTTCTTCCGGCGCCAAACCTACGACCGTGGCTCCGCCATCGGCTGGGGCGTTTCCTACGGGTTCTTTGTTTGGGTGCTCGGTCCCAACACCCTGATGCCGATCTTGCTCGGATCCACGCCTGATTGGACTGCCGACAGCGCCGCCGGCCTGACCGCCAGTCTCGTCGGCCATCTCGCCTACGGCGCCGCTCTGGGCATCACGTTTCACCACTTCGAAGCACAGCACAGCCCCTGGTGGATGCCGTACCGGGTGGCTGCGGCAGCCCGTGTGGCTCAGAGGCGGGAGCAAGTGCTCACGTCGGCGCCTGCGCTCTGGGCTCTCGTGGTGATCGTCGGCCTGACCTTGCCGGTCCTGCTCAGCACCGCCGCTCCCGCCGATTAGTGCAACGACCGCCGCCAGCACCAAGCCCGCCACCGCCACCGCCACCGCCACCGTCAACGCCTCGGGTTGCTCGCGCCGGGATGGGCTCCACCGTGCTCCCCACATTCCCCGCGCCGCGAACGGTACCATGACGCTGGAGTGAGGGATCAACCGAGGATCGCGCTCACCGCGACGGCTGGAACGTCGCCTCGCTGATCGCAGCCGTGACGGAGGGCGCGCGTCCGCTCATGGCCATGGCGCCAATCGTGAGCGGCGCTTCCAGTTCGCCCTCCTCACGGCCGCCCGAACCTGGAGGTCGAAGAGTGGCGACGCAATCGAAGCAACCGCAGGGTGCGCCCAGCCAAGACAGCGCCGGCGCGCAGGCGTACAAACCCATCGAAAATTACGGCGTCATCGGCGACCTGCATACCGTCGCGCTCGTTGGCATTGACGGTTCCATCGACTGGTGCTGCCTCCCCCACTTTGATTCACCCAGCGTCTTCGCTTCCATTCTGGATGCCCGCATCGGCGGCTTCTTCAAGATCGCCCCCGTCGCTCCCACCGTCCAAAAGCAGATGTACCTCCCCGAGACCAACGCCCTCACCACCCGCTTCCTCGGTCGCGACGGCGTGGGAGAGATCATCGACTTAATGCCCATCGGGAGCGATGCCGCGGAGCCTGCCTAAGGCCGCCAGATCCTGCGCCGAGTCCGCGTCGTGCGAGGAGCCCTGCGCTTCAAGATCGAGTGCCGTCCCGCCTTCGATTACGCGCGGGCCAAGCACACTCTGACGCTGCAAACGGACGGCGCGATCTTTAGCTGGGACGGCGGACGCCTGGGCCTCACCTCCCCCCGGCCGCTCACCGCCCGCGGCGACGGCGTGGAGGCGGAGTTCGTCCTCCAGGGCGGGGAGAGCCTCACCTTCCTCCTCCGACATGCGCTGCCCGGCAGCGACGTCCCTCCGATCGATCCCGCCTTCAACAGCGACCAGGCGCTCGAGGACACCGACCGCTTCTGGCGCCGCTGGCTCTCCGGCGTCCGCTACCAGGGTCGCTGGCGTGAAACGGTCGCGCGCTCTGCCCTGACGCTGAAGTTGCTGACCTTCGCCCCCTCCGGCGCCATCGTCGCCGCGCCAACGACGAGCCTCCCCGAGGAGATCGGCGGCGTGCGCAATTGGGACTACCGCTATACCTGGATTCGGGACGCGGCCTTCACCGTCTACGGCTTCATTCGCCTCGGACTCACGCGCGAGGCGGACCAGTTCATGCACTGGATCGACGCCCGCGCCCAGGAAGAAGCCTCCGACGGCTCTCTCCAGACCATGTACCGCATCACCGGCGACCACGAACTCGCCGAAGAGCATCTCGACCACCTAGAGGGCTACCGTGGCTCCTCGCCGGTCCGGATTGGCAATGCCGCCTCCCAGCAGTTGCAACTCGACATCTACGGGGAATTGATGGACGCCGTCTACCTGTCTAACAAATACGGCAGGCCGATCTCGCACGACCTCTGGCAGCACCTGCGCCGCCTGCTAGACCACGTCGTTCACAACTGGAGCCGGAAGGATGACGGGATTTGGGAAGTCAGAGGGGGACGGCAGCACTTCGTCTATTCGAAATTGATGTGCTGGGTCGCTCTGGACCGCGGCATCCGGCTCACCGACAAGCGCAGCTTCCCTGGGGATCGCGATCTGTGGCGGAGGGCACGCGACGCCATCTATGAGGAGATCATGGTGAAGGGCTAGCACGAAGAGAAACGGCGCTTCGTCCAGCACTATGACACCGACGCTCTCGACGCGAGCAACCTGATGATGCCGTTGACCTTTTTCATCTCACCCACGGATCCGCGTATGCTCGCCACTCTTGACGCCACCCTCGACACCCTCGTCTCGGACAGCCTCGTCTACCGCTATCAGATCGGGACCGGCGCATCGGACGGACTGACCGGCCAAGAGGGAACGTTCTCCATGTGTACCTTCTGGCTCATTGAGGCGCTGACGCGCAGCGGACGGTTGGAGGAGGCAAGGCAGATGTTCGAAAATATCCTCACCTACGCCAACCATCTCGGTCTGTACGCGGAAGAGATCGGCCCCAGCGGCGAGGCCCTCGGCAACTTTCCCCAAGCGTTCACCCACATGGGTTTGATTAGTGCCGCCTTCAACCTGGATCGCGCCCTCGACGGCTGAGCGCTCGCCGCGCCGCCAGCCTCCCTTCGGCCACGTGGCCGGGCACGCTACCCTCCCCTCACTCTGTCTCCAGGCGCCGCTACGGCCGCGATGAACTTCGCACCGGATCGCCCCCTGAGGAGGGCCCATAATGCAGATCGCCCCACACGGTCCCCACCTGGGGGGCGGGGGATGATCCACGACGAACGAGGTGATCCCCGTGCCCTCCTTCAGTGTTGACTTCTCCCATCAAGTGATCCTGGTGACCGGAGCCACGGGCCGCCTCGGGCAGGCCGTCACCCGCTCCCTCCTGCAGGCCGGCGCCGAGGTCGTCCCGGTCGTCCGCAACGCCGACTCCCTGCGCGGCGCCTTCCCTCAACTCTCGCGCGACGGCCACTACCTCGCCGAGAGCGTCGATGTGACCGACCCCGACTCCTTTGACGTCGCGATCCAAGGCACGCTCGATCGATTCGGCCAGATCGATGGCCTCATGCACACGGTCGGCGGCTACCACGCCGATCACCTCGTCCACGAAACCCCCCTGGACGATTGGGACGCCATGCACACACGCAACGCCCGCTCCACCTTCGTGGCCTGCCGGGGGGTGTTGCCACCCATGCTGGCGCGCGGCTCCGGCAAGATCGTCTGCGTCGCCGCCCGCTCCGCGCTGCAGGCGGACGGCCGCGAATCCCGGGCGCTGGGTGCCGCCCGAACAGATCGCCGACGTCATGCTCTTTCTCGCCTCCGACGCGGCACGAGCGATCAACGGCGCCGCAATCCCCGTCTACGGGCGGACGTAGCGCCAGAGGAAGCCGTTCGCCCTGACCTGTCCTTCACGCAGCGAAGGAGCCTGCCCGTCCGGATCCTGTCGAAGGGTCGAGCGCGAACCGCCTCTGCCCCTCTCCATCCTTCCCCTGGAAGGAGAGAGAGGGGGCCTGAGCCCAGCCCCGCGCTCCAACGACGAACACCGGTGACCGCCACCCGGCCCCATCGCCCAGGGCGGGTGGGTGGGACAAAAAACAAGGGGCGGGGGGAGGCCGTTCCTCGCGCGCCCGCGCCTTCAGGAGCGGCCCTCGCCCGCCACCGAGCCGGCGCTCGATGTTCCTTCTGGCGAAGCGCCGCGGCGGAGGGGAGCGCCCATCGCGTGCAGGAAGCGCAGGATGTCGGCGTACGTGCGGAGCAGACTGCTCTCCCGGTACTCGACCCCCCGCGCCTCGCAGAACGGACGCACCAGCTCGCGTGCCTCCCGCAGCTTGTTGCGAGGCATCGACGGGAACAGGTGATGCTCAATCTGATAGTTCAGACCACCGAGGACGAAGTCCGTCACCGGATGAGGGGTGACGTTGCGGGTCGTGCTGACTTGGCGGCGCACGAAATCGACGTCGGGCTGGCCCGTCAGCGTGGGCATTCCCTTGTGGTTCGTGGCGAAGGTGGAGCCCATGTACAGGCCGAAGAGCGCTTGGTGGATGGCCAAGAACGCGAGCGCCTCCCAGACGCTCAAGAAGACGAAGAGGAGGCTCAAGTACAGCGCCAGATGCGCCAGCAGCAGCGCCACTTGCAGGCGCCGTCGCCGCACGCGCGCGCTCCGCAGGTGGCCAATTGTGTGCATGCGCATATTCACAATGCCAAACGTGAACAGCGGCACAATGAAAAACGCTTGGTGCTTGACGACGAACCGCGGCACCGCGCCCCGGATGCGCCGCGCCTGCAGCGGTGAAAAGGCGAAGATCGGAAACTGCACATCAGGATCGGAGTCCAGATCGTTGGGGTTCCGATGGTGAGCGTTATGCTTGCTCACCCACCAGCTCGCGCTCACCCCCAGCAACAGATTGCCGATCCCCAGGTTGAGGACCTCGTTCATCCGCGCCCCGCGTCCCACCTGCCGATGCCCGGCGTCATGGCCCAGGAACCCCAGCTGCGTGGACACGAAGGCGAAAAAGGCCGCGTTGATGATCTGCACCCACCACTGATCCACCATCACGACAATCGCCACGCCGGTCGCCGCCAAGGCCAAGGTGGAGACGAATTTAAACGCGTAATAGCGCGGCTGCGACTCCAGCAAGCCGCGCTCGCGGACAGCCTCGCGCAAGGCAGCGAAGTCCGGAATCGCTGCCGCCGCCGTCGCTGATGTCATGCGGCGCCCCCTCCGCTCACCCTGACCCTGCCTGTCCTGACCAGTCCTTCCGTCCTCGGAAGGAGCTTGCCGAAGGGCCCCAGGGTCCTGCCCAGCCTACCTGTCCTGACCGGCCCTTGCCTTCCTGGGAAGGAGCCTGCCGAAGGGCCCGTCCGGATCTCAGCGCAACGGTCCCAGGACCAACGGCATCAACCACCGGCCACCCCGTCCGCCCAGGGCGGACGGGTGGGACCAAAGACAAGGAGTGGCGGGAGGCGGCGCCGGGTCCCCACTCGCTCTTCGCCCACCGCATGCCGCTCTTCTTCCCCGCCTCGGCGACCGCCTTCACGGTCGGTTCGGAGCCGGACCTGGCCGGGGCCCTCCCGATTCTTCGGAGAACGGTACGCGGTGGACTGGGTACGCTCAACGGCGCGGCCCGCCATCGACGCCATCCATCCCCTCGCGGCGGGAGCCCCGACGTTGGCGCCGCCACGGTCGCGAATAATCACCTGGGAGTTGGTCGAAATGGCCTCAACTCGGAACGCCCTGGGCGCATTACCGTCCGGCACATCGCTCCGAATGGGCGCCCAGATCGACGCCCAGATTCACGCCCAGATGGACCCGATGCCACCCAGTTCATCGCTCCGCTCCGGCCTGGATACGCCCCTGACCCCGTCTCGATCGCGCCCCGCCCCCGTTCGTCCTGACCTGTCCTTCCCTTCGCGGAAGGAGCCTGCCGCAGGTCCTTCTGCGACCGCAGGGAGCCGAAGGATCGAAGGGCGAACCGTGAACGGCGCCCCGCCCCCGTTCGTCCTGACCTGTCCTTCCCTTCGCGGAAGGAGCCTGCCGCAGGTCCTTCTGCGACCGCAGGGAGCCGAAGGATCGAAGGGCGAACCGTGAACGGCGCCCCGCCCCCGTTCGTCCTGAGCTTGCCGAAGGACGACCCCCCGCGAACCCCGGCCCGTTCGTCCTGACCTGTCCTTCCCTTTGCGGAAGGAGCCTGCCGCAGGTCCTTCTGCGACCGCAGGGATCCGAAGGATCGAAGGGTCGATGGGCCAAGGACCAGCGGGGAGCCTATCGGGGGCCACGCCAGGAACGGGCGCGATCACGCGGACGCGCGCCGCCGGGACCACTGTCGTGAAAATGAAGAAGACCGGCCTGCATTGGCTCCCGCCAGGCCGGTCCCTACCTCAGGTCTGTTGGGCTGCGCTCAGAGGACCGCAGCCCGCCGGACGTTCCATCCTACCAGCGACGACCGCCGCCGCCACCACCGCCCCCACCGCCACCGCCACCGCCACCACCACGGTCCTCCCGCGGTCGTGCCTCATTTACCCGCAGGGCACGCCCCTGCATCTCGTGTCCGTTTAACCCATCAATCGCCTTGGTGGCGTCACCGGGCTGCATCTCAACGAAGCCGAAGCCCCGCGGTCGACCGGTGTCCCGGTCTGTTGGGAGCGCGCACGAAAGCACTTCGCCGTATGCCGCAAATAGCGCCCGCACCTCTTCATCCGTGGCGGTGAAGGGTAAATTGCCTACGTAAATCTTCTGAACCAACTTCTGACTCTCTCTCACCGGCTCGCACCGGCGCCTCTAGCTGCGAGAATCGCAGCTCCATACTGGTACCGCAGAGTCGGCTGCGAGTCGTGCGGGAGAAGACGGCCGCGGTCGAGCCTGGGGCTGCGCTCATGGCTGAGCGTGCTCTCAGGGTAGCACGATGGCAACCGCCCACGCTCCACGGCCGGTCGCGGACCGCCATCATCCGTTCGTCCTGACCTGTCCTTCCCACCTGGGAAGGCACCTGTCAAAGGGTCGAGGGACGAACGCGACATCGCCTAGACCATGAACCCTCGGCGCGAGCGGCCACGAACGTCGCGCTCCTTCGCACCCGCTGCGAGCGCGCGTGGAAAAAACCGTTCGTCCTGACCTGTCCTTCCCTCTTGGGAAGGAGCCCGTCGAAGTACGAACCCCCTTCTCCACTCCCTCATCCCCCTCTCCATCGCTCGCCCATCGAGAGGGGGTCAGGGGGTGAGGTGCCCAACCCGCTCACCCTGAACTTGCCTGTCCTGAGCCTGCCGAAGGGTCGAAGGGTCACCCTGACCTGTCCTTCCCTCCTGGGAAGGAGCCTGTCGAAGGACGAACGCCGACATCGCCCGGAGCATGAACCCTCGGCGCGAGCGGCCACCAACGTCGCGCTCCTTCACACCCGCCGCGAGCGCGCGTGGAAAAAAACCGCGCTCCCCGCGGATGCGCCCTCTACCTCCGCGCCGTATCATGCCATCGCTTCATCAGCAGCAGCTTCACCGGCAGCTGCTGCATCAGCAGCAAAGTTCCGGAAGGGTGTGAGGCCATGGCGAGCAACAGAGGCGTTGCCTACATCAAGCCTGGTGTCGTGGAGGTCCGCGACATCGACGAGCCGGCGCTGACGCTCGGCGATCGCACCTGTGAGCACGGCGTGATCCTCAAGGTCATCTCCACCAACATCTGTGGATCGGATCAGCATATGGTTCGGGGACGGACCACCGCCCCCGAAGGGCTGATCCTGGGACACGAGATCACCGGCGAAGTGATCCAGCGCGGCCGCGACGTGGAGTTCATCAACGTCGGCGATCTCGTCTCCGTGCCTTTCAACATCGCCTGCGGTCGCTGCCGCAACTGCAAAGAACGGCTGACGGGCGTCTGCCTCAACGTCAACCCCGCCCGCCCCGGCGCCGCCTACGGCTACGTCGACATGGGCGGCTGGATCGGTGGGCAGGCCAACTACGTCATGGTCCCCTACGCGGACTTCAACCTGCTCAAGCTGCCGCCCAAAGACGAGACCATGGCCAAGATCCTGGATCTGACCTTGCTGTCGGACATCCTCCCAACCGGATTCCACGGCGCTTACAAGGCGGGCGTCGGTCCCGGCTCTACCGTCTACGTCGCCGGCGCCGGTCCCGTCGGCCTCGCCTGTGCGGCGTCCTGCCAGCTCATGGGCGCGGCCGTCGTCATCGTCGGCGATCTGATCGACGAGCGCTTGGCCCAGGCCCGCAGCTTCGGCTGCGCCACCGTCGACCTCAAGCAACCTGCCACCCTCGCCGAACAGATCGATCAGATCCTCGGCCTGCCCGAAGTCGACTCCGCCGTCGACTGCGTCGGCTTCGAAGCGCGCGGGCACGGCGCCCAGGCCCAGGAAGAGCACCCCGCCACCGTCCTCAACTCCCTCATGGAAGTCACCCGCGCCGGCGGCGGCGTCGGCATCCCCGGCCTCTACGTCACCGGGGACCCGGGCGCCGCCACCGAGGCCGCCAGGGAAGGGCGGCTCGTCATCCGCATCGGCCTGGGCTGGGCCAGGAGCCATTCCTTCTACACCGGACAGTGCCCCGTCATGAGCTGCAACCGCCAGCTCATGCAGGCCATCCTCCACGACAGGATCCAGATCGCGAAGGCGGTCAACGCCACCGTCATCTCGCTGGACGCAGCGCCCGCCGGCTATCAAGACTTCGACCGCGGCGCCGCCAAAAAATACGTCCTCGACCCCCACGGCGACGTGGCCAAAGCGGTCGCCTAAACACGCGCCTGCATCCGCTCACCCTGAGCCCGCCGAAGGGCGAGGCTTCCTCCTCCCCCTCTCCATCGCTCACCGATGGAGAGGGGGAGGGGGGTGAGGTGCACAAACCACTCGCCCTGCCACTCTTCGCAGCGTCACTCTTCGGAGGGCTGCCGCCTCACACCTTGGCCAACTTGATGTAGCGACCCCCAATCAGCCACTCCGACACATAGAGGTTCCCCTCGGCGTCCGCCGCCAGCGCGTGCGGGCCGTTGAACTTCCCCGGCCTCAGCCGATTCGTGCGCATGGGAACGCCGTCCCCATCCAGCATGTTCGGCCACCCTGGCTCGTCGCCCACTTCGTGATTGTCGCCCAGGTACATGACCAGCTTGTCGTCCAAGTCCAGCACCGCCAGCCGGGCGTGCAGCTCCGCCACCACCAGATGCTCGCCGACGCGCGCGAAGGCCGTGGGGCTGATCAGGAAATCCGAACCGAAGCTGCGCTTGTAACGGCCCTCCAGGTCGTAGACCTGGATGCGCGCGTTCGATCGATCGGCGATGTACAACTCCGGCTCCGCCTTCCGCGTGTCGATCCAGATCGCGTGGGGGCAAGCGAACGCGCCCGCCTTACCCTCGTCGCCGTTGATGCTGGCGACGTACTCGCCACCCTTTGTGAACCGATGAATGTGGTTCTGCCCGTAGCCGTCGGTGACCCACACGTCATCGTCGCCCCCGTCCCCCGACGCATACACCGCCACCTGCGTCGGCGAATACGTGCCCGGCTTGTAGATCGGCAGCTCCGGCAGCACCAGCTCCATCTCGGTCGTCCCATCCAGCGCCGTCTTGATCACATGGCCGGCCTTCGGGCCCCAGTTGAAGTCGTACCCCTGATCGGGGTCCCGCTTGCGTCCAATGTCCGCAACCCACAGGCACTCCTTGGATCCGTCGCTGCAGATCGTGATCCCGTGCGCCTCGCGGATCGGCAGATCCCAGCGCCGCAGCAGCGCACCGTCCCTACTCAGCTCCAGCACCGTGGGATTGGCGGGATGGAACGTCACCAGGGTCCCGCTCGCGGTCAGCGCCATGCCGTGGTGCGCCCAACCCCGCTTCGCCGCCTCTCGATCCGGGATCTCGGCGAAATCCTCAATCCATTCGTAGGTGAACTCTCCGCTGCCAATTCGCATCGCTCCATCCTTCCAGCCAATGCAGCGCCATGTCTCGGCGCACCCGGATCAATGAGGGCCACAACCGCCATCACCGCCCCATGAAAGCGCCACCGGCCCATGAAACCACCGCCCCATGAAACCACAGCGGCGGCCATTCATCGACGGCCGGCCAGCCGCAGGCCTTCCTCCAGCGCTGACGTGTCGCGCACCGGCGGCGCCATGATGATCCGGAAGCCCTGCTCCAGTCGCATCGCCACATCATCCACTGTCGCGCCCACGGCACACGGAACATCAAACTCCTGGCATGCGGCCAGGATCTGCAGCAGGCTCGCTTGCACCTCGGGATGTCGCGAGTCGCCGCGAAAGCCCATCTCCACCGACAGGTCGCCCGGCCCGGCCCAGATCGCGCCAATGCCCCGGACCTCTCGCAAAATCTCGCGAAGATTGCGGATCCCCTCCGGATCTTCCACGATTCCCATCAGCAGCACGTTGCCATCGGGATCCAGCGGCCACAGGTCCGCGGCGTCGTAGTACTCCTGCGTCGTCAGCCCCCAGTACCGATGCGCGCTGCGCGACCACCACCCGCGCTGGCCCGCCGGCTCAAAGTCCGCCACCCCGGGGACCTGCGGATACCGCGCCGCCACCGCCGCCGCGCGCGCATCCTCCACCGTGCTCACGTGGGGCACCACCAGCCCGTACGCGCCGGCGTCCAACGTCTGCTTGATGATCCACTGGTTCTGCTCCCGAGCGTTCGGGGGCACTCGCACCATCGGGATCACGTCCGGCTGCACGCTCCCCTTCTCCGCGATCCGCTTCCGATTCAGCAGGTACTGGAGCGAGACGCGAAGCGTGGGGAAGCTCAGCCCTTCATGCTCCATCTCAATGATCGCCATGTCATAGCGGGACTCCGCCAGCAACATCAGCTCGTCCAGGTCGCCGTTCCGGACGATCTCGGAGCTGAACACCGGCTTGCCCTGCTCCAGCAGCTCGATCACCTTGTTGTAGCGAATCTTGCCGGGCATCGTCTTCACCATCCGTCTCGGCGCACGGGCGTCCCCCACCTCGCGACGGTCCCTGTCCGCCTCCGTCCCCATGGCGGCCGGCGACGGCGCCGTAGTCCCCCGCGATCATGGGGAAGGACCGTGGGGAGGCTAGCCTCCACGCTGCCGCTATGCCAATCGCAGCCGCAGCCACAGCAACCACAGCCGCAGCCACTACCTCCTGGCCTACCTGCGATAGCCGCTGACTTGCACCCGATCACCAAGCGCCGAGATCGCCATCGCGACGCGGGGGAGTTCGCGGCATCAAGCGCCCATTGAGTCAGGGCGAAGCCCGACCTATACTCCCGCCCTCGCCACATCCGGACAGAGAAAGCCAGCAGAGAAAGGAATGGGTCATGGTCCAAGCGACCCCCACCTTCACCACAGCCGACTTGGACGCCATGGCGCAGCAAGTCTCGAACTGGGGCCGCTGGGGCGCCGACGACGAGCGCGGCGCCCTCAACCTCATCACTGACGCCAAGCGCGCCGCCGCCGCCGCCCTCGTCACTGAGGGCGTGGCCGTGAGCTGCGCCCTCCCCCTCGCCGTGACGCCCGCGCCGGATAATCCGACCCCGGTGGCGCACCTCATGGTCAAGACCGGCGACGCGACCGAACACGCCGCCATTCCCGGCCTCTTGTCAACGGGCGACTACTTCGCCATGGCGCCCCACGGCATTGCCAATACCCACCTGGACGCGCTCTGTCATATCGTCGTTGCCGGCAAGATCTACAACGGCTTCGACGTCGCAGAGGTGCGCAGCAACGGCGCCCACCGCAACAGCATCATGGCCGCCAAGGACGGCATCGTCAGCCGCGGCGTGCTCCTCGACATCCCCGGCCTCCGCGGCGTCGACTGGCTCGAGCCGAGCGAGCGCATCGCCCGTGGCGAGCTGGAGGCCGCCGAGGATCGCCAGGGCGTGCGCGTGGAGGCCGGCGACGTCCTCCTCATCGCGACCGGGCGCGACGCCCGCCGCGACGCGCATGGCCACTGGGGCATGCTCGACGGCATGGCCGGCCTCGGCGCCGACTGCATCCCCTGGCTGCGCGAGCGCGACGTCGCCGTCTTAGGCTGCGACGGCGTCTCCGACGCCGTCCTCAACGACACCGAGGGCTGGCCCATGCCCGTCCATCAGATCGTCATCCCCTACCTCGGCGTCCACCTGATCGACAACCTGCAGCTGGGCCGGCTCTCGGCGGCCTGCCGCGAGCGCAACCGCTGGGCGTTCCTGTTCACACTCGCGCCCTTGCGTCTGGAGCGGGGCACCGCCTCGCCCGTCAATCCCATCGCAATGTTTTAGAAGCGCCCCCAACCCGCTCACCCTGACCAGTCCTTCCCTCCTAGGAAGGAGCCTATCGAAGGGCGCACCTTCCGTTCGTCCTGAGCTTGCCGAAGGACGAACCCTCCCGCCACTTCCTCCTCCCCCTCTCCATCGCCCACCGATGGAGAGGGGGCTAGGGGGTGAGGTTCCCTGTCCGTCCTGAGCTTGCCCAAGGGTCGAAGGACGAACGCCGCCGACATCGCCCCAAGCGTCAACCCTCAGCGCGAGCCGCCACCAACGCCGCGCGACCCCGCATGACCCGCGAGCGCGCGTCAAAAAAAGGCGCCACGCATTCCGACGATTCGCCGCGTCAGGATCCCCGCCGACGGACCACCGACCGGAACGTCCCTCCCCGCTTGCTGGCTGTGCCGTCCATCGCCTGGCGCATCCGCTTCAGTCCCCGCTGCTGCAGCGCCCGCACCGCCTGTTCCGACTTCCCCATCTGGCGGGCGACTTGCGCGTGCGAGAGCTGCTCAAAGTAGCGAAGGACCAGCACCTGCCGCTGCGTCTCCGGCAGCACCAGCAGCGCGCTGCGGAGACGCTCGGCATCGATCTTGCCTTCCAGCAAGGCAACGGGGTTCCCGTACCTGCTCCCCTCGGCCCGCTCAGGAACGTCCGCCAGCGGCGCCACCGGCCGCCGTCTCAACTCGCGCACGACTTGGTGATGCGCAATGCGAAAAAGCCACGCGTCGAACCGTCCCACCTGCCGCAGCTGGCGCAGGTCCCTCCACGCAAGCAGGAACGTCTCCGCCACCACGTCCTGCGAGCGATCGACGTCCCGCAAGATCGAGCCAACGTAGCGCGACACGGCCCCTGCGCGCGCGCGGTAGAGCGCCGCGAACGCTTCGCGGTCGCCTCCCTTCGCACGGGCGACCAACTCTTCCACTGGACTTTCGTGCCCTGCCTTTACGCCGCCTTCGTTGCCAGTGGCGCTAGCGTGCCTTCTCGTTTCGGTTCGATCCGGTGACGACGCTCTCCTCCCCGAAGCCGCCGCACGACCGTCCGCTCAACCGTAACAAGACGGACGGGGCCCTTGGGCCCCGCCCCTCGATCGCTAATCGATAGCCGCGCTAGTCGTCGTCGTCGTCCTCCTCATTCTCGTCCTCGTCCTCCTCATCGTCGGCGTTGTCATCCAAGGCCAAGGCCTCGGGGCCGTCCGAATCCTCCTCACCGTCCTCCTCGATCTCGATTTGCATCTCACCATCTTCGATCTCGATCTCAATCTCCATCCCACCGACGTGGATCTCCATCTCGAATTCGATCTCGCCGTCGCTGAGCGCTCCCGCTCCCGGGTCGATCCCCAGAGCGTCGAGGAGACTGCGCACGAAAGCCAGGATGTCGGCCGCCCCCAGGCTAGAGATGACGGGGCCGTCGTTGTCGAGGTTGGTGACCGCAACGTTGGCCGGGTTGATCCCGTCGAACGTGCCGTCCCCACTCACGGCCGCATCGGTGACAACCGTGTAGGCGATGTTGCCATCGTCCACCGCATCAGCAACACCGGTGACAGTGACCGTCTGCGGCGTCGAAAAGTTGACCGCAGTAAAGGTCAGGCTCGTCGGCGAGACCGTTCCCTCCGTCGTGTCATCGGAGGAGATACCGATCGTCACGTCCGCCGTCGGCTCGGACGTCAGGACCACGGTGAAGGTGTCCGTACCACCGCCCTCGGTCGTCTCCAAGCCCGTCGTGGGGGTCACCGTGATTCCGGCCCCCTCCACGATGGCCGTGACGGTGACCGTGCCCGACGTTGCCGGACCCGTACCGCTGGACAGGGCGCTCTGCTTGACAGTGACGTCCAGGGTGCGGTTCGCGTCGAAGTCCGTCCCATCGTATTCCAGGGTGATCCTCGCCCGGGTATTACCGAGGCGGGTGACCGTCTCGATCGTCGTGCCCGGCACGGTGCCGCCAACGGCGAAATCGCCCGTAGCGAGCGCGGCGTCAAACGTGCCGCCGTCTATCTCGACCCTGACCGTCGCTCCGTCCAGGTCGTCCTCGCGCAGCGAGGCCGGGTTGGTCGATAAGATCGTTGCCGTCAACGCGCCTACTGCTGCCACATTGAAGGCGCTGCTGATGGCCGCTGTGAGCACGGGCGACGACGTGAACTTGAGCGTGTAGCCGGTCCCTGGGGTGTCAACCTCCAGGTTCGTGAACGTCACCACGCCGTTCACGGCCTCTACCGTCAGCGTGCCGCCCTCGGGGTTGGTCTCGATCGCCGCCGTCACTTCGGTAGTCGAGTCCGACGTCACGACGCTGCCGAACTGGTCCTGGATTGCAATGACCGGCTGTGGCGACAACGCCAACCCTGCGATGCCGTTGCCCGGTTGCGTCTGAATTCCAAGCTGGGTAGCCGTCCCCGCCGACACGTTGAAGGGGCCGCTCGTGGCCGGCACCAGGCCCGTAGCCGTGAAATCCAGCGTGTAGCCGTCCCCGGCCTTGTCGATCTCCAGGTTCGTGAACGTCGCCACGCCGTCCGATACCATTACCGTCTGTGTCCCGCCCAGGACGCCCGTGCCCGGGTTGTTGTTGATCGCCGCCGTTACGTCAGTGGTCGAGTCCGAGGTCACGACGTTGCCGAACTGGTCCTGGATCTCAACGACCGGCTGTGCCGTGAAAGCGGTGCCGCCCGTCGCCCCGGCGGGTTGCGTCTGCACGGCGAGCTGTGTAGCCGCTCCATGCGTGACGGTGATGTTCGAGATACCGCTATTGATCTCCAGAACAGGAGCGCCCGCCGTTCCGGTCGCGGTGATCTCGCCCCCCTGCGCTCCCGGATTTGCTCCATTCGTCGGCTGGAGCAGGCTCGGCGTCCCGCCTCCGACGGTGATGGTGAGGGCGCCCGCTGCGCCCGCGCCGGTGAAGGTAATGACAACATCGCCGGAAACAATTGCTGCACTCGCGGCGGCAGTACCTACGCCTGCGCCCCCGACGACCACATCAGGTGCCGGAGTGACAAAGACGAGGCCTGTTGGTGGATTCAGTACGACCGTCTCGCCGTCCCCGACCTCCGTGCCGTCCGCGAACGTGATGACGAGGTCCTGTGAGTTCGCGGCATTCAGATCCGTCGCCGCCGGAGACGTTGCGTCCTCGGCGGTATCGACGCTGATGGTGACGTCCCCAAAGCCCGTAGTGAGAGCGCCACCGGCATCAGCGATGACGATCATCACGAACAGCGCGACCGCCAGCGCGGCCACGCTGGCAGCCAGCGTCGCGATCAGCGGCGCCCTGAAGAGTCTCCGTCCTCGTGCTTCCATTGCGGTTCCGTCCTTTCCGCGCAGACACGCTGCCAATGAGGCCAGGGGGAGTGCGCTCTAGTCGCCGTCTTCGCCGTCGTCCTCACTTTGCACGCCGGCCCCATCCAGGGCCTCCTCACACGCCTCTTCCGCCTCCTCGTCGTCCAGTTCGTCGCACGCCTCCCTGAGCGCGTGGTACTCAGCCTTCGCCCCCTTCTCGACGTCATCGATCGCCTCTTCGCAGGCGCCCAGCTCCTCCTCGCTGCTGATTCCGCTGCACAGCTCCCCCACAAGCGGCAGCGGCGCCGTGGAGCCGGCCTCGCCCGCGGCGCCGGAATCCGCCGAGTTGAGCTGCGCCTCGACCGCCTCTTCAAGGTCGTCCAGGGTGTCTTGGCAAGCCTCCAGCGCGTCTCTGCTTGTCACCTCACTGCAGCTCTGCGCCACGATCTCAACCAGCTCCTCCACGTAGGCCTCTTCCACGCTGTTCACCACGGAGCCCAACGTCTCCAGTGAGGCGCCCAGCGAGTCCGAAAGGGTGGGCGCAGCCGTCACGGAGGCGCTCTCTCCAGGATCCGCGGCAGGCGGCGTGTCGGGCTTCGTTCCCGTTTCTGGTTCCGCTTCCGCCTCTCGCTCTGTCCCCTCCACCCCCGGGACCGACGCCAGCGAGCCCTGCACCTCGGCCAGGGTCGCCGCCACGCTCTTCAGATCGTCAAGCGCAAGCTCGGAAAGGACGCCCCCGTCGTCGTCAAGCGCCGCTGCCAGCGCCCCCGCGCGCTCGTGCACCTCGGCACGCTCCGCCGCGGAGATCTGCGCATCCAAAACGATCGCGTCGGTGAGCCGCGCCAGATCCTCAACGTCCCTGAAGAACTCGGCGCTGGCGTCGTCCTTCGGTATGAGCAGGAGCACCGCGCTAACGGCCACGCCGATCAACACTGCGGCCGCCACCGCGGACGCGACCCGAGGCACCACCGCGGCGAAGGCGGGCAAGGGCGGCCCCCAGCCTGCCCATCCACGCTGCCGGGTCCGCTCAATGCCAGGCTCCACCTTGTCCCAAATGGCATCGACGTCAAGGCACGGACCGCTCGCAGCGAACTCCTCGATCGCCAGCGCTGCATCGGCCAGAGGGTCACGCTCCGCGTCCGCGGGGAGCGCCTCCCCCTGCCGACGCGCGGCGATCCGCCGCTCCACCGCGTCTAGGTCGTCTGCGTCCACGTCGGCGGCGTTGGGCTTGTCTGCCATGTAGCCGGACCCCCGGCCCGCACCCTCTCTGCGACGGAGCGCTGGAGAGAGGAGGGCCTCCCCTGACCGCTCCTTCCCTCCTGGGAAGGAGCCTGTCGAAGGGCCGAAGGAGCGAGCAGCGCTTGAGACTCGTCCCCTTTAACTGGTCCGGCGGAGCGGAGTTCGTGACGATCGATCAGGGGCGGCTTCTGTTAACCGCTTGACATCCATGACCGTCGCGCGACCCCGGATGACACACGAGCGCGCGTCCAATAACCGCTCACCCTGAGCCTGTCGAAGGGTCGAAGGGCGCCGACGTCGTCCTGATCATCAAGCCCCAGCGCGAGCGGTCACGAACGGCGCGCTGGCCCAGACGAGTCGCGAGCGCGGGCGAAAAAGTCGAAGGACGAACGCCGATGGCGGGCAGGGAGCGGACTTGAGCCCACTTCGATCTGCTCATTCCCGGCCAGCGCTCCTTCGGCCCACGTCGCAATATCGTTGAAGTGGGCGGCCAGGTGCGGGCTCTCGTAGTCTCTCGACTGCAGGAGGCCGGCGATGGCGACCTCCCGGATCGAGCGCAGCGCCTCCAGCATCCCCTCGGAGGCGCTGCCGTCCATTCTTGCCGCGGACGGTGACAATCCCTCCTCAATGTCGTGCAGCCCTCGCAAGAGCCGGTCGCGCCATTCGACGTACGGCGTCAGTGTGCGATTACGCATCGTTGGGCTCCTTCCCATCCCTATTCAAGCTCTGTCGTTCGCTCCTCGACTCCTGAACACGCTCGACCTGTCCCGCCTATAGCGCGGCGGCGCTTCCGCCTTCGGCCCCAGCGCGCTGCGCCGTCTGCGAATCCGCGAAGAAAGGTCTGGCCACGGGCGCCGGCCCGCCGCCGTGGAGAGGGCACGACCGCGGAGCGCCCTCTGCCGTGGCTCGAGCCACGCGGCAGCGAGCGCCCACCACGCGCCGTCGAGGGCCGGTTGCCGGACGCTGTGGAACCGGTTCTGTCGAACACAAAAGAAGGCAACCATCCGCGAAACGCCTCCTTGCGTAACGCGGCGCTGCCTTCTGCGTCTGTCTGTTGACAGCCGGCGCTCGGTACCTTCGCTGCCCCTTGACACGCGGGGAGGGGTCAGCGGAACGTCGGCTCGTCTATCTTCGCCCGCAGCCTAACGGCGCCTCCAGCCGTTATCAAAGGCGTGGACGCGGCGCTGCCCCGCCACTCCCCGCTCGCCCTGGGGCAGGTGGGTGGGACAAAAACCAAGGGCGGGGGGCGGGCATCCGCTCACCGTTCGCTGGCCTGTCCTGCGCTTGCCTGTCCTGAGCCTGTCGAAGGACCGAAGGATCGAAGAGCCTGCCCTGAGCTTGTCGAAGGGGCGAAGCGCCTCCTCCTCCCTCCCCACCTCCTCCCCCTCTCCATCGCTCGCCGATGGAGAGGGGCCGGGGGTGAGGTTCCCCCTCCGCCCTGCGCCTGCCTGCCCTAACCTGTCCTTCCCTCCTGGGAAGGAGCTTGCCGAAGGGTCGAAGCGCGCACCTTCCGTTCGTCCTGACCTGTCCTTCCCTCCTGGGAAGGAGCCTGTCGAAGGACGAACGCCGCCGACATCGCCCCGAGCATGAACCCTCGGCGCGAGCCGCCACCAACGCCGCGATCCTTAGCACCCGCTGCGAGCGCACGTGGAAAAAACCGTTCGTCCTGAGCCTGTCGAAGGACGAACGCCGCCGACATCGCCCAAAGCATGAACCCTCGGCGCGAGCGGCCACCAACGCCGCGATCCATCGCACCCGCTGCGAGCGCACGTGGAAAAGCCGCCCCGATGCCTAGGGGTGGATCCCGCCCCCGTCGATGCGGTTGAAGAACTCCGCCCGCGTTTTCGCGTCGTCCCGAAACGCACCCAACAGGGCGCTGGTTCGCATCCGCGCATTGGCCTTCTTGGCTCCCCGCATCGCCACGCACATGTGCAGCGCGTCCACCACCACGCCCACGCCCTGCGGCTTGATCAGCTCGTCCAGCAACTTCGCGATCTGATTGGTCATCCGCTCCTGCACCTGCATCCGACGCGCGAACGCATCCACCACCCGCGGAATCTTTGACAGCCCCACAACCGTCTTGTCGGGCACATAGGCCACGTGCGCCTCGCCAATGATGGGCAGGAGGTGATGCTCGCATAGGCTGTAGAACTCAATCTGGCTCACCACCACCATCTGCTCATACTCTTCCACAAAAAGCGCGTTATTGAGCAGCGCCACGGGATCCACCGTGTAGCCCGCCAGCAATTCGTCGAACATGCGCGCCACGCGCTCAGGCGTGCCCCGCAAGCCCTCGCGCTCAGGATCTTCGCCCACGCTGTCCAGGATGTGCAGCACCGAATTGGCGACCTCGCGTTTGCAGTCCGCTGCCAGCACCGGTCCATCCGTCAGCCGCGCCGAAAGTTCATCCGAAATGGTGTGCACTGCGATCCTCCATCTATCAACGCTCAGCTGGACGACCCCCCGCCGTGCGGGCAATCGCTGGAGACCATGTCCCCCAGCTCCCCGCGCGCGGTTGCAGAGTAGCCAAAAGCACGCCGACGGTGTGAGGCGCGATAGCAGCCTCTAAGCAGCCGGCATTTGGGAACGTGGAGACCGCAGCGAGGCGCCTGCCCGCTGCCTGGGACACCGCGCCGATGTCGACACCGCCGCCACGACGACACCGTCATCACACAGCGAACCGCGCAACGCCCCGGGCCGGCGATGATCGAAACCACGCAGGCTGCCCTCGCCCAGGCGATGCCGGGCTCCCCGGCGCCCGGGCGAGCTGCTTACTCCAGCAAGCGCACCACCGGGTCACCGCCGGGAATGACGTAGTTCACGAACTCGATCGCAATGTTCCCCGAGCCGGAAAGGTCGAACGTATCGACGATGATCTGGACGGGCCCCAAGTTCCCGCTGCCGGACATCGCGAGCTCTGCGCCGGGGAGGTAGATGACACCGCCCAAGCTGTCGCCGCTGCCCTCCAGCGTCATGCTCTTGTCGCAAGCGATGTCCTGCCAAAAGACAATGTCCGTATAGGGCCCGCTGGCCGGACCCGTGAAGACATTGTTCCCCGAGCCGCGGAGATCGATCCGTTGGCAGCGCGCCGGGCTCGCCGGATTACCTTGGGGGACGTACGGGTCGTTGGTGTTGTAGATCATCACCCCGTTCCCGTTGAGGTCGCCCGATCCGCTGTACACGAAACCGCCGCCCGCCATCACGTAGATCCCGGAGGCAAAGACCAGATTGCCGCTGGCGGACATCTGGATGCCGCCGTAGTACACGCCGGGCTGGATGACGGTCGGGCCCGAACCGGTGATATGGAGAGTCGCTGGGGACTCGGCGGTGCCGCCGGAGTCGGGCGAGATGCTGGCCGGCGACGTGCCCGGCGGCGTCAGGCTCGCAAGCGGATCGGGCACGCGCGCGCCGTACGGCTCCGGCCAGGGCGTGTAGACGCCCGACCCGCTGAGCGTCTCCGTCCCCTCGTAGTAGTAGTGGATCATCGACGCCTGCACGTCGCCGCTGCCCACGCCGTTCAAGGCCCCGTTCGACGGGTTGTTGCAGGCGGAATTCACCATGATGCCGCCGCCTTGAATGTCCAGAAGGCCGCTGCCGGACTTGTCGTAGGAGCGGCACTCGTCCTCATTCAACGTCAAGAGCGCGTAGCCGCCGCTCCCCCCTGGAACGCTGCGCGCCACCGCGCGCGCGCTGCGATTCCCAAAGTCGTGAATCACGTACGACGGCGGCGCCGTCACCGTGACCTCAACGGCCATCGCGTCGCCCTGGTACGGCGTCACCACGGTCACGGGCGCGCCGTCCACACCGTCCCCGAAGCCGTTCCCCTCCGCATAATCCTGTGCCACCGCCGTCGCCAGCGAAGCGTTCGGGAGGTCCTGGGCCGCAGCGAGAGAGGCTGCATCGGCCGCGTTCTGCAACTCGCGCCGCGTGCTCAGCGCCATGCCGCCATCAATGACGATGCCCATGAACACAAGGAGGAGGGGAAACAGCAGCGCGACAAGGATGAGAGTCAGGCCCTGCTCATCGCCCCACAATCGCCCACGCCGGCAGACACGGAGATGCGCGCTCCCCCAGCGGCCTGCGGCCGCCAACGCCCGGCGCCAACGCCCCACTGGACGAGCTGACAATCGCGGTGGCCGAGCTGTCATTCTCGCTCTCGATCGATACGAGGACGCCGGCGCACTGACCCTGGATGGGTCGCGCGCAGGCGCGGGGCCGCGAACCCGCCGCCCTCCATATCAATGGTCGGCGCCCGGCACGCCTCCTTGAGCCAACGCGTCCTTAAGCCAACGCCTCCTTGAACCGACGCCACCACGCGTTGCTCCACGCGCAGCGGTCCTACGACTCTCGACACGAGCCAAACGCGAACACCGTCCGCCAAGGGGCCAGGGGCGGCCCGCCACCTCGCCCACGCGGGCAGCCTCCGGCGCGCCCGGCGAAGGGGTGAGGTCCTTACTTGGTCAGTCTGGAAATGCGCGATTCCCACCGCGATCGCCCGCGGAGTTTTGCCGGACGCGCCCGCACCCGCCGATGCGCCCGCACCCGCCGAAGCGCCAGCCGCGACCGGCGCCCGGGCGCTGTCCTGGCGGCGGACGGCCCTACCGCCGGTGGACGGCCTCCAAAATCGTGCTCAAGTGTCCAATGGCGCTGCGTTGCAGCAGGCGCACATCCGCCACACTGCGCCCCAGCCGCGTCGCAATCGTCTCGGAGGAGAGCCCCTCAAACATGCGCAGCTCCACCACCACCCGCTCCCAGCGCGGCAGCGCAGAGAGCCCGCTCCCAAGGTCGGTCTCAGTCCAGGTCGTCACGGTCCCCATCCCCTCTCCCTGGCACGTGCGCCTCCCGGCGCGGCTGCCCATCCCGACGGCGCATCGACGCCGCCTCGCTGTGCCCATCCATCTGTAAGACGCAGCCGCGCCCAGATCCTTACAATCGCACCGCCACGCCGCCCCACCGCCCTGCACGCCGCCACCCCCCGCTCACCCTGAGCTTGTCGAGGGGTCACCCTGAGCCTGTCCTTCCCCCCGCCGAAGGAGCCCGTCAAGGGCCTCCCCTGAGATTGTCGAAGGGCGAACGGCGGCTCCTAACCGTTCGTCCTGAGCCTGTCGAAGGGGCGAACGGCACTCCCCCTTTCCAGCGGTTTCCGGTGGAGAGGGGGTTAGGCGTGACGTGCAGAACCCGCTCACCCTGAGCTTGTCGAAGGGTCACCCTGACCTGTCCTTCCCTTTGCGGAAGGAGCCCGTCAAAGAGCCTGCCCTGAGCTTCCCGAAGGGGCGAAAGCCGCCGACATTGCCGCGAGCATCAACCCTTAGCGCGAGCGGCCGCCAACGCCGCGCTCCTTCGCACCCGCTGCGAGCGCGCATGGAAGAACCCGTTCGTCCTGAGCTTGTCGAAGGGGCGAACGGCACTCCCCCCCTCTCCACCAGCTTGCGGTGGACAGGGGCGACGCGGTGAGGTCATCCCCCCGTTCGTCCTGAGCCTGTCGACGGACGAACACTGGTCACCACCGGAACTCCCAGAGTGAGTGGGGCGGAAAAAACGGCGGGCGGGGGCGGCCCGTGCTGCAGTCGTACTGCAGTGACACGGCTAACCGAGGGGGCTGTTGTTCCGATTGCTCTCTCGCGGATAAGCGCAACTAGCGCCTGCGTAAATCGTCACGCCAGAACCGCATGCTGATATTCAAGCCAATCGAGTTGTACGCAGACTCCATCAGATTCACTGCCGGCTGGAACGGCCATCCAAATAACGTAACTTGCTCCCAGGCAGCCCGACTCAACCATGCGACCGAGCTGCCTACCAAGAACTCAATCGCTTCCCGCGTAACGATCTTCTCGATGAATCGTCCGTCTTTCCCGGTCCGTCTGCTCCCAAGACCCAGATATCCCCACGTCTCACCGTGAGACATCGCCGGGAGAAGCCTGTACGCACCTCCCGCGTTCAACGCAAGCCTCGCCAACTCAATGCGGGGTGGAGCCTTCTTCAGCGTAAGTCCGCGATGCTCCGCGATCTCCCGGATTTTACGGATACGAACCCTTGCATCGTCCTCCGCCCGATCGTCCTTGCTCTCCTTGTAGAATTTCGTTTGCTCCGTGACGTCGTGGTAACGAAAGCTCAGGCCTCTCAGCACCCGATCATCTACATCGATTGAGCGGTCGAGTAGATAGACCACGCGCGATGCGTTCTCGAGGACCCCTCGAGCGCAACTCCAACTACTCGAGACGAGCGGAGGTTCCGCCAAACTTCGGTGCAAGCCGAAAATGTGGTCGCCTGCGACCTCTTGAGCTATCGCGGCCTGGCTATATGCAGTTTGTACGGCATCGGCATTGCCGTACTGCCGGAGCTCGGCCTCAGCCCGCGATCCTGGCTGAGGCTCGTAGCCGCATGTCTTGAGGTACGCTCCTAGCTCTTCTGGATAGCGTTTCAGCACACCCAGCAGCGTGTCGAAGTGTTCCTTGTTTATCTGCGAGAAAGGCTGCTGGTCGGCCACGCCACCACCTCTAGAACCGAGAACAGTCGTTCGCATGGCAAACTGCCACAGCGGGTTTTCGCGCCCCCTTCCCCTCCCTTCCCCCCCTGTAACCCCCAACACACTCTTATGTCGCCTCTACTCTGGACCAAGACCGCGTACAGCGTTTATAACCCGCACTCCGCGTGCTATACTGAACCATGACCACCTCCACCCCTCTCCCCACCGCCCCCACCTCGCCCAACGGACAGACCCCCACCCTCGCCGCTGGACCCCCGCTTGCGGGCTCGTCGGCACACCCCGCGGTCGCGCCGGGCGGCACACCACCGCCTGTGCGAGATAGCCCCAAGCGCGACAGGTTGAGTGTCCGCGTCCGCCTCCCCCAAGTCCGCGACCTCGCCGCCCGGGGCCACACCCGCGCCCAGATCGCCCGCACCCTCGGCGTCTCCCCCCGCACCGTCACCGCCGACGTCGCCCGCCTCGCCACGCTCCAGGAGCAAGAGTTCGCCCGACGCGTCGGCCGCGACGGCCGCCTCCACGCCCTCGACGTCCACCGCCTCCTCCAGGCCTCCGCCTGGAAGGCCGTCGACGCCATCCTCGACAACCAGACCGACGCCTACCGCAACCTCGCTCCCCTCCTCCGCACCATCGCCCTCTCCCAGCACGCCATGGACGGCCACCACACCGCCCAGCGCGACGACGACAAAAACGCCGCCAGGATGCGCGACTGGCGGCGGACCAAGCGGCAACTCGACCAGGACACGCAGCGCCTCACCCGCGCCCTCACCGGCATCGACAAGCGCCTCTGACGCCAATGGCGCCCACCGCTCCGACCACGCTCAGTGTCTCGGGATGAACGGAGCTCGCGCCGCCTAGACCGGCACGTCCAGCGCCATGCCCAGAAGCACCGCCGTCACGATCCGGCGCTCCGAGTACAGCCGCTCGGCTCGGTCGAACGAGCCCTCACACGTGACCAGCGTCAGCATCGACGTCGTCGTCGACTGCAGGAATCGTCCTCCATCGGGATCGTCGTGCGGCACCGACAGCGTCTGCGTCACCAGGTACACGTGCGTCACGCCCGCCTCCCGATCGACAACCAGGATCTGATCGCCCAGCGCCACCTCCGGCAGCGCCCACGCCACCCCCAACCCCACGTTGCCATCCACATCCGTGTAGTCCCGGTGCCCGTCCAGCAGCACGTTGCCCGGCTCGCCCGGCATCGGACCGTCCTGCCACCAGCCAATCACATCCGGATTGTCCGGCGCGCCGAATGCCCCGTTCGGCAGCACCCCCAACCCAACCACGTCCGCCCGCAGCTTTGCCGCTGGGATGATGACCTCCCACGCCGTCCGATTGTCCACGGACGGAAAGATCCCTGAGCCGCGCAGGTTCGACCCAGCCTCGCCGCTCCCGCCGTGGATCAGCGCATCGACGTCGAACTCCGGCAGCGCCACGATCGGAGGCCGCCAAGGCGTCGCCGCCGACGCCTCCACTCCCGTGGCCGCGTCGGAGCTGCGCTCCTGCGCGACGACGGGCAACGTCGCCGCGGTCGCCTCCCCCTTGATCGTCGATGGAGTCGCACCGTCACCAGCACCGTCGCCCGCACCGTCACCGTCGTAAAGAACCATCAGCAGCAGGACCGCCACGATTGCAGCGGCGAGCCCCCCCACCACGGATGCCGCCACCATCCGGCCTGCCCATTTGGCGGTCGCTGCCGGCAGCCCGCGAGCGCTCTTGTGCGGGCCTCGCGCCGTGCGCAACGTCTCGACCGCGTCGCTCGGCACGCGATAGATCGGTCCCCACGGCCCCACGTCGCTCTCCGAGCGCAGACGCCCCTCTTCGATCCAACGGGTGACGTCGTCACTCGTGACGCCCAGACGGGCAGCCGCCTCTCGAACCGTCAGCTGCTCCGGCGAAGACGTTTCCTCGTGCATCGCTTAGGCCTGACTTGCCGCTTCCCTGCGTCCCAGTCGCTATCCTCGGGCGCGCCCACGCGGTGGCCCGCGGGAGACCTGCTCCCCCTCAACAGTAGACTCGCACGACCCACCGCTCGTTACGGCCACCGCTCGTTACGGCCACCGCTCGTTACGGCCACGGCCCGGAAGCGGACACGCCGGCTCCCTCAGCCCGCGTCCCCATTCGCTCGAAGCCACTCCAGAAGGCGTCGAACGCTTGCCGTCGCGACGGCCACGTAGGTGTCCGCGGCCCCATAGTAAAGACGCAACGTGTCGCCATCCGGCCCCACGGTCGCGCCGCATGCGAAGACCACGTTCCCCACGTCGCCCATTCGCTCATACGACGCCTCCGGAGCAAAGATCCATTCTCGCCCACGTCGCAGGCAGCGGTCGGGCTGCTCCAAATCCAAGAGCGCGAGCCCCAACCGGTACTGCGGCCCCCCAGCCACCATCCGCACTCCGTGATAGATCAGAAGCCAGCCCTCGGGCGTTTCCAGCGGCGGCGGGCCAATGCCGATCTTCGTGGAATCCCACCACGGTCCCCTGCGCCGCGACATCACCTGGCGATGGCCACCCCAATCCTCCAGGTCAACGGAGGACGCGATCCAAACGTTACCCTCGTCACCGGGCATAGCCCGATGAAGGAGTGCCCAGCGGTCGCCGAAGCGTCTCGGGAGCAAGGCGCCGTTCTTGTTGGGCGGCGCCAGCAAGCCGCCCCGACGCTCGAAATGGCGAAAGTCCTCCGTCAGCGCCAGCGCCAGCGTCGGCCCCGCGGCGGAATAGGCCGTATACAGCACGGCGAACCGGCCCAGTTCAGGAACGTAGACGACCCGCGGATCTTCCAGGCCGAACTCCTCCTCCCTGCGCTCCGGATCCGGCGCCAGCGTGGGCGCGGGATCGATCTCCCAGCCGTCAATGCCGTTCGCGGAGCGGGCCACGGTGAGATGCGAGACCCCGCGTCGGTCCTCTACACGGCAAAGGAGGCACGTCGTGCCGTCCGGCAGCGTCGCCGCCGCCGGATTGAAGACCGCCGCGACGGGGTACGGCCAATCCGCCGGGCTCAGGATGGGATTGTCAGGATGCCGCTCGAACAGCTCGCACCGCTCCAGCAGTTCCGCCATCACCGCGCCTCCTCATCTCGATCCTTACGAACGGAGCGCCGCTCACCTCAACACCACCCGCCATCGATCGCCACGCCCCAATCATCATCGCCCGTA
Organism: Dehalococcoidia bacterium; assembly: GCA_963662615.2. GTDB lineage: Bacteria > Chloroflexota > Dehalococcoidia > Bin125 > Bin125. The sequence continues at coordinate 1,909,573 of CAXXSR010000001.1, forward strand.
GCGCTCGACCGCTCGCGGACGGATCCGCGGCGTTCATCTGCCGCGCCGCTCGCAATGATCGAGGTGTCGCACGTCGGACGGTCCAGCAGTATCAGTTGCTGACCTCGGCCGCGGCCCGCAGATGCGAAGCCGTTACGTGTGCCAGATCGCCAATGGACTCTAGTGTGAGATCGGCTTCTGGAAAATCGTGGTGCGCGGGGTCGGCGGCGTAGTGTCCCTGGCAGACCATCACCGTCGTCACCAGGTCGCCCAGGATCGCCTTCATTGCCGCGTGGATACGCGCCTTGTCGTCCACGACGACGTAGTGGGCAGCCGGGTACCGTCCGCGGATGTCGTCCGTGCTCTGCTCCTTGTGGACGTACACCAGGACGCGGCCGTCAACCGCCGCCTCCAGACCCGCGCTGCGAATCTTGTAGCGCTGGAAGAGCTGATCGCCGTCGGTCAGGATGACCGGCAGCCCCAACGACTTCACATGTTCGATCGCTTGCAACGCTTGCGGGTAGAGGCACGCGGCGAAGCGGAAATCATAGAGGATCGAACTCAGCCGGCCCAGGCACTCCATCTCGTCACATTCCCGGCCGAACCGCTCCACCGCCTCCGGAAAATCGACATGGTCAAGCTCCTCGCGAACCGCCTCGTAGATCTCCCAGAACCGCGCGGCCCGGCGCGGTCCAACACCGTCCACGACCGCCGCTTCCAGCTCCACTCTCACGCGGTCGTTGTCCAGCAGCGTGTTGTCCACATCCAGCAGGACCACCATGTCATGCATGACTGATCACCTCCCTCGCGTCGTGAGGTTGTGTCCAGAGCTTCTCGCGCCGCCCCTCTCCGCACGCCGGCAACGGTTCGATACCGCCGGAATCGACGCGGCGCTTCCAAGCGCAGCCCCGCCCGCTCTGGCCATGGAGCCCCAGCGGCGCGAGTCTACTCCGTCCGACCGATTCGACGCCCCTGCGGGCGAATCGTGCCTTTGGTTCCGCGGCGCGCCCCACGACGAATCGACCACTCAAGCGGAGTCCTCTGAGCGCTCTGCGCCGCCCTGCTGGATCATCAATGAGCCCGGCGCAGCTTGCGAGGGCAGAGACAGCTCGTGCTCCGCCGCGGATGGGAGACTTGCAGGGCGTAGTGGTGGCAGCCTACCCTCGCCGGACCCCCGCCTCGGAAGGAGGCGAGCCCCATGGCGACCCAGCCCTTGGACCAGCTCTGCATCAATACCATTCGCACCTTGGCCATGGACGCCGTTCAGAAGGCGAATTCAGGCCATCCCGGCACGCCCATGGGCGCGGCGGCCATCGCCTACACGATCTGGACTCGCTTTCTGCGTCACAATCCCGCCAACCCGCGCTGGCCCGACCGCGATCGATTCGTGCTCTCGCCGGGTCATGCCTCCATGCTGCTCTACAGCCTCCTCGCCCTGACCGGATACGACCTGCCAATGGAGGAGCTGCAGCGCTTCCGCCAATGGGGGAGCAAGACGCCCGGACACCCGGAATACGGTCTCACCCCGGGCGTCGAGCTTACGACCGGACCGCTCGGCGCTGGCTTCGCCATGGGCATCGGCATGGCCGTTGTCGAACGCTTCCTGGCCGAGCACTTCAACCGGCCGGGGCACGAGATTGTGGACCACTACGTGTAAGGCATCGTCAGCGACGGCGACCTCATGGAGGGCGTCGCGGCCGAGGCGGCCTCCCTCGCCGGCACTCTGCGCCTCGGCAAGCTCATCTATCTGTACGACGACAACGAGATCTCCATCGAAGGCAGCACCGACATCGCCTTCACCGAGCAGGTGGGCCGGCGCTTCGAAGCGTACGACTGGCACGTCCAGCGCGTTGACGGCAACGACGTGGACGCCGTCGCCACGGCCATCAACACAGCCCGCGCCCACGCCGAGCGGCCCTCCCTGATCATGGCGCGGACGGTGATCGGATTCGGCAGTCCCCATGCGGCTGGGACGGCCCAGGTGCACGGCGCTCCGCTGGGTGAGGAGGAGATTCGCCTAACCAAGCGGGCCCTGGGCTGGCCGGAGCAGCCACCGTTCCACGTGCCGGACGAAGCGCTCGGAGAGTTCCGCAAGGCGCTCAACCGTGGTCGCGCCTGGGAAGAGGAGTGGAACGGGCGCTTCGCGTCATACGAAGCGGCCTTCCCGGATGACGCCCGGCTGTGGCGCGTCGTCTCGGCCGGCGACCTCCCTGAGAACTGGGACGCAGCGGTACCAACATTCACCTCCGCCGACGGCCCCATGGCGACCCGCCAGGCGTCCGGCAAGGTGCTCAACGGCCTCATTGAGGGGCTGCCCACATTGCTGGGCGGATCGGCGGACTTGGCTCCGTCCACGAACACCTATCTCAAGGGCTACGGCGATCTCGGCTTCGACGAATGGTGCGGACACAACATGCATTTCGGCGTCCGCGAGCATGCCATGGGCAACATTGCGAACGGCATGGCCCTGCATGGCGGTGTCATCCCCTACACTGCCACATTTCTGGTCTTTTCGGACTACATGCGGCCGGCGCTGCGGCTCGCCGCGCTACAGCGCGCCCACGTCATCTTCATCTTCACCCACGACAGCATCGGCATGGGCGAGGACGGGCCGACCCACCAGCCCGTCGAGCACCTGGCGTCCCTGCGAGCGATGCCCGACTTCACGCTCTTCCGCCCAGCCGACGCCAATGAGACCGCCGAGTGCTGGCGCCTCGCGGTCGCCCGTCCGGGTCCGGCAGCCATCGTCCTGAGCCGCCAGAGTTTGCCCGTCTTTGACGACATTAAGCGGATTCGCGACGGCGTCCGCCGCGGCGCCTACGTCTTCGCCGATGCGGATGCCGCTTCGCCCGATCTCGTCCTGCTCGCGAGCGGATCCGAAGTCTCGCTGGTTCTCGCCGCCCGCACTCTCCTCGGCGAGCGCGGGATTCAGGCACGGGTGGTCAGCATGCCGAGTTGGGATCTGTTTGAGGAGCAGCCCCAGGCGTACAAGAACGCGGTGATCCCGTCCGGCGTACGTGCCCGTCTGGCCGTCGAGGCGGCCTCCCCCCTGGGCTGGCACCGGTACGTGGGCGACGCGGGCGATATCGTGGCCCTCGCTCACTTCGGCGCATCGGCGCCCGCGGATCAACTGTTCCAGGCGTTCGGCTTCACACCGGAGCAGGTGGCGGATCGCGCCGCGGCGCTGGTGGGACAGCCGGCCCGGCAGGGCGCCTAGCCATGCGCATCGCCGTCGGCGCGGACCACGCGGGGTTCCCCTTGAAAGGGCAGCTCATCGCTGAGCTGCAGCGGCTCGGTCACGAAGTCGTCGACGTGGGGACCCACAGCACGGACCCGGTTGACTATCCTGACGTTGCTGAGGCGGTGGGGAAAGCCGTCATTGGTGGCGAGGCGCACCGAGGCCTGCTCGTGTGCGGTAGTGGCGTCGGCGCGGCCGTGGCCGCGAATAAGATTCCCGGAATCCGTGCAAGCGTCTGCCACGACACCTTTTCCGCGCATCAAGGTGTGGAGGACGACGACATGAACGTCCTCTGCCTGGGCGCACGCGTCGTGGGACCGCAGCTCGCCGCGGAGATCGTGCGGACATGGCAGCAGGTGTCCTTCTCCCACGCCGAGCGCCACGTTCGCCGCCTGAGCAAGGTCTTGGCGTTAGAGAAGCGGTACCAGCAAGGAGTCTGAGCCGTGCCCACAGCCATTGAGGAACTTCGCCAGGCAGGACAGAGCGTCTGGCTCGACTTCATTCGGCGCGGCTTCCTGCGCTCCGGCGGATTGGAGCGCTATGTCCGCGAAGGCTTGGTAAGCGGCGTGACCTCCAACCCATCGATCTTTGCGAAAGCCGTGTCCGGCTCTCCCGATTACGACGACGCTCTGCACGAAATCGCCCAGGCAGGCAAAGCGGAACCGTACGACGCGTTCGTGCAGCTTGCCGTGGACGACATTCAGCTGGCAGCGGACATTCTGCGCCCGGTCTACGACAGTACCGGCGGCGCCGACGGATACGTCTCGCTGGAGGTGGCGCCAGGAATTGAGGACGACACCGCCCGCACCGTCGCCGAGGCGACGCGCTTGTATCGATTGGTGGACCGGCCCAACGCGATGATCAAGGTCCCGGGAACGGGCGCTGGGATCCGAGCGCTGGAGGATCTCATCGCCGCCGGGATCAACATCAACGTCACGCTGCTGTTCAACGTGGCCGTGTACGAGGAGGTCGCGCGTGGGTACATGGCCGGCCTGGAGCGGCGCCTGGAGCAGGGCCAACTGCTCGCCGGTCTCGCCAGCGTCGCCTCCTTTTTCGTGTCGCGAATTGACACCGCCGTCGAGACGCGCCTGCCCGCCGATTCCCCTCTGCGCGGCGCCGTCGCGGTTGCCAACGCACGGGTCGCCTACGGGCGTTTTCGGGAGATCTTCAGCGGGCAGCGATGGGAGCGGCTCGCCGGTGCGGGGGCGCGGGTGCAGCGCCCGCTCTGGGCCTCTACCAGCACGAAGAACAAGGCGTACTCGGACGTCCTCTACGTCGAAGCGCTCATCGCACCCGACACGGTCAACACGATGCCGGAAACAACGTTGGCGGCGTTCGCGGACCATGGCCGTGTCAATCCAGGCGCAGTGGAGGACGGGATTGAAGCGGCGGCGGAAACGCTGAGAGGTGTCCGCTCTGCCGGCATTGACTTTGAAGCCGTCACGGATCGGTTGTTGCAGGAGGGCCTCGCCTCATTCGGCGCCGATTTCGACAACTTGCTTCACTGCGTCAGTGATTCGTTGGCAGCGGTACCGGCCGGCAGAGCGCGTCACTCCGCGAACCTGGGCGAACTGGCTCCGCAGCTGGAAGCGCGATTGCAGACACTGGAGCAGAACGACGTCGTGGGACGGCTCTGGGCCGGGGACTATACGTTGTGGAAGCCGGAACCGGGGCAGATCCCGGACCGGCTGGGGTGGCTCACCGTGGTCGATGAGATGCTCGACCAGGTCCCTCTCCTCGAGCGGTTTGCGGCGGAGGCGGCTGACGATGGCTACGACACGGCCGTCCTCCTGGGCATGGGCGGCTCCAGCCTTGCGCCCGAGGTGTTGCAGGCCACCAGCGGCACGACCGCCGGCGCGCTGCGGTTGGAGGTGCTGGATACCACCTTGCCCGCGAGCATCCTTGCTCTCGAGCAGCGAATCGATCCGCAACGCACGCTGTTCATCGTTGCGAGCAAGTCCGGCACCACCATCGAACCGCTCTCGCACCTCGCCTATTTCTTTGAAAAGATCCCGAACAGTCGGCAATTCATCGCCATCACCGATCCCGGAACTCCGCTGGCGGACGAGGCGCGCGCCCGACAGTTTCGGCAGCTCTTTCTGAACCGGACCGATATCGGCGGGCGCTATTCCGCCTTGTCCCACTTCGGCTTGGTGCCGACTGCCCTGATTGGCGCGGACATCCGCGGCCTGTTGAATCGCGCACTTGAGATGCTCCACGCGAGCCACGCCTGCGTGCCCGTGCACGACAATCCGGGGGCGTGGCTCGGCGCCGTCCTCGGCGCGGCGGCACTGGCCGGGCGCGACAAGCTCACCCTCGTCCTACCAGAGTCGATTGCGACGTTCGGATACTGGGTGGAGCAGCTCATCGCCGAATCGACCGGGAAAGAGGGCACCGGCATCTTGCCGGTGGAGGGCGAAGCGCTGGGGTCGCCGGACGTGTACGGCGACGACCGGATCTTCGTCGCGCTCGGTGACGACGACGCGGTGGCGCCTCTTGAAGCGGCGGGCCATCCCGTGGTCCGCCTCCCCTATAGCGAGCCGTCCCAGATCGGCGGTGAGTTCTTCCGCTGGGAGTTTGCGACAGCCGTGGCGGGCTACCTCCTCGGGATCGACCCTTTTGACCAGCCCAACGTCCAGGAAGCCAAAGAGGCCACGGCGCGCATCCTCGCGGGCGGGGCGGAGACGCCCGAGACTCCCGCCCTGGCCGACGTCCTCTCCCAGATCCGCCCCGGCGACTACATTGCGATCCAGGCCTACCTCCCCAAGACGCAAGGGACGGAGGCGGAGCTGCAGGCCGTGCGCCACGCCCTGCGCGATCGCTTCCATGTGGCCACGACGATCGGGTACGGGCCGCGCTTCCTGCACTCCACCGGGCAGTACCACAAGGGCGGCCGCAACAACGGCATCTTCATCCAAGTCGTCGGTGAGGACAGCGTGGACGTGCCCATCCCGGGACAGCACTACACCTTTGGCGAGCTTTCCCGCGCCCAAGCCCTGGGCGACCTCCAGTCATTGCAAGCGCACGACCGGCGGGTCACGCGCGTCGCACTGGATGAATTGAAAGGGCTGTAGGTCATGAAAATCGGAATCGTCGGATTGGGACGGATGGGCGCCGGGATCGCCGAGCGGTTGCGCCGCCACGGGCATGAGGTGGTGGGATACGACCGCAACCCTGCCGTCACCGAAGTGGCGTCATACCAAGAGCTTCTGGAGGCGCTCTCGCCACCCCGCGTGGTCTGGCTGATGGTGCCCTCGGGCGACGCCACCGAGGCGACGATCAACGACCTGAGCCCGCTGCTCTCGCGCAGGGACATCATCGTTGAGGGCGGCAACAGCTACTACAAGGACTCGATCCGGCGCGCCTCGGAGCAGGCGGAGCGAGGTCTGGAGTTCCTTGATGTGGGAACGTCCGGCGGCGTCTGGGGACTGGAGGTCGGCTTCTGCCTGATGGTCGGCGGTTCGCCTGCAGTCTTCGAGACTGTGGAGCCGATCTTCAAAGCGCTCGCGCCTGAGGGAGGCTACGCCCACGTGGGGCCGGCCGGGGCGGGCCATTACACGAAGATGGTCCACAACGGTGTCGAGTACGGGATGCTCCAGGCCTACGCCGAGGGCTTCGAGCTCCTGCGCCAATCCGCCTTCGACATTGACCTGCCCCAGGTGGCCGCGCTCTGGAACCACGGCAGCGTGGTGCGCTCCTGGCTGCTGGAGCTGGCAGAGGACGCGTTCGCCAAGGACCCGAAACTCGAAAAGCTGCGCGGCTACGTGGAGGACTCGGGTGAAGGACGTTGGATCGTCCTGGAGGCGGTGGAACGGGGAGTCCCCGCCGGAGTGATCGCACATTCGCTCTTCAGTCCCTTCGAATCGCGTAACGCCGATCCGTTCGCCATGCGCTTCATCGCGGCGCTTCGCAACGAGTTCGGCGGGCACCCGGTCAAGCAGTCGTGAGCCTCGCGGCGCCGGAACCGCAAGATCTGCTGCTGGTCGGCGCCACGGGTTACCTCGCCCGCCGCAAACTATTGCCGGCATTAAATGAGCTGGGGCAGGATGGACTGCTCCCCCGGGAAGGCCGAATCATTGAATACGGCCGTACCGATTACTCCGACGACCAATTCCGCAGTCTCGCCGGCGAAGCGGTGCGCGCAGCCGGCAGCAGTACAGCCGGCGACGCCAGGGCGCGATTCGCCGAGCGCCAAACAGGTACACGTGAGAGTGATCGTCATCAGCTGAATTGAGGCTGCCAAGATCGTCGAAGAGTGGGGGACACTCAGTTGCGAGTAGGCTGGGCAATCAGCGCTGGCGCCCACAACGCCACTCGCGCGCGCCAACCTCACGCACCGCCCAGCAAGAGCAGAAAGACGCCTTCCCGACGTCATGCGCCTGGGCCCGCGGATCACGCTGTCGCTGCACGGCGAGGAAACACGCCGGCTCCGTTCGGGGGTGCATCTGCAGGCCCCAGGAAGTACGCTTGCCCGTGAACTTGGAGGATGCATTGGGCCCGCGATCGACGCGGTGTCGGCGGAACGGGGACGGCACATGACGCGCATCTACGTGGGCAACCTGCCGTTCGAGATGAGTGACGAAGAGTTGCGAGAGTTCTTTGTGCCCTACGGAGAGATCACCACCTGCGACGTGGTGGCGGACCGCGATACGGGTCGGTCGCGCGGCTTCGGGTTCGTGGAAATGAACGGTGCAGACGCGGCCCGCGCCATCGAGGCGCTGGACGGCCAAGATGCGGGCGGGAGGGCGTTGCGCGTCAACGAAGCGCACGAACGCCGCTAGGGAAGCCACGAACGCCACGATCCGCCGCCTCAGCCGGCTCCGTTCGCGAGCACGAGCCCACACTCCTCAGCGACCTTTGAGATGAGGTGACAGAGCGTGTCCGTCCGGATCCGCCCCGTGCCGCTTGGTCGGGGGGCTCAGCCCTTCATTGATGTCATGTGGCGCGTATACCGTGCGGACTCGCAGTGGATTCCACCGCTGCGTCGGCAACTGACGGCGCTGTTCGATTCTCGACACAACCCCTTCCTCCGCTACGGGCAAGCGCAACTCTTCGTCGCCGAGCGTGACGGGGAGGTGGTTGGGCGCATCTCCGCCCACATCAACCCCGACCACGACGGCTACCATCGCGAGCGCGGCGGCTTCTTTGGGTTTTTCGAGTGCACCGACGACGAAGCGGCTTCCAAAGCACTGCTCGAGTCCGCGGAAGACTGGCTGCAGGGGCACGCCGTGGACTGGATCCGCGGCCCTGTCTCCTTCACGATGAATCAAGAGGCTGGCACCCTCGTCGACGGTTTCGACACGCCGCCGATGGTGGCGATGCCGCACGGGCGGCCCTATTACGACCGCCTTCTCACAGCGGCGGGCTACGCCAAGGCCAAAGATCTCCTGGCGTGGCAATACCCCGTTGTCCAGCTCCACCCCCGCGCCCAGGCAGCGTACGCCCGCATCCGCGCGATGGACGGCGTCACGGTGCGGGAGTTCGAGCGCAACCATTTCCGTCGCGATGTCGGCCTTGCCATTGAGATCTTCAACGACGCCTGGGCGGACAACTGGGGTTTCGTTCCCGTGCGGGCCGAGGAGGCCGACCAGCTCGCGGCCGACCTCGACCAATTCGCCGATCCCGACCTCACGGCGCTCGTCTTCGTCGACGGCGAACCCGCAGCGATGGTCGTGGCGATTCCAAACCTGAACGAGGCCGCCCGCGACGCGAATGGCCGCCTGTTCCCCTGGGGTGGCCTCAAGATCAAGTGGCGCTTATGGCGCGGCGTCCGCACCGGACGCGTGATCCTCCTTGGTATCAAACAGGCGTATCGCACGCGCGCGTACAACGGGCTCTTTCTCCTGCTCTTCGCGGAGGTCCACCTGCGCGGGGAGCGACGCGGTTACGACTGGGCGGAGCTCGGCTGGGTGCTGGAAGACAACGCCCGTCTGAACGTGGCGTTGCCCCGCATGGGCGCGCGCGTCTACAAGACATACCGGCTCTACCAGAAATCCGCTACCGCCGGCGAGAATGTGCCCCAGCCCCGGGCTGCCGACATCGCCCCGCCGGCCGACATCGCCCCAGACTGAAGATCGCGTCCAGGTCACGCTCCCGGGGGGGGGGGGGGGGCGAAGCTCGCACGGCCGATACCCGACAACGCGGGCGCGGGCCAGAACCTGATCAGTACGGCATCTGCCGGTGCGAACGGCTGGGTGGCGCTTGTGGTGATGCCGCTGAGCGTGTTCATGGTGTTCGTGGACGGGACGGTGATGCAGACGGCGCTTCCGCCGATCTCACGCGACAGCCAGACGCCGACACCGATTCGGAGCAAGGCGTCTCAGAGCCCGAGCAGCTGAGGCTCCGCTAACGCACGCACTGTGTACACGAGCCCGATAGTGATCAGAACGAGCGCGCCGCCGAGCGGAAGAATCCGCAGCAGCCGTCCGTCGAGGCTCACCGTCAAGAAAGGCAGCCAGGCCGTCGCGGGGGAGATCCACGTTCCCCGTGCGGAGCCGAGCCAGTCCAGGAGCCGACGGACGTAGACGACTATCAGCGCCATGAACGTGAGAACGGCGGCGAGGCCGATGCTAAAGGCCAGGATCAGGAGCAGTCCTAGGCCAATGCGGTTGAGCGAGATGGCAGCCACGAGCACCACCAATGTGGAAGGGCTGGGAACCATCCCGTCAATCAGACCGATGGCGAACAGGCTCTTGCGGGAGGGGACCGTTACAGCGGCCGTGGTCGTTGAGCCGGGGACGTGTCGGTGGGCATGGTGGTGCGGGTGCAGATGACGGAGTCGATGGTCCAGCAAGCCGGCGAGGCCCTGGAATCCGCCCACCCGCGCGAGGAAGAGTCGGATGCCCACGGCAACCACCAACAATCCCGCAACGAGGGTGAGCCACGGATAGAGGTGTTCCGGCAGGATGTAGCGTGAGCCAAAGAGGACAACCAAGCCGATCACGAAGACGCCAACGGTGTGGCTCACCGCGACCACGAAGCCCAGCAACATTGCGTGCCGGACCGATCCACCGGCGCCCACGAAATAGGCGGCAACGAACACCTTGCCGTGACCGGGCTCCAGGGCGTGCAGAGCGTCGAAGCCCAGCGCGACGAAGAACGAGATCAGGATCACGGCCAGACTGACGTTTTCGACGTTGACGAGGGACGCAAATGCGTTGCCGGGCCGTGGCGGGGCCACGTCCAGCGCGGCGACTTGGGCTGGTTCCAGCGGTGGAGCGCTCACGCCGGCGCCGGGAGCAAAGTCGACAGTGACCGCACGTACGTTCAGCGGGCTCGTCAGCAGATCGTCGGGGTAGGTCCGGAGTTCATTCGTCAGGTCGGCCGCGGGCGCAGTGGAGCTGATTAGCGTGACACCTTCCGCGGGACGAACCACGATCTCGCGCCAGCCTAGGCGATCGCCGAAATTGTCATCGCGGTATTCCAGGGAGAGCCGCTCAGCGACCGCCGGCGCTTCAAAGGTAAGGACGAGCCTGAGAGTCTTGAGCCCGGCCTGGCCGCTAGGAAAGCTGAGTTCGTGGGAGAGGAGAGCGAGCGGAAGGGACGACCCCTCTGCGACAAGATGGAGCCCGCCCCTGAGCTCGACCGCCTTGGCCGAGAGGTAGGCGCGCCGCTCGGCGTCGCTCACGCGGCCGTCGGCGTTCGTGTCGATGGCGTCCATCTCTTGGAACGTGGGGATCTCCGCCATGTCGACGATGTAGCGGACACGGATCACATCGGCATAGAGGTCGAGACGGCTGTAACTGTTGATGGTGAAGTTGCCCAAGGGATGCGCCGCCGCGCGGGCCGGCTGGATGAGCGAGAGGACGAAGAAGGCGACGAGCCCCAGCAGCGCCGCCGCGCCCACGAGCCTCCAGGGCCAAGTTCCGCTTCGCATGGCCTACTGCGCCCGTACCGACGACTGCAGCGTGCGGAGGAGGCGGTCCGCCTCATCCCGGTACAGCCAAGAGAAATGAGGGTTGAGTTCCGTCGTCCGCTCCAAGTAGCCGCGGGCCTCGTCGTCGTCTCCAAGCGCGTAGTGGATCATCCCGGCGTGGAAGAGCATGCGGGCGTCCTTGGTGCCCAGCCGTAGCGCCTCCCGGGCGTAGTCCAGCGCCTCCGCGTGCCGGCCTCTCTTGTAGAGAGCCCAGGCGAGCGCGTCGGCGGCCTGAATGCTGGGACGGTCTTCGTAGACCGCGCGGGCTTGCAGCAGCGCCTCGTCCAGGCGCACGTCATGGTCGGCGAAGAAGAGGGCCATCTGCAGATCCGTGTTGATGCCGTTGGCCTTGTAAAGCTGGTCGATGGCGTCAACCAGCGCGTATTGCCTGGCAGCCTCTTCCACGCGCCCGGCGACCTGCAAGATGTCCCCGAACGCGATGACGTACTCAGGCGTCGGATAACGGGCGACGACGTCGCCGTAGAGTGCGACGGCCTCGTCGTATTCGGAGCGCGCGGCGCGGACGTTGGCCAGGCCGGCGAGCGCATGGACGTAAGTCGGAACCGCCTCCAAGGCGTGGTTGTACGCCGTCTCGGCTGCACGCAAGTCACCGGTCTTGAAGTAGAAATGCCCGAGCTGCACGCGGGCCCAAGCCGAGTTCTCGGGGAGACGGCCGCCGTCGATCCGCACCGCGTTCCGCCACATCAGCTCGGCCCCCTCAAGGTCGCCGCGCAACTCAAGGAGATAGGCGAAGCGGCTGAACGACGCGAGGCCCGGCGCCATGCCCGTCATCGTGTTGTAGGACTCTGCCCCCTCTTCGTATTTGCCCAAGGCGAGTTGGGCGTCGCCCAGAACCGCATATCCAAACGGCTTGCAGGGGCGAAGGGCGACGGCTCTTTCGGCGAGCGTCAACGCGTCGGCAAATTCATGCTGGGCGCCGTAGACCAGCGAGAGCTGCACCAGCGCCTCATAGTTCTCGGTGGGCAATGATTCGAGCGAGGCCGTGAGCGCCGCTTCGGCTCGATCGTAGTCGCCAACGTCGCCGGTCTGGCGCGCTCGCCGGATATACGCGTCCGCCAGCTTGTTGTAGCTAATGAAGTCGCGCGGGTCGCGCTGGGCCCGCTGGCGCCAGAAACGGATCGTGGCATCGATCGTCGCGGTGGAGTCGACCGAAACGTCGGCGGAGGTCGGCTTCGGATCCGAACCTCCGCAGCTCGCCAGGAGAAGCGCGAGGGCGAGAGCCGCCAGCACACCTCCGAGGATCGACCCACGCTTCGCCAACGCGTCCACCCTCCGGCTCACAGGCTCTCGCCCCACGCTTCGACGTTCGTACGTCGCCCGATTCACCTCCCTAGGGCAGCTCAACCTGGATCGTCGTCGCTCGGGAGGTGAGGACGAAGAACCCCATGCCTCGCGTGATCTCGATGGTGGGTCGGATCCCGGACGGCAGCTCTTCCGTGTCCAGGATGTACTGTCCCGTGCTCGAATCGAACGTCCAGATCCGCAGGATTGCGGGGTTGGCAGCCAGCAGCTCCGCCGACGTCGTGTCACGCCCGAACCAGCCCACCAAGCTCAAGCCGCTGGGGAGCGACATACTAACGACGACCGCCGGCTGGTGGGGTGGCGCCAGGTACGGGAACGAGTCGAGGAAGGGCACGTCGTTGGCGTCAATGGCGTCGCCGACCGTGCGATCGAGCACCAGCGCCAGGGCGATATCGATGACGTCGTCGGTGAGCGTCCGGCCGTTGAGGTTGGGGAAGTCGACCGGCTTGGAGAAGTCGATCGTCACGACATCAGGCAGAACAGCCGCCGCAACACCCCCGGCAGACACGTCTCCGAGCGGTCCCCCATCTGGGGCCGGCAGCACCGCATCGACGGCGTCACGGAGCCGCTGGATCTCGTCGGTCGCCGCGGCGAGGAAGGCCTCGACGTCGTTGACCGGGTCGCCTTGATTGTACGTGTCCTTGCTGCCACTGGGCACGGCGGCGGTATTGATGGCGGGGATCGCCATCCGATCGATCCGCACGCCGCCACGTGAAGTGGTCGCCCAGGCCCGGATCACGCCGGTGTCGGAGGTGGCTTCGCCGGTGAGCGCCGTAATCGGCAACTCGACCACGATCGCGGAGACGTTGAGGCCCGCGAGGGTGTCCGATGGCGTCTCGCCCGCCGGCCGCAGGCCCGCGGCGGGAACGAACGGCGCCGCGACGAAGTTGTTGAACCCGACGAGGTCGAAGAAGAAGGGGTCATCGCGCTGGCCGGCGAACACCTTGACCCCGCCGGCCTCGGTGATGATGGGGGCCGGTGCAGTCGGGTCCGTAGAAGGCGGCGTCACCGGGCCGCTCATCTCGAGCCCGAGGGCGGCAACGGTCAGGGTGAACTCCAGGGGGTCGCCGCCGAAGGTGACGGTGACCGTGGCATCCGCGACGAAGTCTGCCGTGTTGTCCACGTGGATCTCGTAGGCCACGTCGGTGGCGAAGTTCCTGGTGTCGTTCTCTGGCGGCGCGGTCAGTGGGTTGACCGTGAGAGCGACCACCAGATTGTCGGGGTTCTCGGGACTGCGGAAGGCGTAGATGTCGTTTATGTCCGCCTGGGGGTCAGCGAGAACACCTGGCGCCTCGGCGTGATCGGCCCCTTCCAACAGACCCGTCAACCAGATGGTGATGACGGTGGCAGCGATCCCCAGCCCAACGAGCAGGATTCAGCGGGGTCCGGGGCGTGACTCGACTCAGGACTCGCATCGGTTTCCTCCGTCTCATGGTGGGACGCGAGCGCGTCGTGCGGCGCGGTCCCGCCGGTAGTTCGGTTGAGACGACCGGCCGGATCACAAGGCTCAAGGGAGTGACGTCAGAACTCTTCCAGCGGGGCCACGATCAAGGGATCGCTCGTGGGCTGCTCGCTCCCGCCCGAGGGCTCCTCGCTAAGCGCTATCGCCGTCGTCAGATCGCGCTCAAGCGAGACAACGATGCGCGCCACACCGTCCGCGCTGGCATTGAAGATGCCGGCGGACGCCGCCCCTTCAGGCCCAATCGTCCAAACCTGATAGACGCGATCGGCCGGAAGTGGCGACAGTCCCCGAAATTGGAGTACGGCAAGGGCTTCGCTTTCAAGGAAGAGGACGCGCCCGCTTGCTCCGGAGGCGCCTTCGAATTCGTAAACCACAGGAACGGCGGCGGCGCCGTCGTCCGACACCTGCAAGACGACGTTCCAGCTCAGCAGCCCGATTGCGAGCAGGGCCAGGGCAGCGGCCACGGCGACCGCATTGAGGCGGATGCGTCCCAAGGAGGGTCGACGCCCGGTGGCGATCGTTGTCGGCTGATGGCTGATCCCAGGGGCCGGGCCCGCCTCTCCCGAGACGGCGTCCAGCAGTCGGTCCCGCAGCGCCGGTGGCGGCGTGCGCTCCGGCGTCGAGGCGGCGAGGCTGAGCGCGGCCGCCCGCAGCGCCACGACGTCCTCGTGAGCGTCGCAGCTTGAGAGGTGCCTGAGCAGCTCGTGGTGGGCGTCAGGGGGTAGCGCGCCGAGCGCGAATGCGCCCAGGAGATCCTCTACCTCAGCGCACGTCACTGCTTGTTCTCGCTTTCAGCGCTTCGCGCAACTTCTCAAGTCCCAGTCGCAGCCGGCTCTTGACTGTGCCCAATGGGAGTTCCAGCCGTTCCGCGATCTCCACGTGGGTGAAACCGTCGAAGTAGGCCAGTTCAATGACGCGGCGCTGGTCGTCGGGCAGCAGATCCATGCTGCGGTGCGCCGCGGCGCCGTCCAGCGTGGCGATGGCCGCGGCGGCGACGTCCACCTCGTCCAGCGCGTCGACTTCCGGCTGCAGCGACACCTCGTGCACTGCCCGCTTCCGGCGCGCCCGCGCAGAGTCGATAGCGCGCCGGTGGACGATGGTCAGGAGGAGTGCGGCGACGCTCCCGCGCTCCGAGTCGAGCCGGTCGCTCTGTCGCCAAACAGCGAGGAACGCATCTTGGACCACGTCTTCCGCTTCCGGTCCGTCCCCAAGAATCCGGTAGGCGAGGCCGAAGGCCCGGCGACCCAGCGCCTCGAACAGGAGGGGCATCGCCTGGGGATCGCGGCGCCGGAGGAGCTCAATGAGCTTCTCGACGTCCTGATCGGTAGTTCCGCCAGCGCCGGGCATCGGATCACTCGCCTTCGCGCGTATGGGCGGCAAGGTTATCGCCTGGAGCCTCTCCATTTCCAGGTGGCGCACCGAGGCTGAGCCGCGATCGGTAACGTCTGACCCGGCGCGCAGGTAGCGGGCGGTCCCCCTCCTTGAGGCGCCGCTGGCGTTGCATTTAGTGTCCGTGGCCCACCGGACTACCCCGTCGACGGTCCGCCTCGCCTGCGGAGGGTCGCGGGTTCGACCGGCGGCCCTAGAGCGGTAGACACTTCGGCGGCGGCGGACAAGGCACGGCCGCGACGTACGGGCAAGCGCGCTCGAGAAACTTGCGGACGAGCAAGCGGAGCATGTGGGGTAGCAGCGCGCTAACCGGTGGGGGCGAAGGCCGCGGCGCTTGGCGGCTGCAACCACAACGTCGGCGCGTCTACGCGGACCCAATAAGCTCCCCCGTGGACGAGGGGCGCGAGGTCGTTCAGCGTTGCCGGGCGGCCTGGCGCAAAAGATGTGAAGGCCTGCGAGGCGGCGTCGAACGCGAACGTGACGGTGAGGGCGTCGCCCAGCAACGAGAACGCCTCGAGCGGATTCATCCTCGGGGGGCCGGTCCACGTCAGCAGATTGAAGCCTGACTCCAGCTGATGCGGGCCGGGCTCTCCGATCAGCGGCTGGTCCCAGACGATCGGTTCGGCGACGCGCAGCCAGAGTGCCGATCCTCGCGCGATGTGGTCGAGTGAATTGAGGAAGCTCGGAGCCGAGGCGTTCCAGATCCGGTAGGACTGACGAGTGGCATCGAAATTAGCTGCCGCTACCGTCTGATCCACGATCGAGGCGATGGCGTCATCGAACGGGGTCGCCAGCCCCGTCCAGCCGACAAGGTTCCATCCCTCCACCAACGAGACAGGTCGCTTCACACGCCGGGCAGAAGCAGGCGCGGCGGCGGCTGGAGCGATCGGGACGGTTTCGTTGCTGTCGGCCGCGGGCGCCGTTGGCTCGGCCGCAGGCGCCGTTGGCTCGGCCGCAGGCGCTGTTGGCTCGGCCGCAGGCGCGGCGGCGGCGGGGGTAGTCGGTGCCGTCGGGGCGGCGGCGGCCGGTGCAGTCGGGGCAGGTTCTTCGCTCTCGCCGCCGCAGGCAGCGAGGAGGAGGGCGAGGGCGGTGGCGAAGACGGTGGCGAAGCGGTGGCGAAGACGGTGGCGAAGACGGTGGCGAAGGCGGGGGCCCGGGGACGTCTATGCAGGTGCTGCCGCCTGCGCGGTGTCAAAACCTCATCCGCTGTCAGGTCGCGGGGGACGGCGATGCGGCGCCAGATTGGAGGGTCCACGTTACTCGGTGTGACCTGGAGTTCACAGACCTCCCGGCCGTACCTGGCGTCGTGGTTCGTCGTCACACCGTGCTCGCACCTCGCGGATGCCACCAGGAGAGCGTATCCCGTCCCCGCGGCTCCGACAGTTCAGGCAGGGGCCGATGGGGTTGTGAGACACCACAGCCCCCGCCGATGCTCCAGGTGGCCATCGACGTACGCCTGTCGGGGCCGCCGTCGCGGCGGGGCGCCAGCGGGCGATCCAGGTACCGTCGCGCTGATCCCGAAGACGCGGGCGGTCCATTGCACCGTGGCAGCAACTCCCTCATGCAGCCAGTCCTGGAGAGGGAACAGCTCGCGCCCGGCAAGCGTGATCAGGATGGTGGCGCCGCCGGCCCCCAGGAGGTAGTACGGGAGCCATGCGCCCGCGCGCCAGAAGAAGAACGCTCCGCACACCCATGCCGCAGTCAAGACCCCGAGGATCATGATCTCCGTCATGGGGGTGAGACCCGGATGGAGCTGGACGGGTTTTCCCACAGGGTCACCGCGGTCAGCTCGGGGCCGCGAGGGAAGCGCTGCGCTACGGCGACGCTGAGGTCACGGAATATCACCGCGGCGATGTTCTCGCCGGTAGGTCGGATCACGGTGAACGGCTCGACCTCATTGATGAACCGTTTCGCATAGCGCCGCGCTTGCAGCTCGAGCAGATCTGAGACTTCCCGGTACCCGATGATCATGCCGCTGTCGTCCACGGCGCTGGCAACGAAGGTCGCCTGAATCCGAAACGAGTGCACATGCTGATCACCGTCCGGGCGCATGGCGTGGGACGCGCCAAAGAATGAGTCAATTGCGACCTCAAAGGAGAGGCCCGCAGTAATGGCACTCTGATCGCGTCCGCGATCGACGCGGACTTCGCGCGGCCGCCCGAGCCCGAGCCGACCCTCTCAGGCGCGACCGCGTGCGGCTGAGGCGCGCTGCTTCCGTTGTTGAAGGGCTGATCCGGGGCTCCCGGCACCATGAGCAGCGACACCACGCCACGGCCGAACTCCGCGACCATGCGGCGTCTCCCGCTGCATCACAGCCCGTGAGTCAGAGGACGTTGGCAAACCGGTTGCTACGGTTCGCAGCCAGGCCGAGGGCTCTACTGTTGGGGATCTACTTAGGCTCGGCACGGCAACAACGGGGATATCCCTGGAGCAATTCACTATTCCGCCTGGGATAGTTGTATTTCAAGGGCCAGAGGAGGCGCCCGGCAAGCCGAAGGGCTAGGCCAGACGGTCATGCAGCGATCCGCTACGTTCTTGCCGCCGGCGCCACTGACATCGCGCCGATGGGTGCGGGCGATGCATGCGCTCGCGCTGCTCAGCGTCGCGGTCAGCACCTACTATCTGACCTGGCGCGGCCTCTCCACGCTCGACACGGACGTGCCGGCGTTGGCCGGGGTGCTCTACGTTGCTGAAATCTACATCTTCCTGAGGCTCGTCGGATTCTTGGTCGTCACTTGGGAGACCGACAGGCACGCGCCTTTCGCCCTGCGCGACGATGCGTCGGTCGATGTGTTCATTACGACCTACGACGAGCCGGCGGACATCGTGCGCGCCACCGCGCTCGGCGCGCTCGCGATGGAGCATCCCCACCGGACCGTCATTCTGGATGACGGTCGCCGCAAGGAGATCCGCGCCATCGCGGCGGAGCTAGGCTGCGACTATCTCACGCGTGCGGACAACACGGGCCACAAGGCGGGCAATCTCAACAACGCGCTGCAACACTCCAGCGCGGACTTCATTGCCGTCTTTGACGCCGATCACGTGCCCCAGCAAGCGTTCCTCCGGCGAACCCTAGGCTACTTCGTGGACCCGGCCATGGCGCTGGTCCAGACGCCACAGGAGTTCTACAACCGCGACTCCCGACAGCATCCGGACGCGGCGTCGGCGTGGCACGAACAGACGCTCTTCTACCGCGTCATCCAAGCGGGGAAGAATCAGAGCAATTCGGCGTTCTGGTGCGGATCGTGCGGCGTTCTCAGGCGTGCGGCCTTGGACAGCATCGGCGGTGTCGCCAGCGAGTATCTCACCGAGGATCTGCACACCACGCTTCGTCTGCACCGTGCCGGCTGGAAGACGTTCTATCACCGTGAGCCGCTGGCCTACGGCATCGCTCCGGACGATTTTGCAGCCTTCCGGACGCAACGGCTGCGGTGGGGACGAGGCACCATGCAGATTCTGCGCACGCGAGAAAATCCCGCGGTCGCGCGGGGTCTCACGGTCTGGCAACGGATCAGCTACCTCTCCTCCATGCTGACCTATTTCGATGCGCACATCCGCTTGGTCCTCCTCACCTTTCCCGCCCTCGTGCTCCTCTCTGGCCTCAGCCCCATGGCGACCTCAGCCCCGGAATTCTTCCTCCGCTTCGCACCCCATCTCGTCTTGAGCGTCGTGGCGGCGACCCTCGCGCAGCGAGGCGCCAATCGCATCGTCTGGTCGGAGCGCTTCGCGGTCGCGCGAATGTTCATCTTCCTTCGCGCCAGCGTGACCCTCGTGACCGGCGGCCGGCGGTTCGGCGTTCACGGTCACGCCCAAGGTTGCTTCCGTGTCGGCGGGCGGCACCGCAGGAGTGCGATTCACCGAGGCGACGCAATCCACGCGGGACAAGCTGACGCTCGCGCTGGTGACGGCAGGCGCGGCCGATCAAGATCGCGAATCAACGGCGGCATGGCGCCAGATTGAGCGAACGAGGGCGGCATAGGGCGGCCGCCTGATGACACAACTCGGCGACCGCTTGCCACCCCTCCCGCTTGTCTGTCAGCGGACGCTCGCGCCGGCCGAGGATTCCGACACGGGCGCACGCGATCTGGCGGCGGTCGTTGCTGGGGACGTGCGGATGTCGCTTGAGACCATCCGGGTTGCCAACTCCGCATACTTCGCGCGGCGGGAGCCGGCCGTTTCCGTAGCGGACGCTGTGGTGACGATTGGAATTGACAACGCACGGCACATTGCGCTGGGCGCGGCGCTCCTGTCGACGTTTCGCGGCGTCAGGGATCATCTCGATCAGAAGGATCTCTTGCGCCTGGGGATGTCCGTAGCGAGGCATTGGCGACCTCTCGGCGACCATGCGGCCACCGCGGGGATCCTGCAACACGCCGGGCTGCTGGCAATGGCGACCGCGCAGGAGCAGTTTCACGCCTATGCCGCCGCCGTTCCTGCAACCAGCGACTACGAGTCGTTGCACGACCGCGAGCGAGAGCTTTTTGGAGGGACGCGCTGCGATCTTCACGTGCGCCGTTACTGAATACTGGAACCTCCCGCGCTCGGTGGTGGACATCCTCCGCTCCTGGCATCTTTGCGGGGCCGCTCACTCCGCGCTCTATGTGCCCTATGTGGATGCGGCGTCTACCGTTGCGTCACCGCTGCTGCAGGCGGTCACGCGCAGGTAGGCCGGAACCCGTGGCGGGCAGCGGCTCAGATTTCCTGCGCAGAGGGCCCGCTCACTGCATTTTGGGCGCGCCTGATCGCGTCAAGGAGCCGCTGTCGAGATACTCCCCTTAGGAGGAACTCCTGGGCTCCTACCTCTTTGGCGCGGGCCAAGTACTCTTCGCTCTCAAAGCTCGAGAGGATGATCACGGCCGTTTCGGGACGTTCCTCCCTTATGCGCCTGGTCGCTTCCAATCCGTCCATCCCGGATAGGCGGATGTCCATGAGGATGACATGCGGGCGCAGCTCGCGCGCCGCTGCCAGCGCCTCCTCACCGGTAACAACCTCACCGATGACCCGAATATCGGCAGCGGTGCCCAACATTGCTCGCAGGGCGTCTCGGATGATCACATGGTCATCCACGAGAAGAACGGTCGTGTGCCCGGTCTGGGAAGGCCCGGCGCCCGGGCCCCTCTCAAGCAGAAGGCGTACCCAGGATCGGCTCGGCCGGCGCTGCCACCGTGGCCGGCGCGCCGTTCAGGGGGATGCGGACGTGGACGGTTGTGCCATGCAGGGGGGTTGAATCGACGCGGAAGACGCCCCCGGCCAGCTCCGCCCGCTCTCGCATGCCGATCAGTCCGACATGCTGCCCCCGCTGCCAGTCCGGCGCCCGCGCCGCGGCATCAAATCCCTGGCCCCAGTCGCGGATCTCCAGAACGGCATCCGCATCGCGAACCGCCAGGACGACGCGGATCTTGGGCGAGCCGGAGTGCCTGATCGCGTTTGCGGTCCCCTCTTGCGCGATGCGGTACAGCGCCAGCTCCGCCGCGGGGTCAAGGCGGACGCCGTCCATGGTGGCGCGGAATTCGATCTCGGACTCAGTCCGCTCCTGGGTGTCTTTCAAGAGCCCTCGTATGGCCTCGACGAGTCCAACGTCATCGAGATCGCCGGGACGGAGGCCGGCCATGATCCGACGCGTGTCAGCCAGGACCGTATCCAGGTGCTCGCGAGCGAGCTGGAGATAGCGCTCGGCACTCTCCACATCGCCCTTCTGCCGCTCCGCGACGAAGCTGTCGAGGAACATGCCGGCCCCGGCCAGCCACTGGATCGGGCCATCGTGCAGTTCTGACGCCACCCGCTTCCGTTCCGCCTCTTGGGACTGGAACAGGCGCTGGACGAGCTGCTGCTTTTCTTCCAGGAGGCGTGTCCGCTCCGCCTCCGCGTGGACCTGCTCAGTGATGTCCCGCACCGTACCGATCAGCTGAACGGGCCGACCGTCCTTATCGAGGATCGGTTCACCTTGGGTGTACACCACCCGCTCGGTGCCATCAGCTCGGATCACGGTGGTCCTGTGGGCGAATGCTTCCCGCCGATCGACTGCCGCCTGGTGAGCAGCTCGCGCTTGCTCGCGCTCGGCCGGATGAACCAGGGCTATGGCGTCGTCATGGCTGAGCGGGAATTCCTGTGACTGTGTGCCGAAGATCCGGTAGGTCTCATCCGACCACCGCATATCGTCCGTGGCAAGGTCCCACTCCCAGCTGCCCAGGTGAGCGATCTCCTGCGCGTGAGCGAGGGAGGCTTCACTTTGCCGCAGGGCCTCCTCCGCGTGGACCCGCTCGGTGATGTCCTGCACGGCGCCAATCATCCGAACGGGCCGGTCCTCCTTGCCGTGGAGCACCCGGCCTTGGGCGTACACAACTCGCTCAGTGCCGTCGGGCACGATCACAACAGTTTGCAAGGCAAATCCTTCACGCCGGTCAATCGCGCCCTGGATAATGGCTTGCACGCGGTCGCGATCGGCCGGAAGAACGTGGGCCAGGAAGGTGCGCATGGCCGGCGGGGATTTCTGGGGCTCTTCGCCGAGGATCCGGTAGGTCTCGTCCGACCACCGCATATCGTCCGTGGCAAGGTCCCACTCCCAGCTGCCCAGATGAGCGATCTCCTGCGCGCGGGCGAGGGAGGCTTCACTTTGCCGCAGGGCCTCAGCGGCGCGGCTCCGCTCCGTGACGTCGCGGAGGATGGCGGTGAACACGGGGCCGTCCGGCAGGTCCAGCCGGGAAACGGAGGCCTCCGCGGGAAACTCCGACCCATCCTTGCGGCGTCCGCGAATCCCCTCCTCTTCCCTGATGTATCGCGCCGTCTCGGCTGAGGCCATGAAGGCGTGGAGGCCTGCATGCTGGGAGTCGCGACGCGACCCGGGGACGAGCATGTCCAGCGGCCGGCCGTTCACCTCCGCCGCGCTGTAACCGAACGTCGCCTCCGCACCCCGATTGAAGAGACGGATCCGTCGTTGCGAGTCGGCCGAAATGATGGCGTCGGGTGCGGTGTCGAGGATGCCGGCCAGGCGGCGACGCGTCGACGTCACCTCCACGCGACGGCGACGCTCCCGCAGGAGCGCCGTCACGGCGAGGCCCAGCGCCAGCCAGATCAGGGCCACGAGTACGGGTCCCCCCACTCGGATCCGCAGAGGCAGGCCGGCCGTGAAGGCAGCAGTCGGGACGCCGCTGACACTCCAGGTAGACGCGGCGACGTCAACCTCGGCGGCCAGGCTGGGCCCGCCCGCTTCTCCCTGGCCGGTTCCGGCGGAGTACAGCTGGAAGTCCGGCCCCAGGATCGACTCGCCACGTATCGTGATCTCGAAGAGCGCCGCAGCGTTCAACCCTTGCAGGGTTTGATGCATCAGTCCGCTCACGTCGAGCGTCAGCACCACGAAACCAACGAGCTGCTCGCTCCGCTCGGCCGCGCCGGCCGGCACGGCGCCACCCGCGTAGACGGGAAAGAAAATCGGTAGGAGAGTGTTCGTGAGGTCCGCCGGAGACATGGGGACGGTGGGGTGAGCCTCAGGGGCACCGCTCTCGGCGGCGCGTGTCAACGCCGCTTGCCCGGCGGGATGGGCGCCGAAATCAAAGCCGTGCCCCAAGGCGGTCGGCCTGAACGGCTCCATGTATGTCAGCGGGAAATACTCCGCCCGCGTCCCCGCCGGGACGAGCCTCCCTGCCTTGAGATCGACTTCGTGAAGGGCGTAGTCGGTGAACCCCTCCTCCCTGCGTTCACGCTCGTGATCGGCCCGATCGGCGAAGGCGAGCCGGGGCACCCAAGCGATCAACTGGATCTCGGGGCGCGCCGCAACCAGCTCTTGGTTGAAGAGATGGAACGTTTCGCCCGAGACGACCGGGGGCGTGGCGACGCCGGCCGGGTCGAGCCGCTGCGCCTCCTCCGCCCCGGCGAACGCCAAGTGGAAAAAGGCCCGTGTGCCGCTGCCGATCGTCTCCAAGACAGCCACTTCCTGGGCGAGCTTATCGACGATCTCCTTGAACTCCTCCCGAAGTTCGCTCTCGCGGCGATCGTCGTGGACCGACTGCAGGCGCAGCGCCACCCCCGCGGTCAGGGCGACGCCTAGGCCAAGAAAGACGGTGAAGGCGAGGAGGTTACGGCGGGATCCCATCGGCAGTGCGATGGTCCTGAACCGCCCTCGGCGTGGGTGGAAGGGTCGGATGACCACTGCTCCCGTGCGCCCCGGTCGGGGCA
Source organism: Dehalococcoidia bacterium (assembly GCA_963662615.2). Classification (GTDB taxonomy): domain Bacteria; phylum Chloroflexota; class Dehalococcoidia; order Bin125; family Bin125. Next base: position 1,933,051 of record CAXXSR010000001.1, read on the forward strand.
TTCATCGGACCAAGAGGCGGCGCGACTGCTCGCTCCTCGCCCGACTGGATCAACCCTGCACCGTGCCGGCGCAGGCCTAGCGCAGGCGCGGCCGGGCACCAGCATAGCGCCACTCCGCTCGTTTCAAGTCACTTCAGGCTGCGCGTCGCGGGAGAGCCGAGCATCCGCGCCAGGCGTCTCCCGGCGGAGAGCGCCGTGCAGGCGAGCCTCATGGCGCAGCTCAGGAGGCCTGGCGCGTGCGGCCCTCCGCCTCCAGCGCTGAGATCACCGCCTCAACCCGCTGGGCGCACGCCGGGCAGGTGTAATAGGAGCGAAGCCGGCGTCGCTCCACCAGCCGCGGCACCCCTTCTTCGCTGGGAACCGCGCGAGCGTTGAACATGTCGAGAGCGAAGCCCTCCTTGTGGATGGCGAACCCGCAAAAGTCACAGACGAACGCAAGTGGCATAACGCACACGGCTCCGTTTGCTCGCCGTCCCGCGTCCGTGGCCGCGGGGCGCCGCCTCGCACTCCGGACAGCCTCGGACGATGTCCCGGCACTAGGCGCTCAGGGCGGAAGGTTCCACTTCGTGGCGAAGAGCGCGGACCGCGATCTGCGTGCGGTTGGTCACGTCCCATTTGATCATCACGTTGGCCACATGCCGCTTGACCGTCGCCATACTGACGCCCAGGATCTCCGCGATCTCCGCGTTGGACAGCCCCTGGCTGATGAGCTGCACCATCGCGCGCTCACGCTCCGTCAACTCTCGCCGTGTCATTTCCGAATCCTCCCTTGGCTGCGCCACCCCAACTGGTGAGACCCCTGTCCGCGGGGCCAGCCTCACTGATCCACGAGGCGGGCCCTGACGGATGCGTCCCTGATTCTCAGCGATCGCTCGGCATCATCCGTCACTGCGTTGCGCTCCATAAGAGGCACATGGCCATCCGAGTGGCCAGATAGACAAGTTATGTCGGCCCAGCCGAAGGCCAAGGACACTTGCGCCGATCCAATGGCGGGCCGACGCGGAGTGGGGCGGTCGCTGTAGGGCCGGCCAGCGGAGACGACGGCGGTCGCAGATCGCCCGAGCGAGCCGTACGCCAGCGGGGAGGGAGGCGGCTAGTCAATATTCAACCCGGCGCGGATCGCCAACACCGCCGCCTGCGTGCGGTCCGAAACGCCGAGCTTTGCGATCATCTCTTGGACGACGTTCTTGATTGTGCCCACGCTGTAGCCCAGCTCGTCCGCGATCTCCCGGTTCGTCATCCCCTGCGCGACGAGGCGGAGGGTGAGGAGTTCGCGCTCCACCAGCACGTCAAGCAGGCGTGGCTGCCTGTCCTGCCCCTGTGCGAGATCCTGTCCCAGGGAGCCAAGCAGTTTGAGATCGAATATGGAGCCGCCGTCTCGGACCACCCGAAGGCTATTGAGCAGGAGGTCGCGGCCCGTTCCTTTGAGCAGATAGCCGGCGGCTCCGGCCGCGATCGCCTGGCGCAGGTACGCCTCACTCTCAAAGCTCGTCACCATCACTACGGCGACGGTGGGAAGCTCTTTTTTGATCAGCCGCGTGGCGGTGAGCCCGTCCATGTCCGGCATGTGGACGTCCATGAGCACGATGTCGGGGTGCAGCGTCTTCGCTTTCGCCGCCGCCTCGGAACCGGAAGACGCCTCGCCCGCAACCTGAACGCCAGAGGCGTTGAGCATCGCGCGCAACCCGCTGCGGACCACGGGATGGTCGTCCGCAATCAGGACCCGGATGTCGGGAGAGGACTCGGTCGAGGCCTCTCGATCAGGAACCATTGTCCCCCGCTCCCGCGCACGCCGCCTCCAGGCAGCGCCGCTAGAGGGTATTGCGTTGCAGTCCAGGGCGGCGAGCAAAGGGCGTCCTCCCTTCGAGTCAGCGCCGCTCGGACCGGCGCTCGCGGACCCGATCGAACCAGGGACCCGCAGCCGCCGGGTGCTCGCGATCAAATGCGTATGCCGCGCTCGTCGGGTCCGTCGCCGAGAGCGTCCCGACGGGGACGGCCGGCGGGGGGGCGGTGATGCTGCAGTTGCTATTGGCGGGGCAAGCCGAGCCCCCGCGTCGCCATGATGTTGCGCTGAATCTCGCTCGTCCCGGCGTAAATGGTGTAGGGAATCGAGTTCAGATACATGCGCCCGATCTTGGCCTTGAGCGAGGCGTGCGGATCGTTGGCGTCGAGCTGCTGAACGGGCAGGCCGATCAAGTTCGTGCCGAAACGGAAGACCCGCTGGTTCAACTCCGTACCGAACAGTTTGGACATGGAGGCTTGATGGTTGGGGACCAGGTCCTGGCTCTGCATCCAGACGACGCGGTAGGAGATCAGACGCGCGATCTCCGTCTCAATGTAGAGCTCGGCGAGCCCGCGCTGGACTCGATCGTCGTCCCAGACGCGAACGCCGTTGCGCTTGGTGTCCTTGGCCCAGCGGACGAGCTCCTCGACCGTCCGCCTCGCCTGCGCCGGGTAGTGGATGCCGGATCGCTCGAAATCCAGAAGGGTGGCGGCCACGTACCAGCCACGGTTCACCTCCCCCAGCATTTGGTCGGCGGGGACGCGCACATCGGTGAGGAACGTGTCATTGAGGACGTGATTGCCGGCCATGTCAATGACGGGGCGCACCTCGATCCCCGGCGACGTCATGTCAACCAGGAAGTAGGAGAGCCCTTTGTGCTTGGGGGCGCCGGGATCGGTGCGAACTAGGATGTGCATCCATTCGCAGTGTTGGGCGTTGGAGGTCCAGCTCTTCTGCCCGTTGATGATGAAATCGTCGCCGTCACGAACAGCGCTCGTCCGCAACGAGGCCAAGTCGGAACCGGCGCCCGGTTCGCTGAAGCCCTGGCACCACGTCACCTCGGCCCTGGCGATGGGCGGCAAGAAGCGCCGCTTCTGGTCTTCCGTGCCATGGACCATGAGGCTGGGGCCGACCATGGTGATGCCTTGGCCGTCGCCGCCGGACGCGCCGGCGTAGGCGCTCTCCTCGCGGAAGATGAGCTGCTGCATATGGGAGGCGCCCAGACCGCCATATTCCCGCGGCCAGGCCAGGGTCAGCCATCCACGCTGCGCCAGCTCGCGCTCGTAGGCCCGGCGAATCGGCCAGACCTCCTCTGAGTACGGCTCAAATGAGGCAGGCGGTTCCGCCCAGTGGCGACTGATGAAGTCGCGCACCTCGGCCCGGAAGGCCTCCTCCTGCTCCGTGAACTTGAACTCCATTCAATGTCCTCCGGCGCAGACGCAAGCTGAAGCAGGCAGGGGAGACGCGACGCGGGCCGAGTATCGGGAGGGGGCCGACCCTGCGGCCAGCACTGGCAGCGTCAAAGGCGCTTGGCCCCGTTACCGCTTCAAGACCAGGACGTTCATCCCACCAATGCCGGAATTATAGATGAGCCCCACCTTGGGGTCGCCGGACACCTGGCGCGGGCCCGCCCGGCCGCTGAGCTGCGCCAGGATTTCGGCGATCATGGCGCAGCCCGTGGCGCCAATGGGGTGGCCGCGGCTGAGCAAGCCGCCGTCGGTGTTGACGGGGATGTCGCCGTCGATCTCCGTGCGCCCCTCGCAGACGGCCTGCGCGCCTGCGCCCATGTCCACCAGACCCAGCGCCTCAATGGCGAAGATTTCGCCGGGAGTGAACGCGTCGTGCACTTGCGTCACGTGGACGTCTTCCGGGCCAATGCCGGCGCGTTCGTACGCCGTGCGCGCCAGCTTCGCCAGTTCGAGCCGGTTCAGTTCGCCGTCGTGAGACTCCCCATCCTTCGCCGCCGGGACGTATTCGCCGGTCCCAGAGGCCCAGCCCGCCACAGTGATGTAGTCCGACGTGTGCTGGCGGGCCACCTCCTCGGCACAGAGGACCACCGCCGCTGCGCCGTCAGTGGTGGGCGAGCACTGCAGCAGCGTGATCGGCGCGGCGATCATCCGCGAGTTGAGAACTTCCTCCAGCGTGACGGCCTTCTGGTACTGCGCGTTGGGATTGAGCGCCCCGTTCTTATGTGCCTTCACGGACACCTGGGCGAACATCTCCGGCGTGGCGCCGTATTCATGCATGTAGCGATTGGCCGCGAGCGCGTAGCCCGCCGGCATGACCGCAAGACCCATCACGGTCTCGTACGCCTGCTTGTCGCTGGTCTGCAGGAGGCCGCGCTCCATCTTCTCGAAGCCGACCACGAGCACGCGGTCGTAGAAGCCGCCGGCAATTGCCATGGCAGCCTCGCGAAACGCTGTGGTGGAGCTGGCGCAGGCCTGCTCAATGTTGGTGACCGGGATGCCCGTCTGGCCTAGCTCGGTCACGACGCGCAATCCGGCCCCCATGCCCTGAAGGACGCGGCCCGTATAGGCGGCGTCAATCTCCTGGAAGGAGATGTTGGCCTGCTCTAACGCAGCGACGATCGCTTCCCGGCCCAGCTCCTCCGTGCTCTTCTCCGGGAATCGCCCGAATGGGTGCAGTCCTGCTCCAACGACGGCGACGCTACGCATGGCTTTCCTCGTGCTGAGCTAGGGGCCGGAAGAAGTAGTTGATTAGGCTAACACCGTCCTCGTCGGTCAGGACCGTGCGGGCGATCGCCTCGACCGACATTCCAACGGTGACGTCCTGCGGGTCCGCGTCCACCAAGACCGATTGGGCGCTGACGCCTCCGTCCATCGCGACGACGACGATGGCGTAGGGGGGATCGACGGCCGCGCCAGGGAGTCGCTGATGGACCACCGTGAAAGTGTGCACCACGCCGCGGGGTCCGAACGTCTGGCGCTCCAACGTGGCGCTGCTGCAATTGGCGCAGTAATGGCGTGCAGGAAAGAACGCCTCGCCGCATTCCAGGCAGCGATTCCCCGTCAGAGAGACCGGTGCCCCCTCCCGCTCCGGCATCTGGAAGAGGCCCTCTTGGAGGGGGCGCCTCTGGCCCCGCCGCGGCGCCGCGGAACTTGTCATCGGCACCTTCCCCCCAGCACCCAGCTCCCAGCACCCAGCACTGAGTTTGTGACGACGCAGGGTCGGCGGCGCCCATCGCGCCTTCCGGCGTCCGCACTCCTATCATTGCATAGGCCAGGGCGCGCGACGGCTGCCCCGATCCCGTTCTCTCCCGCTCGTTACGGCGCCGCCAACTGCCCCGGCGCAGCCCAGGCTACGGCGCCTCCACTGCGCCGATCAGATCCAACGCGCCACGTCGCTGCCCTGTAGAGCTGGTGGTAGACGCGTGACAAGGAGACACGAACGCGCTAGCACGATGGGACCGTCCGCCGGGCGGGCAAGGAAGCGAGGATGCAACGATGACGATGATTACGGCCGTGCGGACGCGGCTGGTGCGGATTCCCTTGGAGCGACCAACCTCGTTGTCCAATCGCACCCTGACGCATCGCGATTACCCACTGGTGCAAGTGGAAACCGAAGACGGCGAGACGGGCATCGGGTTCTGCTACGCGGGCGGTTCGGGCGGGGAGCTCGTGACGACGGCGATCCGCAACTTGTTCGCGCCCATGCTGATCGGTCGGGACCCATACCAGGTCGAGGGGCTATGGCAGGAGATGTACCAAGAGGCGTTGCTGCACGGCCGGGTGGGCTCGGTCATGCGCGCCATCAGCGCAATCGACATCGCGCTCTGGGATCGCAACGCGAAAGCAGTGGGCTTACCGCTCTGGCGCTATCTGGGCGCCTGCGCCGACGGTTCCGTCCCGGCCTATGCCAGCGGTGGCTACTATCTCGAGGGTGACCCGGCGGCGATGCTGGCCGAAGAGTTCAGCAGCTATGTGGCGCAGGGCTTCACGGCGGTGAAGATGAAGGTTGGCCGGCTCGATCCAGGGGGTGAGGAAGCGAGGATCCGGGCAGCGCGCGAAGCGATTGGCAAGGACGTGCTGCTCATGCTGGATGCCAACAACGCATTCCCCAACCTTGAGTCGGCGCTGCGCGCCATGGCGATCTACGAGCGCTACGACCCCTACTGGATCGAGGAGCCTTTCAGCCCTGACGACATCGACAACCACGCCCGTCTGGCCCGGTTAACCGCGGTGCCCGTGGCGACGGGGGAGATTGAGGCCGGGCGCTGGCGTTTCAAAGAGCTGCTGGAGAAGGAGGCCGCGACGATCCTACAACCGGACGCCGCGGTCTGCGGAGGGATCACCGAGTTTCGCCGGATCGCGGCCACGGCGGCCAGCTTCGGGATCTCGCTCTGTCCCCACTGGTTCCACGACCTGCACCTGCACCTCGTCGCGTCAACGCCCAACGCGACGTTCGTCGAATTTTTCCCTGACGACCAGGTGCTCAACTTCCGCCGCCTGATCGACCGGCAGAGCGAAGTCGTGAACGGGCGCCTGTTGCTACCGGATCGACCTGGACTCGGCTTCGGCTTCGTTCCGGGCAAGGTCGAAGAGTATGCGGTTGACGCCTGGTCCTGAACGGCGACGAAGCCGCAGGCTTGGGTCGCAAGAGAGTAGGGCCCGTCATGCGCCCTGATGACTACGCACAGTACGAGTCTGGCAGCTGAGTGCCACCGGGGCGCCTACGGATCGTATAGGCAGGAATTGCGTGGTCCAACGTGCCCGTGAACTCGCGCTGCGAGGCAGCCGCCGAGGCAACGCTGTTTCGCTTCGCCTCGCAATTGGAGGAGGCCCGGCCGTGGGCCGGCCGCAAGCCCGAGGTCAGCAGCGGGCAGCCGTGACGCGGCCACCGTTTCCCACGGAGAGAGCGATGGCGATCACCTCTCAACGAACCGTCTGGTTGGCACCATCATCGTCGGGCGTGCTCGCGGTGGCAGGCAGATAGCGTAGGAACCAGTCGCGCGCCCGGCTCGCCACCCGGTCCAGCGCGCCCGGCTCTTCGAAGAGGTGCGTGGCGCCGGGGACGATTTCCAGTTTCTTCTCTGTGCGCAACTTCGCCAGCGCGTCCCGGTTCATCGCGATGACCGGGACGTCGGCTCCTCCAACGATGAGCAGCGTGGAGGCGCGGACCTGCGAGAGCGCGGCGCCGGCGAGGTCCGGCCTGCCGCCGCGGGACACGACCGCGCGGACGTTCGCAGGGCGCTCCACCGCCGCCATCAGCGCCGCCGCCGCGCCGGTGCTGGCGCCGAACATGCCAATATCGAGCGCGCGCGTGTGAGGATGCTCCGCCAGCCACTCGACCGCGCCGGCCAATCGGGTCGCGAGTAACTTCACGTCGAAGCGCAGCTCGGCGGTACGAGCGTCAATCCGCTCTTCTGCCGGGGTCAGGAGGTCCATGAGGAGCGTCGCCAGGCCGGCCTCACGGAGCGTCGCGGCCACCGCTCGATTCCGGGGGCTCAAGCGGCTGCTCCCGCTTCCGTGCGCGAAGAGAACGACGCCCAGCGGCCTTGCGGGCAGGCCCAAGGCGCCTGCCAGCGACAAGCCGGCGGCGGGGACCTGAACGTCCCGCACGTCGTGACTCTCGGCCGCCGCCTCAGTCATGGCCCAGCGCCCGTGGCGGCGAGCCGGCGGAGGCATCAGGCCCGCGATCGGGGCGCCTGAGACGCGCCAGAATCCGGGCCGGATAATCGCCGCAGATCGCGTCGACGCCGGCATCGCGGACCCGCTCGATGTCGGCGGGCTCGTCCACGCTCCAGGTGTAGACCTGCAGGCCACGCCCGTGGGCCTCTTCTACCGCGGCAGGGCTGACCATGGCATGTGCCAGGCTCACCGCTGCGAAGCCCGCTCGCGCCGCCACATCGATGTGCGACCGGTACCCGTATCGGGGGGCGGAGTCCGGCGCGACCAGCAGGGCGACCGGCACCTGCGGCATCTCGCTTCGGCAGGCGACGCCGATGTCGGGATCGAACGCCCAGATCCAGCACCAATCGGCGGCGGCGGCATCGTTGACCAGCCGCCCCACTGTGCTCTCAATCCCGGCTTCCTTGATTTCCATGACCAGCAGGCAGCGGCCCACCGTCCGGGCGAGCGCCTCCGCCAGAGTGGGGACGGGCTGCGGTGCGACCCGGCCATGCGGGTCGGTCACGCGCAGCGATCGCAAGGCGCGGGCGGAGAGCGCGGAAAGTTCGCGTGGGTCGCCCGTCGTTCGCGCCAACGAGGAGTCGTGGAGGAGGACGGGGCGGCCGTCTCGGGTCGCGCGGACGTCGACCTCCACGCCGTCGGCGCGGTCCGCGATCGCCGCATCAATCCCCGCCAGGGTGTTCTCCGGCATGGCGCCGGCGTTCGTGCGGTGAGAGATCACGAGCGGGCGTCGGCTGGGCTGTTGGCTCACGTCTGCTCCTCGCCGCCTCGGACCCCTTGAGGGACCAGGCCCCTTCACTCGCGGCGCTCGCCCGGTTCGGCTGCGATGACACGAGCGCCGGCGAAGTGCTCCTCAGCCTCATCGGGAGACCAGAGTAGCGCGATCGTGCGCCGGCGACGGCGAGCCGGGGTCCCGACCGCTGGTCGCGCGCCGACCGGCTCAGCTACGCTTCGGGAGTGACAGCGAGCGTCGTCCCCACGCGCTACTGGCATGCGCTGCCCGACGGGCGGGTCCAGTGCGATATCTGCCCGCGTGCCTGCAAGCTGCACGAGGGGCAGCGGGGATTCTGTTTCGTCCGTGCGCGCCAGGACGACCAGGTGGTCCTAACTTCCTACGGCCGCTCGAGCGGGTTCTGCGTCGATCCGATCGAGAAGAAGCCGCTCGATCATTTCCTGCCCGGCACCTCGGTCCTCTCCTTCGGCACCGCAGGGTGCAACTTGGGCTGCGGCTTCTGCCAGAACTGGGACATCAGCAAGTCCCGCGAGATCGACACACTTGCCGACGCCGCAGCGCCGGAGACGATCGCGCGGGCGGCGCGGGAGCTGGGCTGCCGCAGCGTCGCCTTCACCTACAACGACCCGGTGATCTTCCACGAGTACGCGATCGACGTGGCGCAGGCGTGTCACGAGGCCGGGATCAAGTCCGTGGCCGTCACCGCCGGATACATGTGCGCCGAGCCACGCGTGGAGTTCTACCGCTACATGGACGCCGTCAACGTCGATCTCAAAGGCTTCACGGAGGATTTCTACCACCGCGTCTGCATGGGTCATCTGGAGCCGGTGCTGGAGACGCTGGAGTACATCCACCACGAGACCGATGTCTGGTTGGAACTGACCACACTACTCATCCCCGGCCTTAACGATTCCGCAGAGGAGATCGACCGGCTCAGCAACTGGGTCGCGGAGCATCTGGGGCCATTGGTGCCGATCCATTTCACCGCCTTCCACCCGGATTGGAAGATGCTGGACCGTCCGCCCACGCCCCCGGAGACGTTGCAACGAGCGCGCCGCGTGGCGATGGAGAACGGGCTGCGCTACGTCTACACCGGCAACGTTCACGATCCCGAAGGCAACAGCACCTCCTGCGACCGATGCGGGACGCAGATCATTGGGCGGGTTGGGTACACGATTACCGCCTGGGAACTCAGCGACGACGGCCGCTGTCTCGCCTGCGACGCGCCCTGCCCGGGTGTCTTCGACGGTCCTCCAGGATCCTGGGGCTCCCGTCGGTTGCCCGTGCGCCTGGCCGACTTCGCGGAGAGCGATCGCCGTTCCCGTCCCTGATTAGACGACGTTCTGCAGGGGATGCCCCCGTCTGAGATTTTCGACGTTCTTGGCCACGGCTCGCGCCATTAGGTCGTACGAGTAGTCCGTCACCCCGGCGATGTGCGGTGAGGCGATGCGGACGGGTGGCCGCTGCCCAGATCTTCCCGTCCGGCCCCGGCGAGGCCGCCGACGCCGTGGGCAATCGCTCATGTGCGAAGCGGTTGCCTCCCTGGCGCGGTGAAGCGACACGCCGGCGACCTGCCCGTCAGAATCGGCTCTTGACGCCTGCTCGCGCTCAGGATTATTGTTCACTATATGGTTAACTATTCGGCCAGCCTCGATCGCAGCTTTCTCGCCCTGGCCCACCCCCTGCGGCGGGGCATCATAGAGCGGCTGGCCCGCGGCCCAGCCAGCGTGGGCGAAGCGACCCAGGGCTTCGCCATCTCCAAGCCGGCGATCAGCAGGCACCTCAAGGTGCTGGAGGACGCCGGGATCCTCGTTCGCGAGGTCCAAGGGCGAACCCATCGGCTCGACGTCGACCAAGGACCTCTGACCGAGGCCGCGACGTGGATCGAGCATCACCGAGGTATCTGGGAAAGAACGTTCGACGCCGTCGAACGGCATCTATCCGAGCAACCGTAGCCTCCAGAAACTGGGAAGGAGATTGGCATGGCGGAAACAGGGGCGGAGACCGAGATCAGCTTGCGGCTCTCGCGCAGCTTCGACGCACCCAGGGAGAGGGTCTTCGAGGCCTGGACCGACCCCTCAGTCCTGAAGCGCTGGTGGAGCGCGCAAGAGAGTTGGGACTGTCCGCTGGCGGAGGTCGACCTGCGTGTCGGCGGCCAGTACAAGCTCTCCATGCGGGATCCGGACAGCGGCCAGGTGCACACCGTCAGCGGGGAGTACACCTCGATCCGGCCGCCGGAGCATCTCGCCTACACCTGGTCGTGGGAGGGAGACGTCCAGGGGCACGGGGGAGGCGAAGCGACGCTCGTGACCGTGGACTTCATAGAGGAAGGCGAGCGCACAACCGTCGTGCTCACCCACCGCGGATTCCAAAGCGAAGAGGTCCGGGACAGACACAGCCAAGGCTGGGGCGGCTGCTTCGCCAATCTCGGCCGGCGCGTCTTCGCCTGAGGAGTTCAGCGGCGCCAATTGTCGATGGCGCGTCAGAGGTTCACTCGTTGCATCATGAGTTCGGGATAGCGCGGGCCTCGCACGCTGTCGGCGCTCAAGACGCCCTCAATACGCGCCAGCGTGGCGTCGCTGAGCGCGACGTCCGCGGCGGCGACGTTCATCTCCAGGTTCGCCTGACGGCGAGTGCCCGGGATCGCGACGATGTCGTCGCCCTGGTGGAGGAGCCAGGCAAGCGCCAGTTGGGCCGGCGTGATCTCCAGCTCCTCGGCAATGGAGCCGAGCGCCGCCGCGAGACGGGCGTTGTGCGCGAAGTTCTCGCCCTGAAAGCGGGGAAGAGTAAGTCGCGGGTCCTCTCCGCTGAACGCCGCAGGATCGGTGACCGTCCCGGTGAGAACGCCTCGTCCCAGCGGGCTGTAGGCCACGAAGCCGATGTCGAGCTCGCGCACGGTTGCCAGGATCTCGCCCTCCGGATCGCGGGTGAAGAGGGAATACTCGGTCTGCAGGGCGGCAATAGGATGCACCGCGTGGGCCCGACGGATGGTCGCGGGCGCCGCCTCCGACAGGCCGAGGAAGCGCGCCTTGCCAGCGGCGACGAGATCGCTCATGGCGCCCACCGTCTCCTCGATCGGCGTGTCGGGGTCCACCCGGTGCAGGTAGTAGAGGTCCACGGAGTCCACCCCGAGTCGGCGCAGGCTCCCCTCCATTGACCTGCGGACCGCCTCCGGCCGGCCGCGGCCGCCCTGGGGCACGCCCGGCTTCGGCACTCCCCCTCCGAACTTGGTGGCGAGGAAGACATCGTCTCGGCGAGCAGCGATGGCCCGGCCCACCAGCGTCTCATTGTGGCCGGCGCCGTACGACTCCGCAGTATCAATGTGCGTGGCGCCGAGGTCGAGCGCGCGCTGGATGGTGGCGATCGACTCATCGTCCGAAGCGGGACCGTAGCGTCCGGACAGGCCCATGGCGCCAAGGCCAATGGCCGCCACCGTGGGTCCCCCGACTCCGAGTCTGCGCTGTAGCATTTCGTTATCTCTCCTGCCTCAGACACGCGTCTCCCGTCCCCAGCCGTCCCCCGTCCCTTCGGATCGCAGGCAGCTTGCAAGGCCTACGCATCGCGCTGCTTCCCGGTCTTCTCCGCGAACAGCCGCCACGTCCGGTCGTTGAACGGGTAGTATCGCCCCGGCGAGCACTGCTCGCGTTGCAGCTGCTCTTTTACCACCTCTTCGACCTCTTCGTGCTCACGCGCCGTGGCGATCACCTCATCGACCATGCCGGCGGGGACGATGACAACGCCGTCATCGTCGCCGACGACCGCGTCCCCCGGCCGCACCAGCACGCGCCCGCACTGGGTGGCATCGTTGACCTGCCAAGGCCAGAACTCTCCGGGGCCTTGCTTGGCGGTGGTACCGGCCGAATACACCGGGAATCCATACCCCTTCAGGACCACGCTATCCCTGACAGATCCGTCGGTGACCAGACCGGCCGCACGGCGTTGCGCGAGACGCAGAAACTTGATGTCGCCGCCAATTGAGCTGCTGCTCCAGCCCATGGCGTCCACCACCAGCACTTCGCCGGGACCGCACAGCTCAAAGGCGACGTATTCGGCGGACTGCTCGCCCTGCGGCTTGTCTTCCGCGATGTCGGGGCGGTGGGGCACGAAGCGCAAGGTCACGGCCCTTCCCGCCATCTTCTGGCCAAGCTGCAGCGGCCGCGCTCCCTCCACATAGCTCATGGGCCACCCCTTCACCCAGAGTGCGTCGATAAGAGTCGCCGTGGGGATCGTGCGGAGCGCCGCGAGGGCGTCGTCACTGATCGATGGACGTTCAGGCATCGGGGCACCTCCAAGCCGTTCGCTTTGATCGTGGCCGTCATTCTATGCAGTCGCCGCATCGGACGGCGAAACGCCCTGGCGCCGACAGCACGGAGCCGCGGCGCTGCAGCCGCTCCGGTGAGCAATCAGACCTCACCTGCGTGGCCCCGATGGCGCACGATCGTGAAATATACTGCTCTCTCTTTCAGGGCACGAGTCTAGGCGGCTCTTCTAGGCCCCATTGGGATTTACCAGTGTTCCGGCGCTGGGAGCGGAGGGTGAGCTGGACCTGGACGCACCAGGTCCGGCACGCGCTGGTTCGGCATGTGATCGTCACCCGGCGCTTCGGCATCGAGGAGATCAACGAGGCGGCAGCGGCGTTGGAAGCCGGCGAGATCGCGGGGCTCGCCATCTTGGAGTTCTGAGGGAGCGCCGCATCTCATCAATGAGCGACCCATACGCAACAGGACCGGGCTGGCCGAGACGGGAGCGCGACCTCTACGATTCGTGCGCGGTCGTGTGTCCGAGGCAAGCGGTCGATCAAAGTGAGGTAGCGGCGTGGCCCTTCCCCAAGATCGCGCGGAGGCCGCCGAGCTGCTCGGCGTCGCCGCCGACGCGTCCGAGAGCCTGATCAGCAGCCGCTATCGCACCCTGGCGCAGATCTTCCATCCCGATCTGAATCCCAACGCGCCCAGCGCCGACCTGCGGATGCAAGAGTTGAACGCTGCGCGCGACCTGCTGCTGCGGGGTCTGCGCCCGACCGGTTCGGCAGAGGACCCCCCGCAACAGGAGCGCCCGGGCGAGCAGGGGGCGTTGCAGACGAAGGAAGAGGCGCAGCGCATTCGCACGGTGATGCACCAGATGCCGTACGGCATCTACATCATTGGCACCACACGGGATGACGAGCCCAACGCCATGATCGCCGACTGGGTGATGCAAGTCTCTTTTGAGCCGCGTCTGGTGGCCGTGTCCATCGAGAACGACGCCTACAGCCTGGAGAGCGTCCGTCGGCACAAGGCCTTCACGATCAACTTGCTCCCCGAAGACGGGATGGAAGTCGCTGCCCGCTTCTTGCAGCCGCGAGACGGCTCGAAGATCCGGGGACGCAGCCCTGCAGTCGCCGCGCAGACCCATAACAAGCTTGCCGGCACTGTCTATCGCACGACAGATCGCGGCTGCCCGATTCTTGAAGAGGCTCTCACCTGGCTCGAATGCGAGCCGGAACAGTTCGTCCCGGCTGGCGATCACACTTTGGTCGTGGGCCGCGTGGTCGACGGCGCCGTCTTGCGGGCGAGCGAGGCGCTCACCTCAACGTACACGGGATGGAACTACAGCGGCTGACACGAAGTCAGCCCGTGTGGTCCGCAAGCGGCCCGGTGGGTGCGGAGACGGTGGAATCGCCGCTCGGGGGCCGGACACCTCATAGGACAAAGGACGGGCTCTCGCTATATTTGCCGGGGCGCCGCTTGCGACCCCACCGGCGTCTCTCCCCTCACGGGGCAGGGCGCAGGGCCCCGCCGAGTTCCAGAATCGGCCACGGCAGGTAAGCGCACCGGAACAGCCGCCAGGCTTCGCGCTTCGGGAGCCGTCATGGATCTGCAAAGCTTTGATATCGATCCTGAGCGCGGATTCCTGCCGCTCAGGGATCCGCTGCCCGCCCTGCCCTCGAACTACAGCGCCTGGGAGGAGATCGCGGCCGACCTGCCGAAGCTGCTGAGCGCCGGCGCCATTCGCCGCGCGATTCAGCGCCTGCCGGCCCTCGACGCCGATGGTCTGGACGGTGACGTGCAGCGGCGACGGGCCATGCTCCTGCTCTCGTACCTGGGCCACGCCTTCGTCTGGGGAGAGAGCCCGCCGTCGGATTCCCTCCCCGCCAGCGTCGCCATCCCGTGGCACGCGGTCGCCACCGCGCTGGGCCGCGCTCCTGTTCTTTCCTACGCCTCTTACGCGCTGGACAACTGGCGCCGGCTGGAACCGGCCGGTCCGATCGCCCTGGGGAACGTGGTGCTGCTCCAAAACTTCCTGGGCGGCATGGACGAAGAGTGGTTCATCCTGGTGCACGTTGAGATCGAATCGAAAGCCGCCGTCGCCATCAGCGCCATCTTTCAGGCAGCCACGTCAACGCCCGCTGACGACCTCTCGCAACTGGAAGATCATCTGTCGCGAGTAACGGCGGCCCTCGATCGGTTGAACGCCACGCTGGACCGCGTGCCGGAGCGTTGTGACCCCTACATCTACTACCGCCGCGTGAGGCCGTACATCCACGGCTGGAAGGACCATCCGGCCCTACCCAACGGCCTGACATACGAAGGGGTAGAGAAGTATCGCGGCGAGCCCCAGCGCTTTCGCGGTGAGACCGGTGCCCAAAGCTCCATCGTTCCGTTGCTCGACGCGGGGTTGGGGATTACGCATCAGGACGATGCGCTGGCGACGTACCTCCAGGAGATGCGACAGTACATGCCGCCGCGACACCGCGAGCTGATCGCGCACGTGGAGCGTCGGTCCGCCGTGCGAGAAGCCGTGCGAGACTCCGGCAGCGCCGCCCTGCGGGAGGCCTACAACGCCTGCGTGCAGGCGCTGGCCGACTTTCGAAGCCGGCACCTGGAATACGCCAATCGCTACATCCATGAACAGAGCGAAGAAGAGCCGGCCAACCCCAGCACGGTCGGAACGGGCGGCACGCCCTTCATGCCGTACCTGAAGAAGCATCGCGACGAGACGTTGGCGCACCTGATCCCGGAATAGCCTGCCGCCGGCCTGAGGCGCTGGCGCATCCGCGCCGGCTCGGCCCGTCCTCCTCCCGCCCCCTCGCTCGCGACACTACGCTTGATATGGAACGTATGTTCTATTATGATTCCCTCCGCCTGCCCGGGAGATTGCGACGATGCAAATTGCTTGTCTCCTTGTGCCTGACTTCGGTCTGGCCTGTGAGCTGACGCGGCAGCCAACCCTGGCGGCCCAACCCGTGGCGCTCGCGGACGAAAGCGGCCGCCGGGTGGCTGAGGCCACGGCCGCCGCCCAGATGCGGGGGGTCCATCCCGGCATCAGCCTCCGCGAGGCGGTGGGCTACTGCCCCTTGCTGGCCGTCCTGGAGCCCCGCCCGGCCCGGCAGGCGCAGGCGCGGCAGTCGCTCGCGGCTGCGCTGGCCGCCATCAGTCCCCTTGTGGAAGAAACGGCGCCGGGCCTCCTCTACGCCGATTTGGGGGGGCTGCAGCGGCTCTATCCCGCCGTGGCCGATCTGGACCGCGCCATCCGCGCCCACACGCCCGCAGAGCTGCACCCGCGCTTGGGCATCGCCGCGCGAAAGTTCACGGCCTCCGTGGCCGCACAGGCCGCCGGTGCTGACGGGACGCAGGCCGTGGCCGCCCAGGACTCCGCCACATTCCTGGCGCCACAGCCGATTGACTGGTTGCCGCTTGAGGAGGAGATGCGATCCCGTCTGCGGCTCCTTGGTCTAGAGACCTTGGGCGCCTTGGCCGCGCTACCACGGCACGCCGTGGAAGCCCAGTTCGGCCTGATTGGAGGCTGGGCGTGGCAGGCCGCAAACGGGCTCGACCCCTCTCCAATCATTCCGCGCCGGGCCGAGGAGGGAATCAGCGAGGCTCTGGAAGCGCAGCCGCCGCTGGTGAGCAGAGAGGCCGTGGAGCACGGCGCAAAGCAGTTGCTTGCCCGCGCTCTCCGCCATCCGGCGGCTCAGGGCCGGTTCGTCCGCGCCCTCCAGCTCCACGCCATCACCGAAAACGAGCGGGTGTGGACGCACCGACACGTGCTGAAGGAGCCCTCAAGCGACCGCAGCCGCTTGTGGACCGTGATCCGTGCGGTCCTGGAGACCGCCTCGTACCCAGGCCCCATTGCCACGCTGTCACTTGAACTTCTTGGGCTCACCGTTGAGAGCGGGATCCAGGCCAGCCTGTTCCCCGGCCAAATCCGGCATCGGGAGCGGCTGGGCGTCATGGTCCGGCAGCTGAAAGCCCGCTACAGGGAGAGCCCTGTGAAGCAACTGGTGGAGGTGGCGCCGTGCAGCCGAATTCCCGAACGCCGTTACGCCCTCATGGACTACGACCCGTAGGCCTGCCCACACCGATCAACGTCCGCGCCGATCCGTCCGGCGCGCCGCGCTCCATCGCCCGGCGGAGCGGTCGTGGGTGGGGCCTTGCTCACGCCGTCGATCGCGTGGACGAACGGTGGCGCATTGTGGACGAGTGGTGGCGGGAGACAGGCATCGCCCGGAGCTACTACCGCGTCGTGCTGGAGGACGGCCGCATGCTCACCCTTTTCCATGATGACGCCCACGACGGCTGGTTCCTCCAGCGTTACTAAGGCGGAGCAGGGAAGGGGAGAGATCTGGTGGCGCGGGAAGGCCGAACGCGGCAACTGGCCCAAGTGGAGCGAGACACCCCCCGATCGCGACCGGTGCGACCGGCGCCGCCGCCGGGGCTGGACGACACCCCCTACGTGGAGCTTCATCTGCACTCCTGCTTCTCGCTGCTGGACGGCGCCTCCCACATTGACGACCTCGTGGCCGCCGCCCGGCGCTTTGGGTACCGCGCCCTGGCGCTGACGGACCACAACGGCCTTTACGGTGCCATGGAGTTTGCCCAAGCGCTCCGGGAAGCGGGCATCCGTCCCATTACCGGCGTGGAACTGACGGTGGCGGATGCGGACGACCCCGCCGCCGCCCGTTCCCACCTGACGCTGCTGGCCGAGAGTCGCGCCGGCTATCGCAACCTCTGCCGCCTGGTGAGCATTGCCTACGGCTTGCGCTTGGAAGACGCGCGGGCGAAGGAGCGTCGCCGCCGCGATCCCTGGGTGGCGATGGCGGAGATACCGCAGCATAGCGCCGGGCTGATCGCGCTGACGGGGTGCCGCCAGGGCCGCGTCCCCTCGCTCCTCCACAGCGGCGACAGCGCCGAAGCCGCCGCTGCGCTGCGACAGCTCATTGCCTGGTTCGGCCGCCGCAACGTCTTCGTTGAACTGCAGGACAACCTGGTCTACGGCGACGCCCCTCGCAACCGGGCGCTCGTGGCGCTGGGGGAGCGCTTGGGGATCGGCGTGGTGGGAACGGGGAACGTGCACTACCACGAACGGGCACGGCACCGTCTCCAGGACGTGCTCGTCGCCATCCGACATCGCAAGACGCTGGATGAATCGCACCAAGAGCGCCGCCCCAACGACGAGTTCTTCTTGCGCTCACCGGAAGAGCAGGCTCAGCGCTTCAGCGCGTATCACCCGGAGGCGGCGCGGAACGCCGTGCGCATCGCCCAGCGATGCGCCTTCGACATCACCGAGGACCTGGGCTACCGCCTCCCCTCGCCACTGCTGCCCAACGGCCAGTCGCCGCTGGACCGTCTCCAGCAGATCTGCACGGCGGCGTTGCGGGAGCGCTACACCACGCCGCCTGAGCGAGAGCGCGCCGCGGCGCGGCTACAAGAGGAGCTGCAATTGATCGCCCAGCACGACCTGGGCGGGTTTTTCCTCATCTATCACGAGGTGTTCGAACTGGCCAAGCAGGTTGCAGAAGAGGTGCGAGGCGAGAGCCGGGCCCGCCGCGCCGCCAACCTCCCCGTGGGCCGGGGCCGCGGCTCCTCGGTGGCGTCGATCGTCTGCTACTTGATCGGGCTCTCACACATCGACCCTGTCCGCAACAACCTTTTCCTGGGCCGGTTCCTCAACCAAGAGCTGCACTCCCTCCCCGACATTGACCTGGATTTCCCCCGCGACATCCGCGAACGGCTGATCGAGCGTGTCTACGAGCGCTGGGGGCGAGAGCACGCCACGCTGGTCGCTTCCTTCCCGACCTATCGAATGCGGAGCGCGATCCGTGATGTGGGCAAGGCGCTCGGTTTGCCCCTCGTGGAGCTGGGCCGGTTGGGTCGGCTCACCGGGCCCTATCAGTCCGTGCAGGATCTCCGCCAGGAACTGCGCCGCTGTCCGGAGTTCGCCCATCGGGAGGAGGCGCCCGTCTGGCGCGACCTCATTGCGATCGCGCCGCAGCTGGAGGGGTTCCCCCGTCACCTCTCGGAGCACGTGGGGGGCATGGTGATCGCCTCGGAACCACTCATTGACTGCGTGCCCTGCCAGCCGGCCGCGTGGCCGGGCCGCTACGTCTGTCAGTGGGACAAAGACAGCGTGGACGACGCGCGCATGGTGAAGATCGACTTCCTCGCGCTGGGCATGCTCTCCGCGGTGGAAGAGACGATCGCCCTGATCGCGGAGAGCCACGGACACGTTGAGGATCTCTCCCGCATCGATTTCGACGACCCGGCCGTCTACGACGACATCCGCAACGGGGATACTGTGGGCGTCTTCCAGATCGAATCCCGGGCGCAGATCGCCATGTTGCCGCGAACGCAGCCACGAAATCTTGACGATCTCGCGGTGCAGGTGGCCATTGTCCGGCCCGGCCCCATTGTTGGCGGCGCCGTGAACCCCTACGTCCGGCAGCGTGAGCGCCAGCGCGCTGATCCCAGCCACGTTCCCGTGATGCCGCACGAGTGTCTCCGCCCTGTCTTGAAGGAGACGCTGGGAGTGGTGATCTTCCAGGAGCAGGTGCTGCAGGTAGCCCAGACCATGGCCGGCTTTACGCCGGGCGAGGCCGAACACTTCCGGCGAGCGATGAGCCGGAAACGGGCCTCTCAGCTCATGGAGCGCTACCGCGAACGGTTCCTGAGTGGCGCCGCTCAGCGCGGGGTGTCCTCCGCTGTGGCCACGCGCGTCTTCGACACTCTCTTGGGATTCGCGGAGTTCGGCTTTCCCAAGAGCCATGCCGCCGCCTTCGCCCTGCTCGCGTACCAAACAGCATGGTTGAAACACACCTATCCGGCGGAGTTCTTCTGTGGGCTGTTCAACAACCAACCCATGGGGTTCTATCCACCCCATGTGCTCACGAACGACGCGAAACGGCACGGAATCGTAGTGCGGCGGCCGGACATCAACCGCAGCCGCCCCGTCTGCACCGTGGAGGACGCACGAGAAAGTCGCGGTGCGGTCCGTATTGGCTTGGGCTACGTGCGATATGTGGGCGACGCGGGCGGCACCGCGATTGCGCGCGAACGGGAGCGAGGCGGACCCTACCGATCGCTCTTCGACTTCGTGCAACGGACGGGGCTCTCACGCCGAGCGACCGAGAGCCTGATCCGCATTGGCGCCTTCGATCACTTCGGCCTCAACCGCCGTGAGTTGGTCTGGCAACTGGGGCTGTTCGGAGCCGGACTGGAGCGCAGCACGCTCCGCCTGCCTCAACGGCGCCAGCTCCGCCTCCCGCTGCCCACCGACCAGGACGTGGTCCCGCTGCCTGACTTCACCCCCTATCAGCGGATGGCTGCTGACTACGAAGTGCTTGGCCTCTCACCGGATCGCCACCCCATGCAATTCCTCCGAGCAGCCCTGGGAGAAGGGGTCGCCTCGTCGCGGCACCTGCGCGCCCTGCCCGCCGGCGCCTCGGTCACGATCGCCGGACTGGTCGTGTGCCGGCAGCGCCCCCTCACGGCCAAGGGCATCGTCTTCCTGCTCCTGGAGGACGAATACGGTCTCATGAACGTGCTGATCCGGCGAGAACTCGACGAGCAAGAGCGGCCCACCGTACGCGCGGCCATGTTCGTCGTCGCCACAGGCACGCTGGAACAACGCGCGGGCCAACAGCGCACGATCGTGGCGGCCTCCCTGGAGGAACTGATTCCGGCAAACGCTCTGCGTGCTCCCCCAGGGAAGTCGTGGGGGTGAGCCGCCACGCAACAGAAGATTGACCCAACCGGCGCTGCCCCCCGCAGCACCCCGCCCCTCTATAATCTTCTCACCCCTCCACTCCGCCCTCCCTCACCGAGGGAGGGCCGTCCACCTCCAAAGGGGTCCTAGTCGCACGGCGTTCGGACTACTCCCTGACAGGGACAAGGAAACGGTATCCCGTGAGCACCACCACCCCGCAGTCACCCGCCGACACGGCCCTCTCCGGCAAGCTGGTCTACCCCTTTGGTGGTGGTCATTCGGCAGGCAGTGCGGATCTTCGCAACCTGCTTGGAGGCAAGGGCGCCGGCCTCGCCGAGATGAGCAATCTCGGGATCCCCGTTCCACCTGGCTTCACCATCACGACCGAGGTCTGCAACGCCTACTACGCCCAGGACCGCACCTACCCCACCTCCCTTGCCCCACAAGTTCGTGACGGCATGACCCACATTGAGCAGACGGTGGGCGCGCGCTTCGGCGATCCGACCAACCCGCTCTTGGTCTCGGTCCGCTCAGGCGCGCGCGTCTCCATGCCCGGCATGATGGATACGGTCCTCAACCTGGGCCTCAACGATGCCACCGTGGAAGGTTTGGCGGCGCGCTCTGGTGACGCGCGCTTCGCCTACGACTCGTACCGCCGGTTCGTCGCCATGTACGGCGACGTTGTGCTGGGCGTCAAGCGAGAGTCGGCGTTGGATCACGATCCCTTCGAGGTGATCTTGGACAGGATGAAGCGTGAGCGCGGCGTCAGCTTGGATACGGAGCTCACCGCTCCCGACCTGCGGGAGCTGGTGGCGGAGTACAAGGCGATAATTCGTGGCCAGCCGGGCCTGGAATTTCCTGACGATCCGTGGGAGCAGCTCTGGGCGGCGATCGGCGCCGTCTTCGATTCGTGGCATAGCCCCCGCGCCACCGTGTACCGCTCCCTGCACGGGTATCCGTCGGAGTGGGGGACGGCCGCCACGGTGCAGGCCATGGTCTTTGGCAACCTAGGCGATGACTGCGCGACCGGCGTTGCCTTCACACGCAATCCGAAGACGGGGGACCGCGGCCTTTTCGGCGAGTTTCTGATCAACGCGCAGGGCGAGGACGTCGTCGCAGGGGTGCGCACGCCGCAGCCGATTCGCGCAGCAGACCAAGCCGCGGACCAAACGCCGGGCGAGGCGGCCTCACTGGAAGAGGCCCTCCCACAGATCTATGGCGACCTTACCCGGGCCTGTTCGACCCTAGAGGAACACTTCCGGGACATGCAGGACATTGAGTTCACCGCCCAGCAAGGGACGCTCTGGATCCTGCAGACACGCGCGGGGAAGCGTACCGGCCAGGCGATGGTGAAGATCGCGGTTGACCAGGTGGAAGAGGAGCTCATTGACCAGCGCACCGCGCTTCTGCGTCAGGATCCGGAGCGGATCGCCGAATTCCTCCACCCCATCTTCGACGCTTCGGCGGCGCGCGACGTGATCGCCAAAGGTCTTGCGGCATCGCCCGGTGCGGCGGTCGGCCAAGTCGCCTTCTCCGCGCAGGAGGCGGCGGAGGTGGCGGCAAGCGGAGCGCCCGCCATCCTCGTTCGTATTGAGACCAGCCCGGAAGATATTGAGGGCATGATCGCCGCGCAGGGAATCCTCACCGCCCGAGGCGGCATGACCTCGCACGCGGCCGTGGTGGCGCGAGGGTGGGGAAAGTGCTGCGTCGTCGGTTGCGGCGCGCTCGACATCGACTACGAGCGGGGGCGGTTCCGCGTGCGTACGAACGGCGGCGGCGAGCTTGTCGTTCAACGAGGGGACACCATCTCCATCGACGGCAGTAGCGGCGAGGTCATGCTGGGCTCCGTGCCACTGATTGACCCGACACCACCCCAGGAATGCGATCGGCTCATGGCCTGGGCCGACCCGGCGCGCCACCTGGGCGTGCGCGCCAACGCGGATACGCCGGAGGATGCCGCCCTGGCGCGGGCGTTCGGCGCGGAGGGGATCGGTCTCTGCCGCACGGAGCACATGTTCTTCGGCGAGGACCGGATCTTGGCCGTCCGGCAGATGATCTGCGCGGAGGAGGAGGAAGGGCGCCGCGTCGCGCTCGCGAAGATCTTGCCCATGCAGCGGCAGGACTTCGAAGGCATCTTCCGTGCCATGGCCGGCTTTCCCGTGACCATCCGTCTGCTCGATCCGCCCCTGCATGAGTTCCTCCCCAGAGAGCGGGAGGAGATGAGCCCGGTCGCGGCGGCGCTGGGCGTGTCCATGGACTACCTGGAGCGCCGCCTGGCCGCGTTGCACGAGGTCAACCCCATGCTCGGACACCGAGGTGTGCGCCTCGCCTTCACCCACCCCGAGCTCTACGACGTGCAAGCGCAGGCGATCATGGAAGCCGCTTGCGCCCTCGCCGCGGAGGGTCTTCGCGTGGTCCCTGAGATCATGATCCCGCTCGTGGGCATGCTGGAAGAGCTCCGACGCGTCCGCGAGCGCATTGTTCGTCTTGCCGAGCGGGTGATGGAGGAGAGCGGGACGCGAGTCGCCTACACGGTAGGCACCATGATCGAGCTGCCGCGGGCCTGCGTCACCGCCGACGCCATAGCCGAACACGCCGATTTCTTTTCTTTTGGCACCAACGATCTCACGCAGACCGCCTTCGGCATCTCGCGCGATGATGCGGGGCACTTCCTCCCGACCTACATGGCCCAAGGGATCGTTGATTACGATCCCTTCGTGAAGATCGACCGCGAGGGCGTCGGCGAGCTGATGCGCATAGGCGTTGAGAAAGGCCGGCGCGCACGGCCGGATCTGAAAGTGGGCATATGCGGGGAGCACGGCGGCGACCCGGCATCGATTCAGTTCTGCCACGACGTGGGTCTCGACTACGTCTCCTGCTCGCCCTACCGCGTGCTCATCGCGCGGCTGGCGGCGGCGCAGGCCGCGCTCAGGGATATCCCGGAAGCGGCGGCGGCCCCGGGACGGGCAAGCGAGGACGGCGCCGGCTAGCGCTGGTCACGGGCCGTCTCCCCAAGCCCGCGACGGTGGACCAACGATCTCGTCTGGCTACGGTGGCTGCGCCTCGGCGCGTTCGTCGCGGGAACGGGCTTCGGGGGCCGCCCGCGGGGCCCTGCCCGTGAAGCCACGGTTCTCGCGGCCTCCGCCAATTGGCAAGGTGATTCGGAAGATCGTGCCCACGCCTACCTCGCTCTCCGCCCCAATCTCACCCCCTTGTGCCTGCACGATCTCGCGCGAAATGGCCAAACCAAGCCCGGTACCCCGCCGCCGCGCGGTGCTGCGCGCCCGGTAGAAGCGTTCGAAGAGAGGCCCCAGCTCGTCCGGGGGGATGCCCTCGCCCGTATCGCGCACCGTGAGGGCCACCTCCCCACCTTCCCGCGAGGCGCCCAGGGTGACGCCTCCCTCGCGGGTATGCTCCATCGCGTTGTCCACGAGATTCGTGAGCACCTGCACCATGCGGTCGAAATCGCAGGAGATGACCGGCAGGGGGTTCGCCACCTCGACGCGCAGATCGAGGCCAGCGTCGGCCGCGCGCTGTTCGAAAACATCGGCGACGTGCGTCAGGAGCTCCGCAGGATCGACGTTCTCCCGCCGCAGGCGGAACTCGCCCGCCTGCATGCGCGAGAGGTCCAGCAGATCCTCCACAAGGCGGAGCATGCGGCGGGCCTCATCATCGATGACCTGCACGGAGCGGCGCCGCTGCTGCTCATCCTGCACGGTGCCGTCGATCAGCGCTTGCGTGAACCCCCGAATGGCGGTGAGGGGCGTGCGAAGCTCATGATTCACGTCCGCCATGAAGTCTTGCAGGGTGCGCTCGTTCGCCTGGACTTGTGCGGTCATTCGGTTCAGGGCCCGCGCCAGCTCTCGGGTCTCATCCGGCCGCTCCTCGGGCACGCGCACGTCGTACTGGCCACCTCCCACCGCGCGGAGCGCACCCGTGAGGCGGTGCAGAGGGTTATAGATCGAACGGCCGATCAGCAGCCCCACGAGGAGGGCGACTCCGAACCCAATGAGGCCGCTAATCAGGAGGCGCGGCAGCAGGTCGCCGACCACGCCCGAAGCCCCGGCGCCCGGCACGGCAATGGCGACAAAGGCCGCGCCGCGAAAGCGGGTCACCGGTACCAGGCGC
This sequence comes from Dehalococcoidia bacterium, assembly GCA_963662615.2. Classification (GTDB taxonomy): domain Bacteria; phylum Chloroflexota; class Dehalococcoidia; order Bin125; family Bin125. The sequence goes on from CAXXSR010000001.1 coordinate 1,957,304, forward strand.
GCCAGAAACGGCAGCGATTCTCCGTTCGCCTCGGCCTCACCCGTCAACCACTGCTCTGGACTGCGCCGCACGTCGCGCAAGGTGACGGGAAGCTGGAGGTCGTTGAAGGCCGCTGCCGACGAGAGATCGCGAACCACTCGACCGTCGGCATCGAGGAGGAAGACCAGCGCACCGGTCTCCTCCGACTGCGCCTCCAAATAGCGGGCGAACTCCGGCGCCGAGACGTTGCGCTGGGCAAATTGGTCAACGCCGAAGAGGACTTGATCCGCCACCAGCTGCAACGTGTTTCGGTCCAGGGCGTCGCGATAGCCGCCCAGCAGGGAGAAGAAAACGATCCCGGTGACTCCCAGAGTCAGGATGATGACGAAGGCAAAGCCACCGAGGATTCGAAGGCTCAGGCTGCCAAGCACGCTGTCGCGCCTTGAGGACGCAGGCCTGCCGCCGTCTGGTGGCGGTGCATGCTCATGCCCCGGAATCGGCGACCAGCTTGTAGCCCACCCCGCGGACCGTCTCGATACTGACGCCGCGGTCGCCCAACTTGCGCCGGAGCTGGGTCACGTGCACGTCAACGGTGCGTGTCTCGCCGTAATAATCGTAGCCCCAGACCCGCTCCAGGAGCTGGGCACGGGTCAGGACCATCCCTTCGTGCTCCGCCAGGGCGCGGAGGAGGTCAAACTCCTTCGTCCGCAGCGAGATGGGATCGTTCCCGACGGTGACTTCGCGGCGAGCCCAGTCAATGGTCAAGGGACCTACGGTCACGGCGCTCCGCGCGCTTTTGCCACCGCCCGCCGCCCGCCGCAGGATGGCCTTGACGCGCGCGGTGAGTTCACGGGGATTGAACGGTTTGCCCAGATAGTCGTCGGCGCCCAGCTCCAGCCCGACGATCCGATCGACCTCCTCGGTGCGGGCCGTGAGCATCAGAATCGGCACGTCGGACTCCGCACGAACGATCCGGCACACCTCCAGCCCGTCGATCTCCGGCATCATCAAGTCCAGCACGACCAGATCCGGCGATTTGGCGCGGACCACGTTGAGGGCGGCCTGCCCATCCTCCGCCGTCAAGACCTGGAAGCCTTCCTTTTCCAGGTACATCGTTGCGAGCTCGCGGATGTGCTCTTCATCGTCAGCAACGAGAATCGTCTTCACTGCACCTCCAGCGGAGCCGGCCTCCTGGCCGCCACACGCCAGTCCTTCCGCTCGCGAGATCGGCCCGTCATCCCTAACGCTATTGTAGATTGCGCGCTCCCACATGCCCCACTCATGCCTTCAGCCACCCCCCGCCGCAGGAAGAACGCCGCTGATTCCAGTGTGCCCGGCGAAGGTGAGCGGGACGTGTGCGCGATGTTTGCGGGACGTAAATCGGTGCGACCGCCGCCGCCCGGCTGTTCCTGCCGCCGCTCCGGCGTGGGCGCTGTCTCACAAGCCGAAGGGCGGAGCCTTGCTACGGCATGAATCGTTCGTTCGTCGCCACGGCGCCGAAGCCTTGCGCGATGGCACCGCCCGGCACATAGATCCGGCCGGCCAGCGGGGCTGCGCCGGTCCCGTGCCGCGGCGTAGGCATTGCCGGGAACGTCTTCCATGCGTCCGCGGTGGGATCGTAGGCCTCCACCTCGTCGAACACTCCTCAGGCGTCTGCGCGGCTGCCCTCCCCGCCGAAAACGTAGAGCCGCCCATTGAGGACCGCGGCGGCGATGCCGCCCCGAGGCGTTGGCATGGGCGCGCGAGACGACCACGTGCGCGTGTCGGGATCGAATGCATCCATACGACCATCCACCGTCGCAATCGTGCCGCCACGGCCGCCGGCAACGAACACCATGCCGCCAATCGCGCCTGCGACCAGATGATCTCGTGGCGCGGGGACGTCAGGCAGGATCTCCCAACTGTCCATAGCGGGATCGTAGGCAGAGAAATCGCCAACGGCCCCGCTGCGGAAGCCACCTGCAACGTAGATCTTGCCGCCCAGGACAGCCACGCCGGCACCGTCTCGCTCGGTACCCGCGGGCATGGCCGCTCGCGCGCTCCAGCTGTCGGCGTCGGGGTCGTACTCGAAGGCGCGGCCGTCGGCGGAGAAGGCACCACCAGTCAGGAACCCCACGACGTAGAGTCTCCCGTTCACCGCTGCCGTGTTGGCATGGTGCAGGGGCAGCGGGAGCGGTGCGACGGTGCGCCATCGCTCCGTGGCCGGGTCATACGCTTCCACCGTGGCCACGATGTTGCGCCCCCTGTCAAAGCCGCCCAGCACGTAGATCTCGCCTGCCAGCGCCACCACCGCTGTCTCTTGCCGCGGCCCCGCGGCGAGCGGCGAGAGTGCTTCCCAGCGCCCCGCTGGTGTGATGCCGCCGACAGCGGCGGGCTCCGCGGCCTCCTCCTTGGGTGCATCTCCGGACCCAGTAGGCGTGGGCTCGGCGTCCCCCGGCGACGTTGCGTCGGGTGACGGCGGGGATTCATCGCGTCGCTGGGGAGCTCGCTCGCCGGCGGACTCCCCGGTGCGGGCATCGTCGGGCTCAGGAGTGCGGGCCGAATCCGAGCCGTCCCCGCAAGCGAAGAGCAACGACGCGGCAAGGACGAGGACTGCCGGGGCCGTGCGGAGGATGCGCGGACCGCTTCGGGCGCTCCCGCGGGAGTGTCTGATCACGTCGCGATACGACCCCCCCGAGAAGGCACCGTTCCCCACGACGACCGGCTATCGAGCGCGCTGCCGGCCCGGCGGCTGACCCGAGCCCGGGCCGGAGGGAGGCGGCAACGGCGCCGGCCCGGTCAGGAGCCGCCGGCTCCGATCTCCTTCGGCGCCCGCGCCGCAGTCAATTCAGCCGTGAACTTCTTGCGGCCGTTTCGTTCCTTCTCCGTCATCGCCATGACGTCTTCCGGAATCCAGAACGGGATCTCCCTGTCCGCCCGGCTGGGAGCCAAGAGATCGTCCAGATCCAAGACGAGCTCGCGCCGATCATATGCGCTCTGTTCGTGCCCCTCCCAGAGAGGAAGCATAGCGATGGCGTCGAAGGGGCAGACCTCTACGCAGATATTGCAGCGCATGCAACGCCCAAAATCGATATAGAAGTCCTCAATGACGGCCTTATGATTGCTCTCCCCAGCTGCGAATTTCGCATTCTTCGTGAGTGTCGTTGTCATGCAGTCAACCGGGCATGCCTTGACGCATTTTCCGCAGCCGGTGCAGTTGGGCTCCTCCAGCTCATGGTTCCAAATGAGGTAGGGGAAGGTGCGGGCCCGCTTCGGCAGGGTGCGCTTTTCGTCCGGGTAATGCACCGTTACGGGCTGCTGGGCAAAGATCCTGGCGCTTCGCGCCATGGCCTTCATGATTCCGCGCATAGAGGCTCCTCGATCCCGCTCCGTCGCGGGTTGATCTCTGTCCGACCAGCCGCTCCGCTTTTCGCTCGCGAGGTAGGTGCTACTGCCATGATAATGGATGGCCCCGAGACGGCCGGCAGGCGCCGGTCTGGCGTCGTCCCGCCGGGATCACAGCACCGCGGGCGCTGGCTGGGGAAGCACTCGCGCAGATGCCGTTGGGAACGCTGCCCTCGACCCATGAATGGATCGAGCTGCACGCCGCGACGGCTCAAATCTCAAGAGAGGTCGCGCGGGAGGTTCCGCGGTGGCGCTGTGCCGTGTCTCGGCGTCGCCACGGGGAGCGTAGTGCGGCCCCGCGGGCGCCGTGCGATGACGCGGGAAGGATTCGCACAATTCATCACAAACAGCCGTCGTCCCGATGGCTCTGGGGGGCAGCAGGCCAGCGCGGAGATCCGTCGAGTCCTCGCGAAGCGTAGGAATGAGGGCGCAGTGCAGATCGATCGTCTACGCTGACAGCCCCGGCTTCGGAATGCATCGAGGCACCTCTCGATGCGAACGCGCAGGGAGGCGCGGCATGGCTCCTCAACACCAAGCGAAGCGCCGGACGCTGCTTCCTCTTCGGTCGTGCGTCGACATCCCACGATCCGACAGCGATCTGCGCCAGCGCCCCCGCGAATTGCCGTCGAAGCCGGCACCCGCTAGCCCGCCCGCGTCATTGGAGGCGACGCGATTGGCGCAGCAGAGCGCGTTCAGGAGGTATCAGGATAGGAGCGAGATCCATGGTGAGGGAAGGTGTCCTTCGACCTAAGGCGACGGACCTGCGTCAGGCGAGAGACGCACCGGCGCGCTGCCAGCGTTGCCGGGGGACCTTGGTGGCGATACGCGAAGACGGTCCCAACGAGGGGGTTTGTCTCAACTGCGGTTGGCGTTGGTACGGCGCCGACGTGGTGCAGCTGGCGCAGGCGCAGGCGGAGATGCAGCCGCGGCGATCGGCGCGCGGGTACGCCGGCTACCATGCCAGGCGCGGATACTAGCGAGACCGCGCCCGGCGGGGCAGTCGCTGTGTCGGCCCGGGCCCATCCCTGAGCAGCCGGCCCATCCCACCAGCAAGCAGAACGTGCCGAAAGGCTCCGGGGAGTCGCCTCAATGCGCGCGCCTGCGGCACGCGGCCGACGTCCCTGGCTCTGACCCGCAGCACCGCGCCTCCTGCGGATCAAGCCAATCTTGGTCCCGCTCCCCGCGGGGGATCCGCTGATGGCGCGCACCGGGACAAGTTGACGGTCCCCCGGGTTAGGACCAGTCCACGATCACGACCGCAAATGCGTACCCTGTCCCAACTAGGGCGGCGCCATAGCAGAGCAGGGCGATGGGCCGGTCGAAACGGCGCAGCCCCAGCTCCCCCAGCGTAAAACGGAAGCGGTGCGCCCAGTGGAAGAAGGCTAACGATACGACGATGACGAGGGCAGCGCGAAACGCCTTGTGCTCGAATACATCGACCAGCTGCTCTTCTGAGATCACGCCAGCCGCGAGGACGAAGCCCAACATGACGATGAGCACCGGCATCAGCAGCGCAGTGATCGTGCCCCCGGCGGAAAAGAGGGACCAGAACAGCGGCTCGTTGGACGGATTGCGTTTCAGCACTGCGGACCTCGACTCATCGCCGCGGGCACTTGTCGTTCCCGCGGCGACCTAGACGAGAAAGAGGAGCGCGACCAGCGCCGAGAGGACAAGCAAGGCCACGTAGTTGGGCAGCGTCACTTTCCAGGGCGCTAGTCTCTCCTCGCCTCGCCAGATAGGCACCGCCTTCGCGAACGAATTGAACCACGTCACAGTGTGGAGCACTGCGAAAATAAAGATAATTGCGTGCAGCGCCAGCATCCCCGGCGTGTCGAGGAAATCGAGATAGGCCGCCAGCGTGTCCCCGCCTTTGTAGACCTTGATGCCCAGGACCAAGAGGAGGAGCGCATAGCCGGCCACGAAGACCGCCGAGAGCTCCCGCAGCATGAAGAGCGTGTAGGGCCGCCGCTGCAGCCACCAGGTCGCCTTCATCTTGGGGTAGTACGGCCTACGCATCAGCTCGCCTTTTCCGGCCCTCCGCCGAAGGGAAGCAGGAACGATTTGTACCAGGAAACGGCGCTTGAGAGCTTGAGCTGCTGAATGGCGCCGGCAGGATCGACGTCCTTTGGGCAGACGGCGCTGCACTCTCCGACGAACGTGCAATCCCAGATGCCCTCATCGCTCGCGACCACCCAGGCGCGGCGATCGCGGCCCTGATCGCGCGAGTCCAGATTGTAGCGATGGGCCAGAGCGAGCGCCGCCGGACCCACGAACTCCTTCTCGTTGCCGTACACCGGGCAGGCGGCATAGCAGAGCATGCAGTTGATGCACATGCTGAACTGCTTGTAGCGGGCGAGCTGCGCCGGGGTCTGCCGATACGCCCCCTCGTCGAGAGGACGCTCTTCCTCACGAATGAGCCAGGGCTGGACCGCCTGCAACTTCGCCATGAAATCATCCAGCACAATGACCAAGTCGCGCTCGACAGGGAAGTTAGCGAGCGGCTCCACCTTGATCGGACCCGGCGTGTAGTCACGGAGAAAGGCGGCGCAGGAGAGCTTGGGGACACCGTTGATCATCATCCCGCAACTGCCGCAGACGCCCATACGGCAGGACCAGCGGAACGAGAGGGTTCCATCAACCTGGTCCTTGACGTAGTTCAGGGCGTCAAGGACCACCCAGTCACGGTGGAACGGCACTTCGTACTGCTGCCACGTGGGCTCTTCGTCCTCCCCGGGGCGGTAGCGCGTCACCTCAAGGGCGATGGTTTCGCCGGTCATTGCGTCTCCAATTCCGAGGTCGTGCGCGCGCAGACCCGGTCGCCGTGGCAGCGACCCAGCTGCTCAAGCGTCTGTCGCCCCGTCCGGGCCGCAGCACGCGGCCCGGACGCGTCTCTCCCCGGCCTCATCTTCCGGCTCCATAGACCCGCTCGGCCGGCGGCCAGTTCGTGATGACCACGTCCCGATAATCGATCCGCGGCGCTCCATCGGTTTTGAAAGCGAGCGAGTGCTTGAGCATCGTCTCGTCGTCGCGGTCCGGATGATCCCGGCGTTGGTGGGCGCCGCGGGACTCCTTCCGCTCCAGCGCCGAATGGACGACGGCTTCCGCGACGTCCAGCATGAATTCCAATTCCAGCGCCGCCGTCAGCTCTGTATTGAAACTCAGGCTGTGGTCGTCCAGCGCCAGATCCTTGGAGCGCCCCTTCAAGTCGGCCACCTTCGCTGCAGCCAAGCGCAGCGATTCTTCCGTTCGGTAGATCCCGACTCCCGCTTCCATGGCCTGGGTCATTTCCGAGCGCACCGCGGCGATGCGCTCCTGCCCGCCGCGCTTGTTGATGAAGTCCCGCGCGATCCGCTCTTGTTCGGCTTCGGCCTGTCGCTTCAGCGCCGCTCCGTCGAACGTTGGGTGCTCCAGCGCCCAGCGCGCCGACCCCTTGCCGGCCCGCGCCCCGAAGACAAGCAACTCCGTCAGCGAGTTGGAGCCGAGCCGGTTGGCGCCGTTGATGCTGACGCAGGCGCACTCGCCCGCTGCGTAGAGCCCGGGCAGGACCGTGGCGCCGTCGTTGTCCACGTCGACGCCGCCCATCATGTAGTGCACCACGGGCCGCACCGGAATCGGTTCGTATACCGGGTCAATGCCGCCGTAGTTCTTGGCCAGCTCCCGCACGAACGGCAGCTTTTTGTCGATCGTCTTCTCGCCCAGGTGGCGCACGTCCAGGTGGACGTAGGTTCCGTAGGGTCCTTCGAAGACGCGGCGCTTCTCTTCTTCGTGCACGAACGCCTGCGATAGCTTGTCGCGGGGCCCAAGCTCCATCGTTCGCGTCCGCGGATGGCTCGGGTCATGAACGTCCAGGGGCTCGCCCAGCCCATATTCGCTCAGGTAGCGATCGCCTTCGCTGTTCACCAGGATGCCGCCTTCGCCGCGGCACGCCTCCGTGATCAAGATGCCCGTCCCGGGGAGCCCGGTGGGATGGTACTGAACGAACTCCATGTCCTTCAGGGGAACACCGGCTCGATAGGCGATCGCCATGCCGTCGCCGGTATTGATGGAGGCATTCGTGGTGAACGGATAGACGCGTCCGCCGCCCCCCGTGCAAAGGATCACCGCCTTCGCCAGAATGGCCCGCATTTGGCCGGTCCGCAGTTCCATTGCCGTCAGCCCTTGGCAGCGACCGTCCTCTACGAGCAACCGGGTCGCGAACCATTCGTCGTAGCGGGTCACGCGGGCGTACTTGAGCGAGGTCTGGAAGAGCGCGTGCAGCATGTGGAAGCCGGTTTTGTCGGCGGCGTACCAGGTGCGCTGAATTCTCATGCCGCCGAAGGGCCGGACCGCAACGCTGCCATCCGGCTCGCGGCTCCAGGGACAACCCCAATGTTCCAACTGGATCATCTCAGCGGGAGCTTCTTGGACGAACAGTTCCACCGCATCTTGGTCTGCGAGCCAATCGGCGCCGCTAATCGTGTCGCGGATGTGGTCTTCCAAGGAGTCGTCGGGTTTGATCACGGCGGCGGCGCCGCCCTCGGCGGAGACCGTGTGGCTCCGCATGGGATAGACCTTGGAGACCATGGCGATGTCGAGGTCGGGGTAGGCTTCCGCCGCCGCAATGACAGCGCGCAGGCCGGCGCCGCCTCCGCCCAGGATCACAACGTCGTGTTGAATCGATTCCGTCAATGCCCCGCCCCAGATCCCGCGCAGCCGCCTAGGGCGGCCAACGAAGGACAATCCTACGGCAACTTCGCCAGACTACAACCCGTGGGCGGCATCGCAACCATCGCGAAGCCGCACCCTCCCACCGGCATCCTACCGTGCCCGCTCACCCGGCCCCTTGTACGTGCCCGCTACGCCGTGAGGCGGTTCAGAGCGGCCACTCCGGGGGCGCGCACGGTGGTGATTCTCCCCGTAGGGCCCGGCCCATCGCGGACTCCCGCTTGGACCCGCGGGCGGGCAAGCCAGTCACCGACCGACGGGATCCGGCGCCGTCGCGCGGCCGTATACTTCACTCCAATCAAATCCCCACGAAGAGGAGGCTACGTGGCGGACGCTAATCTGGCTATCCGGGAATTTCTCAAGGGCCACCGGCTGGCGATCCTGGCGACCGGCCGCCGCGACGGCTCCCCCCAACAATCGCTGGTGGCTTATCAGTTCAACGACCGGGATATCGTCATCAGCACTCGGGCGAGCGCCGCCAAGGTGAAGAACGTTCGGCGCCAAAGCGGCGTCTCCCTCTGCGTCACCGAGGGGCCGCAGAACGTCGTCGTCTACGGGCGTGCGCGGGTCATTGACGATCCGGAGACGGTCCTGGAATACCTTCTGACGCGCCTCGCCTCTCCTCGCCGGGGCGGGCGGCGAGACAGAGACGTGACCGCCAGAAAGGTGGAGGAAGAGACGCGTGTTGTTCTGGAGGTGGTCCCTGAGAAGTTCCTGCCCTCCAGACTGGCGGCACTGGAGTAGCGCTTGATTCAGGTCGGACAATCGGACGAAGGCGGGCACACGCATGTCAAGGGGAGCGCGGCCGCTGCAGTGCGATGGCGAGGATGATCGGTCGGAAGCGGCAGGGCGGTCCGCGGGCCGAGTCCGGCCGCCGCCCCTTGAGCGATCGATAGCTCCGAAATTGCATCGCCAGCGCGTCGTGATGGCCTGGAGCGGCGGCAAGGACAGCGCGATGGCGCTGCACGCGCTGCGGCAGCAGCCCGGGTGCGAGATCGTGGCGCTGCTGACGACGATCACCGACGCGTACGACCGCATCAGCATGCACGGCGTGCGGCGAAGCCTGCTGGACCGTCAGGCGGCCGCACTAGGCCTGCCGGTGGAGGTCATCCGCCTCTCCGTGGACGCGCCCAACGACGAATACGAAGCCAAGATGCGTGATGTCCTCCGCCGCTATGCCCGGCGCGGAGTCACTGGCGTGGCGTTCGGGGACATCTTCTTGGAGGATTTGCGAGCGTATCGAGAGGCTCGCTTGGCCCAGGTTGGCATGGCCGGGCTCTTTCCACTCTGGCGGCGGGACACTGCGGACCTGGTTAACGAATTTCTTGCATTGGGTTTCCGCGCCATCGTAACGGCCGTGGACTCCCGTGCTCTGCCGCAGTCGTTTGCCGGCCGCAGCATTGATGCAGCGTTCCTGGCGGCGCTCCCTGCCGGCGTCGATCCCTGCGGGGAGAACGGCGAATTCCACTCGTTTGTCCACGCAGGCCCGATCTTCCGCGAGCCGCTCGAGGTTCGCACGGGCGAAGTGGTCAAACGCGATCGGTTCTATTTCTGCGACCTCCTCCCAGCGGAGGTGCCCACCGCGTCCTGAGCCAGGAAAACGGGTCCCACGCCTCTGACGGGGCCTGAACGGGAAAGTGCGGCGCCCGCAATCCGCCTTTTCGCCTCCTGGAGTGCCCTTCGCCGCAAGGCTCGCAAGCTCACGAGTCCGAGCCGCTACCATGGCCCGGCGACGGCTAGACTAGGCGTCCGTGCGTCGGCGCAACGGTGAAGCGCCTCCGGCGTCCCTCCACACGATGACGGCGTCCAGCGGACTGAGAGGCGAAAGACGATGAAGGTCGCAGCGGCAATCGCAGAGATTCTGAAACGCGAGGGGGTCGAGTTCCTTATCGGATACCCGGTCAATCCGATCATCGAGGCCGCGGCCGCGGCGGACATTCGCACCATCATCGTGCGCCAAGAGCGCACTGGCCTGCACATGGCCGACGCCTTCAGCCGGCTCAACTCGGGGGACCGCATCGGCGTCTTCGCCATGCAGCACGGTCCGGGGTCGGAGAATGCCTTTGGCGGGGTGGCGCAGGCGTTCGGCGACTCGGTTCCGATCCTCGTGCTGCCCGGCGGCTATTCACGGCGCCTGACGAACATCCCGCCCAACTTCAATTCGTTCGTCAACTACAAGCACATCACCAAGTGGTCGGAACAGGTGACGCTCGCCGAGGCGGTGCCCGAGGCGATGCGCCGTGCCTTCGCACAGCTGCGCAGCGGCCGTCCTCGCCCGGTGCTCGTGGAGATCCCGCGAGACGTCTTCGCCGAGGAGGTGCCGGAGCCGCTGGACTACGAGCCCAGCTTCTCTGCCCGCTCAGGCCCGGACCCGGCCGCGGTGGGCGAGGTGGCGCGCCTGCTCATAGAAGCGAAGCGTCCGGTCATCTACGCGGGCCAAGGCGTACATTACGCGCGCGCCTGGGAGCCACTGCGCGAGCTTGCCGAACTGCTCCAGATCCCGGTCACCACCAGCCTGCAAGGAAAGAGCGCGTTCCCCGAGAGCCATCCCCTCTCGCTTGGATCTGGGGGGCGTGCCATGCCCGGACCCGTGCACCATTTCTTGCACAACTCCGACCTGATCTTCGGGATCGGCTGCAGCTTCGCCCGCACCAACTTCGGCGTCACCATGCCCGAGGGAAAGGTCATCATCCACGCGACGCTCGACCCCGGCGACTTGAACAAGGACATCGCCGTCCAGCATGCGCTCGTCGGCGACGCGGCGCTGACGCTCGAAGCGCTCGTGAACGAGGCCCGCGATCTACTCAACGGCCGCCGTCGCGACGTCAATGGAGCGACAGTTGAGGAGATCAAGGGGGTGAAAGAACAGTGGCTGAGCGAATGGATGCCCAAACTGACATCTGACGAAGAGCCTCTCTCGCCGTACCGCGTCATTTGGGATCTGATGCACACCGTCGATCGGGATAAAACGATCATCACCCATGACGCGGGCAGCCCGCGCGATCAGCTGTCGCCGTTCTGGGAGTGCGACGAGCCGTTGACCTACATTGGCTGGGGCAAGACGACCCAGCTCGGCTCCGGTTTGGGGTTCGCCATGGGCGCGAAGCTCGCCCGTCCCGAGAAGCTCTGTATCAACGTCTGGGGCGACGCCGCCATTGGTTTCACCGGGATGGACTTCGAGACCGCCGTGCGCGAGCGCATTCCGATCCTCTCCGTCTTGCTCAACAATTTCTCCATGGCGATTGAACTCCCGGTGATGCCGGAAGCCACCAAGAAGTACCGCAGCACCGACATCTCGGGAAACTATGCGGACATGGCGCGGGCGTTCGGCGGCTACGGTGAGCGGGTCAGCGAACCGTCCGAAATCGTGCCCGCGATTCGCCGGGGGATCGAGAAGACCCGCGAGGGTGTCCCCGCTCTTCTTGAATTCCTTACCTCCAAGGAGCTTGAGATCTCGACGCCGGGGTAGTCCGTCCGGGCCGCGCCTGAGCGCGTGATTTCGCGCTCAGGCGCGAGAGCGAGGCCAGCCCAAGAGCGCCGACGATTCCGCCCCGACGCCCGGCGAGTCTGGGCGCCGTGAACGTGCCGCCATCAGCTCAATCGCCGCTTGCTCCCGCCGCGGCGGTGCCGGCCATCTGGGCGCCGGCAAGGCGCGCGTACAAGCCGCCGCGGCCGATCAACTCATCGTGCGTGCCGGCCTCCACGACGTCCCCTTGGCTGAGCACCACGATCAGGTCGGCGTCGCGAACTGTCGAGAGCCGGTGCGCGATCACGAGGGTCGTCCGGTCGGACATGAGTTCGCTGAGCCCGTCGCGTACGAGCCGCTCGTTGAGCGCGTCGAGATGCGACGTGGCCTCGTCCAGGACGAGTACCGGCGAGTCCTTCAGAAGCGCGCGACCGATCGCGACGCGTTGGCGCTGGCCACCGGAGAGCTGCATGCCCCGCTCACCCACCGGGGTATCCAACCGCTCGGGCAGTGAGGCAACGAATTCGGTCAAGCCGCCCTGCTCCATCGCGTCGCCCAGTTCCTTCTCCGTCGCATCGGGACGCGCGACAAGGAGGTTTTCCCGAATGGAGGCGTTGAAGATGTAGGTGTCCTGCGCCACCAGTGCGATGCGCCCGCGCATCTCATCCAGCCGGTACTCGCGAAGATCGCTGCCATCCAGCGCGATGCGCCCAGTGGAGGGGTCCCAAAAGCGAAGGAGCAGATGCGCCGCCGTGGTCTTGCCCGCGCCGGAGGGGCCAACCAGCGCTATGGTGGCGCCCGGCCGCATTTGGAAGGTGACGCCTCGAAGCGCGGGCCCGGAGGCGTGCTCATAGCGGAACTCCACGCCATCAAATGCGGCCCTGGCCGGCTTTTCCGCCGACCCCACGACTCCGGGCCCATCCGTGACCGTCACCGTCTCGGCGTGCACCGCGGCGAGACGCCGCGTTGCGCCCAGCGTGTCGCCGAGCCGGCGGCCGATCTGTGCGAGCTCCGTGATGGGAAGGAACGACCCCATGGCGAGCAGCGTCAGCAGCGGAACGGTCGTGGGCGCCAAGTCACCACTAGCGGCCATCGCCGCGCCGATGGACAGGACGGTGAGGCCCCCCAACCCCATCAACAACTCCAGCAACGCACGCTGCGCGGCGATTTGCCCATTGAACGCGACCCGCAACGGCAGGTACTCCCGCGCCAGCTCGTCAAATTCGCCTTTGCGGGCGGAGCTGCGCTGGAACACGACAATCTCGCGCATCCCCTGCAGCGTGTCGACCGCGTGGGCGTTGAGCGCGGCCAGGTTCGTGCGTGCGTCCGAGCCAAGCGTGTCAATGGAGACGCGGGTGAGGAGGGGGCTTGTCGCCGCCACCACGAGGAAGGGCAGTAACCCCAGCGCCAGTGGCCAGCCGAAGACCAGCAGCGTGATCAGCACGCCGGCCGGCACGACGATGGCGACGAAGGAGTTCGCGATCGTGTGCGCGAAGAAGTATTCCACGGTCTCCACGTCTTGCGTCGCCATCGCCACGAGATCGCCGGTGCGACGACGCAACAGGTAGCCCGGCGCAAGGCCATCTAGCTTCCGAAACAGGGCGATCCGCATCTCCGACAGCAGCCGGAAGGCAACATCGTGCGAGATCCAGGACTCGAGCCAGCGGAACAGCGCCGACAGCACCGCAATCAGGATCAGCACCGCCACGAGCGCGCCGATGGGATCGCCATTGCGAACATTGGCGACCATGAGCGCGCTAATCACTCCAATGCTGAGGAAGCCCAGAAAGTAGGACACCCCAAAGAGGAAGGAGCCCGCGAGCTTCAACCGCTGCGGCGCCACCAGTGACAGGAGCTCACGGACGGTCTCGGCCCAGCCCATGCCCTCTGCACGCAAGATGCCGTCCGTGGGCTCAAGCTCCGCCGCCTCGTCTCGCACAGCGACCTGCGCGTCCGCGGCGACAACGTCTGCCGCCGAGGTCGGCGGCGGCGTCTCGATCCGCTCGCTATCGAAAGCCTGGTCGGCCATCAGTTGGGCGTAGGCGCCGCCACCCGCGAGGAGTTGGGCGTGGGCGCCGGACTCCACGAGCCGGCCCTCCTCCAGCACGAGGATCTGCTTGCAGTCGATCACGCTGGACAGCCGATGCGCCATGATCAGCGTGGTCCGGCCCGCCATGAGGCGGCTCAGCGCCTCCTGGATCGTCGCTTCGTTCTCGGCATCCACACTGGAGAGCGCTTCATCCAAGACAAGGATCGGGGCGTCGCGCAGCAGCGCCCGCGCGATGGCAATGCGCTGACGCTCCCCGCCCGACAGCTTCAGCGCTCGCTCGCCGACCGCGGTGTCGTACCCCTGAGGCAAGCGGGAGATAAACTCGTGCGCGTTGGCGGCCCGCGCTGCCTCCTGCAACTCCGCGGGGGTTGCGGAGGGCCGCCCGAATCGCAGGTTGTCCGCCACGGTGCCGTGGAAGAGATACGTGTCCTGCGTGACGACGGCCATCTGGCTGCGGATCTGGTCGAAGCTGAGCTCGCGGAGATCGTGTCCGCAGAGCAGGATGCGCCCCTGCTGCGGCTCGTACATCCGCTGGACGAGCCACATCAGCGTGGTCTTGCCCGAGCCGCTGCGTCCTACGATTCCAACCCGATCCCCAGGCTCCACGTGGAAGCTGACGTCCTGGAGCGCCGGCCCACGCCCGCTGGGGTACGAGAAGGTCACACCGTCAAACTGGATCGACGGCCGCGAACCGGCGAGCGCGTGTCGCTCGCGCTCGACGTCGGCGACGGCCGGCTGCGCTTCCATCATATTGAACACGCCCTGGGCTGCAGAGATGCCCAGCAGGCCTTGGTGAAACAGCAGGCTCAGCTCACGCAAGGGACGGAAGACCTCCAAGCCGAGCATCAGGATGATCAAGAGCACTTGGAAGTCCATGGCGCCGCTATTGACACGCGTGGCGCCCACTGCCAGCGCGACCGCGGCGCCAATGGCGATGCCGCCCACTGTGACGGCTTGCGTGGCGGAATTGCTGGCGAGCACCATCATGGTGGAGCGGAAGACCTCGTGGGCGCGATGGGCCAGCGCGTCGCCACGCGCCTTGCTCTGTCCGAAGGCTTTGAGCGTCGCGAGGCCTTGGATGGAGTCCAGAAAATCAGCTGCAAAGGCCCCGTAAGCCGTTCGTCGCCGCTCGCTGCTGGCCGCGTTGAGCCGGTGGAAGATCGACGGGATGATGAGGGCGAACAGAGCGAAGCCCAGGTAGATCCCCGCCGTAGGCAAGTCCAAGAACGCCATGAAGATGAAGATGCCAGCGGGCGCCAGAGCGGCGGTGAAGAATTGGGGCAGGTACTGCCCAAAGTACGTCTCCAGCTGCTCCACCCCCTCCACGAGGGTGGCGCTGACATCACCCGTGCGTTTCTGATCGAAATGCGCCGGCCCCAATTCGAGCGCCTTGTCGTACAACCGCCGCCGCAGCGTGCGCTGCACAGCCGCGGCAGTGCGAACGGCGACCGTCTCCTTCCCGAATTGGAGGACCACGCGAAGGACGGTGACGCCGGCGATGCCGATAATGGGAGCAATGAGGGAGTCGATCGAGCGGCCGTCGAACACCCGCCCCACGAGCCAGCCGAGAAGAGCAAGGCGGGCAATGCCGCTCGCCGCCGCGGCGAGGCCGAAAAAGACGGCCAGGGCGATCCTCAGCCGGACGCCCTCGGTGTATTGCCAAAGGCGGAGGCTGAAGTACATTCGCCGCTCATATCGCTAGAGACGCTGGATCACGCTGCGTTGACTGCAACGCAATCGTCTACAGAAATGATTCTATGTGCAGTTCCCGCAAGCGCCACCGAACTCCCGAAGGCGTTGCACCAGTGGGAGGGTGGCGCGGAAGCGATTATCATGCCTTCGCACCGGCCCAGGGGAGGCGGGGATCCCGTCGCCAACCGACCGGAGCGCGCGGCGCTCCCAGAGATCAGGAGGTGACACGAGATGTGGCTCTCCACTGACGACAAGATGGAGACCATGCAACTCATCGCTCGCTACAACCAATCCATCGATCTGGGCAAGTTCGACGACCACGCCGGGACGTTCACGGAGGACGGCGTCTTCATTGGGATTATGGGCCGATTTCAGGGCCACGAGGAGCTGAGGCAGCACGCCGGCGCAGGCGACCCGATTGGCTCGTGCAAACCAGACCCCAGCACGGACGGCCTCTAGCCCGTGAAGATGCCGCCCGTGGGGAAGAGGATTTCGCCCGTGTAGAAGCTGGCTTCCTCCGAGGCGAGGAACAGGGCGGTGTTGGCGACATCCTCAGGCCGTCCGATGCGGCCCAAGGGCGACACGTTCTCGAGCCAGTTCTGCATCACCGCTTCATCCCGCTGGATGTATTCGGACATGGGCGTGTCGATCAGCCCCGGCCCGATCGCATTCACCCGGATCTTGTGAGGCGCAAGCTCCACGGCCAGCACCTTCGTCAGCATCCAGACGCCGGCTTTCGAGGCGCGATAGTCGGCTGAGCCCGGCCTCACAGTCTTCGCCCCGTGGGACGCGATATTGATGATGGAGCCGCCCTTACCGGCGCCGATCATGCGCCGCGCGACGGCGCGTTCCGTCAACATGGTGCCGGTGAGGTTGACGGCAAGCACCTCTTGCCAGTGCTCCAGCGCCTTGTCCACGACGTGGCGGCCCAAGGCGCCGGCGGTGGTGGGGTCGTCGCCGCTGACATAGCCGGCGTACATGATCCCCGCGGCGGCCACCAGCACGTCGATGCGTCCGAACTCCGCGACGGCAGCGGCGGCCAGCGCCTCGCAGTCGTGCTCCTCCTTGATGTTCGTCAGCACGAAAATCGCCCTGCGGCCGAGCCGTTCCACCGCCTGAACCGTCTCCGCGCCGCGGCCGGCAAGGAGGTCGGCGACGACGACGTACGCTCCTTCCTCAGCGAAGCGCACTGCAGTCGCCCGACCAATGCCGCTGGCACCACCGGTGATCACCGCAATTTTGCCGTCGAGACGTCCAGGCATCTCTGGATCCTTCCGCTCCCCGAGGGCGCGGATGAATTCTAGCGATTCCCGCCTCCGACGGTGACCACAACTGGGCACGCGGCATCAGGCGCGGAGGGCGGCGGCGGAGACGCATGCCGCGCTGACCGGAGACTGAGCCCCATGAAGCACAGAGGCCGAGTGACGGCTTCCTTCCTCATCTCTCGCCGCGCCTACCCATTTCGGTGATCCAGAACGTGCCACGACAGGCAATGCTGGGCGCAGAGATTCGTCCGCCAGTTGGTAGGAGAGGTGTCCCCATGACCGATTCCTCAGAATCAGACGCACCCATCAAGCAGCTCTCCCAGGCGCTGGAACACGCGGTCAAGCGCGCGGCCACGTCCACGGTGCTGGTCAACGCGCGGCGCCGGATGCCCGCGAGCGGAATCGTCTGGTCCGGCGACGGCCTGGTTCTGGCGGCGGCGCACACGCTGGAGCGCGATGACGAGATCACGGTGGGGCTCCCCGACGACCGGGAAGTGCCGGCGACGCTGGTGGGGCGTGATGCCGGATCGGACCTCGCGGTGCTTCGCATGAACGGGGGAACGGCTGAACCTGTTGAGCGTGCCGATTCCGACTCAGCCGCCATCGGCCACCTGGTCCTTGCCGTCGCCCGACCGGCTCCCGGCGGGCCCATGGCGTCCATGGGCGTCATCAGCGCCCGAGGGGGCGCGTGGCGCACCCGCGCAGGCGCCGCGGTGGGGGGGTTCCTGCGTGCCGACCTGACGCTCTACCCGGGGTTCTCCGGCGGCCCACTCGTGGATCAGTCAGGACGCACGCTCGGGATGAACACCTCGCACTTCGCGCGCGGCGGCGGCTTCGCGATCCCCATCGCCGCGGCTCAGCCCATTGTGGAGGCCCTGATCTCGCACGGCCGCGTCCGCCGCGCTTTTCTCGGCGCCTCGAGCCAACCCACGCAATTGCCGAACGCGCTCGCAGCGAAGGTTGGAGGCCAGCGCGACGGGTTGCTCGTCACCGCCGTCGAAGAAGGGAGCCCCGCCGACGGCGCCGGTCTGCTCATCGGCGATGTGCTCGTGGCAATGGGGGGCAATCCGATTCGCGACACAGATGACCTTCTCACCGCCCTGGCACCGGAACGGATTGGGGCACTCACCAAGTTGACCGTGCTGCGCGGTGGAGATCCCACGGAATTGACGGTCCAGCTTGGAGCGCGTCCATCGTGACGAGCGAGGTGATCGCGGTGCAGCCGGCCGGTGCCCTGCCTTTGCCCGTAGCCACGCTCGATGCCTCCCTGGCTGCCGTGGCCGGCCGGCTCCAGCGAGCGGTCGTGGTGGTTCAGAGCCGCTCTGGGAGCGGCGCCGGCACCGTCTGGCGAGGCGATGGGCTGATCGTGACGAATAGCCACGTCGTGCCGGGCCCTGGCACGGTCGTCACAACGTGGGACGGCCGCGCCTTGCCGGCGGTAGTCATCGCCCGTGATGACCATTCCGATCTCGCCCTTCTTCAGGCGGAAGCCAGCGACCTGCCGATGGTTCCTCTACGCCCCAGCGATCAAGCGAGAGTCGGTGAGATCGTGGTGGCTATCGGTCATCCTTGGGGTACAGCGCGCGCCATGAGCCTCGGCATCGTCCTCGCCGCGCCGGACTCGCGGCCCGCGAACGGGCTCTCGCTCGGCGGCGCCATCCTGGCCGATATCGTATTGGGCCCTGGAAACTCCGGAGGCCCGTTGGCGGACGCTGGCGGGTACGTCATTGGCATCAATACGCTGGTGGTGGACGGGATGGCTGTCGCTGTCCCGAGTAACCGGGTAGAGGAGTTCGTGGGCCGGCGCGGCCCGGCCGGGAGCTGCGACTCGGCCTGAACGGCCGCAGGCGTGAACGGACGGAGCCCATGACGTTCCCGTCAATCCGCGTGGTGGTCGCGGCCGCCTCCCCGTCCGCGCGGGCAGGGCTCCGACGCCTGCTCGCTGACCTTGAGGACGTGGAGATCATCGGCGACGTCGATCCCCGCCTGCCCGAAGGGGACGCCCTCATTGTGCAGGCCGATGTGGTCGTGCTGGAGGTGGACGGGGACGAGGCGGTAAGCAGCGGGGAGCTGCTGGAGTGGTTGGGCGGCGCTCGCGCCGTCGTCCTCGGCGCCGGCGTGAAGATGGCGGACCAGCTCGCGAGCGCCGGGCAGGAATTCGCGCTTCTTCCCATCCACACCCATCCCCGCGAACTCGCCGCAGCGATTCGGGCCGTGCGGGAAGGGCTGGTGGTCTATGATCCCGCGCTCTCCGGCGTGCGGTCGTTCACCCGATCACTGAACGGAGATGCCGGCCCGCTGGAGACTGGTGACGCTCTGTCCGAACGGGAGCGCGAAGTGTTGCGGTTGCTTGCCGAAGGGCTGACGAACAAACGGATCGCGCAGCGCCTCGGCATCAGTGAACACACGGCGAAATTTCACGTGAGCGCGATCCTCAGCAAACTGGGCGCGGAGAGCCGCACAGAGGCCGTCGCCATCGCGACGCGGCGCGGGTTGGTCGCGCTCTAGTCGATGCTGACAGCGCCGGCGGCGCGAAGAGGCAGGGCGGAGCCTCTTGCTCTGCAACGCCTCGCGGCGCGAGACTGTGGCAATCGGGCCGCGCCGTATCGACTTCGGAGGGGCGCGCCGCCCCATCCCACGACCCCGATCTGGAAGGGACAAAAGGGTTAGCCGTGAAGATCGCGAACGTCCGCCACTACCTCGTGCACCCATCCGCCGACGCCGCCAAACGCCCGGACCGTTATACCGCCGAGAAGAACCTCCTGTTCGTGCGGGTGGAGACAGAGGACGGACTGCATGGCTGGGGCGAGTGCTACACGCAGGCGGATCGCGACACCCAGATCGCGGCGCACGTGGAGCAGCTGAAGCGGTACGTCGTCGGCCGCGATGCCTCGCACATCAAGCACTTCACCACCTCCGCCTATGACGACTTCATAGGGCGGCGTGGCGCGATGGATTACTACAGCGCTGTGAGCGGGATCGAGCAGGCGCTGTGGGACATCGCCGGCAAGCGGTTGGGAGCGCCGGTGCATGCGCTCTTGGGCGGCGCCTGCCGCGATCGCCTGCGTGTGTACGCCAACGGCTGGGCGCGGTCACGAAGCCACGAGGAGCTGGCCGAGCGCGCGCGGGAGATGGTGGCCCGGGGCTTTACCGCGATGAAGTTCGATCCCGTGCCGGGTCCCTGGCGGACATACATCAGCAGGGAGCAGGAGCGGGAAGCGATTGAGCGGGTGCGAGTGGTGCGTGAGGCCGTAGGCCCGGACATCGACGTGCTTGTGGAGATGCATCGCCGGCTCGCGCCAATGCACGCGGTACGCATTGCGGAGGGGATCGCGCCCTATGCGCCGTTCTGGTACGAGGAGCCGGTCCTGGCAGAGAACGTGGACGCGCTGGCGTCCGTCCGCCGCGCGATATCGCTGCCCGTCGTCACCGGCGAGGAGCTCTACACAAAGTTTGAGTTCCGCGAAGTGTTCGAAAAGCAGGCAGCGGACATCATCAACCCGGACGTCTGCAACGTGGGCGGCATCCTGGAGCTGAAGGAGATCGCCGCCATGGCCGAACCGTATTTCGTCGCCGTGGCGCCGCACAACTACAACAGCACGACGGTGGGGCTGGCCGCGACCCTGCACGTGTCGGCCGCCATCCCGAACTTTCTGATCACGGAGTACTTCGTGAACTTGGAGGCCTGGGGGCGGGAGGTCGCCGACCCGCCCTTTGAGGTGGTCGACGGGTACATCGCCCTGCCGGACACGCCCGGCCTTGGCATCGACCTCGACGAAAGCGCGCTCGCCCGCTTCCCCTACGAGCCGTTCCCCGCCCGCCCGATTCGCGAGCCGCACGACGAAGGGCCGTAAGACGGCAGGCGAACCCGCTATGGACGAATGGTCGAACGGCCGAAGTGCGCGGCACCTGGATCGGAGCATCTGCCGCCCCGTCCGTGGCCCGCCGCCATTCGCGTGGGGATGTCCGTGCGCTCAACCTTTGACGACGCCGATGGGACGCATCCGCGCCACGGCGCGGGCGATGCCGGCCTGCTCCAGCACCCCCACCACTTCCGCCACGTCCTTGTAGGCCTCGCTCGCCTCCTCCGCCAGGGCGGCACGGTTCTGGCAGCGGACCATGATTCCCTTTGCCTCCAGGCGCTTGACGAGATCGACGCCTCGCAGCATGCGCTTGGCCGCGTGCCGACTCTGCACGCGGCCGGCGCCGTGACAGGCCGATCCGATCTCGGTGCGGAATGCACCTAGCTCGGCGATCATGACCTTGATGCCGAGCGGCGCGAATCTCGAACGAGACTGTCAGACCCGCGCTGCGTAGGATTCTATGTCGGACGGATCTGTTCGACATGAGTCGGGTTGAACGCCGTCCGGGGGCAGAGCAGGGGCGTATGGCGGCGCGCCGGGCTATACAAGCGCCCCCTGATCAGCTATACAGAAGGCCGATTTTTCGGCGCTGCGATCAGATGGTGGCTGGGGTGCGGCACCGGCCGGGAAGCCTTGCGAACTCCGGTCGGGTGTCTGTAGGCGACCGGGCAGTGAGGGCAGGCGGCACGCGCAGCGCTCGGCGCGGTCCGCAGCAGACTGACGAAGGAGAGACGAATGCTTGAACTTGCGATCTTCCAGACCGGGCCGACGGACCTGCCCAGCGTCGCCGCGGAAGGGATCCGCGTGAACTTGGGCACGTTGGCCGAGACGCACGAGAGCTTCCAGCGGGGGCTGGTGGACCAGATCCGCCAGGGCATCCTGGCCGAGGAGCTGGGCTTCAACTACTGTTTCCCAACGGAGCACCACTTCCAACCCGAGGGCGTGGAGTTCAGCCCCAATCCGCTGTTCACGGGGATGGCGATCGCGGCCCGAACCAAGCGCATCCGCCTGGGGCAGATGGCCAACATCCTCTCCTGGCACCACCCCATCCGGCTGGCGGAGCAGGCGGCCGCGCTGGACATCTTCAGCGGCGGCCGTTTGGACTTCGGGGTCGGCCGCGGCTATCAGTCGCGCGAGACGGAGACCTTAGGCGGGCCGCTGGGCACCACGGTTCAAGACCAGGAGCGCAACCGCGCCTTCTTTGATGAGGCGTTTCAGATCGTCCTCAAGGCCTGGACGGAGCCGTCCTTCTCCCACCAGGGCGAGTTCTTCAGCCTGCCGCCTACCTACACCAAGTGGAACCACAGCCAGACGATGGCCTACTTCAACCAGCCCCAGGTGGAGCGCAACGTGGACGACGTGCTCAACGTGGGGCCGCCGGACATGTACTCCATGGGCGCGCCGGTCTACGCTAGCACCACCACGCTGAAGGAGATCAGCGTCTACCCGCAACCGCTGCAGAAGCCGCACCCGCAGATCTGGCAGCCCGTGACCAGCCCTCGCTCCATTGACTGGGCGGCGGCCAAAGGGGTGAACTGCTTCACGATCCCGGAGCCCAATTCGCGGCTGAAAGTCAACGTCGATCGCTACTACGAGCAGCTCGACAAGCACGGCTGGCCCGACCGCCTGAACCGCAAGGGGCCGTTCAAGTTCGGCTGGGACTCGGAAGTGCGCCGCGGCTTCACACCGGCGCGGTTCATCCACGTCCTCCCCCGCGGGAAGGAGAAGGAGGACCTGCAACGGTACAAGGAAGGCCTTGAGAACACCTGGCAGTTCTTTGCGCCCTTTGGCTTCGGCTCCATCCTCGCCGACGCGGACGAGCCGCCCTTCCCGCCCGACATGAAGATCACCGCCGACCTCACGATCGAGAAGGAGGTGGTGATCGTCGGCACGGCCGACGAGGTCGTGGAGAAGATCCTCAAGGTCAAGGAGACCGTGGGCTACGACGACTTCCTCTTCACCGGTGAGTTCGAGATGGGCGGATTCAGTGGTCAGGAGACCGAGGAACAGATGCGGATGTTCGCCGCCGACTGCGTCCCCCAGCTGGCGAAGGCCTGCGGCGGCCTCAAAGTGAACCCGGAGGTCGCCCCGGACCTGGAAGTCTCGAAGGCGATCGCAGTTTCGTAACCAGAACGGCGGATGGGCGGAGTCGCCGCCGCCGCAGCGAGAGCGGAGTCGCGTAATCGCACAATTGTCGTCATGACCATGGCCGGCGTGCTGGATTGCGTCGGCTGGGCGCCGAGCGGGCGGCTTCAAGTCGGACTCTATCTCGGAGAGATCTGTCCAAAATAGAGTCGGATTGAACGACCGAGATCGTTCCGAGATAGAAATCGGCGCGGAGGTTCTATCTGCCGGCTCCGGCGCCGCTGTGTCGGACAGACCTGTTCGACATTGAGCCTGCCCCGGTTTCCGCTCGCTCTCTCGGACGGCCTTCAATGGAACTCTCTGTTGGACAGACCTGTCCAATATCGAGTCGGGTTGAACGCCGGGTTGACCGCGTCCAGAATCTCGAGCACCGTCCGGCGGCGGATCCGACGCCCAACTCTATGCCGGATAGATGTGTCCGAGATAGCGTCGGATCGGCGCAGCGGAGAACCAGACTGCCCCGTCATTGACGTGCAGGCCACCGACCCCGAGGGCGAGACGGAGGGCGGCGGCGGGGCCGCCGGGCCAGCGTACCGATGATGGGCCCGCGACGGAGGGCCGTGCTATCGCGTCACGGGAGGTCCCGGAGAGGATTGGGCAACTGAGCGACGCTCACGCGGGGGTCAGCGTCGGGCGCAGGCGATTCGTCGTTGTACTCGCCCTCTCGACCCTCCTGGCGATGAGTGCCTGGTTCTCGACGGGCGCCGTCGGCCCGGCCCTCACGGCCGAGCGCGGCTACACCAGCGCCGACCTGATCTGGATGGCGGTCGCCGTGCAAGCGGGGTTCGTCATCGGTACGCTGACAGTGGCGCTGCTCTGCCTTCCCGATGTCTGGCGCCCCCAGCGGGTCTACTTCTTCGGTGCTCTCGGCGCAGGGATTGCGGCGCTGAGCTTGCTGCCCGACCAGACCGCTGGCGTGGCGATCGCGACGCGCGTGGCGCTGGGGTTCTCGCTGGCCGCCGTCTACCCGGTGGGGATGAAGCTGCTGGCCGGCTGGTACCGACGTGGGCGCGGCCTCATCCTCGGCGTCATGATCGGCGCCCTGGCGATGGGCAGCGGCCTGCCGCATCTCTTCGGCTCGATCTTCGACCCGGACTGGGAGCCCGCCATCGCGGGGGCGGGGATCGCGACGCTCGTTAGCGGGATCCTCGTCCTGGCGTTCGTCCGCGAGGGACCGTTCATGGCGCCCCGCGCGCCTTTCCGACCGCGCTTCGCCCTCGACGTGATTCGTCAGCGCCCGACAGCGCTCGCCCTGAGCGGCTACCTGGGCCACATGTGGGAACTCTACGCGATGTGGACCTGGACGCCGGTCTTCCTCCTCGAGATTGTCGGCGAACGCGACTTCCTCACCGGAACGTTCAGTCTCGCGGGCGTGCTCGCGTTCCTGGTTTTCGCGGTTGGGGCCGCCGGATGTGTGCTGGCGGGGGTGGCGTCAGAGCGCTGGGGCCGCACGAGGACCGCGTCGGCCGCGATGATCATGAGCGGCAGCATCGCCGCGTTCGTCGGCTTCCTGCCGGCGGGCGCGGACGAGCTGATCGTTGTCTTGGTGTTGATCTGGGGCTTCTCGGTCATCGCCGATTCGGCGGAGTTCTCGACAGCGATGTCGGAGCTGGCCGACCAGCGCTACATCGGCTCAGCGCTGAGCCTGCAGACGGCACTGGGTTTCGCGCTCACGATCGTTTCGATCCGCACGCTCCCGATCGTGGAAGATGCAGCGGGTTGGGGGGTCGCCTTTGCGATGCTGGCCGCTGGTCCGGCGCTGGGTACGGTGGCGATGCTGCGGCTCCGTTCCCTCCCTGAGGCGGTGCGGATGGCGGACGGGCGCCGCTAGGCGCCGCGGGGCAGGGGGCATTGAGAAGCGACTGGTCGGCTCTCAAGATTGGAGTCCGGGACGATCGGATTGGGAAGCAGGGGGTTCACGTCCGCCCCATTGTCGTACTGCCGCTAACCCCAGGCAGGCTAGGATTCTCGCATCGTGGGCGATGAGACGTCGGCGACCATTCGCGTACGTGACGGCAGACAGCTCGGCTACGCCGAGTACGGCAATCCACGCGGCGCGCCGGTGATGCACTTTCACGGCCATCCTGGGTCGCGACTGGAGGCGGCACTGCTCGAGAGGGCTGCTCAGGAAGTGAGGGTGCGAGTCATCGGCGTGGACCGGCCCGGCATGGGGCTTTCGACGCCCTTGGCGAAGCGGCGCTTGCTGGACTGGCCGGACGACGTCGTCGATCTCGCCGATGCCTTGGGGCTGGAGCGATTTGCGGTCGAGGGAATCTCGGGCGGCGGGCCCTACGCGATCGCGTGCGCAGCAGCGATCCCGGAGCGTCTGACGTCATGCGGCATTGGGGCCGGGGTCGGCCCGGTGGCCGACTTCGGAACCGCTGGGATGATGAGGGCGAATCGCATCCCGTTCTTCATCGCCCGTCGGTTGCCTGGGGTGCTGCGGCCGACCTTCTGGCTCGTGCTCGGTCGGCACCGCGCCGCGGCCGACGACGAGGTGAAGCTCGACGCCCTCGCCACGCAGCTCGTCGGGAGCTTCCCGGCGGTCGAATGCCACGACCCCGCCGTTTTCGTCGGGGCCGCCAAGATGGATATGGGCTTGGGTGATGCCGGGAACGCTCACCGTGAGGTTGAACCGGATCTCGGTGCCGCCCTCCTCGCCCTCTCCCGTGAAGGCGCCGGTGCCATCGCTGGCGACCGGCGGCACGACCTGGTCTCCGGTGAGCTCGGCGTGGGGGAAGATTTCGTCGCCCAGCGGGGCCTGGGGCCCGAGCGGCGATGCCGCGAATGCCGCCGCGGCACCGAGCAGGATTACGACCGAGAGGGAGCTGGCAGTGAGGCGGGTCCAGCGCTGACGCGGAACGCTTGCGTACTTCCATCCGGGAAGGTGAATTGCGCGTGGGCGTCTGTGAGGTGGCTGCCGAGGCTGGCTGGGTGCCCGTGCATTACTGACTTCTCGCGCGGGCCGTACTTGATCCTGAGCACGCCCACCTGGTCATTCTCAAACTCGACTGCGTAGTGATCGGGATCCACAACTACGGGATCATCCATGGTCGTCTCCTTGGCCGCACACCGGGTGCACACATCGAATCAGGGGCGAAGTAGAGGGAGAACTGCCAAATCTCCAAAGGGTGCAGAACCCCAGCGAACCGGCACGAGGCGCTCGCGCCCTCAACGAAGGGGCGGCGGATGGGGTAGCACCGGGGGGGCGCGGGCGGGAAGCGGGCCCGCGGCTGTAGTGTTGATGGGGCCCCTCACGCGCGCCACTGATTATCGCGAAGCGAGCCCGCTGTCCCCCAGCTTGACGAGCCCATGGCGCACGCCTAGTCTCCCACCCAGGAATTCGGAGGGACGAGATGGCCTGGCGGCTAGAAGGCACCTTCCTCGAGAACTGCAACTGCGACATGGTCTGTCCCTGCACGACATCGGCAGGGTCCATCCCGGGGGACTACGACCGCTGCCTTGTGTTCCAGGCGTTTCACGTCGCCGATGGGGAGATCGAAGGGGTGGACGTGAGCGGCAACACGGTCTTGATCCTCCGTGATACGCCGCCGCTCATGTCGGAGGGGAACTGGCGGGTCGGACTGATCATCGATGGCGACGCTTCCCAGGAGCAGGCCGACGCCTTGCAGCGCGTGTTCAGCGGGCAGGCCGGCGGGCTCTTTGCCTCCATGCAACCACTGGTGGGCGAGGATCTGGGAGTGGAGCGCGCGCCGATCGCCTACGCCGATGACGGGCGCCTCCACCGTGTCCGCGTGGACGACAACATCGATATCGATATCGAGATCGAGGACTTCGTGCCGCGCCGCCGAGGGCAGCCCGAAACCCGCGAGGTCTCGAAGTTGACCGGCCTGTTGCATCGGGTCAACTCGACGCTGACGATTGCGCGTGCCCAACGGGCCCGCGTGAAGGCGTTCGGGATGGAGTGGGACAACACGGGCAAGAACGGGCACTCAGCGCCCTTTTCCTGGAGCGTGTGAGCGCCATGGACCGCACACAGGAGAACCTGCCAGCGGGGTGGGGTGTCGCGGCACTACACGAGGACCTCCAATCCGCGCTCCGAGGCAGCGGCATCAGGGTCCGCGTTGAGGACCCCACAGGTCGCGCAGAAGCGTCCCTGGCCTCGTTGGGAGCCGCACCGGTCCCGTCCCCCATAGCTCCGTAAATGGCTCCTTCTGCCGACATATCTCTAACAGCCTGCGGATCGGTGGCCGTGGTCGTCACAGTCTACGCTCGGATTCGTCAATCGGGTCGGCGAGTGCTTCTGCCCTGATTCGCGGCGGCTCTTGATGTCCTCGGTCCAAGTCCAACTCTATCTCGGACAGATCGATCCGACGTACAGCTGAGCCTGCCCATCTGCGGGTGTGCAGAACTATCCGATATCGAATCGAGCACAGTCTCAGGCCCTCAGATGGGGAACTCAATCTTGGACAGTGCTGTACTGCTCCCGACCGGATGCCGGACAGTACTGTTCGGCATTCAATTCGGCGATACATGGCCAAGAGCGCCGGCATGATCTCTACACCCAAGCAGTCCGGGAAACCGCCGGATTCCAATTCGGAGCGTGGATGTCCTCCTCCGGCTGCAGAGGCGAACTCTATGTCGGACAGATCTCTCCGAAAGAAAGTTCAATTCAACGTAGTCCGACGTGCGCCGGGTCGCGGCACTGAAGCCGGCAATGATCAACCGGCCTTCGCAAGGACCAGTCTGGACCGGACCGACCGCATAGAGTTCCGCATTGCCCATCCACAGGGTTGGGCACATCATGCCGAGTCACTCCGGGGTGTCGAACGATGTGCACAGCGGCCCAGATCGACGGGTTCACCGCCGCCCGCCAAATCTCGGACTCTATCTCGGGAAGGTCTGTCCGGGCATCACGAGCGGCGGCGGCGGCTGATGGACCGGACGTGCGTCAAGATGGGCGTGAAGGGGCATCGACACGCCTCTTTGTGCTGACGCAAATCGACAGCGCGCCCGACGGCAACCGCGCCATCGGCGATGTGGGCGGGAAGACCAGCGGGCATCACACAGGCCTGCCTGCCGTCCACGGCCGTGACGACTTGGAGCGCGTCCTGGGAATGCGCTCTCGGTCCGAGTCACGCGCGCCAGCGCACGGCCGCTGCCGGCGCTCTCCGGCGGCGCATCCCGGAGCTTGAGAAGCCGCCCGGCGCCCGCCACGAGGACGCGCGCCGGACGGCCTGTTGATGCAACTGGTGCGCAGCCAAAAGGACCGTCTCGCCCTTCACTTCCTGCTGCGTCACCCCCCGGGTGTTCACAGCCGCGTTCACAGCTGCACACCTCCGCCGCCAATTCGGGGCCTCAGCCCGTGATGATGGCTCCCTCAGCGGTGTACTCCACGCCCAGCGCGTCCGGCCCGTACTCCTCTTGGCTGAAGTGCGAGCAGGTGATCTCGCCACCGCCGACCAGGCAGGTGTCGTAGCCGTGCGAAGAGCGGTGGTACTCGTCGAAGCTGAGCGGCCCCAGCACCCCGAGGTACTCCACCTTTTCCAGCTCGTCGGCGATGGCGGTGGTGTCGTCTATCGTGCCCGCCGCCTGCATCGACTTGACCAGCATGAAGACGAAATCGTGTGTCCACAGCGTGGCGTCGATGACGACGGGGAACGGGTCACAAATGGGGCTGCCACACTCCAGCTCGTTCACGGCTTCGTAGTAATCCGCCGCCCGCGCCGGGTCGTAACCGCCCGGCACGGCCCGGCAGACGTTGAGGCAGGCGAGCGCGACCGGCACCTCGTTGTCAAGGCTGGCGTTCTCGATCCACCAGCCGGGGTCCGCGCCGAAGACCATGTAGCCCTTCGTCGCCACCTGCAGCTCGAGCGCCTGTGCGGCGATCAGGACCGAGTCTGTGGCGCGGTACCAGTTGTGCATGATGTCAGGATCTTGCGCCTTGATCCGCGTCAGAAACGGTGAGAAGTCGGTCGCCCCGGGGGGGTAGTAGACCACATCCCTGGTCTCCTGCCCCAAGGCCTCGAGGACGTCGTTGTAGAATTCGCCCAGGAACTTCCCGGACGGGTCGTCGGTGGCCAGGATCATCGACAGGTCGCCCGGCTCCGCACCCAGCAGATCCAAGACGCCCACGGCCGTGATGGTGCTGCGGACGTGCTCGGCCGGCTC
Source organism: Dehalococcoidia bacterium (assembly GCA_963662615.2). Lineage (GTDB taxonomy): Bacteria > Chloroflexota > Dehalococcoidia > Bin125 > Bin125. Next base: position 1,985,984 of record CAXXSR010000001.1, read on the forward strand.
CGTCTGGAAGAGCCAGTGCTTGTCGCCGCCGGAAGCCGCCGTCTCCGGCGTCAGGACCCCATCCGGCGAGCTGAGGATGCTCAGCGCCATCAGGTGCAACACCTCCGCCGGCTGAGTGATCTCCTGCGCCGCCAGCCCCGGGCCGTGCGGGTTCGGACCGAAGATCACCTTCACCTCCTCGTCCCGGACCAGCTCGGCCGTGGCGGTGACGGCCGTGTTGAGGTCGGAACGGTCGTCGCGCTCCACCAGCTCGATGGTGTAGAGCGTATCGCCAACGATGAAGCCGCCGCCCTCCTCGCAGATCCCCGCCGCCACGCAGCGGGCGTCGCCCTCGTTGAGCATCGCAGTCGCCACTCTGATCCCGCCAGACAAGGTCGACCCGGCCCAGGCCATGTCACCGGTGAACGAGTAAACCATGCCGATCCGCAACGTGCCCGTCTTCTGGACGACCGGCTCCGGCTCGGCGGCCGGCGCCGGCTCCGGCGCCGCGGCCGGCGCGGGCTCCGGCTCGGCGGCCGGCGCCGGCTCCGGCGCCGCGGCCGGCGCGGGCTCCACCTGGGCGGCCGGTGCGGGCTCCACCTGGGCGGCCGGCGCCGCCGCTGCGGCAGGCTGGCCGTCGTCGTCGTCGCCGCAGGCCGCGGCCAGCGCCAAGGCCAAGGCGACGAGCGCAAGGAGTGCGAAGGCCGATAGCCCCCGCACTCGCCGAAGTCGCCTCTTCATGATCTGCCTCCTTCTCTTTTCTTCGCTGTCTGTCACTATTTGGCTAGGCGTCATCCCTCGCTCCGCGTCTGTGTCTATTCACCCTCCTCCTTGATGCAGTTCTTGACCGGCCCTCTCACCGCTCCAGCAGGGGCCGGACCTCGCTGATCCTTGGCCTCGCTCTTTCGCGCGGTCGTGATCTCCAAGCAGACTACGCCGCTAGGCACAATCCCTGCGAGCATGTTCTGATTAACACAAAGCGGTCCACTTGGCAACCCGGTCGACCGGCGGCGCTGGATGCATCCTCTGCCGGCCGTGAGGGGATCTGTCGGCCTATCTCGGATTCTCTGTTGGACAGGTCTGTCCGACGGATAATCCGAGACGCCGTTGGCCGAACCTGGCCTGCGCGCAAGCATCCGCACGCGATCGAATATTCGTGCTGCACAGGTTTTGGCACCCTACAGGTTCAGGAACTGAGCAAGCGAGCGGCGGGACTGAACGCGGCGTGCGCATCCGCCGCCTTCGCGGCATCGTAGGTGGCGGAGTAACGACGCACCATCGCCGAGGTGGAGTGGCCGAGGAGGTACTGCACGTCGAGCTCCCGGGCGTGGTTCTCGATCGCCCAGGTGGCGAACGTGTGGCGGAAGCGGTGCGGATTGGCGTGCACGCCGGCCCGCTGGCCGAGCCGCGTGAAGAGAGTCCCCAGCAGGTACTTGTTCATCGGTCCGCGCGGTTTCTTGGGTCGCTCGATCGTGAGGAACAACGGCCCCTCGTCCTCCCCGCGGAAGCGGTCGATGTATTCGCCGAGCGCGGCCGCCGGCCCATCGCCGAACGGCACGATGCGCTGCTTGCGTCCCTTGCCGTGGCGGATGTGGATCCGCCGTTCCTCCCAGGACACATCACCGAGGGTGAGCTGGTGCAACTCCGCCAGCCGCATGCCCGTGTCGAGAAAGAGCAAGATGATCGCCCGGTTGCGGCAGCCGTACTCCTCGGTCGGGTCGCAGACCGCGAGCAGCGCCTGGATCTCGGCCTCCGTCAGCGGCTGAATCTCCTTCTGCTCGACTTTCACGTTGGGGATTCCCGCGAAGGGGTGCCGCTCGCAGTAGCCCATGCGGATGCACCAGGAGAAGAACGCGCGGGTCTCGCGGAAGCGCCGGTGCCGGGTCCCCAGCGACACGCCCGAGTCGGCAATCACCTTGAGGAAGGCGTAGACGTGGGCCGGGCGGAAGTCGGTGACCTGCGCTGGCAGCCTCTGCTGCAGGCAGGTCCGGCGGAACATGGCCAAGGTCTTGGCGTAGGCGTCGACCGTGCGGGGGCTCTTCCCTTCCACCTCGCAGGCCGCGAGATAGGCCGCGATCGCCTCATCGAGGCCCATCCCATCGTCCGTGTAGCGCACCAGTTCCGCGACCATCATCGCCCCCTTTCGGCGTGTCCATGGACGCTCTGGTGCGGCACGAAGTCAAGCGAGATTGCGGAGCATCGGAGTTGCAGTCTGATGCTCTGGGCCCGAATTCGGCCCATGTGCGGAGTCGCCCTATTAAGAAGCGTGGTCGTGGGCCCTCAGGGATTCGAACCCTGGACCTTCGGATTAAAAGTCTGCTGCTCCGCTCACCGATCTGATCAGTTCCTCGCTGTCTGCTTCGGGCCACAATCCCGGTCGGCCAGTCGGCGGGCCCCCTGATACAGATCGACCCGTCGACCCGTTCCCCTCGCGCCCGCCGAGGCGGGCACGGACCTACTCATAATCGAGCCGCCAAGGACTCTGCCGGTAGATCCCGATCGGGCTGGCCAGGAGCGGCGCGTCGGCACAGCGTAATGCTTTGCCTCGCTGGAAAGCGCTGGGCTGTACGTCCTCCAGCACGTCGTCCACGTCGAGCGCCACCAACTCACTCACGCGGATGCCGGAGCCGAACAAGACGGCGAGAATGGCGCGGTCGCGCGCGTTGGTGGCCGCCGCGAGCATCCGGGCGATCTCAGGGTCGGACAAGATGGTGTAGCTTGTCTCTTCCCGCCCTTCGGCGTTCTCAGGGCGACGCTGACGCCCCCCTGAGGCAGTGGGTACGCCTCGACCATGCGGCCGAAGCGGAGGAAGCTCCTGAGCGCTGCGACCGCGACCTTCTAGCTGCTCGGGGCGAGCCCAGATTCCGTGACCCGCCGGCGCCACTCGGCGAGCGTCGCTCCGTCGATCACGCCGCACACCAACTTCGGCATGCTGGACCAGATCATCGCGACCAACGCCTCGGGGGCGCAGGCGGCAGTCCATCGCGTGCTCTGCCGCCCCATGTCGATGCCCCCACGCTGGTGCAGCAAGCCACCGACAGCGACTGGCGGGCGATTCACCGTCGGACCGGTCCGCTAGGACGCCTCGATCTCCGCGCTAGCGGCAGTGGCAGGCTCGTCGCCGGCTGGCGAGGAGTGTGGCGGACCGGTCCCTGACTCGGCGCGGTTCAGTCCGCGAGTTCGACGGAGACAGCAACGGGCTTGCTGACGACGTCGAACACCGGCGAGTGCTCCTGGGCGAAGCGGCAGAGGTCTTCCAGCTGATCGCGTGGCGCGTCCGATTCGACGTGACAGGTGACGCGGATGTTGCTGAATCCGGGGCGCACACTCTCATCCAGGCCGAGGAAGCCCTGGAGGTCGAGGTCGCCTTCGAGGTCGAAGCCGAGTTTGTCAATCTTGATGCCGCGCGCGGCCGCGTTGTAGGACATGCCTACGGTGAGACACGAGGCCAGCGCGTGCAGCACCGCTTCGGTGGGGTTAGCGGCGCTGTTGCCCCCCAGCAGCACGTCGGGCTCGTCGGAGTCGAGGATGAAGGGCTTGGTACGGGACTTATCTTCCTGACCAACACCGTAGAAGTCCTGAATGGTGGTGCGGGTGTGGGCACCCGTCTGCCATTCACTCTTGGCCCTGAAATGGAATTTGGCGAGGTCCGGATTTTTCTTGACGGCGTCCACCGTCTCGAACAAGCGTGTGACGTTGACACCGTTCAGGGGTTGCTGGTCGGCCACGCGATTCTCCTTCCGAGCTGCGGTTCCGTTGCGAGAGAGCGAAGGCTAGCAGAGCGCGTCCAGGCTGCCCACGTGAGGCGGGCGGGGGCGCTTGGATTGTGAGCCACCCATGAGGACAGTGTAGCGGCACGACCGGGCCAGAGAATTGCGAGTGAGCTTGCCAAGACTCGAAGGGTGGGGTTCAGCATAGACAGCCCGTTCCGAAGGATTACGGCGCATGATCGATTAGAGGGAGCAAGGGATGTCAGTTGGTGGTGGAGCCATCACGCGTGGGCCAGTCGCCTCCACCTGCGTCCCAGCCGCCAGCGATCTGGACCGTGCTCTCATACTTTCCCATAGCGTTCTCCCTCTACGCGAGCATCGACCGAACCACCGTGATGACGATCACGTCCGCAGAACGATGGGACGAGTAGCGCACTTCAGTTGGTGATTCGTCGTTGTCATTGGGGATGATGTAAGCATCGTCACCGACGGCTTCTCTCTCGTGTCCGATCCTGGAGCCATGGTCCCCGTCACGTTGGAGATACACATCGACGACCACTGCCAGAGCTGCGACCAGGCCGAGGCCCTGGCCGCCGAGGCGCGCGTCGCTCCGGCGTTCCGTACTGAATCAGACGGTTCTCCAGCACGTACGCGGGCACCGCCACAATCCCATCGGGTAGGGGTGTGCTGGGCCCCAAGCGATGGATAATCGCTCGCAAGGCTCCTCATGCGTGTGACTGGGGCAGACGCGCGATAAAGAGTGGGCGGCGCAGTAGAGCCCCACCCGCGCCTTCACCTGGGGGGCGTCTCGCGCGGTGCGGGCGCGGGCCCGCCTGGATTCCGTCGCGGGAGGAACCGCGGCCGGCCAGCAGGAACAGGCCAGATCAACCACCCCACAGGGTCGACGCCAACCTGTGCTGGCCCAAGACTCCATCCGATCAAAAGGGGCGCCGGCCGCGAGTCTGGGCATCGCGGTCCGCCGGGTCGATGACGTGACGGGCGACAGCCTCCACGACATCTCGTTCGAGGAGGTCATCTGCGACGATGGCGGCTGCCGCACCATCGCGTACGTGCTCAGCAGCGAGGAGGACGGCTACCGCCGCGCGGGGGAAGGATTAGCGAATGAATGAAGACCTCAAACCCGGCGACATCTTCTTCACGCGCGGGACGGCGCTTATCAGCCGACTGATCCGGTTCTTTACCCGCGGCCTCGGCGAGAAGCGGACCAGGATCAACCATGTCTGCATCGTCGTCGAAGACGGTTCGGCCGACTTGGCCGTCGTCGTTGAAGCGCTCCGCACCGTCCGCCAGCACCGACTCGCCAGGAGGTATGCGGACGGACGGACGCAGGTAGCTGTGTTTCGAGCAGCGAATCTCACGGACCAAGAGATCGCCACAATCGTCCGGGCCGCCCAGAGTTACGTCGGCCGCCGCTACGGGTACGTCAAAATCGTGGCCCATGGACTCGACTGGATCTTGCAGGGCGCGTACGTCTTCCGCCGCCTTACGCGCAATGACAACTATCCGATCTGCTCGTGGCTCGTGGCCCACGCGTACGCGAAGGCAGGAAAGGACTTCGGCGTCGAGCCGGGCGCCGCAACCCCCGACGACATCTGGGATTTCGCCGAGGCGAACCCGGACAAGTACGTGCAGGTTCGGCCGCTCGGCATCCTTCATTAGCACTATTCGACAGCGCCCAGAGGCCGGGGTTGCAGGTCGCCTGAAAACCATGCCGTATTGGATCTCGGACAGTCCTGTTCTCGACGCGGTGCAGAACACTGCTGACCGAGATAGAGTTCGCCATTGGAGAGCGGCGTGCATCTGCTTCCCGTGGCGGAACATCCACCCTTCGAGATTCGCGGCGTCGTAGCACAAGGCCCCCTTGCGAGTCATCCTAGAGCTAGCTCTCCTACGGTTGATCGTGAAGATGGCCGCCGCGTTCGAGAACCTGCAGCAGACGCTACTGCCACCCTCTCGCCGCTACAGCTCCGCTCCGTAGATATCCGTCTCTGGATGGAATGCCGCCCACCCGTACCACTCCGTGAAGAACGACGTCACGAACGTCAACTGCACTCCCGCCAGCTCCCCCTCGAGGCCCAGCCCGCTCGGCGACCATGGTGTCCCCGTCTCGACGTCATAGATCGCGCCATCCCGTCGCTCGAATGTCAACACCTGGCCGTCGCTCAGCGCCCGGTGATAGGCCAGCGACGGCGCCCCCTCCGCATCCTCCAGAATCACCACCGGCACACCGTCCACGTCGGCCTGCATCGGTGCGTCTCCCCTAGCCGCCAGCGGGAACGCCATCGCTTCCGATCCCGCCAGCACTCCGATCACCAATTCCCCCGCCAAGAGCCACTCATCCAACTCCCCCAACGTGTCCAGGAACGCCCCTCGGAGCGCGTCCCGCCCCAACCGCACCTGCACGCGATACTGGTACCCGGTGTCGATGTCGATCACCGTCGTCGACGGGTGCGCCGCCAGCCAGGCCCCCCACGTCGTCATGTGCAAGGGCAGGATCGTCAGCTGCTCCCCCGCCAACGGCCCCGCCACCGCCAGCCCGTCGATGTGCCCCCAGGACGTTCCCGTGACATCGTCCACCATCTTGAACACGCCGTTGTAGAGGCCCGCCGCGCGGAACAGCAGCCGCTCCGTTCCGACGAGAGGGTCGAACCCGACCCCCGACGAGCAGGCAATTCAAAACGTGACGAGATACGGTTCCCCGCCGAGCACGTCGTTGGTGACATGGTGGAACGTCATCATGAAGACCGGGTAGGCTCGCGCGTCGCCGTTCTGAACCGCGCCCAAGACCAGCGTGTCGTCGCGCAGCCACGTCGCCGCCTCCGGCAACACGACGCGCGGGTCGTTGAGGGATGGGAAACGGCCGCCGCGCGACGCCGTCGGCGACGCCTCGGCCTGGACCGTCCCCGCCGCCGACGGCGGCACCGGCGCCCCCGTCACGACGGCGACTGCCCCACCTGCCGCGGCCGCTCCGTCATCCGCCGCTCCCTCAGCAGAAGCCTGGTCCCGCGCAGGCGCGCCCGCGCCCGGCTCATCACTCCCGCCGCAGGCCGCCGCCACCGCCAGCAGTGGCAGCACGAGGAACCACAGGGCTTGGGCTCGGCGACGGCTCGTCATGGCCCCCACGTTAGGCGCTCTGTAGCACGAACAAGTAAATCCCCCGTAAGGATTCAGTAAACATCCGCTGCCGGATAGTGCTCCGCGTGGAGGACAGGACAGTCCGACATCGAGTTCGATACGCGGCCCGAAGTGATCTCCGCGCCCGAGGCCGCCGATACGCCGGATCCTGATTCTTTGTCGGGTAGATCTGTCCGACTTAGAGTCGGACCTTTAGCACGGCCATTCCCGAGATGACGAGAATCGATGTCTATCTTGGACAGGTCTGTCCAGCATAGAGTTCGAGTCAAGGTACCGGCGTGGATGTGAATGCCCCCGGTGGCGCCGCAGGTGTGCCGGTAGACCGAACAGGGCCGAGGTCGTCGCTTCGTGCATCCCGCGGGACCGTTTAGCAAGGCGTTGACGGCGTGCGGGACGCCAACCTCATCGGGGGAGTGCGAAGGGATCCAACATCAACGGCCGCACCAGTCAGCGCCGCGCACCCACCCGCGCCGAGTACACCAGTACCGCCAGTCCTAACGCCAGCAATATCGCTCCCGGAGCCTCCGACACCGCCAACAGCACCGGGAGAGCGTTACTATCCACGCGAGAAAGAACGCGGACCGCGGCGGCCGCCGTGGCGTGATCGCCTATTCTCGCTGATCAGATGAAGGGGGAGACCATGACCGCCCACTACGACTACGTTATCGTCGGCGCCGGCTCGTCCGGCGCCGTCCTCGCGGCGCGCCTCTCAGAAGACCCGGCGACCAGCGTCCTGCTGCTCGAAGCCGGGCCGGACTACCCGTCCATCGAGCAGATGCCGGAGGATCTCCTCAACGCCTACTGGGTCTCCCTGCGGGACCATGATTGGGGCTTCAAGGCGGAATCCGTCCCGGGCCGCGATATCGATTACGCCCGCGGCAAAGTCACGGGCGGATCTTCCGCGGTCAACGGCGCCGTCGCGATCCGGGGTGTTCCAGCCGACTACAACGAATGGGCCGCGCTGGGGAACGAGGGATGGGAGTGGGAGAACTGCCTCCCGTACTTCAACAAGCTCGAAGACGACCAGGACCAGGGCGGCGACTACCACGGCAAAGGAGGCCCGATCCCCGTGCGCCGCTGGAAGCCGAACGAGCTCACTCGGCTCCAACAGGCCTTTCGCCAGGCATGCATCGACCAGGGTTACCCATTCCACGAAGACTTCAACGACCCGGACTCCACGGGCATCAGTCCGATCGCCCAGAACCGCGAGGGGCGCACGCGAATCTCCACGGCCATCGGCTACCTAACCGCGGCGCGGCCGCGACTCAACCTCACCATCCGGGGGCACTGCCTCGCCAACCGCGTCCTCATTGAAGACGGACGCGCCGTGGGCCTGGAGGTCGAGTCCGGGGGCGAACTCCAGCGGGTCGATGCCGACAACGTCGTCCTCTCCGCGGGCACGCTCCAGTCGCCGCCGATCATGCTGCGCTCAGGGATCGGCTCCGCAGAGGATATCGCGACGCTCGGCGTCGACCTCATCCACGAGCTTCCAGGGGTCGGCCACAACCTCATTGACCATTGCATGGCCTTCCTCTTCTGTGTCCCCAAGGAGGGCGTCTGCGACCTGGCCAACCCCTTCTTCCAGACGATGCTGCGCTACACCTCCGACGGCGGCGAAGCGAACGACATGCAGATGTACGCGTTCAACTATTGGGCCCTCACCGACCTGCCGGAGATGCGCGAGATCTTCGGGGTGGACCTCGCCTTTGCGATCGCCCCGAGCCTCCAGCGCCCCCACTCCCGCGGGCGACTGCACGTTGAGAGCATCGACCTGCACGCCGCGCCGCGCATCGAACTCAACGGCTTAGACGATGCGTTCGATCGAGCCCGCATGCGCGAAGGGATGCGAATCGCCTGGGACATCGCGCACGCCCCGGACATCGCCAAGCACTGGGAGCGCATCGAGCTGCTCGACCAGGCCCTCATCGACGATGACGGCGCCCTCGACCGCTACATATTCGACACGGCGTGGCAGAACTTGCACCCGGTGGGCACCGCCAAGATGGGGCCGCGCTCTGACCCGGAGGCGGTCGTAGACGCCCACGGGCGGGTCCACGGCATCGACGGCCTCCGCGTCGTCGACGCCGCGATCATGCCCACCATCCCCCGCGCGAACACGAACCTGACATGCATCATGATCGGCGAACGCGTCGCGGACTGGATCAACGCGGGGGAGTAGGAACGCGCCCAGGACGACTTCTTCGGTCTGCACGTCGCCCCCGTGCCTCGGATACGCAGAAACTCCTTTGGCCATGTGGCCCAGCCGCGGGGCGGTGTAGTTGCGCCGAGTGTCCATGTGCGGAGCTATCCTCCCCCGGATCGACGGAGGAAGGCCTCCAGCGGGATCAAATACGAAGGAGAGCGCCATGCGAACGAAGTCCGCGGTCTTTCGCGCCGCGAAGGAGCCGATCCGGCGTCGAGGACAGGATTGTCCGAGATCCAATCGGGCAGTGTTGACTCGACCACTCGCCCATCGCGCTGCGCTTCGCGCCTGCCGAACGACTAGCTCGTCTTTACCAGGCGATCAATCTTCGCTCGCGTTTCCTCATCCAGCTTGAGGTCGGGATGCGCGCAGAACAGTACTGTCCGGCGATTAACAGTCCCCAGGTGCCCGTCGGCCCGGGTTCCGGAGAGCCGCTTCCCACAACGCGCGCAGAGGGGACGGGCCTACGGGATCCGCACCATCCCCAATAGGGCGGCCCGCTGATGCACGAGCTGGCGCGTGACCCCGAACTCCGTGGCGAGCTTCGTCTGCTCCCCGAACGGGATCTCGCCGGAAGGGAATACGGTCGAGCAGCGCCATATCCACGGCGTAGGACCTGCTGCCCGGCTTGGCCAGTGACTGGACGGTGCGGGCGGCGGGGGACCGTCCACGAGCGCGGTAATTCATGGCAATCTCGGCGGCGGCGCGCATGAATCGCGTTTCCGCGCAGCGAGCCATTCGGCGACGGATTATTGCAGGTTGTCGACGCGGGGGCGTCGCCGCCAACCACGCCCACGGGTCCCACCGAGCAGGTCAAACTGACCGCCGCCGACGCCGCCCAGGATGACGCATTTGGCGTGAGCGTCGCCAAGCGGGAGAAGGGGCTCGAACCCTCGACCCTCTGTGCGCACGCTCGGGGTCAGCGAGCAGATGTCGTGGGAGGGCAAAACTCCGTCCGACTCCGGCTACCAGAGAGGGAACGCGCACGTCTCATAACCGTGCCGCACAAGTTTCGGGCCGGCATAACCCCGCGCCTTTTCGGTTCAGCCGAGGGAGGCCGTTGAGTCCCCGGTACCCTCAAGTCCGGTCCGATGCCGGCGCGGCCGGCTGGGCAGGGGGAAGCGATCGCATGGACCACGCGGACCACGTTAACCTCTTGCGGGACGGCATCCCCGGACTCGGTGGCGTCTGGGCGGACTTCGGCGCGGGTTGGGGAGCGTTTACGCTCGCCCTCGCCGACTTAATCGGCCCAACCGGCGACATCCATGCCATCGACCAAGATAAGAGCGCGCTGCAGGCGAATGCACGCAGCATGCACGCGCGATTCCCGGACCTCCGCGTCCAATACGAGGTGGGCGACTACACGGAACCCCTCCCGCTCCCGCCGCTCGACGGCATCGTGATGGCGAACACCCTGCACTTTCAGCTCGACCAGCCGATGGTCGTACGCCACTGTCGCCGCTACCTGCGGCCCGGGGGCCGGCTGCTGCTCGTCGAATACAACCTGGACCGGGCGCACGTCGCCGTACCGCATCCCGTCGCCTATCCCCGCTGGCGCCGCATCGCCCAGGACGCCGGGTTCGGCCACACGGCGCTGCTCGCTACGCGCCCGAGCCAGTTTCTTCGCGAGATGTACGCGGCCGTCAGCTGGTAAGACCTGTTCCGGCCCAAACCCCCACCCCGTCTAGTACCGCGCCATCCAATACTTGTGCCGCACAAGCTCGCGACAGGAGGTCGGAACCGCCACCCGGAAGTCCGACGGTCGTGGAATAGCAGATTGGGAAGCAGAGGGTGCAAGCAGGCGGGGCGGTCCGTCCGCGCTGAGGTTCAGGAACTGAGCAGGCGCGCGGCCGGACTGAAGCTGGAGTGCGCGTCCGCCGCTTTCGCGGCGTCGTACGTGGCGGAATATCGGCGCACCATCGCCGAGGTGGAGTGGCCGAGCAGGTACTGGACGTCCAGTTCCCGGGCGTGGTTCTCGATCGCCCAAGTGGCGAAGGTGTGGCGGAAGCGGTGCGGGTTGGCGTGCACGCCCGCCCGTTGGCCGAGCCGTGTGAAGAGGGTCCCGAGGAGGTACTTGTTCATCGGGCGCCGCGGCTCCCCCCAGCGGGAGACGGTCAGGAACAGCGGCCCCTCATCCTCCCCACGGAAACGCGCGACGTATTCCCGGAGCGCGGCCTCCGGCCCATCCCCGAACGGCACCACTCGCTGCTTGCGCCCCTTGCCGTGGCGGATATGGATGCGGCGGTCCTCCCAGGACACGTCGGCCAGGCTGAGCTGGTGCAGCTCCGCGTAGCGCATGCCCGTGTCGAGGAAGAGCAGGATGATCGCCCGGTTGCGACAGCCGAACTCCTCGGTCGGGTCGCAGAGGTCGAGCAGCGCCTGGATTTCCCCCTCCGACAGCGGCTGGATCACCTTCTGCTCCACTTTCACATTGGGGATGCCCGTGAACGGGCTCGTGGCGCAGCCGCCCATCCGGGTGCACCAGGAGAAGAAGGCGCGCGTTTCCCGGAAGCGGCGGTGCCGGGTGCCCAGGGAGACCCCGCGGTCAGCGATCACCTTGAGGAAGGCGTAGACGTGGGCTGGGCGGAACTCGGCGACTCGCTGGGGCAGCCCCCGCTGCAGGCAGATCGCGTGGAACATGCCCAGGGTCTCGGCGTACGCCTCGACTGTGCGCGGGCTCTTCCCCTCCACATCGCAGGCAGCCAGGTAGGACGCGATCGCCTCTTCCAGGCCCATGCAGTCGTCGGTGCGGGGCATTATTTCCGCGATCAAGATCACCCCCTTTCCCCACGTCCATGGACGCTCTGGCGGGCGACGAAGTCAAGCAAAATCCGGAGCAGAACCGTTGCAGTCATCTGCTCCAGGCCCTCATTGGGGCCGGATTCGCCGCGGTCCTATTAAGAAGCGGGGTGGTGGGCCCTCAGGGATTCGAACCCTGGACCTTCGGATTAAAAGGAAGCAGCTCGGTCGGTTTGAGAGCGGGTGCCGGCCGCACTCCGCGACGATGTGGGCGTCCGCGTAGAGCGGGCTGCGTGGGCCGAGAAGTGGACAGGTGGCACTCGACGTCTCCTACGCCACCCGCGTTCCGCGGGACTTGCGACCCGAGTGGGGGACGTGGAGCAGCGCGCGATACATGCGCGTCATTGTTCTCGGTTCCTGCGGCAGTATGGGCACCGGGGCAGCAGTGAGGGCATCATCCCAGCCCGCAGCGAAGGCCTGATCGCGATCCCGTTTCTTATAGACGGCGCTGCGCGACACGTTCGCAGCTTCACAGGCGGCGCGGACGTTCCGCGTCTCCGCGAGCACGGCCAAGAACCGTGGTTCCCACCCACGCCGCGCCCGAACGCGGTGTCGGACTGGTCCGCGCCATGCCGCCGGTGCCGATGTCTCCATTGGCGTATGGTCTTCCGCCGGAATCTCCTGCACCACCCCCGGGTGGTGGCCGACCGGCGCGGGCCGACGGGCCGCATACCGTTTCCCAGGCGCCGGGCCGTACTGCTCCGGTCGGAGGAGTTGGAGAATGAAGCGTATGGCCGTACCAGACCCCTGCATCGCCGACACCCATAGCGCCTCGAGCAGGCGGTCATAGAACTCATCAGCGATCTCGGTGAACCGGGCGTCAAACGGATCGTCGCTCTCCCGGCGCCGATGCACGGTCCGGGGACTCACGCCAGCCGCGCGGGCTGCCCAGCCGATGTTGCCACAGACCGCGAAGGCCTCAAAGAACCGGGGTTCCCAATCGCGTGGAGGCCGTCCGCGACGCGGCATGCCTTTTCTCCCGTCGCTGCCCTGAGATCTGACAGAACCCGCGAGACGCATCAGGGGTTCCCGGATCGCGTGCCGATCGAGGAGGTGATGGTCGCGCTGATTCTCGTACGCGAGGAGGCACCGATAGCAGGCGGCAGAGCAGTCCCCCGCGTCTTGCTCTGACCCCTCCGCATCGTAGTGGCACAGCTGCAGTGCCCGCCTGGCGGCGGCGGCCAGTCCTTCGTCCTCGAGGAGGCGCTCACAGACGCCGATGCCCCCCTCGGCCGCTTCGAAGAACATGAGCCTCCGTTGATCGCCGACCCCTATCAGTTCGGCCGCGAGTTCGCGTTCCTCGACCTGGTAGGCGAGTTGGATGCCCCGCTTCAAAGCATGCAGGAGCGAGACCAGGATGCGTTCCTGTTCCTGGTCATCCTGGATGGGGACCGATATGAGCAGAAGGTTGCGGTTCTCACGAACGAACGGCTTCACCTGGGAGATTGGCTGGCGAGCATCTGGTTCCACGTCGTTGTCGGTATCCGTTCGAGGCGGTCGCCCCCAGCGCTGCCGGTCTGGATCAAGTACGAAGCCCTCGGGCGAGCCAGCCTGCCGCCAGCCGTGGTTCACGCGCCAGATCTCTGCAGCCGGTGCGAACTCCAGGGTGACGACTTCGCCATCGTCGTCAGCTGCGGCGGTGCTCGTGCTAGTCCCTTCCCCGTAGCGGAAGTATGTCTGTACCCGGTAGCCCGTGCGGACGCGCTCCTCCTCCTCGGAGCGGATTCGCTGTCGGGGACTGGTTCGCGCGGGCGGCTGCGGGAGCAGCTGCGGCAGCAGTTCGGAGTTATCGGCGGTGAGCTGGTCGCCACAGTGCTCACACATCTCGGCGTCCAACGACGCTCCGGTGTGGATGAACCCGCAACCTGCGCATGCCCGCGCCTGTTCGCGAACCTCGTCGAAACCGCCAGGCGGCATGACGACCCCGACCACCTGGTGGCGCCGCCCTTCGTGGTAAATGACGTTGTGCGGCCCGAACTCCTGAAGCCCGAGGAAGCGTGGCCTGTCCAACGACCGCGCAAACCTGCGCGCTCGAGGTGAGCGGTTGCTCGGCGAAGCCGCGCTCCTGCAACCTGCTCAGCACATCGTCCGCAGTGGTGGTCTGTCCCAGCCGGTTCCATGCGAAGTCGCTCAGGAGCAGACGTACGGCGGCCGGCTCAGCCGGCTTGCCATCAGCACGCTGGACCAGCGCGGGGATGCGCTGCTCCAGGGAACGGACGAGTTGCCCGTGCCCGACTGTCTCGAATTCGGTTCTCCGCAGCTTCAGGTACGCGTCGGCTGCGTCTTGGGCGATGGGCGTGACCTTGTCGAATGCCGCTTGCAACTCGACGGACAGCAGGCGGCGGAAATCTTCAAGACTCGCCGCAGTTCGGGACCGCTCGGTGAGTTCTCGCATGTCTCGCGCGCTGTCTTGGCTGACGAACACCACCCGATCCCTGTCGTTCCCGTCGAAGTGGCGGAAGAGGTCGCCAAGAACGCTCCGGCCAGGGGTCGGGGTGGCTCGGATGAGCTGATAGGGGGTCCAGGCGCTCGAAGACGCCGGCGCTTGGCGCTTGACCGAGTGGTACGCGCGCGCGCCGGAGGGGAGGACCGTGTAGAACTCGACGCCGAGTCCGTCTTCTCCCGCTGGCTCAAGGTGCAGCTCGGTGATCTCGTCGGCGAGCAGGTCCAGCAGGCGGTCGACCGTCCACGCCGCCTCGTAAAGGTCGGCGACCTTCGATGCGGTGCCACCGGGGAGACTCGGTAGGGCCATCGTCATTCGTATTGGGAGAGTCTTCGCCCAGTGTACCCCGCGACTCGACGGGGAGAGCGCTGTCGTGGTTCGCGGAGGCCGAGCGCCTACGCGACCTGGAGATGGCGATGTCGGCCGTGTCCCGAGTGACGCTGGTCCCGGAGACGGTGCCGGGGCAGGCGATCTGGTGGCTCGCCCAATCTAAGTTCCTCCCCCCAGGTCCGAAGGGGCTTCCGTAGCGCCTATTGCAGCTGCTTTCAGTTGTGAAGGATCCGCGCTCTTGAGCCAACTCGATAATGGCTTATGGGAGCGCTGCTTCGATCAGTCTGGCACCGGTTGCTGCCCTAGCCTCCAGCCCTACTCCGCCTCCCGCAGCTCCGGCAGCCCGCGCACGATTCGCACGGTCTCGACGCTGATCGTCACGATGCGTTTTACGAGGTCGAGGATGTAGAGAGGCTCACCGCGCTCGTGGCCCCAGTCGTTGACGTCGTTGACGATGCCGGAGGCCTTGTCGGTCTTCACCTGGTAGCGGTCGATCAGCCACGCCAGCGCCGAGCGCGGGCCGACAACGTAGTCGTGGAGCCAGTGCCCGCGCTTCCTGATGCGCGATCGCGACACGAGCTCCGAGCGCGACTTCATCCCGCAGGCCGCCGCGCGCGGGATCCGCACCAGCCTCACGCCCGGGCGCGCCCCGCAGGCGACCGCGATCGCCGAACGCGTCAGCGGCTCGCTCCGCCGCGAGTGCCTCGTCCACGTGACCGTCGTCAACGCGCGCTAGCTCCGCCGCGGGCGGCGGGAGTACGGGCGCTCCGACAACGCGGCGCGTCCTCACCGCGCGCTGGCGCTCGAGCCGCCGGAGGGGCCGCGCCCACCACGGCACCGCGGGGCGCGCGTCGCCGCGCGTCCCGGCCTCGGGGGGCTGCATCCACGTCTCCGCCTGGGCAACCTGAGGGGAGGACGGTGTTTGGCCACCCCACAGGGAATGAGATCACGATCGCGCGGCTGGCCTCCTCCGCGAAGTACTCGCGCCGGAACTCCATCCGGCCCAGTCCGCTTGGGCCCTGGACATTACTGAGCTTTAGGTCCCGCTATCCAGTCGCAATCCCACTGGGCCAGCCTGCTGGCAGCGGTGCTTGAGCACGCAGCACCTCCGCTGCCCTCAGTGCCAATCGTGGGCCTGCGGCATGGGGACACCGGTGAGGAGGGACTCCACCTGCGCCACGACGAGCGTGGTGGTCCCGTCCCAGCGTGTCACCCGCAGCACCGTCCCGTCGGCCGCCTCCGCCACGGTGGCGGCGGGCCGGACATCCGGGGGCAGCGTGGGCCGCACGAACGCCATCAGGTGGCCGCGGGGGTAGAGCCCCAGCGCCCGGTACTCCCCCACCATCTTTTCGGAGGCGCTCCAGCCCGCCAGCGTGGGGACCTCCGTCGCCACCGCCAAGGCGCGCTGGCCGCCGCGGGCCGGCGGGATGGCGCCTTCGGCCTCCCAGAGCGCCCGCCGGCGGTTGGGGGTGATCGCATCGACGGCCCCGCCACATCAAACTGCTCGGGGTGCGATTGGCACCGACAGGTCAGTCCCGGTGAGGCTAGGACACACTCCAGAGGCGTCGGGCGTGCGGCGATGCTGCCCCGCCCCCCGCAGGACTCGCACGCGCGGTTCGAACGCGGTGCGGAGCTCGTCTAGCTGCGGCGCAACGGTCCGGTTTGGACCTACTGTCGAAGCGCGTCTGGCCGGCCGTCCGGCATCACCGCCTGGTGCCCCAGCTGCGGCCCCGCCGCGGGCGCGCTCGCCCGTTCCAGCCGCTCGTCCAGCGGCAGGTCCTCGTTCCAGTGGGTGGCCCTGATGCGCCGCCCATTGAACTGTGCCGACTCCTCACTCGCGAGCCAGAGCGCCGGCGCCTCCATGATCGACGGCTGGTGGAGCACCTCTGGGTCCATGTGCCCGACGGTCATTCCCGAGTACGTCCCACCGCCCGGCACGAGTACGTTGGCCGTCACGCCGCTCCCCTCCAGCTCCTGGGCAAGGATCGCGACCAGGCGCCTCAGCCGTAAGGGTCCAAGAGCCCCTGGCAACACTGTTGTTCGTTTTGCTAGTGGAGTTCTATCAACTGGTAAAGGCTACGTGCTTCCAGAGTCGTCAGTCTATCAAAGCTGACGAAGGTTTATTCATACCCATTGAGCCCGCCCTTCGCTCCCCTCATCGACGGCCCCGGAAGCGCCGCCTCCGTCATTCTCCGGAACCACGTCGTCGCGCTGAGCGTTGTCCACATCCGGGAGCAGCGCCCCGCTCCCGTCGTCCACGGCCCCGGAAGCGCCGCCTCCGTCATCCTCTGGAACCACGTCGTCGCGCTGAGCGTTGTCCACATCCGGGAGCCGCCCTTCGGTCCCCTCATCGACGGCCCCGGAAGCGCCGCCTCCGTCATCCTCCCGAATCACATCGTCGCGCTGAGCGTTGTCCACATCCGGGAGCAGCACCCCGCTCCCGTCGTCCACGGCCCCGGAAGCACCGCCTCCGTCATCCTCCCGAATCACATCGTCGCGCTGAGCGTTGTCCACATCCGGGAGCCGCCCTTCGGTCCCCTCATCGATGGCCCCGGAAGCGCCGCCTCCGTCATCCTCCCGAATCACATCGTCGCGCTGAGCGTTGTCCACATCCGGGAGCAGCACCCCGCTCCCGTCGTCCACGGCCCCGGAAGCGCCGCCTCCGTCATCCTCCGGAACCACGTCGTCGCGCTGGGCAGTGTCTACGCCTGGCGGCGGCTGGCCGAAGCGCTCCAGGGTCGCCCCGTGTTGGATCGAGACTGCTCTCCCCGCGAAAACTGCAGAAAACTTCTCCAGCTCTTCGGAAGGAGTCCCAGGTTGCGCACACTTACACGCGTGGACCTGCCCGCGGTCCCCAAGGAACCAAAGGACACCCACCATGAGCGCGAGGCTCAATACGGCTGCTCGTACGGCCGTGGACCCAATCCCCTGCCGCTTTGCAATCACTGGCCGCATGACCCATTTCCCTTGTCCTGGTTGACTCTGCTCTACGCCTCTATTGAGTAAGACGCTGCGAGAACCTGGATGGTTCCAATGAGTCTGCGTCCGCCGCGGAATCAGGAGTTAGTCCTCGCTGCGCATTCACAGCTGAAGAGAAGGTCAACCCCTAACTCAGGCTGGTTGCAACGGCATGGGCACGAGCGACATTGGCAGCCGGCGCTGCCATCCTGTCATAATCATGCGGCAGCAGCCCGGCAGCAGCTCCAGCCGCTGGGCCGGGCTGCCCGTCCATGCTGACCAGTCGAAGCCGTGGAGCAGGCCGCAGCAGACCTCGTACTTCTCCTGCATCACGGTGGCGGCGGGCCGGACATCCGGGGGCAGCGTGGGCCGCACGAACGCCATCAGGTGGCCGCGGGGGTAGAGCCCCAGCGCCCGGTACTCCCCCACCATCTTTTCGGAGGCGCTCCAGCCCGCCAGCGTGGGGACCTCCGTCGCCACCGCCAAGGCGCGCTGGCCGCCGCGGGCCGCCGGGATGGCTGTGGTGTCTCAAAACTCCGTCACGCGGCCTCCCAGGCATACTCGTGATGGAGGCCACCGAGGATCGGTCGGCTCGTGAGTCGCACGGGTCCGGGAGGGCGATGGGCATGCCGTGGCCCATCCGGCGGTTCGTCTCCCAGCGACTGGTGGGGTCGGGTGGTGTTGTAGTACTCGACGTATTCCTGCAAGACGTGCCGGAGGTGGCGCTCGCTCAGCACGAGGACGTGGTCGAGACAGTCCCGCCGGAGGGTGCCGATGACGCGCTCCGCGATCGCGTTCGCTTGGGGGGCCCGCACCGGGGACAGCACCGTCGTGATCCCCATCGCCGCCGCCCGGCGCACGAAATCGCCGCCGTAGCAGCGGTCCCGGTCCCGAAGGAGAAAACGCGGCTGCACGCCCCAGGGCGTCGCTTCGCGAATCTGCTGCCAGACCCAGCCCTGGGTCGGATGACGGGTCACGTTCCAATGCACCAGGCGCCGGCGATCATGGCTGATCAGCACGAAGACGTAGCAGGTGCGGAACGGCAGCGTCTGTACGGTGAAAAAGTCCGCCGCCCAAATCTCGGACGCGTGCAGGCGCAGAAAGGTCCGCCAACTGGGCGAGGGAGGGCGGTCCCCGCGATACCGCTGCACCGTTGCCGCGCTGACCGGATGGCCCAGCACCGCCAGCTCGGCCGCGATGCGCCGCACGCCCCAGGTCGGATTCTCCGCCTCGATCCGGACGATCAGGCAGCGGATGATGGGATCGATGCGCGGACGACCCCTAGGTCGTCCGCGGCTCTTCCAACCCCAGTAGCGTCGCCACGCCGTCCGGTGCCAACCGACCACGGTGGCGGGCTGCACCAGCTGGACATGCCGACGCCACCCCCGCCAGTGCCGCGCGGTCACGGACCAGAAGCGCCGATCCGCGGCCGCCAACGTCGGGTGCCGTCCCGTGCGCTCCCAGACCGCCAGCTGTTGCCGCAGCACCAGGTTCTCTAGGACCAAGTCCCGGCGTCGGCGCCCCGTCAGGCGCAACGCGATCAGAAAGAGCCGCCAATAGATCCACATCGCCGTGCCTCCGCCTGGAGGCTCCGGCGATCAAAGCATTTAGGCAATGCCGATCGACTTCTGAGACACCACAGCCCGAACCTGCGGGACGAGTAGGGGCACAGCTCGGCGAACACCATGCGGGTCGTGGCGAACTCCTGCTCCATCTCGGGATGCATCTCGACGCCCATCGCCTGTGCGGCCAGCCTCACGAACGGCCGGTAGAAGCGTGGATTCCAATGGTCGTTCTTGTTGAGCCAGCGCCAGTGGTCCCAGTACGTCTGCTCGGTGTAGCGCTGGGCGAGGTGCCGCTCTTCGTCTTCCTCCCGGCGGGCCTGGTTCAGGGAGACGAGCACCCACTGGCGCGGCGGCACGGCCTCGACATCACCGACAAACCAGGGTGGCGGCAGGCCGCGTGCCGGAACGCCGAAGGCGTCGGGGCCGGTCAGCCCCAGTTCGCGATTCAGAGCGCTGACGTGGCTGGTCCAGTCCTCGCGGAAGTTCTCGTCGCGCAGCTGCCGCAGCTCGCGGAACCATGGAGTAGGCACCACGGAATCATACGGGCGCGCATCGGGTCCCCCAGGGCGCTCCGCGGTGGGCGGATGCTTGAATGCTTCGGACGCTCGCAGGCCGGTGTGGGCCCCGCCGATCCCTCCAACCCGGCCCTGGGGCGCCAGGAACACCGCGACGCCCCGTCGGAGCGTGCGTATACGGGGCGCGACGGGCTTCGCCCCCGCTCGGTGAACGACGCGCACCTCGCCTCCAATGCGACAGCACCTGTCGCCACGACTTGGAGATGGGGCAAGTCAGTCCACGTCAGGGTCACCGAGTCCTGCGTGGAGGAAAGGAAGCCGTCAGGTTCTGAGGCGGTGGCGGGGGACATAGCACATCGTTGGTCGCGCCAGTCAGGCCGGGAGGACTTTCACTGATGCGCAGCATCAGAAGGTCTCCGTCATTCCAAGACCGCTCGCATACCCCCCAGGTCAGCGCGCGCGTGCGGCCCTCCTCAACAACGTCGACAGCGTCGTCGAAATCCAGCCGCAGCACGACCGTCCCGTCTAGGGCGATGAAGTCGATGTGATGGCCTGTGGGCCTCCCGGGCGGATCAATCTGCATCTCGACCCTTGCTGACTCCCACCGGATCCGCTTGATGTCTGTTGTGCCCACCCCCTCGATGGCAAACGACGCCGGCTTCAAAACACCACGTGAGCCGTCGGCGCCTACCGCCGCGCCAATCACCACCGGATCGAAGAACGCCTCGTGAACAGTGCCCTCGGGTGCCGTCACGGTCATCGTCATTTCGTAGGTGAAGACGTGATTGCAGGGAATGAAGGCCAACAGAAGGTAATTGTTATTGACCTTGTATTCTCCTGCGGGAATCGGCCGCGCAGAGACCACGGTCTGGGTGAATGTAAATGCAGAGCGCTCTGGTACGAGGTCGCCAGTCACGACATCGAATAGGGCAGAGTCCCGTCCATCGAACCAGAGCCTTGATCTCTGTTCAGTTGATTCGGCGCTGACGACTTCGTCTTCATAGATCGTGGTGCCGGCGGGCTGGCCGGAGTCGAATTCATGTGTAGGATGCGTGACGTAGACTCGCCGACCCTCACCCTCGGCTATGAAGTACCTATCCTCGCGCTCATTCTGATATTTAAACCGGACGCATTCTTTGTATTCTTCCGAGCCGTCGCTGGCGCTAAGCTCAGCGGTAACAGCTGCGAGCCGCTGTTTCAGGTCGCCCAGCGTTATCGTTGGACCCGCCGGTGTGCTCGCGCCACTTGCGCCTGCACCGGCTGGGTCCGTCGGGACGGCCAGGAGGAACTCCTGGCCGTCCCGCACGGTCCCGCTCTGGCCGGTAGCGCCCGAAGCGATCTCGGTCGCCGGCAGCCACAACTTACTGTATTCGCTGGACAGGCTGTAGCCGTCCCGGTGGGGCTGAGAGAAACCGAACGACAGGTAGTAATGGTTGTCACCCTGCAATGTAGGTAAGACATCAAGGGGAAAAGCCTGAGCATCACCCAGGTCTTGCAGGAAGAAGACCGCCTCCCGATTGTCCCATTGCGTATCCCTTCGGGCGCGGATGTCGGGCAACGCGTCTTCGGCTTCCTGGCGGGTGCCGAATTCATCGGCTGCGACCCATATCGCCGTGATGTTGTCGGCACCTGTCCCATTCAGGTACTCACCGACTTCAAGGTCGAACTTCAAGGCAGCGTAGTAGTTACCCTCAAACCTCCCCGCCCCGGCGACCACCTCGGTGGACTCGGAGGTCATCCGAGCTCTGACGACGGTGGGGTAGTTGGCGATCCTCTCTTCGAGCGAGGTCTCTCCTCGAGGGAAGACTCGCGAAGAATGGCTCCTGTCCGTGGCCAGAGTTTCGGCAGGAACCGCATCGTCGGGCGTATTGCTTCCCGTGCCCTGGCTGCACGCCAGCAGCAGCATCCCCGTCAAGAGAGCGATGAGGATTATTCGCATCGTGGTTCTCCCTAGTGGGTCGTATGAAGGATAAGGGAGAACGTCGGCCATTTTGGGAATTGTGGGACGAGGTTCGGGTCGATCCGTGACCTGCCCGCGCGAGTCGTCCGATGGCGGGCTCCATTCGTCTGTTCGCGGGCGGCCACCTCCGAGCGGATGCACAGCGCTGTCCGGCATGCCGCAGGGCACGCGCGCCCGCCGTAGGCTGCAGGGATGAATGCAAGCGACCGCAAAGGGCGCTTCCCCGGGCTGTGGGGGCTCATTATTCCGTGCGGTCTGCCTCCCCAGATAGGAAAGCCATGCGCTGGCCGCAGGCGCCGTGGGACCTCTGCTTGGGAAGCAGCGGGTTAACCGGTCCCGTTCGACCTCGCCAGAAACCGCGCCGCGGGGCTGAACGCGGCGT
>CAXXSR010000002.1:0-653013 GCA_963662615.2 Dehalococcoidia bacterium
CCTCGTCCACGTGACCGTCGTCAACGCGCGCTAGCTCCGCCGCGGGCGGCGGGAGTACGGGCGCTCCGACAACGCGGCGCGTCCTCACCGCGCGCTGGCGCTCGAGCCGCCGGAGGGGCCGCGCCCACCACGGCACCGCGGGGCGCGCGTCGCCGCGCGTCCCGGCCTCGGGGGGCTGCATCCACGTCTCCGCCTGGGCAACCTGAGGGGAGGACGGTGTTTGGCCACCCCACAGGGAATGAGATCACGATCGCGCGGCTGGCCTCCTCCGCGAAGTACTCGCGCCGGAACTCCATCCGGCCCAGTCCGCTTGGGCCCTGGACATTACTGAGCTTTAGGTCCCGCTATCCAGTCGCAATCCCACTGGGCCAGCCTGCTGGCAGCGGTGCTTGAGCACGCAGCACCTCCGCTGCCCTCAGTGCCAATCGTGGGCCTGCGGCATGGGGACACCGGTGAGGAGGGACTCCACCTGCGCCACGACGAGCGTGGTGGTCCCGTCCCAGCGTGTCACCCGCAGCACCGTCCCGTCGGCCGCCTCCGCCACGGTGGCGGCGGGCCGGACATCCGGGGGCAGCGTGGGCCGCACGAACGCCATCAGGTGGCCGCGGGGGTAGAGCCCCAGCGCCCGGTACTCCCCCACCATCTTTTCGGAGGCGCTCCAGCCCGCCAGCGTGGGGACCTCCGTCGCCACCGCCAAGGCGCGCTGGCCGCCGCGGGCCGGCGGGATGGCGCCTTCGGCCTCCCAGAGCGCCCGCCGGCGGTTGGGGGTGATCGCATCGACGGCCCCGCCACATCAAACTGCTCGGGGTGCGATTGGCACCGACAGGTCAGTCCCGGTGAGGCTAGGACACACTCCAGAGGCGTCGGGCGTGCGGCGATGCTGCCCCGCCCCCCGCAGGACTCGCACGCGCGGTTCGAACGCGGTGCGGAGCTCGTCTAGCTGCGGCGCAACGGTCCGGTTTGGACCTACTGTCGAAGCGCGTCTGGCCGGCCGTCCGGCATCACCGCCTGGTGCCCCAGCTGCGGCCCCGCCGCGGGCGCGCTCGCCCGTTCCAGCCGCTCGTCCAGCGGCAGGTCCTCGTTCCAGTGGGTGGCCCTGATGCGCCGCCCATTGAACTGTGCCGACTCCTCACTCGCGAGCCAGAGCGCCGGCGCCTCCATGATCGACGGCTGGTGGAGCACCTCTGGGTCCATGTGCCCGACGGTCATTCCCGAGTACGTCCCACCGCCCGGCACGAGTACGTTGGCCGTCACGCCGCTCCCCTCCAGCTCCTGGGCAAGGATCGCGACCAGGCGCCTCAGCCGTAAGGGTCCAAGAGCCCCTGGCAACACTGTTGTTCGTTTTGCTAGTGGAGTTCTATCAACTGGTAAAGGCTACGTGCTTCCAGAGTCGTCAGTCTATCAAAGCTGACGAAGGTTTATTCATACCCATTGAGCCCGCCCTTCGCTCCCCTCATCGACGGCCCCGGAAGCGCCGCCTCCGTCATTCTCCGGAACCACGTCGTCGCGCTGAGCGTTGTCCACATCCGGGAGCAGCGCCCCGCTCCCGTCGTCCACGGCCCCGGAAGCGCCGCCTCCGTCATCCTCTGGAACCACGTCGTCGCGCTGAGCGTTGTCCACATCCGGGAGCCGCCCTTCGGTCCCCTCATCGACGGCCCCGGAAGCGCCGCCTCCGTCATCCTCCCGAATCACATCGTCGCGCTGAGCGTTGTCCACATCCGGGAGCAGCACCCCGCTCCCGTCGTCCACGGCCCCGGAAGCACCGCCTCCGTCATCCTCCCGAATCACATCGTCGCGCTGAGCGTTGTCCACATCCGGGAGCCGCCCTTCGGTCCCCTCATCGATGGCCCCGGAAGCGCCGCCTCCGTCATCCTCCCGAATCACATCGTCGCGCTGAGCGTTGTCCACATCCGGGAGCAGCACCCCGCTCCCGTCGTCCACGGCCCCGGAAGCGCCGCCTCCGTCATCCTCCGGAACCACGTCGTCGCGCTGGGCAGTGTCTACGCCTGGCGGCGGCTGGCCGAAGCGCTCCAGGGTCGCCCCGTGTTGGATCGAGACTGCTCTCCCCGCGAAAACTGCAGAAAACTTCTCCAGCTCTTCGGAAGGAGTCCCAGGTTGCGCACACTTACACGCGTGGACCTGCCCGCGGTCCCCAAGGAACCAAAGGACACCCACCATGAGCGCGAGGCTCAATACGGCTGCTCGTACGGCCGTGGACCCAATCCCCTGCCGCTTTGCAATCACTGGCCGCATGACCCATTTCCCTTGTCCTGGTTGACTCTGCTCTACGCCTCTATTGAGTAAGACGCTGCGAGAACCTGGATGGTTCCAATGAGTCTGCGTCCGCCGCGGAATCAGGAGTTAGTCCTCGCTGCGCATTCACAGCTGAAGAGAAGGTCAACCCCTAACTCAGGCTGGTTGCAACGGCATGGGCACGAGCGACATTGGCAGCCGGCGCTGCCATCCTGTCATAATCATGCGGCAGCAGCCCGGCAGCAGCTCCAGCCGCTGGGCCGGGCTGCCCGTCCATGCTGACCAGTCGAAGCCGTGGAGCAGGCCGCAGCAGACCTCGTACTTCTCCTGCATCACGGTGGCGGCGGGCCGGACATCCGGGGGCAGCGTGGGCCGCACGAACGCCATCAGGTGGCCGCGGGGGTAGAGCCCCAGCGCCCGGTACTCCCCCACCATCTTTTCGGAGGCGCTCCAGCCCGCCAGCGTGGGGACCTCCGTCGCCACCGCCAAGGCGCGCTGGCCGCCGCGGGCCGCCGGGATGGCTGTGGTGTCTCAAAACTCCGTCACGCGGCCTCCCAGGCATACTCGTGATGGAGGCCACCGAGGATCGGTCGGCTCGTGAGTCGCACGGGTCCGGGAGGGCGATGGGCATGCCGTGGCCCATCCGGCGGTTCGTCTCCCAGCGACTGGTGGGGTCGGGTGGTGTTGTAGTACTCGACGTATTCCTGCAAGACGTGCCGGAGGTGGCGCTCGCTCAGCACGAGGACGTGGTCGAGACAGTCCCGCCGGAGGGTGCCGATGACGCGCTCCGCGATCGCGTTCGCTTGGGGGGCCCGCACCGGGGACAGCACCGTCGTGATCCCCATCGCCGCCGCCCGGCGCACGAAATCGCCGCCGTAGCAGCGGTCCCGGTCCCGAAGGAGAAAACGCGGCTGCACGCCCCAGGGCGTCGCTTCGCGAATCTGCTGCCAGACCCAGCCCTGGGTCGGATGACGGGTCACGTTCCAATGCACCAGGCGCCGGCGATCATGGCTGATCAGCACGAAGACGTAGCAGGTGCGGAACGGCAGCGTCTGTACGGTGAAAAAGTCCGCCGCCCAAATCTCGGACGCGTGCAGGCGCAGAAAGGTCCGCCAACTGGGCGAGGGAGGGCGGTCCCCGCGATACCGCTGCACCGTTGCCGCGCTGACCGGATGGCCCAGCACCGCCAGCTCGGCCGCGATGCGCCGCACGCCCCAGGTCGGATTCTCCGCCTCGATCCGGACGATCAGGCAGCGGATGATGGGATCGATGCGCGGACGACCCCTAGGTCGTCCGCGGCTCTTCCAACCCCAGTAGCGTCGCCACGCCGTCCGGTGCCAACCGACCACGGTGGCGGGCTGCACCAGCTGGACATGCCGACGCCACCCCCGCCAGTGCCGCGCGGTCACGGACCAGAAGCGCCGATCCGCGGCCGCCAACGTCGGGTGCCGTCCCGTGCGCTCCCAGACCGCCAGCTGTTGCCGCAGCACCAGGTTCTCTAGGACCAAGTCCCGGCGTCGGCGCCCCGTCAGGCGCAACGCGATCAGAAAGAGCCGCCAATAGATCCACATCGCCGTGCCTCCGCCTGGAGGCTCCGGCGATCAAAGCATTTAGGCAATGCCGATCGACTTCTGAGACACCACAGCCCGAACCTGCGGGACGAGTAGGGGCACAGCTCGGCGAACACCATGCGGGTCGTGGCGAACTCCTGCTCCATCTCGGGATGCATCTCGACGCCCATCGCCTGTGCGGCCAGCCTCACGAACGGCCGGTAGAAGCGTGGATTCCAATGGTCGTTCTTGTTGAGCCAGCGCCAGTGGTCCCAGTACGTCTGCTCGGTGTAGCGCTGGGCGAGGTGCCGCTCTTCGTCTTCCTCCCGGCGGGCCTGGTTCAGGGAGACGAGCACCCACTGGCGCGGCGGCACGGCCTCGACATCACCGACAAACCAGGGTGGCGGCAGGCCGCGTGCCGGAACGCCGAAGGCGTCGGGGCCGGTCAGCCCCAGTTCGCGATTCAGAGCGCTGACGTGGCTGGTCCAGTCCTCGCGGAAGTTCTCGTCGCGCAGCTGCCGCAGCTCGCGGAACCATGGAGTAGGCACCACGGAATCATACGGGCGCGCATCGGGTCCCCCAGGGCGCTCCGCGGTGGGCGGATGCTTGAATGCTTCGGACGCTCGCAGGCCGGTGTGGGCCCCGCCGATCCCTCCAACCCGGCCCTGGGGCGCCAGGAACACCGCGACGCCCCGTCGGAGCGTGCGTATACGGGGCGCGACGGGCTTCGCCCCCGCTCGGTGAACGACGCGCACCTCGCCTCCAATGCGACAGCACCTGTCGCCACGACTTGGAGATGGGGCAAGTCAGTCCACGTCAGGGTCACCGAGTCCTGCGTGGAGGAAAGGAAGCCGTCAGGTTCTGAGGCGGTGGCGGGGGACATAGCACATCGTTGGTCGCGCCAGTCAGGCCGGGAGGACTTTCACTGATGCGCAGCATCAGAAGGTCTCCGTCATTCCAAGACCGCTCGCATACCCCCCAGGTCAGCGCGCGCGTGCGGCCCTCCTCAACAACGTCGACAGCGTCGTCGAAATCCAGCCGCAGCACGACCGTCCCGTCTAGGGCGATGAAGTCGATGTGATGGCCTGTGGGCCTCCCGGGCGGATCAATCTGCATCTCGACCCTTGCTGACTCCCACCGGATCCGCTTGATGTCTGTTGTGCCCACCCCCTCGATGGCAAACGACGCCGGCTTCAAAACACCACGTGAGCCGTCGGCGCCTACCGCCGCGCCAATCACCACCGGATCGAAGAACGCCTCGTGAACAGTGCCCTCGGGTGCCGTCACGGTCATCGTCATTTCGTAGGTGAAGACGTGATTGCAGGGAATGAAGGCCAACAGAAGGTAATTGTTATTGACCTTGTATTCTCCTGCGGGAATCGGCCGCGCAGAGACCACGGTCTGGGTGAATGTAAATGCAGAGCGCTCTGGTACGAGGTCGCCAGTCACGACATCGAATAGGGCAGAGTCCCGTCCATCGAACCAGAGCCTTGATCTCTGTTCAGTTGATTCGGCGCTGACGACTTCGTCTTCATAGATCGTGGTGCCGGCGGGCTGGCCGGAGTCGAATTCATGTGTAGGATGCGTGACGTAGACTCGCCGACCCTCACCCTCGGCTATGAAGTACCTATCCTCGCGCTCATTCTGATATTTAAACCGGACGCATTCTTTGTATTCTTCCGAGCCGTCGCTGGCGCTAAGCTCAGCGGTAACAGCTGCGAGCCGCTGTTTCAGGTCGCCCAGCGTTATCGTTGGACCCGCCGGTGTGCTCGCGCCACTTGCGCCTGCACCGGCTGGGTCCGTCGGGACGGCCAGGAGGAACTCCTGGCCGTCCCGCACGGTCCCGCTCTGGCCGGTAGCGCCCGAAGCGATCTCGGTCGCCGGCAGCCACAACTTACTGTATTCGCTGGACAGGCTGTAGCCGTCCCGGTGGGGCTGAGAGAAACCGAACGACAGGTAGTAATGGTTGTCACCCTGCAATGTAGGTAAGACATCAAGGGGAAAAGCCTGAGCATCACCCAGGTCTTGCAGGAAGAAGACCGCCTCCCGATTGTCCCATTGCGTATCCCTTCGGGCGCGGATGTCGGGCAACGCGTCTTCGGCTTCCTGGCGGGTGCCGAATTCATCGGCTGCGACCCATATCGCCGTGATGTTGTCGGCACCTGTCCCATTCAGGTACTCACCGACTTCAAGGTCGAACTTCAAGGCAGCGTAGTAGTTACCCTCAAACCTCCCCGCCCCGGCGACCACCTCGGTGGACTCGGAGGTCATCCGAGCTCTGACGACGGTGGGGTAGTTGGCGATCCTCTCTTCGAGCGAGGTCTCTCCTCGAGGGAAGACTCGCGAAGAATGGCTCCTGTCCGTGGCCAGAGTTTCGGCAGGAACCGCATCGTCGGGCGTATTGCTTCCCGTGCCCTGGCTGCACGCCAGCAGCAGCATCCCCGTCAAGAGAGCGATGAGGATTATTCGCATCGTGGTTCTCCCTAGTGGGTCGTATGAAGGATAAGGGAGAACGTCGGCCATTTTGGGAATTGTGGGACGAGGTTCGGGTCGATCCGTGACCTGCCCGCGCGAGTCGTCCGATGGCGGGCTCCATTCGTCTGTTCGCGGGCGGCCACCTCCGAGCGGATGCACAGCGCTGTCCGGCATGCCGCAGGGCACGCGCGCCCGCCGTAGGCTGCAGGGATGAATGCAAGCGACCGCAAAGGGCGCTTCCCCGGGCTGTGGGGGCTCATTATTCCGTGCGGTCTGCCTCCCCAGATAGGAAAGCCATGCGCTGGCCGCAGGCGCCGTGGGACCTCTGCTTGGGAAGCAGCGGGTTAACCGGTCCCGTTCGACCTCGCCAGAAACCGCGCCGCGGGGCTGAACGCGGCGTGCGCGTCGGCCGCTTTCGCGGCATCGTAGGTGGCGGAATAGCGACGGACCATCGCCGACGTCGAGTGGCCGAGCAGGTATTGCACGTCCAGCTCCCGCGCATGGTTCTCGATGGCCCAGGTAGCGAACGTATGGCGGAAGCGGTGCGGGTTGGCGTGCACGCCGGCCCGCTCGCCGAGCCGCGCGAACAGGGTGCCCAACAGGTATTTGTTCATCGGGCGCCGCGACTCCCCCCAGCGTGAGATGGTCAGAAACAACGGTCCCTCGTCCTCGCCGCGGAAGCGGTCGATGTATCCGCGCAGCGCCGCTTCCGGCCCATCGCCGAACGGCACCACCCGCTGCTTGCGGCCCTTGCCGTGGCGGATGTGGATCCGGCGGTCCTCCCAGGACACGTCGGCCAGGGTGAGCTGGTGCAGCTCCGCGTAGCGCATCCCGGTGTCGAGGAAGAGCAAGATGATGGCCCGGTTGCGGCAGCCGAACTCGTCGCCGGCATCGCAGACCGCCAGGAGGGCCTGGATGTCCTCCTCACTGAGCGGCTGGATCACTTTCTGCTCCACGCGCACGTTGGCGATGCCCGTGAAGGGGTGGCGCGCGCAGGCGCCCATGCGCAGGCACCAGGAGAAGAAGGCGCGGGTCTCGCGGAAGCGGCGGTGCCGGGTGCCCAGCGAGACGCCGCTGTCGGCGACGGCCTTGAGGAACGCGTAGACGTGGGGAGGACGGAAGTCGGCGACCCGGGCCGGCAGGGCCTCGGCGAGGCAGACGGCCTGGAAGCGGCGCAGGGTCTCGGCGTAGGCGTCGACGGTGCGGGGGCTTTTCCCTTCGACATCGCAGGCGGCGAGGTAGGCCGCGATCGCCTCCCCCAGACCCATGCCGTCGTCCGTCTGAAGTACCAGTTCCGCGACCATGATTGCCCCCCTTTCGCCCATCCATGGACGCTCTGATGGGGGGGTGAAGTCAAGCGAAATCCGGGAGCAGAACCGATGCGGTCCGCTGCTCCAGGCTCGGATTCGGGCCGGATCACAGCGCGCGCTAATAGATGAAGTGTGGTGGTGGGCCCTCAGGGGTTCGAACCCTGGACCTTCGGATTAAAAGTCTGGTGTTCCGCTCACCGATCTGATCAGTTCCTCGCTGTCTCCTTCCGGCCACAATCCCGGTCGTCTCGAGACTTCAGCGCGATACGGCGGGCGGGTGTCGACGCCGTGCCGAGGATCGTTCGGTTCGCGTCGCCAGAGCGTTGAGCAACCTCGGCCCGTGCACGCTACCAGGCCGGGTTCTTCGGTCCGCCCGGCCGCCTTGGCACGTAAGTCGGACTCTATGTCGAACAGATCTATACGAAACTCAATCCGACCTACGGCTGGCTACGTGGAGTCGAGCTGGTTGCGCTCTGTGCCGGACAGATTTGTCGAATATCCGCTGGCGGATCAATCGCCCGGGCCACTGGCTCGAGCCGCCCGCCGAGGCTAGGGATCGAGCCGCGCCTACGCAGTCCCGCGCCATGCTGCCGCGCCAACACGTGCGCCGAGTAGCATGGACGTGAGCACGTGGGGGAACCTATGAGCGCCATTCTTGAGGTCTCTAGCCTCGTCAAGCAGTTCGGCGGACATCGCGCCGTCGATGACGCCTCTTTCGCGGTGGAGGCAGGCTCGATCACGGGGCTCATCGGCCCCAACGGCGCCGGCAAGACCACCTGCTTCAATTGCATCGCGGGCTTTCTGCGACCCGACGGGGGCCGGATCGTCTTCAATAACGAAGACATCACGGGGCTGGCTGCCCACCGGGTCTTCCACCGCGGTCTCACCCGGACGTTTCAGATCCCGCAGGAACTCAGTTCCTTGACCGTGCTGGAGAACCTCCTTCTCGTGCCCCCCCGGCAGGCCGGCGAAAGGGTATGGGAGAGCTGGTTTCGGCCGTGGCGGGTCGCCCGCCAGGAACGCGCCAACGCCGAGAGAGCTCAGGAGGTCTTGGCGCTTGTGGACCTGGCATCTTTGACGTACGAACGCGCCGGTAACCTCTCGGGAGGCCAGCGCAAACTGCTGGAGCTGGCGCGTGCGCTCATGGCTCAGCCCGAGATGATCCTTCTCGACGAGCCCGCTGCGGGCGTCAACCCGACGCTCATCCGGCGCCTGGTGGAGCATATCCGCGCGATTCAGCAGAATTTTGGCGTCACCTTTCTGGTGATCGAACATGACATGGATCTCGTGTGCCGCCTTTGCGACCCGGTGATCGTCATGACCAACGGCAGCGTCTTGCTGGAAGGCCTGCCCGACGTCGTGCTGGCCGACGCCACCGTGCAAGATGCGTACCTGGGCAGTCAGTATCGATGACCGCACTCTTGGCAGTCGACCGTGTCAGCGCCGGCTATGGCAATATCGAGATCGTCCATGACGTCTCGCTGCACATGGACCGTGGCGAGATCATCACCATCATCGGCCCCAATGGGGCAGGCAAATCGACGCTGCTCAAAGCGATCTTCGGCCTCCTGCCGGCCATGAGTGGCACCATTCACTTCCGCGACCGCGACGTCACCGGTGTTTCTGCCCCCAAGATGGTCGGCGCGGGTGCGTCGTTCGTTCCGCAGACGAACAATATCTTTCCGTCCTTGACCATCCGCGAAAACTTGCAAATGGGCGCCTATCGGCGCAGAGACGGCGTGGCCGAGCGGATGCGCGAAGTGCTCTCGCTGTTCCCCGACCTCGAACGCCGTCCCCGGGAGCGAGCCTCGCATCTGTCCGGCGGCCAGCGGCAAGCGCTGGCGATCGCCCGCGCGCTTATGCTCGATCCCGTGCTGCTCTTGCTCGATGAGCCGACCGCCGGACTGTCGCCCGTCCTTCGGGAGGGGATCTTCAAGCGCATCTGCGCCATCCGCGACAGTGGCGTGGGGGTGCTGATGGTGGAGCAGAGCGCCAAGGAGGCGCTCTCCGTCTCCGCCCGCGGCTACCTGATGGTGGGCGGCCGCAACGCCTTGGAGCAGAGCGGCGCGGAGATGCTCGCCAACCCGGACGTGGGGCGCCTCTACCTGGGCCAGGAGGAAGATCGCACGGATGCCGGCGCCGCTCGACCGCCGACGCCGTAAGGAGGGCGCGTACGGAGATCGCCCAACTCGTCATTATCGGGATCGTCGTCGGTTCCATCATCGGGCTGGGCGCCATCGGCCTGACGTTGACCTATGGCGTCATGAAGTTCGCCAACTTCGCCCACGGCGACCTCATGACGCTGGGGATGTTCCTCGCGCTCTTCATCATCGCCGACGCCGGGCTCGACGGGGGCCAGATCGGACCCCTCTCCTTCGGCTGGGGGATGATCCCCGCCGCGCTGTTCGCCATGGCCGGCGTCGCACTGGCCGCCGTCACTCTCGATCGCGTCGTTTTCCGCCCCCTGCGCTCCCGCGGCGGCGGCATCGTCACGATGGCGGTCGCCTCGTTGGGCATCGGCATCGCGGTACGAGCGATCGTTCAGATGATCTGGGGCCCCAGCGGCACACGCTTCACGACCGGGATCAACAAGGCCGAGACGATCTTCTGGGACCTGAAGGTGAAGCCCGACCAGTTCTTCATCGTCGGGCTCATGCTGGTGCTCGCTGTCGCCGTCTACTTCCTCCTCTACCGCACGAAGCTAGGCACCGCCATGCGCGCCACCTCCGACAACGCGGAACTCGCCGAGGTGGCGGGGATCGAGACGGACCGCGTCCGTCAATGGACCTGGGTGATTGGTGGAGCGCTGATCGCGATCGCCGGCATCATGCTCGCCATCCAGGCGCAGCTACGCTTCAACGCGGGCTTCAGCCTCATTCTCCCGCTGTTCGCCGCCACCATCTTGGGCGGGATCGGCAACCCCTTGGGCGCGCTGGCGGGCGGCCTCGTCGTGGGCATCTCCCAAGAAGTCTCCACGCAATGGATCAATAGCGGGCTCAAGCCGGGCGTGCCCTTTCTGATCCTGATTATCATGCTGATCGTCCGCCCTCGCGGACTTTTTGGGACGCACATCTAGGAGACGGCCGTGGACGTGTGGCTGGCCGACCTTCTCCCCCTGGTGACGTTTTCAGGCGCCGTCAACTGGACGGTGGGCTTCCTGACGACGGTGGCGATCTTCGCCATGCTGGCGCTGGCGCTGAATCTGCAGTGGGGATACACCGGCGTCTTCAACTTCGGCATCGTCGCCTTCTTCATGGTCGGCGCCTACACCAGCGCCATCCTGACGCTGGATGCCCCGGGAGAATTCGAGGACTACGTGGGCGGCTTCAGCCTCCCTGTACCCGTTGGCTGGCTCGCCGGCATGGGGGCAGCGGGAGCGCTGGCGCTGCTCGTGGGTCTCCCCACGCTGCGCCTGCGGCGTGACTTCCTGGCCATCGCCACGATCGGCATCGCCGAGATCCTCCGCAGCGCCGCCAACTCCGTGCCGGGCCTGGTCAACCGGGGCCGCGGCCTCAACGGCATCCCCCGCTTTCTCGACGAGCTGGCGAGCGGCGCGGACTACCGCTGGGTCCTCCTGGGCATCACGCTGGTAATGCTGTTCGTGGTGTATGTGGTTGTCTGGCGTGCGACCGGGTCGCCCTGGGGCCGGGTGCTGCGCGCCATCCGCGAGAATGAGGACACCGCGAAGGCGTCGGGCAAGGATACTGTCAACTTCCGCATGCAGAGCTTCGTGCTGGGCGGGATGATTATGGGCCTGGCCGGCGCCATTTTTGCGCACCGCATTGGCACCATCGCCCCCAATGCGTTCAGTAACGTCTTCGGCACCTTCCTGGTTTGGGCCATGCTCATGGTGGGAGGGAGCGGCAACAATCGTGGCGCCGTGCTCGGCGCCTTAGTCGTGGGCTTTTTCTGGTTCGGCACGCCGCTGATCCAAGAGGACCTGCCGGACTTCTTGGGCACGCGCGTCTTCCAGATCCGCCAACTGGTCATCGGGCTGCTGATCGTGATCTTCCTGCTCCTCCGCCCTCAGGGTCTCCTCCCGGAGGAGCGGCGGGTCAGCCGCTACGTGCAGGATTTTCTGCGCGAGGAGCCCCCCTGGAAGAGATTGCTGCATCGCCTGACAGGCAAAGGGCCTGCCGCGAGGTCAACCGAGTCCTCCGACGGGGGCTAGGCATCAGCTGCCTGCGGCGCAAGGGCGAAGATGGGAGGGCGGCCTTCATGGCCGCCCTCCCGTCGCGGTACCGGGCCGAGCCTGGAACAGCATCATTCCAGCGAGAAGGGAATCTCCTCCAGCTCCTCTATCGTCCCACCCGCGAATTGCCAGATGCCAATGAAGCCGCTGGTCACGTCGCCTTCGGGATTCCAGTCCAGCGTGGTCGCGGCGCCTTCGTAGTTGATGTCCTCGCCGTTGCGGACCGCCGTGAGAGCGGCAGCGATGCCATCAGCACCGGGGATGACTGTCGTGCCCGGCGGGCTCGCGATCTGCACCAGCGCGTCGCGAATGGCCGCCCCATCCGTGGAGCCGGCCAGCTCCGCCGCCAGGGCGATGGCGATGACGGCGTCATAGGACTCGCGCACGAACGGCCGCGTGGGCAACTCGCCGAATTCGGCAATGTAGGCTTCGTTCCAAGCCGCCGTTGCCTCCGTCTCGGGGCCCCCGGTCGGCGCGGTTCCCTTGAAGCCGTCCAAGAACTCGCCGCCGATCGCGTCGATCAGGTCCTGGCTCTTGGTCCCGTCCACAAACAGAAACTGGTCGAAGATGTCGTTCTCCAACGCCTCCCGGACGAAGATGATCGCCTCCGTCGGGAAACCGATCGCAACCAGGACGGGCGCCCCTTCTCCGGCCACCCGCTGCAACTCCGCCAGGAACGTCACCTGGTCCGGCTCGTACGACGTGCTCGTCACAGTCCCGCCGTAGCTCGCCTCGAACACCTCCGCCAGCCCCTGCCCGTAGGCGTCGTTGAGGAAGAGCACCGCCACGTTGTCAAAACCCTCGTCCACGGCCAGGTTCGCCAGCACCGGGCCCTGCGCCCCATCCGAAACCACGCTGCGGAAGAGGAAGCCGGCATCGTTGGCGTTCGACACTGCCGGTGACGTCGCCGAGGGAGAGATCGTGGGGATGCCGGCCAACCCTGTGACGCTCTCCGCCACCGCGATCGTGGCCGTGCTCGACAGCGGGCCAACAATGCCGTGCACGCCCGCAATGTCAACGAGGCGGCGCGCCTCTTCCACGGCGATCGTGGGATCGACCTGCGTATCGCCGGTGACGAACTCGACCGGTTGCCCCAGCACACCGCCGGCGTCGTTGATGTGCTTAATCGCCAGCTCTACGCCCGTCTGAATCACCGGCCCGAATTCCGCCAGCGGCCCCGAGAAGTCGGCCAGGTAGCCGATCTTGAGCGGCCCGGCGGCGGCGGGGGCCGGCTCGGGCTCGGGCGCGGGTTCCGGCGCGGGGGCCGGCGCAGGCTCCGGCTCCGGGGCGGGCGCGGGTTCCGGCTGAGCGGCGGCCGCCGGCGCCACTTCCTCCCCGTCATCGTCGTCACCGCCGCAGGCGGTGGCGACCAAGCCAACCGCGACGATCAGCATTAATCCGAACACCAGCCAGCGGTGGGAGAAGAAGCGAATCAACTCCGTCATTGCGTTCATCACTGCTCGCATCTCCAACTCCCCTCCTGCGCAATTTCGCCGTCGTGAAGGGCGGCATCCGTGGGCCGTAAGAATACACCCGGGGCGGGGTCAGCGATCGACAGTCCCCCCGCCGCTCAGCCTCCAGATAGGGCCCTCCAGTTCGCGACCTGGATCCCCCGGATAGACCCCCGCCCGCGGTGTCTTTGCGAAACCCAGGCCGAATGGGGTGAAAGAGGCGTCACGGCTGCACGCGAGCACCATTACGCCGACTCCAAAGTCCGGTTCTACGTCGGATAGACCTAGACCATCTAGAGGACGTTATTAGACGCAAACGCGGAGAAAGCGGCTGCGTGGCGGAGGGTGGACGCCGCTGTCCCGGATCGCCTTGAAGAACCGGACATCCCGTGGGAAGAACGGCGGCTGTGCTGAGGAGGGTGGTAGGTCGGTCACACCTGTTCTGCTCGGCGTCGAGAACAGGACCGTCCGAGTTCCAATACTGCTCAGTGAGGGTGCCGACCTGGCTCGGTCTGACGACGACAACGCGACCAGTCTCTATCTCAGACAGCCCGCCGCCCAACACCGCGTCCGATCCTATGTCCGACGGATCTGTCCGAAATTCGATCTGCGGCGGACGCCAGCCCGAGGGCACCCCCCAGCCCTGCTCGCACTCGGCGATCTTGACGGCCTTCTGGCGAACCGGAGTGCTTCCAATCGAACTCTATGTCGGACTGACTTTCCCGACTTAGAGTCCGATCCAGTGTGAAGCGGGTTATCGCCAGGAACACGCTCGCTAGAGGATCTGCGAGAGGAAGCGCTTGGTGCGCTCTTCTCGCGGGTTGGTAAAAAATGCTCCGGTGTGCCCTCTTCGACGATCTCCCCTTCGTCGAAGAAGAGGAAGCGGTCGGCCACTTCGCGCGCGAAGCCCATCTCATGCGTGATGACCAACATGGTCATCCCGGACTGCGCCAGCTCGCGCATAACGTCCAGTACCTCCTTGATCATCTCAGGGTCGAGGGCGCTGGTGGGCTCATCGAAAAGCATGATCTTGGGTCGCATGGCCAAGGCGCGGGCGATGGCGACACGCTGTTGCTGGCCACCGGAGAGTTGGCTGGGAAACTTGTCGGCCTGCTCGGGAATGCCCACACGCTCGAGTAGTTCATTGGCCAGCGCCTCGGCCTTGGGTCGCGACATGTGACGGACCTTCTGCGGGCCCAGCGCCACATTGCGCAGGACGGAGAGGTGCGGGAAGAGGTTGAACTGCTGAAACACCATGCCGACCTCTGAGCGGACCCGCTCCAGGTTGCGGAGGTCGTCGTTGAGTTCAACGCCGTCGACAATGATGCGGCCGGCGTCGTGCTCCTCGAGTCGATTGATGGTGCGGATAAACGTGGACTTGCCGGATCCGGAGGGGCCAAAAATGACCACGACTTCCCCTTCCACGACGCTTGTGGTGATGCCCTTGAGCGCCTGGAAATCGCCGAACCACTTCTCGACCTGTTCGCACTGAATGATGACGGTGCCGTCGTCCGTGGCGTTCATGGCGTCAATTATCGCACCCCGATGCCGAGCGCCCGCTCCAGTCGTTGGCTGAGGCGGGACATGGCGAAGGCGACGCTCCAGAAGGCCAGCGCGATGAAGAGGAGTACCTCCTTCTGCCGACCGATGAAGTCGGCTTGGGCGATGGCGGCCTGAGCGCCGCCGAGGGCGTCCGTGAAATTCAGAATCGAGAAAAGCGTGGTGTCCTTCCAAAGCGAGATGATCTGGCTGACGAGGGCTGGAATGACGGCACGAAGCGCCTGCGGTAGCACGATAAAGACGGTGGTGTTGACCGTGCCCAGCCCAACGGCGTGGGCCGCTTCGATCTGTCCGGGCGGTATCGACTGCAGTCCGCCGCGCACAATTTCCGCCACGTAGGCGCCGGTGAAGAGGCTGACGATGACGAGGGCGTTGACGATGACGTCGGTGTTGAGTGCGTCGGGCAGGAACTCCGGCAGCACGAAGCGGGCGATGAACAACCAGGCGATGAGCGGGCCACCGCGTGTGATTTCGATGATGGCGGTGGCGACACCCTTGAGGGCAGGCAGAGAGCTGGCGCGGGCGAGGGCGAGCAGGATACCGAGAGGGAGACCGACCGCGATGCCGATGGTGGCCAACATGACGTTCAGCATGAGCCCGCCCCAGAGGGCCGGTTTGACGCCGCCGAAGGCCACAATGATGAGGACGGTGAAGGGGATTAGAACGGCCCATCCCAGGGCGGCAAGCTTGGCTGCGCGGCTCCGTGAGCGGTGGTCGCGTCGGACCCACCGCCCCATGCCGTAGGCGAGCGCGGCGGCGGCAGCGGCTCCGCCGAAGAGGCCGCCGTTCTCCCCGTGGGCCAAGAGGGCGAGGATGAAGACGATGGCGGCGCCCAGCCAGAGCACGTCGCGACGGCTGAGGCGCGCCCAGAGCCCAAAGGAAAATCCCCCCAGGATGAAGGCGAACCAGAGCGGGGGCCAGAGGCGCCATTCCTCGCTCTGCGGGTAGCGGCCGACGAAGAGCAGGCGCCGGTTGACCTCGACGACCGAGAAGTCGAGATCGAAGAAGTCTTGCTGAACGAG
Source organism: Dehalococcoidia bacterium (assembly GCA_963662615.2). Classification (GTDB taxonomy): domain Bacteria; phylum Chloroflexota; class Dehalococcoidia; order Bin125; family Bin125. The sequence continues at coordinate 15,814 of CAXXSR010000002.1, forward strand.
GAAATAGGCTACGAGGCCGAGCGTGGCAATAGTAGCTACGGTGAGGGTGGTGTTGGGCCGGCTGGAGAAGAGGTTGTCGCGGGCCCAGAATCGCAGTCGGTGGCCGGCGTCGCGGCTCGCTTGGATGTGCGTCGATTGCATCTATCGGCCCACCAACTGTACGCGTCGATTAAGAGCGTTCATGACGACGGAGACGACGAGGCTGAGCGCCAGGTAGGTTGCAAAAATCAAGATGAAGACAGGGACGGCGTGGCCGATGTTGTTGATAATGGTGGTGCCGACGAACACGAGTTCGGGAAAGGCGATGGCGACGGCCAGACTCGAGTTCTTGGTGAGGTTGAGATATTGGTTGGTGAGCGGCGGAATCATGATCCGCAAGGCTTGCGGCAGAATGATCAGGATCATGCGCTGATAGGCAGAGAGCCCAATAGCCGCGGCGGCCTCCGACTGGCCGCGGGGCAGTGCTTGAATGCTGCCTCGCACGATCTCGGCGATGAAGGCGCCCGTGTAGAGCACCAGTCCGACGAGGATGGCCGCAAACTCCGGGGTGACCTGGAGGCCACCATCGATGGTGCGGATTCCAAACGGTGTGACGGAGGTGTGGGGTACGTCAGCGGCGAGCGGGAATCCGGTGGCCAGGAAGCCAACGGCGCCAATGACGGCGAAGAGCAGGAGGGCAACGGGTGTGGCGTGCAGCGTGCGGCCGGTGGCCTCTTCGCCTCGCAATAGGCGTGCCCGGGCCCACCAGGCGCTGACGGCGCCCACGAAGAGGAAGATCAACCAGATCCCGAAGGCGCCGTCCGAGTCGACGAAGGGCAAGGCCAAGGCCCGGTTGGAGAAGTAGAGGGCGCCGAACAGGTTGCGGTTTTCGACGATCTCGGGCAGTTCCAAGAACACTGCGATGTACCAGAACGTGATCTGGACGAGCAACGGGGTGTTGCGGATGGTTTCGACGTAAAGGGACGCGAGACGGGAGAGCAACCAGTTACTGGACAGGCGGGCTATGCCTGCCAACACGCCGATTACCGTGGTGAGCACGATTCCGATTAGAACCAAGCGGATTGTGTTGACGATTCCGGTGGTGTAGGCCGCCAGACGAGAGTCCGTCGCTACGTAGTCGGTGAGCCATTGGTGGGAGATCGAAAAGCCGCCGGGGCCGGAGAGAAAATCGAAGTCGAGCTCGAGGTCAAGGGCCTGGGCGATGAGGTAGGCGACGACGAGCCCGACGGCCAGTAGAAAGACGGCTTGGAGCAGATAGCGCCGGGTGCGCCGCCGTCGCCAGAGCGCGGCAGGCGTGAGTGAGCGCGGTTGCAGGCCTTGCGAGAGGACGCTCATTCGACCCGTTCGACGGGCCAGCGGGTCAAGCCGATCGCACCGATCGGCTCGACCTCCTTGGCGCTGTGGCGGCTCGCCTTACTTGATGGGCGGCGCGTAGATCAGGCCACCGTTCGTCCAAATGTCATTGAGCGTGCCAGCACGCGGCAGGCCGATCTGCCCGATGGTGCGCGAGTAGATCTGGTCGTAGTTGCCCACCTGGAAGATCACATCCTGCATGAATGTGGCGTTCAGGCCCAGGCTGGTGCCGAACGCAAGGACGGGCGCCCCATCGAAGCTGGCGCCCAAGAGGTTTGCGATGTCCTGGTTCGGTGGGTTGGCGGCCATGCTGGTGACGTTAGTTGAGGTCACGTCGAGCTCGTCGGCGATCATGGTGCCGAAGACGACCCATTGGACGATGTCGAACCACTCAGTGTCGCCGTCGCGCACCACGGGGCCGAGCGGTTCCTTGGAGAGGGTTTCGGGCAGGATCCGCACGGCCTCGGGGCCGTCCTCGCCGGCCGGGAAGTTGGCGCGCTGACCGGCCAAGTTGCCCTTGTCCGCGGTCCAGGCGTCGCAGCGGCCGGCGGTAAAGGCCGCCAGACTCTCCGGGTCGCCTTCGAAACTGAGCGCCGTGTGATCGACGCCAAGTTCGGAGAGGCGGGTTTGGAGGTTGATCTCGGTGGTGGTGCCGCCGGTTACACAGATCGTCGCACCCTGCAGGTCCGTCACGGACTGGAAGGGCGAGTCGCTGCGCACGATGATGCCTTGGCCGTCGTAAAAGGTGGTGGCGACGAACTGGGAATTCAGATCAATGTCGCGGCTGGAAGTCCAGGTGGCGGTGCGGATCAGCACGTCGATTTCGCCGCTGGCGAGCAGCTCGAAGCGGTCGCTGGCGCTGGCGGGGATGAATTCAATGGCGTTGGCGTTGCCAAAGAGGGCCGCGGCCAAGGCGCGGCCGAACTAGACATCCTGGCCGGAGAAGGTGCCATCCGGTTCGAGGTTGCCAAAGCCGGGTTGGCTGTCCTTCACCCCCACGACCACGCGACCGCGATCGAGCACGTCATCCAAAGTGCCGCTGCCGTCGCCGTCATCGTCGCCGCAAGCGGCGGCGACCAAGCCAACCGCGACTATCAGCATTAATCCGAATACCAGCCAGCGATGGGAGAGCCGTCGCCTTATCTCTCGCATTCCGTGATGTGCTGCGAACATCTCGCCCTTCTCTCCTATCCAAATCCGTCATCGCAGCCGGCGGCTACCGTCGGCCGTAAGAATACACCCGGACTGCCGTGGAGGATCACCGTTCTCGACGCTGCCGGTCTCGACGCCGAGACGTTCGGATTGGGACGAAGAGGATCAACTGGCAGCGTTCCCAGCCGCGAGGAGCCGGGCGGCCGGGCTGAACGCCGCGTGGGCATCCGCCGCCTTCGCCGCGTCGTACGTCGCCGAGTAGCGGCGCACCATCGCCGAGGTCGAGTGGCCGAGGAGGTACTGCACGTCGAGCTCCCGGGCGTGGTTCTCGATCGCCCAGGTGGCGAACGTGTGGCGGAAGCGGTGCGGATTGGCGTGCACGCCGGCCCGCTGGCCGAGCCGCGTGAAGAGAGTCCCCAGCAGGTACTTGTTCATCGGTCCGCGCGGTTTCTTGGGTCGCTCGATCGTGAGGAACAACGGCCCCTCGTCCTCCCCGCGGAAGCGGTCGATGTATTCGCCGAGCGCGGCCGCCGGCCCATCGCCGAACGGCACGATGCGCTGCTTGCGTCCCTTGCCGTGGCGGATGTGGATCCGCCGTTCCTCCCAGGACACATCACCGAGGGTGAGCTGGTGCAACTCCGCCAGCCGCATGCCCGTGTCGAGAAAGAGCAAGATGATCGCCCGGTTGCGGCAGCCGTACTCCTCGGTCGGGTCGCAGACCGCGAGCAGCGCCTGGATCTCGGCCTCCGTCAGCGGCTGAATCTCCTTCTGCTCGACTTTCACGTTGGGGATTCCCGCGAAGGGGTGCCGCTCGCAGTAGCCCATGCGGATGCACCAGGAGAAGAACGCGCGGGTCTCGCGGAAGCGCCGGTGCCGGGTCCCCAGCGACACGCCCGAGTCGGCAATCACCTTGAGGAAGGCGTAGACGTGGGCCGGGCGGAAGTCGGTGACCTGCGCTGGCAGCCTCTGCTGCAGGCAGGTCCGGCGGAACATGGCCAAGGTCTTGGCGTAGGCGTCGACCGTGCGGGGGCTCTTCCCTTCCACCTCGCAGGCCGCGAGATAGGCCGCGATCGCCTCATCGAGGCCCATCCCATCGTCCGTGTAGCGCACCAGTTCCGCGACCATCATCGCCCCCTTTCGGCGTGTCCATGGACGCTCTGGTGCGGCACGAAGTCAAGCGAGATTGCGGAGCATCGGAGTTGCAGTCTGATGCTCTGGGCCCGAATTCGGCCCATGTGCGGAGTCGCCCTATTAAGAAGCGTGGTCGTGGGCCCTCAGGGATTCGAACCCTGGACCTTCGGATTAAAAGTCTGGTGTTCCGATCATCGATCTGATCAGATCCGTGCTGTCTCCTTCCGGCCAGAATCCCGGTCGTCTCGCGCAAGACGAGGCCCTGAGGATTCTCCGCGTCGTCCGGCCTCGAATTGTATGAACTCGTCGATGCTCGGTGAAGACGACGATGCGAAGTCCGCGTCAATGTTGGACAGATCTGTCCGACTTAGATTCCGACATGCCGCGGGGCATCAGCGTGCGTCTCCCCACGGAAGTGATCGAGGTCCCGATTTGGATCTTGAACAGTACTGTCCGACATAGAATCCGAGATACTGTCCCGTAACGGACCGAGCCGTCGGCGGCGAGCGCGGATGAATTGCCAACTGCCGTCCGCGATGAAGAGGTTCCGCTGATCATCGGCGCCGGCGTCGAAGTACACATCATGGCGTCGATGAACCCGATCTTCCTGACGATCTTCATTGTCGTGGTGTGGACTGTCCTGCTGAGCGTGGTCGCCCACGGCGGCACCTCAACGGGGCCCGAGCGGGCGGCGATGACACCGATCTTGACGGTTCTGGCGGACCTTGCCGATGTCATTCGGCACTGCCAAGCACTTCGATGACCAGCTCGTACCAAACAGCGGAGAGATGGCCCTGGGCACCAGCGAATTCCTGCGCCGAAACTGCGGCCTCCCCCATGGCGCGTGCGACATCCGCTTCTCTGACCTCTCCCCGCTGCAGAGCGATACCGATTTCCAGTAGACCTTCTGCCTGGCGGAGTTGCTCAATCTGTGCGGCGTTGACCTCTAGCTGGAGCTGATGAAGTTCTAGGGCCTCAGGGGGCGGTTCGAGCTCCTGCAATCGACGGTCGACGGCCTCCAGAGTCCCGACCAGCTCCTCCAAGACAGCGGAGCCTTCTTCAGTGAGCGAGAAGAAAAGCGCCTCTGGGAAGCCAGATTCCAGGAGCACCTCTGCGAGCTCCAGCCGCGCCTCCGTCAGAGCGATGAAGTAAGCATTGAGGCGGTCGTCGCCGTCCTCACGAAAGGCTCGAATGACCAGGCGCTGCCCCTCTCCGGTCAGCCGGCCGAGATTCTCGATCCGAGCGATGAGCGGCACTGTGACGCCCTCAGCCTCGACGGCTGCTCCGCCGTCTGCGAACTCGTCGTACGCGGCCAGAAGCGTTGCGTGGTAACCCTCGGCCTCTGCCGGTGGCGCCACATCACAAAGGGCCTGCAGCGCTTCGCCGAAAAGGCGTGCTAAATCTCGAAACAGGCTCGCGTTTTGCTCGATAAGAGCTTCTGGATTCGCCTCCGCACCTGGGCGCGCAAAGAGCGCCTGCCCAATTTCGACACTGGTCTCATTCAGCTCCGCTTCGATGCGGAGGGTGATGACCAAGTAGTCCGCCAGAGACTGGGCTGGGCTGGATGCGGACGGGCACGGGCCAAGCCCTTCGTCTCTGGCAGCGTCCGTGGACTGTTCCTCGGCACCTCCAGTTGGGGCCGCTTCGCGCTCCTGCGTCTCCACAGCTGCGGGCTCGCGCCCCCTGGCGCGCTCGCCTGCCGACTCATTCGCCGGCTCGTCTGGGAATGAAGGAGAGACATCCGTCGGGATGGCGACGCCCGGCTCCGGGACCCGGTCGGCGAGTTCACCCGCATCGCGATCACCGTCGTCACCGCCGCTGCAAGCGGCGAGGGCGAGCGCTGCGATCGCCAGGAATGCGATGCGGAACACGGGTGCCAGCGTGGTCTCAATTCGATCCGTTGTCACAGATCGCATGTTCCAACTTTCACGCACACCGGACAACCTTCTCAGGGCCGTTCATTCCTGCCAAACAGCTGGCGGGGTTCGACGGTGGATACCGGATCGAGCACGTGCCAGCAGTGCGGGAAGCCTCTCGCCGCCGCCGCCGTGCGGCTGGCCGCGCGCCTGTGCACGGACTGCGGTGGCTCTCTCTACGATCGGCTTAGTGCGCGCGCGCGCGCGGAGGGAGTGGTTGCCCCCCGCCGGTTTCGTTTCGTCCTCCACCTGCGCGATGCTACGATGCGCCGGACGGCGGCGCCCAGCTCACGCCGGCGCGGTCGCATGCTCGGGGGGGGCAGGGGCGATGTCAGCGGAATACGACGTCATCATTGTGGGTGCAGGATCATCTGGCGGGGTGCTGGCGGCACGGTTGAGCGAGGACCGCCATCGCAGCGTCCTTCTCCTGGAGGCGGGCCCCGACTACGCCAATCTGGACGAGAGGCCCGACGATCTGGCCAGCAGCTACTGCCATTCGCTGGAAGCGCACGACTGGAACTTCGAAGGCGAGGCGTTTCCCGGCCGCATGATCCAGTTGCCGCGCGGGAAAGTCGTCGGCGGCTCTTCGTCCGTCAACGGTTGTATGGCCGTGCGGACTGGTCCCGCCGACTACGACGAATGGGCGGCGCTGGGCAACCCAGACTGGTCCTGGAAAGACGTCCTCCCCTACTTCCGCCGCCTGGAGGACGACCAAGATGAGGGCGGCGATTACCACGGGCAGGGAGGCCCCATCCCTATCGTGCGCTGGAAAGAGCATGAACTCCTCCCCTTGCACAAGGCCTTCATGACCGCGTGCATCGACCATGGCTACGAGTACGCGCCGGACCACAACCACCCCGACTCAACCGGCGTCAGCCCTATCGCCATGAATCGGAGTGGCCGTGCCCGTATCGACACCGCGGTGGGCTACCTGGCGCCGGCGCGCCACCGCCTCAACTTGAGCATCCGCGCCGACTGCCTGGTCAATCGTGTGATCTTCGAAGGGGACCGCGCCGTCGGCCTGGAGGTGGAGTGCGGCGGCGAAATGCAGACCGTCTCTGGTCGGCAGATCGTGCTCTCCGCGGGCGCGATTCAGACGCCGCCCATCCTCTGGCGCTCTGGTGTGGGGCCCCGGGCGGAGTTGGAGGCGCTGGGCATACCAGTCCTGGTGGATCTGCCGGGCGTTGGCGCCAACCTGATCGATCATCCCGTGGCGGTGATCCGGTGCCTATACAAGGAAGGGATCGATGCCAAGGCAGAGGATCCGATCGTTCAGGTCACCCTCCGCTACACGTCGGAAGGGAGCGCCCGAACCAACGACATGCAGCTGCTGTCGCTCACGTATGCCACCTGGTCAGAGGGGCCGGAGTTAAAGGACGCGTATGGCTGGTTACGGCTCTTCGTCATGGGAGTCATCCTTGAGCATGTGCCCAACACACGCGGCGGCGTCCGTCTTCGCAGCGCTGACTGCCATGAGGCGCCGCTTGTCAGCCTCAATTATGGTGACGACCCGGACGACATGCGCCGCTGGCGAGAGGGCATGCGGCTCGCCTGGGACATCGTCCACTCGCCGGCGATGAGTGAGGTGATGGAGCGGGTGGTGGGGCTGGACGAGGCCACTCTACGCGATGATGCGGCGCTGGACGAGTACCTCCGCGCCGAGGCCAACACGGGCAACCATCTGAGCTGCACGTGCAAGATGGGTCCGCCGGACGACCCCAGTGCCGTCGTCGATCAGCAGGGGCGTGTCCGCGGGCTGCAAAACCTGCGCGTAGTCGACGCCTCCATTATGCCAGCGATTCCCACTGCGAACACCAACCTCCCCTGCATCATGATCGGTGAGCGCATTGCCGATTGGATGCGCGCGTCAATTTGAGACCAGAGGGGGGATCTTCCCGCGAGAGCGTGAGGACGCTGTCGTCGGACCGGGCGGGGTCGCGCAGCCAGACGTGTGAACCTCCGCCGCCAGCGGCCGGCAACGACGGCGCTTTGCGGAGAGTTCCCGAGCGCCAAGGCGTATGGTGAACGGAAGGCCGGTCTTTATCAGACCGGCCTTCCGCTTTCTCAGGCAATCGGCGGCCGAGATCAGGGCAGTTCAATCTCCGGTAGCACTGCCGGGAGACCTGTAAACTGCTCGTACCATCGGCATTCCATATCTGCTTCTGTCTTCCCAACCCCACCGGCGAAACACAGTTCGAATCCGTGCTCCACGATGTGGCGGTTGTCGAAGTAGATCTCGCCGTAGGGACCGTCGTAGCGGATGTCCTCGATGTAGTCGACGAGGACCTCCGTATCGTCCACGGTGCCGGTGTTGACCATGGCCTCCGCGAGGACCTTGACGTACGGGCCCGTCATGAGCGCGTGCCCGACGATCGCCGAGAAGGTGCCGCCGGAGGCCCGGAACCGATCCCAGTACTCTTGGACGCTGGGCAGCCCCGAATCCCAACAGGCCATCATGCAGGCGAGTACGGCCTTGCTGTCGTACCCATCCGGGAACGCCTCCCAGAAGTCGACAGGGTCGATCGCCATCAGGAAGTAGGCGGGGGCCGCGTCGATCTCGGCGCCTATCCGAATCTGCTCATACATATCCTGCGCCAGGTACCAGAGGAAGGCGACATCCGCCCCAATGGCCTTCAACCGCGTCATGATGGGGGCAAAGTCGGTCGTGCCCGGTGGGTACTTGAGGATGGCTATTGGCTCCCGGCCAACCTCTCGCTCCGCCCACGTCCAGAATGGCGGGACAGAATCGCCGACGGGATCATCCCGGATCAAGAGCACCGAGGTCTTCGCTTCCGGGACGAAGTCGGACACCCCCTGCGCCAAGATCACGTCCCTGACGATGTCAGTCGGGTGCACCTTGAAGAGGAAACGCTTGTCGCCACCGGGGGCCACGGACTCCGGGGTGAGGTACGTCTGGTGAACCGTCGAACCGGAGAACATGATGACGCCCTCCTCGTTCGTGTACTCCTGCGTGAGGACGGAGTAGTCGTCCAGCATGGGACCGATGACGTACTTCACGCCGACGTCCCGAACCAGCTCGATCGCCGCGGGCACCGCCAGATCCTGTTCGGAGCGGATATCCCGTTCGTAGATTTCGAAGGTGTAGAGCGTGTCGCCCACCATGAAGCCGCCACCGGGCTCGCAGACTTCGCATTCACCCCGGTTGACCTCGTTAACGGCCATATGCACCGCGTCGTGGGTCGGCACGCCCCAGAGGACCGCGAAGCCGCTCAGCGACCCGATGAGGCCAAGCTTGAGCACCCCCGTCTTCTGGACGGCCTCCGCCACCGTGGCCCGCTCCTCTGCGGCCCGCGCCTCCGCCGCTGCGGCCCGCGTCTCCGCTTCTGCGGCCGTCGCGCGCGCCGCGGCCGCCTCAGCCTCGGTCTCCGCCTCTGCCACGGCAGCCTGCGCTGCCTCCGCCTCCGCCCGCGCCGCCGCGGCCTCCGCCTCGGCGGATTCCGCCGCCGCAGTCGCCGCTGCTACCTCCCCTTGGGCCGCTGCCGTTGCCGCCGCCGCCGCCGGCGCCTCATCGTCGTCGTCCCCGCAGGCCGCCGCCAGCGCGAGGGCCAAGACGACGAAAATGAGGGAGAGTCCGCGCACTCGTCTAAGTCGAAGGTTCATCATCTCGCTAATTGCCTTCCTTCACTTGCACGTTCTTCGTGCATCCTCCCTGCCTCCGAGGAGAATCCCCGCTCATGCACTCTCCCTCCCGCGTCGGGCGGTGAGCACACCCTAACTCTTGATGCAACCTGCCCATCCGGGGCTCTGCATAGCAGAACGTCGGGCATTTGGCAACAGCCCCGCCTGGCCGCGGAGATGGAGAGGGTGAGGCACCTGGGTCCATCTCTCTGTTGGACACCACATGAGGGCCATACCTGGCCCCCACCCGTAAAGCGGCACCGAAGGGGGCAACGCCGTACGGTGCCTACCAGACAGGGAAGGATGGGGGCCCGTTCAGGTGGCTCATTCGACTTCGGCGCGGCAAAGGCGCGGTAGATCCCAGTTGGCCGACGAGCACTGGTCCCTCTTCGACAGCGTTGATGCCTCTGTACCGCCATATACCCGCACCCGTGCAGGCGAGACGAGTCGCCGCCGCTTGCCGCGACCGCAACCGCTGCGGGTTCGTGCTCATGCTGGCGCCGCCGAGCCCAGAGCGGGGCGCCGCGTCGCCCGTAAACGTCATCGCCGTCCCCGGAGGCGCGACGGGCTAGGCCTCCCGCGACCGTGTCCGGTCTCTCGCCGACGGCTTCCCGCCCGGACAGGCCCGGGCCATGCTGACGGTCCCCGCAATCCCCGCCTGAAATTTCGTTTGGGACTACCATCGTAACCCCGCCAGTCCGGCCGGTTGCGGCGAGGGATGGAGGGGCGACGTGTTGCCCAAGCGCTGGAATTCGCTCATCCAGGGCATGGGTGGCACGGTCGAGGCGGACTACTGGGCCTACGGCGCCGATGACTTCGTCTCGATCATCGACTTCCCCGACGGTGCTGCGGCCGTCGCGTGCTCGCTGGCCTTGAGCCGCAGCGGGGCAGTTCAGCTGACGACGACCCCATTGCTCACCGCCGAGGATATGGAAGCGGCCGCCCAGCGGCTGCCCAACTACCGCGCACCTGGCGCCTAGCGCCGCAGCAACCGCTGAGAACCTGGCCCAGGTGCTGGGAGGAGGAGCCCGCACCCAGTCGAGAGCGATGGAGACGGGTCGAGCCACGTACTGAAAAGCGGCGACGGTGAGGGCGACGAAGCGCCGTTCCTTCCGCGAATCGGGCCAGTGCAGGACCGGCGCGGTCCCTTTAACCGCGCCCCTGCCCTGGGAAGGCCTGCGGCTCCGCGCGGGCCGGCGCCAGCATGGCGGTGGCGACGGCCCGGACAGAGCATTGCGAGCCCGTTTTGGCGGTCGCTAGCTCGCCGCTCTGCCGTGCCTCAGCAGCGCGCCGGGGGTGGCGCCGGTGCACTCACCGTTCTCGAACGTCACCTCGCCGTTCACCAGGGTCCAGCGATAGCCGTCGGCTCGCTGCACGCGCCTCCACTCGCCAGCGGGGACATCGTGAACGATCACGGAATCGTGCTCCGGCACGCATTTGAGATTGTCGAAGTCGTAGACCACGATATCCGCGGCCATGCCCTCGCGGAGATAGCCGCGGTCTTTGAACCCGCCCGCGTGGGCCGGCAGGGTGCTCAGGCGATAGTGGGCCTCCTCCAGGGTGAGCTTCTGCGTGTCCCGGACCAGCCAGGTGAGGAAGTCGGTGGTGTACGCGCCGCCGACGAGGAACTTGGTGTGGGCGCTCCCGTCGGAGATGCCCGGCATCGTGTAGGGCGAGAGCATCAGCTCACCGACCTTGTCGGGGTCGTTACTCGTCATGTCAGATTTGGTCCGGAATTCGGCCGTGAGGTCGCTCCCCACGGCGATGTCCAGGACGACGTCCAGCGCGTCCTTGCCCTCCTCCTGCGCGATCTCTTCCGCCATGCGCCCCCAGTACTTCTCCAATTCCGGGTGGTCACCAACGGACTGAACGGTCCACTTAGCAATCGGGCCGCCCAGCACCTCGTACAGCAGGAGATGTTCTTCGGCCCTCATCTGCGCGCGGAGCTCCGGGTCCGCGAGCTTCTGCATCTTTTCGGCATTCGTGCCTGTCGTTGCTTTCGCCCACGCGGGGCTGGTGTCGAAGAAATTCCAGTCTTCCATGGTCAGGCGTATCGACTGACGGTGGGTGAAGCCTTGACCGAAGAGAGGCAGGCCGCGGGAATTGCAGTCCTCCAGCCAGCGCATCTGATCGCGGTGAAACTCGGGGGACGTGTCGAAGGCCGCGACGATGTTGTAGAGAATCGGCCGGCCGCTGACCCGGGCAAGCTGCTCCACGAAACGGTAGTCAGTGTTGTCCTCAAGGTTGGCGGCAAAGTCACCGGTTTGTTGGGTGATCTGGATGAGCCCCTGATCACGCTCGCGCAGGACCTCACCCATGGCCAGCACGTCTTCGTCCGCCATGACGTCCGTGGGCATGGGCGTGCCGTCGTAGTCCGCCTGCTGTGAATTCTCCCCTAAGCGCTGGATGGACCAGCCGCAGGCGCCGGCGTCCATGCCCTCCCCCAGCAGCCGCTGTATTTCGCGGCGCTCCTTGTCGGTCGCGGGCCTGCTCTTGGCTGCCTCCAGGCCCATCACCCAGATCATGAGCGGGGAGAGGGGGACGTAGCTGAGGCAGTTCACGCCCTTGGGGATACGCTCCAGCGAATCGAGGAAATCCGGGAACGTGACCCAGTCCCAGAGCATTCCCACCTGCATGGTCTTGAGCGGAATCGCCTCGTTGCGCGACATCATCAGCATGGCGCGCTCGCGCTCGTCCGGCCGGACCGGCGCAAAGCCGAAGCCGCAGTTCCCCATGGCCACCGAGGTCACCCCGTGCCAGCAAGAGATCGAGCACCAGGGGTCCCACTGGATCTGCGCGTCGTAGTGGGTATGGAGGTCCACGAAGCCCGGCGCCACGATCAGCCCGCCGGCGTCGAGAACCCGATCGGCGTCGCTGGTCCGGATCCCCCCGACCTGGGCGATGCGCCCGTCCTTAATCCCGATGTCGGCGCGGTAGCGGGGCACCCGGAGACCGTCGACCACCGTGCCGCCCTTGATCAGCGTGTCGAACTCCGCCATCTCCTACCCCTCCTCCGTGAACGGTTCAGCGGGCTGCCCGGCCAGCGCGCACGCGGCCCAAGTGTCGGTTCGACCAAACCGGTTTGCTGAACTCTCCATGTCGCGGTGGTGACCCTCACAAACAACCGCGAGACCGAGCCATGACGGCATGCTGACGATCACCTCCCAGGCTGTCAAGCACAGCGAAAGCCATTGCAACGTCGTGGCGCACCGATCGCCGCGTGATGTTTTTCACTTGACGCCGGACAGCGTCGCGTACAGGTCCAGGGAGACGGCTCGAACCCGCGACCGCCTGCTTGGGAAGCAGGGGATCAACCGGCAGGCAGTAGTTCAATAGTTAGTAGCGGAGATCCCTCCAGTCGCAGCCTCAGCTGGCGCAGCGCTCGGTATTGCAGCGCCCGCACCGCGTTCTCACTGCGCTGCATCCGTGCCGCGATCTCCCGGTGGGAACGATCGCCGAAAAAGCGCAGGACGATCACCTCTTGCTGCGTGGGCGTCTCGAGGCCTTCGTATCCGCTGCTCTGGCCATGGCCGCACTGTAACCATGCCGTATTGGATCTCGGCCAGTACTGTTCTGGACGCGACGCAGAACAGTACTGGCCGCCGTGCAACCGCGCCTTGAATCGATCTCGAGATCGGAAAGGCTCGGCCGGGGGCTGCTCGGCACGAGGGCGGGCGATCGGCCGTCAAGGTCGAACGAAGGCGAGGAATGGTTCCTCCGCCGCGCATCAGAGTCAGCGGCCGGCTCCGAGGACTCCTGAAGCCAGGGATGCCGTGAGATCAAGGCGACAGACGGTCCGCGACCCACCGTCACGGCGTGCATTGGCACTCCGAGCCTCAGCCTCGGAGTGCATCCGTGCGGTCGACGACGCGCCGCCAGACCTGTCTCAATCGCTCCGGAGCTGAGGTGCGGCGCCGGCCAAACGCCTGCGCGAGATGCTCCGCGGTGGTCATGAGCTGGAGCAGCTCCTCGCGGTCGGGATGGTCAGGGGGGATCTCCCCCTGCCAGTCCACACCCTCAAGCAGTCGGTCCAGGGCCCGATCGAGGATGGCCTCCGGCTCCTCGGGACGCTGCGCTGTCATGGCACCCCTGCGTGACGGGATCCGCGCGGTTCGCTTCGGAGTGCCGATGAGGGCAGCGGCAATCCGGCAGCCCGCTCAATCCGTCGTCGGTGGCGGCGGCGATGGCGAGTTGAGGACGGCATGCAACCGCCGGAGCGCTTCCCCCTGGAGGTGACGGAGGGTTGGGCCGTCGCACCCGAGGGCGCGCGCCGTGTCGGCGCTCGACCGCCCCTTATGGAGGCGCAGGAACAGCACCTGCTGTTCGACCGCGGGAAGCTGCGCGATGGCGGCGGTGAGCGCAGTCGGCTCGAAGCTCTTGGCGGTCCGCAGCAGGGGCGGCGTGGCCGCCCGCGAGCGCCTCCGGGGGGCCAGTCTGCGCGCGTAGCGGTGTGCCACTGCGAGACGCAACATCCTGACAGTCATGCGCCATTCCTCCGACCAGCACAGCCATGCAGATCGTGCCATGCACCATCGCGGAACGCGTCACCAGTTCGCAAGTCCCAGACGAACGTTTCTCCGGAGGTCGAATTGACATAGCGGCTGCCGCGTCGGGGCACTGGCGGCGCTGCGGGCGAGCTCCTCGGCACGTTCGTCATCTGAGGAGCCGGTCACCCTGAGCCTGCGCGTCTTCGACGGGGCAGGTCCAGTTCTGAATCTGGCGATTAAGTAATACGATCATGAACCATTGACGGGTGCGCCTTTCCAGAACAGGCACCGTCACGTCGGCGCCTCCGCGAGGTCTATCGGCATCGGGTTCCAGTGCGAGCATCAGCGAGGGCGAGGGACCGCCCGTGCAATTGACGTGGGACCGTCACCCCTACCGCGTCGGCGACGTCGATGGCCTCGCCGTCTTCTACTCTTGGGCCAGCAATCAAGAGGCGGTGGTGGGGCGATCGTTCGACCTGATGCCCGATGACGTCGACCGCATGTTGCGTGACGGCTCCTTTCGCCTGGCCCGCATGGTGGAAGTCGCAGCCGGCCCGACGCCGTTCGTCGGCGAGTTCGAACCGTTCCTCGGCAAGCGGCAGCTCATCGGATTGGAGCGAGTCCTGGCGACTCGGCCAGAGCCCTCTGTGGGCGCCGGCGCCGTGTGGCGCCGAGTCCTAGCGACGGCGTTCGGGAGCGGGACAGGTCTCCGCCCGTCCGCCGGCGATGCCACACCCGAGGGTGGGGATCCCACCGACCACCCCCGCCACGGCGCCCGCCGGCGATTCCCAGACGTGAGATGGCGCACGCGATCGTCGTTGGGGGTGTAGCCATGGCGAATGCCGTCCCGAAAGCGTCCGTGCGGCCGCGCAGTCGTCCCCGCAGCGCTCTCCGTGACAATGAGAAGGCGCTGCTGCACCGCGCTGGCGCGGGAGCCGCGCTCCTCCTCCTTGCCGTCGTTATCGGGCTCGTCTGCGTGCAGCCCCGGGGTGGCGAACGACGCGCCACAAGGAGTCGAGGCCGTCCGCCCGTTTCCCGACCGCGATCTGTTCTGGAGATGCCCACATGTCCTGCCTCACTCCGAATCGAATCGTCACCCCAGAGGGTGGTCGCCAAATCGCAGCGCCTCCAGGCGCTCCACCGCCTCCGGCGGACGCTACGCCGGGAGAATGGATGCGCGTGATGCGCCGACGCAGGACCGGCACGGCCGTCCATGGTGCCCATCCGATCCCGTGATTGCTTGCGGGGCCGCGGCCGGACGAGCGTGCTGATTCGACGAAGATTCCAAGTGGGTTGTGATCCGCAATCAGCAGGGGGTCTCAATCGCTCTCACGGCTCGCAAGCGACTGGCGAAGCAACCGCATACCTGAGCGCTGAAAGCGCTAAACCTCGGCCACTGACCTATCGAGCCGTTTCGCAATTTCCGTACTTGAGAGGCCCTGCACGATTCGCAAGGTGACAACCTCCCGCTCCGGGGAAGGCAGGTTGAGGAGGAATGTCCGCACGAAATAGTCGCTCTGCATGTCACCGACCGGCGGAAGGGCGTCTCTGCCCTGATCATCGGATTCCGCCTTCGCCGGCTTCATAGGGGTTTCCCTGAGATTCGCGACGCGCCAACTGGTCGATAATCGGACGCGCCAGCCGCCAGTGGTCCATATGGCATACTGTCCGTCGGAAACTGCGTCCTAAATTGAACTCTCCGTCGGATTCGCAGGCGGAAACCTATCCGGATTATCGGGGTTTGTTGGGGGTGCGCCCCACAGAGTTCGAACCCAAGACGATCGGATTGGGAAGCAGGCGATCAACCGGTAGCGTCCCCGCTGGCGAGGAGCCGCGTGAAGAGGGTGCCGAGGAGGTACTTGTTCATCGGGCGCCGTGGCTCACCCCACCGCGAGATAGTGAGGAACAACGGCCCCTCGTCCTCCCCGCGGAAACGATCCACGTACTCGCGCAGCGCCGCCTCCGGCCCCTCCCCGAACGGCACGACCCGCTGCTTGCGCCCCTTGCCGTGGCGGATGTGGATCCGCTTGTCCTCCCAGGACACGTCCGCAAGGGTGAGCCGGTGCAGCTCCGCGTAGCGCATCCCGGTGTCGAGGAAGAGCAAGATGATCGCCCGGTTGCGGCAGCCGTACTCCTCGGTCGAGTCGCAGAGCGCCAGCAGCGCCTGGATCTCCGCCTCTGTCAGCGGCTGGATCACCTTTTGCTCCACCTTCACGTTGGCGATTCCCGTGAACGGGCTCGCGGCGCAGCCGCCCATCCGCGTGCACCAGGAGAAGAAGGCGCGCGTTTCGCGGAAGCGGCGGTGCCGGGTTCCCAGCGACACGCCGGAGTCAGTGATCGTCTTCATGAAGCGGTAGACGTCGGCCGGGCGGAAGGCGGCGACCCGATCGGGCAGCCCTTCCGCCACGCAGATCCTCAGGAAGCGGCTGAGTGTCTCGCGGTAGGCCTGGACTGTGCGGGGGCTCTTCCCTTCCACCTCGCAGGCCGCGAGATAGGCCGCGATCGCCTCATCGAGGCCCATCCCATCGTCCGTGTAGCGCACCAGTTCCGCGACCATGATCGCCCCCTTTCGGCGTGTCCATGGACGCTCTGGCGGGGGACGAAGTCAAGCGAAAACCGGAGCAGAACTTTTGCAGTCCGCTGCTCCAGGCCCGAGTTCGGGCGGGTTTTCGGCGTGTCCTATTAATGAAGCGGGGTGGTGGGCCCTCAGGGATTCGAACCCTGGACCTTCGGATTAAAAGTCCGCTGCTCTGCCAACTGAGCTAAGGGCCCACCGCAGTGTGCGCGAGATGCCGATACCTGTCGAGCAGCCACGGTCTCAGATCAGACAGAAGCCCCCAGGAACTGGACGACATCCTGCGTCGGCGCCGACTGCTGCCATCCGGATGCCCCCAAAACATTGTGAGCGCTCAACCGCCGGCGGCCGGATTGTCGCGGTCCACTTCGGAACGGACTTGGCGCGACAGGCTTGACGACCTCAGCGGGGCGACCGGGCGCGGACAGCGTCGCGGCATCCGCTCGAGATGCGCAGGCATGGAGGGGTGAGGCGCAGAACCAATTCGGCAGCAAGGAGCAAGCCCCCAGCGCCGAGCACCAACCACAGCATCGGTGGCGGGCCTGCTGATGAATCTGCATCCCTGGGTTCGACTACCCCCGCTGGCAGGAAGCGGGGAGCTTTGGGCGCCCCGCCTGAGCTGATTGCAGCGCTCATGGCCATCGACGCCGCTACCCCCGTACGGGCTGCTCGGACGGCCGTCTCCATCCACCGCGCGCGCACGGCGTTGTGCCACGAGCCAACGAACCGTGGACTCGCAGAGACGGCGATCACCAAGTCATCGCCGTGTCCGCTGGGCGCGGGAGCCGCGGCAATGGCTCGCGTGCCCCCTATGAAGGACAGCACCACGATTGCGACAGCGGCTACCAATGTGGAATTGCGGATGCGCATCACGCTTCCGAGTTCGCCCCCGGCACCAGGCGGACTACTCTACGCGTCACGTCAACTCCGCTGCAACTCCTGTCTGAGACTGCCGCGGAAACCCCACGAGGTTCCGCAAGTGTCGGCTCTCTGCCACGACGACCCTTCGCCAGGGCTGCGGTCGGCCGGGTCGGAACGTCCGGGAGGTTGGGCGGATAGGATGCGCAGCCGGCGCCCCACGTCCTAGGCCCATGGATCGCGGACGTTCGCCCCTCTACGGGCCACGTCTCCACTGGCCGATGCTTGTTCTTTGGCGGCGGTCTGGCCTTGGCCGCCGTTGCCGGGCGAACGTGGGCAGTTCTGTGACGACGCCGCAGAATCGTCCGGTTGGGCCTGGCGAGCCAGCGTCGGACGGTGTTGGCGAGGTCGGGCCGGACTTTACTGCTCGGCGCTCTACCCGCTGATGTACCCTCAACTCACGAGAAAGGTGAACCGATGCGGCCAGTGGCCCAGCATGTCTCGTTCTTCACTGCCAGGGCGAAACCGCGGAGGCGCGGGGCGGTGCTACGCCACTTCGAGAAGTGGGACCGCGAGCAGCGGCGCCACACGAAGGGCTTTCTCTGCTCCTCCGTCGCGGCGGGGCGAGACGACCCGAACGAGATCAGGGGCGCGGTATACTGGGACCGCAGCCGCAACGACTACGCCAGTGCGGGACGGCTAGCGCAGAGCCAGAGGCGCCGGCGGTTGGTGGCGCTGCCGCAGAAGCCGCCACATTGGTGGGACGGCATGATCGGCGTAAAAACCCGCCGCGGCCGTCGAGAGACCTAGTTTTCGCGTTCTTCGCGCTCGGAGCGAACGGAGGACTCGCTCTACTGCGACGCGACCCGCGTGCAGGAGCGCGAGATCTCGCGGCGAATCGCCTCGACTCGGTACTACCTGCGCTTGGAGAGAGGAGAGCGGGATGGAGCAGATACGGGCGGTGGTGGTGGATCCGGCTGCAACAGGCCGCCTCGTCATCGGGGAATTCCCGCCGCCGTCCCCTGATCCCTCCGAAGCGCTCATCCGCGTTGCGGCCTTCTCCCTCAACCTGGGCGAGGTGCGCCGGTCGCGGGCGGCCCAGGCGGGAGCGCGGCCGGGTTGGGATCTCGCTGGCACGGTCGAACGGGCGGCGGCGGACGGGAGCGGGCCGCCGCTGGGCGCGCGCGTCGTCGGCCTGCTGCTCGCTGGGTCCTGGGCGGAGATTGTAGCGGTACCGACGAACGCCCTTGCCGTGGTGCCCGACGCTGTCTCTCTCGCCCAGGCGGCCACGCTCCCCATCGCCGGCCTCACGGCGCTGTACTCCCTCGACACCTGCGGAGCGCTCCTCGGCCGAACCCTCTTGGTCACGGGCGCCTCCGGCGGCGTTGGCCATTTCGCCTGCCAGCTCGCTCGGCGCGCGGGTGCGCGTGTGATCGCGTCGGTCCGGCGGCCTGAGCGCGAGCAGTATGCGCGCGACGCGGGCGCCCACACGGTCGTCAGTGGCGAGGACCTGTCGCAGGCAGCGCCGTTCGGCCCCTATGACTTCATTCTGGAATCTGTTGGGGGCACGTCTCTTACCTCCACGCTGTCCATGCTGGCTCCCCAAGGTCTCTGCGTGCTCTACGGCGTCTCCGCCTCCACGGACGTGACGTTCGATGCCGGTCAGTTCATGCGGACTGGCGGGGCCAGGCTCTACGGCTTCATCGTCTTCCACGAGCTAAAAAGGAAGCCGGCGTCGGATGGGCTCGCTCGCCTGGTCGACTTCGTTACTCGCGGCCAACTGCACCCGCACATTGAAGTGGAGACGCCCTGGACCGAGATCGGTGAGGTCGCGCAGACGCTCTTCGACCGTGGCATCGCCGGCAAGGCCGTGCTGCTCCTGTAGGCCGGCCCCGGCGTTCCCAGGCCCGCGGACATGGAGTGGGCCGGCCTTCCCCCCGCTCGCCCGCTGCAATATCGAGGTAGACAATCACGCTCGCCGAATGCCGACGTATAGGACGAGCGCGGCTGTCGCCGCAAAGGCGGCCCAAACCCAAGCCGGAGCGGACGAGCTGCCGCCAGCTGCCAGGCCGCCATTTCCAGCGGCGGGCAAGACGGCAGGCGATCGCATGACCTTGAAGACGTTGTGGCTCTCTTGCCCGGTCACGTAGACGATCCCGTCCGGTGTGACCGCGATGCCTGCCAGCTCGCTGAGCGCGTGGATTCCGTCACCGCCGGCGTCCAGGATCTGCGTGATTGAGCCGTCCGGAGTGACGCGGAACACGTTGTCGCTCCGGAAACCGAGCACGTACACGTTGCCCGCGGCATCGATGGCGACATCCACGGGCGTGTCAAGCGCGTGCATCCCGTCGCCTGTGGAATCAAGAATCTGAGTAACGCGGCCGCTCGGCTCGAGTTTGAACACATTGTCGCTCGTGAATCCCGCCACGTACACGTTCCCGTCCGGACCGGCCGCAACGTCCGCTGGCCCGTCGAGCGCGTGCCTCCCATCGCCAGTCGCGTCGAGGACTTGCGTGATAGAACCGTCCGAGCGGATCCGAAACACGTTGCCCGTGCGTTCCGCACTGACATAAACGTTGCCCGCCGCATCAGCGGTGATCCCCGTCGGAATGTCGAGAGCGTTCATCCCGTCGCCATTCTTGTCGATGATCTGCGTCACGATTCCGCCTGGAGTGATCCGGAACACGTTGTCGCTAAGGATGCCCACGACGTATACGTTTTCAGCTCGGTCGATGATGATCTCAGTGCCACCCATGAACCGACCCAATCCGGCGCCCGTTGCGTCAAGGATCGTGGTAACGACGCCGTCCGGCGTCCTCTCGTAGAGGAACTGGGTATTGGTTGGATCCTCGCCACGCGCTGTGACGTAGACTGCACCATCGCCACGGACTGCCACGCGCTCTGGGATACTGAGCCCATGCACTCCATCGCCACTCGCATCCAGGATCTGCTTGATGGTGCCGTCCGGTGCGATCCGAAAGACGTTATCGCTCTTTAGTCCGACGACATACACGTTCCCGTCTCGATCAACAGCAATGCCCCGGGGGGAACGGAGGGCATGCGTGCCATCACCACTCGCATCGAGGATTTGTGTGACGGTATAGCGCTCGTCGCGGCCGTCCGCGTTCGCAGGGGCGAATAGAACCGCAACCGCCGCCAGAGCGGCAAAGGACAGCAGCCCAAGAACCATCGCCCGCCTCCGCAACGCGACGCGCATGCTCAAGACCCTCTCTGCAGCCAGACGGCGCAGGAGCCCGTGAGGTTCCGCTCAATCTTAAGACAGCTCGCTGCCCGCTTGAGTCGATCATGGAACGAGACCTCGGGGAAGCCCAAACGGGCGAAGTCGTCCGTCTCGGCTCGGGTTCCAGCAGCCCGCAGCGTGTCTGAGTGCAGGGACTGGGCGCAGGGGCACGGACTGCTGTAGAATCGACCACGCCTTCGACCCCGCCCGCTGCAAGACGAGCCAGATCGACGCAACGGGGTGCCGCGGGGCCGGCAACCCCAGGTCGTCGTCGGTCGCGGCACACGCGATCGGGGATCGTCGGCGATGCGGGGCGTCGAGCATCTGGACACGCCGGCGACACCGTCTCGCACGGGGCGGGGCTTGAAGTCGCCGGGGGAGGCTGAAATGGCAACGTCACTGACCGATGCGCAGGTGCAAGAGGCTGCAGACTTCCTGCTGGCGACGCGTGCGACTGGGGGGTCGATCGACCCCATCCCGGAGGGGTGCCGGCCGGCGACCATCGCGGACGGATGCCGGGTCTCGGAGGTCGTTGCGCGCGGGCTGAACAAACGGCCGGTCGGTTGGAAGGCGGGCGCCTCAAGCCCCGCGGCGATGCGGGAGCTCGGGTCCGACGCCCCACCCAGCGGCCCCTTGTACGACGGGATGTTGCGGGACAGTCCCGCCCAGCTGCGTGCGGCTGACTATCAGACATGCGTCATTGAGGCCGAGATCGCGTTCCGCTTGGCGCACGACCTACCCCCGCGCGACGCACCGTACACAGAGGATGAAGTCCGTGACGCCGTCGCATCCGCGCACATCGCCATTGAAGCGCCCAACGTCCGCTTCGCTGCCGGCCGTGAGATCGGGCTGCCCAGCATCATCGCCGACGGTTTCGCCGCCCAGTCCCTCGTCATCGGACCGGCGATCGAACGCTGGCGCGAAGACGACCTCACCAAACTCGACGTGGAATTGCTCTTCGACGGGGATGTCATTGCGCGCGGCTTCGAGGGCGACGCACGCTGCGATCCCCTGGCGGTCTTGCGCGCGGTGGCGAACGACCTCTCACGACGGGGCATGGGGCTCGCGGCGGGTCAGGTCGTCACGACCGGCGCCGCCGCGCCGGCGACACCGGCCCAGCCGGGCCAGACCGCCATTGCGCGATTCGCCGGCATCGGCGACGTGGTTGCCACGCTGGCGTAGCTCCCCCGCGCGCGATGGCCACCGCGTTCGGAGCGACCGCGCCGAGACGATTCGCCCTGCAAAAGGCGAGCGCTGTCTCAGCCGGCGCCGTCCGCCATCCCCCGCGACGGCGAACGATCGCGGCGCTTGCCATGCCGGCGAAAGTCGCCACCCATCCATCGGCCCGTCACGTCGCGGGGGCAACGAGTCGCTCGCTGATCTCCCACAATCGTCGTGCCGCGTCCCCGTCCGCGGCGGCGCCTGACAGGTGCTCCCGCTTCATCCGCTTGAAGTAGGCCCCGCTTGGCGCGCTGATGTCCGCGGCCGTTGCCAGGAGCACAATGGGCGCCGCCCCCTTGCTCGGAGACATGAGGAAGCGCTTCACAACCCACCACCCAACCCCTTCCAGCCCCGTCAGCTCGCCGTCGCCTCCGAGCTCGGTTCGGACTGTGCCCGGGTGCACGGCGTAGACAGTCACGTCCCCTTCGCCCAGCCGACGGGCCAGCTCCCGGGTGAAGTAGATGTTGGCCAGCTTCGACGCGGCGTAAGCCCGCAGGGCGCTGTAGCCCCCTTCGAGCTGCAGGTCGTCGAAGTTGAGCCCATCGCGCTCCCGCCGGTATGTCTGTGAGCTCACGTTGATGATGCGAGCAGGGGCACTGGCCTGGAGCCGGTCCAGCAGCAACGAGGTCAAGAGGAAATGCCCCAAGTGGTTCACCTGGAACGTGACCTCGTAGCCGTCCGCGCTGATCGCCCGCCGGGACCGAATCGTGCCGGCGTTGTTCACCAGTACGTCCAGGCGGTCATACCGTTCCCGGAAGATTGATGCACACCGGCGCACCGACGCGAGATCGGCCAGGTCCAGCGCCAGCCAGTCCACGGCGGCGCTGCCGTTCTCCCTCCGTACCGCCGCCACGGCGGCTTCGCCCCGCTCCGATCGACGCGCGGCAATGACGACGCGGAAGTTCTGCTGCGCGAGCGCGAGCGCCACCGCATTGCCGATCCCTGCGTTGCCGCCGGTGATCAACGCCGTGGGTGCGGACATGTTCCAATTCTGCCACAGTCGCGCGAAGTTTTGGGACGCGCCCCACTTAGCGCCGTAGCTGCTCCACGCTGCGCAGCGGACGCCCGTCGCTGGTGGTCAGCGGGACCGTCACCGGCTCCTGGTGTGCCCCGAACGTTGGCAGCCACGATGAGTGCTTGCCCGGCCCGCCCGCCACGATGACGTGGATATACTCCGGCGCCTCGGCAATGGCGAGTTCGCTGTCTTCGTCGATGACGAGCGGCGTATCCGGATCGTGCGTGGCGACCATCTCGCGGAACTCCTCCGAGAGCTTGCGGGCTGGGAAGCGGGCGTTCGTCCACAGGTACTCCTGCACCGCCTCGCGGCTCCAGCCCTCCGCCGCAATGGTGGCGGCATGCTCGGGGCCCAGAGCGAGAAACGGCTCTCCCTGGCTCCAAATGTTGTTGCTGCCGGCCTGCCCCATGGCTCCGGCAACGGTACGAAGGATGCCCTCAGCCGTGTTGCTGCCGTGGTCCTGGATGTTGTGGGGCCCCTCGCAGGCGCAGATGGTCACCGCACTCTGCTCGGGCCGCAATCCGCGCGTTGTATGAAAGGGTGGCCACGGGCTGGCATCCTCACGCTCGGCAATGCACAGAGCGAACTTGGCCGGCGTCCCCTGCGTGGCGCGGTCGCCGCGGCCGGGCACTGCCCGACCAACGTTGAGGAGCACCAGTCGCACCGCCCGACCAATGGCAGCGTTGGCGGGGAAGGTCGGCCCGAAGCAGCCGCTGCCGCTGTGGATGCCGACCTCCGGCCCCACCGGGCCATTGACCAACACGAAGATGGCGCAGGGGTGCGTGGTGGCGTTGACGGAATCGATGTTGAAGGCGGGGTTGGCGAGGCCGCGAACGGCCGCCACCACGATGGGGAAGTGGCGCGGCTCGCAGCCGGCCATCACGGCGTTCACCGCAACGGCCTGCACCGTCGCCTCGCCCTGGCCCGGAGCAATCACGGCCAGCACGTCAAGGGGGGCAAGATCGCAGTAGCGGAGCATGCTGTCGACCCGCTCCTCGGTGGGCGGGATCAGCGGCAGGCCATCCGACCAGCCCCTCGCAATGCCCTCGCGGTGAAAGGCCTCGGCGTCGGCCGGCAGCTCGAGCGCCTCTGCCCAACGGCCACCGCCCAGCAACGACGGCGGCGCGCTACTGCTCGGGCTCATTCGGCAACGCCGTTCATGCGGAGTCCGTCAGCGCGGCCAACAGCTCGTCCACCGTGGGCGTCGCCTTCGTTCGCACGGCCTCCGGCTTGAGTCCGCCAATCGGATGCGGCACCAGCACGTGTGCCAAGTCAGGGAGACCGCGCTGCTCGGCCTCTAGATGGAGCAGATCCGTGAACTCGTCGGTGCCCACGGTCACGGTGGGGATTCCCTTGCTCTCCAACAGGACGGCGGCGTGGACACTCCACGTCGTGCACGATCCTCAATCGCTTGACCCGACGAGGACGAAGTCACATTGGGAGGTGAGTCGCTCGACGGCGGCGCGGCTGGGCGGGCCCGCCACCGGCTTCCTTTCCACCGTCAGATCACCCAGGGACGCCCGCCCCCGCAGCGCTTCAACCATCGCCTCCATTAGGACGCGCGCGTTCGCCTTGCGGTTCTCAAGGATGCCGGGGCGTAACCCCTCCAGCGACGCTGGCCGCGCCGCCGCCTCCATTTCCGGGATGCGGGCGTGCCCAACCGGGCTGAGAATGCGGACAGTATTCGCCATCGGCTTTACTCCTCATCCAGCTTGGCGTCGACGAGCCCGTTGAAAGCGGCTGCCGGGAGCGGGGATCAGTCTGGCACCCTCATCGTGGTCCCGAAGTTCGGGGAGGATCGCTCCCGCCATCCAGGCGGTTCGCGGCGGGTCCTCGCGGGATGCGCAAGATCTGACGCCGATCTCGATGCCGCTGCCGTCCATCGCTATCCTCCCCGCACGGGAGCCGTCAGGGTAGTCTACCGCCAGAGACGAGAGGAGCGCGCCACATGCGAATCGTTCGCTTTTACACCGGCAGCGACAACCAGTCCCATTTCGAGGAGATCGACGTCCCCCTCGGCAACGCCCGCAGCGGCCGCGAGTCCGAACTGCTGGCCGCCAGGGGCGTGATCTTTCGGGAGACGGAGGCCGGGCAGGAGATGGATTTTCATAATGCGCCGCGCCGGCAGTTCGTCATCAACCTAGAAGGCGAGTTCGAGATCGAATGTGGCGACGGCAGCAAGCGACGCTTCGGCCCCGGCGAGATCGTCCTGGCCGACGATACCACGGGACAGGGACACATCACCCGATCCATGGGGCGCCGGCGCATGCTCTTCGTCGCGCTGCCCGATGATTTTGACGTGGATTCGTTGCGCGGCTGAAGCCGGCGGGCGGCTCGCCTGCCCCACGAGTCTGGCCCCTGAGCGCCGCCGTGCGGCGCGCTGGCGCGGTGGGAGGGGGAACCTCGCGTCGCATCTTTGGCGGTAGCGACCTACAGGTGAAAGCCCGCTTGTGCACTTCGCCTTCATCTCCTCTTCATCTCCCCCGTGCGACAATCAACGGACGTCACAATGCGCATCCTCGTCGTCGAAGATGAGCCGGACATCGCCGATTTCCTCTCCCGGGGCCTGCGTGAGGATGGCTACGCCGTCGACGTTGCCGTAAACGGAGGCGACGCGCTCGACTGCATTGCCTCGACGAACTTCGATGTCATCATCCTCGACATCATGCTGCCGGACCCCGACGGGCTCGAGGTCTGCCGTCGCCTGCGCGCGCGGCGAGTGCGCGCGCCGGTGCTCATGCTCACGGCGCGCGACACGACCGCTGATCGAGTAACCGGTCTCGACGCTGGAGCCGACGACTATCTCGTCAAGCCCTTCGCCTTTGCGGAGCTACGGGCTCGCGTACGCGCTCTCTTGCGCCGGCCGCCTGACCTCGTCCCCACGACCCACGCGATTGCGAACATGGTTCTGGATCCACGGATGCGATCCTGTACGCGCGCCGGCTCTCCCATCGACCTCACCCCGAAGGAGTTCGCGATCCTGGAGCTTCTTGTTCGCAACCCAGGACATGTTCTCACCCGCGAGATGCTGGCCGACCACGTGTGGGGCTACGACTTTGATGCCGAGTCCAACGTCATTGACGTGCATGTGCGCAACTTGCGCCGAAAGGTCGATGACGCCTTCCCCACGAAGCTCATCGAGACCGTACGCGGGGTTGGGTACCGCCTCGCCCTGCCGGAAGAGCCGTGATCCTCGGGCGACGGTCATTCCGGGCCCGTGTCACGTTGTGGTACGTGGGGCTCCTGGGCCTCCTCCTGATCGCGCTCTCCTTCGCCATCTATCTCATCGTCCGTGACACGTTGAATGAGTCGCTGGACGAAGACCTCGAGCGGCGAGTCGCGTTGGTGCAGGCGTCGGTCGTGATCGATGACGAAGGACCCACCCTCGCGAACGTGCCGCGCAACCTGGGCGACGATGCCGACGAGGCGTTCGTCAGAGTCTTCGGCTCCGCCGGCCAGTTGCGGGACTCGGACACCGAACTTGCGCGCCGCTTGCCGGTCGCAAAGGACCGGGTCGAAGCGGCGCTGGCCGGGCGCTCCCGGACGTACGAGGTTGACGGGGCCGGCGAGTCGTACCGCGTTACAGCCACACCCATCCGGGCCGGAACCAACGTCGTCGGGGCGCTTGAGGTCGGCATCAGCCGCAGTGACACCGACGAGGCGCTTGGCACTCTCCTGGTCGTTCTCCTGATCGCCGTGCCGGTTACGGTCGCCGTGGCGCTGCTGGGCGGGCTGCTGATCGCGGGTCGCGCCCTGCGGCCGATCATCGACATGACGAACCTCGCCCGGGGGATGTCGGTGGACGCATTGGACCAACGGCTCCACTACGACGGTCCCCATGACGAGCTCGGACACTTGGCCGATACCTTCGACCGCATGCTCGACCGACTTGACGCCGCCTTCCAGCGGCAGACACAGTTCACCGGCGATGCCGCCCATGAACTCCGCACGCCGCTGACCGCGATCCAAGGCCAGGTCGACGTCGCGCTCCAGCGCGACCGCTCCGGCGACGAGTATCGGGACGTCCTCGGGCGAATCGGACACCAGGCGGGCCGTCTCACCCAGTTGGTGCGAGGCCTCCTCACGCTTGCGAGAGCGGACGCCGGCCGGCAAGCCCTCCAATTCGAGCTTGTCGACCTTCCCAGCGTCATCCGCGAAGTCCTGGAAACAGCGCGACCAGAGGCCACGACGCGGGACATCGATCTGCGCCTTGCGACCGTTCGGGATCCCTTCCCGATAAGCGCGGACCGACAGTTGATCGGACAGCTGCTCGACAACCTGGTGCGCAACGCACTGACCGTCACGCCTCCGGGCGGCACCGTCGAAATCTCCGTGGCGGAGGGGCCGGACGGGGTGGATCTCTCGGTTGCGGACACCGGCCCCGGCATCCCGGAGGACGATCGCGAGCGCATCTTCGACCGGTTCTACCGTGTGGAGGCCGCGCGGAGCCGGCGGGATGGCGGAGCGGGGCTCGGACTCGCCATCTCTCGCTGGATCGCGGAAGCGCACGGAGGGTCGATCCACGCCCAAAACCGCCCCGGCGGGGGCGCCCGTTTCACGGTCCGCCTGCCCGCCGGAGGAGATCCGGCGCAATAGGCGGGGCGCCCACACGTCTTCATCAAGGCTTCATCTTGTCCCGCAACGATCGTGGGCGCCGAATGCTGAAGAGTTCAGCCTTGTCGGGTCAGGGGTCGAACTGATTGAAGTTGAGGTGCTGACGGAGAGACGGGGCGAGTCGAGATGGTGAGTTCCGAACCGGCCGAGTGATACGGTTCAGTAGGGAAGGGACGAGCATGAACCGAAGAATCGTTGGCATCGTGGCGGCAACAGCGCTCGTGGCGGGCGGCGTCAGCGGCGGCGTGATCGCGGCTCAGCGCGGTGGTGGTGACGACAACGAGCCTCCGATCACTGGCGAGGCCCTCGAACGCGCGACCAGAGCGGCCCTCGACTACATGGGCGGGGGCAGGGTGACAGAGACCGAAGTCGGCGACGAAGACAGCTTTTACGAGGTTGAGGTCACGCTCGACGACGGACGCCAGTACGACGTCCAGCTCGACCGGAACTTCAAGGTCCTCTACGGCGAGGCCGACGACGACGGTCCCGGTGGCGAGGATGCCGACGGCGACGACTAGCCCGGCGCCCGAGTTGGCGCTCCGCCATCGGCGTCGGTTCGCACGCCCCGCGTCGTCACCATAGAAAAGCGACGGCCAGGAGCGCGCCGAAGAGCAGGTGGAGCTGCGCGGTCAGCTTGAGGATGGCGTTGAGCGAACGCCCGCTCGCGCCGCCGCGCACGCGCCCGACCAAGTAGAGGCCCAACGGCAGAGCGATGCCGGTCTCCAGCGACCACCAGGGCAACAGGTCGGCGGAGGCGAAGATGGGCGCCAACGCGAACGCTCCCAGCACGAACAGTTGATACTGCAAGCGCGTCCTCGACGGCCCCAGGATCACCGCCAGGGTGCGCTTGCCGCTGCGACGGTCGCCGTCGATATCGCGGAGGTTGTTGACGACCAGGATGGCGGTCACGAGCAATCCCACCGGCAGCGCCGCCGCGAATGCCTCCCACGTCAGCTCCTCCACCTGGACGTAGGCGCTTCCCATGACGGCAACTAGGCCAAAGAAGATGAAGACGAAGAGATCGCCCAGGCCGCGATAGCCGTAGGGCCAGGGCCCGCCCGTGTAGGCGATCGCGGCGAGGACGGCAGCGACGCCGACAACGACGATCGGCCAGCCCACCACGACGGTCAGGTAAGCGCCCGCGCCCGCCGCTGCGGCGAAAGCGAGCGCCATGGCGCCGCGTATCTGCGCCGGCGTCACCAGGCCCGCCTGCGTCGCGCGGGTTGGCCCCAGCCGGTCCGCTCGGTCCGCGCCCCTCTTGAAATCGAACAGGTCGTTGGCGAAGTTCGCGCCGATCTGGAGGAGGATGGCGGCGGCGAGCGTGGCGGCGAAGGGGCCGACCCGGAGGTCGGCATCGGCCGTCGCCTGGGCTGTGCCGACGAGCACCGGCGCGATGGCGGCGGGGAGCGTCGCCGGCCGGGCGGCAAGGAGCCAAACGCGCCACCCCTGCCCTCGCCAGCGCCAGAGGGCGGGTCGTCGGCGGGCCGCTCGGCGCAGCATGGTCAGCGCCTAGGGAAGACGCGGAAACTTGGAGAAGTCCGGCTTGCGCCTCTCCAGGAACGCATTCCGGCCCTCCTTCGACTCGTCTGTGAGATAGAAGAGGAGAGTGGCGTCGCCGGCGAGCTGCTGGAGGCCGGCCAGGCCGTCCGTATCGGCGTTGAACGCTGCCTTCAGGAAGCGCAGGGCGGTGGCGCTCATCTGCAGGATCTCGCGGCACCACTGCACCGTCTCCTCCTCCAGCCGGGCCAGAGGCACCACGGTGTTGACCAACCCCATCTCGCGGGCTTCCTCCGCCGTGTACTGCCGGCAGAGGAACCAGATCTCGCGGGCCTTCTTATGCCCGACGGTGCGAGCGAGCAACGCGGCTCCGTAGCCCGCATCGAAGCTGCCCACTTTCGGCCCCGTCTGCCCGAAGCGGGCGTTGTCCGCGGCGATGGTGAGGTCACAGACCAAATGGAGCACCTGGCCGCCGCCGATGGCGTAACCGGCAACCATGGCGATGACCGGCTTCGGCAGCGTGCGGATCTGTCGCTGCAACTCCAGCACGTTAAGGCGCGGCACGCGGTCCTCCCCCACGTAGCCCCCCTCGCCACGGACGCGCTGGTCGCCGCCGGAGCAGAACGCCTCATTCCCAGCCCCGGTCAGGATGATCACCCCGACCGTCGAATCCTCATGGGCGTGATGAAAGGCATGCTGAAGTTCAAAGAGCGTCTCGGGGCGGAAGGCGTTGCGGACCTCGGGCCGGTTGATCGTGATCTTGGCGATGCCCTCCGCCGTCGCATAGAGGATGTCCTCGTACTCGCCTTGGGCTTGCCAGCTGACAGCCACGGGACACCCCCTCACGTGCCGGAGCTACGCCTCGCTCCCCTGACGGGAATGGCGGGGGCCGCGCCCGGAAGTTCGGCCCCTATGCTGCGCAGGAGCAGGAGTCGCAAGCTGGCGTGCGTCGCTTCGAGCGGGGCTCGCTGCGGCACGGTGACCCAGCGCAGGACGACGCTGTACAGCGCTCCCATCCAGGCCCGGGCGGCCAGGGCGGTGTCCAGCGGCTCAATGGCGCCGTCCTCTACGGCGAGATCCAGTTGCTCTTGGATCATCGCCGCGAATTCATCCTGAATGGCGGTCACGCGGGCATGAAACGGCCGCCCAGCACCCACCGCCTCAACGGCGAAGACCCTGGCCAGGGTGCCATGTCTCGCCATGGTTTGCAGAAGCACCGTCAGCGCCGCGTCCGCTCTGGCCACCGGCTCCCGCTCGGCCGCGATCGCGGCTTCGACCTTGCCGCGAAGCAGAGCGGCGGTGTGGTCCAGAAGGGCGAGAAGGATGGCCTCTTTGCCGGGGAAGTGAAAATACACGCCGCCTTTGGATGTGGCTGCCTCTCGCGCGATCTCGTCAACCGCGGCATCGCGGTAACCGCGCCGCGCGATCACGGAGGCAGCGGCGCGAAGGATTCGTTGCTGGCGCGTGCGAGCGCGCGCTTGTTGCACGGTCATGAATGCAGACTGCTCAACGGCTCAGAGCAAAACCGACTCGGAGGTCGGTTTTGCTACGCTAGCAAACGCCCCCAAGCAGAACAAGCCTGGCGGGTGCGCGCACAGCCCTGAGGGAGGCGAACGCATGCAGGCGCACGAGCAGCAAGCTCAAGCGACGCCCATGCGTGCGGCCCAGATTCGGGCGATGTTTGACCGCATCGTCCCGCGCTATGACCTGATGAACCGTGTCATGACGGCGGGGATGGACGGACGCTGGCGCCGTCGGACAGCCGTCGCGGCCGCTCCTCAGGGCGCGCTGGTCCTGGATCTGGGCACGGGCACCGGCGATCTGGCGCGCGAATTACGGCGCGCCGGCGCCCGCCGTGTCATCGCCGCTGATTTCGCCCGGCTCATGTTGATGGACGGCCGCCGCAAGAAAGGCCTCGGGCCTGGCGACGCCGTGACC
This sequence comes from Dehalococcoidia bacterium, assembly GCA_963662615.2. Classification (GTDB taxonomy): domain Bacteria; phylum Chloroflexota; class Dehalococcoidia; order Bin125; family Bin125. The sequence continues at coordinate 46,451 of CAXXSR010000002.1, forward strand.
TGGGTGCAGGCCGACGCGCTACGACTCCCCTTCGCCGACGAGAGCTTTGATGCGGTCACCAGCGGATTCCTGCTGCGCAATCTGGTGGACCTGCCTGCGGGGTTCGTGGAGATGGTGCGAATGCTGAAGCCGGGCGGCCGTCTCGTCGCCCTCGATATCACGCATCCGCCGCCGGGACCGCTGGGCGCGAGCCTACAGTTCAGCTTCAATCGCATCGTGACTCCGTTGGCGGGAGCCCTCAGCGGCGACCGAGCGGCCTACCGCTACCTTTCCGGCTCGCTGGCCGGGTTTCCCCCCGCGCCCGATCTCGCGGCGATCATGGAGGGCGCCGGCCTTGTCGATGTGGGATTCAATCGCTTGGGCCTCGGCGCGATGGCGCTCCACCGCGGGCGCAAGCCCCTCCCGGCGTAAGTGCAATTCCAGCCGTGCACCGCTTCGCGGTGGCGGGCCCGGCTAAGGTTCGAGCGTGTGGCCGCCGATCGCTGAATCGAGAATGGCGGTCAGAGCCGCCGGCGGCTCCCCGCGGGTTGCACGGATGAGAAGCACGCGCCGCCCGCTCCCGCGGATGAGCCGGCCTCCCCAGCGACTGCCGACCCGCGCTCCGGGCGAAAGCCTGGTGAGGACCCGAAGCGAGAAGCCGGCCTCCGCGAGCGCAGGGACCAGCGTCTCATGCAGCCCGTCCAACGTATTCGGTGGCAGCCCCGCCACCTCCACATCGCTGTTGAGCAGGAGCTGAAGCAGACAGGAGGGCGCGGCCAGCTGCCGCAGCGCAGCGATCAGGGTCGCGTCGCCCAGAGCGACGTGCCGGAGCAAGGCCGCCCAGGGAAAATTGATCGTGATCATGTGCGCCGCGCCCACCAGCTCAGCCGGCGGCAACTCCACGGACCCCACGACGTACAGCACGTTGTCGCGCCCGCCGCGTGCCGGCTTGCGCTGCGAACGACGAGCGTACTCCGCCATCGTGGCGCGGTTCGGGTCCAGGCCCACGCAGAGCATGTCTGGCCGCTCGCGTCCGACACGGTACGAGAACGCGCCGTCGCCGCAGCCCACATCCATAAGGACGATGGGATAGCGCCCGCTCAGGTCAGCGAACGCCTCTGCGTCCATCTCCTCGGTCGTGCGGCCGGTGACAACCTGCAGCGGAAACTCCCAACGGGCCCCGGCACATGCGGCGACCTAGGCCTATCGTAGGCGCACGACTACGTCCCCACGTGGTCCTGACACGCTTCCGGGTTGACCGCTGGAACGAACAGGGCGAGAGTGCTCTGCATCACGACGTGGATCCCACGCCGTCGCGGATCGATTCCGCGCGACGGACCACAGGAGAGGGAAACGCACCATGGCGCAAGCTCAAGAGAAGAGTCTGATGCGGCGCGTGCATGACAGCACGTGTCCGGGAGCGTTCGCCAACTTCAAACCCATGCAGAAAGTGTGTCCGGTCTGCCGGGCGGACGCGGCCAACCGCGCCGGCGGCTGATCGTCCGGGTGAGCGGCGGCTCCCGGGGGCGACGCACGCCCGGGTCCGAGCAGCGACGTTCCCGGCGCTGCGCGGACGCTGCGCTGTCGCACAGACGTGCGCAACCCTCCCGGCCACGCGGCTCACTCCCCCCGCCAGAGAAGGCGCCGCATTGCGGCCAGCCGGCCCTGCTGTTCGCGCAAGTCCGCGGCGAGCTGGGGCAACGTGGCAGGATTGCCGGCTGCAAGGCTATCGTTCCAGGACCGCAGCTCGGTGAGAGGAGGCGGCCGCTCGTCGCCCCCGGCGAGGCGCTCTAGCGGACGCCAGGCGCCGCGGCGCCGCGACCGCACGTGTACCGCGGCGCCCGCCTCCCCGCAGATCACGACTCCGCCCGCGACGTCCCAGACCTTCGCCCCCTCGAACACGCTCATCTGCAACGTTCCTTCGGCCGTCAAGACGAGCTCCGCGGCGATGCTCCCAGTGGTCCGAGTGCAGCCGAATCGCCGCCCGCGCGGCCCCTGGACCCCGCGTGTGCCGGCGGGGACGGCGCTGAGGCGCACGCCGGGATTCAAGCCGCTGGGGCGGAACCGCACTGCCTCATCCTCGCGCGTCTCGCCCAGCGTTCGGAACGAGGCGCCGCCGCCGCGTCGCGCGTGATACACGCCCGGCCGAAGATGGCGGCTCGTGGGCAGGAAGACCGCACCCACCACCGGGATCCCGCGCCAGAGCAGACCCAGCGAGCAGGCGAAGACGGCGAGGCCGTTGAGGAAGTTCACGGTTCCGTCCAGGGGGTCCACCACCCAGACCGAATCGGCGCCGGCCGGCCCACTGTCGTCCCCCTCCTCGCCCAAGACGGCACACTGCGGAAACCGCTTCGTCAGTTCCGCCCGCACCATCGCCTCAACCGCACGATCCACATCGCTGACGGGGTCCAGCCCCCGACGATCCTTGAATTCGACATGGAGCGTGGAGCGAAACCGCTCCAACAGGACCTCGCCCGCCCTCCCAGCGATTTCGCAGGCAGCTTCCTCCATCTCCCTGAGCACGGCGTCTGCTGGGATAGCCATGCCGCCATCCTACCCCGCCCCCAGGGGCGTCACTGCGGCGCACTGCGCCACCGAGCGCCGCTGGCGTAGACTGCAAGCACAAGGTCCGAGACTCCGGAGAGAGGCAGGGGGCAGGATGCCCGATCCAAGATCGCCGGCCCAGCCCGCGATCCGCGCTCGAGCGAGCGCGACCGCCGCGTCGGCGAGCGGTTCGGCTTCGCTGCACAGCGGCGAGAGCTGGGAGACGGCAACGGAGGCGGTCCTGGCGGACTTGGCCTCGGATACTGCGCCGGACCTGCTCATTGTCTTCGTCGATTCGCGCTTCGGGGCGCATTACGCGGACGTCATTGAGCGCCTGCAAACGCGCACGGGCGCGCGGAATCTCGTCGGGTGTAGCGGCCAGGGGGTCATTGGGTCCGCCGTGGAAGCGGAGGACAGCCCCGCCGTCTCAGCGCTGGCGCTCTGTCTGCCGGAGGCGACGATGACGCCGCTGGCCATCACGCCCGGAGCGAGCGACGAGCACGGCATCAACGCGCAGGTCGCCGCCGGGCCTTCGGTGTGGCTCCTGTTCGCGGACCCCTACTCCGTCCACACGGAGAATCTGGTTGCCGAACTCCAGGGCCAGACGCCCGACATCATCTTGTTGGGAGGCATGGCGTCCGCGCACGACCAGGCGGCGGGCACCGCCCTGTTCCTCGACGGGCAGGTGCACAATCGCGGCGCGGTGCTCTTGGGCATCGGCGACGTAGAGGTGCACAGCATCGTGGCGCAGGGGGCGGAGCCGCTCGGCCGTCCCCTCACCATCACCGAGTGCGAGGAGAACGTGGTGCGGACCGTCGGATCACGGCCGGCGCTGGAAGTGTTGCGCGACACGCTGGCGGAGCTGGATGAAGGCACACGGCAGCGCGCCCTGCAGAACCTGCTCGTCGGCATCGCCATGGATGAATATCAGGCGGAGCACGGCCGCGGCGACTACTTGATTCGCAACATCTTGGGGGCGGACCACGACACCGGTGCCATCGCAATCAACGCCCTCCCCCGGACCGGGCAAACGTTCCAGTTCCAGTTCCGCGACGCGCGAGCGGCCGACCAGGACCTGCGGCAGCATCTCGCTGATTTCAAGCACCGTTTGGGCGACGATCGGGCAGTCGTGGGCGCCGTCCTCTGCGCCTGCAACGGCCGCGGCCAAGGGCTGTTCGGGGAGCCCAGCCACGATGCGCGCGCCCTCGCCGAGGCGCTGGGGCCCGTGCCCACGGTGGGGCTGTTCTGCAACGGCGAGGTCGGCCCGGTCGGCGGCGCGACCTTCGTACACGGCTTCACGGCCAGCATCGCATTGCTGACGGCGGCGCGGGCGTAACGCGCCTCCTGCGCAGGCGGCAGCAGCGCCGCTAGCGCCCGCCGCCGCTGATGGCGGAGACAATCACGACCTCCGCGTCCGCGGGCACCGGCTCCACGAGGCCGGACGAGATGATGTCGCCGTTGACGGCAATGGAGATCTCCGGCCGGATCATCCCGCTGTCGATGATGAGCGCTTTCGTCCCGGGGTGTTGCGCCTCCAGGGCGTTGACGACCTGCCGCAGCGTGCTGCCGTCCACCTCCACGCGGTCCCGGCCGCCGGTCAGCTCACGCATGACCGAGGGGATGAGCACGGTCACCATCGGCCCGGACCCTCATCTCCCCGCACCCGCGAAGAGGAGCGCGCTACTCCTCGGCGAGGATCGTCTTCTCCAGGATCGCACGCGGCGACATGGGCAGCTTGTTCATGCGCACACCAATGGCGTTGTTGATGGCGGCGTGGAGCGCCGGCGCCGGCGGGATGATGGGCACCTCGCCAACGCCGCGAACGCCGTACGGATGGCCCGGATTGGGCACCTCGGCCAGGATCGTCTCGATCATGGGGAGGTCCAGCGCCGTCGGCGTGCGGTAGTCCAGAAGGCTGGAGTTGAGCAGATGGCCCTCGTCGTCGTAGAAGTACTCCTCGTTGAGCGCCATGCCGATGCCCTGCGCAGCGCCGCCCTGCACCTGTCCCTCCACGTAGGAAGGGTGGATGGCGATGCCCGGGTCCTGAACGGCCGTATAGCGCAGGATTTCGACCTTGCCGGTCTCCGGGTCCACTTCCACGTCCACAATGTGTGTGGCGAACGCCGGTCCGGAGCTGGTCTTGTTGGTGTCCGCCCGGCCGGTGACCCGGCCGCCGGTATCGGGCAACTGGGCGGCGATCTCCTTGAACGTGAAGGAGCGCTCCTTGCCGTCCTCATCCTTGGGGCCGCGGATCACGCCATCGTCGCCATAGGCCACGTCGGCCCGCTCGCACTCCCAGATCGCCGCGGCCCGCTCTTCCAGCAGGCGGCGCACGTCCAGCGCCGCCTCATGGGCGGCCCAGCCACCGGCAAAGGCCGTGCGGCTGCCGCCGGTCACAAAGGTGTAGCCCACCGAGTCCGTGTCCACGATCTGCGGCTTGACGTCCTGCGCCGTGATCCCCAGCGTCTCGGCCAGCTGCATGGCAATGGCGACTCGCGTTCCGCCGATATCCGGGGAGCCGAGGGAGAGCGACACCGTGCCATCCGCGTTCACGGCAACAATGGCGCCCGATTCCTGGCCAATGTTGAACCAGAAGCCGGATGCGACGCCGCGGCCGCGGTTTTCACCCGTCAGCTCAGACCTATAGTGGGGGCTGTTCTTCGCGGCCTCCAAGACCGCCACGTTGCCAATGATCCCGAACTTGTAGCCGTCCGCCCGTGTCGTGCCTTCCACGGAGGCGTTCTGCAATCGCAGCTCAATGGGGTCCATGTCCAGCTTCTCAGCCAGCTCATCAATGACGCACTCTGAGGCGTACTCCGCGGCCGGGGCGCCGGGAGCGCGGTAGGCCGAGACCCGAGGCTTGTTGACGAAGACCTCGTACCCGTCCACGCGCTGGTGGGGGATCTTGTACGGAGCGAACACCGCCATGCAGCCGGGCATGATCGGTGCGCCCATGTAAGCGCCCGCCTCGTAGGCGAGGTAGGCCTCCGCCGCCACGATGGTCCCGTCCTTTTTCGCGCCGATCTTGATGCGGTCGTAGGTGCCGCAGGTCGGGCCGGTCCCCTGCAGCACGTCCGTGCGGCTCATGTACATCTTGACGGGCCGGCCGCTCTTCTTGGACAGCAGCGCCGCGATCGGCTCCAGGTAGGAGTGGATCTTGCCGCCGAAGCCACCGCCGATCTCCACGGGCGAGACCTTCACCTTAGAGACCGGCAACTGCAGGATCTTGGCGGTAGTGTCACGCATCCCAAAGTTGCCCTGGGTGCTGGTCCAGATGGTCACTTCGTCGTCTTTGTTCCAGAACGCGCTGCCGTTCTGGAGCTCTATGTAGCCTTGGTGGACCATCGTCGTCTCGAACTCGCGTTCGATGATCACGTCCGCCTCGCCGAAACCGGCCTCAACGTCCCCGACTTCGTGGTGGATGTGCATATTGACGTTGGAGGGCTTGTCCGCGCCTTGACCCATGCTCTCCGGCGCTTTCACGCCCTCCTGCAGGATCGGCGCGTCGTCCAACATCGCGTCGCGAACGTCCAGGACAAGGGGCAGCAGCTCGTACTCCACCTTGATCAGCCGCAGCGCGTCCTCCGCAATATGTTGGTCCGTCGCACAGACGGCCGCCACCGCATGGCCCTGGTAGAGCACCTTGTCGGACGCCATCAGGTTGTCGCGGTACCAGCGGAACTTGACCACGAACGGCCCAAAGTTCGTGACGCGCTCCTCATCCTCGTCGGGAGGGAAATCGGCGGCGGTGATTACCGCCTTGACGCCGGGCAGCGCCGCCGCCTTGGACGTGTCGATCCGCTTGATGCGCGCATGCGCATGGGGACTGCGGAGCATGCGCCCATAGAGCATCCCCGGCAGGCGGATATCCGCGCCGTACTGCGCGCGTCCGGTCACCTTGTCAACGCCGTCGTGGCGGATCGGGCGGGTGCCAACAACCTTATACCGCCGCTCTGTGGTCACCATGGCTTACCCCTTCCGGGCCGAACGTTCACGGCGTCCTGCTGCGATCACGAGCCATTCTCGGCGGCGGTCCGCAGGACCGCGCGGACAATCTTGTCGTACCCGGTACAGCGGCAGAGGTTCCCGGCCAGCCAGTAGCGAATCTCCTGCTCGCTCGGCGTGGCGTTCTGATCCAGCAACGCCTTCGCGGCAATCAGAAAGCCGGGTGTGCAGATGCCGCACTGGAGCGCCGCCTCCTCCAAGAACGTCTGCTGCAGAGGGATCAGTTCCTCTTGTCGGGCCAGCCCCTCCACGGTGGTGATCTCCGACTCGTTGACCTCCGCTGCCATGACCAGGCAGGAGTTGACCAAACGGCCATCCAGGATGACGGAGCAGGCGCCGCAGTTGCCGTCGTTGCAGCCTTCCTTCGTGCCGGTGAGGCCCACCCGCTCGCGCAGCGCTTCCAAGAGGCTGTCGCGCTCGTCGGCGAGGAATTCCATCTCCTCGCCGTTGATGGTGGCGCGTACAACAATCCGAGTGGTCACGGTGCTACCCCCCTCGAGCGCGGTCGGCGGCGGCGCGCAGCGTGCGCTCGGTCAAGACGGCCGCCAGGTGCTTGCGCTGCTTGATCGTGCCCCGCATGTCGTCAATGGGCCGCGCCGCGGCCCTCGCGGCGGCCGCGGCTGCGGCGATGCTCGCGTCGGTCAGCGGCTTGCCCACCAGCGCGTCGGCCGCTTTCTGAACGAGCAGCGGTGTGGGCGCTGTCGCCCCAATGGAAACTCGCGCCCAGGTGACGACATCGCCGTCGAGGCGTACCTGCGAGGCGGCATTGACGACGGCGATGTCCATCTCATTGCGGGGAATGAAGCGCAGGAAATGCGCCCCGCTGTTGGGCGCCGGCGGCGGGAAGTGGAGTGAGACCAGGAACTCGCCGGGCGCCATGACGTTCTTCCCGGGCCCCGTGCAGAAGTCCGCTACGGCCACCTCCCGAGTGCCGTCGGGCCCGGCGATCATGGCCGTCGCCTCCAGCACGATCATCGGCGGGATCGTGTCGCCGGAGGGAGAGGAGTTACAGAGGTTGCCGCCCAGACTGGCCCGACCCTGAATGCCCGTGCCGCCAATGAGCGAGGAGCAATCCACGAGGCAGGGGTAATGCTCCGCCACTGCCGGGTGGCCATAGATCTGGTAGCACGGCGTCGCCGCGCCCACCGTCAGGCCGGTGTCCGGGTCGAAATCGACTCGCAGGACCTCCGGGATCCCCTTGATGTCCACGAAGAGGTCCACATCCATTCGCCGCTCTCGGGCCAGGACAATGAGGTCGGTGCCGCCGGCGAGGATGCGGGCCTTGGACCCGTTCTCGCGCAGCAGATCCAGCGCCTCTTGGATGGTGGTCGTCCGTGCGTAGCTGACTGCCTGCAAGTCGTCCGCCTTCCTCGCCCGTTGAGCCTCAAGGGAGCATAACGCATTCCCGTTTGCCAGTGTAGCGAGCCGTATCCGGAGGACCAGGACACCGTGCGGCGTGGGCTAGCGGGCGGCGTCAGACCCCACGTCGTCCGGGGCGCCCGCCGCGCCGGGCCTGCAGGCGATGCGTAAGACGAAATAGCCCAGGACCGCCGCCACCAGCGAGGCCGCAAAGATGCCCATCTTGGCGTTTTCCGCGAGCGGCGCGCCCGCGACCGTCTCGTCGAACGAGAGGGTGGCAATGAAGATTGCCACGGTGAAGCCGATCCCGGCCAGGAGCGCGACGCCAGCGATCTGTGACCAGCGGACCCCCGACGGCAGCATGGCGACGCCGAGGCGGACAGCGAGGTAGGTGAAGCTGGAGACGCCGACGACCTTCCCGAGCAGCAGGCCGGCGGCGATTCCTATCGCGACATCCGATCCCGCAGCGTCGGGGATCCTCCCGCCCCCCAGGTCGATTCCGGCGTTCGCCAGGGCGAAAATGGGGACAATGAGGAAAGCGCTCCAGGGCTCAACCACCCGCTCCAGCCGCTCCAGTGGGCTCTGCGACTCGCGGCTGAACTCCTCTATGAGACGGAGCGCTTCGCCCGCCTCCTCCTCCCGCACTAGACCAGGCTCCATCTGCTGCGCTGCGTCCAATTCCTCTAGATGGACGTGCAGTGTGGGGTCCAGGCGCGCCCGGTTGTAGAGCGGCGCCGCCGGCGTGAGGAGTCCCAGAACGACCCCTGCGATCGTCGCCGCCACTCCGGATTCGAACACACAGAGCCAGAGCCCGAGCCCAGCGATGAGGTAGACGGGGATCGGCCGGACGCCGGCGAGGTTCATTGCCACGATGAGCCCCACCATCCCCAGGGCGGCTCCCAACCAGCCCACGGAGATGTCGTTGGTGTAGAAGAACGCAATGATGGCAATCCCGCCCACGTCGTCGGCCACGGCCAGCGTAAGCAGGAACACCTTGAGCGGCGGCGGAACTCGGGGCCCGACCAGAGCCAGCACGCCCAACGCGAAGGCGATGTCGGTGGCCACGGGAATGCCCCAGCCGTCCGCGCCCTCACCGCCGGCGTTGAAGGCGGTGTAGATCAGCGCCGGCACGATCATGCCGCCCAGCGCGGCCATCACCGGCAGCGCTGCCTGCCGGCGGTCCGCAAGCTCTCCCAACACCAGCTCACGCTTGATCTCCATGGCCACGACGAAGAAGAAGACGACCATGAGGCCGTCATTAACCCATCCCTCCAGCGACTCCCGGAGGGTGAGAATGTCGAAGTCCAGGACGATCTCCGTGCCCCAGAGCTCTTCGTAGGCGCTGGAGGCCACGTTGGCCCAGATCAGCGCGGCCAGCGCCGCAATCACGATGACGATGCCGCCGGCCGCCTCGATCTGGATGAAGCGCGCGGTCGGGCGGACCACGTAGCGCGGAATGGGTCCGGGGCCTTCCCGCCAGCGGGGCCGGAACCGATCGATCATGCGCGGTCCCTCGGACAAGATGCCTCCCCTAATGACAAAACGCGTCCAGCTCGGTTACGGCACGTGCGGAAGGGGTCAACGGACCGCGGCGCGCCGCAATGTAGCGTAGAGGGCGCTCTGACTGGCGTCATCCAAGCGGGATGGCGTGCAGTCGCAGCACGAGCGCCTTGGGGGGTTCCCGGTCGTCGCCCGTCCAGACCGAATAGGCGATGTGGATCGAGGCGGTCTCTTCGTACGCTGAGATGGCAGAATCGCTGGGCGACAGCGGCAGCCGCAAGCCGCAACAGGGACAGCCACCGCTGACCGGCCCAACCCGCTCACCGCTGATGCTGAACTGGCCGACATGACCGAGACCGCGATCGCCACCCTGCTGGTCGAAGACAACCGCCTGGACGCCAGGCGGATTCAGCAGCACCTGGATGCGTCAGAAGGTCCCCAATTTGACGTCTCCCATGTCATGGAACTCAAGGACGCCATTGAACTGCTCCGCAGCCGCTCTTTCCAAGTCATCCTGCTGGACCTGGTTCTGCCCGACAGCAGCGACCTGCGCACGGTGCGGCGCATGCTCGCGCACTGCGGCGAGACGCCGGTGGTGGTGCTGACGAACCTGAACGACGCCAGCGTCGCGAAGGCCGCGGTGCGCGAGGGGGCCCAGGACTATCTGCCCAAGGCGAAGCTCTCCGCGGATGAGTTGATCCGCTGCATCCAATACGCCATGGAGCGGCAGGAGCTGGTCCGCAACCTCCACACCTCGGAGCGGCGCTGGCGGCGCGCCATGACGCTGACTCGAGACGCGATTTGGCAGATCGACGGCGACGGCAAAGTCATCTTTGCCAATGAGGCGATGTGCGATCTGCTGCGGCGGGAAGCGCATGAAGTGCTGGGGCAGCCGCTGGTGGACTTCATCGCCGGCGAGGATCGGGCAGCGCTTGACGAGGTGCAGGCAGAGCTCCGAGAGACAGGCTCCAGCCGCTTCCAGATCCGCATCATTCGGGGGGACGGCGCAACCCTGCCCATCTCCACCACCGCCACTGATCTCGGCGACGGCACCTACAGCGGCATCTGTCGCAACATCTCCCAGTGGCTGGAGACGCAGGCGGCGTTGCGGGCCAGCGAGCGGCGCTACATGAGCATCCTGGAGTCCACATCCGACGCCATTGTCACCGTCAACGCCCAGCAGCAGATTGTGCTATTCAACCGAGCGGCGGAAGAGATGCTCCGTGTGCCGGCAAGCCAGGCGCTGGGACAGCGGCTGGACATGTTCATCCCCCTCGATCTGCCAGCGGGCGACGGAGGCGCCGTCGCGGACGTCAAGGCCGGCGCCTCCGCTCCACGCGCGCTGCCGCAGCGCCGCACCGTGACCGCGCGACGCGCGGACGACACAACGTTCCCCGCGGAGGCCACGGTCTCTCCCGTCAGCGGGGGCGATCAGCCGCTCTTTACCGCGATCGTCCGCGACATCTCCGAGCAGGAGAAAGCCCAGCGCGCCCTGCGGGCGACGACGGCGCGGTTCCAGGCGATGATCGCGAACGCTTCCGACCTTGTGGCGGAACTCGATCTGGGCGGACGCTTCACATTCGTGAGTCCCAACCACCAAGCCATCCTCGGCTACGAACCGACTTCGTTGATCGGCCGCGCCGTCCAGGACTTGGTCCACCCCGCCGACCAAGAGGAGCTGGCGAGTTGCCTGGAAGCGCTCCAGGGCGGGGCGAGCGGGTTCGGCGCCACCCTGCGACTGCGCCACGAGTCCGGGGACTGGCGCTGGTTCGAAGGCAGCGGGGTGACGCTGGCCACGGAAACGGGCGAGACCCGCATCGTGACGGTCAGTCGCGACATGACCGCCCGGATCGAGGCGATGGAACGGCTGCGCGAGTCCGAGACTCGCAACCGCCTTTTGCTGGACGCGGCCCCGGACGCGATCTGGATCCTCACGCAGCGACACCGCTACGAGTACGTGAATGAGGCGGCCTGCCGGCTGTTTCAGCGAGCCCGCGAAGATTTGCTGGGCCAGCCGATCGCCGAGTGCCTGGATCCCACCGGCTTGGAGCCGCTGCGCCAAGGCCTGCAGCAGCTTCGCGAGGCGGGTACCGCCACGTTCCTGACGCATGTCCGACACCGAGACGGCTCCACCGTGGCTGTGGAGATTCACGCGGCGAGCCTTGGCAATCAGACGTACCAGTGCGTGGCCCGTGACGTCAGCGAATGGCTCAACGAGGAGCGGGCGCGGGAAGCCTCCGAGGGGCGCTACCGCCGCGCCATGGAGCAGGCGACGGAGGCCATTTGCATCCTTGATCAGGACGGCCGCATCACGTTCGCCAACTCCACGGCATCGCAGCTGCTGGAACGGGAGCGCCAGGAGTTGGAAGGGCGCTCCATCTTCGATCTTGTCCCCAAGGAGGAGCACGGCCGGCTGCGGGAATCGTTGGCGCGGATCGAATCCCACGGCGAATCGCTGTTCGCCGCCCCGTTCCACGGCGACGGCGGCATCACCGTGCTGGAGGTGGAGAGCGTGCGCCTCCCAGACGGCGGCTGCCAGGCGTTCCTGCGCGCGGCCAGCGAATAGGGGCCGGACCCATGTTCACACTTGCCTGCGACGTCTGCGAAGTGGCCATCAAGGAGACCGGTTACGTCTGTGACATGGTGGAAGCGAAGCTGGTTTACGGGGAAGATACCGTCCCCCGCGTGACGGAGCGCGGCCAGATCCTCTTCCTCTACCTCTGCGGACGCTGCGCCGCTCAAGTGCAGCGCAAGATCCACACGCTGCGCGCGCGGGCGGCGGGGGCCCAGCTGACTGCGGTCGCGCCCGGCTCAGCCGCCGCCGCCCGCCCCGCGTATCGCTGCCCGGGCGTTGCGGTCAGTTGGAGTCGGCGGCGGCCGGTTCCTACCCCTTGCGCAAGCGCTTCGCCGCTTCAACCATGCCGGTCACGCTGGCCTGCACTTCCTCCCACCCGCGCGTCTTCAGGCCGCAGTCCGGGTTGACCCAGAGTTGCTCGGGGGAGAGGACCGTGAGCGCCTTGCGCAGCAACCTCTCCATCTCATCGACGGACGGCACCTGCGGCGAGTGGATGTCATACACACCGAGGCCAATCTCATTCGGGTAACGGAACCGGGCGAACGCATCCAGCAACTCCATCTGCGATCGTGACGCCTCAATGGAGATGACGTCCGCATCCAGCCGCGCGATCGCGTCAATGATGTCGTTGAACTCGCCGTAGCACATGTGCGTGTGGATCTGCGTCTCGTCACGCACGCCGGCGGCGGCCAGGCGAAAGGCGTCCACGGCCCAGGCCAAATAGGCGTCCCATTCGTCGCGCCGCAGCGGCAGCCCTTCTCGCAGCGCCGGCTCGTCGATCTGCATGATGGCGAACCCCGCCGCTTCCAGCTCCTGCACCTCATCCCGGAGCGCCAACGCGATCTGTCGCGCCGTCTCCGAGCGCGGCTGATCGTCCCGCACAAAGGACCATTGCAGGATCGTGACCGGGCCCGTCAACATCCCCTTCACCGGCCGCGACGTCAGCGACTGCGCGTAGCGCGACCAGCGGACCGTCAGGGGCTCCGGCCGAGAGACGTCGCCAAAGATGATGGGCGGCCGGGCGCAGCGCGAGCCGTAGCTCTGCACCCAACCCGCGGTGGTCACGGCGACGCCGTTCAGCCGCTCGCCGAAGTACTCCACCATGTCCGTGCGCTCGCACTCACCGTGGACCACCACGTCCAGACCGATCTCCTCCTGAAAGCGGATCGTCCGCTCAATCTCAGCCTCTAGGAAACGGTCGTACTGGCTCGCCTCAAGGCGGCCGGAGCGAAACTGCGCGCGGGCGCGCCGCACTTCCGGCGTCTGGGGGAATGAGCCAATGGTGGTGGTGGGGAAGCTTGGCAAGGGCAGGCGCGCGCGCTGCTGCGGCCGACGCTGCGGATAGGCGCTGGTGCGGAACAACATCTCGGCGGTCACGGCTTCCGCGCGCTCGCGCACCGCGGGTGACCGCGTCCGCTCGGAGCGACGGCGGCTATCGTGCGCCTCACGCCGCTCGCGCAGGGCGGCCGCCACGCTGCCCCGTCCCTCGTTGGCGGCGCGCGCCAAAAGCGCCAGCTCTTCCAGTTTCTGATTCGCGAAGCTGAGCCAAGAGCGCAATTCCGGGTCCAGCCCCGACTCTCCGGCCAGGTCCACCGGCACGTGCAGCAACGAGCATGACGGCGCCACCAGGACCCGCTCCGACCCCAGCGTCGCCACGGCGCGCTCCAGCAGCGTCAGCGTCCGATCCAAATCCGTGCGCCAGACGTTGCGGCCGTCCACCAGGCCCAAGGAAAGCGCGAACGACGCCGGCAGCGACGCCAGCGCCCGCTCCAGGAGCTGCGGGGCACGCACCAGGTCCAGGTGAACGCCGGCGAGCGGGAGCGCCAGCACGGCGTCCAGGTTCTCACGGAGATCGCCGAAGTAGGTGGTCAGGAGGAGGCGGAGCCGAGGGCTCACGGCGCTGAGCTTCGTGTAGGCGGCGGTCAACGCGTCTCGAGCCGCCGCCGGCACGTCCAGTACCAGAGCGGGCTCGTCCATCTGCACCCAGTCGGCCCCGGCGTCGGCGAGCTGCCCCAGCACCTCCTCGTAGACGGGTAGGAGAGCGTCGAGCAGGATCAGCGGCTCCCTCCCGTCAGCGGGAGCGTCGTGCCGCCACTTTCCCAACAGCAGATAGGAGACGGGCCCCAGAAGCTTGGGCCGCGTGTGAATCCCTACATCTTGCGCTTCTTGGTACTCGTCAACCGGCTTCGTGGATGCCAGCCGAAAGCGCTGCCCCGGTTCAAATTCGGGCACCATGTAGTGGTAGTTCGTGTCGAACCACTTCGTCATTTCCAGAGCGGGCACGGCCGCGGCTCCGCGGGCCATGGCGAAATACGTGGCCACATCCACCTGCGCCCCGTCCCAGCCAAAGCGGTCCGGGATCGCGCCCACCATGGCCGTCGTGTCCAGGACGTGGTCGTAGAGCGAGAAGTCGTTCGAGGGGATGTGCTGGAGGCCGCACTCCTGCTGCAGCCGCCAGTGGCTCACCCGTAGCTCGCGGCCGGCCGCTTCCAACTCGAGCGCCGTGCTCGTTCCCGCCCAGAAGCTCTCCAGCGCCCTCTTCAGTTCGCGCTTGGGCCCAATGCGGGGATAGCCCAGATTCGTGGCCAGGACCATGCCTGCTCCTCCGCTCTCCCGGCGACCCCAACTCCGCGACCATGACAGGGGCAGCGGCACTCGGGGCCCAGTGTAAAGGGCCGTCCCTGCCGACGGCGTCCGCTAGCTGACAATCGTCCCCCGACCGGGGCGGCGCCCTCCCCGTGGCAACCGCCGCGGCGACGCGCCGCGCATACGAACGAGGGCCCGACGGAATCCCGTCGGGCCCTCGCAGCATCCGTCTCTAACCGACGCTAGGCGGCGGCACGCTCTTCCGCGGTCGGCAGGGCGGTGGGGGCGTCGCCCGCGCGCTCCTGCCCTCGCAGCTTGAATGCCGCGACCCGCTGGTTGAGTTCGTCCGCCATGCGGCCCAACGACTCCGAGGCCGCCGTCACCTCCTGCACCTGCGCGCTCATCTCTTGCGCCGCCGCCGAGACCTCCTGCGTGCCGGCGCTGTTCTCCTGGGCGACGGCGGCGATCGATCCCACCGCCTCGCTGACGCCCCGCAACTCTTCGAGGATCTCTCCAATCAGCGTCACCATCTGCCCGCCGGCCTCCTGCAGGTCGTTGGAGTTGGTGGAGAGCTGGCCGATCTCCACGGTGACCGATTCCACCGCGGAGAGGATGCCCGCCAGGGCCTCCCCGGCCTCGGCCGCCACCGCGGCGCCGCTCTCCGTCTCCGCCGCCCCCTGCTCCATCGCCTTGACCGACCCGTCCACGCTTTCCTGCACGCCGCCGATCAGGTCGGCGATGTCCTTGGTGGCGCTGCTGACGCGCTCGGCCAGCTTGCGCACCTCGTCGGCGACGACAGCGAAGCCGCGGCCCTGCTCGCCGGCCCGGGCCGCCTCAATGGCGGCGTTGAGCGCCAGCAAGTTGGTCTGCGCCGCGATGTCGTCGATCACCGCCACGATCTTGCCAATCTCGGCCGAGCGCTCGCCCAGCCGGGCAATCTCCTCGGAGGCGGCGGCGACGGTGCTCTTAATCCGGGCCATGCCTTCCACCGTCTTCTGCACCGCCTCCGCGCCGCCCTGGGCCGTCTCCGTGGCCTGCTTGGCGTTGCCCGCCGCCGCCTCGGCGCGCTCCGCCATGGAGACCGCGGCGGCGGCAACCTGCTCGCGCGCCTGCTCTTCAATCGTCGCCGCGGACGCCGTGACCTTCTCCACCGACTCGTTGACGCCCTGCACGCTCTTGGCCTGCTCGCCTGTCCCCTCGGCCACCTGCCCCATCGTCGTAGCGATCTGGCCGGATGCCGCCGCTGCCTCTTTGGCCGCGCCGGCCAACTGATCCTTGGACGTGGCCACACTGCCGGCGGTCTCGCTCACCTGGCCAATGACGTTGTTCAAATTGTTCGTCATGGTGATGAAGGCGGCGCCCAGCTTGTCCTTCTCCGACTTGGCGGTGACCTCCACGGTGAGATCCCCATCCGCAATCTGCTCCGCCGCGCCGGCCATGCCCTGCATGTAGTCAACCATGTTGACGAAGGCGTTGCCCAGCGTGTCCTGTTCCGACTTGGGAGTCACTTCCACCGTGACGTCGCCCTCAGCGATGGTCCCCGCCGCCGTCGCCATCTCACCGAGGTATGCCTGCATGTTGCCGTAGGCGCGGGACATGTCGCCCACTTCGTCGTTATTCTTGATGCCGACCTTCACGCCCAGATCGCCCACGGCGATGCGCTGAAGTCCGCGCACGATCGCCTTGGTGCCCTTGGACAGGGACCAGGACAGGTAGGCCGCCGTGCCCAGGCCAATGGCCACGGCGAGGACGAGCACTACGATGATGATGGTCCGCGAGGACGTGAAGGTGCTGTCCGCTTGCGCCGCGGAGATGGCCGCTTCGTGCTCGAAGTCGGCCGCAAGCTCTACCAGCTCGTCAACGAAGAGGGCGAACGCCACCTCGCCCTCGCCACTGAGGACGGCCTCCCCGGCGGCGACGTGAGGCCGGCCTCTTCGTCGGCCTGGACCTCTTCGAGCTCGAGCAGGAAGATGTGCCAGTTCGCGTCGATCTCGGCGACCAGCGCGAGCTCCGCGCTGTTGAGCAGGCCTGAATTCGCCAGCTCTTCGATCTTGTGCGTGACGTCCGCCGCTTCGACTTCGGCCTCGGCCAGGAAGTGCTCGGCCTGCTCCTGGAGCTCGGCGGAGTGGACGGGGTCCTCTACCGCGATGTCGGAGGCCATGAGAGCGGCGAGGACGCCCTTCGTCATGTGCTCCTCGACCTCCAGGCCCTCCTCTTCAATCTGACTGGTCAGGAGGATGGACTGCAGGTCCACCTCAAAGATCTGCTGCGCGTCCCGGTCAAGGCTGCCCATGCGGGTAATGGACAGCACTCCCAGCACCGCCGTGAGGGCGATGACGATGCCGAACCCGGCAGCCAGCTTGGCGCTAATGGGTAGTCGCATGGTGGGGAACCTTTCGCTCGCTGAAGTGAGGCCTTGAAGTCTGAAGCCCAATACTCCTGTCGACCGCTAATCGGCCGACGCGTCCTCAAGGACGTCGCGCACATTCACCGGCTGAATCGGGCGATTGTTCGTCCCGACGACGTCCGTGAACGCCTCCGTCTGGGCCGAGGCGATCGGCAACGTGCCGCTGAGCACCGACCATTTCACACTCTCGGAGCAGGGTGGCGTGGTCAGGGAGCCCATGTAGCGGTAAGCAGTGCGCCCTACCGGCAGGATCGTGTCCAGCATGAAGGCGTGTACTGACGCTTCGTCCCCGGCGCTGTGTGGCATGGCCTCCCAGATCGGGTCAAGCGCTTCGCTGCGCTCGCCGTGCTCAAAGAGCACGCCCACCACGGCCAGGCTGCCTCCGGCGTTCGCGTGCACGAAGTGCATCTCCATGGCGAAGTGCTTGTCGTTCAGCTCGTGCTCGCTGGGCACGTGCCAGTGGAACTGGAGCAACTCGTAGCGTCCATCGTCGATCACGACGTAGCTGCCGGCTTCCACGTTGGCCTGGATCGTGTGCCCGTTGTTGATGACGTGCAGGTCGGTGACTCCGTAGGCAAAGATGATGTCCGTCAGCCCGATCCGGCTGGTGGCGCTGATGTTGATGGGGGACTGCTGCTCGCCCGTGTTGCACGTGGCGAACGCGGGGCTGAGGTCGCCCCAGGCGCCGGGCCTATCCGCGGCCCCGGCGTAGGTCCAGTGCGGCGCGCCGCCGCCGTGCGCCTCTTCGGCGGCCGGCTCCGCGTCCCCGTGCTCGGGGGCGGCGTCGACTGCCTCGTGAGGGTCAACGGCGCCGTGCTCCGCGCCGCCGGCTTCCTCCGCCGTCGCGGCCACCTCGTGAGCGGTCGCGGCGTCCTGATCGGCGGCCTCTCCGTGCTCAGCGACGGCGGCGCCGTGCTCGGCGACCTCTCCGTGCTCAGCAACGGCGGCGCCGTGCTCGGCGACCTCTTCTCCGTGCTCAGCGACGGCGGCGCCGTGTTCGGCGACCTCTTCTCCGTGCTCAGCGACGGCGGCCCCGTTGTGTCCGGCTCCGCCGCCCTCCGCCTCGTGCTCGGGCTCGGTGGCAGCGTGCTCTTGATCAGCCGCTCGCTGCTCCCGCAGTTCGGCCAGCGTCGACCCCTCCCCTGCGCCCTCGGACGCGGCGCTATCGCCGCCGCCGCAGGCCGCGAACAGCAACATCGCGGCGACCGGGAAGATGAGCAGAGCCGGCCAGTTCCTCTTGCGTCGAAACATCTGCATTTCGCCTCCAGAATCCAACGATGTTGCCCACTAAGGGTCGTCCCCGCCCCGGCGTCCACTGACGCCTTCTTAGGCGAGCATGTCCAACGTAAGAGGACGCACCCACGCGCCCCATCGGGGATCATGCTTAGGCGGACACCGGAAAAGTCAGATTCCAGGCGAATATTTCTCGGGAGCCTTAAGGCGAAGCCAAAGGGCCTGCCGCCCTTCCGGAGGAAGGACCCCGCCCGCCCCGCAGCCTCTCAGGTGGCCCAGCGCGATGCGTCGGCGGGACGTGGCTCGCCCCCAACGCCGCCCAACCGCCCGCAGCGAAGCCCGCGTTCCTAGCTCCCGGCAGCCGCGGCCATAGCAGCCCGCCAGCGGCCCTCAAGGTCGGCGGCGCGCACTGTCTCCAGGACGTAATCCCCGTAGGCGCGGGAGGTCGCCCCGGTGTCACGGCCGGTCATGACCAGCGCGCGCTCGTACTGACCGCAGAGGTCCAGGGCTCTGTTGAGGCGGTCGCCGAGTTCCGCGTAGCCGATGTGGGAGAGGAGCATGGCGCCGGCGCGGATCAGGGAGGAGGGATCGGCGTACTGGGCACGCCCCTCCCGCACCATCCGCGGGGCGGAGCCGTGGATCGCCTCGAACATCGCGCAGCGATTGCCAATGTTGGCGCTGCCGGCCGTGCCCACGCCGCCCTGTAGCTCGGCCGCCTCGTCCGTGAGGATGTCGCCATAGAGGTTGGGCAGCACCAGGACCTGGAAGCCGGCGCGGCGCTTGGGGTCCACCAGCTTCGCCGTCATGATGTCGATGTACCAGCCCTCCCAGGAGATGCCCGGGTAGTCCTCTCCCACCTGCCGAGCCGCGTCCAGAAAGGCGCCGTCCGTGGTCTTGACCACGTTGGCCTTCGTTACCACGGTGACGCTGGTCTTGCCGTTGGCCTTCGCAAATTCAAACGCCGCCCGAATGATGCGCTCGTTCCCCGGGTTGGAGAGAATCTTGAAATCGATGTTGAGGTCGTGCCACTGCAGGCCCTGGCTGCCCACGGCGTAGACGTCTTCCGTGTTCTCGCGGAAAAAGGTCCAATCGACTCCCTGGGACGGGATCCGCACGGGCCGGACGTTGGCAAAGAGGTCCAGCTCCTTGCGCATGGCAACGTTGGCGCTCTCAATGTTGGGCCATTGATCGCCCTTTTCCGGCGTGGTGGTGGGGCCTTTGAGCGTGACGTGGCACTGCTTGATGGCGGTGAGGATGTCGGCGGGGATCGCTTCGCCGGCGGCGGCGCGATTCTCAATGGTCAGGCCGTCGATGGTGCGAAACTCGACGGCGCCCGCCGCCAGCTGGTCCACCAGCAACACTTCCAGGACATGCCGCGCCTCGGCGGCGATGGCGGGACCAATGCCGTCGCCACCAATGACGCCAATGATCACCGTTTTCAGGGCCCGGTAATCAATGGGGTCGCCCTGCTCCTTGATCCGTGCGACGCGGGCGGCCTGCTCCTCCAGGATGCGGCCGAAGTGCTCCTTGGCGTCTTCAATCGCGTCTACGCGCGCCACTGCCGCTCCTTCCGCGCCTCGTCACGTGAGGGCGGCACCCATGGGCCCGCCGCGCCCGAGTCTCAAGGATCGCCCTCGGCGGCGCAAGCGGCCACGTTGGCGGGCCGGCCGACTTAGCCGCTCAGCCCCAAGTCGCGGAGGAAGGCGTTGGGCGTGGGCTCGCGGCCGAGAAACTCCCGCACGAGCGCATCGCCGTCCTCAGCGCCACCGCGCTCCAAGATCATGCGCCGATAATCCCGGCCCAACGCGGGATCGTGGAGACCGCCCTGCTCAAAGCGCGTGAACATGTCGTCGCCGTAGACCTTCGACCAAAGGTAGCCGTAGTAGCCGGCGTCGTAGCCGAAGAGATGACCGAAGCCCGCCTGAAAGTGCGTATCGCTGACGAAGGGGAAGCCGGTGATGGGATGGAGTTCCCGCGCGATGGCGTCGGTGTCCTTCCGTTGCCCGGGGCCGTGATAGGCGAGGTCGAGGCGGGCGAAGTAGATCTGTCGCAGCGTGGCGATGCCGCTGCTGACGTTCTTGGCCGCCACCATGCGGTCGATCAGGTCCGCCGGCAGCGGATCGCCGCTGCGGTGGTGGCGGGTGAAGCTCCGCAGGACGTCGGGCTGCCAGCACCAGTGCTCCAGCATCTGCGAAGGCGCCTCCACGAAGTCACGCTCCACGTGGGTGCCGGCAAAGCGGAGATAGCGGGAACGGGTCAGCGTCTGGTGGAGGATGTGGCCGAACTCGTGGAAGAGTGTGATGACCTCCGAATGTCGCAGCAGCGACGGCGACACGGCGGTGGGCTTGGTGAAGTTCGCCACCATCGCGCTGATGGGCCGCTGGTACGTTCCGTCCGCAAGCAGGCGCCCGTTTCGCAGCGGGAAGGCCGCGGCGTGGCCGAACTTGTCCGGCCGCGGGTGCAGGTCCAGGTAAAAGTGGCCGAGGAGTTGCTCCTCCCGCGCATCGACGATGTCGAAGAGGCGCACGTCCGGATGCCACGGCCGCGCTTCCGCATGGGGCAGGAAGCGGACGCCCACCAGCGTTTGGTAGACAGCGAAGAGGCCCTCCAGCACGGCGTCCAGCGGGAAATACTCGACGACCTCGAAAGGGTCAACGCGGTGCTCTTCACGCAGGACGCGCTGTGTGTAGTAGCGCCAATCCCAGATCTGCACGGGGGCATCGCCGTCCAGGTGGCCTCGCCTCGATTCGCGCAGGACCTCCATGTCAGCCCGGGCTTTGAACGCCACGCGGCGTTCCAGGTCATCGAGAAAATCGCCCACCGCGTGAGCCGTCTTGGCGACGCGAATCTCCAGCACGAAGTCGGCCCAGGAGCCGTAGCCAAGGGTCGTGGCGACGTCGTCGCGCAGCGCCACGGCCTCCTCCAGCAGCGCCAGATTCGTCTCGGACGCCTTGTTGTGGTTCTTGCGAAAGAGCGCTTCACGAAGGGCGCCGTCGTCCGCGGACTCCAGGAACGGGAACAGCTCTGGGTAGTCCAAGGAGACGCGGTACTGCGTCTCCCCGTTCACCTCTTCGGTGCGCAACCCCTGGATGTACGAATCCGGCAGGCCCGCGAGCTGGTCGCGTGAGAGAAGGAGGGCATCGTCATATTCATCGATGTTGCGACGAAACGCGATGCTCAGGGAGACCAGCCGCTCTTGTCGTTCCTGGACGTGACGCCGCTTCTGGGGCGACAGATCCATGCCGTTGCGGCGGAAGTCGCGAAGCTCGTGCGCCAGCAGGCGGGCTGCGTCGCCCTCCAGCGACCGGCCTTCGGCGCTGTCCGCGTACGCGCGCACGGCTCGCGAGATCTCCTCGCGAAAGCCCAGGGCGGTGGCAAAGGTGTCCAGTCGCTCCTCGTACTCGTGCGCCGTCTCGCGGATGGCGGCGTCGGTCGCCACCTGCGAGAGGAAACCGTAGCGGCCGCCGGCCTGGTCCAGGAGGTCGGCGATCTCCTCCAGCGGTTGCAGCGTGTTCTGAAACGTCCGCTGGCCCTCCGGCACGGAAGCCAGTTCGTCCACGAGCGCTTCGGCCCCGCGCATGGCGGCCTCGCAGCCGCTGCCGATCGCGGCCGGCGTGACGCCGGCGTAGTCGAAGGGAGCGAAGGGGTCGGCGGAGGCGTCCGAAGTTGCCATAGCGTTGGCAACCGTATCAGAGCATTGGCGCTCAGGGCGCAGCGGAGGAGCAGGCGCGCGGGAGGTGGTATACAGGTGCGAGAAAGCGCCAGCCGGGCAGGATCCGAATGTCGTGACGGGTTGAAGCCGGCCTCGATTGGAATGATGACCACGCCCCGGAAAGCGCCATGGAAGCCGCACTGATCGTCGTCACTGTGGTCGCCGTCCTCCTCGGAGGCGCCGTGATCTACTTGATCGCGCGCCGGGCACGGTCGAGCGACGTCGATACCGAACCGCTCCTGACGGCCTTGCGCGGCGGCATCGCAGAGCTGCAGCAGCGGGCGCTGCAAGACAATAGCGAACAGTTCCTTACTCTCGCCGACGCTCGGCTCAAAACGGAGACGGCCCGCGGCGAGGAGCAGCTGAAGTCGCGCCAGCGGGAGATCGACACGGGGATGCGCAACATTGCGCAGGCATTGGAGAAGATGACCGGGTTCGTCCAAGCCGTGGACAAGAAACGCAGCGACAGCATCCTTGAACTCGCCACGGTGACGACCGCGCTGATGGAAACAACCAGTCGGCTCGATCAGGCGCTCGCCGGCGGGCAGACGCGTGGACAGTGGGGCGAGCGCATGGCGGAGGACGTCCTCCGCGTTGCGGGGTTCATTGAGGGTGTGAACTTTCGCAAGAACAGGCAGATCGATGCCGGCACAACTCGCCCCGATTTCACGTTCCTCCTACCGCAAGAGCGGGTGCTGCACATGGATGTGAAGTTCCCGCTGGCCGGCTACCTGCGCTTCCTTGAGGCGGACACGGACAGCAGCCGGACCGCCGCTACCAAGGAATTCCTCACGGACGTACGCCAACGGATCAAGGAAGTCACGACCCGGGATTACATCGATCCCGGCAACGGGACACTCGATTACATGCTCGTCTTCATCCCCAACGAGCAGGTCTACGGATTCATTCACCAACAGGACGCGAGCATCGCGGACGAGGCGCTGCGCCAACGCGTCGTGCTCTGTTCGCCGCTCACCCTCTTCGCCGTCCTCGCCGTGATGCGGCAGGCAATGGAAAACTTCCGTCTCGAGCAACATGCGAATGAGATCCTCGCGGCGCTGGGGGCATTCAACAAGCAGTGGACCAATTTCAAGGAGGCCATGGACGGCGTTGGGCGGCGCATCGAGCAGACGCAGAAGGCCTACGACATCATGTCGGGAACGCGAGTGCGCCAGCTCGACCGGCAGGTCACCCGAGTTGAGCGACTGCGGCAGGAAGCGGGCATCGAAGCCGTGCTGCTGGATGAAGGCCAGCAGGATCCGGCCGAGATCCCCCCGTCCGTGGCCGACGTGGATTGAGGTCGAATCTTTACCCCCTTGTATAAGAAGGCGGAGCCTCGGGGGCGCGCCCCCAGCGAGACGCAGGCGCTTGCTGCCGGACGAGGCAGCGAATCGAGGAGGAGGCGGGCGGCATGACGGACCTCAACTTTGCCTCGATCGAAGAGCTGGCGGCGCTGATCCGCGCGAAGGATCTGTCCCCAGCGGAGCTGATGGAGCACACCCTGGCGCGGATTGAGGCGCTGAACCCACGGCTGAACGCGCTGGTGGCGCTGGATGCCGAGCGGGCGCGCGCGGAGGCGGCGGCGCAGACGCGGCGGCTGGCCGCCGGCGAGGAGCTGGGACCGCTGGGGGGCATCCCGCTCGGGGTGAAGGACCTGGAAAACGCGGCGGGGTTCGTGACCACCCGAGGCTCCCGCCTCTTCCGCGACAGCCCGCCCGCCCCCGAGGACGATGTGCACGTCGCCCGCCTCAGGGCGGCGGGGGCGATCGTGGTGGGAAAGACGAACACGCCCGAGTTCGGCCTCTTTCCCTACACCGACAACGAGCTGTTCGGCCCCACGCGCAACCCCTGGAAGCCGGAGCGGACGCCGGGCGGCTCCAGCGGCGGGTCGGCAGCGGCGTTGGCCTCCGGCATGCTGGCCCTGGCGACGGCCTCGGACGGGGGCGGGTCGATCAGGATCCCGGCCTGCTACAGCGGGCTGTACGGGCTCAAGCCATCGTTCGGGCGGGTCCCCATCGCGCCGCGCCTCCACGACGCCTGGATGGACACCAGCGTCTACGGCCCGCTCACGCGCACCGTCCCGGATGCGGCGCTCCTGCTCGACATCATGGCCGGCCCGCACGACGGCGACCGCAATTCGCTGCCGGCAGCCGGAATTTCCTATCGGCAGCGGCTGGAAGCGCCGTTGCCCCCTCTGCGCATCGCCTTCAACCGCACGCTGGGCGTCACCCGCGTGCAAGCGGACGTGATGCGTGAGGTGGAGGCGGCCGTCAACACCTTCTCCGAACTGGGCCACGCCGTGGAGGAGAACGAGGACACGATCCCGGAGACGGGGTTGTGGTGGTTGAAGATCGCGGCCTTCAACATTCTGGGGGAGCTGTGGGAGGCGTACTCGACCCACCACGACGCGATCGGCGCCGCCGCGCACGCCCTGCTGGAGCCCGGTCTGGACACCGACGCCGAGGATTTCGGCACGTTCGCGCGGTTGCGCCGTGAGATCACGGAGTGGACCCGGGGGCTTTTCGAGCGCTACGACCTGCTGCTCACGCCAACCTTGCCCACGGAGGCGTTCTCGGCGGAAGGGCCCATCCCCATGGAGCTGGACGGCGAGCCGTTCAGCCCCATCGCTTTCACCTACCCGTTCAATTTCACCGGCCACCCCGCCGCGTCGCTGCGGGCCGGGATGACCGATAACGGGCTGCCCTGCGGGCTGCAGATCGTGGGGCCGCGCTTCCGCGACGACTTGGTGCTACAGGCGTCGCGGGCGTACGAGCGGGCCCGACCCTGGGCGGATCGGTGGCCCGAGCTCTAGCGGGCTAGTCCCGCAGCGGCTCCACGCCGGCGCGCGGCCCTGGGACCCGGATTGCCAAACGGCGTCGGTGAAGCGCCTGTCGCAAACGCCATCGGCGAATTTGGTCACGCCAGCCTCCCCCGCGTCGACGGCGGAGCGCCGCCGCATGCTTGCTACACTCGCCGCAGCCAACCCGAGGGGAACCATGATCGAACACGCCGACCCAGCCGGGCCGAATGTGCTTACGCAAGAGGAGGCGGCTCAACGAGTCCGCCAGATCAGCGAGGTGGAATACGACCTCGCGCTTTCGCTCCGGGCCGGGGCGACCGGCTATGAAGGCGACGCCACGCTCCGCTTCCGGCACACGAGCCCATCGGCGGGAACGGTCCTCGACTTCACCGGCAAGGAGATCATCCGCCTCGCCATCAACGACGACGAAGTTACCGAGGCGCGCTGGGCACGGAACCGGCTCCATCTGCCGGGCGACCGTCTACGCGAGCAGAACATCGTCCGCATCGTCTATCGCAATGAGTACGACCACACGGGAGTGGGCCTGCATCAGTTCGTCGATCCGGAAGACGGCCAGGAGTACCTCTACACACAATTTGAGCCGTATGAGGCGCACCGGCTGCTGCCCTGCTTCGACCAGCCCGATATCAAGGCGCGTTACCGCCTCCGCGTGGCCGCCCCGGCGGACTGGGTCGTGGTCACGAACTACCCCGAGGCGGCGAGAGGGCCGGCCGATGAGGGCCGCACGGCGCGGGAGTTCGAGCAGACGGCGAAGTTCAGCCCCTACCTTCTTGCCCTCGTCGTGGGACCGTTCCGCCGGTTCGACGATCGCTACCGCGACGTCCCGCTGGCCGTCTACTGCCGGGAGTCGCTGGCGAGACACATGGACGCGGAGGAGTTCTTCGAGATCACCAAGCAGGGCTTGGGAGCCTTCGAGGAGTACTTCGACTACCCCTACCCGTTCGCCAAGTACGATCAGCTCTTCGTGCCCGAGTTCAATTTCGGCGCCATGGAGAACGTCGGTTGCGTGACCTTCAGCGAGCGAATGATCTTCCGCGATCCGCCCACGGAGCTGCAGCGCCTCAATCGTGCCGAGGTGGTGCTGCACGAGATGGCGCATATGTGGTTCGGCGACCTTGTCACCATGCGCTGGTGGAACGACCTCTGGCTGAATGAGAGCTTCGCCACATACATGGCCTACCTGGTCATGCACCAGGCGACGCGTTTTCGCGCCGGCGCCTGGCCGGCCTTCAACGCGCGCATGAAGGCCTGGGCGTACCGGCAGGACCAGCTGGTCACCACCCACCCGATCTCGGGAGAGGTGCCCGACACCGACGCCACCTTCCTCAACTTTGACGGAATCACGTACGGCAAGGGCGCGTCCGTCCTCAAGCAGCTGGTGGCAGCCATTGGACCGGAGGGGTTCCGGGCGGGAATGCGCCACTACTTCCGCCGCTACGAATGGGGCAACACCACGCTGCAAGAGTTCCTGGGAGCGCTGGAAGAGGGATCGGGGCGTGACCTCGGGCAGTGGTCCGCGGTGTGGCTGGAGACAGCGGGGTTGAACACCTTGACGCCGGTCTGGAACCCCCGTGCAGGCGCCATCGATTCGTTCAGCATTGAGCAATCGGCGCCGGCGGATCATCCAACCCTGCGGCCGCATCGGATCGAGCTGGCCGTCTTCGACGCCGACGCCGACGGCGCCCCAGTCCTGCGCGACGCCGTCCCGCTGGAGGTCGACGGTGCGCGCACGGAGGTGGCGGCGCTGGCCGGGGCCGCCGCGCCGGCCGCCGTCTTTCCCAACTACGGCGATCACGCCTACACCAAAGTCGCGCTGGACGGCCGCTCCCTGACCTTCGTGCGTGAGCGGCTGGAGCGCTTCGACGATCCGCTCCTGCGGCTGCAGCTCTGGGGGACGCTCTGGGAGATGGTGCGGGACCAGCGCTTTCGCTCCACAGAGTACCTGGCGCTCGTGCGTGAGAAAGCGCCGCTGGAAGGAGAGCTGGAGCTGACCAGCACGATCCTGGGCAACGCGCACTTCGTGCTGGCACGCTACCTGCCGGAGGCGCGGCGCCCGGCGGAAGCGGCGAAACTCTACGACCTTGCCTGGGAGCGGCTCTACGCCAGCGAGGAGCAGGACTTCCGCATCGTCTGGGCGCGGGCGGCCATCGCAGCGGCCGAGAACGAGGACGCGATCGTCAAACTGCTGGCGCTGGCCGACGAGGGGACCGGGATTGCGGGCTTCGAGCTGGACCAGGAGATGCGCTGGGGGCTGGTGATCAAGGCCGGCGCCTACGCCTTGCCGGACGCCGCCAAACGCCTGGCAGCGGAACAGGAGCGCGACGCCAGCGATCGCGGGGTGCGCGCGGGGGAGACCGCCCGCACTTCCGCACCGGACTCAGAGGTGAAGGCGGCGGGCTGGCATCGATTCACCAGCGATCGGGAGTCGTCACTGCACGTACTCCGTGCTGCGATGCAGGGGTTCTTCTGGCCGCATCAGACGGACCTGACGAAGGAGTACGTGGGGCGTTTCTTCAATGAAGTGCGCAACGTCTTCCAGACGCGGGACAAGGATTTCGCGACCGCCTATTTCCACACGCTCTATCCGCACCACCTCCTCACGGAGGAGGTCACCGGCGGCACGGAGGATCTGATCGGAACGCTCGCGCCGGACGAGCCGCTGTTGGACCGGAGCTTGCGGGAGGCGCTGGACGAAGTGCGACGGGCCGCTGCCTGTCGCGACTTCGCGGCGTCGTGACGGGGGAGCGCCTGCAGTCCAACCGCATCGGGGCCGCCCTTCGCCGTCGAGATGAACGGAATTGAAGGCGCTAGGGCCGGCGGCGGCGATACCATGACGGTGAAGGGCAAACGGACACGCCGCACTCATGGATCGCTTCCCCGACACCTCCTGGGACCCCGATCGGCCGGACGTCGCCACGTTGCTGGCCGGGGCCCGGGTACGCGACACGGGACAGATCGCCGAGGCTTCTAATTACGTCTTCCTGCTGGCGCTAGAGGACGACGAAGCGGGCCTGGGTTACGCGGTCTACAAGCCGCTGCGGGGCGAGTCGCCCCTCTGGGACTTTCCGCCGGCCCTCTATAAGCGGGAGGTGGCAAGCTACCTGGTCAGTCAGGCGCTCGGCTGGGGCCTGATCCCGCCCACCGTCGCCCGCGCCGACGGGCTGGAGCACGGCGTCGGCTCCCTCCAGCTCTACATCGCCGTCGATCATCGCTGCACCTACTTCGACCTGCGCGATGCGCACGCGGAGACCATGCAGCGCATCGCCACGTTCGACTGGCTCACGAATAACGCGGACCGCAAGGGCGGGCACGTCGTGCTGGACGCGCGCGGGCGGGTCTGGGGCATTGACAACGCCCTCACGTTCCACACGGAGGAAAAGCTGCGCACGGTGATCTGGGATTACGCCGGCGAAGCGGTCCCGGAGGCGCTGCTGGCCGACGTCGGCGCCCTCGTCGCACGGCTGCAAGGCGACTCCGAGCTGCAGCGCGATCTTGGCCAATTCCTGGATCCCAGCGAACTGGCGATGCTGGAGCGGCGGGGGCAGGCGATCCTTGACACGCCGCGCCTCCCGCATCCGCCTCAGGGGCGCCGCCCCTATCCCTGGCCGCTTATTTAGCGAGCGCGGCGAGAGGAGCGAGCTGCGAGACGTTCCCTCGCCGCGCTCAATGCGCGGCCGCACCACTGCGTTTGATCGGTGCCAAGGCGGCTCCGCCGTGCGGCGACGGCGATGGCAGAACTCCACCTACTCGTCGCGGGAGTTGCGGACGAGGATCTGGCCCGGGCCGCCCTCCACGGGGATGCGCTTCAGGGCCAGCGCGATGCGATTCTCGGCGTCGAGGGCAGCCCAGTACGTAGCAAGGACGCTCTCGACGTTGCCGTCGAGGGGGAGCCAGAGGGGGTCGCCGCGGAAGCTGGGGAGCGGGGCGCCATCTGACTGGTAGGTCGTGAGGCAGAGGCCGTAGCCGGGAGGCGGCAGAGCGGGCCGGAAGGTGGTGCGGTCCGTGAGGCCGAGATCGGCCTCGTTGGCGCGAAGGATGCTCAGGGCGATGCGCGGCGCGACCCCGTGCGGACGGCCGCGCAGGTCAATGACACCGCCAATGCGGGAGGTGTAGTGGGGCGGATCATCCTCGCGCTCCCGGCTGGCCAGCGCCTCCTCGAAGTCGCCGCCGCCGCCGATGCTGTCGACGATCGTGCGGGTGTGGTCGCCGTTCGTCACGACATAGACGTCGGGCAGCTCCCGCATCGCTTCGTAGATGATGAGTTCGGGATCGGCGACGGTGGTGACATCGATGGGC
This sequence comes from Dehalococcoidia bacterium, assembly GCA_963662615.2. Classification (GTDB taxonomy): domain Bacteria; phylum Chloroflexota; class Dehalococcoidia; order Bin125; family Bin125. The sequence continues at coordinate 75,468 of CAXXSR010000002.1, forward strand.
TCGGTACGCAGCGTGGTGCCCGCCACGACGAAGCGGCGGTTGCGGCTGTTCTCGCTGCGTCCCATGATCCAGTAGAGCTGGATCCAAGCGTCGCCGTCGGCGGCGCGGCCTAGGACAAGGCCGCGACCGGGATAGCGGTTGTCGCGCAGGTGGCGGTGGAAGTTTCCTTGGGCCGTGGCCGCCAGGTCCATCGCTAGACTCCCATCACTGCCTCAGTGGCGAAAGAGCCGGAGGCCGGAGAAGGCCATGACCATGCCGTACTGGTTGGCGGCCTCGATCACGCCCCCATCGGCGACGGAGCCGCCGGGCTGGAGCACATACTGCACCGCGCTGGCCTGGGCGCGGTCAACATTGTCCCGGAAGGGAATGAAGGCGTCGTGGCTGAGCACGGCGCTGAAGCCGCCGATCCATTCGCGCCGCTCAATGGCGCCCAGGGGCTTGACGCCGGTCACGCGCAGGAGGCTCCGGAGGTGGCGGCGCTCGGCCGGGGAAAGATCAGCGTAGGCGATGAACTGCTCGCGGGCGGTGAAGCGATCGGGCCGCTTCAGACGCTCTTGGAACGGCAGGTCAAGGATGCGTGGGTGCTGTTGCAGCATCCAGCGGTCGGCCTTGGCGCAAGCGATGCGCGTGCAGTGAATCCGCGATTGTTGTCCGGCGCCCATCCCGATGACCTGTCCGTCGGCCGCAACGCAGACCGAGTTTGACTGGGCGTAACGCAGCGCGACGGTCGCGACCATGAGGTCGCGGACGGCTTCGGGCGGAACGGCGGTGCGCTTGGTGACCACGTTTTGCAACAGGGCGGGCGTGATGGGGGCGGCGTCGCGGGGCTGCTCCAGGACCAGGCCGAAGCAGTCGCGCCGCTCCCGCTCGGACGGTTCGTACGAGGGGTCCACCTCAAGCGCGACGTAGGCGCCGCCCCGCTTCTGGCGGAGCACGTCCAGGGCAGCGGGCTCATAGCCGGGGGCAATGATGCCGTCCGACACCTCGCGCCGCAGGACCTCGGCCAGCGACGTGTCCACCACCTCGCTGACGGCGGCGAAGTCGCCGTAGGCCGACACCAGGTCGCCGCCGCGGGCACGGACGTAGGCGCAGGCAATGGCAGAGAGTTCGCGGCCCCCGACCTCGTAGGCGTGCTCAAGCGGCTCGCTCAAGGGGAGGCCGATCGCCGCGCCGGCGGGACTGACGTGCTTGAAGCTGGTCGCCGCGGGCGTGCCGGTCGCGGCGCGGAGTTCGCGCACGAGCTGCCAGCCGCTGAGGGCGTCGAGGAGGTTGATATAGCCTGGGGCGCCGTTGCGGACTCGGATCGGGCTGTCGCCGTCCTCCACATACGCGCGTGCCGGTTGCATGTGGGGGTTGAGGCCGTAGCGCAGCTTGATCTCGGCGGCCATGCCCTGCTCTCCCCGACGCTGAGGGTGGCCCAGTGGCTGGCCCCTGGAACCCTCCGTCCATTGCCTAGCGACCCCGCGGCGCGGCGTCAACCGTCGCCGCCGGCACGGTGTGGAGAACCTGGCTGGGGCCGCGGCGCGATCAGCCCAGGAGATCCTGCAACGCGCCTTCCAGAGTGGGATGGCGGAAGGTGTAGCCCGACGCCTGCGTCCGCTGTGGGAGGGCGCGCTGGCTCGCCATCAGGACCACGGGCACGACCTCGCCCAGAGCGAGCCGGAGGGCCAGAGGCGGGACGGGCAGAATGGCGGGGCGGTGCAGGACCCGGCCGAGCGCCTTGGTGAAGGCGGCGTTGGTGACCGGCTGGGGCGCCGTCACGTTCAGCGGCCCCGAGACGGAGTCGTTGTCAAGGGCGTGGAGGATGACGCCGACGACGTCGTCAAGGTGAACCCAGGCCATGTAGTGGCGCCCCCGACCCAAGGGACCGCCCACCCCGAAGCGGAAAGGCCGAGCGAGGCGAGGCAGCGCGCCGCCGTCCCGCGCCAGCACCACGCCGTTGCGAAGCAGCACGGTGCGCACGCCTGACGGCCCCGCGGCCGCCTCCCACTCCTGGCAGAGCCGCGCCAGGAAGTCGGCGCCGGGCGGGGAGCTCTCCGTGAGCTCCTCATCGCCGCGGGATCCGTAGTAGCCCACGGCCGATGTCGAGACGAGCACGCTTGGCTTTGCGGTCGCCGTTCGAATCGCGTCCGCCAGGCGTTGCGCCGTGCCAATGCGGCTCTCCCGCAGCTCGCGCTTTCGCCTCGTCGACCAGCGCTTCGCGGCCAAGTCGGCGCCGGCCAGATGGACGGCAGCGTCCACCGCGGCGACGACGTCCTCGAGGTCGCCCCAGCCGGCCCAGCTGACGCCGTCGGCCTGCCGGGCCGCTGGGCTGCGGCTGATCCCCGTCACGGCGTCGCCACGCGCGATCAGCGCCTTGCTGAGGGCGCCACCGATCAGCCCACTGGCGCCGGTGACGAGCACGTGCATCTGTGTGTCCCTTCCCTGCCGCACTCACCGAGTGAGGCTTCGCCAGGGTAGCGACGGCGGCAGGCGCCGTCACGGGGAGTGAGGGAGTGAGCGAGTCAGCGAGCTGCCCGGCGCGGAAGCGCCCCGCGGCCACGGGACGAAACACGCTGACCACGACCGCGCTCGCTCCGGCCGGGCATCAGGAGCCGGGTGACGGGGCGTCCGGGGGATCGGGCGGGGGATCGGCAGGATCGTCGGGATCGGCTCGCGCGGGCGGCGCATCGGGGGACGGAGGCTCGTCGCCGGAACCGCTGTCGCCGCTATCGCCGGGCGGGTCGGGAGGGGCCGGTCCGGCCGCAGGTCCCTCGCTGGAGGCGTCGGGACCGCGACCCTCGGGCGTGAGGCCAAGGGCGCGGCCCAATTCGTCCGCAGTCGCCGGGTCCAAGCCGCTCAACTCGTGGAGCTGCCGGGCCATTTGATCAAGCTGCTCCTGCGTGACGCCCATGCTCTGCATGGTCTCGCGAACCAGGCGACGGACGTCATCCATGTCCTGACGGATGAGAGCGTCGGCTAGCTCCAGCTGGGTCTCCACCGCGCGGAAGCCGGTGCGGCGGTCGGACTCTTCCATCTCCAGCAGGGTGGACATGAGCCGGGTGAAAAGCGTGGTGGTCCGAGCGATGCGGATACGATCGTCGGGATGGGGCGGGAAGGTGCCGGTGACGGCGACCTCTACCCCCGTCCGCTTGTCGGCGGCGACGTACTGCTCCGGCATCGCGCGCTCCCGCCCCACCGCCACCTGCGCCGCCTCAGGCGCACCTGCCTGCATCTTAGCCGTTGCGGCAGCGGGCACGAGCGCGGGTACCGGCCTGAGGGGAGGACCCCGGCCGGCGGCGACGCCCTATCCTGTTCCCCATGACGGACGCGACCGGCCCGGCTTCGGGGACCGAGGGGCCGCTGAAGGCCTACGAAGATCTGGACTTTCTGCGCAGTGCCGATGCGCGCGTGATCCGCGTCATCGCGGAGCTGCTGGTGCCGCAGTACCGCCTTGAGGAGAAAGGCATTGAAGACACCATCGTTTTCTTCGGCTCGTCGCAGGCGCCGCCCGACGAGGAGCAGGCGAAGCACGTAGAGCAAGAGCGGCTCGCCGGTTACTACCGCGATGCGCGGGAGCTGGCGAACCGGCTGACCGTGTGGAGCCGCAACCGCCCGGATGGGCGCCAGTTCGTGGTCTGCAGCGGCGGCGGCCCGGGGATCATGGAGGCGGCGAATCGCGGCGCGCGCGACGCCGGAGGCCCGTCGATCGGCTTGGGGATCAGCATCCCGGTCGAGCAGGGGATCAATGACTACGTCACGCCGGGACTGGCGTTCGAGTTTCACTACTTCTTCGTGCGCAAGTTCTGGTTCGTCTACAACGCGAAGGCGTTAGTGTTCTTTCCCGGCGGGTTCGGCACCATGGATGAGCTGATGGAAGTGCTCACGTTGGTGCAGACGCAGAAGGTGCGCAAGAAGATGGGCATCGTGCTCTACGGCCGGGACTTTTGGACCTCCGTGCTGAACTTCGACGTGCTGGTCGCCCACGGCGTGATCTCACGGGAGGACCGCGAGCTGTTCGTCATCGCTGACGATGTCACCGACGCTTTCAACCGGATCTGCTCGTTCCTGGAGGAGAACTACGGCCCCAGTCTGCTGGAAGAGCAGTAGGGGCAGCGCCGGCCACTGCCCCGCGGTCGGGCGGGCCCTTCTTCCGATCGTCTTCAGAGTGATGCCAAAAACGGGCGGATCGCGTCCAGGAAGCCGGGCGTGTTCTGGGTGTGGACGTTGTGCCCGCACTTGGGCACCGTCACGAGCGCGCCCGCGGGGAGTCGTCGCACGAACGCCTCCGCCGCCTTCGGTTCCAGGATGTTCGAGGATTCGCCGCGCACCACCAGCGTGGGGCAGCGGATCTCCGCGACCTTTTCCAGCGGGACGGGTGGATTGGTGCGGGCGCGGGCGGCGCGGAAGTCCGGATCGTGGAGGAGGCGGTCCGACTTGCTGATGTACTTGCCGTCCGCCCGCTGGATGAGGTTGTAGCGCGCCGTCCGCTGCATGTGCTCGCGCGAGCGGAAGGGGTCGTAACGGGCGACACGGTCGATGAACTCGTCAACGCTGTCGAACTCGACGTTGTGCGTGATGAACTTGGCGATAGCGGCGGCGCCCTGGGCCGAGATCTGCGGGCCGCTGTCCACAACGACAAGCGCTCTGAGGAGAGCCGGCTCTTTCAGGGCCAGCGACAGCGCCACGATGCCGCCCATGGAGTGTCCGATGACGATGGGCTCTTGCAGCCCTTCCGCCCGGACCAGCCCCAGGGCATCCTCCACCATGGCGCCGGTGCCGTAGTCGGCATCGCGGGCCCATTCGCTGTCGCCGTGGCCGCGCTGGTCGAGAGCGTAGACGTGGTGGCGATCGGCGAGGTGGAGGCTGACCAGGTCCCAGGAGTGCGCCGACTGATTGCTGCCGTGGAGGAGGAGGATGGGAGGCGCGGCGGCATCGCCCCATTCCAGGAAATGCAGACGCAGCTGGTTGATCACGGCGTTGCGCGACACGTAGCGAATGTGCGGCGAGTGCGCGATGCCCAGATCCGAGGCGCTCTGGCGCAGGCTCACGAACTCGTCGAATTGCGTCATGTCGAGCGGCTCGGCATCGGCGGCGAATTCGCTGAGAGGCATCCGCCCTCCCCCGTGAGGGCCTCGCGGACGCAATGCGTCCGGCTGCGGTCCTGGGGCTGCAGGATACAGGGCGATCCGCTCCGCGCGGCGCGCCAGGCGGACATCGCGGCGGCGATCGCGGATGTGTTAGCGTTCGGGATGAGGGGGCACGGAGGTGACCAGGCTGCTGCCTCGACTGGGCCGGGACCGATCGATGATCGAGGCCGCCAAGAGCCGCTTGCTCGCTGCGAACGAGCTCTTCCGAGGTTCGGACGACGAGGCGATGGTGCGCGTCTCCGAGATGACCGCCATCTCCTCCTGTGCCAAACGTCAGGTTGTAATGGGACCCGAGCGCGCCGGCGAGGTCCTCTTCTTAAACCACGGCGGCGTGCGGATCTACCGGCTCAACGCCGAGGGGAAGAAGCTCGTCGTACACGACGTCAAGCCCGGCACCTTCTTCGCTGAGGTGTCCGTCCTTGGCCAAGGCATGGCCGGCAACTACGCCGAGACGACGGCGGAGAGCCTCCTCTGCGTAATCGAGCCGCGCCGACGTCAAGGCGCTCTTGCGAATTAGACACAAGGAGGATCACATGTCCGACAGCGCAAACCAATGCCCAGTGTCGGGCGCACTCACCACGATTGGGGCCGCGTCGAACCACAATTGGTGGCCGAATGAGTTGAACCTGAGGATTCTCCACCAGAACTCTCCCCTGTCCGATCCTATGGGCGAGGGCTTCAACTACGCCGAGGCGTTCAAGACGCTCGACCTAGACGCCGTGAAGAAGGACATCATGACGTTGATGACGACGTCGCAGGACTGGTGGCCGGCCGACTACGGCCACTATGGGCCGTTCTTCATTCGGATGGCGTGGCACAGCGCAGGCTCGTACCGCATCGGCGACGGCCGCGGCGGCGCAGCCTCCGGCACACAGCGCTTTGCGCCCCTCAACAGTTGGCCCGACAACATACTCCTAGACAAGGCGCGCAGGTTGCTCTGGCCGATCAAGCAGAAGTACGGCCGGAAGATCTCGTGGGCCGACCTGATGATCCTCGCCGGTAACTGTGCCCTGGACTCAATGGGACTCAAGACGTTCGGTTTCGCCGGCGGGCGCGAGGACGTCTGGGCGCCCGAAGAGGACATTTCTTGGGGGCCTGAGAACGAGTGGCTCGCCGACGAGCGCTACAGCGGCGACAGGGAGCTCGAGAATCCTCTCGGCGCGGTTCAGATGGGCCTGATCTACGTGAATCCGGAGGGGCCGAACGGAGTTCCGGATCCGCTAGCTGCAGCCACGGACATTCGAGAGACGTTCCGCCGCATGGCGATGAATGACGAGGAGACGGTTGCCCTCATTGCCGGCGGACACGCGTTCGGCAAAACCCATGGTGCTGCCGATCCAATCCAGTACGTCGGTCCCGAGCCAGAGGGTGCCGGCCTCGAAGAGCAAGCCCTCGGCTGGAGGAACGCTTTTGGCACCGGCAAGGGCAGCGATACGATCGGTAGCGGATTGGAGGGCGCCTGGACCACCGAGCCTGCGAAGTGGGACAATAACTACTTCGACAACCTGTTCGACTACGAGTGGGAGCAGACGAAGAGTCCCGCCGGTGCGACGCAGTGGAAACCCACGGATGCATCTGCAGAGGGCACCGTGCCGGATGCTCACGACCCGTCGAAGAGGCACGCACCCATGATGCTCACGACGGACCTCGCACTGAAGATGGATCCGATCTATGCCCCGATCTCCAAGCGGTTCCACGAGAACCCGGATGAGCTCGCAGACGCCTTCGCCAAGGCCTGGTACAAGCTTGTGCACCGAGACATGGGGCCCCGCTCGCGGTATCTCGGCCCATGGGTTCCTGCGCAGCCGCAGTTGTGGCAGGACCCCGTCCCCGACGTCGATCATGAATTGATTGGGGAGCAGGACATCGCTGCCCTCAAGGACAAGATCCTCGCCTCGGGACTGTCCATTTCCCAGCTGGTCTCAACCGCCTGGGCGTCGGCGGCAACGTTTCGCGGCACCGACAAGCGCGGTGGAGCGAACGGAGCGCGCATTCGCCTCGCACCGCAAAGGGATTGGGAAGTCAACAACCCGGCCGAACTGAAGAAGGTGCAGCAGGCCCTGGAGGAGATCCAAACGGACTTCAACAGCGCGCAGTCCGGCGGGAAGAAGGTCTCGCTCGCCGACGTGATCGTCCTGGGCGGGTGCGCAGCCGTCGAGCAAGCTGCGAAGAACGCCGGGCACGACGTGCAGGTTCCCTTCTCGCCGGGGCGCACGGACGCGTTGCAGGAGCAAACCGACGTGGACTCCTTTGCCGTGCTCGAACCGACCGCAGACGGGTTCCGCAACTACCTTGCAAACGGACACAAGAAACGGGCGGAAGAGCTGCTAGTGGATCGGGCGCACATGCTGACGCTGACCGCTCCTGAGATGACGGTGCTCGTGGGCGGGATGCGCGTCCTGAATGGAAACGTCGGGCAATCCGAACTTGGTGTCTTCACCGATCGGCCCCAGACGTTGACCAATGACTTCTTCGTGAACCTGCTCGACATGAATACGGAGTGGCAGGCGTCCTCCGCATCCGAAGACGTGTTCGATGGGCGCGATCGCGCGACGGGCGAGCTCAAGTGGACCGGCACCGCCGTTGACCTCGTCTTCGGTTCGAACTCCCAGCTGCGCGCCATCGCGGAAGTGTATGCAAGTGACGATTCGCGGCCGGCATTCGTGCATGACTTCGTGGCTGCGTGGGAGAAGGTCATGAATCTTGATCGTTTCGAGCTTGCCTGATCTTGGCGGCTAGATCTTCCTTCGAGTGGCGCCTCCGGCGTGGCGGCGAGGGGGGCGGCCTCCAGCGCGCCTGCGGCCCCGTGCGGTCGGACCCGCGCGCCCTTGGCAGAGGGCGCAAGTGGTATCCTGCCGGTACTTTCGTAGCCAACGCGGCCTTAGCCAATGCGGCCTTGGCCACTGTGGTTCTTAGCCCATGTGGCAAAGCGTCGACGTCCCAGGGGGGCGACGGGCACGAACTGACGTGGGCGCCGCACCACTGGGTTCGACCATGAGCAGTTGAGCCATGGAGAAAGGAGGGGAGCGATGCCCCTGACCCCGGAGACAGAAGCGATGCTGAAGGAAGCAGCGGCGTCGGGCATGCGCCCCTACCAGGACCTGTCGGTGGAGGAAGCGCGCGCGCAGATCCGTAAGGTCTTCGCCCAGCGCGGTCCAGGGGAACCGGTGGCGCATGTGGAGAATCGGACGATTCCCGGTCCCGCCGGCGAGATCCCGGTTCGGGTCTACCGCCCGGACGGCAGCCCCCCCTTCCCGACGCTGGTCTACTTTCACGGGAGCGGCTTCGTCATCGCCGATCTGGATACGCACGACCCCATCTGCCGCAGCCTGACGAACTCCTCCGGCTGCGCGCTGGTGTCCGTGGACTACCGCCTGGCGCCGGAGCACCCGTACCCGGCCGCGCCCGAGGACTGCTACGCCGCCACGCAGTGGGTCGCGGAGCACGGCAGCGAGATCGGCGCCGACGGGTCACGCATCGCCGTGGGAGGCGACAGCGCCGGCGGCAACTTGGCCGCGGTCGTGGCCCTGATGGCGCGCGAGCGCGGCGGACCGCCGATCGAGGCGCAGATCCTGATCTACCCCGTGACAGACCACAACTTCACGACGCCGTCATACCGCGACAACGCCGAGGGATACGGGCTGGGCGCGGGCACCATGCGGTGGTTCTGGGGGCACTACTTGGCGAACGAGGCGGACGGAGCGGAGCCCTATGCATCGCCCCTGCGCGCGTCGGACCTGAGTGGCCTGCCGCCCGCGCACGTGGTCACCGCCGAATACGATCCGCTGCGCGACGAAGGCGAGGCCTACGCCGAGCGGCTCAAGCAGGCGGGCGTCCGTACCACCTCCGTCCGCTACAACGGGGTCGTGCACGGCTTCTTCGGCGCCATGAACCAGATCCCGGACGCGCGCGAGGCGATCGCGACAACAGCGGCGGCACTGCAAAAGGCGCTGCACGCCTAGGTCCGCGCGAGCGAGGACGGAGATCCGGCAATGCCTCTGACCGCGGAAACGGAAGCGCTGCTGAAGACGTTCGCGGAGGCCGAAGGGCCTACGTTGCAGGAGATGACGCCGCAGGAGGCGCGAGCCGCCTACCGGGAAATGCGGGCCCTCCAGGGGGAGCCGGAGGACGTGGCGGTGGTGGAGGAGCGGACGGTGCCGGGACCGGCCGGAGACATTCCTGTTCGCGTCTATCGTCCTGAAGGCGCGGGAGCGTTCCCGGCGCTGGTACACTACCATGGGGGCGGCTGGATCATCGGCGATCTTGACACGCATGATCCCCTTTGCCGCCATTTCGCCAACGCCGCAGGGTGCGTGGTGGTGGTGCCGGACTACCGGCTGGCGCCCGAGCACAAGTACCCGGCCGCCGCCGACGATTGCTACGCGGCGACGAAGTGGGTGGCCGAACAGGGCGCCGAGATCGGCGTGGACCGCTCCCGCATCGCGGTGGGCGGGGACAGCTCGGGCGGCAATCTAGCAGCGGTGGTGGCGCTGATGGCGCGCGACCGCGGCGGGCCGACCCTGGCAGCGCAGGTCCTGATCTACCCGGTCACGGACCACCGCTTCGACACCGCGTCATACCGCGATAACGGCAAGGGCTACTTCCTGGAAACCGACTTGATGCAGCTGTTCTGGGACTCCTACCTCAGCGGCGACGACGACGGCGCCCAACCGTACGCATCGCCGTTGCGCGCGCCGGACGTGAGTGGCGTGGCGCCCGCGCACATCATCACGGCGGAGTTCGACGTGCTGCGGGATGAGGGCGAAGCCTACGGCAAGCGTCTACAGGAGGCCGGGGTCGCCACCCAAATCCAGCGCTATGACGGCATGATGCACGGCTTCGTCCAGTTTGGCGCCGCGATTCCGCAAGCCCACGACGCCATTGCCGACGTGGTGGCGGGGTTGAAAGCGGCCTTCAGCCGTTAGAGGGTCGCGCCCTGGCAGCGCGAGGGGCGACCGCCGGCGATGGGCGCAGCAGAGGTCGGGCGCGCATGGGCGCGCTCAGCGCAGCTCAACGCGGCCCTTGGGACAGTCGATCACCACGGAGAGAGCCGGCGCGTCGGCGGTCACCACCTCCAGATCAACGCCCAGCGCCTTCAACAGAGGCCGCACGGCGTCGGGGCGGGGATGCAGGCCGCGGAACTGCACGAGAGTGCAGCCGTGCGCGGCGCTCTCCGCGGGATGAGGCGTGTCCCCCCAGTCGATGAGGAACGGGACGAGGCCGTCGCCGGCGGGGGGACCGTCGCGGCGAGTCAGACGCCACTCCACTCGACCCCCGTCCGGCCGCAGGCGGCTCATTGGCCGTACCGCGCCGGGGTCGTAGCCGGCGGCCCGGGCCGCCGCGACGCGCGCCTCCAAGTTCGTGCCCCTCGCGGCCCAGGAGATGAGTCCGGCCGTGCGCATCGCGTCGAGGCCGTGGGCTCGCGCTTCGGCTGGGGGCGGCTGCGCCGGGTCCGGCGCGATCACCTCCAGGTAGGCGCCGCCGCCCAGGTCGAGCAAGGCGTTGTGCGTCCCCCTCCCTGGGTGCGAGCCACCCTCCGAGGGGCGCACGCCCAAGCGGGCGTCCAGATCCGCCTGCCCGGCTTTCAGATCCGACACACCGTAGACGAGGTGATCGAGCACGAGCGCTCCGTCCGCGTCGCGGATCAGCGGCCGCCGAGGGGGAGTGGGCCGGTCGCGAGCGAGGCGGCCAGTATAGGCCCGCGGCTCAGGATGCGTGGGCGGCGCGAAAGTGCTCCCGCGCCGACGCCAACAAGTCCGGAGCGAGGCAAAGGTCGAGCGCCGTCATCGCGAGCGCCTTCGCCGCCGTCAGCGTCTCCGCGTGCGCCTCCTCCGTGGCCGCGGCCTGAGCGAACTCCGGCGTGTGAATGCCACCGTCAGTGCGAATGGCGAAGTAGGGGTGGATCGACGGCGCCACGTGACTGACGTTGCCCATGTCGGTGCTGATGACGGGCCCGCGTCTGAGGGTCACGTCTTTGGGCGGCAGCGTTTTCCCAAGCGTTTTCGCGTTGGCGACGTACGCTTGGGCGAGGGGGTCATTGGTGATCAGATTGCTGTACGGCCGCCCGACCCACTGGTACTCCAACCGGCAGCCGGTGGCCTGGGCGGCCCCGCTGAAGCAGGCGAGAACGCGCTCCTTGAGGCCCGCCAGCTCGGCATCGTCCGCGGCGCGGAGGTAGAACTCCGCCGCGGTGTGGTCAGGGATGATATTGGGCTGTTCGCCGCCCCGCCGGATCACGCCGTGAACGCGGCTGGTCGGCGTCATCTGCTGCCGCAGCAGCGAGACCGCGTTGTACGCCAGCACCAGCGCGTCGAGGGCGTTGACGCCCTCCCAGGGGGAGGCGGCGGCGTGCGCATGCTTGCCGTGGTACTCCACGAGGAGCGGCTGGATGGCCAGCACGCCGGCCCAAGCGCCGTCGTTGGGGGTCGGATGCACCATCATGGCGGCGTCGACGTCGGCAAAGGCGCCACGCTCGATCAGCGCGATCTTGCCGCCGCCGCCCTCTTCGGCCGGCGAGCCGAGCACGACCACGGTTCCCCGGCCCTCCCCCAGCGCCGCCTTCAGCGCCAGCCCGGCGGCGGCCCCGGCGATGGCGATGAGGTTGTGCCCGCAGGCGTGGCCAATGCCGGGGAGGGCGTCGTACTCGCAGAGCAGCGCCACCGTGGGACGGCCGCTGCCGGCGCGCGCGCGGAAGGCAGTCTCCAGCCCGTATGCGCCTCGCTCCAGGCTGAAGCCTTGCTGCTCCAGGAAGTCAGTGAGGAGTTGGTGCGCGCGCACCTCCTGAAAGTTCAGTTCCGGGTGGGCGTGAATGTCTAAGCTGAGCGCGCGGAGCGGCGCTGAGGCCGCGTCAACGGCTCGTTGGACGACCGCTTTCATGGCGCCGGCATCGGGCATGGCCTCGCGCTTTCGTGCCGCGGCTGCGCTGGGCGCCAGAATAGCGCAGGCCGCCACCCGCTCGATCGATCGATCGATTGAGCGGAGCAATGAACCGTATAGCGATCGCGCGAGAGCACGCGGCGCGATTGGCGCTGCGGTGTCGAGCGAAGCGGCTGGTTGTAATCGGGGTGTTACCGGTGCCTGCGCGGGGGCGCGGCCTGCTACGATAACGACGGTTAAGAAGTGCGCATGAAGGACTGAGAGCGGCGGCGATCGCTCGGCGTGCGCACCAGGAGAGCAACAACGGCGGGGCGCCTAAGGCGTTTGAGTTCGACGGGCTGAATCGACGGACTCCGCCCCCGCCGCGCCGGCTAGGGAAAGGGCCAGGGAGATGGCGGAGACGCCCGCGCTGGAGCCGCGGGAGTCCACGCAGGTGCGCGACCGAGTCACAGTTCGCTTCGCCGGCGACTCCGGCGACGGAATGCAACTCGCCGGCAACCGCTTTACCGACGCCACCGCCGTCTTCGGCAACGATTTCAGCACCCTGCCCAACTTCCCCGCGGAGATCCGCGCACCCGCCGGCTCACTGGCCGGTGTCAGCTCATTCCAGGTCAGCTTCTCGCGGCTCGACATCCACACGCCGGGCGATGCGCCGGACGCGCTGGTGGTGATGAACCCAGCGGCGCTGCGCGTGAACCTGGGCGACCTCCCGCTGGGCGGTCTGCTGATCGTGAACGAAGACGCCTTCACCACGGCGAACTTGAAGAAGGCCGGCTACGCGTCGGATCCACTGGAAGACGGCACGCTGAGCGCGTATCGGGTGATCCGCGTCCCGGTCACATCAGGGGCGAGCGCCGCCGCCGCGGAGGCGGGCGTCACAGCGCAGGAAGCGGAGCGGACGAAGAACTTCTTTGCGCTGGGAGTCGTGTACTGGCTGTACGACCGCGATATGAAGCCCACCCTGGAGTGGATCAGCACGAAGTTCAGCCGGCGGCCAACGATGGTTGAGGCGAACCAGCGCGCCCTGCGAGCGGGGTTCCACTTCGGCGAGACGGCCGAGCTGGCTGACGCGCACGTCTCCGTGCCACCGGCACGCCTGCGCCCCGGCGAATACCGGACGATCACGGGCAGCGAAGCGACGGCGATGGGCTTGGTGGCCGGGGCGCAGCTGTCCGGCCGAGACCTCTTCTACGGCAGCTACCCCATCACCCCGGCCACCGACGTGTTGCATCAGCTGGCGACGTACCGCCACTTCGGAGTGCGCACGTTCCAAGCGGAGGATGAGATCGCTGCCGTGGGCGCCGTCATTGGTGCGGCCTTCGGGGGCGCGTTGGCGGTGACCGGCACCAGCGGACCGGGGATCGCGTTGAAGAGCGAGGCGCTGGGGCTGGCGGTGATGACGGAGCTGCCCCTGGTGGTCTTGAACGTCCAGCGGTCCGGGCCCAGTACGGGGATGCCAACTAAGACCGAACAGGCCGATCTCCTGCAGGCGATGTTCGGCCGCAACAGCGAGAGCCCGATCTGCATCGTCGCGCCCCGCAGCCCGGGCGACTGCTTCTACATGGTCATTGAAGCGGTGCGTCTGGCCTTCACCTTCATGACGCCCGTGATCTTCCTGTCGGACACGTACCTGGCCAATTCGGCGGAGCCGTGGCCGGTACCCGACGTGAATCAGCTGACGCCGATCACCGTGCGGCTCCATGAGGATCCCGAGACGTTCGCGCCGTACAAGCGCGATCCCGAAACGTTGGCGCGAATGTTCGCGATTCCCGGCACGCCGCATCTCCAACACCGGATCGGCGGCTTGGAGAAGGCCGATGTCACCGGGGAGGTGTCGTACGACCCGGACAACCACCAGCACATGGTGGAGCTGCGGGCGCAGCGGATCGAAGGGATCGCGAAGTTCATTCCGAACGTGGATGTGGAAGGGCCGGAGGAAGGCGATCTACTGGTCCTCTCCTGGGGGAGCACGTATGGCGCCGTCATCACCGGCGCCGACGACGCGCGCGGGCGCGGCGCCAGCGTCGCCACGGCGCACCTTCGCTACCTCAACCCGTTCCCGGCGAACCTGGGCGACGTGGTCAAGCGCTACCGGACGGTCCTCATCCCCGAGAACAACCTGGGCCAGCTGCGGATGCTGGTGCGCGCGCAGTATCTCGTGGACGCCGTGGGGCTCAACCAAGTTTCGGGACAGCCCTTCAAGGCGGCGGAGATCACGGAAGCGATCCTGAAGGCGGGCAGGTAGGCGCTCCATGGCGGTGAAAGCGAACGACCAACCAGCCGACGCCCGCGCTCTGACGAAGAAGGACTTTTCGTCCGACGCGGACGTGCGCTGGTGCCCGGGCTGCGGCGACTATTCCGTGCTGGCGCAGGTGCAGCGGATGATGCCGGATCTGGGCGTTGCCCGCGAGAACACGGTGTTCATCTCGGGCATCGGCTGCTCAAGTCGGTTCCCGTACTACATGAACACGTACGGATTCCATAGCATCCACGGCCGCGCCCCGACGCTGGCGACCGGTCTCAAGTTGACGCGGCCGGAGCTGCTGGTGTGGGTGATTACCGGGGACGGCGACGGACTCAGCATTGGCGGCAACCACCTGCTCCACGTGCTGCGGCGGAACGTTGACGTCAATATCGTGCTGTTCAACAACCGCATCTACGGGCTGACAAAGGGCCAGTATTCGCCTACGTCAGAGATGGGCAAGACGACGAAATCATCGCCGATGGGCACGATTGAGAACCCCCTCAACCCCATCAGTGTGGCGCTGGCAGCGGAAACCACCTTCGCGGCCCGGTCGTTCGACACCGATCCCGCGCACCTGACCGCCATCCTCAAGCGCGCCGCAGCGCACCAGGGAGCGGCCTTCGTTGAGGTGTACCAGAACTGCAACATCTTCAACGACGGCGCCTTTCGCGACTTTACCGACAAACCCGTCCGCAACCAACGCATGATCTATCTGGAGCACGGCTCGCCCATCCTCTTCGGTGACGACAAGGAGAAAGGGATCGTGCTGAACGGCATCAGGCCCGAGATCGTGGAAGTGACGGACGAGAACCGAGACCGCGTGCTCGTGCACGACGAACAGTTGCCCGACCCGACCGTCGCGCACCTGCTGGCGCACTTCAGTTACCCCGAGATGCCCGTCCCGGTGGGCGTCTTTCGCGATGTGCAACGGCCCACCTACGGCGACCTGCTGTCAGCGCAGATCGCGACGGCGAAGGAGCAACGAGGCGAGGGCGATCTCGCCGCGCTGCTCAAGGGCGACAGCACCTGGCTGGTGGAATAGCAGCAGCGTCCCCCGTCCTGGCCTCAGCCCCGCATCGCTGAGCGCGGCGAGATCGACTCGCACAACCTATGCACGCACTACGCCAAGCAGGTGCAGGGCCTGTTCCGGCGCTTGCGCGCCCGCGCGACCGCGCCGAACTATGCTCAGCGGCCGGCCGATCCTCCCTTCCGGCGTGGTGCGACCCGCCGGGTGTTGCGACCGCTAGAGCCGCCCCTCCTTCTGCTCCCCTTTCGTTGACACCTTCTCCCGCCGCCCCCTACCTTCAATCCGTGGGCCTGCAACGGACCTGGACGCTGCATAATACGCTGGCGGGAGCGCTGGAGCAGGTCATCGAGCAGCTGGAGGCACAGCTGAGCGAGGCCTCGGTCGGGGAGCTGGTGGAGTTCGTCGATGGCTTCCTGCCGGGCCGGACGGCGTCCCCGGAGTGGACGGCGTCGCTGGAGCGGCTGGCGGAGGTCATGTGGTCCGCCCTCCCGACCGAGACCATGGAGGCCGTGGGCGCCATCTACGCATCACGCGAGGGGCCCATGTGGCAGCCGCTCGTGAACAAATTCTCAGCCGAGCACGGGCAGCGGCTCTTGGGACAGCGGTGGCGGCCGGCGGGCGCGCGCCGGGCGGCGGTGGTGTTGCGCTAGGACCTGCGCGACGACGTTCCTCCCTGAGGGCAGGGGATGCGATGAGGCAGACGTGACGGAACAGCGCGGGTATCAAGCCCTCCGAGAGGCCATCGTCTCAGCCGACTATCGGAGCGCAACGGCGACGTTCGTGGAGCTGCTGCGGGATGAGGAGCCGCTGAAGAAGCTGGTGACGGCCTCGGTGGATACGACGGCTCCCTACATCCAGGCGCCGGCGCACATCATGTCGCGGCCCGACGGCGGCGTGCAAACCGTGAACTACGACCACACCGTGCTGGGATGGCGGGCCTCCATGCAGCTGGCGCACCGTCTTGGCGAACGCGGCGGCCTGCTCCCGATCACCCAGGCGATCTGGTACGTGCCGCAAGGATTGAACCCCTGGGATCAAGTCTTGTGCCGCTTCCCCGGGCACTACGCGCGCGACAAGTTCAAGTGCGACAGCCGCGAGGAAGAGCGCGCCCAAGGGCACAACTTTGACGGTCCCGCTTGGGAGACGCCGCAGGTCCGCTTTGAGGACTGCGATCCCATTCGCGGCGGCTCCAGCAGCGCCCGCTTGCACGACATGGC
Source organism: Dehalococcoidia bacterium (assembly GCA_963662615.2). Classification (GTDB taxonomy): domain Bacteria; phylum Chloroflexota; class Dehalococcoidia; order Bin125; family Bin125. Next base: position 91,962 of record CAXXSR010000002.1, read on the forward strand.
CGCCGCCATCCGGCAGGGCGACCGCGCCGACGGATACGGCCTCTTTCTGGGGCTCGCCGACGACCCGGAGCAGCGCACGGCGCTGAAAGAGGCCATGCTCTTCGCCGGGATCATTGACCTGCAGGAGAGCATAATTGACCGTAGGGAATACCAGAACATCGGGCACAAGGCGCTGCGGGCCCGGGCCATGGTGGACCTGGCGGACGACCTGGGCTGGGAGAACGCCCACGGCCTCTTCTACACGGTGGTGCCGGATATGGGCACCACGCCGCGCCTGCACGCGCTCTGGACTCAGGCGTCAAGCGTGGTGGAGACGCAGTTCCGGCAGAACTGGCAGACGCTGAAGCAAGACAACCGGGCGCCGCTGACGCCTCGGGAGGTGGAGGAGACCGTCGACGTCGTCCTCTGGGGCCTGCCGAGCGACGTGGTGGCGCACATCTCGCAACGGCTGCGAGAGGGCAAGGCGCTGCTGGCCATCGGCGATGCCATCGTCGTGGCATTTTGCCGCTTCATCATCGACCAGCTCGAAAATCGCGCTGCCTATTTCATCCCCGGCCACGCGCTCGACTACTGCAACGTGGTGCATCACTGGATCCGAACGTACGATAATCCGCACCAGGCCAAGGCGCTCTACATGGAGGCTGTGTTCGTCAATGACATGGTCCGGGCGGACAGGCTCTTCCCCCGCGACCCCGAGAACGAATTGCGACCGGACGAGCATGCGGCTTGGGCCGAGGCTCTGCCGCTGCGTGACCTGCTCCCGACGATTGACGCGGCCATCACGGACCTGGACGCCGATCGCGCCATCGCGCTGGTGGATGCATACCTGGCGAGGACGGAGGAGCGGCAGCGCCTCCTGGCCACGATCGCGTTCTCGGTGTGCAAGTTCCAGAATGACCCGCACATCCAGCGCAATTGCATCTCCACGATGGAGGAGTTCACGGAGAACCGCAGCGGGCAGCGCGATACGATCATCCGCGCGGCCACGAAGTACGCGTCGCACGCAACCAAGCGATCCCTCGACTTCGGCGCGTACGACATTTTCCGGACGAGCTTCGCCGCCGGCTAGGCGTTGAGCGTCGCCCTCTAAACGTTCGTCCCAAGCGGAGCCTGCCGTGCCTGTTTCGAACCCTTGAGCGCAAGGGACCGCGGCGCTGTCCCGATCAACGGGCGTGGCCGGCGCTCCGCCCCTCACATCCGCGCGTGATCACTCCGCGTTCACGCCATACGCTGTGAGCGGAGGTGCAAGCGATGAGTGACGCGCCGCGCGTGCGCGACTGGATCGCCTCGGGTGCGTTGCTGCCGCCGGTTGGCGAGGCGCCGGCGGCGGTGGATCTGGCGCGTGCGCTGGCCCGGCTCAGCGGCGCCCCTGACGTAGAGCCGGGACCGGGGACGGCCGCGCTGGCCGAAGCGATCGGGCCGGCGGATCAGCTCATCTTCGTCCTCATTGACGGGCTCGGGTGCAACCTCCTTGGCGACCTGCCGGCCAACTCCTTCCTGCGCCGGCGGACCGTCCTGGAATTGCGGGCCGTCTTTCCGTCCACCACGGCCACTGCCCTGACCTCGCTGGCCACGGCGGCGTGGCCGGCGCGACACGCGATCCCTGGGTGGTTCACGTACCTCCCCGAACAGGACATCATGGCGACGATCCTGCCCTTCGTGGAGCGCTTCGGCGAGAAACCGCTTGAGGAGTACGGCGTGACCGCCGTGTCCGCCTTCCCCTGCCCGTCGGCCCTGGCGGCGTACGGGCGCGCCGTACGGACGTATCACCCCCGCGCGATCACCGACAGTCAGTACACGCGCTACCAGCGCGGCGCTTCCCCCGGCGACGGCTACGACGCCCTCAGCGACGGCGTGGATGCGGTCTGCCGGCGCGTCCGCGAGGCGCAGGCGCCAACGTTTCACTACCTTTACATTCCCGACGTGGACGGGGCGGCCCACCGGCACGGATGGGACGCGCCGGAGGCGCACGCCGCCCTCGCCAACGTGGACGCCCAACTCGCCCGGCTGGCGGAGGCCACCCGACCCGCCGGCACGAACGGAAGCGGCGTGCGCATGGTCATGAGCGCGGATCACGGCATGCTCACGGTGCCCGAGGAAGCGAAGCACGTCATGCGCGCCGACGACCCGATCATGGCGGCGCTGCGGTTTCCGCCGTCGGGGGAGCCGCGGGCACCGCTCTTCCACGTGCGTCCTGGACAAGCGGAGCCGTTCAGGGCGCAGTTCCGCGAGCGCTGGGGCGAATGGTTCGCGCTGCTCACGGTCAGGGAAGCGGAAGAGCTGGCGCTGTTTGGGCCGGAACCGCTGTCCGCACCGGCGCGGGCGCGGATCGGCGATTTCGTGGGCATCGCTGCGGGGCCGGACGTGCTCCTCTATGAGGCCAACGGGCCGGCCGGCATCAGCACGCTGCGGGGCTACCACGGTGGGCTGACACCGGCGGAGATGCGGATCCCGCTCATCATCGCCTAGCGTCCGCGGCGTCCCGGGACACGGACGCAGGCGCCGTCGTGCGCCGCTTCAGTCCGCGGCTCCGCCGTCTTCGTACAGCCGCCCGTTGGGGGAGTGGTTGACGATCGCGAACCAGAAGGCGTTGTGGCCGTTGAGGCGGGCCAGCGTCTGGCCGTCATCCGCGACCAGCGCCGTCTCCGTCAGTTGCCAGGTGCGGCCATCGGCGCTGGTGAGGAGCCCGGCGGCGAGATCGGCAACCTCGAAGGCGAGGCCGGCGCTCTCGTAGCCGCGACCGCCGCCGCCGTCGGCCGTCGCTACGACGACGATCGGCTGACCGCCGATCTCGTCGTGGATAAGGCTGCGCTCGCGCAGGAGCCGCACCGGATACGCCGTCAGCTCCTCCTCCACGCGGACCACGACGACGACCTCCTTGGCGGGGAGGCGGCTGTCCCCCGTAGGCACCGGGAACATGAGGCGGGGCGACGCGTTGTAATCCCGGTAGGCGACGCCGGGACCGTAGTCGCGCTCGAAGCCGGTGTTGATATCCAGGACGGTGGTGTCGGGATGGGCCGCCAGCCACTGCTCCCAGGTGGTGTTCACGCTGGGGAGAGGTGCCACGCGGATGCCGCTGCCGACCAACTCGCCCCACACGGGCTCACCCACGAACTGATCCCACAGCGTGTTGGTGACGCGGTCATACATGAGTTTGTTGGAGCGGTAGAGGAGGCCGCTGGTGCCGAAACGGTAGACCGCGCCGTCCACACGACCGTCGTAGAGGATGGGGCTCCCGCAGAGCGTGCAGTAGACCAGCGAGACCGGGACGCCGCCCACGGTGTCGTTCACCAACTCGTGCCAGGCGATGATGCGCACCGGGTAGGCGCGGGCGTCGCCGTTGATCTCGACGCCGACGATCTGGTCGCTGGGATTGATCCAGCCGGCCGCCTCGTCCGGGGTGAGGAAGACGGGCGACTCAAGCGGGGGAATGCCGTCCACGCCGACGCCGCCCCAAACAACCTCCCGTCCCGCGATTGTGCGGGGCTGCGCGGGGTCCAGGAACTGCGCGAAGGTGGGATGGATCGTCCCAAAGAGGCGTTGCTTGAAGCGGAGGTAGGCGGGCTCCTCCTCTTCCGGCGTCGTGGCCGGGAACAGCTCTAGGAACGCTCGGATGGAAAACGCCAGCGGGTCGTTGAAGCGTTCCCGCAGGTACAGGACGACCGCAGTGGCGTAGGGGCTGCCCGACAGGTTGAGATCGACGATGTAGGGGTCCGCCGTGGCCAGGTCGGAGGCGAACAGTTCGTTCAGCAGCGAGCGCAGCTCGGGCGGCACGGGGCCGGGATCCACGCCGAGCCGCTGCTCCCAATCGATCATCGCGTCCCAGTAGATGAGCCGGTCCCAGTCGCCGTCGCTGGGGTCGGACGGAGCCGTCACCTCCGCGGCCGCGCCGGTGCCGGTAGGAGCAGGCTCTTCAGCGGCAGAGGCCGCCGGCTCCGCATCCGCTAGTTGTGCCGACGCGTCCTGAGCCGTCGCGACGGCGGGGTTGGCGCTGTCTGGAGAGCCGGGGCCGGCGTCGGCAGGGTCATCGGCGCCGCCGCCACATGCCAGCAGGAACAAGGCCGGCGCCAGCAAGAGCAGACGTTTCACGAAGCCATCCTTGCACGCGCATTTCATCGCCCGCACGTGTCTTGGTTACGGTTGGCCGTCCGCGCCGGATTCGCGCCGGGCCGAGAGCCGACGGCGCCGTCCCCCCGAAAACGGGACGTGACCGGCCTCGCTTGCCGCCTGGCCCTCGCACCATGACGTCGGCCCGACCATTATGTCATTCGTGACGCCCTGCCAAGAGCCGGGCGGGTAGGCGCAAACCAGGGGATGCCCTGTTCACCTGCCATCGGTCATAATGCCCAGGCCCTCGAGAACAGAGATGGAGGAGAGAGATGGCGTCCACGGTCAGCAAGCTATCGATCAGCGCGGAGGCGGCGCGGCAAGCGATCGCCGGAGCGGAAGCGAAGGCGGGGGAGCTGGGCATCGCTGTGGCGACCGCGGTGCTGGACGAATCCGGAGTGCTGAAAGCGTTCAGCCGCATGGATGGGGCTCCGGTCATCAGCGTGGAGATCGCGAAGACGAAGGCGTTCACCTCTACGTTGGGCATGGCATCCGATCAGCTCTTCGAGTACATCAAGGACGACCCATCGATGATGGCAGGCGTCCCCACCCTGCCGGGACTCACGGTCGTCGGCGGCGGCGTGCCGGTGTTGGAGGGGGCGACTCCCGTAGGCGCCATTGGCGTCAGCGGCGGAACCTGGCAGCAGGACAAGGAGTGCGCGGAGGCGGGCGTGGCCGCCACCGGCTAGGCGCGTTGGAGAGAGGCTAGCCGCCGGCGACGGTTGACGACCGTCCGCCCTCCACGCCTAGCGGCCCTCCGCCCTCAACGCCTGCCGGCGCGGGCGTCCCCTCCACGGCGGCCCTGGCGTATGGCAGCAGCATTTGCATTGGCGTGAACGGCGTCGCCAGCGAGACCGCGACCCCTCGCAGCAGACCGATCACGCGGCCGATCAGGATCAGGTCATGTGGGATTGCGTTGATCGGGTTGTGGTCGAGCGCGGTATTCGATTCCCGCACGACGGCGGGATCGCCCAGGACGGGGCGGGCATCGAAGAGGAGGCGGACAAGAGTGAGGAGGCTGGCGGGCTCGTCGTGGCGGGTGCGGATGCCGAGTTCACGAAAGGCGGCGAGCACCGCGGCCGGGTCGCGCCCATTCGATGCGAGGACCAACCGCGCGAATCCCAAGCGCACCTGATCCGGTAGCTCCTTGGTTAAGCCGAAGTCCAGCAGCGCAACCTTGCCGTCGCGCCGGACCAGGATGTTTCCCGGATGGGGGTCGGCCTGGAAGAGGCCGTCGATCATGATCTGCCGCCCGTAGGCCGCGGCCAGCGCGCCGGCGACGGCGACGGGGTCCACGCCCATGCGATCGAGGGCGGCCAGGTCGAGCACTCTGGCGCCGTCCACGTAGTTGCTGACCAGCACGTGGCGTGTGAGCATGCCGCTGATCACCTCTGGAACGACCAGGCGCGTCTCCCCGGCGAGATTGGCGGCCACCCGCCGCTGCATCTCCGCCTCATGCACAAAGTCCAGCTCCCGCGGCATCTCGCGCGCGAGCTCGGCCGCGACGGCGCAGTAGTCGAAGCGCGACTCGCGCCGGGCGAGCAGGCGGACCACGGTTTCAAGGTTGCGCATGTCCAGCCGGACCAGATCGCCGACTTCGGGGTATTGCACCTTGACTACCACCTGGCGGCCATTCGGGAGGCGGGCGCGATGCACTTGCGCCAGTGACGCCGCCGCAAGGGGACGGTCGTCGAAGTGACTGAACAGTTCGTCAATGGGACGTCCCAGCTCCCGCTCGATGATGGCGCGAATCAAGGCCGCGGATCGCGGGGGCACGCGGTCGTGCAGGGCTCCGAGCCGATGCACGTAGGGCGCCGGGACGATGTCAGCGCGGGCGCCGATGAACTGTCCCGCTTTGATCATGAGCGCTTGGAGCGAGACGGCCAGGTCGAACAGCCGCTTGGCCGACCTGTCGTGCTGGGCGTCCCACAGCGTCGCCGCTTGCGCGGCCGTGAGCCCGCGGACGCGGCGCTGCGTCCACTTGTAGCCGAGATAGATGACGGCCGCGTTCCAGGCGACGCGCAGCGATCGTTGGGAGCGATGCAACGACGCGGACATGTGCCGAGTCTAGCGGGCCAGCAGAGAGCCGCAGGGGAGCGAGCGACTCAGGCGCCGTCCCCGTGCACCTCCGGCAGGACCTCGTCGATCAGGCGCTGAGTCTGGGAGAGGACGTCGGCGTCGCCCTCGGCGATGGGACGGAGAACGAACTTGGAGATGCCGGCCGCCGTGTACTCGTCGATGCGCGCGCGGATCTCCGCACGGCCGCCGACGGCCAGGTACTGCCGTGCCGGCAGGGGCGGACTGCGTTGTGCCAGGTCGGCGGCGGCGCGCTCAACGGCGGGCTCGTCCCAGCTGCCAAAGCGGAAGGCGAAACTCGCGCCGTAGTGGTCGGCGTCAATAGAGCGGCCGAGCGCTGCGCTCTCCCGCTTAATCGCCTCCACGACGGCGTCCACCTGCGACGGTGGCAGGATCCCCGCTAACCAACCCGAGCCAATGGTGGCGGTACGGCGGATGGCGGCCCGGCTGCTGCCGCCGATCCAGAGCGGCAGCGGCTGCTGCACCGGCTTCGGATCGACGCTGGCGTCGCGATAGCGATAGTGACTTCCCTGAAAGGTGACGCGCGCCTCGCTCCAGAGACGGGTCATCAGGAGGAGCGCTTCGTCGGCTTGCGCGCCGCGTTGGCGGGCACTGCGGCCGGTGGCGCGCCACTCCGGGGCCGTGTCGGCGCCAACGCCGAAGGCGGGGAGCAAACGCCCTTGGCTGAGAAAGTCGATGGTCGCGCACTGCTTCGCCAAGACCAGTGGGTCGCGGAACGGGACCACGGCCACGTTCATGCCGAACTTGAGCCGCTGCGTGCGGCCCGCGAGGGCGGCCATCACGCTCAGCGTTTCCAGGAACGGGCGCGGCGAGACGAGCCGGTCGGTCTGCCAGAGCGAGTCGACATCGCCGTCTTCGCAGAGATCGACCCAGCGCCAGAAGGCGTCGGCAGCGGAAAAGGGGAAGGCGGCGAGGCCCAAACCGACACGAACGCTCATTGCCTGCCCTCGATTTCGCGGCAGTGAGGCCCGGCGGCCTCGCCGTCGCGGCCACGATAGCGGATGCGCCGCAGCGGGCCGGCCTGCGGGCCGCTCGCCGACCGCCGGAAGGCGCGGCAGCTTGACCGGGACCTGGCCGCTTCCTAGCCTCCTCCCGACCGCGCCCAGGAGCCTTGCGAGACCTCATGCGGGGAGAGCACCTGAATGCGATTCGTTATGCCCACATCCTTGGGGAGCCGATTGACCGCCCTTAGGGGCCGGCGCGCCCGTCCACCCCTGGTGTTGGCCTCCGCCGCCGTGGTCGTGGCGGTGATTGCGGCCACGCTGGCACTGGTACTGACGCCCGGGACGGCCCACGGCGCCAACTTCACGGTCAATTGGCAGCCAGACGGGGTAGACATCACCCCAGGCGACGGCATCTGCTCGGCCGGACTCCAAGGTTGCACGCTACGCGCGGCGGTCATGGAGGCGAACGCGCTCGACGGCGACGACACGATCACGTTGCCTGCCGGCACCTACACGCTGACCATCGCGGGGACGGGCGAGAACGCCGCCGCCACCGGCGACCTCGACATCGCCGACCTCGCCAACAAGGTGACCATCACCGGCGCTGGGGCCGCCAGCACGATCATCGACGGCGGCGGCATCGACCGCGTCTTTCAGGTCCTCGGTTTGAGCACGCTGGAACTCTCGGGCGTCACTGTCACCAACGGGAACGCCGGCGGCGGCGACGGGGGCGGCATCCGGGTCGGCGGCAGCCTGACGCTGACCAGCAGCAGGGTCAGCAACAGCACGGCCAGCGCCGGGGGCGGCATCTACGTTCAACCTTCCGGCGGCTTTCTCCAATTCGCCGGCTCGCTCACGCTGAATCTCAGCACCGTCGGCCCCAACAACAGCGCGACCTTCAGCGGCGGCGGCATCTGGAACGGCGGCTCCGCGACGCTCACAGACGGCGTCGTGGAAAACAACTTGGCGGGATTCGATGGGGGCGGCATCTTTAACAGTGGGACGCTGACCCTGATCCACACCACCCTCAGCGGGAACGCGACCAGTAGTGGAGACGGCGGCGGCATCCACAATGACGGCGGCGCCACGCTCACTCTGGACGACAGCGCCGTGGTGAGCAACACGGCGACGGCCGGTGACGGAGGCGGTATCAGCAACGTTGGGGCGCTGACGGTGAGCAACAGTAGCGTGAGTAACAACACCTCGACCAATGGCGTGGGCGGCGGCATCGACAACGCCGGGATGCTGACCCTCAGCAACACGACCGTTAGCGGCAACAGCACCACGGACCAGGGCGGCGGCATCTACAGCTCTGGCGCCAGCGCGGTGGTGGCGATGACAGGGGGCGCCGTTCAGGGCAACACGGCCGCGATCGCTGGCGGCGGTATCTGGAACGATGGCACCGTGACGCTGACCGGCAGTACAGTCAGCGGCAACACGACGAACGGACATGGCGGCGGCCTCCACAACGTAGGGGGCGCGAGCGCCACGCTGACGAACGCCACGGTCAGCAACAACACGGCGCCCGCCAGCGGTGGTGGCATCTACAACTCCGAGAGCGCTCTCAGCGTGGTGGACAGCACGTTCATCGGCAATCAAGCCGGGTTTTGCGGCGGCGCCATCCACAACATCGGCCCCACCGCGACGCTCGCCCTGACCCGCACGACGGTGAGCGGGAATACGGCAGGGGATGATGGTGGCGGGGTTAGTAACGTCGTAGGCGCGATGGCGACGGTCACCGCCAGCACCATCAGTGGCAACACTGCTACCAGCACGGCAGGCGGCATTGAGAACGGGAGCGGCGCCTCGCTGACGCTGACGAACAGCACAATCAGCGGCAACACCACGACGGGGGCTGGGGGCGGCATCCTCAACGACAATAACGCCGCGTTGACGGTGCTCAACAGCACAATCAGCGGCAACATCGCCGGGGGCGTGGGGGGCGGCATCGCGCACAGCGGCGCCACGACCACGTTGAAGAACTCGATCGTGGCCGGGAACACCGCGGCCAACTGCGATGGCTCCATGCTCTCGTTCGACAACAACCTGGACAGCGACAACACGTGTAATTTGATCGCGCCGGGCGACCTCCCCGGCCTTGACCCGCTGCTGGGCCCGCTGGCGAGCAACGGCGGCCCCACCCAGACGCAGGCGTTGCTCGCGGGCAGCCCGGCGATCAACGCCGGCAACGACGTGGGGGCGCCCCCAACCGATCAGCGCGGCTTCCCCCGGGTCGGCGTCAGCGACATCGGCGCGTTCGAGTTTCAAGGGCTCGACGCCGACGGCGACGGCTTCGACGACATCGCGGCGGGCGGGACCGACTGCGATGACGGCGACGCGACCATCTTCCCCGGCGCCACCGAGATCCCCTACGACGGCATCGACCAGGACTGCGACGGCAGCGACCTGACCGACGTGGACAGAGACGGCTTCGAGGCCGACCAGGCCGTCGGCGGCACGCCCGACTGCGACGACACCGACGCGACCGTCTTCCCGGGCGCCACGGAGATCCTCGACGACGGCATTGACCAGGACTGCGACGGGGAGGACGCCATCAGTGAGCCGGAAGCGGTCCTGACGGCGACCTTCGCGCTGGTGGGCGGCTTCAACGCCATCGTCTTCCCCGGCGCGGATGACACGCCCATTGCGGACCTGGCCACCGCCATCGGCTCCATCACGGACGCCATCTTCCGCTTCGATGAGACGTCGCAGAGCTGGTTGGTGTATCGGCCCGACGTCGTGGTGCCGGGGTTGAATACGCTGGCCATGGCCAACCAGCGCGACGTCCTCTTTGTCCGTCTCGCCGCGGGCGGCGTGGCCACCTTGATGTGGGAGGACGTGCTGGCGGCCGGGCCGGTGAGCGTGGATCTGCCGCCGGGGTTCAGCTTCGTGGGCTTCACCGGCGCCGATGGGACGGCGGTGGCCGACCTGCTGGCGATGCTCCCGGCCGGGGTGGATGCGGCCTTCCTCTTCGCCGCGGAGGATCAGGAATACGACGTCTTCCGGCGCGGCGAGCCGAGCTTCTTGAGCACGTTCACCTCCGCGGACCGGCTCGAGGCCCTGTTCATCCGCAACACGACGACCAGCACGGCGGTCCTCTCCTGGGAGCAGGTGGCCGCGGGCGGTCCCTGAGCCGCGGGCCACGCCTGGGACGCGGCTTGCCTCCGATGCGGCGAGGCGAATCACGCGGTAGCTGCCGGCGGTCGATCACGGCTGGGGAAGCGCCACGGGCGGATGAGACACAGCGCGGATAACATCCCGCGTTGCGCGGGTTGTCCCCGCGGCCCACGTCCGTTCCGGTCGCCGAACCGCGACGGCGCCACCATCTTCATTTCACCGTGAGACGGTGCCCATCCTCGCGCCTGCCTCTGGGTGCGGGGGCCGTGAAAGAGGACAGATGCCTCTCGGCGGTTTGCCTGCGTCCCGCTTTGTGTGGCCGGCCGGCCCCCGGCCGTAAGGATTTCTCTACTCGCCCGTCTTACTCAGTGAAGGGTGCAGAGGCCTCTAGGCTCTGCCGCCGAACTGCGATCGCAAGAAGGCGAGGGGAAGCGATGCCACCGTTCCAGGCGGGCCCGGATGCGGCGACGATGCAGGCGCGCGGTCGCGGCGCGAGCGACAGCGCTGATCCCGACACAGATAGCGTCACGCGCTTCGCGGCGCTGTATGAGGAGACGTTCGACGCGGTCTATCGCTACGCCTGCGTCCTCATGGGCGACGCCGGCCAAGCAGAAGACATTGCCGCGGACGTGTATCTCTGCGTGCGTGGCGGCAGCGGGGATCGTACCCGGAGGGAGGGCACGGCGCTCTCGTGGCTCCTCTCCATCACGCACAACTGCGTCTGCTCCGTGCTCCGCAAGCGGAGCGCGGAGCAAGCGGACGTGGACCTGCTGCTCAGGCAGCCTAATACGGGCGCGGGGCCGGAGGCCGCTGTGCTGGCCTCCGTTGACCGACGGCGGACCCGGGAGGCCATGGCGTCGCTGACGCCCACACAGCAAGAAGTGATCGTCCTGCGCTTTTTCGGCGATCGTTCCCATGCGGAGATCGCGGCGCGGATGCAGCGCAGCGAGAACGCGGTGCGGGCGCTGCAATACCGAGCGCTGCGCCAGCTGAGACTGGGACTGGAGGGGCGTGCGAGCCCGTTCCCGTCGCCGGCGGGCGCGGCGGCGGCTGGAGAATAACGACCGATTTTCTCAATGACGGGGCGGCCGGCGCTCTGCCGGTACGCGGGACAAGCGCCGGGCCAGCAGCGTTCCGCTTGACCGGCGCGCCGTGCGTGTGGATGTTCCGATCCTGGTCCGGACGCGGAGCTGATGGGCGGTCTCAGACCTTTCGCACGTCGCTACCGACGCGCACGGTCCCGGCCTTGATCACGACGGCGTTGATCCCGCGTAGGTGGAGATTTGCTCTGGCGGGAGCATTGATGAATCTCGCAGCCTCAGTTCCGTAGCGCCGAGAGAATTTCCCACATCCGGTATGGGGAACCTCGCTCACTTCCAGCACGACATCGTCGATCGTCAGGCGCTGACCCGCGGGAAGGTTGTTCGCACTCAGATCCAGATCGACGATGAGTTGGTCCCCGGCTAGAGACCACCGCTCTCGACTCCCCGCTATGAGGTTGAGGATCCGCGAGTTCATGAGCGTCACCTGCGCTCGTGGATGTCCGCCGCTGGACTTCCATTTGTCACCGTCCACGCCGCCTTGCGGCGAGAGCCGAGCCGCGTGGGGAGACTCACGTTGGTCCTCCGCGGGCCGGAGGAAGATCGCCTCTAACTTCCCCGCGTCCTGGGGCGACTCAAGGACCTCAGTGATTCCCGCATCGAGCTGCTCCCGGCTTGCGAACTCACTGGTCACCTGAGTTCCCTCCTCTGCGCGGATCCCGCAAGCGCGCGTGCCACGCGCATGCTGGAGCCGTGATCGCGTCGCCGTCGCAGCATAGCCTCCCACCCCTCGCCGTCCACCCGTCTCCCTTAATCGCGGGGGGGTCACGCTGGATGGGAGCGGGACAGGCGCCAAGGCGATCCGATCCAGACGATCGATCGCCTGGAAGGCGACGTTCGGAGTCAACCCGGAACGCTTTCCAGTATCCCGACCGGCAAAGCCGCAGACGAACAATGCGACGAGGTGAGCGGGAGATGGCGGCGCAGGCATCAACGCTGTTCGAACCACGCGCGCTCCCACGGGTGGCCACATCCTTCGTTGGCCGTGAAGACGAGCTCGCCGAAATCCGGCGCCAAGTTTTGGAGTGGGGCGGCCCCCTGATCACGCTTGTCGGGCCGGGAGGGATCGGCAAGTCGCGTTTGGCAATCGAGTCCGCCGCCTCCATCGCAGCGGAGCTGGCGGACGGCGCCGCCTTCGTTCCGCTGCAGGCGGTCGCGTCGGGCGAGGCGCTGGTTCTCGCCATCGCCGAGGCGGTCAACTTCCCCGTCGGGCGGCCAAGGCGATCCCACGAGCCGGCTGCTGGCCTTCCTCCAGGACCGCGAGATGAAACGGTTGCTCGCCGCCGTCCTCCTCACGCGCGGTTGGATAGCAATTCGACTGGGGCAGTTGGACGAGGCGCAGCGCGTCCTTCAGAACAGCCGCCACCTCTTCAATGACCTCGGCGTGGATTCCGCCCCGTACACCTTCGCCGACGATCCGAACGCTGCCCTGGGGATCCTGGCGCGCGTCGGCGGCGACCTCAGCGAGGGCCAAATGCACTTCGAGGCGAGCCACGCGCTGCGCACCGCGTTCAACGATCCGGAGGGCATGGCGCTCGCCCTCGCGCACCCGGCGGAGACGGCGGCACTGCAGGGGGACGCCCGCGAGGCCGAACGCCGCTACCGCTAAGCGCTGGTCCTCTATCGCGACATTGGCGATCGCGGCGGCCTGGGCAGCGCGCTGTGTGGACTCGGTCGCGTCGCCTGCGGCCGGGGCGAAATGCACACAGCGCATGCCTGCTTTTTATGCGCCCTTGAGATTGCGGCGGAGATCCGTGTCGTTCCCCTGATCTTCGACGTGCTGCGCGGCGTGCCGGAACTCCTACTCGCCTCCGGCGAGCGCGCCCTGGCGGTTGAACTGCTTGCGTTCATCACGCATCACCGCAGCGCCCCCGACGAGACGAAAACGAACGCCGAGACGCTGCTTGCCGGCACCACCAAGTGGTACACGAGCCAGATCTACGGCAAGCTCGGCGTGCGCAATCGCTCACAGGCCGTGCTGCGCGCCCGCGAACTGGGCGTGGTCCTCTAACCGGCGCGACGCTCGCCAACCGCCGGAAGGCGCGGCAGCTTGACCGGGACCTGGCCGCTTCCTAGCCTCCTCCCGACCGCGCCCAGGAGCCTTGCGAGACCTCATGCGGGGAGAGCACCTGAATGCAATTCGTTATGCCCACATCCTTGGGGAGCCGATTGACCGCCCTTAGGGGCCGGCTCGCCCGCTCGCCCCTGGCGTTAATGTCCGCTGCCGCGGCGACTGCGGCGCTGGCGGCCGCGCTGGCGCTGGTACTGACGCTCGGCACGGCCCACGGCGCCAACTTCACCGTCTCGAGCACTGCAGATGGCATCGACATGTTCCCGGGCGACGGAAATTGCCACTCACCGGGGTTTCCGATCCCGGGCCCGTGCACTCTGCGCGCCGCGATCATGGAGGCGAACGCGCTCGACGGCGACGACACCATCACCTTGCCTCCCGGCACCTATTTCCTGACCAACGCCGGCACGGGCGAGAACGCCGGCGGCACCGGCGACCTCGACATCGCCGACTTCGGCAACAAGCTGACCATCACCGGCGCGGGCGCCGCCACCACCATCATCAACGGCGGCGGCATCGACCGCGTCATTCAGGTCCTCGGTTTGACCACGCTGGAACTCTCCAGCGTGACAATCACCAACGGGGACACGACCAGCAGCGGCGGCGGCATCTTCAACCGCGGCACGCTGACGCTCACGAACAGCACCGTCAGCGGCAACACGGCGGACGGGGCAGGCGGCGGGATTACTAACTTTGACATGGGCACGGCGACGCTGACGAACGTCACGGTGAGTGTGAACACGACGGGCGGCAGCGCCGGCGGCATCTTCAACAGCGGCACCCTGACGCTGACGAACAGCACGATCAGCGGCAACACGGCGGCACAAGGCGGCGGCATTGAGAACCGCGGCACGCTGACGCTGACCAACAGCACGGTTACCGGGAATATGAGCCTTGCCGGGGGCGGCGGCATCCTTAACCTCAGCGGCACGCTCACGCTCACGAACAGCACCGTCAGCGGCAACACGGCGGACGGGGCAGGCGGCGGGATTTCGAACTCCGGCGAGGCGACGCTGACGAACAGCACCGTCAGCGGCAACGCCGCGGCCTTCGACAGCGGCGGCATCCTGCACCTGGACGGCCCGCTTACGCTGAAAAACTCGATTATCGCGGGGAACAGCGCACCCGACTGCGATGGGTTGGCAGTCACTTCGTTGGGGAACAACATCGACGGCGACAGCACGTGCAACCTCGCGGGCCCGGACGACCAGCCGGGGGTCGATCCACTCCTGGGGCCCCTGGCGGACAACGGCGGGCCCACCCAGACCCAGGCGCTGCTGGCAGGGAGTCCGGCGATCAATGCGGGCGACGACACCGCGGCCCTCGCGATCGATCAGCGCGGCTTCCCCCGCGTCGGCGTCAGCGACATCGGCGCGTTTGAGTTCCAGGGGCCTGTCGGCGTCGATGCTGACGGGGACGGCTTCGACTCCATCGCCAGCGGTGGGAGCGACTGCGACGATACGAACTCAACGATCTTCCCCGGCGCATCGGAGACGCCGTACGACGGCATCGATCAGGACTGCGACGGCAGCGACCTGGCCGACGTGGACGGCGACGGCTTCGACGCCGACCAGGCCACGGGCGGCACGCCCGACTGCGACGACACCGATGCGACCATCTTCCCGGGCGCCACGGAGATCCTCGACGACGGCATTGACCAGGACTGTGACGGGGAGGACGCCATCAGCGATCCGGAAGCGGTCCCGACGGTCACCTTCTCGCTGGTGGGCGGCTTCAACGCCCTGGTATTCCCCGGCGCGGATGACACGCCCATTGACGACGTGGCCACGGCCATCGGGTCGATCACGGACGCCATCTTCCGTTTCGATGCAGATAGGCAGAGCTGGTTGGTGTACCGCCCCGACGTCGTGGTGCCGGGGTTGAACACGCTGGCCACGGCCAACCAGCGCGACGTCCTCTTCGTCCGGCTCCCGGCCGGCGCCGAGGCCGCGCTGAGCTGGGACGACGCGCTGTCGGCCGGGCCCGTGAGCGTGGCGCTGCCGCCGGGGTTCACCTTCGTGGGCTTCACCGGCGCGGCGGACACGGCGCTGGCCGACCTCCTCGCCCCCCTGCCGGCCGAGGTCAGTGCGGTCTTCCGCTACGACGCCGCCACGCAGGGGTACGACATCTTCCGGCGCGGCCAGCCCGCCTTCCTCAGCACCGTCACGACCGTGGACCGCCTCGACGGCCTCTTCCTCGTCAACAGCACCGCCGACACGGTGACGCTGGCCTGGGAGCAGGTCGCCGGCGGCGGCCCCTGAGCGGTTGACCCCTCGCGTTTGCGACCCGCGACGGCGCGCGGCGCGCGGGGAGTTTGTTCGCACGGTCAGACATGCATTGCTCCTGGCGCGCCCACCGAAGGGACCGGCGCCGTCATGCGGGGGCGGCGGCGCCTCAGATCACGTGGCGGGTGCGCAGGTCGGCGATTGCCGCGGCGTCGAAGTCGAGCGTGGCCAGGAGTTCGTCGGTGTGCTCGCCGAGCGCCGGCGCCGGCAGCCGCATCCGCTCCGGCTGCGGAGCGCGCGCAAGGTGGATCGGTTGACCGACCACGCGGATCTCTCCGCGCTGCGCGTGGTCAACGGCTCTGGCGATGTCCAGGTGTTGGACCTGCGGATCGGCGAAGGTCTGATCGATCGTGTTGATGGGGCCGCAGGGAACTCCCGCGTCGTTGAACGCCTGCACCCAATGGCTGCTCGGCCGTTCGCGCGTCTTCTCCGAGATCACGGCGTTGAGCGCCTTGCGATTCTTTGAGCGTCGCTCGGGCGTGGCGTAATCGGGATGGTCGATCAGGTCGGAGCGACCGATAGCCCTGCAGAGTCGCCGGTAGAGGGTGCTGTTCGACCCGGCGATGTTGATGTGCCCGTCCGCAGTAGGGAAGACCCCGGTGGGGATGAGAGTGGGGTGGTCATTGCCGGCTTGGCCGGGGACCTCACCGTCGATCAGCCAGCGCGTCGCCTGCAGGTCGAGCATCGCGATTTGGGCCTCCAGCAGGGAGGTGTGGACCCACTGCCCCTGGCCGGAGCGCTCACGCTCGAAGAGCGCGAGCAAGATGCCCTGCGCCAGGTAGTTGCCCGCGCAGAGGTCGGCGATGGGAATGCCAACGCGGACCGGGCCCTGCCCGGCGAGCCCGGTGACCGACATGATCCCCCCGATCCCCTGCGCGATCTGGTCCACCCCCGGACGCTCCCGGTAGGGGCCGTCCTGTCCGAAGCCTGAGATGCTGCCGTAGATGATGCGGGGGTTGACGGCGCGGACGGCGTCGTAGTCCACGCCGAGGCGGTGTTTGACGGCGGGCCGGTAGTTCTCCACGACGATGTCGGCAGGTGTGGCGAGGCGCAGGAAGATGGCGCGTCCCTCGGCGTGGCTGAGGTTGAGCGTCATGCTGCGCTTGTTGCGATGGAGGTTGAGGAAGTCGGATCCTTCGCGCGGGCCGGCGAGGGCGTCGTCCGTCTCGGATCGGGGCGGCTGCTCGACCTTGATGACGTCGGCGCCCCAATCGGCGAGCTGCCGTGTGGCGGTCGGGCCGGCGCGGGCGCGCGTCAGATCAAGGACGACGATTCCATCCAGGGGCAGGCGGCCGGACATGGGGACCTCCTCAGGTACCGTGAGGATACCCGGCGGCGACGATACTGCGGCGCGATTGGAAGTGCTGATGCCGGCGCTGTCCCTGAACTCGCCGCCCGGGTCACTCCTGTAATCGCGGCGCGAATCATGTCGCGACAGAGCCTGCGGCCCCGGCTCCCCAGCCGTCGGCACCGGTCGCCCGATGCGGCCATTTGCGGCTCTTCCCGCCTTGGTGACTTGTGTCACAGCCGTCACGTCTGCCGTGCGATCGCCATCTACCTGCTAGTGAAGCGACGCCTGAGGACGGAGGCCCCGTTGCCCCTGCACGAGTCCGCAGCCCTGGAAGCGTTCGGGGAGACCCGCCTGCGCCAAGTCGCCCGTCTGGCGGCGTTGGAGCGAGCGCACACGGACGCGCTCAACGATCTGGGCTCGGTGGTGGTGACCCGCGCGATGATCACGCTGCTCAAAGATTGCATCGCCGCGGGCATTGACGAGCACCGCGTCGTCGCGGCCCTTCGCCCCGCATAGCGCACCAGGTCGGGCTTCGGCGGCGGCGGCGCGCTTGCGGGCTCGGCGTGTCCCCATTGCCGCCCCGCGCCGGCGGCGCGGGGCGGCTGGACTGGCTCACCGCTCGGGCGGATACAGCTCGAACAAGGCGCCAATCGCGGCCTGCACGACTTGGCCCCCGGGGCCTACGGGCCCAGCCCCGTTGCTGACCGCGATGCGCCCCGTCCCAAGCCCCGGGAAGAGGTAGACGGACGCATACCAGAGGCCGTTGCTGCCGTCATGGGTGTAGATCGCGCCGAACGGACTCTCGTACACGCCCCAGCCGAACGCATATTTGCCGTTGGGGTCGCCCTCATAGGGCACGTCGGCGGGGGTGAAGATCCGCTCGACGGTCGATCGGCTGAGAAAGTCGCTCTCGCCCTCGAGGCCGCGCATCAGCTCGCTGAGGAACTTCACCCAGTCGGCCATCGCGCAGTACACGGTACCGGCCGGGCCGATGACCGGATCCCGCCAGATTTCGGTGTCGGGCTGAGTCGGATCGATCGGTGTCCCGCTCGCATCGTGCCCCCAGGGCGCCTCCGAGCCGTCCGCGCCCGGTGCGCCGAATCCACACGACTCCATGCCGAGCGGCTCGAACAGCTCGGCCCGCATCAACTCCTCCCAGGCCATGCCGGTCGCCGTCTCCAGCGCCGCGCCGGCAACGACGTAGCCCAGATTCGCGTAGTGCGACGACGTCCCCGGCTCGATCGGCGGTGGCATCTCGAGCAGGAGCCGCGCGATCACCGCTCGCTGCTCCTCGACGGGTAGTGCCAGCACCGAGTCGTCGGGGTCGAGTTCGACCGCGTCATCGATGCCCCCCGTGTGCGACAGCAGCTGGGCCAGCGTGACCGCCGCGTAGTCGGGGTGGATTGCGACACCGTGCGGGAACGCCTCGCTCAAGGTGGTGTCGAAGGAGACGCCGCGACCTTGCTCCTGCAGGCGCCCCAACAGGGCTGCGGTCATCGCCTTCACGTCCGAGCCGAGGTGGAAGCGGTCATCAACGGTCACGGGCGTGCTCTCGCCGCTTCTCCGAACGCCGATCGCAGCCGCATCGATGATCGTGCCGTCCACGCTGAAGATCGCCGCTGCCACTGCCGGCGCCCCAGCCTCTGCCAGGATCGCCTCGAGCGCCGCAGACAGCGTCTCGGCACTCGGCGGCTCCGCGCTCGGCGGCTCTACGCGCGGCGGCTCCGCGCTCGGCGGCTCCGCGCTCGGCGGCTCCCCGCTCGGCGGCTCCGCGCTCGGCGGCTCTACGCGCGGCGGCTCCGCGCTCGGCGGCTCCGCGCTCGGCGGCTCCCCGCTCGGCGGCTCCGCGCTCGGCGGCTCCGCGCTCGGTGGCTCCGCACTCGGTGGCTCCGCGCTCGGCGTCTCCGCGTTCGACGGCTCCACGCTCGGCGGCTGCGCGCCCGGACTGACTCGAGCCTCATCCGCGATGGCGGAATCAGCGAGCGCGGGTTCGTCCTGCGCCACGTCGCCGTTGCCGCAGGCGATGGCGACCCCGGCCGCGAGCGCCACAAGCGTCAGCGCCAACGACGTCACACCACGGCGGCGCACGGCGGCGAAGCCGATGCTGACGCCGTGGAGAGCCCGCACGGCGGTGTCGCTGGAGCCGTAGACCTTCGTCCCCTCCACCACGCGGGCGGCGATCGCGCGATCGACCCCCGGGGGTGGCGGCGCCACGGTCGGGCGTTCGAGTGTCGGTGCGCCGAGCGCGGCGAATATCTGAGTTGCGAAGAACATCTCAAGTCTCCTCCAGTGATGCCGCCCCCGGCGGTTGCCTGTGGGGCCGGTTGAACCTTGACGAGGAGTACCGTATGCAGAAAGCGGGCCGGAATCGCCCGCCGCGGGGACGATTCTGGCCGATCCGGCAGGGGGATCTTGGAGGTCGCACCGTCCGTCCCCGGGCGGACCTGCGCGGACGATCCCCACCCCGAGGCGGAGACAGACTCCGCCGCGCGGCGGAGGACGGCGCCGGGCGCTGGCTGCCATCATGTGAGCAGAGGCGAGCGGAGGAGCGACAATGGCGCGCGCGGCGGACCCGGCACCTCCGGCCACTCCCGGCTCCCCGGGCTTGCCGTCGGACGCGCTTACGGCCTCGCATGCGACCGCGCGGTCACGGCGACTGTCGCGGCTGCGCTTGCCGCTGCCGCGTCCAACGAGGTCCGACTAGATCCTGGTCGGCGTGGTTCTGAGCATCGAAGTCGCGTCGATCATCGGCGAAGAGGTGCAGGACGAAGCGGACTTCACGCCACTGGTCTTGCCTTTGTTGGCGGCGGTGGTCGGGTCGTTGCTCTGGCGGCGCCGCTACCCCGTCGCCGTGCTGGCGATCGTCTCGCTGAGCGCGATTCTCTGGGCGATCTTCGATCCCATCGGCGACGGGGTCCTGCCGCTGCTCGTCGGGCTGTACTCGGTGGCGGTGTGGGAGCCGAATCGACGGCACGCGGTCGGCGCCGCGGTCGGGGTCGCGGCGATCGTCGTCGTCGTTATGGTCGTGCAGGTCGCCTTGGACGACCTGGAGCTGCTGGGGCTCGTGCTCTTCTCCCTGGTCTTCGTGGGTGCCTGGATGGTTGGCTGGGTCGTCCGCATCCGGCGCGAGCTTGCCGGGGAACGCACGGCCCGCCGCGAGGAGACGCTTCGCGAGGAGTCGCGTGCCGCGGCCGCGGCGGAGCGGGTGCGCATCGCCCGGGAGTTACACGACGTCGTGGCGCACAGCGTAGGCGTGATGACGGTGCAAGCGGGGGCGGCCCGGATGACCGCGAGGGGAAACCCGGCCGCGGCCACCGACGCGATCGCCGCGATCGAGGAGTCCGGCCGCGAGGCGATGCAGGAGCTGCGCCGCATTGTCACCGTGCTCCGCGCCCACCCGGATGCCGCCACTCAGAGCCCCCTGACGCCACAACCCGGCCTCGCCGATCTCGGCGAGCTCAAGAGTCGATTGGAGGGCGCGGGCGTTGGGGTGGCCGTTGAGGTCGAAGGCACCGCACGGGTCCTGCCCCCGGCCGTCGACCTGACCGCGTATCGCATCGTGCAGGAGGCCCTGACCAACGTGCTCAAGCACGCCGGGCCGGCGACTGCGACCGTGCGCGTGCGCTATACCGAGGCCACGGTGGAGCTCGAAATCGCGGATAACGGCCAGGCGCGTCCGGGCGACCCGATCCCGGAGCGCGGCCACGGCCTGGTGGGAATGCGCGAGCGGGCCTCGCTGTTCGGCGGCACGGTGGAGGCGGGGCCGCACCCGCAGGGTGGCTTCCAGGTCCGGGCGGTCCTGCCGGCGCCCCCCGGAGACGCGGGTCTTGAGGAGCGGCGGTGATCCGCGCCGTCGTCGTCGATGATCAGGCGCTCGTGCGGACCGGCTTCGCGATGATCTTGAATAGCCAGGACGACATCGAAGTGGTCGGGGAGGCAGGGAACGGGCAGGAGGCGATCGATATGGTCGCGCGCCATCGCCCGGACGTCGTCCTGATGGACATCCGCATGCCGGAGCTGGACGGGATCGAGGCGACCCGTCGGATCATCTCCGAGGCGGGGAATACTGCCCGCGTCCTGATCCTCACCACCTTCGACCCGGACGAGTATGTCTTCCAGGCCCTCCAAGCCGGGGCGAGCGGCTTCGTGCTCAAGGACATTCCGGCCGAGGATCTGGCCGCGGCGGTGCGGGTCCTCGCCCGCGGCGACGCGCTGCTCGCCCCCTCCATCACCAAGCGGCTGATCGCGGAGTTCGCCCAGGCGGCGCCACGGCCGCCCCCGGACGACGTGGACGTCTCGGCCCTTACCGAGCGCGAGCGTGAGATCCTCGCGCTGGTCGCCCGCGGCCTTTCCAACGCCGAGATCGCGGACGAGCTGATGATCGGCGGGGCGACCGTCAAGTCGCACGTTTCCAGCGTCCTCGGCAAGCTGGGCCTGCGCGATCGCGTGCAGGCGGTTGTGTTCGCGCACGAGTACGACTTGGCAGGGCGGAAGGGGCCCGGCTGACGCCGTTCGCCGTAGACGGCGGTCCAACGGCCGGCCCCATTCGAGGCGGATGATCGCCGTACGCGGCGTTCGCGGGGCCCGTCAGGTCCGACCGCGGGCCGTGCGCGCCGGGCAGCCCCTTGTCGGGGACACGAGCAACGTGCTCGGGGGTGTCGATGGCCGCCGACCGGATCCGCAGCCGCTCGCCGCAGGCGGCGTTCCGGCCGCTGCCGGCGGTGGCGGAGACGGCGAAGTGGGGGGGTAATGGTCGGGGAGAGAGGATTTGAACCTCCGACCTCTTCGTCCCGAACGAAGCGCGCTACCGGACTGCGCCACTCCCCGGCCTGAATGGAGGCTACGCGGCGGCGCGGTCGGAGACAAGCGCTTGGGCCGCATCCGCTAGAGCGACGTAGAGCCCTCGTCCTCGCTGGTAGCGCCCGGCGAGGCCTCCGTCGTCGTGGTGGTCCCGCCCGCGGGCTCCTCGGTTGCGGCTTCGTCATCGGGCGTGGTGGGCGGTGGCTCTGGCGTGAAATCGGGAGGCGGGATGCGCAGCTCCTGGCCCACACGAAGCCTGTCAGGGTTGGCGAGGTCGTTGTAGGCGGCGAGCGCTTGGATGGTGGTCTGGAAGCGTCGGGCGATGGCGCCGAGCGTGTCGCCGGCCAGGACGGTGTAGACGTCCTGGTCCTCCTCCACCTGCAGGTCCGACTCCTCCAGCGGAATCTGCTCGATCCGCGCGACGGGCGCCGGCTCATCGGGAGGGGGAGGCTCCAAGATCAGCGACGGCGCGGCGGGCAGGAGGTTGGTCCCGGTCGCGGCTGTGAGCGCCTCGTTGGGCTCATCCTCGTCCGCGGACAGGAGGCTGAACTCCGTGACCAGGAGGACCGCAACCGTGATGGGGATCGCCAGAACGAGAATCGCGAGCAGGCCCAGGGTCCGACCGGACCAACCCCAAGTGGAGGGCGGCCTGGCGCTCACGGCGCGGTCCTCGGAGCGGCGGTTCTAGGAGCGGCGGTTCTAGGAGCGGCGTTCCTAAGAGCTGCGGTCTTAGGAGCTGCGTTCCTAAGAGCGCTGGTCCTAGGAGCGGCGGCCCTCACCCCGCCGCGCATCCAGTACCGGCTCGTCCAGGTAGACGTCGCCGTTGCGGATCTTGATGTTGTAGCCGCACTCGGGATTCGTGCAGACCCAGGCCTTGAACTGGATCGAGGCGCCCTGCCCGCCGAAATCGGAGAGCGGCACCAAGGCGCCCCCCTGGCAGCGCTGACAACGCGGAAATGCCAATTGCAGTTCACCAGCAACCACCCGTCCATCCCTTTCCCCGCAAGACGCTGCGGCACTACAGAAAGTTCCAGGCCGCCGTCCACGCCTCGGTCGTCGCCTATTGTACCCCGGCGTCGCTTTACGCCCTTCTTACATGTTGATCACCGCTCCTTGATTCTGTGGCGCGATAGTGCAGTGGCGCGATAGTGCGGTGGGATGCGGTCACTGCCGGCTGCCGGTTCCGAAGGAGCATAACCATGCCGCAACATCCGTGGCTCAGTTTGACGGCGCTCGCCGTCGCGGTGGCCAGCATTGGGCTGGGGACCGCGGCGCTCGTTCTCGCCTTGGATGAGGACGACCCCGTGTTCGTGACCGCGCAGCCGGGGCTGCGCGCCGCTCCGGCCTTTTCGCTGGTCCCCGAGCAGCAGCGCGACCGATTCCCAGGCGACTTCGAGCCGCCGGACCTGGACCGGTTCCGCGAACGGTTCCGGGAGGCCCGAGCGGAGGAGTCGGGCGCGCAGCTCGGCGTCAACATCGCCGAAACGGACGGTGGCATTGTGGTGCAGGCGGTAATTCCCGAGAGCGCGGCCGAGAGGGCGGGGCTGCGCGAGGGCGATGTCATCATCGCGTTCGACGGGGAGTCTATCGACGACGCCGCATCGCTCCGCGCGGCGGTGCAGGAGCGCGAGGTGGGGGACGAAGTAACGCTCACGGTTGAGCGGGACGAGGAGAGGCAGCGACTTGACGTCACCCTGGGCGAGCGCCGCTTCGGGGCGGCGTTCCCCGAACGTCCGCCGACGCCGTTCGAGGGGCCGCTGGGCGAGATCCTGCGCAACGTGCCCTTCGCGTTCGCCCTGGGGGGCGCGGAGGCGTTGAGAGGCGGCCTGCGCTCGTTCACCTTCAGGGGCAGCGATGCCGAGGGCAAGGCGATCACGGTGGAGCTGATCGTGGGCGCGTTGATCGAATTTAACGACGCCGAGGTCCGCGTTGGGGAGGGCGACGAGGCGCGGAGCTTCGAGGTGACGGAGGAGACGGACGTTGCGCCGGAGGGCGTCACGGTCGGCGAAGGTGACCAGGTCATGGTGGTCGCCGTGAACGGCGTCGCGATGGTGGTGGTCAAGGCCGAGTCGCTGCGGCTGCCGGCCTTCGGCTAGGCGCGCCCCTTCTCCCCTGCCGCCGCGTCCCACTGCGGGCGCTTGTAGAGGAAGTATTCGAAGGCGTCGGAGAGGGCCATCCAGGACGCGTCGATAACGTCGGTGGAGGAGCCGACGGTGTTCCAGATGTGCTCGCCGTCCGTGGACTCGATCAGGACGCGCACGGAGGCCTCCGTCCCGGCCCCGGCGTCAAGAATGCGCACCTTGTAGTCCAGCAGGTGCATGCGGTCGATCTCGGGATAAGCCTCTCGCAGACCCTTGCGGACCGACTGATCGAGGGCGTTGACGGGGCCGTTGCCGTCGGCGGCGGTCTGATAGACGTTGCCGCCGACGGCGATCTTGGTCATGGCCTCGGCCGCCATCTCGTTGCCGGCATCATCATCGCCGCCGTGATGACGGCGGCGCTCGACGATGAGGAAGTCGTCAAGCACGAACGGAGGCGTGTAGGCGGCACGGAGCCGCAGGGCCAGGAGCTCGAAGGAGGCCTCGGCGCCTTCGTACTGGTAGCCGCGGCTCTCCATGGTCTTGACCCGCTCCAAGAGGGCGCGCGTCTCGTCCTTGTTGAGGGGGAAGTCCAGCCCCCGCTCCTGGAGCTTGTAGGAGATGTTGCGCTGCCCGGAAAGCTCGCTGACGAGGACGCGGCGGGCGTTGCCGACGAGCGCCGGCTTGACGTGTTGGTAGGTGTCCTCATCCTTCATGATGCCGGCCACGTGATAGCCGGCCTTGTGGGCGAAGGCGCTCTGGCCCACGTACGAGGCCTGGTTGGGCAGGGGCAGGTTGGCCAGCTCCGCGACGAACAGGCTGACGTTGGTCAAGTCGCGGAGCTGGTCGTCGGAGACGAGCGGGATCCCCATCTTGAGTTGCAGATCGGCGATGACGCTGGTCAGGTTGGCGTTGCCGCAGCGCTCGCCATAGCCGTTGACGCAGCCCTGCACCTGGATCACGCCGGCCTCCACGGCTGCCAGGGTGTTGGCGACCGCCAACTCACAGTCGTTGTGGCAGTGGATGCCGAAGCGGGCCTCCGGCACGGCTTCGCGCGCGGCGGCGACGGCGGCCAACAGCGCGGAGGTGATCGCGCCGCCGTTGGTGTCGCAGAGGACCAGGTACTCCGCGCCTGCACGCTGGGCGGTCTGGAGCGTCTGGAGGGCGTAATCAGGGTCCTGTCTGAAGCCGTCGAAGAAGTGCTCGGCGTCGAAGTGGACCTCGCGGCCCTGATCACGCAGGTAGGCGACGGACTCGCGGATCATGGCGAGGTTCTCTTCCTTGGAGGTCTCGAGGGCGACGTCAACGTGGTAGGCGCTGGCCTTGCCGACGAGCGTGACGACGGGGCTCTGCGCCGCGACGAGCGCCTGGATGCTGAAGTCCTCCTCCACGCGGGAGTCCGGCTTGCGGGTGCCGCCGAAGGCGACGAGCTTGGCCCGCTGCAGGGGCTGCGCCTGCATGCGCTGGAAGAACGCCTTGTCCTTCTCGTTGCTGCCGGGAAAGCCGCCTTCAACGTAGTCAATGCCGAGTCCGTCGAGCCGATGTGCGATGGCGACCTTGTCGTCCAGCGAGAAGGCGATGCCCTCCATCTGGGAGCCGTCGCGCAGGAGGGTGTCGTAGAGGATGACGCGGGGGGCCTGGTCAGTCATGGCGATATCTCACGAGTTCAGGCCGGAGGCCGGCGGGTAGGCGGTCGGAAAGGGAAACGGGCGCTGTGAGAGCGGGACCGGACCGAGCCGCTAGGCGCGTCGGGCGTCCTTCGACCCTTCGGCAAGCTCAGGACAGGCAGGCTCAGAATGAGCGGGAGCCCACGCGCCGGCCGCTACAGCACTCGGGTCAGGGCAATCGCATCCGCCGCGTGATGAACCGCGGCGGAGGAGCGCTCCTTTGGTGTGCAGGCGAGGTGGTTCACGTATCCGTTCCTCACGAATCCGGGCGAGCAGACGGATCCAACGTAGCGCGGCGGCCGGGCTGGCGGCAAGGGGATGCAGGCGAGCAGGAGTGGGCGCGGTGAAGTCAGATCGCCTCGGCGATGAGCGTGCCCAGGGTGGCGGTCTCGATCGCAGGCTCGCCTTCCGTGACGAGGTCGGCCGAGCGATGGCCCGCTTGCAGCACCTGTTCCACGGCGCGCTCGACGGCGGCTGCCTCAGGCTCCAGGCCGAGCGACAGGCGCAGCATCAGGGCGACGCTGAGGATCGCCGCGACGGGGTTGGCGACGCCCTTGCCGGCGATGTCGGGCGCGGTGCCATGGATGGGTTCGTAGAGGCCCAGGTTCGTGCCCCCACCGCGACGGCGCCGTGCGCCCAGGCTGGCGCTGGGCAGCATGCCCATGGAGCCGACGAGCATGGAGGCTTCATCCGTGAGGATGTCGCCGAAGAGGTTCTCGGTGACGATGACGTCGAAGTCGGCGGGGCGGCGGATCAGCTGCATGGCGCAGGTGTCGACGAGGAGGTGCTCCAGCCGCACGTCGGCGAAGTCGCGGGCGACCTCCAGGGCGATCTCCCGCCAGAGGCGAGAGCTATCGAGGATGTTGGCCTTGTCGACGCTGGTGAGATGGCGTCGCCTGCCGCGGGCCAGCTCGAAGCCGAGGCGGAGGATGCGCTCGATCTCGCGCTCGCTGTATTTGAGGGTGTCGACGGCCTTGCGGCCGCGGCTGTCGCGCCAGCGCCGCTGGGGCTTGCCGAAGTAGATGCCGCCGGTGAGCTCGCGCAGGACGACCAGGTCCACACCCTCAACGATGTGGGCTTTGAGCGTGCTGCTGTCTGCCAGGAAGCCGAAGACTTTGACGGGGCGAATGTTGGCGAACAGGCCCAGCTCCTTGCGCAGGCCCAAGATGGCGTCCTCAGGCCGGGCCGTGGCTTGGGGGCCGTCCCACTTGGGGCCACCGACGGCGCCGAAGAGGACGGCGTCCTGACGGCGGCAGAGCTCGAGGTCCTCGGGTCGGAGGGCGACGCCATAGGCGTCGATGGCGCCGCCGCCGACGCGCGCCTCGGCGTAGTCGAAGGCGTGGCCGAAGCGTTGGGCGACGGCGTCCAGGACCTTGACGGCCTCGGCGATCACCTCGGGGCCGATGCCGTCGCCGGGGAGGAGGGCAATCTTGAAGGCGGCCACCGCTGGCTCCAGATCTCTGGGCTCAGTAGAGCGCGCCGGAGGCCTGGGGGGAAGGGATTCGGACGGGCTCAGTGTAGCACGCGGAGAGGGCAATTGGTTACTTGACACACCTGACCGCATGTTCTAGCCTGCCTCCAGTTTAGGAGTCGGCCATGAGCACCCCAGCGCCCAGCTACCTGGAAGTCCTGAAGTGGTCGGATGCCGAGTGCCGCGCCTACCTGGAGGCGCAACGCTGGCCCACCGGCCCCGCCTGCCCGAAGTGCGGGAACATCGGGGCGTGGACGATCACGCGCCGGTCCAAGACCAAGAACAAGGTGTCGCAGTTCTACTGCTGCAAGGCGTGCAAGCGGCAGTTCACTGCCACCGTGGGAACCATCTTCGAGGACAGCAAGATTCCGCTGTCCAAGTGGTTCGCGGCGATATACCTCATGTGTGAGTCCAAGAAGGGCGTGAGCGCCCACCAGCTCCACCGCCAGCTTGGGATTCAATACCGCTCGGCCTGGTACATGTGCCACCGCATCCGCGAGGCGATGCGGGAGAAGGGGCCGCGCCCGATACTGACCGGCGCGATTGAGGCGGACGAGACCTACGTTGGAGGCAAGGTGCGCGGCGCGCCGATGGCCCGCTCACGTCGCAAGGCGCGCAAGGGCCAAGCGTACGCCCTCGGGGACAAGGTCATCGTGTTCGGTCTGCTCCAGCGCGGCGGCGAAGCGCGCACGATAGTGATCCCCAACGTCAAGCACGCAACCGCGCGGGGGCGACTCGCCCGCCACATCGACTTCAGCAAGGCGAAGCTCTATACGGACGGCCACCCGGCCTATCGCGGGATACGGCACTTCCTGCCGCACGCTTACGTGGACCATGAGCGGGAGTACGTGAAGCGCGATGCCCCCGAAGTTCACACGCAGGGGATCGATGGCTATTGGAGCATCCTCAAGCGCGGGCTAACCGGCGTGTTTCACCACGTCGGGCCGGCCTACCTGCCCCAATACCTGCATGAGTTCGAGTACCGCTTCAATCGTCGTCAGATAACGGACGCGGAGCGGTTTCAGGCGCTGCTTGGGCAGGTGACTGGTCGGCTGGAGTGGTATCGGGAGCGTCCGGCGCTGGGGGGCGCTTCGGAGCCCGAATCAGCTTCTTGATCGCGTCCGCGAAGTTCAGCGGGTGGAGCGAGACGCGGGTGTCCTGATGCTTCCCGTCGTGTGCCATAGCGCCTGATCAGTTCCTGCTCTCCAACGGACATGCCACGATATGACCGCGGTCACTACCGCGCAACCACTATATGTTGGGGTCCATCTTCATAAGGGGGTTATCTCCCTAGTAGAAAGCCCTAAACTGGCCCTTAACCAGAACCGCCCGCTTGTGGCGGGCGACCGGCGGACTCACACGGCTGGGGACCACGACAATCCCTAGCTTACGCAGCCCGTCGATCCCCGTCAAGCGCGAGCTTTTGGCTATGTCTCGCCATTTTCCGGCGCAAGCCGGCTGGTCGTCTCCTACATGGTGGGAGGCGAAAACTGACCCGGAAGGTCGCCGCTCAGTGAGTGGGGCAAGCGACCTTCCGGGCCCCTGGAGGTGATATATGGCGCGATACCCCGTCGCGTCGATAGAACGGTAGGCCCCTCAGGGGCCAACGCTACTACTGAACCTTGGCAAGGCCCAGGGCTCTGGATTGTACATAACTCAGCAAAGGAATGCTATGCCTATCAACAGCGATCGCTACGCCTTCACCCCGGAAAACATCGAGCTGGCCCCGAACGACGCTGGCGTTTATCAGTTGGAAGACGCTGGCGGCATTACCTATATCGGGCGTGCGGCGGGACGGACTGTCACGATCCATAGTCGTCTACGGGACCACCAGAGCGGGCGAGAAGGACCGTGCACTCAGGTAGCGACGCATTACCGCCGTGATGTGACCAATCAGGCCGCTGACCGAGAGGAGAAGCTGCTAGAGGAGCACTTACGGCAACACCGGCGGTTGCCCCGCTGCAACGATGTGATGCCGTAGCTGGACTCACTTGATCCAGGTTGCGCGACAGAGGCCGGTGAGGGCAGTACCTGAGCCGGCCTCTTCGCCATCTCGATCGAAAACAAACTCGCGATTGCCGAGGGACAGGTCGCCGTACACGCGCAGACGGCTCGTCCCGTCCTCAACAGTCTCGAACTGGAAGCTGAGGCCCGACACCGGGTCCTCGATCATCTGCTCCTTGACCGTCCACGGGCGGCCACCGGGCTTTATCGGCATGACCCACCTCGCCCGTCCACACCCGCCGCGCCACTCAAACGTGAGCGGCTCCTATGGTCAAGACCACCACCACCGCGTTGACATCGCGTCTCATCCATAGTACGTCCGTTCAGGTGTGTCTAATGCTCAATTACCCGGAGAGCGATATTACAACCGCTTTTGGCGTATCACCAGATGGCGGGTGGCTGAAACGGGGGGCTGGGGCCAGCAGATGGACAGGGTGAGGACAGGGGAGGGACACGGAGAGGCAGGCAGGGGACAGGGATCGGGCGGGGTCGGGACGGGGAGGGGACAGGTCACTGCGTGCCGGGTCACTGCGTGACGGCCCGGTGGGGGATGGGTCACTGCGTGCCGGGTCACTGCGTGACAGCCCGCTGGGGGACGGGTCACTGCGTGACGGCCCGCTGGGGAACGGCGATGGCTCCCTTACTCGTCTGTTCCGCTGCGGTCCGAGTTTAGCCATCCCTCCGAGATGGCTCGTTCGCGGGTGACTCAACAGCCCGGATCGCCGTAGCGGCCGCAGCAGTTCTGGCGCCTGCGGGGGCGGTACGACCAGTTGACGAGCATGCGTTTGAGGTCAGCCGGGGAGCGGACGCGGCGCATGTTCGTGACGGCGTCGCGGAGGGAGGGGCGCAGGCTGGGAGCGTCGTCGCACATGGGGTTGTTATTTCTCGGTTCGCCCTGCGACTTTTTCGCCCGCGCTCGCGACTCGTCTGGTCCCGCCCGGCGTGCGTGTCCGCTCGCGCCGGGGCTTGATGATCGGGGCGATGTCGGCGCCGTTCGCCCCTTCGACAGGCTCCTTCTGCTACGCGAAGGACAGGTCAGGGTGAGCGGTGGGTCGTAGGCAGAAAGGGCGGGCGCTCGACTTCGAAGGCGTCGATGTGCGCTTCCTGCTCCAGCGTGAGGTCAATCCCGTCGAGACCGTCGAGGAGGGTGTGCTTGACGAAGGGGTCGATGTCGAAGGAGCGGGACCAGCCGTCGGGCGTGGCGACGGTCTGCGCGTCGAGGTTGACGGTGATGGCGGCGTCCGGGGTGTCGAGGGCGCGACGCATCAAGTGTTCCACGTCGGCGGGGGGCAGGGCGACGGTGAGGAGGCCCATCTTGGCGCTGTTGTTGCGGAAGATGTCGGCGAAGGTGGGCGCGATCACGGCCCTGACGCCCATCTGCTGGATGGCCCAGACGGCGTGCTCCCGCGAGGAGCCGCAGCCGAAGTTCGCGCCCGCCAGCAAGATGGAGGCGCCGGCGTACTGGGGCCGGTTGAGCACGAAGTCCGGGTCCTCCCGCCACGATTCGAAGACGAAGGCGCCGTAGCCGGTGCGCTCGATGCGCTTGAGGTATTTGGCGGGGATGATCTGGTCGGTGTCGACGTCGGCGCGGTCGAGGGGGATGGCGTGGCCGGTGACGGTCGAAACGGGGTCCATATGGCTACTCCTAGCCGCTTGCAGCGATACCGGATTCATCGACGCGGAGGGACCAGGTGAAGGCGCGCCGCGGCTCCGGCTCCTCCCCCAGCTCCCGGCGCGTCGCCAGCCAAGCAGCGATCGCCTCGTGAAGGTGCGTGCGCAGCTCGTCCAACGTCTCAGCCTGCGCGACGCAGCCGGGCAGGTCAGTTACCTCGGCCCAGTAGCCACCCTCCTCCGCCTCGTACACGGCGACGGTGTAGGCGGTGTCATCGTTCGTCGTCATCGTGCGTCCGCAAACTGCTCTGGTGTCACACCGGCGCGCCGAATGAGACGGTGAAGCAAACTGATCTTCAGCGTACCAGTCGGGATAGCGAGGAGCGCCCCGTTAGGCATCGTCACCATTCGGTAGTTCTTCCTCGTTCGCCGTTCCACGCCGCCCAACCCCACGAAGGCCGTGACCGCCTGCTCCTGGCGAACGTTGCGCAGTTGCGGCATCGATAGTTCGAGGGCGCTAGCCCCACTCGCGGACGTCAACGAAGTGGCCGGCGATGGCGGCGGCGGCGGCCATGGGCGGGCTGACGAGGTGGGTGCGGCCGCCCTTGCCCTGACGGCCCTCAAAGTTGCGGTTGGAGGTGGAGGCGCAGCGCTCGCCCGGCTGGAGGATGTCCGGGTTCATGCCCAAGCACATGGAGCAGCCGGCCTCACGCCAGTCGAAGCCGGCGTCGCGGAAGATGTCGGCGAGGCCTTCGGCCTCGGCCTGCTGCTTCACCAAGCCGGAGCCCGGCACGACCATGGCGCGGACGGTGGGGGCGACGCGCTTTCCCGCCACGACGGCGGCGGCGGCGCGCAGGTCCTCCACGCGGGCGTTGGTGCAGGAGCCGATGAAGACGCGGTCCAGGGGGATATCGGCAATGGGCGTTCCGGTACGAAGGTCCTGGTACTTGAGGGCGCGGTGAGCGGTCTCGCGGGTGGCGCGGTCCGGCATCGCCTCCGGGTCCGGCACGGCCCCGGTGACGGGGACACTTTGGGCCGGGTTCGTCCCCCAGGTGACAAAGGGCACGATCTCGTCGCCACCGATGACGACTTCCTTGTCGAAGGTGGCGCCGTCGTCCGTGGGGAGCTGTCGCCAAGCAGCGAGGGCGGCGTCCCATTGCCCGTCCTGGGGGGCGAAGGGGCGGCCGCGAACGTAGTCGAAGGTGGTCTCGTCGGGCGCGACGAGGCCGGCGCGGGCGCCGCCCTCAATGGTCATGTTGCAGACGGTCATGCGCCCTTCCATGGAGAGGCTGCGGATCACGTCGCCGTGGTATTCGATGACGTGGCCGGTGCCGCCGCTGACCCCGATGCGGTTGATGATGGTGAGGATGACGTCTTTGGCGGTGCAGCCGTCGGGCAGGGCGCCGGTGACCTCCACGGACATTTGCTTGACCGGCCGTTGCGCAAGCGTCTGGGTGGCGAGGACGTGCTCCACCTCCGTCGTGCCGATGCCGAAGGCGAGCGCGCCGAAGGCGCCGTGGGTGGAGGTGTGGCTGTCGCCACAGACGATGGTGAGGCCGGGCTGCGTCAGCCCCTGCTCGGGACCAATGATGTGGACGATGCCCTGGCGCAGGTCACGGACGTCAATGAGGGGGACGCCGAAGTCGTGGCAGTTGGAACGGAGCGCTTCCACCTGTTGCTGCGCGAGGGGGTCGGCGAACGGCTCGGTGCGATTGTCGGTGGGGACGTCATGGTCGGGCACGGCAATGGTGAGATCGGGGCGGCGGACGCGGCGCCCGTTGAGCCGGAGCCCCTCGAAGGCTTGGGCGGAGGTGACCTCATGGATCAGGTGCAGGTCCACGTAGAGCAAGTCGGGGGCGCCTTGCTCGCGCCGGGCCAAGTGGCTCTCCCAGATCTTCTGGGCCAGGGTGCGCGCTTGCGGCATACGTCAGCCTCTCGATCGCCCGCGGGCGGGTGTGGAGCTTCGCCATTTCCGAGAGCGCCGCTCGCTCCTTCGGCCCGTCGGCAAGCTCAGAGTGAGCGGCGCAGCTGTGGGGCTGCGCGACGCGCCGAAGCGCGTCGGACTTTCATTCTAAAGGTTACGCTGGCATTCTAGCGGCTGCGCGGAACGCGCCAAGGGGGCATCGCCAGGGGGGCCAGGACGACTACAGGGGCAGGGCGGAACAGCGATCCCGCCCGGTGGCGCCATTGCGACCGTTTTGCAGCCGGCCGTCGTCGTGCAGCCCGCCGTCAGCGCGGCGCTAGGGGACGCGCTCTTGCCTGCTGGCCGCCTTCGCGCCGACCTTCCCGGTGAGGTAGCGGTTGACGGCGTTCATGTAGGCGCGCGCGCTGGCCACCAAGATGTCCTGGTCGGAGGCGCGCCCCGTGTAGATGACGCCCTCCACCTCAATGCGAATGGTGACCTCGCCCTGGGCATCAAGGCCTTCCGTGGCGGCGGTGACGGCGTACTCCGTGAGCGTATCCGTCATCCCCGTGATCCCGCGGATGGTGCGATAGATCGCGTGGACCGGGCCGCTGCCGGTCTCCGCGGCGGTGTGGATCTCGCCATCAGGGCCGCGCAGAGTGATGCTGGCGGTGGGCGTGGTGCCGGTGCCCGTGGTCACGTTGATGGACTCCAGATGCCAGGCTTCCTCGGTTTGGCCGAGGCGGTCGGCGACGATCGCTTCGAGGTCGCGGTCGTCCACGACGTCCTTGCGGTCGGCGAGATCCTGGAAGCGAAGAAAGGCGCGGTTGAACTCTTCGTCCTCGAGCTCGAAGCCCAGGTCCAGGAGGCGCGAGCGGACGCCGGCACGGCCGGAGAGCTTGCTGAGCACGAACTGGCTGCCCTCGGCCCAGCCCACTTCGTGCGGGTCCATGATCTCGTAGGTCTCACGCAGCTTGACGACGCCGTCCTGATGGATGCCGGACTGGTGACGGAAGGCGTTGAGGCCGACGATGGCCTTGTTGGGCTGGACGTGCATGCCGGCGAACTCCTGGACCATGCGCGAGGCCGGCACCAGGTACTTCGGTTCGACGTTGGTCTCCGCGTCCATGAAGTCTCGGCGCGTGCGGATGGCCATCACGATCTCCTCCAGGGAGGCGTTGCCGGCGCGCTCGCCGAGCCCGTTGATCGTGCACTCCACCTGGCGCGCGCCGGCGAGCACGGCGGCGAGGCTGTTGGCGCTGCTGAGGCCAAGGTCGTTGTGGCAGTGGACTGAGAGCGCGACCTTGTCCGCGCCGGGAACGTTCTCCAGGATGTCGCGAATGAAGGCCTCAAACTCTTCGGGGATGGCGTAGCCCACGGTGTCGGGAATATTGATGGTGGTGGCGCCCGCCTCAATGACCTCCTTGAGCATGCGGAGGACAAAGTCGCGGTCGGAGCGGGTGGCGTCCATGGGACTGAATTCCACGTTCTCCACATTGGTTTTGGCGCGCGCGACCATCTCGCGCGCCTGCAGGAGGACGTCCTCGCGATCCTTGCGCAGCTGATGGGCCATGTGGATGTCGGAGCTGCTGAGGAAGACGTGGAGACGGGGCTCTTCGGCGTGGGCGATGGCGGCCCAACCCTGGTCGACGTCGTTGGGAACGGCGCGGCAGAGGGTGGCGATGGAGGTGCCGCGCACCTCCTTGGCGATACGGCTGACGGCGTCGAAGTCGGCGGGGCTGGCGGCGGCGAAGCCGGCTTCGATGCAATCGACCTGCATGCGCTCGAGCAGCTTGGCGATCTGCAGCTTCTCCTCGGCGGAGAAGCTGACGCCGGCGGCCTGCTCACCGTCGCGGAGGGTGGTGTCGAAGATCTTGACTCGATCTGGCATTGGCGTACCTGTCCTTGCGTTTTTGGGGCGGGCGGCGCGCGGGAGGACCGCAGGGAGATAGCGCGGGGACGCAGACGGAAGCCGCCGCCCCGGCCGGCCGATAGCTAGCGGGGCCGGCCAAGGACGCCACGGGCCGAGGCAGCCCGCGGGTTTTTTTCTCCATCGCGTGTGGTGTCGCGCATGAGGGCCCCATTATGGCAGACGCGATGGGGAAATTACAGGGCTAAACCCTAGGGGGTCAGGCGCCGGCCCGCCGCCAGGGTCCGGTGGGTCTTGGCGACGAGCAGCAGGGCGAGGCCGAACACGAGCAGGCCGTTGGGGACGTGCAGGATGGCGACCCAGCGGGCCTCTTCCGAGGTCAGGCTGCCCAGCAGCCACTGGATGATCCAGAGGAGCGCCAGGGCGATGGCGAGGCGGAGGACGCGGGATTCCCCGGGGAAGCGGGTGACGTATGCCAGGATTACCAGCACGACCACGAAGATCATCGATACGAAACCGAGATCCCGGTGTGCATCGATCAGGTCGCCGTTGAACTTGTCGTAGAAGCCGCCGAAGAGGAACGCTTGCAGGATGACGAGCAGCGGGGTCAGGGAGACGAGCCAGGCGAAGGCCCGAGCGAGCTGAGGGCGTTGCGGGGATCGTTCCATGCGATTTTCTCGTTATCGCGCGTCCGCGCGGGCTCGTTATCGCGCGGCCGCGCGGGCAGGCCCAGGCGCGGGGCGCATCGCTGGGTGACGCTCTGAAGCGGAGCGCCAGCCGTGACTAGTCGGCCTTCTCCTGCAGCCAGGCCATCATGCCGCGGAGTTCCGCGCCCACGGCCTCGACGGGGTGCTGCTTGGCGCGTTCGCGCAGCTTCAAGAAGGCGGGCCGGCCGGCGCTGTTCTCCAGGATCCACTCGCGGGCGAAAGCGCCCGAGCGGATCTCCTCCAGCACCTCCTTCATGCGCTCCTTGACGCCGGCATCGATGATGCGGGCGCCGCGGGAGTAGTCGCCGTATTCGGCGGTGTCGGAGATGGAGTAGCGCATGTTGCCGAAGCCGCCCTCATAGATGAGGTCCACGATGAGCTTGAGTTCGTGGACGGTTTCGAAGTAGGCGGACTCGGGCTGGTAGCCGGCGTCGACCAGGGTCTCGAAGGCGGCGTGCATGAGGGCGGAGACGCCGCCGCAGAGCACGGTCTGCTCGCCGAAGAGATCGGTCTCGGTCTCCTCCAAGAAGGTGGTTTCCAGGACGCCGGCGCGGGTGGCGCCGAGGCCGCGGGCGTAGGCGAGCGCGGTCTGCTTGGCGGTCTCGGAGGCGTTCTGATGGACGGCGAGCAGGGCGGGCACGCCGCCGCCGGCCTCGAAGACGCGGCGGACGAGGTGGCCGGGCCCTTTGGGCGCGATCATGGAGACGTCGACCTCTTCGGGGGCCTCGATTTGGTTGTAGTGAATGTTGAAGCCGTGCGCGAACATGAGCGTCTTGCCCTCGCGCATGCCGTGGGCGATGTGGTTGTCGTAGAGTTCCTTCTGGATGTGGTCCGGGGCGAGGAGCATGACGATGTCGGCCTCTTCCGCCACCTCATCCACGGTGCCCACCCTGAGACCGAGATCTTCCGCCGTTTTCCAGGAGCGCGAGCCGGGGTAGAGCCCCACGATCACCTTGACGCCGCTATCGCGCAGGTTGAGGGCGTGGGCGTGGCCCTGGCTGCCGAAGCCAATGACGCCCACGGTCCGGCCTTCAATGAACTTCATGTCCGCATCTGCGTCGTAGTACATCTGCGCCATGGTGGTGCGCTCCTTCATGCTGCGGCAGGTCCGCGGCGCCATGCTAGCGGGCTAGGGCGGCGCGCGCCTAGGCTCGCGGCCGGCCTGCGGCGGGATCAGGGTGAACGGAGGGGGCCTCACCCCCCGGCCCCCTCTCCATCGGTGAGCGATGGAGAGGGGGGGTGCGTTCGTCCTTCGACAAGCTCCTTCCGCGGGGGGAGGGACAGGTCAGGACGAACGGGCGGAGTGGCCCTTCGACCCTTCGACAGGCTCAGGGCAGGCAGGCTCAGGACGAACGGGCGAGGTGACCCTTCGACAAGCTCAGGGTGAGCGGAGGACCTCACCCCCGGCCCCCTCTCCATCCTTCCTCGGAAGGATGGAGAGGGGGAGTGTTCGTCCTTCGACCCTTCGACGGACTAGTCGCTGGTGAACGGCAGGGCGCCATCCGGGCGGCGGCCCAGCTGCGCCCGCGCGGCCTCGGCGGCGTGCTCGTCGGCGCTGATGGGGGCGGGCTTGCTGGTGGACGATCCGCGGACCATGGCGACGCGCCCGGTGCGCACGATCTCGGTGATGCCGTAGGGCCGGAGGAGGCCTTCGAGGGCGTCAACTTTGCCTTCGTCGCCGAGGACCTGCACGATGAGGCTGGCATCACCCACGTCTACGACGTCGGCGCGGAAGACGCCCGCCAGCTCGATAATCTGGCGACGTGCGTCGGGAGCGCAGGCCACCTTTATCAGCGCCAGCTCGCGATCCACCATGGGTTGATCGGTGATGTTGACGACGGAGGCGACCTCGATCAGCTTGAAGAGTTGCCGCTCGACCTGCTGGACGGTGTGGCCGTCGCCCTCGACGACAATGGTCATTCGGCTGAGGCCGGGCTCGTCGGAGTGGCCCACGGTGAGGCTCTCAATGTTGAAGCCGCGCCGGCGGAAGAGGGAGGCGACCCGGGCCAGGACGCCGGGGCGGTCCTCCACGTGCGCGACGATGGTGTTGCGGGACGCCATCATGTTCCCCTTGCAGAGGTGGTGGTAGGCGCGATCATATTTCGCTCGCCGATTCGACGGTCTCGGAGAGAGAGGCGCCGGCGGGCACCATGGGCCAGACGTTCTCTTCGTCTACGACGCGGAAGTCCATGACGACCGGCCCGGGATGGGCGATGGCTTCTGCGATGGTGTCGCGGGCCTCGTTGCGGGTGGTGGCGCGCAGCCCTTTGATGCCGTAGGCGTCGGCGAGCTTGACGAAGTCAGGCTGGTCCAGCTGAGCGGACTGCAGGTTGTTCTGGTAGAAGAGCTCCTGCCACTGGCGGATCATGCCGAGGTGGAGGTTGTTGAAGATGGCGAGCTTCACGGGCAAGTTGTGCTCATGGATGGTCTGCAGCTCCTGGCAGGTCATCTGGAAGCCGCCGTCGCCGCAGAACGCCCAGACCGGCTCCTGGCGGGCGAACTGCGCGCCCATGGCGGCGGGCACCTCATAGCCCATGGTGCCGAGGCCGCCGCTGGTCACCCACTGCCGCGGCCGCGTGAAGCCGTAATGCTGGGCCGCCCACATTTGGTGCTGCCCGACGCCGGTAACGATGGTCGCTTGGCTCTCGGTGGCGGCGGCGATGGCCTGGACGAGCCAGGGGCTGCTGATGTCGGTGCCCTCGGTGACGTAGTCGGTGGGGTGTTCGGCCTTGAGCGCGTCGATCCAGGCGATCCAGTCGGGGTGCTGGGCCGGCTGCAGGAGGGGGTTGAGCTTTTTCAGCGTCTCGCGCACGTCGCCCTGGATGGGGGCGTGAGTGACGAAGTTCTTGCCGAGCTCGGCGGGGTCGATGTCGATGTGGATGATCTTGGCGCCGGGGTTGAAGTCCTTGAAGCGGCCCATGGCGCGGTCGTCGAAGCGCATGCCGATGCCCAGGACGACGTCGGCTTTATCGGCGGCCATGTTGCAGTAGTAGTGGCCGTGCATGCCCATGAAGCCGTAGGCGAGTCGGTGGTCCTCCGGGAATCCGGAGATCCCCAGCAGCGTGGTGAGGACGGGGATGTCGGCTTTCTCCGCGAGCTGCAAGAGCTCCGCGGTGGCGCCGGACTGGATCA
Source organism: Dehalococcoidia bacterium (assembly GCA_963662615.2). GTDB lineage: Bacteria > Chloroflexota > Dehalococcoidia > Bin125 > Bin125. The sequence goes on from CAXXSR010000002.1 coordinate 130,217, forward strand.
CCCCGTGGCCCGCCAGAATGATGGGCTTGGCGCTCTGATTAATGAGTTCGGCGGCGCACTCAACCTCGGCGTCGAGGGGGCGGTCGACGATGGGGTAGCCGCGCAAGTGGACGCTGGTGGGGTAGCCGTCAAAGTCGGCCTCCTCCAGGAAAACGTCCTTGGGGATGTCCACCAGCACCGGGCCCTTGCGGCCCGTAGAGGCGATGTGGAACGCCTCCTTGACGGACTGGGCAATTTCGCTAGCGCGCATCACAAGGTAGTTGTGCTTGGTGATGGGCAGAGTGATGCCGGTGATGTCTGCCTCTTGGAAGCCGTCGCGGCCGAGGAGGTCGCGGGCGACGTTGCCGGTGAGGGCGACGATGGGAATGGAATCCATGTAGGCCGAGCAGATACCGGTGACGAGGTTGGTGGCGCCGGGCCCGGAGGTGGCGAGGCAGACGCCGGTGCGGCCGCTGACGCGGGCGTAGGCGTCGGCGGCATGGGCCGCGGCCTGCTCATGGCGGACGAGGACGTGCTTGATCTGCGGGTAGAGGCTGAACTTGTGATAGAGGGGCAAGACCACGCCGCCGGGATAGCCGAAGACGAGGTCCACGCCCTCGGCGTCGAGACACTCCAGGAGGATCTCCGCACCGCTGAGTTTCATGATGCCCTCTCCGCGACGGGTGGATCGTGCCGTCGCTTCATTGTCTGGGGTCCTGAGATGAAGGGGAACGCGCGAGCCGTACGTTCTTCAGGCCGCGCGGTTTCGGCCTCCTCGGGACGCGGACTTTAGCGTCCGAGAAGGGCGGCGGAGCGTCCTACGAGACGCGGGTGCGCCGAGAGCGTGGCTCCTGGCGCGCGCGAAGTCGCCTCCACAGTGGATCGACGCGAGAGCGTGGGCATGTCGGGCCCGTTCCGCTTGGCCGGTCGATTGAACACAGGAACCATGGTAGCGCACCGCGAGCGGATACCGCGAGAGGCGGGAACGCCAGCCTTAGCTCCAGCCGCTGCTGCGGGCTTAGCTCCAGCCGCTGCTGCGGGCAACACCGCGCTGGGCGTACCAGGCAGCGGCGTCGACAGCGGCGGCGAGCGGTCCCAGCCGCGCTTTGAAGCCGACGTAGGTCGCGTCGCCTGTGACAATCTGGCAGAACGTGCGCCAGAAGCGCTGGGAGCGGTGCAGCATTTGGACGTAGGGCCAGGGCTGCTGGTGGAAGAGCGCTTGGAGCTGGCGCGAGACGCGAAGCTGGGGCTCGATCTGCGCTTCCAGCTCCCGCTGATAGCCGGCCAAGTCGGGGACCGCGCCCTGGAGGAGCCGGGCGATCTCCGTGGCGGCGAGCGCGCCCGAGCGAATGGCGGTGCCAATGCCCTCCCCGGAGAGGGGGTCGACCAGGCCGGCGGCGTCGCCGACGAAGGCGACCGGACCAACGGCGACGGTGGCGCCGGGGTCGCGGAGGGGGAGGTGATGGCCGCGGTGGTCGCGGAGGTGGTCGGGGTCAATTCCGGCAGCGACTACGTAGTCGTTGAGGGCGCGGCGGAGGGAGGGGCCGGCGACGGGCCAGCCGCCCACGCCGACGTTGCAGTGATCGGCCTTGGGGAAGATCCAGCCGTAGCCGCCGGGCAGGGAGCCGAGATCCAGTTCGATGGCGTCCCGGCAAGACGCGGGCACGCCTTGGACGTTGGCCTCCAGCGCGACGGCACGACGAAGGGGCGGAAGCCCCAAGGCGGGGCGGACGGCACCGTTGGCGCCGTCCGCGGCGACGGCGGCGCGCGCGGTGACGGCGTCACCGCCGTTGAAGCGGACGGTCACGCCGCCGTCCTGCAGCTCCACGCCGGCGACCGCACGGCCGTCCTGGAAGCGGGCGCCGGCGCGCTCCGCCTGCTGCACGAGGAAGGCGTCAAGGCGGGCGCGTTGCGTCATCAGGGCCAGGGGGCGGTCGAATTGATGTGCGAATCGGTAGCGTCGCTTGTAGCGAACACGGAAGCCGGTGACCACGCGCTCGGTGACGGGGTCAAGGGAAAAGGGGAGCTGCGCGGCGGCGCTGACCAGAACGCCGCCACCGCAGGGCTTGTGGCGCGGAAAGGTGGCGCGGTCCAGCAAGAGGACGCGGGCGTTGCCAGTGGCCAGTTCGCGGGCGGCGGTGGCGCCGGCGGGCCCGGCGCCGATCACGATGCAGTCGTAGGACGGATTCATATGCCGGGGCTCGCCGATTCCGGCGTTCGCCCTGAGCCTGTCGGAGGGCGAACGGAGTCGCTGTGGCGGCGTCGCTGGAGGCGGCGTCGCTGGAGGCGGCGTCGCTGGAGACGGTCGAAGGCGGCCTTCAAGCCCGCGAGGACGGGGGCCGAGAAGCAGAAGGCGATCACGGCCGCGTCCTGATGGAAGGCGATGGCGAGGAAGGGGAGAGGCGCTACCACGAGCAGGATGCCCAGTTCGGCGCGGCGGAGAAGCATGAAGGCAGCAGCGCCGACGGCGAATGTGAGCCCGAATTGCCAGGGCAGAAATGCGCCCGCGGCCCCCAGGGAGGTCGCGGCGGCGCGCCCGCCGTGGAAGCGCAGCCAGACGGGGAACATGTGGCCGAGCATGACGGTGTAGCCCGCCGCCAGCCACCAACCGAGAGGGACGTCAAGCCAGCGCGCGATGGAGACGGCGAGCAAGCCCTTGCCAACGTCGAGGAGGAGGGCGACGTGGCCTGACCACCACCCGGCGCCGGCGTGGAGGGCGCTGGCGGAGCCGACGTTGCCGTCGCCGACGCGGCGCAAGTCCAGCCCGGTGCGCCAGTAGCAGATGAGCCAGGTGGTCGGGACGGAGCCGATCAGGTAGGCGAGCGCGATGGTCAGGGTTTCGTTCATGGGCGGACCGATCATGCCACGACGGGGCCGCTGGGCACAGGCCGCCGCGAGGTCCGACGCCCTGCGGCGGTGTGACAGGGGAGCGCGATGGCGTAGCGGCCGCCTAGCAGCCGCCTAGCGGCCGGAGGCGCGCTGCCCGGGAGGGGCCCCGCTAGCTCTGCACTTGCGCGGAGACGGAGTGCTGGGCGTAGACGGGCGTGACCCAGTGCTCGTAACGGGCGAGCCGTCCTTGGATGGCGTCGAAGAAGAGCTTCTGCAGTTGCGCCGAGATCGTGCCGATGCCGCCATGGCCCACCTTGCGATTGTCGACTTCGAGGATGGGGGTGACGTGGGCGGCGGTGCCGGTCATGAAGACTTCGTCGGCGATGTAGAGCTCACTGCGATCGAGGCTGCGTTCGACCGTCCGCAGCCCCAACTCCGTGGCGGCAAGCTCGATCACCGTCGCGCGGGTGATGCCGACGAGGATGTTGTCTTGGCTGGGAGGGGTATAGAGGACGCCGTCCTGGACGAGGAAGATGTTCTCGCCGCTGCCCTCGGAGACGTGGCCGTCGTTGTTGAGCATGATGGCCTCGTCGAAGCCGTGGTGGTTGGCCTCGGTCTTAGCGAGGGCGGAGTTGATGTAGATGCCGGTGACCTTGGCACGGGCGGGGATGGCAGTGTCATCCACACGCCGCCAGGAGGAGGTGCAGCAGCGAATGCCGGCGTCCAGGTCGAGATAGGCGCCGAAGGGGCTGGCGAAGATGAGGAAGTCTTCCTCCACATCGTGGAGGCGGACGCCGAGCACCTCCTGCGACTTGTAGACGATGGGGCGGACGTAGAGATCCTCGTGGTAGCCGGTCTTGGCCACGAGTTCACGGGTGATCTTGTCCATCTCGTCGTCGCTGTAGCGGATCTCCATCATCAACACGCGCGCCGAGCGGCGCAGGCGGCGGTAGTGATCGCCCATGCGGAAGAGGTAGAGCTGCTCCTGCTCATCGTTCCAGTTGGCCCGGATCCCCTCGAAGACGGCGGTGCCGTAATTGAAGGCGTGGGTCATGACGCTGATCTTGGCGTCGGCGAGCGGCATGATCTCGCCATGGAGGAAGGCGTAGGGGGTGGGGGGCATGAGGCGCGCGCTCCTTTCGAAGGCAGCGCCATTATACGGGCGGCAGGCGGCGGAGGCCGAGCGAAGCGGCCGGTCGTGGGCGGCGGTCGATGGTTTAGGCGCGTGGCGCGTCGACGGGCGGCGCAGGCTCGCGCGGCTTGAGCCCCTCCGCCATCACATTGAAGGTGGCGCGCGCGATGGACTCCGCTTGGTCGGGGGGCAGGGAGTAGGCGTTGTCGACCAGATGGTCCATGACGCCGTGCAGGAGGGCAGCGGCCGCTCGAGGATCCACCTCGGGATTGAAGACGCGCTTGCTCTGCAAGGCGCCCACGATCTCTGCGATGAGCCGGTTCACGGATTCAGTGATCTGCCGGTCGAGCTCGGCGATGTCGGGCTCAGTGCCAGAGCGGACGGCTAGCTGCTGAAAGAACTGCATTGCCTGGGGATGATCTCGATGCCAGTCGAGGATGGCGCGGTAGGTCGCCAGCAACGACTCCTCCGCTGACTCGGCGCTGATCGCGATCTTGCCGACGAAGGGCATCTCATCGGCGAGCGGGTCCTCCAGGAGCGACTTTCTGAGCACGGCCAGATACAGCTCGCGCTTTCCTGGAAAGTGGAAAAAGATGCCGCCTCGGGTGAGGCCGGTGGCGGCCTCCAGATCGCGGACGGTGGCGCCTTCGTAGCCATGTTCCGCGAACACTCCGGCGGCGGCCGTGAGGATCTCGTCGCGGCGGGATTGAGCTTCGTCATCGGTCATTTTGGCAGGCATGCCGCCCCTCCGGTCGCGCTCACTCTTGCCGGCCCCGGAGCGGCAGGGCCCAAGGGGAGCAGGAAGTGCCGTACGTTCGTTAGGTATAGTGTACCTGGCTGAGTTCACGATTATGTCGCTTCTGCCTGGTAGATACCGTACGGATGTTAGCTACTTGATACTTAGATAACGAACGTACGGTATTACTATCCTTCCAACAAGACGTCCGTACGGTATGCAGGGAGGGTAGAGCAATGTCCGTGTCCACGTTCGCGCCAGCGGCCATCGGTACCGGAGCCCCACCCAGCGCTCGTCGCTGGTGGGTGCTGGCGGTGATGTCGCTGGCGACGCTGATGATCTTCTTGGACAACACGGTCGTGAACACCGCGCTGCCGTCGATCGCGCGGGACCTGAACGCCTCGACATCGACGCTGCAGTGGGTGGTCGACTCCTACACGCTGATCCTGGCCGGACTGCTGCTGTTGGGTGGCTCCATAGGGGACCGGTTCGGGCGGCGGCGCTTCTTCACGGTGGGCATGGTGATCTTCGGTGCGGCCTCGGTGGGCGCGGCGCTGGCCGACAGCTCGGGCGCGCTCATCCTGATGCGCGCGATCCAGGGCGCGGGCGCGGCGATGGTGCTCCCGGCGACGCTTTCCATCATCACCGACGTCTTCCCTCGGGGCGAGCGCTCGAAGGCGATCGGGATCTGGACCGGGGTCGGCGCGCTGGGCCTGGGGATCGGGCCGGCGTTCGGCGGCTTCCTGGTCGATGAGTTCAACTGGAACGCGGTCTTCTTCATGCAGCTGCCGATCGTGGCGGCGGCGCTGATCGGGCTGCGGGTGGTGCCCGAGTCGAAGGACAGCCGTCGCCTGCCGCTAGACCTGCGGGGAGGCCTGCTGGCCACGGGCGGGCTGCTGGCGGTGGTGTATTCGCTGATTCAAGGCAACGACGCGGGCTGGCTGTCGCGGGAGATCCTGGGTGGCTTCGGGCTGGGGGTAGCGCTACTGGCGGGCTTCGTCGCGGTGGAGCTGCGCTCGCGGGCGCCGATGTTGCCGCTGCGCTTCTTCCGCCAGCGGGACTTCACCGGGGCGGTGCTGATCATTGGGCTGGTATTCTTTGCAGTCTCGGCCACGTTCTTCTTCCTGACGCAGTTCTTCCAGATCGTGCAGGAAAAGAGCGCCTTCACGGCCGGCAGCTACCTGCTGCCCATGGCCGCGATGATGATGGTGGGCGCGCCGATATCGGGCCTGCTCGTCAAGCGGCTGGGCCCGCGGACCATGCTGCTGGCCGCCACAGGCATGGTGGTGTTTGGGCTGGCCTGGCTGGCGCAGATCGACGCCGACAGCGGCTACGGCACCATTGTGATCGGCCTGATGACGTTCGGGTTCGGCGGCGGCATGGGGCTGGCACCGCTCACGGACACCGTGATGGCCGCCGTCCCCGTCGATGACGCCGGGATCGGGTCGGCCGTCAACGACGTCAGCCGCGAGCTGGGGGCGACGCTGGGCATCGCCATCACGGGAAGCGTCGTCAGCAGCCTCTACGCGAGCAGCGTGGAAGACAGCCTGAGGGGCGCCGTGCCTCCGGAGCTGGTGGACACAGTGGGCGAGGGGATCGGGGTGGCGGCGGTGGCGGCGGAGTCGCTGCCGGCGGACGTGGCGGCGGTCGTGATGGAAGCGGCGAACGGCGCCTTCGTGGATGCCTTCACGACGGGGCTGTGGATCAGCGCCGGGTTCATGGCGGCGGCGGCGGTGGTGTCGCTGCTGATGCTGCCGCGCCGGATGCGGACGCAGCAGGCGGAGCACGAGGCCGGCGACGCGGTGAGTGAGCCCGCGAACGCGGTAGCGGCTGACGAAGCGGCCGAGCCCGTCGGCGTGGGCGCGCCGGAGGAGGCAGCGTAGGGCGCTTTTTGGCGAGCGCGGAGGACGCTAGGGTGACGGGCGCGGATGGGGATTCCGCGATGGTGGTCGGTTTCTTGCGCGATGCTGCGTCGGCTTTTTCACGGGTGCGAAGGGCGGGCGGGCGGGGGCGAACGGAAGGGACCCCACCCCCCGGCCCCCTCTCCATCGGTAAGCGATGGAGAGGGGGGGTTCGTCCTTCGACAAGCTCAGGATGAACGGGGCGGGCCTGCGGCGAGCTCCTTCGGCGGGCTGAGGGCGAACGGCTACGGCACACGAGCGCATACGTTTTGCAGGAAGAGAAGGGATACGGAGTCATGAAAGATCTGAAACATCGCGTGGCGGAGTTCCCCGTCAATCGCTGGCTGCGATCGACGGCGGTGAACTTTCACGGCTTGCTCATGAAAAACGGCCTGTGTCCCATGGGCGCCTGGGAGAAGCTGCGCAAGATGGGGGAGCACGAGGCACACACCGACGCGGGCGCCGGGAAGGCGGTCTCCGCGGGCGGCGACGAGCGACGGGCCGCATAGCGCGTTATTGGACAGTCGATTGGTCGCGTGCGAGTTCCCTGCAAGCCAGGGACAGCTCGGTAAAGAAGGCCCCGGCGTCACGCCGGGGCCTTCTTTACCGAGCGCGGAGGGCGAGGGGCAGCGGGTGCGGTCGGGATGCCGACTCGCGGCTCGGCGTGTCCCGGCGAGGGCGCCGGGCCGTGGTAGCCTCCGGCGGGACAGGCCGGGGCTTGTCTTTTGTTCCCGCCCACGCCCAGGACCAATCGACCAACGAGGAGGATCACATTGGCAGCGATTCGCTCCGCACACGCGACATGGACAGGCAGCCTTGCAAAGGGGAACGGCGTGGTGAGGGCCGTCTCTTCCGGCGCGTTCAACCAGCTTCCCGTCTCATGGGCAGCCAGGACGGAGCAGTCGGGCGGAAAGACGAGCCCAGAGGAGTTGCTCGCGGCGGCGCACGCCTCCTGCTACTGCATGGCACTTTCCGCGGGCCTCGGCGGAGGCGGCAACCCGCCCACGAAGCTGGAGGTCGATGCGACGGTCACCTTCGATCAAGTCGATGGCGACTGGAAAGTCGCTTCGAGCGCCCTGAAGGTCGTTGGCCAGGTGCCCGGCATCGAGGGCGAGGCTTTCAAGGCGGCGGCAGAGGCCGCCAAGGACGGCTGCCCGATCTCCGGCGCACTCAAGGGCAATGTTGCCCTCAGCGTCGAAGCGACACTCGAATAAATACAGCGAGCCACGAAGGCACGTCCACCTCGGGCTCCGCGTCGCAGATTCGGGGGACCCGGAGAACGTGCGGAGCCGTGGTACGCTCCGGCGAAACCAGCACGGAGTTGCTGATGGCGGGCGCGACATACCGGGTGGGCAAGCTGACGATCAGCGTCGTTTCGGACGGCACGATCTGGCGGGACGGGGGAGCGGTCTTCGGACTGGTGCCGAAGGTCCTGTGGGAACGGGTGACCGGCCCGCCGAACGAGAAAAACCAGATCCCGCTGGGGCTGAACTGCCTGCTGCTGGAATCGGACGGGAAGACGGTGCTGATCGAGACGGGGCAGGGGGACAAGGACTTCGAGCAGCTGCGGCGGCGCGGGGAGGAGCCCGCACACGGCCTGCTCTTGCAAAGCCTGGCGGCGAGCGGTGTGGGACCGGACGACGTGGACATGGTCATCAATACGCATCTGCACGGGGACCACTGCGGCTGGAACACGCGCCAGGTGGAGGGGGAGCTGCGGCCAACCTTCCCGAACGCCCGCTACTACGTCCAGCGGCGCGAGTGGGAACAGGCCACACATCCGAACGCGCGCACACGCGCCACCTACCTGGCCGAGAACTTCGCGCCGCTGATGGAAGCCGGGCAGGTCGAGCTGGTGGAGGGGGAGACGCGGATCACGTCGGACGTGACGGTGATCGAGACGCCGGGCCACACCGCGGATCACGCATCGGTGGCGATCAGCAACGGGGGCGAGACGGCGATCTATCTGGGCGACATGGTGCAGCACCAGGTGCAGCTGGAGCGGGCCGCCTGGATCAGCGCCTTCGACGTGCTGCCGCTGGTGTCGCTGGACACGAAGCGGAAGCTGGTTGAGGACGCGATCGTCAAAAACCATCTGCTGATCTGCGTCCACAACCCGTTCCCCGGGGTGGCCCGGCTGCGCCGCGCAGGCGACAAGGCGACGTATGTGCCGGAGCCGAAGGGGAGTTGATCGCGCCGCTGGACACGGTTCCGCCGCACCGCCATTTGGGTTAGCGTTCGCCAACGAGCACGCCATTGGGAAACGGAGCAGACCATGGCAGAGAGAGCGGGCGCGTATCCTGTGCAATTCAGCGTCGACCGGCCCGAGCGGTTTCAGCGCGTGCAGCTTCTCTTGCGGCTGGCCCTCTGGCTGGCCCTGTACTGGTTCGGTAGCGGGCTGGGCTGGTTCGTGTACCTCGGCGGTCCGATCATCACGGCCGTGCTAGTCGCGCAACGAGGCGGGCGGGGGTTTCAGGAACGCCACGGCGAGCGTTACCGCAAGGCGCTGAGTTTCATCATGGGAGTCAATGCATACCTGCTGTTCGCGAGCGATGGGCTCCCGATCTGGGGTAAAGAAGGGCCGACGCGACTCCGGATCGAGAGTACCGGTACACCCACCGTGGGGTCGGCGCTGGTGCGATTGATCCGGGTGATCCCGCACGGAGTGGTGCTCGTGATCCTGTGGGTGGTGGCGGGGATCGCGGCCCTCGTTGCTCTCTTCACGATCGTGGTCAGCGGGTCGGTGCCGGAGGGGATCCGGCGCTTCCAGATCGGAGTGCTGGTCTGGGAGGCGTGGACGTTGGCGTATCTGGTATCGATGGTGGAGGAGTACCCGCCGTTCCGCTTCGAAGCGCCGCCCGCCGGCAGCGAGGGCGCGGCGTCCGGGAGCTAGGGGCGCTGGGATGGGCGAAGGCAAGCTGGCCGGGCAAGTCGCGATTGTGACGGGGGCGAGCCGCGGCATTGGCAAGGAGATCGCGACGCTGTTCGCGTCGGAGGGGGCGAAGGTCGTGGCGACGGCGCGGACGGTGGAGGAGGGATCGCACCCGCTGCCGGGGTCGCTGGAGACGACGGTGCGCGAGATCAGCGCCGCGGGCGGCGAAGCGACGGTGGTGGCCGCCGACCTGTCGGAGTTCGAGGAGTGTGCGCGCGTGGTGGGGACGGCCCGTGAGACGTACGGGCCCGTGGACGTGCTGGTGAACAACGCAGCGCTGAGCTACTTCTTTGCGGTGGCGGAGTTCCCCGTCAACCGCTGGCTGCGGTCGACGGCGGTGAACTTTCACGCGCCGTTTTTCATGAGCAAGCTGTGCCTGGAGGACATGCTGGCGCGGCGTGGGGGCGCGATTGTCAACATCTCCAGCGGGGCAGCGGTGGGGCCGGGGCGGGCGCCATACGGGGATGCGGTCCGGCGCGGTCAGTCGCTGTACGGGGCGGAGAAGGCGGCGCTGGAGCGGTTCACCCAGGGGCTGGCGTCGGAGGTGTACGAGCACGGGATCAGAGTGACCTGCGTGGCGCCGTCGCAGATCGTGCCGACGCCGGGGGTGGTACACCACCGGCTGATGGAGGGCCGCGATCCCGACGACTGGGAGGGGCCGGAGGTGATAGCGCAGGCGGCGCTGCTGCTGGCGACGGCGCCGCTGGAGAAGGTGACGGGACGGGTGACGTATAGTCAGCAGATCCTGCAGGAGTTCGGTCTGCGGGCGGAGGCGCGGGGCTGGGGGGCGACGCAGAAGGGGTCGGGGTTTTCGCGGATGTAGGGGGTGGCGGAGGCCCTAGTCCGCTCCCTTCGCTGGGCGTTTGCGGAGGCGTTTGAGGACCGCGTCGCGGTAGATGCGGCGGAGGGAGGCGCCGTGCATGCGGAGGGCGCGGCGCTTTTTGCGCCGTTTGTCGTCGCGGCGCTCGCCGCGGGTGCCCTGGGCCTCGTCGTTGGGGGCGGTCACGGCGGCGTCAGTGTACCGCGCCGGAGCCGTGCGACCGTGGTTTGAGTGGCCCGTTTGACCGGCCGGGGGCGGCCTGCGTACTCTCGCGGCGTGAAGGTGCACCTGTCTTACGGCAGCGACGGCCTGGACGTGGAGCTGCCCGATCACGCGGACGTCATTGAGCCGGTAGAAACGCCGGCGCTCGCCGACGCGCGCGCGGCGTTGCGGGAGGCCATTGCCCGGCCGATTCAGTCGCGGCCGCTGGCGGAGCTGGTGGGCCCGGACGACCACGTCGCCATCGTCTTCAGCGATATCACGCGACCGGTGCCGAACGCGATGATCGCGCCGGAGCTGTTGCGCGTCATTGAAGGGGCAGGGGTACCGCGCGACCAGATCACGTTGATCATCGGCGGGGGGCTGCACCGGGCGATGACGCCGGAGGAGCAGGAGACGCTGCTGGGGGCGGAGATCGTGCGGTCGTACCGCGTGGTGATGCACGACGCGCGCGACCCGGACGGCGTCGTCTTCCTGGAGCGCTATCCCGGCGAGCGTCGGGGCGGGATCTATCTGAACGCGCACTACATGCGGGCGAACGTGCGCGTCGTGACGGGCTTTGTCGAGCCCCACCTCTTCGCCGGCTACAGCGGTGGCGGGAAAGGGGTGTTTCCCGGAGTGGCGGCGGCGCACAACATCATGCGCAACCACGGGGTGGCGAACATTGCGCACCCGCACTCCACGTACGCCGTGGCGGAGGGGAATCCGATCTTCGAGGAGATGCGGCGCGTCGCGGTGGCGTCGGACGTGACGATGCTGTGCAATGTCACGTTGAACGCCGCCAAAGCGGTGACGGGCGTGTTCTGCGGCGAGCTAGTGGCGGCGCACGACGCCGCGATCGCAAAGGTGAACAGCCAGGCGCGGCGGCGGATCCCGCACGAGTACGACATTGTGGTGGGGTCCAACGGCGGCTATCCCGCGGACCTGAATCTGTACCAGAGCGTGAAGGGGATGGTGTCGGCGGCGCGGGCGGTGCGGCGTGGTGGCGCGATCATGCTGGCGGCGGAATGCCGGGAGGGGGTGGGGGGCGCGGAGTTCGCGGAGTTGCTGACGTCGCGGGAGGGGCCGGGGGCGCTGATGGAACGGCTGCTGGAGCCGGACTGCGATCTCATTGACCAGTGGCAGGTGCAAGAGCAGGTGATGGTGCAGGAGAAAGCGGATCTGCACCTCTACTCGGCGCTGGACGAGGCGACGGTGCGGACATCGCATCTGCGGCTCTGCATCGATATCTCGGCGACGGTGGCGTCGCTGGCGGCGGCGCACGAGGAAGAGCGAGGCGAGCGCACGTCGATCCTGGCGATGCCGTACGGCTTCCAGGCGATCCCGGTGGTGGACGGGGGGCTGGGGAAGTAGGGCGGTCTAGCCAAAGAGCTGCTCGAGCAGCTCCTCACGCGTGACACCCTGACGCTGAGCGAGGTCATTCAAGATGGCGCTAAGCGTGCCGATCTTGATGTGCTGATGCATCGGCACGGTGAGATGATGCCCGCCATCGACATCGGCGACCAAACGCAGGTGGCTACCCCGCTGACGAACCCGCCGATAGCCAAGCCTTGAGAGTGCGTCCGCAAGTTCTTCGCCCGAGATGTCCCGGGGCAGTTTCACAAAGCGATGACTTCGTCATGAACGTAGTGAAGCCGGAGGATCTCCGGCGGTTTCCTCTCGGGCTCGAAATGGCAGCGCACCGCGTCCCGAATTTGCTCGACCAACTCTTCTTTGCTGTCGGCTTGCGTGAAGATGCTTTCGCCAACGGCACGGGCCGTGTAGCCGCCTTCAAGATCCGCTTCGACGAGGAAGAGTAATTCGGTCACCGCCCTGCCCAATCATTGTCAGCGGCCATGATTGTAACTTAGCGGTTCGGGCGGCCCCGCGCGCGTCGCAGCTCGCCAAAGGTCGCCCTTCGGGTAAGCGCCGCCTACGATGCGGACAGCATTGGCTCGCCAGCAAGAGGGACGGCGATGGTACGGAAAAATCTGGCTGACGAAGACGCCCGGCGGCTGCTGGGGGGCGCGCCGGTGCTGATCGTGACGACGAGGTGGCGGGCGGTGGCGAACGCGCTGCCGATCGCCTGGGCAGCGCCGCTGAGCGTCGATCCGCCGCTGATCGGCGTCGTGGTGCACCCGTCGCGGCACAGCCACGACATGATCCGCTACGGGGAGGAGTTCGCCATCAATATCCCGTCGCGGGTGATCATGAATCACACGCAGTGGCTGGGGCTGGTGAGCGGGCTGCAGACGGACAAGCTGGAGGCGTCGCGGCTGCCGTACTTCAAGCCGAAGGTGATCGACTCGCCGCTGCTGGAGGGCTGCGTGGGCTGGATCGAGTGCACGCTGCACGACCACTACACAACGGGCGACCACACCCTCTTCATTGGGCGGGTGGTAGCGGCGCAGGCCGACAGCGACGCCTTCAACTTCGAGCAGGGGCGCTGGTCGCCGGAGGACGATGAGTACAAGCCGTTGATGTACCTGGGCGGCCGGACCTATTCGCTGTTGAGCAGCGCTTTCGACACGGAGGTGGCGCAGCGGCCGGTCGAGCAGATGGAGGAAGAGGGGTTCGGCAAGGAGCTGGAGGAGGCGGAAACGGAGCGGGCGCGGAAGCGGGAGGAGGCCGAGGCGGCGCGCGATGAGCGGGAGCGTCGGGGGGAGGAGCCGCCGGACACGTCGGCGTCGCCGCGGGCGCGGCCGGAGGCGTAGGGACGGTCGGGAAGGGCGGGCGCAGTCGCTCGCGGGGAGAGGTGCGATGTTTGGACTGCTGTTGGTTCCGTTGTCGCTGGCGCTGGCCGCGATCAAGCTGCTGATCACGCTGCTGACGGATGTGCTGCCGACGCTGGTGCGGTTGGTAGGCGCGGTCGTGGGGCTGCCGGTGCGGCTGCTGCGGTCGTTGGGAGGCGGGGCGAAGGGGAAGTAGGGGGCGGTCTCGATGGACGTGGTGGGCGAAACGCGATCCAAGGCCGGCTCAGGCATCGAGTTACGCGGGACGGTTCACGCGGGCGACAATCTGCCGGTGCTGCGCGGTCTGGACGATGGTTGCGTGGGGCTGGTCTACACCGACCCTCCCTTCAACACCGGCGGTCAACGTTCTTTGACGCAGTTGCGGACCAGGCGGGCTGCGGATGGAGAACGAGTGGGTTTCGGGGGGCAGCGATACCGCAGTGAGGTTCTGGGGACGCAGTCGTACGCCGACGCCTTCGACGACTACCTGGGCTTTCTGGAGCCGCGGCTGCGCGAGATCCGTCGGGTGCTGTCGTCGTCGGGAACGCTCTATCTCCACCTGGACTATCGCGAGGCGCACTACGTGAAGGTGCTCTGCGACCAGATCTTCGGTCGCGCCTGCTTCCTCAACGAGATCATCTGGGCGTACGACTTCGGAGGCCGACCGAGGAATCGGTGGCCGGCAAAGCACGACACCATCCTGGTCTACGTGAAGGATCCCCAGCGATACACGTTCAACACGGAAGACATTGAGCGCATCCCCTACATGGCGCCGGGACTGGTGGGCGCGGAGAAGGCCGCGAGAGGCAAGCTGCCCACCGATACCTGGTGGCACACGATCGTGCCGACGAACGGCTCTGAGAGGACGGGCTATCCCACGCAGAAACCGGAGGCGCTGGCGGAGCGGATCGTTCGCGCGTCATCGAACCCGGGCGAGGTGGTGCTGGACCCGTTCGCGGGGAGCGGGACGGTGGGGGCGGCGGCGGCGCGGCTGGAGCGACGGTTCCTGCTCATTGACGACAATCCCGAGGCCATCGCGGTGATGCGGGCGCGGCTGCCGGAGGGGACGGGGTTTGCGGAAGGGGTTGCGGCAGCGGCTCACGGTTAGGGCCGCGGGCTGCGCGACCTCACCCCCCGGCCCCCTCTCCATTCTTCCTGTGGAAGGATGGAGAGGGGGAGCAGAGGCGAGTTCGTCGGTTCGCCCTTCGACAGGCTCAGGACGAACGGGATACAGCGCCCTTCGACCCTTCGGCCCTTCGGCAAGCTCAGGACAGGCAGCGCGACCTCACCCCCCGGCCCCCTCTCCATGTCACAGCGATGGAGAGGGGGAGCAGAGCCCCATTCGCCCGTTCGCCCTTCGACAGGCTCCCTTCGACTCCGCTCAGGACGGGCAGGGTGAGCGGGGCGAAGTGTCGAACAGCGGGAGTTAAGGCTGCGCCCAGGTGACGACGGCAGATCCGCCGAGGTCGATCCAGAGGCCGGCGCCGTATTCCAGAACGAAGTCGTTCTGGAGGGCGGGCGGGAGCGTGGGATTCCAGACGTCGAAGCGTTGGGCGGTGGCGTCCCAGGAATAGGCGCGGCGGATCGGGAGCGTGCCGATGGCCTGGCTCACCGTCGCGCCGTCAGCGCCGCTCCAGGCGACGAGGTTGAAGCCGGGCCGCAGCGCGACGTCTTGGTTGCGCACGAGGGCGAGCTGTTCCCAGAAGCCGAGATCACCGTCGAGCCGTTCCGGCGGGACGAAGACCCAGAAGGGCTGGCCGGCGTCGATGCGGGAGAGGTCGTTTCGCGGCGCCTGGCCCACCCGGAACGTCTGGAAGCGGCCGAGTGCGGCGTCATAGGTGAAGGCGGCGGTGACCCAGGTCAGAAGGGGCCCCAGGACGAGGGCGGGGGCGGCGCCCTCGCCGAGATTGGCGAGGAGCGTCCAGCCCCCCGCGACCGGGCTGATGACGGTGTCGGCGGGCTGCGCGGACGTGGAGCCGTCCACCGATTGGCCGTGAAGCGCTGCGCCGGCGCCGAAGGGGAGCGCGAGGGCCGCCAGCAGCAGCAGGATCAGGCCCGAGTGGATGAGGTGGCGCGGCATTGGGCGAAATGGTAGGCGACGCCGGAGTCAAGGCCAATGGCGGCGCGGCGGCGGCTACGGCGTCGGGGGCCTGCGGCGGCGTCCCTGGAGCGCGATCGCGCCTGCGACGAGGGCGAGGGCGACGGCCACGCTGGGCACAACGATGGCGGCGATCAGGCCGGCATCGGAGCCGTCCTCTTGCTCGATGAGTCGGAGGTCGATGCGGGCGTCGGGCTCGTCGGGGAGGGGCGCGTCGGGGTCGAACGAACCTTCACCCTCGCGCAACTGCTTGGTGATGACTTCGCCACGGCCTTCAATCGAAGCAAGCGCCTGGACGAAGTCCGCGCGGGGGACGCGGACGGACATGGCCGCAAACTCCTCATCCTGGTTGACGTTGACGGTTACGCGGTCGATGACGCCGTCCAGCGAGGCGACGAACTCGCGGAGTTCGTTGACGGTGCGGGTGACGTTCGAGACTTCAAGAGTAAGGTTGGCGGACGGCGGCTCTGTGATGCGCGCCTCAGGGCCGAAGAGCGAGACGGTGATGGTGGCCAGGGCGACGCGGCGCTCCAGGAAGTTGAGCTGCCCCTGGAAGCGCTCAATCTCGGAGCGGACGCGGGCGAGTTCGCGCTCGATGGTGAGGATCTCCTGGACGGTGTCGGCGCGCTGCAGCAGGTTGAGCAGGCTCTCCTCTTCTCGTTCCGTGCTGCGCAGGCGCGCTTCCAGGTCGATGAACTGCTCGGTGACGTCTTGGGAGTTGAGGTTTTCTTCCTGCACGTCACCGAGCTGCCGGAGGCGCTCAAGCGCGTCGGAGAATCGGTCTTGGGGAACGCGGATGGTGATCTCCGCTTGCGCGCGTTCGCCTTGGCCGAAGACGGAGAGCTGCTCGACGAACCCGCCCAGCGAGTCGGCCAGCCCCTCGACCTGGGAGACGGCGGGCGGGACGGCGTCGACGGTGATGGCGATGAAGCCGTTGGAGATGATGCGGCGCTCGATCACCTGGAGCACGGCCGGCGGCGCTTCCTGGGGACTGGGCGCCGCCGCGGGCTCCGGCTGAGGAGCAAACGGAGGCTCGGCCTCCACTCCGATAGCAGCTTGCGATTCCGCGGCGAAAGATCGACCCACCAGACTGGGCGGCTCCGGAGGCCCCTCGGCGAAGGCGATGTCGGTGGCAAGGGCCTCGTCGAAGGACGCGGGCGCGCCGTCAATGCCTCGTCGCGAGGCGTTTTCGTCGTCGCTGCAAGCGGCGATCAGCACGGGCAGGAGGAGCAGGATCGCCGCCACCGCGCCCAGGAACCGGATCGATCTCATCTGCTCTCCTCTGTCAATGAAAACGACAGGCGCCCGGCATTTGTTCCGTTCTACTGTCGCGGGTAGGGGGACCGGCGGCAACTGGGGCGGTCAGGGCCGGGGCAGGGGCGTTGGTATAATGGCATGTCCATGGGAGAGGTGTCCGAGTGGTTGAAGGTGCCGATCTCGAAAATCGGTAGGCCTCAAAAGGGCCTCGTGGGTTCGAATCCCACCCTCTCCGCTCTTTTTTTGCGAGCGCGAAGAGCGCCTCGCAGCATGCAAGGTTTGGATGCCGCGGCGGAGCGCCGGCCCTCTCGCGATGCTCAGGGGCGTTTTCGCAAGCGCGTTTTTTTACAAGCGCGAAGGGCGGGTGGCGGCAGGCACAGTTGGCATGCCGCGACGGGGCAGTGGCACATGAAAGGCGCGATTTACCCGGCGGGCATCGGGCGAGTCCGGTCGGCGCGCTCCGTTGCGTGATCCGTCGGGTGTAGACCGTCGCGCGCGGCCGTGACGGAGAGGTGACCGAGCGGCTTAAGGTGCACGCCTGGAAAGCGTGTGGGGGCGCAAGCCCCTCGTGGGTTCGAATCCCACCCTCTCCGCTTTTTTTACGAGCGCGAACGGGGCAGCGGCGGCAGGCTCTGTTGGGTGGCCACGGCGGCCGTCTGGCCTTCGCACGACGCTCAGGAGCGTTTTTGCAAGCGCTTTTTCACAAGCGCGCAGGGCGGTGGGTGCTGGGGAGGGGTCGAGCGCGTTTTTTTACAAGCGCGAAGAGCGCCTGGCAGCAGACGACGTAGGGATGCCGCGACGGCCGTCCGCACTTCGCGTTGCGTACTGAGATCGGTGGGAGCCGATGCGGCCGGCGCTAGCGCTCCGATGAAGGGAGGTGGCCGGCCCGTCGGGCCCGCTCGTAGCGCGAACGCAGCTGTCGCACGGTGGCGTCTCGCTCGCGCCGGGCCTCGCTGCCCGCCTCCCGCACGATGGACCGTACCCGTGCGCCGCCGAGCGAGGAGCGCTCACTGTCCGGGCCCTCCGAGCGGCGGCTCACGGCGACGCCGATGACTCCGGCGAGGAAGCCGAGCAGCAGGCCGCGCCGATAGCCCACCTACGCCCGCCCCTTCCGGCCCAGGGCGCGGGCCAGCACGCCAACGCCGCTGCGCGCCGCCGCAAAGACGCCGTAGACCTGGATGACGGGGGCCACCAGCCTGTCCCCGAAGAACTCCGTGGTGCCCTGCACGCCCCGCGCGGTCTCCTGGGCGCTGTCGAGGACGGGGCCCAGGCCATCCCGCAGGGAGCCTCGCACGGATGCGAGCAGCCGCCAGGCCGTAAAGCCAATGAGCACCGTGAAGATGATGAAGATCAGCAGCGCGACCAGGCCCGTGATCCCGAAGACGATGACGACGATGTCGCGGAAGTCGTGCAGGAAAGAGAGAACGGGCATTGCTTCCTCATCAGACGGCGTGCAACGGCGGGGAGTATACCACGCCCATTCATGCGCACGCGCCCGGGCCCTTCTCTGCGGAAGGGCGAACGGCGCGGCGGCGGGGTCAGCAGAGGTCGGCGGGGCGGGGCCCGAGATCCGCGGCCGGCAGGGCGCGGTAGGTGCGGCTGATGACGCCGCCGCCCAGCACGCGCTCGCCATCGTAGAAAACGACGGCCTGCCCCGGCGCGACCGCGCGCGCGGAGGAATGGAGTCGCACTGTGGCGCGACGATCCGAGCGAGGGCTGACGCTGGCTGCGACGGGCTCCGTTCGGTAGCGGACCTTGGCCTGGACGGCAATGGGCCCTGCGGGCGGCTCCGCGAGCAGCCAGTGCACGTCCTCCGCCTCCAGTCCCTCAACCAGGAGATCGTCTTCGGCGCCGAGCTGGACGCTGTTGCGGTCGGCGTCGATTGCGGTGACGTACATCTTGGCGCCGGTGGTGATGCCAAGGCCGCGTCGCTGCCCGATCGTGAAATGCTGCACGCCGGGGTGCGATCCGAGGACCGAGCCAGAGCGGCTCAGCAGGGGGCCGGGGCGGTCGGGCAGGCGCGCCCGCACGAAATCGCGGTAGTCGCCGTCCGGGACGAAGCAGATGTCGGCGCTGTCGGGCTTGTCGGCGACATCCAGTTGGTATCGCGCGGCGATGGCGCGGACCTGCTCCTTGCGCAGGTCGCCCAAGGGGAACAGCGTCCGCTGGAGCGCGCGCGGGCTGAGTGTGTAGAGGACGTAGGATTGGTCCTTCTCGCGGTCGCGCGCGCGATGCAGCTGCGGACCGTCGGCTGTAGCGAGGCGGCGGGCGTAGTGGCCGGTGGCGATGTAGGCGGCCTTGAGCGCGAGGGCCTGTTCCAGGAAGAGGTCAAACTTGATGTAGGTATTGCAGTTGAGGCAGGGATTCGGCGTGCGGCCCTGCGCGTAGGCGTCGACGAAGGGGTCGATGACGAAGCGCTGGAACGGCTTTTCGAGATTCAGGGTGTAGTGGGGGATGTTAAGCTGCTGCGCGACGCGTCGGGCGTCGTCCACGTCCTCGACGCCGCAACAGCGCTTGCGAGCGGAGAGGCCGTCGGCGCGCTCCTCGGTCCAGAGGCGCAGGGTGATGCCGATGGGGTCGTAGCCCGCTTCTTTGACGAGCGCGGCCGCCACCGAGGAGTCGACGCCGCCGCTCATCGCCACGACCACGCGCTCACTCATTGCTGCCGCTCCGCTGCGGGCTCCGCTGCGGGCTCCGCTGCGGGCTCCGCTGCGGGCATCGCTCCGGTGGAGGCATTGCCCAATACGTCTTGGACGTTGCTATACTCGCGCCCGCTTCGTGGGCCGGCCCTGGCGGACGCAAGGGCGGGCGCTTTGGCTGACGGCAGCGGGCACGAGAGGGGCGAACAGCCTGGACCCATTGACGCTGGCGCGGCGGATCGCTGACGAACTGGCGGAGAGACAGGCCGAGGCGATCGTCCTGCTCGACATCTCGCAGGTTGCGAACTTCACGGACTTTTTCGTGATCGCTTCGGCGGGGTCGGCGCGGCAGTTCGAAGCGCTGTCCGAGGCGATGAAGGATCTGCCGGAGACCGCGCCGCCGCGTCGTGAGGGGACCAGCGACTCGGGCTGGCAGCTGTTCGATTTTGGCGACGTGGTGGTGCATCTGTTCAGCCCCGATGAACGGGCCTACTACAACCTGGAAGAGTGCTGGTCAGCAGGGAGGCAACTCCTGCGCATTGAATGAGGGGCCGGCGGTCCCTCCCGGCACGAGGCGGGAGGAGGGGCTGTCCCCATTGTAGGCGGGCGTCGTTGCAGGTGGGCGCGCTGTGTGGATCGCGGTTACTCAACGATCCAGCGCTCCAGGTCACGCTGCCAGGGGATGAGTTCCTGGGACGCGAAGAAGAGCGCGACCTCGCGCTCGCCGGCCTCGGGCGAGTCGGAGCCGTGGACGATGTTGCGACCAATGTCGAGGCCGTAGTCGCCACGGATCGTGCCGGCGTCGGCCTGGAGGGGATCGGTGGCGCCCATGACGAGGCGGGCGGCCTGGACCGCGTTGGGCCCCTCGAAGGCAGCGGCGACCAGGGGGCCGGCCGTAATGAACGATTGCAGGCCGGGGAAAAACGGCTTGTCGACGTGCGCTTCGTAGTGGCGGCGCGCGAGGGCGTCGTCCATCTGCAGGAGCTTGAGCCCCACGAGCTTGAGGCCGCGGCGCTCCAGGCGGCCCAGGACCTCGCCCACCAGCCCCCGCTGCACGCCGTCGGGCTTGACCAAGATCAGCGTCCGTTCCGGGCTCATGGCCGTTTCTCCTGCGCTTGGCCCGCTGCCGGGGCCGTCGACTGCGGGCCAATGGACGGCTCGCGGAGATAGATGGGTTCGAGGCGAGCGGGGTGGAAGTCCCCGCCGGCCTGGAGACGGCGCCACCCCAGCTCGGCGAGCAGCCCCGCGCGACGTATGCTCGCGGCCAGGCCGGCAACGGTCCAGCCGCCGCCGGTGAGGCGGGCCAGCGTGTCCGCGGGCAGGGCGGCAATGTCGCCGCAGAGGACGCCCGCTTGCGGCCGGTCGGCGAGGGCGGCGAGGGCGGCGATGAGCGCGTCCTGCGAATACAGCTTCGGCGCGATCTTTTCTATCCAGGCCTCGTTGGGACCGTGATAGAGCGCGAGCGCCGCCTGGCCGCGGCCGGCGTCCTGGACGGCGGCGATGGGGCGGGCCGCCGCCGCATGCGCGTATGCCTCGATCTCCAGGCGGCCGACGCCGACGGCCGGGAGCGGCGCGCCCGCCGAGGGCAAGGCGAGCGCGAGCGCCTCCGCGGCCGCCATGCCGGCGCGAATGCCGCTGTATGCGCCCGGGCCCACGTCGACGAAGAGGGCGTGCAGCTGCGAGCGCTCAATGCCGGCGGCCCGCAGCGCGTAGTCGATCGTGGGGATGAGGCTGGTGGTGTGGCGCCGGCCGCTCTGCCAGGTGACCTCTACGAGGGGGCGTCCGCGGTCGCTGATCGCCACGCTTGAGACCGTCCCGACCGTATCGATGGCGAGTTCCACGAGCGAATCAGTCCCCATCCGGGGCGGCGTCGTGGAGGGCGCGAAGCTGGTGCAGGACGTCGCGCGACAGCGCGCCCTCGGCTTGCCAGAGCAAGGTGCGGTCCGTCTCGCCGGGGCCAGATTCGATGTGGATGCTGAGCCGATCGGGCGGGAGATCGTCGGGGGCGCGCTCGGGCCACTCCACGACCAAGACGCCGCCCTGGGCGGCTTCCGCCAAGGCCAGCTCCTGGACTTCGGCGGCGGCGTGGAGGCGGTAGAAATCGGCGTGGAGGAAGGGCAGCCGGCCGCTGAGGTATTCATTCACGAGCACGAAGGTGGGGCTGTTGACGACCGCGGGAACCCCCAGGCCCGCGGCGACCCCTTTGGCAATGACGGTCTTGCCGCTGCCGAGATCGCCGAAGAGCAGGACGGCGGTCCCCGGTGGGGCGACGCGACCAAGCGCGACGCCGAGTGCGTGGGTCTGCTCAGGCGTTCGGGTGCCGGCTCGCCAAGCAGCGATCGGCGCGCTCTCCGCCGCGGGCCGGCCCTTCTGTGTGGAAGGGCGGGCGTCTCCCCTGGAACTGGTCATGCTGTCGTGAAGTATAGGTGGCCGTACTCCGTGGCGATGCGCTCCTGTCTCTTCACCGGCTCTATGCTCCGGCTCTATGCTCCGGCTTCATTCTCCGGCTTTATTCTCCGGGCTGGGCCGAATCCCATTGCAGGTGGCTTGGTCCTTGCTACTGCGCGACGTCCTCACGGCAGGGACGAGCGCGAAGGGGGGCCGGGGCGGACGGGGTTGGATCGGCGCGACGCGCGCCCGTGTGCTGCGCGACGTCTTAGCGACGGCGCCCAGACGAGGGGCCGCCCTTGCGCTTGCCGTCTTGACCGTTGGGCGGGCGCTTACGAGCGGCTGGGGCGTGCCCGTCGCCGGGCGCGGCGTTGCCGTTGCCGTCCGCACCGTCGGGTTGGCCGTCGGGTTCGCCGGCGGGTAGCTCGGTGGGGGCCTCGCCGTACTCGCGGCCGGTATCGACGACGGCGACGGCGGCGACGTTGATGCCGTCGGTCTTCATCACCGTGACGCCCTGAGTGGAGCGACCGACGCGGGCGATGGCCCCCACGCCGGTGCGGATGAACTTCCCCTCCGCCGAGATCAGCACAATCTCCTCTTCTCCAGCGAGCTGATAGAGACCCACCAGGCGGCCGGTCTTGGAGGTGACCTTGTGGGCGATCATGCCCTTGCCGCCGCGGCCCTTGCGCGGGTACTGGGATTCGGCCGTGCGCTTGCCGAAGCCGTTGGTGGTAATGGTGAGCAGCTCATGGCCGGGATGGATCGCCAGGAGGCCGACCAAGCGGCTCTGCGCGGGAATCTGGATAGCGCGCACGCCGCCGCTGCCGCGTGAGGCCTGGCGGAGCGAGTCGACGGGGAAGCGCACGGCGAGGCCGCCGTCCGAGGCGACGAGGACGTCGTCGCCGGAGCGAGCGGGCGTGGCCAAGACCAGTTCATCGGAGCCGCGGAGGTTGAAGGCGATCAGCCCGGCCCGTCGCACGCTGGCGAACTCCTTGAGCGCCGTCTTCTTGATTTGGCCGTCGCGGGTGGCCAAGAGCAGGAAATCCTTGTCGAACTGGGGCACGGCGATGATGGCGGTGACGCTCTCCGCGTTCTCAAGCTGGATGAGGTTGCGCAGCGGGAGGCCGCGCCACTCCCGCGTGCGCTCCTCCACTTCGTGGGACTTGAGCCTAAAGACGCGGCCGCGGTCCGTGAAGAAGAGGAGATTGTCATGGGTGTCGGCGACGAGGAGGTGACAGACGGCGTCTTCCGTGCGGGTGGTCATGGCCTTGATGCCCTTGCCGCCGCGATGTTGGGTGCGGTAGGTGGCCAAGGGCATGCGCTTGATGTAGCCGCCGCGGCTGTAGGAGACGACGGTGGCTTGGTGGGCGACCAGATCCTCTTCGCTGAAGTCGTCCGCTTCCGCGTCGACGATGGTGGTGCGGCGGTCGCCGGCGTAGCGTTTGGTGAGGTCGTCCAGGTCTTCCTTGATCAGGTCATCCACCTTCTTGGGGTCGGCCAGCACTCCTTCGAGGTAAGCGATGGTCTCGTTCAACTGCTTGTACTCGTCCTGGAGCTTGCCGCGCTCCAAGGCGGCGAGGCGCCGCAGCTGCATGTCCAGGACCGCCTGCGCCTGCCGTTCGGAGAGGCTGAAGGGGGGGCTCTGCAGGCGCTGCCGGGCCACGTCCGCCGAGTTGGCCGCGCGAATGGTGCTGATGACCTGATCGATCTGGTCGATGGCGCTGAGCAGCCCCTCCACGATGTGGTGGCGGCTGCGGGCTTTGGCGAGCTCGAACTCGGAGCGGCGTCGAATGACCTCACGCCGATGGCCGATAAACGATTCCAGGGCCAGCTTGAGCGGGACGCGACGGGGGCGACCGTCGATCAGGGCGACCACGTTGACGGCGAAGCCGGTCTGCAGAGGCGTCAAGGTCAAGAGCCGGGCCAAGACGGTCTGGAGGTTGCCGTCGCGCTTGAGTTCCACCACGACGCGGAGGCCGTGGCGGTCGGACTCGTCGCGGAGATCGGCGATGCCCTCCAGGCGGCGGTCGCGGACGAGATTGGCGATCTGCTCGATCAGCGCCGCCTTGTTGACTTGGTAGGGCAGCTCCGTGAAGACGATCTGGAGGCGACCGCCCCGCGGCGTGTCCTCCACGTGGTGGACGGCGCGCATGATGACCTGGCCGCGGCCGGTGCCGTAGATCTCGCGGAGGCGAGCTTTGTCTCTGCCGGCGAAGGCCATAGCGCCGGTGGGGAAATCCGGGCCCTGGACGGCGCTGAGCAGCTCCTCGACGCCGGCGTCCGGGGTGTCAAGGAGGATCTTGATGGCGGCGGCGATCTCGCCCAAGTGATGGGGCGGAATATTCGTGGCCATGCCGACGGCGATGCCGGTGGAGCCGTTGACCAGGAGGTTGGGCAGGCGGGAGGGCAGGACGGTGGGCTCTTGAAGCGAGTCGTCGAAGTTGGAAGCGAGATCGACGGTCGCCTTGTCGATGTCGGCGAGCATCTCCTCCGCCAGCGGGCTCAGGCGCGCTTCGGTGTAGCGCATGGCGGCGGGGGGGTCGGCGTCGATGGAGCCGAAGTTGCCCTGTCCGTCGATGAGGGGGTAGCGCAGGCTGAAGTCCTGGGCCATGCGGACCACGGCCTCGTAGACGGGGGCTTCGGAGTGGGGATGGTACTTCCCCAAAACCTCGCCGACGATGCGAGCGCACTTTCTGAAGGGGGTATCCGCGCGCATGCCGAGGTCATGCATGGCGTAGAGGATGCGGCGGTGGACCGGCTTGAGGCCGTCGCGGATGTCCGGCAAGGCGCGGGCGACGATGACGCTCATGGCGTAGTCCAGGTAGGACACGCGCATCTCGTCACTGATCGGGCGAATTATGGGGGGTCGAGGAGCGCCGGCGTCAACGCTCACCATAGGCAGCGACCTTTCGTGCCGACCAGATGGTTTCGAGCCGCGCAGGCCCTGCCAGCCTGGCCAGACGGCGGCGAACGCTCGTTGGGCCAGCCGCCGCCGTGCCGGTCACGGGGGTAGGCCTGGAAGCATCGCCTTGGAGCGCGCGACGAGCGCGGACTCGAATATTTTATCACGGGCCGCGGTTGCGAGGGTGTCCGGCTGCGCCCCGGAGGCGGGGCGATTTCCACCCAGAACAGGTCTCGTTCAGGGAGCGATCAGCTTGGCCGCGAAGTCCGGCTGCGAGCGGTCGATCACCGTCCAGTGCCTGGGGAGCGTGTTGGAGTCGCCGGGGAGCAACGACGGGCCCAGGGCGATGCCGGGGCGAGGTTGATCGGGCGCGTCGATGGGGGTGGGGATGGGGAAGGCGGGTTAGGCCGTGGGCGAGGCGGCATTAGGGCATTCCCATCTCCGTTGCCTCTGGTGGCGCTTCGATGATGGCGCCAGGGGGAGATACTGCTATGGACCTGTACGAAGCATCGCGAATGTTGCAAGAGGTGCAGGAGAAGTACTTGCGCTGGCGTGAGGCGCGGCGCGAACTCCTGGAATGGCCGGCCGACGAGCCCGTCACGGGGTGGCTGGCGGACGAATGTCGAGTGTTCGACTCCGCGGCGCCGTTGGAAAGTGGCACCGCGACGGCAATGCGGCTGGCGGCGATGGAGCCAGCCTTGAAAGAGCGCCTCACGGGTGCGCGCCGCGACGCCTGGTACGAGCAGGGCAAGACGCTGCGATTCGCCTTGGTGCTGCTGGAGAACCGGCTGTGCAGCGTGCGGGAAGAGCTGGAGGGGCTGGCGGAGGCGGATATCCCACTGACCCAGCGGCCGATGCAGTTGCTGGAAACGCAGATGGATTCGCTGCGCGCGAACCTGGCAGAGTGGGAATCGCGGCGGCGGCGGTCGACGGCGACCTGCAGCTTGGCGGAGCTGGAGCGGATGATCGCCGACCCCTACCACGCGGCGGACAAGGAGCACCTGGAGCGCGTGGCGGCGCGTGCTCGTGAGGCTGACCTGCCCCAAGCGGGAATCAGCATCCGCTTGGAGTGGGAGTCGGTATCGGGCGAGGTGCTGTCGGCGGAGATCGTGGCGGAGGACGCGGCCCGTCGGGCCGCGTGAGGAGTCCGGCAGGAAGCAGGCGGGGCCAGTCAGGCCCTGCCCTCGGCGACCTTGGTTGGCGCCGCTTGCGCCCCTCTTTTCGATTCAAATCGACCGAATCTTCTTCCGTTCTCGTTCGTACGAACTTGAGCCTACTGCGGGGATTGTTAGGCTTTTCGCAGTGTCCGAGCCCGTTGGCGGCGGATTGAAGCGGGACTCTCGCTTGGTTGGCGCTGATATCCCCGAAGTGGTGATCAACCGCCTGCCCGTGTACGCGCGGGCGCTCACCTTGCTGGCCGCGGAAGGGCGGGAGATTGTCAGCTCGCAGGAGCTGGGGCAAGCGTTGGGCGTGACCCCGGCGCAGATCCGCAAGGACCTCTCCTACTTCGGGCGCTTCGGCAAGCAGGGGCGGGGCTACAACATTGGCTATCTGCTCGCGACCCTGCGGTCGATCCTGGGGTTGGAGCAGGAGTGGCGCATTGCGCTGGTGGGGGTCGGACGGCTGGGCCAAGCGATCATGAGCTATGGCGGCTTCGGCCCGCAGGGCTTTCTGGTCGTGAAGGCGTACGACACCCACCCGGAGATCATTGGGCGATCCCTTGCGAACGTGGTGGTCGAAGACGTGGCGACGCTGCCGGCGTCGTTGCGAGCGGCGTCGGTGGACGTGGGAATCGTGGCGGTGCCGGCGGAGTTAGCGCAGGCGGTGATCGACATGTTGGTGGCGAGCGGGGTGCGAGCGATTCTGAACTACGCCCCGATCGCGGCGCGGGTGCCCGCAGGCGTCTACTTGCGCCAGATCGACCCGGTGCTGGCGCTGCAGAGCATGACTTATTTCCTCAAGAACGAAGGCGCCGGGGAGCGCGAGGCGAGCGGTTAGAATTCGCCGACGCCGGCCAGGAGGCCGTCCTCCGAGGCGAGATTCTGTCGGATCACGTCGATGTATTCCAAGGCCAGGCTGGCCCCTTGGGCAACGCACTCCAGCGGGTGCTCGGCCGCGTGACAGGGGACCCCGGTCTCTTCCGTTAAGAGCGTCTCCAGGTTGCGAAGGAGCGCGCCGCCGCCGGTGAGGACGATGCCGCGGTCGATCACGTCGGCGGCGAGTTCGGGCGGCGTTCTTTCCAGCACCCGCTTAATCACCTGGGCCACGGCGGCCAGCGGTTCTTGCAGGGCGTTGGCGATCTCGTTGGACGTGACCGTGATGGTACGGGGCATGCCGGAGATCTGATCGCGCCCGCGGATCTGCGTACGCAGGGTCTCCTCAATGGGCAAGGCGGAGCCGATGGCGATCTTCAAGTCCTCCGCGGTGCGCTGTCCGATGAGGAGGTTGTGGCGCCGCTTGATGTAGGCCGTGATCGCCTCGTCGAAGTGGTCGCCCGCTACCTTCGCGGATTCCCATACGACCATGCCGTACATGGAGATCACGGCGCCTTCGGTGCGGCCGCCGCCGATGTCGACGACGAGGTTGCCGCGGGGGGTGGCGACGGGAAGGCCCGCGCCAAGGGCCGCCGCCAGCGGCTCCGGCAGGAGGTGGGCGGGGCGGCGCGCGCCGGCGTGCTCGGCGGCGTCCCGGACGAAGCGTTGCTCCACGCTGGTGGCGCCGGCGGGCACGCTGATCATCACCTCCGGCCGCACCAGCATGAAGCGGCTGGTCACCTTGCCGACGAAATAGCGCAGCATGGCCTCCACGATCAGGTAGTCGGCGATGGCGCCGTCGCGCAGGGGGCGGACGATGGTGATGGACTCGGGGTGGCGGCCGATCATGGCACGGGCATCGGCGCCGACCGCGACCACGTCGTTGTCGCGCCGGCCCACGGCGACGACGGAGGGCTCGCTCAGGAGGACGCCTTTGCCCCGCACCGAGACGAGGATGTTGGCGGTCCCCAGGTCGATGCCGATCTTCTTGCCAAACACCTTCCGCGCCCTTCCTGATGCGCTTCGTCGAAAGCGGCCCGAGCAGCCAGCGTGGGACACCGTGTGACGCTGCTCGCAGTGTACCGGCCCGCGACGGGGCGCGGCGGGGCCGAGCTGCGCCCGGCTCAGCCGGCCGGCGCAGCCTCCATCACACGCGAGGCCTGCGCGCCCAGTTGCCGCAACTTGACGTCAAGGCCCTCATAGCCACGCTCCAGATGCGAGATGTCCACTAAGTCGGTCTCTCCCTCGGCGGCGAGCGCGGCCACCACCAGCGCCGCCGAGGCGCGGACATCCAGGCCGCGAACCACCGTCCCGCGCAGGGCCACGGGCCCCTGGACGATGGCGGTGGCGCCGGTGCTGATGATGCGCGCCCCCATCTTGCGCAGCTCCGCCACGTACTGGAGGCGGTTCTCAAAGACGCGCTCATGGACCACGCTGACCCCATCCGCCTGGGTCAGCAGGGTGGTCACGAGCGCCTGCAGGTCGGTCGCGAGGCCGGGGTAGGGCACGGCCTGGATGTTGGTCGCAGTGAGCGGGCCGTTGGCGCGGATGGTGACGCCGTCCTCGCGTTCGCTGACGTCCACGCCGATCTCGCGGAGCTTGAAGAGGAGCGCGTCCATGTGACGCGGATTGGCGCCTTGCAGGTGGACGTCGCCGCCGGTGATCGCCGCGGCGACGGCGAAGGTGCCGGCTTCAATGCGGTCGGGGATGAGTTCATGGGTGACGCCATGGAGCGCGGCGACGCCGTCGATCTCGATGGTGTGCGTTCCGGCTCCGGTGACACAGGCGCCCATGCCGGTGAGCATGCGCGCGAGGCAGACCACCTCCGGCTCGGCGGCGGCGTTGACGATGGTGGTGCGGCCCTCCGCCAGGACGGCAGCTAAGAGGACGTTCTCCGTCCCCAGCACGCTGGGATACTCCAGCACGATGCGGCTGCCACGCAGCCGGGGAGCGGAGGCGACGAAGCGGCCACCCTCCGTGCGGACGTCGGCGCCCAAGCCAACGAAGCCGCGCAAATGCACATCCAACGGGCGCTGGCCGATGATGTCGCCGCCCGGCGCGGCACAGGCGCCGCGACCGAAGCGGGCCAGGAGGGGACCCATGACTAAGAAGGAGGCGCGTTGATTGACGACGAGCCGGTCCGGTGCGCTGTGCGCCAGCTCGTGCTCGGCGTGCACGGACGCCGTGTGCGCGTGGGTGTCGATGTCCACGTCGGCGCCGAGGGCGCGGAGGATGCTGGCGAAGAGGTCCACGTCCTCAATGCTGGGGACGTTACGAATGAAGCAAGGCTCACTGGTGAGGAGGGCGGCGGCGAGGCAGGGCATGGCGGCATTCTTGGCCCCGCTGATGGAGACGACCCCGTGGAGCCGGGAGCCGCCGCGAATGCGATAGAGAGGCTCGCTCACCGGGGCACTTCGTTCCGGGCCGCCACCCGCATAGGTTCAGCCTAGGCAGGGGCCGGAGGAGGGACAAGCAGCGCCCGGGTGAAGGGGCAGAGCGCTACTCCGCGCCGCCACGGCCGGCGGGCAGATCGGCGCGGCCGCGGCGACGGCGGCGGGCCACGCGCAGGCGCACCAGGGAGCGGTGCAGGGAGGCCTCGGCGCGGGCGCGGTCCACCGTCTGTTCGCCGCGCAGGTGCGCCTCGGCGCGGGCGCGGGCGGCCTCAGCCCGCTCCAGGTCGATCTCGTCGCCCCGCTCAGCGGCGTCGGCGAGGACGGTGACGATGTCGTCGCGGACTTCCAGGAAGCCGCCGCTGATGAAGAAGGGCCGCTCCTCATTGTCCTTCTTCACGCGCAGCTCGCCGGCCTGGAGGCTGGTGACGAGGGGGGCGTGGTGGGGCAGGATCCCGAGCTCGCCGATGGCGCCCGGCGCCACGACCTCGTCAACGTCTTCCTCGCGCAGGAGGAGGCGCTCGCCGGTGACGATCTCCAGGGTGAGCTTGGGCACGTCCCGCTCCGCCGGCGCGGCCGCCGCTAGGCGGCCGCCTCCTTGGCGATCCGATCCGCCTTCTCCACCACCATCTCGATGCCGCCGACGTTGTAGAAGGCCTGCTCCGGGAGGTCGTCGTAGCGGCCGGCCAGGATCTCTTGGAAGCCGCGCACGGTCTCGCGAACGGGGACGTACTGCCCGGACACGCCCGTGAAGGCCTCCGCCACGAACATGGGTTGGGTGAGGAAGCGCTGGATGCGACGGGCGCGAGCAACGGCGAGCTTGTCTTCGTCGGAGAGTTCGTCGACGCCCAGGATGGCAATGATGTCCTGCAGGTCCTTGTAGCGCTGGAGGACCTGCTGGACGCCACGGGCGACCTGATAATGCTCTTCGCCCACGAAACGGGCGTCGAGGGCGCGGCTGAAGCTGCTGAGCGGGTCGACGGCGGGGTAGAAGCCCTGGGCGGCGATGGCGCGCTCCAGGGCGATCACGGCGTCCAGATGGCCGAAGGTGGTGGCGACGCCGGGGTCGGTGTAGTCGTCGGCGGGGACGTAGATGGCCTGGAAGGAGGTGATGGAACCCTTGGTGGTGGTGGTGATGCGCTCCTCCAGCTCGCCCATTTCCGTGCTCAGGGTGGGCTGGTAGCCGACGGCGGAGGGCATGCGCCCCAGCAGCGCAGAGACCTCCATGCCGGCGAGGG
The DNA here is from genome assembly GCA_963662615.2 of Dehalococcoidia bacterium. Taxonomy (GTDB): domain Bacteria; phylum Chloroflexota; class Dehalococcoidia; order Bin125; family Bin125. The sequence goes on from CAXXSR010000002.1 coordinate 160,421, forward strand.
TGTAGCGGTAGATGTTGTCAATGAAAAGGAGGACGTCTTGGCCCCGCTCGTCGCGGAAGAACTCCGCCATAGTCAGGCCGGTGAGCCCGACGCGGAGGCGGACGCCGGGGGGCTCATTCATCTGTCCGAAGACCAGGACGGTCTTGGCGATCACGCCGGACTCTTGCATCTCGCGCCAGAGGTCGTTGCCTTCGCGCGAGCGCTCGCCCACGCCGGAGAAGACGGAGACGCCGCCGTGCTCGGTGGCGATGTTGCGGATCAGCTCCTGGATGATGACGGTCTTGCCGACGCCGGCGCCGCCATAGGCGCCGATCTTGCCGCCGCGGGTGAAGGGGCAGATGAGGTCGATGACCTTCATGCCGGTCTCGAGGATCTGGGTTTCGGCCACCTGCTCCTCATAGCTGGGCGGGGCACGGTGGATGGAGTGGCGGGGCACGTCGGCAGCGATGTCGCCGAGGCCGTCGAGGGGCTGGCCGAGCACGTTGAAGAGGCGCCCGAGGGTGGGCTCACCCACGGGCACGGAAATGGGCCGGCCGGTGGCGACGGCGGTGTCGCCGCGCTTCATGCCTTCGGTGGCATCCATGGCCAGGCAGCGGGCGCGGTTGTTGCCGAGGTGCTGCTGCACCTCCGTGACGATCTCGGCGCCGTTGGTGAGAGTGATGTTGACGGCGTCATAGAGGGCCGGGAGAGCGGCGGGAGGAAACTCGACGTCCACCACGGTGCCAATGACCTGTACGACGCGTCCGTCCGCCATCCGTCACCTCATTTTCGCCGGCAGGTTTGCGCCGTCAGGTTGCCGCCGCCGGGTTTGCGCCGTCAGTGGCGCTGCTCCGGTCCGTAGGGTACGCCCTCGCCGCAGATGGGCCCAGCAGATGCGGGCTGCGGTCCGCTCGGCTGGGCGGCGGGGATCGATTGGGCGGCGGCGAAGTGGAGGGGTTCACCGTTGACGAGGACACTGTCGGCGAGGACACCGTCAACGAGGACACCGTCGAGGTCGCAGAGAAGGGCGGACACGGCCTACCCGACCAGGGCCTCGACGCCGCCGACGATGTCGAGGAGATCCGAGGTGACCTGCTCTTGGCGCGCCTTGTTGTAGGCCAAGGTGAGATCCTCCACCATCTCGTTGGCGGCGTCGGTGGCGTTGCGCATGGCGACCATGCGGGCGGACTGCTCGCTGGCGGCGGCCTCCAGGACGGCGTGGTAGATCTGCATCTCCACGTAGCGGGGCAAGAGCGCGGCGAGCACGTCTTGGGGGCTGGGCTCGAAGATGTAGTCCACTTCGCGCGCGGGGCGGTCGGTCGCCTGGGGCGCCTCCACGGGCAGGATCTGGATGCTGACGGGGCGCTGCTGCACGGTGCTGACGAAGGCGCCATAGACGACCAGGACCCGATCAACATCGCCGCGGATGTAGTCGTCCATGGCGAGGCGCGCGATGGGGCGGGTGTCGGCGAGGCTGGGGTAGTCGCCGAGGCGCTGAAATTCGCCGCGGAAGGGCACGTTGAAGCGGCGAAAGTAGTCCAACCCTTTGCGACCGACGGGAATCATGGAGACCTCGCCGCTGCGCTCGGGGCCCAGGACGATCTCGCCGGCGCGGCGCTGGAGGTTGGAGACGAGGCCGCCGGTGAGGCCGCGATCCGGCGTGATCAAGATGAGGGTGGTCTCCTGAATCTCACGGCGCTCCAGGAGCGGATGGAGGGGGGCGTCGCTGTCGCCGTCGCGGGTGGCGACGCCGGCTAGGTTGGCGAGGACGGTGCGCATGCGCTCGGCGTAGGGGCGCGCCGCCTGGGCGCGCTCCTGCGCGCGGCGCATCTTGGAGGCCGACACCAACTGGACGGCATTGGTGATCTTGGCCGTGTTGCGGACGGAGCGGATTCGCCGCCGGATCTCGCGCGTGTTGGGCATGCCGCGACGCCTAGCTCCTCACCCGGGTCCTAGAAGGGGACGGTGTCCTTGAAGGTCTTCAGCGCCTCTCGAAGCGACTCCGCGGTGGCGTCATCCAGGTCGCCGCTGGTGCGAATCGCTTCGAGGGGCTCGGGACGGCTGCTGCCCAAGAACTCGCGCAGGGCCGCGCTGAAATCCGAGATCTTGTTGACGGCGACGTCGTCCAGGAAGCCTTCATTGGCGGCGAAGAGCATGACGGCTTGCTCCGCCATGGGGATCGGTGCGTTCTCCGGCTGCACCAAGAGGCGGCTGAGCCGCTGGCCACGGTTGAGCTGGCGGCGGGTGGCGGCGTCCAGGTCGCTGGTGCCGAACTGGGCGAAGGCCTGGAGTTCGCGATACTGGGCCATGTCCAAGCGCAACTGGCCGGCGACCCGGCGCATGGCGGGGCGCTGGGCGGCGCCGCCGACGCGACTGACGGAGATGCCCGAGTTGATCGCCGGCCGCTGGCCGGCGTTGAAGAGGTCGGTCTCCAGGAAGATCTGGCCGTCGGTGATGGAGATGACGTTGGTGGGGATGTAGGCGGAGACGTCACCCGCTTGCGTCTCGATGATGGGCAGCGCGGTGATGGATCCGCCGCCGTGGTCATCGTTGAGCTTGGCGGCGCGCTCCAGGAGGCGGGAGTGGAGGTAGAAGACGTCGCCGGGGTAGGCTTCGCGCCCCGGCGGGCGGCGCAGCAGCAGGGAGATCTGGCGATAGGCCCAGGCGTGCTTGCTGAGGTCGTCGTAGACGATGAGGACGTCTTTGCCCTGCTCCATGAAGTATTCGGCCATGGCGACGCCGGCGTAGGGCGCCAGGTACTGCTGGGCGGCGGACTCGGCCGAGGAGGCGTTGACGACGATGGTGTGGTCCATGGCGCCGTGTTCCTCGAGCGTGGCGACGACCATGGCGATCTTCGCCTGCTTCTGGCCAATGGCCACGTAGACGCAGAGGAGGTCCTGCCCTTTCTGGTTGATCATGGTGTCCACGGCGAGAGCCGTCTTGCCGGTCTGGCGGTCGCCGATGATGAGTTCACGCTGGCCGCGGCCGATGGGGATCTGCGCATCGATGGCGAGGACGCCGGTCTGCACGGGCGTGTTGACCGGCGCGCGCGCGACGACGTTGGGGGCGATGCGCTCCAGCGGCCGCCGCTCCGCGATGTTGATCGCCCCTTTGCCGTCAATGGACTCGCCGAGGGCGCTGACAACCCGGCCGATCAGAGCGTCGCCGACCGGGACCTCGGCCACGCGCCCGGTGGAGCGGACCTCGTCGCCCTCTTCGATGGGGCGGAAGTCGCCGATGATGACGGAGCCGACGATCTCCTCTTCCAGGTTGAGGACCATGCCCATGACGGGGCGGCCGGCGGCGTCGGTGCGGGAGAACTCCAGGAGCTCGCCGGCCAGAGCGCCGCCGAGCCCGTAGATGCGGGCGATGCCGTCTCCCGCTTGGACCACGGTGCCAGTCTCGGCCGCGACCACGGCGGTGTCGAAGCCTTCGATCTGGCGGCGGATGATGGAGGCGATCTCTTCCGGTCGAACGGCCATGGCGCGTTCCCCTTCTAGCTGGCGATGCTGCGCTTGAGCGTTGCCAAGCGCGTCCGCACGCTGCCGTCCACGACCCGATCGCCAATCTGCACAAGGGCGCCGCCCAGGATCTCCTGGTTGACGGCCTCCTCCAGACGGACCTCGCCGGCGCCGGTAGAGCGGCGGATGGCGTCGACGATGGTGGCGCGGCCCTGGTCGGTCAGCGGCGTGGCGGTCGTGACGCGTGCCACGGCAACGCCGCGGGCGACGTTGCAGAGCTCGTCGAAGGCGAGGGCGATCTCGCCGGCGATGCGAGTGCGGCCCTTGCGGACGAGCAGCTTGGCGAGGCTGACGGCCTTGGCGTCGGCGTTGGGCAGCGCCTGTTCCAGCACCTCGAATTTGCGGCCCGCCTCCACCTTGCTGCTCTGGAGAAACTGCGCCACGGTGGGCTCCGCCATCAGCGCTGCGAGCGAGGCCAGGTCGTCCTGCCAGCGCTCCAGGGCGTCCTCGTCGCGCGCGATGGCGAAGACGGCCTGGGCGTAGCGCTTGGCGGCGACATCACGGACCGGCACGAGGCTGCCTCTTTTCTGCCATTAGGCGCGGCGGTTTTAGGCGCACTGGCTTTAGGCGCGCCGGCCGTCGCCGAAGGAGGACTCGGCGAGGACCTCGTCTAGGAGGCGCTCGTGGTCGGCGCGATCGAGCGAGCGGCCGATGACCCGTTCGGCGGCGTTGATGGTGAGGTCGGCAAACTCCGCGCGCAACAGCAGCAGGGCAACGTCTCGCTCCTGTTGGATCTCCTGACGTGCGCGCTCCAGCAGGCGCTCGGCGTCCTGCTGGGCGGCCTCGCGGCTGTCGCGCTGGACACGCTCGGCGATCTGCTGCGCCTGCGCCACGAGGGCCTGGCCCTCTTCGCGGCCGCGCTGGAGGGCGGCCTCCGCTTCGGCGGCGGCGGTGGTGGCCGCGGCCTGCGCGCGTTCGGAGGCTTTGAGGCCCTCTTCAATGCGGCGGCGGCGTTCGTCCAGGACGCGTCGGAGTGGTTTGTGCAGGAAGATCCAGAGGATTGCCAGCAAGACGCCGAAGTTCACGAACTGCGTGATCAAGCCGGGGAGGTTGATGCCAAGGCCTTCCATCGCATCACTCCTTTCACCCCTGCCGCCGTCTCTGTTACCGCCTAGGCCCGCTGCGGCGGAGGCGGGGCCGGGGGGTCGCTCGCAAGCGGCCGCGTCGCTAGAAGACGAAGCCGATCATCACGGCCACGACCAGGGCATAGATGCCGATGGCCTCAGCGAAGGCCAGCCCCAAGATCATGCTGGGCTGAATCTGGGGGAAGGCGTCCGGGTTGCGGCCCAACGACTCCATGGCTTTGCCCACGAGCCAACCGATGCCGATACCCGGGCCCAGCGCCCCCAAGCCGATGGCCAGGCCGGCGCCGAGGAATTTCATCCCGTCAGTAAACCCCGTGTCCCCGATGGCTAGTACAAATTCCAACATGTTCTCCTCCGCAGGCGGCCTCCGGGGCCGCAGCTCTCCGTTTCTGGCCCGGCGGCGCGATCAGTAGGCCGCTAGGCGCCGCCCTCTAACTCTTCTTCATGCGGTTCCTCGTGCTCACCGTGGGAGACGGCCGTTACCGCGAACACGAGCGTGAGCATGGCAAAGACGAATGCCTGGATGAAGCCAACGAAGACTTCGAAGCCGTAGAAGACCGTCGCCACGAGGAAGGGCACCAGAAAGGCGGACATGAACAATACGATCTCTCCCGCAAGGATGTTGCCGAAGAGACGAAAGGTAAAGGAGACCACGCGGGCGAGTTCCGAGATGATCTCCAGGAAGCCCACGAAGGCGCCAATGGGCCCCTTGACCACGGCGGCTGACCCGACGCCCACGAAGCGACCGAAATTGGTGCGCAACCCCAGGCTTTGCACGCCCCAGAGCTGGACAAAGATGACCGCCCAGAGGGCCACGGCGAGCGTGAGGTTCAAGTCCGTGGCGATGGCACGGAAGAAGGGGAAGATCGCGCCGATGCCTTCCCCGGCGTCCAGCCCCTTCTGCTGGCGCTTGAGCACGATGCCAAGATGCGCGGTGTTGACGGTGATGGGCGCCTCAAGCTCGCCCGCATCGATGTTGGCGGGACGGTTCTCAAGGCCGGCGGATGCTGAACTGTCATAGAGACGGGCTCTCGCCGATGCAGCGTCCGCGTTGGTCGGCAGGATCACCCGCTCCACGAACGGGTCGTAGTCGAAGCCTTCGGCGCGGAGGGGGATGATGTTGACGCCGCCGCTGTTGATGACGGCGCCTTCCAACTCCGTCTCGCCTACCTCACTCGACGGCAGCGGCAGGTTGAGCGCAATCAGTTCTTCGATTTCGGCCTCGGCGATGCCGGCACGGCGGAGCCGTTCCTCAATGGCCCCTGGCAGGGCGCCGGCGGGCGTGTCCTGCGCGATCGGGTTGGCGGCGAACTGCGCCCGAACGGCGGCGATGATTGGTTCCTCGCTGTCACCACGCAGCGCCTCCTCAATGAGCTTGTTGGCCTCTTTCTGGTCGTGCGCCGCAACGGGGATGTGGCCAAGAAAGGCCGCGCCGAAGGCGTCGTTGACGTCGGCGATGTAGGTAGTGCTAATCGACCCTTGTGGGAGGTCGTGGAGGAAATCTTCGGCGTCCTCCTCCAACTCTTCGAGATACTCGGCGCGGACGTCTTCGATCTTGCCAATGGCGTTGTTCCAGGGGAACAGGCCGAACCAGTTGCCAAAGAGGAGAAAGATGAAGATCGTGGCGACGACGGGGAAGAAGCGGCGTCCGTTCTTCTCGCCGGCGATCAGCGTGACGACGTCGGAGAACGCCTCCAGCAACGCTTCAATGACGTTCTGGAAGCCGCGGGGGACGAGGGCCTCCTCTACGTGGCGGAGCCGCCGATAGAGGATGAAGGTCAGGATGGCCATGAGGACGATGACGACCCAGGCGGAGAGGATGGTGTTGGTGATGCTGTAGCCGCCGAGGTCAACGATCTCTTCCGCGGCGATGGAGATGACGGGAGTGGGCGCTTTGATCAGAAGGAAGCCGATGACGATGAAGGCGAGGGTGGCCGCGATGATGCCGTTGCGCCGACTGAACACGAGTTCAATCCCCCGCTTGGTCCCGCCCCGCTATTGCGGCCGGCGCGGCGGTCGCAGGACGCCCATCAGCATCCGATAGCCGCCGTAGCCCGCGGTTGCCAGCCCCAAACCGATGCCAAGCAGCGTGAAGAGCGGTTTGGTGTCCGCCTGCCCATCAAGCCACAGCCCCCCGACCACGCCCGCGATGATACAGATCGCGAAGTACCAGCCAATGCCAATCAAGCCGAGAGCCGGTTGCAGGTTGCGCATGGCCACCGTTCCCGGGGGCCCCGTCAGACTTCGGGAAGGCTATCACAAGGCCTTGGCTGGGGCGAGATTGGCGGCAGTCGCGCCAGCGTGCGCGGCGACGCCACACGGCCACTGCTGACGGGCACCCCGATCGGCTCGCTGCGCCCGCGGGGAAGGGCCCGCGGGGAAGGGAAGGCGAGAGGGTGGGGCGAAGCGGCCTAGCGCTCGTCGAAGTCGTCGAGATCGAGGGTATCGATGAAGTCGCGGAAGGCGGACATCCGCTTCAACTCTTCCTCGTTGACCGGCGCCGGCCGCTGCGATTGGCTTGGCTCGCCGGCGCTCTCGCCCGACTCGGTCAACTCCACGCCGGCCTGATCCAGCACGGCCTCCTCCACGAAAATGGGAGCGTCGCTGCGGACGGCAACGGCGATGGCGTCGCTGGGGCGCGAATCGATCTCGAGCGTGCGGCCGTCGACTTCGAGATGGATGCGGGCGTAGAAGGTGTCGTTGGCGAGGTCGTTGACGACGATGCGCACGACGCGGGAGCCGAACTCCTTGCAGAGGTTGGTCACCAGATCGTGGGTCATGGGCCGGGCGACCGAGACTCCCTGGAGACGGACGGCAATGGCGTCGGCCTCGGCCGCGCCGATCCAGATGGGGAGGTAGCGGCCGGAAGCCTTCTCCTTGAGCACCACAACCCGGTTGTAGTTCATCAAGGAAACGCGAATGCTCTCAATGGTCATCTCTTGCATGCGGCTCCCCGATCACGACCTGCCGGCCCTCCCGGCAAGCGGCGCTCCCCCCCCCCCCCCCCCCCCCGCCGACCCCGCCGAGCGGGGTGCACGGTCGCCCGCAGTCAGCATACGGCTTCGCGGCGGGCGGCGTCTCTGTGGGCGTCCGAGCGGGGTCCCGGGTCCCGACCGCGCGCGATGGCGGGAGGGGCGGTCAGCCATCGATCTCGAGCGAGAGGCTGCGGGGATCGGCGCGCGCTACGCTGCGACGGATGAGGACGCTGATACAAGCCATCAGCAGGATCAGCCCGGCGGTGGCAAAGAGCGCCGCCTGCACGTTGGCGGCGTCGGCGATGGCCCCGATGATCAGCAGCACCACCATGGAGGCGGCGTTGGCGAGCATCAGCTGCGCGGCGAAGATGCGCCCGCGAACCTCCGCGGGGGCGCGCTGGTGCAGCACCGTCTGAGCGGGCGCGTTGATCATGGCGTAGAAGATGCCCAAGGGGAAAGCGAACAAGAGCGTCACGAAGACGAGCAAGGAGACGCCGCCGACCTGATCCGGGCCCAGGGCGCCGAAGGGCTGTTCATCTTGCAGGAAGTCGACGAGGAACTCGATGCCGCTGAAGGCGACGATAGCGGCGGTGAGGCCGAAGAGGGCCACCGTAACGATGCCCGTTGGCGTATAGCGACGGCCCAGCGGCGGCAGAAAGCGGAGCGCCACGAGCGCGCCCACGCCGGTGGGCCAAAAGATGAAGACCGAGTTGTCCGCAGCCAGATCCAGCACGTCCTTGACGAAGCGCGGGACCAGGAGGGCGAACATGAACAGAAGGATGGCGCCGGTGGACAGCTGCAGCGTGGCCAGCGTGGTGATGCGATCGGAGCGGATGACGTCCCAGGCGGCACGGAGTTCGCCCGGAACCGCTCCGAGCCGGTCGCGCCACGTTTCGCCGCTGTGATCGCGGGCGGGCCGCAGAGAGGGAAGGCGCGCGGTGATGGGCACGGTCGCCATGATCAGCGCTGCCGCGACGATGTAGGACGCGGTGAAGCCGAACGCCTTCAGCATGAGGGGCGCCAGCACGACCATGCCGATGAGCTGGGCAGCGGTAATGGTGACCTGAAAGACGGAGTTGGCCGCGAGCAGCTGGCCGCGCGGGATGAAGGCGGGGACGGCCGCATTGGCCGCCGGCAGATTGAACTGGCCCATGGTGGAGGTGAGAAAGGCGATGGCGAAGATGGAGGCCAGCGAGACGTCAGCCACGACGAGCAGGCCGGTCAGGACCGCGCGGACGGCGTTGGTCAGCATGAGGACCGAGCGCTTGTCCATGCGGTCCACGACGACGCCGGAGATGGGGCCGAAGATCACGGGGGGCGCGGCAAGGAAGATGATGAGGCCGGATCCGGCGATGCTGCTGCCGGTCTTGTCGACGATGAGGATGAGCAACACGAACTGCAACGCGGTGTTCACGGTCAGCGTGATGCCCTGCGACGCCCAGAGCGCCAGGAAGTCCGCGTTGGCGAAGAGGGATCGCTCGGCCTGCGGCAGCGGGGGGGCGATGCGGGCGCGCGGGCGCCAGGGGCGCCAGCGGAGCAGAGCGCGTCGCCGCGGAGCAGACGGCGGGCCCTCCAGCTCCGGTCGGCTCATTCGCCATGCCTCCGGACCAGGCGTTCCTGCCGCGCGGTGAACCGGCCCTGACGGCCCCACCGCGCCCAGCCCCAAGCGGCAAGCGGGAGGATGGGAGCGAGGCCCAGGACGACCGGCACATCGATCACCGGGGGCAGGGTGCCAGCGGCCAGCAAGGGAGCGCGCTCGTTGAGGGCGGCATTGGCGGCCACGTCGGCGAGCGAGAAGGCGAATCCCATAGGGAAGACGATCAGCATGACGACCTGCGCCTTGGCGCCGACCTCAAGCGGGCCCATGTCCACGTTGGTGAGCGCGAGCGTTGGGCGCACAGTTGCATTGAGGAGGTCGATCAGGGCCAGCGCAATCAAGCCGGCGATCAGGGGCAGGGTCGAGGCGAGCGAGGAGGGCAGGACCGCCGCCGCGGGGGTGGGGCCGGCGCGGTTGCGCGGCATCGTCGATGCGGGCGTCGATGACGGGCATCAGGCGCCCTCCGCCAAAATCGCGGCACGGGCGTCTTCAATGGCGTCGCGCAAGCGTTGCGCCTCGGCGCGGGCGGCGTCGGCGAAGTGGGGGCCGTCGGAGGCGAAGATGACGGAGCGCGAGGCGCTGACCAGGAGGCCGGCGCCTTCCTGGTCCAAGCCCGCGCGCACGGATTCCGTGAGCCGGCCACCTTGGGCGCCGATGCCGGGCAGGAGGATGGGAAGATGGGGGCAGCGCTCGCGCACCGCTGCCAGCTGCGCCGGAGAGGTGGCGCCGACGACCAGGCCGGCGTTCCCGTGCGGGGCGGCCCATTGCTGCACCAGGCTGGCGACGCGGAGGTAGAGGGGCTCCCCCTCCACGATGAGGTCCTGAAGGTCTTGCGCACCGGGATTGGAGGTGCGACAGAGCACGAAGGCGGCGCGATCGGGGCGCTCCAAGAAGGGGCGCACGCCGTCGCCGCCGACGTAAGGGTTGATTGTGACGGCGTCGGCGCCGAGGAGATCGAAGCAGGCAGCGGCGTAGGCGTGGGCCGTATGCGCGACGTCGCCGCGTTTGGCGTCCAAGATGACAGGGATATCCTGGGGAACGGCGTCGATGGTGGCCTTGAGGGCGCGCCAGCCGTCGCTGCCTTGCGCCTCAAAGAAGGCGATCTGCGGCTTGAAGGCGCAGACGAGGTCGGCGGTGGCGTCGATGATCGCGCGCGTGAAGGTGAGCACGTCCGCGACGGGGAGGCGATCGGCCTGTGGATCCAAGCCCACGCAGAGGAGCGATCGGTTTCGGGCGACGGCGGCCCGCAGTTTGTCTTGGAATGACATGGACCCATCCTACCCCGGGGGTGGTTGCGCCGACTTCGCCGTACGGGCCCGGAAGCGGGCGCTGCCTTGTCCAGAACGGCGGCCGCGAGGGGGATGCGGGCGGAGGGCCTGGGGGGCTGCTTTCTCGTGCGACCGTGGAGGGTGAGGCGCTGTGACTGAGGCCCCCGACCGCGCGCTGCAGGCGTTCTTCACGCCGCCCGAGCCCGCCGCCGTGGCGGGACGGACGTTGATCGTGGTGGACACGCTGCGGGCGACGACGGCGATCACGACGCTGATCGCGGGGGGCGCCCTGGCCGTGTATCCGTGTTCATCGCATGAGGCGGCCAGACGCCTCGCCGCCGCCCTCCCCGGCAGCCGCCTCTGCGGCGAGACGAACGGGCTGCCGCCGCCCGGCTTCGATTTCGGCAACTCGCCGGTCGAGTTCGCGGCGTTGGACACGGAGGGCTGGACGGTAGTGCTATCGACCACGAACGGCACGCGGGCGCTGGCGCTAGCGGCGCAGGCGAGCGGAACGCTGGTGGGCTGCCTGCGCAATCGGGCGGCGGTGGCTGTGGCGGCGCAGGCGGTGTTCGGCGAGCCAGTGGCGGCGCAGGCGGTGTCCGGCGAACCGGCGATCGTGTGCGCCGGCGAGGAGGGCGGGACGGTCGCGTCCGTTGAGGACGCTTTCACGGCCGGGGCGGTGATCGAGCGGCTAATCGCGCTCGACCGGCGGCAGGAGCCGGAACCGGTCTGGCGGCTCAGCTCGGGAGCGCGCCTGATGCGACGCGCCTTTCTCGCCTACGAGGGGAGCGCGGAGGCGGCGTTCGCGGACTCTCCGCATGCCGGTGAGCTGCGCGCACTGGGCTTCGCCGCCGACCTCACGTATGCAGCGGAGCTGGACGTGGAGACGTGCGTGCCGCGAGCGAGCATTGACGAGGCGGGGCGGGTCGTCGTGCGAGGCGGGAGCTAGCGAGTCGCGGCCGGGGCCGGTCGGGCCCCGAGCGTGAGAGCGAGGGGTTGCCGCCGCTCCCATAGCGTGGGAGGCTCCGCCGGAGGAGCGGAGCGCGGCGCGGCGGCGTGGGAAGGCCGTCACAGGCTCCACTGGCTCGAAGGGAGCGCAATGCGCGCGGAGATCATCTCCATTGGCACGGAGCTGCTGCTGGGCGATATCCAGGACACCAACTCGCGCTTTCTGGCGCAGCGGCTGCCGGCGCTGGGCATCGATCTGTACTTCATGCACCAGATCGGCGACAACCTGGACCGGCTGGCGGAGCTGTTGGGCATGGCGATGGGGCGCTCCGACCTGGTCCTGTGCAGCGGCGGGCTGGGCCCGACGGAGGACGACGAGACGCGGGCAGCCATCGCCAAGGCGCTGGGTGAGCAGCCGTACATCGTGCCCGAGCTGGAGGAGGAGTTGCGGGCCTTCTTCGCGCGTCGCAGCTATCCGATGCCGGAGCGGAACCTAAAGCAGGCGACGTTGATCCCGTCGGCGGAAGTGATTCCGAACCCGCGCGGCACGGCGCCGGGCTGGTGGGTGGAAAAAGACGGCGCGATCATCGTGGCGATGCCGGGACCGCCGGCCGAGCTGTCGGGGATGTGGGCGAACGCGGTGGCGCCACGGCTGCGCGAGCGCAGCGACGGCGCCGTCATTGTCAGCCGAACGCTGAAAACCGTGGGCATCGGAGAGGGTGTGGTCGATGAGCTGGTGAGCCCCCTCCTGAAGAGCACGAATCCGAGCATTGGCGTGTACGCGAAGCCGGACGGCGTGCATCTGCGCTTGACGGCGAAGTGCCCGTCGGAGGCGGAGGCGCACAAGCTCATCAAGCCGGTGGAGGACGAGGTGCGTCGCATCTTTGGGACGGCGCTTTGGGGCACGGACGAGGAGACGCTGGCCGAGGCCGTGGGCGACCTGCTGAAGGAGAAGCGGTTGAGCGTGGCGGTGATGGAATCCTGCACGGGCGGCTTGGTGGCGAGCAACCTGACCGACGTGCCCGGCTCCAGCGAATATTTCAAAGGCGGCCTGGTGACGTACACCGCGGAGGCCAAATTGCAGTACGGCGTGCCCGCGGAGACGATCATTCAACACGGCGTCGTCAGTGAGGCGACGGCCCGGGCGATGGCCACGGCGGTGCGCAAGGAGATGGGGGCGGATATTGGCGTGGGGGTGACGGGTGTCGCCGGGCCCGAGCCGCACGAGGGCGAGCGGGTGGGCACGATGCACATTGGCATTGAGACGCCGGAGACGAGCGCGCACACCAGCTACGTGTTCGCCCAGACGCGGGCGGCGATCAAGAACCGGGCGGTCACCACGGCGCTGCTGCTGATCCGTCGGGCGGCGCTGGGCGAGCTGACCGGAGGGTTTCAGCAGGCGCTGGGCGGGCGGCCGTCGCAGAGGTAGGCGACGCCGGCGGGGCGGAGCGTCGCCAGCGCACCTTGACAAGTTCCTTAGAACGATCTAATAATTGGATTGTTCCAACTTCGGGACGATCGAGAAAAGGGGGCGGCCATGGCGCTGGCTCGGAATCAGCTGCGGGTGCTGGCTCACCTGGCAGCGCTTCACGTGGAGGTGGCGGGAATCGCCGTGGCGGACGCGGTGGGAGAGCTGGGGCGCAGCAGCGTGTACGCCGCGCTGGCCGCGTTGCAGCGCGACGGGCTCATTGAGGCGCGCTGGGACCTCACCGCCTCGCACCCGCGGCGACTGCTCAGGATCAATCCTGCGGGGCGGCAAGCGTTGGCGGCGGAGCGGGAGGCGCTGGTGCGTGGACAGGTCATGGGCTCGACGGGCGGTGTGGCGTGAGCGCGGCTCCGGGGACGCAGCCGCCGGAGGCGACGGCGCCGCGGCTGCAGACGGCGCTGGGCTTCGTCACGCTCACGGTGCTGGGGCGGCCGTGGAGCGCGTTCTGGCTGTGGCTGTACCCGCAGGCGCGGCCCGCCGTGCTGTGGGCGCTGCATGACGAGGTGACCGCGGCGCCGGCCGGCGAGCGCTGGCGGCGTGGAGCGAGTTTTCTCCTTCGTCTGCCGTGGTTCGCGTCGGCGCAGGCGGCGGCTGAAGGGGAACCGGCGACGCGGACGGACGGGGATCCGCCCGAGCCGCCGTCCGAGCGCCCGGGCATCGGCGACGCCAGGAGGGCCGGACGGGTGGCGCTGGAGGCGCTGGGCTGGGTGGTAGCACTGCTCTTTATCGCCATCGCCGTGGTGATGTGGCTGCGCGCGTTCGGGACGCTCTTCGACCTGCTGGACGAGAGGCCGGTGCCCGGGGCGGCGGTGGGAGCGCTGGCGGTGATGATGGTGGTGGCGACGCTGCCGCTGGTGCTGGTGCACGAGCGTCGGCGGTTCGCCTGGACGCCACGATGGCGCGCCGGCACGGATCAAAGTGTGGTCGTCCGAATCGGATGGCGGCTGGCGCTGGTGGCGTTTGGCTTCCTCGCCTTCGTGGTCTGGCTGCGGGTGGTGGGGGGATACTTCGACGGCGTGGAGGACGGCGGCATCGTGACGATCGGTTTCTCCGCAGCGCTGGGGATGGGGGCGCTCGTGGTTCTGGCGGCGGCGCCGCTGCTCTACGTGGTCGTGCGCCGGCATTGGGTTGGGAATTCCCAACTAGACCGCGCGGGTTGATCGCCGAGCGGAGGACGATCTGCCGTCGCGGGCCCGTTGATTGCCTCCGGGCTCTGAAGGCGCAATTCTGAGCCCCGCATGCTGACCGACGACGCCGTCCTGCCGATCGCGCTGGGGGACAACTGGATCTACGCGCTGCCGTCTTCGGCGGGGCTCGTCCTCATTGACGCGGGTCCGGACTATGAGGGGGCATGGGAAACGCTGGTCGCGCAGCTGGACGCGGCCGGCTTCGCCGCGTCCGATGTGCGCATCGTCGCGATCACGCATGCGCACATCGACCACTGCGGGCTGGCCCGGCGCTGGCAGGAGGCCGGCGCAGTGGTCGCGGGCTGCGCGTCGGAAGCAGAGCGCTTCGCCCTGGGCGATCGCGTGGTGCGTTATCAGCAGGCCCTGGTCTTCCGCTTCTTCGCCGACTGCGGCGTGCCGGCGGCGCGCATTGAGGACGCGCGAGCGGGACGGCGCGCGGCCAGGCGTCGGCGGGAGCGCTGGCCGGGGCGGCTGCGTGGCACGCCCTTCACAGTGAACCGGGCGCTGGCGGATGGAGACGCGGTGGGGGTGGGCGAGCGACGGCTGCGGATGGTGGCGGCGCCGGGACACACGCCCGGCAACGCGGCCTTCTATGAAGAAGCGACGGGCTTGCTTTTCAGCGGCGACCAGCTCTTGCCCCAGACCACGGCGAGTCCCGGCATCCACTTCCAGGACGGCGGCGGGCGGCTGCGGAGCCTGCCGGCGTATTCGCGGTCGCTGGAGCGTATCCGCCAACTAGGAGCGCGGCGGCTGTACCCGGGACACGGCGACTACGGCGGGGAGGTGGAGAGCGCCATCGCGTGGGCGCTGGAGCACCATCGGCGGCGGCAAGAGCGGCTGCTGGACTGCCTGCGGGAGCGAGCGTTGACTCCGTACGAAATGCTGGAGCGGCTGTTCCCGCGCCTGCCCGCGGCGCGGCTGTGGCAAGGGATGGCGGAGGTGGTGGGGCACATTGACGCGCTGGTGGAGCGAGGGGCGATCGTGGAGGAGCAGGGGGAGAACGGGGCGCTGCTGGTGCGCGTGGCTCCGCGGGAAGCAACTCCTAGCGCGTGAGGCGGCGGTAGAGGCTGGGCAGGCGGCGGGGGAGCTGCTCGATGTCGCCGACGACTTCATAGCCCATGTCCGCACACATCTGCTTGAGATAGTCGTGGCCGGCGCGGTCGACGGTGAGGCAGAAGGGGACCATGCCCTGTCGGCGGGCCTCGGTGAGGGCCATTTTGGTGTCGTGGATGGCGTACTCCTTTTCGGTGCGGTCGCGCCCGTAGCCGTGGTCCTGGGGGCGGCCGTCCGAGAGGAGGACGAGGATCTTCACACGGGCGTGGGCCTGGTCCAGCTTGTAAATGCAGTGGCGGATGGCCGGGCCCATGCGGGTGGAGCGCACCGGGGCGATCTTGTCGATGCGCTCCTTGACGCGCTCACTGAAGAGCTCATCGAGGTCCTTGACCACGTAGAACTCCACGTTGTCGCGGCCGTAGCCGCTGAAGCCGTAGACGCCGTAGGTGTCGCCGATGGTTTCCAGCGCCTCGATGAGGAGGACGACGGCATCCTTCTCCAAGTCGATGATGCGCTTGCTGGGGGTGCGCGCCTCCTGGGCGCGTTTCTGCGCCCACCAGCTGAGGTATTTACGCGGATCGTCTTGGATGCGGTCGTCGCCGGGCCCGGAGGGGCGCTGGCGGGCGATCTCTTCATCGGTGCTGGCGGACATGTCGAGAAGGAGGGCGACGGCGACGTCGCGCTCGACCTTGTTGCGACGGTAGTAGAGCTTGCCGTCCGTCACCGCCTGGGCCTTGCGCTGGACGATCCATTCGATCACGGCGTCGAGGTCGTAGTCCTCGCCGTCCGGCAGCCGCTTGATCTTGCGGAACATCTCAGGCTTGAGCTGCTCGAACTGGCGGCGCGTCTCGTTGACCAAGCTGGAGTGCTCGGCCAGGGTGCGGTCGTAGTACGCGGCGCTGCCGGCCTCCAGCCGCACCTCTTGCACGCGGCACCAGCGGGGCTTGTAGTCGTTGGCGCGGAAGTCCCATTCGTCGTAGTAGTAGGAGCCCGTCAGCTCCGCGAGGGGTTCGTCACCGTCGTCGCCGGTGCTGCTGTCGTCGCGGGTCTGCCCGCCCTCTTGCCCCTGCTGCTGCTGCTGCGCTTGCTGGACCTCCTTCATGAGGTTGTCGAGGAAGAGGCCGGAGGACTCGGCGAGATCGCCGTCGACGATGTCGTCAAGGTCAATCTCCACGCTCTTCTCCAGCAGCTCTTGCAACTGCTCCTTGGTGAGCGGCGGGCCGGCGCCCTCCTCCGCGCCTCCTTGTGACTTGAGCCGCATGAGCAGCTGCACGAGTTCCGGCTTGAAATCGCCGCGGAAGTCGACGGGGGCCGGGCTCTCGTAGGGCTGCTCGCCGCCGCTGGGCGTGTAGGGCATGAACGGCTCATCCGGGGAGGCGGCGCCACCGCCGGCGGGGAGCGTTGCGCCGTCCGGCTCGCCGCCCTCGGCGACGGTTTCCGCCACCTGGTTCCACTCCGAGGTCTCCAGCTCCACGTTGGGAACGCGGGCCAGCCAGTGGTAGAGCAGGACGGTGGCTTCAGCCGCATCTTCGACGGTGGCATCCTGGTGGCGGACGCGCTCAAGCGTGCGCAAGGGCTCGCGCATGATGTCGTGCAGCTCCGCCGGCCAGCGGATCTCGGCGTGCTCGTCCAAGCTGGCGCGGAGCAGGTTCTCGACCATGGCCTGACGGGCGGGCATGGTCTCCACGGGTTTGCGCCGTTCGGTCGCATCGCGTTGCAGGCGATTGAGCGACTTGCGGATGCCGGCATACTCGCGCTTGATGGCGGTGTCGATGCGAGTGTCCTCCACGATGGTGAAGATGTCGTGAGCGAGGCGGCGGTCCTCAAAGAGGTCGAAGAAGCGTTCCATCTCCGTCAACGGCGCCGGCTCGCGGGAGGCCGGGCGGCCGGCGGCGCGGCCCTGGTCGCCCCAGAGCCGTCCCGGCCGCTCATAGTCGAAGCCAAAGGAGCCAAACTCCAGGCGAGCCGCTTGGTGGGTGGCGAAGACTTTGTAGACGGCGAAGTTCTCCTCCTTGGACCGGCTCTGCTCCACGCTGGGCGGCAGGTAGATGGCGGTGCCCTCCGTGGTGGGGCTGCCTCCGTCCACCCAGCCCACGCCCTTCTCCGCCAGGCGCTCCAGCGACTGGACGGCGACGTCCGTGCCGGTGAGCGCCTTGCAGTACATGCGGATCAGATCGCTGATCCGTTCCAGATCCACACGGGAGGAGAGGGCGTCGATGATCTCTTCGCCCTTGGATGATTCCAGACGGAAGTAAGCTTCGCCGCCGTCGACGCTGGCGGTCAGGATGGCAAGTCCGGAGGCTTGCCACTGCGCCAGATCCTCTGTGCGCAGGCGTCGGAGCGCTTCCGGCGCCGATTTGATGAACTCGATCGCTGCGACGCCCGAGTAGGGGACCAGCTCTTCCGACAGCTCGAGCAGCTTCCGGTGGCTCTCGCGATCCACCTCGGTGAGGGCCTGGGCGGCTTCCATGAAATAGGGGTGGCCGAGGCGGCCGACGGCGAGGGCGACGCGGCCCGTGAGCATGAGGAAGCGGGCACGCTGCTGGGCTTGGACCTGCCGGAGCAGGCCGGGACCGCGCTCGAAGTACACGCGCGCGTCCACCCAGGCCGTGTTGGCGACCACGGCGCCGAACTCCAAGAAGGGGGCACGGTCGGGGCGATCCAGTGCAGCGAGCACCCGGGGGGCCATGGTCAGGCAGGCGCTGGCCAGCTCGTAGGAGTGGCCCGAGAGCGCATCGATCAGCTCCACGAGCAGGCGCGTCTGACCAACGGGCAGATGCGGGAGCAGATCGGGACTGACTTCGAAGAACTGGGCGGCCAGGGAGCCGGACTTCCACGTCCCCTTGTAGAGGGAGCGGCCCTGCCCGGCCCAATCGTGCGCCTGCGTCACGGACAGGAAAGGCAGGGCGGCGGGGCTGACCCGGAAGTAGGCGCCGGCCAGCGCCGGCGACGCCTCCGCGAGGTCCGCGCCAATCTGACTCCATTCGCGGAAGCGGTCGAAGGGCAAGCGTTCCAGGACGGCCGGGCTGACGCGGAAGAACTCGCGGGCCGCCTCCCACGAGCGCAGGGAGGCGGCGGCGATGTGGAGGCCGTCATGGCTCCAACTGCGCAGTTGCGTCGTCGAGAGCACGTTGAGCAGAGCCGGATGCGCGGTCTCGAATTCGCGGAAGAGGGCCGGCGGATACGCGCCCAGGGCCTCCCGCATGCGGGCCAAGGTCGCTTCGTAGGATTCGGTCATGGCCGCGATCTCAACTGCGACGCGCCTGCGGGCGCCGCGACACCCTTGGCGATGATTACGCCTTCAGACATAGCTTCCCAACCAGCATATGCGCTGCGCGGGGGGGCCGGCGCACGGTGGCGGAGGGGGCAACGGTAGATCTCCGCTGGAGAAAGGGGACGGGACCGGTCAGCTAGGGGAGCGCTCATTCGAAGATGGAAGAGATGACCTCTTCAATGCTGCGCTGCACGTCGCTGTCGTCCGTGAGCGCCCAGGCGATCGCGACCTGGCAGGCGCGGCGGGGGGTGATCCCGGAGTTGATCAGCTTCCCGGCGTAGATGAGGAGGCGGGTGCTGGCGCCCTCGCTGAGGCCGTGCTCACGGAGGTGGCGCACCTTTTCACCCATCTTGGCGAGGTTGAGGGCATGATCGGCGTCGACGCCGGACTCGTGTGCGACGATCTCGGCTTCAACCTCGCGCGAGGGGTAGCGGAACTCAATAGCCACGAAGCGCTGGCGGGTGCTCTGCTTGAGGTCTTTGATGGCGCTCTGGTAGCCCGGGTTGAACGAGATCACCAAGAGGAAGCCGTCCCGCGCTTGGATGATCTGCGACTTCTTCTCCACGGGCAAAATGCGGCGGTGGTCAGTGAGGGGATGGATGATGACGGTGGTGTCCTTGCGCGCCTCCACCACTTCATCCAGGTAGCAGATGGCGCCCGCCTTGACGGCGCGGGTGAGGGGGCCGTCCAACCAGCGAGTTTCCTCGCCCTCCAGCAGATAGCGGCCGACCAGGTCGCTGGCGGTGAGGTCCTCGTGGCAGGCCACGGTGACTAGGGGCAGATTGCTCTCCTGTTCGATCTCCTTCTTGCCATCCCGGAACACCACGAGCGGGCGGGTGAGGTGGTAGGCCATGTACTCAATAAAGCGCGTCTTGCCGCAGCCGGTGGGGCCCTTGAGGAGAACGGGGATCTTGGACTCCCAGGCTGCCCGGAACAGCTCCACTTCGTCCCCAATGGGGACGTAGTAGGGCTCGGTCTCCAGGCGGAACTCTTCCACCGCCCAGGAGCGGTACTCTGCCAACACCTCGCCGGAAGTGGACGCCATATCCGCCGTCTCCGCCTAGCTCATCACCAGCAGCCGGCGCCGCAGGGCCCGCCAGGTTTCCATCACTCGAACGCGCACTTCGTCTAGCGAGCAGTCCGTGCGGAGGACCACGTCGGCGTGGGCCTCACGCTCGGCGTTGGGCATCTGGGCCCGAATCCGGCGATCCGCCTCTTCGTCGCTCCAGCCGTCGCGTTCCTTGAGACGCTCCCGTGCCACCGCGGGGGGGACGCTCAACACCCAAACCTCGTCCACCAGGTCGTACCAGCCCGCCTCGATCAGCAGCGCGGCTTCCAACACCGCCACCTCCACTCCGCGACGGCGCAGCGCGGCGAGCTCCTCGGTCGCCAGTTTGCGGATAGCGGGCCAGACAAGGTCTGTCAATCGCCTCATCTGGTCCGGCCCGCCGAAGGCGAGGCCGCCCAAGGCCCGCCGATCGATGGCGCCGTCCGTGCCGACGATGCCGTCTCCGAAGGCATCGACGACGCGCCGGAACGTCTCGGTCCCCGGCGCATAGGCACGGTGCCCAAGCTGATCGGCGTCGATCACGGCGGCGCCGACTTCGGCGAGCATCGCGGTGACGGTGGATTTGCCGGAGGCGATGCCGCCGGTCACACCAACCGAGCGCATCAGACGATCCCGATCAGGCAACAAACGAGGCCCGATCCTCGGGCCTCGGGGCCATGCTAACAAGCCGTGATCTAGGCGGTCAAGCAAGGTCCGTCCTGGTACGAGGCCAGGTAGGAGAGGGGGACCTCCCGCACCATTGTTGAGCAGCCATTGTTGCCTAGGCATTGTTGACTCGCACTGTTTACTCGCATTGTTGACTGGGCCTTGTTTACTAGGAGGTCGGCGAGAGCGCGAAAGTTTGCTAGATTCGAGTGCAGGGCTTGGGGATGGGTCGCGCTTGGGGTCCGTCGCGATGGTGGAGGCTGCAGGTGGGTTTCGCCCCGGCGGACGGCCCGAACGGGACGAGCGTTTCGCGACAACGGCGCCGAGCAGCAGAGACGGGTCCAGGCGATGACCGTTGAAGCGCAGAGCAGCACCGCCGACCTGGAAGAGGCGCGGGAAAAACTGATCCACAGCTTCGCTCCGCTTCCCGACGACCTCCTGGACGACGCGAACGTGGTGGGCACATGGAGCATCCACGAGTGTCTGGCACACATCCTGGCCTGGGATGAGTGGGGCGAGAAAGCGCGGGGGGCGTTCGAGCGGGGCGAAGAGGCGGTCACCCCGGATGACGAGGCCATCAACGCAGCCGTGAACGAGCGCCGCCGGCACTCCTCCGGCGCCGACGCGCAACGTCGCTTGCGGGCCGGGCGGCTGCCAATCGTGAGTTGGCTCGCGGCCATGAGCGACGCGGAACGGTCGCAGCGGCGCTACGTGCTGGACCGACGGCGGATATCGGCGAACGACTTCGTTGACGGCTTCATTGAGCACGATCTGGAGCACGCCTGCGAGATCCGCGCCTGGCGCAAGACGAGAAGGCTGTAGCCGCAGGCTGCCCGCCATCGCCGCAAGGGACAGCAGCCTCGCGGAGGCGCGGCCCTAACTCTTCGCCATAACTTTCTTGAAGGCTTCCTCCAGCGCCGGCAGGACCTTCTTGTAATCGTCCACGAGGCCGAAGCGAGCGAAGCGGAAGATGTTGGCGCCGGGGTCCTTGTTGATCGCCAGGATGTTCTTGCTGCCGCTGCAGCCTGCCATGTGCTGACTGGCGCCGCTGATGGCGACGGCGATGTAGAGGTTGGGCGAGACGACGGTGCCGGTCAGGCCCACCTGCTGGCTGGGCGGATACCAGCCCAGGTCACAGGCAGCGCGACTGGCGCCGACGGCCGCGCCCAGGATGGCCGCCAGCCGCTCCAGGTCGCCGAATGCCTCCGGTGCGCCCAGGCCACGACCGCCGGAGACGACGATGTCGGCGTCTTCCAGGCGCACGCCCTCCGCCTCCGCCGTCACCTTCTCGGTGACTGTGGCGCGGGCCTTCGCGACTTCCACCTCGATCGCCTCCACGGCGCCGGTGCGACCGGGATCTTGCGAGAGCGGCTCCTGCGACTTGGCACGCACGGTGATGACCTGCGGGTCCGTCAGCACGCTGACGACTTGGCGCGCGTTGCCGCCGTAGCAAGCGCGCGTGACGCGGACCCGGTCGCCGGCGACCGCGAGGTCGAGCGCGTCCATGGCGGCGGCGCTATCCAGGCGCGTGGCGAGCCGCGGCGCCAGATCCCGGCCCATGCTGGTCTGGCCCAAGAGGATCACGGTGGGGGCGGCGCGGCGGGCGATCTCCGCGGCGATGGGGAGGTAGGTCTCGATCTGGTATTGCGCGAGGCTGACGTGATCGGCGACGTAGACGGTGTTGGCACCGGCGGCAATGGCCACCTTGGCCGGAGTCTCCAGGTCGGCGCCGATGAGGGCGCAGGCGACCTCTCCACCGAGATCCGCGCTGAGGCGCACGGCCGCGCCCAGCAGCTCTTTCGTGATCGCCGCGAGCGCGCCCGCGGTCTCTGCGGAGGTGGCTTCGCCAATGACCAGCACGCTCGTCATGTCTGCCGTCCTGCGCGCTCAACGGCGGTCAAGCCCGTCGGCGGCGCTAGAGAATCTTCGCTTCCCGAAGTTTGCGCACAAGCAGATCCGCCTGCGCCTCCGCCGTGTCGGCCTTTATGAACTCGCACTCGGTCTCCGTCTTGGGCTGATAGAGCGCCTCCATCTTTACCCGCGCCCCGGCGGCGCCCACCTGGTCCGTCGCCAGGCCCAGGTCGGCGGGGCCCCAGACGGTGACCTGCTTGCGGGCGGCCTGCATGATCTGGCGGAGCTGCGGGTAGCGGGGATCGCCGAATTCGTTGCTGATGGTGAGCAGGCAGGGAGCGGGCAGGCGGACCGTCTCGAAGCCGTCCGCCACGACGCGCGAGGCGACGATGTGCTCGCCCTCAAGGGCGACGGCACGCAGGACTGTTACCGAGGGCAGATCAAGCAGCTCCGCCACGACGCTGCCCACGGCGCCCTGGTCGAAGTCAGCGGCTTGACGCCCGCAGAGGATCACGTCGGGGACGCCGATCTTCTCGATGGCCTTGGTGAGCGCGAGCGCGGTGGTCCAGCCGTCGCCGCCGTCGAAGGCGGGGTCGCTGAGCTGGTAGCCCTCGTCGGCGCCCATGGCGAGGGCCTGCTTGACGACGTCGCGGGCGGACTCCGGGCCCAAGGAGAGGATGCGGATGGCGCCTTGGCCGGCGGCGTCACGGAGCTGCAGGGCGGCTTCCACCGCCTGCGCGTCGAAGGGGTTGATGACGGGATCAATCCCCGGCGCAGGGAGGAGCTTCATCGCCGCTTCATCCACCTTGAAAGCGGAGGCGGGCGCTTCAGGGTCCGGCACCTGCTTCACACAGACGATGAAGTCCACGCGGCAACCTCCTGGGGCCAAGAGGACCCGCTCCCGCGGGTCGTGGCGCTCGCCTGGGCGCGCGTATTCTCGGCGGGGAGCGGCGCTGACGCAATTGTGCGTGCGGTCCCGCGTGCGCGTGCGTCCGTCCCGGCCCTCAGGCCCGCTCCTCATCGCCTCCTGGGGCGGCTTTCCCTTAGGCGGGTTCCCCAGACGCGGGTTCTCCAGAAGCGGGTTCCCCGGACGTGACGGCGACTTCGAGGAGTTCGGCGACGTCGAAGACCGCCAGGCGGTCAGCCCCTTCCCGGCCTGCTTGCAGGCTGTCCACGCCGGCCTCCAGCATCTGGATGCAGAAGGGGCAGGCCGTGGCGACAGCGTCGGCGCCGGTGGCGATGGCTTCCTGGGTGCGGACTTCGTTGACGCGCTCGCGTCCGCCCTCGTCCATCCACATGGTGCCGCCGCCGGCGCCGCAGCAGAGGCCCTTTTCGCAGTTGCGCGGCATCTCGACGAGCGTGACGTTGGGGATGCGCTCCAGAACGCGGCGCGGCGGACTGTAGATGTCATTGTGGCGCCCCAGGTAGCAGGCGTCGTGGTAGGTGACGGTCCGCGCGACGCCGTTCTTGGGGACGAGCACGCCCTCCTGCATCAGCCGCTCCAGGAGCTGGGTGTGATGGATCACCTCGTAGGCGCCGCCGAGGTCAGGATATTCATTCTTGAACGTATTAAAGCAGTGGGGGCAGTTCGTGATGATCTTCTGGACGCCGCCCTCGTTGAACGTGGCGATGAGCTGCTGGGCGAGGATCTGGAAGAGGTATTCGTTGCCAAGGCGGCGGGCGGGGTCGCCGTTGCAGGTTTCCCCACCAGCGAGCACGCCGAAGGAGACGCCCGCCTGTCGCAGCAAGGTCGCGAGGGAACGCACCACGGGCTGGGCGCGGTCCACCAGCGCACCCGTGCAGCCGACGAAGTAGAGATACTCTTCCCGCCCCGTCCAGACGGGGACATCCAGCCCTTCCATCCAGGTCTCGCGCGTGAAGGGCGTCCCGCGCCAGGGGTGCCCTTGGCGCTCCAGCGTCTCGAGCGTGGCCTGCACGGTCTCGGGCATGCGCGCCTCATCCATGACGAGGTGGCGGCGCATATCGACGATGGTGGGGACGTGCTCAATGAAGACGGGACACGCCTCCATGCAAGCGCCGCAGGTGTAGCAGGCCCAGAGCTCCTCATCCGTGACAGCGTTGGGGATCATGGGCTGCGCCTCATCCGGGCTCAGGCGCGAGCGAAAGAGGCCGATGCCCTGCGGCTGCCGCTGCAGCTCCTGGCGCAGGTCATGCATGATCTTCTTGGGGGAGAGGGTCTTGCCGGTCATGCTGGCGGGACAGGCGTCCTCACAGCGGCCGCACTCCGTGCAGGAGTAGGTGTCCAGCAACTGCTTCCAGGTGAAGTCATAGATGGCGCCGGCGCCGAACCGCTGCACGCTCTCAACATCGCCGCCCTGCAGGGCTGGGATGGGGAAGAGCGTGCCCGTGGGACGGAGGGAGCGGAGGTAAACGTTGGGCGCGGCGGTGATGACATGCAGGTGCTTGGAGAAGGGCAGGTAGGCCAGGAACGTCATCAAGATGAGAAGGTGGCTCCACCAGGCGACGATGTGGATCACGTCTAGGGCGCCGCGATCGATCCCGTCCAGGGCGCGGGAGATGGCGAAGCTGGCGTAGGAGGCCTCCTGCAGATCACGCCCGCCGAGGAGGGCGAGATCCGTTCCGTTGGTGAGGAGGTCGGCGATCATCAAGCCAGCGATCAGGCTGAGGATGCCGAGGGCGTCCCAGTTGAGCGTGAGGCGCGCCGGCTTCGTCACCAGCCTTCGGTAGAGGGCCATGGTGACGCCGACCAGCACCAGGACGTTGAAGGAGTCCATGACGGCGCCGTAGCCGGAGAAGACGTCGCCGAGGAGCGACTGCAACGAGGCGTCGCCATCGATGCCGTCGAGGAGGAAATTGATCGAGCGCAGGGCCAGGGTGACGAATCCCCAGAAGATTAGCGCGTGCAGGATGCCGCCATAGGGCTGGGTGAGCAGGCGTCGCTGGGCCAGGACGTAGACGACGAACGCTCTGGCGCGCGCTCCAGGGTTGGCGAGGCGCGCGTCGGCTTTGGCGAAGCGGAAGAGGCCGAAGCGGTCGTAAAAGGCGAGCAAGAAGAGCGCGGCGAAGGCGAAGAGCGTGAGATAGAACAGCGCGATCTCTGGGAGTTCCTGCGTGGGGGCCGGGCTCACATTCCGCTCCCTTCGCGAGCCGTGCCGACAGCGGAGTCGCGGTCGGTCCGGAGGGCGGCCCGGGGGGCGCTGCGCCGGGCGCTAGCGGTTGTCGGAGCGGCCATGCAGCTTGCGGAGATCATCCTTGAGCACCTTGCCCATGTGGTTGCGGGGGAGCTCGCCGACGACGGTGAGGTACTGCGGCGTCTTGTAGCTGCCCAGCCGACTCTTGCAGTAGTCGCGGACGGTGTCCAAGGTGACGGTCATGCCGCGCGCGGGCACAATGACGGCCTTCACCACTTCGCCCCAGTCGGAGTCCGGCACGCCGATGACTGCGGCCTCTTCCACGCTGGGATGGTCCTCCAGGGCCTGCTCC
This sequence comes from Dehalococcoidia bacterium, assembly GCA_963662615.2. GTDB lineage: Bacteria > Chloroflexota > Dehalococcoidia > Bin125 > Bin125. The sequence continues at coordinate 185,824 of CAXXSR010000002.1, forward strand.
ACCTCACCGGGCGCAATGTTCTCACCGCCGCGAATGATGAGGTCCTTGGTGCGGCCGGTGATGAAGAGGTAGCCGTCCTCATCCAGGTAGCCGAGGTCGCCGGTGTGGAGCCAGCCGTCCTTGAGGACGTCGCGGGTGGCTTGGTCCTGCTTGTAGTAGCCCTTCATGACACGGCCGGAGCGGACGCAGATCTCGCCGGCGCGACCGGCGCCGAGGTGCGTCCCCTCATCGTCCTGAACGCTGAGGTCCACGTCGTCCATGATCTTGCCCACGGAGCGCAACCGATTGTCCTTCTTCGCGATCTCCTCGGGAGTGCCGACTAAGCGATGGTCGTCGGGGCCGAGGAAGCTGATCGACGAAGTGGATTCGGTCTGACCGTAGGCGTTGATGAGGTCGCAGTCGAAGGCGTCAATGGCGCGGCGGACGGTGTCGTAGGGCATGGGAGCGGCGCCGTAGGCGACCAGCTTGAGGGTGCGGCCGCTGAAGCGGTGGAAGTCGGGGTGGTCCATGATGCGCCTGAGCATGGTGGGCACCACCATGCTATGCGTGACGCCGTGTTGGTCCACCGCCTCCATCCAGGCTTCCGGGGAGAATTGTGGCAGGAGCACCAGCGTGCGCCCGCCCCAGACGGCCGAGACCATGGCGGTGACGCCGGCGATGTGAAAGAGCGGGACGCTGATGAGGATCGTGTCGTGATCCGAGGTGGGATCGGCCGGGGAGACCGTGTTGGTCACGTAGACCGTCAGGTCCTGGTACGTCACGACGACGCCCTTCGGCGCAGCGGTGGTCCCGGAGGTGAAAATGATGACGCTGGGGTCGTCGTCCTCGACCTCGGCGATGATGGAATTGTCGCTGCCCTGGAGGAGGAGGTCGTCGTAGTGGAGTTGACCGTCGACCCGGTTTTGCAGGGATACGGCGTGCTGGAGGGAGGGGAGGCGGGGCGAGATCTTGCCGATCAGATCCTGATAGCGGTCGGAGACGAAGAGGGCCGTGATCCCCGCCGTGTCCATCATGTAGGCGAGTTCGTCGCCGTTGGCGCGGTAGTTGAGCGGCACGAAGGTGAGACCCAACTTGGCGCAGGCGTAATAGATGATGACGTGCTGGGCGGAGTTGACGGCGATCACGCCCACGGCGTCGCCCTTGGCCAGGCCCAGCCCCCCGAGTGCGTTGGCCAGGCGGACGACCTCGTCGCTGGTCTCCAGGTAGGTCCGCGGGCGCTCGCCCTCGATCAGGGCGACGCGGTCGGGCAGGACGGCCGTGGACATATCCAGGAACTCGGCGGTGTTCATATGCGGCCCTCCCGTGCCGCGCCTGGAGCCGACCGGCCTTGGTGTCGGCTCGGGGGCGCCGACGCGGGCGCGCGCCGGGCACGCCCAAGCCGGACGGATCTCACCCGTAGGGTAGCGCGCACCGCAGCGATGGCTGGTTCAGGCCGGTGAGGCTGGGCTCTATTGCTCCCCGGGCAGCCGCTCCCGCGTCGTCCTGCCTGAAGTTTGGGCACGCTGGAGGAGGGCGGCCAAGGCATCGCGGGCGATGGCGGCATGGAGGGGCCCGTCGAGGCCGCGCCGGATCGCGTGCTTGGCCCGAACCAAGGTCGCCGTGTCGGCGGCGGCGAGGCGGCGCGCGAGAGCGGCGACGCTCTCGTCCAGCGACTCGTTCGGCACGACCTGACTGACCAAGCCCCAGGACAGCGCCTCGCGCGCGTCGATGCGGTCGCCGCTCAGAACGAGGCGCAGGGCGAGAGCGGGGGGGACGGAGCGCGGCAGCGTCTGGGTGCCGCCGGCGGAAGGGATGTAGCCCAAGCCGACTTCCGGCAGGGCGATGACCGTGTCCTCCGCGGCGATGCGAAGGTCGCAGAAGAGCGGCAGCTCAATGCCGGCGCCCAAGCAGAAGCCGTGCAGCGCGGCGATCGTGATGAGCGGGAGATCCTCGAGCAGCGCCCAGAGGTCGCGTTCGTGCCGGGCGCGGCGAGCCTCAACCAAAGAAGGAGCGGCGCCGAACTCCGTCACGTCGGCGCCAGCGCAGAAGGCACGGGGCGAGTTGCCGTGGAAGGAGAGCACGCGAACGTCGGGGTCCTCAATGGCGGCGTGGAGGAACGTCCAGAGGTCGTCGCGCATTGCCAGGTTGATGGCGTTGAGCCTGTCGGGGCGGTTGAGCGTGATGCGGGCCAGGCCGGGCTCCGGCTTGTGGTAGAAGACGAAGGGTTCGCGAGAGGGGGCCATGTAAGCGGCGACCTAGCGCCCCAGGAAACGGGGCGGGCGCTTCTCCCCAAAGGCGCGGACGCCCTCGGCGCGGTCGGCGGTGGCTTGGAGCAGCACTGTGAGGTCCGTCTCGAATCGCAAGGCCTCGGCCAGCGGCATTTCGAGACCGCGCCGCAGCGATTCCTTGGCCATGCGCGTGGCGATGGGGGCCCGCTCCGCAATGCGGCCCGCCAAGGCGCGGGCCTCGGCGCGGGCGGCGTTGGGCGCCGGGGCCGCCACCACGCTCGCGAGGCCCCATTGCAACGCGGTGGGCGCGTCGATGGGGGCGTCGGCAAGGAGCAGCTCCAAAGCGCGGGCGCGGCCGACGAGACGGCCCAATCGTTGCAAGCCTGCCGCGATGGGCAGAGCGCCCTGGGCGATGCCGGGCAGCGCGAAGGTGGCCGAGGCGGCGGCCACGCGGATATCGCCGCAGAGCGCCAGCTCCAGGCCGGCGTCGCGGACGGCGCCCTCCACCACGACGATCGTGGGTTGGGGCAGTGCGGCCAGAGGGCCGAAAGGGTCGCCCATCAGGCCAGCCTCATCGGCTCGCTCCCATGCCTCAACGCTCCAGCCCGCCCAGGTCTCCGCCGCCGCCTGCAGCACGAGCACGCGCACGGCGTCATTGACGCCGACCTGCTCGCAGGAGCGGCGCAGCCGATCGACGGAGGCGCGGTCCAGCGGCCCCGCGAGGGTCACGGTGGCGATCGTGTCATCGACAGCGAGGAGGGTTTCGGCCATCGGCGGTCTCGATCTGCGGCTCTCGCGTCGCCGCACGCGCCTAGCTCGTGCGCGGGGTTCCGGCGCGGCGAACCGGGTCCCGAGCGTAGGCAGCGCGGCGGCGGCGCGTCAACGGGAGCGCCGGCAGCGTGTAATCTGGATAGAGCGGATCGGGGCCGCCGCGGCAGTCGCCGGCATGGCACGGAGGCGGAGAAGAGCGATGGTTGGGGACGAGCGCCTACGGTGGCTGATGCGACGGGCGCTGCGCAGCGGTGGGTTGCTGATCGTGGCGGCGGCGCTCGCGGCGGCCGCCTGCGGCGGCGGCGATGATGACGCCACGACCGGAGATGGGCAGGAGCAGGCGGCCGATGCGCCCGCCGCCGCAGAGGCGGCCGTCGACGGTGAGGGCGCGGTAGCTCCGCCGCCGCCGGATCGTGCACGACAGCTGGAACCGGTCCCCGCGGATCCGGCCGCCGCCGGAGTCGCTGCCATCCAGAGCGGTCGCTTCAGCCTGGACGTGCAGCTGCAGTTGGATGAGGTCCCGACCCTTCCGGAGGAGCAGCAGTTCGTCCAGCCGCTCCTTGGCTTGCTGGAAGATTTGCACGCCGAGGGGGCATTTAACGCCGCCGGTGATTTCGAGCTGGCGGCGGAGTTCGGCAGCGGCGCGCCGATTCCGTCGATCGAGCTCGTCTCCGCGGGCGGGGCGCTGTACACGAACATCGGCTTCGGGTGGACGGAGGGCGCGGCGGGGCTGCCGGCGTTGCTGGGCGCGTTTGGACTCGACGCCGACGGTCTGGAGCTGAACCCCGCGGACTTGGACCTGGGCGGCCTGGACATCGGTGATCTGGACTTTGGCGATCTCGACCTTGGCGGCTTGGGCGCCTTCGACGTGAGTGGAGGCGGCCTGGGGCTGTTCGGCGAGGACATCATTGGCGAGCTGACTGCGGCCGGGTTCGAGAAGGTCGGTGGGGAGACCATCGACGGGCGCGAGGCGGATCGCTGGCACGGGTCCGGCGACGCGCTGGCCGCGTTGCTAGCCGAGGAGGGCAACGCGACGATAGACGGGTTGGAGATCGATGTCTGGATCGACCGCGAGAGCAGTCAGCCACTGCAGGTCGAGGCGAGCGGGGAGGGCATCTCGATTGCGGACCCCGTCGATGGCACGACCGTCCGGATCGATGATCTTGACTTGGCGGTTGCTCTCGATCCGGCCACGCAGACGCCGGTTTCCTTCAATCTGAGCATCAAGGGGATCGAGGTGATCTCCTTGGACCCCGTCGATGGCGGAACCGTGACGATCGACGAGGTCGCGGTGATGTTCGCGATCGACCCGGCGACGGAGACGCTCGTCCTGCTCGACATTAATCTCATTGGGCTGGACGCAACCGGCGCCCCGGACGACGCGCTCGCCGCCGCGCGAGGGGACGTGCGGGTGCGCTTCGCGCTAACGAATCTGAACGATCGCATCGCGATTGTGGCACCGCCGGTCACCTCCTAGACCGCCGCCGCAGGCCTGGTCCGTCCCGCAAGAGGAGTCCGCGCGGCCCAGGACCCGACGGGCTCTACGGCCCCGACGGCTGGAGCGTCAGCCGCTGGGCGCCGTCCGCCTGGATTGCGGCGCGGTCGGTAGGGAGGGGGCGGAGGCGGCCGTAGCGCCAGTCGTCCAGGAGGTCGTGGGCGTGGGCCGCTCCGCGCCAGCCGGACTGCCCGCCGGCAAGCGCGAAATGCGCTGTGGGCGGGTCCGTCATCTGCACGATGAGCCGGAGGGCCGGGATGGCGGTCACCGGGGCGAACGGATCGGTGGCGAGCGGGCTGCCCTGGCAGACGGTGTTGGCCTCTCCTCCGAAGGGAATGGGGCCGACGTTGAAGAGTCGCGCGAGCGCCGGCACTTGGCCCAAGCCGTGGACGAGCGTGAGCTGATGGCAGCGCCCCCATGTCCAGCGTCGCTGGTCCTCGCCCAGACGCTCGCGCAGCAACGCCACGCCGTCACGGAAGGCGCGGGTGAGAGCGGCGATCCAGACCCTGCGGCCCTCCACCGAGGGGCCGACGGGGCCAAACCAGTCCGCCGGTGCACGATTGAGCAGGCCGGTCAGGAGCGACGCGGCGCGACCGGCGATCAGGTTGACGTTGGGGATGGCGTGGCTGTTGCCGAGGTAGAGGGCCACGTCTTCGCCCAGCCGGGCTCGGAGCACCGCGTCGAGGAGCCGGCTGTAGGTGGCTGCCACGACCGCCGCGGCCACTGAGGCGGGCTCCATGCGGCCGTCCCAGCGGCGGATCAGCGCCAGCAGCGCGCGCTCCTGGTCGCCGGCGGGCGCGAGGGCGAGGAGATGGTCCCGGACGGAGAGGAGGGCCAGCGATTTCCGATCGGCCTGGAGCGCGCGCGCCGCCTCCACGCTGTGGGGCGCGGTGGCCGCCAAGGCCTGGCCAATTCGCGCCGCCCGATAGCCATCCAGAAATTCGCCGGCGAAGGGGAGTTGGTCCGCAGGTCGCGGAGGGTTGTTGGCGCTCCAAACGTGGCCCTCCGGCGGATGGAACTCATGGGGCAACTCTTCCCAGGGGATGTAGCCCTGCCAGTCGTAGGCGGCGTCCCAACCGGGCGCCGGCAGCCAGCCGGCGCCGGGGCGGCGGCGCGGGACGGGCCCGACGAACTGGATGCCGACGCGGCCATCGACGTCGGCGTAGGCCAAGGTCAGATTGTAGTCGTGAAAGCCGGCCGCGGCGCGGCGAAAGTCGTCGATGCTTGCCGCCGTGGGGAGCGCCAGAAGCGCGTCGGCGGAGTGCACGGGGTCCAGGACAGCGCTGCGCAAGGCGAGGGCCTGGCGGATACCGGGCAGCTCGGACGAAACCACGGGCCCGTGGCGGGTGATGCGCACACGGAGGGTCAGGGCGGGGTGGCCGCGTACCGCGATACGCTCCTCCGCGATTTCGGCGTCGCGCCAGCCGTCAGGGGCCCGGTAGCGGATGCCGTCATCCGCGAACTCTTCCACGAACAGCTCTTGCACAGAGGCGAGGCCGGCCGTGGGCCCCCAGGCGATGCGCCGATTGAAGCCCCAGGTGATGCCCGGGAGCCCGGCGAGGCCCGCACCGGCGACGTCAAACTCCGGGCAGTGGAGGTGAACGAAATAGGCGAAGGGAGGATTGGTGGCCGCCAGGTGTGGGTCGCAGGCGAGCAGCGCGTGGCCGTCGGCGCAGTGGTCGGCGTCGACGGCCCAGTTATTGCTGCCGGCCCCAGGGCCGCCCAGCCCCGTCGCCTGGACGATGGCCGCGTAGTCCTGGATGAGATCGCCGGCGAGAGCGCCGTAGGGAGCGCCGGGCGGAGCCATGACCGGGCCCTGGTGCGGATAGCCGGGGTCGACGGCCATGAGCGCGGGGAGGCCGACCGCCTCAACGAGTCGGGCGCGGATGATTTGGGCCTCCCAAGCCGGCGACAGCATGAAGCTGACCAGCTTGGACCAGATGATGGAGTCCTGCGGCCGCCAGGGCTCCGGCTGGTAGTCAAGGATGCGGATCTCCAGGGGCAGGGGCGTGGCAGCCATGCCCGCATTGATGCCGCCGAAGTACGGCTCCAGGCGACGCTGCAAGGCCGCGGGGGTGGCCGCCCAGGCGGCGGCGGCGGCGCGATGCAGCCCCACGTGCCGCATCAGGCGATCGCTGGGGAGGGCCGTGGGACCCGCCACTTCCGCCATGCGACCGCCGCCGACGCGGCGGTAGAACTCCATTTGCCAGAAGCGGTCCTGCACGTGGACGAAGCCGAGGGCGAAGAGCGCGTCGTCCGGGTTGCGGGCGAAGATGTGGGGGATGCCGGAGCGGTCGCGGAGGACGTCGACCGGCGCATGGAGCCCGTCGACGCGCTGCACCCCGTCCAGCGAGGGGCCGGGCGGGGAGCGGCGCATCTCCCCCGCCAGGGCGCGGAAGAAGGCGCCGCCTTGGACGGCGGAGAGGCGAAGCGAACGCCAGCGGCCGAGGAGCGGCCCCGCGCCCAGGTGTCTGCGCCTATCCATGCCGCGCGATTGTAGCCCGGCCGCTGCTATGCTGCGGCGGATCTGCTGCGGGTGAATCCGGGCTGGAGTGAGCAATGGACCTTGGCCTGCGGGGGAAAGCTGCCTTGATCAGCGGGGCCTCTGAGGGAATTGGCAAGCATTGCGCGCTGGCGCTGGCGGCGGAGGGCGCCGACGTGGCAATCTGCGCGCGCCGCCCAGACCTCCTGGAGGCGGCACGAACCGAGATTGAAGCCGCCGGCCCCGGTCGCGCCGTGGCGGTGGTGGCGGACGTGGCTCAGGGGGAGGACGTGGAGCGCGTGGTTGCCGAGACGGTGGCCAGCTTCGACGGCCTGGACATCCTGATCAACAACGTGGGGGTGTCAGCCCCCGGGGATGAAGACGACGTCTGGCAACGGATGTTCGAGGTCAACCTGCTGGCGACGGTGCGGATGACCCGGGTCGCGCTGCCCCACCTGCGCGCCCGTGCGCAGCGGCCGAACGCCGACAGCAGCGTCATATTGCACATTGGCTCGATCTTCGGACGCGAAGCAGGGGGTATCTCGTCCTATAACGCCATGAAGGCGGGCGTTCACAGCCATGCCAAGGCGATGGCGCTGGCACTGGCGAAGGACAATATCCGCGTCAACTCGATCGCACCGGGCTCGATCGCGTGGCCCGGCAGCCGCTGGGAGCAGCGCTACAAGGCGGACCCCGAGACGATCCAACGCACCATCGTCGATACCATCGCGATGGGGCGCTTCGGGCGGCCCGAAGCGGTTGCGCAAGTGGTGACGTTCCTCGCCTCGCCGCGAGCGGAGTGGGTCACGGGCGTGTGCCTCAACGTGGACGGCGGCCAGACGCGGTCGATCATTTAGCGCAGATGTCGATCATCTAGCGCAGATCGCGTCGGGCGGGGGGAGGTGGAGGCGGCGCGGGCGCGAGCGCGCGTGGCTAGGGCGCCTCCTCCACGATGGCCGACATGGAGCCACGGCAGCGCTCGATGCGGGGGTCCGCCCCGTTGCGGTGGATCATGCGCTGGTGTCGGGTTGCCTGCTCGTAGCCGGCCGTCTCCACGACGGCTTGGCCCTGGCTGTCGACGACGCCGGCGATGGCGTAGGCCTTCTCGCGCTCGTAGCCGAAGATGCGGCCCAGCATCTCAATGACGTACTCGTAACTGTGCTCGTCGTCGTCGAGGAGGCTGAGGTGGTAGCGCTTCTCGAGGCCGGTTTGGGGCGCCGTCTCGCGTCGAGTGGCGGTCTCGGATCGCTGCGTCACGGAGGCATGATAGCGTGCCGGCGTCGGCGGCTCGGGGCGAGGCGTTGCTCTCGGCGAGGCCGGCGATGGGCCCCCGGCGGAGAGATCGCGGTCGCTCGCGCTCCGTCCCCTGCGCGCGCGGCGAGGGTGTGTGCTGAGAGACATGCGGCGACGAGTCGCGGCTGCTCGGGACCTCCCCCAGGTGCGCGTGGCCAAACCCCTGATACTGATGGACCGTATTCCAACCGACCATCTAGATACGCAGACGGCGCACCCCTGCACGGGTAGCGGGGCGCGGAGATGCCGTGAGAGGCAGTGGTACAGCGATGACCGAGCGCGTCCTCCCCTGGCCTCGGAAGCGGCCAGGCCCCGGCGTCATCTGCGCCTGGTGCAAGGCGGTCCTGGTCCACGGCAGCCTGCTGCCGAGCCACGGCCTCTGCGAACGCTGTCTGGAAGAGCGCTTCCAGGACGACGAGAAGATCATTCCCTTCCCGGGCTCGCAGGCCGAGGCCGAGAGGCCAAGGGCCCAGCGAGGAGGAGAGATGCTACGCCGACGACAGCGGGATGCGCGCTGGTTGCGGGCTGCGAGCTTTGCGCGCTGGCGTCGCTACCAGCGAGCGAGCTAGGGGGCCGGTCAGCTGGAGCCGTCGTGGGCGCCGGTCCGTCCATTATGGGCGCCAGCATTGCGGGCAAGACGGGCCAGAGGGCGCCCATGGGCCGGTCAGGGCTGGGCTCGTCCCTCCTGCACCTCGCGCCGCCGCCGATACTCCGGCGAGGCGCGACCGTCGCCGAACTTGCCGTCACGCCACTCCAGCGCGGCCTTCATGCCTTGCTCACGGCTGATGCGACGAAACTCCGCGACCGCCGGCGCCAAATGCGCGCGGGCGTCGTTCTCTGAGGCCAGCCGTTGCAGCGTGCGCGCTCCCATCAGCTCCAGCGCCAGGTTGGTGATCCGCTTGCCCGCGGCGAGCAGGTCAACGTCGATCATCGCCATTCTGCCGGCGAGCTGATCGACGGCGTCGTCGAGCTCGTCGAAGGGGACGGCGAGGAGCACGAGGCCGATCGCGGCGGCATCGGCGCCGCTGACGCTGTCGCCGGTGAGCAGGAGCCGCTTGGTCCACTGCGGACCGATGTGGTAGAGCCACATGTGGGCGGCCGCCGCGCCCATGGCGCGGACGGCCGGATAGCCGATAAGACAGTCCTCCGCGGCGATGACGATGTCGCAGAGGAGGGCCAGATCCGTGCCGCCGGCCAGGCAGTAGCCGTGGACCTTGGCGATGACCGGCTTGTGCATGTCCCAAATCGCCATGCGGAGCCGCTGGGCAAGCTCCAGCTGCCAGACGTCGTCCTCGAAGGTGACGTTGTGCCGAAAGGCGGCGCCGTAGGTCTCCAGCGGATCACGATCGCGGCCGCCGAGGTCGTAGCCGGCGGAGAAGGCGCGCCCGGCGCCCTGCAAGATCACGACGTGGACCGCGCTCTCATCGTCGGCTCGCCAGAGCGCGTCGCTGAGTTCGCGCTGCAGGGCGACCGAGAGCGCGTTCAGCTTGTCGGGTCGGTTGAGGGTGAGGTAGGCCTTGCCGTCTTCGACGTGGTAGAGGATGTGTTCATACGGCACCGCGTGCCTCCTTCCGACGGGCCGTCGCCGGCACGCGTCCTTCCGCGGGAAGGACCGCCGGCCGCGGCTAGCGGCGCCTCAAAACGCCGCCGGCTGCGGCTAGCGGCGCCTTAAGACGCCGCCGTCGATGGCGACGACCTGACCGTTCAGGTAGCCGCTGGCATTGGAGCATAGATAGACCACGAGCGGCGCGACGTCGATGGCGCGGCCGAAGCGCTGGAGGGGGATGAAGCGTCGCAGGGCGTCCCGCTGGGCCTCGTCCGCTGCCGGGCCCGGAGCCTCCTCCATCCATCCCGTGACGATGGCGTTGACCGTGACGCCGCTGGGGCCGAACTCCTGCGACAGCGACCGCACCAGACCCAGCACGCCGGCCTGGGCGGCGGCGAGGGCGGAAGCGTTGGCGAGGCCGGCGAGCGCCACGCCGGAGAGCAGGGCCACGAGACGGCCGCCCTGGTTGCCGCGGACCAGCTCTCGGGAGGCGCTGCGGAAGACGTTGTAGGTGGCGGTGAGGTGACCGGCAAGCAGGCGCTGGAGGTCGACGTCGGTCGTTTTGGCGAGCGGCGCCGCCAAGGTTGAGGCGGGCAGCACGACGGCGCCGTCCAGGCCCGTCAACGCTTTTTGGAGCTTGCGGGTGGCGACTTGGACGCCGGTGGGGTTGCTCATGTCGACGGCCGCCGAGGGGCCGCCGGCGGCGACCTTCTTCAAGGCGAAGAGCGCCGTGCCGTCGGTGGTGGCGCTGGTAACCCCGACCGTGGCGCCCGCCTCGCGCAGAGCGTCGACGATGGCGCCGCCGAGGGGCGACTCCGCGCCGTAGACGATGAGGCGTCGCCCGCTGAGATCGAAGCCGCGCAGCTTCCCTTCGGCGACCGTGGGCGGCGGCAGAGGATTTTGGTGCGACTTTGCCGCGCTCACTCCGCTTCCCCTTCGTTCTGGATTGGACGGCGCCGAGCGGGATGACGCCGTCGCGGCACGTCCCTTCGATCAGAAGTTCGATTAGAAGGCAGGGGCGCTCCCGGCGGCAGTCAGGTCCCAGTCGCCGGGCGTGAGGCCGCCCGCCATTGCGCCGCCGTCGATCACAAACGCCTCCCCCGTGACGTAGGACGAGGCCGCGGAGGCGAGATAGACGGCCAAGGGTCCGAGTTCCCAGGCCTCACCCAGGCGCCGAGCGGGGATGGAGGCGCCGCGGCTGCGGGCGGCGCGGATGTCGGCCTGATCGCGGAGGGGGCGCTGGAGGATGAAGCCCGGCACGATGCAGTTGACGCGGATGTTGTCGGTCGCGAGCTGGGCGGCCAGCGACCGCGTGAGGGCGGCCACGGCGGCCTTGGCGGCGCCGTAGGCCAGCAGGCGCGGCTCGCCGCGCAGTCCCGCCGTTGAGGCCACGGTGATGATCACGCCGCCACCGCGCTCGCGAAAGTGGGGGACGACGGCGCGCGCGCAATAGAAGGCGCTGGAGAGGTTGAGGGCCAAGGCGTCGTCCCAATCGGCGTCGTTGATCTCGGTGACGTCCTTGAGGGAGGCGGAGCCGCCGCCGCCGGCATTGGCGATGAGCACATCGACGCGGCCCCAGGCGTCGAGAGTGTGTTGGACGAGCGTGTCGACGTCAGCGGAGCGGGTGACGTCGGTGGGCACGGCGAGGGCGCGCCGGTCCCGAGCGCGGATCTCCTCGGCCGTCTCCTCGATCTGTTCCGGGGTGCGGGCGGCGCAGGCGACGTCGGCGCCGGCGTCGGCGAGGGCGAGCGCCATCTCCTTACCCAGCCCGCGCCCGGCGCCGGTCACAATCGCGGTTTTTCCCCGCATGGAGATCTGTTCGAGCAGCATGGGCCGCACCTCAGCCCCAGGAGAGCGCACATCTGCGGCCGACCGCGGGTGGCGCGTCCTTCTGTCGAAGGACGGGCCCCGGTATCGTAGCCGACGCTCGCGGGACGGCCGGCCCGGCCCCGCGTGGGAGCGTCGTGGCGGGCAGTGCCTGAAGCGCACTGGAGGGCGAAGGCGGGATCCGCTAGCCTGGCGGGCGCTTCGGCTGAAGGCGCGCGACGTGCGAGTCGCGGTCACGTGCGAGGGTCGCGCGGGAGAGACGCCCATGGATCTTGGCCTGTCCGAAGAGCAGGAGATGCTCCGCAACTTCGCGCGGGACTTCCTGGAGAAGGAGTGCCCGGAGAAGCTGGTGCGCGAGATGGAGGAGGACGAGCGGGGCTACACCGACGCGCTCTGGCAGGGGATGGCCGCGCAGGGCTGGCAGGGGCTGATGATCCCCGAGGAGCATGGCGGCAACGGCTTGCGTTTCCTGGACCTGTGCGTGCTGATGGAGGAGATTGGCCGGGCGCTGGTTCCGGGCCCGTTCCTGAGCACGGCGGTGTTGGGCGCGGTCCCCGTCCTGGTGGCCGGGAGTGAGCGGCAGAAGCGACGGATCCTGCCGAAGGTCGCGAGCGGGGAGCTGGTGATGACGCTGGCCTTCACGGAGCCGTCGGCGCGGTTCGACGCCGAGGGGGTGGAGCTGCGCGCGATCAAGGACGGCAAAGACTACGTCCTCAACGGGACAAAGCTGTTCATCCCCGACGCGCACGTGGCCGACACGATGGTGGTGGTGGCGCGGACGAGCGGCGCCGGCGAGAAGGGGATTACGCTATTCCTGGTGGACGGCGGCGCGGCCGGGCTGAGCACGACGGTGCTGAAGACGATCGCGGCGGACAAGCAGTGTGAGGTCAAGTTCCAAGACGTGCGGGTGCCGGCGTCGGCGGTGTTGGGGCGGCGGGGCCAGGGCTGGGAGGTGATGACGGCGGTGCGTCGCTACGCCACCGTCGCCTATTGCGCCTACTTGGTGGGGCTGGCCCAGCGCGACTTTGAGATCAGCCTGGACTACGCGAAAGAGCGCATCCAGTTCGACCGGCCGATTGGCTCCTTCCAGGCGATCCAGCACAAGGCGGCGGACATGGTCACGGACGTGGACGGGTCGCGCTTCATGATGTATCGGGCGGCCTGGGCGGTGACGGAGAACGAGCCGGACCAGGACCTGCAGGTGAGCATGGCGAAGGCCTGGTGCTCCGACGCGAGCCGTCGGGTGGTCGCCCACGGCCAGCAGATCCACGGCGGCATTGGCTTCACCAAGGAGTACGTGATCCAGCTCTACTTCCGCCGCCAGAAGATGGCCGAGCTGATGTGGGGCGACGGCGACTACCATCGCGCGAGGGTGGCGCAACTGCTGGAGATCTAGGGCTCAGCGGCGCATTTTCGGAGCGTGGTGGTGGGGTGGCCGGGGCCTCGGGAGGCCGGGGCGGCTTCACACGGTTTCACGGTTTTCTGTCCCGTTTGCGGCGCGCCGGAAAAAAATTTGGGGGAGGCGGGGCGCACCAGATAGGGGCGAGGCCGATCTGCTCGCTGCGCGACAGAATCCGTCACGGTTCCGGCAGCTTCTTGCACGGTTTGGACAGGAGTTCCCGGGAGGGTTCCGGGGTGGCTGGGGCAGGGCTGAGGGCGCGGTCTCCTATCAATCGATACGCGGAGTATAGCACGCGGGGTGCGGATTGGGAAAGGAGGGTGAGGGATCGGGTGGAAGATGGAGAGGCCCGTCCTTCCAGACGGAAGGACGGGCCTCTTTACCGTGCTGGTTTCCGAGAGCTACGGGCCGCCACCACCGCCCCCGCCGCCTCCGCCCGCGGCACCGCCGCCCCCGCCGCCACCCGGGCCGCCGCTACCAAAGGGTGGCTAAGCAAAGGCCGTGCCGACGGCGGCGAGGGTCAGGAGGCCGGCTAGAAGTAGTGCGAGCAGCTTCTCGCGCATGATTCGTTTTTCCTTTCAGTCCCTATATGGGTGAACCGGGCGGGATTGTTACGGCGCGTCTCCAGATTGTGAGCCAAAAGGTTAGGGCGCTCCGATAATCGGTCAACTCGCCAGTCGGGGGTGGGGCGCTCTTCATGCCCGTGGCCCATCGACGGGGAGCCCCCGCCCGGCGCCGAGGGGCTCCCACGCGGCCATTTCAGCTCGACGAGGAGGACTTGGGCCTCGGTGTCGGCCACGTTCTCCGTGCTGGGCGGGACCGCGTCGATTGGCATCGGCATCGCGCTTCTCCAGAATCGCGTGGAGCCGAAGAGTCTGCCTCAGCGGCGGCGGCAGAGAGGCCGCTGCGGCGAGCGGCCTCTCCAGGCGAACCTCTGTCAGAACCATGGACGCCTACGAGTTATAGGCACTTCCGGTGGGTTGGGTGGCTGTCGCAGAAGCTGCCGCCGCCGCTGTCGCCGTTTCCGCCTTTGCCGCCCTTGGTCACATTGATGGTGACCGTGGCGGGAGCCGAGTAAGCCGTGCCGTCGTTGGCCATGTACGTGAAGTAGTCCTTGCCGGTGAAGCCGGCATTCGGTGTGTAGGTGAAGGAGCCGTCCGCGTTCAGGGTGAGGGCGCCATTCGAGGGATCGCTGCCGAGCACGGCCGTCAGCGGGTCGCCGTTGGCGTCAGTGTCGTTGGCGAGGACGCCGGGGGCGGCGACGGTGAGGGTCTGTTCTTTCTTGACGGCGTAGCTGTCGTCCGCCGCGGTGGGTGCGACGTTGGTGTTGGGATCAGTGACCGTGACGACGACCGTGTCGCTCCCGGTTAGGCCGCCGTTGTCAGTGACGGTGCGGGTGACGGTGTGCGGGCCGACGGCCAAGCTGGGCGTGATGATGGCCGTGGTCCCGAGAACGGTCGCGCCCTCTTTCCACTCGAAAGTCACGATGAGCCCGTCAGGATCGGAGCCGGAGCCGCTGAAGGTGACGCTTTCGATGCCGTCATTATTGATATCGGGCAGCGACTGGTCGGGACCGGCGTTGGCGGTGGGTGACTGATTGGGAGCGACACCGACAAGGACGGTGTCAGTGTCCGTGGCGTTCGCGTCGTCGGTGACGATGAGCGTGATGGAGTGATCACCCACGCTCAAGGTCACGGTTGGGTTGGGGCCGGTCGCGATCTCGACGCCGCTTTCCGACCACACATGGGAGGTGATCGACCCGTCCGGATCGGTCGAGGCGGCGCCGTCTAAGGTTACCTGCTCGTTGCCACCATTGTCGACGTCGGTAACGGTCTGGTCGGGGCCGGCGTCAGCGGTGGGGGGATCGTTGACCGGCGCGACCGTCACGGCGACGGTGGCGGTAGCGGTCCCGCCCCTGCCGTCGCTCATGGTGTAGGTGAAGCTGTCGCTGGTGGTCTCGGAACCGTCGTGGGTGTAGGTGACGGCGGATCCGTCCTGGCTAACCGGGCCATGTGCGCCCTGAGAGACGGTGGTGATAGTGAGCGGGTCGCCATCGGGGTCGCTGTCATTGGAGAGGACGTCGATCGTGCCGTAGCCACCCTCGTCGACGGTGTAGGGGTCGTCGACGGCGGTGGGCGGGGTGTTGGTGGGGCCACCGGCCAGGTAGAGGAGGCCCTCGTGGTAGGCGTCGGGGTCGTTGGTGTTGGACGGGCCCCAGGCGCCCTGAGGCTGCGCGCCGTCGATGAGGGCCTGGCGGATGGCGGCGACGCCGTCGGCGTCGGTGGCGCGGCCGTTGGCGGCGGCGTAGAGGGCTGCCGCGCCGGCCACGTGAGGCGAGGACATGCTGGTCCCGCTAATGGTCGCATAGAGGCCGCCGGGATAGGTGGAGAGGACGTTCACGCCGGGAGCGGCGACGTCGATGGCCCTGCCCGGCGAGCTGACGGGGTTCCCTGCGACCACACTGCGGCTGAAGTTGGTGTTCGAGTAGAAGGTGTCGTCGGCGCCGCGGCTGGTGGAGGGGCCGAGCCCGCCGGGCCGGCCGTCGGTATCGACCATCCCGGAGATCGTGGCGGCCTCGGGGTAGGCGGCGGGGATGGAGTCGTCGCTGGTGTTCAAAGTGCCGTCGTTGCCGTACACGTCCCGGGAGCCGTTGCCAGCCGCGACGACGTAGACCACGCCGGCGGCGACGCTGTTCTGAATGGCCAAGCGCAGGGAGTCGAGTTTCCCGATGCCGCCCAAGCTCATATTGACGACTTCGATCTGGCCGTTGCCCGTGACGAAATCTATGGCCTCGATAATGTCAGAGAAGCTGCCGGAGCCGTTCTTGTTGAGGACCTTGAGGGCCCACAAACGCGCTCCGTGGGGCGACGCCGACCACGCCGATGCCGTTGTCGATCGCGGCGGCGGTGCCGGCGACGTGGGTGCCGTGGTAGTTGTCGTCGTCGCCGGTGGCGGCGCCGTTGATGAAGCTCTGGTTGTAGAAGACGTTCAGGTCCGGGTGATCCAGATCGATGCCGGTATCGAGGATGGCGATGTCCACGTTCATGGGATCGGGGACGCCGTCGATGTTGGCGGTGGCGTTCTGGTCCGCGTTGATGCGGTCTATGCCTGGGGGAAGGGTCTGGAAGTTGTTGCCGTGGAGGATGGCGTGCGCCTCCAGGTCGGGCTCCACGAAGGCGACGTTGGGGTTGTGGGCGAGGGCGGCGGCGGCCGTCGCGGAGAAGCGGACGGCGAAGCCGGTGAGGGCGTGCTGGTAGGTGTGCAGGAGGGCGCCGCCGTGGGCGCCCACGAGCGCGTTGGCCAGGCCGGGCGGGTCGGCTACGCCGTCATGGAAGACGACGATGTACTGGCCGGGGATGACGCCGGGCGGAGACTGCGCTTGTGCGTCGGTGGGAGACAGGCTACCGCCCAGGGCGACCGCGAGGGCCGCGGTGACGCCAAGAGCGAGGGAGACGCGAAGGAGACATCGTCGCATGGCAGCGCCGCCTTCCTGGCGCTCAGCCAGCCAATTCTCCGGCCGGCCGTCACGGGACGCTGTCTTCGGCGTCTATAGGACGAGGGCCGTGCGTCTTGTCTTTCTGGCTGCCTGGGGAACGGGTGGCGGCAGTCAGGACGGCGGCCTTCGCCATTCGCGAGAATCGCAGATTAGGCCGGTGAGCGACCGCTGTCAACCACACCGGGAGCGCGGGGCTGGGGCGTGGTGCGTCCGCGTCGGCGCCGAGCGAGCCCTCCAGACCGGCGTCACGGGCCCTGTTTATGGCCGGGTACCCGGTACCCTGCGCGCCCCGTCCTTCCCGGAGGGACGGGCCTCTTCATCCGATCAGTGCGTCAGCCGCTGGACGTGTGGCGGCACACCCTGGCGTTCGAGTTCTTGCTGCAGTCGGGGCCGGGGCCACCCCCCGACGACCCGCAACTGCCTTTTTGCAGCGTGAGATTCGTGAAGTCGATGCAGAGCGCCGCCTGGCTGACGTTCGCGTGGACATTTTCGGTCGTTTCCTTGATCTCCCCGTCACCGCCCACAGGATCGACTTCGATGGTGAGGACGTAGTCGCGGTCGTTGGCGCCGTCGGCGTTGTTCTGGACCAAGTCGGTCACGTCGACCCACTGGCCGTCCAGGTAGTAGCTGTACTTGTCGCCCCAGCCCACCGACATGCCCTGGACTTCGCCGCCGCAGGTGCGATAGACGGCCCGCTTGGGCGCGCCGGGCAGTTTTCTGTCAATGCGAGTGGTGTCCATGATGCAGAAGGTGGTCTTGGCGCCGTGCGCCCTGACATTCTCCCGGTCATTGGGCCGGTGGAGGTCGTAGATGGCGTAGCCCTGAAAGTGGGTATGGTTGTGCCCGTCGTGATAGATGAAGGTGCCGGCGGGGCTGGCAAGGGTCTCCCAAGTGCCGTCGGCGAGGAGGACGCGCTGGTAGACCTTCTGCTTCTGCGATCCGTTCTGGACGATGATCTCCGGGTCGGCCCAGAGGTCGAGGGGGCCGTCGCCGCCATTGGCGCTGGTGGTGCTGAAGCGGAGGACGGTGCGCTGCTCCCCGTTGATGGTGACCGTGTCGAAGCGGAAGTCGGTGGCCGCCAGAGGGTAGAGGTCGGGGTAGAGCGACTGGGGGCTCGCGGCGGCGGGGGTCGGTTCGACGCCTCCGAGACCGGCGGCGAACGCCGCGACGGCGCCAGCAATCACGAGGCCGCTAATGGCCGTCCAGGCACGCACGCGGGATCCCTTCGCATCTAGAGTGCGAATTCGCCCTCGCACTCTAGCGGGGATCGAGCGCGTTGATCTGGCCGGTTTCCACGATGTCCACTGGATCGACAGAAGCGACAGAGCCCGCTCTTGCGAGCGGGCTCTTGATATCAGCAGGCTGGGGCGGCGCGGACGCTACTTGTTAGGATCGCAATTCGGGTGGTTGGGTTTCTTCGAACAGGGCGGGCCGCCGCCGCCGCCGCCGCCGTCTTCTTCTTCGCTGCCGCTGGAGGCAGGGTACAGCGCCTTGATCCCGTTCTTGTCGTCCCTGTCCAAATTCTGGTCCACGCCGAGATAGGCGAAATACATCACGGCTTTCCATTGGGGAGAGTGGCCGAGGCCAGCCACGTGGCCGTTCTCGTGGAGGAAGACGGACTCAACGTCGTAGGTGTTGGCAGCGCCATTGGTGGACCAGGAGAAATTGGTGTTCATGGCCATGTCGGCTTCGAACGGCGCTGCGGTCCAGTACCAGGTCACGCCCAGCGTGTTGGGGTCATCGAGTGCCATCCAGGCCACGTCGTTGAGGCCGTCGCGGGTCTGGTTGCCGCATTCGTAGACCGTTGAAGGACAGCGGTTGATGTTCAGATCACCGGCGGCCAGAACGAATGCGGAGCCCTGAACATTGCTCCACGTCGTGTGGGTTGCGGTTAGAGCCGCCGCGCCACCACCGCCAGTTGGATCGCCGGTGGGGTTGTAGTTCTGGGTTAGGAAATCGGTGGCGGGGTCACCGTCCGAGAATTGAGGCCAGACCACACCGGTAACGGAAAAGGGAGCGGAGATCGGCTGCGCGCCCTGACGGCGCACGGCTCGCTCGGCCACTGCGCGCGCATCCTGGCCCGGGGGCACGACCACGGCGACGTGGACGATGACATCCTCCCCCTGAATCTGGGCGAGACCGAACGCCGATACGACTTGCCCCGCCAGCGGGCCCTGGGCCTCGGCGCCGTCCGAGCGCAGGCCGAAGGCCAGGCCTACGGCCAGGGCCGCTACTGCGACCGCCGCGATTGAGAATCGTTTCATGACAAAGCCGCCCTTTCGCACCAACTCGAAGCTAGTACTAGCATCGGCGTCCTTGCCCCGCCCTTGCCATCAGGGAATCCGCGCCACTCTAGACCGCGCGACCCTGGATCAACAACGTCGGACGGACCCTCGGCGGATGGATCCACTACTCCTCGGGCGCACGGATGCGCCCGTCGCAGAGGCCTTCCTACACTCTATGAACGCAGAACTGCCGGAAACGTTACGGGGTCCGCCCGAAACTTCGGCGAATTACCCCGGAGGCGCGGCACGCAGCCGTCGCTGAGCGCTGGTACGAAGCCCCTACTCGAAGACGCTCTACTCGAAAACGATGACGCCGCGGCCGTCCTCGCCGCGCTCCAGGGCGGCGAAGCCGTCGTTGATCTCATCCAGCGAGTAGCGGCGCTGGATCAGGCTATCCACGTCGATGCGGCCATCGACGTAGAGGCTCACCAGCGTCGCGAAGGTCTGGTGCGGGCTGGCAGAGCCGTAGTAGCTGCCCTGAAGCCGCTTTTGCTCACGGGTAAGGATGGCGACGTTGATGGGCGCGCGGTCCTCGAGGGGGGCCAGCCCGATGACGACGGCGGTGCCGCCCTTGCGAACCGAGTCGAGGGCCTGGGCGGCGATCTCGCCGCCGCCGATGGTGTCAAAGGCGAAGTCCACGCCGCCGCCGCTCAGTTCGCGCACGGCCGCGACCGGATCGACCTTGCGAGCGTTGACGACGTCGGTGGCGCCGAAGCCACGGGCGAATTCCAGCTTGTGGTCGTGGACGTCGACGGCAATGATGCGCGAGGCGCTGATGGTGCGCGCGCCCTGGACGGTGTTGAGGCCGACGCCGCCGCAGCCGAAGACGGCCACGGTGGCGCCGGGGCGAATGTCGGGCTGATTGACGATGCCGCCGAAGCCGGTGGTGACGCAGCATCCCATCAGCGCAGCGACCTCCGAGGGCACGGCGTCGGGGATGGGGAAGCAGGCCTGCTCCGGGACGACGATGCTCTCGGCGAAGACGCCGAGCTTGTTCATTTGCTGGATCTCGGTGCCCTCCGCATCGTGGAGGCGAACGGTGCCGTCGAAGAGCCGCGAGACGTCCTTGCGGTGCGCGTCGCAGAGCTGGGCGAGGCCGCTGCGGCACATAGGACACTGGCCGCAACTGGAGACGAAGGAGAGGATGCAGCGATCGCCGGGGTTGACGGCGGTGACGCCGGGACCGATTGCCTCCACGACGCCCGCCCCCTCATGTCCCAGAACGGAGGGGAGCGGGAAGGCGATGGTGCCATGCATGATGTGATGGTCGCTGAGGCACAGTCCCGCCGCGCTTATGCGCACGAGGACCTCGCGCTCCCGGGGCTCGTCCTGGCTGAGCTCCTTCACCGTGAGCGGACTGTTGACCTCGTACAGTACGGCGGCTTTCATGTGCCCCTCCCTTGTGTGCCAGCGGCGTTGAATGGGGCCGTATGGTAATGCACTATCGAGAGGATGCCAACGGCGCTAGGGCCGAGCTGCGGTGGCCGAGCTGCGGTGACCGCGCTACAACGAGAGCGCCCCGGCCTGAGCCGGGGCGCAACTGTAGGGGCGGGCGACAGTCTCTACCTCTGTTTGGTGTAGAGGTTGAATGGCGTGAGGCCGTTCCAGGTCAATCCAGGAGCGTTCAGTTGAACGACGATCGTGGTGTAGGTCCCGCGCGGCGCGTTGCGGACAAACCAGGTGACCGTGCCGTCGGCGCCCGTGTCAGCGGTGCCCTCGCCGATCCAGGCGTCCTCCAGGCGGAAGAGCCAGATAGTCACGCTCGCTCCGGCGACGGGGTTGCCAAGATCGTCCCTCAGAGTGACCGTCACGTTCAGGTCCTTGAAGCCGCGGCTGAGCCAGTAGCCGTCGATGCCGCTGGGCGTCGTGACGATGACGCTGGTGGCGTCAACGACTTCCGAGGCAACGTTGAAGGCGGCCGAGCCAAGGCCACTGATGCCGCGGCCATCGGTGACGCTCACCTGCACGGTGTGCTGTCCCTCAGCGGGCAGGGCAAGATTCGCGGTGTACATTCCGGGCGTCGCGGTTGGGCCGAACGTCACCGCGGCAGGGGAGCCGTCAAGCGTCGTGGCGAAGGCGGCGGAGGCGAGCTGGTCGATGGCGGCGCCGTACTCGTCGGTGACGATGGCGGTGACGATCGCGGTGGTATCGGTCCCGATCAGGTAGTCGGACTTGTCCGTGCTGAGGGCGACAATGACGGCCGGAGGCGCAGCGGTAACGGTGAGGCTGCTGCCAGTGCTGACACCTTCGCTGGACGCGGTGATCGTCGCTGCGCCGACGGCAAGGCCCGTGGCCAAGCCCGCGGCATCCACGGTTGCGATAGCGCCGACAGAGCTGCTCCAGGCCACCACGGCAGTGACATCGCGGCTGGTGTCGTCGTCGAAGGTGCCCATGGCGGTGAACTGTTGGCTCTGGCCCACTTCGATCGATGCGCTGCTGGGCGTGACGTCGATGCCGGTCAGCGCGGCGTCGGTGCCGACGAAGAGCAGCAGGTTGGGCGTGTTCCCCACAGCACTGTAGGCGTGCAACGCGATCTTGCCGGCGCTGGCGTTGCTGGTGATGGCGGCGGCGACGTTGGCCGGGCTGGCGGATGGATTGGACTCGAGATAGAGCGCCGCGGCGCCGGCGACGTGCGGCGTGGCCATGGAGGTGCCGCTAATGGTCCTGGTGGACTTGGGGCCGTTCTTCCAGGCCGAGGTGATGTCGACACCGGGGCCGAGAATGTCCACGCAGGTACCGTAGTTCGAGAAGGAGGCCTCTCGGTCGGAGCTGTCGGTCGCGCCCACGGTGAGCGCGTCGGCAACGCGTGCCGGAGAGATGTTGCAGGCGTCTTCGGGGAAGCCGAAGAAGTTGCCGTTGCCGGCGGCGATGGCGTAGGTCACCCCGTCGGCGATGGAGTTTTCGACCGCGGTATCCAGCGCGACGCTGGCGGAACCGCCGAGGCTCATGTTGGCAACGGCGGGTTCGCCGGCGACGTGGTCGCCTGTGACCCAATCGATGGCGGCGATCACGCCACTGTCGCTGCCGCTGCCGCGGCAGTTGAGCACGCGCAGCGCGATCAGATTCACGCTCTTGGCGACGCCGTAGGTCGCGCCGCCGACCGTACCGGCCACGTGGGTCCCATGGCCGTTACAGTCGCTGGCGACGGCATCGTCGCTGACGAAGTCCCAGCCGTAGGAGGCGCGGCCCTGAAATTCCCGGTGGGTGATGCGGATGCCGGTATCGATGATGTAGACGTTGACCCCGAGGCCGGTGGGGTTGTGGGTGTAGGCGCCGTCGAGGGGCAGGTCGCGCTGATCGATGCGATCGAGGCCCCAGGGGGCGTCGGATTGCGTGTCGCTCGCCCAGACCACGCGGTCCGGCTCCACGAAGTCCACATTGGGGTTGCGGGCGAGGGCGCCAGCCGCTTGCTCGGAAAGCGTAGCCGCGAAGCCGTTGAGGGCGTGTTGGTAGACGAAATGCAGCGAACCGCCGTTGGCACGGACGAGCCGATTCGCCAATCCGGGCGCGTCGCGGACGTCGTTGTTGAAGACGACGATGTAGCGGCCGGGGATGACGTCAGGGGGTTGACCCTGGGCCTCGGCGTCGCCGGATCCCAGGCTCACGCCCAGCCCGATGGCCACGGCCGCCAATGCGACCAGGGCGATGGAGAATCGTTTCATGTCAGTACCGCCTCCCCCTCCCCATGTCCGCGAACATGGGGCTCACAGCCGGCGGCACTCCCTGCCTCAAGCGTGCGCGGTCCCGGTCAACTCATAGACCCCCTCTGAAGGAGCGCCGTTATGCCCGGAGCACAGCCAGTGCACACCGACATGGGCGGCGGTGCGTCTCCGCAGACGGAAGCCCGACTTCTACCCTCTATATGGGGGGAAAGGGGGCATTTGTTACGCGACGCCGCCGTGTGCTCCAGGTAACACTGGGTTGGTGATCCAGATAACGCCGGACGGGAGGCGGTGTGCCTGGCGATGCCGCTCCTGGCTCCGCCGAGGGGAGCTCAGGCCCCCAGCCGCCGTCGCCAGAGGGAGTAGGCAACGCCGACGAGAACGGCCGCGCCGGCGACGGCGCCGATCACACCCCAGACCCAGGCCGGCGGGTTGTCATCCACGTTGTCACCGCCGCTGCCGGTGGAGGGCAGCGCCTCGGGCGACACGGCCGGGGGTGGAGGCTGCGGTTGGGGTGGCGGTGGGGGTGGGGGTGGCGGTGGGGGCGGCAGGCCGGCGATGGTGGCGATGGCCGGGAAGCCCAAGATCTCGTTGAGCGTGGCCTCCACGGCGGGATTTTCCGGCGCGTTGATCAGGATCACGATGAGGGCGCCCGGTCCCCAGATCGTCGCGTTGGCGGGCGGAGGGACGCCATCGTCGGCGCGGAAGCGATCCAAGGTCGCCTCCACGGCGGCGGCGCTCTCAAGCTGGTACGGCTCGATCGCGGCGGTACCCACGGGGATCCGCCCCGCGCTGGAAACGGGGATGCCATCGCGCTGGATGGCGATCTCCTGGAGGGCGGTGGGCAGGCCGGCGGCCGCCAGCGCCGTGAACAGCTCCGCCAACGTTGTGGGCCCTGCCACCGGCTCCGGCTCAATGACGGGCTCAGCGCGGGGCCCGCGCAGCGTCGCGCCGGGAGGGAGGGGCGCCTCTGGCACGGCGGCGGGCGACAGCTCGCCCTCAGCGAGGCGGAGGGAATCGCCGCGCAGGTCGGTGTGATAGCGGTAGGCGAGGGCACCGTCGCCGAGCCAGAGCGCCCAGCCGTCCACCAACACTTGGGCGCACAGCTCGCCGACGTCGGCGGCTCCGAGACAGGCGTCATTCCAGGTGACCGCCTGGGCGCGGAGGAGCTGGATCGCGTCGGCCGCGGCGCCGCTGCGTTCGGCGAGATCGGCGGCGGCAGCGGCGAAGGCAGCGTCCGGCGGCTCCTGATTGCGCTGTGCCGAGACGAGGGAGGGCGCAAAGACGGCAAAGGCTGCCGCAAGCAGCAGCGCGAGGATGGATTGCGCGGCGAGCGATGGAAGGGGTCTCCGGTGCGGCGAGGCGGTTGCAAGGCCCCGGCCGGGCCGAGAGGGTCGATGGCCAGGCATGCCCGCACCTTACTCTTCGTTGACTAGCGCTGAGCCGACATCCGCTGCCGTCCCTACACGATACCGCGCCGCTGAGCGAGTCGGTTCCGCTCCTTTCGCGTCCGAGCGGGGTGGGCGCGCGGTGGACGGCGCGCGCGGCGCGTGGGTAGGCTCCCGGCATGGCGAGCGACGAGATGAGCGCGACGGCATGAGCGCCCCCGACTGCCTCTTCTGCAAGTTGGTCGCGGGCGACGTCGCCAGCGAGCGGCTGATGGAGAACGAGCAGGTCCTGGTGATTCGTGATATCCAGCCGCGCGCTCCGGTACACCTGCTCTTGATTCCGAAGGAGCACATTGCCGACGCCCGCGAACTGACGGTCGAGCACGGTCCTCTCCTGGGCCGGCTCTTCGTGGCGGCGGGGCAGGCGGCGCACCTGGAAAGGGTCGATGGGGACGGCTACCGGCTCGCCTTCAACGTGGGCGAGGCGGCGGGCATGACTGTGCCCCATCTCCATCTGCACCTGCTGGGCGGCCGGCGTCTGGGGCCCGAGGGGTGACGGGCGGGGCCGCGACGACGGGGCGCGCGGAGCCGCCGCTGGTGCAACTTTTTCGCGAGCGCGCCGAACGGCTGCCCGCAGGGCTGCGTGAGCACGTGGTCCGCGTTGTGGGAGAGGCGCGGCGGTTGGCCCCGCTGTACGACCCTGACCTCTTTGAGCTGGACCTGGCAGGCGTGGAGGCTGCGGCCTGGGGGCACGATCTCTATCGGGCGCACGCCGACGCTGATCTCTTGGGGCTGGCGGAGCAGCTGGCGATCCCGGTGTCGGCGGCAGAGCACGCGGTACCGATGCTCCTACACGGGCCGGTGGCCGCCGTGATGGCGGAGGCTGAGTGGGGTGTGACCGACGCCGAGGTGCTGGAGGCGATTCGCTGGCACACGACGGGGCGCGCGGGCCTGTCGGCGCTGGCGATGACGGTCTTCCTGGCCGACAAGATCGAGCCGGAGAAGGTGCGGGCCGATCCGGGCTTGCTCCCGATCCGCCGCCTGGCCGAGCGCGGTCCCGAAGCGGCGCTGCTGGCGTACCTGGAGCGCCAGATCGCGCGGCAGATCAGCACGGGCGGCGTGCTGCATCCCGCCAGCGTCGAGGCGCGCAACGCCCTCCTTCTGGCCCTGCAGAGCACGGGTCCGGCAGAGCACGACGGGGCGTGACGATGAGCGGCGCCGGCGCCGACGGGCTTAGCGAGGAGGATCGCGGTCGGGAGGGTTGCGGAAGGCGTCAATGCCGCCCGGTTTCTTGCGCCGTCGCAGGCGCGGCAGCCTCCGCCTACCGAGACCGGGGCGGAGCGAGAGCGGGCTCCGTATGCGCGCGCGTCGAGCGGGGGGAACCGGGAACTCTAGGAGGTTGGTGTCGGGAGTTGCGGTGGTATCGAGCGGGGGTGGGCGGTGGGGCTGGCGTTGGCTCTGGCGGTGGCGGCGCGCGCCGAAGCCGAAGCCGAAGCTGGGGGGCAGGTTCCAGGTGGGGCCGATGGCTCCGGCGGGCGCGCGCCAGCGGCCGATCAGGAAGGGGTAGATGAGAGCCATGCCGGCCACGAAGCCGCCGATGTGGGCGAACCAGGCGGTGCCGCCGCTGCCGACAGCATCGCCGGCGATGGAACCGACGCCGCTGATCAGGTTGAGGAGGAACCAGAAGCCGATCATGAGCGGCGCCGGAATGACCGCGGGGATAAAGAAGATGATGGGGATCAGGACCTGGATCATGGAGCGGGGGAAAAGGAGGAGGTAGGCGCCGAGGACGCCGGAGATGGCGCCGCTGGCGCCGATCATGGGCACGAGGTCGCCGCTGTCGATCAAGATGTGGGCGGCGACGGCGGCGTACCCGATGACCATGTAGAAGAGGGCGAAGCGGACGTGGCCGAGGCGGTCTTCGACGTTGTCGGCGAAGACCCAGAGGAAGAGCATGTTGCCAATGAGGTGCAGGAAGCCGCCGTGCAGGAACATGGCGAAGAGCGGCGTGAGGAGGAGGAGGATGAGGCCATCGAAGAGTTGGACGCCCTGCAGCTCCACCACGTCGTGGGACGTCGAATTGCCGTCGATCTCGCCGGTGATGAACTCGGGGACGGCACCGAACCGCAGCGTGAACTCGTCCCGCGGTGAAACGGGATAGCGGACGAACACGTCCGACCCTAGCCGACGAGGGAAGACGAACTCGCCGGCGCTTTCGAGACGCGGATCCGCCGCGGCGATCGCCTCTGCTGCTTGGGGGCTTCCCGCTTCGGTGATGGCGGCGTCGTCGATGATGAAGACAGCGCGAGTCGGGGTATCGTTCATCACGAACATCAGCAAGAAGACGAGGACGTTAATGACGATAAGCGCCCTGGTGACATAGGGCGTCGTGGTGCGCCACTGGCTGTCGCGGATGGGAATCATGCGAGCCGGGACGCTCCCCTGCCGACGTGCGACGCGAGCGGTGTCATCTCATCGTAGCCGAGGCGGACGTCGTCCCGGCCGGCAGCGGGGCTTGGCATCGGGACAACGGTGATGACCAGCGCCAGCGCCACTGCGACGGGAGAGCCGCTGGGGCGGGAGAGCCGACGTCGCGGGCGAAGCTGGCGGCGCGGTTCGGGCGGGGGCAGGGCTAGGCCGCCGAGGAGGGGTGAAGGCGAGCCGTCCCGGCCGAGGCGGTGTCCGCGAGCGGATCGGCGAAGATACGGGCAAGCACGTCGATGCCGTCGAAGGCGCGGGGCCCGGGACGACTGAACCAGGCGCCGGCGTCCACGGCCCAGACCGCGCCCTCCCTCACGGCCGGCAACTGTTGCCAGGACGGATTCGTCTCGAGTTGGCGCGCCTGCTGCACGACCTGAGGCTGGCTGAAGCCGCAGGGGAGCAGGATGACGACGTGGGGCTGCGTCTCGGCGATGGCATCCCAACTGGTCCGGGCCGACTTCTCGCCGGCGCGGCCGATGACGTCGATGCCGCCGGCGGCCTCGATCTGCTCCGGGACCCAGTGCCCCGCCGTGAAGGGCGGGTCCAGCCACTCCAGGGCAAGGACGCGTAGCAGCGGCTGCGGGGCAGTCGCGCGGGCGCGGGCGACGCGCGCGCGGAGAGCCGCCGTGACCTCCCGAGCCGCCTTGCCGCGGCCGGCGGCGTCGCCGACCTGTTCGATGGATTCAAAGATGCCCTCCAGGGTCAAGGGCGAGAGGGTGAGGACGCGCGCGCCCAGCTCCTCTTCGTGAGCGGCGCGGTGGACCTGGCTTTCGCTGACGGCGCAGACGTCGCAGAGGGCCTGGGTGAGGATGAGATCGGGGGCGAGGCGGCGCAGGAGGGGGGCGTCGATGGTGTAGGTGGAGCCGCCCTCGTGGAGGAGGGCGGCGACGGCACGGTCGATCTCGGCGGGGCGCATGTCCTGCATGTTGATGGCGGTGCGGGTCAGGACAGGGCGACCGACCACGGCCGGGGGGTAGTCGCACTCGTGGGAAACGCCGACGACTGCGTCGCCCAGTCCCAAGGCGAAGGCGATCTCGGTGGCGCTGGGGATGAGGGAGGCGATGCGCATTGCCGGCTCCTGGTAGTGGCGTCAGGAGGACCGCCCCGAGCATAGCGGTCGCGGGGAGATCCACTTCGCCCCCCTCTCTAGGGGCGGGCGATGGAGAGGGGACGCTGTGGGTCCGCCGGTGGAGCGCTGGCGACGCTGATGTCAGGGAGGTTCAGGACCGACATGGCGCCGCGGGAGCTTCGGGGGCGGGCGGCCGTGGCTGGGGGCTCTGGGTCCGGCAGGGAAGGGAGAGCCAAGACGAGATGAGACTCGCCAGCAGTAAAGCGGTCGTAAACTCCGTCACAATCGCTGTTGTAGTCGACAATATTGGCCACTTCTCGGTTGACAGCCTGATCAGCGCCCCTACACACTGTTCAGGAAATCACAAAGTGTGGCGGCGGTGGGATCGGTCGGTTACCGGGACCGCTCCCGCGCGATGTACCGAATCCTTCCAGCGGGAAGGACCGGGGGACCCGAGTCGGATGGGGTGAATTCCGCGCAGGCGGATAGGGCTCACCAGCCCGAACCCGGCAGCGAACCCCGGAGGCGCAGGCGGGTGTGGGGCGGCGGCGAGCGACCGGGAGTTCGCGGAAAGAGAGGGCTCCGTCCATGGCCGTGCTATCACCCCCCCACTGTCCCCGCTGTTCCGGATCCATGCTGTCAGAATCAGACGCGCACGGGGCGTACAGCAGCTGCCTGGCGTGCGGATACGTCTACGAAAGTCACGTCATCTCCGTCTTTGAGCTGGAGCAGGAGCAGACGGTTGAAGAGGGGCGCCAACGCCGCCGCCAGCCGTCGCACGGGAAGCTCCGTCTCTAGCCGCGTCCCCCGTTGAGGTTCCTGTCTGGCCGGGGCTGCGATTGCCTTCCCAGTCGTTGCGGGGAGGGCGACCCTGTGGGTGCGCCGGCGGCGCCTGAGGCACTGTCTGAGGCGGTGCCTCAGACAGTGGCGGCTCGGACATGGCAGCGTCGAGAGAGTTCGCCTTGGGGGTCGCTGCGGGGGTCGGCCCGTGAGCCGAGCGGCCCAAGGGGGTTGCCGCAGTGGCGCATAGGGAGCCCAGGGGGCGGTTTTAGGAGGATGCACTAGGCGAGGTAGGCCGATCCCTGATATGCGACCGGGGGAGCGCCAGGGAGAATGGCGCTCAGACGGTCAGGGAAGACGCGGCCGAAATCGGCTGCGGGACCCCAGAGGAAAGGCTGCGTCACCATGGTGCAATGCCGCCACTACTGGCTTCTTTCACCACCGCAGTCTGACAAGGTGATCGGCCACTGCAAGCGGTGCGATTCGGAGCGGATCTTTCCTGCTCGTCTGGACGACACGGACCGCAGCAATGACTACCTGGACCTGGCGGGGGGATCTGCCTCCTCAAGGGACCTGGCAGGGTCGTGGAGCGAGCGTGTCGCGTCGTGATGGCGCAGGCGCGCGCAAGGATTGCCGGCAGATTGGCCTGGGGGTAGAGTAGCGCTCCCATCAGGGGGCGGGCCCGGGACGAGCGGTCAGAGATCAGGGAGGCGTAAACGCAGTGGATACTCCGCAACCGACGAATGAGCCCGGCCTGAGCGCACCGCGACCGATCCGGGCGCGGGTTCGCGTGTTGATCGTGGACGATCACGCGGTCCTGCGGCAGGCGTTGCGATTGCTGCTGGAGAGCCACGACGAGATTGAGGTTGTGGACGACGTGTCCAACGGGCGCGAGGCGGCGGCGGCGGCGGAAGAGCTGGACCCGGATGTGGTGCTGATGGACGTGGTCATGCCGGGCCTCAACGGCCTGGACGCCACGCGCCAGATTCGCAAGCGCTGCCCCAACACGCGCGTGCTGATCCTCTCCGGCTACGAAGAGGAGGAGCAGATCATTGAAGCGCTGCGTGCGGGGGCGAGCGGCTACCTGATCAAGGAATCGGACATTGGCGAGCTGCTGCTGGCGATCCAAGCGGTGTCGCGCGGGAACACGTACTTCTCGTCGTCGCTGTCGGAGCGCGACGAGGGCAACGATTTTCTCCTGCGAGCGCGCAGCGGCGACGCGAAGGCGGGCTTCGATCGGCTCACCGATCGCGAGCGGGAGGTGCTGCAACTGATTGCGGAAGGCCATTCCAATCAGTCGATTGCGGATCAGCTGGTCATCAGCGTGAAAACGGTGGAGGCGCACAAAGCGCACATCATGAGCAAGCTGGGGGCTCGGAACCGCACGGACCTGATCCGGTACGCGATCCGGCGGGGCATCATTCGCTTGGACCCGGTGCCGCGGCTGCAAGCCGGCTAGATCCCCGAGCCGTCCCTCGTGAGCGATTCCAGGGCCGTTTCGATGCCGACTATCCTCATCGCCAGCGCCATGCCCGCGGGCTGGCTGGGCATCCAGCTGCGGCGCCTGGAGCGCTTGCTGTCGCTGCAGCGCGCCCATGCGGAAGAGTTGAACGCGAGCGGGCACCGCCTCCTCCAGCAGGCCACGTTCACCACGTACATGGAGTGTCGCGAGCTGGGCGGGGAGCAGCTCGCCGCCGAGATGCTGGCGGCGCATCAGGCGAGCGTGGGAGCGGACCTCAAGTCCGGCGCGGCGCCCTCAGCGAGGAGCGGCTAACCGCTCCGCCTCAGCAACCACCGCCTTCGCCTTGTTGCCAACGCCCGGCCAGCCGGGCGCTTTTGATCTCTGCCGAGCGTTGCGGGGGAGCGCGGGGCGAGCCATTGGGGGCGCGCGCCAGAGCGGTCAGGGCACAGGGGCAAGAGCCTCGGGAATCTCCCAATGTGGAGGCGCAGGCACCCGCTCACATACTGATGGCATTGACGCTGATGACCTTGGCGCTGATGCCGTTGGTGGGGGCGACCGTGTGCTTGCGCGGAAAGACCGCCCCTGACTTGGCATGATTGCAGTGAAGTGCTGGAGGCGGCGTGATTGAGCTGACGAGGTTCAACGGCGCGTCGGTCTGGGTGAATCCGGACCTCCTGCAGTACGTGGAGGCGAATCCGGACACGCGGATCACGCTGACGACGGGGACGAAGTTGGTGGTGCTGGAGGAGCCGGGAGTGATTGTCCAGCGAGTAGCCCTGTACCGGCGGTCGTTGTTGCAGGACCAGCTCAGTCCGGAAGCGGCATTCAAGTTGTTGCAACGGTCGGAGGACGCCTAGGCGATGGATACGGCGACGCTGATCGGCCTGCTGCTGGGATTCGTTGGCGTTTTTAGCGGCAACATGATGGAGGGCGGCTCGCCGACGGCGCTGATCAACATGCCGGGGTTCCTGATCGTGGTGGTCGGATCGCTGGGGGCGGGGATCATGGCCGTGCCCATGGACACGGTCAAACGGCTGCCGAAAT
The DNA here is from genome assembly GCA_963662615.2 of Dehalococcoidia bacterium. Lineage (GTDB taxonomy): Bacteria > Chloroflexota > Dehalococcoidia > Bin125 > Bin125. The sequence continues at coordinate 216,511 of CAXXSR010000002.1, forward strand.
ACATGGGCAAGGCGTTTAAAGAGCAATCGGTGGACACGGCCAAGATCGTGCCGCTGTTCGAGAAGATGGCGGACAAGGCGCGTCGAGAGGGCCTGCTCTCCTTGGAGGAGGAGGCCAACAACATTGATGACGAATTCACGCGCAAGGGGATGCAGCTGATCGTGGACGGGACGGACCCGGAGGCGCTGCGTGAGATCATGGAGACGGAGATCACCTCCATGGAGGAGCGCCACCACCAAGGCAGCGGCTTCTTTGAGATCATTGGCGGGTTCGCGCCGACGCTGGGGGTGCTGGGCACGATCATGGGGCTGATCTCGGTCCTGAGCCACTTGGACGACAGCGCGAACTTGGGGCACGGCATTGCCGTGGCCTTCGTGGCGTCGTTCTACGGCGTCTTCACCGCGAACCTGATCTGGTTGCCGCTGGCCAACAAACTGAAGCTGAAGAGCAAAAAGGAAGTGCAGATGCGGGAGGCGGTGCTGGAAGGCTTGATGGCGATTCAGGCCGGGGACAATCCGCGCATCGTCAAGGACAAATTGCAGGGCTACCTGGCACCGTCCGACCGGGGCGCCGCTGAGGAGGCAGAGACGGCGGCCAGCGCGGAGGCGGCGTGAGCAAGCGGGCCAAGAAGGCCGAGGCCCACGGCGGCGACGAGCGCTGGCTGATCACGTACGCGGACCTGGTGACCCTCCTGTTCGCGCTGTTCATTGTGCTCTTTGCCTCAGCCGAGCCGAACGGCGACAAGCTGGCGCGAACGGCGCAGTCGATCTCGGAAGCGTTCAACGTCGGCATTCTCAGCGGCAGTGGCGGGGCCGGTTCCCTGTTCGACGAGGACGGTGGGACCGTGGCGCCGGATTTTGGCACCGTGGAGCGCAAGGAGTTCCAGCTGATCAGCGACGAACTCACGGAGGCGGCGTTGGAGCTGCAGGTCTACGAGCAGGTGCAGGTGCGGTTGTCGGACGAGGGGATCGTGGTGTCGCTCTCCAACAACCTGCTGTTCGCTCCGGCCAGCGCGGTGATGAACGACGACGCGCGCCCGCTCTTGGATCGCGTGGGGGCGACGCTGGCGGGTCTTCCCAACTTGATCCGGGTGGAGGGGCACACCGACGACATTCCGGTGAACTCGGGCGAATTCGCGAGCAACTGGGAGCTGTCCACGTCGCGGGCCACCGCCGTGTTGCGCTACTTGGTGGACACGAGCGGCGCGACGCCGAGCCGCATCCACGCGGCCGGGTACGCCCATTTTCAGCCGGTGGCCGACAACGCGACGCCGGAGGGGCGGGCGCAGAACCGACGAGCGGACATTGTGATTCTGTACTCGACTGCGGCCATCGGCAGCGAGGCGGGGGCCAGCATCCCTGTGGGGGAGGAGTAAACCATGCTCGCAAATCGCACGGTGCGCATGGGTCTGGTGGGCGTGCTGATCGTAGTGATCGGCTACATGTTCGTGCTGCCGCGGATGCAATCAAGCGACGCGGAGGCGGCCGTGCCGGAGCACCCGAACCCGGGACCCACGTACACGCTGGAGGCGAAGGTCTACAACTTGCTGACGCCGGCGGCGCAGACTCAGCGCTACTTGAAGGTGGGCATGGTGTTCGAGTTTGAAGCGGAAGATCCAGCGTTCTTCGAACTGGAAGGGGAGGCGCTGGCCGTGGAGCTGGAACATTTCGCGGAGACGTTAGCGCCGAAGCGGCCGATCCTGGAGGACGCCGTGGGCGGCCTGGTCGCCAGCAAGACGCTGGACGATATTTCGACGGCGCTGGGGCGACAACAGTTCAAGGACGAACTGAGGGAGGCGGTGGGGGAGATTGTAGGGGAACCCCAGCTTCTGACCGTGTATCTGACCGAGTTCGTGTTCCAGTAGCCATGGCCGACACCGACAACCTCAGCCAGCGAGAAATTGACAGCCTGCTGAAGTCCGGGCCCACGGATGCGGCGGACCAGCCGACCGCGCCGCGGCCGGGATCCCGTCTGGCCGGGCTGGCCAAGACGGTGAAGCGCTATGACTTTCGGCGCCCGGACAAGTTCTCCAAGGAGCACCTGCGCACGCTGCAGGCGGTGCACGAATCGTTCGCACGGCTGGTGGCGTCCTCGCTGTCGAACCAACTGCGGACCGATGTGGAGATGAAGGTGGCGTCGATTGATCAAGGTCTCTACGAGGAGTACGTGGAGCAAACGGTCGGTCCGGTATTCGTGGGCTTGGTGCGGATGGCGCCTCTGGACGGCTCAATTGTGATCGAGTTCGGGCAGGACCTGGGCTTGGTGATCGTGGACCGGCTCTTAGGGGGTCCGGGAGCGTTGTTGGAACACGGTCATGAGGTGACGGACATTGAACTGGAGTTGGTGCGCGGCTTCGGCGGCACGCTGGCGCGGAACTTGGGAGAGGCCTGGGAGAACCTGGCGAAGGTGGAGCCGACGATCTCCGATATGCACCAGGACATCCAGCAGGCGCGGCTGGCCCCGGCCTCCGAGGTGGTGATCATGGTCTTCATGGAGGTCACGGTCGTGGGCGTGGTGGGGGGCATGAGCATCTGCACGCCGTTCAGCGTGCTGGAGCCCCTCCTGTCGCGCCTCACCGCGAACGTCTGGGTGGGGACGGGCGGCGCGAAGAACGTGCCGGCGGAGAGCCGAAAGAAGCTGCAGCGGCAACTTGAGCGGACGCCGACATCGATCGGGGTGGAACTGGGAAGCGCGGCGGTGCGCACCGCCGATCTGGCGCAGTTGCACGTGGGCGACGTGATCCGCTTGGAGGGGCTGGCGACGCGGCCAGTGGCGGTGAGCATGGGCAGGATCCGCAAGTGGTACGGCCGTCCCGGCGTGGTCTCCGGGCGCGTTTCTGTGCAGTTGGAGGAGTGGGCGCCGGCGGAGGCGCCGAACCCCACGTCCGCGGACGAGCCGGGGGCGTCCGCCGGGCCCAGCGAGGAGCCGGCGAACGTGGTCCCGCTGCCCGCGACACAGGAAAGCGAGGACGCCCGTGCCGCCTGATCCGGCGATCTCTCCCGAGGCATTGATGGAAGACGAGACGTTCGTGGACTTCGGACGCCAACTGGGGGACGTGGCGCCGGTGGTGGCAGAGAGCGTGTTGAGCCGGCGTATCAGCTTCGCCAACGGCGCTTTGCGCCCGACGAGCGGAGCGGACATTGAGGAGGCGTTCGGCGCTCTGCCGCACGTGGCGGTGGAGACGCGCATTGCGCTGTCGGAGTCGGAGGCGTACCTGGGGACGGTGCTGCTGCCGCTGGCGACGGTGACGGCGCTGCTGGGCGCGGCGGGCGAGGCCGAGCCGGCGGCTGCCGACGAGGCCGCGGCCCTGCGAGAACAAATGGAAGCGAAGGCGCCGGAGTTCGTGAGCCTGCTCACGCTCATGCTCTTCACGGACTCACCGCTGCGTGCGGAGATCAGTGTGTCGGAGGTCCGCGGCGACTCCATTGAGGAGAGCGTGGGCATGCTGGTGGACAGCGCCGGCAATCCGACGTTGTACCGCTTGGACGCCGATCTGCAGTTTGGCGAGGACGAGCGGGGCGCGCTGACGCTCATTCTCCCGGCGGCGTTGCCGAGCGCCCTGGTGCGCGGGTTGACGGGCGCGGGCAAGAGCGCGGCGAACGCGAGTGGAACGCGGCCGCGCGACGAGGAAGGAAACGAACCAGCGCCGCGCCGGGCCATTGATCTGGATGACGACGAGGACGACGAGGAGTCCATCCCGATCTCGCCGTTGCAGTTCCCGAGCCTTCAGGCGGACGCGGGCGGCGGCGGTCCCCCGCAGCCGCTCGATCTCATCCTGGACGTCACGATGCGGGTCAGCGTGGAGCTGGGCAGGGCGACGCTGACGGTCCAGGAGATCTTGGCGCTGGGCCCGGGCTCCGTGGTGGAGCTGGACAAGCTGGCGGGCGAGCCGGTGGACATCCTGGTGAATGAGCGCCTGATTGCGCGGGGCGAGGTGGTCATGGTGGATGAAAACTTCGGCGTGCGGGTGACCGAGATCCTGTCACCGGGGGCGAACGCCGCCGCGATGAGGCGCGCCGCATGAACGGCGGCGGGCGGCGGAGCATCAAGCCGATCTGGTTGGTGGGCGGGATCGTGGGCCTGGGCCTGATCGTGCTGCTGGCCGGTCCCGTCTCCAGTGTCACCAGTGACCGCAGCGAGCCGCTCTTCGCCGAGCGCCCTGACAGCGATGAGCTGGAGCGGCTGGGCACGTTCGCGGCGAACGAGAGCGGGGACGAGCGGTCTCTCGACGCTGCGGCGGGAGGAGACGGCGAGGCGTCATTGGTTGAGGCGGTGGGGGTTGAGACGGTGGGGGTTGAGACGGTGGCGGCGGCGGGCGCCGCGCAGGCCGCGGCGCCGGCGGGCGCCGGCGAGGGCGCGTCCGCGGAGACGGGGGCGGGGACAGACTCCTCCACTTCGATTATCGGCGCGAAAGTCGGCAGCTTTAGCACTGGCGATATTTTTGACCTGCTTTGGCGGTTGGCGCTGGTGGGCGGCATTATCTGGCTCTCCATCTTTCTGCTGCGGAAGTTCGTGGCGCGCAGCGGTCGGACGCAGAGCAATTCGGGCGCGCTGAAAGTGTTGGAGACGATTGGGCTGGCGAACAACCGGCTGATCTCCCTCCTGGAGGCGGGCGATCGGGTGCTGGTGGTGGGGAGCACGCCGACGCATGTGGCCCTGCTGGCCGAGCTGGACGACCCCGAGGTGGTCTCGGCGCTGCGCAGCGACGCGGATCGCACGAGTCCCAAGGTGGCGACGCTGGGGGAGATGATGCGGGGCTACGGCGAGCGGGCGGGCCATCAGTTCTCGCGGCGTTTCAGCCGTCCCCGCGCCGAGAGGAGCGCAGGGGCGAGCGAGCCGGGCGGCGATCTGACGCCCATCCTCCAGCAGCTCCTCAAGGCGCAGGCAGAGATTGCGTTGAGCGCGGAGCGCTTGGAGCGGCCCTCAGCGGCGACGGCGGCGCCGTCGCCGGCCGGATCGGAGGGCGAGTGACCAGATGGGCACAGATGCCGCTGCGGATCGGGCGGCCCCGTCTGTCGCGCCCGAGGGTCGCGGGGCGCTGGGGCAAGAAGCGCACGGTCGCGCTGCTGTTGGTGACGGTGGCCCTGGCGCTGACGAGCTGCGTGGAGGGCGACCCGGGCCTGAGCATTACGGTGGGCGGCTCCGGCGAAGAGGGCGTGGCCTCCGACGGCACCACGGTGGGCTTCAACAGCGTGCAGCTGTTGGGGCTGCTCACGGTCCTGGCGCTGGCACCAGCGTTCCTGATCATGGTGACGTCATTCACGCGGACGATTGTGGTGCTGTCGCTGGTGCGGAATGCGATCGGTGTGCCGCAGCTGCCCCCGCACCAAGTGCTGCTGGGCCTGGCGCTCTTTCTCACCATCTTTGTGATGGCGCCGACGTTCGAGGAGATCAACGAGACGGCGTTGCAGCCGTACTTCCGGGGGGAGCTGTCGCAGGGGGAGGCGTTCAAGATCGGCCAGGAGCCGCTGCGCGAGTTCATGTTCAAGCAGACGCGCGAGCAGGATCTGGGCCTCTTCGTCAAGTTGAGCGGGATGGAGCGCCCGGGGACGCCGGCGGATGTGCCGACACACGTGCTGATTCCGGCCTTCATCATCTCGGAGCTGAAGGCGGCGTTTCAGATGGGCTTTATTGCCTTCGTGCCGTTTCTGATCATCGACATTGTGGTGAGCAGCGCGTTGCTATCGATGGGGATGATGATGCTGCCGCCGGTGCTGATCTCGCTGCCCTTCAAGATTCTGCTGTTCGTGCTGGTGGACGGTTGGTTCCTGATCGTGGGCTCGCTGGCGGGCAGCTTTAGCTGAGCGCGTATGGCCGGGAGGCCTGAGGAGGCGGAGAGGTATGTCGGAGGAGTTCGTCGTAGCGCTGGGCAGAGACGCCGTGATGACGGCCTTGATGGTGGCCGCGCCCATCTTGGGCTTCAGCCTGGTCACGGGCTTGGTGGTGTCGATCTTCCAGGCGGTCACGCAGATCAACGAGATCACGTTGACCTTCGTGCCCAAGATCTTGGCGGTGTTCTTGTCGCTGGCGCTGTTCGGCCCGTGGAGCATGGGCGTGATAGTGGGCTTCTCGGAGCGACTGTTGGGCAATTTGGGCGCGGTGGCCTAGGACGGCGCGCGCGGCGAGACGATGGATCGCAGGCAAGTGAACGGAAACGCAGCCCGTGCCCGAGCTGACCGAGCCGATGCTGCTCACGTACGTGCTGATTGTGGTGCGGCTGAGCACGGCGCTGGTGATCATGCCGATGTTCGGGGCGGTCGGCGTGCCACCCCACACGAAGGTTGGCCTGGCGCTGTTCATGGGGCTGATCCTGGTGCCGCTGGCGCCAGCGGTGGAGCTGGCGCCGGGCTTGGCGCCGCTGCTGGCCGCTGTCGCCTTGGAGGCGCTGGTGGGCTTCGCGGTGGGCTTCGCGGTGGTGCTGGTCTTCCAGGGGCTGGAGGCGGCGGGCGGCTTGGTGGGGATCCAGATGGGCATGGGGCTGGGCGAGATCCTGGATCCGATCTCCGGGGCCCAGTCCAATGTGCTGCGTCGCTTTTACGCCATGCTGGCGATCTTGATCTTCTTCATGGTGAATGCGCACCACCAGGTGATTGTGGGGCTGTTCGCGACGTTCGATCTGGTGCCGTTGTCATCGGTGAACGCGGCCGATCTGGACGTGACCGCTCTGATCCGGCTTTCGGGGTCTCTGTTCATTGTGGCGGTGCGGATTGCGCTGCCGGTGCTGGCCGCGGTGTTCATCACGGATTTGTCTCTGGGCGTGATGGCGCGGACCATGCCGCAGCTCAACGTCCTCATTGTGGGGTTGCCGGTGAAGATCGTGGTGGGGCTGCTGGTGCTGTTCGCGGCGTTGCCGGCGACGACGTCGGTGATGGGCTTCACCTTCGGCAATGTGCTCAGCGACATGACGGCGGTGCTGACGCCGTCGGCGCAGGGATGACGTAACGCATGCCGGGAGAAAAGACCGAGGAAGCGACGCCCAAGCGGCGCGCGGAGACGCGGCGGCGGGGCCAGGTTGCGCGCAGCCAGGACTTGAGCGGCGTCCTGGTCTTGCTGGGCGGCGTGGTGTTGCTGCGGGTGCTGGGCCCGGGGATGATTGACGGCTTCACGACCTTTATGACCGGAGCGTTCACGCACATTGGCGAGGCAAAGCTGACGCCGCAGGGCGTGCTGGGCGGCGACAGGCACGTGCTGATGGCGACGGCGCAGATCATGCTGCCTCTCCTGTTCGGCATTGCGCTGGTGAGCGTGGCCGCGAACGTCCTGCAGACGGGGCCGCTGTTCTCGGCCTACCCACTGCGCCCACAGCTGAGCCGGATTAGTCCGAAGTCGGGGGTCAAGCGGATCTTGAGCAAGCAGAGCCTGGTGACGCTGGCCAAGAGCCTGGCGAAGTTGGCGATCGTGGGCGGGGTGCTGGCGCTGGCGCTGCGTGCGCGTCTGGGTGATTTCGTATCGCTGGGGAGCGGCAGCGCCGGGCAAGGGGCGAACCGCTTCGCGGAGCTGGCGTTCGAGGTGGTGTTGACGGGGGCGATAGCGCTGCTGCTGCTGGGGCTGATTGACCTGTTTTGGCAGCGTCGGCACCATGCCGCGCAGATCCGGATGACCAAGGAGGACGTGAAGGACGAGCTGAAGCAGTCGGAGGGGGATCCGGCGGTGCGAGGTCGGTTCCGGCAGCTTCGTCGCGACTTTTTCAACCGCATGATGAGCGCCGTTCCGAAGGCGGACGTGGTGGTCACCAATCCCACCCACGTAGCCGTGGCGCTGCGCTACGACCCGCTGCGGAACGACGCGCCGGTGGTGGTCGCGAAGGGGGAGCGGCTGGTGACGGTGCGGATCAAGGAGATCGCGCGGGCGAACGACGTGCCGATCTGGGAGGATCAGCCCTTGGCGCGGGTGTTGTACGCCGGTGGGACGGTGGGCCGACCGATTCCGCCGCAGCTGTTCCAGGCGGTGGCGGAGGTGCTGGCCTTCATCTTCCGGCTGCGGGCCGGGCTGCCGGCGCAGCCGCCGGCGCCGCGCGCCGCCTTGGCGACGGGGACGTAGGCCATGAGCGCTCAGACGCCGCCCAGCGAGAGCCCGGGACTGCGCCGCCTCTGGGGCAACAGCGAGGTGGTGCTGGGGATCGCGGTGCTGCTGATCGTGGGGATGATGATCATCCCCATGCCGACGCCGCTGCTGGACCTGCTGCTGGCCCTGAACATTGCCCTGGCGGTGACGATCCTGCTGGTCACGCCGTTCGCGAAGAAGCCGCTGGACTTCAGCATCTTCCCATCAATCTTGCTGATCGTGACGCTCTACCGGCTGGCGCTGAACGTGAGCAGCACGCGGCTGATCCTGCTCAACGGAGACGCGGGCGCGATCATTGGCAGCTTCGGCGACTTCGTGGTGGGCGGCAACATCATTGTGGGCCTGATCATCTTCATTGTCCTGCTGGTGATTCAGTTCGTGGTGATCACCAACGGGGCGGGGCGCGTGGCGGAGGTGGGCGCGCGCTTCACGCTGGATGCGATGCCGGGCAAGCAGATGGCGATTGACGCCGATCTCAACGCCGGGCTGATCACGGAATCGGCAGCGCGGCAGCGCCGTGAAGGCATTACGCAGGAGGCCGATTTCTACGGGGCAATGGACGGGGCCAGCAAGTTCGTGCGCGGCGACGCCATTGCGGCGCTGATCATTGTGGCAATCAACCTGTTCGCGGGCGTGGGCATTGGGATGCTGCAGCGAGGGCTGAGCATCAGTGAGGCGCTGAACGTATTTGCGCTGCTGACGGTGGGCGACGGGCTGGTGTCGCAGATCCCGGCGCTGCTGATCAGCATTGCGACGGGCATCATCATCACCCGCGACAGCCACGGAGCCGAGCTGGCCGTCCAGATCTCGTCGCAGATTTTCGGCAACCCGAAGGCGCTGATGGTGTCGGGCGGCATGCTGGTGGTGATGGGCTTGACGCCGGGCCTGCCCCTGCTGCCCTTCCTGCTGGTCGGGGGCCCGTTGGCGGCGAGCGGCTATCTCCAGCGTCAGCGTCAGGGGCGGGAGGCGGCGGCGGCGGCGCTGGAGCCGACGAGCGATGTGCCCCGGCTGAGCGGGCCGGAAGAGGTCATCTCGATCATTCAGCCCGACCCCATGGAGGTGGAGATTGGCTACGGGCTGATCCCGCTGGTGGAGGACGGCAATCCGGTCAACTTGCTGCAGCGGATCACGATCATCCGTCGGCAGGTGGCGACGGAGCTGGGCATTGTTCTGCCCACGGTGCGGATTCGCGACAACTTGCAGCTGCCGCCGAACACCTACGTAATCAAGCTGCGCGGGATTGAGGTGGGCCGCGGCGAGCTGCAGCTGAACCAGTTCCTGGCGATGAACCCGGGCGCGGCCGAGGAGGCGATTGAGGGCGCGGCGGCGATTGAGCCGGCGTTCGGGCTACCGGCGCAGTGGATCGAGGCCGGGGCGAAGGAGCGGGCGGAGATGCTGGGCTACACGGTGGTGGACCCGGGCAGCGTGGTAGCGACGCACCTGACCGAAGTGATCCGTCGGCACGCGCCCAGCATCCTCAGTCGGCAGGACGTGCAGCTGTTGCTCAACAACTTGAAGGAGAGCTACCCGGCCGTGGTGGAGGATCTGGTCCCGAATGTGCTCACGATTGGCGAGATCCAACAGGTGCTCCAGAACTTGCTGGCCGAGCGCATTCCCATCCGCGATCTGGTGACGATCCTGGAGGCGCTGGCGAATCAGGCCGGCGCGACCCGCGATCCGGAGCTGCTGACGGAGTACGCGCGGGCGGCGCTGGCGCGGTCGATCAGCGCGCAGTACGGGGGCGAGGAGAAGCGGCTCCACGTGATCACGTTGAGCCCGGCGCTGGAGGAGTTGATCGCCGGGGGGTTGCAGGCCGAGACGAGCCAGATCGTGTTGGAGCCTCCGGTTGCGCAGCAACTGCTGAGTGAACTGTCGCAACAGATGGAGCAGCTGGCGCAGCGCGGGCGGCGGCCCGTCCTGCTCTGCGCCAGCCGACTGCGGCGGCCGCTGCGCCGGCTCACCGAGCGAGCGCTGCCCAGTCTCTCGATTGTGTCGTTCAACGAGGTGACCGCGGATGTGGATGTCCAGGCTGAAGGAGTGGTGGAGGCAACGTCGTCATGAACGTGAAACGTTTCGAAGCGCCGGACATGGCCGCGGCGCTGGAGATGATCCGACGCGAACTGGGCCCGGAGGCGGTCGTGATCTCCAGTCGCAGGCAAACGAGCAGCCGCATCTTGGGCCTCCGCCGCCGCAACGTGATTGAGGTGATTGCGGGGCTGCCGGATGGGGCGAGCGCGGGAGCCGCAAGTGAGGCCGAAGCGGAGGGCGGTCCGGCGCCGGCGACGGGCGAGCCGACAGCCGCGCCCCGGCCCGCGAGCGTGAGGACGAGGCGCAGCGCCACCGCGGACGGCGCCGCGGCGCTGGAGATCTCGGCGGCCGCGCATGAGGCCGCCGTGGAGGAGAGCCGGGGGGACCGCGTGGCCGCGCCAGCGGTTGCGCAGGAGCCTCCGATCGCGAGTGAGCAGAGCGAGAGCGGCGGCGGCTTCACGGCGCTGGATTCCCTGGTAGAGCGGATCAGCGGGGCGGAGCCGAGCGCGACCAGCGCCGACGAGGGCGAGGCGCCGCCGGCGGCGGTGACCGCGGGCAGTCTGGGAACCGAGCAGTTCGAGGCGCTGAGCACACAAATCGGTGAGCTGCGGCGGTTGATCGTGGCGGCACCGCGTCAGCCCGGTGGGACCGAGGCCGTGCTGCCGGAGGCGGCGCGGGAGTTCGTTGAGCGGCTGCGCGAGGGCGGCGTCTCCGAGGCGCTGATTACGCGGACGCGCGAGGCGGCGGCGGAGCTGCTGGATGCTGGGGCCGGCGCCGATGCAGCGCAGGCGGCGATGCGGAAGTCGCTGCTGTCGTTGATTCCGGCGGCGGGCACGCCGAAATACGAGCACGGCAAGACGATAGCGATCCACTTGGTGGGACCGTCAGGGACGGGCAAGACGGTGGCCGCGGTGAAACTGGCGCTGCAGCTGGCGCGGTCGGAGGGGCGGGCGGTGATCCTGGCGAACGCCGACCAGAAGCGGCCGGGGGCGGGCGCGCAGCTGGCAGCGTACGGCGAGTCGCTGGATCTGCCCACGGCGCAGATCTACGAGCCGTCCGACCTGAAGGAGCTGGCGGCCCAGCATCCGGAGGCCGCCATTGTTGTGGATACGCCGGGAGGGCTGCCGCGGAGCGCGGCGGAGCTGACTTGGTATCGGGGCCTGACGAACGCCATCCGGCGCCGTCGGATCTTTTTGGCCCTGGAGGCAACGGCGAAAGAGTCGGACCTGACGCTGGGCTACGAAGCGTTCCGGCCGTTGAAGCTGACGGGGGTGATTCTGAGCAAGCTGGATGAGACGGAGCGCTATGGCGCGGCACTGAGCTTTCTTCACTCCGCGGAAGCGCGACTGCTGTTCGTCTCCGATGATGCGGACGTTTTGAGCGAATTGGAGGCGGCCGGGGCGGCGGCGCTGCTGGACCGCGTTCTGCAAGCGACCACGGGGGACGGGTACGGTGAATCAGTCGCCAGCTGATCCAGCCTGGTTGGACGGGGCCGTTGAGCTGACGGTGGGTCAGCGGGTCACGCTGGAGCCGCTGAGCGGGCCGGCGGCCGGCTCCATCTATAGCAGCCGCATAGAGCGGGTGAGTGAGCGCGAGCTGTATGTGCTATCGCCGATGGCACGGCTTGAGGTGATCTCGGTCCCGCTGGGAACGCCTGTCCGCCTGGGTGTGCGACTAGACACGCGCTACTTCGGCGCCAATGTCACCGTGCTGGAGCATGTGTTCCATCCGGAGTTCTTGCTGGGGCTGACTCACCCGGATGTGCTGCAACGTCGCAACCAACGGGCGTTCTACCGCCTTCCGGCCATTATCCAGCCACGGAGCGCCGCCGTGGTGAACGACGACGGGGCGAGGGAGCAGCCGTTGCGCGCCACCATTGTCAATGTCAGCGGCGGGGGGGTGGAGCTGGTTGCGCCCGAGCCGGCTCGGAGCGGGCAGTTGGTGACCATTCTGTTCAACATTGAAGGGGTTCCGCTGCGGTCGCTGGCGCAGGTGGTGGCGGTGCAGGCACCGGGGGAGGGGCGGTTTAACCATCGGGTGCACTGCCAGTTTCTGAATCTGGACTGGCAAGTGCGCGAACGGATCATTCGCTACATCTTCCGACAGCAGTTGGAGCTGCTGCGTCGTGGGGTGGGGGGAGAGGCTGCAGCGTGAGCTCGAGCGCAAGCGTCCTACTGGTGGCGGTGTGGTTGAGCGCCTTCGCCGGAGTGGCGATTGGGGCCGTGTCGCTGTGGGCGGGGACGGCGCCGGAATGGGCGGTGCTGCGCGCGGTGGGCGGATTCGCGGCCTTCATGGTGCTGGGGCTGGTGGCGGAGGCGACGACGCGGCACGGGCTGGCCGCCGCGCCGCCGGGCGGATCGGGTGGTGGTGGCGGAGCCACGGTGGAGGGATCCGGGCGCGCCGGTGGGGACGTGGGTGCGGATCAAGTGGAGGCGCTGGAAGCAGAAGTGTTAAGCGTCGCGGACGCTGAGGAGAGGTCTGATGGGCGCGTCTGAGGTCGGACGAGGGCGGCTGTCGGCGATTGAGATCCAAGCGCGTTGGGAGCAGTTCGTGGAGGCGCCCACGGCGGAGCTGCGGGAATCGCTCATTCTGCAGTACGCGCCGCTGGTGAAGTACGTGATGGGGCGGCTGGCGATCGGGCTGCCGGCGATCATGGACTATGAAGATGTCCTGTCGGACGGGACGATCGGCTTGATTGAAGCGGTGGAGCGTTTCGACCCCGCCAAAGGGGTGAAATTTGAGACGTACGCGATCAGCCGGATCCGCGGGTCGATCATTGACTCGCTGCGGAAGGCGGACCGGCTGCCGCGCTCGGCGCGGCAGAACATGCGCCGGGTGCAGGAGGCGATGCAGGCGCTGCGCGAGCGTTTGGAGCGCGAGCCGGAAGACGTGGAAGTCGCCAGGGTGCTGGGGCTCACGCTGGATCGCTATTACACGATCCTGACCGATGCATCCTGGGTCACCGTGAGCCTGGACAGCATTCTGAGCGCCAGCGCGGAAGGTGAGGGGTATCCCGCGGCGGAAATGCCGAAGGACCCTGATGCCCAGGATGTGAGTCGCCCGGTAGAACAGAAAGAGACGATCACCGCACTGACGGAATCGATCCGAGAGTTGCCGGAGCGGGAGCAGCTGGTGGTGGCGCTTTACTACCAGGACGAGTTGACGCAGCGCGAGATTGCGAAGGTGCTGAGCATCTCGGAGTCGCGCGTGTGCCAGTTGCACGCCAGGGCGATCCAGCGGCTGCGGACGGCAATGCTGGACCGGCAAGCGGCGTAGGGGAGCTGCCTATGACTGCCCTGCTGCTGGCCCTGCACGTCCTGACGGCCGCCGGCCTGATCTATCTCTACTGGCGCATGCGGCGGCGGCCCGCGAGCGGGTACGGCTCCGAGGAGGAGGCGCAGGCCGAGGCGTTTTTGGCGAACACGGTAGAGCGGCTCCTGCACGATCTGCAGGAGTCGGCGCAGCGCGCCACGGCCGGCCTCAGCCAGCAAACGGAAGCGCTGGAGGCGCTGATGTCGGAGGCCGAGACTCGCGTTGTGCGGCCGCCCGAGCGAGGCGCAGAGGCGGGCGGCGCGGAGGCGCCGTTGAGGCGGACGGGTGGCGCGGAGGCGCCGTTGAGGCGGACGGGTGGCGGCGCCTTGCTACGGGCGGCCTGGACGTTGGACGCTCTCGATCTCGCCCGGCAGGGGTTGCCACCGTTGCAGATTGCCCGGCGCGTGGGTCGGGGGGAGACCGAGGTGCAGTTGGTGCTTACCAGCGCGAAGGGTGGCGGCCCGTGATGAGGGCGCTGCGCGGGCTGATGGGACGGTTCCTGCTTCCCGTCGCGGTGGGCGGAGGGCTTTTGGCGCTTGTGGCGCAGCCCGCTCACGCCAACGGGGTGCCGCAGCTGGTGAAGCTGACGTACCTGGAGGATCTCTCCAGCTGGGGGCCGAAGGATGCGGAGGGCGTGCTGGAGTTCTCCTTCGCGGAGGGGTTCCTTTCGCTTGAAGCCGTGGGCCTGCCGCGTCTGGTGGGGCAAGCGTACGAGGGGTGGCTGGTGCGATCAGCGACGAACGAGGCCATCAGCGTGGGCCAGTTCAACGCCGGCAGCGACAACCAAGCGTCGTATGACGTGCGTCTGCCGCGGATTAGCGACTATTCCCTGGACCTGTTCATTGTCACGGTGGAATCGCTGTCGGATCCGAGCGAGGGGCCGAGCGAGCAGCGGTCGATCGGTGGGTTCTTTTCAGTGCTGGACCCGGTTGCGGAGGAGAGCCAGCACAGTGAGACCGGCGAGTTGAGCGATCAAGACAGGAGCGCCACGGCGCCAGACGCCGAGGGGAGCGATGCGGGGACGCAGAGCAGCGCCGCGGGAGATCCGAGCGGCGACGCGGGGGCTCAGAGCGGCGCCGACGCGCCCACTCGCCTCCCGGAGACGGGCGACGCGGAGAGCTTCATTAGCAGCGTGCGTGGGCTAGCGCTGATCGTCGCGGGCGGGGTGGCCCTGTTGTGGGCCACCGTGCGCACGCGCAAGCGGTTGCGGAAGGGCGGCTGATGGGCCGGGGCCTCTACACCGCGGCGTCGGCCATGCTGGCCGGTCTGGAACGGCAACTGAGCCTGGCCAACATGGTGGCGAACGTGAACACGCCCGGGTTCAAGGGTGATCAGACGACGACGCGCTCGTTTCCGAGCGTGCTGGCCATGGCGGGGGGCGGCGGCGCGGCGCGGTTGGGCAGCGGCGTGCTCATGGAGCACGTGGGGGTGGACCTGCGACCGGGTCCGCTGCAGGCGACCGGCTCGCCCTGGGACATGGGTCTGGAGGGGGCCGGGTTCTTTGTCGTGGAGGACGCGAACGGCGGCCTGCGGCTCACACGCGACGGCCATCTGGTGACGGATACGGAGGGGTTCCTGGCGACGACGTCCGGGCACCGGCTGCTGTCTCAGGAGAATGCCCCGCTGCAAGTGGGCAACGCGACGGCGGAGATCGGGCGCGACGGAGCGGTGTTCGTGGAGGGCGAGCGCATTGGCACGATCCGCGTGGTGACGGCGCCGGCTGACGGGTTGCTGCGCGCGGGCGGTTCGTCCTTTGTGGTCGTGGACGCGGGAGCACTGGAGCCGGCGACGCCGGAGGTGGTGCAAGGCAGCCTGGAAGGATCGAACGTCAACACGACACAGGCGCTCACGGCGATGGTGAGCGTGGCGCGGGCCTACGAGAGCGCGCAGCGGATCTTCACGATGCAGAATCAGATCCTCGCACGCACCGTCTCCGAGGTCGGGCGGGTCTAGGAGGGCACGTCATGAGCCAAGGGATGGAGGCGGCGCGCACGGGCATGTTGCAGCACGAACGCAACCTGGAGGTCATTGCCAACAACTTGGCCAACGTCAACACGGTGGGGTACAAGCGGCTGGCGGTGCACTTCCGGGATTTGCTGAGCACCCAGAAGGCGCTGGACGTGCTGTTCGCGGGCGCGGATCGTTCGCCCAGTGCGGGCGTGGAGCTGGACGCGACGCCGCGCATCTTCGATCCGGGCGCGCTTTTCACCAGCGGGGACCCTCTGTCAATGGCCATTGTGGGGGACGGCTTTTTCCCCGTGCGCCTGGATGCGACGACGGTGGCCTACACCCGCGACGGCACCTTTTCCCACGACGTGGAGGGCTTTCTGGTGACGACGGACGGCTACCGCCTGGAGCCGCCCACGCAGATTCTGGGCGCCGTGGCGGAGCTGTATGTGACGCCCGAGGGCGTGGTGCGGAGGCGCGGTCTCGTGGATGACGCCCTCGAGGATGTTGGGCAGCTCCAGCTGGCGCTCTTCGCGGACCAGGCGCGGCTTCAGTCCGCAGGGAAGAACTTGTTCGTGGCCACGGCGGAATCTGGCGAAGCGCAGCTGGCGGACCCGGGCACGGGCGCGGCGGGGCACATTGTGGCGGGCATGCTGGAGACGTCGAACGTGAACATGGCCACTGAGCTGAGCAACCTGATCGTGGCGCAGCGCGCCTACCAATTCAATCTGGTGGCGTTCCAAACCGCCAACGAGATGTTGCAACAGCTCAACGAGGCGACGAGGACGTAAGGGGGACCTGCATGGCTATCTCCGGCGATCTCACCCCGGTGGTTCGTGATGTGGCGTTGGGCGCCGCGGGCGCACGTCGCAGCGACGCGGCGGGCGGCGAGTCCCAGCGGGCCGAGTCCGCAGCGGGGACGGACGGCGCGGGGCGCGACGACAGCGTGGAGGTTTCCGAATACGCGCGGTTGCTGGGCAAGCTGGCCGATCCGGTCCGAACGGCGCCGGAAGAGCGGGCACAACTGATTGCGCGGCTGCGAGCGTCGATCGACACGGGCACGTACAACGTCGACGCGCGCAAGGTCGCGGAGCGGCTGCTGCCGGGCCTGGAGCGCCTGCCATGACGCGTGCCGCGCTGCCGACTTCATTCGAGACGGGCGCTCTGGTGCGAAACCTGGAAGGGCAGGCGGAGGGGTATCGGCGCTTGGCGACGCTGGGACAGCGCGAATTCGAGGGGCTGCTGGGCGGCCGCTCGGAGGACCTGAGCGTCCTGCTCGCTGAGCAAGAGGCGACGATCCAGCAGCTGCAAGAGCTGGAGCGCGAGCGGCTCACGTTGCTGGGGCCGGTGGCGGAGGCGTGGCAAGCGCCGGCGGCCGAGATCCGGCTGAGCGCGCTGGAGCCGCTGGTGCCGACAGCGGGGGCGGCGCGTCTGCGCGCGCTGCGGACCGAGCTGTCCGACGTTGTGGCCGCGTTGGGGGAGCTGAACGGCCGCAACCGCCGGCTGTTGATCAGCGCGGCGCACATTTTGGAGCGGTGGCGCGGCTACATGACCGCGAGCATGCTGCCCTCGTCGATCTACTCGGCTAAGGGCGATCTCACGGGTCCCAGCGGGCCGCGGGCGCTGGACCAGGCGGCTTAGGAGCGCGCAGTGGGCCTCTCCGTCAGCCTTGATATCGCCACGCGAGCGCTGCAGGTGCAGCAGCTGGGCGTGGATGTGACGGCGCACAACATTGCCAACGCGAACACGCAGGGCTATTCGCGCCAGGCGGTCCATTTCACCGCCGAGGTGCTGGCGGCGTCCGGCGCGGGCGGCGGGAGCACCCTGCTGGGCGAGTCGGGCAGGGGCGTCAACGCGTCGGAGATCCGCCGCTTCCGCGATCAGTTCGTGGACTTCCAGATCCGGGACGTGTTGCAGTTGCTGGGGCGCTACGGCGCGGAGTCGCAGGCGCTGGCCCAGGCAGAGGTGATTGTGAATGAGCCCACGGAGAGTGGGCTGGGGAGTCTGCTGGCGAATTTCTGGAACAGCTGGCGAGATCTGAGCAACGCGCCGGAGTCGGCGGCAGCGCGGGCCAACGTGGTAGCGGAGTCCGGGATGCTGGTGACGGCGATCGGCCGCAGACACGACCAGCTGCGGGCGCTCCAGAGCGATTTGGACACGGAAGTCCAAACAATAGTGGCGCAGATCAACACGCTGGGTGCACAGATTGTGGATCTGAATGCGCAGATCGTGCGGATGTCGGCCGGGGGCGACAATGCGGGGGATCTGTTGGACCTGCGGGACCTGCGGCTGGACGACCTCTCGCAGTTGGTCAACGTGACTGTGACGACCCGGGAGAACGGCGCCATCTCCGTCTTGGTGGGCGGACGGGAGCTGGTGGCGGGCAGCCAGGTCTACGGTCTGACCACCACGCCAGAGCCGGGCAACCTGGGCTACCACGCGGTGCGCTGGGGCGCGGACAACGTGCTGACGGATGTGACCTCCGGTAAGCTGTTCGGCCTGCTGCAGGCCCGAGACGTGAGCTTGGTCAAGCCGATCAATGATCTCAATACGCTGACGGCGGCGCTCATCACGCAGGTCAACGCCGTGCATCAGACCGGGTTTGGGTTGGACAACACAACGGCCACGGACTTCTTCAGCGGGACCGACGCGGCCGACATTGCCGTGAACCCGACGCTGGTCGCGGACGCCAACAAGATTGCGGCGGCGAGCGGCGCCAGCCTGCCCGGCGATGCCAGCAGCGCGCTGGCCATTGCCGACCTGCAGCAGGCGTTGACGATGAATGGGGGGACGGGCACGTTTGAGGATTTCTACAACTCGGCCGTGGGCCGGTTGGGGGTGAGCATCCAGGAGGCGCGAAGCCTGGCGCAGAACCAGGAGTTCCTGCGCGCCCATTTGCAGACGCTGCGGGAGTCGGTGGCGTGCGTGAACCTGGATGAGGAGATGACGAACCTGATCAAGTTTCAACGGGCGTTTGAGGCGGCGGCGCGGCTGATCAGCGTGGTGGACTCCATGCTGGAGACGTTGATCAACCGGGTGGGCTTGGGCGGACGGTAAGCGGCGATGCGGATCACCTACCGCACCACGATTGACCGGGCGCTGGCCGATCTAGGCCGGGGGCAGGAGCGCGTGGCCGATCTGCAGCAGCGGCTGGCGACGGGCAAGCGGATCAACAAACCCTCAGACGATCCGGCTGGGATCACGCGCGCGCTCTCCATCCGAACGGACTTGAAGCTGACCACGCAGTATATGCGCAATATTGACTCCGGGATTGCGCGGGTGAACGCGACGGAGGCGGGACTGGCAACGGTGACCGAGCTCCTGCAGCGGGCCCGGGAGCTGGCGATTCTTGGCGGCAATGAGACGAATGACCAGGACCAGCGGAACAACATTGCGGCGGAGGTGAGCGGGCTGCTGGATGAGGCGATCGCCGTGAGCAACAGCCGGTTCGCCGGGCAGTACATCTTCGGCGGCCACCTCAGCACGGTCGCGCCGTTCAGCCCCGTGGGGGTGCCGACCACGTCCGTGACCTACAACGGCGACAGCGGGGTGGTGGAACGGGACATCAGTGTGGGCGTGCGGGTGCAGATCAACGTGGCCGGCGATACGGCCCTGGGAACGACGTTCACGGCGTTGATCGCGCTGCGGGACGACCTCCTGAGCGGTGACACCGGCGCGGTTCGGACCGCCGATCTGCAGGCGCTGGACACCACGCTGGACGACGTGCTGAGCGTGCGGGGGCAGTTGGGCTCAACGGCGAACCGGCTGGATCTCACGCGGCAGCGGCTGGATCTATCCAGCTTGGCCTCCCAGGAGCAGTTGTCGGCGCTGGAAGACGCGGACATTGTGGAGACGATCGTGGATTTGAACGCGCAAGAGGCGGTCTACCAGGCGGCGCTGGCGACTGTGGCGCGCAGCATCCAGTCCACCCTGATCAATTTCCTCAGATAGGAGGAGGAGCATGCAGTTGCAGATCGTTCGGCAGGGCCAGCAGATGACCGTGGACGTCTCGGAGGCGGAGCGGATCCGCTTTCCGACGGGGATGATTGGCTTTGAGAAGGCGACGGAGTTCGCGCTCTTTCCGGACCCCGAAGGCGGCATCCAGTGGTTGCACGCCACGAACGAGGAGACGGTGGCGTTCGCCGTGCTCGATCCGTTTCTGATCTGGCCCGACTATGACGTGACGGTGCCGGACGCGGATGCGGAGGCGCTGGAACTGTCGCGGCCACAGGATGCGCAACTTCTGGCGATCATCACGCCGCGGGAGGATCCGAGCCAGATCACGGCGAACTTGCGGGCGCCGATCGTGATTAACCGTCGGCTGCGCATTGGGCGGCAGATCATCCTGGCAGACACGGGCTACCCCCTGCATGCGCCGATCCTGGAGGCGTTGACGATGGAGATGTCGGGGGCCGGTGCGGATGCCGCCGACGACGAGATGGATCAAGAGGCGTCGGACCGGGCCGCCGCCTAGGACCACGACCAGGGAAGCACGGCGCCTTCCGCGGCCGACGCGGGGGGCTAGCCCGCGGCGGGCTGGCCGGCGCAGGGGAGGACGACCATGGCAGATGCCGGCAGTGACGGCGAGCAACTGCGCTTCGATGCCGATGAGGAGGACCTTCAAGTCTTCCTGGAAGACGGCAGCGAGCAGCTGGAGATGCTGGACCAGGACATTGTGCGGCTGGAACAAGAGCCGGACGACGAGATCCTGCAGGGGATCTTCCGGGCGGCGCACAGTCTGAAGGGATCCTCCGCGACGATTGACCATACGCGGATGGCTGAGTTGACGCATGCCATGGAGAGCGTGCTGGATGCGGTGCGGAAGAAGACGCTGCCGATCACCACGCCGATCATTGACGCGCTGCTGGAGAGCTTGGACGCGCTGCGCGTACTGCTGGAGGAAGTGGCGACGCTGCGGGGATCGGGAATGGAGTTCAGTCCGCTGGCGGCGCGGCTGCAGACGCTCCTGGCGGGCGGAACGGCGGAGGGCGAGGCTGCGCCGGCGGCGGCGAGTGCGATCTCCGTGGGCGCGGGACTGGCGGAGGCCATGGCGGCGCGCGAGGCGACCGGCCTGCAGATGGTGGAGGTGCGCGTGTGCTTGGCGCCGGACTGCGCGATGCCGGCGGTGCGCTTGTTCCAGTGCTTGGTGGAATTGAACGCCAACGGCGAGGTGCTGACGTCAGCGCCCAGTTCCGCGCAGATCGAGAGCGAGGAGGTGGGCGGGGAGCTGGTGGCGCTGTTCGCGACGGACCGCGAGCCGGGGCAGGTGGCCGAGTTGCTGCGGCCGGTGCTGGACGTGGCTGCGGTGGAGGCGACCGCCTACAACGCAGGCGGCGAGGCAGCGACGGCCGCTGTCGCAGGCGAGCCAGTGGACCAGCGCGGAGCCGGCTCCACTGCGCCCGAGGCGGAGGACAGTCGGCGTCGCATTGACTTGGGCCCGGAGGCACGAGGGAAGTCCTCGGACGATCAGCTGCGGCTGGCGGCGAGCAAGCTGTCGCAGCAGGCGAAGTCGGTGCGGATTGACGTGGAGCGCTTGGACAGCTTGATGAATCTCACGGGCGAGCTGGTGATTGACCGGGGGCGGCTGGCGGCGGTGGCGCATCGGTTCGGGGCGGGGGCGGAGGCGGTGGACGCGGGGCTGCTGGATGCGCTGAATGACACCACATCCCATCTCGGTCTGATCACGACGGAGCTGCAAGACCAGGTGATGAAGGCGCGCATGCAACCGGTGGCGAACGTGTTCCACCGCTTTCCGCGGATGGTGCGCGACCTTGCGCAGCGGGCGGGGAAAGAGGTCGATCTGCGGATCTCGGGCGAAGACACGGAGCTGGACCGCTCAGTCATTGAGGAGATCGGTGACCCGCTCATCCACCTGCTCCGCAACGCGGTGGACCACGGGCTGGAGGCGCCGGATGAACGCCGGCGGGCGGGGAAGCCGTCGAAGGGCGTCCTGCAGCTGAGTTCCGGACATGAGGACAACGCCATTGTCATTCGCGTGCAGGACGATGGGCGGGGTATCGATCCGGAGAAGATCAAGGCCCAGGCCATACGCAAGGGGCTGATCTCGTCGGAGGCCGCCGAGCGGCTGGGAGCGCGGGAGACGCTGGACCTGATCTGGATGCCGGGCTTCACCACGGCGGCGGAGGTGACGGAGGTCTCCGGGCGCGGGGTGGGCATGGACGTTGTCAAGACGAACATTGAAAAGCTTAACGGCACCGCCAGCTTGGAGTCGGAGGTGGGCGTGGGCACCACCTTGACGGTGCGGGTCCCGCTGACGCTCGCGGTGATTCAAGGATTGGCGCTGCGCGTGCAGCAGAGCCGGCTGGTGGTACCGCTGTCCGCCGTGACGGAGACGCTGCAGGTGCATAGGAGCGAGATCAAGCGGGTGCACGGTGGCCAGGCCATCCAACTGCGCGGCAAGGTGCTGCCGGTGATAGACCTGGCGGAGGTGCTGCAGCTCCGCGCCGGCCCGTCCGAGGAAACGGCCGGCGGTGGTGCGGGGGAGGAAGAGCGCTTCGTGGTGGCGGTGCGCACGGCGGCGGATTCCGCCGGACTGATCGTGGACGAACTGTTGGGGCAAGAAGAGGTGGTGATCAAGAGCTTAGGGAGCCTGTTGCGACGGGTTCCGGGTGTTTCCGGAGCGACGCTGATGGGCGACGAGGTGGCCTTGATCCTTGATGTCCCGAACCTCCTCAAGCTTCACCGCAGTCGGCAGGGAGCGGCGGCATGACCGGGAAGCCAACGAGACCCCGAGCGCGCGGACTGGCCAAGCTGACGAGCGTGACGGCGGCGGGGGCCGAGCGCGCGGCGGAACGGCTCTCGGAGCTGCTGGGCCGGGAGATCCTGCTGGACGCGACGGGCGTGCACTTCGGCGGGAGCGCCCGCCTTCTGGACCTTGTGGGCGGCCCCGGTGCGGCCGTGGCCGGCGTCTATCTGAGGATGGGCGAGGAGATCACGGGCCATGTGATGTTGCTCTTTGAGCTGGAGGAGGCGCGGAGCCTGGTTGACCAGCTGCTGGAGCTGGAGCCGGGAACGACACAGGAGCTGGACGAGCTGGGGCGGTCTGCCCTGGGCGAAGTGGGCAACATCACGGCGTCGTCGTTCCTCAATGAGCTGGGCGACGCGGTGAAGATTGAGCTGCATCTGTCGCCACCGGAGGTGGTGGAAGAGCTGGCGGGGGCGCTGTTGAATTCGGTGCTGGCGGACGTGGCCTCCCTGGGCGGGGACATTCTGATCTTGGAGACGGTGTTTATTGAGGCGGGATCGCAGGTCAAGGGGTTCGTGCTGCTGACCCCGGACCCGGAGTCTCTCACCGTCCTGTTGGACCGCTTGGTGGAAGCGGCATGAGCCCGGCGGCGGAAGAGGAGGTGTCGGTGGGGATCGGGGAGCTGGTGGTGACGGACGAACCCAACACGACGCTGATAGTGCACGGGCTGGGCTCCTGCGTGGCGGTGGTGGCATATTCGCGTACGCCCTTGGTGGGCGGCATGCTCCACATCATGCTGCCGTTGGCGCCGGAAGGGGATGGCGCGATGCCGACCCGCTATGCGGACAGCGGCATTGAGGCGTTGTGGGCGGCGTTCCGGAAGCGGGGAGCGGCGCCGCGCAACGCGGTGGTTCGCCTGGTGGGGGGGCGGCGGTGCTTCGCATGGCCGGGGGCGCAAAAAGCCTGCGCGTGGGCGAGCGCAACATTGACGCGGCGGAGTCGACGCTGCGGCGGCTGGGGATCCCCGTGCGCGCGCGCGACGTGGGCGGAGATCGCGGTCGCACGGTGGAATTTGCGGTGGGGACCGGCCTGGTCCGGGTGCGGACGCTCGGCGAGGCGTATCGCACGATCTAGACGAGAGCGGAGGAAAGCATGGCAACGATCCTGATCGTGGACGACGCGGCGTTCATGCGGCTGCGGTGCGCCAAACTGTTGAAAGAGAACGGCTACGACGTGGTGGAAGCCGAGAACGGCGTCGTGGCGTTGGAGGTCTACAAGGAGACGAAGCCGGACGCGGTGCTGATGGACATCACCATGCCGGAGATGGACGGCCTCGCGGCGTTGAAGGCCTTGCTCGAGCTGGATCCGGAGGCGCGAGTGGCGATGGTCACGGCCATGGGGCAGCAGGCCATCATCATGGACGCGATCCAGAACGGGGCCAAGGACTTCGTGGTGAAGCCGTTCGAAAAGGCGCGTGTGCTGGCGGCCGTGGAGAAGCTGCTGGCCTAGCCGGCGCGCCGGCCGGGGTGGAGTTCACGAAGGGGAGCGGCCGGATGGCACCACCGATCAAGGCCGTGCGGGTGCTGGTCGTTGATGATTCCGCGTTTATGCGCCACACGATCCGCAAGATCCTGGGGGCCGAAGCGGACCTGGACGTGGTGGGCGAAGCGCGCGACGGGGTGGAAGGGCTGACGAAGGCGGCAGCGCTGCGCCCGGACGTGATCACGCTGGACGTGGAGATGCCACGGCTGGACGGGCTGGCCATGCTGCGGACGTTGATGCAGCGACGTCCCACGCCGGTGGTGATGCTCTCCACCCTCACGCAGGCTGGGGCCAGCGCCACGCTGGAGGCGCTGGATCTGGGCGCGGTGGACTTTGTGACGAAGCCGGGCACCAGTCGCTTCTCGGATCTGGACGGGGTGCGGACGGCGCTGGTCAGGTCGGTGCGGGCGGCGGCCATCTCGCGCGTGCGGGCGCGGGCCCAGCGCGCCCCGAGGCGCCGGGCGGCGGCCGCGGCGCCAGCCGCGCAGGGCAGCGGGGGCGCCATCGATCGTCTGGTGGTGATTGGTTGCAGCACCGGAGGGCCCCCGGCGCTGGCCGAAGTGATCCCCCACCTCCCGGTGGGGCTGAAGGCGCCGGTGGTGGTGGTGCAACATATGCCCGCGGGGTTCACGGCTACGCTGGCAGAGCGCCTGCACAAGCTGTCCGCCCTGCCCGTGCACGAGGCGCGCGATGGTGAACTGCTACAGAACGATCACGTCTACATGGCACCAGGCTCCCGGCAGCTGGAGGTGCGCGCGGATCGGAGCCTCAAGCTCTCGGACGCGCCACCGGTGCACGGGGTGCGGCCGTCGGTGGACTTCACGTTGGGAACCATTAGTCCCCAGCTCAGCCGCCGGTCCGTGGTGGCGATTCTGACGGGGATGGGCAAGGATGGGGCGGACGGCGCGCGGCGCTTGCGCCAGCAGGGAGCCAAGGTGGTGGTGCAAGACGAGTCGACGTGCACGGTCTACGGGATGCCCCGCGCCGTGGTGGAGTTGGGCGCGGCGGACCAGATCGTTCCGCTGGAGAAGGTGGCTGCCACGATCCAGAAGTTGCTGTGACGGCGCCGCGGGCACGGCGCCCCGGCGGCTCCGGTTTCTCAGGAGCATAAGGAGAACGCGGTGCAGGTCGATACGATCAATCCGTTCATCGCCGCCGCTCGGAAAGTTCTGATGGCAGAGCTGGACAGCGAGGTAGAGCGCGGCAAGATGAGCCTCAGCAAGGCCGCCGAGACGTCGGACGATGTGACGGCGCTGATCGCGGTGACAGGGGACGTGCGGGGACTGGTGCTGTACACGATGTCCGACGCGACCGCCTGCGCGACCGCTGCTCGCATGATTGGGCAGGAGTGCGATCAGCTGGACGAGCTGGCGCAGAGCGCGATCGCCGAACTGGCCAATATGATCACGGGCAAGGCGAGTGTGCTGCTGGAGGACGCCAACGTGAAGGCGGAGATCTCCCCGCCGGCGATGGTGGTGGGCGCCGGCAGTAGCGTCTCGACCGTCAGCCTGCCGCGGCTGGTGGTGCCGCTGACGACCGCTTGCGGGGGCATCTCCATCCACCTGGCGCTGGAGCAGGCCGCCTAGCCCGAGGCGCGAGGGCGGCCCGACCACGCTGCCGGGCGGAGCGGCGCGCCGTGCTGCGCGGCTGTGTCGAGACCATAGGAGACGATGTTCAGGGAAGGACGGGGCGCCCGCGAGGGCGCGGGCTGTGCGCCGGCGCGACCGCCGCGAATGAGTTGCAGGCGGGGCGATTCTCTGACATCGGCGCGATAGAGGACGTCGAGGGTCTGGCCGCCTTGCTGGGCGGAGTGCAGGAGGTGCTCGCTGAGCGTGAGGCCGTGGATCAGGGTGGCGAGATCGTCGGCGCCTCCGTTGTGGATGCGGCGCAGGAAGCGCTCCACGATGGCGGGTTTGGGATCAGTTACGGGGACCGGGAGGCGACGCCGGCCGAGGGCGATTCGGCTGAAGTTTTCCCCGCCCGCGGCGGCAAGCGGCTCCTCATCGGCTTCCACGAAGAGCGCGCCCGTGCCGCCGGCTTCTTCCAGAACGAAGGTGGCGCCGCGGGTGACCAGCCGGACGCGGCGGGAGGAGGTCCCGGGACCCGTGCCCACGTTGAGGCCGACCGTGACTCCCGTGTCGCAGAGAAGCGTGGCGATGAGGGCGGCGGCTCCGGGGAGATGCGGTGTATCGGCCACTCCGCAGACCCGCTGCGGCCAGCCACCGGCGAGGTGCGCGATGGTGACCGCGCTGTCGAGGATCGCTGCGGCGACGGCGTCGCCATCGCCGGCGAGGGGCAGTTGATGCTCTACGGAGATGGATACCGGCGCGGGGGAGCTGTGGGACTGCGCCAACTCGAGCCGGAGGGCGGCGAGCCCAGGGTTGACCGGTCCGGAGAAGCCCACGGTGACGGCGCCGGCCTGCGCGGGCAGGGCCCGCTGCACGGCGGCAGCTTGCGCCGAGTCGAGTGCGGTGGGGCAGCCGATGAGCAGAGGAATCCCGCCCGCCAGGGCGCATTCGAGCAGCGCGGCGGGATCCTGCTCGACATCGGTCAAGATCGCCGCCTCCCAGCCACCCCGAGCGAGGGCCGCCTGGGCCTGTTCCGGCGCGGCGCGGAAGACACTGGCGTCGAAATGGACGGCGTGACGGAGGACCTGCTCGTAGGCACGCGCCTGCGGTCCCCCGCCAACGACAAGGTATCTCACCCCTCCATGCTAGGGAGACGAGGGAGCCGCAAAATGCGGATTCTCCCTTAGGGGCCGGGGAGCACTTCCGGATTCTGGAGGGGAGAACGGTGGAGAGGGGCGCCGGCGGGCGCAGGCGGGGGCGGGGAGCGGTCGAGTGGGGGCAGGGGCGTGCTCCGGGCGGTCCGGGCGCGAGATGTGGGGGAGTCGACGTACGGCGGGCTCCGGCCACTGCTAAGGGATTTACGCCGCCGCCTCTAGGGATGACCCCGCCCGCCGCCGATGATCCCGGTGCGCGCACCCGGGAGTCGTCCCTTCAGGGCCGGCCGCCTCTGTCCAGTTTGCGGTGAACGGAGAGAACACCGCGTCAACGCCGGGGAATCCTCCGGTAGCAAGGAAGCAGTAGGAACTCGCAATGGGATTCCAGATCAACACGAATGTGCAGGCGATCAACGCCCAGCGCAACCTGAGCATGACGAACGTGAAGATGGGCAAGGCGCTGGAGAAACTGTCCAGCGGCCTGCGCATCAACCGCGCGGCCGACGACGCCGCCGGCCTGGCCATCAGCGAAAAGCTGCGGGCGCAGGTGCGGGGCATGGAGCAGGCCGGGCGCAACGCCCAAGACGGCATCTCCATGATCCAGACGGCCGAGGGCGCGCTGGGCGAAGACCACAGCATCCTCCAGCGGATGCGCGAGCTGGCCGTCCAGGCCGGCAACAGCACCCTCTCCAGCGATGACCGCACCGCCATTGGCGAGGAGATGCTGGCCCTCAAGAACGAGATTGACCGCATTGCCACCTCCGTCAAGTTCAACGGCCAGAGCCTCCTCACCGGGTCTCTGGAGACGGCCTTGGACGGCACCACCGAGATCGCGGTGGGCACCGCCATCAGCAACAACGTCGCCTCCGCCGTGGACGTCTCCAAGGCGGACGCCGGCACCACGTACACCTTCACCTACGTGGGCGCCACCAACGCCCTGACGTTGACCAACGCGACGACCAGCGTGGCCCAGACGGTCACCTTCGGCACGGCCGGCGCGGCCGGGGACAAGGTCCTCAGCTTCGACCAGCTCGGCGTCACGGTGACCCTGACCGGTCCGGCCGAGGCCGTCGCCGATGACCTCGGCACCGCCCTCGCCGCCGCCGGCAGCAACGACATCATCACCGCCGCCGGCTCCGGCTCCGCCACCTTCCAGGTGGGCGCCGAGTCGGGGGAGACGATCTCCGTCTCCTTCGGGGACATGCGCTCGACGGCGATCGGCACCGGCGCGGGCAACCAGATCTCGGACAAGGTCGCCGACAACCAGGCCGTCTCGACGACGGCCAAGGCGAGCGCGCTGCTGGTCATCATCGACGACGCCATCACCGACGTCTCGACGCAGCGCGGCGCGCTGGGCGCGGTCCAGAACCGCATTGAGCACACCATCGCGGCGCTCGGCATCGTGGTGGAGAACTTGAGCGCGTCGGAGAGCCGGATCCGCGACGCCGACATCGCGTTTGTCTCCTCGCAGCTGGTGACCCAGCAGATCCTGCAGCAGGCGGGCGTCTCCGTCCTGGCGCAGGCCAATCAGGCGCCGCAGGCGGTGCTACAGCTCCTCCAGTAAGCGGACGCGCCGGCATCCGCTAGACGTTCTGGGGACGGCCCTGCGGCCGTCCCCAGACCGATCCTGGGAGAACGCCTATAGGGAGGGCGGTCGGCGCCGTCGATGGTTGAGACAGGCGGGGCCACCGCCCCGTGGGCGTGCAGGAAGGCGACGAGCGCGAGGTCATGAGCGACATCAGCGTCAACCGCACCGCCGCCATCGCCGTGACGCCGACGGACCGGCAAGGCGGCCAAGCGCGCGACCGGCGGCGCGATTCCGATGCCCGCGCTCGGGCCCGTCGGGAGGCGATCGTGGAGCTCCTGGAAGGACATGGTGTCCCCCACGACGAGGGGTTGACGCCGATCCTGGAGGTGATCACGGATGCCGATAGCGGCGCCACCCGCATTCGCGTGTGGGACGAGCGCACGGGGGCCGTGGTGGCGGAAGTGAGCGCGGAGGAGTTCGCCGCGGCGGCGGCGGCGCACCAGGCCTTTGAAGGTCTCTTGGTGGAGCGCAACAGCTAATGGCACCGATTGCCTTTGGCGGGATCATTTCGGGCGTTGATACGACGTCGCTCGTGGACCAGATCATCGCGGCGCAGGCGCGGCCCATCCTGCGCCTGGAGAGTCGGATCGACGTTCAGGAGGATCGCAAGGAGGCGCTGGGCGACCTGCGCGGCCGGCTTGCGAATCTACTCACGCGGGCGCTGGCGTCGGTGAGCGGGCTGAGCGCGCGCACGGCGATCGCCGGCAAGACGGCGACGGGCGACAAGAGCGTGATCAGCGTGGCGGTGGACAGCACCACGGCGGTGGGATCGTTCCAAGTCTCTGTGGAGCAGCTGGCGACGACGACGCGCGTGGAGGCGGCGACGCCGATGGGCCAGGCCGTGACGCAGAACGTGGCGCTGGACAGCGCCGGCTTCAGCGCGACGATCACCACCGGCACGTTCACCATCAACGGGACGCAGATCAGCATTGACAGCAGCACGGTGCTTTCCGACGGCGTGGATGACGGGACGTCGAACTCGATCCTGGGCAAGATTAATAACGCCGGGATTAGCGTGACAGCCAGCGTCGTCAACGACCCCTTCAGCAACCCGAACCTTCTGCAACTGAGCTCCGCCAGCGCCATCACGCTGGGCGCGGGGGGCGACACGAGCAACTTCCTGGAGGCCGCGCACCTCCTGGCGTCGGTGGCGGGGAGCACCCGTACCAGCACGCAGGGTCTGGGGCAGACGCAGCCGTCGGTGAACCTGGACAGCGCGCGGCTGGTGACGGCGCTGGTCCCGACGACGGGCAGCTTCACGATCAACGGTTTGACCATTACGTACGACGCCGCCAATGAGTCGCTCAACGACATCCTCAGCAAGATCAACACGGCGGGGGCGGGGGTCACGGCGAGCTACGACGCGAATGCCGACGCGGTGGTGCTGACGGCGGAGCAAACCGGGTCGATCACGATCGGCCTGCAGGACGTGAGCGGCAACTTCCTCCAGGCCACGGGCCTGCTGGGCGCAACCCAGACGTTGGGGCAGAACGCCGCTTACAAGATCGACAGCGGCCCGACCCAGTATTCCACCAGCAATACGATCGCGAACGCGGTGCCCGGAGCGACGGTGACGTTGCTGGCAGCGGCCCCCGGCGACAACGCGACGGTGACGGTGGAGGCGAACGATGAGGCGATCATCAACGCCGTGAAGGCGTTCGTGCAGCAATACAACTCCACCTTGACCTTGGTGACCGACCTGACGGCCGCGAATCCTGAGGGCGTCAGCGGCGATCTGGCCGGCGACAGTTCGATCCGGTTATTGGCGCAGACCTTGCGATCGCTGGTGGTGGGCTTGGGGGACAACCTGACCACGCAGTACACGAGCCTGAGCGACTTGGGCGTGACCTTCGGCGCGGTGGGCGCCGAATTGGGGGCGACCGACATCCTGCAGCTCGATGAGGCGCCCCTGCGCGACGCCATGAAGGAGGATCGCAACGCGGTCATCCAGCTCCTCGCCGCGCTGAGCGTCACCGCCACGTTCCAGAGCGGGACGGGCAGTCTTGCCAGTACCGCGGGGGTCCCCGACAAGACGCAAGCAGGAACGTACACGATTACGGACGACGGGTCGGGCAATCTGACCGTCCAGTTCGACCCGACGGACGGCAGCACCAGCATTGTCAGTACGGGCACGATTATCGCGGGCGGCACCAACAAGACGATCATTCCCGGCATGACGCTCACGGCCAAAGGGACGCTGCAAGCGGGGGCCGACACGATCCTGGTGACGCGCGATAAGGCCGGCGTGGCCGTGAAACTGGAGAATGCGCTGGACGCGCAATTGCGGACGGACGGCACGCTGGACACCAAAACCGAGGTGATCGACAAGCTGATTGCGGACATGAACGACCGCATTGCGCGGCTGGAACAGCGGCTGGTGTCGGAGCAGGTGCGTCTGGAGCGGCAGTTCGCCCGCATGGAGCAGGCGTTCGCACGCTTCGAAACGCAGCGCAACTTGCTGTCGGGCCTGACGAGCACACTGAATTCGATCAGCAGCGCACGGTAAAGCGACGGCAGGCGGCACGGCAGTGCCGAGGCCACAGGGGTCACTACAGGGGCAGCCAGGGGGGCAGGGAAGACGCAATGGAGAATGGCTATCAGACGTACCAGCGGGTGGGGATGGAGACCGCGTCGCCGTCGCAGCTGTTGCTTGCCCTCTATGACGGCGCCATTCGCTTTCTGGGGCTGGCGCGGACGGGGCTCGAAAGGCGCGACCTGGAGGCGGCCAATCGCAATCTGGGGCGGGTGCAAGACATCATCATGGAGCTGCTGGTCACGCTGGACATGGAGCAGGGCGAGATTCCGGAGCGGCTGCGGGACCTTTACATCTATCTCTACCGCGTGCTGCTTGAAGCAAATCTGGAGAAGAACGACGCCAAGATGGTGGAGGTGGACGGCCATCTGCGCCGGTTGCGGGCGTCGTGGCGGGGCGCCGCGGAGCAGGTGGCGCGGCAGGCCGCCGGCGATGCGCCGGGGCGGATGACGGCGTAGGAAGGCGGGAACTGCATGCAACGCCCAGCCGAGGAACGACTCAGCATCCTCAAACAGCTGCTGCGCCTGGCGCAGGAGCAGCGCGGAGCCCTGCGGGCGGACGACGTGGCGCAGTTCGAGGCGCTCCTGGGTCAGCGGCAGCGCCTGCTCTATGTGCTCGCGACGGAAGGGGACCAGTTGGTGCCGGCGAACGTGATCCCGTTTCCCGGACGGGGCCGCTCCGGCGACGACCAGCTGGCGCTGGCGGCGCTGGTGCAGGGCATCCAGGAGATCGATCGGGAGAACGGGTCCCTGCTGCAGACGAAGCTGGCCGAGGTGGGCGCGAGCCTGCGCCGCCTGCACCAGGGCCGACAGGCCGCGCGCGGCTACGCGCCGCCGCCGCGGACGTCGGCAGGGCTCGAGAAGGCAGGATAAGGCCGCACCCCCCCCAGCGCAGGCCGGCCCGTGCCGCATCATTGGGGATGCCGAGACTCCTGTGAGCCGCTATGCTGCTGGCACTTTGGCGCGGCCCTTGCCCAAGGGGCGAGGGAAAGTCCAGGGATGCCCCCGTGATGCTTGAGCCCAGTGGCCGCCCGCACCCGCACCCGGACGCGTCAGCAGCGGCAGGCCCCGAACCGTCGGCGGCGTCGCCCCCGGAGGCCCCCGGGTCCGCCGCGGAGGCGAGCGGGAGCGCGGCAGCCGGAAGCGCGAAACGGGCAAGCGGCCGCCCCGTTGGTGGGGCGACGCTGCGCACGGAGAAAGTCTTCGCCCTGCGCACGGCGCTCGCCAACGGCACGTACAAGATCGATGCGAGGCGGATCGCGAAGCGGCTGCTCGGCCGCCCCTAACCTCTCCGCCTGCCCCCGCCAGCGCCCGGAAAAGCGGCCGGCCCACTGTCAGGGCGGAAGCCCGGCCGTGCTTTCGCCTTCGGCTTTCAGGTCTTTCATTGGATCGCATCAGGAACCCCGGCCTGGGCCATCAGGGATCGTCCAATGGGGGCGGAATCCCCAGCCCCATAGATTGAATGCACACCTGTCCGCAGCAGGGGAGAGGGCCGGCGCGCGTGGCTTCGTTCGCAACGCTTCCAAGCGATCTGGGCGGTGTCTGGAACCGGCTCCCGCGCGGCCAGAAGGTGGTGCTGTTGCTAATGGGCGGCGGTGCGATCGTGCTGTTCATGCTGATGACCAGCTGGGCGCGGTCGCCGGACTTTGTGCCGCTGTATGGCGGGCTGGAGCCGGCGGACGCGGGCGCCGTGGTGGACCGCCTGCAAACGCAGGGGATTCCCTACCAGGTCTCGGATGGGGGGGACGAGCGTGCGTGTGCCGTCCTCGCGGGTGGCGGAGGCGCGGATCGACTTGGCATCGGTGGGGCTGCCCAGCGGTGGCGCGGTCGGCTTCGAAATCTTTGACAATCAATCGTTTGGCGTCACGGATTTCGTGCAACGCATCAATCTCCGCCGCAGCCTGGAAGGGGAGCTGTCGCGCACGATCAATCAGCTGGACGGCGTGCGCGGCAGCCGGGTGCATATTGCGATTCCGGAGAACCAGCTCTTCACGGAGCTGGAGGCGAAGGCGGGGGCGTCCGTGGTGCTGGAGCTGCGGCCGGGGAGCGGCCTCTCGCAAGCGCAAGTCCGCGGGGTGGCGCATCTGGTGGCGCAGAGCGTCGACGGGCTGGACGCGGCGAACGTCACGATCCTGAATACGAAGGGCGACATCCTCTACGACGGCAGCGATGATCTCGGGGTCGCCGGCAGCACTCAGCTGCAACTGGCCCAGGCGTACGAGGACCGGCTGGAACGAGATCTGCGCGGCTTTTTGCGCTCCGTCCTGGGTCCGCACCGTTCGGCGGTGGAGGTGAGCGCGGCGCTGGACTTCACGCACACGGACACGACGACGGAGACGTTCGTGCCGGTGGAGGCAGGCGAGCGATCCAGCCAGACGGTGGAGGAGACCTTCACCGGCACGGGCGGTGCGGAGCCGCTCAACGTGCCGGGGGCCGTGGCGAACGTGCCGGGTGCGAACGTCCCCGAGGTGGATGGCGAATCGGAGGGGGCATCTTCCAGCTATACGCGCACGGAGTCCACTGTCAACAATGAGCTGAACCGCATCCTGGCGGTGACGACGACGGCGCCGGGGCAGGTCCAGCAGCTCTCCATTTCCGTGATCTTGGACGAATCCGTTTCAGAAGAGCAAGCGAGCGAGTTGAAAGCGGCGCTGAGCACGGCTGCCGGCATCGATCCGTCGCGGGGCGATGCGCTGACGGTGAGCCGAGTGCCCTTCGATCTGACGGAGCTGGAAGAGGCCGAAGAGGCGTCCAACCAGACCACGAACATGATGCGGATGGCGCTCCCCGTGGTGGCCGTCCTGCTGGCGGGCGGATTCTTCTGGTTCTTCATCCGCAAGGTGGGGCAGGCCGGGCAGCGCTCACAGTCGGACCAGTTCACGCTGGCGGTGGGCGCGGGGGCCGCGACGCCGGCGCTGCCGCAGGGCGAAACGGTGGAGCACCTGCAGGAGCGGATGCGCCTTGAGGCGCAGCAGAAGCAACGGGAGACGACGACCCAGGAGATCACGCAGTTTGCGCGAGCGCAGCCGCAGGCGGTTGCGGAGGTGGTGCAGACCTGGGTCCGCGAGGACAAGTAAGAAGGACGCACAGACGCCGTGGTGCAAAAGTCAGCTGGGCGGATGCGCGGGCGCATGAAAGCCGCCGCGCTGCTGGTGGCCTTGGGCCCGGAGCTGTCGGCGGCGGTGCTGCGGAAGCTGCCGGAAGACGACATTGAACGGATCACGTTTGAGGTATCGGCCCTAGGGACGGTCGCGCCGCAGTCGCGCGAAGCGATCATGGAAGAGATGTTCTCCACGGCGAAGGCGCAGGAATACGTCAGCGTGGGGAGCGTGGACTACGCCAGGAAGATGCTGGAGCAGGCGCTGAGGACGTCCAAGGCGGAGGAGATCGTCCGTCGCATTGCGGTTAGCAGCGACGCGATGCCGTTCGCGTTCCTGCGTGAGGTGGACCCGGTGATTCTGGTCGGTTACCTGCAAAAGGAGCACCCGCAGACGGCGGCTTTGATCTTGGCGCACCTGCCGTCCGGGCGCGCCTCGGAGGTGCTGCGCGGGCTGCCGGCCGACATCCAAGGGGACGTCTCCGCGCGGGTTGCGTCCATGAGCCGGACGGCGCCGGAGGTGGTGCGCGACGTGGCGGGCGTGATGCGCAAGAAGCTGTCGTCCATGATCACCCCGCATCAGGAGTTCGCGGAGGCCGGCGGCCTGGATGCCCTGGTGCGGATCCTGAAGCAAGTAGACCGGGGGACAGAGAAGACGATTCTGGAGTCCATGGAGCGCGCCGACCCCAAGCTGGCCGACGAGATCAAGCAGCAGATGTTCGTCTTCGACAACATCACGCAGCTGGACGACCGGTCGATTCAGCGGGTGCTCCGCGAAGTGGACATGAAAGATTTGGGGCTGGCGCTGAAGGGGACGACGGAGGAAGTGCGCGAACGGATCTTGCGCAACATGTCGGATCGCGCGTCGAAGATGCTGGAGGAGGACATGGTCGCCCACGGCCCGGTCCGTGTGCGGCACGTGGAGGAGGCGCAGGGTCGCATTGTTGGCGTGATCCGGCGGTTGGACGAGGCCGAGGAGATCCTCATCTCTCGGGGCGGGGAGGACGACATCCTTGCCTAGACGCAACCCGATCCTCCCGAGCCGAGGGCGCGCGCTGCGCCCCCGCGATGCGGCGGAAGGCGAGCCCGTGCGGATTCGGCGCAGCCAGCTGCGCGGGCGCCCGCTGCTGAGCCGGGGCCGGGTCGCGCCGGAGGCGGAGATCCTCGACAACGCGCGCCGGCAAGCGGAGGCGCTGCGGACGGAAGCGGCGGCGGACGCGGCCGCGCTTCGCGAGGGCGCCGGCCACGAATGCGCGAACGTGCTGGCGGCCGCCCGCGAGCAGGGCCAGCAGGCGGGTTACCTGAGCGGCCAGGCGGCCGCCCAGGAGGAGATGGCGGAGGCGTTACAGCTGGTGCGGACCGTGGCCGCGGACACGAAGGCGCTACGCGACACGATTTTCCGCAGCTCCCAGGAGCAGCTGTTGCGATTGGTGGCGGCGGCGGCCGTGCGGGTGGTGGGCGA
The DNA here is from genome assembly GCA_963662615.2 of Dehalococcoidia bacterium. GTDB lineage: Bacteria > Chloroflexota > Dehalococcoidia > Bin125 > Bin125. The sequence continues at coordinate 251,511 of CAXXSR010000002.1, forward strand.
CGTTGCCAAACAGCATCCGGATCTGGTGCTGCGGGCCGTGGAGGAGGCGCTCCAGCGCAGCGGCGATCAGCGCGTGCTGCGCGTGCCGGTGCATCCGGATTCGCAGCAGATCGTGGAGGCGAGCTACGGGCCGGAGGAGCGCGACTGGGCGCTGCGGAGCGACGGGGGGCTGGCGCTGGGCGGCTGCATTGTGGACACGGCGGCGGGCGTGATTGACGCCTCCGTGGAGGGCCAGGTGGGGGAGATCGAAGCGGCCTGGCGGGAGCTTTCGTGATGGTGATGGCGGAGACGCCAGCAACGCTGGACCTGGCGCGCTATGAGGCTGTGCTGCCGATGGTGCCGACCGTGCGCGCGCGGGGGCGGGTGGTGCAGATTGTGGGGATGACGCTGGAGGCGGAGGGGGTCGCCGCGCGGGTCGGTGAGATCTGCCACATCCGCGACGACGAGGCAGGCGAGCTGCGGGCGGCGGAGGTGGTGGGATTCCGCAACGGGCGGCTGCTGCTGGTTCCGTTGGAGCCGCTCAGCGGCGTTCTGCCCGGCAGTCAGGTGACGGCCAGCGGCAGCTCCTTCCGCGTGCCCGTGGGAGACGAGATGCTGGGCCGGGTGCTGGACGGTCTGGCGCGGCCCATTGACGGACGAGGGCCGATTCTGGCGACCGATCACACGCTGACACAGGCCTCCACACCGGCTCCCCTGAGCCGCCAGCTGATCCGGCAACCGTTCTCTACGGGCATCCGTTCCATTGATGCGCTGCTGACGTTGGGCGTGGGTCAGCGCATTGGCATCTTCGCCGGGTCCGGCGTGGGCAAGAGCACCGTGCTGGGGATGATTGCTCGGTACGCCACGGCCGACGTCAATGTGATTGCGCTCATTGGCGAACGCGGACGCGAGGTGCGGGAGTTTCTGGAGCACAGCTTGGGGCCGGCCGGCCTGGCGCGATCGGTGGTGGTGGTGGCGACGTCCGACCAGCCGGCGCTGCTGCGACTCAAGGCGGCCTGGGTGGCCACGGCGGTGGCGGAGTGGTTCCGCGAGCAGGGGCGCAGCGTCCTGCTGATGATGGATTCGCTGACCCGCTTCGCCATGGCGCAGCGGGAGATTGGCCTGACGGTGGGCGAGCCGCCGGCGGTGCGCGGCTACACGCCTTCCGTCTTCGCCATGCTGCCGGCGCTACTGGAACGAGCGGGCACGTCGGATGTGGGCGCGATCACGGGGCTTTACACGGTGCAGGTGGAAGGCGATGACCTGCGTGAGCCCGTCAGCGACACGGCGCGCGGCGCGCTGGACGGCCACATTGTGCTGTCGCGGGCGTTGGCGCAGCAGAGCCACTATCCCGCCGTGGACGTGCTGGCGAGCGTGTCGCGATTGGCGCCGGCGCTGCAGAGTCCGGAGCATGCGCGCGCCGCGGGCCGGTTGCGGGAGCTGCTGGCGGCGTATGAGGAGACACGCGATCTGATCTCGATCGGCGCGTATCAGGCGGGGAGCAATGCAGATGTGGATTACATGATCAAGGCGCGGACGGAGATCAACGCGTTCTTGCAGCAAAAGCCCGGCGAAGGCGCGGACTTCGCGCAGAGCCTCACGCGCTTGCTGACGCTGGCGCCACCCGCCGGCATGCCGGTGACACCGTCCGACAACGCGATCATGGCAGCGACGCATAGCGAGGGGGGGCAGGATGTCTAAACCGTTCCGTTTGCGCCGGGTTCTGGAGCATCGCCGGGGGCTGGAACGAGAACAGCAGGGCGTGATGGCGCTCGCGCGGCGGGCCGCCGCGGAGGGAGAGCAGACCCTGGGCGAGTTGCTGGAGCATGGTTGGGCCGAGCGTGTGCGCGCCCGCGCGAACAGCGAGGGCACCCTGGACGTTGGCGGCGCCGAGCGGTCACACCGCTACCGCGCGCAGTTGGGTGAGGCGATCTCGACCCAGGAGGAGCGGGTGGGCGAGTTGGGGAGCGCGTTGAGCGGTGCCGAAGAGACGCTGCTGGTACGACGGCGCGATCGTCGCGTGTTGGAGAAGTTGGAGGAGCGGCACCGCGATCGGATCGCGGAGGAAGAGGAGCGGCAGGACGCAGCGCTGACCGATGAGGTGGTGATGGGCCGCGAGGCGCGACGGTTGGCCGGATAGGACGGTTGCATGGCAGGCGTAGATATTGGGTTCATTCGCCAGGCTCTGAACGGGCTGGCGCAGCGGCAAGAGGCGATTGCGAACAACATCGCCAATATGGAGACGCCGGGCTACAAACGAGCCACGGTGAGTTTCGAATCGGTGCTGCAACGCCAGCTCGCGGACCAGCAAGCGGTGGGGCGGCAGCTGCGGTTGACGCCCAGCCGCGGCGCCGACAGCGAGCGTCCAGGACAGATGTCGCTTCGGTGGCGGCCCGTTGGCGGAGGGGGGGCAGTGGTGGGCCGCAGCCTGGCGGGGCTGAGCCCGCAGCAGTTCACCGGGGCTCCCCGCAACGACGCCAACACCGTGGACCTGGACCAAGAGATGACGGATCTGGCCACGACGCAGATTCAATTCGCGGGCTTGAGCGCCGCGCTGAACGCCCGCCTGCGGACTCTGCGGCAGGTGATCGAGAGCAGCTAGGAGGGCACCCATGGGACTGCTGAGTTCCATCCGCATCAGCGCGTCGGGTCTGACGGCTCAGCGGCTGCGCATGGACGTGATCGCCAACAATGTGGCGAATATGGACAGCACGCGCGGGCTTGACGGAGGGCCGTTCCGCCGTCAGGTTGTCTCATTCCGCGCGCTCCCGAATCAGCGATCGCCCTTTACGGCGCCGTTGCGGCCAGGCATTGGCGTGGAGCAGCCCGCGAAGGGTGTGGTGGTGAACCGTCTGGAGACGGACCGGTCGCCGGGCCGGCGGGTCTTGGACCCAACGCACCCCGACGCCGACGAGGACGGCTTCGTGGAGATGCCGAACGTCAATCTTGTGGTGGAGATGACCGACATGGTCGCCGCGACGCGCGCCTATGAGGCGAGCGTGACAGTGCTCAACACCGCCAAAGCGATGGCGATGCGAGCGCTGGACATTGGGCGGCGCTAGAAGTCCAGCGAAGGGACTGTCATGGACCTCAACGGGATCCAGGGGGCGAAAGGGCTGGGGACGGACGCCGTTGCCGGCCGCGCCAGCAAGGGCGCAACCGAGGGCGGCTTCGGTGATCTCCTTGAATCGCTCCTAAACGGGTTGGAAGGGTCGCAGGCGCAGGCCGACAGCGCCATTGAGCAGCTCGCGCTCGGAGGCGACGTCGACATCCATGACGTGGTCCTTGCCACGGAGATGGAAGCGATCGCGTTCCAGTTTGCGATCCAGGTGCGCAACCGGTTTGTCGAAGGGGTGCAGACGGTTTTGAACATGCAGGTGTAGCGCAAGAGCGCAGAAAGGAGGGGAGATGATCCCTATTGGGCCCATGCCAACTGGGCCACCGCAGGGACCGCCAAGCGCCAGTGAGCAGGAGCAGGCTGGCGATGGCTCATCCGAATTCGCGACGCTCCTCGCGGCCTCCCCGACGCCAGCCGGGAACGCGGCCGGAGGGACGGCGAAGCCGGGGGGCAACGGTGGGAGCCCGGAGGCTGACGAACCGCTGGACCACGCAGTGGAGGCGGTCACCCAGAGCGAGGCGGGGATCGGGACGGATCGATCCGGCGGCCTCGACGAGGGCGTTGCGGCGGCGCTTGCGGTCGCCGGCGACGTCGCGGGCGCGCCGGTCGAAGGCGACGAAGAGGATCCCGAGGCTGGGGCCCCCCGTCGCCCTTCGACCCTTCGACTGAGCTCAGGACAGGCAAGCTCAGGCCGAACGGGGGCCGGCGAGGCGGCGAGTCAGGCGGCGTCCTACCCGGACGCGACCGTGGCCGTGGGCGCGGGGGAGAGCCCGGGTTCGCCGCGGCCGGAGGTCGTGCTCGTCGGAGCGGCGTCGCAGAGCGGACCGGCAGCGGTGGGCCACAGCGGAGCAGGTGGGGGGAGGGCGCTCGGCTTCGCAGAGCCGGCCGCGGTTCCTCAGGAGCCAGCCGCAGCGGCAAGCGAGGTGGCTCCTGGCACCAAGCAGGACCTGTCGACTTTGACGACGGAGGCCGGACGCGCCTCCCTGGAGCGGCCGTCCGCGCTGGGGCGCGATCTCAATCCCGCCGCCAAGCCAGCCCCCGTGGCGGGTGGCGGGGGGCCAGCGCCCGCGCCGGCGGATGCTGCGGCCGCGTTGGGGCCGGGCACGGGACCGGCGAGGATGGAGTCCTCGCCTCTGGGACCGTCGCTCGCCGCGAACACAGCGGATGCGGCGGCGACGCCCGGCGAGGGCGAGGCAGCGAACGGTGGACGGTCCGCCTTCGGGCTCCGCACCGTGCCGGCGAAGGCGGAGTCCTTTTCCGAGGGACAGTCGTTCGTCGCAGACGGGTCGGACGCGGCGGGCGCCGAGGAGCCGGGCTCGCTGGAGCCGTCGCCGAGGGACAGCGCCGCCGAGGCGCCGATGGTTCGCGTCCCTGCAACCGCCGCGCCCCGGGCGGCGGAGGGGACGAACGGGGCGGTCGCGCCCGTGAACGCGCCGACCGAGGCGGGCAGTGTTGAGGGTCGCGGGGCGCTCGTGCGACCGCCGACCTTGGCAGCACCGCCAAATCCGGTGGACCAGGTCATTGCCTCCGTGCGTCTGCTGCGCGCCAGCGGACGGCAGGAGATCCGGCTGCGCTTGGAGCCGCCGGATCTTGGCACTGTGCGGGTCCGCGTGGTGGAGGAAAACGGCGTGCTCTCGGTTCAGCTGCGCGCCGAGCAGGCAGCGGCGCTGGAGGCGATCCGGCAGGCGCTGCCGCAGTTGCGCCAGGGCCTGGAGAACGCGCAGGTGACGCTGGCGGATCTGGAGGCGGCGTTGGACGACGAGGCGGCGTTCAGCGCCCACCATCGCGAACGCGACGAGAGCGGGGACGAGCCAAACGGCCGGGCCCGCTTGGACGCGGATGGTGAGGTGGAGAGCGCGGTGGGTGTGCGCGTGGCTAGTGATAATCTCGTGGACTTTCGAGCTTAAGGAGGAGCGTCGTGGAACCGTTACCCGTGGGCGCCCTATTCGAACCGCAGGGAGGTCAGCGCACGCTGCAGGACACGTCTCGGCTCTCGGAGCAGGACTTCTTGCAGGTGCTGGTGGCGCAGTTGCGGAACCAGAATCCGTTGGAGCCAAGCGGCGACTCGGACTTCATGTCGCAGATTGCGCAGTTCGAACAACTGGCGTCATTGAACAAACTCAACGACACGCTGAGCGCGCTGACCGGGCTGTCCTTGCTGGGACAGGCGAGCGGCCTGCTGGGCCGCGAAGTGGAGGCGGTGGTTAACGCTTCAAGCGAGCCATACGTCGGCATCGTGCAGAGCGTGCAGTTGACGGACGGCGAGGCGATGCTGCTCGTGGGCGAACTCTTGATCCCCGTCAGCGCCGTGCGCGCTGTGCGTTCGGGGTCGTAGCGCGTCGAGGAGGGCACCATGGAGCAGGTTCATCTGAGCCCAGTGCAGCGGACGCCGGCGCCGGCCGGCCAGGGGGGCGCGGGGCCGGCCCCGCCGCGCGGCGGGAAGGAGCCCTCTTTTGAAGGCGTCCTGGCGCGGCAGTTGGAGCAGGCCGGGACCGTGCGCTTTTCCAAGCACGCGCTCTCACGCCTGCAGCAGCGCAACATCCAGCTGACGCCGCACGACCTGCAGTGTCTGGATAACGCCTGGGAGCGGGCGCGGTCGAAGGGGGCACGGGAATCGCTGGTGCTGCTCGACGACCTGGCGCTTGTGGTCAGCATTCGCAATCAGACGGTCATCACCGCGACCAGCGCGGCGAGCCGAAAGGAGAACGTTTTCACGAACATCGACAGCGCAGTAATCGCATGAGAAACAGAACGGGTGGAGCCGGACCTCTCCGAGGGGGCTCCGCGGACCCGGCCGCCGCAAGCAGGCGCGGCGACATGAAGAGAGAGGAATTCGGCAGACCATGACGATGCGTGCTTTGTTCTCAGCCATTTCCGGGCTGCAGAACCATCTGACGTTCATGGACGTCATAGGGAACAACATTGCCAATGTGAACACGATCGCGTTCAAGGCGAACCGTGTGACCTTTCAAGACGTGCTGGGCCAAACGCTGCGCGGTGCGACGGCGCCGCAGGGCGGCATTGGCGGCACCGACCCGATCCAAGTGGGGTTGGGGATGCAGATGGGAGGCGTGAAGACGATCCACAACCAGGGGTCGCTGCAAGCGACCGGGAAGCTCACGGACTTCGCGATTCAGGGAGACGGCTTCTTCCTGCTCAACGACGCATCGCAGACGTTCTACACGCGGGACGGCTCCTTTGACGTCTCGATCGGCGGCGATCTGGTCAATCCGGTCAACGGCTTCAAGGTGCAGGGCTGGAACGCAGACGCGACCGGCGCGGTGGACACGACAGCGCCGCCGGCCGCCATCTCAATCTCGTTCGGGACCCGGGTCAGCGCGAAGTCCACGACGTCGGTGGGCCTCTCCGGCAACCTGGACGCCAGCAGCGCGGTGGGGAAGGCCTTCAGCACCACCGTGACGGTGTACGACTCCTTGGGCGTGCAGAACTCCGTGAAGGTGACGTTCAGCAAGGACTCGCCGAACACCTGGGCGGTGACGAACGGCGCCAACGTGACGGCGGCCCTGTCGGGCGGGGGGACCGGCTCGATCGACAGCATCAGCGGGAATCCCACGCAGGACATCCGGCCGGGCCAATGGGACATTACGTCGGATGCGGGGGGCGCACTGTCCGCCGTCTTCACGCCGGCGGGCGCCGGCGCGGCAGTGGAGCTGCCGATCGCGGGGACGATCGCGGCCAGCGGAACGAACACGACGCTGATCCCGGGGGTCACGTTGACGAACGGCGGCGTGTTAGCGGCCGGCACCGATTCGGTTGTGATCGCGGGCGGCACGAACGTGGCATTCTCGTCGTCGGGGGTGTACCTCACCACGAATCCCGCCATTGCCATCAACCTGACGCTGACCAACGGGGCGGCTTCCCCTCAGAACGTGAATTTGGGCCTGACTGACATCTCGCAGTTCAGCGGCTCCGGGCAGATCGCCACGAAGTCCAGCGACGGCTTCCCGGCCGGATCGCTGACCTCCTTCGCGGTCGGCACGGGCGGAGACGTGACAGGAATCTTCTCCAACGGCTCCAACCAACTGCTGGGACAGGTGGCGCTGGGCCTGTTCACGAATCCGGCCGGGTTGATCAAGAAGGGGAACAACCTGTTCTCGGCCACCAGCAACTCCGGCGAGGCGATCGTGGGGACGCCCGGCACGAGCGGTCGCGGCTTGGTCAGCACCGGTGCGCTGGAGGGCTCTAATACCGATCTGGCGCAGGAGTTCACCAACGTGATCTTGGCGCAGCGCGGCTTCCAGGCCAGCTCGCGGGTGATCACGGCGGCGGACGAGATGCTGCTTGACCTGGTCAACATCAAGCGGTAAGCGGCGGGCGGGGCGGGCATAGCCCGCCCCGCCCGCTCCGCTCCCTTGACAGGAAGACGGATAGGGATGGCCAGCACGCGGCTTACGAATGAACTAGTGCAGGTCGCTTCCAAGCGGCCCGACTGGACGCGCCGGTACGAGCGCGGCGGCGAGGCGATCGGTGCGATGGCGGCGCTGGCCGAGACTCCGTACGAGGCGACGGCGCGCGCGCTTGAGCGTGTGGAGATCCTGCGCGTGCCCGCGGATGACCTTGTGGAGTTCTTCCGTTCGGCGCCGGAGTCGGCGGTGGCGGTGGCGCGCGCCCTGGCGGTGGCGCGCGCCCTGGCGGAGCCGCTCGTGGCGGCCGCGCCCGCGCCGGAGGCGCCCGAGGCCCTAGATCATGCGACAACGAATGAGGTGGAGGGCGAGCAGGAGACTTCCGCGGAGGCGCGCAATGAGGCGGCCGGCGAGAGCGCCGGGGACGGTGCGGGGCCGGGCGGAGCGCGAACGCTCGATCCGTTCAGCCTGGCGCCGTCGTTGCTGGGCCGCCCCACGGAGGCGACGACGGACGACAGCGAGGCCGCGACCGAGACGGCCGGGGAGGGGGCAGGGGCCGGAGAGAAGCTCGACCCCTTCTACACCGAAGCGGTCGTTTGCCCCATCTGCGCCGTCAACTTGGAAGCGCAGCGTGTGCGGTCCAAGGCGCTCCAAGCAGTGGAGCGCGAAAGCGATCTCCGCACCGTCTACGAGGGGGTGAATCCGGTCCACTACGCGGTGTACGTGTGCCCCAGCTGCCAGTACGCGGCGTATGCGGACGACTGGAGCACGCCCGCGAAGGACGAACGTGAGGGACTGGAGGGGGATGCGGATCATCGCAGGGCGGCGGCGCTGAAATTCAACTTCGAAGGGGAGCGGGATCTGGAGACGGTGATGGTCTCGTACCTGCTGGCGCTTCGCTGCTACGACTTGCGCGGGCCGGATCCACGTCGGCGCGCCGGTGTCCTGCACCGGCTTGCCTGGTGCGCGCGGGAACAGGCGCAGCCGGAGCTGGAGCGGCAATACCTCGAGATCTCGCGGGCGGAATACGCGCGCGCGTTTGAAGAAGATACGGATCTGAGTGAAAGCAATGCGCTGGTCCTGGCCTATCTGGTGGGGGAGCTCGCCTTGCGTCTGGACGACCCGGCCAGCGCGCTGACGTGGTTCGATCGGGCGCAGCGCATGGAGGGGTTCAAGGCGCATCCGCAGATCGGACGGCTGACGCGCGATCGATGGTCGGACGCGCGGGCGCAAACACAGCAGGACCGCTCCCGGAAAACGGCGTGAGGGCCGGCCCGGGGGGGATCGAGTGGGGGGGAACGGGGCGCACGTGGCGGTCGCTCGCCCTGGCGCTGGCGCTGGTGGGCGTGGCGGTCTCTTTTGTCGCTGCGGGTGAGGGCGGCGAGAGCGAGCGTCGGGGCGTGCTCTACGTTGCGAACTTGCGATCCTCGACGGTGACGGCGCTGGACGTCGCCAGCGGCGAGATCCTGGCCCGGTGGCCGGTCGCCGCCAACCCGCATGAGTTCGCGCTGGCCGACCAGACGCTCTATGTGAGCAACTATCGGAGCGATCAGCTCACGGCCTTGGAACGCGGCCCGGAGTGGCACCGCGTGGAGCGCGCCACCGCGGTGCGGCCGCATGGGGTGGCGCTCGACTCGCAGGGGCGGGTCTGGTATACGAGCGCCGACGGCGCCATCCACGCGATCGCCGGCGCCGGCATGGAGGTGTCCATTCGCGTGGGTGAGACACCGCACGCGATCGCCATTGACCCGCAAACGGACCGCGCCTACGTGGCGGTGGCGGGGGACGGGGAGGTGGCCGCGGTGGACCTGCGCACGCAGCGAGTCGTCGCGCGGCGATGGGTGGGGGCGGTGGCCGAGTCGGTTGCCGTTTCCAGGGATGGCGGCACCGTGGTGGTCGCTGCGGCCGAGGCCGAGAGCGTCAGCGCGCTGAACGGCGACGATCTCTCGCTCCGCTTCGCGGCGGCGCTGCCGGGACGGCCCGTGCGCGTGGCGCTGACGGAGGAGAGTGTGCTGGTGTCGCTGGCCGGACGGGATGCGGTGGCGATCCTGGACCGTCGGTCGGGCGCGCGGCAGGCGGTGCTCGATGTCGGGCGCCTGCCTGACGGCATCGCGGTGGACGGCGACGAGCGCTTCGCCTACGTGGCCGCTGCCGGCAGCAACCACATCGCCGTGATTGACCTGGAGCAGCGCGCAGTGGTGGGGTGGCTGCCGGCGGACGACGGGCCCAGCGGCGTGCTGTGGGCGGCGTCCCTGCCCGAATAACCAACCGAGGAAAGAGTTCCGAGCGCGCTCCGGTATGTGGAGGCTTGACGCGTTCAGCGCGCAGGAGCGGCCACGGCCGGGGCGGAGGTTCGGAGCGCGATCTCGAACTCGGCGGCGAAGGCGTCCAGGAACCGTTCTCGCACCTCGGCGGGGGACGGTGCGCGCCCCAGATGCATGGCGATGGAGGTGGCCGGGACGTCCGCGTCGCCACACGGCGCGATCAAGCGCCAATGCGCCATGTCCGGGTCCACGTTCAGCGCCAGCCCGTGCATGGTCACCCAGCGGGAGACGTGCACGCCGACTGAGGCGATCTTCCCCTTGTCCGTAAAGACGCCGTGGCGAGCGCCGTCGCGCTGCGCGCGAATTCCGTAGGCGCTCAATACGCGCAGGACGGCCCCTTCCAGGCCGGTGACGTAGCCGAGCAGATCAGCGTCGAGGCGGCGCAGGTTGACGATGGGATAGGCGACGAGCTGCCCGGGGCCGTGGTAGGTGACATTGCCGCCGCGTTGCGTGGGGACGATCTCGATGCCGGCGGCGGCGAGCGCCGCGGGCGACAGAATGCCGGCGCGATCGCCACGCCGCCCGAGCGTGACGACGGGGTCGTGCTCCACCAGGATCAGCGTGTCGGGCGCGCTGCCGGCTACGACCGCCTGATGCAGGGAGCGCTGCAGGTCGAGGGCGGCGCGGAAGGGCAGACGGCCAGCATCGTGGACGTGGAACGAGATCCGAGCTCGCATGTCCCGTAGGCCCTCCATCTATCGCTAGAGGTGAATCGCCCGTCCGTGCGCGGCGAGCGCGGCCTCGCCCAGCGCTTCGGCGACGGTGGGGTGGGCGTGCACGGCCCGGAACAGCGACTCCGCGCTGGCCTCCAATTCGAGCGCCGCGCTCGCCTCGGCGATCAGTTCGGTGGCATGCGGTCCGATGATGTGAACGCCCAGCAGCTCGTCGTACTGCCGCTCCACGACCGTCTTCACGAAGCCGCCCGTCTCGCCGAGGAGCTTGGCCTTGCCGCTGGCGGCGAACGGAAAGGTGCCCACGGCGACGTCATGACCGCGGCTGCGGGCTTCCGCTTCGGTGAGTCCGATGGAGGCGACCTCCGGGCGGCAGTAGGTGCAAGACGGGACCTTGTCATAGTTGACCGGCGGTGGCTCCAGGCCAGCGGCGTGCTCGACCGCCAGGATCCCCTCGTGCGCCGCGACGTGGGCCAAGGCGGGGCCTTTGACGATATCGCCGATGGCATAGACGCCGGGCTCTCCCGTGCGCATCATGGCGTCGACCTCGACGAAGCCGTTGTCGAGGCGAACGTTGGCGCCGTTGAGGCCGAGGTCGTCGGTGCAGGGCCCGCGACCGACGGCGACCAGTAAGAGGTCGGCCTCCAGCGGGAGCGAAACACCGTCCTGCGTCGCCTGGATGCGAACGGCTTGGTCGGTCACGTCGATGTCCTCGACGCGCGTCGCGGTATGGACGGTGATTTTCCGCTCCTCGAACGCCCGCTGCAACTCGGCCGAAATGTCGGCGTCTTCGAGCGGGAGGACGCGGGGCAGCATCTCCACCAGCGTCACTTGGGAGCCGAAGGACGAGGCGATGGAAGCGAACTCCACGCCGACGGCGCCGGCGCCGAGCACTACCAGCGACTGCGGCACGGTGCGCAGGGCGATCGCGTGATCCGAGCTGATGATCCGCTCGCCGTCGATGGGGATGCCAGGCAGCTCCCGGACCGCGGAGCCGGTGGCGAGAATGATCGTGCGGCTGTCGACGATGAAGGGGGCACCGTCCGCCGGTGTGACTTCGATGCGACCGGCGCCCGCCAGACGCCCGCGCCCGGCGAGGAGCGTGATCTCGTTCTTGCGGAACAGGTACTGGATCCCGCGCACGTTGGACTGCACGGTCTCATCCTTGTAGCGATGGACGCCCTCCAGGTCCAGTTGCACGCCGGTCACCTTGACACCGAAGCGCGACGCCCCGCGGGCACCGTCCAGGACGTCGGCGGCGTGCAGGAGGGCCTTGGTGGGAATGCAGCCCCGGTGGAGACAGGTGCCACCCGGTTGGGGGGACATTTCCACCACCGCCGTACGCAGCCCGAGCTGGGCCGCGCGAATCGCCGCGACGTAGCCCCCGGGGCCGCTCCCGATCACCGTTACGTCAAAGTTCGTGTTCGGCGTTGGCACGATATCGCTCCCGTGGCGGCCCCGCAGCCGAGGCTGCGCTTAGACGTCGGTGAGGAGCAGGTACGGGTGCTGCAGGTATCGGCGCACGCCCTGCATGAACTGCGCCCCCGGCGCGCCATCAACCACGCGGTGGTCGATGGTGAGACTAATCGTGAGGGAGGAGCGCCGCTCCAACTGCGTGCCGGACTCCCCCACGAAGGCCGGGTGCTCACGGATGCGCCCCACGCCCAGAATCGCGGCCTGGGGCGGATTGATGATGGGCGTGAAGACATCGATGTCGAACATGCCCAGCGAGGTGACGGTGAAAGTGCCGCCGGTGAGATCGTCGGGCGTGAGGCCGCCCTCGCGCGCCTTCCCCGCCAGCACCGCCGATTCGCCGGCGATCTCTTTGAGGGGCTTGCGGTCCGCGTGGCGGATGACGGGCACGATCAGCCCGTCGTCCAGCGCGACGGCGAAGCCGACGTGCACGTCGGGCTGGACGCGGATGGTGTCACCGTCAAGCGCGGCGTTGAGGCGGGGATGATCGCGCAGGGCCAGGGCCACCGCCTTGGTGACCATGTCGGTGTAGGTGACGCGCAGCCCGTCGGCCTCCCAGGCGTCAAGGAGGTCGCGGCGAAGCTTGACGGCCTCGGTCATATCGACATCCATCGACATGGTGAGTTGCGCCATGCTCTGCAGCGATTCGAACATGCGCTGGCCGATGGTGCGGCGGATGCCGCGGTAGGGGAGTTCGCCGGTCAGCGGAGCGGCGGCGGCGGCGGGAGCCGCTGCAGGTGCGGCGGGCGCGGCAACGGCTGCGCCGGCGGCGATCGCCGCTTCCACGTCTTCCTTGATGATGCGCCCGTCGGGCCCGCTGCCCGCGATGCGTCCGAGATCGACGTTGTGTTCGGCGGCGAGCCGTTTCGCCACCGGCGACGCTTTGACGGGCCCAGCGCTGGGCGCGGCAGCCGATGCGGCAGCGCCCACTCCGGCAGCGCCCACTCCGGCAGCGCCCACTCCGACAGCGCCCACTCCGGCAGTGGTGGCCGCCTCCACGTCCTCTTTGACAATGCGGCCTCCAGGGCCAGTGCCCTGGAGCAGCCGAAGGTCGATCCCCCGCTCTTGGGCGAGCCGCTTGGCCGCCGGAGAGGCCTTCACAGCTCCATCGCCGGTCGCACGCGGCAGCGCAGGAGCAGCAGTGGGGGTCAGTGGGGCCGCGGCGGCAGCGGCGGCGGGAGGGGGCGCGGCGGGAGCGGGAGCGATGGCATCGGCCGGCAGATCCTCGCCCTCGGCGAGGATATAGGCAACGACCTCGCCGGCGGGGAGCGTAGCGTCAACCGGGTGGAGGACGCGCACAATGCCGGCCGCCTCCGCCTCCACTTCGTAGTCCACCTTCTCCGTCTCAAACGCGAAGAGCTGGTCGTTGAGCGCGACCGAGTCGCCGTCCTGGACGAACCATTCGGTGATGGTCCCTTCCACCATGGTCATGCCCATCTTCGGCAGCACAACTACAGAGGCCACGAGATCCCTCCTTGCGCTTCGCTTCGCTCAGACGGGCCGGCGGAGAAAGCCGGCATCGCGGGCCGCGTCGAGACAGCGGCCGACGTCGACGACCGGCGGCCCCGACCGTGCGACGGTGAGACTTGCGGCCTGACCGGGCCCGAGGCTGAACTCGCGTTCGCCGTCCAATGCCACCAACGCCGGTCCGGCCACCTGCACGCTCGCACCCAGCGGCAGCTGCTGCGCCCGCGCCACGAGCAAGCCGGCAACGAGGCCCGGGGCGATGGGGGCCCGAACGAGATCCTCTCCCTGGCCGAGGACGAGGTGCAGACCGAAGTCGTCCTGAGGCCGGACCGACATGACCATGCCGCCGACGGCCGCCATACCCAGGACGTCCGGCTGGGCGCGCGTCAAGACGACTTCGCGGATGTCGTCGAGTTCCCAAATGGCGCGACTGCCGACGAAGCGGCCATTCATCAAGACCGCGTCGATCAGGGCGACTTCGCGGCGTCCCCCGTCGACGACGACTTCGATCCATTTGCAGCGCTGCGCCACCGTCTCCGGATCCACCGCGCCGCAGGCGAGCGCGCCCGCCGCCAGCCCGGCGATGGTGCCCTCCATCATGATGGGGAAGACGTTGTTGGTGCCGGTGGAGATGGGCACAACGGGAACGTCGCTGGTTCCCATGGCGAGGGCGCGGTTGGTGCCGTCGCCGCCGAGGCAGACGATCACGCCGACGCCTTGGGCGGCCATGGCGGCGGCGGCCATGACGGTGTCGGCGGTGGTGGCGGTGTAGGCGCCGTCGACCGGGGCGATCTCGAGGTCGAGATCGAGGCAATCGACCGCCTGCTGGACGATTTGCGCGGAGTCCGGCATGAAGAGGACGCGCTCTACGCCGGTGGCCGCGAGTCCCAGAACGACGCGGCGGACGATGCTGATCTTCTCTTGCGTGTCGAAGACGGAAGCGTGCGCGACGAGGCGGCGAATGTCCTTCCCGGAGGCGGGGTTGGCGATGATGCCGGCGGTGGCCGCCATACGGGCTCCGTCCGTGGCGCCGCGGCGCTCGCCCAGTTCAATCCCCAGAGGGGAGGGCGCGACCCTCGCGCACTGAAGCGAGGGCGTGCACGGCGCGCCCTCAGCGTAAAGCATGCGCGTGGCATACCGGATGGGCGGCGCCCACTCAGACGCGCGCCGGCACGATGGCCTCAACGGCGGCGATGATCTCGGCCTTGGCGGGCAGCCAGGCCTGCTCCAGGACGGGAGAGAAGGGGACGGGGCTGAAGGGGGCGCCGACCCGCTGGACAGGCGCGTCCAGATAGTCGAAGGCGGCTTCCTGGATGGAGGCGGCGATCTCCGCCCCTATGCCGTAGTTGCGCACCGCCTCGTGCACCACCACGGCGCGGCCGGTCTTCTGGACGGACTGGACGATGGTGTCGCGGTCGAGGGGCGAGAGGGTGCGCGGGTCCACCACTTCAACACTGACCCCCCGTTCCTCCAGCTCTTCCGCTGCCTCCAGGGCGTCCTTGACCAGGTACCCGGTGGCCACGACGGTGACGTCCGTTCCTTCCCGCTTGACGTCGGCGACGCCGAGCGGGACCTCGTAGGGCTCGTTCGGCACTTCGCCCCGCGTGGCCAAAAGCCGCTTGTTCTCCATGAAGATGACGGGGTTGTCTTCACGGATGGAGGCGATGAGCAAGCCCTTGGTGTCGTAGGGGGTGGACGGCATGACGACCTTGACGCCGGGGATGTGGCAGAACCACGCCTCCAGGCTCTGACTGTGTTGCGCCGCCATGCTGCGTCCGGCGCCGACGTGGGTGCGGATGACGATGGGCAGCGTCGCCTTGCCGCCAAACATGTACTTCATCTTGGCCATCTGGTTGACGATCTCATCCATGCAGATGCCCATGAAATCGCTGAACATAATCTCGACGATGGGCCGCAGACCGACCGCCGCCGAGCCGACTGCGAGACCGACGATGCCCACCTCGGAGATGGGGGTGTTGACGACGCGATCGCCGCCGAACTTCTGGAAGAGGCCGGCGTCGGTGCCGAAGACACCGCCGACGCGGACGTCCTCCCCCGCCAAAAATATGGAGGGATCCCGTTCCATCTCCTGGGACACGGCAGTGACGATGGCCGCGGTCATGCTCTTCTTCGGCATTAGGCCCTCGTCTCGGTGTAGACACTCGTCTCGGTGTAGACATCGTCCAGGAGGGCGGCGGGGTCCGGCAGGGGGCTGTCTTCAGCGAACTGGATGGCCTCTTCAATGCGTGCGCGCGTGCGCTCGACGACGGCCTCCGCCTCGGCCTCGGTGAGCACGCCTTCGCCGACCAACTTCTCGCGCAACTGCGGGATGGGATCGCGCGCGCGCCAGCTTGCGATCTCGTCTTTGTCTCGTTTGAGGACGCCGAAATCGCGGCCGACGTGGTCGTAGTAGCGGTAGGTCTTGCATTCGATCAGTGAGGGACCCTCGCCGCGGCGGGCCCGCTCCGCAGCGATGCTCACGGTTTCATAGACGGCTATTACATCCATGCCATCCACGGTCACGCCGGGCATGTTGTAGCTGCCCGCGCGCTCGGAGACGTCCTTAATCGGCAGGTGGTCGGCGACGGGCGTGAACTCGCCGTACTGGTTGTTCTCGCAGACGAAGACCAACGGCACCTTGTAGAGCGCGGCCATGCTGGCCGCCTCATGGAAGCTCCCGCGATTGGCGGCGCCGTCGCCGAAGAAGCAGACGCAGACCTTGCCGTCGTTGCGGTACTTGGAGGCGAAGGCGGCGCCCAGCGCGATGGGCGGGCCGGCGCCGACGATCCCGTTGGCGCCGAGCATGCCGATGTCCAAGTCGGCGATGTGCATGGAGCCGCCCTTGCCCTTGCAGTAGCCCGTGGCCCTGCCGAACAGCTCCGCGTACATGCGGGCGGGGTCGCCGCCCTTGGCGATCAGGTGCCCGTGGCCGCGGTGCGTGGAGGTGATGTAGTCAGAGTCCTCCAGGGCAGAACAGACCCCCACGGCCACCGCCTCTTCGCCCACGTAGAGATGGACGGCCCCGGCGATGCGGTCTTGCTCCATGAGGATGCCGGCGCGCTCGTCGAACTCGCGGATGAGGACCATCCGCTCGTACATTTCGATCAGCTTTTCGTTGGGGATATCCATGCGTGGCCCTCGGCGGCGCCAACGCCGCGCGCCCTCTAAGTCGGTGGTATGACGAGCGGCGGTCAGGATACGGGCGGCCGAACGAGAATGTCAATTTCGAGGGGCGCTCAACGGTCGATCGCGGCGCGGCGCGTCGCGCGCCAGGCGGCCAGAATCTCCGTGTCGAAGGGGAATGCCGGCGGCGGCAGCTCCGTTGTAGCGAAGAAGCGGACGTCGGTCGCCTCCGCGCCGGGGCTGAGCGCGCCGCCGACGGGATGGCCGTGATAGGCGATGAAGACCACCGGATTACCGCTTTGGGAGAAGACACCCAGCAAGCCGTCCACGGCGACATCTAAGCCGGTCTCCTCGCGCACCTCACGGACGGCAGCCGCACGCAGCTCTTCGGCTCGATCGACGAAGCCGCTGGGGAAGGCCCAGGCGCCCATTTGGGGATCGTGGTTGCGTTGGGTGTAGAGCAGGCGTCCCTGCGCGTCTTCCACCAGCACGCCCACGGCGACTTTGGGATCGTTGAAGTGGACGAACTCGCAGCGCGGACAGGCGAGCCGTCTCGCGCCGTGGGCCTGGCGGGGTTCCAGCGGCGCCGAGCAGAGCGGGCAGAAGGTGGGCTCAACCAGCGGCAGGGGGCGCTCCATTGCGGCGCGGCGGCGCGCTAGCCGGGCAGCACGACGTGCTCAAATCGCTCGTAGTAGCGGTCGTCGGGATCGCGCCAGCGCTTCTTGATCTGGGCGAAGAACGCCTCCCCCCTGTCGGCGAACTGCGAGACGTGCTGGGTCAGCGCAGCGATCTTGCGTTCGATGGTCTCGGTGACGTCGACGGCGAAGTTGGGGTCGTTGCTGCCGAAGAGATAGAGCTCCAGCACGTTGTGGGTCTGGAGGCCCTCGTCGTCGATCTGCTCGGAGAAGTTGAGGTAATCGCGGGCGGTGGGGTAGACGGCGTCCACGGCCATGATGCCGGTGGTGCGATGGTCGCGGTGGTTGATGAAGCCGAGGTGTTCGGGCTGCTCATCGTCGAGAGCGCGGAAGAGCCGGCGCAGGATGATGTCGGGCGTATGGGTGAAGACGGCGTCCGGTTGGAGGCGGCGGATCTCGCGAACGATCTGGCCCAGCGTCTGGCGGCTGTACTCAAGCTCGCCGTCCTCACCCGAGAGGAACGTGCAGGAGCGAACGCCCAACGTGCGAGCCGCCGCGCGCTGCTCCTCTTGGCGCATGGGGACCAGGCGTTCGAGGGTCATGGTGCGGTCGCTGGAGCCTTTGGAGCCGTTGGTGACGACGAGGTAGTGGAAGTCCCAATCCTGCTGGGACCAGAGGGCGGCGGTGCCGCCGACGCCAAAATCGGGATCGTCGGGGTGGGCGGCGATCACCAGGGCGACCTTGCGCTTGCCTCCCGCCGGCTGGCTCTGCTCGGAAATGGCGAACCCCCTCACGGCACGGTCGCTGCGGCCGCTTGGGCGAGCTGCCACGTGCGGTCAGGTCGATTGTAGTGAAGCGATGGACAATGGCTGCGGACAGTGGCCGCGAACAGTGGCTGCGAACAGTGGCCGCGAACAGTGGGCGCGAACGGACCCGCCTGGCGGTGGGCCGTCGACTGTTGACATAGACCGTCGTTATGCGTGATAGTCGGGGTGTTTCCTAGAACACACGTTCCATGAATCGAGCGTGGGGACGACAGGGAACATCAGGTGGGGGGCGAGCGAGGGGAGTGACGGGATGAAGCGGCGCTCCGACAAACAGGACCGCATTCTACAGTTCCTGCGGGGGTTTCTCAGCGAGCACGACTACCCGCCCAGCATTCGCGACATCCAGGCCGGCTGTGGCATCTCTTCCACCTCCGTGGTGGATTACAACCTCAAGGCGCTGGAGGGGAAGGGGCTGATCCGTCGGGACCGCGAGATCTCGCGCGGCATCGTCCTGCTGGGGGAGGAGCGCCACAGCGACGAGGGCCGGACCGTCCGCATCCCCGTCCTGGGCGCCATTGCGGCGGGGCAACCGATGCCTCTGCCCACGGCGGAGGGAATGGACCCGGACCGGGCGGGGGAGAGCATCACCGTCACGGAGGAGATACTGGGCAGCCGGCGGGGAGGCGACCTGTTCGCCTTGCGGGTGCAGGGCACGTCGATGATCGACGCGCTGATCAACGACGGCGACATCGTCATCATGGAGCCGGCCGAATCGGTGGATGACGGCGAAACGGCCGCGATCTGGTTGAAGGACGCTAACGAGGTCACCCTGAAGAAGGTGTACCGCGAAGGCGCGAGGGTCCGGCTGCAGCCGATGAACGCCGCCATGCAGCCCATCTACACCGCCGCGGAGAACGTGGAGGTGCAGGGGCGCGTGGTTACGGCGATCCGGGCGATGTAGCTTTCCCGTCCCTGAGGAGCGCGTCCCTGAGGAGCCGGCGCAGCCCTGAGACGCTGCGTCCCTAAGGAGCCGCCGCGCCCCTTAGCGTCGGGCGCGGGAGAGGTCCGCCACCAGGAGTTCCACCGCCACCTCTTCACGCAAGCCGCCCGGCCGATCATGGCGGTAGTTCTGGATAGCGACTTCGCACTGAAGGACTCGACGGAGGGCGGCGTCGGCAGCGGCCTGGGTGTAGCGACGGGCCTGATCGACAGCGCGGCCGGCGACGAACTGCCGCACTTTCAGTTGCTCCTGCACCTCCTCAGCGGAGCCGCCGCGGTCCAGCACCTCTCTGGCGACCGCGATCATCCGCATCTGGCGGGCGAGCATGGAGACGATGCGCTGCGACGTTTCCCCGGCTGAGCGGACGGCGTCGAGCGCCTGCATGGCGCGGGCGGGGCGCCCCTCCGCCACCGCGTCGACCAGTTGGAAGATGTTCGCCTCACGATTGACCGGCGACAGCGCCACGACCACGGCTTCGTCCACGACGGCGTCGCCGGCGTAGATCTGCAGCTTCTCCAGCTCCCCGGAAAGCGCCCAGAGGTCATTCCCCACCTGCGCGACCAGCCGCTGCGCCGCAGCCGGGGCTAGCTGCAACCCTAAGGCCCGGGCTCTGTCGCGCACCCAGGGAACAAGGTCACGATGCCTGAGCGCGGGGAAGTCTCGGACCTCGCCCGCTTCAGCGATCGACACGCGGATGGGATTGGATGGGGGCACGGCATCGTCCTGGAAGATGAGGAGGGTGGCGGCGGGCACGGTCCGCAACAGGTCCGGCAGACGTTCCCACTCTCCCAGGCCGTCCCGGCGCCGGGCGGCCGGCGCTTCAAAGCGCTCGCAGAGTCCGTCCACACGCACCAGGCGGAAGTCGGCGAGGAATGGCACCGTCAGAGCGGCGGCCTCCAGTTCGCCCAGGGACAGGGTTGCGCCGTCCAGCACCACCGTGTTCGCCGCCAGGGATCCGTCGCGGTCGTGCAGGGCGCGGAGGGCGTCGTAGGCCTCGCGCCGAGTGAAGCTGTTAGCGCCGGTGAGGAGGACGATCACGTCACTGCCTGGGCCCGAATGGAGCGGCGGCTTCTCCCGGCGAGAGCGCCGGCGCGGGCAATCCCGTTACCGGCCGGGCCTGGAGGAGGAAAAGCTCGCCGTCCGCGAAGGCGAACTCAATGTCCTGGGGACGGCCATCATATCGCTCCACCGCCGCCGCCAACTTGACGATCGCTTGGACGGCGGCATTGCTGAGGCACCGTTGCCCGGCGCGACCGGGCTCCACCGCTCGCTCCACCGTGCCGTGTCCCACGCGCCCGTCCAAGACGATCTCCACGGCCTTCTCCCCGACCTCGTACGCGGTCATCGTCCCATTGGTCTTGGCGGCAATCACGTGATCCGGCGTGACCCTGCCGCGCACGACGGTCTCGCCCAAGCCCCAGGATGCGTTGATGACGACCTCGTCCGGGTTGCCCGTCGCGGGGTTGACGGAGAAGGCGACGCCGGCCACGGCGGCAGGGACCATGGGCATGACCACCACGGCCATCCAATCCGCCGTCTGGTCCAAGCCAGCGGCCGCACGATATTGCAGCGCGGGCGCCTCCCAGAGGGAGCGATAACAGCCCAGGACGGCATTGAGAACGCCGTCGCTCGTGCCCACATTGAGATAGCTGCGGTAGAGGCCGGCAAAGGAGGCCTGGACGCCGTCCTCGGAGGCGGCGGAAGAGCGAACGGCGACGAGCGGCATGCCGCGAAGCCGGTCGTGGAGCGACGTGTACGCCGCCAGGATTGCCCCGCGAAGGAGAGGCGGGAGCGTGGCGGCGTCGTGCTGAACGAGGAGCGGCGCCGCAGCGTGGGCCGCCGTGTCCGGCAGATGAACGTCGGAGCGGTCTCGCAGGGCATCGAGGAGCGGCGCGAGGCCGGCGGTTGCGGCGAACCGCCTGTAGCCGTTCACCGAGACGCAGAAACCCGCCGGCACGGGGAAAGCGGCGGCCCGCAGCGCCGCCAGAGTCGCGCCTTTCCCGCCGATCAGGGCCGGCGAGGCAGGTCCCGCGTCAAACCAATGAACGATCACCCCGGCCCGCTTTATTGCCGACGGCAGCGCCCGCGACCGGCGGCAGGCGACAAGTTTACAGGGCCCTCGGATTCAGGCAGCATGCGCGTCTGGAGCGTCGATATGGCGCGCGTGCGGATCAGCGGCAAGCGTCGTCTCCCCTACCCCCAGGATATCGTTTGGGAGGCGCTGCTGGACCCCGGGCTGTTAGCGACCGCCATGCCCGGGTGCGAACGCTTGACGCCGACGGGCGAGCATCAATACGAGGCCGAAGTCACGATGGAACTGGCGGCAATGAAGGGGCGATATCGGGGCGCGGTGGAGATCAGCGAGATCGAGCCGCCGGACGGCTATCGCGTGACGGTTTCCGGCGGTGGGCAGCCGGGAGGGGGGAAGGCGCAAGGGAAGCTGCGTCTCGTTGCCCAGGATGGGGCGACCGAGGTGACGTACGACGGTAGCGCCGACCTGTTCGGGCCCGCGGCGGCGGTGGGGCAGCGCTTCATGGCCGCGGCGGCGCGCAAGGTGATCGGCCAGTTCTTCGATCAGTTCGAGATCGAGCTGGAGCGGCGCGCGGCCCGCCCGCGGTGAGCCGCGTCGATGCGGGACTGGCCAACGACAGCGGCGGCGCTGATGCGGCTGCAGGAGGCGCTGGGCCGGGCGCGGCCGGAAGCCTGGACGCCGTCAACGTCGGCGCCGGTTGTGGCGGGGTGCTTCGTCTGCTTTCCGCGCGGCCTCCGTGGCAACGGCGCGAGGGGCGACGAAGCCTGGGCGGCCGCGAACACGCTGGGAGCGGGGCGAGAGGCCACGACCGTGGTAGAGGGGCGCGCGGGCGCAGCCTACCAGGCCGGTCTGCTCGCTCTCCGCGAAGGCGACTTGTTGGAGCGAGCGGTTCGCGCCCTCCCGGTTGCACCTGACGTTCTACTGGTGAACGCGACGGGGCGGGATCACCCCCGTGGGGCTGGGCTGGCGCTCCATCTGGGAGCGAGGCTGGACTGTGCGACCGTGGGCGTGACACAGCGGCCGCTGCTGGCGCGGGGCGGCCCGCCCGCCGATGACCGCGGCGCTCTGGCCGCGCTGCGGCTGGATGACGACGTGGTGGGCTACTGGCTGCGCGCCCGCGGGGGGCAACGAGCGCTGGCCGTTCACGCCGCCTGGCGCACCAGCGCAGAGGTCGCCGCCGCCCTGGTGACGCGGGTGATCGAGGGGTCCCGCACGCCCGAGCCACTCCGTCGCGCCCGTGAGGCGGCGCGCATCGCGCGGGCGGAGGCCGGCGGAACAGCCGCCGTCCGCCCCCGGCAGGCGCCGTGAGAGGCGAGCGTTGCGTGCGGCGGCGGCGGTGGAGCCGGCGCGGCTTGGAGACAAGAAGGAGGTGGTTGCGGGAGCGCCGTACAGGTGGGCGGCTCTGCTAGCATGGGCCGGCAATTCTAAGAAATGGGACGATCACCGATGAAAGAGATCACACCGGGACTCTTTGTTGGGGACGACAGCGAGTGCTTCGACGAGGAGCGGTCAGACTGGGCGGTGGTGCACGCCTGCAAGGAGCCGTGTCACAGTCGCGCGATCAGCGTGCAAGACGAGGCCGCAACCGGGGAGCAAAGCGCTCTGGTGATCGAACGCGGGTCGCACCTCTATCTGAACATGCTGGACCCGGAGCGGCCGCGCATCTCGCCGCTGCTCTTCCAGACCGCAGTGCAGTTCCTCCGCACGCACGTCCCGGAGCGCAAGGTGCTGATTCATTGCAACGCGGGCGACTCGCGGGCGCCGTCGATCGCGCTGGCCTACCTGGCCGGCGAGGGGAAGATCGCCAGCGACAGTTACGATTCGGCGGAGGAGGAATTCCTGGAGCTGTATCCTGATTTCAGCCCCGGATCCGGCGTGTTCGCCTACTTCCAGAACGCCTGGTCCGATCTGGTGACGATCGGGCAGTCTTAGAAGGCGGGCGCCAGGCAGCAAGGCGCGGCGCCGTCTCCTCGCGGTAGGGGCGAGCGCACCAACCGTCTCCAGAGATCGCTGCAGCCCGAGTCAAGGGGGACGGCCGCTCAGGCCGCGGGCCCATCCGGCAGCGCGATGGCCGCGCTTGTTTCGGGATCGAAGGCATGCATGTGGGTGATGTCGAGGAGGAGAGCGATCCGCTGTCCCGCCCGCGCGGCCGTGCGGGGGTCAACCCGGGCGAGGAATGAGATCCCATCCGCCTGAAGATGCAGGAACGATTCGTTCCCCATCAGTTCCACGATGTCCACGGCCGCCTCCACCGGCACGGGCGTGATGCCGGAGGGAGCGTAGTCGCGCGAGTGGATGTGCTCGGGTCGAAAGCCCAGCACGATGCGCTGACCGTCGTAGCGCTTGAGCGCGGCCGTCCGCTCAGGCGAGAGGGCGACGCGGAATGCGCCCGCTTCCAGCTCCCACGTCTCGTCCGTCCGGGCCACGGTGGCGTCAAAGAAGTTCATGGCCGGGCTGCCAATGAACCCGGCCACGAACATGTTGTCCGGCCGCGAGTAGAACTCTTCGGGAGCGCCTGCCTGCTGGAGGAGGCCATCGTCCATCACGGCGATGCGGGTGGCCATGGTCATGGCCTCCACCTGATCGTGCGTGACGTAGATGAAGGTGGTCCCCAAGCTCTGGTGGAGCTTGCTGATCTCGGCGCGGGTCTGGACGCGCAGCTTGGCGTCGAGGTTGGATAACGGCTCATCCAAGAGGAACACGGTTGGGTCGCGGACGATGGCCCGCCCCAAGGCCACCCGCTGACGCTGCCCGCCGGAGAGCTGTCGGGGCTTGCGCTTCAACAGATCGGTCAGGCCGAGGATCTCAGCGGCGTCCTCGACACGCTGGCGGATTAGCGCTTTGGCCTGCTTGCGGAGCTTGAGCCCGAAGGCCATGTTGTCGAAGACCGACATGTGCGGGTAGAGGGCGTAGGTCTGGAAGACCATGGCGATGTCGCGATCCTTGGGGGCGACGTCGTTGACGAGGCGGTCGCCGATGTAGATCTCGCCCGACGAGATGTCCTCCAGGCCGGCGAGCATGCGCAGCGCCGTGGACTTGCCGGATCCGGACGGTCCCACGAGCACGAGGAACTCGCCGTCTTCAACGTCGAGCGTGAACTCATTCAGGGCGACGACCTCGCCGTAGCGTTTGGTCACTTGGTCGAAGACCACCCCGGCCATCGCGCGGCCCTCATCTTCAAGCTAAGCTGTGCGGCCGCCGCGGCTCGCTCCAGCCACCGGCCTGCCCCGTAGCAGCCGGCCGTGGCCCATGCTAGCCCTTCACGGAGCCCGCCAGAATCCCCTGCACGAAGTAGCGCTGGAGCGCGAAGAAGATGAGCAGCGGGACGATCATGGAGAGAAACGCGGCCGCCGTAAGGACTTCGTAGTTCTGTCCGAAGGAGCTGACGAGGTTGTTGATGCGGAGGGTCATGGGCGCCAGGTCCGGATCGCCCAGGAAGATGAGGGCGATGAGGAGATCGTTCCAGACCCAGAGAAACTGGAAGATCGCCAAGGACGCCATGGCCGGCGCGGCCAGCGGGAGCGCGATGCGGAAGAAGACCTGCAGATCAGAGGCGCCGTCGATGTAGGCGGCCTCAAAAAGATCACGGGGGAGGTTGCCGAAAAAGTTCCGCAAGAGGTAGACGGCGAATGGCAAGCCGAAGCCGGCATGCGCGAGCCAGACTCCCGGGTAACTGCCGACGCCGAAGATCCTGCCGCCCAAGACCGGGAGATCAGCGTCGATCTGGACTTCGCCGTAGAGCTGCTGGAGAGGGATGAGCGTCATCTGGAGCGGCACGACCAGGAGGCTCACGACCACAATGAAGAGGAGGGCGCGTCCGGGAAAGCGCATCCAGGCGAAGGCGTAGGCAGCCGCCGCGGCCACAAGGATCACCAGGATTGTGCTGGGCACCGTGATGATCAGGCTGTTGACGAAGGCGCTGCCCATGCCCCGTTGGTTGAGCACCTCGTCATAGTTGTCGAGGGTGAAGTTGAAGTCTTTGAAGGCGTTCCACCAGCCGGAGGCGTTGATATCGGTGGCCTCGCGGAAGGAGCTGATGAGCAGGGCGAGGGTGGGGATGCTCCAGAGGATCACGATGGCGATCAGCGTGAGATGGAGCGGGCCGCGCCCCCGGAGCCAGCGCCCAGAGGGCGTGCCGGGGGCCCGCCGGAGCGGGGAGGAGATGCCACCCAGCGAAGGCAGAGGAAGGCCGCGCACCGTCATCAGCGGATCTCCTCCTGAAACTGGAAGCGGCGGATGCTGATCACCATGAGCGGGACCACCCAGAGCAGCAGGCCGACGGCGATCGCGGCCCCCAGACCGAAGTCACCGAGCAGGAACGCTTCTCTGAAGAAGAGAGTGGCGATCACCTCCGTGTCGGCGCGGCCGCCGGTGATCACCCAGACGAGGTCGAAGATCTTGAGAGCAAAGATGACGAGGGTCGTCGCGACGACCATGATCGTGGGCGAGAGGATGGGCACGATGATGCGGCGGAAGACCTGCCATTCGTTGGCGCCGTCGACGCGGGCGGCTTCAAGGACTTCCCCGGAGATGCCCTTCAGTCCCGCGGACAACACGACCATGGCGAAGCCGGTCCACATCCAGACCCCCACGCCGATCAGCACCATGTTGTTGATCTGAATCGGCCCCTGCAGTTCGTTGGGGCCGGCGTTCGTGAACCAGGTCTGTAGGGAGCCGGTGTCGCGGAGCCAGTCGGTGGAGCCGTTGGTGTCCGGATTGTCGATCCCGACGCCGGTGACAACGGCGTTGACCGTGCCGATGTCCTGGTTGAACTCCAACATGAAGCGCCAGATCACGGCGGCCGCCACGAAGGAGATGGCCATGGGGACGAAGACGCCCGACTTGGCGATTGCCTCGTAGCGGACGCGCCCGCTGAGGACGGCGAAGAGCAGCCCCAGCGTCACGGTCACGGCGGTGAAGAGCACGATCCACAGCGCCGTGTTGACGATGGCGGTGTGCGGGTCCGCCACCAGCGACTGCGGGTTCTCAGCGATGAAGCGGTAGTTATCGAGGGTCAGGGCGCCGCCGCCGCGACCTCCTTCAAGGAAGCTGCGGCGGACGGTGTCGACGACCGGATAGACAAGGAAGACGCCGAGAATGGCCAGCGCCGGCCCAATCCAGAGCCAGGGCGCCCACCAACGGCGACCGATCATGGTGGCCCTCTCGCACAAAGCGGGGCAGCCCGCCTAGCGACGGCGAGCTGCCCCCTTGCGGCGCCGGGTCCGACCTACGCTTCCCGCGCCGCCTCGATGCCCTCCAGGATGTCATCCAAGTCATCCGGATCGACGAGGAAGCCGGTCACCCCCGCCCAGAACGCCGCCTGGAAGCCACCGCCGATGGTGTCATCCAGGTCGAAACGGAACGCTTTGGCCTGTAGCAACGAGTCCGCCAAACGCCGCGAGACGGGGTCTGGGAAGCGATCCAGGCTGATGTCCTTGTGGACGGAGTTAAACCCGCCCAGGTTGACCCAGATCTGCTGCGCTTGGGCGCTGGCAAGGTAGCGCATCAGCGAGCAGGTGGTCTCGTCATCGTCGAAGGCGAAGACGGCGTTGGCGCCTCCGGCAACACCGCCCCCCGGGAAGGGGAAGAAGTCGTAGTCCTCGCCTGGAACGGCATCCGGGAATTGGTCGGCGATGAAGCCGGCCGCGAAGCCGCCCAGGTAGAACATGGCCGCCTCAGGCGGATCCTCGAAGGGCGGGAAGCTGGCGTCCACGAAGCCCGTGGGGTTGATGCCTTGCCCGCTGCCCTGCACGACGTTGCCCGGCGTCAGCGCGATCTGGCCGAACTTGTCCCAGGCCGCCTTGACGCGCGGGTCGTTGAAGGGAATGGAGCCGGCCACGAGCCCGTCGTTGAGTTCGGCGCCGCCCGCTTCACCGAGAATGATCTGCTGGACCCAGTCGGTGCCGGGCCAGCCGCTGGCGCCACCGCTCTCGACGCCGATCGACCAGGGTGTGAACCCGTCCCCTCTGATCTGGTCCGTGAGGGCAATCAGGTCGTCAAAGGTGTTGTCGACGGTAAGCGGTTGGTACCCGTTCGCGACGAAGAACTTGGGGTTGTAGAAGATGGTGCCCTTGGTATCGGCCTTCATGAAAAAGGCGTAGAGGGTGCCGTCCACCGTGCCAAGGTTGATAAAGCCTTCCGGGTAGTTGGCCCGGACCTCCTCCTCCAGGCCGCAGGCGGACAGCGGCACCAGCTCCCCGGCACGGGCGAAGCGGCGCAGCGTGCCGACCTCCGGCGGGATGGCGATGTTGGGCGGGTTGCCGCCCTCCACGCGCGTGGTGAGGAGTGGGGTCAAGTCGCGAGTGCCGGTGAAGGCGAGGCGACCGCCGGTTGCGGTCTCCCAGGGAGCGACCAGGGCCTCAAAGCGTGGCAGCTCGTCGCCACCTCCCCAGACGCCGAGGACGTCGGCGGTGCCCAGATCCACCTCTGCCGGCGGTATCCCCGCAGCTGCCTCGCGGGCTGCTGCTTCCGCTTCCCGCGCGGCAGCCTCCGCCTCAGCGGCACGCCCTTCAGCCTCTCCGACCTCAGCCTGGGACTCCGCCGCGGCTGCCTCCGCCTCCGCCGCAGGCGACGAGGGCGAGGGCTAGGGAAGCGAGCATCGCGACCGCGGCGGTGAGGATGAGCGATCGCCACCTCATCCGTCCTCTGCTCAACCTTGATGCAGGAGTTCTCTCGCTCACTTCATCTCTCCTCTCCTTGTGTTTCCATGTCGTTCGTGCAATGCCGTCGGCGCCTGTCCCCCCGCCTTGCGTGTGTGAACGCCGCCCCCCTCCTAAGCGGGGGGCTAGCACGATCGCACCACTTCGCAATGCGCGAGTCCAGCGGTGGCGGAACATCCTTGCGAGCGTGCGACGGGCTTGGGCGGCTGTTGGTGTTAGGCGGGACCGAGGCGGCCCCGCTGCTCCGCCCGCTGAAGGTTAACGGCCGTGCTGATGTGCCCCAGGTGGCTGAACGCCTGGGGGAAATTTCCCAACAGGTCCCCGGTTTCCGGGTCAATCTCCTCGCTAAAGAGCCCCAGGTCGTTTGCGAAGCTTTTCACATGATTGAAGAGGTCACGCGCCCGCTCCAACTCGCCGAGGTAGGCGAAGTTGTCGGCGAGCCAGAACGAGCAGATGGCGAAGGTGCCCTCGCTGCCGCGGGGCCCGTGCATGAAGTTGCGATAGAGGAGCCCATTGGCCGCCATCAACTCCCGCTCGATGGCAGCGATGGTGGATCGCATGCGCGGGTCGGCGGCGTCAATGAAGCCCACGAGCGGAAGCATGAGGGTGGCCGCGTCCAGTTCCTTACTGCCGTAGGCCTGGACGAAAGCGCCGCGCTCCGCGTCAAAGCCGTTGCGGAACACGTCCTCACGAATCTCCGCTCGCACGGCCCGCCACCGATCGACATTGCCCGGGAGCTCCAGAGCCGCGGCGAGCTTGATGGTGCGGTCCATGGCCACCCAACACATTACCTTGGAATAGACGTGATGCTGGCGGCCCTCGCGGCTCTCCCAGATCCCCTCGTCCGGCTCGCGCCAATGATCCGTCACGAACGCTGCCACCCGCCGCAGGAAGTCCCAGAAGCCCGGCCGCAGCTCGCCACTGTATTTGTGGTAGAGGTAGGCGGTATCGGCCACGACGCCGTAGATGTCGAGCTGGAACTGGCGGTGCGCTCCGTTGCCGATGAGCACCGGTCGCGAGCCACGGTAGCCCTCCAGGTGGTCAAGCTTGGTTTCCGTGAGCCGCCGCTCGCCGCCCAGGCCGTACATGAGCTGGAGGTCGCGGGCCCGGCCCCCGGTGCTCCACTCCAACCAGTGCTGGAACGCCCGCGCTTCCTGCGTATAGCCCAGGATGAAGAGGCTGTAGAGGGCGAAGGCGGCGTCGCGCAGCCAGGTAAAGCGATAGTCCCAATTGAGCGCACCGCCCACACGTTCGGGGAGCGACGTCGTGGGCGCGGCCAGGAGGGCGCCAGAGGGGGCGTAGGTGAGCGCCTTCAGGGTGAGGGCGCTGCGCACGACCGCGGGGCGGTCTTCGCCGTCATAGGTGCACTGCGCCGCCCATTCTTGCCAGTAGCGCGTGGCGCCGTTCAGCCAGCGCCCGAACACGCGGCGATCGACGGTGCGCGCGCGCGCGGAGAAGTCATCCGCGTAGGCGAGGGCGGCGTAGAGGCCTTCTCCGCCCCGCAACAGCCCGTGCGCTTGGAAGCCGTCGTCGCGTCGCACGAGGGAGGCGGAGCAGTACAGCCAGATGCCTTGGGCGCCACCGTGTGCGGCGCCGGAATTGTCGTCGGTCAGGACGGTGTGGGGGGCGATGCCGCCGTAATCGAAGCGGGGCTGACAGACCAGGCGGAAGCGCACGCTGCCCTGGAGGCAGCGCAGGATCCTGACGATGTACTGGCGGCCGCCCCACTCATGCGGGGTGATGGGAGCGGTGTGTTGGTGGGTGGGCATGAAGTCGGTGAGCGTGGCCACTCCCGTGTCCGTCTCGAACGTGGTCTCCAGGATGTTGATGTTGGGCAGATAGCGGCGCCGACGGGAGCGCAGGCCTTCCGTCGTGATCTCAAAGTAGCCACCCTGCCGCCAGTCCAGAACGCGCCCGAAAATGGAGGGGCTGTCGAAGCGGGGGAGGCAGCACCAATCAATGGAGCCGGACTTGGAGACGAGGGCGGCTGAGTGCGCGTCGCCGATGAGGCCGTAGTCGGAGATCGGAGGGTACGGGTCGCTGGTTGCCATGCGCCGTGCTGGAGCACCTCCGCATCTCCGGTCGCGCTGGAGCGAGCATATCGACGACCCGACCCTGGAGCGATATCGCAGGAGGGCGGCGGATCAGCAGGGCCGGCGAGGGGGGTCGCCCGGCCCGCGGCGGGCGCCGTTGCGACTGGAGCGACGGCGCCGAGCGACTTCCGTCCCTCAACGACTGCGCGCGGGCATGACCGGCAGCGGACCGGTGCGAGCGCCCTGCACGGCGAACACGTCCGTGCCCAAGGCAAACGCACCCTGGAGTCCGACGTCGTCTCCGCCGCGGGCCCGGACGACGCCGGCTGCGGTGACGGCCAAGCCGGCTCCGTGGCGGGTGAGGCGCTCGCGGACGGGATTGAGGAGGAGGTCGCCGGCCTGCGCCAGGCCGCCGCCGATGACGATCCGCTCAGGCATGAAGCAATATGCCATATTGACAACGCCGATCGCGAACGCGTCCGCGACTTCCCGAAGCAGATCCCGTGCGCGCTCCTCGCCGGCCTGCGCTCGGGCCGTGAGGCGGGCGGGGTCCTCAGCGGCGAGGCGACGGAGGGCCGTGCCGGAGCCCAGGCTTTCGACCGTGCCACCGCTGTCGCGGTCGATGATCATGTGGCCCACTTCGGCCAGAGACCAGTTGCCGTAGAGAAGACGTCCGCCCAGGATGACGCCGGCGCCGACACCGGTGCTGGCAGTGACGTACAGCATGTCTTGGGTTCCCGTGCCGGCGCCGAAGCGGTGCTCTCCGAGAGCGCCCAGGTCAGCGTCGTTGGCCAAGAGCACGGGGAGGTCCAAGGCATCCGCAAGGCGGCCAGCAGACACGCGGCCCTCCCAGGCGGGGAGGTTCGCGAGGCGGAGGATCTCCCCGCTCCTGTACGCCACCGGACCGGGGACGCCGACGACGGCGCCGCGCGCCGGCACGCCACCGGCCGCGAGAGCGTCCGCCATCGCGTCGGTGAGGGCGGCCGGCCGATCCGATGGGGTAGGCACGACGGACTTGTGCACGATGTCGCCACGGCCGTTGAAGACAGCGACACGCAGTCGCGTGCCTCCGAGATCGACGGCGAGCAGCGCAGCCTGGTGCGGGAGTGCGCCCACAGACGTCATGGCGCCGCATCCTCATCCGCAATGATCGTGACGGACTGCGCCGTGACGCGCGCGGCGGGGATGTCGTCCGCGGCCAGCAGGCGCGCTAAGGCGTGTCGTTTCCCCGCGCCGGCAACCAGGAAGAGAGCGTTCCGCGCGGCCGAGAGGACGGGCAGCGTCAGCGTGAGGCGGGGGTGGTCCGGCCGTTGCACGCGCACAACTAAGCGGCTGCGCTCCTCCAGGGCTGGGTCGTGAGGAAAGAGAGAAGCGGTGTGGCCGTCGGCGCCGAGCCCCAGGAGCACCAAGTCGAACACGGGCAGCCCGGGGCCGAAGCGCTGATGCAGGAGCCGCTCATATCCTTCGGCGTCGCAGGTCGGGCCGGGCATGGGATGCACGCGCACTCCGGCGTCCGGCCCCAGCTTGGCAAAGAGAGTAGCGCGGGCCATGCCGTAGTTCGAGTCGGGGTGATCAAGGGCGACGCAGCGTTCGTCGCCGAAGAAGAGGTCCGTGCCGGCCCAGGGGAAGGGCGCCGTGGCGAGACGCTCGTAGAGGGCGCGAGGCGTTGAGCCGCCGGCGAGAGCGATGGTGCGGGGGCGCAGGGCGAGAAGGTGATCCGCGGCCGCCGCTGCGGCGTCCGGCGCGACGACGAGGTTGGCCGTCACCAAAGGCGCCCGTGGCGCGGCCCGCGGATCCCGGCGGGACTCATGCCGTCCCGACCTTGTCCGCCTCCTGGAGGCCGAACTCCTCAAGCGAGCGCTCGCGCATCTTGTACTTCTGGATCTTCCCTGTGACCGTCATGGGAAATTCGTCCGTGACTTTCATGTAGCGCGGGATCTTGTAATGGGCGATCTTGCCCTGACAGAAGTCGCGCAGCTCATCCAGCGTGAGGGAGCGGCCTTCGCGCAGGCGGACCCAAGCGCAGATTTCCTCTCCGTAGCGCTGGTCGGGGAGGCCGATGACATAGACGTCGGCGATGGCCGGGTGGGTGTAGAGGAACTCTTCGATCTCGCGCGGGTAGATGTTCTCGCCGCCGCGGATGATCATGTCCTTGATGCGGCCGACGATGTTGGCGTAGCCGTCGTCATCCATGACGGCAAGATCGCCCGTATGCATCCAGCCGGCGGGGTCGATCGCCTTGCGGGTCGCCTCTGCATCGTTCCAGTAGCCAAGCATGACGAGGTAGCCGCGGCTGCACAGCTCCCCCGGGGTTCCGCGGGGCACGACGGCGCCGGACTCGGGATCGACGATCTTGCATTCCACATGCGGGTGCACGCGGCCCACGGTGGAGACCCGTCGTTCGAGGGGGTCTGCTGTCCGCGACTGGAATGAGACCGGCGAGGTCTCCGTCATGCCGTAGCAGATCGTGACCTCCTCCATGTGCATGTCGGCGACGACGCGCTTCATGATCTCGACCGGGCAGGGCGAGCCGGCCATGACACCGGTGCGAAGCGAGGAGAGATCGTACTGGGCAAAGTCAGGGTGGTCGAGCATGGCGATGAACATGGTGGGCACGCCGTAGACCGCGACGCATCCTTCGTCCTGGATCGCCGCGAGGGTCGCGGCCGGGTCGAAGGCGTCGTCGGGATAGACGATGGTGGCGCCGCGGGTGGTGCAGCCGAGGTTGCCCATCACCATGCCGAAGCAGTGGTAGAGGGGAACGGGGACACAGAGGCGGTCGCCGGGCTGGAGTCCTTGGACGCCGGTGACGCAATAGGCGTTGTTGAGGATGTTGTGATGGGAGAGAGTTGCGCCCTTGGGAAAGCCGGTGGTGCCGGAGGTGTACTGAATGTTGATGGCGTCGTCGAACTGGAGCGCGCCCTGGCGATCGCGAAGGTCGTGCGGAGTCGTGCGGGCGGCGCCGTCCAGGAACCTCCGCCAGCTCACGTCGCCGTCGCCGCCATCCAGCACGATCACTGTCCCCAGGTCCGCCAGGTTAGGACGGACCTGCGCGATCATCTCGGCGTAGTTGGAACGCTTGAAGGTCGCTGCCGTGACCAGCACGGAGGCGCCCGAGTGTCTGAGAGCGTACTCGACCTCGCTGGTGCGGTAGGCGGGGTTGACGTTGACGAGGATGGCGCCGATCTTCGCGGTGGCGTACTGGACAATGGCCCACTCGGCGCGGTTCGGGGACCAGATGCCGACCCGGTCGCCGCGCTCCACGCCCAGGGCGAGGAAGGCGCGCGCGCACTGGTTGACGGCGTCGAGAAATTCGCCGTAGGTGTAGCGCAGCTGCTGGTGCCGGGAGATGAGGCAGATGCGGTCCGGCTGTGCTCCGGCAACACGGTCAAGGTTGTCGCCGATCGTCTCCCCGATCAGCGGTTCCGTGGAAGGGCCCGAGACGTAGCTGCCGCTGGTCGGTGACACGCGCGCGCCGTCCACTTCTTGCTGCCGCCCGCCCCGACGGCCTGAGCCTAGCCGATCCCCTGGCTACTGCGGAGCGGGCGCGCCGGGCCGCGGCGAGGGCGCCGTCGATTGGCGGAACGGCCGCGGCGGCGATGCGGGCTCACGTTTCCGCGTCCGGGACCGGGTTGACGTGGAACATGCCCAGCTGCTCGCAGATCGCCAGCACCGGGCCCGAGAAGTTCATGGTATAGAGATGGAGCCCGGGCGCGCCGGCAGCCAAGAGCTCCTCGCCGAGGCGCGTGCCGACCTCTACGGCGATCTCGCGGCGGGCGCTGACGTCATCGGCGGCGGCGGCAAGTCGGGCACGGATCTGGGCAGGGAACTCCGTCCCGTTCATCTCGGCCATGCGGGCGATGACGGCGAGGTTGCTGGGCGGCATGATGCCGGCAATGACCGGCGTGCGCACCCCGCGCGCCTGCATGTCTTGGACGAAGCGCTCGTAGTACTCCGTGCGAAAGAAGAACTGTGTGATGGCGAAGTCGGCGGCGCGCAGCTTCGTGGCCTGGTGCTCGCGATCCGCCGCCGGCGTCTCGGCGAGCGGGTGGCGTTCGGGATGCGCGGCGACGCCGATGGCGAAGTTGGCGCGCGGGCGCGTAAAGGCGACGAGATCGATCGCGCGCGGGAACTGGCCGGTGGAGGCAGCCGAGGCGTCTTGTGGCAGATCGCCACGGAGCGCCAACAGATTCTCAATTCCGCTGTCTCGATAGCGGGCAAGGATCGCCGCGATCTCATCGCGCGTGTGGTCCACGCAGGTGAGGTGGGGCATCGCCGTCACGTGGAGATCATCGTGAATGTGGGCGACGACCGCTTCGGTCGGGCCTCGGGCGGCGCCGAGGGCGCCGTAGGTCACGGACATGAATGAGGGGCGCAGCGCGGCGAGCCGCTGCAGCGTGCGTTCCAGCCGCTCCTCCGCCTCCGGGGTACGCGGCGCGAAGAATTCGAACGAGAGCGTGGGGCCGGCGGCGAGCAGGTCGGAGATCCGCGCCATGTCACCTCTCACGTGGTCAGCGGGGCGTGCGCAGCGCAGGCCACGCGGTGGATCGTCGCAGTCGATCGGGCTACGCGCGAGGACGGCGTCGCCGGAGCCGCTCAACGCGGCAGCGCGTGACGGCATCGGCCCCGCATCGTTTCTTGACGGCGGTGCTACGGCTCCCTAGCCTCCACGCGCCCGCGGCCGTGGAGCGATGCGGCCGCCGACGGGGAGGATCAGCCGGATGCGACTCGACGTACGCGTGCACTCTGCGATCGGCCTGACCGCCGAAGAGGGCCGGCGCCCCCGTCCAGCCCTGGTGTTGGCCTCCGCCGCCGTGGTAGTGGCGGTGCTCGCGGCCGCCCTGACGCTCATCCTGACGCCCGGAACGGCCCACGGCGCCAACTTCACCGTCAACAACTCCGCTGATCAGGGCGACATCAATCCCGGCGACGGCGTCTGTGAGGCATCGACGACCCCGCGCGGGTTCGTGAGCATCTGCACGCTGCGCGCCGCCATCCAGGAGGCGAACGCACTCCCCGGCGACGACACGATCGCGCTGCCTGCCGGCACCTTCACGCTGACCATCGCCGGGGCAGGCGAGGACGCCGCCGCCACGGGTGACCTTGACATCACTGTCTTCAACAAGGTGACGATCACCGGCGCAGGAGCCGCCTTCACCACCATCAACGGTGGCGGTATCGACCGCGTGTTCCACGTGCAGAGCTTCGCAACGCTGGTACTCTCGGGGGTCACCATCACCAATGGCAACGCGGGCGCCGCCCCCGGCGGCGGCATCTTCAACGTCGGCAGCCTGACGCTGACCGACAGCAAGGTCACCAACAGCACGGCCGACAACGGCGGCGGCATCTATAACAGGGCCGGGGAGAGTCTCCCGTTCTTCTTGCCGGCAGCTGCGGCGACACTGACGAACGTCGAGGTCAATGGCAACTCGGCGAACGGGAACGGGGGCGGAATTTGGAACGGCGGCACGCTGACCGGATCGGGCGTCACCGCCAACGCCAACACAGCCGCGGCCGTGGGGGGTGGCATCTTTAGCAGCGGCACGCTGACGCTGACCAGCAGCACGGTGAGCGACAACACGATCACCACTACTGGCTTCGGGAGGGGCGGGGGGATCTGGAACGGTGGCAGCGCGGCCATCACCAGCACGACCATCAGCGGCAACTCCAGCGGCGACGAAGGTGGTGGCATCTGGAACAGGAGCACTCTGAGCCTCACCGGAGGCTTGGTCGGGTCCAACGTATCCGCGAGGGGGGGGCGGGCTCTACAACACCAGCGACGGCTCGGTGGACGTCAGTGGCGGCACCTTCCAGGGGAACGACGGAGGCTTCAGCGGCGGCGGGGTCGCGAACGTCGGCGGCACGATAACGCTGACGAACTCCGTCCAGATCGTCGGCAACTCCGCCGGTAACGGCGGCGGCATCTACCACATCGACGGGAGCGCGTCCCTGACGAACACGACGATCAACAATAACGCAGCCGATGGAACGGTCAACAGTGGGGACGGCGGCGGTATCTACATTGGGCAGAGCTTCGACGCGCTCGCGGAATCGGCGCCGCCGCCGACGCTTGTGCTGACGAACAGCACGAT
This sequence comes from Dehalococcoidia bacterium, assembly GCA_963662615.2. Classification (GTDB taxonomy): domain Bacteria; phylum Chloroflexota; class Dehalococcoidia; order Bin125; family Bin125. The sequence continues at coordinate 287,248 of CAXXSR010000002.1, forward strand.
CAACGCCAACACCGCCATTCGGAATGGCGGTGGCATCCTCAACTCAGGCGGCATACTGACACTGACGGACAGCTTAGTGACCGACAACGACGTCGGCTTGGACGGCGGCGGCATCGCGACCAGTGGCACACTCACGGCGACGAACAGCCAGATTACCGTCAATACCACCACCGCGGGTAGCGGCGGCGGCATTCGGAATAGTGGCACGCTCACACTCACGGACAGCGACGTGCGCGGCAACATCGGCGGGACCGACGGCGGCGGCATTTACCAGGACGGCCAGTCGGCCTCACTCACGCTGATCAACAGCACCGTGCGCAGCAACCCGGCGGCGAACGGGAGCGGCGGCGGCATCAGGATCGACGACGGGAGTGCCTCGCTGACGAACAGCACCGTCAGCAGCAACTCGGCGTTCGTGAGCGGCGGGGGCATCTTTCTCCAAGGCGGGGCCGTCACGCTGACGATCCTCAACAGCACGATCAGCGCCAACTTCGCCGTCTCGGGTGACGGAGGCGTCGTCCGCGCTGGCGGCAGCGCCACGTTGCAGAACTCGATCGTGGCCGCCAACATGCCGACCGACTGCAGTGGTGCGGTGGTCTCACTCGACAACAACCTCGACAGCGATAGCTCCTGCAACCTCGGCGGGGCGAACGACCTCCCCGGTGTTGACCCGCTGCTGGGCCCGCTCATGAACAACGGCGGCCCCACCGAGACGCACGCCCTGCTGACAGGGAGCCCGGCCCTCAACGCCGGCAACGACGCGGCGGCGCCGGCGACCGACCAGCGCGGCTTCCCCCGCCTCGGCACCAGCGACATCGGCGCGTTCGAGTCCCAGAGCACCGACCTGGACGGCGATGGCTTCGATGACATCGCGGCGGGGGGGACCGATTGCGATGACACCGATGCCAGCATCTTCCCCGGCGCCACGGAGATCCCCGACGACGGCATTGACCAGGACTGCGACGGCAGCGACCTCAGCATCGACGCCGACGGCGACGGGATTGCCGACGACATCGACACCGACCCGACGACCTTCTTGGACGCGTTCGACGACGGCGCCGGCAACTTCGGAACCATCACGGACCGGGACGGCCTCACCGTCACCGTGACGGATTTTCCGGGCGACGTTGTTATCATCCAGGTGGCCGGCGGCGGCGGCACGGCCACGGTCAGCATCTGCGGTGCTTTCCAGTTCAACCTCACCGCCGGCGACGAGCTCGGGTTCAGCTGTAGCTCCGTCACCGTCACGGTCACGGTGGGACCGGTTGAGCTCCCTCTTCCCGACGGGGTGAGCGTCGTCTCGATTGACAGCGGCGGCATCGCGACCGTCAGCGACAACGGCGACGGCACCTACACGGTGGCCAACGAGCCCGACAGCAGCGCCGACGTCACGGTTACCGCCGACGAGACGGAGTCGGTGCTCGCTCCCGGCGAGAGCACGACGTTCGAGGTCGTTGTGACCACGGTGACCTTCTCGCTGGTGGGCGGCTTCAACGCCGTCGTCTTCCCCGGCGCGCATGCCACGCCCATCGAGGAGGTGGCCGCCGCCGTTGGCCCGGCGCTGGACGCCGTCTTCCAGTTCGATGAGGGCACGCAAGTATGGTTAGTCCACCGTCCCGGCGTGGCCATCCCCGGCCTGAACACGCTCCTCAGCGTGAATCAAGGGGATGTCCTGTTCATGCGCGTGCCGGCGGACGCAGCTGCCACTTTGATGTGGGATGACGTGCTGGCGGCGGGGCCGGTCAATGTGGATCTATCGCCGGGATTCACGTACGTCGGCTTCACCGGCGCGGACGGCACGACGCTCGCGGATCTCCTGGCCGGTCTCCCTGCGGGCGTCAGCGCGACGTTCCGCTACGGCGCCCAATCGCAAGGGTACGACGTCTTCCGTCCGGGCCAGCCGAGCTTCCTCAACACCTTTGACGCCGCCAACCGGCTCGACGGTCTGTTCATTCTGAATGCGACGGACAACACGGCCACGCTGTCGTGGGAGCAGGTGGGCGCCGACGGCTGATCGGCGTCGCGGGCGAGGCGGGGCGCAATCCCGCAGTGGCGCCGGGGCGGCGCTGAGGAGGAGGACGACCGTGGTGCGCTACGCAATCTCGGCGGATTCGCACGTGGTGGAGCCGCCGGAGGTGTTCGCCGGGCTGGCGGAGCGCTTCGGGGATGAAGCGCCGCGCATGGTGCGCACGGCGGAGGCGGGCGACACGCTGGTGATCCCGGCTCGCGGCGCCACGGGCCGTCCCGCCGGACGCGTGAGCCTGGCCGGGCAGCGGCTCGATCCTGGACGAGAGCGCGCCAGGAAAGAGGGGCACAAGCCCGCAGCCGAGGATGAGGCCGATCCCGAGGTGCAGCGGATCATCGCGGGAGGCTACGCCGACATTCGCAAGGGCATTCTTGACCCTGCCGAGCGGCCCGGCGACCAAGAGCTCGACGGCGTCAAGGCCGAGTTCCTCTACCCCACGCTCATGTTTGACGTCTTTGGGCTCGAGAACACGGAGATCATCGACGCGAGCTTCCGCAACTACAACGACTGGCTGGCAAGCTACTGCGCCGAGGCGCCCGATCGGCTCCTTGGCCTCCCATTGATTCCCCTCCAGGACCCGGAGGCGGGGGCCGCGGAGTTGGAACGCGTGATCAATCTGGGCTTTCGTGGGGGCTGCATCCCCTGCTCCGCACCGGCCACCCGTCTCTACGGCGATCCGCGCTACGACCGGATCTGGGCGATCGCTGAGGAGGCGGGATTTCCGCTGAGCCTGCACGTGGGCACCGACGCCCATGGCGGCGCCTCCCGCCCGAGCGGCAATCCCATTGGCGACTACGCGAGCGTGTTCAGCACGATCCAACGGTCGATTGCCGATCTCATCTGCTACGGCGTGGCGCACCGCTTCCCGCGGCTGCGCTTTGTCTGCACGGAGTTCAACGCCGGTTGGATCGGGATCTGGCTGGACCGGCTGGACCAGGGCTACGAGCGGCAGTCGACGGCCGCGGCGCCCTATCTTGACCTGCTCCCCAGCGAGTACTGGGCGCGGCAGTTCTCGGCCACCTTTGAGGATGATCGGGCGGCGGTCCTGACGCGGGAGCTGGTGGGCGTGCGGAATCTGATGTGGGGGAACGACTACCCGCACCGGGATTCGACCTGGCCGCACTCCGCGCAGGTCCTGGACGAGATCTTCCGTGGCGTGCCGGACGCGGACCGCGGCGCCATGACCGTGGACAACGTCGCGACGCTCTACAGGCTGCCGCCTCCCGCCTGACCCGGCCACGGGCTCAGCGCCGGTGCCGGCCGTGCGCCCGGTTCGACGCGGCGAGCGCCCTCAGCTCCTCACGACCGCGTTCTCCAACGCCTCCAAGATCGCTCCGGGGCTCATGGGCAAGGCCGTGAGACGGACGCCCGTGGCGTCATGGATGGCGTTCGCCAGGGCCGCGAGGGTGGGCACGATGGGCACTTCGCCGACACCGCGCAGGCCCAACGGATGGCGCGGGTTGGGCACCTCGATGATCACGGTCTCGATCATCGGTACGTCAAGCGCCGTGGGCATGCGATAGTCCAGCAGGCTCGCGTTGCGCAGCGTGCCCTGATCGTCGTAGGAGTACTCCTCGTTGAGCGCCCAGCCGATGGCTTGGACGGTGCCGCCCTGGAGCTGCCCTTCCACGTAGTCGGGATAGACCGAGCGCCCGGCATCCATGAAGGCCGTAAAGCGGAGGATCTCAACCTTGCCGGTCTCGGGGTCAACCTCCACATCGACGATGTTGCCGGCGAAGATAGGCCCCACGCCCAGGTTGCGATTCGTGGCCGAGCAGGTGATCGGTCCGCCGGTGCTGAGGAGTTTGCCGACGAGCTGCTTGAACGTCAGCCGCTGATCCGGGTTGGTGGCGCAGACAAAGACGCCGTCGTGGAACTCTACGTCGTCGGCCTCCGCCTCCCACAACAAGGCGGCGCGGGCCGCCATCTGCTTCTTCACGTCCTCGGCGGCGGCGATGGCGGCGAGGCCGGTATCGAAGGTGACGCGGCTGCCGGCGGTGGCGCCCGTCCAGCCCACCGAGTCGGTATCAACGACGATCGGCCTCACGTCCTCCACCTGGAGATGAAGCGCCTCGGCGGCGTGCATGGCGACGGAGGTCCTGGTCCCGCCGATATCAACGGCGCCGGTGATGAGGTTGATGGTGCCGTCCGCGTTGACGTTGATGGTGGCGGACGAGACGCCACCGGCGTTGAAGCGATAGCCCATCGAGACGCCGCGGCCGCGGTTGGGGCCTTCGATGGGAGCGTTGAAATGCGGGTGGGCCACCATGGCCTCTTCAAGCTCGCGACAGCCGATGCGCGGAAACTGGATGCCGTTGGCCATGCGGTCGCCCTCTTCGGCGACGTTCTTAAGCCGAAACTGCATGGGCTCGATGCCCAGTTTTTCGGCGAGCTCGTCAATGACACATTCCACGGCGTAGGCGGCTTGGGGTTGCCCGGGGGCGCGATAGGACTGCACCTTGGGCTTGTTGCAGACGACGTCGTAGCCGTCGACGAGGAAGTCGTCGATCTTGTAGGGCCCCAGGCCGCACATCGCGCCGCCGCCCACAGGCGAGCCGGGAAAGGCTCCCGCCTCGAAGGCCAAGTAGAGCTGCGCGGCCGTAATGCGGCCGTCCTTGGTGGCCCCAATCTTGCAACGCATGTGCGTCCCGGAGGTGGGCCCGGTGGCTTCCAAGACCTCTTTGCGGGACATGATCATCTTGACGGGCCGGCCGCTCTGGCGAGACAGCACGGCGGCGACGGGGTCCAGATAGGTGATGATCTTGCCGCCAAAGCCGCCGCCGATCTCCAGAGGGACGACGGTCACCTTGGATTCGGGCAGGCCGACCATGGCGGAGGTCAGCGAGCGAATGCCAAAGGTGGACTGGGTGCTGGTCCAGATGGTGAGGTGGCCGTCGGCCGCCCAGAAGGCGGTGGAGGCGTGGGGCTCAATGTAGCCCTGGTGGACCATGCGCGTGGTGAACTCGCGCTCGACGATGACGTGCGCCTCCCGAAAGCCGCGCTCAGGGTCCCCGCGCTGGTGCTGGATGTGCCCGGCGACGTTGCTGCGCCGGCCGGAGTCCTCGCCGCGCTCAAACCGCTCAGCGCGGATCCGGGTGGTCATCCCGTCGTGCAGGAGGGGGGCGTCGTCCCGCATTGCGTCCTGGACGTTGAGGACGGCGGGCAGCACCTCGTAGTCCACCTCGATCAGCTCCAGCGCATCTTCAGCGATGTGGGGGCTGGTCGCCGCGACGGCCGCGACCGCGTGTCCGCTGTAGAGCACCTTTTCACGGGCGAGGACGTTCTCCGCAAGCATCCGCGCGTTCGCCTGCAGCACCGCGAAATCAATGACTGCGTCCTCCAGGATGGGGAGATCGGCGGCGGTAATAACGGCCTTCACGCCGGGGAGGGCCTGCGCCCTGGTGGTGTCAATGGAGCGGATGCGCGCATGGGCGTGGGGGCTGCGGAGGATCTTGCCGTGGAGCATGCCGGTTATTTGGACATCAGCGCCGTACTTGGCGCGACCGGTGACCTTGTCCAGGCCGTCGTGGCGAATGGGATTGGTGCCGATGACGTTGAACTCTGCCGTCGTTTCAGCCGCTGGTTTAACTTCAGTAGTCATGCTGTTCTCTCCGCGCCGCCCTGACATGGCCGCTGTGATAGGGCTCCCGCGCCGGCGCACGATGGCGCCGGATGCTCCGCCTGATAGTACCGTCCGCAGTCCTGTTCGGGGAGATCGGGTGAGCCGAGGAGGCTTGTGTCGGTGCGCCTCCTCTCCCCGCAGGGTAGCCGCCGGCGGCGGTTGCGGACCTTGCTCGTCCCGCCTATAGCCTGATGGCATGGAGCACGTTGTTGAGGTCAGGCGATCCATCCGTGCCTCGCGGGAGGCCGTTTGGGCGGCGCTGGCAGAGCTGCCGCAGTGGCACAGTTGGGACCCGTATATTGCGTCGGTGCGGCGCGTCGATGGAGGAGGCGCCGGTGCGGGCCCCCACTGGTCGCCGGGCGCTCGCTGGGTGGAACGGGTGCGACGGGGTCCGTTCCGGCCGACGTTCCAGCTCACGGTGACGGCGGTCTGCGCCGGCGCTTCCTGTGAGTGGCAAACCCGGTACCTCTGGGTTACGGTGGTGCATCGCTGGACCGTTCAGGACCATGCCGCCGGCTGCGAGGTCGTCAGCCGCGAGCGCTTTCAAGGGCCGGCGCCCGTCATCGGCATCGCCAAGGGGCTGTTCCGCGCGTTCGGTGTGGAGCGCATGACGCGGCGCTCGCTGGCGGCGCTGGCGGATCATGTTGAGCGGGACGACGGCTGAGTGAGCGGGCGCGGTCCGCGATGATCGTGGGGCCGTCAATCATCGCGAGGAGCCGGCCGGTGGCGGTCAACTCACCCGTCGCCGGTTCCGTGGCGGAACGAGGACGTGGGAGCGGTGGGGTCGAATCACGCCAGCCACCGCGAGACCCTGGAGGTTGAGCCAATGGACGACGGTCCCGAAGTGCGTGCAGTCGGCGATTTCGAGCCCCGCGAGGTCCGGGGGAGTTGCGAGGCGGACTCGCTCCGCGTCGATCTCGAGCATGGTCACCATCGCTGGAGCCTGGATGAGCCGGCCGCAGCGGGTGGCAGCGACCAGGGTCCGACCCCCGTTGAGGCCTTCCTGGGCGGACTCCTCGCTTGCATGGTCTTGACCTACCGCATCTTAGGTCCGTACCAGAAGGTCGCCATCCACCGGATTGAAGGGCGCGTCCGCGCGACGCCGCAGCGCCACGTGAAGGAGATCGCGTTGGAGCTGGAGGTGTGGAGCCCGGCGCCGGCGGAGGAGATTGAGGCGATGCTTCCCCGCGTCAAGCGCAACTGCTATGTCAGTGCGGTGCTGAAGCCCGAGATCGCCTTCCGCGTTGACGTGCGTGTTCGGCCATCACAGCAAGTTGAGGGTGAACAGCAGCCTTAATTCGTCCCCGCGCGCGGGGACGGACTTGCCAACATGGAGGCCGCCCGCCGCGCGGCAGAGCAACCAGGATTGGCGCACATTGGCGTCCTGCAGGGACGAATCAGGCGGATACGATCCGCGTCGGATCGCCGGCAGGTGGCGGCGTTCCGCTACAATGGGCGTCGTGACAGGGATGATCCCGGAGGAGGGAGCACGCGCGTGCTGCACACCGTCTTGTTGGCTGAGCCGCGGGGCTACTGCGCCGGCGTTGTGCGCGCCATTGAAGCGCTCGATGGCATCCTGACGCGAGAGCCGCCGCCCGTGTACGTCTTCCACGAAATCGTGCACAACCGCTATGTCGTGGAAGGCTTCGAACGGCGCGGGGCACGATTCGTGGACTCCCTGGAGCAGGTGCCCGAGGCCGCGCTGGTGGTTATCAGCGCGCACGGCATCTCGCCGCGCGCGTTGGCCACGGCGCGCCAGCGACGACTCCGCGTGATTGACGCGACCTGCCCGCTCGTCACGCGCGTCCACCTGGAATCGACCAAAGCAGCCAAGGATGGCTATCACATCCTGCTCGTCGGCCACGAGGGACACGACGAGGTTGCGGGGACGAAGGGCGTGGCGCCCGAGGTGACGACAGTCGTGGACACGCCGGGGGACGTGGCCGGATTAGCCGCGAGCACCGCGCCCGTCTTCGTGGTGACGCAGACGACGCTCTCGGTCGAGGACACGGCGGAAACCGTGGCGGCGATTCGGCAGCGATTCGGTGACGCCGAGATCCGCAACGACATCTGCTACGCCACGACCAACCGGCAAGCGGCGGTTCGGGCGATCGCGAAGCGGGCCGGGCTGGTGATCGTCGTCGGCTCGAAAAACTCGAGTAACACCGTCCGGCTCGTCGAGGTGGCGCGCCGCAGTGGGACCACGGCGTTCCGCGTCGATGGGATTAATGACATCGATCCTGCGTGGTACGAGGGCGTAGAGATCGTGGGGCTCACGTCCGGCGCCTCCGCCCCGGAGGCGTTGCTCGAGCCAATCATCGAAGACCTGCGACGGCGCGGAGCCACGAATATTGAGCCGGTCATCGTCGCGGAGGAGTCCATCGAGTTCAACCCGGCCGAGGAACTCAAGATCTAAGGGTCGCGGTGGTACCCGTGCTTCTGGGCTACCTCCGCGTCCACCTTCCCCAGTGGATGTGCCACCGAGCCGTGGGAATTCGATGCGGCCGCGCCGGGCAGACAGGCTCGACTCCCGCTGCGCAGCCAACAGCGGCGCAGAACCTGCAGGTGGCCCGTCCCAGGGCGGCGACGGCGACGGCAGCATGCGGACTTGGTCGGTGCGCATCCCGGGCTCCTGCCGGTGATGCTCGCGAGTCGAGGCGCGGCGAACTGGGCCGGAAGGTAGCGCCAGCTCCAAGCCATGCGTTATCCTCGCCGCGCTGCGTAACTTGGCACGCCTGCGGCTGCTCTGTGAGGGACCGCCATGAAGGTGATTGAGGTCGAGACGTTCGTCGTGGACGGGGGACGGCGCCCCTGGTTCTACAGCGCCGTCCGCACCGACGAGGGGCTGACCGGCTACGGCGAGTTCGGCTCCTGGGAGTTCCCTCGCGGCCTCCCCGCGCTCGTGCAAGACCTCGCCGAGTTCGTGATCGGGCGCGATCCAACCGCTGTCGATAAGATCTGGCTCGACATGTACCGGGCGACGCGCCAGGCCCCCTACGGGGCGACGACGATGGCGATGGCCGGCATTGAGCTGGCGCTGTGGGACCTGAAGGGCAAGAGCTTGGGCGTCCCCGTCCATCAGCTGCTGGGCGGGCCGTTCCGCGAGCGGCAGCGTGTGTACTGGTCGCACTTGGGGTCGTACCGGGCGGCGAACCCGGAACTGTACGGCGCGAAGCCGTTGCGCAGCATGGCGGACCTCGCCGCGTGTGCCGTGGAGGCCGTGGAGGCCGGCTACACGGCGTTCAAGACGAACCTCATCTTCCCCGGCGAGCCGGCGCGCCTGATCAGCCAGGGGTTCCTGGGGCCCGAGCACGACCAGGAGCTCTCGACGGAGCTGATCCGCCATGCGGTGACGCAGATCGGCGCGATGCGCGACGCCGTCGGCCCCGAGATCGACATCTGCCTCGACATCAACTTCAACTTCAAGCCGCAGGCCGCGATCCCGCTGGCTCGCGCGCTGGAGCCGTTCGGCCTCTACTGGCTCGAGATCGATAGCCAAGATCCGCACGCGCTGGCGCAGCTGCGGGCCTCGACGCCGACGCCCATCTGTAGCGGCGAGCAGCTCGAGACGGTGCGCCAGTACCGACCCTACTTCGAGCTGCACGCGATGGACACCGTGAAGGTAGACGTCCAGTACCAGGGCTTTATGGCGGCGAAGCGGGTGGCGGACCTGGCGGAGCTGTACGAGCTGAACATCGCACCGCACAACTTTAACGGCCATCTCGCCACGTATCAGAGTCTGAACCTCACGGCGGCGGCGTCGAACGTGCGCATCATGGAGGCCGACCACGACGCCGCCCCCTGGCGCGATGAGCTGGTCTCGGCGCCTCCCACCGTCGAGGGCGGCTACATCGCCATTCCGACGGCCCCCGGCTGGGGCACCGACCTCAACGAGGAGATCGCCCGACGCCACGCCTGGGGCGGACAGTCAGGCCACTGGAATCGATAGCGTTTCCAAGCGGCCGCGATCCTGCGAGCACACCTCTGAAGTCGCCGCCGTGCGGTTCGCCCGGTGCGCGATGCCGGCATCGACGCTCATTCTGCTCCAGCGTCGTCATGCAGACGGCTGAAGTTCGATTCGCAGGCACGCGTCGCCGTCACGATGACCCGATCGTGCAACTTTCTCCCGCTCCTTCGCGTGAAGAAGTGCGAGAGGCGCTACGGGGGCGCACCGTTCTCTTCCGGGACGTGGCCGGCCGCCTGCTGCGGGGGTCGGTCCTAGCCCTGGCGCACGAATTTATCCACGCCACCCAGGTCGTTCAGTCCCACGTAGATATCGCCGCGCGAGTCGACCCAGCTGCCATGGCCACCACGGCAGGCAAAGCGGGCCTGCACCTCGCCTGCGGTGGTGAGGACGGAGAGGCGCGGCCCCGAGCCCTCCACCGGGCCCTCGCTGACGTACAAGAGCCCTTCGGCGTCCACGGAGATGTCCATCGGCCGCTGGATGTCCGTCCAGGTCGTGAGATGTTGCCCGTCCCTGCCAAAGAGCTGCAGGCGGTGATTCTCTCGGTCGCACACATAGACGCGGCCGTCATGCACCAGCAGGCTGTGGGGCAGGTGGAACTGGTTGGGGCCACTCTTCCCGGGCTCGCCCCAGGAGAGCTTCAGTTCGCCGGCAGGCGAGAAGCGGTGCACGCGCGCGTTGCGATAGCCGTCGGCGACATAGAGGTCGCCCGCGGGGTCAACCACCAGTTCGGCGGGGTAGTTAAACGGCCCCGCCGCTCTAGGCACCAGCTCTCCCGGTTGCTCACACCCCGTGTCCGAGTGCACGCCATGGCGGCCCAGCATCTGAATGGGCTTGCCATCGAGGGTGAACAGGAGACACACGGAGCTGTCGCGATCCGTCAGATAGACGACGTCGTTCGTGATCGAGATGGTATGGGCGAAGAGGAAGGCCCCGTTCCCCCAGGAGCTGACGTAGGTGCCTTCCGAGTCGAAAATCACGATCGGCGGGCCTTTGCGCTGGAACGCGTAGACCCGGTCTTGGGAGTCGGTGGCCACGGCGCTGACAAAGCCGAAGGTCTCGCCCGGGGGGAGCTTGGCCCAGTCCTGAATCAGAACGTAGGTATATTTACCGGCGCCCACTGTCGTCATGGGAGTGCCCTCCTATCTACGGCCCCCTCCCGCGGGCGGCCCGCTTCAGGCAAGGTAACGCCTCTCCGCCCGCGAACCCAACGCACCAGCTGAGGTGCTGCCGATTCTTTTTGTCCTGCGCGATGTTCCCCTGACCGTACTCGCGCGACTCCTCCAGTGTCAGCGACGCCCCCTCGCGCTGTCGCACTCACGCGCAGAGCACTGCGCCCAGACGGCGCCGCTCCGCCGCGGAAGGCCGCTGGGTTTCGCTCTGACCAGGTCGGAGCGCTGCACGGACGCGAGCGTCGCGCGCGCTCGGGGTGTGGCGCCCTCGCGCGGGGACGAGCGCTACGCGCTACAGCGGCCGCCATCCGTGCCATGACGTTCGGCGAGCCTCGGAGGCCTCTCGGCGATCACCGCTTCGGAATCACGCGAGTTCGATGTCGTTGGCGTTCTCAGGGACGTTTCGTAGCGTCAGTGGGACAGGGGCGCGGCACTACTCGTAGACGTGATTGGGCAGGAACTCGATCGCCCGCACGGCCATCTGCCCACCCGTGTACTGGATGCCGGTTTCGTCGTGTCCGGGAAAGATGAAGCCGTCCGTCTCTTTGGCGATGCTCTCAATCTTTGCGCCCGAGGCGGCGTGGCTCTCGGCGCTGGAGTTCACGAACTGGGGAACCGGCGGCGGGCCGTAGGCTTCGTGCGTGGCGATGGCGTCGCCGGTGAGGATTGCCCAGCCTGTCTGGTTGAGGCGGGTCACGATGCCCATGGAGCCGGGTGTATGACCCGGCAGGCTGATCGTCCAGAGGTCTTTGAGGATCTCCTGATCGTCGTACAGGAGGGTGGGACGCTTGCGCGCCAAGAAGCCCCAGTCCGCCCGGCTGAAGAAGTTGTCCGCTTCCCTGATCTTGCTCACAAACCGATGCTCGTCTTCGTGGACCAGGATCTCGGCGCCCGCCTCCTCGAAGAGGCGCAGACCGCCCGCATGGTCCGCGTGGAGATGACTGACGATGACGTAGCGGAAGTCCTCCGGTCCCAGGCCGACGCGCTTCAGACCGCTCTCCAGGAGGACTTCCGGCGTCATCTCACTGAGGTCGCTCATCCCTTGCCACTCGGCCGGCCACTCCGCCTTGAAGTTCGCGGACATCCCCGTGTCGAAGAGGACCCGGCCCTCCGGGTGCTCGATGATGAACGCGATCGAGGGGCAGCGATACCAGCGCCGCGACGCCTCACTACGCCCCGGCAGCAGCAGATCGCTGGGATTGGGGAATCCCAGGAGGGCGTAATCCATGCCCCAGTAACCCAGGTTGAGCCCCTTCAGCTTGATGCCCATCGTAAACTCCATTCCCTGCGCGGAACCGCCCGCGGGACCTACGCCGCGCCATCGCCCCTCCCGGCGCGGATCGGCTGCGCGGGAGGGAGACGCGTACCGACTGCGGATACTCGGGCAGGGATAACAGGTTTCCGTCAGCGCTGCCAGGCGTCGATCCCACACGCTCACACGAGCGAGTGCCAGCAGCGAGTGCTGGGCACGGCACAGCAGCGCTGAAGCCCGAGATCGCCTTCCGCGTCGATGTGCGAGTTCGGCCATCACAGCAAGTTGAGGGTGAACGGCAGCCTTCACTCGTGGCCGTGCACGAGGACGGTAATGCCAAGATGACGACGGGCCGCCCACGCATCGCCCCGTTGGGCGGCTGCCAAGAGGTTCGGGCTACTTTGAGGGGACAAACTTCATCGACAGCGAGTTGACGCAGTGGCGCGTGCTTTTCGCCGTGAGCCTCTCGCCAAGGAACACGTGGCCGAGGTGGCCGCCGCAGTTCGCGCACTCAATCTCGATGCGCTGGCCGTCCGGGTCGGACAGACGCTTCACGGCACCGGCGACCTCGTCATCGAAGGCCGGCCACCCGCAGTGGGCGTCGAACTTGTCCTCGGAGCGGTAGAGCTGGGCGTTGCAGCGTCGGCAAACGTAGGCGCCGGCTTCGTAGAAGTCATCGTACTCGCCGGTGAAGGGCGGTTCGGTGTGTTTGGCCTCGATGACGTACCTCTCGCGCGGCGTGAGCTCGTTGTAGTTCGTGCCTTCCATGGTTGGAGCGACCGCCTCTCTGAAGCACGTGGTCAGCAGTCTACAGGGACCGAGCGGTGCGGTTCTGTCAGATCTCAGACCACGAGTCCTCTGCTCGCGTCGCGCTGACCCGCGACCTGGAGAGGACTTGCCGGTGGACGGTCCGCACTGTGCCTCCGGAGCGACTAGCCGCCGGGGGCGGCGAAGCTCCCTCGGGTGCCGCACGTTCGCCTGCGGGGCCGCCTTGGCTGAAGGTTGGCAGGCCGAGGTCGCCTTCTGCTCCACTTTGACCCCGTAACGTTTGCATTCCTCCGCTGTCTACAGATGGACGATCAGGAGGGCGATCGTGCGTGGGACCCTCGGCACAGCCATGACCGCGAGTGTCGTGCTGATCGCGGCCGCTCTGGCGGCGGCCGGCGGATCGCTGCGTGCTGACAGCCCTGCGGGCGAGGAAGTCTCTGTAATTGAAGATCTGACCGCGCCGCTCGACGGGGAAGCGCTCGCGGCCGTCGAGGATCTCACGGCCGCCGCCACCGGCGCGGGTGTTCCGGCGGTTGAACGCCTTGATGAACGTTCATCAGGCGAGGCGCAACCGGCCAGCGGTGAGCCACTCCCAGAGGCAGCCGGCGTGGCGCATGACGCAGCTCCGTCCGCATTGCCGGGACCCGTTGCGCTTCCGAACACCGGCTCTGGGGGGCTCGCAGCTTCTCCACCCGGGTGGTCGTGATACGCATTCGAGGATGCGCACGCTGAGATCCCAGCGGTGAAGTGGGGCCAGCGCGCACCTTGTTTGTGTCCCAATCCTTATTCGGCCAGGCCTATACGCCTTTCATTGCGACATTGCGCCGAAACCACACGGAGAGAGCTGTCCGTTCCGGGGGTCGCGTCCTGCATCAGTACTGCCTTGAATTGAACTTTCCGTCGGAGAGGTCTGTCCGACCTAGGGTCCAAATCAGGGGCCGAGACTACCCCCGTCCTGTGCTGCATGGATACGGCCACGGGGACGATTGGGTCGGTCGGACGCTGTCACAGACACATTTATCCGGCATAGAGTCGAGCGTGGGATCCGCCGCCGGATAGTGGTCAAATCTGGAGTGTCTGCCTGACAACCCAATCTTTTCACGCCGGAGAAGAAGCGAATTTCGGACTGCGCACACCGGCGCGTTAGGTCGTTGGCAGGTGCGGTTGGCGCGCGCTCCAGGGCCGCGCTTCCTCCAGTTGTGCGGCGAGGCGGAAGAGCGTGGCCTCGTCGCCGTAGCGAGCGACGAACTGCATGCCAATGGGCAGGCCGTCGGCGCTCTGCGCAAGCGGAACGGACATGGCGGGCTGCCCGGTGACGTTGAAGAGCGCGGTGAACGGCGCGTAGCCAAAGATGCGCGCGAACCAACCATCCGCGTCAATGCCCGGGGCGTTTTGATCGAGCGTGCCGATGGGCGGGGCGGGTCCGGCGGTGGTCGGCGTGAGCAGCACGTCGACGGACTGAAAGAACTGACCGCAGGCCCGGCTGACGCGGTTGAAGAGGCTTTGCGCGGTCAGATACTCCGAGGCGCGCAGAGTAGTGCCGCGCTGGTAGCAGGCAAGAGTTGCCGCTTCGACCGTGTCGGGGCTAATCGTCCGTCCCGTCGCGGCCGCGACGGCGTCGAGCCGGAACGTCAGGCTGGCGCACCAGATGACCGTCAGCGCCTGCATGTAGCCGTCGTAGTCAAAGCTCGGCATCCGTTCCGAAACCGAGTGCCCGAGGTCGGCGCAGAGCTTCGCCGTGTCCTCCAGCGCGCTCACGGCTTCTGGGTTGATCGCATCCGCTGACCAGGGACGGGCCGTGTAGGCGATGCGCAGCGGCTCGGGCTGCCGCTGCACTTCGTCCAGGTAGGGACGGGCTGGCCGCCCGATCTGGAACGGGTCACCCGGAGCACTCCCTGCGACCGCGTCGAGCAGGGCGGCCGAATCGCGCACGCTGCGGCTGACGGCAAAGTTGTGACCCAGACCGCCGATGGGGTAGGCAACGTCCGGGCCTGCAGGTGTGCGCCCTCGCGTGGGTTTGAGACCGAAGATCCCGCAACAGGAGGCGGGAATCCGGATGGAGCCGCCGCCGTCGCTGGCGTGGGCAAGCGGCACCATCCCGCTCGCCACCGCTGCGGCCGCCCCCCCGCTGGACCCGCCGACGCCACGCTCCGAGTCCCAGGGACTGCGGGTGGGGCCGGTGAAGACCGACTCAGTGGCTGCGTTCAGGCCAAATTCGGGCGTCGTGGTGCGGCCGAGACTGTTGAGCCCGGCTTGTTGGAACCGTTCCATAAGCGTTGTGGGATGGTCGGGAACGAATCCGTCTCCGAGACGTGAACCCATATCGCAGCGTTTGCCCTCCTCGAAGTTCCCCAGGTCCTTGACGAGGAACGGCACGCCGCGCAGGGGACCGTCAGGGAGCGCATCGGTGTGCTTACGGGTCGCGCGCTCGGGGTACGTCTCGATGACCGCATTGAGATCGGGATCGATCGTCGTGATGGCCTGGAGGGCCGCAGCGGCCAACTCGGCGGGATGCAGCTCACCATGCTGGACCAGGCCAGCGAGTCCGACGGCATCGTATTGCTGGTATTCGTCGAGCCGCATCGGGACCCCGCTTCCTGACACTCGCTCGGGCGTCGGCAGTCTAACTCCGACGGCCGGGAGATCGCTGGTGATCTCCGCCCGCACGACGCCGACGGTTGCTACGCTGCGGTGAAGAGGCAATATTCATGAGGGATTCTGAGCACGTACGCAGACTGATTCTCGGCGTTGGTTGTGCTTGCGATTTTGGTTGGGCACGATCGAGATCTCCCCACAAAGTCCGACACTATGACGGGCGTGATGTGGACAGGGAGGCTGCCAGCAGAGCGCGGTGCATGCCCGACTCTAGGTGGCGGCCTGATCGGGAGCTTCGACCCGCCTCCGCGGGTCGTTGACAAAGAGAGCGAGCGATCAAGGAGGAGAGATGACCACCATCGACTACATCCAGGGCACTCTGGACTTCGTGCATCGCGCTCTGGTCGACGCCCGCGAGGGGACGGACGAGCAATTGCACTTTGTCCCAGATCATGGGAGCCACTCGATCGCTTGGTGCCTCTGGCACACAGCCCGCGTTGAGGACCTCATCGTGAACGCTCGCATTCGCGGCGAGTCACCGATCTGGAACGAGCGGTGGGCGGAACAGACTGGTCTCCCGGCCGACGGATTTGGCACTGGGCAGTCCGACGAGGAGGCACAGCAGGTCCACATTGCCTCGATGGAGGCACTCGCCGAGTACCAGGGGGCGGTGTGGGCGCAGACCGCCGAGTACCTCGACGGTGCGACCGATGCGGACCTCGAGCGTGAAGTGCCGGCCCGCCAGGGGACTGAGACGGTCGGCCAGGCCATCTCCCTGCACATGCTGGGGCACTTCAACGGCCACCGCGGCGAGATCAACACGCTGCGCGGCATACAGGGCATGCCGACCGTGATGGCGGCACAAGGAACCCACTAAGGCGTCCAGGGAGCACCCCGACCCTGCAGGAGCAGGCGGCGCTCCGCTCTGCGGTTGCTGATGTTGGCGGCCGCGGCAACCTTCCCTGCCCAAAACGCCCTATCTCCGCGTCGTCTTCAAGTCCGGTCAACCTTGTCTTTCTCGAAGTGGCAGGGAACGGGCCGCGCGTGGTGGTCGTCGGCGTCATCAGCTCCGAGGGAACGATCGGGTTCCTTGAAGTCCCCGCCAACGACTCCCCGTGAGGATCAGCAGGCCAGCCTCCGGCCCTGTACCGAACTCTATGTCGGACAGGTCGGTCATCCTGTGGAACCGCGCCCGTGTCCTGCAACAGGGAGCGGGTCGCTAATTGCTTGCCCGGCGCCACTTGCGCAGGCTGACCACCTCCCGGGGCGGCTTCATGCGGCTGCCCACTTCGACGTAGGACACCTCCGCGACGTAGATGTCGCCGCGCGAATCGGTCGCGATGGAGTGGGGCCAGAGAAACCGCTCAGGCGATTCCCCAGGCAACGAGGCGCCGATCCGTGTGACGAGCTCCCCTTCAGGGGTGTAGATCGAGACCCGGTGCCCCAAGTTGGGCACGCCCAACTGAACCGGCGGCGGGCCCTGTTCGGCGATATAGAGGTGGTCGTCATCACCGCGACCGCGAGTGACCGCGACGGCGTGATGCACGTGCCATGCGCGCACGAACTCGCCTTCGACCGTGAATTGCTGGACGCGGTGGTTCTCCCGATCGCAGACGATGACGTGGGAATCGTCGACCATGGCGATGTTGTGGGGCAGGCTGAATTGACCGTGGTCGGAGCCGGGCTCGCCCCAGGAAAGAATGTGCTGGCCGTCGGCGGCGTAGCGATGGACGCGGGAGTTGCCGTAGCCGTCGCTGACGAAGATGTCGCCGTTGGCCTGGGAGATGGCGAGGTCAGTGGGCTTGTTGAAGGGGTCGCCGCTCTGGGGTGGCGCCGGGTCGCCGCTGCCGAGCGTCATCACCGGCGTGCCCGAGCGGTCGGTTTTGGTCAGTTTGTGCATGTGTACGTCGACGAGCCAGAGGTAATCGTCGGGGTCGACGCGCACGGAGTGGGGCCAGCCGAAGCGGACACCGCGCCAGACCAGGCGGGTGACGCCATAGGGGTCGACGATCTCGTCCATGTCGCCGTGCGGCGTGTCGTTGCCCCAGTGGTCGATCATGTGGCCGTCGGCGTCGAATACCAGCATGGGCATGTTGCCCCGGTTGAAAACGTAGACGCGGTCCTGGGAGTCCACGGCGACCGAGGTAGCCTCGCGGAGCCAGAAGCCGTGTGGGATCTTGGCCCAGCCCGGTACCGGTTCGTAGGTCGTGGCGGTGGTGGGGGGTCCCGGCATGGTTCTCGTCCTCCCTGCTTGGTGGGCGCGCCCGTCGGTGGATCCGACGCCCGACTCTTTTTGGTCGCGCGCCCGGCGGTTGGCTGCTCATGTGGAATCGTGAGGGCAAATCAGGATCGCTTTCCGGCGGGCACCAAGCGATCGGGCCGGCAGGGCCATTAGGCTTCGTTCATTCGTCTTATCCTTTTGGTTGATCCAATGGGCCCGCAGTGGAGCGCGCCTCCCGAATCGCCGCGTCGAGATCAGCGCAAAGTCCGATTCTACGTCGGACAGGTCTATCCGACTTAGCACCGGATGTTGGAAGATCAGGACCTAAGTCGGACTCTATGTCGGATAGACCTGTCCGAGATAGAAATCGATTCTCGTCCTAACTGGGTCGATTGTAACCAACCGCTGTTCGAGGTGCGGTGGGAAGCCTCACGGCATGAGGAGGGGACCGGCATGACCGAGCTTGTTTCGATGGCCCAGACGATCGGCGCCCTCTTGAAGGAACGGGGCGAAACGGTGGCGGTGTCGGAATCGTCCTCGGGGGGGCTGGTCTCGGCGGCCCTGTTGGCGGTACCAGGCGCGTCGGCGTATTTCGTGGGCGGCGGCGTCATCTATACCCAGACCGCGCGCCACGTCCTGCTGGCTCTCGATCTCAAGGATCATCCGGGGGTGCGCTCCAGCAGCGAAGCCTACGCGCGATTGGCGGCGTCGGCGCTGCGCGGTCGCCTCGGGACGACATGGGGGCTCAGCGAAACCGGTGCCGCTGGCCCCGCGGGAAATCGCTATGGCGATGCGGCCGGCCATACCTGCATCGCCGTCGCCGGCGCGGCCGAACATTCCGAAACCCTCGAGACCGGCGTGGCGGACCGCGAAGAGAACATGTGGTTGTTCGCTCAGAAAACCCTCGAGGTGTTCGAGCAAGTCGTTCGTGGCGCTGGCTGATGCTGGTGCTGGCTGATGCGATCGCGAGTCTTGCATGGGGGTTTCGACGCCATGACCGGCGAGTACAGCGTCCCCGGGTGACGGTGCGTGCGGCCGCGGGTTTGGGCACCTGCTTGGGCAGCAGGGGCTCCTTCGCACGCCGAGGACCCACGCGCGCCGCCGACGTATCAAGTGCTCAGACGACTATGGAGAGGGGTCCGGCCAGCTGGGCACGTCCTCTGGTAGGATCGTGCCGGACAGGGACGCTCCCTCCACGAAGAGTGAGGCCACGCATGTGGGGAATGATCGCGCGCATGCAGGTCAGAGCGGATGTCCCCGAAGCGTATCTGCTGGCGCAGGTGAACGCGTTCAGCAGCAACCGCATGAACGGCATGGTGAGCGTCACCTTCTACCGTTCCGATGGCGACCCGCGCGAGCTCTGGATGGTCGCGATGTTCGAGAGTCAGGAAGCGTACCGAAAGAACGCGGAGAGCCCAGCTCAGCACTCGGTGTATCTGACCCTTCGGGCGTGCCTCGAGCGCGACATCGAGTGGCACGACGTGGATGCGATCGGGTCAATGGGCAGGGCCCAGCCGAAATAGTCCGTCCCGGAAACCGCCGGGGCACAGAGACGGCGCGTCAATGATGGCCGCAGTGTAGGCGGTCTCGAGAGCATCGGTCGCTCGTCGACTGTCCTCAGCACACATAGCGGAGTCAACTAGCGCAGCACGCGTGGCAAGCCGTGCCGCGGGGCTGCAAGCGGCATGCGCGGCGGCCGCCTTGGCCGCATCGTAGGTCGCCGAGTCCCGCTGCACCATCGCCGCCGTGCTGGGCCTGGGTCAGGCAGCGATTCGCTTCGTGACGCGGACCTAGCTCGACTCAACGGCCTGCTTCAGTATCCGCACCGTGTTGGGCGCCTCCTTGCGGAAGTTTCGCTCGGTGCGTCTCTGTGCCGTGCCTTGAATCGAACTCGACGTCGGACAGTACTGTCCGACAGAGAGTTACTCGGCCTTGTCGCTCCGCCGCAGCGACGATTGCCTCCAGGGGATATGTACGAATACATCGGGGCGGCGTGAACGGCGATGCGGGCGACCTCCGCGCCGTCATTGATCCCGGACGCCCGCGATTGACCCTTCCGCCCGTCGCCCTTGCGCGCACCCCACCTGGTTGCCGAATCAGGCGGTCAGCGGATGGCCGCGCCGGCGGGCTGAAACTCCGGCATCACCGCGCTCGCGGACCACTGCAGCTGCTCGATGATCACCTGCTGCGGCGTGGCCATACTCGCCTGGACGTTGACCATTTCGAGGCCCGGCGCGGCGTCACCCAGTGCATGCAGGTACTCGATGAATCCCTGGGGCGGACCGCAATACCAGCTGCGGTTCTCGCAGGCCTCGTCGAGGGCCGGGATGCCCGCCGCGGCCCAGCCGCCGCGCTGTGCGACCGCGTCGAGTTGCTCGTCGCTGAGGCCGCGGAAGAAGCCGATCGGGGCGAACATCTTGATGTGTTCCTCGTAGAACGGGGTCGCTTCCTTGATCGCCTGTGCCTTGGTGTCGGCGAGGTGGAAGTTGACCCCGACGGCGAGCCCTTCGCCGAGCTTGGCCTCGATGCCGGCGCGACCGAGCGCGCCGGCCCTGGGCGCAACGCTGAGGCAAGCGCATCGCACTCAGGGCGAGGTGTTGCACTGGGTTCATCAGGCGCCGAAACCCAAACCGCGGCGCCTGGTCTTCCTCTGCGACATCTCCGGCTCCATGAACCAGTACTCGCGGGCGACGTTATTGTTCCTGCACACGGCCGTGCGCTCACGCCGCAATGTGGAGGCGTTCTGCTTCGGAACGCGGCTTACTCAAAGTCACACGAGAACTGGGCAGCGGATCGCCCGAGGACGCCCTGCAGCGCGCCGCCGCGACCGTCGTTGATTGGTCCGAAGGGACACGCCTGGGCCAGTGTCTACAGGCGTTCTGCGCTCGCTGGGGGCAGCCGGGCCTGGCCCGCGGGGCGGTGGTCGTGATCATGTCCGACGGCTGGGACCGCGGGGACCCGGCGTTGCTGGCCGAACAGATGGCGCGCTTGCGCCGCCTGACCCATCGCATTATCTGGGTGAACCCGTGCAAGGGCTCGGCGGAGTACGAACCGTTGGCGCTGGGGATGTCGACGGCGCTGCCCTACGTCGACGAGTTTCTGGCGGGCCACAACCTGGCCAGCCTAGAATCCCTGGCTGTGGTCATCGGCGACGCGCTAGGGCGGCGCCCGCCGGGCAGGTGGCGACCTTTCAAAAATGCGCCAGTCGCGTTCACCGATTTACCGGTGCGAGGGCTGACAGGACCAGTCCGCTAGCCGTGGGAGGGCAAGACCCCATCGCTATCTGGTACGCAATGTCTGAATCCGACGCGGATGGAGTTTTAAGCCACCACAGGTTTGAGGCCGGCACAACCACAAGATCTATGAATGACCCGCGTCGCACCGCCCCCGCCAGGCGCCGCACGATCCTGCGGGAGCCAGTGGAGGCCGCGTGGCCGCTCGGAGCCGGCTAGACATCGGCGGGATGGCGTTGAGGTGCTGCTCCCGAAGATCGTCACGCGTCGGTCCAGGGAGCGGGAGCTCACCCGCCAAAATATCGTAGGCAATAACACCAAAGGCGTAGACATCCGTCGCGGAGGCGGGCCGCCCCGGGCGCCACTGTTCCGGCGCCGCCTACGGCGCGGTCATGGCGAGTCTCTTCGTATCAGGTCTCGTGGTCTCCTCAGCCTACCTGGAAATGCCGAGATCGGTGAGGCACCATTCGCCACCGAGGAGGAGGACGTTCTCTGGTTTGACGTCGCGGTGGACGACGCCGAGGTCGTCGAGCGTAAGCACAGCCTCCGCCACATTAGACAAGATTGCTACCGCGGTGTCTGGCTGTGACCGCTGCCGCTCCAGCTCATCTCGAAGCAACCGATCGGCCCTCGGCATCGCGAGAACCCACTCGTCACGCGTCTCGACCCAGTCGATGATCGGAACGACGTTGGGAGCGTCGTGCAGGGACTCTGAATCGGCGAACAGGAGCTCCCGCTCGGCGGATGGATCTTTCAGGACTAACTTCAGCGCGCCTGGCTGCCCGTCTGGGCCAGCCGCGGCATGGACCCGGCCAAAGCCACCTCGGCCGATGACGTCATGAACCTCCCACGTACCGCGTTCAAGCTGAACCGTCATTGCCATTCGTTCGGCTTACGCGGCCAGAGCAACCATCGACGGTCTGAGTTTACCCACCATGCCACGTCCCGTAGCAGTCGGCCCGTAGCACACACAGCGAGGAGACTGCCGACGACCTTCGCTCCGCGGCGGCTGACCTGGAACGGCCGATGCCGGCGCAAGAGCGAGGACAGGCTCCTCTGTGCGGTCAACTCTCTCGACTATCCGGCGGCACACTATGGCAATGTGGTCATGGCTCTGAAAGGAGGCGCCCATGACGACCGCCTGCGCCATCCCCGCTCAGTTCGGCAATTCCGCCGCCGGCTGGGAGCGTGCCCTTGACGCCTTCCTCGCCGAGAAGGAGCGCCGCTCCGGCTCCCGCCGCATCGTGGAAAGCTACTCCCGGATGCTGCAGCACTTCTTCGGTCAGCTGGGGAAGCCGCCGGAGCAGGTCCGTCCGCCTGAGGTCTTGGCCTGGGCCGTAGGGGAGGCACGTTCCTCGTGCGTCCTCGCTCGTGTCGCCTCGTGCTGCCTTACATCACCCCGTTGGGCGCCAGATGGGCGGCAAATCGTGGTCGGGCCGGTCCTGCGTGGGACGGTCGGGTTGCGGCGACGGTGCTGTTCGACCGTCGCCAGCAGATAGGAAAGGTGGCGGGAGCGCATGGGAGTCGAACCCACCCAGGACAGCGCGAGCTGCCCCGCAACGGTTTTGAAGACCGCGAGGACCACCAGGCCCCTTCCGCTCCCGCGAATGGGCGGAGTCGCGGCCGACGGTAGCACACGCGTGGCCGGCGGCGGGCAGCAGGGAAGGACGATCGCCCGCTCAGGGGGAGCCGGCGCCGAGCCGCTTCTGCTCTCACGGGCTGCAGGGACTGGCTTCAGGGACTGGGAGCCGGCGTCGCCCCGACTCTCCAGCGAGGCGTGTCCCGCCGGGCAGGGACGTTTAGTTGAGCGCTTCGTCGAGCCGCTTCTTGAGGTCGCCCTTGGGGCGGAAGCCGACGATCTGTCCGACCGGCTCGCCGCCTTTGAAGACCAGCAAGGTAGGGATGCTGCGGATCCCGTACGTGGTCGCAACGCGGGGATTGTCATCCGTGTTGAGTTTGTAAAAGGCGACCCGGCCCGCGTACTCGTCGGCTAACTCTTCCACGACCGGCGCAACCATGCGGCAGGGGCCGCACCACGGCGCCCAGAAGTCCACGAGCACGGGAACGTTGTTCTCAAGGACTTCGCTCTGGAAGGTGTCGTCGGTGACGTCGGTGGGTTTCGCCATAGTCTCTGCCCTTCGCGCAGCGCCGTGTGGATGGTGCCACATGTCATTTTACTGGCCGCCGGCCCTTGCCGGCTCTTTGACAGTAGGAGCGCTGCCGCCTAGGATCATATTGTATACCCATACCTGGTATATGCATATGGCTGGTTGATGGGTCTGCATCTGTCGCGCGTGGAACAGAGGCGCCGTGGAACGAGCATCGGAGATGGACACCAGCGCACAGGTCCACGCACGCCTGCGCCGTGTGGAGGGCCAGGTTCAGGGCGTCCAGCGAATGCTCCATGAGGGCCGCCGCTGTGAGGATGTGCTGACACAGCTGCTGGCGATCCGCGCCGCCGTGGAGCAGGCCTTCTTCGTGATGACAGAGCAGCACATCCGGGATTGCATCCTGGGCGACGAGCTTGAACGTGACGATCCGCGGGTGCAACAGATCGTGGACGCGCTGAAATTGCTGGCCCGGTCAGGCGCCTAGCCTTCGACTAGCCTTCACCATCGGGGTTGACGGCGCTCTCGGCGGGCTCGGTCAGCCCCTCGGACGGGGCGCCGGCCCGGCTCCGAGGTCCCACCGGGGGAGAGTCCGGTGGGCGCAGCGCCTCCCGGATGGCGAGCACGAACCGCGATTCGGCCACGTTGCGCGCCAGGCGGACGCCGCTAGTCACGGCTTGCGCCTCCGCGCGACCGTGGCCGATGATGACCGCCCCGTTCACGCCGAACAAGGGAGCCCCACCCACTCGCCGATAGTCCATGCTCTCGCGGAGTGCGGCGAAGGCGCCGCGAATGAACCAGGCGCCCGCGACGTAGCGGGGTTTGCTCCGAATCCCACGCCGGAGCTGACCGGCCAGGAAGGCGGCGACGCCCTCCGCCACCTTCACGGCGATGTTCCCGTTGAAGCCGTCCGTCACGACGACGTCGGCGTGGCCGTCGAGGAGTGCGTTGCCCTCAATGTTGCCCACAAAGTTGGGTTCGGTCCGCCGCAGCAGGGCATAGGCCTCCCGCGCCAACAGATTGCCCTTCGACTCCTCTTCGCCGACGTTGAGGAGCCCCACGGTGGGGTCAGGCTGCCGGAGCACCCGCTCAAAATACGCCTTCCCCATGGTGGCGAACTGCGCGAGGTAGGCTGGGCGGCAGTCCACGCTGGCGCCGACGTCCAGCAGCAGAGTGTTGGAGCCGCGCGCGCTGTGAAACACCGCGCCCAGGGCCGGCCGATCGACGCCGGGGATGCGGCCCAAGGTGATCAGGCTGGCGGCCATGATGGCGCCGGTGTTGCCGAACGAGACGAAGGCTCCGGCATCGCCGCGTTGGAGCAGCTCCAAACCAACCATGATCGACGAGCGCCGCTTCTGCCGGATCGTAGCGGCCGGCTGGTCGGCCATGTCCACGACGTCGGCGGCGTCCTGCAGGCGGACGTTGGAGGGAGCCCGTGACAGGAGCGGAACCAGGTTCGCCGTGCGCCCAACGAGCACGACCTCCAAACCGGGGTCGCGGGCGGCGGCCAGAGCGCCCTCTACGACAGCCCGAGGCGCGTGGTCCCCACCCATGGCGTCGATGGCCACGACGGTCATGCGCTCCTCCAAAATTCTTGCCTGCGCACGGCCACGCCTCCCGGGGGGCCGGTGTGATTACGACGAGGCGCAGCGAAAGGCATCAAGGCTCGGTTGCGCCTGGGCCCGCGCATCTTCGGCGCTAAAGGACTCAAGGACGAAGGAGCGACCGCTGGAGCGGCAGTACCAGACAAAGACGGCCACCTCGCTGGAGACGCCCTCCGCGTCGGTTAAGGTCGCGATGGCGAAGCGGCCGGTGATGTCCTCCCCAGCGGTCAGATCGCTCCGCTCCCGCTCCTCGATCTGGGCGTCCGGCGGCGGTGCGAGCGCCTCGGTCAGGGCGGCCTCGGGATCGAAGACATCTTCGCTGACGGTGTCCCAGGCCAGGACGAGTTCGGTCTGGCCCGTGCCGGCCTGCTGGAAGAAGAGGCCGGCTTCGAAGGAAGGGAGGCGACCGAGGTTGCCCAGTTCGCCGTTGAAGGAGTCCAGGTTGTAGGGGTAGACGAACTCCCACTTGCTGTAGAGCCCGGGCACACTGGCAGGGTTGCGGCGCGCCAGGAACGAATCCAGAGACTGCTGGAAGAACGGCTCCACTTCCGCGAACGACTCGGCAATAGAGCCCGTGTTGACGAAGTAGGCAATGGGACCCACCTGTACGATTAGGCTGCGCCAACGCTCCTGGACGCCCCCTGCGGACGTCCGGTCAAACTCCCAATCCAGGATCAGCGCGGGGCTCACGCCATCCGCGGCCAACACGATCTCCTGTCGCTCCAGGATGGCGAACGACTCGTCGAGTTCCCGCTCACGCCGCCAGATCTCCTCCAGCTCGGCCAGGGCGGGCGGATTCTCCTCGTCGGCGGCGCGCACGGCGATGGTGATCAAGGCCCGGATGGTGTCGGAGCGGAAGCCCACCTGGTCAATGCCGGCGGAATTGACGTTGCAGAACGGCTCGCAAATCAGTTCCAGGATATAGCCGTAGGTAGCGTTCTGGTAGCGCCGGACGATGTCATCCGCCAAGTCAATTTCATCCGGGTCCAGGGGGGGTTCGGAATCCGCCGGTGCGGCGTCGGCGCCCGTGGCCGGCTCCTCGTCAGCAGGGGGCGCCTCGTCGGCAGGAGGCGCCGCGGCCTCCGGCTGGTCGTCCGGCTGGTCCGCCTCCGGCGCGGCCGGCTGGTCCGTGGGCTCGGGAGCTTCGGAGGGGGCCGCTTCCGCCGGGACCACGTCCGCTGGGGCTGAGGGCGCTTCCCGGAGGAACTCGTCGACCTCGACGTCATCGTTGGGGTTGCCACCGCAGGCCGCGATCAGCGCCGCCGCCGCGATGGCCGCGACGCCGAGCCAGATCCCTCTGCGATGGCGGAGGATCATTCGGCCTCCTCCCCCTGCGGCCGGGGCGCGGCCACGACCATGTGGCGGTCGCCGGCCCCTAGGGGATGGAGGTCGTACGAGCCGTAGCACTACTGCACCGCCAACCCGGCTGTTCTGAGCACGGGTTCCATGCCATGGCCATTTCATGGCGACTTCGAAATCATGACGGAAGGCGCGACGGAGAGGAGATCGTGCGATCGTCCCTTCGACGCGGCCGCTGTCGCGAGGCTCATAATACATGGACGTGACGGACTGAGTTTGCGAGGCCGGCTCCGCCTCCCCCGTGGCGAATGCGATCACGGTGGCGCCGGTCTCCGGGCGGCGGCGCATCCATGCCAGCAGAGGGGGCATTCCTGGAGAGGGGGCGCGGTCCGAGGCGCCAGTCGTCGGCGATGCAGGGTAGGAGGCCGCCTGCGGCGGCCGGAGCCGTCGTTTGACGCCGGCCGGAGCCAGTTCTTAGGCTGAGCGCCGACCGGAAGGCGGATGCGGTGAGCATGGACCTGCGCGCGCTGATCCGCGAGATCCCGGACTTTCCAGAACCGAACATTCTCTTCCGCGACATCACGCCGCTGCTGGGCAACGCGGCGGCGTACCGCCAGGCGATTGACTGGTTCGCCTCCTGCTGCGCAGACGAACGCATTGACGCAGTGGTCGGCATTGAATCACGGGGGTTCATCTTCGGCGCGCCGCTGGCCGAGCGGCTGGGGGCAGGCTTCGTCCCGGTGCGCAAACCGGGCAGGCTGCCGGCGGATCGACACCGGGAAGAGTATCGGCTGGAATACGGCTCCAACGTGCTGGAGATCCACCAGGATGCGTTGCAACCCGGCCAGCGCGCCGTGATCGTGGACGATCTCCTCGCCACGGGTGGAACGGCACTGGCGACGGTGAAACTGGTGGAGCGGACCGGCGCGGCGATCCACTCTCTGGCCTTTCTCATTGAACTTTCTGAGCTCAAAGGGCGGGACCGACTGGCGCACTACCGTGTTCAATCGATGATGACGTTTTGAATCGCCAGAGTGGAGGGCGAGCGCGCGTCGCCGGTCCGCAATCCCGAAACGCGCGCGTCGCTTGACGCTCTTCTGAGCGCGTGCCTACGCTGCCAAAGCGCAACTCTTATTGAGAGTGGTGGAGGGACCGGCCCGACGAAGTCCGGCAAGCGGTCGCAGCGCGACTCGGTGCCTAATGCGGCCGGCGGATTCCCATTGCGCGTGGGGCTGCCATGGGGCGTTCCCGCCTTCTGACGGGCGCCTGCCACGTTGTGGTACTGCGATGGTGTCTCATCCGGCCGAGCACCGCGCCGGCGTCGTCCGGCACGGTTACACGGCTGCGGGCGTGCCTTCTTTCGAGCGGCGCGGGGAGAACGTAGTGGGTGTGTCGATGGAGTGGCGAAGCGTGAGCCGATCGATCGTGGTCACGGCCGTGGCGCGCAGCGCCCGCGAGGGCCGGAGGGGACCGGGGACGCGAACGGATCCGCCCGGTGCCTGAGCCCGAGGCGCAGATCGCCGTGATTGGCGGCTCCGGGTTTTACGCAATGGAGGGGTTGGCGGGGCTGACGACGTGGAACCCGCAGACGCCCTTCGGCCACCCCAGCGACGCGATCACCGCGGGTACGCTCCAGGGCACGCGCGTTGCCTTTCTGCCTCGGCACGGCGCGGGGCACGCTCTCCTGCCGCAAGAGATCCCGGTGAAAGCGAACGTGTGGGCCCTGAAGACGTTGGGCGTTCAAGGGATCATTGCCGTGAGCGCGGTAGGCTCCCTGCGCCAGGAGATCGCGCCGCTGCACATGGTCGTGCCGGATCAGATCGTCGATCGCACGCACCACACGCGCCCCACGACGTTTTTCGGCGAGGGGATCGTGGCGCACGTGGGATTCGCCGACCCGTTCTGTCCAGATCTTAGCGTGCGGCTGGTGGCGTCGGGGCGGGCCCTGGGCAAGACGATGCACGCCGGGGGCGCCTATGTCTGTGTGGAGGGGCCCCTCTTCTCGACGCGGGCGGAGACGCAGATCTATCGGTCGTGGGGCGCGTCGATCATTGGCATGACCGCGCTGCCAGAGGCGCAACTGGCGCGCGAAGCGGAGATCTCCTACGCCATGCTGGCGACCGCAACCGACTACGACGTCTGGCACGAGTCGGAGGAAGATGTATCGGCGGAGCTGGTGGTGCAACGAATGAGGGAGAATGTGGCAGCGGCGCAGGCGATCGTGTCGCACCTGCTGGGCGACTTGCCAGCGGGCTGGGTCAGCACGGCCCAAGGCGCGCTGAAGGATGCGATTGTGACGGACCCGGCGCGGATTCCCGCCAAGGTGAAAGAGGAACTCGCCCCGATCGTTGGAGCGTACTTGTCATGAGCTGCGCCGCGGTGGGGGAAGTCACGATCGACGACGTTGAGACGCCGACATGACGGTCTCACTGTTTCCGTTCCACCGCATCCGCGCCACGAGCCAGCAATTCGTGGTTGAGTCAGCTGATGAGCCGGCGGCGCTGCTCCCTCTGTTGGAGCGCGACCGCTTGTACGCCGCCTACGCCCTGGCACAGCTGGAGCCCGCCGCCCTGCCGCTCTCCGCCTGGTGGACCTGCAAGACCGCGGCGGGGCTGAGCCTTGTCTGTCATTCGCGCGGCGGCTTGGGTGACGCTCTCTTCGCGCTGGGACCCGCAGACGGCGTGGAGGCGATCTTCTCGATTCACCCCGGCGCGTTTCAGAGCTTCGCCACGGCGAAACCGGAGCACATCCCGGCGCTGCGATCGGCCTACCGTCTGCGCGGATCCCGGACCATGCTGCGCCTGCACGTCACCGCGGAGAGCTTCCGGCCGGTGACGAGTGACGCGGTACGCTTGGGCCGCGAGCAGGTGGAGGCGGTGAACCGGCTCTACGGCAGTGAAGGTGGGTCCACGTCCTATCAGGGGCGCCACATCAGTGAAGGCTGCTATTGCGGCGTGGTGGTGGAGGGCCGGCTTGTGGCGGTGGCCGGTACCCATGCGATCAGCCGCGGGCACGGGATCGCGGTGCTCGGCAACGTGTTCACGCACCCGTCTTACCGGGGGCGCGGCTACGCGACGCGCGCCACGAGCGCGGTCACGCAGGCGCTGCTCTCGGAGTGTCGGGACGTGGTGCTGTCGGTGGACCCCAGCAACGGGCCGGCGCGCGAGGCGTATGGCGCCCTGGGGTACCGGGAAACGGGCGACATTGTGGAGACCACGTCGCGGCGGCGGATCAGCGGCCTGATGAGTGGCTGGCGACGAGCGCTGGCGGCGTTCCGCGGGCGGCGCCGGGGCGCGGAGATCGTGTGGCTGTCGAGCCGCTGAGAGGATCAGGATGAGTAACGGTGCTGCTCCCCCCGCTGACATTGCCGACCCAGGCTTGGCGGACGCAGGCGTGCGCCGGATTGAGTGGGCAGCGCGCGAGATGCCGGTCATTGACGAGATCCGGGAGCGCTTCGCTCAGGAACGCCCGCTGGCGGGGATCCGCATCTGCGCCTGCCTGCACGTGACGACGGAGACGGCGAACCTGGCGCTGGCGCTGAAGGCGGGAGGCGCGGAGGTGACACTCTGCGCCAGCAATCCGCTCTCGACACAGGACGATGTGGCGGCGGCGCTGGTGGAACGCGCGGGCATCTCAGTCTTCGCGATCAAGGGTGAGGACGACGAAACCTATTACCGGCACATTGACGCCGCACTCGACTCCCGCCCGCACGTCACCATGGACGACGGCGCGGATACGGTGGCGGCAGTGCATCGCAACCGTCGCGATCTCTTGGAGACGATCGTGGGGGGGACGGAGGAGACGACGACGGGCGTGATCCGCCTCCGGGCGATGGCGGAGAGCGGCGCGCTGCGCTACCCGATCATCGCCGTGAACGACGCCCAAACGAAACATCTCTTCGACAACCGCTACGGCACGGGCCAGAGCACGCTGGACGGGATCATCCGCGCGACCAACGTGCTGCTGGCCGGGAAGGTCGTGGTGGTGGCGGGGTACGGGATGTGCGGCCGCGGGGTGGCGTCGCGGGCGCGGGGCCTCGGCGCCCACATCGTGGTGACGGAAGTCGAGCCGCTGCGTGCTCTAGAGGCGCTCATGGAGGGCTACGAGGTGATGCCAATGATCGCCGCCGCGCCGGTGGGCGACATCTTCATCACCGTCACGGGCGACAGGCACGTGATCGATCGGGAAGCGCTGGAGAAGATGAAGAGTGGTGCGATCCTGGCGAACAGCGGTCACTTCAACCATGAGATCAACATTGACGCGTTGCGGGCCATGACCGAGGAGCAGCGAGAGCTGCGCCCGTTTGTGAATGAGCACCGCTTGGCGGACGGGCGCTCGCTGATCTTGTTGGCGGAGGGGCGCTTGATCAACCTGGCGGCGGCGGAAGGGCACCCGGCGAGCGTCATGGACATGAGCTTCGCCAACCAGGCGTTGTCGGTGGAATACCTGCTGCAATCCGATCCCAAGCCCGAGCCTGGGGTCTGGCCGGTGCCGTTGACGATCGATCGCGGTGTGGCGGAGATGAAACTTGCCGCGACGAAGGTGGTCATTGACACGTTGACGGCCGATCAAGAGGAGTATTTGCGCTCGTGGGAGAGTGGAACGTAGGGGATCTATGTCAACGACCTTCTCTCAAGCGCCGAGCCTGCCGCTGACGTCGGAGTCGGTCACGGAGGGGCACCCGGACAAACTTTGCGACCAGATCTCGGACGCGGTGCTGGACGCATGCCTGGAAGGGGACCGGAGTTCACGGGTGGCCTGCGAGACGGCCGTGACCACCGGGCTCGTGCTGGTTTTCGGCGAGATTACGACGGCCACGTACGTGGACATTGAGAGTCTGGTGCGCGACGTCATCCGCGATGTCGGCTACACGCATTCGGATCATGGCTTCGACGCGGATACGGCCGGCGTGCTCGTTTCCCTCAAAGAGCAGTCGCCGGACATTGCGGACGGGGTGCGCCGCTCCTGGGAAGTGCGGGAGGAGGCAGCGGCGGACCGGCACGATGAGCAGGGCGCCGGCGATCAGGGCATGGTGGTGGGATTCGCCTGTAACGAGACGGCGGAATACATGCCGCTCTCCATTGCGCTGGCGCATCAGTTGACGCGCCGTCTGGCGGCGGTCCGCCGATCCGCCTCCATCCCCTATCTGCTCCCGGACGGGAAGTCGCAGGTCACGGTGGAGTACGCCTACGGTAAGCCGCGCCGGATCGCCGCCGTGGTGCTTTCCACGCAGCACGAGGATGGGGTGAGCCAGGAGCAGATCAAGCAGGACCTGCAAGAGCAGGTGATCGACCAGGAACTCCCGCACCAACTGATGGACGAGGGGACTCGAATCTACGTCAACCCCTCCGGACGGTTCGTTGTGGGGGGACCCAAGGGCGATGCGGGTCTGACCGGTCGCAAGATCATCGTGGACACGTATGGGGGCGTGGCGCGCCACGGCGGCGGGGCGTTCTCCGGCAAGGACCCCTCGAAAGTTGACCGCTCCGGCGCCTACGCCGCTCGCTGGGTGGCGAAGAACGTTGTCGCCGCGGGCTTGGCCGAGCGGGTGGAGATGCAGGTGTCGTATGCGATCGGCGTCGCCAAGCCGATGTCCATCTCCATTGAGACATTCGGCACGGCCGTGGTGCCGGAAGAGGATATCGAGCGAATCGTGGCTGAGCACTTCGACCTGCGCCCGTCCGCCATTTTGGAAGCGTTGGGGCTGCAGCGACCGATTTACCGGCAGACGGCGGCGTACGGCCACTTCGGCCGGCCGGACATTGATCTGCCCTGGGAAAGCACGGCGATGGCGGAGTCATTGCGTCGGGCGGCGGGACTCTAGCCACACCGCTCCCGTGGATCCACGGCGCGACGCGACGCGGCAGCGCTGGGCGGAGGCCCGGAGGCGCTCCCGCCGCCCCGTGTCGCCCTTACCGCTTGGTGTACTGGGGCGCCTTGCGCGCGCGCTTGAGGCCGGGCTTTTTGCGCTCTTTGATGCGAGCGTCCCGAGTGAGAAGGCCGGCCTGTCGGAGGGGCTTGCGCAAGGTCTCGTCGGCTTCGACCAGCGCCCGGGCGACGCCCAACTGGATAGCGCCCGCCCAGCCGCTGACGCCCCCGCCCACGCACTTCACTTGGATGTTGAACTGGCCCTGCGCGTTGGCGACGACGAGGGGCTCTTCGATCTCCCGTCGGTGGATGGGGCGATGAAAGAGCTCGTCGATCTGCTTGCCGTTGATGACGATCGCGCCGTTGCCTGGATAGAGACGGACGCGGGCCACCGCCGTTTTGCGCCGGCCGGTGCCGTAGAAGTAGTGCCCCGCTGTAGCCGTGGTCATGAGCGAGCCTCTGTCACCAACGCGGTCTCCGCCATCTGTCCGGCGTGAGGATGGTCCGGTCCCGCGTACACGCGCAAGCGTCGGAACTGTTGCCGCGCGAGCCGGTTCTTGGGCAGCATCCCGCGCACGGCCTTCTCCACCGGGCGCTCCGGGTAGCGAGCAAGCATGTCCTTGAGCACCATCTGCCGCAGTCCTCCCGGATAGCCGGAGTGGCTGTAGTAGGTTTTGTTTTCCAGCTTCCGCCCCGTGACGGCGACCTTGGCGGCATTGATCACGATCACGTAGTCGCCCACGTCCATGGCCGGGGAGAAGCTGGGCTTGTGCTTGCCACGGAGCAGCGTGGCCACCTGCGTTGCCAGGCGCCCGAGGATCACGTCGGCGGCGTCCAGGACGTGCCAGGCGCGCTGGACCTCACCTTTCCGGACCGCGTACGTCTTCATCGTCATGATCCCACTCCTGCAGCTCCGCCAGAGCATAGCGTACGTGGACGAGCACCAGCCCCTGGGGAGGGGCCGCCGGGCCCGCCGCGCCGCAGCGCGGCTCCGCCAGCAAGCGCGCGACCACGGTGGGCTCTGCCGCACCCCGGCCAATGCGCACCACTTGACCCACTGTACGACGCACTTGCTGTGGCAGAAAGCTCTGGGCCCGCAAATGGAAGCGGAAGGTGGGCGCGCTGGCATGGAGCCGCGCCTCGTCCACGGTCCGCACGGTGCCGGAGGGCGGCGACCGGGAGGCAAAGGAGGCGAAGTCGTGCTCTCCTTCGAGCGGCGCGAGAGCCGCCTCCATACGCGAGACGTCCAGCGGCGCGGTCAGGACCCAGGCACGCGATTCCCAAAGCGGCTGCCGGACGGGGCTGACCCGAAGGTGGTAGGCATACGTGCGG
Organism: Dehalococcoidia bacterium; assembly: GCA_963662615.2. GTDB lineage: Bacteria > Chloroflexota > Dehalococcoidia > Bin125 > Bin125. The sequence goes on from CAXXSR010000002.1 coordinate 320,312, forward strand.
GCCGTCGCCCAGCGGCGGGGGTTGAATTCCAACGGCACCTCTCGCGCGGCCTGCACGGCAACGGCGGGAGGGAGGAAATGGTTCAGGCCGCCCACCCAGCGGGTGAGCGCCAAGGTGGAGGTGGTGGTAACAGCAGCGACCTGCCCGGTGGCATGCACGCCCGCGTCGGTGCGGCTGGCGAAGTCCGCCCGATGCGGCGCGCCGCTGAGCGCCAGACAGGCGTCTTCCAGGGCCGCCTGGACCGTGGGGCGCCCGCGCTGCAGCTGAGAGCCGGCGAAAGCGGCGCCGTCATACTGCAGGCGCAGCGCGATCCGGCGCGGGGACGGGGGCACAGTGGGCTAGTCGTTCCGCTCGGCGTCGTCGGCGCCAGCCGAGTCGGCGGGGGCCGCGGCGCTCTCCAAGATGGCCCCGGCGGGCGCATCCTGCACCAGTTCAATCTGCGCCATGCGGGCGCCGTCACCCAGCCGGGGGCCCAGCTTGATAATGCGGGTGTAGCCGCCCGGCCGCTCACGGAAGCGAGGCGCGATTTCGCTGAAGAGGTGACGCAGGACCGCGCGATCGGTCAGAGCCGCTGAGGCCAGACGCCGGGCATGGAGGTCGCCGCGTTTGCCCAGCGTGATCACTTTCTCCGCGGCGGGGCGGATCTCCTTGGCCTTGGCCTCGGTGGTGACGAGCCGACCGTGCCGCAGCAACTCCGTCACCTGATTGCGAATGAGGGCCTTGCGATGGGAGGAGGTGCGCCCCAGCGCGCGGCCGGCAATTCGGTGTCGCATGACGCGCTCCGCTTAGCGGGGCTCCTCCGGTTCCTCGCCCGCTTCCCGCAGCGCCTCCAAAAGCGCCGTCCCCAGCGAACTGATCTCCTCGTCGGCTTCTTCCAAGGAAAACTCATCGGGTCGCGGCGCGGGCGGCGTCGGCGCCGGCTCGGCGGCCAGTTCGACGATTTTGCCCTCTGCGCCGCGGCGGCCGCGGGGGTCGTCGTCATCAAGGAAGCCCATCTCGCGGAGCCGGTCGATCAACTCGTAGTAGGACTTCTCGCCGAAGTTCCGCAGCCCGAGCAGCTCCTCTTCACTCTTTTCAAGAATCTGCCCCAAGGTCATCAGCCCGCTGCGCTTGAGGCAGTTATAGGCGCGGACGGAGAGGGAGAGGTCCTCAATGGACGTGTTATAGCGCTCCGGGGTGAGGCCCAGGGCCTCCCCCGGCTGGGGCTCCGCGGACGGCGGCGGCGTGCCCAGGTGGACGAAGAGGCTCAGCTCTCGTTGGAGGATCTCCGCCGCGGCGCGAATGGCGCTGGTGCCGTCGATGGTGCCATCCGTCCAGACTTCCAAGATCAAGCGGTCCAGGTCGCTTTCTCGTCCGACACGGGTCGGCTGCACGGAGTAATTGACCTTGCGGACGGGGGTGAAGATCGCGTCTAGGGGGATGACGCCAATGGGCATGCCGTCTGTCTGGGAGGCGGGTGTGTAGCCGCGGCCCCATTCGACGTCGAGCGTGGCGGTCAGCCGGGCCTCGGAGGAATCCAAGGTGGCGAGGTGCAGATCGTGGTTGACGATGGAGTAATCGCCGGGGACCTCCAGATCCGCGGCGGTCACGACGCGTTCTCCGGACACGTCCAAGAAGAGCTTGGCCGGCCGATCCGAGAGGCCGCGCAGACGGATCCCCCGCATGTTGAGGAGGATCTCGGTGGTGTCCTCCTTGACGTGGGGGATGGCGGAGAACTCGTGCTGGACCTGATCGATGCGCACGGAGACGACGGCGGCGCCGGGCAGGGCGCTGAGCAAGACGCGTCGCAGCGCGTTGCCAATAGTGGTCCCGAAGCCCTGCGCGAGCGGCTCCACCACCGCCCGAGCGTAGCTCTCGGTGTTGTCCTCAATCTCCAGGTGCGGGAGTTCTTGCTCCGTGATCACGTGGCTGCGTTCCTCCCAGGAAGCAGTGCGACAGTGCCGTCTAGCGCGAGTAATACTCGACGATGGCCTTTTCGTCGAAACGCACGTCAATGTCAATGCGGACGGGGAGCGCGGTCACCTCCCCCTCTAAGGTGGCGGGCTCCACCCGCAGCCAGCCCGGCACCTCACGGCCCCCCTGCCACTCTCGCACCATCTTGAAAAACGTGCTGCGGCGACCGCGCTCCGACCACCCGATCTTATCGCCCACCCGCAGTTCAATGGAGGGGATGGCTGATTTGCGGCTGTTGAGGAGGATGTGGCCGTGCAGGACGATCTGGCGCGCCTGGGCGCGGGATTCCGCCAGGCCGAGCCGGTAGACGATGTTATCCAGGCGCAGTTCCAGGAGCTGGAGGAGGACCTCTCCGGTGGCGCCGGGGCGGCGGATCGCTTCTTTATAGAGGCGGCGGAATTGCCGCTCCAGCACGCCGTAGGACTGCCGCGCCTTCTGCTTTTCGCGCAGCTGCAGGCCGCGGTCGGAGATTTTGCGCCGGCGCTGCGGCCGCGGGCCCGGTGGGGTGGGGCGGCGCTCCACGGCGCACTTGGGAGTGAAACAGCGGTCGCCCTTGAGGAAGAGCTTTTCGCCGTTGCGCCGGCAGAGCCGACAGACCGGACCGACGTATCGCGCCATGTCGCTACTTTCTAGACCCGACGCCGCTTGCGCGGGCGGCAGCCGTTATGCGGAATTGGGGTCAGATCGCGGATGCTGAGCAGGGTGAGTCCCGAGGCCTGGAGGGCGCGCACCGCCGCTTCGCGGCCACTTCCGGGCCCCTTCACGTAGACGTCCACCTCCCGCATGCCGTGATCCATGGCCCGGCGAGCGGCCGTCTCTCCGGCGATCTGCGCCGCGTAGGGGGTGCTCTTGCGGGATCCCTTCACGCCGGTGGAGCCGCCGCTGCTCCAGGCCACGGTGTTTCCTTGCGAATCCGTGAGCGTGATGATGGTGTTATTGAAGGTGGACTGAATGTAGGCGCGACCGCGGGGGACATTCTTGCGCTCTCGTCTGCGGCCTCGTCTGGGTTCTTGCGTGACCATGGGCGCCGTTCCTTACTTTCTCACGGCGCGGCGCCGACCCGCCACCGTCTTGCGCGCGCCCCGGCGGGTGCGGGCGTTGGTACGGGTTCGCTGGCCGCGGAGCGGGAGGTTGCGTCGGTGGCGCTGCCCGCGGTAGCTGTTGATGTCGATCAAGCGCTGAATGCTCTGCCGAACCTCTCGGCGCAGGTCGCCCTCTACTAGGTAGTCGCGCTCAATGATCTCGCGCACCCGCGTGATCTCGGATTCCGACAGTTCCCGCACGCGCCGCTCGGGGTCGATCTGGGACTTACGGACGATCTCCCGCGCGCGTGTGCCGCCCACCCCGTAGACGTAGCGCAGGGCGAAGGGCAGTTTCTTGTTGTCGGGGATGTCCACGCCGGCGATGCGCGCCATGCGGCTCTCCTTAGTTCTTGAAGCGGTAGGTAATGCGGCCGCGGGTGAGGTCGTATTCGCTGAGTTCAACCAGGACGCGGTCGCCCAAGAGGATCTTAATGTAATGCATTCGCATCTTGCCGGAGGTGTGGGCCAGCACCTCGTGCTCGTTGGCCAGCCCTACGCGGAACACGGCGTTGGGCAGCGATTCTTTGACCACGCCTTCGACTTCAATCTTATCCGTCTTGGGCCCGGGCTGGCCCCGCGCCGGCGCGCGTCTGCTGCGACTGTACGATCGTCGAGCCAAGCGTACCTCCCAATCAATCGCAGCGGGTGAGCACGTCAGCCGGCTGCGCCAGCCGCAGGGCCATGGTGTGCTCGAAGTGGGCTGCGAGTGTGCCATCTTTCGTGACCACCGTCCAGCCATCGCCGAGCTGCGTCGTCTCCGCGCTCCCGATGGTGGCCATGGGCTCGAGGGCGACGACCATGCCCTTGCGCATGATCATGCCACTGCCCCGCTTGCCGAAGTTGGGCATGCTGGGAGGCTCGTGCATCTCACGTCCGACGCCGTGTCCGACGTATTCGCGCACGACGCCGTAGCCCGCCCCTTCCAGCACCGCCTGAATGGCCGCGCCGATGTCCCCTTTGCGGACGCCCACGCGGGCGGTGTCAATCCCCACCTCCAGGGCCTCACGGGTGGCGTCCAGAAGGCGCTGGGCCTCAGGACTGACCCGGCCCACGCCCACGGTCACGGCGGCGTCGGCGACCCAGCCGTCGACGGTGGCGCCGAGGTCGATGGAGAACAGGTCGCCCTCCTCCAGGATACGATCGGTGGGGAATCCGTGGACGATCTGTTCGTTCACGGAGGCGCAGATGGTGTAGGGATAGCCCTGGTAGCCCTTGAAGGTGGGGACCACGCCCAAGCGCTCGTACTTCTGCTGCACGTGCTGATCCAGCTCGGCGAGGCGGCGACCGGGGCGCACCATAGCCACCAGCTCCTGGAGCGTCTGGGCGACGAGGCGCCCGGAAACGCGCATCAGCTCCACTTGCGCGTCCGTCTTGAGGATAATCTGGCCGGCCCGGCTCTCTAGCACGAGGGCTGCACCCTCTCTACGGCCGCCAGCAGGTCCCGCCGGACCCGCTGGGGCGGCAGCGCGCCGTTGATGCGGACCAGCTTGCCGGCCTGGTCGTAGTAGCGGATGAGCGGCGCCGTCTGCTCCTCGTAGACCTGCAGGCGCCGGATGATCGCCTGGGGCTGGTCATCCTCCCGCTGGACCAGGCGGTCGCCACAGCGATCGCAGCGGCCGGGCGCCCGCGGTGGATCGTTTTTCTCGTGGTAGATGGAGCCGTCCCGCGGGCAGCTCCAGCGCCCGCCCAGACGCGCCTGCAGTGCCTCCAGGGGCACTTCCAGAAGCAGGACCGCGTCCACCTGCTGTGATCGCCGCGCGAGGGCGCGGTCCAGCGCTCGAGCCTGCTTCAGCGTGCGCGGGAAGCCGTCCAGCGTGGCGCCAGCGGCCGCATCCGGCCGATCCAGGCGTTCCAGGAGCATGCGGATGGCCACGTCGTCGGGGACCAATTCGCCTTCGTTGAGGGACTGTTTGATCAGCGTGCCCAGGTCTGTCTCGTCTCGCACGTGTTCGCGGAAGAACTCTCCGGTCGAAATCAGAGCAAGCCCCTTCGCCTTCGCGAGATGCGCGGCCTGCGTGCCTTTGCCGGCACCGGGCGGGCCGAGCAGGATCAGGTGCATAGCTTAACGGATGAATCCCTCATAGTGCCGCATGAGCAGCTGCGCCTCCACCTGCTTCATAGTGTCCAGCGCGACGCCCACCACGATCAATAAGCCCACGCTGGAGAGGGTCAACGAGCGGCTGTCCGGGATGAACTCCGTGGTCAGAAACGGGACGATGGCGACGAAGCCCAGGAACAGGGCGCCGGCGAAGGTAATACGGAAGAGGACGCGGTTGATGTAGTCCTGCGTGGGCCGCCCCGGCCGGATGCCGGGGACGAACCCGCCCTGCTTCTGCAGATTCTCCGCCAGATTCTGCTGCTGGAAGGTGATCAGCGTGTAGAAGAAGGTGAAGATCACGACCAGGAGGAAGGAGAGCGCCCAGTAGAGCGGGCGGCCGGGCGAAAAGTTGGTCTGCACCCAGTTCGCGGCGCGGGCGATCCAGGCCGGCCGCTCGCCCACTGTTTGTCCTTCCACTTCGGGCGTGAAGGCGCTGTCGGGCTCATCGAGATGGGTAGGCACCCGGGTGGCGGCGATGAAGGTCCCCTCAAGATCTTCGAGCTGGATGAGCTTCGATCCGAGATCGTTGTTCTCCACGGTCCAGGTGGGGAGGAATTCGCCGGTGGTCGCGTCCAGGCGGGTCTCGACGAACGTCAAGACGTCGGCGTCGCTGTCGCCGTTGATGCGATCGAGCACGTCGCCGAAGGTGTCGTCCGCGGCGGCATAGCTGATCTCCGCGTCGTTGACGCGGAAGCGGCCCTCCGGGCTGATCGCGGGGAACGCGTCGACGAGGAGGATGTCCTCGGTCTCATCCTCGGCGAAGGGGACTTCGACCAACGCCTTGGTGCTGGCGTCGTCGCCGCCGGCCACGGCGCCCTCAATATAGCCGGCAATGACGGAGGGGAAGATGATGATGGAGAAGGCGAATATCAGCGGGATCATACCGGCGCTGTTGACGCGCAAGGGGATATAGCTCTGTCCGCTCTGGCGATACATGCGCCCACCGCGAAAGACACTGCGGGCGTACTGGACGGGGATGCGGCGCTGGGCCTCCTGGAAGAAGACGATGAGAGCGATCAAGGCGACGGCGATGAAGAGGACGATGGCCACGCCGCCGGCGCCGGTGTCGCTGAGGCGAATGGAGTTAAAGAGGGTAGGGAAGCTGGCCAAGATGCCGCCGAAGATGATGAGGGAGATGCCGTTGCCGATCCCCTTCTCCGTGATCAACTCGCCCAGCCAGATCAAGAACATGGTGCCGGCCGTCAGGGAGATGATGGCGGAAACGGTGGGGAGGGCGTCGGATCCGCTGAAGCCAATGCCGGTGATCGCGTTGGCGTTCTCCAGGAGCAGGAGCTGGCCGTATCCCTGCACGACGGCCATGGGGACGGCGGCCCAGTAGGTGTAGAGCTGGATGCGGTTGCGCCCCTGCTCCCCCTCGCGGGCGAGCGCTTGCAGCCGCGGCACCATGGGCGTGAGCAGCTGCATGACGATGGAGGCGGTGATGTAGGGATAGACGCCTAGGGCGACGATGCTGAGGTTCTCCAAGCCACCGCCGCTGAAGAGGTTGAGGAAGCCGAGCACCGGGTTGTTGTCCAGGGCGCTGTCCAGCTGCGCCAACTGCACGTTGGGTACCGGGATGTGCGCCACGAAGCGAAAGATGATCAGCATGGCCAGGGTGAAGGCGAGCTTGAGCCGGACGTCTGGCTGACGCCAGGCGTCCACCATCGCTTGGAGCAAGCGTGGTCTAGTGGGACTCTGCGCTGCTTGCGCGCGCTGCATCCAACTCCTTGACGGAGCCGCCGGCGGCTTCGATCTTGGCCCGCGCGGCCGCAGAGACCTTGGGCGCCTGCACCGCGAGGGGGTGATCGAGTTCGCCGCCGGCAAGCACTTTGAACGGCTCTTCGGCGCTCTTGAGGAGGCCGGCCTGCACCAGGGATTCGGCGGTCACCTCAGCACCGGCGGGGAAGCGACGATTGAGCGCGATCAGGTTAATGGGCGTGTACTCCACTCGTCGCGCGTTGGTGAAGCCGCGCCGGTGCGGCATCTTGCGAATGAGGGGCATTTGGCCCCCCTCGAAGCCCACGCGGAGATCCTTGCCGGAACGCGACTTTTGGCCCTTGAGGCCACGACCGGAATAGGTCCCGGTGCCGGAGGCGTTGCCGCGCCCGATTCGCTTGCGAGGCCGTTGGGCGCCCGTCGGCGAACGGAGATTGTTCTGGCGTAGCGGCATTCTCAGTCCTCGATCTCGCTCACCGCCACCAGATGGGAAACCTTGTGGATCATACCACGCACATCGCGAGTGTCGGGCTGCTCCACGGTCTGGCCCAGCCGGCGCAAGCCGAGCGATCGCACGGTGTGGCCCTGGTCGGCCTTATAGCCGATCCAGCTCTTGACGTAGGTAATGCGCAGTGTGCCCATTGGGTCGCGCCTCTCCATTGCGCGGGCGGCTCAGGCTAGGCAGGCGAGTTCGGCCCCGTGTCCGCCACGGCCTGCTGGGCGGGCGCCGTCTCCGCAGCGGGTGCGGGCGGGGCGCTCTCCGCGGGGGGCGGGGCGCCTTCCCCCGCGGCGCCGGCGGTCGCCGCTGCCGTGGGGGTCTGCTCCGGGGCCGCAGGGGGTGGTGCCGGCAGGCGACCGGCGAGGCGCAGCCGTTCCAGCCGCGCCTCTCGTGGGTCGCGCATTTGACTCAGCCCCACCATGGTGGCCTGCACCACGTTGATGACGTTGTTCGAGCCCAGGGATTTGGTGAGCACGTTGCGGACGCCGGCGGCCTCCAGGATGGCGCGCACGCCCCCGCCGGCGATGACCCCGGTGCCGGGCGCGGCCGGCTTCAGGAGGACGCGCGCGGCCCCGAAGTCCGCGGTGAGGACGTGCGGGATGGTGCCATTGCGCATGGGGACGCGGATCATGTTGCGTCTGGCGATGGTGGAGCCTTTGCGGATGGCTTCCGGCACTTCGTTGGCGCGGCCCAGGCCCACGCCGACCTGCCCTTTGCCGTCTCCGACGACAACCACGGCCGTGAAGGAGAAGCGGCGGCCGCCCTTGACCACCTTGGCCACCCGGTTGATGGCGACCACTTTCTCGGTCATGTCGTCGCGCGGGCGATCATCTCGCCCCGGGCGACCTCGGTCGTACCCTCTGACCACAGTTGCCCCTCCCTAGAAGGTGAGCCCGCCCTTACGGGCCGCCTCAGCGAGCGCCTTGACGCGGCCATGGTAGCGGTAGCCGCCGCGGTCAAAGACGACTTGGTTTACGCCCAGCGCCAACGCTCGCTGCGCGACGCGGGCGCCCACGCTGTCGGCGCGCGCGGTCTTGCCGCCGTTTTGCGCGGGCCGCAGGTCGGCTTCCGCGTCGGAGGCCGCGGCCAGCGTGCTCTGCGCGTCGTCATCGACGAGTTGGCAGTAGATGTGGTTGTGGGAGCGAAAGACGGTGAGGCGGGGCCGCGCGGCGGTGCCGCGGACTTTCTTGGCCACGCGCGCATGCCGGCGCAGGCGCGCCGCCCGAGGGGTCCGCCGTCGGCGGCGAGTGCCCATGGGCCGCTCCTCTCTAGACCACGCCGCCCTTGCCGGTCTTGCGGCGCACCCACTCGCCCTGGTAGCGAATGCCCTTGCCCTTGTACGGCTCCGGGGGGCGGACGCGGCGGATCTCGGCGGCCTGCTGGCCGACGGCCTGCTTGTCGATCCCGCGGACGTGAACCAGGTTCCCCTCCACGGCGAGTTCAACGCCTGGGTTCGGTTCAATGGGAACCGGGTGCGAGAAGCCGACGCGTAAAACGAGCGTGCTGCCGTTCATCTCGGCGCGATAGCCGGTCCCCTGCATCTCCAAGGTCTTGGAAAATCCTTCCGAGACGCCCTGCACCATGTTGTTGATGAGGGCGCGGGTGAGGCCGTGCTGGGCGCGATGCGCGCGCCGATCGCTGGGGCGGGTCACCAGGACGGTGGCATCCGCCACGGTCACGCGCAGATCCGGCGGATGCTCCCACGCCAGCTCGCCCTTGGGCCCGTGAACGTGCACCGCGGCGCCCTCAACGGAGACGCTGACGCCGCTGGGGAGCGGAATGGGGAGGCGGCCAATGCGGCTCATGGTGTCACCAGACGTAGCACAGGACCTCGCCGCCCACATTTTCGCTGCGGGCGCGATGGCCCGTCATGACGCCCCGCGGCGTGGAGAGGATGGCGACCCCCAGCCCCCCAAAGACGCGGGGGATCTCGCGTCGCTGCACGTAGACGCGCAGCCCCGGACGGCTGACGCGTTGAATCCCGGTCAAGATGGAGCCGCCCGCCTCACGGTAGAGCAGCTCAATGTCGATCTCCGGCAGCGGTTCGGCGCCGCTTTCTCGGACTTCATAGTCACGGATGAAGCCCTCCGTGGCCAGCACGTCCGCTATGGCGATCTTGAGCTTGGAGGCGGGAATGCGCACGCGCTCGTGGCGCGCGGCGACGGCGTTGCGAATGCGCGTGAGCATGTCCGCGACGGGATCGGTGACGGGCATACGGCGCTCCCTCTTCTAATTGGTCCGTGCGAACGGCATGCCCAGGAGCTCCAGGAGCCGCCGGCCCTCTTCGTCCGTGGCCGCGGTGGTGACGATATTGACTTGGAGCCCGCGAATGCGGTCCACGCTGCCGTAATCGATCTCGGGGAAGACGATCTGCTCGCGCAGGCCCAGGCTGAAGTTGCCTCGGCCGTCGAAGGCGGTGCGCGAGACGCCGTGGAAGTCACGGATGCGGGGGAGGGTGGCGTTGATGGTACGGTCGAGGAACTCCCACATGCGGATGCCGCGAATAGTGCAGGTCAAGCCGATGGCGTTGCCGGCGCGGAGCTTGAAGTTGGCGACGGATTTCGTGGCCCGGGTGACGACCGGGCGCTGGCCCGTGATGGCCGCGAAGTCGGTGGCGGCAGTGTCCAGGGCGCGGGCGTTGGTGAGCGCCTCGCCGATGCCGGCGTTCACGACCACCTTGGTGACCGTAGGCACCTCCATGGTGTTGCCGTAGCGGAATTCGGTGCGCAGCTGCGGCACCACCTCATCGCGATAGCGTTGCTGCAGGCGGGGGGCGTCCATCAGTCCAGGTCCTCTTCGCAGCGCCGGCAATAGCGCACCTTCTGGCCGTTGGGGCGGAAGCGAAAGCCCATCCGGATGGCGCGGTCGCAGTCCGGGCAGACCACGGCCACGTTGCTCCAGTGCAGGGGCGCTTCGATCTCAATGATGCCCGCCTGGGTGCCCATGGCGCGGGCCTTCATGTGTTTTTTGACCAGGTTCACCCCCTGCACCCGCACCCGCTCTTGGCGCGGCAAGACCTCGCGGACCTGGCCCCGTTTGCCACGATCCTTGCCGCTGAGCACTTCCACGAGGTCATCCTGGCGAATCCGACGCACGGCTACACCACCTCCGGCGCCAGCGACACGATCTTCATGTAGTTCTTCTCGCGCAGCTCGCGGGCGACGGGGCCGAAGATGCGCGTGCCGCGCGGGTTATAGGAGTCCGAGAGCAGGACGGCGGCGTTGTCGTCGAAGCGAATGTAGGAGCCGTCGTCTCGGCGGAACTGCTTGGCCGTCCGCACGATCACGGCACGCACCACATCGCCCTTTTTGACCTCACGGCCGGGATCCGCTTGCTTGACCGTGGCCACGATGACGTCCCCCACGCCGGCATAGCGGCGGCCCGTGCCGCCGAGCACGCGGATGCACTTGATCACACGGGCGCCGGAGTTGTCCGCCACGCGCATGGCGCTCTCTTGCTGGATCATGGCTGGTCCTCCGCGGCGGCGGGGGGCTCCTCCGCGGGGCCAGCGGACGCAGGCGTGGGGACGGGCGCGGCCGCCGCGGGTTCGGACGGCTGGTCGGCGGGTGGCTCCTCCTCCAGGCTGGGTGCGGCGATCTCGCGTGGTTGCACGTCCGCCACTTCATGGCGTTCCAGGATTCGCACCACGCGCCAGTGCTTGCGCTTGGAGAGGGGGCGGCACTCCTCAATCAGGACCGTATCCCCTCTGAGGCAGTCGTTACGCTCGTCGTGCGCCTGGTAGCGCTTGCGGCGACGCAGCACTTTCCGGTAGAGCGGATGCGAAACGGTCCGCTCCACCAGGATCACCACGGTCTTATCCATCTTGTCGCTGACGACCACCCCGGTGCGACGTTTGCGGACCACCGTTTACTCCCTCCGTTCCTGCTCAGCCGCAGCCTCGTTGCTGGGCTCGTCGTCAGGGCCGGACTCGTCGGCAGGGGCCGGCTTATCTTTGGGCTCGTCCACGTCTTCGCCTGCCACGGCGGCCGGCGCCGCCTCCGGGGCCATGTCGTCGTCTGCTTCGTCCGCGGCCTCCGGCGCAACGGGCTCCGCGGCGGCCTCGTCGGTGGCGGCCTCGTCGGTGGCGGCCTCGTCGGTGGCGGCCTCGTCGGTGGCGGCCTGCTCTCGGGCCGCCCGCTCCTCCTGGGCCCTCCGTTTCTGCGGCGAGAGCACCGCTGCGGGCGGCTCGGCCAGCGGGGCAATGGGCGCGCCCGCCACGGCAGCGATCTGCCGTTCCCGCTGTATGGTCCGCAGCCGAGCGGTCTGGCGGCGGGCGCGGCGGATCGTCGTGGGATCCTGGAGTTGGCGCGTGCCCTTCTGAAACTGCAGGTTGAAGAGTTCGCGGTAGGCCTCGTTGACGGCCTGCGCCAGTTCGTGGTCGCTAAGCGCCCGGGCTTCGTCGGCGGCGGGGTGCGACACGGTCAGCCTACCTCGCTCTCGCGCTGCACGAAGCGGGTGTGCAACGGCAGCTTGTGGGAGGCAAGGCGCAAGGCGGCGCGGGCGTCGACCTCCGTCACCCCAGCGATCTCGAAGATGACGCGGCCGGGCTTGACCACGGCGACCCACTTCTCGGGCGCGCCCTTGCCCTTGCCCATCCGCGTCTCGGCCGGCTTTTGGGTCACGGATTTGTCCGGGAAGACGCGAATCCAGACCTTTCCGCCACGGCGCACGTAGTGGGTGATGGCGCGCCGGGCCGCTTCGATCTGACGCCCGTCGACCCAGGCGGCGTCCAGCGCCTGCAGCCCGAAGTCACCGAAGGCGACGGAGTTGCCGGACATGGCGAGGCCGCGGCGGTGGCCGCGGTGGTGCTTCCTCCATTTGACCCGGCGCGGTTGCAGCATCTATGCCGACTCGCCTCCGGCCTCCACAGGCTGGGCCAAGGGGGAGGAGGCCGGGGGCGGGACCGCGCGGGCAGGCCCGGTCACCTCCTCCTCCGTCGCTTTGGCCTGCGCCTGCGGCAGGATTTCGCCTTTGTAGATCCAGACTTTCACGCCGATCTGCCCAAAGAGCGTGCGCGCCTCCACGAAGCCGTAGTCAATGTCGGCGCGCAGGGTGTGCAGGGGCACGCGCCCGTCCATCTCCCCGGCCCGACGCGACATCTCGGTGCCTCCCAAGCGCCCGCTGATGATGATCTTGGCGCCCTCCGCCCCTCGCTGACGTGTGCGCTGCACGGCCTGCTTGATGGCGCGCCGGAAAGCCACGCGGCGCTGGAGTTGCTCCGCCACGTTGCGGGCCACGAGATACGCGTCCAATTCGGGCACGCGAATCTCCTGAATGTTGACGCGAATGCGCCGCCCGGTCAGCTGCTCGAGCTGGGCGCGCATCTCATCAACCTTCTGCCCGCCCCGACCGATCACGATGCCGGGCTTGGCCGTATGGATGGTCACTGAGGCCTGATTGGCGTTGCGTTCAATTTCGACGCGGGAGACGCCGGCCTCCTGCAAGCTCTGCTCAATGGTCCGGCGGATCTTGAGGTCCTCCTGAAGGAGGTCACGGTAGCCTTTGTCGGCGTACCATTGGCTGCCCCAGGTGTAGATGATGCCAATGCGAAAGCTGGTGGGGTGGACTTTATGCCCCATTCGCTACTCCTTCTGATCCGAGACCACCACCGTGAGGTGGCAGGTGCGTCTGGCGATGGGATGGGCGCGGCCACGCGCGACCGGGCGGAAGCGGCGCAAGATGCGGGCGTCGCCGGCGTAGATGGATTCAATGTGCAACATCTGGCGGGCCAGGTTGAAATTATTCTCCGCGTTCGCCGCGGCCGACTCCACGACTTTGGCTACGGCTTTGGCCCCCGGCCTGGGGGTGAAGCGCAGGATGGTGAGGGCGTCGTCCACGGACTTGCCGCGCAGTCCTTGGAGGATCATCCGCGCTTTGCGGGGGGAGAGATGGAGATAGCGGCTGGTCGCTTGCACACGCATAGCTATTGGACTCGGGTGCTCCTGTCGGATCGGCCTACGTGCCCGCGGAAGGTGCGGGTGGCGGAGAACTCACCAAGCTTGTGGCCCACCATATTTTCGGTGATAAAGACCGGCACGTGGCGGCGGCCGTCGTGGACCCCGATGGTAAGGCCGACCATCTCCGGCACGATCGTGCAGGCGCGAGACCAGGTCCGGATGACGGTGCGCTGGCCGGATGCGCGCACCAGCTGCACCTTTTTGAGCAGCTTGTGGTCCACGTACGGGCCTTTCTTTGTGGATCGCGACATTGTTCCCTGCTCCCGCCCTAGGCGCGCTTGCGGCCGCGGCGCCGGACGACGTATTTATCCGAGGGCTTTTTGCCACGCGTGCGGTAGCCGAGCGCCGGTTTGCCCCACGGTGTCTTGGGGCCGGGAAGGCCAACGGGCGCCTTGCCCTCCCCACCGCCGTGCGGATGGTCCACCGGGTTCATGGCGGCCCCGCGCACGGTAGGGCGTCGGCCGCGATGCCGCGAGCGACCCGCCTTGCCGAGCTTGATCGTGCCATGCTCCAGGTTGCCAACTTGGCCAATAGTAGCGAAACAGAGTTCCCGCACCTGGCGCATTTCGCCGGATGGCAGGCGGAGAAGGCAATAGCCGCGCTCTTTGGCCATGATCTGGGCGGCGGCGCCGGCGCTGCGCACCATTTGCGCGCCGCGTCCCTCAATGAGCTCCACGCAGTGGACCATGGTGCCGTTGGGGATCTTCTGGAGCGGTAAGGCGTTGCCCACGTGCAGCGGCGCCTCCGGGCCGGCGGCAATGCGGTCCCCAACGCTCAGGCTCTGCGGCGCCAGGATGTAGCGCTTCTCGCCGTCCGCGTAGGCCACCAGCGCGATCCGCGCCGTGCGGTTGGGGTCGTACTCGATCGCCGTCACTTTTCCTTCCTGGCCAACGCGGTCGCGGCGCTTCCAATCGATTATGCGGTAGCGGCGCTTGTGACCCCCGCCTCGATGGCGCACGGTCACCCGTCCCTGGTTGTTGCGACCGCCCTTTTTCCGCAACGGCGCCAGCAGGCTCTTTTCGGGCTTCTTCTTGGTGATCTCCTCGAAAGTGGAGCCGGAGGCACCGCGGCGGCCGGGCGAGGTGGGCTTGAACTGCTTGACGGGCACGCTAGACCCCCTCGAAGAGCTTGATCTCGTAGCCTTCGGCCAGGGTGACCACGGCTTTCTTCCAGTTCCGCTCACGGCCCACGTTGCGCCCGAAGCGACGCATCTTGCCGTGCACCGTCATGACATTCACCTTACGCACCACCACGTTGAACGCGATCTCCACCGCTTCTCTGATCTGCAGCTTGTTGGCGCGCGGATTCACCTCGAAGACGTACTTGTGGATTTCGGAGAGTTCCGTGCTCTTCTCGGTGAGGATGGGCTGGCGCAGCACCGCGTAGGGGTGGATCTCTTTCGGCATGGCTAGGCGCCTTCGGGCGCGGGCACGGGCGCACGCCGGTGGAGGGCACGCGCGCCACCCCAGAGCGCCTCGGCTCGGCGCAGGGCTGGTTCGGTCATGATCAGGTGATCGTGGTCCAAGAGCGCGCGGACGTTGAGCGTGTCCGTTGGGCAGGCGTGCATGTGCGGCAAGTTGCGGATCCCGCGGCGGAGGTGCGCGTCCGGTTCCGCCGTCACCAGGAGGCCGCTGCGGCTCACGCCGAGCGCGACGAGGAGATCCCGGACCGCTTTGGTGCGAGGCTCAAGATCGGCGGTAGCGAGGACGATCAGTCCGCCCTCCGCCGCCCGCTGCGAGAGCATGGAACGGATCGCCAGCCGGCGCATGCGCTTGGGCAGGGCCTGGCGGTAGGAGCGTGGATGCGGCCCATGGGCGACGGCGCCGCCGCGCCGCACCGGGGAGGAGGCGCCGCCGAGGCGGGCCCGGCCGGTGCCTTTCTGGCGACGGGTCTTGGCGCCGCCCGCCGAATGCGCGGAGCGGGTGAGAGTGGAGGCGGTGCCGCGCCGACGGTTGGCGAGCTGCGCCAGGAGGGCCTGGTGCACCACGGCGAGATTCGGCTCGATGCCGAAGACGGCGTCGTCCACTTCGATCCGGCGCACCTCTGCGCCCTCAGCATCGACGACAGGCAAGTTCACGCCAGTCCTCTCCCGCTTACCCACGCCTCTTGGTTTGGCGAATCTTGACGATGCCGTTGGTGGCCCCTGGAACGGAGCCATTGACGAAGAGCAGCCCGCGCTCCGGCTGGATCTTCATGATCTCCAAATTGAGTGAGGAGGCGGTCTTGCCCCCCATGCGGCCGGCCATGCGCGTTCCCTTGAGGACGCGCCCGGGGGTCGTCCCGGCGCCCACCGAACCGGGGGCGCGGTGGCGGTCGCTCTGGCCGTGGGTGCGAGGGCCGCCGTGAAAGTGGTGGCGCTTGACGGTGCCCGCGAAGCCCTTACCTTTGCCCACGCCCCGCACGTCCACGCGGTCGCCGACCTGGAACGTTTCGGAGGCGGTGATCGTTTGTCCCACCGCCAGGGATTCGTAGTCGCCTTCGTCAGCGTCGAACTCCAGGAGGTGCCGGAGGGGACCGTTGTTGCCGGTATGCCCTCGTTCCGGCTGCGTCACCTTCCGCTCCGGGACGCGCTCAAAGCCCAACTGCACGGCCTGATAGCCGTCCCGTTCGGCCGTCTTGATCTGGGTGACGGCGCAGGGGCCCGCTTCCAGGACCGTGCAGCCGGCCACGCGGCCGTCCTCTTGGATAAGTTGGACCATGCCGAGCTTCTTGCCAATGAGACCTTGGACTGCCACCGCTCCTCCGCGCTTCCGGGCGCGTGCCCCGTCCTTACAGCTTGATCTCAATGTCAACACCGCTGGGCAGCTGCAGCCGCATCAGCGTGTCGACGGTCCGCCCGCTCGGCTCCAGGATGTCGATCAGGCGCTTGTGGGTGCGGATCTCGAACTGCTCGCGCCCGTCCTTGTGGACGAAGGGCGAGCGGATCACGGTGTACTTGCGAATCTCGGTGGGAAGAGGGATCGGCCCGGAGATGACCGCTCCGGTCTTCTCGGCCGCCTCCACGATCTGCTCGGCGCTCTGATCCAAGATGCGGTGGTCGTAAGCCTTGAGCCGGATGCGGATCTTTTGTCGGACCATGGCCGGGCCTACTCCAAGACCTGGGTGACGGCGCCGGCGCCGACGGTGCGGCCGCCTTCGCGGATGGCGAAGCGCAGGCCGGGGTCCATGGCGATGGGGCTGATGAGGCGGATGCGGACTTGGACGTTGTCGCCGGGCATGGCCATCTCCACTTGGCCGTCGAAGGCGATGTCGCCGGTGACGTCGGTGGTGCGCAGGTAGAACTGGGGGCGGTAGCCGGGGAAGAAGGGGGTGTGGCGGCCGCCTTCGTCTTTGGAGAGGATGTAGACTTCGGCGGCGAAGGTGGTGTGGGGGGTCATGGAGCCGGGGGCGGCCAGCACCTGGCCGCGGGCCACCTCCTCGCGCTCGACCCCGCGCAGGAGGCAGCCGACGTTGTCGCCGGCCTCGCCGCTGTCGAGGATCTTCTTGAACATCTCGACGCCGGTGACGACGGTGGTGGTGGTCTCTTTGAGGCCGACGATCTCGACGTTGTCGCCGCTGTGGACCACCCCGCGCTCGATCCGCCCGGTCACCACCGTGCCCCGCCCCTTGATGCCGAAGACGTCCTCAATGGGCATCAAGAAGGGCTGGTCGGTGGCCCGCGGCGGGGTGGGGATGTAGGTGTCCACCGCCTCCAGGAGGGCCTGGATGGAGGCGTAGGCGGCCGCTGCGGGGTCCGCGCTGGGCTCGGCCAAGGCCGCCAGGGCGGCGCCGCGGATCACCGGCACCTCCTCGCCGGGGAACTCGTAGCGGCTCAACAGCTCGCGCACTTCCAGCTCCACCAGCTCCTGCAGCTCGGGGTCGTCCAGTTGGTCGATCTTGTTGATGAAGACCACCATCCGCGGCACCCCCACCTGGCGGGCCAAGAGGATGTGCTCGCGCGTCTGCGGCATGGGCCCGTCCGGGGCCGCCACCACCAGGATCGCCCCGTCCATCTGGGCCGCGCCGGTGATCATGTTCTTGATGTAGTCGGCGTGGCCGGGGGCGTCAATGTGGGCGTAGTGGCGCGCCGCCGTCTCGTACTCCACGTGGGCAATGGCAATGGTGATGCCCCGCTCTTTCTCCTCCGGGGCGTTGTCAATGCTCTCGAAGCTGCGCGCCACCGCCCCGCCCCCCAGCGCCAGGTACTTCGTGATCGCCGCCGTCAAGGTCGTCTTGCCGTGGTCGACGTGCCCAATCGTGCCCACGTTCACGTGCGGTTTGGTGCGTGCGAACTTCTCCCGCGCCATGGCTCCTCCGCCTCTTGCAACGGGTTGCCCGTCGCTCAGCGACTAGGCAGTGCCGGCGGCCGCCGTCAGGTTCTGCGGCACCGCTTGATAATGATCGAACTCCATGCTGGCTGTGGCGCGGCCTTGGCTCAAGGATCGCAGCGCCGTGGCGTAGCCGAACGTCTCGGCCAAGGGAACGAGCGCCCCGATGATGCGCAGATTGCCGCGCACCTCCACGTCCAGGACGTGGCCGCGACGGGACGCGAGGTCCCCGACGACATCACCCAGGAACTGCTCTGGCGTGGAGACTTCTGCTTTGACAATGGGTTCCAGGACCACGGCATCCGCCTTTTCCATGGCGGCGCGGAAGCCCATGCGCCCGGCCGTGGAGAAGGCCAGCTCACTGGAGTCCACGGGGTGGTGGCTGCCATCCAGGAGAGTGACCTTCGCGTCGACGACCGGATGGCCGCCGAGGACGCCGTTGGTCATGGCCTGCTTGACGCCCGCTTCGACGGCGCGAATATAGGCGGCGGGGATGGAGCCGCCCGCGATCTTGTTCTCGAACTCGAAGCCGGCGCCGGACGCCAGCGGCTCCAGACGCAGCACGACGTGGCCGTACTGCCCGCGCCCGCCCGATTGCCGGACGAACCGTCCCTCCGCTTCCGCACTGCGGCGGACCGTTTCGCGCAGGGCAACCTGCGGTCGTCCCACGTTGCAGGCCACGCCGAATTCGCGCGTCATCCGGTCCACGATGACTTCCAGGTGCAGTTCGCCCATGCCGGCGATGACGGTCTGCCCGGTCTCTTCATTAAAGGCGGCGCGGAAGGTGGGATCCTCCTCCGCCAGCTTGCGCAGCGTCTGGCCCATCTTGTCCTGATCCGCCCTGCCCTTGGCCTCAATGGCCACGGAGATGACCGGTTCCGGGAAGGTGATCTCTTCCAGGACGATGGGATCATCCTCGCCGGCCAGGGTGTCGCCCGTGAAGGTATTTTTGAAACCGATCAGAGCGGCGATCCCGCCGGCGTAGACCTCATCAATGTCCTCGCGGTGGCCGGCGTGCATTCGCAGCAGCCGCCCGATCCGCTCTCTCTTCTCGCGGGTAGTGTTGAGGACGGCGTCACCGGTCTTGAGCCGGCCGGAGTAGACGCGCACATAGGCCAGTCGACCCACATGCGGGTCCGTGACGATCTTGAAGGCGAGCGCGGCGAAGGGCGCGTCATCGTCGGCTTGACGCTCCAGCAGCGCACCGTCCGGGCCTGTCCCGGTGACGGGCGGCACGTCCACGGGGGAGGGGAGGTAATCCACCACTCCGTCCAGCAGGCGCCGCACGCCCACGTTCTTCAGCGCGCTGCCGCAGAAAACAGGAGTGAAGTCGTTGGCAATGGTGCCGCGTCGCAGCGTCTTGCGGATCTCATCCTGGGAGAGTTCGTGGCCCTCCAGGTAGGAGATCATCACCTGCTCGTCGCGCTCGGCAATGCGCTCCAGCATGGTGTTGCGCCAGCGGTCCGCATCGTCGGCGTACTCCGCGGGGATCTCGCCTTCGCGCGGCGGTTCGTCCCGGTCGCCGCTGAAGAACCAGGCGCGGCGGGCGTTGAGGTCAATGACGCCGCGGAAGTTTTCCTCGCTGCCAATGGGGATCTGCACGGGCACCGGGAGCATCTGCAGGCGGTCGCCGATCATCTCCATCGTGCGCCAGTAATCCGCACCCACGCGGTCCATCTTGTTGACGAAGCAGAGGCGGGGGACCCGATACTTGTCGGCCTGGCGCCAGACCGTCTCGGACTGCGGCTCCACACCCGCGACGGCGTCGAAGACGACGACGCCGCCGTCCAGCACGCGAAGGCTGCGCTCCACTTCAACGGTGAAGTCCACGTGGCCGGGCGTGTCAATGATGTTAATGCGGTGGTTGCGCCAGTCGGCGGTGGTGGCGGCCGCGGTGATGGTGATGCCGCGCTCACGCTCCTGATCCATGTAGTCCATCACGGCGGTGCCGTCATGCACCTCGCCCATCTTGTAAGTGCGGCCGGTGAAGTAGAGGATGCGCTCTGTCACGGTGGTCTTGCCCGCGTCGATGTGGGCAATGACGCCGATGTTGCGCACGTATTCAATCTGGATGTCGCGGGGCATCCGCTACCCGATCTCTCTTCTCGTGCCGTCCGGCCGGCCGCCGTCAGCGAGCGTCGCTCGCGGGGGGGGCTACCAGCGATAGTGAACGAAGGCGCGGTTCGCCTCCGCCATGCGATGGGTGTCTTCGCGTCGCTTGACGGCGGCGCCGGTGTTCTGGAACGCGTCCGCCAGCTCCGCGGCCAGCCGTTCCGCCATGGATCGGCCGCTGCGAGAACGGGCGGCGCGCAGCATCCAACGGACGGCAAGGGCGTTGCGGCGAGCGGGCTGGACTTCCACGGGCACCTGATACGTAGCCCCGCCCACACGCCGTGGCCGCACCTCCATCTGGGGCATGACGTTGCGGAGGGCCTGCTGGAAGACGTCCACGGGGTCCTGCCTCGTCCGCTCAGCTACCTGGTCCAGCGCGCCATACATGGTGCGCTCTGCCACGCCCCTCTTGCCGCCCATCATGATCTTGTTGATGAACTGCTGGACGGCAATGCTGTTGTAGCGCGGATCCGGCTTGGTGACGCGCCGTTCCGGTCGGTTGCGCCGTGGCATCGGCTGGTTCTCCTGATCCGCCTGCTCGCCGCCAAACCGGCACGGCGCCGCGGGCGCCGCTGCGGTCGGGTTCACGGTTCGCGGAAGCTCGTCTCCGGAGCGCGCCCGGCGGCGCGCTCGCGCTACGCTGTCGTGGCGGCCTGCGTCGCGCCGGATTTGCGCGTGCCGTACTTCGAGCGGCTCCGCTTCCGATCCCCTACCCCTTGTGCGTCCAGCGCGCCACGGATGACGTGATAGCGCACTCCCGGGAGGTCCTTCACGCGACCACCGCGAATCAGGACCACCGAATGCTCCTGCAGGGTGTGGCCTTCGCCGGGGATATAGGCGGTGACCTCAATCCCGTTCGTCAGCCGGACCCGGCAGACCTTGCGCAAGGCGGAGTTGGGCTTCTTGGGTGTGATTGTCCGGACCGACGTACAGACGCCGCGCTTCTGCGGCGAGCCCGGGCCCTGGCGCGTGCGGTTGGTCAGCGAGTTGTGAATAAATCGCAGCGCCGGCGCCTTGGTCTTCTTCGTCACCGGCCGGCGGCGTTTACGGACGAGTTGGTTGATCGTTGGCACGGTGCTCCCTCGCCCTACATTCCGGCGGTCGCGCGCCACAGCAAAGAAGGTCAAAGCCGCCCGCGGAACCGCTCCGATACGCCACGTATCGGCGGTGGTCCACGAGTGTCGGCTTCGACCTACACGAGGGCACGCAAACGCGCGCGGACAGGGATTCAGGTTAGGGACGCGGCGAAGCCAGTGTCAAGCGACGACGAGAAGGCGCCCGAAGGCCGTGCCGGCCCCCCCGGACGATCGATCGCCGGGCTAGACACCCGCGTAAGAGTGGAGCCCGCTGACCCAGAGGTTCACGCCCAAGTACGTAAAGAGGACGGCGAGAAATCCGAGGACGACGACCCACGAGCCGCGTGCGCCTCTGAGCTGGCGGACCCCGCGCGTGTGGAGGTAGACGGCGAAGATGAGCCAAGTCACCAGCGCCGCCGTCTCCTTTGGATCCCACCCCCAATAGCGTCCCCAGGCATCATTGGCCCAGAGCGCACCCAGGGCGACACCCCCCGCCAAGATGGGGAAGCCCACGAGCACGGCGCGGTACGTCAACTCGTCGCAGCGCTGGGCGGGCGGAAGCCATGTGTGGCGGCGGCCCGCGTTGCCCTGGACGAGGTGCATGACGGCGGCGCCGAACGCCACGGCGAGCGCCCCATAGGCCAGGATCATGGTGGCCACGTGGATGGAGAGCAGCGTGGGGTTTTGGAGAGCGGGCACCAGCACCTGTTGCCCGTCGCTGGGGAAGGCGAGGGCGCTGGCGTAGAGGCCGAACGAGACCGGCATCACGAACGCGCCCAGCACCTTGGCGCGGGTCCGCAGCTCGAAGAGGACGTAGACGAGGGCGATGGAGAATCCGAAGGCCATGGAGAACTCAAAGAGGTTGCTGAAGGGGGCATGATCCAGCGCCACGGTGCGAAAGATCAGCCCGAGCCCGCCGAAGGCGACCGAACTCCAGGCGGCGAGACTCGCGGCGCCGCCCAACGTTGGCGAGCGCCGGGCGGGCCGGGGCTGCCCCGTCCCGGCGGCGATGGTGAGCGTGTCAGCGGAGGCGCTGGCCCCAGTTGCGGCCATCCGGATCGGCCGTAGAGCCAAGAAGGCAAAGCGTGGCTGGAGCAGGTAGGCGCCATAGCCGACACTGGCGACCCCGGCCGCCACGAACCCCGACCAGAGGAAGTAGAGGGCCAGCTCTTCCATCTACGTCGCTGTCTCCCGGGCGGCCAGGAGGGCGGTCCGCCGTGGCGCCGACTGCTGCCCGAAGAAGAGCCGCCGGAACCCTTCCGCCCACGGGACTCGTCCCTTTGTGATAGCGTCCGCCGCCCTGCGCTGGAGCCGCTGCGCCAATTCGTCGCGGGTGGTGGCCTTCACCTGACTCACGTGACAGCGCAGGGCGTCGATGCGGCGGTCCAGTTGGCGGCTCACGTCCACAAAATAGTCAGGCTCGCGGCTGCCCGCCAGCCAGACCGTGTTGACGCGATGGGGCTCCAGGCCCCGCGCAGCCTGCTCTGGAAAATAGTGGGGACTGCGGGCCAGCGGGTAGGCCGCATCCAGCGCGGCGATGCCGACCGCGCGGTGGTCGCGATGGTTGAAGCCGCGGTAGCCGTCCCACGTGATCAGGAGCGACGGGCGCTCCTGTCGGATCACGCCAACGAGGGTTTCGCGCAGCTCCGCGCTCTCCTCCACGAAGCCGTCGGGCCAGCGCAAGAAGAGGCAACGCGCCACGCCCAGCAGCGCCGCCGCCGCTCCCTGCTCGGCCTCCCGGAGCGCGGCCAGATTCGCCGGGGCGACGCGCACATCCTTGCCCCCTTTGTCGCCGCTGGTCACCAGGCAGAAGCTGACCTCCCAGCCGTCGTCGGTTAGTTTGGCCACAGAGCCGCCGCAGCTGAACTCAATATCGTCAGGGTGCGCCATGATGACGAGCGCTCGCATGGGCTCGGGGGAGGGAGAGGGTGCTGCCGTCTGATCCGGGGCGTCCCGGCTGGATATCCTATCCCCAGTCACATCGCGTCCCCAGTCACAGTGCGTCCCCAGTCACAGCGCGTCCCCAATCTAGCGAAGGCTAGCTGGCGTGACAGCCGGCGCCGACACCGGCCGCGTGACGTTGGAGCAGCTCCTCGTAGACGCCGGCGATCCGGCCGGCCACGGTCGCCCAGGCGTAGGGGAGAGCCGAGTCACGGGCGGCGCGGCCGAAGCGGGCACGGAGGTCGGCGCTCTCGAGGAGGGTCTCGATCCGCTCGGCGAACGGTTCCGGACAGCGCCAGGAGATGAGGTACCCGGTCTGCCCGTCGCGGACGGTGTGCTGGAGGCCGCCCACGCGGGTGGCGATCACGGGCGTGCCCGTCGCCAGCGCCTCTACAGCGACCAGGCCAAAGCTCTCATAAAACGAGGGCACGACACAGACATCGGCGGCCTGGTAGTAGCGGGGCAGCTGGCGGCGGTTGACCGCGTCGCGGAACTGCACACGCGGGGCAATGTCCAACTCCGCGCTCAACTTGCGCAGGGAGTCCCGCAAAGGGCCGTCCTGGCCGTCCCCGCCAACCACGAGGACGTAGAGCGGCTGCGCCAGGTCGGCCGCGGCCGCCGCCCGAATGAGGATATCCACGCCCTTGAGCGGCAGCAGTCGCCCCACGAACAGCGCCAGGGGTCCGTTGGGCAGGCCCAGCCCGCGCCGAGCGGCCGCGCGGTCGCCGGGGCGGAAGTGCTCCAGGTCCACACCGCCGGGGACCACGCTGACGCATTCCGGATGGGCGCCGTAGAGCTGCACAAGAAAGTCGCGCTCGTGCGGGGTGGCGCAGATGAGACGGTCGGCGCGGCGGACGATGGTCCGTTCCGCCTCAATGCGGACGGAGGGCTCGCGCTCGGCGCGGGGCGCGCGGTTTTTCACCTCTCCCAGGGTGTGAAACATGACCACGTGGGGACAGCGCCACTCGTCCGCCAAGGCCAGGCCGGTCAGCGCCGAGAGCCAGTAGTGGGAGTGGATCAGGTCGTAGCGGCGGCCGTGGTCTCGCGCCCAGGCCCTGACGCGGTCCGTGAATTCGGGCAGGATCGGGCGCACCTGCAGGGGAGCGAGGCGCCGTGGCGGCCCAGCGGGGATGTGGACCACACGAACGTTTGGCGACAGCTCCACGGATTCCGGGAGATCGGGGTGGTCGCGGCGCGTAAAGATATCGACGGTGCGGCCCAACCGCCCCAACTGCCGCGTCAACTCAGCGATGTAGACGTTCATTCCCCCCGCCTTGGTCGTGCCGGGCTGGGCCAGCGGGGACGAGTGCGCGCTGATGAAGGCGAGGCTGTGGAGATGGTGTGACATGGCGGGGCCCTAGCGGCTCAAGAGCAGACGAGTGACCGCCGAGGGCCGGGCGCCCAGCTGAAATTTGTACTCTTCGGCGCCGCGGAGGAAGTTGAGGGAGGACAGCCCTCGCTCAATGGAGTCACGCACCAGGAAGACCTTGGAGGCGATGCCGACGGCAAGGCTGCGGTAGGCGGGGTCGTAGCCGCTGTTGTAGAGGAGTACGGCGCCGTCCTGGAGCAAGCCCAAGTCCGCGGCCACACGCTTGCCGTCGATCTGCAGGAAATAGAGCCGCAGCAGCCGCTCCGGGGCCAAGCGACTGACGAGTTTGCGGAAGAAGGTGTCCATCTGCTCCGTCATGAAGGCGGCCTTGTCGCCGCGGGAGTCCGTCATGAGGCGGACGAAGTCGGGGAGCCGCTCCAGGAGTTCAGAGGGCTCCTCCACTACCTCCAGGGCGATGGTGGCGCCGCCGTCGAGCAGATTCCGCAGCTTGCGCCGGACCTCATGCCGGTACTTCGTGCGCAGGCGATCCAAGTAGCTGTCCCAGTCCGCAGCCAGCGGCACCACGGGGCAGATCGCTTCCTGCTCCGCCTGAACGGTCCAGCCGCGCGTCCGTGCGGCCGGCGGCAACACGGTGAGCGTGGGCGACCCTTCCGGCAGGCCGCGCAGATCCGCGCGCCGGGCGCCGCTCTCCTCCAGATGCTCCAGGAAGGCCCCGATAACATCGTCCACACGTCCAGGCGCGGCCACGAGATCCATGTAGTCGCAGATCTCCGGGTCGCCGATGAAGGCCACGTCGCCGTCGCGACGCGCCAAGGGCAGGACGCCGATGAACTCGCCTTCGTCGCGGACCGCGTGGAGGTCGAGCTCCAGACCGGCGCCAAAGACATCCCACCAGGTGGACTGGAACTGCGGAGAGACGAAGGGACCGGCCGCCGGGCGGCTGTGGCGCAGGAGCGCGGTCCAGGGCCGCGTCAACGTCTGCCAGTCCTCACGCTGGAGTTGGGCCGTCATCGGCGCTCGGGCCGGACGAGCGCGAGGAACTCCGCGCGCGTCTCCTGTTGGGACTGGAAGGTGCCACGCATGGCGGAACTGACCATGCGGCTGCCGGGCTTCTTGATGCCGCGCATGGTCATGCAGAGATGCTCGGCCTCTACCATCACGCCCACGCCGTCCGGCTCCAGCGCCTCCGAGAGGGTGTCGGCGATGTCGGCTGTGAGACGCTCTTGCATCTGGGGTCGCCGTGCGACGGCCTCCACGAGGCGGGCGATCTTGCTGATCCCCACCACGCGCCCGCGGGGCACGTAGGCGACATGCGCCAGGCCGTGAAACGGAAGGAGGTGGTGCTCGCACATGGAGAAGAAAGGGATGTCGCGCAGGACCACCATCTCATCGTGGCCCTCCTCAAACTCCACCCGCAGCAGCGCCTCGGGCTCAATGGCAAGGCCGCTGAACACCTCCGCATAGGCGTCGGCGACGCGGCGGGGGGTGGCGCGCAGCCCTTCGCGGTCCGGGTTCTCGCCAATCGCCAGGAGGATCTCGCGCACGGCGGCCTCGATCCGGGCCTTGTCCACGGTGGCGGCCGCATTGGCGTTGGCGATCATTCCAGGCGTACCTCCTTCGCCAGGACCGAGAGCGCTCCGGCGCTCACCCAGAACTCAGCCGGAGTCTCGCTGACATATTCACCGTCGAGCGCCACCGGCTGCGCCGGCACGGGCTCCACCCGCAGCCGCTTGGTCGTACCGTAGCGCACGCCTCGCTGGTGGATGTGCGACCCGCGATATACGCGGAGCAACGGGTTGAGCAGGCGCCATCGGCTCTGGTCCAGCGTGATCAGCGCTTCCAGCCGTCCATCTTGGGGGTTCGCGCCCGGCGCCAGGTACATGCCGCCACCTGCCCAGGGCACGTTCAGCACCTGCAGGTCGACGATGGAGAGGCGCTCGGTTGCACCGTCCAGCGTGGCGACCGTCTGCACCCCCTGGGCCGACCACCACTCCGTCAGCGCTACTAGGAAGTACGTGAGGGAGCGTCCCAGCGGCTTCCAGCCCGCGGCGCGGCGGACAACGCGAGCGCTGAGGCCGACGCAGCCGATGATGAGGAACGCTCTGCGCTCGCGACCTTCGGGCCCCTGATACTCGAACCAGCCAACGTCGAGGGAGAGCGGGAAAGCTTGGGCCAGCAATCGGGCCTGCGCCGCGACGCCGCGGGGCAGCTGGAGCACGCGTGACAGGTCGCTGCCGGTCCCGGTCTGGATCAGCCCCAAGGGTGGCGGCTGCGGTTGCCGCAGGAGTCCGTTGGCGACTTCGTGGGCGGTGCCGTCGCCGCCCACGGCGACGACGAGATCAACGCCGTCCCGCGCCGCTTCCTGGGCCAGCGCCGTGGCCTGAGAGGGACGCTCGGTGAGGACGAAATCTGGGTCCAGCCCCGCTTCGCGGAGCGCCACGATGGCGTCCGGCCAGGCGTGGGCGCTGCGGCCCGAGCCGGCGGCAGGGTTGATGATCACACGTGCCCGACGCATGGCTAGGTCAGCGCCGCCTCCACCGCGGCGAGGTCGTTGGGGACTTCCCTGCGGTCGGCCTCGATTGTGCCGGCGGTCTCAGGATCCTTGAGGCCGCAGCCGGTGATCACGCAGACGACGGATTGCCCGCTGAAGTCCCTGCCATTCTGGGCGAGGGCGAGGAGGCCGGCCACGGAAGCCGCGGAGGCGGGCTCGCAAAAGACGCCCTCGCGCTGAGCGAGGTGCGTATAGGCGGCCAGGATGTGCTCGTCCGTGACCGCCTCAATGGCGCCGTGCGACTCATCGCGCGCGGCGATGGCGCCCTGCCACGAGGCCGGATTGCCGATGCGGATGGCGGTCGCGACGGTCTCGGGATGCGGCACCGGTTCGCCGCGGACCAGCGGCGCCGCCCCGGCCGCCTGGAAGCCGAACATTCGCGGCAGCCTGTGGGCGCGCCCGTCGCGCAGATACTCGTTATACCCCTGCCAGTACGCCGTGATGTTTCCTGCGTTTCCCACGGGGATGCAGTGGATGTCCGGTGCGTCTCCCAACTCGTCGACGATCTCCATGGCCGCCGTCTTCTGCCCCGCGATGCGGTGGGGGTTGACGGAATTAACCAGGGCGATGGGGTGGCGATCGGTCACCGCCCGGGCCAGCCGCAGCGCGTCGTCGAAGGAGCCATCGACGGCGAGGATGCGGGCGCCGTGGACCATGGCCTGCGCCAGCTTCCCGTGGGCGACGGAGCCGCGAGGAACCAAGACCACGACGCGCAGGCCGTGTCGGACGGCGTAGGCCGCGGCGGAGGCGCTGGTGTTGCCGGTGGAGGCGCACAACACGGTGGTGTGGCCGGCCTCCATGGCTTTGGCCACAGCCACCACCATGCCGCGGTCCTTGAATGAGCCTGTGGGATTGCACATTTCCAGCTTGAGGTAGACCGCGGCCGCCCCGGTCATGGCCTCCAGCGACGGCGCTCGCACCAGGGGGGTGTCGCCTTCGCCCAGGGTGATGCGCGGCGTCGCCTCGGTCAGCGGCAGGTAGGCCGCGTAGCGAGCCAGCACGCCGCCGCCGGGGGCATGCTGGGTGGAAGAGCGGCTAGGCATGAGACTGCTGCCGGCCCTGCCCCTTGATCTCGCGGATTTCCTGCTCTAGATCGGCGATCTGGCGGCGGCGCATCTTCTCCTGGAAGGAGAGGAGCCGCTCATTGTCGCGGGTGATTTGGTCGCGCGCGTCGGCGAGCGCCGAGCGTAGTTCCGCCATCGCGCGGTCCTGCTGGGTGGCGCGCGTGCGCCCCCGTTCCAGGCCGCGCTCCAGTTCGGTCAGGCGGCCCTCCAGCGCTTCGCGATCGCGCTCCATGGTGCCAGCCCGCTCGCCCATCTCCGCGGTCGCCTGGCGCATCGTGTCCGCGCCTTCACGAATGGCCTCGAACTCCGCCTCCATCTCCTCAGAGCGGCGGACGTTCTCCTCAAGACTGCGCTGCGTTTCTTGGAGGCGATCGAGCCGCTCACCGAGGTCGCCGAGGGCGCGGTCGTGCCGATCGATTTCGGCGGCGGTGTTGCGCCCGTCGGAGTGGGCTCGGCGGATGGACTCGGCGTTGGCGGCGATGCGCGACTCGATCCCGGCCATGTTGATCTCGAACTGCTCCGAGCGCTGCTGTTGGAGGGCGAGATCATCGCCGACGCGCCGGGTGACCTCTTCGGTCCCAGCCAGCTTTTCCTGCGCGCTCAGGGCGGCTTGCTCGGAGAACTCGGTGCGGCGGCGCAACTCACCGCGCTCGTCTCGCTCGGCCTGCATCTCGGCGCGCAGCTGCCGGCTGATCAGCTCCATTTGCTCCTGATCCCGGCCGAGCATGCCCTGGAAGCGCTCCAGGCGCTCGCGCAGGGTGCGCACGTCGTCCGCCAAGCCGCTGAGGACGTTGATCTGCGCCGCCATGTTGGAGGCCCCAGCATCCGCGCGCTGCACTTGGTCGATCACGTCCCAGACCTGGGTGCGGGCCTGCTGGACCTCTTCGGCGTGATCAGCGACCTGCGCCTTGACCTGCCGCAGCTCGCCCTCCAGCCAGTCGAGCATGCTCTGGAAGGTCCCGGGTTCGTTGCGAGGGGCGGTCACGACAGCGGGGTCTCCATGCGAATACGAATGCCGACCTCAAGCACGGACTCTAGGCGCTCCGCGCCGTCAAGAAAGCAGTCCAGGTCCGCCTCACGGGCCTCATGGGTGGTGATGACGATCTCGGCGGTGTTCGCCACTGCGTCCGCTTCGACCTGTAGCAAGGAAGCAACGCTGATCTGATTTTCCGCGAACAGCTGTCCCAATTCCGCCAGGACCCCCGCCCGATCGCGAACCAGGATACGCAGATAGTAACGCATGCGGAGATCGCCCATGGGCCGGACGCGGGGCTGCGGATCGGCCGGGGGGAGGGGTCGCGGCGGCCGGGCGGCGGAGAGTTGGTGGACGACATCAAGAAGATCGGCGATGACGGCGCTGGTGGTGGGCCGCGGGCCGGCGCCCTCGCCTTGGAAGAGGGCGCGGCCGAGCAGATCGCCTTCCACGGTGACGGCGTTGAGCACGCCGTCAACGCGCGCGAGAGGGTCGCCGGACGGCAGCAAGGTGGGGTGGACGCGGACGTCGAGGCCAGTGTCGCTGCGGCGCGCCGAAGCGACCAGACGGATCACGTAGCCCAGGTCAGCGGCGTACTTGAAGTCGCGGTCCTGCAGGGCGGTGATGCCTTCGCGGTAGATGTCATCCGGATGCACGATGGTGTGAAAGGCGAGGCTCGCCAGGATGGCGAGCTTGTAGGCGGCGTCCACGCTCTCGACGTCGTTGGTGGGGTCCGCTTCCGCGTAGCCGCGCCGCTGCGCCTCCGCCAGAGCGGCCTGGTACGACATGCGATCCCGCGCCATGGCGGTGAGGATGAAGTTCGTGGTGCCGTTAATGATCGCCTGGAGACGCTGGATCTCGTTGGCCTGCAAATCCCGTTTGAGGGGAGCGATGATGGGGATGCCGCCCCCCACGCTGGCCTCGTAGAGGAGCTGCAGGCCGCGTTCCTGGGCGAGGGCGAGCAGCGCCGGGCCGTGCTTCGCCATGACCTCCTTGTTGGCGGTGACGACATGCTTGCCGGCGTGAAGCGCGGCACGGATGGAGGCGGTCGCGGGCTCTTCGCCGCCCATCACCTCCACCACGACGGCGACATTGTCCGCTGTGGCGGCGGCGATCGGGTCGTTGCTCAGGAGGGCGCGATCAACGGCGAGGGAGCGGGGCCGATGGGGGTCCCGCACGGCGATGCGCCGGACTTCCAGGCGTCGCCCGCTGCGCCGCGCGTACGTGTCGGCGCCGGCCAGGAGCGCTTGGTGGACCCCGGCGCCGACGACGCCGAGCCCCAACAAGGCAACGCCGATCGCCGGCGCAGCGCTCCGCTCTGCCATTGGCTAGGGAGGGCTCTCCTTGGGCTCCACGTCCGCCGCACCGTCCGGCTCGACCGCCGCTTCCGCAGTGGACGCGGTCGCAGCTTCGGGGCCGGAGGCGTCGTCGCCGTTGGAGGCTGCAACTGCCTCGTCTGGCACATCACCGGCGTCGCCTTGGTCCTCGACTCCCGGATCGGCTGGGGCCATCGCCGGCGTCTCGGCGACCGGCGCCTCCTCTCGGATTTCGGCGCCGTTGATGGGCGCTTCAGGGGAGAGAGCGGCTTCGGCTTCGGGGGCGGCTTCGGCTTCGGGGGCGGCTTCGGGAGCGCGATCGGGCCCTTCCGCAAGCGGCGTGGAGGCGGCCGCCACGTCCGCCGGCTCCGGCGCTTGCGCCGGCGTGGGCACCGCGGTCACTTTATCCTCCTGAGGGGCAGGAGCCGGCGCAGCGGGAGGCGGCGCTTCCCGTGCACGAGCGGCCGCCCGCGCGGCCTGACGGTATTCGCTCGTGGCGCGCATGTGCGCAGCCGTATGAGGGAGCAGCGCGACATGCCGCGCCCGTTTGATCTCGCGGGCGAGCTTGCGCTGGTCCTTCGCCAACAGGCCGGTCTTGCGACGGGGCTCCATCTTGCCACGGTCCGAAAGTAGGCGACGCAGCCTATCCACATCCTTGTAGTCGATCCGCTCGACCTCCTGCGGAGTGAAGAGCGGCGGGCGACGGCCGCCGCGGCGACGGCCGCGCGGCCGCCCGCGGGCGCCGGCCGCCGCGGCGCCTCTGTCGCGCTCGGGAGCTGCGGGGGCCGTGCGTCCTTCGGCCACCGGCGCTGGCGCAGTCTCGGGAGCTGCGGGGGCCGTGCGTCCTTCGTCCACCGGCGCTGGCGCAGTCTCGGGAGCTGCGGGGACCGCGCGTTCTTCGGCCACTGGCGCTGGCGCAGTCTCGGGAGCTGCGGGGACCGCGCGTTCTTCGGCCACCGGCGCTGGTGGCGTCTCGGGAGCTGCGGGGGCAGGCTCCTCGCCGGCCGGCGGCGGCTCTGGAGGCGGTGAAGGGATCTGCGCTGCGTCGGCGTCGGCGGTCATGTGGCGACTTTCTCCGGTGGCATCGGACGGCTCCTGGGCTTTTCTTGCGCCGCTATTCGAAGGGCAGATCGTCGGGATCGACGTCGCCACCTTCAGCCCGCGCGGCCGTGGGCTGCTCTTCGAAGGGGACGCTCTCGGCGCGATCGAGGAACTGCACGTCTTGGGCAACGACTTCGGTGGTGTAGCGGCGTTGCCCTTCTTTATCATCCCACTGCCGTGTCTGCAAACGCCCCTCCACATAGACCTGCCGGCCCTTCGTCAGGTACTGGCTGACAAGCTCCGCCAGGCGCGCCCATGCAACCACGCGAACCCACTCCGTCTCTTCGTGGCGCTCACCGTCTTGGGTGGTATAGCGCCGGTTGACCGCTACGTTGAAGGTGCTCACCGCACGGCCGTTCGCCGTGAATCGCATCTCTGGGTCTTGCCCCAGGTTGCCGATGATCTGGACTTTGTTGAGGCTGGCCATGCTGGCCTCCGTCTAGGCGTCGCGACGCACGATCAGATGGCGAAGCACGGACTCATCAATGTTCAGAGCCCGCTCCACTTCGTGATTGCCTTCGCCAATGGCCGAGGTAAAGTGCGTGATGACGTAATGCCCCTCAAACTGCTGCTTGATGGGATACGCGAGGCGGCGGCGGCCCCAATCCGTGACGTCCGTCACCGCACCGCCGTGGGCGGTCACCAACCCGCGTAGCGCCTCCATCCGCGCTGGAACCTGGTCAGGCTCAACGTCCGGACGGAGGACCACCATGAGTTCGTATTCGCGTGCCACGCTCCCCCTTCGGCGATCGGAACTTCGCGCCCTACGCTCCCTGAGCGCAGGCGTGGACCAGTATAGCCCAGGTGTTCGCGCCGGCGACCGGGTGGCAAGACCGGGCGGCTAGGCCGGGGGTCCGGGAACGGGGAAGCCTTTGACGAACTCCGCAACTTCGGCCCGCACTGCGGCCTGCGTACGCACGGCCTCAATGTCGTCCAGGACCCGGCCGATGAGCCGCGCGATCGTGCGCATCTCGTCGGGGCCCATGCCGCGCGTCGTCAGCGCGGCGGTGCCGACACGGATGCCGCTGGTGACGGCGGGGCGGCGCT
This sequence comes from Dehalococcoidia bacterium, assembly GCA_963662615.2. Taxonomy (GTDB): domain Bacteria; phylum Chloroflexota; class Dehalococcoidia; order Bin125; family Bin125. Next base: position 352,435 of record CAXXSR010000002.1, read on the forward strand.
CGTCGAAGGGGATCGTGTTCTTGTTGACGGTGATGCCGGCGGCATCCAGGGCCGCTTCCACTGCCTTGCCGGTGAACCCGCGGACCCCGACGTCCACGAGAAGCAGGTGGTTGTCGGTGCCGCCCGAGACGAGGCGCAATCCCGCTGCGTGGAGCCCATCCGCCAGCGCCCGCGCGTTCTCGACAATGCGCGCCGCATACCGGCGAAACTCGGGTTCGGCGGCCTCGCCAAAGGCGATCGCCTTGGCAGCGATGATGTGCATGTGCGGCCCGCCCGAGGTGCCGGGAAAGACGGCGCGGTCGATCGGCTGCGCGTAGTCGCGGTCGCTGAGGATGAAGGCGGAGCGGGGGCCGCGCAACGTCTTGTGCGTGGTAGAGGTGATCACGGGGGCGGCGCCGACCGGCGTGGGGTGGACGCCCGCCGCTACCAGCCCGGCGACGTGAGCCATGTCGGCGACGAGCACGGCGCCCACACTCCGAGCGATCTCGCCGCTGAGGGCGAAGTCGTACGGGCGCGGGTAGGCCGTGGCGCCCACGACGATCACCTTGGGCCGGTGTTCCCGCGCCAGGCGGGCCATCTCGTCATAGTCGATAAGTTCCGTCTCCCGATTGACTCCGTAGGAGACGAAGTTGAACCAGCGGCCGGAGAAGTTGACTTTGAGGCCGTGCGTCAGGTGGCCGCCGTGACTCAACTCCATGCCCATAGCGGTGTCGCCGGGCTCGAGCAGCGCGTAGTAGGCGGCCAGGTTCGCTTGGGCGCCGGAGTGCGGCTGCACGTTGGCATGCGCCGCACCGAAGAGCGCCTTGGCGCGCTCTATGGCGAGCGTCTCGATCTCGTCCACGAACTCGCAGCCGCCGTAATAGCGCTTGCCGGGATAGCCCTCCGCATACTTGTTCGTGAGGATGGAGCCCATGGCGGCGAGCACGGCCGGGCTGGCGTAGTTCTCCGACGCGATCATCTCCAGCGTGTCGCGCTGGCGTCCCCCTTCCCGGGCGATCGCTGCGGCGATCTCGGGGTCGGCTGATGTGATCGCGTCCGCCGTCGGCGTCTGAACCATGGCCACCTTTGCGCTGGGGCAGACGCCCGGCGAACGCCGGTCCAGCAGGCGAGCCTGCAGCGGCGGGTGCGGCCAGTCTATGAGCGGCGAAAAGGCCGGGTCAACGCGAGTCGGGAGGGCGGCGTTCGCCCCTTGCCTCCCAGCGGGACCAGGCGATGTCGATGGCCGCCAGCAGCCCCCCGCTCACGAGGGCGTGGCCGCCCAGCACGATGGGCACGCGCGCTTCCGCGACGGCGTGGCTGAACGTCCGCAAGTGGGGCTGCGTGATGGTGTCCCAGCGCGCGAGATCGGCGCGGAAGCGATCAGCGCGGGACGCGTCCCAGCCGACGTGACGGAGGAACGGTCGCGTGTCCATGAAGACGGCGTCAGCCAGTTCGCACAGCGCGTCCACGAGCGCCCCCGGCCCAGCGGCGTCCGCATGAAATCCTAGGATGCTGCGCGCCTCTCGGCTCAAGGCCGTCCGCATGCCCCGCTCCTCGGAGATGACGCGGACGCGCGCCGCCGTCTCCTGCTCCAGCGCCTGCCAGACGCCGCTCCCGACACGCCCCACCACGAGCACTTGCGTCTCCCGCTCCGTCAAGCGGTCCAGCGCGTCCGCCAGACGGCGGTTGTCGAGCAGGGCCTGGTGAGGCGCTGCCTGGAGGACGGCGCGCAGGGCCGGACCGATGTGCAAGCTCGCCAGCTCGGTCCCCAGGGAGAGGATAAGCAGCTCCGCCGGCGTATCAATGTCGAGCAGCGTGGCGGCGCTACGCGGCAGAACGTCAACGGTAAGAGCGGCCGAGTCCCGCAAGAAGAGCGCCATGCCGTTATCAGGGGTGCCGGGTGGCAACGCGGCCAGCGCCTCGACGGCGGTGGTGGCGAGCACGTCCGAGGAGTAGAGGTTGTTGGTCACTGTCGCCTCGCCGCTTCGCAAGCGGTCCAAGATGCCGGCCCAGTGGTCAGCGGTCATCGCGGGCATGCCGGCGCCCGCGTAGCAGATGGCGGCGGGCCGCCGACGGGCGACGATGGCGTGGAGCCGGCCGGCGAAGTCGCCGCCGGCCGGCGCCGCCTCAATCTGGACGCCGGGGAGGCGGCTGAAGCGATCTGGCGATGAGGTGACAAGAACGACGTCCCGGAAGCCCGCTTCTTGCGCGCGCGCGGCCGTGTCGCAGAGCGCGGCGGCGCGGGCGGCGTCGACCAAGCGCTCGACGTCGCTGTCGCCGTGGGGGTCAAAGAAGAGAAGAAACTGTGTCGCACCCATGAGGCGTCAGGGTACTGGAGCATCGAGGTAGGGTGGCGACGCCTGACCGGCGCTAGTCCTCGCGGGCCAGCGCCCAAGCGTCCACGGAGGCGGCGCCCGCTTCCAGCAGGGCGTCAGCGCACGCATCCAAGGTGGCGCCGGAAGTTGTCACATCGTCCACCACCAGAATGCGCCGCCCGCGCGCGCGGCGGCCGTCGGCCGCGAAGGCGGCGCGCACGTTGGCCCAGCGCGCCGGCAGGTCCGGTTGCTTGGCCTGCTGTGAGGTGGAGCGGACGCGGCGCAGCGCGCGCGCATGGAAGGGGAGGCGGAGCCGATTGGCCAGCGCCCGCCCGATCACCTCTGCCTGGTTGTGGCCGCGCCGCCGTCGCCGCCAGCCGCCCATCGGCACCGGCACCACCGCGTCGATCCCCGCCGGCAGCGCCGACAGGTCCGCCAGCAGTACGAGCGGGGCAGCGATGGCGGTGTGGCCGTCGTACTTGATGGCGTGAACGGCCTGCCGCAGGGGCCCGGCGAAAACGAAGGCGGCGCGCAACGTGTCGTAGGTGGGTGGCGCGCTCTGACAACGGCCGCAGGAGGCAGCGGCGGCGGGCGCCCAGCAGCGCGGACACCGTTGCCCTCCCGCCGGCTGGAACGCGGCGACGCACGAATCGCAGAGGAGCGCACCGGCGCGGCCGCAGGCGGCGCACCGGGGTGGGAAGAGAAAATCCAGCGCGGCGGCGCGGAGCCGGCCGGCCAGCGTCACGTCCGAAGGGCGGTCCGACAGTTGAGATGAAGACACGTCGTCTCGCCTCGCGGCACGAGCGCCTGCACCCCACGGTCGCCCGTGGGGCAGTGGCCCGTGGGGCAGTGGCCCGTGGGGCAGTGGCAGCAGGATACACTGACGCTATGAACGTCTGGGTCCAGCTCTATGCGAGCCTGGCGGAGGCGGCGGGAACCCGTCGGGTGAGCCTGAGCGATCTGCCCGAGCCGGCTACCGCGGGTGATCTCGGCGAGGCCATTTTCCGACTGTACCCGCAACTCCGCGCGTTGCGAGAGTCGATCATCTACGCGGTCAATGCGGAGTATGTGGAATCCGACTATCCCGTGGGGGCCGGCGACGAAGTGGCGCTGATCCCTCCCGTCAGCGGCGGCGAAGGCGACCCGCATTTCCGCATCAGCGCGGATCCGCTCAACGTTCAGGCCCTGCACGATCTCGTGCTGCGTCCCCAGGCGGGCGCCGTCTCCCTCTTCGTGGGCGTCGTGCGCAACAACAACCTGGGGCGCGACGTGGACCACCTGGAGTACGACGCCTATCCGGCGATGGCGGGCAAGGTGATGCAACAGATCGCGGAGGAAGTGCGGAGGCGCTGGGACGTCACCGAGGTGGCCATGCATCACCGCACCGGCCGACTGGAGATCGGTGAGGCGAGCGTGGCCATCGCCGTCTCGTCGCCGCATCGCGCGCAAGCGATCGACGCCTGCCACTACGCCATCGACCGGCTCAAGCAGATCGTCCCGATCTGGAAGAAGGAAGTCTGGTCGGACGGCGAGCACTGGATCGAAGGCAGGGTGACGCCGGCGACGGAGGCGAAGCCGGCGCCCGAGTCGGCCGCGGTGCAGGACGGTGACTAGCCCGATCGAGGTCGGCGGGGCTTGACGGCATCCACAGCGACCGGCGGGGAAGACGTGCAGGCGATCGTGCGTGCGGCCCGCGCCCGTCTCACCAGCGCGGCTTGTCCCAAGCGCTGGGGCGACGGCGATTGGCGGGGCGATCCTGGCCGGCGCGCCCCTGGCCGGAGCGCGAAGATAATCCCGTGCGGTGATCGGGCGCGATGAATCGATACACCTGATGATGCAGCATCCGCGACGTCAGCCGCGGATCCAGGTCTTCAGGATTTTCGTTGGTCGTGATGACTGTGGGTAGGCTCTGGAGGTAGCGATGCGAGAAGAGCTGGTAGAGCTTCTCTCGCGCCCAGGGAGTGGTGGCGTGGGCTCCCAGGTCATCCAGGATGAGCAGCTCCGCCTCCCGCACGGTTGCGAAGACCTCGTCATAGGTCTGGTCGTTGTCAGGGCTGTAGGCGCGCCGAAGATGGTCCAGGAGATCGGGCACCACGACGAAGAAGACGCTGTCGCCCCCGCCCAGACGTTCGATCGCGACGGCGGCGGCGAGGTGCGACTTGCCGGTCCCGGTTGGTCCAACGAACGTCATCCAGCCTTGAGGCGCCCGTGACCAATCCCGCGCCACGTTCCGCAGCAGCTCCAGGTTGCCCGCCTCTTCTTGCGTGAGGTGGTTGCCCTCCACGCGAAACCGTTCGAAGCTGTACCGCTCCAGCCGCTCCACGGTCATCCCGCCGATCTGCTGGTAGCGCTCAGTCTCATCAGGTGCGGCCGCAGAGGGCAGCAGGCAGACCTGGCGGGCGTCCGCCAGGCGAGCGAGAAAGCCGCCGCTGGTGCCCGGGAGGGCGGCGGGCGCCTTGCCCGAGAGCACGGCCGTGGGCAGCCCGCCGTTCTCACGGTGGTTGAGAAGCTGGAAGAGCTTCTCGTCGGCCCAGGGCGTGAGGTTGCTTGCATGCACGTCGTCAAGGATCAGGAAGGGCGCGCTGCGGACCTGCTCGAAAAGCTGGGGGTAGGGCACGACGGCGTCAGCTTGATAGGCGGCGCGCAGACGATCGAGCAGATCCGGCACGACCACGTAGAGGGCCGCTGCGCCCCGCTGGATGCGGTCGTTGGCCATGGCCGCGCCGAGCGACGTCTTGCCGCTGCCGCTCTCGCCCCAGAGCAGGAGCCAGCGCGTCCGTGGTTGCTCGCCGCGCGCGAAGCCCATGGCGGCGGCGAAGGCGCGGCGAAACGCAGGCGAGTCTTCCCCCTCCAGGGTCTCGAAGCGGATCCGGGTCAGCGGCCCCAGATTGCTGTAACGCTGCAGCCGCTCCTGGCGTTTCTCCTCCGACTCCCGCGTGGCACAGTCGCAGGGAACCGCCCGACCGAATTCGGGATGGCCGGGATCCCGCCGCAGCCGGACGAAGCCCGCGTCGTTGCAGAGAGCACAAGCGGGATGAGCCGGCGGAAGCGCCGCCGCTTCAGTGGCGGATGAGATGTTCGAAGCGAGAATCCCGCCGCCAGCGAGAATGTCGCTCAATCGCCTCATCGTCGCGCCCTTCGTTGTGCCATCGTTCCAGGATCCGTTTCACGTAGCGCCAACTGCGCTTGTTCAGTTCCGCCGCCTCGCGGAATGCGTCCTCGATCCACGCCAGGGGATAGAGCCCTTCCGCTTCCGTCAGCTCCTCAGCGATCTGGGGCGTGACAGGCCCCACGGTGCTCTCGTAGAGCGCGTACACGTTGGGGGCGCCGCGCGGCTGCGGGCTGCCCGCCGTCGCAGCGCGGGCCGGGGCCGGCAAGCCCGATGCCGCGCCCAGCCGCAATCGCTCCACCGCCCGTCGGTCGGCGGGCGTATTGAGCGTCACGAAGTCGCGGCCGCGGCCGCCGTCACGGACCTCCACTCGCAGCAGGGCGCCGCGCTCCACGCTCGCCGCCAGCCCGCGCGAGAACGTCGCGTCCACCTCCTCGGTGGGCAGCAAGCGAGCGAGCGTCTCGATGAGCGGCCGCTCCGATCGCAGGGCGTCCACCTCCAGCAAGCGGGGAAAGCGACGCAGCCGCTGCACCGCCGCCGCCGCGTACATGGTGACGACAAGCTCGGCGACGTCGTCCATCGCCGGGATGAGCGTGGTGAAGATGGCGGCCGGGAGTGGCACCGCTTGGGCGCCGGCGGGAAAGCCCGCAAAGGGCGACGACTGGAGCCGACCGCGTTGGGCGGGCCGATCAGCGGTTGGCATAGGCGTTGAGATCCCACTCCGCCTCGGCCACCGGGGCGGGCGCTTCCGCGTCGTCGCGCGGGAGCAAGTCCTCGAACTTGGCGATGTTCTTGCGGAAGCGGAGATGGACGGCGCCGGTGGGGCCGTTGCGATGCTTGGCCACAATGAGCTGGGCCACGCCCGACGGATACGACTGCGGAGTATCGGGGTGAAGCGTGTCCCAATCTTCCCGCTGCACGTACATGTCCTCCCGGTAGATGAAGAGGACTACGTCCGCGTCCTGCTCAATGGAGCCGCTCTCTCGCAGGTCGCTCAACAGGGGGACGTGGGGCTGCCGCGATTCCACGGCGCGCGAGAGTTGTGAGAGCGCCAGCACCGGCACCTGCAGCTCGCGCGCCAGCTCCTTCAGCGAGCGGGAGATGTGGCTCATCTCCGCCACCCGATTGCCGTCGCTGCTAGTGTCGGCGCCGGCGTGGACGAGCTGCATGTGATCCACCACGATGAGGTCCAGGCCAACCTCGTGCGCCAGCCGGCGCGCCTTGGCCCGCAACTCCGCGATGGTGGCGCCGGGCGTGTCGTCGATGTAGATCTCGGCCCGCGAGAGGTTGCCGATCGCGCGGCTGATCTGACCCTCCTCGGCTTCCGTGTGGTGGCCCCAGGGCAGCCGCTGCGAGGGAACCTCCGCGTCCGCGGCGATGAGCCGTCCGGCCACCTGGTCGGCGGCCATTTCCAGGCTGAAGAAGGCCACCTTGCCGCTCTGACCGAGGGCGAGGTTGCGGGCGATCGACAGCGCCAGCGCCGATTTACCGACGGCCGGGCGCGCCGCCAGGACCGCCATGTCGGAGCGCTTGAGGCCGGTCAGCAGCGCATCGAGGTCGGCGAAGCCGGTGCGGGCGACGTCCGTGAGGCGGCGGCTCTCTTCCTCGGAGGGCGGGCCCAGGAATCCCTCCAGGAGGTCGCGGAGGGGGACGAAGTCGCGCAGGCGCTCGCCGCCGCGCAGCGCCAGAAGGAGGGCTTCGGAGCGACCGAGTGCCTCCTGCAGATGCGGCCCGCCCTCGTAGCCGATGCGGGCCATGGCGCCGGCCGCTTCAATCAGGCGACGGTAGATCGCGTCGCGCTGGACGATCTTGGCGGAATACTCCACCCCCACTGATGTGGGCAGCTCCGCCAGGATCTGGCTCAGGTAGGCGTGTCCGCCAACGTTCTCCAGCCGAGACTGGCGGACCAGCTCATGGGCCAGCGTGACCTGGTTGATCGCCTCGTTGCGCTCCCACAGCGCCAGGGCAGACCCGTACATCCAGGCGTGCCGCTCTTGGAAGAAGTCCGCGGGCTGAAGGAAGGCAGCAACGCGCGAGATCGCCTCCGGATCGACCAGGATGGAGGCGAGGATCGTGGCTTCGGCTTCCGGATTGCTGGGGGGCGCCTGATCCAGAACCACCGCTTCCTCCCCCGAGGAGTGCGGCGGTCTCGCGCGCACTCCCCGCTACGTGTCCGTCTCAGCGTCCCCGTCGGGAGAGGGGGCGTCGGGTGCGTCCCCTCCCTCCTCCGTTTCGGCGGCCTCAGCCGCGGCGACGGCTTCCTCGATCGTGGGCTCAGCGGCCTCGCCCTCTTCGGCCTGCACCTCCACCGTCACATGGGCGGAGACATTACGGGTGAGACGTACTTGCACGGCGTGCGTGCCGATGGTCCGAATCGACTGGCCCAACAGCACCTGCCGGTGTTCCACCGCAGCGCCCGCCAGCTCCGAGAGCTGCCCGGCGATGTCAGCGGCCGTGACGGAGCCGAAGAGCCGCCCCTGCTGCCCCACGCGCGCCCGCAGCGTGACGGTGGCGCCGTCAATCCGCTCAGCGATGGACTGCGCGCCGGCGTCGAGGTGGTCCTGCTTGATCGTATCGGCCTTCGCCAGTCGCTCGGCACGCCGGAGATTTTCCTTCGTGGCTGGGAGTGCCAGCTCGCGCGGCAGGAGGTAATTGCGGGCGTAGCCGTTGCGGACCTCCTTGACCTCACCAACGCTGGCAGACCCTTCAACCTCTTGGACGAAAACGACTTTCATCGCGACCCTCCGTCGGCGGATGCTGTCGCACCCTTGTTATGCCGCATCCGCCCCGTTGCGCCAAGCAGGGGACGGTGGACTACTGCGTTTATGCTGGCGGCCGTCCCCACAGTTCACAGCCAACCAACACGATAACGGCCGGCGTCACGCGATGAGGTCGCTTCTGTCACGGGCCGCCGCCCCGAATGCCGCGCGAAGGGCCGCCCACTCCCCCGTCCGCCACCGACTCGGCCGGACCATAACACATATGTTCTGTATAGACGATTGTGTTATCTGCGCGGGCGGCCGGCCTGGGAGAAGGTGGTCAGACGCCCAAGGCCCGCTCCAGCCCGTTGCGATACGCTTCCGCCGCAGCGGCGAGGGGGACGTCGACGCCGCCGTGGCCAAGGCGCAGTCGCGGTCCGCCCACTGTGCCCAAGGACGTCGAGGGCACGCCGTGGCGGGCGGCCAGCGCTTCCAGGTCGGCAAGCGACTCCGGCAGCACGGTCACCACGGCACGGGCGCCGGCCTCGCCGTAGAGGGCGGCGTCCCGCCGATCGCCCAGGAGCACCTCCGCGCATTCCGCGCCGACGTCTCCGGCGATCGCGCTTTCCGCCAGGGCCACGGCCAGGCCGCCGTCCGAGCAGTCGTGCGCGGAGCGCAGCAGCCCCAGGGTCGCCGTCCCAACCAGGAACTGAACCAGCGCCGCCTCCGCCTCCAGATCCACCGCGACAGGGCCGGCCTCCGTCCCATGGAGGACGGCAAGATATTCGCTGCCACCCAGGGTCGCCGCAGGCTGGTCGGCGCTGCCGCCCAGCAGCACGATCGCATCTCCGTCCTCCTGAAAACCCATGGGCACGATCTGGTTGACGTCCTCAATCACGCCCAGCATGCCGATCACGGGTGTCGGCGTGACCGCCGTCCCGCTCGACTCGTTGTACAGCGACACGTTGCCGGAGACGACGGGCGTGCCCAGGGCCCGGCAGGCCTCGGCGATCCCCAGGACCGCCTGCGAGAGTTGGTAGTAGACCTCCGGCCGCTCGGGGTTACCGAAGTTGAGGCAGTCGGTGACGGCGGTGGGCACGGCGCCCGTGCAGGCGACGTTGCGCGCCGCCTCGGCCACCGACCGCGCCGCCCCTGCCCGCGGGTCCAGCATCACGGCGCGGCCGCTGCCGTCCGTACAGAGCGCCAGGGCGCGGCGGCTGCCTTTGATCCGCAGCACCCCCGCGTCGCTGCCGGGGACGATGACGGTGTTGGTCAGCACCTGATGATCGTACTGACGGGTCACCCAGCGCTTGTCCGCGATATTGGGCGAGGCGAGCAGGGTCAGCAGAGCGGCGCTGGAGTCGGCGACGTCAGGCAGGGTGGCTGGGTCGAAAGAGGCGAGCGCGATGGTCTTGGGGTCGGGCCAGCCTTCCGGCTCGTAGAGCGGCGGATCCATCAGCAGGCTGACGCTGACGGCGGCGACTTCGTGATCGCCATCGCGGACGCGGGCGACGCCGTCGTCCGTCACCTCGCCCACCTCCGCCGTCTCCAGCTCCCATCTTGCGAACAGGCGCCGCACGTCCGCCACGTGGTCGCGTTTGACGATGACGAGCATGCGCTCTTGCGACTCCGACAGCATGACGTCATAGGGCGTCATCCCGGATTCGCGCCGGGGTACACGAGCGACATCGATGGCGACACCGACGCCGCCGCGATCGGCGCACTCTACACTGCTGCTGGTGAGCCCGGCGGCGCCCAAGTCCTGCAAGCCCACGAACCAGTCAGGGTGCTCCCTGACAAGTTCCAGGCAGGCCTCCAGGAGGAGCTTCTCCATGAAGGGGTTGCCCACCTGGACGGCGGGCCGGCGCTCCCGGCTGCGCTCGTCCAGTTCCACGCTGGCGAAGGTCGCGCCGTGGAGCCCGTCGCGGCCGGTGTCGGCGCCCACGAGCAGCAAGACGTTGCCGGCGCCTTGCGCCGTGGCGGAGACCAACTCCTCCCGGCGGGCGATACCCACGCACATGGCGTTGACGAGCGGATTGCCGCCGTAGCCCGGCCCGAAGATCGTCTCGCCGCCCACGTTGGGGATGCCGAGGCAGTTGCCGTAGCCGCCCACGCCGGCCACGACCCCGCTGAAGAGCTGCCGATTGTGCGCGTCCGTGAGCGGCCCGAAGCGGAGCGAATCCAGAATCGCAATGGGGCGGGCGCCCATCGCGAAGATGTCGCGCACGATCCCGCCCACGCCGGTGGCCGCGCCCTGGTAGGGCTCAATGGCGCTGGGATGGTTGTGCGACTCGATCTTCATGACCACCACCCAGCCGTCGCCAATGTCCACCGCCCCCGCGTTTTCCGCGCCCAGCGCCGTCAGAACTCGCGGGCCCTCCGTCGGAAAGGCACGGAAGAGCGGTTTGGAGTGCTTGTAGCCGCAGTGCTCGCTCCAGAGCGCGCCAATCATCCCCAGTTCCACCGGCGTGGGGTCGCGGCCCAGCTGCTCGCGGGCGCGGCGATACTCGTCGTGGCTGAGAGCGAGTTGCTGCAGCACGGCCTCGCTCACGGGGCTGGGAGCGTCGTCTGTCATCGTCAGCCCCATCGGTCAATCATGGAGCGCCAGATCAGCAGGCCGTCCTCCCCGCCCAGCAGCGCTTCGCTGGCGCGCTCGGGGTGCGGCATCATGCCCATGACCGTGCCGGCGGCGTTCATAACGCCGGCAATGTTGTTGCGGGAGCCGTTGGGGTTGCTCTCGGGAGTGACCCGACCGGCCGCATCGCAGTAGCGGAAGAGGACGCGTCCCTCTTTTTCCAGCAGGGCCAGCGTCTCGTCGTCGGCGGAGTAGTTGCCCTGGCCGTGGGAGATCGGCAGCAGCAGCGCCTGCTGCTCCCGGCAGGCGCTCGTGAAACCCGTGTCCTGGCGCTCGACGCGGACGTGCTGCGGCTGGCAGCGGAACTGCAAGCTGTCGTTCCGCAGCAGGGCGCCCGGCAGCAGACCGGCCTCGCAGAGGATCTGGAGGCCGTTGCAGGAGCCAATGACGGGGCGACCCGCTTGCGCGTGCCGCCGCACGGCGGCCATCACGGGCGCGAAGCGGGCGATTGCGCCGCAGCGCAGGTAGTCGCCGTAGGAGAAGCCGCCGGGCACGACCACGGCGTCGTAGCCGTCCAAGTCGGTCTGGCGGTGCCAGACGAGATCGGCTTGGTGGCCCAGACGATCGCGCAGAACGTACTGGCAGTCGCGGTCGCTCCAGGTACCGGGGAAGACGAGAACGGCGAAGCGCACCGATGCTCCTCAGGCGCATGCTAGCAGCGGCGCTCCGCAAGCACTGCGTCCGCCACGGCGGAAGGGAGGGAACGAGAACGAGGCCGTTCCGCGCTGGGCCGCGCCTCCGCTCCAGGTCCGACGCCGACGGCTATTCGCGGGATTGGGAGAGGGCCGGCGGCGAGCTCCCGTCGACCGGGGCATCACCCACCGGCTCGGGGGCCGCCCCCACGCCCTGGGGAGGCGCGGCGGCGGCGAGACGCTCCTGCTCGGCGGCCGTGGGCGCGGGATATTCAATCCGCGGGTGATACACGCCGCGGAGGGTGACTTTGAACGATTCGGCGATGGTGCGGATCTCGCGCAGCGTCAAATCACAGTCGTCGAACTGCTGCTCGTTGACGCGCTCGTTGATAACGGCGTCAATGAGGCGGTCAATGGTGTCCATGTCGCGCTGCCTGCTGGAGCGGACGACGGCCTCGCAGGAGTCGGCCATCATGACGATGGCCGTCTCGCGGCTCTGGGGGCGAGGGCCCGCGTAGGTGAAGAGCGCCGGATCCACGTCGGGATCGATGCGGGCGGCCTTGCGGTAGAAGTAGGTGACGAGCCGGGTCCCGTGATGCTCCGGGATAAACGCTCGCACGGGCGGGGCCAACCGTTGCTGTCGGCCCAACTCCATGCCCCAGCGGACGTGATCCTGAATGACGCGGGCACTCTCCAGCGGATCGAGATCATCGTGGGGGTTTTCGCCGTCGGCCTGGTTTTCGATGTACATGTGTGGCTTCGAGAGCTTGCCGATGTCGTGGTAGTAGGCGCCCACGCGGACGAGGAGGGCGTCCGCGCCGATCTCCGCCGCCGCTCGCTGCGCCATGGTGGCGACGAGCAGCGAGTGGTGAAAGGTCCCCGGCGTCTCCTCCTGCAGACGTCGCAGCAGTGGCTGTGTGAGCTGCGCCAGTTCCAGCAGCTGCAGCCGCGTGGTGACGCCGAAGGCGAGGCCGAGGAACCAGGACGCGCCGATGGTGAGCACACCCGTACTGACGAACACGATCGCGGCCACCAGCGCCAGCCAGCCGAGATCCGCTGAGGCCCGGGAGGGATTCAACAGCCAGAAGGCCAAGCCCACCAAGAAGAGGGACGCCCCCACGGCGCCGCCTGTGACGCCGTACTGCGTCAGCCGCTCGGCTCGCTGCATGGCGAACACGCCGGCGACGCCGGAGAACAGGAAGACCGCGAGGGGCCGCAACGCCTGGGCGGCTTCGGGCGCCTCGCCAACGGCGTAGTCCGGGTGGATCAAGGCCGCCGCCCCGGCCAGGACGGCGATCACCATGGCGACTAACAGCGCCAGTGTCCGTTCCAGCAGGGCGGCCACGAGCACCGGGGCGACGGCCAGCGGCAACACCAAGTCCAGCGCCTTGTCGCGCTCATCCGGGAGGACCACGGGGAGAAACCAACGCGAGGCCGCCACCATCCCGACCACGAGGACGGCGACGAGGAGCAGCCGGCGGTCGCTGGCGGCGGATTGTGGGGCCGCCAAGACGAAGTACGCGCCCAGCGTCAGCGATCCGGCCAGGGCGAGGATCAGCACCGCGACGAGATCGTCGATGGGGATGCCGCCGCCCTTCTGGGGCAAGGGGAGGCGCAGCAAGACCTCCTCCGCCAGGTCATCCACCGGCTCGCCGGTGGGAACGATGAGGTCGCCTTTTTCAAACTCCTGGATCACCGGCGCCACGCTCTCCCGCACGGCAGTCCGAGCCGCCTCCGTGGCAGCCACATCTTCGCGGACGTTTGCGACGATCCGTGGTGCAACGAGGGCATCGACGATCTCTGTCTGATCTGGGGAGAAGCCCGGGCCGACTCGGGCGGAGAGGCCAGCGCGGGTCGCCGCGACTTCGCCGTCCGTGATGCTGCCACCCATGATCTCGCGGAGGAGCGTGATCGCACGCGCCCTCACCCCCCTCGCCCCCTGCCACTGGAGATCATTGAGGCCCAGAATGAGAACTTGCGCACGCGGGCTCAACTGGGCGCCGGGGACGAGGCCCAGCTCTCGTGCGCGTTCCTCCGGCGTCAGCTCGGGGTCATCGCGAATCCGGTCGACCTCGCTGAGGAAGTCGGTCAGGGCGGCGTTCTGGTCGTTGCCGATGCCCGTGTCGAAGGTGACGCTGGCGACGACGCCGGCGGCGGCTGCGTCCTGCGCCCGTTGCGTCAGGATCTCGCTCTCGAAGGAGAGATCGGCGGTGGCCGCGACCGGCTCCGCGGCCGACTGACCCCGCGCGGGAAAGCCGCGCTCCGGCTGAATGGGCAGCAGCGCGATCGTGAGGGCGGCCGCCAGGGCGACGGCAAAGATTTCGACGCGAACGGGCGAGTAGAATCGCGCGGCAGCCACCAGCCCATCCGATCAGATGCGACCGCGGCGCCGCGGTCGCCATCCGCTGTCATCATAGGGGCCGCCCGCGGGCTAGCCGCCGAGCAGTTCCGTCACAACCTCGTTGACCAGGCGCCCGTCGGCCTTGCCGCGCAACTCCCCCATAAGCGGGCCCATGACCTTGCCCTTATCTTGGGGCCCGCTCGCTCCGGCTGCGGCGATGGCCCGCTGCACGGCAGCGACGATCTCGTCGCGGCTCATCAGCGCGGGGAGGTACTCTTCCAAGACCGCGATCTCCGCGCGCTCCTTGTCCACCAGGTCCTGGCGGCCCCCCTGCTGGAAGAGTTCCACCGACTCCTGCCGCTGTTTCAGCTGCTTGCGGATGACCGCAATCACCTCAGCGTCTTCCAGCGGGCGCCGCCGCTCGATCTCAGCGTTCTTGATCGCCGCCTCCACCAAGCGGATGGTCCCCCGCCGCACGGGCTCTTTGGCTCGCATTGCCTCGTGCAGGTCCCGGCGCAACTGATCGCGCAGTTCCGTCATGGAATCCCTCCTCACGCAGCGGCAAGCATGCCGACGGCAAGGAAAAGGCCGCCGGTCTCGCCGACGGCCCCAGGTGTAACGGTGTTGACGCCCTCGGGGGAGCGCGAACAGCGCTGGGTTAATCCGCGGATGGTAACACCTTGGGCTGCATCAATTCCAGGTTGCGTTCGTCCGCCTTCAGATCGCAGTCCCCCGGCTTAATGCAGAGAACCTCCACACCGCTTTTTTCGTCCTTGTAGCGCTTGCCCAGTTGCACCGCCACGCGGCCCCTCCGCTACTTCTTTTCCTGCAGGGGACTGTCACCGCAGCGCAACTCCGCGGCGCCGCCGCGGGTGACGATGAACTCGGAACTACATTTGGGGCAGATGTACCGCTTGCCCGTCTGAGCCGGGGGCATCAGCCGTTTCCTCTCCTGGAATTGGCGGAGCGAAGGACAGTTTATCGCAGGGCCGCGCGCACGGTCAAAGGACGCCGGCAGGTAGTGGGCCGATTTGATCGGGGCAGGTCGGGCTACGTCTAGCGCTCCTCGGCCCGCGCCTTCATATTGCGAGCATGGCCGAGAACACAAACAGCGGTGAGGAGCAACAAGCCGTCGGGGCGCTCTTCCAAAAGTTGTTGCAGTCGCCCCTCCAGACGTTCCCACGCCCTGGGGAGAAACTTGACGCGCCGCGTGCTAAAGGCGTCTACGTGATCCACAGCCCCCGAGGGAATGTCCTTCACGTTGGGAGAACGCCGCGGGCCAAGAACGGCATACACCAGCGATTGCACAACCATCTGCACGGGCGGTCCTCATTCACCAACCAATATCTCAAGAAGGACGGTTCCAAACTCAGGGATGGCTATCAATTTCGTTGCCTGGTCGTTACGAGCCGACGTCGACGCGCTCTCCTGGAGGCATATGCAATTGGCTACCTCTGTCCCGCTCACATTGGTCTTGGGTGACAGGATTCTGCGGCTGCAATCAGACTGGCCCACTTCCGGCCGGCGAAACCGCTGCGATCGCGGACGCGGCGCGCGTCCCCGTCGCACTAGGTCACGGTGAACTCAACGACCATCCCCAGGATGTAGTGCCCGGGCTCATTGCAGATCAGGAGGTACCGGCCGGGAGCCAAGGCGAGCGTGATCCGTCGCGTCTCGTCCGGCGCAAACGTCGGGATCTCGCCCTGCAATATGACGCCTTCGCCGTTCACGTCCGCCTGCGTTTCGCCCTCCGCCAGCGGCAGCGCCTCCGCCGCAAGATCCGTGCGCAGCACGTCGAAGCTGTGCGCCGACGAGCCCCGGTTCTCAACGACAAAGGTGACCTCCCCGGCGGGGACCGAGGCAACTTGGAGTTCAATCACGAAGTCGCGCAGCCCCACGTTCACCGTCGTCTGGGTTGGCGCCGGCGCAGGCGCGGGCGCAGGCGCGGCCGGCTCGCCCACGGCGTCCCGCTCCTGTCCGCCGAACGCCTCGGCGGCGCGCTGCCCCCGATCCGCGGGAGCCCCGGCGAAATCGTCCTCGCTGCAGGCGGCGACCAACCAAGCCAGGCCGACGAGTGAGACCGTCAGCAGAACGGGCCAGGTGTGGCGGATGCGGCGGGTCATGGGGCCGTTACTGGTCCGGCCCCAGCGACTTGAGCCAGCTCCAGATGTTGAAGACGTCCTCATCCTCAATGCGATCCGCGGGGAATGCGGGCATGGCTTCGCGCGGGCTGCGGTATTGCTGCAACTCCTGCGAGAAGGCCAGTTGCGTCCCGGCGATCATGGGGCCGATGCCGCCCTCGCCGAGATCGCCGTGGCAGACGTTGCAGCCGTTGGAGAAGAAAAGCTCCTCGCCCCGGCCGAGATCCGCGCTGAAGCCGCTGGTGTCGACTTCCGGGGCGGCGGCCGCCGGGGTGGCGGTCGCGGTGCTGCGCTGGCCACAGGTGCTCTGCGTCACTGACACGGCGGGCGTGGCGACGGGA
Organism: Dehalococcoidia bacterium; assembly: GCA_963662615.2. GTDB lineage: Bacteria > Chloroflexota > Dehalococcoidia > Bin125 > Bin125. The sequence continues at coordinate 368,627 of CAXXSR010000002.1, forward strand.
AGGCCGTCAGCAACGCGCGCTTGCGCCGCCTGAAGTTGCTGGTCCGCGTCGGTCAGGGCATTCGAGGCCACCGCGCTGCGGACCACCCACAGAGCGGCGAGCGGGTCACCGCCGACTTGGGCCAGGGCGTCGTCCACGGCGGCACCGAGCGCTTCAGCCTCCGCCGCGGTCATCACCGCCGCCACAGCCTCAAGGGCGGCCTCATCCCCGGATTCCTCGGCCGCGGCCAGCTCCTGTCCAAATTGTTCGTCCACCGCCGCGACGATCTCAACGCGGCGCAGCAACGTCAGGGCGTTCTGCAGCGCGACGAGCACGTCCCCGTTAGCCGCCTCGACCTGGGCCTCTCGGGCCGCCGCCACGCCGAGGTCGGTCGCGCCGGCTTCCGCGGCGTTCAGCGCGTCCTCCAGACCGGCCAAAGCAACCTCGTCCTCCTCATGGGCGAGTTCCAGCGCCTCCGCCCAGGCATCGCCAGCATTGGTGGTAATGAGCGCAACCAGCGATTCAATATGGGAGAAATTCAGCGACCCGCCCTGTTCCACCAACCAAGGCGGCATGGGCGTGCCGTTGCGGCCGCAGGCGATGGTGCTGGAGAAGCGAAGCTGCCGCTCGTCCAATTTGCTCCGGGCGGCATCTCGATCGGCGGCTTCCAGAGAGTTGTCGTTCGCCAGGCGCCAAGCCAGCGTGTTGGCCGGTTGGTTGAGGGCGGGGCCGATCACGGTGGCGTTGCCGTCCCGCCCCAGGCCGTTGTTGCCGTGGCAGACCCGGCAATTTCGCGCGAAGATCCGCGCTCCGCGCTCAGCCGCGTCCACCGCCTGCTCCTCTTCCGCCTCCGGCCGCCGGCCCTCGTCGAACCAGACGTATGCGCCCAAGCCAATGACACCGAGAAACATCAGCGCCACCATGGCGAGGATCTGCTTGCGGGTGTTCTGGCGGCTCATCCGCTCCGGCTCTTCCTTCAATTCCTCTGGCGCCGCCCCGGCGCCGGGTTAGATGGGGTAGGGCTTCGCCCGTGTGGGATTATCGGCGCCGCCTTTGGTGATGACGCCCGTGTTGACGCTGAGGCTGCCGTCCTCGTTGACCGTGACGTCCATGGTGTCCATGGGCCGGGGGGCGGGGCCAAAGACGCGAACGCCCGCCTTGGTGTAGGTGGAGCCGTGGCAGGGACAGCGGAACCACCCGGAAATGGCGTCGAAGGCGAAGTCGGAGCGCCAGGGCACGGTACAGCCCAGATGCGGGCACTTCCACCACAGAGCGAGCAGGCCGCCGCCACCCTCTTCGCCGAAGCCGGCGTGGGTGCCTTCGTCCGGGCGCAGATTGGAGAGCCAGAACTTGCCCACGGTGATGCGGGCGGGATCGTCACCGGGCTCGGGCACCAGGTCGGCGGCCACGGCGATCTTGCCGCCGAATCCCGTGAGGCCTCGCGGCCAGAAGAAGGCCAAGAAGGCCGAGACCGAGCCGGTGAGGCCAAGGAAGAACACCCCCCAGAAGGACGTTTGGAGCAGCTGCCGCCGGGTCAGCTCCATGCGCCGCTGGCGGCGGCGCTGCGCCCGCGTGACGATGGCCCGCTCGCGTCCCGGCTCCTCCGTGATCGCCGCGCGCTCAGCGCCCGGCAAGAACGGAGCGCGCTGCGGCCGCGCCGCCCCCGAGGGCGTAGGCGGGACGGGGACGAGCTGCTGAGGGCCACCCTCGCCGGTGCCGGCGGGGGGCGCGGCTTCCGCCGGACCGGTAGTTGCCGGGACCTGGGGAGCTTCCCCGCCGCCGCCTGCCTCTGGCTCTTGGGCGGGCGGCTCTCGCTCGTCTGGACTCATGATGCCTGGCAGCTCGCTCTCACTTCGCTGACGGAGCGCGTCTGGGCCAGAGGCCGGCCCCGGTCCGGCCTACTCCTGGACCACTACGATATCCCATGGCGGCCGCAACTCCTGCCCTTGGCCGCGGAAGGCCACGCCGACGGTTATGAGCACGATGTAGACCGAGATGAAGCCGGTGAAGATCAAGATGGCGATGTCGCGCCGTGTCTTGATCCAGCCCAGCTTCTTCTTCGTGAACCAGACCAGGGCCAAGGGCCCGCCCACCATCGTCGCTACCGGCACGATCTGCTGGGAGAGGAAGCTGGGGAAGTTCAGGTTCAAGAGCCAGGGACTCTCCCTGGTGCCCGGGATGCCAATGGGGATCGCACGCCAGTCCTGGAACAGCTTAAAATCGCCGACGTTGAAGCTGAGGGCGTCCCAATTGATGCCCACGTCCAGGCCGCGGAGGTTGCGCGCCCAGTCCAGCGCGGCCGGCCAGACGAAGTCTCTGTTGAGGCCGCTGCCGCGGATGAACGCCTCCGTCCACTCCACGTGCTTGGAGGCGTCGTAGAGGATGAGCCAGATGGTGATCAGCCCCGCGGCGCAGAAGCCCCAGACCGTCAGCCGCACCGAGTACTTGCTGCCGAACCAGAGGCCTTGGTTCTCCGTGGAGCGATCCCAGTAGGGGATGGCCGCCAGGAGGATCAGCGCGATGGTCGGCACGATCACCCCCGCCCAAGCCGGCTCCATGTGCAGCAACAGCTCCTGCAGGTTGAGGAAGTACCAGGGCGCCTTGGACGGATTGGGCGTGGTGTCCGGGTCGGCGCGGTCGAGCAGGGGCGCATTCAGGAACGAGGAGAGGACCAACAGACTGATGGTGAAGAGGACGGCGGCGATGAACTCGACGAAGACGAGGTCCGGCCAAACCAGGACCTCTTCTTCCCGGGCGCGCCGTGGGCGCGCCCGCACGGCTGTCGCAACGCGCGTCGCCATGCCCCCTACTTTCGCGGCCCGATCCGGTACACGCTTTCCGTGCTACACCAGCGCCGCCGCCCCTAGAGCGGACGCGCCATGCCCCCGTCTCGACGGATGCGCCAGAAATGAACCGATACGAAGATCGCAAAGATGAGCGGCAGCCCAATGACGTGCAGCGTGTAGAAGCGGATCAGCGCGTTGGGACCCACCTCAAAGTCGCCCAGCAGCAGGAACTTGCTTTCATCACCCAGGACGGGCGCCGAGCCGATCATGGTGGTGCCCACGGTGATGGCCCAGAACGCCAGTTGGTCCCAGGGCAGCAGGTAGCCGGTGAAGGAGAGGAGCAGCGTGACGACGAAGAGGATCACGCCCACCATCCAGTTGAACTCGCGGGGGGGCTTGTACGCGCCCGTGTAGAAGACCCGCATCATGTGCAGCAAGACCAGGATGATCATTGCGTGCGCCATCCAGCGGTGGAGGTTGCGCAGCAGCAGGCCGAAGCGCACGTTCGTCTCCAGCGCCTGGATGTCCGCGTAGGCCCGTTCCACGGACGGCACGTAGTAGAACATCAGCAGGACGCCTGTGACGGTGAGGCCCAGGAACATGAAGAACGACAGGCCACCCAGGCAGTAGGTGTGCGTGATCTTGACGTGGGTGCGGTGGATGCGAGTGGGGTGGAGGTGCAGGAAGACGCTGGTGGCCACCACGAGCATCTGATTGCGAGGGGTATTGGGATAGCCGGAACGGAAGATGGACTGCCAGACGTAGTTACGGAAGATCAGACCGTAGAGCTGGTCGTTGATGCCGCGGCGCGGCGGGCGCTCTACGCGGGCCATTGCGCCTCCCGGCTACCTCTCCCACCACCAGCCCAGGACCACCATGGCGCCCAGGCTGAACAGCACCGTCAGGACTACTAACGGCAGCTCCATGATCTCGGAATCGAAGGGGATCTGGAGCAGGGGATCCACCGTAGCCGCTCCACGCCCGGCCGGGCTCAAGCCCGGCCCCCGTCGCCCTCTGCGTTATGCGGGCAGGCTCCCAGGAGACCCGCTCTTCGCGTTCGTGAATAATCGTGCAATCGGCAATTTACGCCCGGCCTTCCTGAGTGTCAAGGAAAATCACTGCCCATGGTGGTGGCGGCGCCTCAGGGCCGTTCTCCTTCGATCTGGACTTCCGGCTCCCCCGCGTGGGGCCGAATCTCGCCAATGACCGACCCTTCAGGCAACAGCCCGAGCGTGGCGTCCACGTCGGCGGCCGCGACCACCACGATCAGCCCGACGCCCATGTTGAAAACGTGAAACATCTCCTCTTCGCCAATCTCGCCGCGACGCTGGATCAGTGCGAAGATCGGCGGCTCCCGCCAGCTCCCCCGTCGCACCAGCGCCGCGACGCCCGGCGGGAGCACCCGCGCCAGGTTGCCGGGGATGCCGCCGCCGGTGATATGCGCGATCCCCTTGCACAGCGGCAGCGCCCGCTCCAGCTGCGGCCAGTAGGCGCGATGGGGCCGTAGCAGCGCCGCGCCCAGCGGCTCCCCCAAGACGGGCTCGTCCGCGAGGAGCCACGTAACCGCCCCCGGCTGCGCGTCCTCGTGGAGGCCGAAGACCGACCGCGCCAGCGAGTAGCCGTTGGTGTGGAGGCCGTTGCTCGGCAGCGCCACCAGGGCGTCGCCCGGCGCGATCGCCGCGCCGTCGATCTGGCGCCCTTTCGTCACCACCCCTACGACGGTGCCGGCGAGGTCGAAGTCGCCGGGCCGGTAGAGGCCGGCCATGTCAGCGGTCTCGCCGCCCAGCAGCGCCACGTCCGCCTGGCGGCAGGCGCGGGCGACACCGCGCACGATCGCCACCTTCTGATCGTCGCTGAGCTCGTTGTTCGCCAGGTAGTCGAGAAAGAAGAGCGGCCGCGCGCCGGCGGTGAGCACGTCATTGATGCAGTGATTGACCAGGTCCTCGCCCACGGTGTCGTAGCGACCGAGCATGCGCGCGATCAGCACTTTCGTGCCAACACCGTCGGTGGAGGCGACGAGCACCGGGTCGGGGCAGGCGCTCAGATCGAAGAGGCCGCTGAACGGGCCAACGGCGCTGAGCACCTCGGGGCGTGTCGCCTCAGCCGCCAGCGCCTGGAGGCGGGGGATTACACGCTCGTTCGCGTCGAGGTCGACGCCGGCGGCGGCATAGCGAGGGGCGGGCGGCGGCGTGGCCGGGCTGCGGGCGTCAGCGGCCACGCAACTCCTCGTCCGCGTCCGGTGCGCTGTAGACAGAGGCGTTGGCAACCAAGTGCGGGGAGTCGCCGTCGATCGCTTCTTCGTCGCCCTCGAGCGCCAGCTTGTCCATGTCCAGCTGCACGGGCACCGGATAGTCGCCCGTGAAGCAAGCGAGGCAGTGTCGGTCCTCTCCCAGGCCGATCGACTCGATCAGCCCAGCGACGCTGAGGTAGCGGAGGCTGTCGGCGCCAATGTGCTCGCCTACCGCCTCGACGCTGCGGCCGGAGGCAATGAGTTCACCGCGCGTGGCCATATCCACGCCGAAGAAGCAGGCGTGGCGGATGGGCGGCGCGCAGATCCGCATGTGCACCTCAGTGGCGCCGGCGGAACGGAGGATCTGGATGATGCGGGGCGTGGTGGTGCCGCGCACAATGGAATCGTCCACCACCACCAAGCGCTTTCCCGCAATGACCTCTGAGAGCGGGTTGAACTTGAGGCTGACGCCCAGTTCGCGCAGACGCTGGTCGGGCTGAATGAAGGTGCGGCCCACGTAGCGGTTCTTGATCAGCCCCTCGGCGTAGGGAATCCCAGCGGCACCGGCGTAGCCCACGGCGGCGGCGGTGGCCGAGTCCGGCACGCCGATCACGAGATCAGCGTCGGCGGGGGCCTCGGCGGCCAGTTGAGCGCCCATCGCCAGGCGGCTGGAGTAGACGAGCTTGCCGTCCAGCTTTGAGTCCGGGCGGGCGAAGTAGATATGCTCGAAGACGCATCCGGCGCGGTCCGGCGCCACCGCGACCTGCTCCGACCTCACCCCGTTCGCGTCGATGGTGACCAATTCGCCCGGCTGCACGGACCGCGCGAAGCGCGCGCCGATGTGGTCGAGGGCGCACGTCTCCGACGCCACCACGTAGCCCCCATCCAGCGCGCCCAGACACAAAGGGCGAACGCCCAACGGGTCGCGGGCCGCCATCAGACTGGTGGGAGTCAGCACCACCAACGAATAGGCGCCCTGGAACACGGTCATGACCTTGGCGAACCGCTCGGCCCAGGAGCCGTCGACGCTGAGCAGGTACTCGCCGATGATCTCGGAATCCGTGGAGGTCTTGAAGCGGTGGCCCCGGCGCTCCATGTCCTCCCGGACCTGCGCCGCGTTGACGACGTTGCCGTTGTGCCCCAGCGCCAGCTTGCCTTCCGGGCCTTGCAAGAGCAGGGGTTGGGCGTTTTCGATGCGGCTGGAGCCGGTGGTGGAATAGCGCGTGTGGCCAATGGCCGCCGTGCCCTGGAGGGGCGCCAGGGTGTCCTCGTCGAACACCTGCGAGACGAGCCCCATGCCCGTCCACAGCCGCAGCCGGCTGCCGTCGCTGGTGCAGATGCCGGCGCTCTCCTGGCCGCGGTGCTGGAGCGCGTAGAGGCCGTAAAAGGTTAAACGTGCTACGTCGAGATCGGGGGCGTAGATACCGAAGATACCGCAGGCTTCCCGCAGCTGATCGCCCACGGTTGCCTCCCGCACTGCCGGCGTCGCCGTTGGCACGCCGGACTCCCGGGCCGCATTCGCGGCGAGTGTAGCACGCCCCATATTGAGCCGATAGGCGGCGCCCGCGACGCCAGGGAAGGTGGCGATAGAGCCGACGACGCAGCCGTACCGGATGCGCGAGTTCGAGTTGCAGGACCCCAACGGCTACCGGGTCGTCGTCGCCACCGAGGCCGGATCCTAGAGGCGCCACCTGACGTCGCGGTGGAAGAGCGCGCTTCCAATCGGGAGCGTCCGCGTTACCAAATCGGGCCGCGCAACGGCGCGCCGGACAGGGCGGTGAACGCCTCCGCGACTTCCATCACCGCGTCTAGGCCCTCCTCTTCGCGGTTGCGGGCGACTGCATAGCCGCCCACGCGGATTCGCTTGCCGCTCTTTTTCACCAAGACCAGATCCCACTGCGCGATCTCGTGGGCGGGCTCGTCGCCGTCCGGGTGGAGCCGGGCGCGACCAACCTCCTCCACCAGGAATTCGCGGATCTTCCAGAACGGCACCATCTCCGTGGTGCCGACTCCCAGCCCCAGGAACCGCTGTTTGACGGAGACGTTGCGCCCGGCCTTATCCGCTACCACGGCCGCCCCCACGGCCGCATAGACCAGCGTCATCCCAGACAGCGGCAAGACGACCACCGCGATCAGCAGAATGAGCGGCAGCAGCCAGAACGGCAGCGAGTCCGTCCACAGAATCAGGGCGGCCAGCAGCAGCGACGTCAGCGCGATGCCGATGATCGGCAGCACGAAGGTGGATCGGGGCGGGCGCACCTCGATCCGCTCCGGCGTAATGGCGACCACGCGCCGGTGCAGCAGCAGCTGGCGGCGCGCCAGCGGATCACGGTCCTCCAGCGGCTCGCCGTCGCCACGTTCGACCGCGCGCTCGGCCTCGCCGGCGCCGACCGGCGCTTCCTGTCCCGCCTCCGTGCGGTCAACGGCCCGATTAGACTGCGCAGCCATGGCGAGATTGAGTATATCGACGTGGTGGCCTGAGACGGTCAGCGTGGCGGTTCGTTGTCGCAGTGGACGTTCGATCGGACGCCTCGTATCCTCCCGTGGTGGATCGCACACGGCTCACCGGCGCGCTGCTGATGGCCCTCATGGTCATGCAGGCACTGCTGTTCCTCGCGGGGGCGCTGCGTCGCAGCTACGCGGCACTGGCGCTGCCCGTGGGGGTCATTGTGGCGGTCACGTCCGTGCTCGGCTTCTGGGTGGGCTGGACCCTCCTCTCCATGGAAGACGATCTCACCGGCCTGGAGTTCGAGGCCGAACCCCTGGACCAGGAGTAGGGCCTTCCTGAGACGGCACCGGTCCCTGGCTGAGCCACTCAGGTCCGGCGAGGCGGCGCAGGCCGCCCGTGTCAACCTTGGCTAGCGCCGCCCGCACGGTTTCACGCCCGCCCGGCAGCACACGCTCTCCGTCCAGGTCCGCCAGCGGCTGCAAGACGAAGGCGCGCTCGCGCAGGCGCGGGTGGGGGATCGTCAGCTGCTCGCTCTCCAGGCGCAGGGCGTCGTAGAGGAGGATGTCAAGGTCAAGGGGGCGCGGGCCCCAGCGCGGTCCCGGCCGCCGCCCCAGGTCGCGCTCAACCCGCTTGAGCTTCTCCAAAAGGTCGATGGGAGCGAGCGCCGTCTCACCGCGCAGGACAGCGTTCAGGAAGGGCGGCTGGTCGGTCACGCCCACGGGGTCCGATTCGTACAGCGGCGAGACGGCGAGCACGTGCAACTCCGGCGCCAGCAGCGCGACGCCGCGCCGCAGGCTCGCGCGCCGGTCGCCCATGTTGGAGCCCAGTGCGATCACCGCTTCCGCCATTGGTCCCACCTAGCACCGACTCCGGCGCGCCTGCAATTTCACGGGCGCGGCCCTACGACGTCGCGCCGTCTGGGGCCCCCGGCGCCCCCTCCTCAGCCCGCGGCCAGCCGCGCACGACAGCATCGGTCATGCGGGCGACCCGCACCATGGCGCGCACGTCGTGGACGCGAACGATGTCGGCCCCATTGGCGATGGACAGCGCCACCGTCGCGGCGGTTCCCTCCAGCCTCTCGTGGACCGGCAGGTCGAGCACATGGCCAATCGCGCTCTTCCGGGAGGTGCCGATCAGGATCGGGCGGCCCAGGCTGCGCAGCTCCCCCAGGCGGCGCAACATCTCCAGATTCTGCTCCGGCCGCCAGCCGAAGCCGAAGCCGGGATCAACGAGCAGGCGTTCGCGGGGGATGCCCGCGGCCTCGGCCGTGGCCATCGCTGCCAGCAAGCCGTCACGGATGTCGCCCACGACGTCGAGGTACGGCCGGTTGCGCTGGTTGTGCATGGCCACGACGACCGCGCCCGCCTCCGCGACGGCGCGGACGATCTCCGCATCGGCACGGAGGCCGTTGACGTCATTGACGATCGTGGCGCCCGCCTCCAGAGCGGCGCGCGCTACGACCCCTTTCGTGGTGTCCACGCTGAGCGGCACCGCCCGCTGCCGCTGCAGTTTCGTCGCCAGGCGTTCGATCACGGGCACCACGCGCGCCAGCTCCACCTCCGCGAGCACGGGCTTGAAGCCGGGCCGGGTCGATTCGGCGCCCACGTCCAGGATGTCGGCGCCCTCCTCGACCATCTGGAGGCCGCGTTGCACGGCGGCCTCAACATCGTCGCCCAGGCCGTCAGCGGCGAAGGAGTCCGGGGTGCAGTTGATGATCCCCATCACGAACGTTCGCGTCCCCCAAGCGAAGAGGCGACCGGCGACGGAGAGGGGGGCGCGCGCATCCATAACGAACCTGACGGCTTCGTCAGTCGACGAGGGGAACCTCCTCGACGGTAGGGCGAAGCCGAACGCGACCGCTGCCCGGCGGCTCGGGACCCGGGCGCAGGTCGATCTCGGTGGGCTTGACGGCGCCGTCGATGCCGGTGCTCTCGATGCGCCAGGCGCGGACCGGCGGTGGTTCCTCCGCAAGAGAGACCAGCACCCAGTACGGCCACGGGTCTGAGCCCAAGAGCCGGGCGGCGATCCCCAGATCGGTTGGCGATGGCCGGGCTTCCGTCATGGTGTGCGAGTGGTAGATCACCAGCATGTCCCCGCCCTCGCCTTCAATGGCGCGGTACAGATGGATGAGTTCATGTCCGGGGATGGAGAAGCGGTAGCGACTCGTCTCACCGGTAACGGGTTCACTGTCGCGACCGCGGAACCGGATATCCATCTCCCCGCCCCGGGACAGCAAAGCGTCCACAGTCCGATAGACGTTTGACGCCCGATAGAGCTTGAGGGAACCGTCCGGAAAGCGGCCAATCAGGCCGCAACATTCGCTGGGATTGTCCTCCCGAGCGTGTTTGATCATCTCGTCGATGAACGACTGCGGCAGCGTCAGCGCCTCGTCCATCCGATCGCCCCTGACCCTCTCCCCATGCGGCGCGGCGATCAGGGACCGCGCCCGCCCAACCGAGGGGCAGGGTATCGCACGCCACTGGGGAGCGTCCGCCGCTTACTCGTCCTCCGGCGGCGGGCGCCATTCGCGGATGGGCCCATCGTCGTGGCAGGACGAGGGGTTGCGCTGCATCTCCAGCAAGGACCGGCTCAGCGGCGGCATGAGGAGGTGATCGAGCCAGTGGTCGCGCTCATCCTCCGCGACGAGCTGCACGAGATCGTCGAAGCGCAGGTGGATGACGCGATCGTCTTCCACGAGGCCGAAGTCCAGAATGGGACGGCCGGGCCGTAGCAGCCGGCCCACGGTATCGCTGCGCAGGATCTTGGCGCCGGGCGCTTGCAGATAGCGGTGCAGCACGGCGGCTCGGAAGTGCAGCGGCAAAGCGCCGGCTTGACCGGCCCGCAAGGCGCCTTCCAGCGATCGACGAAAGACCGGATCGCTTCTCTGCACGCGCTCCTTGGGGCGCTCCGCGCCGCTCTTGCCCTGCCGCCTACGTGGCCGATGGGTTCTCGATCGGCGTCCCCGCCATCCTGCCCCACTCAGTCCAGGAGCCGTCGTAGTTGCGGACGTCCTGGTAGCCGAGGAGATGCTTGAGCGCGAGTCAGCTGTGCGAGGAGCGCTCGCCGATTCGGCAATACGCGATGATCGGTTTCGAGCCGTCTATGCCCCTGCCGCCATAGACTGCCCGCAGCTCATCAGCGCTCTTGAAGGTGCCATCTTCCGCAACCGCCTGGACCCAGGGAATGTTGTCGGCGCCGGGAATATGCCCCTTGCGCTGCGCCGTCTCCGCCAGGCCTGGTGGCGCCATGATCACGCCGTTGTATTCGTCGGGCGAGCGGACGTCGACCAGCGGGTTGCCGCTGTTGACGTGGCTGAGCACGTCCGGCGCCAGGGCGCGGATCGACTCGTCCCGCGCACCAACGGTGATGTTGCCGGCAGCGGAGCTGGAGGCATCGGTGGTGGTGGGGCGGCCCTCATCCAGCCACTTCTTGCGGCCCCCGTTCATCAGCTTGGTGTTCGTGACGCCGTACATCTCCAGCATCCAGAGGGCGTAGGCCGCAAACCAGTTGTTGTTGTCCCCGTAGAGGATGATCGTGCTGTCCGCTTTCGCGCCGGCGCCGCGAAGGAGCCTCTGGACTGTCGCGCTGTCGGCCACGTCACGGCGGATCTGGTCCTGGAGCTGCGACGTCCAGTTCCAGGCCACGGCGCCGGGCGGGTGCCCCTCGTCGTAGACGCTGGTATCCACGTCCACTTCAATCAGCCGGACTTTGGGGTCGTCCAGGTGGTCGGCGACCCAGTCTGTGCTCACGAGGATGTCGGCGTTCGCGTATTCCGCCATTTCCCGTCTCCCCTATCCGTCAATCCGATGTGGTCTGGCTCGCGGCTCCGCAGCAGTGGGCGCATAGGATAAGCAAGGGGTCTAACGATCGCAAGCGCGCGGCGAAGGCGAAGGCGCCGGGGTGAGAGGCGCGGTGTCCCCCGGCCTCGCTACCACCAGAGCTGCCCTTCGATCTCCTCGTCCCCCTCAATGTCCTCATAGTCACGTCCCCACAGGCCGGTGGAGACGTACTTCCAGCCGCCGTCGGCCAAGAGGACGACGACGTCGCCACTGTCGATGCGCTCGGCCACGCGCTGGGCAGTGCGCAACGCCGCGCCGGCCGAGATGCCCGCGAAGACACCCTCTTGCTCCAGCAGCCGCTTGGTGAGAGCAAACGACGTGCGGCTGTCAACGACGATGCGCGCGTCCAGCACCGATTCATCCAGCACGGGCGGCACGTAGCCCTCTTCCAGGCTGCGCAGCCCCTGCACGAGATCGCCAGGGTGCGGCGTGGCGGCCACGATCTTCACGTCCGCTTTGGCGCCCTTGTGCGTTTTGGCACCCTTGAAAAAGTGGCCCACGCCGGTCAAGGTGCCGCCCGTCCCCAGCCCGGCCACAAAGTGCGTGACATCAGGACAGTCGCGCAGGATCTCCGGGCCGGTGGTAGCGAAATGGGCGGCGGGGTTGTGGGGATTTTCGTACTGCATGGGCATGAACAGGGACGGCTCTTCCCGTTGCAGCTCTTTCGCCATCTTGACGGAGCCGTTGGTCCCCAACTCGCCGGGCGAGAGGATCACCTCCGCGCCGTAGAACTGGAGGAGCGACCGACGCTCCACGCTGACACTCTCCGGCAGCACGCACCTGAGGGGATGGCCGTAGAGTCGCGCCACCATCCCCAGCGCGATGCCGGTGTTGCCGCTGGTGGGCTCCAGGATGGTTTGCCCCGGCTTCAGCGACCCGTCGGCGCGGGCCGCGTCGATCATCGCGCGGGCGATGCGATCCTTGACCGAGCCGGTGGGGTTCTGGCCTTCCAGCTTCGCCCAGATGCGCACGGACTCCTTCGGCGACGAATGCCGCAAGAGCAGCAACGGCGTATTGCCGATCAGGTCAAGGACGGATTCGTAGCGCGTCGCAGGTGGCGCCACTACGACGGTCAGCCTCCCGCCAGCGCGGGCAGGATGGACACGACGTCCCCGTCCCGCAGAGGGGTGTCGATCTGCCCGAGGAAGCGGATGTCCTCATCGTTGAGGAAGATGTTGACGAAGCGTCGCAGCGCGCCGTCCTCCATGATCTGATCGCGGAAGCCAGGGAAGTCGGTGTCGATGTTCCCCAGCAGGATGGCGACGGTGTCGCCTTCGTAGAGCAGAATCTTCTGGCCCTCCGTGTACTTTTGCAGGATCGAGGGAACGCGTACTTCTACGGACATGCTCTCAGCCTTGCGACACCGGCTGCGCCACGGCTCCTTCGTGGAAGGGCGAGCCACAGAACTCTTCGTAATCGATCAGCTCGGTCACGGTGGGCGCGTCGCCGCAGAGCGGGCAGTGCGGGTCGTGACGGATCTTGACGATGCGGAACTCCATCGCCAGCGCGTCGTAGAGCAACAGCCGGTTCTTGAGCGGCTCACCGATCTCCAGCAGCAGCTTCAGGGCCTCCGTCGCCTGAACGCCGCCCACTGTGCCCGGCAAGGCGCCCAGGACTCCGGCTTCCGCGCAGGACGGCACCATGCCGGGCGGCGGCGGACTGGGGTAGAGGCAGCGGTAGCAGCCCTGGCCGGGAAGGAAGGTTGTGATTTGGCCCTCGAAGAGGAAGATGCTCCCGTCGACGAGGGGCTTTTCCAGCAAGTAGCAAGCGTCGTTGACGAGATAGCGCGTGGCGAAGTTGTCGGCGCCGTTCACCACGATGTCGTATTGGGAGATGATGGCGAAGGCGTTCTCCGAGGTGAGCGGCTCCTCGTGCTTCACCACGGTCACGTTGGGATTGACGTCCGCGAGGCGATCGGCTGCCGATTCAACCTTGGGCCGCCCCACGTCACTGGTGCCGTGAATGATCTGCCGCTGCAGGTTGCTCAGATCCACTTGGTCGAAGTCGACGATGCCGAGCGTCCCCACCCCGGCCGCGGCCAGATAGAGGAGCACTGGCGAGCCGAGGCCGCCCGCGCCCACGACCAACACTTTGCCGTTCATCAATTTCCGCTGCCCCACCGGGCCGACCTGATCCATGATCAGATGGCGGGCGTAGCGGTCCACCTGCTCCGGCGTCAGCGCCGCCCCTCCGGCAATGGCGGGAATGACCGAAACCTCGTCACCTTCCGCGACGGGCGTGTCGGACCCGCGCAGGGTTGAGATCTCCTGGTTGTTCACGTAGACGTTGACGTCTTCGAGAATCTTGCGATCGGCGTCGAAGACCATCTCGCCGAAGCCGGGGAAGCGCCGTTCCAAGTCGCGCAGCACGCCGGCAACGTCGGAGCCGTCGGCGTCGACGAAGGTGCGGTTGCCCGCCAAGCGCCGAAAGGGCGTGGGGATATAGACCCGGACCGTCATGCCTGCCCTCCCTACGAGGCCGGCGCCCGCTCGCGCCGGTGAGCGCCCGCGCGGGCTGTGGTCGCCGGTTCAAGGTTCACGCTCAAGTATCGCTCGCCGGTGTCGCAGATGACTGTGACGACGCGCTTACCCGCCCCCAGGTCCTGCGCGACCCGGCAGGCGGCCGCGACGTTGGCGCCGGACGAGATCCCGGCCAAGATCCCTTCCTCCCGCGTGAGGCGGGCCGTCATGGCGTAGGCGTCCTCGTCGCGGATGCCCATGACCTCGTCGTAGATATCGCGGTTGAGGACGCAGGGGACGAAGGAGGCGCCGATCCCCTGGATGCCGTGCACGCCAAAGCGTCCCCCTTGCAGGACGGGCGAGCGCTCCGGCTCCACCGCCACAATGAGGAGATCCGCCCGGTGTTGCCGCAACACCTCGCCCACGCCGGTAATGGTCCCGCCGGTGCCCACGCCCGCCACGAAGGCGTCAATGCGCCCGCCCGTCGCCTCCCAGATCTCCTCCGCCGTCGTGCGGCGGTGCACCTCGGGGTTGGCCGGGTTCAGGAACTGCTGGGGCAAGAAGTGGCCCGGGCGCTCCGCGATCTCCTCGGCGGCGAACACGGCCCCGGTCATCCCCTCAATGGCGGGGGTGAGGACCAGCTCCGCGCCGTAGCGCTCGAAGAGTCGCCGCCGCTCCTGGCTCATGTCCTCCGGCATAGTGAGGATGAGGTGATACCCCTTCACGGCCGCGACCATGGCCAGGCCCACGCCCGTGTTGCCGCTGGTGGGCTCAACGAGGGTGTCGCCCGGCCTGATCCGCCCCGACCGCTCGGCCTCTTCGATCATCGCCTTGGCGATGCGATCCTTCACGGAGCCAGCCGGGTTGAGCGTCTCCATCTTGCCCAGCACCTCGGCGGCGCCTTCCGGCACCACGCGGCGCAGGCGGACCAATGGGGTCTCGCCCACCAGGTCCACAACGGAATCAACAATGCCGCGACGACTGTTCATGACTCCCTGCTGTGGCGTCCTCTCAAACCGGACTGCCCGCGCCAGTCACGGCCCCTTAGATAGAGTACCGACCGCCGCCGACCGCCGCCTCCTCTTTGGCGAGATCGGCGAGTGTGCGGCTGCGTAGGACTCGTCGGGTGGACTCCCGGACCTCCTCCCACATCCGAAGTTGCGCAACCGAACCGGAACAAGCGAGGTCGGGGTCGTCCAGACAGGCGCCCGGGCTAATGGGCCCCTCCAGATTCTCGACCACGTCCTCCATCACGATGGCCTCCGGATCGCGGGCCAGCTCGTGTCCTCCCTGTGCGCCGCGGACCGAGCGGACCAAGCCCGCGAGCCGCAGCGCCCCCAGCACCTGCCCCACCAGGGATTCTGGGATCCCTTGGCGGCTGGAGATCTCGCTGCTGGGGATGGGACCACGGCCCCGGTTCTGCGCCAAGTCCACGAGAGCGCGGATCCCGTAATCCCCTTTGCTTGTGAGTCTCATCCCGACCTCATGACGCTGATGGGACAAGCGACGGTAATCTGTACTGAAATGGTATCATTTCTCACGTATGGGTGGCTGGTTGCGCCCGGCGCCAATGTTGCCCAGTTAAACCAGGCTGGACAAGAGGCGAACCCGCCGACCCCAAGGCCGGGAGCCGCGCGCCTACATGAGCGGGCAGCGTCGCGACCAGAGTCCCGCGACCCGCGCCGGCATCCCGGTGGTCCAGCACGACCCCGAATTCTCCTCTGACCCGGCTCAGCCGCTGGTGAAGTTCAACCCCCTGGCGAACTGGACCTCGGCGCAGGTCTGGCGGTACATCCGGGAGCACGAAGTCCCCTACAACCCGCTCCACGACCGTGGCTACACGTCGATTGGCTGCGCCCCCTGCACCCGGCCCACCAACCCCGGCGAACTCGAGCGCGCCGGTCGGTGCCAAAGGTGCGCAGGATCCGGGCCAGCCCGCGGAACATCTCGGGAGTGAGGTCACCCTGCGGCACCTTCACCTCCACGGTGGAGTAGCCCCGCTGCCGTTGCGACCGTCCGGGGCGTTGGGGGTCCTTCCTTCCAGGGAGCAGTCGATCCCCGATGGCTGGGCGGGCCCGATCATCGATACGGTGGCCTCGAAGGAGTGTTGTGGAGTGGGCGCACCTGAGGTGCCTCCGGTTTCGAGCCCCGCACCGGCGCCGACGCCGCGCGCGGCGGCCGGCGGCGGCGTGGAACTCTTTGGCGGTCCTCAGTCGGCGGAAACCTTCGCCGCCCTGCTGCGGGCGCAGATGGACAGCATGATGACGTCCGCCACGCTGGGCGGTCTCAGCGGCGGCGGATCAGGCGGTCTGCTGGGGGGCGGCATGGGGGGCCTGTTCGGCGGCGGTGCGGCCGGCGGCCTGCTAGGCGGTGGTATGGGCGGTGGCATGGCCGGCGGCCTATCATCGCTCCTGCTCCTACAAACCTTGCAGCCGCTCACCCTGGCCCTGAACAAGCTCGTGGATCGACTGGAGCGGCTCGAGGGGCCCGGCGGGCCGGGCGGGATTCCCTCCAGCGCTGCGGTCCCGACCCCGGAGTCCCTCCCCTACCGCGACCTGATCGAGCGGCTGGCGCGAGCCTACCAGGTGCCGGCGGCGTTCCTTGGCGCCGTGATGATGGCCGAGAGCAGCGGGCACCCGGGCGCGGTGGGCGACGACGGCGCCTCTGTGGGCCTCTTCCAACTGCACGACCGGGGCATGGGCACCGGCTTGGGCGACCTGCGCCTGGACCCGGAGCTGAACGCGGCGATCGGCGCGCGGGGGCTGGCGGAAGGCTGGCATGAGGGGCTGCGGCAGGGCCGCGGCGGCGAGGAGCTGGTGCGCTTCGCCTACGACTTCCGCTTCAATCCGGGGGGCGGATTCCGGGAGCAGGGCGACTCGGTGCTCTCCTTCTACCGCTTCTACGAGTCGCTGGCACAACGACGCGGGTTGGCGGCGGCGCAGGACGGAGCAGCCGCCTAGCCTCCCAGGGTCTCGATGAGCGCCGTCCGCAGCGCGCTTGCGTCCAGTGGCGCTGTGGCGTCCAACGGCGCGGTGGCGATGACGGAGCCGCCCACCGCCACCACGGGCACTGCGAGTCCGTACTGCTCTCGCAGCGCCGGATCCGCGTCCACGTCTACTGCCTCCAGCCTGAAGTTCATGGTCGCCGCCATTCGGGTGAGCAGGAGCATCGCCTCGTCACAGAGGTGGCAGTCCGAGCGGGTGTAGAGCGTCACGGTGCCGGCAGCAGGCATGGGATGTGGGGCCCCAATCGACGGCTGTGCACCTAGCGTCGGGAGCGACCGCCGCGCCGGCGCACCCGGACATCGCGACGACGGGCCGACCTGCCCGAACCGATGGTGCTCGGCGGCCGGCGGCGCGCCGCGACCTCGGGCGCCGTGCCCGCCAAAGGGGCGTCCGGCAGCGGCGTCTGTGGCCGTCGCAGCAAATGGACGGCGATGATCCCGGCCCCCGCGGCGGTCAAGAGGGCGAGGAACTGGGGCACGGAGAGGCCGCCCGCCAGAATCTGCTCGTCGGTGCGCAAGAGCGCCAGCAGCCCTCGCACCAGGGCGTAGCTGAGGACGTAGAAGACGAAACCCCAGCCGGGAAGGACGTGGAGCCGCCGCATGAGGAGGAGTCCAGCCAGGATCATGAGGTCCAACAGCGGCTCGTACCCGCCCGCCACGGGATGGACGGGTACGGGCCCGCCATCGAAGAGGGCGCCGGTATCGCCGCGAACGAACGGCTCCACAGGCTCGCCATCAACGAAGGACGCCCAGGGAGCCTCCGTGTCCGGATTGGTGTAGCGGAAGGCCCAGGGCAGATCCGTCGCCTTGGCGAAGTGCTCGCCGTTGATCAGATCGCCAATGCGGCCCACCGTCTGCCCCAAGATCATCCCGGGGGCGGCGACGTCCAAGGCGACCCATTTGGGGAACTTCCGCTTGAACAGGGAGACGTAGAGGAACCCCCCCACCACCCCGCCGATCATGGCGCCGTAGACGGAGATGCCGCCGTCCGTGATCCGGAGGAGATCGCCAACGTTGTCGATCTGGTCCGTGTGCTCCAAGGCCCAGAGGACGCGCGCGCCGACGATGCCGGAGGGCACGCCGACTAACGCGATGCTCATGCCGTCGTCCGGCGAGAGGCCGGCGCGGCGGGCGAGCCGCAGCGACAACCACACCCCCAGCGCGATCCCCACGGCCGTGAAAAGGCCGTGCCAGGTCAGCGAGAAGCCGTCTTCGAAAAGCTCTGGGTCAATATTGATGCCGATCGCCGCGACGAGGTCAGGGATCATTCGTAGTCCGGATCGTCGTCGGGCGGCGCGTCGGGGGAGCCGACCTGCCGGGCGAATCGCTTAAATTCACGGCGGAGGCTGACGCCGTGCCCGACCAGCCCCGCCATGTACGTCCGCTGCGGCGTCACTTTGACCCAGATTCGCCGGCGTGGCGCAAAGAACGTCACCAAGAACGCCCCCAGGCCCAGTCCAATTGCGATCCAGAAGATTAGAGCGCCGGGGTCGCGGCGCACGTTGAGGCCGGTGAACTCTCGCGGCCCCAAGAAGCTGTACTCGAAGTCGCCCAGAACAATGGACTCGCCCTCACTGAGGTCAACACGGGGCCGGCCACCGCCCAATCCCAGGCCGAGGCGCGCGGGACGGCTGGCGCCATCGATGAACGTCTCGACGTCGGCCACGGCGAGTTCGACGTTCTCGCCGCCACGAGCGTCGAACTGCTCCGCCGTGCGGGCCCCGCCGAAACGCTCCAGCAAGATCAGCGCTTCCGCCTCTGCGCCGGGAACGTCTTCCTCAATTCGGTAGAAGACGGACTCCACACCGCCGTAGGTCAGCTCCACGCCACCGATGCGCTGACTTTCGCCCGGCTGCAGGACACCATGCTGCGAGCGGTCCGGGGCAGCGCCCACGTACTCCAGCACGAACTCGCCCAGAGCGGCGCGACCGCCGGCGGCCAAGAGACCACGCTCCCGGTCGTCTTGGAGATTGAAGTAGAAAAAGCGACGCTCCTCATCCCCGGCGGCGAGGTCCGTCTCGTCGTAGCCAACCGCAATCTCGCGGCCCGCGCCCAGCGGGAGGAGATCGAAGCGGACGCCGCGGCGGCCCTCCAGCGCGCGATCGTTCGCGGGGATCACGTCATCCAGGAGCAGCTCACCGCTGGCGGCATCGTAGAGACGGACCTGCGGCGCCAGAAGCGGGGGGACGTGCAGGCGCAACGCCTCCGCGTCAAGCGTCGCGTTGCGATCGGAGTCGGCTGCATACGGCAAGAGAGTGTAGGAGAACTCGAATTCGCCGTCGCTTGGGGCCGGGGTCAGCACCAGCGCAATGCTGCTCTCGGCGCCCAAGGGGACCAGCTCGTAGCCGCTGCCGTCGACGCCGGCGACCTCGCGCGATAGTTTCACCACTTCGTCGGCAAGGAATGCGCCGCGAGCGGCGCTGGCGATCTTGATGCGTGGCCCAATGAACTGCTGATCCAGCATCAGGATTTCGGAGTAGAGCAGCTGGCGGCTATCGACGTGGCGAACCTGCAAGGCGGCGCCGTGCTCCCAGTAGGCGGCCTGATGCACCCGGTAGCCGGCGGCGTGCAAGGGGCCGTTGACGGTGACGTCGCCGGCGGCGATCTGCTCCCCGCCGCGGGTGACGCGCACCGCGCTGCGGAAGTCCAGCGCTTGGCCCTCGTCGTTGAAGCGAGCGATAGCGTCATCGACGATGACTTGAATCTGCTGGCGGTCGCCCGCTGTGGCGAAGAGCGGCCGGCTCTGCCCTTCGCCGACCCAGAACTGAAACTCCTCTCCGGCGAACTTGGTGATCAGCGCGCCCAGGACCAGCAGGATCAGCCCCAGATGCGAGACGAATGTGGCCAGCTGCGCCCACTGAAAGCGGTCGGCGAAGATGTAGGTCGCGCCATCGCGCTCTTCCGTCCGGACCGAGTAGTGGCGGTGGCGGAACTCCGCCGCGATCAGGTCCGCGTTCGGGGGCGTCGCGAAGTCGAAGCGGTGCCGCGCCCGCTCGAAGTAGGCGTCGTTCACGCGTCGGGGCGGACGCCGGACAGTGCGCCAGATGGGAGGGAAGCGGCTGATCGTGCAGGTGGTGATGGCCATGGCCAAGACCGCGATGAGCGCCCACCAGTAGGGCTGGTTGAAGAGGTTGAAGATGCCGCCGTGGGCGTCATAGAACCAAGGGAACTCCGCCAGGACGTCCGTGAACCAGCCCCACGTCCCGCGCTGGTCTTCAATGTGTTGCCGCACCGTCTCCGGGTTGTTGAGGAGCTGGGGCGGAACCTGCGGGATGATGACGCCGGCGAGGCCGAAGCTGACGGTGACCAGGATCAGGCCGATCGCGAAGCGCACGGAGGTGAACCGGCGCCAGACGAAGTAGGCGGGGTCCGGCGCGGCGATGCGTCCTGCCTTGCGCGGAGCGCGCGACTGAACCGTCGCCATGAACCGTTACCTCAGCATCGCCTCACCATCGCGGCGGTTTCCTAGCGTAGCGGATGCCGTCCGCTCGATCCGGCCTAGGGGCCGCCGGGCGCGGCGGCGCCGTTCTGCGCCGTTCCCAAAGCCTTGAGATAGAGCGCCCGCGCCGCGAAGGGGTCGAGGCCGGCGCCGAGATAGGCGCCGTCCACCCGGATTTCGAAGTGCAGGTGGATGTCCGTGCCCGGGGCCAGCACGCTCTCCGGGGTCCCGGATTCGCCGGCGAAGGCGATCACCTGGCCGGCCCGAACCTCATCCCCCACCTCGATCCCCGCGGCGACCGCGCCGAGATGCGCGTACCGCGTCACCACACCGCCGCCGTGATCGATCCAGACTTGGCGTCCGCGAAACCTGTCCAGGATTGCTTCGCCCTGAAAGCCCGCGGCCTCCGCGTCGGCCAACTCCTCAAGAGTGAGATCCGTATAGGCCCGATCGGCGCGCGTCACCGTCCCCGCTTTTGCCGCCAGCACCGGCGAATCCGCCGTGACCGCGGTACAGCTGGCCCAGCCATACAAGTCCAGCCCTTCATGGATCCCGTTCCGATACGGGCGCGGGGCTCCCGGCAGATGACCCTGAAATTCGGTCACGCAGGCGTCCGCGATGGGCAGCACGAAGCCGGACAGGTCCGGCTCGACAATCGGGTCCGGCACGGGCTCCGGCAGGGGCTCCGGACTCGCCGCGGGGTCGGGAGCCTGCGCCACCGCCGGGTCCACCGGCGCTGCGGGCTCGGCGGCGGCGGGGGCGGTCGGGGGTCGCGGCGGCGGCGGCGGAGTGATCGTCGCGGCCGTGACAGGATCGGGCGGCGCGGCCGGCGGGGCGTCGTTGGCTGGAAGCTCGGCGGCGGCCGGCGATGGTTGGTCGTCGCTGCCGTTCAAGCCGAAGGCGAGGCCGACCGCCAGGGCGAAGACGACGACCGCGCCGGCGACCCAGGCGACCGCGGGTCCCGGCCGCCGCGACGGGCGTCGCGGCGGCGGCGGAGCCTGGGCCGCTTGGGGCCCATCACCATCGGGAGGTGGCTGCGGGGGGTCAGTTGAGGGGATAGCTCTCCTCCGACGGAGTGCAAAGCCAGCGGCTGCCAGGCCCTGTCGCGATCAAGCGCCGGCTCCGGCGGGGCGCTGGGGAGTTCCACGTTGCCACGGTCTACCGACTCAGGCCCGTATGCAGCGCTTCAGCATGAGCCCGCGATTCCCAGACGTCGTCCAGCGGCTCCAACTCGCCCTCACCGTAACGCTGCTGGAGGGCGAGTTGAATCAGCCGATCGGCAAAGCGGGGGTTCTTGGGCAAGAGCGAGCCGTGCAGATAGGTGCCAAAGGCGTTGCGCACGCGCGCGCCTTCGGTGCCGTCGCCGCCGTTGTTGCCGTAGCCGGCCACGACGTGGGCCAACGGCGCCAGGCCTTCGTTGAGGTAGGTGCGGCCGCCGTGGTTCTCGAAGCCCACCAGCGTCTCGCCTTCCCACAACGCCACCACGTTGCCCACACACCGCTCCGTGCCCGGACCGGGATGAACGGAGACGGCATCGAAGACGCCGGCGCCCGCCATCACCGCGCCGTCGCTGCCCCGGTAGGAGTTGCCGAAGAGCTGGTAGCCCCCACAGACGGCGAGAATCACGCGCTCCGCATCGCGATAGTCGCGCAACGCGCCCGCCTTCGTCTGGAGATCCTGCTGGATGCGGCGCTGCTCGCGGTCCTGACCGCCGCCAATCAAGACGATGTCCGTCGCCTCGGCGTCCCAGGCGTCGCCCACGCTCACGGTGCGCACCTCCAGGGCCACGTTGCGGGCGGCGCAACGCGCCCGCAGTGCCATCACGTTGCCGCGGTCGCCGTAGAGGTTCATCAGAGTGGGGTAGAAGTGCGCCAACCGCAGCGATCGCTCGGCCACTATGCCACCTCCCAGAAGCCACGCCCGCGCGCCATGCGGCCCAGGCGCGCGCGCACGTCAAGCAGGGCCGTGTAGGTGGGCAGCACGATCAGGGGCGCATCGCTCGGCAGGGCGGCGAATGCCTGTCGCAAGGCGTGTCCAACGTCATGGTGCAGCGGCTGCGACGGTTCCGGCAGGCCGGCGTAGCGCAGCCGCAGGGCCATGTCCGCCGCCCGCGCGCCGCCCAGCACCAGCGACTCCACGTACGGCGCCAGATCTTCCCAGTCCGTGTCCCAGATCCAGGAGATGTCCTTGCCGTCGGCGACGTCATCGTTGAGGAGCACGAGCAAGTGGTGGCGCGCGCGCGGCCGCGCGAGGGTGCGCAGCACCTCATTGAGCCCGGCGGGGTTCTTGCCCAGGAGAATCGTGACCGAGTGCCCATTGATGGTGAGCTCCTCCTGACGGCCGAACGGTGTGCGCACCGCAGACAGCGCCGGCCCGGCCGCGGCTGCGCCGATGCCGAGCGCCCTCGCCGCCGCCGCGGCGGCGAGGGCGTTGTAGACGTTGTAGAGGCCCCGCAGGGGCAGGAGGACGCGCTCTGGGGCGCGCTCTGTGGTGCCGCCGGCGTGGACCAGATCGAACGCCGCGCCGCGTCCGGCGTCGGACTGGGGATCGATGTTGAGGGCGTAGACAGACGGGCGCGGCCGCGTCGCTCCTCCAGCGGGGCCGCGCCAGTGGCCGAGGTGAGCGAAGAACCTGCGGTCGTACACGTAATCGGCGCCCGTCTCGGGATCCCAGAGAGCATCGGCCGCGTGATCGGCGGCGCGTTCTCCCGACATGGCCGCCGTTTCGTCCTCCACGCCGAACATCAGCGTTTGTCCGCGCGCGCCCGCCGCCAGCGTCGCCACGGAGGGGTCGTCGGCGTTGAGGACCAGCGTTGTCGTGTCGGGGAGCGCCGCGATCGTGCGCACCCAGCGCTCGCGCACCGCGTCGATCTCGCCGTATCGATCGAGCTGATCGCGGAGCAGATTGCCAATGATCAGCACACGCGGCGGGGCGGCCGCCACGGCGGCGGGCAGCGTCGCCTCGTCGATCTCGAAAACGCCCAGGCAGTGGCGTGGGAGGCGGCCTGAGGGAGCCGCGGCCTCGATCAGCGCCGCCGCCATCCCGCGCATGAGGTTGGAGCCGGCGCGATTGTGCACCAGCGGGTGGCCGGCGGCCACGACGATGGCCGCCAGCATGCGGGCGGTGGTGGTCTTGCCGTTGGTCCCCGTCACCAGGACCAGATCGTCGAGCTGTCCGGCGAGGCGGCGCACGACGTCGGGGTCAATCCGCTCGGCTACGAGGCCGGGGAGAGCGGTGCCGCCGCTGCCCAGGGCGCGGACGGCGCCGCGCGCGACCTTCCCGGCGATCACGGCTGCCTGCGTACGGGGTGCGAGCATGCTATCCCGCCGCCGGCGCGCTCCCAGCCTTGCTCAGTGCCTGTATCACCTGGTCCAGCCCAATCAGACCCAACAACTTGCCGTTCTCCACTACGGGCAGCACAGCAATCCGCTCACGCTGGAGCCGCTGCAGCGCCTCCTGCCCCGAGGCGCCCGGCGCGATAGGCGAGATGGCGTCGGCGGGGACCATGACGTCGCTCATGCGGACGGTGGCGTAGCGCTGCTCGTCCAGCAACACGAGCGCGGCGCCGGAGACGAGGCCCACGACGGTCTCATCGCGCGTGACGAGAAAGGCGGCGCGGGCGTCAAGGCGGTCGCGCTGGGGCGCGAGCCAGCGCACCTGCGTCTCCGCGTCAACAGAGCGCAGCTGCGTGGACATGACGTCGCGCACGCGAATGGAGGCCAGGCGCTCTTCCGCTTGCACGCTGCGCAGGCTCTGGGCCGCGGCATTGAACAAGAAGGCGCCAATAAGAATCGCCCAGATGCCGCCGAAGCGGTCGGAGGCGAAGCCCAGGTCGAAGTTGAGGAGGGTCAGCAGTCCGTAGCCGGCCATCAAGGCGCCGACGCCTTGCCCCACTCGCGCGGCCCAGCGGGTCGCGCGGAGCCGCGAACCGGTGAGGGCCCACAGCCCCGCGCGGAAGACGCGGCCGCCGTCAAGCGGGAAGCCGGGGATCATGTTGAAGGCGGCGAGAAGGAAGTTGATGAAGCCCAAGTATCCCAGCAGCGTGGCGAGCGGCGTCGTGCCTGCCCCGAGCGCCAGGAACAGCCCGAAGAACAGGAGCCCGAGCAGCGCACTGGTCAGCGGCCCCACGACGGCGATGAGGAACTCCTGCGAGGGACGCTTGGAATCCTCGGTGATCTGAGAGACGCCGCCCAACAAGAACAACGTGATGCTGGCGACGGACATGCCGTACAGACGCGCCGTGACGCTGTGCGCCAGTTCGTGCAGCAGCAGCGTGACGAAGAAGATGACCGCGCCGGCGGCGGCCAGCCCCCACGCCGTCGCGTCGGACGGCTCCGGCTCAATCCTGTCCGCGAAGATGTCGCTAAGAATGAACGTGATCAGCGCCAGAGAGATGAAGAAGCTGAAATCCAGGATGATGGGGATGCCGAAGATCTTCCCCAGTTGGAAACCGCCCCCGGTTCGCAGCATGGCGAACCCCCTCTCGATCAATAGTACGACGCTGTGGGGGGGTTTGGGTTCCGTCCCGGCCGGCGGCCGGGCGGGGCCGTGTTGGCCCCCGCCCTAGCCCCGTGGCATCAGGTGCAGGAACTCCGGTTTCAACTGGACAGCCGGAGTCCGGCGACGGTCCAGGCCCAGGCGGTAGTAGGCGTATGCGGGCAGCTCCAGGCGCAGCGGCGCCGGCGTGGACGCCGCGAGCGGCTGCAGCTCCAGCCGCACGGTCTCGCGGCCCATCTCCTGACGCAGCGTGCGGCAGGGAATCACATTGGACCGGCCCTCGCCGCCGGGCGGCGCCGCGGCCAGCTCGCCCTGCTCCTTCAGAACCATGACCTGCGATGCGGCGATGGCCAGGTCCACGGGCTCGCCTGGGGCCGGCCGCGGCTGCGGAGGCAGGGCGACTTGAAGAGCGATGGGCCCCCACTCCACGACCATGGAGCCGGGGGGGCCGTCGCCGCGGACGCGGGCGGAGAGAACGTTCTCGATGCCCACGAGCTGCGCCACCCGCCGCGAGGCCGGACGCGCGAAGACCTCTTCCCGCGGGCCGATCTGGAGCAGGCGGCCCGCGTCCAGCACGGCGATCCGGTCCGCCAAGGCGAAGGCTTCGTCGACGTCGTGAGTGACGAGCACCACGGGGAGGCCGCGCTGCTCATGGAGACGGCGCAACTCCGCGCCCAGCGCGCGGCGGGTGGGCCCGTCCAGCGCCGTGAACGGCTCGTCCAGGAGAAGGAGTCGTGGCGCCACCGCGAGCGCGCGCGCCAGCGCGACCCGCTGCCGCTGCCCACTCGAAAGTTGCCCCGGCCGGCGATCGCCCAAGTCCCGCAACTGCATCAGGGAGAGGAGACGCCGCGCAACCGACTCACGCTCGCGCCGCGACCGCCCACGCAGCCCGTAGGTCACGTTCTCGGTGACGGAAAGATGAGAGAACAGGCCGAGCGACTGCGGCACGTAGCCCAGCCGCCGGTCTTGCGGCTTGACGCGGATGCCGCGGCGGGCGTCAAACAAGACCGTCTCGCGATCCCCATCGACGATGGTGATGCGACCCCCGGCCCCGGAGCGGCCGTGTGACCGGTCGACGCCGGCGAGCGCCTGCAAGGTGAGGCTCTTGCCGGCGCCGCTGGGGCCGAACAGGACCAGCACTTCCCGGCCCAATGTGAAGCGCACGGCGAGGCTGAAACCGGGCAGAGCGCGCACGATGTCGGCGTGGAGCTGGAGGTCTGGTGTCGCGGGAGGAGTCGGGTCAGCCATTGGCGCCCTCCAACCCCACTCCCGCCCGCATGGGGCTGCGGCGCAAGAGCACCTTCAAGACGAAAAGTACCGCGAAGGACACGATCACCAGGAGAGCGCTGAGCACCAGGGCCGCGTCCAGGTCCGTTTGCAGCGCGTCGTAGATCGCCAGGGGCACGGTCTCGGTCACGCCGAGGAGGCTGCCGGCGAACATGATCGTGGCGCCGAACTCCGCGAGCGCGCGCGCCCAGGTCATGACGATGCCGCCCAGCAGCGCCGGCGCCGCCAGCGGAACGGTGACACGGAAAAACGTGCGCAACTCTCCCTCACCCAGAGTGTGGGAGACGCGCTCGACCTCGGGGTCGACGGACTCGAAGCCGGCCTTGGCGGCCTTGATGTAGAAGGGAGAGGCGACGAACAGCTGGGCCAACACGACCGCGGTCGCCGTGAAGGCCACGTTCACGCCGGCGTCGTCGATGAGCCCGCCCAGGAGGCCGTTGCGTCCGAAGGTGAACAGCAGGGCGATGCCGGCCACGGCGGGCGGCAGGACCAGGGGCAGGTCGAGCAGCGTGTCCAGCAGGACCGCGCCCCGAAAACGGCGGCGCGCCAGCACGTACGCCAGCGGCGTTCCCAGTGCCAGGGTGATGCCGACGGTGATCGCGGTCGTGACGAGCGAGAGCCGCAGCGCCTCCGTCACGACGGGATCGTTGATGGTGCGCCAGGCGCCGTCACCCGGGATCACTTCGGCGAAGAGGGCGATGATCGGCAAGATCAGGAACAGCACCAGCGCCGCCCCGCTGGTCCAGAGGAGTCCGCGACCAATCGGCGCGATCCCGGCTCGGGGCAGAGCCGGGAGGCGGGGCGGCGCCAGCCTCATCCCTCTCCCCCCTCATCCGGCAGCGGCAGGAATCCCGCCTGCGTGAGGATCGCCACGGCCTCATCCGAGCGCACGAAGTCCATGAATGCCCGTGCCAGAGCAGGGTCGTCCGTCTGGGTCGTGGGCGTCATCTCGTAGCGGTTCACCAGGGCCGGACCCGGCAAGCGGAGCTGCACGACCGCGTCAGCGGCGGCAAGCGCGTCCGTTCGATAGACGAAGCCGGCATCCGCTTCGCCCGAGATCACCTTCGTCAGCACCGCGCGCACGTTGTCTTCCTCCGAAACCAGGGAAGCGAGCACGGCCTCCACCATCCCCAGCCGCTCCAGCTCCAGCCGCGTCAACCGGCCCGCAGGGACCGCGGGCGCAGCGATGACAAGGCGTACGCGCCGC
Source organism: Dehalococcoidia bacterium (assembly GCA_963662615.2). GTDB lineage: Bacteria > Chloroflexota > Dehalococcoidia > Bin125 > Bin125. Next base: position 395,803 of record CAXXSR010000002.1, read on the forward strand.
CCGGCGAGATCGTGCACGCTCTGAAGGCCGGCCGGATTCGACGCGGGCGTGACCAAGGTGATGCTAGCGCCGGCGAAGCTGACGGGCGCCGGCAGAACGACGCCCGCATCGACGGCGCGATTCATCTGCTGCGAATCCGCCGAGGCGAAGATATCGGCCCTGGCTCCTTGCTCTAATTGGAACCGCAGCCGCTGTGAGCCACCAAAGTCGAAGCGCACGTCCGTGTCCGGATGTTGCGCCTGGAATCGCGCGCCGATCTCCCCAAACACGTCGGTCAGAGAGGACGCTGCGAAGACGGTGAGGGTACGCGAGTCGCCTCCGCACGCGGTCAGCAAGAGCGCGACCGCCAACCCCAGCGCCAGCGTTCGCCAAGGCACGGCCGGGAGGCCCGGCGGATTGACGATGCGCGTCTCCCAGAGAGCGAAGCAGACGGCGCGGAGCATGTGCCTCAGCTCACGCGCTCAAACGCGGATTGAGAGGGAAGGTCAGCTCTTGTCCTCTGTGGAGTCCTTGCCCGAGGAGGAGGCGGAGCCGGCCTCTTGCTCGCCCTCGTCGATGGGCTTGCGCGTCTCCTGCCGGAACTCCCGAATACTTTGTCCCAGCGCCTTCCCCACGCCCGAGAGGCGGCCTACGCCAAAGAGAACGAGCACCAGCACCCCGATGATGATCCATTCCGTTGGACCACCCATCTCGCCTTCTCCTACGCCAAGTGGCGGAACCGAGGCTCCACGCGCCGTCGAGCGCCCCCGAGCCTACGTTTGTGGGGGGGGTCTCCCCGCTTGGCGCCCCGAGTGTATCAGCGCCGGGGGTCGCCTGCTAGACACGTTATCGGCACCCAAAGCGCCGCAGGTGTGGGGGGCTGGGTGGGATCAGGCGTCGCCGTCGCTGACCCGCTCCACGAAGACACGCATGATGCCGCCGCAGATCTTGTCCTCGCCATCGACGGGCTCGGTCAAGTCCACGCCGACGATACGCGGGCGGCCGTCTTCCAGGGTCGCCATGGCGTCCTGCCAGACCTCCGCCTCACCGCAGCCACCGCCAATGGTGCCCACGAAGGAGCCGTCTTGCCGGACCACCATCTTGGCGCCGGTCTTGCGGGGAGTGCTGCCGAGCGTTTGAGCCACCGTCGCCAGGACGACCGCCTCGCCGGAGGCGAGCGCCTTCCCGATCTCCGCGTAGACTTCGTCGCGGGCCACGACCGTCACCTCGTCTCGTCGTCAGTATAGGTCGCGTGCGGCGTCTCGCTCTGTAACACCGCTGCCGCCACCGACTCAGCCGCCGGCCAGTTCACGGCCGTGCCCGGAGAGCGGCCGCCCGCTGCCCCCGCGCCGGACCAACACCATCTCTGCCAGCAGGGACAGCGCGATCTCTTCCGGTGTCTCGGCGCCGATGTCCAGCCCAATGGGGGTGAAGACGCGCGCCAGGGCGTCCGCAGCCACGCCCTCTTCACGCAGATGCTCCAACACCGTGCGCGTCCGTCGCTTGCTGCCGATCATGCCCACGTAGGCCGCGCCGCGCTCCACGACATGCTTGAGGCTGAGTTCGTCCACGATGTGCCCGCGCGAGACGAGGACGATGTACGTGTTGGAGGTGATCGGGAAGCGGGCCAGCTCCTCGGCGAAATCGCCGCAGATGACCGTGTCGGCGAAGGGGAAGCGCTGCGGATTGGCGTAGTCCTCGCGGTCGTCCAGGACGGCGACGCTCATGCCCAGGATCGCCCCGATCTCGCCCACGGCGCGGCCGACGTGGCCGCCCCCCACCACCAGCAGCACGGGGGACGGCTCCACCACCTCCAACATGACCTCCACCACGGCGGGCGCCGCCTCCACCGCGCGGCGCCCTTCCAGCCGCTCCCCGCGTGGCGTAAAGGCGTATGTCTCCACCGCGTGGTGCGGGATGGCCGCGCCTGCGGTTTCGCGGACGGCGGCTTCAAGGGGGCCGCCACCCAACCCGCCCAGGACGCGCCCGTCGGCGTAGACGAGCATCTTCCCGCCGGGGCGCAGCGCCCCAGCGCCGGCCCCGTCCGGCGCCGCGATCACGGTGCAACTCACGACGGGCGGCCCCTCGCGGCTGGCGCGCAAGATCTCTTGCGCCATCCGGCTCTGGGGGCTCTGGGCGTCCGTGCTCATGGTGACCCGAGCATAGTGGCGGCCCCGTGGGATCGGAAAGGACCGCCGCAGGGGTTTGTCGCAGCGGCAGGTTCTGCTGGTTAGACGTTGAAGAGGATGTGGAGCACGTCGCCGTCCTGCACGACGTAGTCTTTGCCTTCCGTGCGCAGGAGGGCACGCTTGCGCGCCTCCGCGTCCGTCCCCGCTTCGATGAGGTCTCGCCAATTGATCACGTCCGTGCGAATGAAGCCACGCGCCATGTCGCTGTGGATCCGCCCGGCGGCCTGCTGGGCATTCGCGCCCTCATCCAGGGTCCAGGCGTGACACTCGCGGGAGCGGGTCGTGAAGAAAGTGATCAGCCCCAAGATCTGGTGCGACAGTCGCACAGCCAGCTCCAGCGCGCCCTCGGTCGCGCCGACCGATCGGCGGTACTCGGCGGCCTCCCCGGCCGAGAGGGAGCGCAGCTCCATCTCCAGCGACGCGCACACCGCCGCGATCGCCGTGCCCGGCGGCTCCTGGGCGGGGCGGTAGGCTGCGGCGATCTCTGCGGCGCGAGCGGCGTCGCCCTCGTCGATGTTAAGGAGGGTCAGCAGGGGACGATCGGTGAGGAAGCGGTACTGGCGAAGCGCTTTGCGCTCGTCCGGGCTGAGCGGTTGGGCGCGCACGGCGACGCCGTCACTCAGCTGGGATTCGAGCCGGCGCAGAAGGGCAGCTTCCCGTTCCGGCGCCTCGCGTTCCGACGCCTTCAGGGCTTTCGAGTCCGTGGCGATGCGGCCCAGCCGTTTCTGCGCCAGTGCGAGATCGGCGAACGTCAACTCCAGCGCCATGGCCTCAATATCGCGCGCCGGGTCGATGTCGCCGTGGGGATGCGGCGCGACTTCATTCTCGAAGGCGCGCACGACGTGGATGAGGCCGTCCATTCCGCTCAGCCGGCTGAGAAATTCCGCCTCCGGCTCTTGGCCCTCGCGAAAGCCGGCGCCGGGAAAGTCCACGTATTCCATCTCCGCGGGGACGCTCTTCTTGGGGCGCAGGTGGGCGCTGAGCTGGTCCAGCCGAGAATCCGGCACTTTGACCACGCCCACGTGCGGCTTCAGATGCGTGGCGAAGCCCACGGGGTGATCCGATCCCGTGACGGCATTCAGCAGCGATGTCTTGCCGCTGCGCTCGACGCCGATGATTCCGAGTGCTGGCACCGCCGGTCCTTGCCGCTGTCGAAGCGCCGGTTACCGCTCCCCGCCCGACGACGCCTGGCGGCGTTGCAGAGCGTCCAGGTCCAGCTCCATCAGGCCGGCGCCGGCGTGGGGCCATTTCTCCGTGGCGACGGTCAGCGCGTCGATGGAGCTGCGCAGCGTCTCCCAGGCGCATTGCGCCCGCGCCTCCGGCAGCAGCCTCCAGACGTGCGAGCGATGCCCAGGCGAGAGTTCGCACTGCGCCTGCCGGTCCGCCTCCGCCATAAAGGTGGGCACCAGATACACGGTATCGTTCTCCGGGTTGTAGAAGGTTTCCACCTCAAAGAGGCGGAACCAACGGCGCGGCTGTAGCGCCGTTTCCTCCCGGACCTCGCGCAGCGCCGCCTGCCAGGCCGTCTCGCCCTCCTCAATGTGCCCGTGGACCGCCTGCCAATCGCCGGGGAAGGTGTAGTCCTGGGGGCGTTGGAGGAGGAGCAGCTCGATCCCGCGCTGGCCCTCGCGGACGACGTAAACGCTCACCAGATTCGCTTTGAGCTGCGCCATCAGCGATTCCAGTCGGCGGGCCGGCGGCGAGATCGCGGTGAACGCGGGCCGTCCACGGCCACGAGCCCCGTCTCCGCTTGCCCGGCGGGGCAGAGGTCCAGGAGCGGGCAGGCGGCGCAGAGAGGCCGCTTCTTGCAGCGCTGCTTGGCGTGGACCACGAAGAGCGAATGGTACTCGGCGAAGAACGACGGTTCGCCCGGCAGGGCCTCAAGGAACGCCGCGCGCAGCCGCTCGTAGGGGGCGTCCTCTTCAATCAGCTCCAGGCGACGGAGGATGCGCCGGGTGTAGGCGTCGATGATGAAGGTGCGGCGGCGCCCGGCGTAAAGGCAGACGGCATCGGCGGTCTCCGGCCCAAAGCCGTGCGTAGCCAGCAGGAGCGGGCGAAGGTCGTGGAGAGGACGGGCGAGCAAGGCGCCCAAGTCACCTTCGGTCTCGGCGGAGAGCATCTCCACGAACGCCTTCAGCTTGCGCGCCTTGCTGTTGAAGAACCCCGACGGCCGGATCAGCTCCGCGAGGCGCGCCTCCGGCGCCGCCCGAAGCGCCTGGACGTCCAGCATGCCGGCGTCGCGCAGGTTGTCCAGCGCCTTGCGGGCCCCGGTCCAGGCCGTGTTCTGCACCAGGATCGCTCCGACGATCATCTCTAGCTCGCTGCCGGCCGGCCACCAGGACTGGGGCCCGTAGGCATCTTTGAGGCGGGCGTGGAGGTCACGCAGCGCCGACGGGGAGAGGCGCGACACGCGACTGCGCTGGTGGCTCCGAGGCCGCTGTGCGGCCCCCTGCACGCCTACGGCCACGCTCTCACTCCGCCCACTTGGGGATGGTGGCGGCAACGGAGTCGTAGAAGGACACGTAGGGCTTGACGTCCAGCACGGGCGTGCCGTTTACCACGTCCAGCCCCGCGACCGTGACCACATTGCCTTTGATGGCCTCCAGCGGCACAATGCTGACCGCCACGGGGTTGGGGCGGTGCGCCGTCCGTGTCGCGAAGACCCCCACCTCAGGAGACGTTTCGTCGCCGCTGGGCCGGATGCGCAGGAGGGCGCGCCCACCGTCCTCCACGCGGTCGAGCCAGGCCAGCACGAAAATGTGGCTGAAACCGTCCAGCCCGTCCAGAGCGGGGACGAACTCGTCGCGGAAGAGCAGCTCGGAGCGGACCTGCGCCCACATGCGCCCGCCGGTGTCGTGAACGGCGTTGCGGACCACGGCCACCGGCGTGAGGTCGCCGATCAGATCGGGCAGGGCACGCAGGGCCTCCTCGCGTGCCTCCTTGACGCTGCGGAGATGGAGCTTCTCGCGCCAGGTGACCACCGGACACCGCCTCTCAGCCGCGTCCGCCCTTGCGGGAATTGCACGACCGGCACAGCGTCTGCAGGTTCTCCAGGGTCATTTGGCCACCCTTACACTCCGGCACGATGTGATCGAGGGTCAGATCATCCTGGCTGCCGCAGCGACAACAGCGGAAGGCGTCCCGCTTAAAGACGCGCCAGCGCAGCTTGTTCGGAATTGCTTGCTTCCTGGCCCCGGGCGCCGGGCGCCGGCCGCCGCCCGCCTTCCCGGAGCAGGCTGGGGTGCGGCGCGCTGGGGAGCGCCATGCAGCGTAGCACCGCCCGCCCCAGCTCCAGCAGCGGCGGCTCGATCGCGGAGGGCTGCGGCCGCGAGCGGCCGGCGGCCAAACGGCGCTCATACACCTCGATGGCATTCATGCATGCATACGTCTCTTCGCCGAACTCCTCATAGAGGAGCGCGCGCAGCGTCGCCAGCGCGGGGCTCGACGAACTGGTTTCGGCGCCAGTGTGGGTCCATGCCGGCATACAGCCTGTCTCCTTGTCCCTTGGTCCGGACTCGGCTTGCGCGGCAGAGCGCCCGAAGAGCCGCCGCGGCCGGCCGGCGATAAGTCGTGCCTCCCCAGCACGGCCTCATCGACGTGCAAAATAGGGGAATCCCGGCATCGGTGGGGGCGCGCCAAGACGGCGGGACGCTGGCGCCAGTGTCGCGGAGTTCCTCCCGATTGGAGGCCGCGGCTGCTACAATAGAAGCCCCAAATATGGTTTCTCGCGAACGACCCGGCATCCGCCCCCGAGCCCAACGGGCCAAGGCGCAAGACGGCTACACCGCCTCTGACATCCAGGTCCTGGAGGGGCTGGAGGCCGTCCGCCGGCGCCCCGGCATGTACATCGGCTCCACGGACGAGCGGGGCTTGCACCACCTTGTCTACGAGATCGTGGACAACGCCGTCGATGAGGCCATGGCCGGCCACTGCGATCGCGTTGAGATCACGATCGCCGCCGACAGCTGGGTCACGGTGCGTGACGACGGCCGCGGCATTCCCGTGGACCGCCACGCCAAGACCGGCCTCTCGGCGCTGGAGACCGTGATGACGGTGCTTCACGCCGGGGGCAAGTTCGGCGGCAACGGCTACAAAGTGTCCGGCGGCCTGCACGGCGTGGGCGCGTCGGTGGTAACGGCCCTGTCGGAGCGCCTTGAGGTTGAAGTCCTGCGCGGCGGCAAGGCCTACCGGCAGGCGTACGAACGCGGGAAGCCCACGGGCAAGATGACGGCATCGGACGCGCCGGATTCGCCGGCGGCAGCGAGCGGCACCACCGTGCGCTGGCTGCCCGATCCGACCATCTTCGCGCAGGTGAACTATGACTTCGACACTCTGGCGCAACGGTTCCGCGAGCTCGCCTTTTTGAACAAGAAGCTGCGCATCCGCTTCGCGGACGAGCGCAGTGGGCGGGAGACCAACTTCTACTTCGAGGGCGGGATCCTGTCGTTCGTGCGCTATCTCAACCGTGACCGCCCACTCCTGCAGCCACTGCCGTTCTACAAGGAGCGTGAGGTAGAGGGCACGACGATTGAGGTCGCGCTGCAATACAACGACGGCTTTAACGAGCACGTCTTTGCCTTCGCCAACACGATCAACACCATTGACGGCGGCAGCCACCTGACCGGCTTTCGCGCCGCGCTCACCCGCGTCCTCAACGATTACGCGCGTCGCAACAAGATGCTGAAGGACTCGGACCCCAATCTCACCGGGGAGGACGTGCGCGAGGGCCTCACCGCCGTCCTCAGTGTGAAGCTCGCCGAGCCGCAGTTCGAAGGCCAGACCAAGACGCGCTTGGGCAACCCCGAGGTCAAGGGGCAGACCGAGTCCGTCGTGGGCGAGGCGCTGGCCGAGTACCTGGAAGGGAACTCCCGCGAAGCGCGGCGGATCATTGAGAAGTGCCTGACGTCGGCCCGCGCCCGCGAGGCCGCGCGCAAGGCGCGCGATCTCGTGATCCGCAAGGGCGCCCTGGACGGCGCCACCCTGCCGGGCAAGCTGGCCGATTGTACCGAGCGCGACCCGGCCCTGAGCGAAATCTTCATTGTGGAGGGCGACTCGGCCGGCGGCTCCGCCAAGCAGTGCCGGGACCGCCACACGCAGGCCATCCTGCCGCTGCGGGGCAAGATCCTCAACGTGGAGCGGGCGCGGCTGGACAAATTGCTCGCGCATGAGGCGTTCCGCCTGCTGATCACGGCGCTGGGGACCGGCATCCAAGAGGATTTCGACGTCGGCAAGCTGCGCTACCACAAGGTCGTGATCATGACGGACGCGGACGTGGACGGCGCCCACATCCGCACGCTCCTGCTCACGTTCTTCTTCCGCTACATGCCGAAGATCATTGAGAAGGGCTTTCTCTACATCGCCCAGCCGCCGCTCTACCGCGTCCAGAACGGCAAGCAGTCGGCCTGGCTCTACAGCGACGACGATCTGGCGCGCTACACCGCGCGCCAGAAAGAAGGCGCGAAGTTCAACCTGCAACGCTACAAGGGCCTGGGTGAGATGAACCCGGACCAGCTCTGGGACACCACCATGAATCCGGAGGTCCGGACGCTCCTGCAAGTGCGCGTGAAGGACGACATTGTCCAGGACGACCTTGAGGCGGACCGCCTCTTCTCGCAGCTCATGGGCGACGACGTCTCGGCGCGGCGCAAGTTCATTGAAAGTCACGCGGACCAGGTCGTGAACCTGGACGTCTAGCCGTCCTTCCGTCCAGGGGAGGACGATGCCCAGCCTCTTCGTTGAGAGCGACGCCGCCGATCCCGCCCCCTTCCGCTTCAAAGGCGATCCGGTTGACCTCCTGGCGCTGCTCTCCTTCGGCGTGGCGGAGCCGTTCGGTTCCCACCATCCCCTCACGGAATTGGTGCGGCGGCTGAAACGGGAGCACGGCATTGACGTGGCGCCGCTGTTGACCTTCTACGACCGTGAGGTGGAGGAGCCGCTGGACGCTACGAACCTGGAGGCGGCCTGGCAGGATGCGACGGCGTTGCGCGACGGCGTTGCGCGACTGCGTCATTGCCGTCCGGTCCGCCCTTGCCAAGGACCGCGATTGCGTGGCGCTCCTGGCCGACTTCCCCGCGATTCCTGATCTGCTGGCGCAATTGCAGAGCATGGCCGCCGCGGTGGCGGAGCGGCAGGGGCGGATCCGCATCTCCTTCCGTCTGCGCTAGGGGCCCGCGGGCGCGGGCCTCGCCGGCTTCGCTACGCTGGGCTCATGCGTGCTACGACACGCCCCACGTCGGCGCCACCCCCCTTCTGCCGGGCCAACGCTGTGCCGCCGCGGCTGCGGCGTTGGTGGCTGGGTCTGCCGCGGCTGGCGCTGCAAGAGACCGCTGCCTTTCTTCTCCCCTCGCTGCTGCCGCTCCGCCCCAGCGACCGCCTCCTCCTGGTGGGCGCCAGCATGCAGGCGCTGCCGGCAGCGCTGCAGTCCCGAATTCCGCTCGAGACGACGCCTATCGGCTTCGACTGGGAGCCTGGGCCAGCACGACTTGCGGGCACCGGCGGTGTTGCTCTCGCACGCGCGCACCCCTCGGCGCTCCCATTCCGCGACGCCCACTTCACCATCGTCGTCGTGGGTCATCAGATCCGCGCCTGGGACGATGCGCTGCTGCTGCGCTTCCTCAGCGAGACGTGGCGCGTGCTGACCCATAACGGCATCGTGGTGCTGTGGGAGGTGGCGCCGTCACGGTCGGCACGCATCAACGCGATCTGGGGGCGGCTCCTCGCGGGCGGCGCCCATCCCGTGCGCCTGCGCAGCTTCGCTGAGATCGGCGGCCTGGGCCGCGAGGCGGGCTTCGCCTGGCTGCAGACGCTCCGGCTGCGGCCGTTCCTGTGGCCGCCGGGCCCCCGCATCACGGTCATGATGCGGAAGGAACGCTACGACGCCGAAACCGTGAAGCTGGAACCGGGCGCCACGCCGCTCTATGCGCCGGATCGGCCCGCCAGAGACGACTCAGCGCCATAGAGGTGGTGGCTGCGGATATAGGCCAGCGCCGCCGCCGGCACGGCGTATCCCACATCCTCTCCCGCGCCGAGCTGATCCCGGAGCGTGGTGGCGCTGATCCCGATGGGCGCCATCTCCACCCAGTCGATTGCCGCGGCGAGTCCGGGAACGAGTGTGTCGAGCCGCCCGGGCTCGACGGCGTAGTCGGGCCGCGCGATCACCGCCAGCCGCGCCAGTTGCAGCAGTCGTTGCGGTTCACGCCAGTGGGCGAGGTCGAAGAGAGTATCGCTGCCCACAATGAGCCAGATCTGCTGCTGCCCATGTTCGTGCAGCGTGGCCAGCGTCTCAACGGTGTAGGAGGGCCCTTCGCGGCGCACCTCCATATCGGAGACGGCGAAGCCCTCCTCTCCCGCGACCGCCGCTCGCACCATGGCAAGCCGGTGTCGCGCCGGCGTCACGGGGCGCCCCCGCTTGCGCCACGGATCGCCCGCGGGCACGAACAGCACCAGGTCCAGCGCTTGCGCCGTCCGAGCAGCGCGCGCCATCGCCAGGTGGGCCTGATGGATGGGATCGAACGTGCCCCCCAGCACCCCCAGCCGCCGCCTGCCCCTCAGCTCTCCCACAGCCACTCCGCCTCACCGACGCGCACCGCGTGGCCGGGCTGAACGCCCGCCTTGCGAAGGGCGGCGCCGACGCCACGGCGGTCGAGCCACCGATGGACCTCCTGCCGGGCCTCCACGTCATCCAGATCCATCATCTCCACGAAGGTCTCCAGACGCTCACCGCGTACACGGAAGATGCCCGTGCCCTCTCGTTCAATGCTGAACCGTCGCCGCTTCGCCGGCGGCCGCAGGACCGACAGCTCACGTGGCTGCGCCGCCTCGCGCGCGCGCTGATCCCGCAGGTCGCGGAGGCACCGTTTCGCCAGCGCCTCCGCGCCTTCGCCCGACAGGGCCGAGAGAAACAGCGGCGTCACGCCCCGTGCCGCGAATGCCGCCGCCAACTCATCCTGCCGGGCCGCAACGTCCGCCCGGTCGATTTTGTTGATCACCACGATCTGCGGCTTGCGCGCCATCTCATCCGAATACGCTGCGAGCTCCCGGTTGATGCTGTCGTGCGCGGCGAGGGGGGCCTCGCCGCTCCCATCGAGGAGGTGGACCACGAGCCGGGTGCGGCTCACGTGGCGCAAGAACGCATGCCCCAGGCCTGCGCCCGCCGACGCCCCTTCGGTCAGTCCGGGCAGGTCGGCAAGGACGAACTCCTCCCAGCCCACGGCGGCAACACCCAAGTTCGGCTCCAGCGTCGTGAAGGGGTAGGCCCCCACGCGCGGCCTGGCGGCGCTCAGCCGCCGCAGCAACGTGGACTTGCCCGCGTTCGGCAGGCCCACCAGGCCCACGTCGGCAATGAGGCGCAGTTCCAGCAGCGCCCGCATCACGGCGCCGCGGTGCCCCCGCTGCGCGATCCGCGGGGCCCGGTTCGATGCACTCTTGAAGAAGGTGTTGCCGCAACCACCGCGTCCGCCTTGGGCGATGAGGATGCCGGCGCCGTCTTCGTCCAGATCTGCAAGCTGGCCGTCCGGCTTGCCCCGCTCGCCCAGGGCCACAACCACGGTGCCGGTGGGCACCTCAAGGATGAGGTCCTCACCGTCCCGGCCGCGCCGCTTCTTGCTCGCTCCGTGCCGGCCGTCCTCCGCCTGAAAGATCCGCTGGCGCCGGTAGCGGTTCAGCGTGTTGGGTTGCGTCCTCGCAACGACGATGACGTGGCCTCCGCGCCCGCCGGCGCCGCCGTCGGGGCCACCGAGGGGCACGAACTTTTCCCGCCGGAATGAGACGGCGCCGTTCCCGCCGGCGCCGCCACGCGTCTCAATGGTGACCTGATCGATCATGCCTTGAGTATATGTGCGCCCCGAATCCTTGCTCTCCACGAGGCGATGATCAGGTAGAGCGCAAGTATGAGCCTGTAATTAGGGGTCGTAGTCGTCGGGGAGTGGAAAGCGGGGAGAGCGGGGACAGATAGCTGGTTCCAGAAGGAGCTTGTCGGACTAGTGTGCACCGGAAGAGGGGGGTGGCGCTCGGGTAGTCGGGGAGCCGTGTGGAGGAACGGACCGCCGCGGCGCAAGGCCGCCGCAAAAGCAACGGGGCCCGCGGTCGCACTGGAAGCTGCACGACCTGCTACCGCGCGAGACAAGTTATCCCCGTATCGGGGGTGTTCTCCACACGTGAGCGGGTGGTTATCCACAGTTGGGAGTTGGGCGCAGAGGTAGCGGTTACCTTGCGGCGAGCGCTGCGCGGATCTCCATGAGGTCGCGCCGGACGTCGGGGTCGGAATCCACCAGCGCTTCAATGCGACGGAACCCGTGGATCACCGTGGTGTGGTCGCGCCCGCCGAGGAGCCGGCCGATTTGTGCGTAGGACTGATGCGCCACGTCGCGGAGCAGGAACATGGCCAAGTGGCGGGCGTAGGCGACCTGCCTCTCGCGGCGCTTGCTGGTGAGCGCATCGACCGGGACGCTCATAATGTTCGCCACCTCCTCCAGGATCGCGGAGGGCATGGGCACGGCGCTGCGCGGCGCGGAGGAGATGGTATTGAGCGCTTCAGCCGCGAGTTCGCGGCTGATGGGCTGGCGGTTGAGGCGCGCCAGGGCGGCGATGCGGTTCAGCGAGCCTTCGAGTTGACGGATGTTGTCCTGTACCCGGTGCGCAATGAGCAGGAGCACCTCCTCCGGCGCGTCCAGCCCGTCGCGCTCGGCCTTCGTGCGCAGGATGGCCAGGCGCGTTTCCACGTCGGGCGTGGCGATATCGACAATTAGTCCCCATTCGAAGCGCGACCGCAGCCGCTCCTCCAGCAAACTCATCAGCTTGGGAGAGACGTCGCTCGTAAGCACGATCTGCTTATTGCGCGTATAGAGCGCATCGAAGGTGTGGAAAAACTCCTCTTGGGTCTGCTCGCCGCGGCTGATGAATTGAATGTCGTCGATCAGGAGCACATCGACGTAGCGGTACTTCTGGCGGAACTGCTCCATGCTGTGTTCGCGCAAGGCCGTGACGAACTCGTTGGTGTAGCTCTCCGCACTGACGTAGAGCGTCTGCGTCCGCGGCGCGGTCACGTGGGCGATGGCCTGGAGCAGGTGGGTCTTCCCCAGGCCCACGCCGCCGTAGATAAAGAGCGGATTGTACGTCTCGCCGGGGTGCTCGGCCACGGCCACCGTCGCCGCATGGGCGAGCCGGTTGCTGCGCCCCACAATGAAATTGTTGAAGGTGTAGTGGGCGGCGAGGACGGGTCGGGAGCGAAGAGGCGGCTCGTGATCGGCCCGCGCCAGCAGCTGTTCCGGGCTCTGGGTCGGCGGCTCCGCCTTTGGCTTGACGACGAATTCGAAGGGCACGCGTCGGCCGGCGACGGCGGCCAGCGCCTCGGAGATGGCCGGGTAGTGCTGCGCCGTGAGCGCCTCGCGCGCAAATTCACTGGCAACGCCGATCTGGAGCACGCCTCCGCTCAGGCCCACGGCGTAGGTGCCGGCGAGCCATGTCTCGTAGGAGGGGTTGGGGACCACGCGATGCAAGCGTTCCAAGGCCTCGCGCCAGAGACGCGCGGGCACGGCGGCGGGCAGGGACCGCTCTGCGGGGCTCGGCGAGGGGTCGTTGCCGCCAACAGCCATGGGTGCGCTGGTTCCCTACGAATGCTGACGCGATGCCCGGCCCTTCGCCCTCGCCCCCGCCACGCAGCGGGCCGGGCTCTTTAAGACAAGGGTGGAAGGGACCGTTTCTTTCTCTGGACGGAGACGGGACCGTGCGAGAATAGGCACGCCCGTTCGCGGCTGACAAGAGGGTTGTAGACGGGTTACTCGGGCCGCACGCAGATTGGGGCGCGCGCCGAGGGACGCCGAGCGGCCGGTCCCGGCGCCGGAGCCGTATACTCCGCCCCGCGACGATGGGGTGGGCGGGAGGGCTCGGCAGATGCTGCTGGCGGTGGATATTGGCAACACCACGATCCAGGCCGGCCTCTTCTCGGATGGAGAGCTCCGCTCCACCTGGCGGCTGGCCACTGACCATGACCGCCTGGCCGACGAATATGGCGTCCTGCTTGCCGCCCTGCTGCGGGCGGAGGCGCAGCCGGTGGAGGAGGTTGACGGGGCGATTATCAGCTCCGTCGTGCCGCCGCTGGTGCCGGTCCTGCAGGAGGTCTGTCGTCGCTATTTTCAGACGGAGCCGCTGGTGGTGGGACGGGGCTTGCGTACCGGGCTGCGCATCCGCTACGAGCCTCCCGACGCGGTGGGAGCGGACCGCATTGCCGACGCCGTGGCCGCCCTTCAGCGCCACGGCCCGCCGCCCCTCATTGTGGTGGACTTCGGCACGGCCACGGTGTTCGACGCCATTGACGCCAACGGCGACTACGTGGGTGGCGCCATCAGTCCCGGCGTGGGGGTGGCCGCGCAGGCGCTGTTCGAGCGGGCCTCGCGGCTGGCGCGCGTGGACTTGGTGCGTCCGGCCACGGCGATCGGCCGCACCACGGAGGCGGCCGTGCAGTCCGGCATCCTGTTCGGGTATGTGGGGCTGGTGGAGGGCGTCGTGAGCCGCTTCAAGGCGGAGCTGGGAGGCGGCCGCGTGGTAGCGACGGGCGGCTGGGCCCGGCGCATCGCGGATGAAACGAGCGTGCTGGACGTCGTGGATGCCGACCTCACGCTCCACGGACTGCAACTGCTCTACGCCATGAACGCTGAAGGGACGCCATGATGACGGGGGGGGAGAGCGCGGTTCCCCAGCCGGCGCCGCTGCGGGAGCGGCGGATCGTGCTGGGCGTGACCGGCTCCATTGCGGCGTACCGGGCCTTTGAAGTCGCCCGGCGGCTGGAGGAGGCCGGGGCGACCGTGGACGTGGCCCTGACCCGGAACGGAGCCCGCTTCGCCCCCGCCTTGACGTTCCGGAACTTGGTGGGTGGCACGGTCACGGACGACATGTGGGAGGACGACGCGGAGGCGGAGTTCCACGTGGAGCTGGGCCGCAGGGCGGACGCGATGGTGATCGCCCCGGCCAGCGCGACGTCGATCGCCAAACTGGCGTTGGGCATCGGCGATTCACCGGTAACGCTGACGGCGCTGGCGACCAGCGCGCCCATCGCCGTGGCTCCGGCCATGGACGCGCAGATGTTCGCGCACCCCGCCGTGCGAGCGAACCTGGAGACGCTGCAGGCGCGCGCGGTGTTGATTGTGGGCCCCGTGGTGGGCCGCTTGGCCAGCGGGCGCGAAGGGCTGGGCCGCCTGGTTGAACCGGAAGAGATCGTGGGCGCGGTTCGGGCGATGTTGGGTCGCCGCAACGGCGATCTCCGCAGCCGCCACCTCCTTGTCACGGCGGGCGGCACACGCGAGGCGGTCGATCCGGTGCGCTATGTGGGCAACCGCTCCAGCGGCAAGATGGGCTTTGCGCTGGCCGCGGCCGCCCGCGATCGCGGCGCCGCCGTCACGCTCATCACCACGCAGCCGCCGCCGCCGCTGTTCGGTGTGGTCGTGGAGCCCGTGGAGAGCGCGGCGGAGATGAAGGCCGCCGTCGATCAGCGGCTGTCCGGGGCCGACGCCCTCCTCATGGCCGCGGCCGTGGCGGACTACCGCCCCTCGCAGCCGGCCGATCAGAAGATCAAACGGACGGGCGACGGCGCCGCGCTCACAATCGAGCTGGAGGAGAGCCCAGACATCCTTGGGTCCGCGCAGGGGCGCGCTCTTCGAGTGGGTTTCGCGGCGGAGACGGAGGACCTCCTGACTCACGCTGCCGCCAAGCTGAAGGCCAAGAAGCTCGATCTCCTTGTCGCCAACGATGTCAGCGCGTCGGATGCGGGCTTCGGAGCGGAGACCAACCGCGTGGTCCTCATCGACCGCGCGGGCGAGCAGGAAGCGTTGCCGCTCCTCCACAAGTACGACGTGGCGCAGCGGGTGCTGGACCGCGTGGTGGGCTTGCTGCGCCGCTAGGAAGCGCCGGCCCGCCCCAGCGCGAAACGGATCAGGGTGCGCACCGGAACGCCCGTGGCGCCCTTGACGGTGGCGCCGCTGTCCTTTTCGGCATCGTCGGTTCCCGCCATATCCAGGTGCACCCAGGGAGTGTCCTCTACGAACTTGGCTAGGAACTTGGCGGCGGTGATGGCGCCTCCGTAGCGCCCTCCCGTGTTCTTCACGTCCGCCACGCTGCTCTTAATGGCCTCGTCGTACTCCTCGAACATGGGCAACGCCCAGATCTTCTCGCCCGCCCGCTTTCCGGCCGTGCGGATCTCGTCGCCCAATTCATCGTCATTGGTCATCAGCCCGGTCGTGATCGTGCCCAGCGCGACGGCGCAGGCGCCGGTGAGGGTGGCCACGTCGATCAGCGGCGAAAGCTCCAGGCGGTTCGCATAGGCGAGCGCGTCGGCGAGGATCAGCCGCCCCTCCGCGTCCGTGTTGATCACCTCAATGGTCTTGCCGTTCATGGCGGTGAGCACGTCGCCGGGCTTGATCGCGCCGCCGCCCGGCATGTTCTCCGTTGCCGGGACGATGGCGGTGACGTTGATCGGTGCGCCCAGGCGCGCCAGCGCGCCCACCGCGGCGATGACGGCCGCACCGCCGCTCATGTCCTGCTTCATGGCGCCCATGTTGTTGGCGGGCTTAATGGAGATGCCGCCCGAGTCGAAGGTGACCCCCTTGCCAACGAAGCCCAGTGCCGGCGCGGCGCCACCGCGATGGCGCAGGATGATGAACTTGGCCGGCTCATGCGATCCCTTCGCGACCCCCAGGTAGGCGCCCATCCCCAGCTTCGCGGCGTCCGCCTCCTCCAGGAGTTCGTACTCCAGACCCGTTTCCTCGGCCAGCGTTTGGGCGCGTCCCGCGAACTCCGTGGGCGTAAGGACGTTGCTGGGCTCGTTGGCGAGGTCGCGGGCGAAGTTGGTGGCGTCGGCGAGGACGGCGCCCGTGGCGATGCCGCGCTTGAGCTTGGCCGCGTGGGCGCCAAGGACGGTGACGCCGGTCACGTTGCGCGGCGGCTGCGACGGAGTGAGATGCCGGTCGAAGCGGTACAGCCCCAGGAGGACGCCCTCCGTCACCGCCTCTGCCACCGCCTCCTCGTCGAGTCCGGCGAGGGGGTCGCCACTCACGGCGATGGCAAGATTCCCGTCCGCGAAGCTGCGAGCGCGCCGCGCCGCGCCGGCGGTGGCGTTGCGGATCGTATCCAGGCTCAAGGCGGCGGGCTCGCCCAGTCCCGCGATCAGGACCCGCTTCATGGGCGCTTTCCCCAGCGCATGCACCGCGACGATCTCGTCACGCTTGCCGGTTAGTTCGCCGTCCGCTGCCAGCGCGCTGAAGGCGCCGTCGAAGGCGGCGTCGAGTTCGCCCACCGCGCCGCGCGCGCTTGGCGCGTCGCTGCGGACGGCGAAGATGATGACGTTGTCGGCAGTGTTGCTGGCAGGAGAGCCGGTGGCGGCCTCGATCTGCATCGCGCCCTCCTCGTCGGCGGGCCGGCCGGACGCTCGCGCGCGCCGCCCCCGGACAACCCCTGATGGCCGGGGGCGATGGTAGCACGCGCTCCAGCGCGGCCTGCCCGCCATCGCGCCGTTGGGCGCTTGGACCGGCATACCCCCGGCGGTACCGTGAAAGTGATGTCGCAACTTGAACCGGAGCCCCCCACGCTGGCGCCCGCCGGCGCCGGCCGGCGCGCGCTGGAGCGGCTGCCGCGGCCGCATGTCGCGGCGTTCGCCGTGGAGGTGGCGGTGGTCGCGGCGGGCGCGCTGATCTATTTCCTCGTCCGCGGTGCGGTGGTCGATCGCGCGGCCGAAGCCGTGGCGCGGGCGCAGGGCTTGATGGAGATCGAGCGGGCGCTGGGCCTGTTTTGGGAGCCCGCCTTACACGAGTGGGCGCTGTCCTCCCGCTTCCTGACGGAGCTGATGAACGGGTTCTACTTTTGGCTGCACATGCCGCTCATCGTCGTCGCAGCCGTGACGCTGTTCTGGCGACGGCGGCCGCTCTACGTGTTCACGCGCAACGCCTTTCTCGTCTCGGCGCTGGCGGCGCTGGCCATGTACTATGCGTTGCCGTTGGCGCCACCGCGCTTCTTCCCCGAGCTGGGGTTCGTGGACACTCTGGCCCTCTACGGTGGTGGCTACCAGGCGGAGGAGGCCGGCCCCTTCGTCAACTCGTACGCAGCGCTGCCCAGCCTGCATTTCGGCTGGGCCTTGTTGATCGGACTCGCCGTGTGGCGCGCGCGACCCCGTGGGCGCGCCGGCGCGGCGCTGGCGGGCGGGGTGGCGCTGCTGCTGCCGTCGCTGCAGTTCTTCGCGGTGGTAATGACGGCCAACCATTTCGTCCTGGACGTCGCGGCGGGGGCGGCGCTTGCGGCGGTGGGGGCGGCCGTGGCTTTCTGGTGGCAGGGGCGCGACCGTCCCTCATGGGGCGGGCGGCCGTGAGATTGGGAGAGGAGCAGCGATGATCCTTGCGACGAGCGACACCGTCCCGGGACGGGAGATCGGGGAGACGCTGGGGCTGGTGACGGCTAACGCCGTCCGCGGTCGGCACATTGGCCACGACGCGCTGGCGGCCCTGAAGACCCTCGTGGGCGGTGAGATCGGCCGCTACCGCCAATTGCTCACCGAATCGCGCAGGGAAGCGCTTCAGCGGATGGAGGAGGAGGCCGAGGCAATGGGCGCGGACGCCGTGGTGGCGCTGCGCCTGACGACGTCGCCGGTGATAGGGGGAGCGTCCGAGATCCTGGCCTACGGGACCGCTGTCAAATTCCGCTAGTTCGCCTGGGCTGCGCGGCGCGGATCGGCGTGGCCGCAACCCGGCTCCCCGGCGGCAGCTCCTGGGGGCGCGCCTCTCTTCGCGTTGTTCGGCCCCGCGGGCGTGTGCTACGATCGCGGCAGGCGTTAGAGAGATGGAGCGCGGGCCGGCGGCCGTGCAGCGACCGCCCTCTAACCGCGAAGCGGCTGCGATAAGAAGAGAACACGCGGCCCGCCCCAGGACTGAATGCTCACCCAGGCCGACAAAGCCGCCATCGCCACGGATTACCGCGTCCACGAGACCGACACGGGCTCGTCCGAGGTGCAGGTGGCGATGCTCACGGAGCGCATCAAGCGGCTCACGGATCACCTGCGCGAGCACAAGCACGACTACAGCACACGCCGCGCTCTGATGATGCTGGTCGGTCGCCGTCGCCGCCTCTTGGGGTATTTGAACCGGACCGACGTGACGCGCTATCGCACGCTCATCGGCCGACTCGGCCTCCGCAGGTAGCGGGGGCCCGTCCGGTTAATGGGGCCGTCGTGCCCAGGTGGCAACAGGTCGCACAGAGGCGCTGAAGCGACGGCGGCATGCGTGGCGAAGCGGAGAGCGGAGTCCTCCCCAGCGGGCGGGGTGGCGCGGAGGAGTCGGCACGCGGACAGTGGCCGGCGCTGCGCCTGGGCGAGTTGCTAGTCGCGGACGCGGCGGCCTCAAGCCTCGGGGCGCTGCCGGCGCTGAGCACCTTTGTGGATTCGTGGCGGCCCGACGCGAGCACCGGTGTGTGCCCCGGGTGAGCCCAAGGCAGAGAGGGATCTATTGACGCACCGATACGAAGTGGAACTCGCCGGCCGTCCCCTGATCATCGAGACGGGGGATCTGGCGCAGCAGGCCGGGGGCGCCGTCACGCTCCGCTACGGCGACAGCATGCTGCTGGGGACCGTGACGGCCAGCACGCCGCGGAAGGGCATTGACTTCTTCCCGCTCACGGTCGAATTCGAAGAGCGCCATTACGCCACCGGGCGCATTCCGGGCTCATTCTTCCGCCGTGAAGGGCGCCCAACGACGACCGCCGTCCTTTCCGCCCGGCTCACGGACCGGCCCCTGCGCCCCCTGTTTCCGAGCGGCTACAAGGACGAGACGCAGATCGTGATCACGATCTTGTCGGTGGACATGGAGAACCCCCCGGACACCCTGGGCACGATCGCCGCCAGCGCGGCGCTCACGATCTCCGACGTACCGTTCTTGGGCCCGGTGGCGTCCGTCCGCGTTGGGCGAGTGAACGACGAGTTGGTGCTGCAACCGACCTTTAGCCAGCTGGCCGAGAGCGACTTGGATCTCGTCGTCTCCGGCACCAAAGACGCCATCATGATGGTGGAAGCGGAGGCCCAAGAGGTCCCGGAGCAACTGCTGGTGGATGCCATGGCGCTGGGCCAGGAGGCGATCGCGCAGATTGTGGCGCTGCAAGAGCAGATGCAGGCGGAGGTGGGACGGGAGAAGCGCTCCTACACGGCCGCCGAGGTCTCCGGCGAGGCGCTGGCCCGCGTGGAGGCGGCGGTGGGCAGCGAGCTGGCCGCGGTCCTGACCCCTTCGTCCGAGATCAGCAAGGCCGAGCGCGACAACCGGCGCAACGATCTGCAGGCGCGGATCCTGGACGGGCTGGACGACGAGACGGAGAGCGGCGAGCTGGCGGAGGCGTTCGCCGAGTTGGAAAAGCGCATCGTGCGGAGCAACATTCTGGAGCGTGGGCAGCGGCCCGACGGCCGTTCGCTCAAGGATCTCCGCGCGCTCAGGGCCGAGGTGGGGATGGTGCCCCGCACTCACGGCTCCGGCCTCTTTCAGCGAGGCGAGACGCAGGTGCTGTCGCTGACCACGCTCGCCGGGACCGGCATGGCGCAGCGCCTGGACGACCTCTCACCGGCGAGCAGCAAGCGCTTCATGCACCACTACAACTTCCCGCCCTACTCGGTGGGCGAGACCGGGCGCATTGGTTCCACCAACCGGCGCGAGGTCGGGCACGGCATGCTGGGCGAGCGAGCCATGAGCTCGATCCTGCCCGAATTCGACGATTTCCCCTACACCATCCGCATCGTCTCGGAGGTGCTCTCGTCCAACGGCAGCACCTCCATGGCTAGCGTCTGCGCCGCCATCCTCTCCATGATGGACGCCGGCGTGCCGATGAAGACGCCGATCGCCGGTGCGGCGATGGGCCTGATCAAGGGCGAGGACAAATACGCCGTCCTGACGGACATCGCCGGCCTCGAGGATCACCTGGGCGACATGGATTTCAAGGTCGCCGGGAGCCGCGTCGGCGTCACCGCTCTGCAGATGGACATCAAGGTCAAGGGCATCACCCTGGAGATCATCAGCGAGGCGCTGGAGCAAGCGACTGAGGCGCGGCTGCAGATCCTGGACGTGATGCAGGAGTGTATTGCAGAGCCGCGTGCGGAGCTGGCCGCCCACGCGCCACGGATGTCCCGCGTGGAGGTGCCCGCCGACAAGATCGGGGCGATCATCGGCCCCGGTGGAAAGACGATCCGCCAGCTGGAAGAGAACACGGGCGCCAGCATTGACGTTGAGGACGACGGTGGCATCTTCGTCACGGCGCCGGATGCGGAGTCGGCGCAGAAGGCCGTTGACCTGATCAAGGCGCTCACGAAGGAGATTGAGCCGGGAGAGATCTACACGGGCAAGGTCGTCCGCACCCTGCCGTTTGGAGCGTTCGTGGAGCTGGTGCCCGGCAAGGATGCGCTGGTGCACATCTCCGAGCTCGCCGAGGGCCGTGTCGCGACGGTAGAAGATGTGGTGAAGGTCGGTGACGAGCTGAAGGTGGTGGTCACCGAGATCGACCATCTGGGCCGGGTCAACGCCTCCCGGCGTGCGCTCTTGGTTGGCGAGGACAGGGAGGCTGGCGGCGGAGGCGCCGCGAGCGCCCCCCGCGAGCGTGAGCGCTCGCGAACGTCCCCCCCGCGAGATCGTGCCTCGCCGGGGATCGTGCCCCCGGGGATCGTGCCCCCGGGGATCGTGCCCCCGGGGATCGTGCCCCCGGGGATCGTGCCCCCGGGGATCGTGCCCCCGGGGATCGTGCCCCCGGGGATCGTGCCCCCGGGGATCGTGCCCCCAGCGAACACCCCCCTGACAAGGAGCAGTCGCGCCCCGTGGAGCAAACGGGCGCCGCCGAGGGGGAGCGAGATCGCGCCGAGGGAGCCGGCACCTCGTCGGCGGGCGGAGGAGAGGGCGGAGAAGCGGGCGGTGACGGCCGCCGCCGCCGCCGTCGGCGCCGGCGGCGAGGCGCCGCCGACGGCGGCGACGAGCGCCCGGAACGGCAGCCGGACAGCAACGCCGGCGGGCGCTCGCCGGCCTGGGGGGGCTATTCGCGCGGTGCTTCTCGTCGCGGGTCCAGCGGTAGCAGTTCGGATGAGCCGCCGCCGCCGCCGCCGCCGCCGCGCCCGGACTTCGGGGCGCCGGCCCGCTGAGGCGAGCGACGGCGGTGAGGTAGCGCCATGGCGATCCGCGTGGCGGTCAGCGGCATGGGCAACATGGGCCACGCGGTCCTGCAGGCGCTGAGCGCGGCGGACGGGGTTGAGGTCGCCGCTGTCCTGCGGCGGGTCGCGGAGGGCCAGACGTTCCCGCTGCCGGGAGGAGGCACGGCGCCGCTGGCCGGATCGCCGCAGGCGCTGAGCGACTACAACGCGGACGTGGTGGTGGACTTCAGCAACGCCGTCTGGACCGAGCAGCTCTTGCCCGCGGCGCTGGCAGCGGGCGTGCGGCCCGTCATTGGCACCTCCGGTCTCTCCGAGACGTTCGTCCGTGAGGCGGAGCGGCAGTGCGCGGAACAGGCGCTGGGAGGCGTGATCGCCGCCAACTTCGCCATCGGTGCGGTGCTGATGATGCACCTGGCGCGTGTGGCGGCGCCATTCTTCACGTCGGCGGAGATCATTGAGCAGCACCACGCCGGCAAGATCGACGCGCCCTCGGGCACCGCCATGGCCACGGCTCGGGAGCTGCGCGCGGCGCGCGGCAGCGACTTCGCCCGCAACGTAGCGGAGCGCGAGACGCTGCCGAACGCTCGCGGGGCGGAGTTGGGGGGCGTGACGCTGCATTCCGTGCGGCTGCCGGGTCTGGTGGCGCACCAGTCGGTCATCTTCGGCGGGTCGGGAGAGACGCTGACGATCCGCCATGACTCCACCAGCCGCGAATCGTTCATGCCCGGCATCCTGCGTGCGGTGCGGGCCGCGGTTGAGCTGGACCACCTCGTCGTGGGGCTGGATCGGCTGATGGGGCTGCGGGACTAGGCGGGATCCACACGGCGACAGGGCGGCGGTGCTCCCCACGGTGATGCCGGGTAGGGGGAAATCCCGTACGGTAAGGTCGTCGCCGAGCGGCGACGTTTTCTTTCGCCGCGGCGCCGGACTGGCGCCAGCGCGGCGGCTGACGGGCCCATGAGCCGAGAACTGACCGTTGCGCTCGTCGGCGCCACCGGAGTGGTGGGGCTGGAGTTCCTGCGACAGATGGAGGCGCGGGCGTTTCCCGTGGGGGAGTTGCGCCTCCTGGCGACAAGCCGCTCCGCCGGCAAGACGCTCTCCTTCCGGGGCGAGGCGCTGACGGTCCGCGAGACGACCCCGGAAGCGTTCGCCGGCGCGGACGTCGCCTTTATCTCCGCTACCACGGCCGCCTCGCGGGAGCTGTGCCCGCTGGCCCGAGACCGCGGCGCCATCGTCTTCGACGACTCGTCGGCGTTCCGCCAAGAGCCGTCGGTGCCGTTGGTGGTGCCCGAGATCAACGCCGAGGAGCTCCGCCGCCACGAGGGCATCATCGCAACGCCCAATTGCACAACGGTGCCGCTCGTTCTCACGCTCGCCCCGCTGTTGGGAGCGCGGCGGATCCGGCGGGTCATCGCGGACACGTACCAGGCCGTCTCGGGGGCGGGCGCGGCCGCCATGGAGGAGCTGCGCCGCCAGACCGCGGCCGCCCTTGGGGAGGGGGCGGAGCGCCTGAACCGCTTCCCGCAGCAGATCGCCTTCAATGCTGTTCCTTGCATCGACAGCTTTCACGCCGACGGCTACACCAATGAAGAGCGCAAGATGATGCTGGAGAGTCGCAAGATCCTCCACCTGCCCGACCTGGCGCTGAGCGCGACATGCGTGCGGATTCCCACGCTGATCTCACACGCGCTCGCGGTCCACGTGGATCTGGACGCTCCCCTGGAGAGAGAAGAGGCGCGCGCGCTTTGGCGGGCGCAGCCGGGGCTGGTGGTCCAAGACGATCCGCTTAACAACCGCTATCCCACTCCGCTAGACTGCACTGCCCAGGACGCGGTCTTCGTTGGGCGGGCGCGACAGGACGTTTCCAATCCCAACGGGCTCGCCTATTGGTGCGTCACGGATAATCTGCGCAAGGGGGCGGCGCTGAATATCCTGCAGATGGTGGAGTGGATGCAGGCCCACGATTGCCTGTAAGTCCCGGCGCATGACGCGGGAGCAGATGACGGAGCGGAGCTCGGCAATGGCGGAATTCGGACGACTCTTCACGGCCATGGTGACGCCGATGCAAGCGGATGGCTCGGTTGATATGGGGCAGGCCACGCGTCTGGCCGCCGCGCTGCTTGACAACGGCAGCGACGGCTTGGTGGTGTGCGGCACGACGGGAGAGGCGCCCACGCTGGAGTTCGAAGAAGAGCGGACGCTGTTCCGTGAGCTGCTGCCCATCTGCCGGGAGCAGGGCGCGACGTTGGTCGCGGGCACGGGCTCGAACAGCACGCGCACGGCCATCGAGTCGTCGCGGCAGGCGGAGGCGATCGGCGTCGACGCGCTGCTGCTCGTCGTCCCCTACTACAACAAACCGTCGCAGGAAGGGCTCTACCGGCACTTCCGCGCCGTGGCGGAGGCCGTCTCGCTGCCCTGCATTCTTTACAACGTGCCCAGCCGCACAAGTATCAACATGACAGCCGCGACGCAGCTTCGGCTCGCGCACGATGTCTCCAACATCTGCGGCACGAAGGAGGCGAGCGGCGATCTGGCCGCCATCGCCCAGATCATTGAGGGAGCGCCGGACGACTTCCTGATCTGGAGCGGCAACGACGCGGATACGTTGCCCCTGCTCGCGCTGGGGGGCTACGGGGTGGTCAGCGTGGTCTCGCATCTCGCTGGCCGACAGGTGCGCGCGATGATCGAGGCGCACCTGCGCGACGACCGCGACGAGGCCGCGCGGATTCATCGCCGCCTCCTGCCGCTGACGGACGCCATGTTCCTGGTGGGCAACCCGGTGCCGGTGAAGTATGCCCTGAATCTCGTCGGCTTTCGGGTCGGGCCCACGCGGTTGCCGCTGGTGGAGCCGGACGAGAACGTGCAGGCGAAGATCCGCGCCGAAGTGGAGCGCGCCCAGATCGATCTGCCGCTGCCGGTCTAGCCCCTGCTGGTTAGCCGCCGCCGCGCCCTGCCCGACGCTGGTCCGGGGGAAGCGCAGCGTCCCAGCGCGCTGAATCCAGTCCCTCGCTACGGGGTGCCCAGGCCGGGCACGATCTGGTCCGGGAGCGTCAGCGTCTGCAGCCAGGCGTAGATATCGGCGACGTCCGCGTCGGGGACGGCGTCGGCGCTGAACTGGGGCATGAAGTCGCGCGGACTGCGGTACTGGCCCATGACTTGGTCCAGCGAGAACCCCGTGCTGGCAATTGTGGGGTCAATGGCGCCCTGTCCCTGGTCGCCGTGGCAGACGTTGCAGCCGTTGGCGAAGAAGAGCTGCTGACCGCGCGCCGGGTCGGGCTCGCCGGCGGGGCTGGGTTCGGACGTCGCCGGCTCCAGCTCTCCGTCTGGCTCCGCTGTGGTCGCGTCCTCCTCGAGGAGGGCGAGGGCGGGGTCGCCCTCTTCGGCCTCGAAGAGGCCGGACCTGATCAGTTCCGCAGCGGCGGCGTTGGCGGCGTCGAGCGCTTCACTCTCGTCTTTGTCCGCGCCCTTGGCCACGGCGAAGCCGGCCAGAGCGATGACGCCGGCCACCAGCAGGCCGAAGACCATGACGAGCCAGAACGAAGGTGGAATGGATCGAGAAGGCATGGCGTCCCGTGGGCGTGGGGCGGGCGCTGCGCACCCCCGGCCGCGCGCCGATCACCGCTCGCATGGTAGCGAACAGGAATGCTTGCGGAAACTCTCACAAAGGCTCCCCGCGTCGGCCCGTGCCAGGGGCAAGGCCGGTCAGCGGCGGCCCACCTAGGCGGCGACAAAAGAGAAACCGTGATTGGTGAAGAACGCGCCGCAGCAACGGCACCACGGCCACCGCCGCCTGCACCTGCGCGCCCACTCAGATGGCGAGGAAGATCCAGCGGACGAAGAGCGGGACTGGCGGGCGGTTTCGGACGCGGCTAGATGATCGGGTCGACGATGATCGCTTGGTGCCGCTCCGGGCCCACGCTGACGAGAGCGGCCGTAGCGCCGATCAGCTTCTCAATGCGGCGCACGTACTCCTGCGCCGCCCGAGGCAGGTCGTCGAAATTGCGGCAGGCGCTGGTGTCGGTGCGCCAGCCGGGCAGCTCCTCGTAGAGCGGCCGCACTTGCGACAGCTCCACGCGGCGACTGGGGAACGTCTCCAGTCGCCGTCCGTTGGTCTGGTAGGCCACGCAGACCTTGATCGATTCGAATGAGTCCAGGACGTCAAGGCGGGTCAGGGAGATGCTGTTGCATCCGTTGAGGGTGACGGTGTAGCGCGCCGCGACGCTGTCGAACCAGCCGCAGCGGCGGGGCCGGCCGGTGGTGGTGCCGTATTCATTGCCGCAGTCGCGCAGGCGGTCGCCCACGGCGTCCGTCAGCTCGGTGGGCATGGGTCCGTTGCCCACGCGCGTCTGATAGGCCTTGTAGACACCGACGACGCGGTCGATATCGCGGGGGCTGATGCCCACGCCCATCGCTGCGCCGGCGGCCATGGACGTGGGGACGGACGAGGTCACGTAGTCGTAGGTGCCGGCGTCAAGGTCGAGCAGGGCGCCTTGGGCGCCTTCCAGCAGCATGCGCTCGCCGCGGCGCATCGCTTCCTCGCAGATGGCGCTGGTGTCGGCCACGTAGGGCGCCAGCCGGCTCCAATATTCCCGGTACGACTCGCGGATGGATTCGAAATCGAGCGGTTCACGCTCGTACAGCTTGGTCAACACCTGGTTCTTGTAGGCCAGGACGAAGCGCAGCCGCTCGGAGAAGCCGTCCGGATCGGCCAGTTCCGACACGCGGATCCCCAGTCGCGCGACCTTGTCCGTGAAGGCCGGCCCCACCCCCTTGCCGGTGGTGCCGACGGCGTTGGGGCCGCGCAGCTTTTCATCCGCGGCATCAATGACGGGGTGCCAGGGCATGACGAGGTGGGCGCGGTCCGAGACCTTCAAGCGCTCCGTGCTGACGCCGCGCTTCTCCAGGGCGCTGATCTCGGAGATCAGCTCAGCCGGGTCCACCACGACGCCGTTGCCGATCACGCAGCTCTTGTCGGGGTAGAAGATGCCGGCCGGCACGAGGTGCAGGGCGAACTCACCGAGGTGGTTGACGATGGTGTGGCCGGCGTTGTGGCCGGCCGAGTAGCGCGCCACGATGCTGGCCTTGCGGGCGAGCAGATCGACGACGCGCCCTTTGCCCTCGTCCCCCCACTGGCCCCCAACGACGACGACCGCCGGCATGCCTGTGATGCTTCCGCGCCGATCCCACGGGATCGCCGCTCGCCAAGAAGCCCCGCCGCAGGGGCGAAACTCGGTGCGCATCCTAGCACGAGGGGCAGCGGGCGGCGGCCTGCGACGCGTTACCGGCTCTGAAAGTTTGGCGGGCGCTTTTCCGCGAAGGCGCGCGGTCCTTCTTTGGCATCCTCGGTGAGGTAGATGCGCTCGGCGACGTGATCTTCGAAGGCGAGGCCGTCCGCGAGCGACATATCGAGGCCGCGCAGCATCGCCTCTTTGGCGGCGCGGACCGCGAGCGGCGCACGCGCCGCGATGGTGTTGGCGATGGCCGTTGCCGTGGCTTGCAGGTCGTCGGCGGGGACGATACGGCTAATGAGTCCGGCACGGAGGGCGGTCTCCGCATCGATCGGTTCGGCGCTGAAAATCATCTCGCTCGCCAGGGCCAGGGGGATGGAGCGCGGCAGGCGCTGGGTGCCGCCGGCGCCGGGGATGATGCCCCAGCGCACCTCAGTCAGCCCGAACTTCGCCTCCGGGACCGCAATACGGACATCGCAGGTGAGCGCGATCTCCAGCCCCCCGGCCAGGCAGTAGCCGTTGATGGCGGCGATGATTGGCTTGTAGATGGGTGCGGCCTTGGGAATGCCGCCGAACGGGATCTCCCCGAAGATGTCGCGTCCCTCGCCCTGGGCCCGGGCGACGAGATCGGCCCCGGCGGAGAAGGCGCGGTCGCCGGCGCCGGTGAGGATGGCGACGCGGAGGTCGTCACGGTGGCGGAAGTCGTTGAACGCCTCGAACAGTTCGCGGGAGGTTTGATGGTCGATCGCGTTCATGCGCTCGGGCCGGTTGATGGTGACGCGGGCGATGGGGCCTTCGGTCTCGTAGCGGACGCGGCTGAACGCGGCGGGCGGCATGGGCGCTCTCCCTGTCGAGTGCGGGGCGTAGCATAGTCGCTCGGCGCCGGGGAGAGGCGCCGTGGCGCGCCGGCCGCCCTCGCCACTCGCGGTAGACTGAGGCGAGTGCGCCCCCGGTCCGGCGAGGATGGAAAGGCCGCATGGAATCGGAGATCGATTTCGCGCCGCTCCTCCTCGTGTCGGCGTTGGCGTCGTTGGGCTTCAACACCTTCATGCCACGCGTCTGGGCAGACGTCATCGGCAGCGCCCTCGTGGTGGGAGCGGGCCGCACCGGGGCCGACCTCACGCCGCGACGGACGGGGTCCCTCGCCGCCGACGGGGAGCCCGTCGTCACGGAGGCGGGAAGCGTGGCCTCCAGCGCCGAATCGCCGGAGTTCTAGCCGCATGGGCGCGCTCCCGCCGCCGCCTCAGCGGCGCATCGTGGAGGTCAAGGAGAAGCTCGACGGCACGGTCATGCGCTTCGATCTGGAGTGCTGGCTGCAGACGCCGGACCTGGCCGTCGGTCGCTGGGTGGCGGAGGCAGGCAACGCCTTCGGCGCGCCGCCCGGGACGACGTCGTGGGGAGTGTGGTGGCGGAGCCGGCCGTACGGGGCCTACCGGCTGCATGCGCCGGACGGCGCGCTACGCGCCTACCGGCTCGATGCGCTCGAACGCGTTCGCATCGGCGGGAGCGAGGTTCGCTACCGCGACCTGCTCTTGGACGTGTGGATCGACCGGGACGGCGTCGCGCGCGTGGAGGATGAAGAGGAGGTGGCAGCGGCGGTCGCGGCGGGGACGATGACGGCGCATCAGCACCGGCGGGTGCGCTGCACGCGGGAGATCTTCTTGCAGCGGGCAGAGGCCATCGTAGCGCGGGTGGATGAGGCGGTGGAGGCGGCGGTCGCGGCGGTGGGGGCAGGGGGAGGACAGGCGGCGGACAGCGGCGGGACACGGTGAAGGCACGCAAAGGACCGGGAAGCGACAGGCGGCGGACACGCTACGCCGGCCGCTTGGGGACGAGGGCGGCGCGGGTGAACTCCAGGACGGTGTCGCCGTGCTGGTTGAGGCCCTGCGTCTTTACGGTGACGATGCCGCGGTCGGGCTGGCTCTGCGATTCACGCACCTCCAGCACCTCGGTGCGGGCGTAGAGGGTGTCACCGTGGTAGACGGGCGCGGTGTGGCGCATGTCGGTGGTGGCGAGGTTGGCGATCGCCTTGCCGCTGACCACCGCGACGGTCATGCCGAAGACCAGGCTGTAGACCAACGGCCCGGCGACGACGCGGCGGCCGAACTGCGTCTCCGCCGCGTAGTGCGCATCGGAGTGGAGGGGGTGCTGGTTCATGGTCAGCGAGCAGAAGAGGACGCTGTCCGCCTCCGTCACCGTGCGACCGGGCCAATGCTCGATCACCTCGCCCACCGTGAAGTCCTCCAGGTAGCGGCCGAAGAGTTCGCGGGTGGGCATAGGGCTTCTCCATGCTTGGCGGGAGTGAAAGGATGGCGGCGTTTCGGGGTACGGAGCGGCAGATGCTGGCTCAGCGTGAATGACCCACGAGGTTTGCCTTGGGCGGGAACTCAGTAATCAAGTGCGCCCGGCGGCCCACGTCATATCGTTCACCTCCGGCAGGCGTGAGATAAAGGGCGGAACGCCACCGAAGGCCCTGCGAATCCCAGTAGTTGGCGTAGAGAGTCACAGGTTCATTCAATCCCTCCCCCGATCCGGGATCCGCCGCCCTGAGGGCACGCGTGCGCGGACGTGTCGCATAACGGGGATTCTCCTGGTCAGGCGGTGGGAGATCCTCGCCAGGCGAACCGACCTGGAGCGCGGCAGTAGGGTGTTCTGCGCCGAATTCGACCCGATAGGCCCAGCCCGGTCCGTTATTCGAGTAGACGAAGTGCCACTCGCTCGGCAGCCCTTCGCCGCGAGTGACGCCGCTCCCTGGACGCAGCACAACTTCAGGATCGGACGGTGCAGGAGATCGGAGATGCATCAAGTTGACTTGTTGATCTGTACGGCCAACGCGACGAAAACACTGCAGCGCGTCCATTCCCACAGGCGTGTGCGGGTCAATTGGTGAATCCGACCATAGGTATGCTCCAACGAGCGGCGGTGTGTCGCTGTACGCGTCCACCCGTACGATGTTCGCACCGTCAAGAGTGCACTCAGTAATGTAGGTCGGAAGTGTGGGATACGTTCGCTGTTTGATTCTGTTGGCCAGGTTCTCAAGGGTGTGCTGGCCGACATCGACTCCCACTACGGTTCGATCGTCGCGAATGCCGAAAAGGACTCCTCCTCCCTCTGCATTCGCGAAAGCAATGAGTGATCGGATGGCTTCGTCTTGACGACTGGTGCCGAGTGACTCCTTGAACTCGCACGTCTGGTTCTCTCCGTCACTGCGGAGCTGTTCGCAGTTGAGGTCAGGCATTGCGCGCTCCTCGCGGTCTTGCGGGAATTCGATGACCAGCGTGGGGCGATGATAGCGGGCGCATTGGCGGCCGGTGGGCGGTCAGTCCGTGGCGTACAGCTCCAGCAAGCGCCGGGCGATGACGAGCCTCTGTATCTCGCTGGTGCCCTCCCCCACCGCCAGCAGGGGCGCGTCGCGGTAGTAGCGCTCCACGGGCAGCTCGGTGGTGTAGCCCACGCCGCCGTGGATGCGCATGGACTCCAGGGCGCACTCCAGGGCGACCTCCGAGGCGAACAGCTTGGCCATGCCGACGTCCAGGTCGCCGCGCTGGCCGCCGTCCTTCTTGCGGGCGGCGTCGCGGGTGAGGAGGCGGGCGGCGCGAATGCTGGTGGCCATGTCGGCGAGCTTGAGCTGGATCGCTTGATGCTGGGCGATGGGCCGCCCGAACGTCTCCCGCTGCTGCGCGTAGGTGATGGCGGCGTCGAAAGCGGCCTGGGCCAGACCGACGGCGCGCGCTGCCACGTTGACGCGACCGATCTCCAGCGCGCTGAGGACCTGCTTGAAGCCGCGCCCCTCCTCGCCGCCCAAGAGGTTGGCGGCGGGGACGCGCATGTCGTCGAAGAAGAGTTCGGTGGTGGCCGTCCCCTTGTAGCCGAGCTTGTCGATGGTGCGTGCCACGCTGAAGCCGGGGGCGTCCGGCTCCACCAGCAAGGCGCTGATGCCGCGATGCCGAGGCTGCGCCGCGGGGTCGGTCTTGACCAGGGTCAGGAAGAGGCCGCCGCGGTCGCCGTTGGTGACGAAGAGCTTGTTGCCGTTGACCACGTAGTCGTCGCCGTCGCGCACGGCGGTGGTGCGGATGGCCTGGACGTCGGAGCCGGCGTTGGGCTCCGTCATGCAGAGGCAGCCCTGAATGTCGCCGGCGGCAAGTCCGGCCAGAAAACGCTCCTTCTGCTCCTCCGTCCCGTAGGTCTCGACGGCCCAGCCGTTGACGACGGTGGTGTTGATGATGCCGCCCAGGCTCATCCAGCCGCGGGAGACCTCCTCAATGACGGCGGAATAGGTCTCGAGCGAAAGTTCGAGGCCGCCGTAGCGCTCGGGGAAGGTGATGGCGAAGAGCCCCAACTCCTGCATGTCCTGGTAGAGCGCCGCGGGGAATTCGTCGGCGTGCTCGAGCGCGTCGGCGCTGGGGACGACCTTGTCGTCCACCCAGCGACGCACGGCGCGCACGATCTCGACGCCGACTTCGCCGTCGCCGGCGATGATCTCGTGGGCGACGCTGGTGGGGCTCATGGCTCTGGCTGCGCTTCCCGCTCGGCGATCCGCTCGACCCACTGCAGGAGATTGTAGGCGCGCTCGGCGATGGGGTCGTCGATCATGACGCCGTCCAGCGCGACGGCGCCGTGCCCGCGTCGCTTGCCGCCCTCATAGGCGTCCACGACACGCTTCGCCCACGCCATCTCCTCCTCGCTGGGAGCGAAGACGCGATTCGCGATCTCGACTTGCGTGGGGTGGATGCAGAACTTGGCGCGATAGCCCAGCTGCCGCGCCCGGCGCACGTCGTCCTCACACTGGTCGAGGTCGGTGAAGTTGGTGGTGGGGGTGTCGATGGGGACGATGGCGGCGGCGGCGCAGGCGTTGGCCACGACGGCGCGGGCGAAGGCGAGCTCGGTCCCTTCCGGCGTGCGCTGGATGCCGAGGTCGGTGGCGTAGTCCTCGCCGCCGATGGCCGCTCCGATCAGGCGCGGGGAGGCGGTGCAGATCTCGTCCGCCCGCGCGATGGCCTGCGCGCTCTCGATCCAGGGGATCAGCTTGATCTGGCCGGCGGGGATGTCCCGCGTCCGTTCCAAGAGCGTCAGGTAGGCGTCGATGCGCTCGATGACGGCGGCGTCATGTGACTTGGGCATGTTGATGCCGTGCAGCCAAGGCCCCACCACGGCGTCGAGGTCCTCTTCGGCGAGACCGCTGTCCAGGGCGTTGATGCGGACGTAGAGGAGCCGCGCCCCAGCTGGGAATTCCGGCAGCGCCTCCGCGACGGTGCGTCGGGCCGCGGGCTTGTCGTCCCAGGCGACCGAATCTTCCAGGTCGAAGCAGATGATGTCGGCGGGGATCGCGCGCGCCTTGTCAATGAAGCGGGGGCGGATGCCGGGGACCGACATCATGCTGCGGATGATGGGGGTGGGCAGGGGCGCCTCCTTCGTCCGATCTGCACGCGGCTGCGGTGGGTGCGGGCAGGATACAGGCCGTTCTGGCGGCACGTCATGAGGGGCGTTCGCCCGGGGCGGAGGTTCGCGGCGCTACCGAGTGCGCGTCAATCGGAATCGTGGGCCGGCTCATCCGCGGCGAGGGGCGCCGGCGCCTCGGGGAAGATACTGCTGAGCCGGCGGCCGACAGCGGGCAGGCGTGTGAGCATGCCGCGCAGGCCCGCTCGGCGGACTTCCTGCGCGACCGCGATTTCCGATTCCGGATCTGCGTGGGAGGAGGCGCGCGGCGGGAGCAGGCCCTCCACCGCGGGCAGCCCCGCGGCCTGGGCTGCGAAGAGGACGGTCGCGCGGGCGTAGGCGATGGCGTCGCCCGCGTCGGGGGCGCCGGCTGCGCGTATGGCGGGGCTTGCCTCGATGCCGAGCTCCGCCGCCAGCGCGGCCGCGTTCAAGCCGAGCCAGGTGAGGCGGTGCGAGCCCGTGGCGATCTCCGTCGCCAGGGTGAGCGCGCGTGCCGTTTCGATCCAGACGCCGATGGCGGTCAGGCCCACGGCGATCTCGGCGCGCGCCTCGGCCTCCTCCAGCAGAGAGTCGACGTAGCGCAGCTGCTCGACGCTCACCAACCCCGGCAGAGAGACGCCGTATACGCCCTCCACGAGGCCGGTGAGCAGGCCGTCGCGGACGCGTTGTGTTTGCACCGGATGAACGTGGAGGTAGACGCGGTGGCCGGCCCCCAGCAATGCCGCGACGGCCGTGGCGACGGCGGGGTCATTGTCGCCGTCGGGGCCCGTGGGGTTCGTGCCGGTCAGGTCCAGGAGCGTGGCGTCGGGCCGGAAATCCGGGACCGGGGCGGTGGGTGGCAGGAGGAGGAGCGAGCGAACGCTGTCCATGTCGCGGTCACACCGAGGTGCGGTCGGTGGTTCGGTATCTCACGCCGGGCTCAGGCGGAGAGGAGCGCGGTGAGAGCTGCTTCGTCGTCGTACGACCCGACGACGGCGATGGCGACGTTGTCGCGGCGAATGAAGCGGCGGGCCACGCGCTGCACGTCGTCGGCGGTGACGGCGCGGAAGTCGTTGACGACGTCGTCGACGGTGCGGATCTGGCCCTCGGACAGCAGGCTCTCACCAGCCCGATGGCTGTGGGCGGTGGCTGTCTCCAGGCTGAGGCGGAAGGAGCCGATGGCGTGCTCGCGCGCTTTCTCGAGTTCGGCCGCGCCGACCGCCTCGTCGACGAGGCGGTCGAGTTCGGCCAGCACGACCTCGACCGTCTCCACCACGTTCTCCGGCGCGACGCCCGCTGCCACGCCGAGATGGCCCGTGTCCTTGAATCGCGCCGCGCCCGAGCCGACGCTGTAGGCGAGGCCGCGCCGCTCGCGCACCTCCAGGAAGAGCCGGCTGCTCATGCCGCGGCCGAGGACGCCGTTGAGCAGCGCGAGGACGTAGCGATCCGGGTCCTCACGCGGGAACGTGCGCAGGGCCAGCGCGACGTTGCACTGCTCGATCTCACGAGACTCCAGGACGACGCGCTGCGACCCCATGGCCGGGGTAGCGAGCGAGGGCGCCGGCGTCTCGGCCTCGGGCAGGTCCTCCCAGTAGCGGCCGGCCAGCTCAAGCACCGCGTCGGCGTCCACGTTGCCCGCCACCGAGAGGACCATGTTCTCCGGCCGGTACCAGACGTCGATGTGGTTGCGGAGGTGCTCGCGTTCGATCGCGGCGACACTCTCGTGGTCCCCGGCGATCTCCCATCCCAGCGGCTGGTCGCCGTAGGCCGCCTCCACGACGAGCTGCTGCGCCCGCTGTCCGGGCTCGTCATTGGCGCGACGGATCTCTTGCTGGATGACGGCACGCTCGCGTTCCACCTCCTCGTCCGCCAGCAGCGAGGAGCGCAGGCTGTCGGCGAGGATGTCCATCGCCAGCGCCAGCGTGTCGTAGGGGACGCGATTCCAGAAGCAGGTCAGCTCCTGGCTGGTAAAGGCGTTGAGCGAGCCGCCCGCGCCCTCAATCGCGGCGCTGATCTCCTGCGCCGTAGGTCGCGATTCGGTGCCCTTGAAGAGCATGTGCTCCAGGTAGTGCGAGAGGCCGAGCGTGTCGCGGTGTTCGGCCCGGCTGCCCACACCGACGTACGCGGCCAGGGAGGCGGCCTGGGACTGGGGCAGCGGCGTGATGACCAGGCGTAGCCCGTTGGCAAGTGTGGCGATAGTCCAGGGCGCATTCACGGAAGCCGAAGCGGCGCTCTGCTGCGTCACGTGTCTCTCCTCATGAGCCGGTGCTCACGCCGTTTCCGGTGCAGTCGGATGAGGGGGACTTCCTCTTCGCAGGCTAGCACGCCAGTTCGCCGGCTCGCGCGGGCGCGCCGGTAGGCTACCCGCATGAGCCGCCGCTTGGTTGAGGCCCAATACGAGTGGAACTGGAGCTCGCTGGTGGGCAGCGTGCAGGGGCTGCTTCGCGCCCTGGGCCTCCCCTTTGATGCGGCTCAGGTCAGCGCGGCGCTGGGCGATGCGTTTCGAGTGGATGCAGCCGGCATGGATGAGACGCCGGCGTTCCGTCGTACCGGCTATCAGGTTCGTCCACTTGCCTCATTGCCGGAGGACCTCGCGGCGTTGGGCCTCGAAGCACAAGTGGAGGTGCGCCATGTGGCCCGCGAGGGCCCGCCCTCGTTCTGGCGACGGCGCCGGCTGCGGCGACGGATCAAGGGCCGCCTGGACCGGGGGACGGCGGTGGTGGCGTATCGGGCGGGGCTGGCCGAGTTCGGATTGATCGTGGGCTATGACGACGATCGCGGGAGTTACCGGGTGCAAGGACCGTTCAGCGACGAGGTGGGACCCTGGGTCGCCTACGACGATCTGTGGACTGCCCGGGGAATCGGCGCGGAGACGGGGGAGGGCGTCGCCGGGTGGCTGGCCGTGGTCCTGGCGGGCGTGATCCCGGCCGACGAGGGGGCGCCGCGCCCGGAACAGGTCTTGGCGCGCGCTTGCCGGCACGCGCTGTCAGCTCAGGCGCCGGCGCGCCTGGAACGGTGGGCGGCGCTCCTGGAGGGCGATGCCGACATCGATCCGCCGGGCCATGCCTACTGGGTGCAGGCGCTCGCCTCGGCCCGCGGCGAAGCCGCGCGCTTCTGGCGCGCCGCGGCAGGCGATGACGGGAGGTTGACGCCGATCGCGGAGGCGGCGCGGCGCGAGGCGCTGACCCTTTCCCGCTTTGCGACGCTCTACCCGTACCCGGCCGGCGGTGACGTGGAGGGAGGCGGGGCGCGGGCGGTGGGGGCGCGCACCCTCCGCGACGCGATCGGCGACGAGCGCGAAGTCGTTGAGCGGCTGCGCGGCATTGACGTCGGGCCGTGAGACTTCGGGCGGTGAGACTTCGAGCCGTGAGCCGCCCTCTCCGCACTGACCGCGAGCCACAGTGACCGCGAGCCGCAGTGACCGCGAGCCGCAGTGACCGCGAGCCGCAGTGCCCGCGAGCCGCAGTGCCCGCGAGCCGCAGTGGCCGCGAGCGGAGCGGCCGCCCGCTTGTTAGACTGCGACGGAGGGCGTGATGGCCGTTGCGGTGAAGCTCTTCGCGACTCTGGTGGGTCTGTCCAAGACGAAACGGCCGCAGTTCGAGATGGAGTGGTGGGAGGGGATGACCGCGCGGGACCTCCTGACGGCGGAGGGCTTCAGCGAGAAGGACGAGGAGACGATCGCGGCCGTGGTCAACGGCGAGCAGGCCGACTGGGACACGGCGCTGCGGAACGGGGATCGCGTGGAGTTGCTCGTCAGCCTGCAGGGCGGATGAGCGAGCGGGCCGGAGCCGCCACGCTGCGGGGCCGCCGGGCTGCTGGGCCGCCACGTTGCGGCGCAGCCCTCTGATACGTCTTATGCGGCCGCGCGTTGATACTCTCGCGTTGACACCCTCGCGAGGCGGCCCATAGGATGCGGGATAGAACAGACGGTCGGAAATGTTCGCCTGAGCGCCGCGAGTCTTGGCGCTGATTGATGCCGAAATACATCTTCGTCACCGGCGGCGTCGTGAGTTCAGTCGGCAAGGGCATCACGACCGCTTCTCTGGCGAGACTCCTCAAGAGCCGCGGCCTCTCCGTCACCGTGCAGAAGCTAGACCCCTACCTGAACGTGGATCCGGGAACGATGTCGCCGTACCAGCACGGCGAAGTGTTCGTCACGGCCGACGGCGCCGAGACGGACCTGGATCTGGGCCACTACGAGCGCTTTTTGGATCAGGACCTGACGGGCTCTTCTTCCCTGACAATGGGCCAGATCAACCAGGCGGTCATCGCCCAAGAGCGCCGGGGCGATCACCTGGGCGGGACCATTCAAACCGTTCCCCACATCACCAACGAGATCAAAGCGCGGGTGCGGGGGCTGGCCGAGGCTGAGGGCGTGGACGTCCTCATCGTCGAAGTGGGCGGCACGGTGGGCGACATTGAGAGCCAGCCGTTCCTAGAGGCGATCCGGCAGACGCGGTCGGAAGAGCGCCGCGAGGATGTGCTCTCGATCCACGTGACGATGCTGCCGTACTTGCGGGCGACGCGGGAGTTGAAGACCAAACCCACGCAGCATTCGGTACGCGAGCTGCGCTCCATGGGGATTCAGCCGGACGTGATCATCGTGCGGGCGGAGATGCCCGTGGAGTCGGCGATCAAAGAGAAGATCGCGCTGTTCTGCGACGTGCAGGTGCATGGCGTGATCCCGCTGGAGACGGTGCCAAGCATCTACCAAGTGCCGCAGATTCTTGAGGACGCGGGCCTCACCGACTTGGTGCTGGAGCGGCTCGCGCTGCCGGCGCAGGAGCGTGACCTGGCGGAGTGGCGGCTCTGGGTGCAACGTCTGCGAAACCCCAGTCGGCACGCCACCGTTGCGGTGGTGGGGAAGTACGTGGAGCTGTATGACTCGTACCTCTCCGTCCGGGAGGCGTTGGTCCATGCCGGTGTGGAGTTGGACACGGAGATCGACGTCCGCTGGGTGCAGTCGGAAGGGTTGGAGGGGGAGCGGCTGGTGCGCGCGCTGGAGGGCGTGGCGGGCATCGTGGTGCCTGGGGGGTTCGGTTCCCGGGGCAGCGAGGGGGAGATCAATGCGGCTCAGTACGCCCGGGAACGGGGGGTCGCCTATCTGGGTCTGTGCCGTGGGATGCAGGTGATGGTGATTGAGTTCGCCCGCCACGTCCTGGGCTTGCCCCAGGCCACCTCCACGGAGTTCGACCCGGAGAGCCCCGACCCCGTGATCTCCCTGCTGGAGGAGCAGGAGGACGTGGTGGACATGGGCGGCACCATGCGCCTGGGACACTATCCCTGCCGCTTGACGGAGGGCAGCATTGCGCAACGGGCGTACGGCGCTGAGTTGATTCAGGAACGGCACCGGCATCGTTGGGAGTTCAACAATCGCTACCGCGAGCCGCTGGCGGCCGCCGGGCTGACCGCCTCCGGGCACTCGCCGGACGGCGCGCTGGTGGAGATCGCGGAGTTGCGGGATCACCCGTTCATGCTGGGCTCGCAGTTCCATCCGGAGTTACGTTCCCGGCCGGGGCGGCCGCATCCGCTGTTCGCGGCGTTCATGGCGGCGGCGGCCGGGCTGCCCCCGCCGGCGGTCGCGGGGCCGATGGCGTCAGAGGCCTTGGGGTCGTCGCAGCGCCCGCGGTGAGGGAGGCGCGTGAGGTATGGACGCCGGGTGAGTGAAGACGATGCGTTTCGGCTGGTCCACCTGCTGTCACTGTTCTTTTACCTGGCCGGCCTGGGAGCGACGATGGTGCCGCTGTACCGGAATTGGAGGAGCGAGGATCTGCAGGCGCAGGTCTATGCCTTTCGCGATGCCGGCCGCAACCAAGCCGGTCTGCTGATCCCCGGAATTGTTTTGGTGGGAGTGACCGGTCTGATCTGGGGCATTCGCGCCGACCAGGTCGATCCGGTCACGACGGGCTGGCTCGTAGCGGTGGAGATCATTTACCTCGTCACCCTGTTCATCTGCCTGCCGGCCATGGCGGCGGGGCTGCGGCGAGCGCGGCTGCTCGCCCTGCAGGCGCAAAAGACGGGGGAGATCAGTGTGGAGCTGCGCGAGACCCTGGCCGATCGAGGGCCGCTGGTCTTTGGGACGCTGATGGTGTTCCTGGTGGCGCTGATGACGGCGTTCGCGGTGGCGAAGCCGTTCTAGCGGAGCCTGAGCGGAGAAGGAACGATGCGACTCTTTCTGGATACGGCGAACCTGGACGAGATCAGGCAGGGGGTGCGCTGGGGCGCCTGCGACGGCGTGACGACGAATCCGTCGCTCTATGCGAAGGAGAGCGGCGACGGCGTCGGATACCGAGAGCGTGTCCTGGAGATCACGGCCATCGTGGACGGCCCCGTCTCCGCGGAGTGCGTCAGTCGCACGGCCGATGATCTGGTGGCGGAGGCGCGCGAGATCGCGTCGTGGCATCCCAATGTGGTGGTCAAGATCGCCATTGACGGCGCCGGGCTGGAGGCGATCCGGCGGGTCAGCGCCGAGGGGATCCGCGTCAACACCACGTTGATCTTTTCCACGAATCAGGCGCTGCTGGCCGCGCACGCGGGGGCCGCGTTCGTGAGCCCGTTCATTGGCCGGCTGGACGACATTGGCCAGGATGGGGTGGGCGTGGTGGAGGAGATCGTGGAGCTGTTGGATCGCTACCACCTTCCCACCCAGGTGATCGCCGCGAGCGTGCGCAACACGCCGCACGTGGCGCAGTGCGCCGCTGTGGGGGCGCACATTACGACGATGCCGTTCACGGTGCTTGAGCAGATGCTGAAGCATCCGCTCACGGATCGCGGCATCGCCACGTTCCTGGCGGATTGGGAACGGGCGCAGGCCCCGGCGCGGCCGCGGTCCTAGCGGGGCCGCGCTGGTTGGTAGCACGAGCGACGTGCGAGTGCGGCCTCAGCGCTTGCGCTCCGGGCGCGGGATCGATACGATTTAATTGAGCAGCGAGTGCAGGACGCGCTCGCACCACCCCCCAAGTCCCTACCATCGCGCAGGCAGTACCGCGGTCGTTGGGCGCAGAGTCCTACAACGTGAATATTGTTGAACTGGAATCGCAGACACGCGACGAGCTCTTGGTTCAGGCCAAGCGCCTCGAACTCCCGGGCGCCGACGGCCTGAAGAAGCAGGACCTGATCTTCCGCCTGCTGCAGACCCAGAGCGAGCAGCAAGGCAACATCTTCTCTGGCGGCGTCATTGACCTGGTGGATGACGGCTACGGCTTTTTACGCGGGGAGTCGCTGTTGCCGTCGAACACGGATGTCTACGTCTCACAATCGCAGGTGCGCCGCTTCGGGCTGCGCACCGGCGACTACGTCACCGGCCAGGTGCGTGCCCCCAAGGACGGCGAAAAGTACTACGGGCTGCTGCGCGTGGAGCTGGTCAACGGGATGGATCCGGAGGAGGCCAAGCAGCGGCCTTTCTTTGAGAATCTCACGGCCGTCTTTCCTTTCGAGCGCTTCCACCTGGAGACGGAAGATGCGACGCGCCTATCCGAGCGCCTGATTGACCTGGTGGCGCCGCTGGGGCGGGGCCAGCGGGGGCTGATCGTCTCGCCGCCCAAGGCCGGCAAAACGATGCTGTTGCAGGCGATAGCGCACGGCATCGCGATGAACCACCCGGAAGCGCATCTGATGGTGGTGTTGATTGGCGAGCGGCCGGAAGAGGTCACGGAGATGCGCCGCTCGGTGCGGGGCGAGGTGTTCGCCTCCACGTTCGACGATCCGGTGGAGGATCACACCCGCGTGGCGGAGATGGCGCTGGAGCGCGCCAAGCGCTTGATGGAGTGCGGGCGCGACGTGATCATCCTGGTGGATTCCATCACCCGGCTGGCGCGCGCCTACAACCTGGAGATGCCGACCAGCGGCCGCACGCTGTCGGGAGGCATTGATCCGGTTGCCCTCTACCCGCCCAAGCGCTTTTTCGGCGCCGCCCGCAAGGCAGAAGGGGGCGGCAGCCTCACCATCATCGCCACATGCCTGGTGGACACAGGCAGCCGCCTGGACGACGTGGTCTTCGAGGAGTTCAAGGGCACCGGCAACTGGGAGGTGCGGCTGGACCGACGCTTGGCGGAACGGCGGGTCTACCCGTCCATTGACATTGCCGCCAGCAGCACGCGGCGTGAAGAGTTGCTCCTCAACGGCGAAGAGCTGCAAAAGATCTGGCTGCTGCGGCGGATGATGACCATGCTGAGCAGCAACGGCGGCTCCACGGAGCCCAGCGAGCGGCTGCTCGATCGACTCGCCCGGTCCAAGTCCAACGAGGAGTTCCTGGAGCAGCTGGCCGTCGGGGAGGGGTAACCGAGGGGGACAGGCGGCGACGCCGACGGCGCGGGAGCGCCGTTTTTTTGTGCCCGGGCCAGCGCTCAATCGCCCCGTGGTGCGAGTACGTGCACGCTGGTGTGCTGGGGCAGGCCGCCTCGAGTGACGTTGATATGGTTGTCCTGTTCGGTGGGCATGGCGGCGCTCATGGTCTTGAGAAACGGCTGGACGGAGTCCAGCTCCTCGCGTTCCGCTCCCACCTTGTAGAGCATGGGAATGACCAGCTTGGGCGCGAGCGTGCTGACGACGCTGGCGGCCAAGTCTGGATCCATGTGTCCGCCTCCGCCAACCGGGATCAGGAGCACATCGGCGCGGCTGAGTTCGTCCAGTTGCTCAGCGGCGGGCGGGCCGCGCATGTCCCCGAGGTGCGCCACGATGACGTCGTCGATGGTGAAAATGAAGGCCACGTTGCGGGCGCCCGCATCGCCACCGGGCGTGCCACCGGGCGTGCCACCGGGCGTAATGACGCCTGTGATCACGATGTTCTTGACCTCGTATTCGCCCGGCGCGTCCAGCAGGACGGGGTTGCCCGCGACCCCATCGCTCCAGGAGTGAGCGGGGGCGGACGTGGAGACGGTGACAATGTCGGCCTGGGGACGGTTGAGGCGGAAGCCGGTGCTGGGCGGACAGGGATCGGTGACCACAGCGCCGTCGCGGCCGCGAAGGCGAAAGGCTGCGTGTCCGGTCCAGGCGATGTCCATTGGCCGCCGCCGGGTCGCGTTGTGGGAGCGAGCCCGGCCACATTCTCCGGGGCGGTCCTCCTATAGGCCAGACGCTCGATCAGGGGGCCGCCCTGATTAGGCGGGCGGCGCTTCCTGCGCGGTCAGGAGCAGGGCGGCGTTTTGCCCCATGGTTCCGTAGGCGCAGACCGCAGCGGTGTAGAGGCGGTCGCGCTGCGCCTCTTGCACCACGTTGAGGCCGCATTCGGGATCGGGGTCGTGGTAGGTGGCGTGGGGTGGGGTCATCCCTTCAGCGAGCGCGAAGGCGGCGGCCGCGGCGGAGAGGGCGCCGGAGGCGCCGGCGGCGTAGCCCAGCGCCGGGCTGACGGCGGTCACGGGGGTGTTGAGGATGCCTTGACCGAACGCGCGTTCCAGGACATCGGTCTCCCGTTCATCGCCGCGCCTGGTGCCGCCGCCGGCGGCGAAGAGGAGATCCACTTCCTGGGGACTGCGATTCGCCTCCCGCAGGGCGTGGCCGAGCGCCCGCCGGGCGATATCAACATCGGTGGGAGGTGCGCCGTCCCCGGGCGGTCCTGACGTCGCCGCCGCGCCGGCCAGCTCCGCGTAGATGCGCGCGCCGCGCTGCTCCGCCAGTTCGCGCTCTTCCAGGAGGAGCATGGCTGCCCCTTCCCCCAGGACCATGCCGTCGCGGAGCAGGTCGAAGGGGCGCTGCGCGTCGGCGCCGGCCTGCCTGGAGAGGAGGCCGGCCGCCTCATAGGCGCCCCAGACATCCGGGCGCAGAGGCGCCTCGGCGCCGCCGGCGACGGCCACGCTGATCACCTCAGCGCGGATCAAGGCCGCGGCCTGGCTGATGGCGACGAGGCCAGAGGCGCCGTCGGCGGCGACCGCGTAGGAGGGGCCGGCGATGTTCAGACCCACCGTGGCGCCGGCGAGCCCGCTGCTGAGCAGAGGCCAGCCGGGTTCGCCCGGCGCGGCCGCGCCGTGGGCCGTTCCCACGATCGCGCCCACCTGGAAGGCGTTGTCCGCGTCGAAGCGAATGCGGGAGTCAGCGATGGCCTGGATGGCAGCGTCGAGGGCCAGTTGGGCCGCTCGACCCAGGCGCGCGGTGAAACTGCTAGGGACTCCGGCCGGGCCGCCATAGTCGAGGATCTGCCCCGCGACAGCCGGCCGGCCCGGCTCAAAGCGGTCGAGCGCGGTGAGGCAGACGCGGCGATCTAGGAGGGCGCGCCAGAGGTCGGGGGCGGTGGGGCCAGCCGCGCTGATGGCGCCCACGCCCGTCACCACAACTCGCCTGGATCCCTGCGGCATGGGGCTATCTTCCCGGCCGGCGGCAGCCGTGCCAAGGCGGGCGGTAGTGTCCTAGTTTGAGCCCGAGCCCGCCCGCCGAGACGTAATCCGGCCCTGAATGAAAAGTGCCAGACAGTCAGGCTGCCAGGCCCACCAAATCCGCCATCGTCCACTGCCGCGTTGTCACCCCCGCCGCGATCGCAGGCGTCGTCCGCAGCGTGCGATGGGGGCGGACGAAGTTGTACCACGCGAAGTGCAAGGCGACCGCCGCCTCCAAGTTCTCCCGCTTCTTGCTGAACGCATTGGTCAATCGGGTGAATCTGCGCTGCTGCATCCGCAGGGTGAGGTGGCTCCGCTCCACCAGCGACGTGGAGGTCCGGGCGAGATCGGAGTCGCCCACAATGATGTGCTTGTCCGCCGCCACCACGCGCCGGGGCGGGCTGTACCGCCCGCTACTTTGCTCCGACTCGTAGGACTTTACGATGGTGGCGAAGTCCACCTGCCCGCCAAAGCTGGCTTCCACGGCGGTGACGTAGTGCGAGAGACCGTCCGCGCTCAACTGGATTCGGTTCGCCAGTCGCCAGGACAGATCGCGCATGAACCAATCCGCATCCCTGCGCGTGCGCTTGCCGACGTGGAAGGTCGGCACGATATTTGTCTCTGGGTCGAGCGCGACCCAACACCAAGAATCGCCGGTTTCGAGGGGATCATCGTCGGGGCGGACCTGCGCCTCCTTCTTGCCGACATAGGTCCAAATCTCATCGACCTCGATGTGCTCACATTTCAAGTCACGCATGAGCACGTCCATGACCTCGCGGGAGGTCCGGCCTGCGCGCAGCATGAGCCGCGTGATCGTGTCCCGGTGGACGCCCGTCATGCGCTCCACGGACCGGATCGACGTGCCCTCCACGAGCGCGCAGAGCACTGATTCTTGCTTTTCGGCCTTGAGTCGGTTCATCAGCCGCCTGCTATCTTGAGTGGAGCGCCGGGGGATCGGACCCCGTGAAGCATGGATGTAAGGCCCAGCCCAGAGACCAACTCGCGCCCCATGCAGAACGGCGACGCGCGGAGGGGCGCGTCGCCGTTCGTTCTACGTCGTTGCGGAAAGCTCTTTTTCCTCAAGTCCCGCTCCGATGACCTTCCGGAACTCGTCATCGATCGTGTACCTCGTATTCTTGCCCCGGCCTTTCCGCATCACGATGCCAGCCTCCACCATGTCTTTCAGATCGGAGAAGGCGACTGATTGCGATGCATTAGTCAGTCGGGCATAGGCGGATGTCGAGAGCGGGCTCAGGTCAAGCATGAACATAGTTCCGAGCGCTTGTCGCGCGTTGAACGTGCCCTCCAAGTGCTCCACGAACGAGTCCTTCTCCCTGTTGAATCTGACGACTGCCCTCTCCAGCTGCGCCGATGCCATGCTCAGCATCGTTTGATGAAACTCAACGAATGGCGACGTATCCACCGCCTCGCTGAAATTCTCACCCTGGGTATCTCTGAGCGTGTCGTAATACTTCTGCCGTTGATCCCAGATGCTCTGACTCACCGATAACAACCCATCCGCTGACCAGTCGGTGAGGGTCAAGATCGTGTCGGCCAGCAGACGAGCGGTCCGACCGTTGCCGTCCTCGAATGGGTGGATTGAAATCAGTCCAAAGTGTGCCATTGCTGCGA
This sequence comes from Dehalococcoidia bacterium, assembly GCA_963662615.2. Classification (GTDB taxonomy): domain Bacteria; phylum Chloroflexota; class Dehalococcoidia; order Bin125; family Bin125. The sequence goes on from CAXXSR010000002.1 coordinate 439,697, forward strand.
CGATGGGCGACGGATAGGTGCCTTCAGCCATCCACTGCTGGATGTCCGCCACAAACGCTTCCATCAGTTCGGGCACGAATGCGGGCGGGGGGGGCCGGTATCGTATGTCGCGTGTCTGTGAATCAACGATCAGCGCCGGTCCGACGCGGTATCGCCCACGCCGCTGCGCCTGCTGGCCAGGAAGACCCTTGAGGATCAGCGAGTTCATCGTGCGGATCAGTCCTTGGTCGATCTTCACGGACTGATCGCCCACTAGCTGATCGACGAGTTCGTACGCCGCTTGCAGGTTCGTAATCTCTATCTCTTCCGGCTCCGACTCGTCCGCCCCCTCGACCAACACCAGCAGCGCTTGCTGTTCGCCAATCTGGTTCCCCTCAATGGCCGTGGAGGTATGGGCATTGATGTACCGCGCCTTCTGGCGGAAGTACGCCTCAAAGCCGGGTGGAACGAGCGTCCGGATGACGTACAATCGGTCGCGGAGGAAATCGACGTCCTGGCACTCGTCGTTGCAGGTCATTGTGAGTTTCATCGCCGTGCTCCCGTCTGAATATTCTCTCACGCAACCAGCATATACGTATATTCGTTCCCGTCAATGGTAAATGGAGGTTCTTAGCCGGAATATGCTGGTAATCGCCGGGCAGGCGGGATGACTGAGACGAACACCGACGCCCTGCACCGCGCCATCCGCGACCTCCACGGCTGCGAGAGCCGCTGGGTAGAGGCCGTGCCAGTCACCGAGACGTTTGAGGGACAGACCGTCTGGGAAGGCGCTGTCCAGGTCTTTGACCTGATCGACCACCCCACGGCCAAGCGCGCCTACGCCTGGTCCCATCCCACAGACGACGAATCGGGGCCGCGGCGCTACGTCGCCGTGCTCCATGAGGGGCCGGTGAACTCACCGCGCAAGGCGGTCCAAGCGGCGATTGTCCAAGAGCAGCGGGGGGGATAGCGATGGATTGCCCAAATTGCGCTGCCAAATTAGGACACTACCAAGGCGGGCGTCCTGATTGACCGGGGAACGGCGAAACTGGTACGCTTTTGGCGTTGGCACTCTCATGTCGAGAGTGCCAATCGCTCTCCGAGCCGGAGTGGCGGTCGGCGGCAAGGACGCACGGTGACTGTCACAGATCGACGTGCGGGGATCTTGGGGCTCGTCGTCCGCGAGTACGTCGAGACGGCGGCGCCGGTCGGCTCCCGGACGATCCACGAGAAATACAGGGTGCCGGCGTCGCCGGCCACCATCCGCCACGAGATGCAGGCGCTGGAAGAAGAGGGGCTGCTGCGGCAGCCGCATACGTCGGCGGGGCGCGTGCCTTCAGATGAGGGCTACCGCTTCTTCGTCAGCTCGCTGATGGGGCAGGTGGAGCTGGACCAGACGGAGAAGGCCACGATTCGCCATCAGTTCTTTCAGGCGCCGCCGGAGCTGGATGAGTGGGTGGACCTGGCGGCGGTGCTCCTGTCGCGGTCGCTCGGGCTTCTGGCCATCGTGGCGCCGCCTCGCGCGGCGCGGCTGCAAGTGCGGCACCTGGAGCTTATTGCCCTGAACGACCTGCTGGCCCTCTTGGTCGTGGTCATGCGGGAGGCGCGTGTGCTCAAGCAGCTCGTCGCGCTGGAGTCCGCCTTGGACCAGCCGGAGTTGAGTTCGCTGGCGCAGCGGCTCAACGAACGTGTCAGCGGGATGTCGGCGTCGGACCTGCGGGGCACGGCCGACCCGGACGATCCCACGGAATCCGCCGTCCTGCAGACGCTGCGGCGCCTGCTGGAGGAGGAGTCGGCGCGGGAGGTGGAGGCGCGGATTGAGGGCTGGACCGGCGTCCTGGCGCAGCCGGAGTTTCAGGCGGACTACACGCGCGTGCTCGACATTGTGTCGGTGGTGGACCGCCCCGGCGTGGAGCGGCTGGTGACCGCGGGTGCGCGCGACGTGGGCGGCGTCAGTGTCCTGATTGGCGATGAGAATCAAGCGACGGAGCTGCGCGACTGCTCGGTGGTGGTGGCGCCGTACGGCGATGGGTCTGGGGTGTCCGGCTTCGTGGGCGTGATTGGCCCCACGCGCATGCGCTATGCGCAGGGGGTGGCGTCGGTCCGGTACCTGAGCGGCCTGCTGCAAGAGATGATGGAGCGCGTCTACGGCTAAAGGGGGCCGGCGTCGCGGGGCGCCGTGGCTTCGGAGCAGCGGGGCCAGCGGCTCGCTTGCCGGCGCGGCTGGATTTTCGGGTGAGGAGCCGGATGGACGGAGCGGAGCAGCCGAGCAACGGCGACGACGCCGTGGAGGCGGAGACGACGGGCGATCGCGGGGCGCAGGGGGATGCGATGGGGGAGGGCTCAAGCGAAGTGGGTGAGCCGGTGGCGGTGAGCGCCGCCGCTCTGGCCGCCGAGATCGCGGAGCTGAAGGCGGAGGTCGCCTCGCTGAGGGAGCAAGCGGAGAAGCGACTCGTGGCCTGGCAGCGGGCCCAGGCGGACTATCAAAACCTGAAAAGGCGCAGCCGGCAGGAGGTGGGGGAGCGAGCGACGTACGCCGTCAGCGGCCTTGTCCTGGAGTTACTGCCGGTGGTGGACGACCTCGATCGCGCCTTTGCCGCCGACGACAGCGCGGACGTGCCGCAAGATTCCGAGGCCTGGGTGGAGGGGATCCGGCTGATCCAGCGGAAGCTGTACGCGCTGCTGGAGCGGGCGGGCGTGCAGCCCATCGCCGCGGTGGGCCAGCCCTTCGACCCGAACTTTCACGAGGCGGTGGGGCGCGCCCCCGGTCCGGCGAACCAGATCCTCACCCAAGCGCAGAAGGGCTACCTGCTAGGCCAGCGGGTGCTGCGGCCGTCGCTAGTGATCGTGGGGGAGGGCGCGGACGAAGGGGGAGACGCAGACGCCGGCGCAGCCGAGGGTGAGCAAGCGGGTTCCCCAGCTGACGAGGCGTGATGGGAGTAGGCGATCATGGCCAAAGTCATTGGCATTGACCTAGGCACCACCAATTCGGTGGTGGCGGTGATGGAGGCGGGCGAGCCGATCGTCATCCCGAACCAAGAGGGCAACCGCACGACGCCGTCCACGGTCGCCATCTCGCGGGACGGGGAGCGGGTCGTGGGAACCGTCGCCAAGCGACAGGGGATCACGAATCCGGACAACACCGTCTTCAGTGTCAAGCGGCTGATGGGGCGCCGGTTCGACGACCCGGTGGTGCAGGCGTCGCTGGGCACGTTGGTCTACGAGGTGATCAAGGCCGACAACGGCGACGCCTGGGTGAAGATGGGCGGCAAGGCCTACAGCCCGCCGGAGATCTCCGCCATGATCCTGCAGCGGCTCAAGGAGGACGCCGAAGCGTACCTGGGCGAGAAGGTGACGGAAGCGGTGATCACGGTTCCCGCCTACTTCAACGACAGCCAGCGCAACGCCACCAAGGACGCCGGCAAGATCGCCGGGCTGGAGGTGCTGCGTATCATCAACGAGCCCACGGCGGCGGCGCTGGCCTACGGTCTGGACAAGAAGGACGAAGAGTACATCGCCGTCTACGACCTCGGCGGCGGCACCTTCGACGTTTCCATCCTTGAGATCGGTGAGGGCACGTTCCAGGTCAAATCCACCAATGGCAACACCTATCTGGGCGGCGACGACTTCGACCAGCGGGTGATCGACTTCCTGGTGGCCGAGTTCAAGAAGCAGCAGGGGATCGACCTGAAAGACGACCGGATGGCCCTGCAGCGGCTGAAGGAGGCCGCGGAACGGGCCAAGGCCGAACTCTCCAGCACACAGTCCACCGACGTGAATCTGCCCTACATCACGGCGGACGCGAGCGGCCCCAAACATTTCAACTACGCGCTGACGCGGGCCAAGCTGGAGCAGCTCAGTGAGGAGCTGGTGGAGGCCACCATTGGCCCCTGCCGCAAAGCACTGGAGGACTCCGGCGTCAGCCGCGACCAGATCGACGAAGTGGTGCTGGTGGGCGGACAGACGCGCATGCCGCTGGTGCAGCGCACCGTGCAGGAGTTTTTTGGCAAGGAGCCGAACCGCTCGGTAAACCCGGATGAGGTGGTGGCCATTGGCGCCGCCGTTCAGGCGGGCGTGCTCAAAGGGGAGGTCAAGGACGTTCTGCTGTTGGACGTGACACCGCTGACCCTGGGCATTGAGACCCTGGGCGGGGTGCGCACGTCCCTGATCGATCGCAACACGACGATTCCCACCAGCAAAAGCCAGGTCTTCTCCACCGCCAGCGACAACCAGCCGCAGGTGGAGCTGCATGTGCTGCAGGGTGAGCGCGAGATGGCGGCGGACAACAAGTCGTTGGGCAAGTTCGTGCTGGACGGGATCCTGCCGGCAGCGCGCGGACTGCCGCAGATTGAGGTGACGTTCGACATTGACGCGAACGGGATCCTCAACGTGGCGGCGGTGGACAAGGGCACCGGCAAGGAGCAGAAGATCACCATTCAGGCGGCCTCGGGCCTCAAGGAGGAAGAGGTCGAGCAGATGCGCCGCGACGCCGAGCTGCACGCGGAGGAGGATCACAAACGGCGGGAGGGGGTGGAACTACAGAACCTGGCCGACTCCACCGCCTATCGGGCCGAGAAGCTTCTCCAGGAGCAGGAAGACAAGATCGACGCCGAGCTCAAGGTGGAGGTGGAGGGGAAGATCCAAGCCGTCCGGGAGGCCGTGGGCGCGGACGAGCGGGATGTGGAACGGATTCGCTCCGCGCTGGACGAGCTCAACGGCTCCCTGATGAAAGTGGGCGAGAAGGTCTACGGCGCCGAACAGGCAGCGGCCGCCGCCGCCGCGGCGCCGCCGGACGGAGCGGACGGCAGCGATGGCGGCCCGCCAGGCGAGGAAGCCGAGGAAGCAGGTACGGTGGAAGGTGAGTTCCGGGAAGTCTAGGGCCGCGGCGGGACGGCGGCCAACGGGGAGCACGCTGGGGCTCTGACCGGCGCGACGCGAGGGGAAGATGGCGCCCGCGAGTGAGCGCGACTACTACGAGACGCTTCGCGTCGATCGCTCGGCATCGATCGAAGAGATCAAGAGCGCCTTCCGCAAGCAGGCCATGCAGTTCCATCCGGACCGCAATCCGGAAGCGGACGCGGCCGAGCGTTTCAAGGAGATCGGCCGGGCCTACGAAGTGCTCTCCGACCCGGAGAGGCGGGCTCGCTATGACCAGTTCGGGCGCGACGCCGAGATGGCCGGCGCCGCGGGCTTCGAGGGCTTCGACTTCGGCGGGTTCGGCGACATCTTCGATGCGTTTTTTGGCGGACGGCGATCGCGACGGGGTCCCACACGGGGCGCGGACCTTCGCCTCACCCTGGAGCTGAGCTTTGCGGAGGCGATCTTCGGCAAGGAGAAGGAGATCCGGGTCAGCCGCTTGGAACGGTGCAGTGTCTGCGCCGGCGCCGGCGCCGAGCCGGGCACGCAGCGCACCACCTGCAGCCAATGCGGCGGCAGCGGTGAGATTCGCCGCGTGCAGCGCAGCGTCTTTGGCCAGTTCGTTAATGTCTCGGTCTGCGACCGCTGCCTAGGCGAGGGTGCTGTGATCAGTCAGGCCTGCAAGAATTGCGGCGGTGTGGGCCGTGAGCAGCGCAACCGGCGCCTGACGGTGAAGGTGCCCGCCGGCGTCGATGACCGCTCGCAGATGCGGCTGAGCGGCGAAGGGGATGCCGGGATCGGGGGCGGGCCCGCCGGCAACCTCTACGTGCAGCTGCAGGTCAAGCCGCACCGCCACTTTGAGCGCGAGGGGGAGGACCTCGTCTTGGAGCTGCCCTTGACGGTGGCGCAGGCGGCGCTGGGCACGCACGTGGAGGTGCCCACGCTTGACGGGGAGCCCGAGTCGCTGGAGGTCCCGCCCGGGTCGCAGCACGGCGCCGTCTTCCGCATCCGCCGGAGGGGGGTGCCGCACCTGCGCGGCCGGGGCCGCGGCGACCTGCTCGTGCGGGCCGCCGTGCGGGTGCCGTCCAAGCTGACGGATGAGCAGCGGGCGCTCTTTGAGCAGCTGGACGAGGCCTTGGGCGATGCGGGAAGCGAGGACGGGCGCGGAGGGATCTTTTCACGGTTGAAAGATGCGTTCTCGGCCTAGCTCGGGGGCGCCCCCGTCCCCATCCGCTCCCGGCGTCGAGGAGTGGATTGAGGTTTCGATCACGGTCCCCCCAATCGCGGTGGAACAGGCCACGGCCCTGCTGGAGCGCTGTACGCGCTCCGGCGCCGCGATCACTGTGCCGTTCCAGCAGGGCGAAGAGTTCGGCGCAGCCACCATTGATCCAGCCGCCGACGCGCGCGTCAGCTGCTATGTGCCCGCTCAGGCGTGGCCGTCGCTGCGGCCGCGGGTCGTGAGCGCGCTCGCCGAATGCAGCTGGCCCGGCCGGGGCGCCGCCGGGGCGCCGTCGCTGCACACAAAGGCGCTGCGCCGCCGGGACTGGGAAAACGCCTGGCAGCAGTTCGCCCAGGTGCTGCGCCTGGGCCGGCTGGTCATTCAGCCCACCTGCCGGCGCTACCGTCCCGCGGCTGATGAGGTGGTGGTGCTGGTAGAGCCGGGCTTGGCCTTCGGCACCGGCCAACACGAGAGCACCCGCATGGCGCTGGTCGCGCTCGCCGCGTTGGTCCGTCGCGGCCAGCGCGTGCTGGATTTCGGCGCCGGCTCCGGCATCCTGGCCTGCGCGGCGGCGCGGTTGGGCGCGTCGGTGGTGGACGCCGTGGACAGCGACCCGCAGGCGGTGCAGGCCAGCCGCCAAAACGCGGATCGCAACGGCGTTGGTGACGTGGTCCGCGTTTGGGAGCAGGACGCCCCCAAGCGGGGAAGCTATGACGTTGTGGTGGCCAACATTGACGCAGCCACGCTTAGCCGCCACGCCGGGAGCCTCGCCGCCGCGACCTGCCCCGGCGGCGCCTGCATCCTGGGTGGCATCATTGCGGCGCAGGTCGCCCGGATCGAACGGGCCCTGGCCGCCACGCCCCTACGCGTACAGGAGATCGACAGCGATGGTGAATGGCGAACCATCCGCGCCGCGCGTCCCGCGCATCTTCCTTGATGACCCGGAGGCGCTGAGCGGCCAAGGGGTGACGATTCGCGGGCCGGCCGTGCGGCGATTGAGCCGCGTGCTGCGGTTGCGCCGCGGTAGCGGCCTGGAGGTCGTCTGGGGGGACACGCTCTATACGGTGGAGTTGGTGCGAGTGGGCCGCGAGGTGGTGGAGGGGGAGATTCGTCAATCACGCGCGGTACAGCGGGAGTCCGGCCCGGGCATTGTGCTCTGCCCCGCCATTATTCGGCCACAGCGCTTCGACGTGCTTCTGGAGAAGGCCACCGAGCTGGGCGTTGCCCGCATCCGCCCCGTCCGTGCGGAGCGCTCGTACGCGAAGTCGCTGGGCCGCGAGCGCTACGCCCGCTGGCAGCGGCTCGTCACGGAGGCGGCGGAGCAGTGCCGACGCGAGCAGCGACCGCAGATCGATCAGCCGATGGGGCTGGGGACACTGGTCGAGGAGACCATCACGGGGAGTGTGGTGGGGCTGCTGGCTTCGGAGCGGGAGCGCGGCCGGCGCGTGGCGGACGTGCTGGGGCCCGCCCAGGCCGGCGGCCGCCGTCTTGAGCAGGTGCGGATCCTCGTTGGTCCAGAGGGCGGGTTCACAGCGGGGGAGACAGGCATGATTATCGACCAGGGCTGGGCGCCGGTGACGCTGGGGCCGCGCCCCCTGCGGTCCGAGACCGCCGCGGTGGTGGCGATGGCCGTGGTGCAGGAGGCGCTGCTGGCGCGTCCTTAGCCGGCGCGCTGATTGGGCGACTGCACGGCGTCCGCCGGGTCGAACTCTTCCAGGGGGTTGGGGAACTCGTTGACGCGGATCCACTGGACGGGGTCGATAGGGACGCCGTGGGCGGCCATCTCCCAGTGCAGATGCGGACCGGTGGCGAGGCCGGTTGCGCCAATGCGGCCGATGAAATCGCCCGTGCGGACGACGTCACCGGGCGCCACCACCACCTCCGAGAGGTGCCAGTAGCTGCTCAAGAGCCCCACACCGTGGTCGATCAGGAGCCCATTGCCGCGTCGCTGCGACTGCCCCACCCAGACCACGACGCCCGCGTTGGGGGCAAGGATGGGGTCGCCGTTCTCGCCGGCGAAGTCTAAGCCGGTGTGGTACTCCGAGACCGGCAGGAAGTTGTAAGAGCGGAGCAGGCCGTAGTTGGCGGTGATGACGCCGTTGGAGGGCGGATCGAAGACTCCGTCCCAATGCCGCTCCTGCGTTTCGCGGCGCAGCATGACGTCGATCAGTGCGGCGTTGTCCGCCCCGATTTCAGGGTCGAGGAGGGCGGCATTGGATTCGTCCAGCTCCACCACTTCCGTCTGCCAAGCGGCATCCAGGACCGTAATCAGCGTCTCCTGTTGCAGGACGGGCCGGCCCTCGGCGTTGGACACCGAGACGACCAGGGGCATGGGGCCGATGGGCGTGAGCGCGTCGATCCCGAGGATGGCGAAGAAGCGGGAGCCCTCACGCACGAGGGTGTAGACATCACCGTTGAAGGCGACTGAAGCGAAGCCGGCGCCCGGGGCCTCCGCGGCCACGACGAAGGCGCTGCCCTGGCGCACGTCCTTGGGCGCGACCCAGATGAGGGGATCAGCTTCAAGAGTTGTCGGGTCGTTGCCCGCTGTGTCGGGTGGCGTATCGGTGTCCGTAGGGCCGGAAGGGACGCCGTTGTCGATGGGGGCCGGCGCTTCCGAGCCGACGTCGCGACTTCCGGCGGTGGGGGGTACGTCGTCGTTGGCGGTGCAGGCAAGCGCCAGCCAGCCAAGTGCGGCGACCGCCGCGAGGAGAAGCAGTCGCCGGCCTCCGCCGCTGCGGCTGCATTGCGCTCGTCCGCGTCCTGACCGCAATGGAGTGGGCATCTGTCCCATCGCGCCGTCCGCCTCGCGTCTCGATCTTATCTGGTTGGTCGCAGCGCGTCGGGGCCGGCGGGCGCTGGGGGCGCGTTAATGGCGTCGGCGATGGCGAAGGTGGCGCTGGGGTCGGGCACCTCCAGCTCGCGGAGCCAGGGGAGCGGATCGACCGGGACGCCATGGACCAGCACCTCCCAGTGCAGGTGCGGGCCGGTGGCGAAGCCGCTGCTGCCGACTCGGCCTAACGGGTCTCCGCGGCGCACCGTGACGCCGGGCTGGATGCTCACGCTGCTCAGGTGCCAGTAGCTCGTGAGGACGCCGCCGCCATGGTCCAGGATCAGGCCGCGGCCGCGGCGCTCGGTTTCGCCCGTCCAGGCCACGATGCCGCCGTTGGGCGCGACGATCTCCGTGCCCAACGGTCCCCCGAAATCCAGACCGGTGTGGTAGTCCTTGCCGACGATAGGGCGGTAGGAGCGGACCGTGCCGAAGAGCGAGCTGATGAAGCCGTCCGTGGGTGGACGGAAGAAGCCGCGCCAGTGGCGCTGCGCCGACTTGGCCCGCTCGACCTCTTGGCGAACCGCTCGGTCTTCGGCAATGACGTCAGGATCGAGCAGGCGCTGGTGGGCCTCGTCGATCTCGATGACCTCGGTGGGCCACAGCACCTCTTCCACCGTGACATTCGCTGTCATTTGCAGGGCCGTGCGGCCGTCGGCGTCGGCGAGGGCGATGGTGAGCGGCAAGGTCCCCGGCTCCATGAGGGCGTCCACGGGCAGCAGCGTGAAGAAGCGGTCGCCCTCCCGGAGGAGGGAGAAGAACTCGCCGCGGTAGGCGACGGAGGCGGCGGTCGCTTGGGGGGCGTCGACGGCGAGGAGGAAGACGCCGCCCTGCCGAACGACCTGCGGCGTGACATAGACCAGCGCCTCCATGAGTGGGAGCGGTTCCAGGCCCGGCTCCCGCGGCGCGTCCGAGCTCACGACGGTCCGCGAGGTGGCGGCTGACTGCGGGGGCGAGGGTGGCGTCGCGGAGCCCGGCGGCGATGTCGCATCGGGAGGGGCGCTGGGAGGGGCGGCGGCGCCGGCGTCCGGGGCCGTTTCATTGCCTCCGCACGCCGTGAGGAGGAGGGCGCCCACGAGGGACGCGGCGCTCAACTGGGCGGACGGGAACCCCGTGGCCCGGGAAAACGTCCCCATTAACTGAGCATAGGCCCCCAGTCGTTAGTCTCAACGGACCGGCCGCGGAGGCGTTGTCTGGGGCGGGCCGTGTATCTTGAGGGCCGCCTGTGCGGGCGGGCGGAGACAGGAGGAGGGGAGCGAGTGGACGATCCGGCAGCGGCGCTGCAGCGGATCATCAGCAACGTGGAGCGCGTGATCCTGGGCAAGACGTCGGTCGTGGAGCAGGCCGTCACGGCGCTGGCGGCGGGCGGTCACTTGCTGGTGGAGGACGTTCCGGGGACAGGCAAGACCATGCTGGCGCGGGCGCTGGCGGTCTCCACGGGGTGCACGTTTCATCGCATCCAGTTCACACCGGACCTGTTGCCGTCGGACGTGACCGGCGTGTCGATCTACAACCAGAAGACGGGCGATTTCGAATGGCGGCCGGGCCCCGTCTACTCGCAGGTCGTCCTGGCCGACGAGATCAACCGCGCCACGCCCAAGACGCAATCGGCGTTGCTGGAGGCGATGGAGGAGCGGCAGGTCACCAGCGATGGGGCCACGCGCCCGCTGCCCGAGCCGTTCATGGTCCTGGCCACGCAGAACCCCATTGAGTACGAAGGCACCTTTCCGCTGCCGGAGGCGCAGTTGGATCGCTTCGTGATGCGGATCGACGTGGGCTATCCCTCGGCGCAAGATGAAGTGGCCGTGCTGGACGGCCAGCAGCGCGAGCACCCCATCCACGCCCTGGAGGCGGTCATAGACGCGACGGCGCTGCGTGAAGTGCAGCGTCAGGTCCGCGAGATCTGGGTCGATCCGCTGGTCAAGCGCTACATCGTGGCGGTGGCGGGGGAAACGCGCCATCACAGCGAGGTGTATCTCGGCGCCTCGCCGCGCGGGTCGCTGGCGCTGTTTCGCTGCGCCCAGGCGCGCGCCCTGCTGGCCGGTCGCGACTACGTGGTGCCGGACGACGTGAAGGCGCTGGCCGCCGCAACGCTGGGGCACCGCCTCATCATCAGCCCCACGGCGCAGGTGCGGGATCTGGACGCCCGCGCGGTGATCCAGGAAGTGCTGGAACGCGTGCCCGTGCCCGGGGCTCGGGCGGGAGCGGGCTAGGAGCACGATGGGGCGGCTGCGCGCGGTCTACGGGGCGACGTTTGGCCGGCGCCGGACGCTGACGTTTTTCGCGGTGCTCGTGGTGGTTTCATTCGCGCTGGGCTCGTCCACGAATTTCTGGCTGCCGCTGCGACTGGGCTACGCCCTCCTCTTCACGCTGGTGGTCGCGGCCGCGTGGACGTGGCTGGGCGGGCGGGGAGTGCGGGTGCAGGTGTCGCGCGCCGCCGACCGCGTGCAGGCGGGCCAGGCGATCGTGGAACAGCTGGAAGTGCGCAACGACAGTCGCCTGCCCAAACTCTGGCTGGAGATTGAGCAGCGCTCCGACCTTCCCGACCATGCCAGGGCCCGCGTCATCAGCCTGGGCGCCGGCCGTCGCCAGCAATGGCGTCAGGAAACGGTCTGCCGGCGGCGGGGTCTCTTCACCGTGGGCCCGGTGTTGGTGCGCAGCGGCGACCCCTTCGACCTGTTCCACAGCGAGCAACGGCTGGGCCAACCGCGACAGGTGCTGGTCTACCCGCAGCCGCTCGATCTCCAGCACTACGCGGTCCCGGCGGCCAACCTCCACGGGGAAGGGCGCGTGTCGCGGCGCACGCACTACGTGACGCCCAACGCCGCTGGCCTGCGCGACTACGAACCCGGCGACAGCATGAACCGGATTCACTGGCCCAGCACGGTGCGGGCCGGCCGTCTGCTGGTAAAGACGTTTGAGCAGGATCCGGCGGCGCAGACGTGGATCGTGCTCGATCTCCATGGCGCGGCCCACGCGGGCGAGGGGGATGACGCCAGCGTGGAATACGCGGTGACGGCAGCGGCGTCGGTGGCGCGGCTGTTTCTGGACCAGGGCCGCGCGGTGGGGATGACCATGTTGGGCCGGAACCTGGCAAAGGTTGAGCCGGATCGCGGGGGGCCGCAACTGCGCCGCATGCTGGAGGCGCTGGCGGTGGCCACGCCCACGGGTGACGTGCCGCTGGGCCGTTTGCTGTTGCAGCAGTCGCCTCGTTGGGGGCGGCAGACCACCCTTGTGGTGATCACGGCCTCCCCCGACCCGGCTTGGGTGGCCGCGCTGCTTTCCCTGACCGCGCGGGGCGTCCAGGCCTCCGTGATCCATCTGGACCTGCGGACGTTTGGGGGTGGCGCTGGGACAGAGGCGATCATCGCCCAGTTGCGGGCGGCGGGGCTGCAGGCGAACGTCGTGCGACTGGGCGATCAGCTGGCGGAGGTGCTGGCGTCCGCCCTGCCGTCCGGAAGGGCCGCCAGCGCTGGCGAGCGCAGGCAGAAGGCCGCGGTGACGGCATGACGGCGCGCTCGCAGATCGAGCCGAGCCGGGGTCAGCGCCTGTCCGGCTCTGGACGGGAAATCGACGGCGCCCAGCGTGAGGCGAGTCGCTCCCCCGCGCCGACGTCGCGGGGGTGGCGCGGACTGGAGGCGGCGATCACGCTCGCCATCCTGATGGTCGTGGTGCTGACCGTGGCGGACAGCATTGCGGCGGCGGCGTGGGTGGAAGATTCGCCCGATCTGCTCCTGGTCGCGGGGCTGGGGTTGGTGGTCGCCGGGCTGCTGGCCGCCTCTCCCTTGCGCTGGCCGGTCGCCATCCTGCTGGGCCTGCTCGCCGGCGCCGTGGTCGTCCTCTGGCAGGTCCTGACGGTGGATCTGGTGGCCGATCAGCCGCTCTTCTTCGAGCGTTTTCGCGACCTGGGGGTGCGCTTGGATGATTGGTTCCGGCAGGCGTTCCGGTCGGACCTCGCCACCGACAATCTCCCCTTCATCTTCTTCGTCTCGGTGGCGCTCTGGGTGGCCACGTTCCCCACGTCGTTTCTCGTCTGGCGCCGTCGCAATCCGTGGCCGCTGCTGATCGTGCTCGGGGTGATGCTGGCCTTCAACGTGCGCTACCTGAGCGGGAGGCAGTGGGACCTCCATTTCGCCTTTTTCGTGGCCGGCGCCGGGCTCCTGATCATGCGGACGACGCTGTTGGGCCGGATGGCGCGGTGGCGAGCGACGGGCACGCCCTATCCGACCTATCTCAGCTTGAGCTTCCTGGCCGTGACCGTGGTGGCGGTGGCGGCGCTGGTCGGAGTGACGCGAGCGCTGCCGCGGCCCGACCGCCCGGAGGCGTTCTCCAATTTCTGGTCCGGGGTGACGGCTCCGTTCCCCGACTTCGTGGACCAGTTGCAAGACCTCTTCAGCGGGATCGACCTCAGCCGCGGCGGTTCCATTCACGATTTCGGCGACAGCTTCGTCATGCAGGGCGGCATCTCGGCGAAGCGGGGCATTCGGGTCCGCGTGGACTCCCCTGAGTCCGGGCTCCTGCGCGGCGCGACCTACGACCGCTACACGACGCGGGGTTGGGATCGGTCGGGGACGGTCACGGCGTCCGTGGGCGGGGAGCGTGCCATCACCGCGCTGTCCGGCGACGATGAGGAGGGCTACCGCGAGCGGCGGGACGTGACCGTGCGCCTGTCCATGGAGACAGAGTCGGAGGTGCTGTTTACGTTCGGCATGCCGGCGACGATCGACCACGAGGTGAGCGTGGTCCAGCCGGAGCCGGCGCGCGTGCGCCTTGGTGTGAACGCGGCCGGCGGGGGCGCGCCCTCGGCGGAGCTGGCCCTCGCTTCGCAAGAGATCGCACTGCGTCAGACGGTCGAGCCACTGACCGACGAGCAGGTGCTGGCGCTGCTCCCGGAGGGGTACGACGTCGTTGGGGTGGAGCGCGATCTGGAGGGCGAAGCGCTGCGCGCACTTGAGCTGGAGAGCCGGCCGGAGCAGATGGACGTGGTGGCGCTGCGCCCCCTGGATACGGTCGAGCGCGGCTTCACCTATCGCGTGACGGGGACCGTCTCAGACGCCCTGCCGGCCGCCCTGCGGGCAGCGGGCACGGACTATCCCTTCTGGGTACGCGATCGCTTCCTACAGCTGCCCGCCAGCCTGTTGGACAGTGACCGCGCCAGGCTCCTGGCCTTGGCGCGCCTGGTCACGACGGACACCGACAGCCACTATGACGCCGCCGTGGCGATCAGCGGCTTCCTCTGCTGCTCGGTGCTCGCAGGGGAGGACGGCCAGCCCGTTCTCACCGCGGACGGGCTGCCGCGCCTGCGCTATCCGTTCTCCCGGCACGTGCAGAGCCCGCCGCGCCACGTTGACACCGTCGCCTGGTGGCTGTTCGATCACCGGGACGCCGATGGTTATCCGGCGGGCGGCTACTACGACTACTACTCGAGTTCCATGGCGGTGCTCCTGCGCAGCCTGGGCATCCCGGCGCGGGTGACTGCCGGCTACGTCCTGAATGAGAACAACTACGACGCGCGCACCGACACCTACATTGTGCAGGTGGCGCACACGTACTCCTGGGTGGAGGTCTTCTTCCCGAGCTACGGCTGGGTGGAGTTTGACCCCACGCCGCGGAACACGGGGGAGGAGTTCGCCGACATTGGCGGCGATCGCCTGAGCAACCAGGGGCTCGCCCCCTTCCGCTCGGAATCGCTCGACGCCGGCGGGCTCCTTGGTGTCGAGGGGCTGGCTGCGTTCTTCGCGGCGGGTATCCTGGTGGACGACAGCCCTGCGAGCCAGGTCGATGAGGGGACCGATGGTGGCGGTCAGCGCTGGCTGATCCTGGGCCCGCTGATCGGCTTGGGGCTGATCGTTACGGCGGGGGGCGGCACCGCGCTGGCCTGGCGGGTTTCCCTGCGTGGCTTGAGTCCGATAGAGCGAACCTGGAAGTCCACGCAGCGTCTCTCCCGCTTCGCGGGGTTGCCGGCGGACCCGGCGGCGACGCCGTCGGAGTACGCCGCCAGGGTGGGCGCGGCCGTGGGAGCCTCCGCGTCCGCGCGGAGGCTGGCGGACTCTTACGCGCGTCAGCGCTTCGGCGGAAAGCGCCTCACGGACCGCGAGATCGGCGAGGCCCGGCGCTCCGGGGGGATCCTCCGCAGCCGACTGCTCCGTCACCTGCTGCGTCTGCCGCAGCCGCTGCCAGAGTCCGTCGCCAAAAAGAGCGCGCCGCGCGCCCAGGACGACGGGCGCGCCTCCGGCGAACAGCCGCCCACCGACGGCCCTAGCGAGCGCTAGGACCTCAGAGGGCCGAGCCGGGCGGGAGGGGGTCATCGTCGCCGCGGCGCTCCAGGGCGACGCGCGCTTCCCGCTCCCACTCCTCTGGGACCAGAACGCGCGTGGCCAGAGCGGAGGGTCCGAGGAAGGAGACCGCGTCGCCGGCGGCGATGCGAGCCGGGACGGCCAGCTGGCGGAGGAACTGTATGACGACCTCCGCGCTGAGTTGGTCCGGCTCCTCGGCGACGACGACCCAGCGGCCTCCGCGCCGCGATTCCCTGGCGCCTTGACTGCTCACCGAGCGCTCCTATCGCCCTCTGCTCGCTGCGCCCCCTGGCTTTGCTGTGGAGCCCCTTGGCGGGGGAGCCCTGGTCAGGCGGAGGGGGGCTGACGGCGTTGACGCCCGCGGGCGGTGACCAGATTGTCGCACGCGCGGCGGCGCTCATGCGTCGGGGGCGGTGCTTCCCGGGCAGTGGTCATCCAGCCGTGGTGGTGAGGGGCCGCGCCTCGACTTCGGCGTCGCCGTGCTCGCCCAGCGCCTGCTTGAGATCGTTCACCATGGCCCAGGACGCGGCGCAGCCGGGCAGCGCCAGCGTGACGCGCTCGCCCACGCCGCTGATGGTCAGGAAGGCGGGGTGCGGTCCGGGCGTCCCCTTGACCACGCGGATGGCCTCGTGCAGCCGCCACTGGTCCGCCGCCTCATCCGCCGATTCCGTGATGCGGATTTGCAGCGTCAAACCCGTTGCGTCCGCCGCGTCGCCGTTCGGGCGGACGGGCGGCGGCGGGGCGGATTCTCGGATCTCGCGCGGGGCGGCGGACGCTGGCTCGGCGTCGAGTGAGGGGGGCGACGCCGGCTCCCCCTCGTGGGCGGCGGCGGCCGGCCCCCGATGTGCCGGGACCCCGCGCTGCCCTGCGTTCGGGCGCGGCGGAGCGCTGTCGTCCGTTGTGGCGTCCGTGGTGGCGTCCCTGGTGGCTGTCGACGGCGGGCGGCGCTTGTCCGCGCGGACGTCCCAGAGAGTGGGGTCGTCGGCGAGGAGGCCGCCGTCGCCAGCCACGGCTTCTTCGTAGGCGGTCACGTTTTCCACCGCCAGCGTCAGCCGTCCCGCGCGATTTCGCACCCGCGCGTGGATGAGGAGGATGTTGCCGTCCTGCCAGAGGTGCGGGGTGGCGGCGTAGAGGTCGGGCCAGACGGTCACCTCCACGCTGCCCGAGAGGTCCTCGATCTCGCAGGCGCAGAAGGCTTGGCCCTTGCGCGTCGTGAGCGGTCGCACCAGGGTGACGGTGCCGGCGACGACAGCGTCCTGCCCCTCCATCTCCTCACTGATCTCCGCCGCCTGCGCCGTGACGTGGGGCTCCAGCGCGGCCGCCGCCCGCTGGAAGGGGTGCTCGGAGACGTAGGCGCCCAGGAGCTCTTTTTCCCACTGCAGGAGTTCGGCGCGGGTCACGTCGGCGTTGGACAGCTCATCCAGGAGGAGTTCGGGGCGGGGGGTGGCGACCTCTTCCCCAAACAGGTCGAACATGGTGGTCTGGCCGCTGGCCTTGAGCTCCCGTTCGCGCTGCCCCAGGCGGACCAGGCGGTCGATGCCGGCCAAGGCGGGCCCGCGCGGCGCCAGGCCGTCGAGCGCGCCGGCCTTAATCAGGCTCTCCAGGGCTCGCTTGTTGAGCGCGCGCAGGTCGGCGCGGCGGCAGAGCTCTTCCAAGGATGCGTAGGCGCCGTTGGCTTCTCGCTCCGCGATCAGCGCGTCGATGGCGCCGCTGCCGACGTTCTTGACGTTGGCGAGGCCGAAGCGGATGCCCTGACGGCCGTCCGCCAGCGCTTCGACGGAGAACGTCTGCTGGGATCGGTTCAGGTCGGGGGGGAGCAGCGGCATTCCTAAGCGGCCGCACTCCGCCGCGGCGAGGCCGATACGGTCGGTGTTGTCCGCGGCGGCGCGCAGCACGGCCGTCATGTAGGGCACGGGGTAGTGCGCCTTCAGGTAGGCCGTCTGGTAGGCGATGCTGCCGTAGCAGACGGCATGCGCTTTGTTGAAGGCGTAACCGGCGAACGGCTCGATCAGATCGAAGACCGTCGTGGCGTCGGCTTCGCTGTAACCGCGCTCGCGGGCGCCGGCCACGAAGCCGCCCCGCTCCGCCTGCATCACCGCCTCGATCTTCTTGCCCATGGCTTTGCGCATGACGTCCGCCTGGCCCAGCGTGTAGCCGGCGAACTTCTGCGCGATCTGCAGCACCTGGTCCTGATAGATAATGACGCCGTAGGTCTCGTCGAGGGTCTCGGCGAGATCGGGGTGCGGGTACTGGATCGCCTCCTCGCCATGATTGGCGCGGATGTAGCGGGGAATGTGCTCCATGGGCCCCGGGCGGTAGAGCGCGACGAGCGCCGCGACCTCGGCCAGGGAGGAGGGGCGCAACGCCTGCACGTAGCGCCGCATGCCCGCCGATTCCAGCTGGAAGATCCCGAACGTCTCGCCGCGCCCGAGCAGCTCAAATGTCGCCGCGTCGCCCTCGGGGAGGTCAAGGTAGTCCAGGTGCGCGCCGGTCAACTCCTCAATCAGCTCCACCGCGCCGCTGAGAATAGTGAGATTGGTCAGCCCCAAGAAGTCCATCTTGAGCAGGCCGATCTCCGCGCACTGATTCATGGCCCACTGCGTCATGGGGATGGAGTGTTCGTCGCCGCGGGGGGGGCGTTGGAGCGGCACGTTCTGCATGAGCGGGTCGCGGGCGATGACGACGGCGGCGGCGTGCGTGCCGGCATGACGGGCCACGCCTTCCAGTTTGCGCGCCTGCTCAATGAGCTTGCGGATCGGCGGCTCCGTCTCATAGCTGCGGCGGAGATCGGCGCTCTGGTCCAGCGCCTCATCCAAGGTGATGTTGATCTGTCCGGGCACCAGCCGCGCGACGCGGTCGGTGTCGGGGAAGGGCATGCCCAGGGCGCGGCCGGTGTCACGCAGCGCCGC
The DNA here is from genome assembly GCA_963662615.2 of Dehalococcoidia bacterium. Lineage (GTDB taxonomy): Bacteria > Chloroflexota > Dehalococcoidia > Bin125 > Bin125. The sequence goes on from CAXXSR010000002.1 coordinate 457,784, forward strand.
CCTGGCTCCCAGGGTGCCGAAGGTGATCATCTGCGCCACGCGGTCATGCCCGTATTTGTCCGCCACGTAGCGGATGACTTCGTCACGGCGGTTGTCGGCGAAGTCCATGTCAATGTCGGGCATCTCGCGCCGTTCGGCGTTGAGGAAGCGCTCGAAGACGAGGTTGTGGCGGAGGGGATCGATGTCGGTGATGTCGAGGCAGTAGAGGATGATGCTGGCGGCCGCGCTGCCGCGCACGCCCATGGCGATGCGACGCCGGCGGGCGAACTGGGCGAAGTCCCGCACGATGAGGAAGTACTCGGCGAAGCCGGTCTGCTGCACCACCTCCAGCTCATGGTTGAGCCGATCAATCTGTTCCGGCGTGGGCTCGCCGTAGCGTTGCTCTAGGCCCTGCAAGGCGAGCGCGGCGAGGTGCTCCTGGGCCGACGTCCCCGACGGCAGATCCGGCTCCGGCAGTTGCAGGCGGCCGAATTCCAGTGTCACGTCGCAGCGCTCGGCGATGGCGGTAGTGATGTCGATCGCCTCCGGCAGGTCGGGGAAGCGCTCTCGCATCTCGGCTTCGCTGGTGAGGTAGTAATCGTCGCCGTCGAGCCGGAAGCGGTCGGCCTGGTCCATGGTGCTGTTCGTGCCGATGCAGAGCAGCACCTCGTGGGTGAGCGCGTCCTCGGGCGCGCAGTAGTGCGAATCGTGGGTGGCGACGAGGGGGATGCCGGTCTCCCGCGACAGCGTGACCAGGCGGGGGATGACGGGGGTGAACTTGGGGTCGGCGTGGTTCTGGATCTCAAGGTAGTAGCGGTCGCCGAAGAGTTCGCGGTGCCAGGCGGCGATGGCGCGGGCGTCGTCCCAGCGCTCTTCGGCCAGGGCTCCGTGCAATTCGCCCGAGGGACAGCCGGAGAGCGCAATGAGCCCCTCGCTGTGCTCGGCCAGGAGTTCACGGTCCATGCGGGGCCGGTAGTAGAAGCCTTCCAGATGCGCCCGGGTGGCGAGGGTGACGAGGTTGTGCCAGCCCACGTTGTTCTGGGCCAGCAAGACCAGGTGGTGGTAGTCCCAGCGGGCGCGGGAGTCGCGATCGCGGCGGTTGCCGCCGGCGACGTAGGCCTCGATCCCCAGGATCGGGTGGAGGCCGGCGCTCTTGGCGCCCTTGGCGAAGTCAATGGCGCCGTAGAGGTTGCCGTGGTCCGTGATGGCGATGGCTTCCTGGCCCAGGCTGCGGGCGCGCTCCAGGAGCGGGTCGATCTTGGAGAGCCCGTCCAGGAGGCTGAACTCGGTGTGGGTGTGGAGATGGGTAAACATCTGTTCGGGTAGGAGTCTAGCAACGGTCGTGCCGTCGCTGTCAGGGCTTATGCAGTGAGGCGCCGGCCAGCCGCTCAGGCGCGGCTGGGGACCGGCTCGTCGAGCTGGAAGGCGGCGTGGAGGACGCGCACGGCCTCCGCCGCCACGTCTTGGTGGACCAGGGCGGTGATGCGGATCTCGCTGGTGGTGATCAGCTCAATGTTGATCGTGGCGTCGGCCAGGGCCCGGAACATGGTGGCGGCGTAGCCCACCCCGGACTGCATGCCAGTGCCCACGACGCTCACTTTGGCGAGGTGCTCGTCAACGATGACCGCCCCGGCGTTTATCTCCGCGGCGACGCCCTGGACGATCTCGATTGCGCGCGCTTTCTGATCGCGGTAGATGCTGAAGGTGAGGTCGGTGAGCCGCTCCACGCTGGCGTTCTGGACGATGGTGTCCACGACGATGCCGGCGTCGGCGAGGGGGCCGAACAGTTGCGCGGCGATGCCGGGGCGGTCGGGCACGGCGCGCACGGTCACAGCGGCGACGTCGCCGTCCAGCGCCACGCCGCGTACGCGATTCTCGGGCTCCATCTCCACCTGCCTGCGAATCAAGGTACCGGGCTCGCTCTCCTTGAAGGAAGAGGCGACCAGGATGGGCAGGTCATAGAGCAGTCCCAACTCCACCGCGCGTGGATGCACAACGCCGGCTCCCTGTGAGGCCAGCTCCAGCATCTCCTCGTAGGTGAGATCGTGCAGCTTGCGCGCCCGCGGCGCAATTCGCGGGTCGGCGCTGAAGACGCCGTCCACGTCCGTGTAGATCTCGGCGCGTTCCGCTCCTAACGCGGCGGCCAGGGCGACGGCGGAGGTGTCGGATCCGCCCCGGCCCAAGGTGGTGAAGTCCTGGTCCGGGCTGATCCCCTGGAAGCCGGCGATGATGACAACGTGTTCGCGTTCCAGCTCGACACTGATGCGGTCGGCGTTGACGCGGGTGATGCGCGCGCGATTGAACGTGTCGTCGGTGTAGACGCCGGCTTGGGCGCCGGTGAGGCCGATGGCGGGATGGCCGAGATCGCGCAGCGCCATGGCCAGCAGGGCGACGCTGACCATCTCTCCGCTGGCCAGGAGCATGTCGTAGTCGCGCCCTTCGGGATGGGGCGTGATCTGGCGCGCCAGCGCCACCAACTCGTCCGTGGTCGTGCCCATGGCGGAGACGACCACAACGACCTGGTCGCCGCCCTCCGCGCGTCGCGCGATCCGCCGCGCCACCCGGCGCAGATGTTCGGTATCGGCGACGCTGCTGCCGCCGTATTTCTGGACGACGGGCGGAGTCTCTGCGGCGGCCATCTGCTTGGGCGTTCCCCTCCCGGCCCTAGCGGGAAGCCGTGACGATCTCGGCGCCCCGGCCGCACGGCGACACGACGAAGGCTCTGCCAGCCAGGCCGAGGGCGTCGGCGGCGCCTGCGAGGGCGATGCTGACGGGCTCCGCCCGCGCGCTGTCGCTGAGGGCCATGACGGTGGAGCCGCCTCCCGAGAGGTAAGCACAGTACGCCCCTGCCTCCGTGGCCGCCAGGAACAGGTCGTACATCTGGGGGAAGAGCTTGCTGCGGGCGGGCTGATGCAGGCGATCGTCGGTGGAGACTTGCAGGGCGTCCCAGCGCCCCGTTGCCAGGGCGGCCACGAGGAGCGCCGCACGACTGCTGTTGTGGACGGCGTCGGCGCGGCTCAGGCGTTTGGGCAAGAGCGGGCGGGTCTGTGCCGTGGGCATGGAGAAGTCCGGCGTGAACCCGGCACAGCGCAGGTCCGGGGAGATCGGCACGGCGACCCGCGCCACCGTCAGGGCGCCGGCGCCGTCCTCCGCCAGCGCCACCACCTGGAGCCCTCCGAAGAGAGCCGGCGCCATATTGTCGGCGTGCCCCTCCTTGTCCGTGCGTCCCTCCAGCGCGGTCCCCAGTTGCAGCAGGGTCTGGTCGTTGAGGAGGCCGCCCATCAAAGCGTTGGCGCCCACGAGACCGCCCGCGCGGGCGGCGGCGCTCGCGCCCAGCCCGCGCCCGACGGGGAATTCGCTCTCGACTTCGATATCGAGGCCGCGCGGGGGCGGCTGCTCAGCGTGTTTGTAGGCGGCCTGCGCCGCTCCGGCCACCATGCGACGCCAGGGCTCCGGCCGCCGCCGGGGGCTTCCGTCGTGGAGGGTGAGCGTGACGTCCGCGAACAGCGAGAGGGCGAGCCCCACGGCGTCGAAGCCGGTCCCCAAATTCGCACTGGACGCGGGCACGCGGACGGTGACGGATTGCGCGAGCATGCAGCGGGGCGGGCCTCCTGCTGAGTCTATGACCGCCCGCAACGAGCGTCCATGAACCGAGCCTGATCACGGCTCCACGGTCGCGCGGGGAGATGGCCCGCGCTCGACGATACACTGGACGCCGGCGCCGCGGACGCTCGCTGCCGTGACGCATGCGGGCGGAAGCGTATTGCAATTCGCAAGGGTCAAGGGAAGGGCGCGTCCGCGTGGCCTGATTGTTATGCTCGGGACGCGGAGAGGACTGAGACGACATGGACGAGGTCGTGATCATCAGCGGGGTGCGGACCGCAATCGGCGCATTCGGCGGCGGCTTCACGGAGACCGGCGCCGCGGAGCTGGGGTCGGTGGTGATCAAGGAGGCGGTCCAACGCGCCGGTATTGCGCCGGCGCAGGTGGATCAGGTGATCATGGGCTGTGCCGGCCAGTTCGGCGAAGACGCCTACGTTGCCCGCACGGCGGCGCTGGGAGCCGGCCTGCCGAATACGGTCCCGGCCTACACAGTGAACCGGCTCTGCGCCAGCGGCCTGGAGGCGATCAACGCGGCGGCCCGCTGGATTGAGACCGGCGACGCGGAGATCGTGGTCGCCGGCGGGACGGAAAACATGAGCCGCTATCCCTACCTGCTCCCAGATGCGCGCTGGGGTACGCGCATGGGGGACCGCACCTTGCAGGACGGGCTCACCCAGATCCTCAGCGACCCGTTCCACCGCTATCACATGGGCGTCACCGCCGAGAACCTGGTAGAGCGCTGGAGCCTCTCGCGGGAGGAGATGGACGAGCACGCGCTGCAGAGCCACCAGCGGGCCGTCGCCGCGATCGATGCGGGGCGCTTCCAGGAGCAGACCGTCGCTGTCGAAGCGCGCAAGGGGCGCAAGACGCAGGTCATTGACGTGGACGAGCACCCGCGCCGGGACGCGACTCTGGAAGGGATGGCGGCGTTGCGGCCGGCCTTTCAGCGCGACGGCGAGGTGACGGCCGGAAACGCCAGCGGCATCAACGACGGCGCCGCCGCGGTGGTGCTGACGACGGCGGAGAAGGCGGCCGAGTTGGGGTTGAAACCGTCGCTGCGGCTGGTCGGGCGGGCCAATGCGGGCGTCGATCCAGCCATCATGGGCACCGGCCCAATTCCGGCCACCCAACAGGTGCTGGCGCGCACGGGACTGAGCGCGGACGACATGGACGTCATTGAACTGAATGAGGCGTTCTCCTCGGTGGCGCTGGTGTGCGCGCGGGAGCTGGGGCTTGACTCCGAGAAGACGAACCCGAATGGCGGCGCGGTGGCAATGGGCCATCCGGTGGGCGCAACCGGCGCCATCCTCACCGTGAAGACGCTCTACGAGCTTGAACGGACGGGCGGGAAGTACGGGCTGGTGACCTTGTGCGTCGGCGGCGGCCAGGGGATCGCCAGCATCTTCGAGCGCGTCTCGGCCTGAGGGGCTGCTAGCGCCCGGCCTCGTCCATGCGGTAGCCCAGGCGCTGCAGTCGGGGCGCGATGTGCGCCCACGCCGCCGCGACGACCTCGGGCAGCGGGCTCATTGCGTCGAGCGTCTTCACGCGCTCCGGCTCCGCCAAGGCGATGCGCTTGTACCCCTCCAGCACGCGGCTGTGGAAGTCGACGGTCTCGAGGCCGATGCGATCCCGCCGCTCGGGGCGCGCCCGCGCCAGAGCGACGCCGGCAGGGACGTCCAGGAACAGCGTGAGGTTGGGCAGAAGGCCGCCGCCGGCCTGCCGATTCATGGCTCGCAGCAGGTCAAGGTCCAGCTCCCGGCCGTAGCCCTGGTAGGCGAAGGTGGAGTCCAGGTAGCGATCACAGATGACGACGGCGCCGCGGGCGAGGGCGGGACGGATCACCTGGTCCACGTGGTGGGCGCGGTCGGCCAGAAAGAGGAACGTCTCGGTCCAGGGGGCGATGGGCTCATCGTTTTGCAGCAGCTGCTCGCGCAGCGCCGCGCCCAGCGGCGTGGCTCCCGGCTCGAACGTGCGGACCACTTCCGCCCCGCAGCGCTCCGCTTGTTCGGCGAGCGCGCGCACCAGCTCCGTCTTCCCGGCGCCTTCGCCGCCTTCGGCGGAGATGAAGAGGGCCACGACCTGATGCCGGTCCGTTCGTCTGGGCTGGTGCGTCTTAGCTCTTGAAGAGCCGAACGCGCCGGTAGGGCTCGCGGCCCTTGCTCGTGGAGAACAGATCGTAGCGTTGTGCCAGCTGGTGCTGGAGCCGCCGGATATAGGCGTTCTGCGGATTCAGCTCCACGGCGGCGCGGCCGCCGCGGTTCAGCTGCTCCACGGCATCTTCCGCCTCCGCCAGGGCCGCCTTGACGGGATCAAACTGGCCCATTCCCCGGGCGAGGGCGCGCAGGCTCTGCTCCATCTGCAAGACGGCGTTGTGCTTGAGGACGAAGATGGGCAGCCCCTGCGCTTCGGCGTCGCGGATGGGGCCGGAACGGCGGCGGAAGATGGAACGCAAGGTCATCACGGCGTCGGCATCCTCCAGCTGCGGGACGACGGAGGCGTTGACGCCGGACTCCCGAATGGCCTCCGCTAGCCGCTCGGGCGAGACGCCGAAGGGATAGATGCGGCGGTGAGGCCCAGGCGCCAGCGTCGCGGGGGTGGGATGGGCGCCCAGCTCCAGGGCCGGCCCATGCTCCAGCGATGGGGGCAGCGCCGCCGCATTCCCCTGGGCCTCGTGGACGTTGCCGTCCTCGTCGATCTCGCGGACGGTGGGAGGGACGGACTCACCACGCAAGAGAGAGTCGATGGTGAGGGCCACGCTCTCTTGAATGGAGACGCGCGTGAACGACTGGATCTCCACGAGGCTGTCGAAGGTGGGTGGCGCCTTGCGCTCCAGGACCGACTTGCGCGTCCCGCGTCGTCGCGCCTCTTCGTCGGACAGAGTGACGGTCTGAATGCCGCCGACGAGATCGGCGAGGGTGGGGTTCATGATCAGGTTCGTAAGCGTGTTGCCGTGGGCGGTCGCCACCAACTGCACTCCCCGCTCAGCGATGGTTCGCGCCGCCCGCGCCTCCATCTCCGTGCCGATCTCATCGATGATGATGACCTCCGGCATGTGATTTTCGACGGCCTCAACCATGACGCCGTGCTGGAGCGTGGGCGTGGGCACCTGCATGCGGCGGGCCCGTCCGATGCCGGGGTGGGGGATGTCGCCGTCGCCGGCGATCTCGTTGGAAGTGTCCACGATGATCACGCGCCGGCCGCGTTCGGAGAGGACCCGAGCGACCTCTCGCAGCATGGTGGTCTTGCCCACACCGGGATGGCCCAGCAAGAGGATGCTGTCGCCGGAGTGGACCAGGTCCGCAATGACCGTGACGGAGCCGTAGACGGCGCGGCCGACCCGGAGCGTCAATCCCACAACGTCGCCGGCGCGGTTGCGAATGCAGGAGATGCGATGCAGGGTGCGGGCGATGCCGGCGCGATTGTCCCCGCCAAAGTCGCCCAGGCTGCGCACCACCGTGTGCAGGTCCGATTTGGTCACGTCGCTGTCGCCCAGCTGCACCTCGCGGTCCGGATAGCGCGCGGCAGGGGCGCGGCCCAGGTCCATGACGACTTCCAGGAGCGCGGAGTTGTCACCTTGCCCCTCGACGGCGTCGCGGATCGGTGTGGGCAGGGTGGAAAGGAGCAGATCGAGGTCGTCGGTGATGGTGTGCGGCGACGCTTCCTCAGCCGACGTGGGAGCGACCGAGGCGTCCGCTGCGAACCAGGCGTCGTCTCCACCTCTGTCCGTCTGGGCTGGGGTGATGGGGCTTCTCTCTTGCATTCGGTAGGCCCGTTACTGGATGGCGGGCCGGACGCTTCCTTTCACGGCGCGCTCAGCCAATTGCAGGCGCCGGGCGCGCTGGGCGATGGGCCGCACCAGCAAGACGTACGTCGCCACGGGCTCCATGGCAATGGCGGCGGCGGTGTGCATGGTGGACACGGCGTAGTTGGGCACCAAGATCTGCAGGGGGCGCTCCTTGCGGGCGTGGGCGTGGGCGAGCGCCAGCGCCGCGTTGACGGTCTGCGGACGGCCGTCGGTGAGGACGCTGACGCGCGATCCGTCGGCCGCACGGCCGAGCCGGACCAGCGCGGCGGCGGCGCCGGCGTCATCTGAGGGCAGGACCCACTCGGCCCCGTTCCTGCCCAGGGGCTCCAGGGCGGCGCGCCACTCGGCCGGGGCCAAGGCGGTTTGCCAGCGGACCTCTTGGGGGACGGCCTGGGAGTAGAGGCGGAAGAGGGCGTCGTCGTCGGCGCGGATGCGCCGTCGGGCGCGCTGCGGCGGCGTGTCCATAGGCAGTGTGTCCATGGGCAGTGGCTGGGAGGCGCCGAAGAGCGTCTCCTCCGTCACGACGACGAAGCCGTGACGCCGCGCCTGCTCCAGGGCGGGGCTTGCTGTGGAGAGGCGAAGGAAGAGCCGGTGGGCGCCGTCGGAGCCGGCGGTGGCGACGGCGCGGTCGAGCAGATCCAGGAGGAATGCCTCGTTGGGGGCGGTGGTGATCAGGGTGTCGATCTCCCAGGCGCTGCGACCGCCGCGTCGACGCAGCGCGGCGACGCCGAGCAGCGTGGCGCCGTCGCGCGCAACCCAGATTTGGCGCTGGTGGCCGGGCAGGAGGCAAGCGCGCAGCAGTCGCAGGGGACCGGGTCGCAGGCCGTGGGACGCTTGGCCGTGCTCAAAGGTGACCGCCTGGTTGGGATAGACGCGGCGGCTATGCAGGGCCAGGACCGGCAGATCGATGAGCCCAAGCGTGCGGATGGAATCGGTCATCCGGCGCGCACTTCTGGGACTGGCGCCGTGGCGCGCGCGCGGGCCACACACTCCTGCACAAAGTAGGCGTGGAGGCGGCGGTCCGCTGTGAGTTCCGGGTGGAAGGTGGTGGCGAGGAGTGCGCCATAGCGCACGGCGACCGGCTCTCCATGCAGCTCCATCAGCACGTCCACGCCCTCTCCCACGGCGCGAATGCGGGGGGCGCGAATGAAGACCGCGTGGTAGGGCGTAGGCCCTAGAGCTGGGGCCGGGAGGTCGGCCTCGAACGAATCGATCTGGCGGCCGAAGGCGTTTCGTTCGACCGTCATGGGCAGCAGGCCCAGCGCGGGCCGGTCCAGGCCGCGGGCGTCGTCCGCGAGGAGGATGGCGCCGGCACAGGTGCCCCAGATTGGGAAACGGCGCTCGCCCAGCGCTCGCAGCGGCTCAAAGAGGCCCGAACTGAGCAGGAGGCGGGCGATGGTGGTGCTTTCGCCGCCGGGGATGATGAGACCCTCCAGATCGGGGGCCTCCAGCTCTCGCGGCGTGCGGATCGGGCGCGTCTCGACGCCGAGGGCCTGCACGCTCGCGGCGTGCTCGCGAAAATCGCCCTGGAGCGCCAGGATGCCGATCGGTGCCGTCAAAGTCTCCTCACCAGCCCCGTGTGGCGAGGCGGTCGCTCTCGGGGATTTTGGCGATTTCGATCCCGGGCATGGCCTCTCCCAGGTCGGTTGAGATCTGCGCCAGGATGGCGGCATCGTTGAAGTGGGTGGCGGCCTGGACGATGGCGCCGGCGACGCGCTCGGGCTGCGCGGCCTTAAAGACGCCGCTGCCGACGAAGACGCCGTCGGCGCCGAGGCGCATCATCAGGGCCGCGTCCGCGGGCGTTGCGACGCCGCCGGCCGCGAAGTTGACCACGGGCAGCCGGCCCAGCCGCTTGGTCTCGCGGAGGAGCTCCAGCGGCGCGCCGATCTCCTTCGCCTCGGCCCCGAGTTCCTCGTCGGCGAGGGTCTGGAGGCGGCGGATGGCGCCCTGGACCGAGCGCATGTGCCGCACGGCCTCGACGATGTTGCCGGTCCCGGCCTCGCCTTTGGTGCGAATCATGGCGGCGCCCTCGCCGATCCGGCGCAGCGCCTCTCCGAGATCGCGGCAGCCGCAGACGAACGGCACCTTGAACTCCCACTTGTTGATGTGGAAGGCTTCGTCGGCGGGGGTGAGCACCTCGGACTCGTCGACGTAATCGACGCCAAGCTCCTGGATGATGGACGCCTCCACGAAGTGGCCAATGCGGACCTTCGCCATGACGGGGACGCTGACGGCCGCGATAATCTCGCGGACCCGGGAGGGATCGCACATGCGAGCGACCCCGCCCGCCGCGCGAATGTCGGCGGGGACGCGCTCAAGCGCCATCACCGCGCAGGCGCCGGCCTCCTCCGCGAGGCGCGCCTGCTCCGCCGAGACGACGTCCATGATGACGCCGCCCTGGAGCATCTGGGCCAGGCCCGACTTGACAGTTTGCGTGCCGGTCTCAACGACCATGGGGATCTCCGCCGCAGATCCAGATGACCGATTCCCCCTGGGTGGGGTCTCCCCGACGCCCTCTGGAGCGCGGTAGACATAGTCTAACATCGCCTTCTAAGAATGCCGCCGGTGGGCCAATCCCGCCCCGATCGCGTCCCCGCTCCTCCGTTGCGGAGGCGACCCGATGCTCGATCTGTTCCTGGTGGGCTCGCTGACGCGTGACCGGGTGTTGCTGCGCGGGCGTCGCTGGTCGCAGCCGGGCGGCGCTCCCTGGCATGCGGGGCTGGCGCTGGGCCTTTGGGAGGAAGGACAGACTCCGTCGCCGTCTATGCGCCTGACCGCCATCGCGCAGGCCGGTCCCTGGGTGCGGCGGTTCGCGCTGCCCGGCTTGGCGGCGTCCGGGGTGGCCTGGCACGGCCCCGCGACGGCGTCCGACACGGTATTCGTGAACCGCTACGAAGGCGACGAGCGGCAGCAGCGGCTGCTCTCGCGGGCGCGCTCCCTGGCGGAAACCGATCTGCCCCCACGCCGGCCCGACGGCGTCATCGTATCGCCGCTCTTTCCCGACGACGTGGCTCTTGACGGGATAGGGCGCCTGGGCGAGCGGGGCGCCTTTGTAGGCGTGGATGCACAGGGCCTGCTGCGCCGCGTGGATGCGCGGGGACGGGTGCGGACGTCAGCGGCGCGCCTGGCCGAATCGCCGGCAGGGGCGCAGGCGATCAAGTTCTCGCTGGCGGAGTTTCAAGCCGTCGCGGGCCGCGCCGATTGGCAACAGGCGGCCCGGGAATTCGCGCGGGCGATGCGGAGTGAAGTGCTGGTCACCTGCGGTTCCGACGGCGCCCTGCTGGCGACTCCCGAGTCGTCCGCGGAGACGAGCGGACTGTCGGTGCGGGGACGGGCGGACACGACGGGCGCCGGTGACGTCTTCCTGGCCGGCTACGTCCGGGCTCGCTGTGCCGGGACGGCGCCTGCGGCGGCGGTGGCAGAGGCGTCGGCAACGGCGCAAGCCCTGCTGCAGCGCCGCCTGACGGCGGCCGCGGACGCCGACGCGATCGTGGCGGAGCTGCGGCAGCTGCACGGGGTGGGGCTGCGAATGATCCGTCTCGCCGCCCGCCGTACCGGGGCGCGTTCGGGGGCGAGTGCGCCCTTCGCGACGGACGCGCCTCTGCGCCGCGCGGTGGAAGCGCACCTGGCACGACCCGACCGCGACGTCCGGGCAGGGCCGGCCGAGCGCGTGGGCTCCCTGCTGAGCGGCTGCTGGGCGCTGTTCAGCGTGGGCTGGCCGGACGATCCACGACTGCGGCCGGAGGCGTTGGCGGCGGCCGTGGCGGGGGAACGCGCGATCCTGGCCCGCGAGCGGACCGGGTAGGGTGCGCGGCGGAACGCCGAGCGGCCGCAGGGAGGCGCTCCGGTCGTCCCTCCGGAGGGGGTGTCGGCGTGGGCGTCGACCGGGGAGAAACAGGTTCCTATACTCTGTCGATGCGTTCCGGCCGTCCCGCGGCGGTACGGTGATCGCAAGGAGGTCCCCGCCCTTGGCGCCCGGGCTTTCGCTGCTGGTTCCCTACAACAAATCGTCTCCCAGCCTGCGCGGGCTGGAGGCCGCGTTCCGCATCGCCAAGAGCGAGAAGAACTCGCGCGTGTACGTGGTCTACGTGGTTGAGGTGGAGCGCCGGCTCTCTGTCGACGCTGAGATGTCGGAGGTCTCCGAAGAGGGCGAACGCAGCATGGCGGAAGCCGAAGAGATGGCGCGGCGCTTCAAGTTGAAGTGCGAAGGGGATATCTTGCAGGCGCGAGACGCCGGCCACGCGATTGTGGATCAGGCCGTGGAGCGTGGTGTGCACGCCATCGTCCTGGGCGTTGCCCGCGGCGGCCGCGAATCCAACGCGCTCGATCTCGGGAAGACGGCGGAATACGTCCTCCGCCATGCCCCCTGCGAGGTCATCGTTGTGCGTGAAGGAGCACCGGGGTGAGGATCGTGATCATGGGCTGCGGCCGCGTGGGCGCGCGCGTGGCGAGTGAACTGGAGGCGGATGGCCACGAGGTCGCCGTGATCGACTACGACGCGCGCGCCTTCCTGCTCCTGCCCACGGACTTTCGCGGGCGCAAGATCGTGGGGAACGGAGTGGACAAGGAAGTGCAGCGCAATGCCGGGACGCCGGCGGCGGACATCTTCATGGCGCTCGCCAACGGCGATAATCGCAACGCCATGGCCGCCCAGGTCGCCAAGCACTTGCACGGCGTCCCTCGGGTGGTGGCGCGGATCTTCGATCCAGAGCGCGCGGAGGTGTACCGCGAGCTGGACGTGCGCGCCGTGAACCCAACGGTCGTAGTGACGGACCTGGTGCGCGAAGCCGCGTTTGGGGCGTAGCGGTGTACATCATCATTGTGGGCGGCGGCAAAGTGGGGGCGCAGGCGGCGCGGGAGCTGGTGGCGTCGGGCCATGAGGTCACCGTGATCGATCCCGTCCCCGCCAAGGTGGACGGGATCAACGAGGAGTTGGGTCAGATCGCCGTGCGTGGCGACGGGACTGAGGTGCGCATCCAGGCGGAGGCCGGGATGAACCGCGCCGACCTGGTGGTCGCGGCCACCGGCCGGGATGAGGCCAATCTGGCGGTCTGCCAGGTGGCCAAGCGCCGCTTCCAAGCGCCGGTGGTCATTGCGCGGATCAACAATCCCAAGAACGAAGAGATCTTTAAAGTTCTGGGCATGGACATCACGGTCTCGGCGACGCAGGCGATCTTGGCCCAGATTGAGCAGGAGTTGCCGAGTCCGCCGCTGATCCGGCTGCTGACCTTGCACGCGAGCGAGTTCGAGCTGGTGGAGGTGGTGGTGCCCGCCGAGGCGCCCACCATCGGCTTGCCGCTCTCGGCGCTGGAGCTGCCGCCGCAAGCGCTGGTGTCGCTGATCATCCATCCCGACGGCAGTCCTGAGGTGCCAACGGCCGAGACGCGGATTGAGGCCGGCGCCGGCGTCATGGCGGTGACGCTGCCGCAACATGAAGCGGACCTGCGCCGTGCCTTGACCGGCGCCGGCTAGCATGAGCGACCACCGGCTCGCCTTCTTGGGCCCGCCGGGAACCTTTTCGGAGGCAGCGGCACGGCTGTGCGCGCCCGCGGCGAACCTCGTTGCGGCGCCGTCGATCACCGCGGCGACGGCCCTGGTGACCGCAGGGCGCGCTGATGAGGCGATCGTGCCGATTGAGAACTCCCTCGAAGGCGCGGTCACGGAAACGCTCGATCTGCTGATTCACGCGCTGGAGTTGCGCATCCGCCGCGAGATCGTCTTGCCGGTGGAGCACTGCCTCATTGGCCGGCGGGGCACGGACCCGGCCGCAGTGGCGACGGTGTACTCGCACCCGCAGGCGCTGGCGCAGTGCCGTAGCTATTTGGAGCAGGAGTTCCCCCAGGCGCGGCGGGTGGCGGCGCTGTCAACGGTGCAGGCCGTTGAATTGGCGCTGGACGACCCGCGCGCCGTCGCTATTGCGCCGCGCCGCGCCGCGGCGCTCCACGACGCGGTGCTCCACGACGCGGTGGTGCTGGCGGCGGGGATCCAGGACGACCCCCGCAACAGCACCCGCTTCGTGGTGCTGGGCGCGGACGATGCGCCGTCCAGCGGTGACGACAAGACGTCGATGGCCTTCAACGTCGTGGACCGGGCGGGGGCGCTCTTGGATATCCTGCAGCCCTTCGCCGACGCCGGGATCAACCTGACGAAGATCGAGTCGCGGCCGGCGCGGGAGACACTGGGCGTCTACGTCTTCTTGCTGGATTGCGCCGGCCACCGGCTCGATCCGCGGGTGTCCGCAGTCCTGGAGGCGACGGCGGCGAACACGACCTGGTTCAAGATCCTGGGCTCCTACCAGTGCTACCGCGAGGGTTGAGCGGTGCCGGAGATCCCGGACCTGGAAAACGTTCGTGCCGTGCTCAACCGGCGCCTGCCGGGCGTCGCCGTGACGGCGGTGGACGTGCTCTACCCGGTCGTCGTGCGCGTCCCCGTGGAGGAGTTTCGCGCCCGCCTGAGCGGCGCGTCGTTCGGCGCGGTGAGCCGTCGCGGCAAGTTTCTCCTCTTCGCCCTGTCAACGAAGGATGTGCTGGCGGTCAATCCCATGCTGACGGGCCGCTTCCAGTACGTGCCGCCCTCCCATAAGCGGGCGGCGCGCACCTGTCTGCTCCTGACGCTGTCGGACGGGCACGATCTGCGCTACGTGGACGATCGGTACATGGGCAAGGTGTATCTGGTGGCCCAGGAGGATCTGGCGACGGTGCCGCAGTTCGCGGAGATGGGGCCGGATGCGCTCGATCCCGCGCTCACGGAGGATCTCTTCGTCACGCGCCTGCGCCGCTACCGGGGGCAGGTCAAGAGCGTGCTTGTCAATGCGAAGTTCATTGCCGGCATTGGCAATGCGTACGCCGACGAGATCTTGTTCGTGGCGGGGATTCATCCCTTCACGAAGGTGACGAAGTTGGAGGAAGCGCGGCGGCGTGGGCTCTACCGGGCGCTGCACGAGGTGATGGCGTGGGCCATCCCCATTGTGCGAGAGGAGATGGGGGAGGAGCTGGACCGCAAGCCACGCGATTTCCTGCGCGTGCATCGCCGCGGTGGCGATCCATGTCCGCAGTGCGGGACGGCGATCTCGGAGGTGAGCCCGAGCCGTCGGGTGACGTCGTTCTGTCGGCGCTGCCAGCCGGGCTAAGGCGCCGCGGCCTGTCGCTCTTCCGCATCCCGCTCGACGAAGGGGAAGAAGATCTGCCAACCGAGATGGCGATCGAGATAGCGTCCGAAGAGGCCGCTGAGCGTGGCGCGGGGTCGCCGGGGTTGCCGGCGGAGACGCATGCGCGCCTCGGCCGGGGTGCGTCCGGCCTTGCGGTGGTTGCAGGCCATGCAGGCGGAGGCCAAGTTTCCCCAACTGTGGGCGCCACCGCGGTGACGCGGGATCACGTGGTCCAGGGTGAGGTTGGTGGTGCGCGTGCCGCAGTACTGGCAGATGTAGCCGTCGCGGGCGAAAACCTCGCGGCGTGAGAGACGGGCGACAGGGCGGGGCCGGCGGATAAAGTAGACCATGCGGATCACACTGGGCACGGGAAACGCGTCCGCGACACTGCGCAGCCATCGCGCGGAGTCCTCCACCACTTCCGCTTTGCCGCGCAGGATAAGGACGAAGGCGCGCTTCGCGTTGCAGACGTTGAGCGGCTCGTAGTTCTGGTTCAGCACCAGCACCGACGCGTTCAGTGTGGACATGGACGGGGCCCGGCTCCTCTCTCGTACCGCCACGGGACCCGGCAGCGGTGGGCGCAGCCATGCTACCAGACGGGCGCGGGGATGCCTCAGGCGGAGAAGTCTTGGAGCGCCGCGTCGAAGTTGCCGGGCAGCAGCGCCCGCACCACCGGCGTGGTGTCGAGGAAAAACGATCCGATGGTCGAGTCGGCGATGACGTCGGCCATGCCGAATGTCGGCTGCAACACGAAGATGATGGTCACGGCCTGAATGATCACGATGCCCTTGATGAAACCGAAGAGCGCGCCGGCGGCGTGGTCGGCCCAGCCCAAGAGGAAAAGGTGAGCAATCTTGCGCAGGAAGCGGGACGCGATCCAGCCGAGAAGGGCGACGGTGACGAAGATCCCCAAGAAGGCGCCCACTTCCGCGCCGGCGCCGCCTCCGCCCAACGTGGCTAGATTGCGCGCGACGTCGTCGTGGAAGAGGCCGGCCAGGACGACGCCAAGCACCACCGCGGCCAGCGCGACGGTCTCCCGGATCAGGCCGCTGAGGTAGGCGGTCAGCGTGAACCAGGCGATCAGTGCCAAGATCAGGAAATCGAGCCAGTTCATTGCGCCCGAAGGTGCCCGCTTACCGCGCCTACTCTAGCATTGATGCGCCCCGACGGCGGGAGCACCGCGGCGGAGAGGACGCCGACAGGACAGGGGCGGAGCGGACGCGAGCCCGGAGTGAATGGCGATGGAACGTGAGGCGCTGCGCGTCTTGCTTGATGAGGTGGCGGCGGGCCGCATCCCCCCCCACGAGGCGGCGGCGCGCCTGCGGACGTTGCCCTACGAGGATCTGGGCTTCGCCAAGCTGGACCACCAGCGGGCGCTGCGCGATCGGCTGCCGGAGGTGGTGCTGGGCAGCGGCAAGACGCCCGAGGAATGTCGCACGGTGGCGGAGCGGATCGTCGCGGCCGGCGACAGGTTGCTGGTGACCCGGCTGGACCTGGAGCAGGCGCGCGCGATCCGCGCAGGGGTGCCGGACGCGGTGTACCACGAGCGGGCGCGCTGCCTGACCTGGCGGTCGCGCCCCTCGCTGGGGCATCCGGGCGTGCTGGTCTGCAGTGCGGGCACAGCGGACCTTCCCGTGGCTGAGGAAGCGGCGCTGACCGCGGAGCTGATGGACTGCGCGCCGGAGCGGCTGGTCGACGTGGGCGTGGCGGGGTTGCACCGGCTCTTGGACTGTGTCCAGCAACTGCGGGCGGCCACGGTGATCGTGGTGGTGGCGGGGATGGACGGCGCCCTCCCCAGCGTAGTGGCGGGCCTCACGGCCGTGCCCATCATTGCCGTTCCCACGTCGGTGGGCTACGGGGCCGCCTTCGACGGCCTGGCGGCGTTGTTGAATATGCTCAACGCCTGCGCCACCGGCGTGGCGGTGGTGAACATTGACAACGGCTTCGGGGCCGGCTACCTGGCGGCGAGCATCGCGCTGGGCGGGGCCGGTGCGGAACGCTGATGCGTCTGCTCTATCTGGACTGCGTGAGCGGGGCCAGCGGCGACATGCTCCTGGGCGCCCTCATTGACGCCGGCGCTTCGCCGGCCGCGATCGAGACGGCGTTGCGCACGCTGCCGCTGCCCGATTGGTCCTGGCAGGTTCAAGAAGTGCGCCGAGGGGCGCTGCGTGCGACGCAGGTCTGCATTGAGGCGCGCGACGTCGAGGCCGCACACGGCCGCCGCCTGCGTGATGTCGAGGCCGTCCTGGACGCCGGGCAGCTGCCGGCCGGCGTACGGAAGCGCGCCGGCGCCGTGTTCCAGCGGATCGGCGAGGCGGAAGCGCGCGTGCACGGAGGCGCGGTGGAATCGCTTCGGCTTCATCACGTGGGTGAGGCGGATTCGGTCCTGGATGTGACGGGCGTCCTGCTGGCGCTGGAGGCGCTGGGGGTTGAGCGGGTCTCGTGTTCGGCGTTGCCGCTGGCGGCGACGGGGGAGGTGGAGAGCGGGCACGGTCGCGTACCGGCGCCCGCGCCGGCGACCCTGGAGATCCTGAGCGCGGTCGCAGCGCCTCTGCGCCCGGCGGACCCCGCGGACCGCCACGAGCTGGTGACGCCCACCGGCGCGGCGATCGTCGCGGAGCTGGCCGTCTTCGAGCGCCCGGCACTTCGCCTGCAGCGGATTGGGGTGGGAGCGGGCGCCCGGGAGCTGCCGCACCGGCCGAACATCCTGCGCGCCTGGCTGGGTGAAGGCGCGCCGGCCGCCAAGGCGGGGATCGACGTGCGCTCCGTCGTGGTGCTGGAGACCACGGTTGACGACATGACGGCGGAGCAGATGGCCTTTGCGCGCGATCGGATCGCCGCCGCCGGGGCCCTGGACGTCTGGATCCAGGCCGCCGCCATGAAGAAAGGACGCAGCGGTCTGCACGTCACGGTCATCGCGCGGCCCCAGCAAGAAGAAGAGTTGGCGCGCCTGCTGCTGCGCGAGACCAGCACCCTGGGCGTGCGCGTGCGTGAGGAACGCCGCTACGAAGCGCCGCGCCTGCACCGCAGCGTCGACACGCGGCTCGGCCCGGCGGGCGTCAAGCTCAAGCGCCTGCCCGGAGAGCCGGTGCAGATCGCGCCCGAGTTCGATGACTGCGCCCGCCTGGCGGAGGAGCACGGGCTGCCCATCGCCGACGTCTACGCGCTGGTGGAACGCGAAGCCCGGGAGCAGCTGGAGGCCGAGTGAGCGGCGCCGGTCGCGCTTGACTTCTCTCCTTCTGGCGTCATTGCGGATCCCTAGGGGATCCCCCTACGGAGATCCCCGCACTCCCCCGACAATCGATCCGACAAGGATGTACCCGCAATGCGCCCGGGAGGGCGCTTGCGGCGGGGGCGGGAGGCCGGATGATGGGGCGAATCTGGGTCATCGCCACCAGCGAGGCGTCGGCGCGACAGCTGGCTCAGGAAGCCGATCTGGACGCCGCCGAGGTCGAGTGCGTCACCTGGGTGGAGCTGCTCCGGCGCTGGCCGGACGCGCCCGCGGTGCCGCTGGTGCTGCTGGATTGGTCCCAGGGCGGCGCTCAGGCCGCCGGGGCGCTGCCGTTCCTGCGCCACCTCATGGACAGCGAGATCTGGGCCGTTGTCGGCAGCGCGGCTGAGAGCCAGATCGCCGTTGACGCCGGCGTCTCCGTGACGCTGCGGCGGCCCTTCCCGCCGCGGGCTCTGCGCCGGGCAGCGCGGGCGCTGCAGCGGGCCGCGTCGCCCGCCGCGTCCAGCGTTGGCGGTGGGGTCGCTGGCGGGGGGGTCGTTGGTGGGGGGGAGCGGCGATTCGAGCAGATCGTCGCCCTCCAGCGCGACCTCAGCGCCGCGCCGTCGCCAGACGCCTTCGCCGGGCGCCTCGCCGAGGGGCTGGGGGAGATGCTCAAGGCGGTCGTCGTCGTGCGTGTGTTCGCCTGGGGCTGCGGTCCGGAGGTCGTCCGCGGGAGCGGCGCTTTGGGCGCTGACGAGCTTGAATCGCTCGAGGGCCCTGCCGCCGTGGAGGCGCTGGGGACGTTGCGAAGCGTGGCCTGCGACGGCGCGCAGGCTCGGTCGGCTCGCGCGGGCGGCGCAGCGAGCCGCCACGCTACCACGCTCGTGCCGCTGCTGGGGGCGGGCCGGGCGCGAGGCCTAATCCTGATCCGGCCCGCGCAGCGATCCCTGAGTCGAGAGGACCTCGCCTGCGCGGAACTCGTGGCGTCGCAGGCGGGCGCGCAGCTCGGCAAGTTCGGGGGCGCCGACTCGACGGAAGAGGACGTGGTGGCGACGATGCTGCGCGCCCTGGAGCGACGGGACCCCACCACGTGCCAGCATTCGCGTCGGGCGGCGCTCTACGCGGAGGAGCTGCTGGCTCTCAGCGGGGTGCCGCCGGGGCAGCCCGATTACCGCGATGCGGTGCGCGGCGCGCTGCTGCACGACGTGGGCAAGATCGGCGTGCCGGACGAGGTGCTATTGCAGCCGGATCCGCTCAGCGACACGCAATGGGAGGCGCTGCGCCAGCACCCCTACCTGTCGTATCGCATGCTGTCCGGGGTGGAGTTCCTGGCAGGCGCCGCGGAGATTGCCCACGCCCACCACGAGCGCTACGACGGCAGCGGCTACCCGCGCGGCCTGGCCGGCACCGCGATCCCGCTGGGGGCGCGCGTGTTCGCGGTGGTCGACGCGTTTGACGCCATGACGTCCGACCGTCCCTACCGCCGCGCGCTCGCGGCCGATGCGGCGCGATCCGAGATCGAGCGCTGCGCCGGCAGCCAGTTCGACCCCGCCGTGGTGGAGGCGTTCAAGGAGATGTATCGCCGCCGCTTTCGCCGCCGGTTTCGCAGTCAGGCCGCGTAGCGACGATCAGCCCTCGCCGGGAGGCGCATCCGCGTCGGAGCCCAGCAGCCCTTCGCCGCGCAGGGAGACGTGGCGCCCGCCGCTGCCGATGACGACGTGATCCAGCACGTCGATGTCGAGGAGCCGCCCGGCCGCCATGAGGTCCCGCGTCATCCGTACGTCGTCACGCGAGGGGGTGGGATCGCCGGAGGGGTGATTGTGCACGGCGATGATGGCGGCACAGTTGCGGCGGACGGCGTCGCGGAGGATCTCGCCAATGCGCACCTGGGCGGCGTTGACACTGCCCCGATAGACGGTCATCACAGCCTGGACTTGATTCTTGGTGTTGAGCAGCAGCACCCGCAGCTCCTCCTGCTCAAGGTGGACCATCTCCGCGCCAACGAGCGCCACCACTTCCTCCGGCCCCGAGACGACCGGACGCTCTTCCGGCTGCAGGGTGGCGAGGCGGCGCCCGAGTTCGAGCGCCGCCTTGATTTGGGCGGCGCCGGCAGGGCCGACGCCGTGCTCCTGGATCAGCTCACCGGCGTCGGCATGCTGGATGCCGTCCAGGCCCCGGCCCGCGAGGAGCCGCTGGGCGATGTCGAGAGCGCTTTCTTCCTGGGTACCGGTGCGGAGGAGGATGGCGAGGAGTTCGGCGTTGGAGAGAGCGGCCGGGCCGGCCTGGAGCAGCCGCTCACGCGGTCGCTCGCCGCTGGGGAGGTCGCGGATGCGAACGTGGTAGCGTGCGCCGTCGTCGGAGACGTTGCGCCTGGCGCCGTTGGCGTTCGTTTTTTGTCCGCCGTCTTCGTTGGGCGTCACGGGCTGCCGCCGATACCACCGGAGCCCCAGGGAGGCGGCTCACTCTCCTCCGCGGATTCGAACGGCGGCGCCTCCGTCGGTGCGTCGCCGGCCACCGCCGACGTACCTTCGGGATGCTCCGGTCCGGCGGGCCGATCCAGCGGCGGAGGCTCGACCTGTGCCTGCCCAACCGGCCGAGCAGGGAATGCTGACTGTTCGAATTGAGGCCTGAAGGCGGCCGGCGGCTCCTCCACCGCGCTCCAGCTCATCAGCGCGTTTGAATGGGGATAGTGCAGGCAACGAACGCGGCGTCCTACCTCCGGCATCGCCTGGAAGATCGTCTTGCGCAGACGGAACGCCCGCGTGCCCACGAGAACGTAGCGCCCCCGCATGATGAAGAGGTCGGAGCGGATCCATTTGCGACTGATCTCGCCTTCGGTCTCAATCGGCTCGGCGAAGAGATCGCGCAGCGCCGCGAAGGCCGAGTCGCCGGTGACCAGTGCGAGCAGGCCCGTCAGGGCGAAGGTGACCCAGACCGTGCCGCTTTCGTCGAGCGCGCGCACCAACGAGCTGACCGCCAGCGCCGCGAAGAGGACGAAGAAGGGCGTCCAGAGGATCGCCCCGCGGATGACGTTGCGGCGCGCCCGCGCGGGGTCGCTGTAGGCGAAGTCAGCCATCGCGCCAGATCGGGACGAGCACGGTCTGGCCAACGTCCAGGCGCGTGCCGTCGCCAAGATCGAGATTGAAACGGAGGATCTCTTCCATGCTCACCTCGTAGACCACGCTGATGTCGTAGAGGGTGTCGCCCCGCTGCACGACGAACCGCTCAAAACGCGCGGGCCGCGCCGGATCCGGCGGCTCCGGCGGCCGGGGCAGGGCGTCGGGCAGGAGGCGGAAGGCGGGGCGTTCGTCGGCGCTGAGCGCGGGCCTGGCCGCGGCCGGGGCGACCTCCGGCGCCGGCGCCGTGATGGTCGCGCGCGTCTGCGTGATCGTGACGCTCTCGGCGGGGCCCGTCACGGCGATGTCCGAGTCGGAGTCGGTGAGCCCCCAGGCAGCGACCACGAGGCCCGTGACCGCGGCGACGGCAGCCAGCCGGAGGAGGCGGACGCGGAGGTCCAAGGTCGGCCGCGCCCGTGACGACGGCCGCGCCGCCGTGCGCTGGGCTGTGATGCGTGAGCGGGTAGCCATGGGCCAGGATTCCGCCGGGCGACGGTCGTGAGATCCGGCTACTGGATCTCAACGGTGGCGCCGGCCTCTTCCAGGGTCGTCTTGACCTGGTCCGCCTCTGCCTTGGGAACAGCTTCCTTGACGTTGGCCGGGGCGCTCTCCACAAAGTCCTTGGCTTCCTTCAAGCCCAGCGGCGTGACCGTGCGGATCGCCTTGATCACATTGATCTTGTTGTCGCCAAAGTCCTTCAGGACCACTGTGAATTCCGTCTGTTCCTCCTCGGCTTCGGCGTCCTCCTGGGCCGCACCTGCGACGACGATCGGGGCAGCGGCGGCCGTCACGCCGAACTCCGTCTCGATCCGCTTGACCAGGTCCCGGGCCTCCAGGATCGTCATGCCGCTGATCAGCTCGAACGTCTCGTCAATCTTGGTCATCTTGCGCCTCTTCTCCTGGGGTCGCCCTTCGTTGCACGTCGTCTGCATGCGTTACGCGGTTGCATCCGGGTCTCCTTCTGCGGCCGAGTCTCCTTCTGCGGCCAGGGCGTCGGCGCCCGGCGATTCCTCTGGCTGCCCGTCGGCAGCGCTGCTCTCTTCGAGCTGCTTCGCGCGCGCTTCGATTCCGGCAGCGATCTCCCGGAACACGTCCTGGAGGACCATGGCGATGCCGACGAGCGGGCTGGAGAGCCCGCCGGCCAGCAGGCCCATCAGTTCCCGGCGGCTGGGGGTGGTTGCGAGCGTGATCACGTCGCTGGGGGAGAGGAGCGCGCCGTCCAAGTAGCCGCCGTGGATGGTGATCTCCAGCCGCTTGTCGCGGAGGAACTTGCTCAACGCTTTGGGCGGGTTGATCTCTTCTTCGTAGCCCAGCAAGAGGGCGGTGGATTGCACGGCGAGATCCGCCGCCGGCGCATGGCCGCAGTTCTCCGCGGCGCGCTTGAGCAGGGTGTTCTTGACGACCCGCAGCTCCATGCTGGGCTCTTGGGCGCGCAGCGCCAGGCGGAGGTCGCGCATCTGCGCGACGGTCAACCCACGGTAGTCCAGGCCAATGGTGATCACGGCCCGCTTGAGGCGGTCCTCCAGTTCGGCGACTTGTTGGATCTTCTCTTTGGTGACCATGGGCTCGTTCCGGTTTCCGATCGTCTCCGTCACGCTACAAAAAATCGACCTGCACGGTCCGGCGGGCAGCGCCAAGGACGGGCAGGTCGAACGCGAGTGGGCATGGGCGCCGGTTCGGGTTCGTGCCTGCGCTGGACATTGAGGCTCCCCTTGCAGCTGGGGTAAAGGAGCCGCCAGCGGTCTTTGGCGCGTTCGGTTTTTTTCGCTATTCCGCTTTCAACGACATTGCGCTCTGCAACTCCATGCGCACGCTGGGGCCCATGGTAGAAGCGAGATGGATGCCCTGAATATAGGACCCCTTCCCCCCACTGGGCTTCGCTTTGACGATCTCCTGCATGACGGTGGCCATGTTCTCCAGCAACTGGTGCGGCTCAAAGCTCGCCTTGCCCACGGCAACGTGGATGATGGCGAGCCGGTCGAGACGAAACTCGACCCGTCCCTTGCGGGCCTCCGCCACCGCCTTGGGCAAGTCAGCGCCGTCCACCACCGTCCCGGCGCGGGGGTTGGGCATGAGCCCGCGCGGGCCCAGGATCCGGCCCAGCTTGCCGACTTTCCCCATCAGGTCACGCTGGGCCAGCGCGAGGTCGAAATCTGTGTAGCCCTCTTGGACGCGCTTGATGAGGTCATCGGAGCCCACCGGGTCGGCGCCGGCCTCCGCGGCGCCGCGGGCGGCGTCGCCCTCCGCGAAGACGGCCACGCGCACCTCTTTCCCCAGTCCGTGGGGAAGTTGGGTGGTTCCCCGCACCTGCTGCTCGGCATGGCGGGGGTCCAGGCCGGTGCGGACATGAAGCTCCACGGTCTCATCAAACTTGGCGGTGGCGCCCTTCTTGACCAGATCGATCGCCTCTTCCGGCCCATACGCGGCGTCGCGGTCATAGCTCTGGGCGACGGCATCGTAGCGTTTGCCCCGCGCGGCCATCCTTAGCTCTGCACTTCCACGCCCATGCTGCGCGCGGTGCCGGCAATGATCTGCATGGCGGCGTCGACGTCGTTGGCGTTGAGGTCGGGCATTTTGCGCTGGGCGATCTCGCGCAACTGCGCGGTCGTGATGGTCCCCACCATCGTCCGGCGCGCCTCGGCGGCGCCCTTCTCCAGGCCCGCCGCCTTGCGAATGAGGTCCGAGGCAGGTGGTGTGCGGATCTCAAAGGTGAAGGAGCGGTCTTCGTAGATCGTAATCTGCGCCGGCGCGACGTCGCCGGCCATGGTGGCCGTGCGCTCATTGTAGGTCTTGACGAATTCCATGATGTTGGCGCCGTGCTGCCCCAGCGCGGGCCCCACCGGCGGCGCCGGGCTCGCCTTGCCGGCATCCAGCTGGAGAGTGAGGAGGGCGCGAATCTTTTTGGCCACGGCGGCGCCCTATGCCTTCTCTACCTGCATGAAGTCCAGCTCCATTGGGGTTTCGCGTCCGAACATGGAGATGAGGACGCGGACCTTTCCTTTGTCCAGATTGATCTCGACCACCTGGCCAATGAAGTCCAGGAACGGTCCGTCCATCACGCGGATCGAATCGCCGATCTCAAAGCCTACGCGAACGCGCGGCTCCACGACGCGCATCTGCCGCAGGATGGCTTTGACTTCCTCCCGAGGCAGCGGGTGCGGCTTGTCGGCGCCGACGAAGCCGGTCACGCCGGGGGTGTTGCGCACGACGTACCAGGTGTCGTCGTCCAAGATCATCTCGACAAGCACGTAGCCGGGCAGGAGCTTGCGCTGGACTTGACGCCGCTGCCCGCCTCGGATCTCCAGTTCCTCTTCCGTGGGGACGACGACGCGAAAGATGCGCTCGGCCACATCCATGCTTTCAATGCGGCGCTCCAGGTTGATCTGAACTCGATTTTCGTGGCCGGAGTAGGTGTTGAGGACGTACCAGGAGCGCGCGTCTTCAGGGACGGGGCCCAGGAGTTCGTCTTCCTCCTTTGCCGCCTCTTCGTCCACCTGGGACTGCGCGACGGGGGCGACCGGCGCCTCCGCTTCCGCCGTGGGGGCGGGCTGGTCGAGCCCCAGCTTCTCCACCAGGCGCTCGGCCGCATCCGCTTCCTTGTCCACGGCGGCGCGCTCGAGCTCAAGGTCCATCCCCAGGGCCGTGGCGGCACGCATGGCCGCCTGGTACTCACGCTCAACGGCGCTCAGGGTCGGCTCGGCGTCCTCGGTCTCCGCGGCGGGAGCGGCCGGGGGGGCGCTCTCCGCTTCGGGCGCCGGCGCGGCCGCGGGCACCGGCTCGGGCATCGCGCCTTCCTGCGCTTCGGGGGCCGGCGCGGCCGCGGGCGCTGGCTCGGGCGCCGTGCCTTCCTGCGCTGCGGGCTGCACCGGCGGTTGCTCCTGATCGTCGGTGGTGATGTCGGAGTTCGTGGTCATGAGTCTTCCATCAGGGCAGGAGGACGTTCTCGAGGAGCCGGTTGAAGATCCAGTCGACGGAGCCCAGGACCGCGCCCACGGCCACGGCGACGATGATCACCACGGTGGTGAGGCTGCGCGTCTCCTGGGGGCCGGGCCAGACGACGCGGCGCAGCTCCGTAATGATCTCTATGAGGATGCGCGGGTGCGTCCAGCGGTAGATGCGTCCGTGCTCTCGTCCGCGGGTGGGGGCGTCGGCGGGCCGCGGCGTGGAGCGCCGGGGCCGCACGGCGACGCCCGGCTCCGGTGGCGGCGCGGGCTGCGGCGCTGGGGTCGCCGGCAGGGCCGCTGGGGCGGGCACAGCGGCGGAAGCCGCCTGCGCTTGGCGGCGGCGGCGAGAGCGGCGGCTGGAGCTTCCACGCGCCATGACCGATGGGGTCCCCTCCTCTTTCCTCTGGCGGCGTCTTAGCGCGTCTCACGGAAGAGCTGATGGACGCGGCAGCGGGGGCAGTACTTCCGCAGCTCCAGGCGGTCCGAGTCATTGCGCCGGTTCTTGCGTGAGTGGTAGGCGTGCGTCTGGCACTCCCGGCAGCGCAGCGTGATGTGGATGCGGTCTCCTTTCGCCATGGCCGGGCCTACTCCAAGACCTGGGTGACGGCGCCGGCGCCGACGGTGCGGCCGCCTTCGCGGATGGCGAAGCGCAGGCCGGGGTCCATGGCGATGGGGCTGATGAGGCGGATGCGGACTTGGACGTTGTCGCCGGGCATGGCCATCTCCACTTGGCCGTCGAAGGCGATGTCGCCGGTGACGTCGGTGGTGCGCAGGTAGAACTGGGGGCGGTAGCCGGGGAAGAAGGGGGTGTGGCGGCCGCCTTCGTCTTTGGAGAGGATGTAGACTTCGGCGGCGAAGGTGGTGTGGGGGGTCATGGAGCCGGGGGCGGCCAGCACCTGGCCGCGGGCCACCTCCTCGCGCTCGACCCCGCGCAGGAGGCAGCCGACGTTGTCGCCGGCCTCGCCGCTGTCGAGGATCTTCTTGAACATCTCGACGCCGGTGACGACGGTGGTGGTGGTCTCTTTGAGGCCGACGATCTCGACGTTGTCGCCGCTGTGGACCACCCCGCGCTCGATCCGCCCGGTCACCACCGTGCCCCGCCCCTTGATGCCGAAGACGTCCTCAATGGGCATCAAGAAGGGCTGGTCGGTGGCCCGCGGCGGGGTGGGGATGTAGGTGTCCACCGCCTCCAGGAGGGCCTGGATGGAGGCGTAGGCGGCCGCTGCGGGGTCCGCGCTGGGCTCGGCCAAGGCCGCCAGGGCGGCGCCGCGGATCACCGGCACCTCCTCGCCGGGGAACTCGTAGCGGCTCAACAGCTCGCGCACTTCCAGCTCCACCAGCTCCTGCAGCTCGGGGTCGTCCAGTTGGTCGATCTTGTTGATGAAGACCACCATCCGCGGCACCCCCACCTGGCGGGCCAAGAGGATGTGCTCGCGCGTCTGCGGCATGGGCCCGTCCGGGGCCGCCACCACCAGGATCGCCCCGTCCATCTGGGCCGCGCCGGTGATCATGTTCTTGATGTAGTCGGCGTGGCCGGGGGCGTCAATGTGGGCGTAGTGGCGCGCCGCCGTCTCGTACTCCACGTGGGCAATGGCAATGGTGATGCCCCGCTCTTTCTCCTCCGGGGCGTTGTCAATGCTCTCGAAGCTGCGCGCCACCGCCCCGCCCCCCAGCGCCAGGTACTTCGTGATCGCCGCCGTCAAGGTCGTCTTGCCGTGGTCGACGTGCCCAATCGTGCCCACGTTCACGTGCGGTTTGGTGCGTGCGAACTTCTCCCGCGCCATGGCTCCTCCGCCTCTTGCTTGCTGCCTCTGCTCGTACTGGAGCCCGCATCCAGATTCGAACTGGAGACCTCGTTCTTACCAAGAACGCGCTCTACCGACTGAGCTATGCGGGCCTCCTCCGCTGATCTCGCCGGACCGGTCGCACGGGTGGTGCTGGGGGCAGGATTTGAACCTGCGTAGCCCTTTCGGGCGCCGATTTTACAGACCGGTGGTATTAGCCACTCACCCACCCCAGCCTCAGCGCGACCGCCCCTTGAGTGACGCACATGGAGCCCGAGAAGGGAGTCGAACCCCTAACCTGCCGATTACAAATCGGCTGCGCTACCGTTGCGCCACCCGGGCTGAGCCCGAAACAAAAAAGACACGCTCCGGGGCGCGTCTGTCAAGGAGTATATGGGGCCCGCGGAAACCGGGTCAAGAATGCTACACCTGGAAGTCGCGGTGCGGCCGGCGCGCTGGGGGCTGCCAGCCGTGTCCCGGCCTGGGGCGGCGGTTCGATTAGAAGCGCAGGGTGCTCTCCGCCGTCGACGGCGGCTCCTCAGCAGAGTCGGGGACGGTGGGCTCGGCCGGCCGCCAGGTGCTGCCTTGTCGATTGTCCTCCAGCGTGACGCCGAGGTCGGCCAGGCGGGCCCGGATCTGGTCCGCTAAGGCGTACTCATTCCGGCCCCGGAGTTCGCTGCGGATCTCCAGGAGCAGATCAATGAAGGGGGCGGCGTTGATGTGGCGGACGCTCGCCTGGAAGTGGAGTCCCAAGACGCCCCCCAGCTCGCGCAGCTGCGCCACCGCGTTCTCGACCGTGCCGCCGGTGTCGCGGGCGCGATTGATCTCGCGGGCGAGATCGAACAGGGTGGCGAGCGCTTGGGGTGTGCCCAGGTCGTCCTCCATGGCGTCAATGAAGCGCCGCCGGTAGCCCTCCGCGTCCAACTCTCCGTCCCCGTTGCTGCGGCCGGAACCCTCTTCGCCGGCGCCGTCGCCCCCAGCGGCGATGAGGAGCCGTTCCGCGCCCCGAGCCGCCCCCGTCAGCGACGCCTCCGAGTAGGTCAGGGGGCTGCGGTAGTGCCCGCTGAGGACGAAGTGACGGAGGGCGTCGGCGCCGTAACGGTCCAGGCCCTCGCGCAAGGTGATGATGTTGCCCAGGGACTTGGACATCTTCTCGTCGCCCAGTTGCATGAGGGCGTTGTGCATCCAGTGACGGACGAACGGTGTCTTGCCGGTGAACGTCTCCGACTGGGCGCTCTCGTTTTCGTGGTGCGGGAAGATCAGGTCCATGCCGCCGCCGTGCAGATCGATCTGCTCACCTAAATAGCGCAGGGCCATGGCGCTGCATTCAATGTGCCAGCCGGGCCGGCCCGGACCCCAGGGGCTGTCCCAGGACGGCTCGCCCGGCTTCGCGGCCTTCCACAGGGCGAAGTCCATGGGGTGCTGCTTTTGGGAGGCCACCTCCACGCGGGCACCCGCGATCATCTCCTCCAGGGTCCGACGGGAGAGTTTGCCGTAGTCCTTGCGGGCCTGCACAGAGAAGTAGACGTCGCCGTTGGCGGGGTAGGCCGACCCCTCCGCAACGAGCCCTCCGATCACTTCCAGCATCTTCGGAATCTCTTCCGTCGCGCGCGGATGCACGTCGGCGGGCTGAACGTTCAGTTCGCGCATCTCCGCTTGGAATTTTGCGATCTGACTGTGAGCGAGCGCGGGAACGGAGATGCCGAGCCGGGCGGCGCGGGCGATCATCTTGTCGTCCACGTCGGTGAAGTTGTAGACGAAGCGCACCCGGCGTCCGCGCCATTCCAGGTAGCGGCGGAGCGTGTCAAAGATGATGATGCTCATGCCGTGGCCCAGATGCGCGTCGTCGTAGGGGGTGACGCCGCAGACGTAGATGCTGACGGGGTCGTCCAGCGGCCGGAACGGCTCTTTGCGGCGGGTCAAGGTGTTATAGAGCTGCACGGACTGCTCGCACGCGCTGGCGGCTAGGCGCTGTGAGGCGGGACGGGCTGGCGTGAGGACGGTACGGGGGCGGGCTCGCCGATCACGGCCCCGGGATGAATCTCAATGCCGGTCAGGGCCCGGTTGAGGTGCGAGACCAGCCGCGGGAACAGGGGCACGTTGGCCCGCGAGAGGGAGTGCGCCAGCCGATGGAGCAGCCGGGCTTGGAAGCCTGGGTAGGCGAGGATGACCTCCCAGATGCTCTGCGCGGCGGGATCGCGTTCGCGAATGAATTCAATGTCAGCGCGGATGGCGCGCCAGGGCAACATGGCTCACCTTGCCTCGACGCGCGGGCGGGCGCTGCTCACGGCCTGGTTGCCGGTCGAGATGCGGCCGTGGGCGCGTCCGCCAGGATGCGCACGATCGCCTGCGCCTGCAGGCTCTCAGAGCGACCCACGGGCCCCAGGCCCTCTGCCGTGGTCGCCTTGACGCTGACGACGGCCACGTCCACTCCCATTGACGCTGCCAGCCGCCCGCGCATGGCTGGGATGTGCGGCTGCAGTTTGGGCTGCTCCGCGATCACCGTGGCGTCTACGTTGCCCACACGATAGCCGTGTTGCACCAACATTGCGACCGCACGGGCGAGCAGATCCTGGCTGTCGACACCCGCCCATTGGGCGTCGTCCGGGGGGAAGTGCTGCCCGATGTCCCCCAGCGCCGCGGCGCCCAGCAGCGCGTCGATGATGGCGTGCGAGAGCGCGTCGGCGTCGGAGTGACCGGCCAGGCCGGGGCTGTCGGGGATGCGCACGCCGCCCAAGATCAGCGGACGCTGCGGATCGAAGCGGTGGATGTCGGTGCCGATCCCGACTCGGTCCTGCGCTCCACTCTCCCGCCCGCCCTCCCCGCTCGCCGGCGTGGGCTGGGAGGAGAAGGACTGCGCTAGCGGCGTCTGGGCGCGGGCGCGCAGGAGGGCCGCCACGACGGGCAGATCAGCCGGGGTCGTGATCTTGGGGTTGGGCGCGCCGGGATCGTAGGCGACGACGCGATGGCCGAGCGCCTCCACGAGGGCGGCGTCATCTGTGAACGCTCCGTTGGCGACGGCTGGGGAGCCGGCGGCCGCGTGAGCGCGCAGGAGCAGGTCGCGGCGGAAGAGCTGCGGCGTCTGGGCCGCGCGCAGCGTCCGCCGGTCAATGGTGCGGGTGACCTGCACAGCGCCGTCGGGAGAGTCGCCGTTCACTTCCTTGATCGTATCGGTCAGAGGCGCAGCGGCGATGGCGGCGCCGTGCCGCGCGGCGCAGTCGATCCCGCGCGCGATCATGCTGCTGGTGACGAGGGGGCGGGCCGTGTCGTGCACGGCGACGAGGTCCGCGTCGGCGAGCGCGGCGAGGCCGCGCGCGACCGAGTCCTGCCGCCGCGGCCCCCCCGGCACGATGGCGGTCACCTTGCCGCCGCCGTGCGCCGCCGCGAGCGTCTCCAGCGCTGCGCGATTGTTGTCGCCGCAGACCAGGACAATGGAGGAGACGCCGTCGCAGGCGGCGAAGGCGCGCAGGGAGTAGGACGCGACAGGCTGTCCGTCCAGCGGCGCCACGCTCTTATCCAGCCCGCCCATGCGCTCGCTCGCGCCGGCGGCCAGGAGGATGGCGGCGGTCCGGGGTGGGCTCACGGCGTCGCCTGCGTGCGCTCCGGCTCCACCTCGGCGGCGGGCGCGGGCGCGGCTTGGCGGAGGCGGGCGAAGAGCATGCGCCCGGCGGTGGTCTGGATGGTGCGGGTGATCTCCACCGTGACGTCTTGCTCCAGCAGCCGGCGCGCGTCCTCCACCACGACCATGGTGCCGTCTTGGAGGAAGCCCACGCCCTGCTCGCGCTCACGCCCTTCTTGCAGAATGCGGAGGTGGAGCGACTCGCCGGGCAGGGCGACGTTGCGCATCGCTTGGGCCAGGGCGTTGAGATTGAGCACGGGGACGTCCTCCACACCGGCGACGCGGTTGAGGTTGTAGTCGTTGGTCAGGAGGGCGGCGTTACGCGCGCGCGCCAGGGCCAGGACCTTCGCGTCCACGTCCGGCAGCTCGGCGTACTGGGCGTCGTCAATGACCGTGTGCACACGGCCGCTTGCCTGAATGCGGCTGAGCATCTCCAGGCCATAGCGGCCGCGCTGGCGTTTGAGGGCGTCGCTGCTG
The DNA here is from genome assembly GCA_963662615.2 of Dehalococcoidia bacterium. Classification (GTDB taxonomy): domain Bacteria; phylum Chloroflexota; class Dehalococcoidia; order Bin125; family Bin125. The sequence continues at coordinate 488,469 of CAXXSR010000002.1, forward strand.
TCGGCGACGCGACGCAGTTCGTCCAGGACGAAGCGGGGGATGATGAGGTCAGCCAGGAGGAAGCCGCTCTCGGCGACGTCCGCGAGGCGGCCGTCGATGATGGCGCTGGTGTCCACCACCACGGCGGTGGGACGCGCGTCGCGGGCCGCCGGCCCGCGGGCTCCAAACCCGGCGCCGGCGACGGCGTCGGAGCGTTCGCGGATGGAGTGGATGATCCGCTCGACCTCCGCACGGCGGCTCAGCGCCACACCGATGCCAACGGGGGCGAGCAAGATCGCGACGCCGACGGCCGTGAAATCGCCGGCGGCGCCGGGCAGCGTCCCCAGGGGGACGGCGAGCAGCGCCGCGGTCACGAGCGCCGCGATGAGGCCAAAGCCGCCCAGGAAGATCTCCAGGGTCGAAAGGTCGTGGAGGAGGCCCTGGCGCAGCGTGGCCAGGGGCCAAGCGAATGTTCGCTGCACCGCTCCCGCAGCGGCGCGCACTGTACCCATGGGACACCTAGCTGGCGCGGCAACCGTAGCGAGCGGCGCGTGGTTGCGGCGGCGAACCGTTGGCGGCCATGCGACCGCCGGATCATGCCAGGGTGGCATCCGCCACCGGATAAAGCCGGGACGGCCCTTGCGACAGGCCGTCAAATAAATCCAGGCAGCACCGCGGCTGTCCCTGTGACGCGCCGACCATCGCTGCAGAGGTATCCTAGCGGCCCGCGCCGCGCCTCGTAAAGAGAGGCTGTCCCTCGAAGGGGGGCGCTCAGTGGGCGGGCGCACTCTCGGCGCGGTGGATGTACCATCGTACATCGGACTGGCGTGGGCGCCGCCCGCCTTTGTGCGGCCGCGTTTGGCGCGGGGCGGGGCGCGAGGGGGAGGTTCGAGCATGTCGCCAATCGACTTGGACCAGCTGTTGGCAGGCGTCTCCAAGCCGGCCCGCTACTGCGGTGGCGAATGGAATAGTCTGCCCCAACCCTGGGACGACGCCGCCGTCCGCTGGGCCCTGATCTATCCGGACGTCTACGACATTGGCATGTCGAACGGCGGGCTGGCGATCCTCTACGACATCCTCAACCGGGTCCCGCGCACGCTGGCGGAGCGCTGCTTTGCTCCCTGGCCGGACATGGAAGCGTCGCTGCGGGGGCAGGGTGCGCCGCTCTTCAGCCTGGAGAACCGGCGTCCGCTGGGCGAGTTCGACGTCTTGGGCTTCTCGCTCTCGTACGAGCTGACGTACACCAACGTGCTCAACATGCTGGATCTCGCCGGGATCTCCGTCCTGGCGGCCGGCCGCGGCGAGCGCGATCCACTGGTCATCGCCGGCGGATCCGGTGCGCTGGTGCCGGAGCCGCTGGCCACCGTGGTGGACGCCTTCGTGCTGGGCGAAGGCGAAGAGGTGGTGCTGGACGTGAACGCGCTCTTGCACGAGTGGAAAGAGGGCGGCGGCAGCCGCGCGGAGCTGCTGCGGCGCTTGGCGCGGATTCCGGGCGTCTACGTGCCGAGCTTCTACGAGTGGACGTACAACGATGACGGCACCGTTGCCGAGGTGGTGACGACGGATGCCGCGGCGCCACTGCCCGTGGTCAAGCGCACCATGCAGGGGCTGCCGCCGGTTTTGACCGCGCCCATTGTGCCGTTCCTGCAGACGGTGCACGACCGGGCCGGGATTGAGATCCAGCGAGGTTGCACGCAAGGCTGTCGCTTCTGTCAGGCCGGAATGATCTATCGGCCGCTGCGTGAGCGGACACCGGAGGAGGTTGTGGCGGCGGCCAGGGCGCTGTTCGCCAGCACGGGCTACCAGGAGCTGTCGCTGGTCTCGCTGAGCAGCACGGACCACAGCCAGATCAAGGAGATCGTGTTCGCGCTGCGGGCGGCGTTTGGCGACAGCATCACGATTTCCTTGCCGAGTACGCGCGTCGATTCGTTCAGCGTAGACGTCGCGCTCGCCTGCGCTCCCGGCAAGAAGCACGGGATGACGTTCGCGCCGGAGGCGGGCAGTCAGCGGCTGCGCAACGCCATCAACAAGGTGGTCGCGGAGCAGGATCTGCTGGACGCCGCCCGCAACACCTTTGAGCAGGGCTGGACGAACATTAAGCTCTACTTCATGGTGGGCTTGCCCACCGAGACGATGGCCGACGTGCGGGGCATTGTGGATTGGGCGGCGCAGGTGAAGCAGATCGGCCGGGAGGTGGTGGGGCCGCGGGCCCGCGTGCGCGTGTCCACGTCGAATCACGTGCCCAAGGCGCACGCGCCCTTCCAATGGGCGCGGCAGGAGACGGCGGAGGAGCTGGCGCCGAAGCACGCGCTCCTCCGAGACGCCTGCCGTAAGGCGAGGCTGGACTTCACTTGGAACGACCCCCGGGAGTCAACCCTGGAGGGCGTGCTGAGCCGCGGCGACCGTCGCGTCGCAGATGTGGTGGTGGAAGCGTGGCGACGGGGAGCGCGATTCGACGCGTGGAGCGAGCATTACAATGCGGCAGCCTGGGATGGCGCCTTCCGCACGGTGGGGGTGGATCCGGCGTTCTACTGTCACCGCCAACGCGACCTCTGGGAGCGCTTCCCCTGGTCCCACATCGCCAGCGGGGTCAGTGAGGCGTTCCTGCGCAAGGAGTGGCTGCGCACGGAGAAGGAGCTGACCACGGACGACTGCCGGGACGGCTGCAACGTCTGCGGCCTGGAGCACGAGGCGCGGCTCTGCGAGATCAAGCTGGACGAGCTGATCGCAAGGAAACGGGGCACGTTGCGGGGAGAACCGGTCCCAGTCGTCTCTTCGTGAGTTCGTGAGCCGGAGCGGCGAACGGATGGGTCGAGAGGTCCTCGATCATCTGGTTTGGCAGTTGGATGAATGCTTCGAGCGCAAGCCCGAGCATTCGCTGATGGCGAACCTCTCTTCCGTCACGCCGGATGACTTGGAGCGGTTGCCCCCCGGCGGCGGTCGCACGGTGCGCGACATCATTGTGCACTGCGCGTCCGTGAAGCGGATGCACACGAGTCATGCCTTTGGTGATCGGGAGCTGCAGTGGTGGACGGCGTGGGATGGGGAGGGCGAGCAGACGGAGGCCGACTTTGAGGCGCTCTTGGCGTGGTTGCGGCGCGCCCATGCTGAGGCGCAGGAGGCGGTCCGATCCCTCAGTGACGACTCGGAGCTGCTGGCGGAGCGGCACACGCACTGGGGCGAGTTACGGGCGACGCGCCTGATCATTGACGCGATCCTGATTCACGACGTCTACCACGCCGGCGAGATCAACCACCTGCGGGGGCTGCTGCAGCAGGCGGACCACTTCCCCCACGGCGGCCGGACTTAACCGCCGCGTCAGAGCCGCAGCCGGCGGGCGCAGTTCGTCCGTCGTCCCTTCAGCCCTGCGGGGCCCTAAGGACGGGGACGCGTAGGGCGAACGGGGCTGCTGTCAGGGGAAGATGCCGCGGATGGCCGTAGCTTCCACCACGCGCTGCACGCCCACAATATGGGCGGCCTCCCGCAGGGGAACGCTGCGAGTCTCGGCCGTCTCCCAGACCTGCGCGAAGGCGCGACGCATGATCCGCGCCAAGCGCTGGTTGACCTCATCCTCCTCCCAGAAGAATGACTGCAGATCCTGGACCCATTCCATGTAGGAGACGGTGACGCCCCCGGCGTTGGCGAGGATGTCCGGGAGGACGGTGATGCCGCGCTGGCGCAGTATCGCGTCGGCGTCGGGGCTGGTGGGCCCGTTCGCCGCTTCCACCACGACCTTGGCGCGGATGCGGTCGGCGTTCTCGGCCAGGATCACGTTCTCCACGGCGGCCGGGACGAGATAGTCGCAGTCCAATTCCAGCAGTTCAGCGTTGCTGATGCGGTCGGCATGGGGCAGGGGCTGAACGAAGCGGCCGCGGTCGTCGGCGCAGTCCAGCACCGCCGGAATATCGAGGCCGTGGGCGTTGTAGTAGCCGGCCGCCGAGTCGGAGACGGCGATGAGGCGGGCGCCCGAGCGCTGGAGGAGCCGCGCGGCAACGCTGCCCACCTGCCCGAACCCCTGCACCGCGACCCGCAGCCCCTCCAGCGTTTCGCCACGGCGCTTGACCAACTCCTCAATGCAGATGAGCACGCCGCGACCCGTTGCCTCATAGCGGCCCAGGCTGCCGCCCACGGAGACCGGCTTGCCCGTGACCACGGCCGGGACGGTGTGCCCCTGTGCCATGGAGTAGGTGTCCATCATCCAGGCCATGACGCGGGCGTCCGTCCCCATGTCCGGCGCGGGGATGTCCCGATCCGGCCCAATGATGGGCACCAGCTCCGAGAAGTAGCGGCGGCTGAGGTTCTCCAGTTCCGCCTCGCTGAGTTCCGCCGGATCCACCACCACCCCGCCCTTGGCGCCGCCAAAGGGGAGGTTGACCACCGCGCACTTCCACGTCATCCACATGGCCAGGGCGCGGACGTCGTCAAGGGAAACGTGGCCGGAGTAGCGGATGCCGCCTTTGAACGGCCCGCGCGCGTCATTGTGCTGCACACGGTAACCCCGGAAAACGCGGACGCTGCCGTCGTCCATCTCCACGGGGAAGTTGACCGTGAGTTCGCGCTTGGGGCGCTTGAGCATCTCCACTTTGCGCGGATCAAGGCTGAGGGAGGCGACCGCCGCCTCCAGTTGGCGCACCGCGGAGGCGTAGGGGTTGGGAGCGCGGGGTCCGGCAACGGTCATGGGGAGTCGCCTCCAGGGAAGGGCTCGGCTGCGCTCACACGCCTCAGAGGTGCAGCGCCGCCTCGAAAGGAGACGTCCCCTCGAAGGGCCCCACGACGGCGAGATAGAGGTTCTCGTCGCGGAACAACGTGTTCGCGGCGCCGACGAGATCGTCGCTGGTGACCGTTTCGATCTTCGCCACCACCTCCTCAACGCTGAGGGTGCGGTCCAGCAGCAACGCCTGCCCGCCGTACCAGGAGGAGACCGCGCGGGTGTCCTCCATATTCAGCAGCATGCGGCCCTTGGTGTATTCCAGGACCTTGCGCAGTTCCTCGGCGGGGATGCCATCACCCAGACGTCGCAGCTCCGCGAGCGTGGCCAGCAACGCCTCCAAGGAGTTGTCCGGGTCCACGCCCATGTAGATCGCAACGGAGCCCGTATCGCGGTAGGTGGCAGCGTAGGCGTGGACGTCGTAGGCGAGGCCCAGATCCTCTCGCAACGACACGAAGAGGCGACTGCTCATGCCGTCGCCGAGGAGGCCGGCAAGGAGGCTCACCGCGTAGCGGTCGGGATCCACGGCCGACACGCCGGGCACCGCAAGCATCAGATGGGCCTGTTCGGTCGCCTTGTGGCGCAGCCGCACCTGGGGGTGATCGGGCGCCGGCGGCTTGACCGCCTCCCAGGAGCCGGGCAGGCCGTGGTCCCATTCTGCTGTCGCGCTTTCGACGATGGCGGCGACGCGATCGGGATCGGCTGCGCCGGCGACGGAGATCATCGCGTTGGTGGGGGCATACTGATCGCGCCGGTACGCGACCGCGCGGGCCCGCGAGATGGCGCGGACCGATTCCGGGGTACCGGCCACGTCACGGCCCAGCGGCTGCTCCGGCCAGAGCAGGCTGTCCAGGGCGATCTCCACGAGTTGGCTGGGGCTGTCCTCCACGCCGGCGAGCTCTTCCAGGATGACGTTGCGCTCTTTCTCAAGCTCATCCGCGTCGAAGATGGGCCGCAAGACCATATCGATCACAATGTCCAGTGCGGTCTCCAGATGATCGCGGGGGACCTTGGCGTAGTAGACGGTGAGTTCGCGATCCGTGCCGGCGTTGAGCACGCCGCCGACGCTCTCAATGGCTTCGGAGATTTGCTGGGCGCTGGGCCGGCGCGGCGTTCCCTTGAAGCAGCAGTGTTCCACCAGGTGCGAGATGCCGGCGTCGGCGTCGCCTTCGTAACGGGAGCCGGCGCCGAAGTAGAAGCTCACGGTGACGGAGCGGGCGTACGCCATGGTCGACGTGAGCACGCGGAGGCCGTTGGGCAGAACGCGGCTGTCCAGCACTGGAGGAGGCGCGGACAGGTCGGTCGTGGCACTCTCCCTCATGGCGCGTCCTCAACTCGCGGGCGCCGCGTCCCTGGGGTTCGGCCTTGTCCGGCCGCCCCCCGACGGCGAGCGCGTCGGGGCGCTCGGTGCTCGTGATTCTGGAGCAGCACAAGATCCTCGCCGCCACTAACCTCACGCGCGGGCTCCAGGAGATGCCTTGCGGCCGCATACGCGGCGGGTCGGCGCTGGTCGTCACACGGAGGGCGGCGAGAGTGTAGAGGACGGAGAGGCGCGCCGCCATCCAAGCGCCCCGGCCCCGATCCCTGCGATGTGGCTTGCAATGTCGCCTGCAATGTCGCATAGCTCACGCACCCTGCCGTCCTCTGCGTCGGCGATGGACGCCTCTGCGGATGCCTGCGTACAATCAGGAGGCGGCGTTTCTGTGCGGCGCTGCAGACACAGGCGTACTTGGGAGTTCCGCGCGCGGCCGCCGCATCCGCCCCCGAACGAGGGGGCGATTTCGGAGGAGCCGGCGCGGAGGGTTCGATCTCTGTGGCGACTGAACGCGGCGAGGCCTTTCCGCAGGCCTCGCTCTTCCCCTTCAGCGTTGAGGCCGATGCCGCCGGACGGTTGCGCATCGGCGGCTGCGACGTGCCGTCGCTCGCCGCCGAGTATGGGACGCCGCTCTACCTCTACGACGAGGCGACCATCCGCAGCATGTGCCGCGAATACCGCCGCGAGTTCGGTGAGCGCCTCCCGGACGCCCGTGTGCTCTATGCCGCCAAGGCGTATTTAAGCCCCTACCTCGCCGCCATTCTGGCGGAGGAGGGGATCGGGATCGAAGTGGTGTCGGGCGGGGAGCTGTTCGTGGCGCGCGCGGGTGGCTGCCCGGCCGAACGGATGGCGTTGCACGGCAACAACAAGAGCGAGCAAGAGTTGGAGGAGGCGCTGGCGGCGGGCGTCGCTCGGGTGGTGGTGGATAACGCGTCCGAACTGGACTCGTTGGCACGGCTGGCGGCCGCTCAGGGCCGGCGCCAGCCGATCATGCTGCGTCTGGCGCCCGGCATAGACGCGCATACGCACCGCAAGACCAGCACCGGCCTCCAGGACAGTAAGTTCGGCTTTCCGATCCAGGGAGGCTCGGCGGAGGCGGCGGTGGCGCGGGCGCTGGCCGAGCCCTCTCTGGAGCTGACCGGGTATCACGTGCACCTGGGCTCGCCGATCTATGAGCCGGAGCCCTACACGCTGGGAATCGACGTGGTGGTAGCGTTCGCCGCGGCCATGCGGGAGGCTCACGGCTTCGTCTGGCGCGAGTTCAGCCCGGGTGGCGGCTTCGCCGTCAGCTACACCGCCGACCGCCCGGCTCCATCCATCGCGCGCTACGCGGAGACGATCGCTGCGGCGCTGCGCGGCGCCTGCGCGCGTCACGGCTTGCCCTTGCCAACGGTGCATCTTGAGCCGGGGCGGTCGCTGGTGGCGCGGGCCGGAGTGGCGCTCTACACGGTGGGCGCGCGCAAGGAGATCCCCGGCGTCCGCAAGTACGTGTCCGTTGACGGCGGCATGGCCGACAACATCCGGCCGGCCCTCTATGAGTCGCGTTACGCGGCCGTGTTGGCTAATCGGATGCATGCCCCCGTCGCGGAGACCGTGACCGTGGCGGGCAGATTCTGCGAGAGCGGCGATGTGCTCATCCGGGACATCGCGCTGCCGCGACTGGAGCGGGGGGACTTGCTGGCCGTGCCGGCGAGCGGCGCCTATCACGTGGCTATGGAGAGCAACTACAACCTCGCCCAGCGTCCCGCCGTGCTCTTCGTCCACGACGGCGACGTCCAGCTCGTCCGTCGCCGCCAGTCGTACGAGGATCTGCTGGCGCTGGAGTTGCTGCCGGAGCGCGTGGCGGCGCCGGAGGCGCGGGCATGAGCAGTGCCAGCGCCGTGGCGGATGTGGGCGTGGCCGCCGGCTGGGGCGTCGTTGGCGGTGCGCGAGCGGTGGCGACTCTGCAGCGGATGGTCGCGGCCGAGCGGGTTCCCCACGCCCTCTTGATTGTCGGGCCCGCGCAGGTGGGCAAGAGCCGCGTCGCCCTTGGCCTTGCCCGCGCGCTCAACTGCTTGGCGCCCGCGGAGGGGGAAGCGACGCCCGTCGTTCCCTGCGGACAGTGCCGCGCCTGTCAGTGCATCGACGCCGGCGCCCACGCCGATGTCGAGATCGTTGCCCCCGGAGGCCTCTGCCGGGTGGCGGAGCACGACCATCGCCACAGCCGCAGCATCGGCATCTGTGCCATCCGGCGGCTGGAGATGGCGGCGATCATCCAGCCTTACGAGGGCCGCCGCCGCGTCTACATCCTTGATCCGGCCGACGCCCTCACAGCGGAGGCGGCCGACGCTTTCTTGAAGACGCTGGAAGAGCCCCCCGCCGCGGTCACGTTCCTGCTGGTCACGTCACGGCCGGCGCTGCTCCCCGAGACAGTGCGGTCACGCTGCCGCAGTGTGACCGTGGCGCCGCTGGCCGTGAAGGAGCTGGCGGCCTGGTTGGAGGCGGAGCAGGGCCTGGCGGCGGATGAGGCGCGCATGCTGGCCCAAGGCGCGAGAGGCCGCGTGGGCGCGGCTCTGGCCGAACTGCGCGAAGGCGATCCGCGGGCGCGGCAACGCGCGCAGCGTGAGGAGATCCGGCGGCTTTGCGCGGCCGGCCGTGCCGAGCGCTTCGCCTACGCGGAGGCGCTCGCCGGGCGGAGGGGCCAGGTGGATAACGCTCTGCTGGCGCTGGAGGGCTGGATCGACTGGTGGCGGGATATGCTGCTATCGGAGGCGGGCTGCGAGGACGGGATTCGCGATCAGGAGGAGTGGCGCGAGCGGGAGTCGGCGTCGCATCGGTACGCGCCGGCGCAGATCTGCAAATTTCTGGGAGAGCTGCATCGCACGCGGGAGCTGATCCGTCAGGGCGTCAGCGCCCGCTTGGCTCTGGAGGCGTTGCTTGTGGATGTGCCGGCGCCGCGCGAGTCGGCGGACAACGGCCGAACGGAGGGAGGACCGTAAGATGGCACCCCGCGTGATCGGCGTGCGCTTTCGAGAGGCGTCGAAGATCTACCACTTCGCGCCACCCGACTACCCGCTGCACGCCAGCGACTATGTGGTCGTGGATACGCCGATGGGCCTGGAGATGGGGCGCGTGGTCACGGTTCCGGAAGACGACGACGGCGACGTCCCACCCGACACCAAACCCGTTGTCCGCTTGGCCGATCAGCAGGACCGCGACGCAGCCCAGCAGATGCGCGACCGCGCCGAGCAGATGCTGGAGCGGACGCGGCAGCTCATTGTGGAGCACGGCCTGGAAATGTATGCGGCGGCGTTCCAGATCAATCTCAGCGGTGCGAACGCCACCTGCTACTTCCAAGCGAATGGGCCGGTGGATTTCCGAGCCGCGGTGGAGGCGCTGGAGGCGGAGTTCGGGCTTCGCCTGCAGATGAAGCATGCCGGCGCCCGTGATCGCGCGAAGTTGGTGGACGGCCACGACATCTGCGGCCTCCGCCTCTGCTGTTCGTCCTGGATGACCGAGTTCCCCAAAGTGGGCGTGCGTATGGCGAAGGAGCAGCAGCTGGCGCTCAATCCCGACAAGATCTCGGGCGTCTGCGGCCGTCTCCTCTGCTGCCTCACTTTTGAGTACGACGTCTATCGGGAGATGCGCGGCGTGCTCCCCAAAGTCGGCAAGAAGGTCTCCACCCCCGCGGGCATGGGCAGAGTCATTCAGGTGAACGTCCTCAAGGAGACGGCGACGATCGCGCTGGACGACTCGCCCCAGCGCGTGGAGGTGCCCGCCAAGGAGATGGGCATGGCGGTGCGGACCGAAGAGCAGTTGAACCAGGCCTTGATTGATACCCCGGGGGTAGGAGGTGCGCGAGGGGACGCGGTGGCTAAGGACAGGGTGGCTAAGGACACGGCGACTGAAACGGCCGAGCCGGACGCGACGGCGGCATCGACGGGGCAAGGTGAGGCGGCGAGGGCGCCGGCGCGCCGTCGCCGGCGTGGCCGCGGGGGCGCTCAGGGGGCGCCCACCGCTCCGAGCACAGCCCCCAGCACCGCCCCAACTACTGCCCCAGACAACGCCGCGTCGCCGCCCAGCGATGCGCCGCCGGCCGCAGCCGGCCAAGCCGGAGCGGCAGGGGAGACGCCGCGCCGACGCCGACGCAGGCGCCGCCGTCGCTCCGGGGACGGGGATCGGGGCCGAGAGGGCGACGCGGGCGGGAGCGAGAAGGCGCCGGATCCTCCCCCGGCCGGCTAGCTCCGCACCTCCACGATCACATCCACCTCAACCGGCGCGCCTCCGGGCAGCTCGGCGACGCCCAAGGCGAGGCGGCTGCCGACGCCGTCGTCACCGAAGACGTCCCGGAACAACTCCGAGGCGCCGTTGATCACTTCCGGTTGGCGCTGGAAGCCCTCGGCGGAGGCGACGTAGCCCGTCAGACGGACGAGCCGCACGACGCGGTCGAGCGAGCCGGTCAGCTGCGCCAGGATGGCCAGGCAGTTGACGGCCGCCTGGCGCGCGGCGGCGCGGCCTTCGTCGATCGATAGTTCACGACCGAGCTTTCCCCGGGCGGTGAGTTCGCCACCGGCGAGGTTGACCTGACCGGCCACGAAGACGAGGTTTCCCGTCTGGACCGCGAGCCTGTAGAGGCCGGCGGGCGTGGTTGGCTCAGGCAGTTCGAGGCCCAATTCCGCGAGGCGATCGATCGCAGCCATACGTGTCTCGATTCCGTTTGTGCCGCCATGGAGCCGAACCGTTCGGTGCGGCCGTCCCGCGCCGGAGCGCGATCCCGGCGCATGCTAGCGCACGCCACCGCACGCGGAGATCGGGGGGCTGTGGAGAGGGCTAGACGTGGATACGCTCCGGCGGGGCCGCGACCGGCTCGGCGGCAGCGCGCACGATGGCGTTGACGATCTGTTCCAGCTGCTCGTCGTCGTACCAGCGCACCTGGATGTGGCCGCCACGCCGGCCCCGGTGGACCTGCACTTGGGTCCCCAGCGCCGATTGGAGCCGCTCCTGCGCGAGTCGATCGCCGGGGAGGTCGCGGCGGCGGGCGGTGGTGGCGGGCCCCACAGAGCGCAGCGTCCGTGCCGCGGACTCCGCCTGGCGCACCGTGAGGTGGCGCTCCCGCACTCGCTTCCACAGCCGGATCTGGTGGTCGGGCGTGGGCGCCCCGAGGATGGCGCGGGCGTGCCCTTCACTGATCTCGCCGACGGCCAGGCTCATGCGGATGGGCGCCGGCAGTTGCAGGAGGCGCAGCGAGTTGGCGACGGCGACCCGGCTTTTGCCCACGCGTTTGGCCACCTGCTCCTGCGTCAGTGGCCCCTCCTCCATCAGGCGCCGGTAGGCGTGGGCTTCCTCCAACGGGCTGAGATCTTCTCGTTGAATGTTTTCCACCAAGGCGACGCTGAGCCGGTCGGCGTCCGCGAGATCGGTGATGAGGACGGGGACTTCCGTGAGCCCGGCCAGCTGCGCCGCGCGCCAGCGTCGCTCGCCGGCGACCATCACGTAGCGGTCGTCGGCGCTGCGCGCGACCAGGAGCGGTTGCAACACGCCGTGCTCACGGATGCTGGCAGCCAGCTCCTCCAGCGCCGCGGCCTCGATGTGCGAGCGTGGCTGATCGGGATTGGGCTGAATGGCGGCGACGGGCAGCGTGCGGGGCGGCGCCGCAGCGTCCGGGCGCTCGGAGCGAGGATGGGGAATGAGGGCGTTGAGGCCCCGGCCGAGCGCGGGACGGGCGGTCATGGCGTTCCTCCTGGGACAAGAGCGTCAGGCAGGGGTGGAGCGGGGACCTCCTGGGCCGGGCGCGGCGCCGGAGAGGGGAGGACGCCGGTGACGGGCCGAGCGAGGTTCGCCGGGACGGCGGCGTCACGTCGGGCGACGAACTCGGCCGCCAGATCACGGTACGCCTCCGCGCCGCGGGAGGTGGGCGCGTACTGGAAGATGGTCTGGCCGAAGCTGGGGGCTTCGCTGAGCCGCACGGAGCGTGGGACCACGCAGCGGAACGTCTGGGGGAAATGCCGGCGGACGTCACGCACGATTTCTTGCGAAATGTTCGTTCTGGAATCATACATCACCATGACAAGTCCGGCGATCTGGAGGTCCGGGTTCAGCTCCCGGCGGACGAGATCGATCGTGCGCGTGAGGTGCCCCAGCCCTTCCAGGGCCAGGTACTCACACTGCACGGGGATGAGGACGCCGTCCGCCGCGGTGAGGGCATTGAGCGTGAGCAGGCCCAAGAACGGAGCGCAGTCGATCAGGACGTCGTCGTAGGTGTCGCGGACGTGCAGCAAGGCCCGCCGCAGAAGGAATTCGCGCCCGTCCAGGGCGACAAGCTCCACTTCCGCGCCGGCAAGGTCGGGCGTGGCCGGGGCCAGCCAGAGGCCCGCTTCGCTCGTGGGCAGGACGGAGGCGGGCAGCGTGAGCCGCTCCGCCAGGACGTCGTAGAGGGTGGGCCCGCTGGGCCGGCGCAGGCCCAGCGCGCTGGTGGCGTTACTCTGCGGATCGCAGTCAATGAGGAGGACGCGCCGCCCGCTGCGGGCGAGGGCCGCGCCTAGGTTGATGGCGGTGGTCGTCTTGCCGACCCCGCCCTTCTGATTGGCGATAGCGAAGACCGCCACAGCTCCTCAGGCCGACCCCGCTACCGATCCCCACGGTACACAATCTGGACCGCGCGCGCATCACCTTCGCCGGCCGATTCGCTGCGCACGTCCGGGTCCTCCGCCAGGGCGATGTGGACAATGCGGCGTTCCGCGGGGGTCATGGGCTCCAGCGCGACCGTCTCACGGGTGCTGCGGACGCTGTCGGCGGAGCGGCGGGCAAGGGCGTTCAGTGACTCCTCGCGCCGGCGTTTGAAGCCGTCCACGTCCAGGGTGAACGTGTAGTTGCCCTCCAAGCCCTGGTTGACGACGAGATTGACGATGTACTGGAGCGCGGCAAGATGTTCGCCGCGGCGGCCGATCAGCAGGCCCAGGTCGTCGTCGGGACTGGCGGGGGTCACGTCCAGGACGGCAGTGGCATGGTCGAGACCGTCCATGGGCGTGGCGGGCTCGCGGCTGCTCACCGTGGCTTCCACCCCAATGAGGTGGAGCAGGTCGGTGAGGACGTTGGCCGCGTGTTGGGTGGGCTCGTCTTCGGGCTCGAACTCGGGGTCGGCCAGGAGTTCGAAGGGCTGCGTGTAGCGCTGCGGCAGCCGCTCCGGCGGCCGCTCGTCCCGCCGGCCTCGGGAGCCGCCCCGGTCCCCCTGCCGTCCCCCGCGGCGGCCCCGCCCCCTGCCTCCGCGATTCTGCTGTCGGGGCGGGGGCGAGTCCACCTCTTGAGCGTCGGCGTAGTCATCGATGCGGGGGAGCGGGCGGCCCTCAGCGGTCGGCTCTTGCGCCCCGCCGCCGGCGCCGATGGGCGTCACGCGAACGCGAGCGGAGGTGGCGCCAATGCCGAAGATGCCGGTGCGTCCTTCGGAGAGGACGGTGACTTCCACCTGCGAGCGTTGGAGGCCAAGCTCCCGCAGGGCTCGCTGGACGGCGCCGTCGACCGTTTTGCCGTTCAGTTCAAGGGCTTTATTTGGCTCTGCCATCACGTCACTCGGACCTTTCTCGTGCGGCGGTCCCGCTGGAACGCCGCCGCCTGCGCCGCCGCCGCCTCGCCGCCGCAGCGTCGGCAGGGGCGCCGGCGGGCGTCGTGGCACGGTCGGGCGCTTCGTCAGGCTCGGGGGCTTCGGTGGGCTCGTTGGGCTCGTTGGGGGCGCCGGAGTCGCGCTCGGCAGCGGGCGCCGGCCCCGCAGGGGGTGTCGGGAGGCCTTCGAGAGAGATGAACCATCGCCAGGTCAAGTTTCGCGGTCGGTTGTAGAGGTACGCCAGTGCGACCCCAACCACGCTGCTGGCGAGCCAGTAAACTCCCAGGCCGCTGGGCAGGGTGATGGTGAAGAATCCGATCATCAGCGGCATCATGTAGAGCATGGTGCGGTTCATGGAGGCCTGTCGGTCGTCGCGGGCGCCGGAGCGGGAGGTACTGAATTTCTGCTGGTAGAAGGTCGCCACTCCGACCAGAATAGCGAGCGGGAATCCACCATTAGCGGCCAGGTCCATAGTGAGGAAGTCCCGATTCAGGGGTACTGCCTGCGAGATGAAGTCCCAGTCATAGAGCCGCGAGGAGAGGCTCAGCAGCGCCTCGGGCGTGGTCCCCAACGTCCGCCGGATCACCTGGAAGAGCGCGATCAGGATGGGAAACTGGAGCAGCAGCGGGACAGCGCAGCCCAGAGGGTTGAAGCCCACCTCCCGGTAGAGCTTCATCATTTCCTGTTGCCGCCGCTTGGGGTCCTTGTACTTTTTTTGGATCTCCTGCAGTTGCGGTTGCATTGCCGACATGGCACGCGTGGTGCGCAATTGGCGGATTGTCAGCGGGTAGGTGAGCACCCGGATGACGATAGTGAAGGCGATGATCGCCAACCCGTAATTGTCGAAGAGCGCGTTGGACAGAATGATCAGCGCGTTGATCATGGGGTTGATCAGCAGGTCGTTCCACAGGAAGTTGAGCATCTCGTCCGCTTCTAGGGGGCGGCCGCGAGCGGCGGGGAGCAGGCGCTCGCGGCTTCTTTAGCACGGAAGACGGGACAGACCACGTCCACGTTGACGCGCGCTTCGAACAACCGTCCGTCCTCGTCATTGATCAGGATGGCGTCGCCCCGGATCAGCGGGTCCGCCAGAACGTCGTCCGGCCGATCGTCCTCGGTGCCCTTCGTGGTCCAGATGCCGAGGCCGGTGGCCGGAACGATGGCGTGGAACTCGGCCTTGCGGGTGACGATCACCAGCACAGCGCCGTCGTCGGTGAGGGCGGGCTGCGCCCGCACCGGGTCTCCCGCGTCGTAGGGGGCATCCCAGACCAGGCGGCCGGAGTCCACATCCCAGGCCCAGACCATCCCGGAGAGGTCGGCCGCGTAGACCGTTCCGTCCGCGACGAGCGCCGTGGTCCAGAACCAGTCGGCACCGAGTGCCGACCAGACCACGTCCCCCGTCTCGACATCGAGAGCGAAGAAAATGCTGTTGAAGTCCCCCAGATAGGCGCGACCCTCGCTCACGACGACGTTGCCGGCGATGGCCGCGTCGGTCTGGAACGTCCAGGCCAAGCGCCCCTCCCTCTCGATTTGCAGGGCGGAGACGCGGCCGTTCAGGCCGGGCACAAGGAGCAGTCCACCGTATGTGCGGGACTGGGCGAGATCCGGCGTGCCCCAGACTTCACTTTCCGGGTCGCAGAAGCTCCAGGTGGCGGTCCCAGGGCTCTCGGTATCGACCGCGTAGACGCAGCCATCCGTGGCGGTGATGTAGGCGGTGGTCCGGTCCGGGTCCACGATCACGCTGGCGACGACGCGCCCGTCAACGTCGAAGATGATGCGGGCGCTGGTCCCATCCGTTCGCACGGCGTAGACGGTGCCCTCGTCGTAGTCAGCCAGGATCAGCTCTTCGCCATCGGGGCCCAGGAGGGCGGGTGTGCCGTAGAAGCCGTGTGCATCCACGGGTTCCGTGAGGCCGGGAAAACCATCGTTCTCGCGCGGAAATTCCCACCGAACCGCCGCCTCGTCCAGGGGACGGACGCTAATGTCCAGGGCGGCGATGTGTTCCCGGTCCGTGCGGATGATGATCACGTCGGCGCCGTCGGCGTCGTCCAGGGTGAGCGGCGACGCCCAACCGTCGGGGTCGTTACTCACGCCGCAGGCGGTGATCAGGACGATGGCCGCCGCCAGCGGCGCCATCAGCCAGCGACGGTCGGCGCGTTTCACGTGAAACATGACCACCGTGGATGCCGGGCCGCAGCGGGAAGACGCAGGCGGGAGCCCGCCCAGCGTGTCGCCGCCGAGGGCGCGGAGCGGGCCGGACGTGGCGCGCGTCGGTCGTGCAGTGCGATCGCCGCTCCGTTCATGGCCGCGCCCCATGGCCTTTGCGGGACGCAAGGGGAGCCGCGCCCAAGGAAGCGACGTTGTCCTGGTCCGCAACGGGGGGATCGTAGCCGCCGCGGTTGAAGGGATTGCAGCGAATGAGGCGCCAGACGGTCTTGATCCCTCCCCGGACCAGCCCGTACCGCGCAATGGCCTCCGCGCCGTATTCGGAGCAGGTGGGAGCGAAGCGGCAGGAGGGGGCGCGGTGGGGGGAGATTCGGGTCTGGTAGGCCCGGATGAGCCGGATCGCCGGCGCTTTCATACGCCCCCTCCCCGCGGCAGCAGCCCGGCCTGGCGAAGCAGACTTCGCAGAACTCGCTCCAACTCTCGATACGAGGCGTCCCGCGCCCGCGCCCGCGCGATGACGACCAGGTCCGCCGCTCCCCGCGCCCCGCTTTGGCGCGCCGCCTCACGCAGGCGCCGCTTGAGCCGATTGCGCGTCACTGCCCCTCCCACGCGTTTCCCCACGACGAAGCCAAAGCGCGGCAGCGGCGCCTGGGCGGCGCCCGCCGGCAGGGGCCGGACGCGCAGAACTAGCGGGTCGTGCACGTATGCCTCCCCCGTCCGATAGACGGCGGCGAACTCCTGTCGACGTCGCAGTCGCTGGTGGCGGCGCATAGAGAGATACGACCACGCGCCCGCAGCGCTCGGCCTAGACGACGGTGAGTCGCTTTCGCCCTCGCAGGCGGCGGCGCTTGAGCACCGAACGACCCGCGCGGGTTGACATTCGCTTGCGGAACCCGTGTTCGCGCATCCGTGGAATTCGCTTGGGTTGCCAGGTCCGTTTAGGCATTGGCGCACCTGGAGGAGGTCACGAGCAAAGGAAGCTGCCGTTTGAGCCAGTATATCCGTTGCGCATCTGCCCGCAAGCGAGAATGTGTGCCCGAGGGTCGTCTCGGCGCTCCCTCAGCCGGCGCCAGCGACGGGTTCCGGCGCGGCCCCCACCTGTCCGCTGACGAGGGTGGGGCCGGTTGTGCTGCCGTAGATGAAGCGATACCAGGCGTAGGCTTCCAGCACGCGGCGAAGGTACAGGCGTGTCTCGGCGAAGGTGATGCGTTCATAGTAGAGATCCGGATCGATGCTGAGGTCGTCGTTTGCCCAACGCAGGGCGTTGCCGGGCCCGCCGTTATAGGCGGCGAGGGCGAGCCAGGGCGCGCCATTGAAGCTGGCCAGCTGCCGACCGAGGTAGTAGGCCCCGTAGCGGATGGAGCGCTCGGGGCGGAAGAGCAGGGGCGATTCGAAGCCGTAGTCCAGCAAGGCGGCGGCGATCTCCTCTGCCGTGGGCGGGATGACCTGCGTCAGCCCTAGGGCTCCGGCACTGGATCCCGCCGCCGGATTGAAGAGGCTCTCTTGGCGGATGAGCGCGTAGAGCAGCAGCTCGTCCACGTCGTGCGCCTGCGCCTCCTGCCGCGCCAACGATTGCCAGCCGCGTGGATAGGCCCAGCGCAAAATCTCGGCGGGCGCATCCACTCGTTGCTGGGCGGGGAGCGACTCCAAGAGGCGCTCGGCGGCGCCCAGGCGTAGGTGGATGAGGCCCCGGCCTTCAAGATGCTGCCCGGACCGATACAGCAGCCAGGGGTCGTCTTCGGCGGCGGTGAGGTGGGCACGGAAGCTCTCCGCAGCAGACTGATTCATGCCCGCGCCGTGCAGGTCCAGGCCCGCCCGCCAGAGGGGGCCGGCCGCCAGCTGCTGCGTGGCGTCCGCGGATTCCGCGCCGACGATCCGGCGCAGCCAGGCCTCCGTCTGGTCCAAATCGGGGGCCGCAACGTCGGCGAGCGTGAATTCGCTCAGGAGCGGAGCCAGCGGCTCGGCGGCCAACAGGGCCTGCGCGCGGAGACCGTAATAGGACATGGGGTCCAGTTGCATCGCCGTCTCATAGGCGGCCGACGCCCCGGCGGGGTCGCCGGCCCGCTCCTGTGTCTTGCCGGTCCAGAGCCAGGCTCGTTGCGCCTCAGGCAGGTCGGCCTGCCCCCCGGCAAGGGCCAAGAAGCGCTCCTCGGCCTCGTTGAAGTCGCGCTCCTGATAGGCGAGCAGCCCCGCGCGGAATCCCGCAGAGGGCCCGCGGTCAGCGGACGGGTAGGCGCTGTGGAGCCGCACGTAGACCACTTCAGCCAGCCCCACTTGGCCCTGATCCTCGAGCAGCTGGCCCGCCCACCAGAGCGCCTCGGGCGCGAGGGCCCCTTCGACGTCCAGATTGACGGCTGCCAGGTAGGCCTCGATCGCCTCCGCATCGCTCCCTTCATCTTCGGCGATGGAAGCCAGGTAGTACTGCGCCACTGCCTGATCGGCGGGCGCCGCGTCGTCGCTGAGCGCTTCTTGCAGCACGGCGCGCGCCTGCTCCGTGCGCCCTTGGCGATAGAGGAGAACGCCTTCCGTGAGCGAATCGATGCGAATCTGTCTGGCCAGCAGCTCCTCATACACCTCGCCGGCGCGCCAGTGGGCGGGGAATTCCGCCAGCAGCTGCAGCCAGGCGCTTTCGCCCCCGGCGGCGTCGCCCTGCGCGAAGGCGACGATGCCGATGCGGTGGAGCGCCAGCGCGTCGTCGGAGAGCCAGGGCGAGACCTCGTACAGCGTCTGATAGCGCTGGCGGGCAAGGTCGTAGCGTTCCCGGCTCTCCAGCAGGAGACCGGCCTCCAGCAACGCGCTCTCGACGCTGAACGCCGTGGCCGCGGGGTCCAAGGCGACGGCGTCGTAATCCTCCAGCGCCGCGTCGAAATCGGCGCTCGCGGCCAGGAAGGCGGCCCGCGCCAGTCGCGCGGCCGGCGTCGCCGCGCCGCCCGCATCGATGTAGCGCCCGTAGGCGTCGCCGGCCGCCCCCCGCTCGCCGAGCGCAGCCAGGATGCGACCTTCGAGGAGATCGAGGATCAGCGCGCCCTCTGCGCCCGCGGCCGCGAGCGCCGGCGGATCCTGCCTCAAGGTCAGCAGCGTTGCTTCGGCGTCCGCGTTGCGCTCCAGCTTGAGGAGGAGGCGAATCTGCTCCAGGTAGGCCTTGGCTCGGGCGCGCGATTCGAGCCCTTGGGCCGTTGCTCCCCGCAAGGCGACGGCGCGGGTGAGGGCGGCATCCTCCCAGAATCCGTCGCGTTCGAGATTGCGGGCTCGCTCCATGAGGATGCGGGTGTCCGTGGCGGACTGCGGCGCATCCACGTGGATGGTCGCCCCGGCGCGCTCCACCGGCGCCGCCGGTTGGTCCACGAGCGCGGTGGCGGGGGCGGCGCCTGGCGCGGCCGGCTCCGTCTCCTCTTCACGATCCGGCGCCCCGCCGCAGGCGGCGGCGAGGATCACAACCGTGCTGAGGACAAGGACGAAGGATGGGGCGGCGCGTTTTGATCGTCGAAATCGGGCGGTGGTAGGATGCGCGCGAGTGGGCGGCGGGAAGTCCGGAGAACGAGCAGGCACGGTGGTCCGTTCCTCTGCTCTGCCGCCGCACGGGCAGGATCTAGCCGATCCCAGCCGCCGCCGACGGTGTCTGCACCTTAGTTCGGCCGTGAGTGACTGTCCATGACCCACCCGCACCAAGCCTGGGTGGAAATCGATCTCGACGCGCTGGACCATAATATTTCAGTCTTGAAAGAACTGGCCGGCGAGGCCGCCTTCGCCGCGGTGGTGAAGAGCAACGGCTACGGGCTGGGCGCGCTGGCGGTCGCGGATGCAGCGGTGGCGGCAGGGGCCGCCCAGGTCTGCGTCTTCAACCTAGACGAGGCGGCGGCTCTGCGGCAGCTTGGGTTCGCGACGCCGATCCAGGTCCTGGGCTCCATCCCCCCCAGCGAGGCCGAGCGCGCCGTGGAGTTGGACGTCGCGGTGACGGTGTCGCGGCGAGAGCTGCTGGATCCGCTGGCCAAGGCGGCCGCCGCGCGGGCCGCCCGCGTGCCCGTGCACGTCAAGGTGGAGGCCGGCATGTACCGGCTGGGCGCGCCGGCCCATGTGGCTATCCCACTCGCAGACGCTGTTCGCGCGGAGCCGTCCCTGCGACTGGCCGGCCTCTGCGCGCACTTTCCCTCGGCCGATGGCGACGACGCCACGGACACGGAAGAGCGCTTCGCTCGTTTCTTGCGCATCGCGGAGCAGGTGCGAGCGCCGCTCCGCCACGTTGCCAATACCGCCGCCCTCTTGCGCTTTCCCCAGATGGCGCTGGAGATGGTGCGCGTGGGGGCGGGCATGTACGGAATCGCGCCGGGGGCGTCGGGTCCGCCCGAGGCGCGCGGACTGCGGCCGGTGATGAGCTGGAAGGCCGCCGTGATCCAGTTGCACGACGTTCCCGCCGGCGACTCGGTCTCCTACGGCGGCAGCTGGACGGCCTCCCGCGACTCGCGGATTGGGGTGGTGGCGTGTGGCTACGGGGACGGCTTCCGCCGCTCCCTGGAAAACCGCGGCGAGGTGCTGGTCAATGGCTCCCGGGCGCCGGCGGTGGGCGCGATCTGTATGGACACGTTCCTCGTGGATCTCAGCGACGTTGCCGACGCGCGCGCCGGCGACGTGGCGGTGATCGTGGGGGAGGCAGGAGCCGAACGGCTGACGCTGGAACGGTTGGCCGAATTGAGCGGGACGATCGCCTATGAGGTGTGCACGAGCCTGGGAGCTCGCTTGGCCCGCGTCTACGTGCGCGCCGGGCGGCCCGTCGCGGTGCAGACGCTGCTGGATGGGGCGCCCGTCCCGACAACCGGCCGCAGCGCAGCCGCCGCAGTGCTGAGCCGCTGAGGCGCCACGACCCCGTGCGGAGACGCGGCGCGGCGATTGCCCGCCGTCTTCCCTCCGCCTACGATGGCCCACGGAGCCCATGCGATCCCTCGTCCTTCCGCCACGCGCGTTGCGCCTGCTTGTCGTGATGGCGACGGCCGCCCTCCTGGCCGCGTTGCTGCCGGCCGGAGTATCCGGGGACGGCCTGGTCACGTCCGAGCCGGCGGCGGGCGAGATCTTGGGCGAGGCGCCGCACGTGGTGCTGCTCACCTTCGATCAGCCTCTCGTGCTTGAAGCGGGCGCCAACAGCGCCGCTCTCCTTGACGGCGACGGCGTCCGCGTCGATGACGGCAAGGCGGAGATCGCCGCCTACAGCGACCGCGCGCTGATCGTCCGCCTGGCGGCGGGCGTTGAGCCGGAGGGGCCGCTGCGGGCCGTCTGGGTTGTGACGTTTGCGGGCAGTGGCCAGGTGGTCGAGGGATCGCTCGCCTTCAGCGTGCAGCCGGGGCACGAGCCGTCCGAAGAGGTTGAGGCGGTCGCCGAGCCGTCCCCGCCGCGCGGCACCGAGTCGATCGTGCTGTGGACGGTGGCGATCGTCATGAGCACGGCCGTGTTCGTCCTGCTGCTCTATTTTCTGCGCGTCGCCACGGGGAACGCGAAGAGCAGCGTGGACGGCGTGGACGATTCCGCCCACTAGGCTGCCGGCGTCCCTACTCGTCGAAATCGTCCTCTTCCGGCGCCACAGCGATGTTGGGCACCAGCGCCGTGGCGGGAGCAGCGCGGCGCCGCGCCCGCGTCGGCACCTCAGCGATGCGTGCGCGGAGGGCCTCGACGTGCTTCAGGGTGGGCTCCGACAGGATCAGCATGGCGACGCCTGAGTCGCGCAGCGCCTCCAGCATGGCGCTGGAGGCGTGGGGCGGCACCGTCACGCCCAGCGGCGCGCCCACGCTCATGCCTATCTGGCGCAGCCGCAGCAGCGCGGTCACGGGCAAGGGATCGGCAACGGCGTCGGCGATCACGAGCGTCGGATGGAGGCTCCCGATGGCGCGGAGCTCGCCGGGCTCTCGGCTGTCCGGGGAGAGTCGCAGGGCGTATTCCAGCTTCTCGGAAAGCAGCCCGTCGGCCGTGGCGCTGTCCGTGCGGAAGACCACGAAGGATGCGCCCGCCTCCTCGGCGGCGCTGACGCTCTCGGCGGTCAGCATCTCCGGTTCAACGCCCACCGGCGGATCGGCCCCGCTCTCGGCGACCGCGTGAATGAGGGCGTCAACGGCACCGGGCTGGGCGTGATCGGCGGAGACGATGAGCACGTCGGCGCCGTTCAGACTCGAGCCCGCCGCAGCCACCAGCAGTCCGCGCGCCGATCCGGCACTGTCCTCCCGTGCTCCGCCGAAACCGAAGGCACGGCCACCGTGCCGGCTAGCGTCCCGGATCCGGTCGGACAGCTTGCTCATGTCCGTGCTCCGCCTTCCAAGGGAAAACGTCGGCGCCATCCCAGCGCACCGCGCGGGCGCGGGTCCCCGCCGCGCGCCCTGGAGCGATGCTACGGACGTGTAGGAGAGAGCGTCAATCGATCGCGAAGAGCGCCCCCCGCCGCGGGGACTCGCGCCCGGTGCGGCAGTCGACCGCAGCCGGTCGGTCCGCTACCGTCGCGGCGTTCGTCGCGGCCGGAGCGGCAGACGGCGCCCCGCTCGGCGCAGGGGATGCCCGGAGGACGGCCCATGGATTGGCTCACGGAACCGTTTGGGGCTCAGAACATCGATTGGGCATCCGTCCCGCTGCGGGTGGGGTTGGGGGTCATCTTTGCCTACTCGGGCTGGGGCAAGTGGCGTCGGGGAATTCGTGGCACGGGGGACTGGTTCCAGGGCCTGGGCTTGCCCATGCCGCATCTTCTGGCGCCCTTCGTCGCCTCCGTGGAGCTTGGGGGCGGCGTGCTGCTGCTCATGGGCCTGGGCACGAGCTGGGTCGCGATCCCGCTGGCGGTCAACATGGTGATGGCCAGCCTGACGCAGAAGTTCAAGGTGGGCGCTCCCTTTCAGGGCGGCGACGTCCAAGGCTACGAGCTGGACGTCTTGATGGTGATAGGGTGCGTCGCTCTGATCCTGCTCGGCGCGGGCCCGCTCTCCATTGACGGGGCGATCAACTAGCGACTCGGAGCGGAGACGGCGCAGCGGCCCCCGGCCCCGAAGGCGTCAGCGCTCGCGCCGCTCTATGACCGATCCTTCCGACCTACTCACGTCCGTGACGGTGGCGCCGCCGCCGAAGATCAGCGAGGAGGCGCCGCTGAGCCGCACCGGCCCGAGTTCGGACGCGACGGTCAGGGTGGCGGTGCTGGCATCGCGCAACTCTACGCCGGCGACGTCGATCAGAAAGTCGTCAAGGATGAAGCGGCTGGCGCCGGAGCCGTTGATCACGGCCAGGCGAGCGGATCCGCGCACCTCGACGCTACTGTCGCCAGACAGTTCGAAGCGAACCTCGGCCGCCAGCAGGTCGCCGCTGACGCTGCTTGCCTCCTCGGCTTGCAGGTCGAAGCGGCCCGGCACGTCGAAGCCGGACAGCCGGACCTGACTGCCGCTGCCGACAATTAACTCTCGCAAGGCTGGCATGACAATGGAGACTTGCGGGGGTGCGCCTTCGATCACGGTCGTGCTCCGCACGGTCAGCGTGAGCGTGTCGCCGTTCTGCAGCAGACGCAGGTGCGGTCCCACGTCGTTGGTCGCGGTGACGGCGACGTGGAACGTGTCGCCCTGCACGATCTCGGCGACATAGGCGGTGCGAAATCCCACGTGCACCCGATCGAAGTCGGCGAGGTCGAAGGTCACGGTTCTGAGTTCCCCCGAGCCGCTCACGGTGTTGAGTTGCGCGCAGGCGGCCAGGAGGATCGCGGTGGCGGCTCCGGCGACGGTCAGGGCGACCAGGCAGACTGTGGGAAGACGGCGTCTTGCCAGGACGACACCGGGTCGGGTCCCGGCGCTGCGGGGTGGTCGCGCCGGTGCGCTCGTGGCGACCGCTTGGCGCGTAGGCCCGTCAGGCGACGGGACACGGCTCCGCAGCGCTCCCTGCCGTCGGCACGTTGCAGCATTCGGGTGAGCCAGCGGGAAGTGTTCTGCTAGCATGGCCGCCGTCCATCCGGGGAGGATCCGTAGTGCGACTGTGGAGGAAGGCGCCGTGAAAGTCACGCGTTTTTACGCCGACGAGGACGGCGAGACCCACTTTGAGGAAGTGGACGTGCCCTTCAGTGTTGATGTGAAGGGTCCTCCCGGCGGTGGCGACTACCGCCGCTCTCAGGAGTTCGCCGCTCCCAAGGTGCGCTTTTTGGAGCTGCCGCCGGGGCGCGTGGGCGACTGGCACAACGCCCCCGAGATCATCTTCGGCGTCGTGCTGTCGGGCAGCATGCACGTCGGCACGAGCGACGGCGACAGCCGCGAATTCAGCGTCGGCGACATGTATCTGGCGGAGGATGTGACCGGCAAAGGGCACATCAGCCGTGTCTTGGAGGGGCCGGTCCGTCTCCTCTACGTGACCCCACCGGACGGCTACGATCTGACACGTTGAGGGGCGGGACTCGCCCCGAGATGCCGCTCGCTTAGCGGGGCCTGGGCGTCGCGCCTCCATCCAGCGGCAGCGTGATGCGAAACGTCGCGCCCACGGACGCACCTTGGTCGAGCGCCAGGCGGCCGCTGTGCGCCTCCACGATCCCGCGCGCGATCGCCAGGCCCAGGCCGGCGCCGCCGCCGTTGCGCTGGCGCGCGGGATCGCCGCGGAAGAAGGGCGTAAAGACCTGCCGGCTGTCCTCCTCGGAGATGCCCGGCCCGGTGTCCGAAATGGCAAGCTCCACGAAATCTCCGCGAGACTGCGCGGCGATCGCGATATCGCCGCGGGCCGGGGTGTAGCGGACGGCGTTGTCCAGGAGATTGCGGAGCGCGCGCTGCAGGCACCACGGATCGGCGTAGACCAGGGGCAGATCCGGGGCGATCTCTGTCCGCAGGCGGATCTGGTTGCGCTCGGCTTGCGCGCGCACGTGTTCCACCGACTCCGCTACGAGGACGTCCATGTTTGTGGCCGTGCGATCGAGGGTGAGCACACCGGCCTCAATGCGGGAGTGCTCGAAGAGGTCGTCAATCAGGCGGTCCAGGAGGATGAGTTCGAGCTTGATGCCGACCAGATAGCGTTGCTGGGTGGACTCGTCCAGGAGTTCGTCCTCAATCGCCTCCACCATGAGTCGGGCGCTGGAGATCGGGGTGCGCAGATCGTGAGAGATGGCCGCGACCAGCTCGCGGCGACTCGACTCGGCGCGGTCGCGCTGGCCGGCGGCATCGCGCAGGCGCGCAGCCATGGCGTTGAAGGCCTCGCCGAGGCGCGCGAGTTCGTCGTCGCCCTGGGTCCGCACGTGGACCGCGAATTGATCGCCCGGGAGCTGGTCCACGGCCTCGATCAGGCGGACGATCGGGTCGGCGATGGATCGCGCCACGGCGACGGCGGCCAGGGATGAGATCAGCAGCGCGAAGAGCATCAGCGCGGCGAGCAGGGTGAGGTCGTGACCGCTGAGGAACATGAAGCCGGCGGTGATGGCGACGTTCACGAGCGCCAGGGCGCCGCCGAAGGCCGCCACCAACGCGATCCGCCCGCCCGGGCCCGCGAGGGGCCTGCTGGGCAGGTAGCGCGTGAGGAGCCCGTAGGCGACAAGCGAGACGACCGCCGACGCTCCCAGGAGGCCGGCGACGTCGCGCAGCTCGTCCGATGGCGGCCGCAGCGCCGCCCAAATGACCGCCAAACCCAGCGCCACCGCTCCGCCCAGCGCCAGAGCCGCCGGCATGATGCGGCGCAGGTGCAGGGCCGCGGGGGCGACGAGCGCGTCACTATGCATTGAACTTGTACCCCACCGACCACACGGTCTGGAGATGCCGCGGGTGCTGATCGTCCGGCTCGATCTTCGCCCGCAGGCGTCGGATGTGAACCGTGACGGTGGCGCTGTCGCCCTCGTAATCCCAGCCCCAGACCCGCTCCAGCAGTTGATCCCGCGTGAAGACGCGCCCGTGATGCGAGGCGAGGAAGTAGAGCAGATCGAACTCTTTGGCCGTGAGGGCCACGGGGTCGCCATCACGGGTCACCGTGCGCGCCACGGGATCGATCTCCAGCGCCGCCGCCACGACCTTGCGCTCCGACGTCTCCTCGCTGGCGCTGCGTCGCAGGACGGCCTTGACGCGGGCGACCAGCTCACGCGGGCTGAACGGCTTCACGAGGTAGTCGTCCGCGCCGAGTTCCAGGCCCAGCAGCCGCTCGGGCTCGCGCCCGCGTGCGGTCAACATGATGATGGGCACGTCCGACTTGGCGCGGACGCGGCGACAGACCTCTTCTCCCTGCACCTCGGGCAGCATGAGATCGAGAACGATCAGGTCGGGCGTGGACGCGTCGATCATCGCCAGGGCCTCGGCCCCGGTGGTGGCGGTGCGGACCGCGTAGCCGTCATGTTCCAGGTAGCGGCGCACGACATCGCGTACGGTCGCTTCGTCATCGACGACGAGAACAGTGTCCTGTCCCATGGCCCTCACGGCGACGAAGAGCCCGAGGTGCCCCGGGCCGAACTGTCGTCAGCAGTGTACGGCTCCGGCGACACCAATCGCGCCGGTGGCGGCGACGCTGGGGGTCGGGAGCCGGGCGCTCCTTGGATCGCGTAATCGCCTGCCGCGGCTACCCGGTCTCGGGACCAGCGCCCTCCAGCCCAGACCCGTCCGTCTGACGTGCTCTCATTGGGGACAGTGTGGAGCGCACATCTTACGGAACTCTAACCCTTGCGCTCGCGGGGCAAGGGTTAGAGTTCCGGGAGGGGGTTGAAGCTGCGCGCGCAGCGGGGGCTCAGCCAAAGCGCCCAGTGTCAGCCAAAGCGCCACGTGATCGTCTTGCGAGGGTCAATCCCCAGAATGACCTCGCCTCGCCGGGGAGCGCTGGGCAGCTCCGCCTCGGGCACGCCGCGCTGGCGACGCGCCTCTCGCTCAAGCTGCAGGCGCTCTTCCGCATCGCGGATGATGGTGACGTCGCCCTGGAGGAGCACGCCGCTCCATTCGCCGCTGTCCTTGTGACGCGCGACCAACACGGACGCCTTGGGATTCCGCTCCGCGTTTCTGACCTTGTGCGTCCCCGTCGGCGTGCCCAGGTAGATGCGCCGGCCAATTTGGTAGTAGCCCAGGGGGACGCTGTGCGGATACCCGTCCGCGTCGATCGTCGTCAGGACCGCCCATTCGTCGCGGGCGTCCAACGCTGCGGTGATCTCGTCGTCGCTGAGGTGGCCGCGGCCGGCCATGCGACTCTCCTTCCATGCCACCGACTGACGCCGGCGGTCCGCGCCCCCACGATAGCGGGCTCGATGACAGGGCCCAGGGAACCGCCACCGGCGCTTGTGCACGCGCTCGCGACCGCCGCGCATGGGCGCGCAGCGCCCGAGAATCGCGAACGCGGTCGCGCTCGCGATCGCCGGGAGGGGGAGGTGGCGCGCGGGCTCGCTAACTCACTGGGTTTGCCGCCAACGGCTGGTTGGTGGCTGGGTCCACGTCGAACGGACCGGGGAGATCCAGCTCCTTGGCCATCTCGCGCAGGGCGGGGATGACTTCTTCGCCCATGAGGCGGAGGCTGCGCATGGCGTCGTCATGGTTCATGGCGCCATCGCCGTCCCAGAAGAAGACGCTGCCGGGACGGATCTGTTCCAGGACGTGGCGGATCTTGGGGATCACGGTCTTCGGGGTGCCGGTCACTATGGAGTAATTGCGGATCTGCTCATCGAGGGTCCCGCGGGAGTCGAAGTCGGGATCGCCACCCGTCTCGTGCTGCTCCTTGGCCTTCGCCAGCGCCGGCGAGGGCGCGGCGCCGCGGCCGCGCGCGAACCCGGCGAAGGTGCTCACGGTGGGCAGCAGCTCCTTCCGCGAGGTCAGCCCCGGCAGGGCCTGGAGGTGGGCGCGCACCTTCCCCTGGTTGCCTTCTATGAAGGGGTTGGCGGGCCCTTGCAGATACTTCCGCGCCGTCGCCTCCGCCAGCTCCTCTGTCTCATCGACGTGGACTTTCCAGAGGTAGCCCAGGTGCTGCGTGCCGGCCTCGTAGCCCGCTTCCCGCGCGCACTCTTGGTAGTACGCGAAGGTTTGCTTGGTGGGCTCCAGCTCCGTGGCCAGCATGATGTAGGGGTAGCGATGGCGCGCCGCCCAGGCGACGGTGTTCTTGCTGATGACGCCCGGGATCCAGATGGGTGGGTGGGGCGACTGGTAGGGGCGCGGCCAGGGGTTCACGTAGCGGTAGTGATAGTGCTCGCCCTCCCAGCGAAAGGGGCCGGGCGTGGTCCAGGCCTTGATGATGAAGTCGTGCGCCTCCTGATAGCGCTCCCAGTTGTAGGGGGAGGGCGAGTTGTGGGTGACGCTTTCGCGGCCGGTGCCGCGGACCCAGCCCGTGATCAGACGACCGCCTGAGATGACGTCAATCTCGGCCAGCTCCTCGGCCAGCCAAAGGGGGTCGTCCCAGATGGGGAGGACATTGCCGAGCAGGACGATCTTGGCGCGCTCCGTGATCCGTGCCAGGATCGCGGCCTCCACGTTCATCACCGCGCCCAGGGTAAAGGGCGTGCTGTGGTGCTCGTTGAGCATGAGGCCGTCGAAGCCCATCTGCTCGGCGTAGACCTTCTCATCCAAGTAACGGTGGTACAGAGCCCGGCCAATTTCTGGGTTGTAGAGGGCGTTGCTGGGCTCCAGATCGGTCATCTCCTGCCCCGGGCCGAAGAAGGCAGAGCCTTCGTCTTGGTACGGTCGTTCGGTGAAGTAGCCGACAAACATCGCTCATCCTCGCGCCCGCGTTCGGTGCAGAAGTGGGCGGCATGGTACCACAGGGGGCCAGAGGGATGAGGGCGCGAGCGAGGCCGCGCCAGGCCCCGACGGCGTCAGCGCCGGAACGGCGCGCTTTGGCTGCGCGTCGGCGGCGGCGGCGCGTCACCGGCTCAGGCGGGGAGGAGCGCGAATGCTCTGAACCGCGCCCTGAGCCGACCGCCCTGCACGGGCGCGCTAGGGGGCATCCCCCTGCGACGGGGCTGCCTGCCGGAGCGAGCGCTCTACCAGGACCGCGCCTGATCGGACTGCAAGCGCTGCTTGGAGGCCGAGCGGGCGAACGTCAAGTTACCGATCCGCGAGCGGCCTGCGCGGTAGAAGAACCCCAGAGCGGCTGCGAGAGCCACTGCCGCGAGCGCGATGGCCCCCACGTCGCCGTACCAGGCGAGGCCGAAGGTCATCCAGAACGTGGCCACAAGGACGCCCACGATGCCGAAGATTACTGACTTCACGATGTTCATTCCTCCCTGTCTTGGATTCCAGTTCCCGTGGCGCGCATCCTTGCTCCCTATTGACGTTCGATGGGGCCCGCGAGTAACGCTGTTTCTGTAAACGACGACACAGAAAGCCGCTTACGGCGCGAATTTCAGGGGCGCGGCCGCTGCGCCCGCGGCCGCACGGCGGGCGGACCGTTATGCCCGCGATCCTCCCCGTCTTGCGGTCAAGCAGCGGGAATCTTTTCGCCGGCGGGCGTCACGCCGCGACGGGTGGGGCGTCTATTGACTGAGATGAGCCAGCAAATCTATCAGGCGCAGTTCTCTTTGGTGCGAAGAGCCAGCTTGGCGGTCGCCGGGGTGTGCGTTTTTGGGTCCATTGCCTCGCTCTTTGCGATCATCGGGCTCGTCCTCGTCGCCAGCTAGGACGTCGCCAGCTAGGCGCCGCTCCAGGCCCGCCAGTTCGCCCCTGTGGTGTCCCGCCCCATCCTCCCCGCTTGAGGGTCGCTCGCCTCATTCCACCCGCCTCCCGTGGTTCCGCGGCTTGTCCCCTCCGCCGCTCTTCGAACCTCATCGCCCGCGGTCACACGGTGCTGGCTCGATTGGGGCGAGCGGTGGGCTGCGAGCGCGCTTGGCTCGGTTCTATTGCGGACACGGCGTCTTGTGGACACGGTGTCCTGCCGACAGGGTGAATTGGGTCATTCGTCCCCGCAGGAGTGGGACGGATGCACCTCGTCGCGGTCGGGTGCGCCCGGCATCGTAGGGGCAGCGCCGGCCGATACGAACGGCGCTGCTGAACCGAGGTGAGGCGATGTCTACCATTGAGCAGATCAGGCGCAGGGCGAAGCTTCGACGGGAGCGCTGGCCCCAACTGGCCGCGCTGGCCGCCGAGCTTGAGAGCTGGGAGCTGGCGAACATTGTTCCGCGGCAGGCGTTCAGGCCTGACCCGGCGGCGACAGGGACGGGGCCACGGCCTCACGCCTTGCAAGCGCAATCATGAACGGTGGCCCCGCCTTCCGGGAGATGCGCGCAATCGCGGTTGGCTGCGGCGATTGCGATCCCTTGGCCGCCACCGGCGAGGGACGGGCCGGTTCGCGCGCGTGACGTCGCTGGGGCTAGACTTCGTCGCAGGGAGCGATCCTCACCGTTCCAGCGCGCGGCTTGTTGGAGCGCTCAGCCATGCCGACATACATTCTCTTGCTCACGCTGACACCGGAAGGGCGGCAGAAGACGCTGGAGGAGCCCGAGAGCCTGTTGCGCGCTGAAAACGCGACGCGGATCGAAGGAATCCAGGTGCTCGGCCTCTACGGCGTCTTGGGCAGCTACGACTTCGTCAGCATCGTTGAGGCGCCCGACAACGATGCCGTGGCGGAGTTCTCCCTGGAGCTTGGGGTGAAGGCGGGCGTCCACATCGCGACGCTGCCGGCGATCCCGATCAGCCGGCTGGACCGCGCCTCATCCAATGATGCCCGCCAGCTCGAAATGGGCGCGCCCGGTCCGGGACAGGGGGCGGGCCCAGAGCAGCCTCCCCCCGTTGGAACGTGATCCGCGGCGCTGCGCTGAGGCAGGGCCGGCTGCATTCGAGACGCCACAGCCTCGCCAAGCCGGCCCGGTCGTGGGTCGCGCCCCTACTGGGCCAGGTAGCCGCCGTCGATCACTAACTCCGCGCCGGTAATGAAGGCGGCCTCGTCCGAGGCGAGGAAGAGGACGCCGTAGGCCACCTCTATGGGCTTGCCGATTCGCCGCAGGGGCGCGATCCGGGCGGAGGTCTCGAGCGCTTCCTCCGACGCCGCTGTTGACGAGCGCATCACCGGCATGAAGCCGGGGTGAACGGAGTTGGCGCGAATGCCCTGCGGGCCGTAGGCCACGGCGATGGCTTTGGTGAAGATCCGGACCGCGCCCTTGGAGGCGTGGTAGGCCGGGTGCCCGTGGGGCGTGCCAACAAAGCCGAGGATCGAGGAGATGTTCACGATGGAGCCGCCGCCGCCCTCCAGCATGGCCGGGATGGCGTGCCGCGTCCCCAGAAAGACGCCGGTGGAGTTGACCTCCATGATCGTACGCCAGCCGTCGAGCGAGAGCGGATCGAGCTGCGACGAGGCGCTCAGGCCGGCGTTGTTCACGAGGATGTCCAGCCTGCCGAAGGCGGCGCGGGTGGCGGCCAGCAGCCGTTCCCAGTCGCCCTCCTGCGTCACGTCCGCGTGGACGAATTGGGCGTCGCCGCCGGCTTTCTGAATGCCGCCGGCAACGGCCTCGCCCCCCTCATCCCAGGTGTCGGCGACGACGACCTTGGCCCCCTCTTGGGCGAACAGTTTGGCATCCGCGGCCCCCAAGCCGCTGCCCGCTCCAGTGATGATGGCGACCTTGTTCGCGAGACGCATGACGACTCCTCCCTCCCGCCGACCGTTGCCTGGGATCAGGCCGGTGGCACGGCCCGCTCCCCGCCGGGCCGATGGTGCCCGGCTTGGGGCTCTCCACGATTAGGGAGAATAGGGGGAGCGGAGTCGCGGCGCATGTCGTGGGTCTGGAGCCGGCGGGGGGATTCGAACCCTCGGCCTGCTGTTTACGAAACAGCTGCTCTACCTCTGAGCTACACCGGCCCGTCCCGACTCTACCAGATGGGGATCGCGGCGC
Organism: Dehalococcoidia bacterium; assembly: GCA_963662615.2. Lineage (GTDB taxonomy): Bacteria > Chloroflexota > Dehalococcoidia > Bin125 > Bin125. Next base: position 519,958 of record CAXXSR010000002.1, read on the forward strand.
CACGGGCGCGGGCGGCGGGCTGGGGGGCCGGCCGGCGGCGACCTCGACGGGGACGTCGTTGGCGCCTCGCTCAGCTTCCGCGCCGCCGGCCTCGGTTCCGCTGATGGCGCCGTCGCTGGATCCGACCGCCTCGCCGCCGCCCCTCGCCGCCGCCCCTCGCCGGGCGCGATTCGCGGGAGGCGTCGCTCCGGGCTCGGCCCGGCACGGGGGGGTTTCCGAGGGACAGGGATGAGCCGCTATAATCTCCGAGCGGATTTCCTGGCCGGAGTGAGGAGATGACGATGGCGGACGAACAGCTGGCTCTGATGGCGCATCTGCTGCGTCGCGCGGGCGCGGGAGCATCGCGGGAGGAGCTGGAGGAGTACGCGAAGCGCCCGTATGAGGAGGTGGTGGAGGATCTGCTCCACCCCGAGCGCTTCCCGGAGCCGGACGAGGACCTGATCCGGCGCTACTGCCCCACTCTGACCAACGCCGACACGCCCATCATTTGGGCCGGGCACTGGATCTACCGGATGGTCAACACCCGGCGTCCGCTCGAGGAGAAGATGGCGCTGTTCTGGCACCACGTCCTCGCCACGGGCTGGTTCAAGGCCGAACACGCGTCCTCCATGGTGGCGCAGATCCAGATGTTCCGCGAGAACGGCTTGGAAAATCTCCGCACGATTCTCACCGATGTCTCGAAGGATCCGGCCATGATCTGCTGGCTGGACAACTGCGAGAACCTGGCGACCGCGTCCAACGAGAACTACGGGCGCGAGCTGCTCGAACTGTTCTCCATGGGCATTGGCGGCTACACCGAGACGGACGTGAAGATGGCGGCACGGGCCTTCACCGGCTGGACCTTCCAGCAGCCGATCCCGCTCTATCCCTACGGCCAGTTCCCGTCGCAGTTCGAATACCACGAAGACGAGCACGACGACAGCGAGAAGACGTTCTTGGGGCACAGCGGCCGCTTCAACGGCGAGGACGTGATCGACATCATCGTCCAGCAAGAGGCCACGGCCCGCTTCATCTCACGGCACCTCTACAACTTCTTCGTGGCGGATGAGCCGCAGGTGCCCGCCTGGAGCGTGACGCCGCCGCAGGATCCCGAGGCGGTCGAGACCCTGGTGCGGGCCTACTTTGACTCTGACGCCGACATGCGCTCCGTGATGCGGACGCTGCTCACCTCGGACTTCTTCCGGGCCGCCCGCTTCAAGCGCGTCAAATCCCCGGCCGAATTCGTGGCCGGGACGCTCAAGCTCTCCGGCGAGCTGCGCGCGCCGGAGCCTGCGGTGGGCGAACTGGGAGACGTAGCGGCGGCGATGGGACAGAAGCTCTACGACCCGCCCTCGGTGGAGGGCTGGCACACCGGCAAGGAGTGGATCGACGGGGGCACGCTGATCGAGCGCGTGAACTTCGCCGTGTCCCATCTGCGTGACGTCTCCAAGCCGGGACCGCGGGCCATCGTGGAGCGCCTCAGCGAGGGCGGCGGCCCCGTGGGCCCGGACGACTTCGTGGACCGCTGTCTCGATCTGCTCGGGCCCTTGGAGGTGAGTGCGGAGACGCGCGCCGCGCTGTTGGAGTTCGCCCAGGACGGCGGCGACCTCCGCTTCAACAGCAAGAAGGCGAGGCGCAGCAGCGAAGCTCGCGTCGGCCGGATGCTGGGGCTCATCGCCGCGGCCCCCGAGTATCAGTTCGCCTGAACGGAAGGAGTGCGAGCCATGGCAGGAAACGGCAACGGACAGGAGCCGGTCCTGGTCGTGATCCAGCTGACCGGCGGCGTGGACTTCATGAACACGCTCGTCCCCTACACCAACGGCGCCTATCACGACGCCAGACCGGCCGTGGGCATCAAACCCGATGAGGTGCTGCCGATTAACGACACCCTGGGGTTCCATCCCTCGGCGGCGCGACTGAAGGATCTGTACGACGACGGCAAAGTCGCGGTGGTGCAGGGCATCGGCTACGAGAACTCCAGCCGCTCCCACTTCCGCGGCATGGACATCTGGCACACCTGCGAGCCCGACAAGATCTCCACCCAAGGCTGGGTCGCCAAGGTCATTCGGGAACTCGATCCTGACAGCGAGAACCCGCTGACCTGCGTCAGCTTCGGCCGCGGCCTGCCCCGAGCCCTGGCCGCGCCCGGCGTCACCGCGACCTCCGTAGGCGACCTGGACAATTACGGGCTCATGACGGATGCCGAGATTGAGCAGGAGCGGGCCGAGGATCTGGAACTTTTCAAGCGCATGTACACGCCGGCGGTTGGCGCCGGGGTGGTGACGGACTACCTGGGGCAGACCGGCCGGGACGCGCTGGCCGGCGCGGATGTGCTCAAGCAGGCCCCGGCCCGCTATACCACCAACGTGGAGTGGGGAGCGAACCCCATCGCCAAGAGCCTGCGAGACGTCGCCAGGGTCCACACGGCGGGGCTGGGGACCCGGATCTTCTACGCCCAGCACGGCGGCTACGACCACCACTCGCACGAGCTGCCCAACTTGTCCCGGCTGCTGGGCGAACTGACCGGCGCGATCTCCGACCTCCAGCAGGACCTGCGCGAGCACAACGCGGCCGACGAGGTCACGTTCCTGGTGTTCACGGAGTTCGGCCGTCGCATGAAGGACAACGGCTCCGGCACGGACCACGGCTCCGGCGGCGGCGCCTACATTATTGGCGAGCACGTGGCGGGCGGTCTCTACGCGGAGTATCCGCCCCTGGACCCCGCCGACTGGTTGAACAGCGAGGACCTCCGCCACACGATTGACTTCCGCGGGATCTACGGCACGGTGCTGGAGCAGTGGATGGGGATCGATCCGGTTCCCATGGTGGGCGGCAGTTTCGAGCAGATCCGTCCCTACACGAAGACGCTGGTGGGTGCCTAGCCGCGCGCAGGCCCGACCGCTTGAGGGGGAAAGGGAGGGAACCGTGGGAGAAGCAAATGGGAAGAGGCCGCACGCGCTGCTCAGGGCTGGCTTCCCCTACCTGACCACGCTGGGGATGCGGCGTGTCACGACGTTCTGCATGGACCTCGCCATCGGCGATGAGGGGCGCTTGTACGTCCTCTGCCGCAATGACCTCCCCAACCCGTTCGCCGGCAGCAACAACATCCGCCGCATGAACTGGGACGGTGAGGACCTGGGGACCATTGGCAGCACCGGGTCGGGCGACGGTGCCTTCATCTGGCCTGCCTGTCTGGTCCGCGACCGAGCGGAGAATCTCTACGTCTCGGACGAGGGCTTGCACCGCATCTCGGCGTTCAGCGGGGAGGGAGACTTCCTGGGCAAATGGGGGACGCAAGGGTCCGGCCCGGGCGAGCTGAACCGCCCTTCCGGTCTCGCCTTCGACGCCGAGGAGAACCTCTACGTCGCCGACACGTTGAACCATCGCATTCAGAAGTTCACCAAGGACGGGAAGTTCCTGGACCAGTGGGGCCGCCAGGGCGCCGGCGAGGGCGAGTTCAACATGCCCTGGGGCTTGACCGTGGACGCCGACGGCGACGTCTACGTCGCCGACTGGCGCAACGACCGCGTCCAGAAGCTCAGCCCGGACGGCGCCTTCATCACGCAGTTCGGCCGCTCGGGCGACGGCGACGGGGAGTTCAACCGTCCCAGCGGCGTGGCGGTGGACGCCGACGGCGACATCTACGTCGCCGACCGCGGCAACAACCGCGTCCAACTCTTCGACCGCGGCGGCCGCTTCGTGGAGAAGTTCCTGGGAGACGCGACGCTCTCCAAGATGGGCCGTGACTACATCATGGCCAACCCCAAGGTTCTGCGCCTGCGGGAGATGGTGAGCTTGGAGCCAACCAAGCGGCTGCGCTCGCCTACCTCAGTGCGGGTGGACGCCGAGGGGCGGCTGTACGTGGTGGACTTCGCCTCGCACCGCATCCAGGTCTACAAGAAAGAGGCCTATCCTCTAGCGGAGGATGAGGTCATGCCCGCGCCGCCGGCGCCCATGCTGATGACCGTCTGATCTCGATCCGCGTGAGATCGGGCTGAGCCGCGGAAGGCGCGCTATGCCGCTGATGTTCGGCTTCGCGCAGCAGCGGCGCAAACTCCTGGAGGCCGAACTGCTGCGGATCGCCGCTGAGCTGCCGGCGTTGGACGTGGAGCGCGCCGACCTGACCGGCGATCTCGCCTGCGATCGGGTGCAACGCGACTCCGAGCTGGAGTTGGTGCTCGTCCATCGCACGGGCGAAGCGTTCCATCGGCGCTCGGACTACTTCGTCGACCATCTCCGCCCTCGTGTGGGCACGCGCTTCCACGTTTACACGCCCGAGGAGTTCAGGCAGCTGTCCGAGACGGATCCGCTCCTGCAACGGGCACGGCAGCTCGGGTCGCCGGTCTATGTCGTCTGACGCCGGCCGTCCTCCTCCGGGAGGGCCGCGGGAGTCCGCTCGCTGGCTGAAGCAGGCCGGCCATGACCTGAGCGACGCCCGCCTCTGCGCGGGGGCCGGGCGCCACGCCCTGGCCTGCTTCCTCAGTCATGCCTGCGCCGAGAAGGCGGTGACCGCGTACTTGCTGGCACAAGGGGCGGAAGAGGTCTGGGGTCATGCGCTGGCCGACCTCTGCACCGACGCGATGGCGTTCGACCCTTCGTTCGACTTCATCAAGTCCAGTGCGCCCCTCTTGGACAAGTACTACCTGGGGGCACGCTATCCGTCGGGCTTGCCGGGCGGCGTCCCCGCTGAAGCGTTCGATTCGCATGACTCGGAGCGGGCCCTGGCGATCGCGGCGGACGTGTACGAGTTCGTGGAGGGCCGGATTCAGGCGGCCGGCGAGCCTTGAAGCGGCGTCGCCGGGAGCGGCAGGGGGCTGCGGGGAGAGCGGCTGGAGCGGTGGCCGTCAGGCGGGCTCAATGACCGGGGCCAACCGGCTGGGCGCCTGCGCGCCGCGACCGGGGATCTGGCTCTCCGCGTGATACGACGAGCGCACCAACGGCCCCGCCTCGACATGCTTGAAGCCCAACGCCCGGGCCCTTGCGCCGAGCGCGTCGAACTCATCCGGCCGCACGAATCGCGCCACGGGGAGATGCTTCATGCTCGGCCGCAGGTACTGCCCCACGGTCAGGACGTCGCAGTCCGCGTCGCGCAGGTCACGCAGGACTTGATGCACTTCCGCCGTCGTCTCGCCCAAGCCCAGCATGATGCCGCTCTTGGTGACCGGGCGTGGCCGCCAGCCCGCCGCCCGGCGCAGCAGCGCCAGCGAGCGTTCGTAGCGCGCTTTATGGCGCACTCGGCGGTAGAGCCGCGGCACGGTCTCGGTGTTGTGATTGAGGATGTCGGGCTGCGCCGCGAGCACCGTCTCTAATGCCTTCCAGTCGCCTTGGAAATCGGGGATCAGCAGCTCAATGGAGGTCTGCGGCATCAAGCGCCGGATCCATCGCACCGTGTCGTCGAAGATGGCCGCGCCCCCGTCCGCCTGGTCGTCTCGGTTGACGGACGTGATCACCGCGTGCCGGAGCCCCATTCGCTGGACGGCCATGGCCACGCGGCGCGGCTCGTCCAGGTCCAGCTCCCCAGGACGGCCGCTCGTGATCTGGCAAAAGCCGCAGGCGCGCGTGCAGACGTCGCCCAGGATGAGGAAGGTGGCCGTGCCCCGATTCCAGCAGTCGCCGATGTTGGGGCAGTGCGCCTCTTCACAGACCGTATGGAGGTCACTCTGGCGCATGAGGCGGTGCAGGCGCGTGTAATTCGCTCCGCTGGGAGCGCGCACCTTCAGCCACGGTGGTTTCAGGCCGGGTGGCTTCAGGCCCGCTGGTTTCGGCCCCGCCGCGCCGTGCTCTCTCTGCCTGGGAACGGCTGCCGCCTGGGAGGCGCTGCGCTCGATCATCGCGACCATGCTAGCAGCGCCCGCGACGGCGAGCGGCCAGCGCGACCCCGGTCGCCGGCGGGCGAAATCGCACCGCGGGCGCGCTTCAAGCTATGGTGGAGATGCCGTGTTCCGGGTCACCTTCGTCACCGCCGATGACGCGCTGGCCGATAGCGTGGTGGAACCGCTGCGCGCCGCCGGATTCGAGGTGCTGCGCCTCACCGGCTTCGAGGAGGGCGTGGAACCGGACCCCGCCGCCGCGCCTGACGTCCTCACGCTAGACCTCCGCAACGCGGGCAAGCCCAGCCGCTCCCCCTTGCAAGACGCCTGGGCCACCTCGTTCGCGCTGGCGCTGGTGACGCCGGCCCAGGTGGCCAGTCTTGACCCCGCCTGCGGCATTGACGACTTCATCGTCACGCCGCTCCATGTCCCCGAGTTCGTGGCCCGGGTGGAGCAGGCGCTCTGGCGCCACGGGCGCTCCACCAGGCGGAACACCATTGCCGCCGGTGAGCTGCTGATGGACATGACGAACTATCAGGTGTTCGAGTCAGGCCGGGCCATCACGCTCACGTACAAGGAGTTTGAGCTGCTGCGCTTCCTGATGACGCACGCGGGCAGTGTCTTTGGCCGCGAGCAACTCCTCAATCGGGTGTGGGGCTACCACTATTACGGCGGCTCCCGCACGGTGGACGTCCACATCCGCCGGCTCCGCAGCAAGCTCGCCGGCTCCCGCTACGACTACATTGAGACGCTGCGAAACGTGGGCTACCGCTTCAGCGAGCCACTGCGCTAGCGCCGACGCCGGCGGCGCGGTCCCCGCACCGGGGCGGCGAAGTTAACCAGGCCGTAACACCGGCGGTCCCGGCGTCGGAGCCCCCCACACGTATACTTTGCCCGGCCGGCCCTGCGGCGTCTCCGCAGCGGGATCCGCCTCATTGATCAAACCCGGCGTGCGACAGGTGGAGAGGTCGAACACGATGGAATCGAGCGAGGTCCGCCGCTTCATTGAAGACAACGAGGTCGCGATGGTTGACCTCAAGTTCACCGACCTGCTGGGGACCTGGCAGCATTTCTCCATTACCCCGGACGAAGTGACGGACGGGCTGTTCCACAACGGCATTGGCTTCGACGGCAGCAGCATCCGCGCCTTCCAGGGGATCGAGCGGTCCGACATGAACCTGATCCCGGACCCCGCAACGGCGGTGCTGGACCCGTTCACCAGCCACAAGACGCTCCACATGCTGGCCGACATACATGATCCCATCACGGGCGAGCGCTACCACAAAGATCCGCGCGGCGTGGCCCAGCGCGCGGAGGCGTACCTCAAGACCACCGGGCTCGCCGACACGTCCTATTGGGGGCCCGAATGCGAGTTCTTCGTCTTTGACGACGTGCGCTACGACAGTGGGCGCAACGAGGCGTACTACCACGTGGACTCGGTAGAGGCGGCCTGGAACACCGGCCGCCAGGAGCAGCCCAACCTGGCCTATAAGACAAACTACAAAGAAGGCTACTTCCCAGCCCCCCCCCGCGACACGCTCCAGGACCTGCGCACCGAGATGGTGCTGAAAATGCAAAAGTGGGGGCTGCAGGTGGAGATCCATCACCATGAGGTGGGGACGGCCGGCCAGTGCGAGATTGACCTCCGCTACGCGCCGCTGTCGCGGATGGCGGACAGCGTCATGATCTACAAGCACGTGGTCCGCAACGTGGCGCGGGACGCCGGCAAGGTCGCCACGTTCATGCCCAAGCCGATCTTCGAGGACAACGGCAGCGGCATGCACGTGCACCAGTCGCTCTGGCGCGGCGACACCAACCTCTTTTTCGACGCCAAAGGCTACGCACTCGCCTCACAAACGGCGATGCACTACATCGGCGGACTGATCAAGCACGCCGCCGCCCTGATGGCCTTCTGCGCGCCCACGACCAACAGCTACAAGCGGCTGGTCCCCGGCTACGAAGCGCCCACCATGTTGGTCTACAGCGCCCGCAATCGCAGCGCCGCCATCCGTATCCCAATGTATTCCAGCGCGCCCCACGCGAAGCGGCTGGAGTTCCGCTCCCCGGATCCCACCGCCAACCCCTACCTTGCCTTCTCGGCGATGTTGCTGGCCGGCCTGGACGGTATTGAGAACAAGCTCGACCCCGGCGACCCGGTCGACGTTGACGTCTACGAGCTGGATCCGCTCGAAGGCGACCATCCGCAGGTTCCCAGCTCGCTGGAGGGCGCGCTCGACGCCCTCAAGGACGACCACGAGTTCTTGGTCAAAGGCGGCGTCTTTTCGGAGGATCTAATCGAAACCTGGATCAGTTACAAGCGTGAGAATGAGATCGATGCGGTCCGCATCCGCCCGCATCCGCACGAATTCCAACTGTACTTCGATGCCTAAACTTTCGATGCCTAGGCTGCGGCGGCCGCCGGCGGCGGCCGAACCGCGCTAGGCCGAACGAGGACGGCCGGCATGGTCGCGGAAACAACTGAGTACGTCCTGGCGACGGCGCGTGAGAACGACGTCACGTTCATCCGCCTCTGGTTCACGGACATTTTGGGCTCGCTCAAGTCCTTCGCCATCACCGTGGGTGAGCTGGAGAAGGCCATGGAGGAGGGGATGGGCTTCGACGGCTCGTCCATTGAGGGCTTCGCCCGCATCGATGAGTCGGACATGATCGCGCGGCCGGATCCCAGTACGTTCGTGCTCCTGCCCTGGCGCCCGCAGCAGCACCGGGTGGCGCGCATGATCTGCGATATCCACCTCCCCGACGGCCGCCCCTTCTCCGGCGATCCCCGCTTCGTGCTCCGGCGCCAGTTGGAGCGGGCCGCGGCGCTGGGCTACACCTTCTACGTGGGTCCGGAGCTGGAGTACTTCTACTTCAAGGATCCGGAGCATCCGCAGCCCTTGGATGCGGGCGGCTACTTCGACCTCACTCCCCTGGACGTTGCCAGCGACCTGCGTCGTGAGACCGTCCTCACCTTGGAGGAGATGGGGATCGCGGTGGCCTACTCGCATCACGAAGCCGCTCCCAGCCAGCACGAGATCGACCTGCGCTACACGGATGCGCTCACCATGGCGGACGCGGCCATGACCTACCGGTTGGTGGTCAAGGAGATCGCCTTGAAGCATGGCGTGTACGCGTCGTTCATGCCCAAGCCGCTGCCTCACGAAAATGGCAGCGGCATGCACGTGCACCAGTCGCTCTTCCGCGGCGACGAGAACGACTTCTTCGACCCCACGGCGTACGCGCACCTCTCGCCCAACGCGCGGCGCTATATCGCGGGCCTGCTCCAGCACGCAGGCGAGTTCACGCTGGTCACGAACCAGTGGGTCAACAGCTATAAGCGGCTCCAGCCCGGTTTCGAGGCGCCCGTCTACGTAACCTGGGCCAGGCGCAATCGCAGTGACCTGATCCGCATTCCCGAGTACCAGCCGGGCCGGGCTGACGCGACCCGCGTGGAGTATCGCGCCGCGGACTCGTCCTGCAATCCCTACCTGGCCTTCAGCGTGCTCTTGGCGGCGGGCCTGGACGGCATTGAGACGGAGGCGGAGCCGCCGCCGTCCACTGAAGAGAACGTCTTTCTCCTCAGCGACGCGGAACGCCGCGAGCGCGGCATTGAGACGCTGCCAGGATCCTTGGGCGAGGCGATCGACCTCTTCGCCGCCAGCTCCCTCATGAGGGAGACGTTGGGCGAGCACGTCTTTGCCAGCTTCCTGGAGAACAAGCGCATTGAATGGAACGAGTATCGCACGCACGTCTGCGACTTCGAGATGAAGCGCTATCTGCCCGTGCTCTAGGCCGCCCGCGGGGGTGGCGCCGGCCTCTGTTTAGAATCCCGGTGTCTAGAATCCCTGGAACAGCATGGCGGTGGCGTGGTCGATCGCGTTGAAGAGGGGGGCGGGGTACAGCCCCACCAGGAGCACGGCGGCCATCAAAACGGTGAGCGCTCCCATCATGGGCAGCGGGATGCGGAAGCGCGCCACGTCGTCGCCCTCCGGCTGGTACAGGTACATCTGTTTGATCACCATCAGGTAGTAGTAGAGGGAGACGAAGGACGCCGTGACGCCCATGGCTCCCAGCCACAGGAAGCCGTTGTTGACCGCTACCTGGAAGATGATGAACTTGGTCGCGAAGCCGGCGAACAGCGGCATGCCGGCCAGCGAGAAGAGCCCCATGGACAGGATCAAGGCCAAGTACGGCTGGCGCTCGGCCAGGCCGCGCAGGTCGGGGATATCGTCGCGGCCGGTGCGGTTGTAGAACGCGATGATGGCGGCGAAGGCGACGATGTTCGTAGCCACGTAGCCCACCAGGTGGAAGACCAGCGCCGTGGCCGCGTCCTGCGACTCGCGCAGCGAGTCCGCGTTCAGCGCCACAATGCCAATGAGCAGATAGCCTCCCTGCGCGATCGATGAGTAGGCCAGCAGGCGCTTGAGATTGACCTGCCGCAGCGCCATGACGTTGCCAACGATCATCGACAAGGCCGCCATGATGGCCACCATCCAGGCCCACTCGTCGGCGGCGGGGAGCAGCCCCTCTGAGAACAGCCGCAGGAAGAAGGCGAAGGCCGCAGCCTTGCCGCCGGCGCTGAGGAACGCGGTGATCGGCAGCGGCGCCCCCTGGTAGGCGTCGGGCGTCCACTGGTGGAACGGCACCGCGGAGACCTTGAAGCCGATTCCGGCGACGATCAGCACCAGGCCCACGATCAACCCCGGGCGCACGTCGGCCGGCAATGGCAGGGTGCTGTCCACGACCTGTGCGCCAAAATTTCCCAGCTGCTGGGCGATATTGCGGCCCGCTTCCACACCGTCAGGCTCAATCCCGCTGTAGGTGGTGGTGCCGGTCACGCCGTACAGCATGCTGAGGCCGAAGAGGAACAGCGCGGACGAGAACGCGCCCAGGAGCATGTACTTGAGGGAGCCCTCGTTGGAGAAGGGGTTGAGCTTGTTGAAGCCCACCAGGATATAGAGGCTAAATGACATCAACTCCAGCGCCAGGTAGGCGGTGATCAGCTCCCGCGCCGACGCCAGGAGGATCATCCCCAGCGTGGCGAACATGATCAGGCCGTAGAACTCGCCGTGGTTCTTGAGCCGGTCGCCCGCGAACTGAATGGAGGCGATGATGGTGAAGAAGGCGATGCCCAGGAAAAAGACCCGGAAGAGCACGGTGTAGTTGTCCACCGCCAGGACGTTGGCGAAGTCATCGTTCTCGTTGATGTAAAAGACGGCGGTGAGGATCAGCAGCAGGAGCAGACCGGCGGCCGAGACATAGCCCCAGACTTCTTGGCGGACCGCACGGAACGTCAGCGCCAGCGCCACCACCAGCGTGCCCAAGCCGGCCAGGACGAGCTCGGGGATGATCAGCTCGTACTCGAGATCCATCTCAGCCCCTGATCACCGGCAGATCAGCCAAACGGCCCCCGATCTGCTCCACTCCCGGCAACTCCAAAACCGCACTGGCAATGCGATCCACGAACGGGTCCGGCCACACCCCCATGGCGACGATGGGGATCACCAGGGCCATGCCGCCCGCCCACTCCCAGCGGGTGAGGTCATGCAGCCCCTCCCAGCGGGTGTTGAAGGGGCCCAGCGCCGCCCGCCCCAGCAGTCGCAGGATGTAGACCGCGGTGATCGCCGCCGAGAGCACGCCGATGGCGGCGAACAGCGGGAAGGCGTCGATCGTCCCCACGAAGACGTGGAACTCCGCCACGAAGCCGCTCAGTCCCGGCAGGCCCAGCGAGGCCAGCCCGGCCAGACCGAAGAAGATCACGAAGAACGGCATCTTGCGGATGATGCCCCCAAACTGGGTGATGTCGCGCGTGTGCGCTTGGTCGTAAAGGGCGCCCACCATGGCGAAGAAGAGGGCGGTCATGACGCCGTGGCTGAACATCTGCAGGACGGCGCCGTTCACGCCAATGGTGTTCATGGTGCCCAGGCCCATGAGCACGAATCCCATATGACTGACAGAGGAGTAGCCGATCACGAATTTGAGGTCGGTCTGGTGCAGCGCGGAGAAGGCGCCGTAGATGGCGGCGATGGTTCCGAGGACAAGGAGGACGGGCATCCAGAGGTCGGTGCCTTCCGGCAGCACCTCAATGCCCAGCCGGATGATCCCGAACGCGCCCAGCTTCATCAGGACCCCGGCGTGCAGCATGGAGACGGCGGTGGGCGCCGCCACGTGGCCGTCAGGCGACCAGGTGTGGAAGGGCCAGAGCCCGGCCAGCACGCCACACCCGATCATGAAGAAGGGGAAGAAGGTCTGGGCGAAGCCGGTGTCGAACTCCACGGCGCGGAGCACCGGCAGGTCGAACGTGCCTGTCCCGGACTCCACGAACACGGCGAAGATGCCCACGAAGACCAGGACCGACGCCCCCACCAGCACCATGGTCAGCTTCATGGCGCCGTATTCCTTGTTCGTGCTGCCCCAGACCAGGATCAGGAGGTACATGGGCAGCACCGCCAGCTCGTAGAAGAAGAACCAGAAGAAGAGGTCTTGGCTGATGTAGACGCCAAAAACGCCGGTGACGAGCAGCATGAAGAGGACGAAGAAGTCCTTGTTGCGATAGTCGATCTTCCACGAGATCAGCACCCCGGCGAAGGCGACGATCCCGTTGAGGAGTACGAGCGGGGCGGCGATGCCGTCCACACCGAGGTGCAGCGAGATCCCGTTCTCCTTCAAGAAGCCCACGTTCTCGATCCAGACGTACTGGAGGTCGAACTGGAAGCCGCCGTCCACGTAGTCGTAGACGGCGAAGACGTAGATGGCGTTCGCCAGCATGGCCGTTCCGGCCGCCAGCGCGATCAGGCGGATCGCGGTGGGGTAGCGCTGCGGCACCAGCATGATGGCGACGGCGGCGCCAGCGGGAATCAGCAGTAGGAGCAGAAGCGCTTCGCCTGCGTCCACCTCTGTCCGTCCTCCTCAGCCGGCGTCTTGGCGGCGCCGGCGCTTCCCCCTACCCCACGCGGAGCAGGAACCCCAGGGCGCCGGCGGCGGCGATCCCGACGATCATCAGCAGGGCGTAATCCGGCAGCCGTCCCGTGACGTGATAACGCAGCCAAAAGGCCGAGTACCGCGTCGCGTCGGCCGGGCCGTTGACGCCGGTGTCGTTGACGATCATGCGGTCGAACCAGGCGATCAGCGCGCCGAAGGGCAGAATCGCCTTGTCAATGGTCCACTGATAGGCCTCGTCGAAGTAGAACTTGTTCTCCAGCACCGCCGCCATGGCCGGTTGCAGCCGGCGCAGGGCCACGGCCCGGCGGGCGTTGCGGCCCCAGAAGAGCCAGTAGGCCGCGAAGATTCCCAGCAGCGAGACCAGGCCGGTGGCGGCGGCGACGGTCGCGCTAAAGGCGAAGTCTTCCGGCTCTGGGAAGTACACGAAGTTGTTGATGCCGCCGGGGAAGCCGAAAGCGTCGCCCACTTGGTCCAGCGCGAAAAAGCCGAGGAACAGCGTGAAGAGCGTGAGGATGATGACGGGAACGAGCATCGTTGCGGGAGCCTCGCGGGCTCGGCGGATCACGGCCAGATCCTTGGGCGCGCCGAAGAAGGTGATGATCACCAGGCGCGCCATGTACATCGCCGAGAGGAAGGCGGCGACCCCCAGCAGAATGAGAACGACGTCGCTCTCCGACCGCGCCACGGCGGCGAAGATCTCGTCCTTCGAGAAGAAGCCCGAGAGCGGCGCGATGCCCGCGAGCGCCAGCGAGGAGATGATGAAGGTGGTTGCCGTCACGGGCATGCGCCACCACAGACCCCCCAGCCGCTGAGCGTCTTGCTCCTCCGTCATATGGATCACGGAGCCCGATCCCAGGAAGAGAGTGGCCTTGAACGCGGCGTGGGTGAGCAGGTGGAACATCGCCACGCCCACGGCGCCTGCGCCCAGCGCGACGAACATGAAGCCCAACTGGCTGATGGTGGAGTAGGCCAGCACTCGTTTGATGTCGGTCTGCGTCAGGGCGATCACCCCGGCCAGCAGCGCCGTAATCAGCCCCACCGCCAGCACCACGTCCAGCGCGCCCGGGGCCACGGCGAACAGCGGCAGCAGGCGTGCGACAAGGTAGACGCCGGCCACCACCATGGTGGCCGCGTGGATCAGCGCGCTCACCGGCGTGGGGCCCTCCATGGCGTCCGGCAACCAGACGTGGAAGGGCACCTGGGCGCTCTTTCCCATGGCGCCCAGGAAGATCAGGAGCGTGGCCATGGTCAGATAGCCGTCGCCGATGATCTGGGCTTGATCATTGAGGCGGCCGGCCTGGGCGGCCTCAATGATCTCGCTAATCTGGAACGTCCCGGTGGCGCGCCAGAAGAGGATGATGCCAATCAGCAGTCCCACGTCGCCCAGGCGCGTGGTCACGAACGCCTTCTTGGCCGCCTCCACCGCCGACGGTCGCTCGTAGTAGAAGCCAATGAGCAGGAAGGAGCAGATCCCCACTCCCTCCCAGGCCATGTAGAGGAAGAGCAGATTGTCGGCCAGAACCAGCGCCAGCATGGCGGCGGCGAAGAGGGAAAGCACGCCGAAGTACCACCAGTAGCGTGGCTCCGGCTTGCCGTGGTGGCGCAGGTACTGCGTGGAGTAGACGTTCACCATCAGCGACACCAAGGTCACGACGCCCAGCATCACGATGGCGAGAGAGTCCACTGTGAAGCCAATGCGCAGGGTGAAGTCGCCAACGGTGAGCCAGTCGAAGCCCGTGGTGGCGATCCCGCCCAGGCCGGCATTGATGGAGTCCAGGTGCGACTCCAGCACGAAGAAGAAGAGGACGAAGGCGGAGCCGATGGCGAGGATGGAGAGCCAGTCCCCTTGGCGCGGCAGGAAGCGGCCGCTCAACGCCAGCAGGCCGAAGGCGCAGGCCGGAATGGCCGGCAGGATCCAGGCGTGGTCAATCCAGAACATCTAGCCGTACATCCCCGGCTCCTCCCGGCGCTGCGCTACCACTTGAGGAGGTTGACCTCGTCGACGTTCGCCGTGGCGCGGGTGCGGAACGTCCGCACCACGATGCCCAGCGCCAGCGCGACCTCGGCGGCCGCAATCACGATGATGAAGAGCGCGAAGACGATCCCGGTGAAGTTGCCGAACTCGACCCGGCCGTAGACCGCGAAGGCGACCATGTTGAGGCTGACCGCGTTCAGCATCAGCTCCACCGACATGAGAATGAGCACGGCGTTGCGGCGCGTGAGCACGCCCATCACGCCAATGGCGAAGAGGATGGCGTTGAAGACCAACACGTGCTCAAGCGGCGGCACTACTCCTCCTCCTCCGGCGTCGCGAGCATGATGGCCCCGTCCAGGGCGACCGAGAGGATGATGCCGATGATGATGAAGGGGACGATCCAGACCGTGAAGATGGCGTCGCCGATTCCGGAGAACGGAACGGGCTCAATATCGTCGCGGGGAATCTGCTCCACCCAGTCGGTGCTGACCACGGCGCCGATCAGGGCGGCCAAGAGACCGGCCGCGGCGATGGTGCCCAAGGAGCGGGTGCGGCCGAAGAGGGCCTGGGGCCGTTCCCGCGCCCGCGTCAGCATGAGCGCGAAGAGGATCAGGATCACGACGGCGCCGGCGTAGATGAGCAGCTGCACCAGGGCCAGGAACTCCACCGTCAGGATCAGGTAGATGGCGGCGACCGCACTCAAGGCCAGCGCGAAGGCGATGGCCGCATAAACAATGTTGCCCACGAGCACGGTCCCGAGCGCGCTCAGGATCATGAAGGTGGCAATGATGTAGAAGACGACCTCGGTCGCGCTCACCCGTCACCTTGCGGCCGTTGCAGCCTCACTTGCCGGGCCGTCCCCCGCCCGCTGCGGCATACGTACGCGCATCCGGCGGCGCAGCTGAGGCGCCGCGCCCACGGGTTCTCCGCGCCCTCTTACTTGCCGCCGCTGGCTGTGCCTCCGGCTACTTCGGTTGCCGTGATCATCCGCGGGCGGGCGGCCCGGCGGCGGATCGTGCGAGTCCCAGCGCCAGCCTTCAGCCGCATCTGACCGTAAACCAGGCCCATCAGTAGAGCAAGCATGGCCATGGAGACCAGCCCCACGATCCAATCGGCGCCGCCGTAGGTCAGAATGATGGCGTTGGCGAGCACCTGGGCCAGGGCGAAGGGGAGCAGGACCTTCCAGGAGAACGCCATGAGCTGGTCAATGCGCAGGCGCGGCACGATGGCCCGCATCCAAAAGAGCACGAAGATCAGCGCACTGGCCTTGAAGAACGTCAAGACGAGCTGCCAGCCCAGCCCCAGGTCCGCGCCAAAGGGGAAGCTCCAGCCCCCCAGGAAGACCGTGGAGGCGACCATCACAATCAGAAACAGGGCGGTGTACTCCGCCAGGAAGAACATGCCCCAGCGCATCCCGCTGTATTCCACGAAGTAGCCGCCCACCACCTCCGACTCCGCCACCGGCATGTCGAACGGTGGCCGGTGCAGCTCCGCCAGCGCCCCGATCATGAAGATGACGAAGCCCAGCGGCTGCAGGATCAGGTAGGGCGTGGTGCGCTGGTCGCCCGCGATGAAGTTCAGGTTCAGCGCCCCGGGTTCACCCGCCGGCAGATGGCTGGCGGCGATGATGACCACGCCGGCCGCGGCCAGCAGCATGGGCAGCTCGTAGGAGATCGCCTGGGCGGCGGCGCGGATCCCGCCCAGCAGGGCGTACTTGTTGTCCGAGCCCCACCCGGCCATCACCACGCCCACGATGTTCAGGCCCAGCACCGCGAAGATGTAGAGAAAGCCCAGCTCCAGGTCGCGGATGAACCAGGTTTCGGTGAAGGGGATGGGCACGAACATCAGGAAGACGGGGACGAAGACGAAGAAGGGCGCCAGCTGGAAGACCCAGCGGTCGGCGGTGGTCGGTCGCACATCTTCCTTGGCCACGAGCTTCACCGCGTCGGCAATGGCCTGCAGCATGCCAATGGGGCCCGTGCGTGTGGGCCCCACGCGCGCCTGGAAGCGCGCCAGTACCTTGCGCTCCAAGTAGATCAACGCGAACGCGTTGATCGTCATCAGCGCTACCACGAAGACGATGCGGATGAGGGCGTCGATCCAGTCCGGCAGGCCGATCCCAGCGAACTCGCTCAGGACCACGGGCGGCATCTAGCGGTCCACCTCGCACAGCACGATATCGATCGACCCCAAGATGATCACGGCGTCGGCGATGTAGGAGCCGACGGTCTGGTGCTTGAGCGAGCCGAGGTTGTGGAAACAAGGGGAACGCACCTTCATGCGCCAGGGTTTGTCCGTGCCGTCAGAAACCATGTAGATCCCGTATTCGCCCCGCGGCCCCTCTTGCCGCTGATAGATCTCGCCTGGCTCCGGCCGCAGCACGCGCGGGAGCGTCGCCCGCACGGACCCGCTGGTCGGCATCTGGTCCAAGGCTTGGCGGATGATGTTGACGGACTGCCGCATCTCTTCCAGGCGAACCAGGTAGCGGTCATAGACGTCCCCGTGGTCGCCCAAGGGGATCTCCCAGTCGAAGCGGTCGTAAATCGAGTACGGCTCGTCGGCACGGAGGTCCAGCGGCACACCGCTGGCCCGCAGCATGGGCCCCGTCACCCCGAAATCAAGCGCTTCCTCCGCCGACAGGTTGCCCACGTCGCGGCAGCGCAGGATCATTATTTCGTTCTCGGTCATCAGCGAATCGATGTCTTGGATGCCGTTCGTCGTGACGTCGAGCAGCCAGCGCGCGTCCTCCATGAACGTCTCGTGCGGCTGCCAGCCCAGCCCGCCCACGTGGAAGTAGTTGTACATCATGCGGTCGCCGCAGATGGCCTCGAAGAAGTCCTGGATCCGCTCGCGCTCCTTGAACGACCAGCAAAACGCCGTGCCGAAGATGCCCACGTCCGTGCCGAAGGCGCCCATGAACATGTAATGCGACAGGATCCGGTTGAACTCCGCCAGAATCAGCCGGATGTACTCGGCCCGCTCCGGGATCTCGATTCCCGCCAAGCGCTCCACGGCGTTGGCGTACACCCACTCGGTGTTGAACGCGGCCAGGTAATCGGTCCGGTCCTGGTAGCCCAGCCCGCCCCGATAGTCCACGTTCTCGGACAGTTTCTCCCCGCCGCGGTGCATGTAGCCGATGTACG
Organism: Dehalococcoidia bacterium; assembly: GCA_963662615.2. GTDB lineage: Bacteria > Chloroflexota > Dehalococcoidia > Bin125 > Bin125. The sequence goes on from CAXXSR010000002.1 coordinate 537,807, forward strand.
CCGTAACGTCCTTGATCTGCTCGCCGTCCACCGTCAGGACCATGCGAAAGACGCCGTGGGTAGAGGGGTGCTGGGGCCCCATGTTGATGTTCATATCGACCGTCTCGAAGTCCTCTTCGACCACGATCGGCTGGCTCACCAGTTCACGCATGGAGTGTCCTTAGCCGCCTTCCCTCTTGAGCTCGGCCCGACGGGCTGCCGCCAGCTCGCGGGCGCGCCGCACGCGCTCGTCCGCGCTCGGCTTGATGGGCGCAGTCTCCAAGGGCGTAGTCTCCGAGGGAGCAGGCTCCGCGGGGGCGGCCTCGGCGGCGGGTTCCTCCTCGGTGGGGGCGGCCGCCGGCGCCTGTGGCGTCGCGGGCGCACTCGCCGTCGCGGCGGGCGCGGGGGCCTCTGCTGCGGGGGCGCCCGCTGCCGGGGCCGCTGCCGGCTCGACGCTCGGCGATGGCTGAGCGGGCTTGGCGGCAGCGGGCGGCTCTCCGCTGGCGCGCTTGGCGGCCCGGCTGGCTGCCGCCAGCTCGCGGGCCCGCTTGACACGCTCGGTCTGCGCCGCTTTCTTGGCCGCCAGCTCCTCCGGCGTCAGCTCCGTGTCCGGCTTGCGCTCCCCCGCACCGCCGGCAGCCGCGCCCGTTGCGAGCTTCTTGACGGCGGCGATGCGGCTTGCCCGTTCGTCGTCGGCCGGCGCCGCCTCCTCCGCTGGCGCCGCGGCGGCCGCTTCCTCCGCCGGGTGCTCGCGCCGGAAAAACTCCACGTCGACCCCCTGGGGGATCTCAATGGCGGCGAGCGGATGGCTCTTGCGCAGGGGGTGGATATCAATGTCTTCATCCAGGAGCAGATTGCGCGGGTCCGGATGCCCCGCGAACTCAATCCCGAACATCTCGCGCGCCTCACGCTCCGCCCATTCGGCCCCGCGCCAGATGTCCGTAACCGTGGGCAGCGAGGGGCTCTCCGACGGCACTCTGGTCTTGATGGCCACGCTGTGATGGTGACGCGTGGAGAGGAGGTGATAGACGACTTCCAGCCCCTCCTCCTCCCAATCCACCGCCGTGAGGTTGCGCAGGAGGTCCATGGCCAAGCGCTCGTCGCGCTGGCTCGTCGCCAGGACGCTATGCAGGCGTTGCGGGGCCACGGTGAGGGCCACGTCCCACTTCGTCTGCTCGGCCTCAAAGTCCAGCGCCGGCAGCACCTCGCGGTACAGGTCCGCCATGCTCCCCGGCAGTGGCGGAGTCCTCACCCGCTCCTTGGCTCCTTTGCCGGCGGGGCGCGCCCGTGGCGCCGGCTTCGGCGTTGATTCGGCTCCCGTCGTCATGCGCCGCGCGCCCGGTCTTCCATGATCTTGTCCTGCAGGGCCAGGAATCCGTCTATCAGGGCTTCGGGGCGCGGCGGGCAGCCGGGCACGTAGACGTCAATGGGGATGATCTTGTCGGCCCCCTGGAGCACGCGGTCGTACTGGGTGTAGGGGCCGCCGTTGGTGGCGCAGGCGCCCATGGCGATGGCCCACTTGGGGTGGGGCATCTGTTCGTACAGCAGCTTCACCGCCGGCGCCATCTTCTTGGTCACCGTCCCGGCGACGATCATGACGTCGCTCTGCCGGGGCGACGCCCAGGGCACGATCCCGAAGCGGTCGAAGTCGTGGTTGGGCATATAGGTGGCGATCATCTCAATGGCGCAGCAAGCCAGCCCAAAGGTCATGGGCCACAAGGACGACTTGCGCGCCGCGGCGATGATGGCGTCAGCGGGCACCTGCAGCACGCCCGGCAGCACCGCCTTGTAGGGGACGGTGGGCGGACCGGTGTCATACGGGCGCAGGCGCAACTCTTCCGGCGAGATGATCGCCGGCGCTACCTGGTCACCTTGTCGCTCCGCCATTCCAGCACGCCTTTCCGCCAGGCATAAGCGAGTCCGAAGAGCAGGGTGAAGATGAACAGCACCATCTGCCAGAGGATGACCTTGTCGAACCCGCCGCCGTCCTGCAAGCCCAAGAGGGAGACCCCCCAAGGGAAGAGAAACACGATCTCTACATCAAAAACCAAAAAGAGGATCGCGAAGATGTAGTAGCGCACGTGGACCTGCGCCCAGTTGCGCCCAATGGGCAGCATCCCGCACTCGTAGACCTGCCCCTTGAGCAGACTCTTGCGACGCGGGGCGAGGAGCTGTGTGGCCATGAGTGCCGACAGGACCAGGAAGGCGCCCACGGGCAGCGCCAGCAGGACGGCACCATAGTTCTCAAGGAGCTGGGACACGCACGTTCCCTTCGTGACCGCTGTGACTCCGTGAGGGTGGGGGCCATCCCGGTCGGAGCTGCCGCGACCCTCTGCCGACCAGCTCCGGGCGCCCTCGGGACGGGCACACCGATTGTGCGCTCGTGCGCAGGTCGATCGTATGGCCGGCGAAAATGAGTGTCAACGAAGAGGGTCAGCGGCCGCTTCCCGGTCGCAAAGCGCCGCGGCGGCCGCGGATGCTGCCGGGGCACGATCGCGGCAAATCGCGGCCTTGCGGGTGAGCCCCCTAGGGCAGGTCCGCCATACGCTCGCGCAGCCCCGCCAGCCGGCCGGCGATTTCGTCCCGGCGGCGCTCTTCCCGGGCCACCACGTCGGCGGGCGCCTTGCGCCGGAACTGGTCATTGCCCAGTTTCGCCTCCACCCGTTGCAGGTAGCCCTGGGCGTCATTGACCTCCTTCTGCAAGCGGGCCCGCTCCTGTTCGGCATCCACGAGGCCACCGAGGGGCAGCACGACCTCCGCGCCCGCCAACACCTGCGCCACCACACCCTCCGACGGCGCCTCCTCCCGCGCGCTGACGATGTGTAAGGGGCGCGCTCGCGCCAAAACCTCAATCACGGTGGAGCGCTCTGCCAAGGAGCCGTCGCCGCCCCTGTCGATCACATAGGCCGGGACCCAGCGGCCCGGCTCCACCTTCTTTTCGGCGCGGACCTGCCGGATCGCCCGGACCGTGTTTTGGAGGACGGCGAAGGCACGCTCCGCCTCATCGTCCAATGCCGGCTGGACGTTGCGCTTGCTGGGATAGCTGGCGGCGATCAGCGCCCGCGCCCGCGGGTTCTGCAGGTGCCGTCGCAATCGCTGCCAGATCTCCTCCGTCACAAAGGGCATGAACGGGTGCAGCAGCCGCAGCGAGCGGTCCAGAACGTACACCAGCACGGGCAGCGGGCTGCGGTCGCCGCGTCGCAGGCGGGGCTTGCTTGCCTCTACGTACCAGTCAAAGAACTCGCTCCAGAGGAAGTCGTGGATCTGCCGGCCCGCCTCGCCCAGCTGAAAGTCGTCCAGCAGTTGCTGCACCGTGCGCGTCAGCCGGGCCAGTCGAGAGAGGATCCAGCGGTCCTCAAGCGGCCGCGCACGGACGTCTACGGGCGCCGCCGCCCGTTCCCCGGCTTCCAACTCCCCCAGCACGAAGCGGGCGCCGTTCCACAGTTTGTTGGCGAAGTTGCGGCTGCCTTCCAGGCGCTCGTCCGTGAGCCGCATGTCGTTGCCGGGAGCCGGCCCGGTCACCAGCGTGAAGCGGAGTGCGTCCGTGCCGTAGCGGTCGATCACCTTCAGGGGGTCGATGACGTTTCCCAGCGACTTCGACATCTTGTGGCCGTCCTGGGCCCGGACGAGGCCGTGGAGGTAGACGGTCTCGAACGGCGGGACGCCTCGCATGTTGTACATGGACAACATGATCATCCGCGCGACCCAGAAAAAGATGATGTCGTAGGCCGTCTCCATGACCTGCGTGGGGTAGTAGCGCCGCAGGTCGTCGCTGTCATCGGGCCAGCCCAGCGTGGAGTGCGGCCAGAGGCCGGAGGAGAACCAGGTGTCGAGCGTGTCTTCGTCCTGCCGGATGTGCGCGTCTCCGCAGTGATCGCAGGCGGTCGGATCCTGCACGGCGACCGTCAGCCCGGCGCAGGCGTCGCAGTACCAGACGGGGATGCGGTGCCCCCACCAGATCTGACGGCTGATGCACCAATCTCGAATGTTGTCCATCCACTGCAGGTAGGTGCGCGCGAAGCGGTCCGGCACGAAGCGGATGCGGCCGTCCCGCACGGCGGCAATGGCGGGCTGCGCCAGCGGCTTGGCGCTGACGAACCACTGCAGCGAGATCATGGGCTCCACGATGGCGCCCGACCGTTGCGAATGCCCCACCGCGTGCGTGTACGGCTCCACCTTCTCGATCAGCCCCTTGGCCTCCAGATCGGCCACGACGCGGTCGCGCGCCTCGAATCGATCGAGCCCGGCGTACGCCCCGGCCCGCTCATTCAGCGTGGCGTCCGGGTTCATGATGTTGAGGATCTCCAGGCCGTGGCGCTCCCCGATCTCGAAGTCCAGGGGGTCATGTGCCGGCGTCACCTTCAGCGCCCCCGAGCCGGCCTTCATGCTCACCGCTGCGTCGGCGATCACCGCCACTGGCCGGTCCGACGTGGGCACCAGCACGCGCCGCCCAATCAAGGAGCGGTAACGCTCGTCCGCGGGGTTGACCGCCACGGCCGTGTCCGCGGGGATCGTCTCCGGCCGCGTGGTGGCGATGGTCACGAACTCCTGCGTCTGCCCTCCCTCAGCGTCCAGCAGCGGATAGCGGACGTACCAGAAGTGGCCCGCCACCTCGCGATAGTCCACCTCCAGGTCGGAGAGCGCCGTCTGTCCCTCCGGGTCCCAGTTGATCAGCCGCTCGCCGCGATAGATGAGGCCGTCGTCGTACAGCCGTTTGAAGGTCTGGCGGACGGCGCGCTGCGGGCCCGGGTCCATGGTGAAGGCCTCGCGCGTCCAGTCGGCCGACGCGCCCAGCCGGCGGTGCTGCTCCGCGATGCGCGACCGCGATCGGTTGACGAAGTCCCACACCCGCGCCAGAAATGCTTCTCGCCCCACGTCGTGCCGCGTCCGGCCTTCGTCCGCCAGCTGCCGTTCCACGATCGCGTTCACCGCGATCGCCGCGTGGTCTACCCCCGGCAGCCATAAGGTGTCGTCTCCCAGCATCCGGTGCCAGCGGGTCAAGGCGTCCTCCAGGGCGACCACCAGGGCGTGGCCCAGGTGCAGCTCCCCGGTCAGGTTGGGCGGCGGCATGATGATGGTGAAGGGCCGCCGGCTCTTCTCCTTGGCGCCGTCCGCGCGCGGCCGGAAGTAGCCTCCCCGCTCCCAGAGCGCGTAGACGCGTTCTTCCACCTGCGCGGGGTCGTACGTCTTGGGGAGGGCGGACGGCGGCTGCCGCCGGCTCCTTCCGCCCTCCGGATCTGTGCGCGCTGTCATGACTTCGGGCATACCCACACGCACGCCGGCGAACGCTGGCCTGCGGCCTGGAGCGGAGCGGCTCTCTCTGCCCCTATGCCGCAGGCGCGCAAGTCAGCTCACGGCGCCCGCGACGATGTCAATGACAGCGTCCGCTTCCTCCAGTGGCGGCGTCGCCGCGGGGGGGCGCCGTCGCCCTGCCAGCGCTTCCAGCCGATGGAGTGTCAGGAGACCTCGGCGCGTGTCACTGGCGACGCGGGCGGGGTCCTGCACGTTGACCCGGTGTTTGAACAGCCAGTAGGTGAACTCCCGCAGTTCCGTCAGGCTGATGCGGTCCGTGCGGGGACGCTCTTGGGAGGCGCGGAACTGATCCAGCAGTTCCCAGCGGCTGGCGCCATAGATGCGGGTGAAGACGTCGCCGTCGCTACGCGTGTCGTGCGACAGCATCGTGCTGCCGCGATCCTTGTGCACCCGCTCTTCCACGCTGAGCTGCAGCGCTTCCTCCACCCGCACACCGTAGACGAAGTTAAGGTGGGCGCGGTATTTGCTGGGCCCCAGCCGTTGCTTCAACGCCTCCTCCGTCATGGGCCGCGGGAGCCGCTCATGCATCAGGAGCGCCTCCACTTCGTCCGCCGGGAGCAGGCCGCCCGGCTCCACGGCGTCGCAGATGCGTTCCGCCAGCAGCAGCCAGTCGAACGCCTCGCCACCGATGAGGTAGCGGAACTCCCGGCCGTCCACCACCTCCACGGGCAGCTCCCAGACGGCGACGACGTCCAGCAGCGCCTCGAACCAGGCCCGGCCCGCGAGCAGGTCATCACGAAAGGCCGCGATCAGCGTTGCCGCATCGCGACCGGCGCGGGCCGCCGGCGCGGCCGCTTCACTGACGAGGACGCCGTCAGACTGAGGCACCGTGACACTTCTTGTACTTCTTGCCGGAGCCGCAGGGACAGCGCTCGTTGCGGCCGACCTTGGGCAGGGTGGCGGTGGCGACGCTTGCCCCGGCGGCGCTGCTCTCTTGCACCCGGCGCACCCCCAGCGCCTCGGCGGACGTCTTGGCGCCGGCCGCGACGGGTGGCCGAGTGGGGCGCGCCGACCGCCCTCGGCCCTCGCCGGCGGGCCCGGCGCCCGCCGGCCGGCGCTGCAGATGCAGCAGCGCTTGCACAATGTCGCGCCGGATCGTGAGGGTGAGCTGGTCGAACATGTCGAACGCTTCGCGCTTGTACGTGACCAGCGGGTCCGTGTGGCCGTAGGCCTGCAGCCCCACGCCCTGGCGGAACGAATCCATCTCCGTGAGGTGCTGCACCCAGAGCCGGTCCGTGACCCGCAGGAAGAGCTGCCGCTCCACTTCGTGCAGCGTCTCCGCCCCCAGATCGGCCTCCTTCTCCTCATAGACGGCAAGCGCGTGGTCGATCAAGGCGTCGGCGAGGCCGTCGATCGATCCCTCCGCGGCCGTCTTGTCGAAGCGCTCCAACGGCACAATGCCGCCCATCTCCGCCCACAGCCCCTCCAGGTCCGTCCCCATCTCGGAGCGGCCGCCAACGTACGCGCTCACGACGTCGCGGATCTCCCTCTCCATCATCGTCTGCACAATGGCGTGGACGTCGTCGCCGGCAAGGATCTTGTCGCGCTCGCTGTACATGACCTCGCGCTGGCGGTTGATCACGTCGTCGTAGTCCACCAGAAGTTTGCGCGTGTCGAAGTGGTGCCCCTCCACCTTCTGCTGGGCCTGCTCCAGGGCCTTGCCCACCACGCCCGATTCCAGCGGCCGCTGGTCGTCCAGGCCCAGCCGCTCCAGCATGCCCGGCAGCCAGTCCGGGGTGAAGCGGCGCATGATGGTGTCCTCAAAGGAGACGTAGAAGCGGCTGGATCCGGGGTCGCCCTGGCGACCGGAGCGGCCCCGCAACTGGTTGTCGATGCGGCGCGACTCGTGCCGCTCCGTGCCGATGACGAGGAGCCCGCCCTGCTCCGCGATCCCCTCGCCCAGCTGGATGTCGGTCCCGCGCCCGGCCATGTTCGTGGCAATGGTCACGGCGCCCCGCTCTCCGGCCTTGGTGATGATCTGCGCCTCTCGCTCGTGCTGCTTGGCGTTGAGCACCTCGTGCGCGATCCCGCGCCGGCGCAAGTTGGCGGAGAGCCGCTCCGACGCCTCCACCGAGGCTGTGCCCGCCAGCACCGGTTGCCCGCGCTCGTGCGCCGCTGCGATCTCGTCCGCCACGGCGCCAAACTTGGCCGCCTCCGTGCGGAAGATCACGTCCGCGTGGTCCTTGCGGATCATGGGCCGGTCGGTGGGGATCGCCACGACTTCCAGCGAATAGATCTTGTGCAGCTCTTCGGCCTCGGTGGCGGCCGTGCCGGTCATGCCCGCCAGCTTGCGGTACATGCGGAAATAGTTCTGGTAGGTGATGGTCGCGAGGGTGACCGTCTCGCGCTCGATCTTGACCCCCTCTTTGGCCTCGATCGCTTGGTGCAGCCCCTCGGAGTAGCGCCGGCCCTCCATCAGGCGGCCGGTGAACTCGTCCACAATGATCACTTGGCCGTTGCGGACCACGTAGTCATGGTCGCGGTGGTACATGAACTGCGCCTTGAGGGCCGATTCCAGGAAGCGCGTCAGCCGCGCATTCTCGCCCTCAAAGATGTTGTCCACGCCTAACGCGCGCTCCACCTTCTCGATCCCGGGCTCGGTCAGCGAGACGGAGCGCGATTTGTCCTCCCCGGTGAAGTCCCTGCCTTCCTGCAAGGCGGTGACGAGTTGCGCGAAGGTGCGGTAGGTGTCCGGCGGCTCCTCCGCCTGCCCGCTGATGATCAGCGGCGTGCGCGCCTCGTCAATGAGGATGTTGTCCACCTCATCAACAATGGCGTAGGCCACGGGGCGTTGCACCTTGCTCTCCTGCGCCGTGACCATGTTGTCGCGCAGGTAGTCGAAGCCGAATTCGTTGTTGGTCCCGTAGGTGATGTCGGCGCGGTAGGCCTCTTGGCGCGTGCAGGGACGGAGGTGGCGCAGATCGCCCAGGGCGGCGCGTCGCTGCCGCTCTTCATCGTCAATCTCCTCACCGTCCTCCGCCTCGGTGGGGTCGTAATCCGGGTCGTAGAGGAAGGAGGCTTGATGCTGGAGCACGCCCACGTCGAGCCCCAGCCCGTGGTAGATGGGGCCCATCCAGCGGGCATCTCGCTTGGCCAGGTAGTCATTCACCGTCACCAGGTGGGCGCCGTCGCCCTCCAAGGCGTTGAGGTAGAGCGGCAGCGTGGCCACCAGGGTCTTGCCCTCGCCGGTGCGCATCTCAGTGATCTTCCCCTGGTGCAGCACCGCCCCGCCAACGAGCTGGACGTCGTAGTGGCGCATGCTGAGCCAACGCCGGCCCGCCTCCCGCACCAGCGCGTACGCCTCCGGGAGGATGTCATCCAGATCGGCGCCGTCTTCCAGGCGCCCGCACAATTCGTCCGTCTTCGCCCGCAGCTGGGCGTCGCTGAGGGCCGTGAAGGAGGGCTCCCAGGCGCCCGTCTCCGCGACGACAGGCTCCAAGCGCTTCAGCACGCGCGCGTTCGAGTCGCCGAAGATTCTTTTCGCCTTGGACAGCAGTGCCATGCCACGTTCGCGCGGGGCCCAAATCGCCCCGATGTCTTTCCTGCTTCCTTTACAGAATAGCGGCGCAGCGCCGGTGGCGGGTAGGGTTGGACGGCGGCGCCCGCCTGCCGGCGTCTCCGTCGCCGCCCCATCTGCCCCTATTGAAAGAGCGCCCCGACCGATTGGCCGCTGTGGATGCGCTGGATCGCCTCACCCAGCAGTGGGGCGACGCTGACCACGCCGATCTTGCCGCTGTTGACGTAGCGCCGGGCCGGCAGCGTGTCGGTGACAATGACCTGCTTCAGCGGGCTCTCTTCAATGCGCTCAACGGCGCGGCCGGAGAGAACTCCGTGGGTCGCCGCGGCGTAGATATCATGGGCGCCCTGCTCCTTCAGCAGCGTTGCCACCTCCACCAGCGTGCCGGCCGTGTCCACTTCGTCGTCAATGATGAGCGCGTCGTGGCCTGCCACTTCACCGATCAGATGAAGGGTCTGGACCTGGTCATCGTTCGACACCCGCCGCTTTTCGGAAAGGGCCAGCGGCACATTGAGCCGCTCCGCCAGATTGCGCGCTCGCTTGGCGCTGCCCAAGTCGGGCGCCACCACAACGCCGCGGAACTCCTGATCGCGGAAGTGCTCCGCCAGCAGATTGAGGGCGGTCAGTTCATCGGTGGGCACATTGAAGAAGCCCTGGATCTGGCCCGCGTGCAAGTCGATCGTCAGGACCCGGTCGGCGCCGGCGGTCTCAATGAGATTGGCCATCAGCCGCGCCGTAATGGGGACGCGGGGCTGGTCTTTCTTGTCGGAGCGGCCGTAGGGGAAATAGGGCACCACGGCGGTGATGCGGCCCGCACTGGCGCGTCGGGCCGCGTCGATCATGATGAGCAGCTCCATGACGTTGTCGTTCACCGGCATCGCCCCCGGCTGCACCAGGAAGACGTCGCGCTCGCGCACGTTCTCGCAGATGCGGACGAAGATGTTCTGGTTGGAGAACGCGAAGACCTCGGCCTCGCCGAGCGATTGGCCCAGAGCGTCGCAGATATCCGCCGCCAGCTCTTGGTTGGCGTTGCCGGAGAGGATGACGGGTCTGTGGATAGTCAGGGAGAGCCTCCTCAGCAGTTCCGAGGCGGGGCCCCAGAGGGTCCAGGCCGAGTATCGGGTCCACCTCACCCGCCCGGCAAGTCCGGGGGGGCCACGCCGGCAGGGAGGACCGCTGGCGCCGGGCGGCCTGCGCTCGCCGCCGGCCCCACCCCTGCCTGCGCCGCGGGCGAGAGTAACCGGCATGACAGAAGGGAGCCGCAGCCCTGGGGCAGCGATTGACGGGCGGTAGTGTCCTAATTTGCCTCGGGCCAGATAGCGTCGTGGAATCCGGTTACGTCAACGGTGAAAATTATTCCGCCGCCGACTCCTCCGTGAGTTCGAGAATCCTCTCGATTCGCTCCATCAGCTGGAGGTCCGGCTCGTCTGCTTTGCCCTGTGACTTCAGCATCTCGATGAGCGCGGCCACGTAGTCTGCCTGGAGATTCTCACGCGATTTCGTACCACGCCCCAACATCTGCGCCCCCGATCATGCGACCCGATGATCGGACGTGGAGTCCGTTGCACCGGTGCCCTTGGCTCTCCGCTGCGAGGCATCGCCGCGCGCGCGGAGTCTAGTTCACTGCCCACCCCCGCGAGCCTCTTGGATGATTGCCGCCTGGGCCGCCTTCCGCGGCGAGTCCACCGGCCATGTGCCATCGCGTTGACAGAGTGCCTTTCGCGGGCGCCCCGTTCTGTCGTCGGGAGAACCCTCAAACTAGGACACTACCTTGACGGGCCACCCCCCATTGCCTATGATGACGCTGGCTGCGCATGCCCAAACGTCTCATTCCTTGGCAACTTCGATAGTGGTTCTCGACCGGCACGGCGGAGAGCGTTGCTCTGCGTTCAGGGATGCGGTGACCTCTCGATTACCTTCGGGCGAACGCCGGCTCGGCGCGGGCCGGCCGCGAGGCTCCGCCGACCGAGCGGATCGGAGACCGCTGTGCGTGCGCGCCATTGTGGCGGCGAGCCGTCGCCGAATCCGCGCCGGCGGAAGTCCGCCGCGTGGGCGCTGGACCGAGCCCGTCCTTCCCTGGAGGGACCACCGCGATCCTGGGCGATCCGAGCCGTGAGGAGTGCACACTGCCTATGACCACCGTATCGCCGAAGTCCAACGAAGCTGGTTCGGACCGCATCGTGGTGACGGAAGGGCGGCGCGACTACTCGGCCGTCCGCGACGTCCATGAGCTGCCGAACCTGATTCAGCTCCAGCTGGATTCCTATCGCTGGTTCTTAGAGCGGGGGCTCAAGCAGCTCTTCGACGAGGTCTCGCCCATTCAGGACTTCACCGGCAAGCGCATGGAGCTGATCTTCGGCGGCTACGCTCTGGGCGATCCCCCTTACAACGAGCACGAGTGTCGCCAGCGGGATCTGACCTACTCCGCCCCCCTTCGCGTGACGGTCCAGTTGGTCGTCAAGGACAGCGGCGAGATCAAAGAGCAGGAGCTCTTCTTCGGCGACTTCCCGCTCATGACCGCCACCGGCACCTTCGTCATCAACGGCGCCGAGCGGGTGGTCGTGAGCCAGCTCGTCCGCTCCCCCGGCGTCTACTTCAGCACCACCGTGGATGCCAACACCGGGCGCGACCTCTGCGGCGCCAAACTGATCCCCAACCGCGGCGCCTGGCTCGAATTCGAGAGCAGCGCCCGCGATGTGCTGTCGGTCAAAGTGGACCGCAAGCGCAAGATCCCGGTGACCACACTGCTACGGGCTGTGGATCAGGCGCCAGAGATCGAAGATGCCGCGGAGTTGGGGACCGATGACCGCATCCGCGCCCTGCTCTCGTCCGTCGACACGAACGAGCGGCACCAGTTCGTCCAAGCGACCATGGCGCGGGAACCGGCGCTGGCTGACGGCGAGGAGCGCAATAAGGTCTGGGCGCTGCTGGAGGTCTACCGCCGCCTGCGTCCCGGCGACCCGCCCACCGCGGAAAACGCCCAAAGCCTGCTGGCGAGCCTCTTTTTCAATCCCCGCCGCTATGACCTGGGGCGCGTGGGCCGGCACAAGTTGAACAAGCGCTTGCAGGATCTCCTGGAGGATTCGACCGAGGAGAGCACCCTGAGGCAGGCCGATCTGGTCGCCATCGTCCAACAGCAGATCCGCATCAACAACGGCCATGGCAAGGGCGACGATATTGACCACCTGGGCAACCGTCGCATCCGCGCCGTGGGCGAGCTGATCCAGAATCAGTTCCGCGTGGGCCTGCTGCGGATGGAGCGCGTGATCCGTGAGCGCATGACCATCACCGATCCCGACCAGGCCACGCCCAGCGCTCTGATCAACATCCGCCCGGTGGTGGCGGCCATGAAGGAGTTCTTCGGTGGCAGCCAGCTCAGCCAGTTCATGGACCAGACCAACCCCCTGGCGGAGTTGACGCACAAGCGCCGACTGAGCGCCTTGGGGCCCGGCGGGCTCAGCCGCGACCGTGCCGGCTTTGACGTGCGCGACGTGCACCACAGCCATTACGGGCGGATCTGCCCCATTGAGACGCCGGAAGGGCCGAACATTGGCCTCATTGGCAGCCTGGCCACCTACGGCGTGCTCAATGAGTACGGCTTCATCCAGACGCCCTACCGCCGCGTCGTCCGCGAGCTGCCCGCCGACTCGCCCGAGCTGATCGGGCGGTTGCTCGGGGAGAACCTGGAAGGGCCACGTGGGGGCGTGATCGGCGCCGCCGGTGATCCCATCACGCCCGCCATCCAGACGCGGATCGGCGCCGCGGGCCTGGAGACTGTCCCCGTCCAGCCCTTCGTCCTGGACGAGGTGGTCTACCTCACCGCGGACGAAGAGGACCAGTACGTAATTGCGCAGGCCAACACGCCCCTGGATGAGCAGGGCAACTTCCTGCAAGGGCGCGTGGAAGTGCGCATGGGCGAGCGGTTCGAAGAGGCGCTGCCGGATGGGGTGGACTTCATTGACATCTCGCCGCGGCAGATCGTCTCGGTGGCCACGTCGCTGATCCCGTTCCTGGAGCATGACGACGCCAACCGGGCCCTGATGGGCTCCAATATGCAGCGCCAGGCCGTGCCCGTGCTGCGCCCGGAGGTCCCGCTGGTGGGCACGGGAATGGAGCGCCCGGCCGCCCACGATTCCGGTCAGGTCATCTTTGCCCGTGACGCCGGCGAGGTGCTGAGCGCCACCGGCAACGCGATCACCGTGCGCTATGAGGATGGCGCAGAAGAGACGTTCCGCCTGCTGAAGTTCATGCGCTCCAACCAAGGGACCTGCATCAACCAGCGTCCCATTGTGGCCAAGGGAGAGAAGGTGCGTGCGGGGCAGGCTCTGGCCGACTCCTCCTCCACGGACCAGGGAGAGCTGGCCCTGGGGCAGAGCATCCTGGTGGCCTTCATGGCGTGGGAGGGCTATAACTTTGAGGACGCCGTTGTCGTCTCCGAATCGCTCGTGCGGGACGACAAGTTCACCTCCATTCAGATGTCCAAGCACGAGACGGAGGCGCGCGAGACCAAGCTCGGCCCGGAGGAGATCACCCGCGACATCCCCAACGTGGGCGATGAATCGCTCCACGATCTGGATGAGAACGGCTGCATCCGCATTGGCGCCGAGGTGGGCCCCGGCGACATCCTGGTGGGAAAAATCACGCCCAAGGGCGAGACGGAACTCACCGCCGAAGAGAAGTTGCTGCGCGCCATCTTTGGCGAGAAGGCACGCGAGGTTAAGGACACCTCCCTGCGGGTACCGCACGGCGTGCGCGGGACCGTGGTGGACGTGCGCGTGTTCCGGCGCGAGAGCCACGACGAGCTGCCCGCCGGGGTGGAGCAGATGGTGCGGGTCACCATTGCCGAGCGCCGCAAGCTCACGCAGGGCGATAAGATGGCCGGCCGCCATGGGAACAAGGGCGTGATCTCGCGCATCCTTGCCGCTGAAGATATGCCCTACCTGGAGGATGGCACTGCCGTCGACATCATTCTCAACCCCATTGGCGTGCCCAGTCGCATGAACTTGGGCCAGATCTTGGAGACGCAGCTCGGGTGGGCCGCCCATACCCTGGGCTTTCGCGCCATCAGCCCCGTCTTCAGCGGCGCCACCGAGGAGGCCATTCAAGACGCCTTGGCGCGCGCCTGGATGGTGCGGGCCGCGGGCGCGACCAACAGCAATGCTGGCCCGCCCATGCCCGCGCTGGCGCCCGGGATCGACCAAGAGCGCGTGGATGCCTGGCTGCGGTCGCGGGACTACGACCCCGAACCGGTCTTCAACGAGTCCTTGCAAGGCGTCGCGGCGCAGGTCGCGCTGGTGTTGTGGCTGGAGTCCGTAGGCGAAAAGCGTGTGCGCGCTCTCAGCATGGAAAAGCTTCTGAGCCGCGTCGAGAAGGCGTTCCAGGAGGGCCTCGGCTCGCCTCCGATCTTCGGCAAGCAGTGGCTGTATGACGGCCGCAACGGGGACCGCTTCGATCAGCCCATCACCGTGGGCTACATCTACATGATGAAGCTCAGCCACATGGTGGAGGACAAGATCCACGCGCGCTCCACGGGGCCCTACTCGCTCATCACGCAACAGCCGCTGGGCGGCAAAGCGCAGTTCGGCGGCCAGCGCTTCGGCGAGATGGAGGTCTGGGCGCTGGAAGCGTACGGCGCGGCGCACATCTTGCAGGAGCTGTTGACGGTCAAGAGCGACGACGTGGTGGGACGGGTCAAGGCTTACGAGGCGATTGTCAAGGGCGAAACGGTGCTGGAGCCCGGTGTGCCCGAATCCTTTAAGGTCCTCGTCAAGGAGCTCCAGAGCCTCGGCCTTTCGGTCGAGGTGCTGAACCGAGCGGAAGAGCGCGTCGCTATTGAGGAGACCTCCGCCAAGGAGGTGCCCGAACTGGGCGTCAACCTGTCCGGTTTCGAGAGGGGGGACGGAAACGGTGCTTGAGGTCAACGACTTCGACGCCATCCGCATTTCACTGGCTTCGCCAGAGCAGATCCGCTCCTGGTCGTATGGGGAGGTGCTCAAGCCGGAGACCATCAACTACCGCACCCTCAAGCCGGAGAAGGACGGGCTCTTCTGCGAGAAGATCTTCGGCCCGCAGAAAGACTTCGAGTGCATGTGCGGCAAGTACAAGCGCGTGCGCTACAAGGGCATCATCTGCGACAAGTGCAGCGTGGAGGTCACCCGCAGCAAGGTGCGCCGCGAGCGCATGGCTCACATTGAGCTCGCGGCCCCGGTAAGCCATATCTGGTTCGTCAAGGGCACGCCCAGCCGCGCGGCGCTGCTGCTGGACATCTCGCCGCGCGCGCTCGAGCGCGTGCTCTACTTCTCGCAGTACGTCATCACCGGCGTCAACGCGGAGCAGAAACAAAAGGCCGTTGAGCACCTCAAGCTTGACGCGGAAGACGCCGTTGAAGAGGTGGAGCGCGAGATCACGCAAACGCTGGAGCAGCTCGCACAGGTCCGGGACGCTCGTCTCCAGGCGATACGGGAGGTCCTGGAGGCCGGCAAGACGGCAAATGAGGCAGAGGCCCAGCAGCGCCTCGAAGCGCTGAACGCCAAAGCCGGCGAGTTGGAGGCGGGGCTCACGGAGTCGGACGGCCGCAAGGCTCGGCGCAACTTCAACCTGGACGGCGAGATGATCGTGGTCCGCGGCGAAGCCGTGAACGCGGCCAAGCTGCTCAAGAAGCTGCAGTCCGCCCTGGCGAAGAAGATCAAGGCGTTGGAAAAGGAAACCGCGGCGGAAGAGGCAAAGATCGTCGCGCAGGCCGAGTCCGACGAAGGCCAGACGGTGGCGGATGTCTCCAGCCAGGAAGAGCAGCTGCGCGAACGGCTGGAAGGCATCCGGGGGCGGGCCCAGAAAGAGCTGGACGAGCGCATCGCCGATCTCGAAGGGCTCGTCGATCCGATCGAGGCCATGGACTTCAGCGGTGCCGTGATCACGGAGCAGCGCGGCGCGGAGCTGCAGGAGCGCTATCCCGGCGTGGTCCAGATCGGCATGGGTGGGGAGGCGGTCCTCTCCCTGCTCCAGCGAGTGGAATTGGATGGCCTCAGCGAGCGGCTGCAGGTTGAAGTGGCCTCCACCTCGGGCCAGCGACGCAAGAAGGCCATGAAGCGCCTGCGCGTGGTGGAGGCGCTGCGCAAGTCGGGCAACAAGCCTGCGTGGATGGTCTTCCGCGTACTCCCCGTTCTGCCGCCGGATCTGCGGCCCATGGTCCAGTTGGACGGCGGTCGCTTCGCCACATCCGATCTGAATGACCTCTACCGGCGCGTGATCAACCGCAACAACCGCCTCAAGCGGCTCTTGGAGTTGGGCGCGCCCGAGATCATCAACCGCAACGAGAAGCGGATGCTCCAGGAGGCCGTGGATTCCCTGATCGACAACGGCCGCCGCGGGCGCGCCGTGACCGGCAGCGGCAACCACAAGCTCAAGAGCCTCTCCGACATGCTCAAGGGCAAGCAGGGCCGCTTCCGCCAGAACTTGCTGGGCAAGCGCGTGGACTACGCCGGCCGCTCGGTGATCGTGGTGGGGCCGGAGCTGAAGCTGCACGAATGCGGCTTGCCCAAGCGGATGGCCCTGGAGCTGTTTAAGCCGTTCATCATGCATGAGCTCGTCGCACGCGCGCTCGCCCACAACATTAAGGGCGCCAAGCGGGTCGTGGAGCGGGCACTGCCCGAGGTCTGGGACGTCCTGGAGGACGTCGTCAAGCAGCGCCCGGTGCTGCTCAACCGCGCCCCCACCTTGCACCGCTTGGGCATCCAGGCGTTCGAACCGGTGCTGGTGGACGGCAGCGCCATTCAGATTCACCCGCTGGTCTGCGCCGCCTTCAACGCCGACTTCGACGGCGACCAGATGGCCGTCCATGTCCCCCTCAGCCGAGAAGCAGTGGCGGAGGCGCGGCAGATCATGCTGAGCACCAAGAACCTGCTGCTGCCCTCCTCCGGCGAGCCGGTCATTGCTCCCACGCTGGACATGGTGATTGGCTGTTACTACCTCACCATGATGCGGAACGGCGCCAAGCGACCAAGCGCCACCCGCCCCTGGCCGCAGAACGTCTACGGCTCGTTCGAAGAAGCGCGCTTGGCGCACGACCTGGAGGCGGTGGCGCTGCAGGTGCCGATCACGGTGCGCGACCCGCGCATCGGCCCGGAGCGGATCGAGACCACCGTGGGCCGCATCATCTTCGACAGCGTGGTGCCCGCGGAGCTGCCCTTCCAGAACCAGCTCATGGACAAGAAGGCGCTGAAGGATCTGGTCTCGGAGGCCTATACGCGGCTCGGCGCCGAGGCCACGGCGCAGATGGCTGACCAGATCAAGGACCTCGGCTTCAAATTCAGCACGCGCTCTGGCGTCACGATCGCCGTGGACGAGTTGCGCATCCCCGAGGAGAAGCGAGAGCTGCTGGAGAAGGCCGAAGCGGCGGTGTCGGAGATTCGCGACCAGTTCCAGATGGGCCTCATGACGGAATCGGAGCGCTACGACCAAACCGTCAAGGTCTGGACGGAAGCCACCGAGGCCGTCACCGAAGCCATCTCACAGCGGCTGGATGAATACGGCTCCATCAACCTCATGGTCTCCAGCGGGGCCAAGGGCAACATCTCCCAGCTCCGCCAGATGGCCGGCATGCGCGGGCTGATGTCCGACCCCACCGGCCGGATCATTGAGCTGCCCATCCGCTCGTCCTTCCGCGAAGGGCTGTCGGTGCTGGAGTACTTCATCTCCACCCACGGCGCCCGCAAGGGCTTGGCGGATACGGCGCTGCGCACGGCCGACAGCGGCTACCTCACGCGTCGGCTCATTGACGTGGCGCAGGACGTGATCATCCGCGCGGAAGACTGCGCCCAGGACGAGGCCTCCCCGGCCGGGCTGCTCTTTGAGGACGAGCCCAAAGAGTTGGGGCTGCTGGAGCCCCTGCGAGAGCGCGTGACGGGCCGCTTCTTGGCGGCGCCGGTGACCCATCCCAAGACCGGCGAGGTCCTGGCCGAGCTGGACACCATGCTGGACGAGGAGACGGTGGACACGTTGCTCGCCCAGGGCGTCACCCGCTTCCGGGTGCGCTCCCCCATGGTCTGCGGCACGACCAACGGGCTCTGCCAGAAGTGCTACGGGCGCAGCCTGGCCACGGGCCGGGTCGTAGGCATGGGCGAGGCGGTCGGGATCATCGCCGCGCAGAGCATCGGCGAGCCCGGCACGCAGCTGACCATGCGCACGTTCCATACCGGCGGCGTCGCCGGTGGCATTGACATCACCAGCGGGCTGCCGCGCGTGGAGGAGCTGTTCGAGGCGCGCGCGCCCAAGGGGCAAGCGGTCATTGCCGAGATCGACGGGCAGGTCTCGATCCTCCGCGAGGGCGAACTGCGGAAGGTGCGCATCACCGCCACAGAGACGTTTCGTGACGAGTACGAACTGCCCAGTGGCGCTCGCATCGCCGTCAAGAACGGTCAGCTGGTGGAAGAAGGGGCGCTCCTGGCGCACCTGCGTCCGGCCGACGGCGAGAGCGACACGAAGGCCGGGGCGGCGAAGAAGGCCGGCAAGAAGGCCGCGACGGCCAAGAAGCTCACCAAGAAGGCCGAGAAGGCCGGCCAGATGCTGGCCCGGGTCGGTGGCCGCGTGGAGCGCAAGCCCCGGGCCCGGACGCTCTCCGTCCTCTACGAGCACCAGGACGTTCGCGAGTACGCCATCCCCGCGGCCGCGCGCCTGCGCGTAGTGGACGCTCAGCAGGTCCAGGCGGGCGAGCAGGTCACGGAGGGCTCCGTGAATCCGCAGGACCTCCTGCGAATCCTGGGGGTGGACGCCGTCCACCGCTACATGAACAACGAAGTGCAGCAGGTCTACCGCGCCCAGGGCGTCAACATCAATGACAAGCACATTGAGGTGATCGTGCGGCAGATGCTGCGCAAGGTGCTGATTGAGACGCCCGGCGACTCCGACCTCCTGGCCGGGGAGTTCCTGGACCGCTTCCAGTATGAGCAGCTCAACCGCCGCTTGCTGGAGGAGGGCCGCCAGCCCGCCAGCGCGCAACCCGTCCTGCTGGGCGTGACCAAGGCGTCGCTGTCCCAATCCTCCTGGCTCGCGGCGGCGTCGTTCCAGGAGACCACGCGGGTCTTGACGGAAGCGGCCGTGACCGGCTCGGTCGACCCGCTCGTCGGGCTCAAGGAGAACGTGATCATCGGCAAGCTCATCCCCGCCCGCGCCAAGGTGGAGCTGCCGCCGTTGCCGGAGCCCGAGCTGATCCCGGCCGAGGAGGGTCGCCCCGAGCAGCTCGTCAGCGAAGAGACCATGGAAGGGATCACCGACGAGCTGCTGCGTGAGCTCGGCTTCGGCCCCCTGGAGGAGCCGGCAGCGGAGCCCGTTGCCGCCGCTGTGGAAGCGGAGCCGGAGCTGGAGGAGCTCGCCGCCGGCTACGTGGCGGAGCCCGGCTAGGAGTAGCTGCGGGGAGCGGGGGCGCTGGCGCCGCCCTCAGCGGCAGTGCGCCACTAGTGGCAGTGCGCCACTAGCGGCCGCACCCCTTCCGCGCCCGCCCCGGAACTCAGTGCGGGTGGCCGCCGCCGCGAGCGCGCACCGGCCGCACGAAACCGGGGGCCTCCACGGCCCCCGGTGCATGGGAGTAACAGGCGCCGTCCCGGCCTAGTAGTCCATGGGCGGTTCCGGCATGGCGGCGGCCGACGGCGGCTCCGGGATCTCGGTCACCAGTGAGTCGGTGGTCAAGACCATGCCGCCAATGGAGACCGCGTTCTCCAAGGCCGAACGCACCACCTTGACCGGGTCCACAATGCCCTTGCGGAAGAGGTCGCCGTACGTGTCTTCGAGCGCGTCGTAGCCGAAGCTTGCACTCTTGTTGCGACGGACCGCTTCGATCACGACCGACCCTTCCTGTCCCGCGTTGGCTGCGATCTGCCGCAGCGGCGCCTCCAACGCCTCCCGCAGGAGGTGGATCGCCGTGCGCTCGTCGCCCTCGCTTTCCGCTTCCAGCGCGCTCAGCGTCTCGCCGCTGCGAAGGAGGGCCACACCGCCACCGGCGACGATCCCCTCTTCCACGGCCGCACGGGTCGCACTGAGGGCGTCCTCCAGCTTCGCCTTCCGCGCTTTCAGCTCCACCTCCGTGGGCGCGCCCATCTGGATCACGGCAACGCCACCGGACAGCTTGGCCTGCCGCTCTTGCAGCTTCTCGCGGTCGAAGTCGGAGGTGGTGGCGTCGATCTGCGCCTTGATCTCTTTGATGCGGTTCTGAATCGCCTCGCTGGCGCCGCTGCCTTCAACGATCGTCGTGTCGTCCTTAGTGGCGACAATGCGGCGGGCGCGGCCCAGGTCGGCCACTTGCGCGTCCTCCAGGGTGCGCCCCATCTCCTCGGTGATCAAGGTGCCGCCCGTGAGCACGGCAATGTCCTCCAGCATGGCCTTGCGCCGGTCACCGAAGCCCGGGGCTTTCAGCGCCAGCGCGTTGATGGTGCCGCGCAGCTTGTTCACCACCAGCGTCGCCAAGGCTTCCCCGTCGACGTCGTCGGCAATGATGACCAAGTTCTTGCTCACCGCCATCAGCTTTTCCATCAGCGGCACAATGTCCTGGACGGAGGAGATCTTGCTGTCGGTGATGAGGATGTAGGCGTCCTCAATCACGGCTTCCATGCGCTCCGGATTGCTGACGAAGTAGGGCGAGACGTAGCCACGGTCCAGCTGCATGCCGTCCGTGTACTCCGTCTCCATGCGCAGGCCTTTGCCCTCCTCCACCGTGATGACGCCGTCCTTGCCCACCTTCTCCATGACGTCGGCGATGAGGTTGCCCACCTCGGCGTCCTCGGAGCTGATGGAGGCGACCGCGGCGATCTCGCCCTTGGACGCCACGGGGCGCGCCGAGCTGCGCAGCTCCTTGATGAGGACGTCGGCGCCGCGGTCGAGGCCGCGCTTGAGGCTCATGGGGTCCGCGCCCGCGGCGATGTTCCGCATCCCCTCGCGCACGATCGCCTGGGCCAGCACCGCCGCCGTGGTCGTGCCGTCGCCGGCGACGTCGTTGGTGCGCGTGCAGACCTCCTTGGCCAGCTGCGCTCCCAGGTTCTGGAACGGCTCTTCCAGTTCAATGTCCCGCGCAATCGTGACGCCGTCATTGATGATCAGCGGCGCCCCGAACTTCTTCTCCAGAACCACGTTGCGACCCCGGGGGCCCAGCGTCACCTTGACCGGGTTGGCCAAGCCGTCCACGCCCTCTTTCAGGGCTCGCCGCGCCTTCAGATCGAAGAGCAGCCTTTTTGCCGTCACCCTCAGCCTCCCTTTCTAATCACCGCCCTAGACCCCGCCCCCGCAGCGACCCGCCCCTGCGGCCGGCCGATGCCGGTCTGACGGGGACGCTCCGCGGCGGTGACGATGCGGATGTTAGCCGACGACCTTCGCCAGCACCTCGCGCTCCTCGAGCACGATCAGGTCGTCGCGGTCGATCTTGATCTCTTGGCCCGTGTACTTCTTGTAGAGGATGCGATCGCCCACCATCACGTCGAGGGGAACGCGCGCACCCTTGTCATCCCGTTTGCCGGGACCCACGGCAATGATCTCCCCCTGCTGCGGCTTCTCTTTGGCCGTGTCCGGAATGAGGATGCCGCTGGCCAGCACCTGCTCCGCTTCCACGGGACGGATAACCACCCGGTCCGCCAGCGGTTCAAGCCTGACTCCAGATCCGTTCTTCTTCGCCATTTTCCCTGTCCTTGGTGCTTGAGCTTGTGCTGCCTGAAACTGCCTTGTTCTGCCGTCGTGATGGCAATTAGCACTCTATCGTCGGGAGTGCTAATTGCCGATCCGAGCGCATAGTATCCAGGGCGGCCCAATCTTGCAATAGCGCCGGCCGCACCCGTGTGGACGTGAGGGCGGCCGGCCTCGCCCTGGTCGTTCGCCCGTTCGCCAAAGCCCATGCCAAAGCCCATCGCCAAAGCCCATCGCCAAAGCCCATCGCCAAAGCCGCAGGCCTGACCCTTGCCGGCGCTACACTTTTCCGTGTATGTTGGCGCCATGGCAGACCGCAGCGGGGGGGCCTACCGCAGCCGCGGCCGTAGGGCCGGCGACGACGACTGGGATGCCCAGCAAGTGCGAGAGCTGCGACGGCATCTCCAGTTGACGCAATGTGCTTTCGCGGACGAACTGAACGCCCGCCAGCAGACCGTTTCCGAATGGGAGACAGGGCGCTACCGGCCCCGGGGACCTTCGGCGCGGCTGCTCACCTGGATCGCGGAGGGGTCCGGTTTCCCCTACGAAGCCAGACCTCCGCGAAGGGAGGTCGGCGCCGCCGTGCAGACGGGCAGCAAGCGCAAGGGGGAGCCCCCTGGGGATCGGAGGCGGCCGCTGCCGCCGAACGGCTAGGGCCGGCGCACCTTGCCGGCCGAGAGGGCGGCGCGGATGGAGACGGAAGCGGCGCTTTAGGCCCGCTGGGCGGCCCGGCCGCCGCGCTGGATCACCACCACGACGGGGGATCGCCTGCGGGTGATCTTCGCCGGCAGTTGGAACCGTGGCCCTGGACCGGACTTCCGCGGCGCCATCTTGGCGCCCGAGGGCGGCCGGGCCCTGCTCGCCGGCGATGTGGAGGTCCATCGCCAAGAGCAAGACTGGTGGCGCCACGGTCACGACCGCGACCCCGCCTATGACGGGGTCGTGCTCCATCTGCTCGGCGGCGCCGGCGGCGGGCCGCCCCGAGCTGGGGGCGGGGATGGCGCCCGGCCCCTGTCCGCCGCCGTGGCCCGCCTGCCGCTCCCCGAACTCCGGGAAGCCGCAGGTGGGGCAGCAGACGGCGCGGACGCATCCGCTCCGGATTGGGCGCCGCCCTGCACGGACGTGGTGCAGCGCGCGGGCGTGCGCGTCGTGGAGGCGCGCCTATTCCGCATCGCGCGAACACGATTTCAGTCCAAGACAGCGCGCGCCCGAGTTCAGTTGCGGCAGGGCGCGCAGCGGGGCCCGCTTTCGGCCGCGGCGGCGTACCTTCTCGGCGGGAGCGGGCCCGGCGGGAGTGGGAGCAGGCGCGGGCGGCCCGCCAACCATCCCGCCCGCAGGCTGGCTGCTGCGGCCACCCTGGCCGGGCGCCTGCAGCTGGCAGGGGGAGTCGCCGCCGGGCTGGCGGCGCTGGCGGCGTTGCCTGAGGGGCGGGCTCTGCAACGGTTGCGCGTCCCCGGCCTCCTCGGCGTCGAGCGCGCGCGCCAGCTCCTCGTGGACGTCGCCTATCCGCTGGCGGCGGCGCGGAGTGGGGGCGAGCCGGGCCTGGCCGCGCGCTGGCTCGCGCTCGGCGGCGCCCGCTACGGGCGAACGGAGGCGCTGCGCCAGCGGCTCAGCCGTGGCGGGCTCCGTAGCTGGCGCAACGGGGAGACGCAGGCGTTGCTGGACCTGGAGCGCTTCTATTGCCGGAACGGCGCCTGCGCGGTCTGTCCCTTAGCCGCCCTTGCGCCCAGCCGCCGGCGCGGCCCCATCGGCAGCCCCAACCTGCCGCTCCCGCCCAGCGAGGATGCCGCCGCCGCGGCGCACTGAGCGCAGCCGTCAACGATACCGGCGTCTCAGCTCCTGCCGGGCGTGAACACGCCCGGGCCGGAGGTGCTGAAGAGGTCGAAGCGAAGGGAAGCGTCGGCCTGATCGCGCTTGTAAAACGCGGCGGCGGCGATCATGGCCGCGTTATCGGTGCAGAGGGCCGGCGGCGGCCAGCGCACGGGCACCGGACAGCGCTGACGCAGCGCTTCGCGGAGGACGCCGTTAGCGGCGACGCCCCCCCCCACGATCACGGTCCGCGCGCCGAACTCTTGCGACGCCGACGCCGTCTTCGTGGCGAGCACCTCCACCACGGACGCCTGGAACTCCCGCGCCAGGACCGGCACGTCCGGCGCTGATCCCTGGCGCACACGCCGGAGCACCGCCGTCTTGAGCCCGCTGAAGGAGAAATCGTACGTGCCCGGCAGCCAGGCGCGGGGCAGCCGCTCGCCGCCTGCGCCGTTGGCCCCCTGCGCCGCCTGCTCAATGGCGGGACCGCCGGGAAAGGGCAAGCCCAGCAGCCGGGCGACCTTGTCGAACGCTTCCCCGGCGGCGTCGTCCACGGTCTGGCCCAGGCGCTCGAAGCGGCCATGGTCGTGCATCAGCAACAGCTCCGTGTGTCCGCCGCTGACAACCAGGCAGAGGGCGGGGAAGAGGGGCGGCTCTCCGCCGTGCGCCGCCAGTGCCGTATCCAGCCAGTTGGCGTAGAGGTGCCCTTCAATATGGTGCACGGGAATGCAGGGCAGCCCCCGCGCCCAGGCGACGGCCTTGGCCGCGTTGATGCCGACCAGCAAGGAACCGCCCAAGCCCGGGCCCTGCGTCACCGCGACGGCGTCGATCTCGTCCCAGTCGCGCCGCGCCTGGGCCAGCGTCTCGGCCAGCACCGGCGCCACGCTGCGCAGGTGCTCGCGCCCCGCCAGCTCGGGCACCACGCCGCCGTAGCGGGCGTGCAGCGCCGCTTGCGACGCCACCACGGAAGCGAGCAGGCGGTGGCCGTCCTCCACCACGGCGCCCGCGTACTCGTCGCAGGACGACTCCAGACCAAGGACGGTGTAGGGCCTGGTTCGGGGCATCCCCCACCCCCGCGGGCGCGCAGCGCCCGCCCTGATGGTACGCGAACCAGCGCCGGCGATCGATCTAGCGCAGGAGCGATCTAGCGCAGGAGCTCCTCCGGCAGCGCCGACGTCAGCAGCGCGTCCTCGGTGACGTAGTAGAGCCGACGGTTCACTTCATCCGGGACCACAGCGCGCACCCCGATCAGGAGGTCGGCGCGAAGCTGGGCCACCAACTCTCCCCTGGTGGTGAAGATGACCACGCGATTGTTGCCCCGGTCCACCGCGTAGACCAGCCCGCTGGTCTGTCCCACCGCCAGCGAGGCGGGCACGAGCAGGGGCCGGTCCAGTTCGGGGACGGGAAAGCCCTGCTCACCGCTCTCACTGAGCCGTCGGATGCGTCCGTCTGATCCGGACACGAAGATCGCCTCGTCAACCACCAGCGCGGTCGCCGCCGTCAGATCGGTGCGCTGGATCGCTGGCGCCCCCGGCGCCAGGCCGCCGTCGCTGAGAACCGGGATCTGCCACACGATCCCCCCCGCCCGATCCAGCACGTAGAGGCTGCGATCGCGTACGGCCACGGCGTCCGCGGAGCCCAATACTTCGCTGTTGGGCAGATCCAGCGCCACCACCCCGGTGGCGGGCGTATAGCGGTAGAGCCGCCGATTGGCGTCCAAAATCGTCAGGCTCGCCCCCTCCACCCCGGCGCCGGCCTCAGCGCTCCATTCCATACTGATCGGGGCGGCGGCCTCTGGGCCGTTGAACTCGAAGATGAGCGGGTAGCGCTCACCGGCCCGGAAGATGACGCCGGGCTCGCCGCCCGCCAGCGCCAGCGCGAAGATGCGCCCGCCGCTCTCGTCCAGGACGTAGAGATGCTCGCTACCAACCTGGACCGCGCTCAGGGCCAGCGGTTGCGCCGCGCGCTCGCCGAAGTCCAGGACCAGCGCCAGCTCCGCCGGCGCCAGGATGGCGTTCGCCTGCCGCAACGCCGCGGCCACATCCTGCTGTAAGGCGAGGGCGGCGGGTTCCAGCGGGCGCAGCGTCAAGGCGCGCACGATTGCCGCCTCAGCGACCGTCAACTCATCCCGGCTGGCGCCGGGCTCGTTGGTGAGGGTGGCTGCCGTCACGGCCCGTCGCGCCTCCTCCAAGTGCTGCTCGAAGCGGCTGCGCTCCGAATCTTCCAGCAGGTCCGGGACCAACAGCGCCGCCGCGACGATCGCCAGGACCAGCAGCATGGCGCCCAGGCCGAGCGTGATCGCCCCCCAATGTTGGCGCCAGCCCGGCTCGCCCTCCGCGCCCGCATCGTCGGGGCGCGGCCAGGACGGCGCCCGAAGCCGCAAGCGCGGGGTCGAGGCCCGCAGGCTGAACAGCGGCCGCGACATTCGCGACGCGTCCACCTCCAGCGACGATTCCAGCACTTGCGGAGGTGGGGGCGCGAAGGGATTGCCGGGCCAGGCGGCCAGTGCGGGCTCCCGCGCCGGCCCCGATGCGCTCGCCGGGGCGAAGTTGAGAGCGATCCGCTCATACCCTTCGTCCGCTTCCCCTGCAGCCTCCTGACGCTGCCCGCCCTCAGGCGCGCCCGCGTCTTGGGGTGCGGCCGGGGGGGTGTCGTCCCCGCTCTCCCCGGGCTCCGGCGAGGCCGCGGACGCCGAGGGGGGCGCCGACGGTGGCGCTGGCGGTGGCGCTGGCGGTGGCTCATCGGGCCCGGCGGACTCCTCCTCTTCCGGCGCCGGCTCTTCCGGCAAGCGCTCTTCTGGCAACGGCTCCGCCTTGCCGGGCTCCTCTTCCAGCGGCCCTTCTTCAGGCGGGACAGTGGCGCTCGGCGCCGCTTCCGCGGACGGGGTGGCGCCGGCAGCAGCGGAGGCGGGCGGCTCGGCCTCTTCGCTCCAGATGTCGGGGCGGCGCCTGCGTCGCAGTAAGCGGCCTGCGGCATCGCCCAATCCGCCCAGCCACGCCCCCACCGCCTCGGAGACGGGGGTGCGCTCGGGAACGCTCTCCGCCTCGGCGGCCTCGTCGACGGCGACCGGCTCCGCGGCGGCCGGGGACGGCGGCGCGGCCCCTGCATGCCCTTCCCTGCCCGTCCCCGCCTCACGGTCACGCGCGTCACGGTCACGCGCGGTGGCGGGATCGATGGGCACCGGCTCGCGCAGCGACCCTTCTTCCCTGGCCGGGGCGACAACCAGCGCCGACACGCGCGGCAACGGTCGCAGCAGCGGATAGAGCGCGGGCAGCACGTCCTCTGCCTCCAGCTGCCGCAGTGAGGCCAAGGTCGCGTCGCCGATCACGCTGGCGGCGCCGCTGTTAATCAGTAACGCCCAGTCGCCGGGCCCGATTTCCAGCTGCGAGAATTCGGGTGCGACGATCTCCGCGCCTCCCAGCGCCGTCGCCGCGCGCTCCGTCGCCGGCCGTCGTCGCAGAAGCTGTTCACCTTGGCGGTAGTAGGCCAGGCTGGGCCCGATCTGGGCCAGGAAGGCATCCGTCTCTCGCATGATCAGGCAAGAGAGACCGTAGCTGGCCTGATTGCGGGGAATGCTGCTGCGGTTCCAATCCAGCAGTTCGTTGTGCCACTGCCGCAGCGACCGTTGCAGAACGCCGGTGAGGGAGCCTTCGTGCGCCTTGAAGTCCTCGCCGATGCGATCGACCAACTGGGCAATGAACTGGTCGCTGCCGGGGCGGTCGGGCTCCGCCACAATGTAGAGGCGGGCGGGCAGCCCGCGGCTGTCCAGCCGCTCCGCGTAGGCGATCTCCGGCGCCTCCTCGCTCGCTTCCCCAGCGACGATGTGCAGCTGCGCGGTCCAGGGCTTGGCCGCCATGACCCGGGTACCCCTCCTTCGCGCTCGCCGGTGCAGGAGATACCTCAGCCTAGCCCCTGCCGGAAAGCCGGTGCAATCGAGCCCCCGCGCTAATCGACCGTCCCCGGCGGACGAGGCATAACGGCGAACACGATGGCTCACCCCTTCCTCCGCAAGGGCCGCCGCAACGACGCCGGCCGGCGCGGCACCTATAATTTTGAGCGGCAGCCGAAGAATGCGTGAGTCGAGACAGGACCCGGAGGCGCGGCTTCGTGACGCCGAGCAGATCCTCGATCGGGCGGCCGAGCAACTGCTCGTGCTGCTGAAGCAGGCATCGCGGCAACTGCGCCCGTTCCCGCCCTACCCCGGCGCCTTCTTTACCTTCGGCGTGGAGGTGGAGCCGGACACCGCGCACGCTCCGGACGTGGGCTGCGTGGTGGTCACGGAGGAGGGTGATCTGAAGGAGCTGCGGATCGGGCTGGATGCGGAAACCGCCGCCGGCCTCGGCAGCCTCGATCCCGTGTCGCTCCGCGACGAGCAGCTCGTCGACCTCCACCTCAATTCCCGCGACCGCCTCTTCTACGCCTATGGCGGCCTGCGGGCGATCACACGGCTGCTGCGCGAACGGGCCGCCGGATCGCAAGAGGCGCCCAACGGCGCCTGACCCTCTCGAAAGGAGGCCTGCAGCATGCGTTCGCTCCTCCCGCTCCTGCAGTTCATGACCGTTGGGCTGTTGGGCTACTGGCTCTTCCGCGCCCTGGAGCAGCAGTATCAGTTCCAAAAAGATCTGGCGGACGATCGGATCCGCGACCTAGAACGAACGCTGGCAAGCGAACGAGGACGCCGTGAGGAGGCCCAGCGTCTCGCCACCGCGCCGCAACCTCCCGAACGCGCTGCCCCTGCGCCACCACCCCTGCCGGAAGCGGATCAGGGCGGTCCCGTGGCGGCCCTTGCGCAGGAAGGGGCGGCCACGGAGCCCCTGGCGATGCCTGACGCGATGCCTGACGCGATGCCCGACGCGATGCCCGCGTCAACGGCGGCGCTGGAGACGCCCGCAGCGCTGGAGAGGAAAGCGCCGCCGTTCGCCCGGGCCGCGCACGACGATGGCGGGGCGGCGGTCGCCGCCGCCCGCACTGCGGCGGAGTTCCTGGAAGCGGGCAACGCCTATTTCTCGGCGGGGGAGTACGAGCAGGCCGTTGCGGAGTATACGCGGGCCCTGAAGGCGGACCCGAATTCCGCCGCCTCGTACTACAACCGCGCCAACGCCTACGCCCGCCTGGCCCGCCGCGAGCAAGCGCAGCATGACTACGACCGCGCCCTGGAACTTGCCCCCGACGATGCCGACGCCTTCGTGAACCGGGGCCTGCTCCACCTCTACGAGCACGACTTCGCCGCCGCCGAAGAGGACTTTGACCAGGCCCTGGCGCTTCGTCCGCAGGACGGCGCCGCCTTCACCAATCGCGGTCTCGCCCAGCTCTACCTGGAGCGCGCGGAAGAGGCGCTGGGCTCGTTCTGGCGCGCCGCCGAACTGCTCCCGAACCAGCCTGGGGCCCACTACGGCGCCGCCAGCGCCGCCGCCGCCCTGGGCCGGAGCCAAGACGCGCTGAGCGCGCTGCGACAGGCCGTTGCTCTCAACGGTCGCTACGCCGTCGCCGCCGCCACCGACGACCGCTTCGCCTCCCTGCAAAACGACCGGGAGTTTCAAGCGCTCGTGGCGGGCGCCGCCAACTGATCGGCGGCCGCGGCACGCCCTCCTCTCGCGCCGGTGGGCGGGCCGAGCAGCGCGGTGCAGCCGCGAGGCCGGGGCGCGCCGCTTCCGTGATCAGGGCAGCCCCGTCATTAGGGCAGATCGATGGCGCCGGACCGTCCGCCGCTCTTGTGGCGCAGCCGCACGTCGCTGATGCGCATGCCGCGGTCCACGGCCTTGGCCATGTCGTAGACGGTCAAGGCGGCAACGCTCACCGCCGTCAGCGCCTCCATCTCCACTCCGGTTTGGCCGCTGCAGCGCACCGTGGCGCGAATCGTCACCGCGCCCCCAAATCCGTCCGGCGCGTCATCGCGCAGGCCCAACTCTACGTCCACGTGCGTCAGCGCCAGCGGATGGCACAACGGGATCAGGTCAGACGTGCGCTTGGCCGCCATCACCCCAGCGATCTCCGCGGCGGCCAGCACGTCCCCTTTGCCCAGGGCGTTGTTGCGGATTAAGCGCAGCGTTTCCGCCTGCGTGAGCACGCGCCCCTCCGCAATGGCGACGCGATCGCTCGTCGGTTTGCCGCCCACGTCCACCATGCGGGCGCGCCCGCTCGCATCCACGTGCGTCAGCGCGGGGGGCGGCCGGCTAGCCGGACGGTCGTCGTCGCGGCGCTCGGCCGGCGCGCTCACCTCAGCCCCCGATGTACGACATCTCGATCTTGGGCAGAGCGGCCGTCTCTTCAGAACGGATCTCGGAGTAGCGGTCGTCCCGCACGGCCCAGATCGAGCGCAGGGTGGCCGCAATGGCGTCGTCATCGCGGCCGTCGCGCAGCGGCGCGCGCAGATCGGCGCCGTCTTGCGCGAAGAGGCAGGTGTAGAGCTTGCCCTCCGCCGATAGACGCGCGCGGGTACAGTCGCCGCAGAACGGCTGTGTGACCGAGGTGATCACGCCGATCTCGCCGCTGCCGTCGGCGTAGCGCCAGCGCTGCGCGACCTCACCGCGATAGGCTGCCTCAACGGGCTCGAGCGGCATCGCCGCGTCGATCAAGTCAACGATCTCGCGGCCGGGCACTACCTCGTCCAGCTTCCAGCCGTTGCTGGCGCCCACGTCCATGTATTCAATGAAACGGACCACGTGGCCGCTGCCCCGGAACCGGCGCGCCAGCTCCACCACCGTGTGATCGTTGATGCCGCGGCGCACCACCGCGTTGATCTTGACCGGCGAGAGCCCCGCTCGCGCCGCCGCCGCAATGCCGTCAAGGACCCGGCTGACGGGGAAGTCGGCGTCGTTCATCTGGCGGAAGACGGCGTCGTCCAGCGTGTCCAGGCTCACCGTTACCCGGTCGAGCCCCGCCTCGGCGAGCGGCTGCGCCTGCGTGTCCAGCAGGGATCCGTTCGTGGTCAGCGCGATCTCCAAATCCGGCAGCGTGCGCAGCATCGCCACCAGCGTGGGCAGTTCATTGCGGAGCAACGGCTCTCCGCCGGTGAGGCGCACCTTGCGCAGGCCGAAGCGGGCGCAGAGGCGGACCAGCCGCGCGATCTCTTCGAAGGTCAGGATCTCCCCTCGGGGGAGGAACTGGTACGCGGGCCCAAACACCTCCCGCGGCATGCAGTAGCGACAGCGGAAGTTGCAGCGATCCGTTACGGAGATGCGCAGGTCGCGCAGGGGCCGCCCCAAGCGGTCCCGCAGCGCCGCCTCTTCAGCCGCCACGCCCTTCCTCCTCTCGATCCCCGCTTGACCGCGCCAGCGCCTTCAGCACCGCGGCCAGCGCCCAGCCGGCGTCCTGCAGTGCACGGGCGCGATGGCTGATCCGGCTCTTCTCCAGCGGCGAGAGTTCCGCCATCCGCCGTCCGTCGGGCAGTTCAAAGAGCGGGTCGTAGCCGAAGCCGTTGCTCCCGCGCTCGTCCTGCGCTATCCGACCCTCCACCGTGCCCTCGCCGTACCACACATCCGGTCCGTAGGGGAATGAGAGCGCCACCACGGCGCGGAAGCGCGCGCTGCGCTGCGCTGCCGGCACGCCGGCCAGATCCCGCAGCAGCTTCGCGCGATTCGCCTCATCCCCGGAGACGGAGCCGTCCGACTCTCCTTCAGCATAGCGCGCGCTCCGAATCCCCGGCGCTCCGCCCAATGCATCGACCTCCAGCCCCGAGTCGTCCGCGAGCACCGCCATCCCGCTGGCATTGGCGTAGGCGCGCGCTTTCCTGGCCGCGTTCTCCCGGTAGGTCAATGCGTCCTCAGGCACGACGAGGGCGGAAACGCCCGCCTCCGCCGGCGCCACCACCTCCCAGACGTCGGAGTCCAGGATCTGCGCGAACTCGCGGATCTTGCCGGGATTCCCGCTGGCGATAAGGAGCCGCTGCCTCCGCCCGGCGGCCGGCTCGCCGTCAGTCATTGCCGCCCCTCACGGCGCCGTCAGGCGCTGCGGTCGCCACTGCCGGCTGCTGCACAGACGGCTGCGGCACAGACGACTGCTGTCCAGGCGGCGGCGATTCGTTCCCACGCAGCTAGCCCAACGAGCCCGACCGACGTCGCCGGCCCGACCGCGAGCGCCTGCCTTCCGGGCCCGCGTCCCGCCCCCGGCGACTCCTAGACGCGTGCCGGCTCCTTCTCCATCTCCGGACTGTAGACCCCTTGTCGCGCGGCGCTGGTGACCTGGGCGCGATGGGCGAACGCCGCTTGCGCCTGCTCCAGGTTGCCCGCGTCGCCGCCCCATACCTTGAGCGGCGTCGCTTGGAGGCCGCGCCCGTAGGAAAAGCTGAGCTGCCAGGGAGCCGCCTGAGGAGACTGTGCAGCCAGCTTGTTGATGGCATTCAAGTTGAGCGTCGCCTCCTCGTCGCTCTGCCCTCCCGAGAGGAAGACGACGCCCGGGATCGCCGCCGGGACCGTCCGGCGGAAGCAGCCGATCGTCGCCTCCGCCACCGCCTCCGCACCGGCGCGGTTGGCGGCATTCTTGCCGGACAGCACCATGTTCGGCTTCAGCAACGCCCCCTCCAACACGACGCCCTGATCGAACAGCGCCTGGAAGACGCGCTGCTGGGTCGCCGCGGTCACCTGCAGGCAGCGCTGGATGTCGTGGTCGCCGTCCATCAGCACCTCCGGCTCCACGATCGGCACCAGCCCCGCTTCCTGCGAGAGCGCGGCGTAGCGCGCCAGCGCGTGCGCGTTCGTGTCAATGCAGTTCGCCGTGGGGATCCCTTCGCCAATGGTGATCACGGCGCGCCATTTGCTGAAGCGCGCGCCCAGCTCGTAGTACTCCTCCAGCCGCTCGCGCAGACCGTCCAGGCCCTCGGTCACGGTCTCGCCGGGCCCGCCGGCGAGTGCTTTGGCGCCCTTATCAACCTTGATGCCCGGGATCACCCCCTGGTCCCGCAGGATCTCCACGAGGCGCCGGCCCGTGGAGGCGCTCTGCCGCGCCGTTTCGTCGAAGAGGATGACCCCGCTGATGAACTCGCCGATCCCCTCGGTCGTGAAGAGGAGTTCGCGCCAGGCGCGTCGCGTCTCCTCCGTGGCGGCGGTATTGATGCTCTTGAACCGCCTCGCAATGGTGCCATGGCTCTCGTCCGCCGCCAGGATCCCCTTCTTCTCCGCGACGAGCGCCCGCGCCGTCCCTTCAAGCTCCGCCACGTTCATCTGACCCTCCTTCGCTGCTGGCAAGTTCCTAGCGCCACCGCCTAGCGCCACCGCCTAGCGCGACGGACCTGCGCAACCGCCCCGCGCAACGGAATCGCCGGCCTCACGCACCTCATCGCGACGCTCGCGTCGTCCGCCCGTACCCCCGCTCTCTTAGGCGCCACTCTTAGACGCCGCCCCCGGCGATCGTCGCCTCCGCCTGGCGCACTGCATCGGCGTTGCCAACGATTAGAGGCGTCCGCTGGTGCAGCGTCGTCGGCGCGACGTCCAGGATGCGCTGCCTGCCGGTGCTGGCCGCGCCCCCGGCCCGCTCCGCCACGAAGGCGAGGGGGTTCGCCTCGTAGCTCAACCGCAGCTTCCCGGACGGGCTCTCGCGCTCGCCCGGGTAGAGGAAGATGCCGCCTTTGAGCAGGTTGCGGTGGAAGTCCGCAACCAGCGATCCCACGTAGCGCAAGCTGTACCGCTCGCGCAGACCGATCACCGCGTTCTGCATCCCCGCCTCCCAGCGGTCGAAGTAGTGTTCGTTGACGCTGTAGTACGGAGCTGCGTCGGGAATGCGGACGTCCGGATGCGTGAGGATGAGCTGCCCCGATTCCGGGTGCAGCGTGAAGCCGTCGACACCGTCGCGCGTGGCGACCACCAGCACCGTGCTGGAGCCGTAGAGGACGTAGACGGCGGCCACCTGCTCGCGGCCGGGACGCAACAGCGTCTCCGGGGTCACGGCGCCGCCGTCACGGCGACGGTGGATGCCGAAGATGGAGCCAATGGTCACCGCCACGTCGATGTTGCTCGACCCGTCGACGGGGTCGAAGACGGCCAGGAAGGGGAAGGAGGTGTCGTCACTGATCTTGACCATCTCCTCCAACTCTTCGCAGGCCAGGGCGGCGACGACGCCGCTGTCGCGCAGCGCGCTGACGAAGATCTCCGTGCCCAAGGTGTCGAGATGCTGGACCACTTCGCCCTGCACGTTGATCGCCCCGTCGCTTCCCAGCACGTCAGCCAGCGACGCTAGGCGTACGGACCGCTCCAGCTTCACCGCCCCCTGGGCGATCGCCGCGATGACCGTGTCCAGCCCCGCATGCTCGGGCGCCGAGGCGGCGATCCTGCCTAAGCACGCCGCCAGCGGCGGCGCGACCGTCGCCGTTGCGCCTCTGGCACGCCCCAACGGTGGGGAGGGAGGGTGGCCGGCTTCCGCTGGCATGGGGACCGCCTCTTCGCCCGCGCTCGCAGCGCCGGCGGCGCCGTGCCGTCGGCGGCTCCTGGCCCGGAGCCCGAGCGCCGTTCGACGCGGATCTCGCCGGGAGGACGGGAGCGCGCCAACGGCGGCCGCGCGAGAGCAGGACGATGCTCGCACCAGCGCCCAGGCAGGTCAAGCCATCGGCACGATCCGATGGCGCCGGCCCGGCCGGCCCCGTGCGGCTCTCTGCTCCGCCGCGCTAGAACACTCGCGCTAGAACACTAAGGTGGAGGGGCCCTACCATGTCCCCGAGCGTCGGGTGGCGCGCGGCGCAGCGCTCGGGCCGAGATTCTGCGTCCGGCGGTCGTTTGTCGGGCGGTCTCCGCAACAGGAGGCTCGCTCCCGGAGTTCCCGGTGGACCAGCTCATGCATTACCGCGCGGCCGTTGATTACCTCTTAGAATTCGCCGACTTCGAACGCGCGTCCGCCCGCCGCCGCCAAGCCGGCGCCTTCGCTCTGGACCGGATCCACTCCCTCCTCCGCCGCCTGGACCGGCCCCAGGACGGGCGCATCACCGTGCACGTCGCGGGCTCCAAGGGCAAGGGGTCCACCGCGGCCATGATTGAGGCCATCCTGCGGGCGGCCGGCTTCCGCACCGGCCTCTTCACCAGCCCCCACCTGCACGAGTTCACCGAGCGCATCCGCCTTGACGGCCAGCCGTTGAGCCCGGAGGCCTTCGCGGAGCTCGCGCAGGCGCTGCGCCCCACCATTGAGCAGGAGCTGGCGGAAAAGCCCGGGCGTCTCAGCACGTTCGAGATCCTCACGGCCATGGGCTTCATGGCCTTCCGCGACGCCGACGTCGACGTGCAAGTGGTGGAGGTGGGATTGGGCGGCCGTTTGGACAGTACCAACGTCTTCTCCGAGACGGCTGTCGCTGCTATTACCGCGCTTTCGCACGAGCACACCGACATTCTGGGCTCCAGCCTCGCCAAGATCGCGGCGGAGAAGGCCGGCATCATCACCGCCGCCACGCAGACGGCCGTGCTCGCTCCCCAGCGCTCGGCCGTTGCCGCCGCCGCGGTCGTCAAATACGCCGCCGACGTCCCTGTCCCCCTCATCGACGTCGCGCGGCGCTATCACTGGGAGGGAGCCGGACTCGAGTTGGCGCAGCCGCGCCGGCAGCAGTGGTTCCGCCTCACGCGCTCGGCGCCGCGCGCGGATGAGGCGGAGCGGTCGCTGTATCTGACGCCCCTGCTCGGCCAGCACCAGATCGAAAACGCCGCCACCGCCATCGCGACGGTGGAAGCGCTGCAGGCTCAGGGACTGGCGGTCCCCGCCGGCGCCATCCATCACGGCTTGGCCACGGTGGACTGGCCGGCCCGTCTGGAGGTGCTCTCTCGCCAGCCCTGGATCGTCATTGACGGCGCCCACAACGAAGAATCGTTGGAGCGGGTGCTGGAATCCCTGCCCACCTCCTTCGACTATGAACGGCTGATCGTGGTCCTGGGCGTCCTGGGCGACAAAAACCTCGATGCCATGGTGGCCCGCATCACCGGTCGCGCCGCGGCCCTCGTCGTGACGCGGCCCGATCATCCCCGCGCACGCAGCGCCGAGTCCGTCGCGGCGGCCTGCCGCGGCTGGGACGGTCCCCTCATCGTCGAGCCCGCCGTGGACGACGCCCTCAAGGCGGCCGTGCAACTCGCCGCCCCCTCCGACCTCATCTGCGTGCTCGGGTCGCTCTTCGTGGCGGCGGAGGCGCGGGCGCGAATTCAGCGGCAGGTGGGCGCCGCGCCCACCTCCGCCTCGGCGGACCGCTGAGCCATGGGCCGCCAGCGTGGCCGTGTCGTCGTCACCGGGTTGGGCGCCGCAACGCCGCTGGGCATGGGCGTGGAGCGGTTCTGGGAACGCTGCTTGCGCGGCGAGAGCGGCATCGCGCCCATCCAGAGCTTCGATGCCAGCGCCTTCCCCTGCACGGTCGGCGGTGAGGTGTCCGATTTCACGCCCACCGACTACATGGACCGCAAGGCCGCCCGCCGCATGGCCCGCTTCTCCCAGCTCGCCGTCGCCGCCGCCGCTGAGGCCCTTGGCGACGCCGCGCTGGATCTGGACGCCGAGGATCGTGAACGCATTGGGGTGATCCTGGGCAACGGCAACGGCGGCTTCCCTGAGGTGGCGGCGGCGGCGGCTGTCCTGCTGGAGAAGGGCGGCATGCGCATTGAGCCGCTCTTCATCCCCCGCATCCTGCCCAACATGGCGGCCGCCAACGTGGCCATGCGCTTCGCCCTGCTGGGCTACAACAACACGGTGGTGACCGCCTGCGCCGCGGGCACGCAGGCCATTGGTGACGCGGCGGAGGTGATCCGGCGCGGCGCCGCCGATGTCGTCGTCGCCGGCGGGACGGAGGCCGGCTTCAGCGCGCTGGGCCTGGGCGGCTTTGCCGTCATGCGCGCGCTCGCCACCCGCAACGACGAGCCCCACAAGGCCAGCCGCCCCTTCGACGCCCTCCGCGACGGCTTTGTGCCGGCCGAGGGCGCCGCCGTGCTGATCCTGGAAGCGGAGCAGCACGCGCGCTCCCGCGGGGCCCACGTCCGCGCGGAAGTGGCCGGCTTCGGCTGTAGCGCCGACGGACATCACCTCGTCAAGCCGGACGAGGATGGCGCCGGGCCGCTCCGTGCCATCCGCTGGGCCCTGGAGAGCGCCGGCGTGGCCGCGGACGAGGTCGATTACATCAACGCCCACGGGACCGCCACGCCGCTCAATGACGTCTCCGAGACCCGCGCGATCAAGGCGGCGCTGGGCGAGGCCGCCTACAAAGTCCCCATTAGTTCCACGAAGTCCATGATCGGGCACGCCCTCGGCGCCGCCGGGGCGATTGAATCGGTGGCCGCCGTTCGCACGATCGAGGACGGGATCATCCATCCGACCGTGAACTTGGACACGCCCGATCCCGAGTGTGATCTGGACTACGTTGCCAACCATGCCCGTCGCGCGGACGTGCGCGTGGTCCTGAAGAATTCGTTCGGCTTCGGCGGCCAGAACGCCTGCCTCGTCTTCCGGCGCTACGAGGGGACGGCGTAAATCGGCGGGCCCAGGCGCGTAAGCGACAACGCCGCCCCGGAGAGACGGGGGGCAGGACGGCGGCGGCGCTCGCGCGGCGGGCCGCTCGGCCCGGGCCGCACCCCGCTAGGCGGCGGTGTGGACCAACTGCAGATCCGGCGGCAGCATGTCGTGCAGGATGCGTTGCATGGCCATGGAATGGCTGCAGGTGGCGTAGTCCGCGAAAAAGAGGCAGTCGCAGTGCCAGGCGCCATCGGCGAGCGTCACCGTATGCTCGTCGTTGTCGCCCCGCACCCGGCACGTCAGCTGCGAGAGCTTGACGCGGTCAGGCTCCTGGGCGTAAGTCCGAGCCTTCTCGATCTTGCCGATCAGACTGCTCTTCATGCGGATCTCCACTCTCCATGAAGGCCGCTCAGGCCCCGTGAGACGGCGAAGCGCAGGTGGCGGCCGCCAGCCTAGCCTAGCGGATCGGACGGCCGCCTCAAGGCCGTTATCGTCACCGATTCATAGCGGCTCGCCCCCGGCTCCAAGTAGCTCCGGATGAGGCGCAAGGCGGTGACGGGGTAGGGGAGCGGCGGCGGGCCGGCGACCCGTTCCACGGCGGCGCGCAAGGCCTCCCGGTCCTGGGCTGTGGCGCGCTCCGGCAGGCGCGCCAGCGTCAGGTGAGCGGCGAGCGGCCGGCGGTCCCCCTCCCGTCTGTCTAGGGGGAGCCCGTGTCCCTGCAACGCTTGGTCCAGCCGCCCGGCACAGGCCCTTACCTCTTCCACCGCTCCCCCCAGGCCGGCCCAGAGGACACGTGGGCGCCGCTGCGTGAAGATCCCGAAGCCGCCGAGCTGGAGCAGGTGCGGCGGGGTCGCCACCGCCGTTTCCTCCATGGCTTCCTCAATCCTCGCCTGCAGCCGGAGCGGCGTGTCTCCAAGAAACTTAAGGGTGAGATGGATCTTGTCGGGCCGCACCCAGCGCAGCCGCGGGACGTGCGCCGCCTCGAATGCCGCCCGCGCTGCCGCCATGGCGTCGATCACGTCCGGCGGCGGCACCACGGCGATGAAGAGGCGCGCGCGCGCACCGCTGTCCGCATCGATGGGGCCGTCCGCGTCGATGGGGCCGGGCGCCACCGCTAGCGCCCGAACAGGCGCGCGGCGTTGCCGCCCAAGATGGCGCGCTCGTCCTCGGCCGGCAGCCCCAGCGAGCGGATGTGCGCGATCTCCGCTGTGGGGTCGCGCAGCGGGTAGTCGCTGCCGAAGAGGATCTTCTCCGCCCCCACCAGACCGGCCACGATGCCGAAGATCGCGTCGTCGTAGAGCAGCCGCGTCGCCGCCGTGTCCACGTAGGCGCGCTCCAGGTCCGCGCGCACCTCCGGCATCGTCGCGAACAGCGGCAGCCCGCCGCCCCAATGCGCGCCAATGACCGTCGCCTCCGGCTGCTCCCTGATGAACTGGGCGAAGTCGGCCAGAGGCAAGCCCTCCTTGCCGGGATAGCCGTGCCCCACCGGCTCCGAGACGTGGAAGAGGAGGGGGAGACCGAAGCGCCGGCTGGCCCCGGCCAGCAGCGCCGCCGCCTCTCCCTGGGTCAGCGCATACCCCTGCTGCCGGGGCCGCAGCTCCCCCAGACCCCGCGCTCCCGCGGCCGCCACACGCCTCACCTCCGCGCAGACGTGCTCCGGGCCCGCTGCCGGCTGCACCATGCAGAACGGGATCAGGCGGCCACCGCTGTCCCGCGCGGCGTCCAGGATGTAGTCGTTCGTGCGGCGCATCCGCTGGGGGTCGGACCAGGCGAGGTTGCAGATGACGGCGGCGTCCAACTCCGACTCGGCCACCACGCGCAGGACGTCGTCGGCGCTGGCCAGCGCCGCCCGCGGGTCCGCGTAGATCTCGCCAAAGGCGGGCTCAATCTGCAGAAGCTCTTGGCGACGGGCAATGAGGTCCGGCGGCACAACGTGCGTGTGCGCATCGATGATCACCGCCGGAGCGTAGCACTCACGCATCGCGCCCCCGCGCGCAGAGCTGTGGTGCCCCCGCGCGCGGAGCTGTGGCGCCCCCGCGCGCGGAGCTGTGGTGCCCCTGCGCGCGGCGCTTATGACGCTCGCAATTGCTGGCCGCCGTCGCCCTCCATATACTCGCCAGCGGCGCCATCCTTTAGCATGCGAGACAATGAGATTGATTCGGTCGAGCGGGCTGTGACCACTACCGCGCCGTCCCTCGTGGAGTTCCAGGCGCTGACGCGGCGCTGCCGCCGGCGGATCCTGGAGATGACGCACGCCGCCCAATCCGGACACCCTGGCGGCTCCCTTTCCTGTGTGGAGATCTTGACGGCGCTGTACTTCGGCGACGTGCTCCGCTACGACCCCGCCCGCCCCGACTGGCCGGATCGTGACCGCTTCATTCTCAGTAAGGGCCACGCCACGCCCGTGTTCTACGCCATCCTGGCGGAGGCCGGATATTTCAGCCCTGATCTGCTTCCCACGTTTCGCCAGTTTGACAGCCCTTTGCAGGGGCACGTGGTGATGGGCACCCCGCCCGGGGTGGAGATGAGCGCCGGTGCCCTGGGTCTGGGCCTCTCGTTCAGTAACGGCCTCGCCCTCGCCGCGCGTCTCAATGGCGCTAGGGGGCGCGTCTATTGCCTCCTGGGCGACGGCGAACTCAACGAGGGCCAAGTCTGGGAAGCGGCCATGGCCGCCGCCCACTTCGGCTTCGACCGCATCACCGCCATCGTCGACCGCAACGGCTTCCAGAACGACGGTCCCAGCGACGAGATCATGCGCCTGGACCCGCTCGCGGAGAAGTGGCGCGCGTTTGGCTGGCACGTCCTCGCCCTGGAGGACGGCCACGATCTGGAGGAACTCCTGGCTGCGTTCGCGGAGGCGCAGGCAGTCCCTGACGGGCCCCAGGTGATCATTGCGCCGACGATCAAGGGCAAGGGCGTTTCCTACATGGAGGCCAACCCGGCGGCCTGGCACGGCAAGGGCCCGTCGGATGAGCAGCTGGCCCAGGGGCTCGCGGAGCTCCAGGCATGACGGCGCCTCCCCCCGTGCGCACCGCCGCCACGCGTGAGGCCTATGCGCCCACCCTGATCAAGCTCGCCCGCGCGGGCCACGACATCGTGGCGCTGGAGGCCGACCTCTCCGCCTCCACCGGCGGCAACAAGCTGGCCGCGGAGTTCCCTGAGCGCTGGTACACCGTGGGCGTCGCCGAGGCCAACATGATCGGCATGGGCGCCGGCCTCGCGGCCGCCGGCAAAACGGTCTTCTGCGCCTCCTTCGCCGTCTTCGTGCCCGGCCACTGCTTCGACCAGATCCGCGTCAGCATCGCCCAGCCGCACCTCAACGTGAAGCTCTTGGCCAGCCACGGGGGCATCAGCGTGGGCGAGGACGGCGCCTCCGCCCAGGCCCTGGAGGACCTCTCCCTGGTCACGGCGCTGCCCGGCTTCACGGTCGTCGTCCCCGCCGACGTCGTCGAAGCGGAGAAGGCGATCTGGGCCGCCGGCACCACCGAGGGGCCCTTCTACATCCGGGTCGGCCGCCCCAAGCTGCCGGTCCTCTACGACGACGATTACGATTTCCAGCTGGGCAACGCCTTCCTCCACCGCGAAGGGACCGACGTCACCGTGATCGCCTGCGGGCTGCTCGTGCAGGCCGCGGCCGATGCCGCCGAACACCTCGCCGGCGAGGGGATCTCCGTGCGCGTCCTCAACATGGCCACCGTCAAACCGCTGGATGAGGACGCCGTCGTCCGCGCCGCCCGCGAGACCGGCGCCATTGTGACGGCGGAGGAGCACAACGTCATTGGCGGCCTGGGCGCCGCCGTGGCGCGCTGCCTGGCGCTGAATGCGCCCGTGCCCATGGAGCAGGTGGGCGTGTGGGACCGCTTCGGGGAGTCCGGCAAGTGGACGCAACTGATCGAGCACTTCGGCCTCAACGCGGCCGGCATTGAGCGGGCCCTGCACCGGGTCCTCCAGCGCAAAGTCCTCTAGCGCAAGCAGCGCGACGGCGAGGCGCCGCCGCTACAGTCCTAGCAGCGCTCGCAACTCTGAGAGCGCCCGGATGCGGGCGGTCGGTTGCGTCTTCGCGCGCGGCGGCGGACCGACGTCGTCGCCGTCGAGCCAGATCGTCGCCATCCCCGCCGCCGCCGCCCCCTCCACGTCCAGCGGGTAGCTGTTGCCTACGTAGACGCTCTCCTCCGGCGCCACGGCCAGCGTCTCCAGCGCGCCGGTGAAGATGGCCGCACCTCCACTCGCTCCGGCTTGGCGACGCCCAGATCGCCCGAGATCGCGATGGCGCCAAAAAATCGCTCCAAGTTGCAACGGCGCAGCTTCTCGCGTTGCACCGCCGAATCGCCGTTGGTCACTAGCCCCAGCGGCAGCTGCGGTTGCAACGCCTCGAGCGTCGCCTGCGCGTCGGGCAGCAACTCCAGGCAGTCCAGCCGCGCCTGGCGCGCCGCGGGCTCCAGTTCGGGGGCGAGACGGTCCGGCGCCCCCACCCGCTCCAGCGTGCGGCGAATGGATTCCAGCGGCGTCAGCCAGGTAGGCCAGGCGCCTCCGCTGGCGGCCCGCGCCTCCGCGATGTTCGCCCGCGCCGCCGCCAGGTACGCCCCGTCCGAGACCGCGAAGCCGCGCTCCCGCAGGGCGCAGGCCACCGCTCGCACCGCCTCCTCAAAGCCCACGTCCTCCCGGATCAGCGTCCCGTCCAGGTCGAAGATCACGGCGCGGTAGGGCAGGGGCATGGCGGGCGGCTAGGAACTCAGGTCGTCGCTGCGAAGGGACTCTTCGCGTGCCGCCAGAGCCTTGAGCCGACCGACGTCGCCTTCCGCCGCCTCCAGCTCCACGGCCAGCTCGGCCAGGTTCTCGTGAATGCCCGCCTCGGCCTCCTCCAGTTCATCCTGGTAGATCTCAAAGGGCCAGACGGGCCAGTCATCCAACTCCAGCGGCTGCTCCGCCGACGGTCCCTGCGGATGCTCGGAATCCGCTTCGTGATCCGGGATATACGACCGCAGCGCCCGCGCCGTGAACTCCAGGCCGTCCTCGCGGGTCACCACTTTCGTGAGCGCGTAGCCAATCCAGGCCAGGCAACCGCAGGCGACCCGAAAGGAGATGGCGAAGCGCCGTTGCCGCAGCGCTTCCCCGCGGATGAAGTCATGGAACTCCCCCATCTCCTCCGCCGGCAGCACCTCCGCCACCCGGCCGTTGAAGAGGAGATTGAGCGTGTCCTCCAGTTCGGGCGCGCCCTCTTCGCGCTCCCGGCTGCCCAGCTCCGCGAACGGCGGCTCCTCGATCGGGGAAGGTGCCATGATCGTTCCTACGTCGCGCGCGGCCCCACGGCTGCATCGGCCCAAGTCTAGACCGCTAGGGCGGGCGAGTGTGCCCGTCGCCGCGGATCACCCACTTGTAGGCGGTCATCTCCCGCAGCCCCATGGGCCCTCGCGCGTGCAGTTTGCCGGTGCTGATCCCGACCTCCGCGCCCAGGCCGTATTCGCCGCCGTCGGTGAATTGCGTGGACGCGTTCACGTAGACGGCGGCGGCGTCCACCTCGCGCAGGAAACGCTCGGCCAGCGCATAGTCGTTCGTGATGATCGCCTCGGAGTGCCCGGAGCCGTGCCGCGCAATGTGTTCCAGCGCCTCGTCCGCGCTGCCCACCAGCCGCACCGCGGCGATGGGGGCCAGAAACTCGGTGTCGAAGTCCGCCGGGCCCGCGGGCACGGCCGCCGCTCCCGCCTCCTCCAGGATCGGGAGCGCCTCGGCGTCGGCCCGAAGCTCCACGCCCGCCTCCCGCCAGCGCGCCGCCAGGTCCTGCAGGAACGGCCGCGCCACATCCCGATGCACAATCACCACGTCCAAGGCGTTGCAGATGGAGACGCGACGCGTCTTGGCGTTATCCACCACCTCCAGCGCCATCGCCAGAACCGCCGCCCGGTCCACGTACGTGTGACAGATGCCAATGCCGCCCGCGACCACCGGCATCGCCGCCTCGTCGCGCACCCGCTCGATCAGCGCCCTGCCCCCGCGCGGCACCATCAGGTCGATCAGGTCCTGCAGCCGCAGCAGCTCGCCCACGCGGGCGCGGTCCATGTCGGTGATCAACTGCACCGCGGCCGCCGGCAGTCCCGCCTCCTGGAGCCCGTCGTGGAGCACGTCCGCCAGGATGACGTTGCTGCGCAGCGCTTCCCGGCCCCCGCGCAGCACGCAGGCGTTGCCGCTCTTGAGACAGAGCGTGGCGATGTCGATCGTGACGTTGGGGCGGTTCTCATAGATCGAGGCGATCACGCCCAGCGGCACCCGCACCCGACCGACAACGAGCCCGTTGGGCAGCGTGCGCCGGTCAATGGTCTCGCCTACCGGGTCGGGCAGCCGCACGATCTCCCGCACCGACGCCGCCAGCGCCTCCACGCGCTCCGGCGTCAACCGGATCCGGTCCAGGATCGAAGGGTCGCTCCCGCCCGCGACCGCCGCCGCCACGTCCTCGCCGTTGGCCGCAACGACCTCGTCGCGCCGGCTCAGCAGGCCGCGCGCGACGTGCTCCAAGGCGGCGTCCTTTTGCCCGCCGTTGGCCCTGGCCAGGACGAGGCTGGCGGCGCGGGCAGCCTCCGCTTGCTCCCGGACCGTCTCCGTCGCGCTGCTCGCGGTGGCGGTCATGATCGCTCCACGGGCGTGAACTCGCCGTCCCCTGCCCGAGTCGAATTCACGTGCCCGCTCAGTC
The DNA here is from genome assembly GCA_963662615.2 of Dehalococcoidia bacterium. Taxonomy (GTDB): domain Bacteria; phylum Chloroflexota; class Dehalococcoidia; order Bin125; family Bin125. The sequence continues at coordinate 581,165 of CAXXSR010000002.1, forward strand.
TACCGGAGCGACCCCGGTGGCTCACAGGAGCGCGAGATTGTTGCGGTGAATCACCTCGACCCCGTACACGTAGCCCAGGATCACTTCGATGCGGTCGGATCGCTGTCCGCGGATCCGCTCGATATCGGCGGCGTCGTAGTTGCTCAGCCCCACGGCGACTTGGCCCCCTTCGCCGTCACGCACCTCCACCACGTCGCCGCGCGCGAAACCACCGCTCACACCCACGATGCCCGCAGCCAGCAGGCTGCGGCCGTTCCGTCGCAGCGCTCCCACCGCCCCGTCATCGACGACGATCCGCCCCGCCGAGGCCAGGCCGGAGAGCAGCCAGCGCTTGCGGCTCTCCATCCAGTTGGCGCGCGCCGGGAAGCGGGTGCCCAGCGTCTCCCCCTCGGCAAGCCGCAGCAGCGCGTCCCGCTCCTGCCCGTCGGCGATTACCACGGTGGCTCCGGAGCCGGCCGCCAGCAGCGCCGCCTCCACCTTGGCATGCATGCCGCCGCGACCGTACTCGTCCGGAGGCCCGCCGGATCCGGCCGTCGGCGCGGCCGCGGAAACCTCCGGGATCAGCTTGGCATCCGCGAAGGTCCGCGGATCACGGTCGTAGAGGCCTGCGACGTCCGACAGCAGGACCAGCAAGTCGGCGTCCAGCAGGTTGGCCACCAGCGCCGAGAGGCTGTCGTTCTCACCAAAGACGCCGCCGCGCAGCTCCTCGTCGGCGACGACGTCGTTCTCGTTGATGACCGGCACCACGCCCGCCCGCAGCAGCTCGACCAGTGTGTTGCGCGCATTGAGGTAGCCGGCGCGGTCGGCCAGGTCCGCCTGCGTCAACAGCGCCTGCGCCGCGATCAGTCCGTGGGCGCGCAGGAGGGAGTCGTAGCGCTCCATCAAGTGGCTCTGGCCGATGGCCGCGAGCACCTGCCGCTGCTCAATATTGCTCTGCTTTGGGGTGGGACCCAGGCGGTCCCGCCCCGCCGCGACGGCGCCGCTGGTCACCACCGCGACCCCTGCCCCGGCCTTCACCAGCGTCGCGACCTGGCGGACCAGGTCCGCCATCACTTCTGCGTCGAGCCGCGTCCCGCCGCCGGTGAGCAGCTTCGTGCCGAACTTGACCACGATGCGCCGCCCTTGCAAGGAACCGGCGCCGTTCGTCATTGCACCCCTCCGCGTTGCCTGGAACCGCGCCCCCACTCTAGGCCAAGAGACGGACCGTCCGACAGCATGGAGCTGCGATACGCGGGCGGAGGATCTGCCGGCGCTCCCCCCGCCGCGATCGGCACCTCGGAGAAGCCTCCTCTCGGGCGGGGGCGCATAATGGAAGCGTGAAGCTCGACCCGTACTACTGGCGCCACTGGTGGGCTGTCCATCTGCGCTGGTGGGCGGGCGACGCCAAGCTCCTCTTCCGTCGCACCTTCAGCGAATTCTCGGACGACCACTGCACGCAGCTGGCCGCCGGCATCTCCTACTACGTCCTCTTCTCAATTTTTCCGCTCGCCATCCTCGTCGTCTCCATCAGCGGCCTCATCCTCACCAATGACGACCTGCGCCGCGACGTGGTCGGCGAGCTGTTCGAGATCTTGCCCCTCGACGCCGAGGGCGAGGGTGATCTGGAAGATGCCATCGACAGCGTGGCGACGCCGTTCTCGGTCATCGGCCTGATCGGCATCCTGGGCTTGCTCTGGTCCGCCTCGGGCATGATGGGCGCCCTGCGCCAGGCCCTCAATCAGGCCTGGGATCTTGACTACCGTCGCCCGTTCCTGCGCGGCAAGTCGGTGGACCTGATCATGGTCCTGAGCATGGGCTTCCTCTTGGCCCTGTCGATTGGCTCCACGATCTTCCTGCAGGTCGCGCGCCGCGTCAGCGACGACCTCTCGGACCTCCTCGGCCCCGTTGGCGCCGGCGCGACGCTCAGCTTCGAGGTGGTTGCGGTCCTCGTGCCGCTCACGTTCTCCTTCGCCACCTTCATGTTCATCTTCAAGTTCGTGCCCAGCGTCAAGACCCGCTTTGTCTACATCTGGCCCGGCGCGCTCCTGTCGGCGGTGCTCTTCGAGATCGTCAAGAACAGCTTCGCGTTTTATCTGCGTAACTTCGGCAACTTCGACGCCATCTACGGCTCCCTGGGGGCGCTGATCGCTTTCCTCTTCTTCGTCTTCATCAGCGCGAACATCATGCTCTTGGGGGCGGAGATGGCGGCCGAATGGCCCCGCGTCATCCACGGCCACTACGACGAGGATCTGGCCCGGCCCGGCCGCGCCGGCTCACGACGGCAGCGGCTGCGGGCGTCGCTCCGCGCCCTGATCCACCACGAGGAGGAAGCGCCCGAGCATATTGACGACACGTCCGCCGGCGAGTCCCGCCGCCAGCGGAAGACCGATGAGTTCGAGCGGCGCCTGCGCGAGCGTCCATCCCCGCGGGCGGAATCCGACGCGTCACCGGACAGTGCGCCCCCGGACAGTGCGCCCCCGGACACAGTGCGCCCCCGGACAACGTGCCCCCGGACAACGTGCCCCCGGACAGTGCACCCCCAGACAACGCGTCCCCTGAAACGTCGGCGGAACCGGCCTCGCGGGATCCCCCCGGTTGACCGCTCGGCGCCGTCTTGGCGGCCGGCGCTAGCCCTCTTCCGACTTGACCAGACCGACGACGTGCCCCTCCGGATCGCTGAAGATGGCGATGGTCGGCCCGCCCGGGATCTCCATGGCCGGCATCAGCGTCCTGCCGCCCAGCTCCCCCACCTGCTGCAGCGTAGCCTCGGGGTCGTCCACTTCCACATAGATCGTCACCCACTGCTGCTCGCCGCTCTCCGGCTGGCCAATGCCGCCGTCGATGCCGCGCCCCGCGTTCGTATGGACCATCCGGTAGTTCATCTGCTCCAGATGTTCCAGCTCCCAGTCGAAGAGCTGCCCGTAAAACGATGCCAGCGCTTCCCCGTCGCGGCCGTTGATCTCGAAATGCACCACCGGCTGGCCCATGATCTCTCCCTCGCTGATCGCTCCACGCCGATCGCCGGCGCGGACCGGGCGAGAATAGCGGATCGGGCTAGTGCGATCGCGAGCGGCTTAGACCCTGCGCACGCCCAGGGTCACGGTTTCGCCGTGAATCGTTTCCTTGGAAAGGGTGGCGCCGCCCGTTTTCGCGTCCTCCGTCGCCAGGATCTCCGAGCGCACGGCCAGGGTCTCGGCCTCCACGTAATCGCGGTGCGCCAAGACCGCCTCAATCACGCGCGGCGCGCTCTCGCCGATGATGAACAGGTCGATGCGGTCCGCGATCTCGAACCCTGCCTCGCGACGGAGCGACTGGATGCGGTGCACGACTTCGCGCGCCGCGCCTTCGCGTCGCAGTTCCGGGCTGATCTCCGTGCTCACGGCCACGGTGTAGGGGCCGTCGTGCGCCGTCGCCGCGCCCGCCCGCTCGCGCAGCTCGACCAGCACGTCATCCGGCGCCAGCCTGAAGCCCTCGATCTCAATCGATTCCCCGGCCGCCACCGCTGCGGCCACGCGGGTCGCGCCCTCCCCGCTGAGCGACCGTAGCGCGCCGCCCAGCCGCCCCACGTCCCTGCCCAGCCGCGGTCCCAGGCGGGGCAAATTGGGTCTCAGCACCGTCTCCACCAGCCCCGCCGACGCTTCCACCACGTTCAAGCGCTTCACGTTCAGTTCGTCCAGCAACATCCATTCGTAGCGGCGGACGGTCGCCTCCTCGTCCGGGTCGCGCAGCGCCACAAGCATCTCCGCCAGCGGTTGGCGCACCTTCAGGCCGGCCTTGCTGCGCGCCGCCCGTCCCAGCGACGCCAGCCGCTGCACCAGCCGCATCTCCTCGTTCCGATCCCGGTCGATCAGGGCCGCGTTCGCCTCCGGCCACGCCGCCAGATGCACCGACTCGGGCGCATCTTCGTCCATCTGGACCACCAGGTTGCGGTAGATCTCCTCCGCCACATAGGGCGTGAACGGCGCCAAGAGCTTGGCCAGCGTCGCCAAGCACTCGTAGAGCGTGTGGTACGCCGCCGCCTTGTCGGCATCGTCCTCCGACTTCCAGTAGCGACGGCGGCTGCGGCGCACGTACCAGTTGCTCAGCTCCTCCACGAACTGCTCAATGGCTCGGGCCGCGCTGGTCGGGTCGTAGCCGTCCAACGCCGTCGTTACGGTGTTGATGAGGCTGTGGAGCGCGCTCAGGATCCATCGATCCAGGTCGGACGCCGCCGCGCCCGCTTCACCCGGGCCGCGCACCGCGGGAGCCGGAGCCGCCGCCGGAGCCGCCGCCGGAGCCGCCGCCGGAGCCACAGCCGGATCGAAGCTGTCGATCACGGCGTACGTGACGAAAAAGGAGTAGGTGTTCCACAGTGTCAGCAGGAACTTTCGCTGCGCCTCGCCCACCAGCTTCGAGCTGAAGCGACGCGGATTGCCGGGCGGGGCCGCCGTGTACATGTACCAGCGCAGCGCGTCCGCGCCGCGCTCGTCCAGCACCTCCCACGGGTCCACGACGTTCCCGCGCGACTTGCTCATCTTCTCGCCACCCTGGTCCAGGATGTGGCCCAGCGAGAGGACGTTGCGGTACGCGATCGGCGCCGGCGCCTCTCCGGCCTCGTGCAGCAGCGTCGCTTCGGCGTGGAGGGAGTAGAACCAGCCCCGCGTCTGGTCCACCGCCTCGCAGATGAAGTCCGCCGGGAACTGCTCCCGGAACGCCGCCTGGTTCTCGAACGGGTAGTGCCACTGGGCGTACGGCATTGCGCCGCTGTCGAACCAGGCGTCGACGACCTCCGGCACCCGTCGCATGGTCCCGTCGCACTCGCGACACGCGATCGTGATCGCGTCCACGGCCGGCCGGTGCGGGTCCGAGAGGTCAACGCTGTCGCCGTCGCGGGCGCGCTCCTTCAACTCCGCAAAGGAGCCCACCGCGACGGTGTCCCGGCACTGCTCGCAGCGCCAGAACGGCAGCGGCGTGCCCCAGTAGCGCTCGCGGCTGATCGCCCAATCCACGTTGTTGGCCAGCCAGTCGCCGTAACGCCCGTCACGGATGTGCTCGGGGTACCAGTGCATCAGCTCCCGATTGCCACGAGTGAGCGACTCGCCCACCCGTGTCGTGGCGACGTACCAGGACGGCTTGGCGTAGTAGAGCAGCGGCGTCTCGCAGCGCCAGCAGAACGGGTAGGTGTGACGAATGACCGTCTGCCTCAAGAGCAGGCCGCGCTCTTTCAGGTCCGCGATGATTGCCACGTCGGCGTCCTTCACAAACAGCCCCGCAAACGGCGACGTCGCCCCGCTGACCCGCCCCTTGAGATCGACGGGCTGTATGAAGAGGAGATCCTCCGCGCGGCCCAGGAGGTGGTCGTCCTCGCCGAACGCCGGCGCGATGTGGACGATGCCCGTCCCCTCCTCCATCGAGACGAAGTCGGCCGTCAGCACCCGCCGTCGGGGGACGGGGCCGCGGGCCGCATCCCACTCCTGCAAGCGCCCATCTTCGAAGTGGAGGACCGGCACGCCCCACTCGCCCGGCTCGTAGAGCCCCCCCACGGTGACGCCCACCAGTTCGCTCCCCCGCAGGCGCGCCACCGGCGTCGGCGTCTCGTCAAGCAGGCCGGCGAACGTCGGCGTCAGCAGCCGCTCCGCCAGCAGCAGCCGCTCGCCCTCCTTCCCCTCCACCGCCACGTACGTCTCCGCCGCCGCCACGGCCAGCGCCGTGTTGCCCGGCAGCGTCCACGGCGTCGTCGTCCAGGCCAGCAGGTACGTCGCGCCGTCGAAGTCGCGCAACGGGGCCGGCAGCGACTCGCGGTCGGCGGGAAACTTGACGTAGACACTGGGGTCGGGCGTGTCCTCGCGATACCCCTGCGCCACTTCGTGACTGGAGAGCGACGTCTCGCATCGCGGGCAGTGCGGCGCGGTCCGGCGCGCTTCGTAAATCAGCCCCCGGTCCCACAACGTCTTCAGGATCCACCAGCACGACTCCACGTAGTCGGGCTCGTAGGTGATGTAGGGATCATCCATGTCCACCCAGAACGCGATCCGCTCCGTCATGTCCACCCACTGCCCCACGTAGCGCATGACGGACTCGCGGCACTTCTGGTTGAACGCGGCGATGCCGTACTGCTCGATCTCCGCCTTCGACTGCAAGCCCAGCTCCCGCTCCACCTCCAGCTCCACCGGCAGGCCGTGCGTGTCCCAGCCTCCCATGCGCGGCACCCGATAGCCGCGCATGGTCTTGTAGCGGGGAAAAAGGTCCTTGAACACACGCGCCAGTACGTGGTGTACGCCCGGCGTGCCGTTCGCGGTCGGGGGGCCTTCGTAGAACGAGTAGATCTTGTCGGCCGGGCGCTCCTCCACACTGCGACGGAAGATCGCGCGTTCCTTCCAGAACGCGCGCTGGCGCTCCTCCAGCTCTTGGAACGGCATCCGGCTGCCCACCGGCTGGAACCGCGGGCCGGGCATCAGCTTCCTTTCATCCACAGGTCAGCACCACCCTAGGCGTGGGTGTCCCGTGCTGCCAGCCATCAGCACCGGCGCGCGACGTTGCCGGCCACGGCGACCCGTGTGGCCACGGCGGCGTGCAAGACAACCCCCGACGATCTTGTGCCCGCCGCCCCGTCAGGCCGGCGCCCCGTCAGGCGGGCGCCCGACGCTGGATCTCCGCCGCCGCCGCGCTCGCCAGCCGCTCGCGCAGCTCGTCGGGCAGCAACTCGTCCCACTCTGTCAGGCGCTCAATCACAAAGGCGCGCGCGTCTGCACCGCTGGTGACGTCGTCGCTTGCCAGCGCTTCGGCCACCAGGCCGGCCACGACCCGGTTCGGGCGCGTCGCCACGGCCTTCGCCAGCTCCTCTTGGTCCGGGGCCTCATGGGCCGGGTAGCCGGCCAGCCGCGCTAAGTGCCGTCCCGCCGCGATCGACATCGCCGCGCCGGACTTAGGCGGAGTCCGTAGACTCACCGCTCGCTGCCGGCGCCGGCGTCGGCGCCGGCGCGGCGGCGCGGGGGTTTCCCCTGGCGGGGTGGCGCCGCGGAGGAATTCGCGCACGCCGTCGTTCTGGCAGGGGCGCTGCCCCCAGCGGTTCGAGACCTCCTCAAGCTGATAGCCCAACGTCATCAGCCGCTTCACCGGCGAGCAGAAGACCGGCCGGTCGCCGCGCGGGATGAACGGCACCTCAATCATGTCGGCGCAGAGCGCGCAGGCTGCGGGGTGCATCTGCCGTGGTGTCCGTCCCCCAAACGACGCGGCCCCGCCGTAGCGGATGTAGCCCGTGTCGCTCTCCAGCGTGTTGCGAGTGTTCTTGCGCGCGTTCCGGCACTCCGGACAGCGCACGGGGTCGTTCTGCAGCCCTTTGCTGGCGTAGAACTCTTGCTCGCCCGCCGTGAACACGAACTCGCGGTTGCAGTCGCGGCAGGTCAGCGTTCGATCTTGGTAGGCCACGGAGTTCTCCCTACCCCGGCTCCTCGCCCATCCCGGAGGAGCCGGCCTGCTTAAACAACAACCCCGCCAGCTGCGGCGGGGCAACCGTTCCAACATCTGACTCTGCCAGTTTAGCATGCCCCACGGCGCCCTGCCGCCTCCCCCTACCCAGGCCCCAGCCGGGCGCGCTTCGGCCTTTTTGTCAGGTACGACTGCAGCCGCGCCGCCAGCAGCGTTGCCTCCTCCAGGCGCAGGATCAACGCGGCGCTGTAGAAGACCACCACCCCCACGACCGTCCCCGTGATCAGCGCGAAGAAGGAGTCCGGCCCGAAGTCCCCCGAATCGTCCAGCACCAGCAGCACCACGCCCACGGCCTCCACCATCAACACCGTCGCGATCACCACGCCGTAGATCGTCGCCGCCACCTGTCGCGTCCAGAGGCCTCCCTCCAGCCGACGGTCAAGGACGACGAACAGCCCCACCGCCTCCACGATGGCGGCAACAGAGAGCGCCAGCGCCAGTCCCTGCACCTCCAGCGGTCTCCACAGGACCGCGGCGAGGACGATGTTCAGCAGCATGGCTCCGAGCGCCAGTGTGACCGGCGTGCGGGTGTCGCCCAGCGCGTAGAAGCCGCGCGACAGGATCTCAATGGCCGAATGCGCGAACAGCGCCAGAGCGTAAAACAGCAGTGCGTCCGACACCAGATCGCGCGCGGCGGCGTCGAACAGCCCCCGTTCGAACAGCGCCCGCACCAGCGGTTCGCGCAGCAGCATCAGCCCCACGCCGGCCGGGATGGAGAGGAAGAGCGTCAATCGCAGGGCCCGCGCCACCATCTGACGCACTTCCCGTTCACCGCCGCTGGCGGCCCGTTCGGCGAGCGCGGGGAACATGGCTATGCCCAGCGACATCCCAAACATCCCCACAGGAAAGAGGAGGATGAGCCAGGCGAAGTTCAAGGCTGAAATGGCCCCCTCCTGCACGAAGGAGGCGAAGAACGTCAAGACCATGAAGTTGACCTGCGCCGCCGCCAGCCCGATCATTCGCGGCCCCATGAGCCGCAGCACCTCTCGCGCGCCCGGATCCCGCAGGTTGATGGTGGGCATGAGCCGCGCCCGCGCCGCCATCAGCGCCGGCAACTGCACCAGCAGGTGCAGGCCGCTCCCCACCACCACCCCGATCGCCAGCGCCTCCACCCCGAACTCGTCGGAGAGGAGCAGCGCGCCCAGAATGATCGAGAGGTTGTAGAGCATGGGCGCCAGCGCCGGCAGCAGGAAGTGCCGGCGCGCGTTGAGGATGCCGGTGATCATCCCGGAGACGGCGAAGAGGATGGGCGAGATCAGCATCACTCGCGTGAGGAAGATGGCGTCATCGCGGATCTCCGCCTGGATGGCGGTGTCCTCGCCCAGGCCGGGCGCCAGCGCGGGCACAACCCATTGGGCCGTGACCAGCATCACCGCGGCAAGCGCGATCGTCCCCAACAGCACCACGTTGAGAACCGTGCTGGCGAGCCGCCAGGCTTCGTCCTCGCCCCGCCGCATGACGTAGCGGGCGTAGACGGGAATGAACGCCGCCGCCAGGGTGGCGCCCGCGAGCAGTTGGAAGACCAGCTCCGGCAGCCGTTGGGCGACGAAGAAAGCGTCCAGGTCGGCGCTGGCGCCGTACTCATTGGCGATGATGATCGCCCGGACCGCGCCCAGGATCCGGCTGCCCAGGAAACCCAGCGCCACCAGCGTGGCGGCGCCCGCGATGGTGGTGGTCCTCCCCGTCAGCACCGCGGCTTGAGCGGCCTCAAGAGGGCGTCGCGGCACTCCGGCGACCGCGTTCGCGACCTAGACACTCCGTCTGTCATGCCCATACGATACCGCCGGTGGGAGCCTGAACGGAGTCACGCCCGTGGGAGCGCCGGATGCCCAATAAGCCAGCCGCGGCGAAGTACTACCGCGCTTCTCTGCGCCGCCGCCTGGGCAACAAGCCCGTGCGCACCCGCGCGCGCACCGCCGTCCGCGACGCCATCGATGCCATCGACAGCGCCGACTGGGACGACGCCGAGCAGCTCATCCCCATCGCGGTGCGCGCCCTCGACCGGGCGGCCCAGCGGCGCATCATCCACCCCAACAACGCGGCCCGACACAAGGCGCGCCTGTTGCGGCGCTACCAGGCGGCGCGGGATCCCCAGCGCAGGGCCCGCCCCCGGATGCGTCCTCCCCCCCCGGTGGAAGTGCCCTAGACGCCGGCGCCGATCGCGGAGAGCGAAACCGAGCGGGCCACCGCCTGATCTCCGCTACGCGCCGGAGCGGCGCTCAGCGGCCAGACTCGTGACCTGCCCGCGGTCGCGCCGCGCCTCCCCTTCGACATTGCGGTGCAGCCTTGTCCGCTGCCGGCGCCGTTGAGGCGGTAGCATAGGCGGGTAATGCAGGCGCTGGTGTTCCATGAGCCCGGTCGCATCACCGTGGAGTCGGTAGCCGATCCCGTTCCCGGCCCCGGCGAAGTCGTCCTCCGCATCGGGGCGGGCGGGATCTGCGCCTCCGACCTGCGCGTGTTCCGGGGCGAGAAGCACGCCGCCGCCGGCGTTGTGCCGGGCCATGAGTTCGCCGGCGACGTCGTCGAAGTCGGTTCAGGCGTTGACAGTGTCCAGGTCGGCGACCGTGTCGCCGTCTACCCCATCCTGGCCTGCGGCGGTTGCGACTTCTGCCGCCGCGGCCTGCGCAACCGCTGCCTGGCGCGCCAGACGCTCGGGTACGACCGCAACGGCGGCCTGGCTGAGTACGTCTTGCTGCCCGAGGCGATCGTGCGACAGGGCCACCTGGTGCCGCTCCCGCCCGGCCTCCCGATCGAGCGCGGAGCCATGACGGAGCCCACGGCCTGCGTGCTCAACTCGCTCGAATCCTGCGACTTGCGCGCCGGGGCGGTGGTGGCCGTGCTCGGCGCGGGCCCCATGGGGCTCTTGCACGTCGTGCTCGCACGCGCCTTGGGCGCTGGACCCATCGTCGTGGCCGAGCCCGTTGACTCCCGGCGGGCAATGGCCGCCGAACTGGGCGCAACGGTGGTCGTGGGCGGTGACGCCGAAGAGGTGGAGAGCGCCGTTCGCACTGCCGGAGCCAGCGGTGGAGCCAGCAGCGGCGCTGGCAGCGGCGCCGACGTGGTGATCGTCAGCGTTGGGTTGGACGGGCTGACGGAGCGGGCGTTGCGACTGGCGGCGCCGCGGGCGCGGATCAACCTCTTCGCGGGCTTCCCTCCGGATACGGCCGCGACTTTGGACGTGAACCATCTCCACTACAAAGAGATCGTCCTCACGGGCACGCAAAACGCCACACCCGACCAGTTCCGTCGCGCGGCGGCGCTGCTGCCCTCGCTGGACGCGCTCGATCGGATCGTCACGCACCGCTACGCGCTCTCCCGTGGCGATGAAGCCTACGCCGTGCGTAGCGATCCCGACGCGCTCAAGTCGCTGATCCTGCCCCACACGGAGGAGGCCATCGCGTGACGGCCGCGTACGATCCCTCGCCCGACGAGCAGGGGGCGGGCGTGGAGCTTCGCGATGCCCGCCGCGCCCGCGGCCTCTCGCTGGACGACTGCCAGCGCGCAACGCGCATCTCGCGTCGGTATTTAGAGGCGCTGGAGGAGGACGACTATGCGGCGCTGCCCGCCCCCGTCTTCGCGCGCGGCTTCCTCCGCTCTTACGCGCAGTATCTCGGCGTGGACGCCACGACCCTGATCTCCCGCTTCCCCGGCGAGGCGCGACCCGGCGACGCCCTGCCCGGCATCGATGTGCTGGGACAGCCACCCCGCCGCCGTGAGGCTGCCCGCGACGCCCGCATGAACGCCTACGCCGATGAGCGCGGCTATGACGCCGGCGCGCTCTCGCCGATCCCCACCATTGACACCCGCACCCCCGGCGTCTGGCTGGGCCCCTGGCTCATCGCGGCCTTCGTGGCGCTGGTGGTCGTCGCCGTGGTCGTCGCCATCGTCACGCTCAGCGATGACGAGGCCAGTCCCGGAGTCCAGGTCACGCCGCCCCCTGGCGTCGCCGTCGGCCCCTCCGAGCTTGAGCGAGAGGGCGAGATCGTTGAGCAGCCCCCCACCATCCTGCTCGAGACGATGCCCGACCTGACCCTGGGCACGGTGTCCGACTCCATCCCCGTGCTCCGCCGCTCCAACCTGCCCTTCGTCATCGTTGAGGTCTATGACGAGTTCGAGCCCGCCGGCGCCGTGATCGATCAGGTGCCGCTGCCCGACACGCCCCTGGACGACGGCTCCGCCGTCACGCTGGTGGTCAGTCGAGGGCCCATCCCTACCGCACCGGCCCCGCCGCAAGAGCCGGCCCAGTCCGATGATCTACCCTCGGGCTGATGCGCTACCACCTCACCACCCTGGGCTGTCCCAAGAACACCAGCGACTCCGAGCGTCTGGTCCGCGTGCTCGCGGGGGCTGGACATGCCGCCGTGGAGGCCGCCCCCGAGGCCGATGTCCTCATCGTCAATACTTGCGGCTTCATCGATCAGGCGAAGCAGGAATCGGAGGAGGTCACCACCGCCCTCGCGCGCCGCAAGGCGTCCGACCAGCGGCTGCTCGTCGTGGGCTGCTGGTCCCAACTGGAGGCGGCCCAGATCCGCGATCGCATCCCAGGGGTGGATGCCACCTTCGGCATCGAGGCCTGGGACGCCATCGCGGCGTACGTCGGTCCCGGCCGGCCCCCGGACATCCCCGAGACGGGATCGGGACAGCGTCGCCGCGCCAGCGCCTACTTGAAGATCTCGGACGGCTGCGCCCGCCCCTGCACCTTCTGCAGTATCCCGCTCATCAAGGGCCGGCAGTTCCGCAGCGCCCCGCTGGACGAGCTCGTGGCGGAGGCCCGCCGCCTCGCCGACGAGGGGGTGAAGGAGCTGGTGCTGGTGGCGCAGGACAGCACTGCCTACGGCGAGGAGGCCGGTCTGCGTGACGGCACCGCAATTTTGTTGGAGCGCTTGGCGCGGGAAGTGCCGCGGGTGCCCTGGATCCGCCTCATGTACGCCTATCCCGGCATGGTGAGTCAGCGCCTCGTTGAGACCATGGCCGCCCTGCCGCAGGTCTGCCACTACCTCGACATCCCTCTCCAGCACGGCAGCGCCACCGTCCTCCGACGCATGAAGCGTCCCCACAACCTGACCATGGTCCAGGACACCCTCCAACGTCTCCGCCGCGGCATGCCGGACATCGCTCTGCGCACCACCTTCATCGTTGGCTTTCCCGGCGAGACCAAGCGCGAGTTCGACGAGCTGCTTGCCTTCGTGCAAGAACAGCGCTTCGACCGCGCCGGGGCCTTTACCTACTCACCGCAAGCGGGGACGCCGGCCGCCACCATGCCCGCGCAGGTGCCGGAGAAGGTGAAGCGGCGGCGCCTGAAGCGCTTGATGAACGCGCAGCGACGCGTCTCCGCGGAGATCAATGCGTCGCTGCTGGGCCGCGAACTCGCCGTCCTGGTGGAGTCGGTGGAAGGCCAGACGGCGCCCGACGGCGCCCCGATCTTCGTGGGGCGCTCCTACCGCGACGCGCCGGAGGTGGACGGCTTGGTCTTCTGCCACGGTCTCGCGCGCCCCGGCACGATGCCGCGGGTGCGCGTCACCGGCGCCCTCGAGCACGATCTCCTCGCCGAGCCCGTCGACGCCGACACCTTCGCGCTGCTGGTTCGCTGACTCCGGCGCTCAGAGGGCGCTCAGAGCGCGTGCAGGATCTCCGTCTCCACGTCCGTGAGTTCGGCGTCCACGTGCAGCCCCTCCACGAAGTTGAGCACCTTCATCAGCACCGCGTGGCAGTGCTTGGCGTCGTTGCTGACGCAGACGATGCCCACCGTCGCGACCTGGAGATCGTCCTGCGTCTCCACCTCGGCTACGGCCACGTTGAACTTGTGCCCCACGCGGTCCACCAGCCGGCGCAGCACGGCCCGCTTGCCCTTGAGGGAGCGGTTCTCCGCCAGGGTGAGCGTGAGCCGCAGACAGCCCACGACCATGATTCGGCCTCCGTCTGCCGGTCCCGCGGGGCTCGTGCCGGCCGCTAGTCGCCCGCGGCGGCTGCCGCCATGCGTTCCGACGGCACAGCTTCCGACGGCACGGCTGCCGACGGCACAGCTGCCGACGGCACAGCTGCCGACGGCACGGCTTCCGGCGGCACAGCTTCCGACGGCACGGCTTCCGGCGGCACGGCTGCCGGCGGCGCCTCCCGCTGCGCGGAGTCCCGCCGCAGGGCTTGTTCCAGGGCCAGCACGCCTTGCTCCCCCGCCGGGGCCTCGGGAAGGGGCGGCAGCTCGGTCACGCGGCTGAGCCCGAAGTGCTCCAGAAAGCGGCCCGTCGTCGCCCAGAGGTGCGGACGGCCCGGCGCCTCCACCTGGCCCGCGTGCCGGATCAGGTCCCGTTGCCGCAGCGTCCCCAGGGTCCCATCGCAGGCGACACCTCGCACGGCCTCAATCCCCGCTCGGGTGACTGGCTGACGATAGGCGATGATCGCCAGCGTCTCCAGCGCCGCCTTGGACAGCCGGTTGGGCCGTTCCACGCCCAGGAGCCGCTCCACGAACGGCGCCGCTTCCGGGGCCGTGACCAGCCGCACGCGAGAGCCGCCGCGCTGCAGGCGAACGCCGCGATGCGCGCTCGCGCGCTCCAGCGCGTCCAGGGCCTCCTCCACCGCGTCCGGCGCGACGTTGGTGGCGTGCGCCAGTTGGGAGATCGAAGGCGGCTCGTCCGCCGCCAGCAGCAGCGCTTCCAGGACCAGCGGGATGTTCGCCGGCGTCTCGCTCTTCTCATCCGTCTCAATCACCGTCAGCACGGCCGGCCCGCGCCCTTCGCCGCCCCCCGGCGGCGCTGCGGGCGCTGGCGCCGACTGGCCCCCCGGAGCCGGGAGAGCCTCTGGCTCATCGTCCGCCGATCGGGTCGCAAGACGCAGGAACTCCGGCGGGGGAATGTCTGCTGATGCGGGGTCGGCCAGAGGGAGAGCCGCGGGCAGTGGCTCCATCGCTGCAGTCTTCCTACCCCGTCGCCACCAAGCGGGAGCGCGGCTACCGTAACACGCGACCTTTCAGCGCTCCACCGTTCCCACCATCCCGCCCCAGCCCGGCGCTCAGGGACCAGACTCGTCCCCAGGCCAGACAGGGAGCAGCGCTCGCGGGCCGCTCGGCAACCCCTACCCCCCCGGCGGCTCCAGATGGCGTTGACATATTCTGTGACCCTGGCGTCACGCACCCGCTCCCAACAGGTCTACCGACAGACACCGCGTTTCGATCGAGTGAAGGTGGGGATGCCGCGCCGCGCACGGGAGCGGCGGTCGTCACTATCCCGGAGGAAGTTCACATGGTCGAGCGACCGCCCGCGGTCCCGTCGGACGTCGGCGCAGACGCCGACGCTCCCACCGCCGAAGCCGCGACTCGCGCCACCGTTGGGGCCTGCCAGAGTTGCGGTGCCCTCTGGACCGGCGAGGGACGCTGCCGCAGGTGCGGTGGCTCGGTCGTGAGCTTGCGGCCCGCGCACCGAGGCTCCAGCGCCTCGATCGACGCCACGCGGCTGGCGCCTCTCACAGCATCCCAGCTTCTCAAGTCCGGCCAGGCCGCCGGCTTCTGGATCCGCTTCTTTGCCTCGTTCATCGACTGGATCGCGCTCTCGGCGGCGAGCACCGCGCTGTCGCTGCTACTCGGATCCGGCGCGGGTGCGGTATTCGCCGTATTGGGGGTCACCCTCCTCTACTTAATCCTCGCCGGGGCCGGCGGCCAGTCGCTTGGCAAAGCCGTGTTGGGCATCAAGATCGTCACCTTCGACACCGGAGAGCCGCCCGGTCTTGGCCGCGCCCTGATCCGTCACGTCGTCTCCATCTTCAGCGCGATCGTCCTCTTCCTCGGCTACTTCTCGATGCTCGGGGACTACGACAAGCGCACCTGGCACGACAAAGCCGCAGGCGTCCGCGTCGTCTATATCTGAGAGATCGCCGGCTCCCGGCCGGAGTGCCCGCGTCCGACCGGCCCGCCCCGGCGGCCGCTATCCGCGCGCTTCTTCCCTGGCGACAACCGGCAGCGTCAGCCCCAGCGGCGGAGCCGCATCAGGGATAGCTCCTCGTCCTCGCGCCCTCATGGAGCCGCCCACGCTTTCCTGGGGCACGCTGCGCTACTATGCGCTGGGAGGGTGCACCGTGGTCGAACTTGGCTTGGCCATTCTCTTCCTGATCATCCTCGTGCCCGCCGACCGCCGGCTGCTGCAGGAAGCAACCGACAGGGTCCGCGCCATCCTTGATTGGCTTGAGCGCTCCTCAGCCCAGCGTTGAGTTCTTCAGAACGTATGCGCTAAGCTGATCCTGATCGCTGGGCGCCACCGGCTCCCGGCCGGTGCCTCGCCCCGGGCGACACCAGGGACCCCACATGGCCGTGCCTTTCACTCGTTCCATCCAGCGGTCCTTCCCTCTGCGACTGCCAATGCCGCGGGCGACCGCCCGGCGCGCCCGGCAACGACGTCCCCTGCCCCTGCGCCTCCCCGCCCCCACGACCTGCCCGGACTGCCAAGGGCCCACCGCGCACGGTGAGGGCTTCCTCACCTGCGTCGTCTGCGGGTATCGCCGCGCCGCCTAGCGGGCGGGCCCGCATGCTCTTGCCTGGCCCGGCCCCGCCCCACTCCATACGATGGGACCCCTGCCTCGTCGCTTCCGCGGCGAGTCCAAGGGGGGTGCGGGCCACATCGTGAGCGGCTTCGAACTCCTTCTCGTCCTCTTCGCCGTCCTGGCCGCGCTCTACGCCACCGGCGCCCTGCCCCGAGCGCGGCTCCGGAGCATCTACCGACGCGTTCGCCTCTTGGGGCTCCTCTGGGCGTTGGTGATCGTCCTCTTCGCGGCCGGCCGCCTCTTCAACTTTCCCTAGCCCCTCGCGTCGCCCAGCCCGCTCCGCAAGCGCGTACCCTCTGGCCGTGCGCTTTGTGCTTGCGCCCCAAGAGTTCAAGGGCAGCCTCACCGCTGTGGAGGCGGCACAGGCCATGGCCGACGGCGTCCGGCGGGCGCTGCCCCACGCCGATCTCGACCTTGCCCCCCTCGCCGACGGCGGCCCCGGCACCGTTGAGGCGGTCGTCACCGCCGCCGGCGGGCGCTACTCTTACGCGCGCGTTCAGGGGCCCCTCGGAGCGCCCGTCGACGCCCGTTGGGGCCGCATCGACGACGGCGCAACCGCGGTGATCGAGATGGCCGCCGCCTCGGGACTGCTGCGACTGGATCCCCAACGCCTCGACCCCCGTCGCGCCGGCACACACGGCACCGGCGAGCTGATCGGCGCCGCCCTCGACGCCCGCGTGCGCCGCATCCTCATCGGTGTGGGCGGCAGCGCCACCAACGATGGCGGCGCCGGCATGGCCGTCGCGCTCGGGGCCCGCCTGCTCGATGACGAGGGCCGTGCGCTCCCCCCCGGCGGCGCCGCGCTCGCCCGCCTGGCGCGCATTGATTGCTCGCCCAATGACGGCCCCGGGCTGGACCCGCGCTTGCGCGATCTGGAGGTCGTAGTCCTGGCTGACGTCAGCAACCCGCTGATTGGGCCGGACGGCGCTAGCGCCGTCTACGGGCCGCAGAAGGGCGCCGACCCTGTCGCCGTTGCTGAGCTGGATCGGGCGCTCCGCCATTACGCCGACATCGTCGCCCGCGATCTCGCCATAGACATCGCTACGTTCCCGGGAGGCGGTGCCGCCGGCGGCCTTGCGGCGGGCCTGGTCGCCTTCGCCGGCGCGCGCCTGGAACCGGGCGTGAAGCGCGTGGCCGAGGCCGTGCGCCTGCGCCAACGGGTGGGGCGGGCGGACGCCGTCATCACCGGCGAAGGCCGCTTGGACCGCCAGTCCACCTTCGGCAAGACGGTCGCCGGTGTCGCCGCCATCGCCGCTGACGCCGGTGCGCCCTGCCTCGCCGTGGCCGGGACCCTCGCCGACGAGGAGAGCGTCCGCGCCCTCCCCGGCCTCACCGACGTCGAAGCCGCGGCGGCGGCGGATGAGCCGCCGGACCGGGCCATGGCGCAGGCCGCTGCGTCCCTTCGCGCCGCGGTGGAGCGCATCGTCCGCCGCCATTTCCCGACCTGAAGCGGGCACTCCCGGCGGGTTAGTTCATCCCCAGCTCGTCCAGCCGCTCGTCGTCAATGCCGAAATGGTGGGCCACTTCGTGCAGGACCGTCTTGCGGACCTGCGTCACCACCTGCGCGTCGGTGCGACAGATCGCCTCAATCGCCTCTTGGTAGATCATGATCCGATCCGGCAGCGTATTGCCGTAATAGCTGCTCCGGGCCGTGAGCGGATGACCCTGGTAGAGCCCCAGCAGCCACCGTCCTGGCCCCATGCCGGTCGCTTCGCGCTCCTGCGCCGTTGGGCGCGCCCGCACAATGATCTCCACGTTCTCTATCCGCGAGGCCAACGCCTCCGGGATCGACTCGAGCGCCGCCGCCACCAAGCGGCGAAAGCGGGCGCGATGCATCCTCGCTCCACCTCCGTCCCGCCATTCTATTCCCCTCGGCCTCGGCGCCTGCGGCGCGCGCCTACGGCGGCTCCCTTTCCCGTCGATGATCGTGCAGGGCTGCGCGACGGCCGGCCCGTCCTCACGGCCCGCCGCTGGAGGCCTCGTCATGCGACTGACCCACTTGCTCCGGCGCGCCCTCCGCCGGCCCAGCCGCTTGGAGCGGCTTGTGGAGCAGAGCCTGCGCGAGGGCGTGGGCCTGCATCGCAACGTCTGGCACCTCACCAACCTGCCCCTGGCGTCTGACGACCTGGGCTCCGTGGCGACTGCGGTCTCGGCCTGGGTGGAACAGCAGATGGGGCGAACTCGTAAGCCCCACGGCATTGACCACCTTGCGGTCGGCCTCGCCTGCGCGCCGGTCGGCCGGGCGCCCATCGCCAGCGTCTCACTGGGCGTGTTCCGCCCCGCGGACTACTACGGCGACGGTGGCACCCGCGATCAGATTGAGGAGTTCGTGCGTGATCTGCCGCTGAGCGCCATCAATGAGGGCCGCTCCGCCGTCCGCATCGCCGCTGCGCTGTTCTCGTGGGGCGATCTCGCCCGCGCCACCGTCTTCCGCGACGACTAGCCTGCGCGTCCGCAGCCGCTACGGCACCCCGCCGCTACGGTATCCAGCCGCTATGGCACCCACCCGCTGAGCAGGCTCCGCTCCAGAACGTTGCGGACAATGGGCCCGGCCTCTTTGGCCCCGGACTCGCCGTTGTCCAGCACTACGGTCGCCACCAGCCGGGGGTTGCTGACGTTGGCGTAGGCCACGAAGAGGACGTGATTCTGCTCGTCTCGGTCCTCGGCGGTCCCGGACTTCCCCGCCGCCGCCAGCGGCGTATCCCGGAAGGCGGTCCAGCCCGTGCCGTTCAGGACGACCTGGCGGGTGGCGTTACGGAGGTAGGCGTGCGTGGCGGCGGAAATCGGCAGGACGCCAATGGGCGTGGCGCTGAACTGCTCCACAATCTCCCCCTCCGGCGTGCGCAGCGAGTGCACGGCGAGCGGCGTGCGCAAGAGCCCGTCGGTCGCCAGCGCCGCGTACGCGTTGGTGATCTGCAGCGGCGTGGTGAGGAGAAAGCCTTGGCCAATGCTCATGTTGACGGTGTCGCCGGTGTACCAGAAGTCGTTCCGATTGATCCGCTTCCATTCCGGGCCGGGATTCACCCCGGCCTCTTCGTGAACGCCAATGGCCCCCGTCTCTTCCCCGAAGCCGAAGCCGGCGGAGAACTGGGTGAGCGCGTTCTCGTCGCGACGGTGCAACTCCTGGCCGACCTGATAAAAGACCGTGTTGCAGCTCTCCGCCAGCGCCTGGGTCAGGCTCAGCAAGCCCCGATCCTCCTCCTGCCAGTTCTTCAGCGGCGTCTCGTCCCCTAGCCCTCGCCACACCGCCGGGCAGTCCAGTCGCGCCTGCTCGTCGAAGCCACCCACCTCCAGCCCCGCCGCCAGCGTCACGACCTTGAAGATGGAGCCGGGCGGGTACAGCCGTTCCGCCGTCCGGTTCACGAACGGTTGGCGCTCATCTTCAAAGTAGAGTGCGAACTCCTCTTGGGTGAGGCCGCGGATGAACGCGTTCGGATCGAAGCGGGGGTATGAGGCCAGCGCCAGCAATTCGTTCGTGCGCGGATCCATCACCACCACCGCGCCGGTCTCCTCCCCCAGCGCCGCCTCCGCGACCCGCTGGATGCGGGTGTCCAACGTCAAGTAGACGTCCCGCGACGGCAGCAGCGCCTGCGCCGCGATCTCCCGAACCACCTGGCCGTCCGGCGAAATGATCGTCAGCCGGCCGCCGCGCTTCCCGGCCAGCTCCTGCTCAAAGATCGCCTCCACGCCGTCGCGACCCACCATGTCGCCCGACTGGTACCCCTCAATCGCCAGCGTCTCCAGCTCCTCCTCATTGATCTCGGCCATGAATCCCACCACGTGCGCGGCCAGCTCGCTCTGCGGATAGGTGCGCTGCGTCTCCCGTCGCACCAGGACGCCCAGGTCGGCCAGCTGCTCGAAACTCTCCACCAGCGCCGGATCCACGTCGTATGGCAGCCGCACAATCGGGATGAAGAAGTAGGAGGGCATGTTCTGGAACATCAGGTCGCGCACTGCCTGGTCGTCCAGCTCCAGCCGCTCCACGAACAGGTCGATCACGGCATCCTCGTCGCTGATCAGCTCGTGTGAAATGCCAATGACGATGATCTCCCCCTGAGTGGCCAAGGGCTCGCCGTTGCGATCGAAGATCTCGCCGCGCTCCGGGACGTCAACAAAGCGGTGCACCAAGTAGCCGCGCTCGCCCAGCCCCGCAAAGATGAGATCCGGGCTCCAATCCACCACCCAGCCCGGCTGGCGCCGCGTGGGCGCGAAGACCCGTTCCTCAATCTCGCCAAAGAAGACCGTGTCGTAGGAGAGGACCACCTCAATCCCGGCCACGTTTTCCCCCGGCGGCGGGACCACTTCCCAGCGAACGCCGCGGATCGTGGCTTCCTCCCAGATGTCGCGGTAGCGCTCGGCGAACTCCTCGGCCGTCGTTAGCTCTCGCGCCTCCAAGCTGGCCAGCCGGTAGGCGTCTTCAAACCGTTCTGCCGCGACCAGGGCGAAGAACTTCTGCACCGCTTCCAGCGCCGTCAGCGGCGCCTTCGACAGGTCCAGTAGGTCCTCTTCTGGCGGCGGGGCGACGTCGACCGGGCCCAGGCCGCTCTCGTCCGGCTCGGCCTGCGACTCGATCTCCTCCGCCGCTGCCGGCTCCTCCGCTGCGTCGAAGAATTCGGAAAGGTCGCGGTCGCCCTCGCCGCCGAAAATGCAGCCGCTGCTGACCAAGAGGGCGTACAGGAGAACTGCGATGGTGAGAAGCGCCGTGAGAATCGCGTGACGCCGGCGCATGAGCATGCGTCGCCTCAGTGCTCCGCCAGGGCCCGCTGCCAGGCAGTATACGCCGCTTTCGCGCCGCGCGAGCGGACCACCGCCCCGAACCCGTGCCGCGACGCCCTCCCGCCCGTACCGTTGTGCCCCTTGGGAGTCGTAGGATCCAGAGCATGTTCCCAGGCGCTCTCCGTCCCGTCGTCTTGGCCCTCTTTGCGGGCGCCGCGCTGGCGGCCGCCTGTGGTGGTGGCAGCGGCGAGGACGCCCGCGCCGACGAGGACGCCCGCAGCGAGGACGCCCCCACCGAGCCGCGTCCGCTGGAACTGGACGCCGTCCCCATCTCCGCCGGCAGCCCGCGGACGTTCGCCATGGGCTTCATGGCCATCCCGGCCTCGCTCTCGGAGAGCGCCTACGTGCGGGTCTTCGACGTCGCCGCTGAGCACGGCGACCTGATCATGATCCTGCGTGGCCTGCCCTGGGCGGAGGTGGGGCCCGGCGCCCACTTGCTGCCGACGACGGAGGCGACGATTCAGCGCGAGACGGCGCTGGTGCGGGAGCGCGATTTGGAGCTGCTCTTCGCCATCGATCCCTGGGAGCCCACCGACCGCGGCCGCCTCGTCGGCGACGCGCCCGGCGACAACTTCACCGATCCGGCGGTGGTTGAGGCCTACCTCGCCTATGTGGAGCTGGTGGTGACCCGCTACCGGCCTCGCTGGCTCGCCCTCGCCGTAGACTTGGACCAGTTCGCCGTCGCCCAACCCGCTGATGTGCGCGCCTTTCACGCCGCCTACATCCGCGCCTACCGGCGGGTGAAAGAGCTGGCTCCCGAGACGCGTGTCTTCGCGACCTTTCAGTTGGAGGATCTCCAGGGGCTCCTGCCCTGGGGAGAGCCCCATGCGCCGCAGTGGTCGCTCATCCTTCGCTTCGCGCCTGTCTTGGACGTCTTGGCCTTCAGCACCTTTCCCTCCTTTCTCTTCCCCTTCCCCAGCGACATCCCCAACCAGTACTACTCTCGCCTCAGCGCCTTCGCCAAGCCGATCGCCTTGGTGCCCGTGGGGTACGCTTCGGATGCGGGCAGGGACGGCGTCACCTACGGGACGCCGGGTGGCCAGCGACGCTTCCTCGAACGCCTCCTCGCCGAGACCGGCGCGCCCCCCTGGGCGCTCGTGGTCTGGTTGGCGCCGGACGATCCGCAATTCGCCACCGCCGGCCCCTACGACTTGCTCAGCCACATGGGCCTGCGCGATGGTCGAGGCACCGCCAAGCCTGCCTGGTCCGTCTGGGCCGAGCAGGCGCGGCGTCCCTGGGCCCCCCTTCCCTTCGACGCCGGACCCGCCGCCGACGCCGATGGCGGCCTCTCCTCTGACGCGGAGGCCGGCCCCGTCGGCGCCGCTGGCGACCCGTCGCCCTCACGCGTGTCCCCGGCTGGGGGCTAGGGCAGCGCCGGCGTCCGCCCGCAGCCCGGTAACGCTCTGGCATAACAAGGGGGGTCGCTGATCCGTCCACCAGCCTCCAGAATGGATGGGGTGATCCGGTCAGGCCGGCGCGCCCAGGGAGGGTCGCATGATGCCGGGACCACGCCTGAGGAAATCGTTGTTCGTTGGGTTCGCTGCCGCTGCGCTCATCGCGCTGGCGCCGGCGCTACACGGCGCTCACGGCCTTCCCCCCGCGCTCTTCTTCGGCAGCACCGCCGATGTCACCATCGACGGTGCTCCCTACGACGGCGAGACGCCGATCGAGGTTATCGACGGCGACGCCGTCGGCGCCGTCAACGCTGACGTCGTCCTCAGTCTGGCCACCCAGGCCCTAGCCACGCAGCGCACTTTGGAGCTGGTGCCCGGCTCCAACTTCCTCACCTACAGCGGACCCAATGTCAGCATCGCCGGCCTGGTGGAGGGCTTCCCCAACGCGGACGCCATTGAGGCCATCTTCGCCTTCGATTCCTCCACGCAGACCTACCAAACAGCCCGGCCCGCTGGTCCCGCCTTCCTCGACACGCTGGACGGCCTCGTGCAGAACCAGACCTACGTCTTCAGCATGAGCGCCCCCGTCACTTGGCAGATGCCCATCGCCCCGCTGCAGAGCGACGGCCCCAATGAGGTCGCGCTCGCTGCGGGATTCACGGCGCTGCCCTGGCTTGAAGCGGACACCGCAGACACCACCGGGATCACAACGCGCATCGCCGACGTCGGCGCGGTGCGCGCGATCTTCACGTTCAACAACGCCACGCAGACGTTCGCGGTGCTGCGGCCCGGTCAGCCGGCCTTCCTGAGCACGCTCACGCAGGTGAGCCGCTATGATTTCCTCTTCCTCCAGGCCGACTCGCCAACCACTTGGACACAGGTCATCGTCCCGCCGCTGGCGGGCGAGGAGGAGGTCCCCGCGGCGGCCCCGACGATCGTGATGGCGAGCGTTGAGCTGAACGGCGCCGCCGGCGTCGTGACGCTGCGAAACGTCAGCGGCGCCCCGGTCAGCCTGGACGGCTACTGGTTCTGCCAGCGCCCCAACTACCACCCCTTGCCAGACGTCACGATCGCGCCGGGGGAGGAGCTGGAGGTGCGCCTGGGCAGCGGCGATGACGCGCCCGGCTTGCATTTCGCCGGCACGGCTCTGGGTTCGTTCAACGCCGCGGGCGGCGAGATCTCTCTTTACCGCGACCAGCAATTCGGCAGCAGCGAGTCGATCGTGGCATACGCCGCCTGGGGCAGCTTCGATGGCCGCAGCGACGTCGCGCGGGAGGCCGGCATCTGGGGCGCCGCGAATGTGCAGGCCTCCCAGGGCGACACGCTCGTCTACACGGGCGGCACGGGTGCGAGCGCGTACGAAGTGCAGTGACCCCCTCAAACGCCACGGGGCCCGGGCGTTACGCCCGGGCCCCGTTCCTGCCCCACCCGTGATCGTCGGCCTGCTTAGGCCGACATCGCCTCGGGCTCCTTGGCTGTCTCCGCGTCCGGGCGCGTGAACACGTCCGGCTTGCGCTCGAATCGGAACTCGCCCTTCACGAAGTCCACCGTGATCCGGTCCCCCTCCTCGTAGCGCCCGGCCAGCAGCTCCTTACTCAGCGGATTTTCCACCCGCCGCTGGATCACCCGCCGCAGCGGGCGCGCGCCGAAGGTGGGGTTGTACCCCTCTTCCACCAGCGCCGCTTTGGCCGCCGCCGTCAGCTCAAAGGTCAGCCCGTTCTCCTGCAGCCGTTCCCGCTCCTCGGCGGCCATCAAATCGACGATCTGCAGCAGCTCGTCCTGGGTCAGCGGCTCGAAGACGATCACCTCATCAACCCGGTTCAGGAACTCCGGCCGGAAGAACTCGCGCAGGGCCCGCTCCGCCCGCTCCACCCGCCCCCGCTGTTCGCTCTCACTGGCGGAGCGGGTCTGGCTGATGAAGCCCAGCCCCCTCTCGGCTTCCCGGCCGGTCCCCAGATTGCTGGTCATGATCAGCACCGTGTTGCGAAAGTCCACCGTGCGCCCGTGTCCGTCCGTGAGCCGGCCGTCGTCCATGACCTGCAACAGCAGGTTGAATACGTCCGCGTGCGCCTTTTCGATCTCGTCCAGCAGGATCACGCGGAAGGGCCGCCGCCGCACGAGCTCGGTGAGGCCGCCCCCCTCTTCGTAGCCCACATAGCCCGGCGGCGCGCCCACGATCCGGCTCACGGTGTGCCGCTCTTGATATTCGGACATGTCCAGCCGGACCAGCGCGTCCTCGCTGTCGAAGAGGTACTCCGCCAGCGCCTTGGCCAGCTCCGTCTTGCCCACGCCCGTGGGCCCCAGGAAGACGAAGGAGCCAATCGGCCGCTTGGGGTCCTTGAGCCCAGACCGCGCCCGACGGATCGCGTCGGCCAGCACGGTGATCGCCGTGTCCTGGCCGATCACGCGGTTGTGCAACTCCTCCTCAATGTGGAGGAGCTTCTCCGCCTCGCCCGCCAGCATGCGCTGTACCGGGATGGCCGTGATATCCGCGACCAGCTCGGCGATGTCGCGCTCGCCGACTTCGTCGGTGGGCGGGTTCTCCGCCTCCCACTCCGCCTTGCGACGGCGGTAGTCCTCCTGGATCTGTAGTAGCTCCTGCCGGATCCCCGCAGCCGCCGCGAAGTCCTGCCGCTGCGCCGCCGCCTCCTGTTGGTCGCTCAACTCTTGGACCCGGCGCTCCAGGTCCGCCACGTCCGGCGGCATGGACTGGTTGGTGATCACTCGTCGCGACGCCGCCTCATCGATCAGATCGATCGCCTTGTCCGGCAGGCGCCGCTCCGTCAAGTAGCGATGACTGAGCTGCACGGCCGCCTCCACGGCGGCGTCGGTGATGGTCACCTTGTGGTGCGCTTCGTAGCGCGGACGCAGCCCCCTGAGAATGGCGACGCTGTCCTCCCGGCTGGGCTCGTCCAAAAACACGGGCGCGAAGCGCCGCTCCAGCGCCGTGTCCTTCTCCACGTACTGGCGATACTCGTCCAGCGTCGTGGCCCCAATCACGTGCAGCTCGCCGCGGGCCAGGGCCGGCTTCAGCATGTTCGCCGCGTCAATCGCACCTTCGGCCGCGCCGGCGCCCACCACCTGATGCAGCTCGTCAATGAGGAGGAGGATCTGCCCCTCCGAGGCCTTGATTTCGTCCATGACCGCGGTCAGCCGCTCCTCGAACTCGCCGCGAAACTTGGCCCCGGCCAGCAGCTGTCCCATGTCCAGGGCGAGCACGCGCTTGTCACGCAGGTTTTCGGGCACGTCCCCCGAAACGATCTTCTGCGCCAGCCCCTCCACGATGGCCGTCTTGCCCACACCCGCCTCGCCGATAATCACGGGGTTGTTCTTGCGGCGACGGTTGAGGATCTGCATCACCCGACGCACTTCAACCTCCCGGCCGATCACCGGGTCCAGCTTGCCTTCCTGCGCCAGGCGCGTGAGGTCCGTGGTGTACTTCTCCAGCGAGCGATAGCGTGACTCGGCGGTAGGCTCCGTCACGCGATGACTGCCGCGGATCTTTTGCAGCGCCCGGTAGACGCGCTCCTGCGTGACGCCGTGCTGTCCCAGGATGGTGGCGGCGGTCTCGTATGGCTGCGGCCCGTCCGCCACCCCGGCGATGGCGATCAGCAGGTGCTCCACTCCCACGTATTCATCCTTGAGCCGCTCCGCTTCGGCATTGGCGCGCTCCAGCATCTTCACCACCCGCGGGGTCGTGTAGACCTGCACCACGTCTTGGGCGAGCTTGGGCGTGGCCTCCAACGTGGCCTGCGCGTCCGCCGCCAGCTTCCGGGCATCCACGCCCAGCTCCTTGAAGAGGTCGGCCGCCAGCCCGTCCGCCGTCGCCAGGGCCAAGAGCACGTGCTCCACGTCCCACTGGGCGTGGCGGCTCTGCCGCACCAGCTCCTGGCTGCCCCCTAGCACCTGCTGCGCCTGCTCGGTAAAGCGGTCTTGTCGCATCATCTCGATCTTGTGCTCTCCTCCGCCGGGCCGCGCCCCTGATCGGGGCGGCGCACCGGCGAGCTACGGCCGCGGCGCCGGCAGCTGCCGGTCGCGCTGCTGTTGCAGCTCTTCCCGCAGGCTCTCGACTTCCGCCTGCAGCCCCTCGATTCGCTCCGTGAGGTTCAGGATCACGTCCACGCCCGCCAGATTCACCCGCAACTCCTCGACCAGCCGCCGAATCAGCCGCAGCCGCTCGACGTCCTCGTCTGAAAACATCCGCACTCCGCCGGGCGAACGCGCGGGGGCGATCAGCCCTTCCCGCTCGTAGGCCCGCAACGTTTGCGGATGCACGCTCATCATGCGGGCCACCACGCTGATCACGTAAAGTGGCTCCTGACGGTCCCGTACCACGACTCCCTCTTTCTTGCCTGATGCTCGCTTCGCCCGCGTGCCTCGCGTCCCGATCAGGCGCTGCGACGTTTCGACTCGGGCCCGTCTCCCCCGCCCTCAAGCTCCCGCAACTGCTCGAAGAGCCGGCGTTCGTCCGCGCTTAACTCCTCCGGGAGGAGCACCTGGACCTTGGCGAAGAGGTCGCCGCGCTTGTCGCTCCCCATCACCGGCATGCCCTTGCCGGCCAGGCGGAAGACGCGCCCGTTCTGAGTCCGTTCCGGCACGCGCAGCAGTACCTGTCCCGTGACGGTTGGCACTTCCACCTCGCCGCCCAGCACCGCCGTGGTGAGCGGGATCGCCGCCTCCACGTGCAGCCCCTCCCCCCGACGCTCAAAGCGCGGGTCCTCCGCCACCGTGACGATCAGGACCACATCGCCGGCGGGACCGCCGTTCCTGCCCGGCGCGCCCTTGCCGCGCAAGCGGATGTTGGTGCCGCTCTCCACGCCCGCGGGAATCTTCACTTCCAGCCGCCGGCCCGCGGCGCGACGGCCCGCGCCCTGGCAGACGTGGCAGGTGGCGCTGCCAATGCGTCCGCTGCCGCTGCAACTGGGGCAGCCCTCCTGGGACTGCAGCTGTACCGTGCGCGTGGCGCTCTGGAACGCTTCCGTCAAGGAGACGGTGATCTGCCGGCGGATGTCCTGCCCGCGTTGGGGCACGGCGCGGGCGCGGGGACCGCTGCTGCGGAAGAAGCGGTCGAACATCTGGCCGAAGCCGCCGCCCCCCAGGTCATCGAAGACGCCGGCCTCGCCCAAGGGGACGCCCTCGCCGCCGATGTCGAATCGGACGCCGCCGGCCCCGGGAAAGACCCCGTCCCGCTGCATCTTTTCCAACTGCTCCGCGTGCATCCACCGCTCGCCCCACTTGTCGAAGGCCGCGCGCTTCTTCTCGTCCGAGAGGACCTCGTAGGCTTCGTTGATCGCCTTGAACTTCTCCTCTGCGGCTTTGTCTCCGCCCGTGACGTCGGGGTGGTACTTGCGCGCCAGCCGCCGGTAGGCCGACTGGATCTCCTTGCCGGCCGCGCCGCGCTTGACGCCCAGGATCGAGTAAAAGTCGGGAGTCGCCATGTCTGTGCCCTGCCACCAGTATACTGACTCCGCCGAGAATAGGAAAGATGATGGCATCGTCATCTGATAGTTGACCGTGATACACTCACCTATATTGACTTATTCTACTCAATCTCACTATATTCGAAGCACTGACTCACGAGGCGGCCGTAGCGCCGCCCCCACGCATTCCTCGAAAGGAAGAGCTTCCAGAATGTCGCAAATGATCATTCGAGATCCGTTCGCCGAGTTCCGCCCGCTCATGAGATTCGCGACCGCCGACCCCTTCGTGACGCCGTGGCCCATTGGCGTCCGACGTTATTTCTCGCAGGCGCGCAATGGCGCCGGGCACACGGCGTCCCTGCAGCTCGACGTCTACAAAAACGACGACGGGCTCACGGTGGAGGCGCCCCTTCCCGGCTTCAGCGCCAATGAGGTCACGGTCACGCTGGACAAGGGCCGGCTCGCCATCCGCGCCGAGCGAGCCGTCGAGACCAACGCCGGCAAAGACGACGCCGGGCTCGAAAGCTCGGACGGTGACGCCAACGCACCCGCCTACGTCCTCCGAGAGCGACGGACCGGCGCTCTCGTCCGCGCCCTGGACATCGGCGACAGCTACGATGCGGCGTCGGTCCAGGGCGCCCTCAAGGACGGCTTGCTGACCTTGACCATCAAGAAGCGGCCGGAGGCGCAGCCCAAGCGGATCGAGATCCAGAGCGCATAGCTCCCGCGGCCGGCGCTGCCAGCGCCGGCCGCCCCAGACGCGCTCTCGAGCGCAGCAACGCAGGCCCCCGCTTCGGCGGGGGGCTGCGTTGTTTTCGATAGAGCAAGTTATTCTCGATAGAGCATGTGCTCGACAGAGTGCGGTCACGCAATTGAGGGGCGCGGCTTGACGCGCCTCGCGTCCGTGAGGAGGCTGACGCCATGGTGGTGCGGATGGTGGCTCTGCTGGTCGACGAGGCGGCTCGCCGCGACATCGATCTAGTGCGGGCCCTTTACGATCGCGAGGCCGTTGAGACCACGCCTCCGCACCTCCCTCTCGTCCCCGCCTTTGAGGAACGGATTGCCACCGGCGACCTGGCCGATCAGGTTGGTCTGATCGCCGCCGTCTACCAGCCCTTCGTGCTGACCCTGACGCGGCCCCAGCGCTTCTTCGACGGTGAAGAGCACCTGTTGCAACTGGTGACGGCCAAGGGCGCCGACGAAGCGCAGCGCCTCGCCGCCGCGCTCTATCGCGACGTCTTTCCCCATCACCAGCCCTCCGACCCCGCCGCGAGCCTTCTGCGGCGCTCCGCTCTCACCCTCGGCCGCTTCCGGACTGAACAAGAAGCTGAGAAGGCGGTGGAGCAATTAGGGGACAAGTCCTACTTCCTGGTGATGAGCCAAGTCGCCATCCTGGAAGAGGAGAAGCGAGAGGGGCGGTCGCGGGCCGGCTGGAGCGTCCAGCGCACGCTGCCGCTCGGAGCGATGGCCGGAGCCAGCCTGTAGTCGGGGCTGGCCCCTAACCGACGCTCCCGCCGCGCCTCTACGCCGCCGCGATGGGGCGGCGTAGAGGCGCGGCGTGGAGGGACGCTGCTCTCGGGGAAGCGAGCGCGTGGCTGAGATTCAGGAGCACGGCCGCCAAGAGGGCGACATCTTCACCGCCATCGGCGCAACGCCGCTGGTGGAGTTGACGCGGCTGCCGCGACCGCAGGGCATGCGCCTCTTCGCCAAGCTCGAAGGCGACAATCCCACCGGCAGCATCAAGGATCGCATCGTCTACCACATGCTCGCGCACGCCCGCGCCGAGGGGCGCCTCGCGCCCGGCCAGACGATCATCGAAGCCTCCACCGGCAACACCGGCATCGCTTTGGCCATGATGGCCCGTCGCTACGGCCACCCCGTCGAAGTGGTTCTGCTGCGCAACAGCTACCCGCCGATCACGCGCCTGCTGGCGATGTACGGCGCCACGCTGACCTGGGCTCCCGCCGAGGCCGGCGTCGCCGGCGCCATTGCCGCCGCCGCCGAAAAGGCCAGGGCCGACGGCGCCTACTTCCTGGACCAGTTCCATGACCCCGTCAACTGCGACACGCATTACCAGACCACCGGTCCCGAGATCTGGCGGCAACTGCCGGAGGTGGACGTCTTCGTCGCCGGAATCGGCACCGGTGGCACCCTCTCCGGCGCCGGACGCTACCTCAAGGAGCGCAGGCCCGATCTCACGATCGTCGCAGCGGAAGCGCATCCCGCCAGCCAGGTGCAGGGGCTGGCCAGCTTTTCAGAAGGGTTCCTGCCGCCTCTTCTTGACTTCGCCCTGATGGACGCCAAGATCCTCGTGCGCAGCGTCGACGCGTTTCGCGCCGCGCGCGAACTGGTCGCCACCGAAGGCATCTTCGCCGGCGTCTCCAGTGGGGCGGTGCTGCACGCGGCCCGCACGTACGGCGAGCGAGCGCCGGCATCGGAGCCCGGCCGCCCCACGCACGTGGTCTGCATCTTCGCCGACGCCGGCTGGAAGTACCTGGACAGCCATCTCTGGACGCAGGATCCGGCTCCCCACGAGGACTTGGAAGGAACGCTGTGGTGGTGACGCGACTTCGTTCCGCCCTGGCTCTTGCCGTCGCTCTGCCCTTCCTTCTTGCCGCCTGCGACGGCGGCTCCCCGCCGCCGCCGGCCCCTGCCTTCGACGCCTCCGTCCTGGAGAGCGACTCCGTGCAGATCGGCGGCGCCTCGCTGCGTGAGAAGCGCGGCCTCTTTGGCCCAGACTTGAACTTCGTCGTCCGTCTCCCCGCGCAGTGGGACGGCCGCCTCCTGGTGGCCTTTCCTGGCTCTGCCGCGGACGCTGCCGCTGGCCCCGCCGCGAGCGCCCCGGCCGGCGCCTTCAACCTCGACGCCTTCAACCTCGACGCCTTCGCCGACGAGCGCGTTCGCGCCGGGACCGCCTACGCCTCCCTCGAGACCCCTGACGGCGCCGACGTCGCCTCCGTCTCCCTGGCGTTCGTGGCCTTCGCGCGTGACCAAGTCGTCGCCGAGTATGGCCGCCAAGCGGAGCGCACCTACCTCGTGGGCGTCTCGCTCGGTGGCGGCGGCGTGCAGCGGATGATCGAGGGCGACGAGCCGCTCGTGGACGGAGCGCTGCTGGTCTCTCCTTGGGGTCGCGCCGACGTCCTGCGCGATTACCCGACACTGCTGCGCACTGTCGCTCTGCTTGAACCTGCCTTCCCGCAGCTCAAGGCCGGCAGCCTTGCCCGAGTCCGCGCCGACGAGCTGGCCCTGGTGCAGGCGCTCTTCGCCGACGGGCTGCCGGTGGGCAGCGAACCATCCTGGCCCGCGCAGGTGGCCGTCTGGAGCGACGCCTTGCAAGCAAGCCTGGCAATGCTCGATCCCTCCTATGCGGCCGCCAATGCCGCGCTGGACCAGTACGACCTCGGCGCCCGGCCGGCAGCGGTGCAAGCGGCCGTCCATCAGGCTCTGCCCCCCGGCCGGCTGACCGCCCGTACCATCGTCTTGCAAGGCGGCTGGGATCTGCTCGCGCTGCCAAGCTGGTCGCAGCGATACGCGGAGCGAGCCGCGGAGGAAGATCGCGCCCTCGGCCTGGTCCGTTACGTCTTCCCCCAGGCGAACCATGCTCTCCTCGCCGACGGCGAGGCCGGCAACTTCCGTCAGGCGCGACTGCAGCGCGCCTGGGAGGTACTTCTTGGCTGGGTGGAGGACCGCGTCTCCCCCGGGAGCATCCTTGGCCTGGCGCCGGACGGCGC
The DNA here is from genome assembly GCA_963662615.2 of Dehalococcoidia bacterium. GTDB lineage: Bacteria > Chloroflexota > Dehalococcoidia > Bin125 > Bin125. The sequence continues at coordinate 612,458 of CAXXSR010000002.1, forward strand.
CGCCTGACACACAGCGCCGGACGGCGCCGCCTGACACACAGCGCCGGACGGCGCCGCCTGACACACAGCGCCGGACGGCGCCCCCACACGCTAAGATCGCCGCGGATTGAAGCGACCGCGGCATTCGTGGGGACGGCCCATGCCGGTAGTGACGATCTCCAGCCAATTCGGCGCCGGCGCCCGCCACGTGGGCCGTCGCATCGCCGACCGCCTCCAGCTCCAGTACGTGGATCAGGCCGTGCTCGTGGATGCGGCCCGCCAGCTCGGCGTCAGCCTCACCAGCGTCGCCCGCCACGACGAGCGCACCGATTCATTCCGCGAGCGCCTCGGCCATTTCCTGCAGCGCGCGCTGGAGCGCTCCGCCACGGGCGGCAGCGTCGATCCGCTCATCGGCGCCGGCCACCTGGAGCTGCTCCTCGCCCAGAGCTTCCAGGAGGTCACGGAAGGGGCCACGCCGTCCCTGATCGACGATCGCGCCTACCTCGAAACCATCACGCACATCATCACCGATCTCGGCGCCCGCGGTGACGTCGTCATCATCGGACGCGGCGGCCAGATGATCCTCCGCGATCATCCCCATACCGCCCACGTCCAGCTCGTCGCGGATGAGGACCTCCGCCTGCAACGGTTCAAGCAGTGGGAAGGGCTAGCCGATGATGACGTGGCCCGCCGGCGCATGCGCGACTTCAATCGCAGTCGCACCGCCTTCCACAAGAAGTTCTGGAAGGTCGACGTCTGGGATCCCCGGCTTTACGACCTGGTCATCAACACGACGCGTTTGACCTTTGACGAAGCGGTCGAGATCGCCGTGCCGGCCGTGAAGGCCGCGACCGCCAGCGACCGCACTGCCCCCACCTCCCCCACCGCCGAGGCCTGATCTGTTCGGGAGACCGCTACCCGGCCGCGCCCAGCAATGCTCGCAGTAGCTCCACCCCGCGCTCAACGCGCACCAGCATGCCGTGCTCCCCAGTCACCTGCATCCCCTCCGACTCCGTGGCGGTGAACGGCCCCACGGCCGCCCGGAAGTCCTGGCGCGCCCGGCTCTCGGATCCCGTCAGGTCGGCCACGAGCTCGTCCGTCTCGTCGCGCCAACGCAGGTACTCGTCGGTGGCCGGACCCATGCCGCGCAGGCGCACGCCTCGGGCGATGCAGAGCCGGATCGATTCTTCGCGGTCCATCGCCGTAGGAGTATGGGAGGCCGCCCCTCCCCCCGCAAGCGCGCGCCCGTGCCTCCCCCCGCGGCTCTTCCCTCGACCTCAGCCCACAGCGCCTTCAGCCGAGCGCGCCCTCAGCCCACAGCGCCCTCAGCCCACAGCAACCGTTACCGACAGACCGTGCCGACTCCGGTGCTGGGCGCGCAGGCGCTCAACGCTCGCACGGTAGTCCGGCCCTGAGATGTCGTGCGCGGTGAGGATGATCGCGTCCTCGTTCGTGTCGCGGTAGTACCGCCGCCGCCGCCCTACCTGGCGGAACTGGTACTTGCGGTAGAGCGCTTGGGCTGCGGCGTTCGACTCCCGGCATTCCAGCGTGACGCTGTCGGCGCCCGTCTCGTAGCCCACGTCCAGCGCGTGCTGGACCAGCGCCTCTCCCAGCCCCCCGCGCTGGTCCTCCGGATCGACCGCCACCGTGACGATGTGCAATTCGCCGGGCAGGACCCAGCAGCCCAAATAGGCGGCCAGGGGGCGCCCTCCCCCGGGATCCAGGACGAAGTAGCGGGCCACCCGGTTGGTCTGCAGCTCGCGCACGAACGCGCGCTCCGGCCACGCGCCCTGGCCAAAGGCGCGCTTGTCAATCTCCCCCACCCGCGCCACGTCAATGGCGGTCATGGGGCGGATGGCAATGCCCCTGCCCGCGCTCATCTCCCTCCGCTCCCCCTCCGGATTCCCTGCGGCCTAAGCCCCGTCAGTGTACCCACGAGCACGGTGTCGCCGTTGTCGGCCCCGTATACTCCTGACACACGAATACATAGCGCGGGCGGAATTGCCGTTCCTACCAGTCACCATGCCCAGGGGGGCGCTGAGACGCATCCCGGCCTGGGCCATTCACTCAAGGTCGTCTGGCGACTCCTCCGCTTTGCTAGGCCGTACTGGCGAGGGCTGGCGGTCACGCTGATCGCCCTGCTGGCGACCGGCGCCTTCGCCATCGCCGCGCCCCTCCTGCTGCAATGGGCTATCGACACCGGCCTCGGCTTCGAGGTCGATGGCAGCCGCATCAGCGTCAACGTGGACGAGACGCTGCTGGTCGTGGCGGGGCTGGCCCTGATCGGTGCCGCCCTCTTTCGCGGCCTCTTCCAGTTCCTGCAGGCCTATCTCGCCGAGTGGGTCGCCCAGGCCGTCGCCTACGACATCCGCAACCAAATCTACGCGCGGCTTCAGACCCTCTCCTTCTCCTATCACGACGAAGCCGAGACCGGCCAGTTGATGGTGCGCGCCACGCAGGACGTGGAGGTTGTGCGCATGTTCCTCAACTTCGGCGGTGTCCGCTTGCTCTTCACCCTCAGCCTGATCATCGCGGTCTTGATCCTCACCCTGTTGACCAGCTGGCAGGTGGCGCTGGTGGTCTGGGCCTTCATGGCGCTGATCGGCGCCCGTTCGTTCTGGATCTCTCGGCAGTTGCGCCTCGTCTGGACCGATATTCAGGAGGGCCAGGCCCGCCTCGGCACCATCCTCCAGGAGGCGCTCAGCGGCATTCGCGTGGTCAAGGCCTTCGGGCGCGAAGCGGGGGAGAGCGGCAAGTTCCGCACGGCGGCGGGCTGGCTGCAGGAGCGCTCCTACCGGGCCAGCTTTATCCAGGCGGTCAACACCCCTCTGATGACGGGGCTCTGGACGGCCGCGCTCATCGCCACCGTTTGGATCGGCGGCATCCAGGTCGCCCAGGGCGACATGACCGCCGGGGAGCTGGCCAAGTTCCTCTTCTTCATCACCCTTTTGCAGATGCCCGTCCGCAGTCTGGGCTGGATGGTCACCATGGTCCCCCGCGCGGCGACCGCCGGCGAGCGCATCTTCGAGATCCTGGACCAGGAGTCGGAGGTGCAGGAGCGCCCTGGCGCCCACGACCCCACCAGCTCGCGCGGCCACATTCGTTTCGAGCGCGTCTCCTTCGCCTACGACGGGCGCGCGCCCGTGCTGGACGCCGTCGATTTCGATGCGCAGCCCGGACAGGTAGTGGCGTTGCTCGGCCCCACCGGTTCGGGCAAGAGCACCCTGGTCAATCTCATCGCGCGTTTTTACGACGTCAGCGCCGGCCGCGTCCTCCTGGACGGCGAGGACATTCGCGACCTGACGTTGGAGGGGCTGCGTCGCCAGGTCGCCGTCGTCCAGCAGGACGTCTTTCTCTTCTCGGCCACGCTGCGCGACAACATCGCCTATGGCCGGCCGGACGCGACCGCCGAGGAAGTGGAAGCGGCGGCCCAGCTGGCCCGCATTCACGATTACATCGTCGCGCAGCCGGACGGCTACGACAGTTGGGTGGGCGAGCGCGGCATGACGCTCTCGGGTGGGCAGAAGCAACGCGTCGCCATTGCCCGGGCCCTGTTGAAAGACCCCCGCGTCCTGATCCTGGACGACTCCACCTCCAGCGTCGACACGCGCACTGAGTACGAGATCCAGCAGGCCCTGGCCGCGCTCATGGCCGGCCGCACGACCTTCATCATCGCGCATCGCTTGCGCAGCCTCCGCGACGCCGACCTCATCCTCGTTCTCCAGGACGGGCGTATCGTCCAGCGTGGCCGCCACAGCGATCTACTCGCCCAAGGAGGTCTCTACCGCCGCGTCTATGACCTGGGCCTGGGCGAGCAAGAGCGGGCCTACAGCCAGATCGCCGGAGGGTCCGCCTGATGGGCATGTGGGGCACGGGCACGGCCGGCGGCTGGTCCACCAACATTGGCGGCCAAGGGTTCGGGCACCGCGGCCACTGGGCCTCTCCCGTCGCGCGCGGCGACGGCTGGGAAGAGTACGGCTCGCTCTACAACCCCGCCATCATCCGTCGCCTGGCCACGTACCTGGGGCCCCACAAGGGCTATGCCTCGATCGCCCTGATCGCGATGGTGGTCTTCGCCGCCGCCTCCTACAGCCAGCCGCTGCTGATCACCTTCGCCATCCGCGACTTCATTACGGAGGGCGCTCTGGCCGGGCTCAAGTGGCTCATGATCGCCTTCATTGGCGTCGCCGCGGTCGCTTGGGCCGCCGAGTTCGTGCGCCAGTGGGCCACGGCCAAGGTGGGCCACGCCATCCTCTTCCGCCTCCGCACCGATCTCTTCAAGCACATGCTCTCGCTCTCCCAGAGCTTCTACGACGACGCCCAGGTGGGCCGCGTCATGTCGCGCGTCACCTCGGACGTCCAGGTGCTGCAGGAGCTGCTCACCACCGGCCTCCTCACCGTCATCGCCGACCTCGTGGGCTTGAGCATCGTCATCCTGGCCATGCTGTTCTTGGAGTGGCAGCTCGCCCTGACCACCTTCACCGTCCTGCCCGTGCTGCTGATCATCATGCTCGTCTGGAGCCGCTTCGCCCGCCGCGCCTTCCTCGACGTTCGAGCGGCCATCGCGGCCGTCAACGGCACGCTGAACGAGGACCTCAACGGCGTGCGGGTGGTCCAGGGCCTCAACCGCGAAGGCGAGAACGCAAGGCGTTTCGACAGCATCAACGCCTGGAACCTGCGCGCCACCCGCCGCGCCGGCCTGCTCTCCGCCTCCGTCATTCCCGTGGTGGAAGTGCTCACGGCCACTGCCACGGCGGCGGTGATCATCGTCGCCGGCGTCCGCCTCGCCAACGGCAGCTTGGATCCCGCCGTGGGCATCGCCGCCGTCGTCGGCTTCGCCCTCTACATCCAGCGCTTCTTCGATCCCGTCCGCGATCTCGTCTTGCAGTACACCATGTTCCAGCGCGCGATGGCCGGCGCCCAGCGCATCTTCGAGGTGCTCGATACCAAGCCGGCGATCGTCGACCGGCCATCCGCACTCTCGCTCCCGGACATCCAGGGCGAGATCGAATTCGACCACGTCTCGCTGGAGTACGTGCCCAACCTGCCCGCCCTGCGGGACATCAGCCTGCGTGTCCGGCCGGGGGAGACGGTGGCCCTGGTGGGCGAGACAGGCGCCGGCAAGACTTCCCTCGCCGCGCTGATCAGCCGCGGCTATGACGTGACCGAGGGCGCCGTCCGCGTCGACGGGCATGACGTCCGCGACGTCGCGCGCCACTCGCTGGTCCGGCGCATCGGAGTGGTGCTGCAGGACCCCTTCCTCTTCTCCGGCTCCGTGCTGGACAACATCCGCTACGGCCGGCCCGACGCTACCCGTGCCGACGCCGAGAGCGCGGCCCAGATCGTCGGCGCCCATCACTGGATCATGCGCCTGCCCGACGGCTACGACGCCCACCTCAGCGAGCGCGGGCAGAACCTCTCCGTGGGCCAGCGGCAGCTGCTCGCCTTTGCCCGCGCCATCGTCGCCGAGCCGCGCATCCTCATCCTGGACGAGGCGACCGCCAACGTGGATTCGCAGACGGAAGCGCTCATTCAGGAGGCGATTCGCCGCGTCCTGCGCGGCCGCACCGCCATCGTCATCGCCCACCGCCTCAGCACCATCCGCTCGGTCGATCGCATCATCGTGATGCACGAAGGCCGCATCGCCGAGCAGGGCACGCATGACGAGCTGCTCAGCGGCAACGGCATCTACGCCGACCTCTACCGCATGACCTACGCCCGCCAGGAGACGAGGCGCTTCGACGAGGAGGGCGCGTTGGCGATCCTCAACGGACTGTGGGAGCGAACCCGCGCCGCGGACCGCCACCCCGTCTTCGGCGATGCCGTCACGCCCTCGCCGCCTCCGCCCGCCTAGCCGCGCGCTCTCATCGCCGCGCCGCCGCCGCCGACCTACGACTCTGTCTCGTGCGCGCCCCGATCGCGGGCCGCCGCGTCCTGGAACAGCGACGCCTGCTGCGACGCGGAAATCAGCGGCGCAGGCGCCTCCAGCCCCAGGTGTTCGTAAGCGGCGCGGGTCGCCACGCGTCCCCGCGGGGTGCGCCGGATGAAGCCCAGCTGTAAGAGGAAGGGCTCGTACACGTCCATGATCGTGTCGGGCTCCTCCGCGATCGACGCTGCCAGCGTGTCCAATCCCACCGGCCCGCCCTCGAACCGCTCGATCAACGCCCGCAACAGCTCCCGATCACGATCGTCCAGCCCCGCCGCGTCGATTTGCAGCTGTGCCAGCGCCGCATCCGCCACCGCGCCGTTGATCGCGCCGTCGGCGCGGACCTCCGCGTAGTCCCGCACCCGCCGCAGCAGTCGGTTGGCAACGCGCGGCGTTCCCCGCGCGCGGCTTCCCAGCGTCGTTGCTCCCTCGGCGTCGATCACCACGCCGAGCCTGCCGGCGTTGGTGTGGACCAGCCCCACGAGCTCGTCCGCCGCGTAGAAGTCGAGCCGCTCCACCAGGCCGAAGCGATCCCGCAACGGCGAGCTCAACATGGCGTAGCGCGTGGTCGCCCCGATTAGCGTGAACGGCTTGATCGCCAGGCGCACGCTGCGCGCCCCCGGCCCCTTGCCGATCATCACCTCCATGGCGTAATCCTCCATAGCGGGATAGAGGATCTCCTCAACGCCACGCGGCAGCCGGTGAATCTCGTCAATGAAGAGCACGTCATGCTCTTGCAACGTGGTGAGGATGCCCGCCAGGTCGCCCGGCCTGGCGATCGCCGGGCCCGACGACGTCCGCAGGCTCACCCCCATCTCCGCCGCTACGATGCGCGCCAGCGTCGTCTTGCCCAATCCGGGCGGGCCGTAAAAGAGGACGTGGTCCAGGGGCTCGTCCCGCCCCCGCGCGGCGGTGATGGCGATCGCCAGCGAATCCTTGAGCGCCGCCTGCCCTACGAACTCGCTCAGCTGCCGCGGCCGCAGCGACCGCTCCATCACCTCGTCGGCTGGATCGAGGTCAGGCGCCGTCAGACGGCCGCCAATCGCCGCGTCGCTGTTGCTGGGAGGGCTGCTCTGCGTCATCCGGCCGCTCGCGCGCCTCGCCTGACCGGCCTGGACACGGCCGGCCACCCCGTCACTATACACGCACACGTGTTCTGGTTGGCGCGGCCTCTTCGCGCTCCCCGCGGGTCCGCCGACCCAATGACCGCGAGCCCATCGCAACCCGCCGCCATGGTGATCCCCAGACTCACAGAGGGACGCGCGCCGCGATCGACTGCACGCCGCTCCTGGGCGCGCGGATTCGCGACTCTCCTCACCTCCGTCGTCTTCCGCATAAAACATCTGTTCGACATCTACGCCAGCGTGTTACGCTCGCGTTGCTGACGGCATGTTGGCCGTATGTTGGCCGTATGTTGGCCGTATGTTGACCCCATGCTGATGCCCGCTGGCCCTCCGGAAGCCTAGACCGTCGGCCGGATCGGACCCAGACTTGCCCATCCAAGTCACCCTCATCGACCACACGCGCGACCCCGTTCGCGCCCTCTACATGGCCTACCGAGTCTGCTACTCGGCGCTCACGCCTCAACAGGTCCTCGCTCGCATCGACGACGACCGCATCACCCAGGCCAAGATGGCCACCTTCGTCGCCGAGCGCCTGGCCACCGGCCACACGTCGCCCCTGGAGCAGGTCTGGTTCGAGTTCGGCATCAGCGGCGTCTCGCGCGCCTTCAGCCACCAGTTCGTCCGCCACCGCATCGGCATCTCCTTCGAGCAGCAGAGTCAGCGCTACGTCACCTACAAGGACGGCTCCTTCCCCTTCACCGTCCCCAAGACCGTCGATCAGGCCGGCATGACCGGCGACATGGAGGCCCTCTTCGAGCAGGCCGGGCAGCTCTACCAGAAGATGATCGATAACGGCGTCCCCGCCGAGGACGCCCGCTTCCTCCTGCCCAACGCCACCAACACCAACTTCAAGATCGCCGTCAACTTCGCCGAGCTGCTGCACATCTGCGACCAACGGCTCTGCACGCGGGCGCAGTGGGAGTTCCGCCGCGTCGCCGCCCTCATGCGCGCCGAAGTCGTGCGCGCCGTCCCGGAGCTGGGGCGCTACCTCCAGCCCAAGTGCGGCGAGCTTCGCATGGGCTACTGCGACGAGGACTACGACGCCTGGCTCGCCTGCCCCATCGGCCGCAAGCGCCCGCACAAGCAGGAACTCTTCCGCCTCTACGACGCCTACCGCAAAGGCGACCTCAACGACCTCGACGCCGCCGACTTCGCCCTCATCGAGCAGCAGCAGATCGAAGGTGCCATTTCATAGGCCCATCACGCCAATTGCCCTTGTCTTAGGTCTTCATCTCCGACGTTGGGAGGAGACGCAGGTCACAGCCAAGTGGCAATTGAGCGCAACTGGAAGCAGCGGCAAGCTGGGTCCGGGCACTGCCCCTGGGTTCTTTGGCAACAGGTCCCCGAACGGGACTTCCCATTTCTCCACCTCATTTGTGGTAGCGTAATGGGAAGCGGCGGCTCATCGTAGGGAACTCGGGAGGACTTCGATGGTAGATAACGCCACTGTCCGCGCGGAGCCTGTTCCTGTTGCGAGCCGGCTCTACGAACTCGGTGTCGGCGAGAACATCTTGCGCGATGCTGTCAAATCAGGCTCCCAGCACGTCTTCGACTGCACCGCCAACGATCCACCCTGGCTGCCCGGAATGCTTGGATCGGGAAAAATAATTCGCGCTCTTCGAGATTTGCTTCTGCCCCAAGGTTGGAAGCGGAGCAACGAGCGGAACTATGCGATAACGATTGACCCTACTGGCACCTACGCAATTGCCGTTGCAGCGGGCGATGATCACACAGACGAAGCGGACAAAGATCCTTCTACCCGGTCAGAAAAAGGGTCGGCAGCGAAGGATGCCGTCGCTGAAAACCAACTGACCTTCTCGCTGATTGACAAAGATTTCCCTCGGGCGGCGGAGCCTGGAAGCAATCCGAAACAAACGTGGATACTTCTCTATTTCATTGACGAGGACGCCGACGAAATTAGGTGTGAGATCTCGTTGCCGGCGCGACTGAGCGACGATGGACACGTGAATAGCTGGCGAGAGCGGGTCATCCTCCGAGCAATCGAGTTCGCCGAGCCGCCGCCACAGAAGACAGATCATATGGCGGACGACGAGATCGACGTTCCAGTTGAACGGCGGGCCGTTTAAACCTGCGATGTTGGCGTTCAATCCGCAAAGACTCGATCTTGCACGGAGACGACGCGGGTTAACGAAGATCGAACTCGCGTCGGCGGCGAAAATCTCTCGCCGCATATTGACCGGGTACGAACGCGGCGAATACGAACCCAGCCCTGGAACCCTGGCGGCGATGGCTGACAAGCTGCGGTTCCCTGTTGAGTTCTTTGGCGGGCCCAATCTCGATCAACCACCAATCGAGGGTTCTAGCTTCCGCGCCCTCAGCAGGCTTACGGCAAAGCTACGGGACCAATCGCTCGGCGCTGGCGCTCTCGCACTGGCACTGTCTGACTGGATTGATGCACGGTTCGTGCTCGCTGAGCCGGAAGTTCCACGGCATCAGGGCATCGACCCAGAGACGGCAGCCATGGCTGTCCGCAGCGAGTGGGGGCTAGGGGAACGACCGATTCGGAACATGGTGCACTTGCTTGAGGCGCATGGAGTCCGTGTGTACTCCCTCTCCGAGGAGTGCGCAGAGATGGACGCGTTCTCCTTCTGGCGTGGAGAGCTGCCCTACGTATTTCTAAACGCCATGAAGGCAGCGGAGCGTAGTCGCATGGACGACGCGCATGAACTCGGACACCTTGTGCTTCACTGGCGAGGCGGTGCCCGCGGTCGTGACGCTGAACGTGAAGCAGACCTGTTCGGTGCGGCATTCCTCATGCCACGTGACAGCGTTATCGCCGGTGTCACGCGCGGCGCAAGACTTCGCGACATCATCAAATCGAAGAGCCAATGGAAAGTGTCCGTGACAAACCTGACCTACCGCATGCACACGGTGGGTCTGTTGAGCGACTGGGAGTACCGCAGTCGTTTCATCGAAATCAGTAAGAAGGGGTACCGAACGAGCGAACCTCGCCCGGTGCAACCGGAGAACTCGCAGGCCCTGGAGAAGGTGTTCAACCAACTACGGCAGGAAGGCGTCTCTCACGGCGACGTAGCCCGCGAACTCTGCATACCTCCCGACGAACTAAGCAAGCTAATTTTCGGTCTCGTGTTGACGCCAGTTGGCACGGAGCCGCGGGGTGATCAGCGCCCGTCTAATCCGCCCACCAGATCAAGGCTGCGACTTGTCTAGGATTACGGCCGCCATGCCCCGGCGTCCTCCCGCTACCCTGCCCCCGTGACCGCCTCAACCCCCCCCGACGACCCCACCCTCCCCCCCGCCGACCGCTGGGACGCCCGCTACCGCGCCCGCCTCGCCGAGGCCCCGCCCGACGACGAGCCCCACCCCTTCCTCGTCGAGCAGGCGCACCGCCTTCCCACTTCCGGCCGCGCCCTCGACATCGCCACCGGCCTCGGCCGCAACGCCCTCTGGCTCGCTCGACGCGGTCTGCGCGTCACCGCCGTCGACGTCTCCCGCGTCGCCTGCGACCATCTCGACGCTCGCGCCCGCGACCTCCACCTCCCTATCGACACCGTTTGCCTTGACCTGGAGCGGGCCCCGCTGCCGCCGGGCCCCTTCGACCTCATCGTCAACACCCTCTACCTGCAGCGCTCGCTCGCCCCCCAGATCCAGGACCGCCTCGCCCCCGGCGGCCTCCTCCTTTTCCTCACCATGCTCGAGGGCGGCCGCGACCTGGAGCCGCCCGTGCACAAGGAGTACCTCCTCCAGCGCGGCGACCTGCGTGCCCTCTTCCCCCATCTCGATGTCGTCCTCTACCGCGAGGACCCCGCCGACAGCCCCGTCCGCCCTAACGCCTACCTCCTCGCGCGCAAGCCCTCTCACACCGTTCAGCATTGAGCCGTACGCCGGCAGTAGCTACCGCGAGCGCCCGCCAGTCGCCCCGTTCATCCTGAGCTTGCCCGTCCTGAGCTTGCCGAAGGGTCGAAGGGCGAACGGCCTGCGGCCCACCCCGTTCGTCCCTCCCCCTCGCCATCGCTCACCGATGGAGAGGGGGCCGGGGGGTGAGGTTTCCCACTCCCGCTAGCCTGCCCTCGTGACCGCCGAAAAGTCGAAGGAGCGAGCGATCCCTCAACCTCGCGGCTCCTCGATGATCTGCACGTAGTTCCCGTCCGGGTCCTCCATCGTCGCCACAACGCCCCCCCACTCCTCACGCTCGGGCCGCCGCACGAAGGACACCCCCTGCCGCTCGATCCGCTTCGCTTCCTCGCGCACGTCCCGCACGAACAGGTTCAGCTGGACGCGGGCCGGGTCCAGATTCCGCCCCGCCACGCGAGAATGGCGGATGATGCGGATGTTGGCCTCGCCCGCCCGGAACACCGCGTCCTGGTACTGCGACAGCCGCGGCAGCTGCAACACCTCCTCGTAGAACGTCGCCAGCCGCTCCGGCTGCTCGCTGCCCAGCATCACCGTCAGCTCCTGCACCTCCATCTGCGCCCCTTCCCCCGGCAGGTCGATCGAGCCGGCGTCAGTCGCCCTCTGCTACCTCCAACACCAGCCCGTCCGTCGCCACGATCAGCTCCCCGTCGAAGTGCGCCCGCGCCTCCGCCCCCATGTGCTCGGCCGACTCCTCCGCCAGCAGATGCGTCAACACCAACCTCCGCGCCCCCGCCGCCTTGGCCATCTGGGCCACCGCCGGCACGGGGCTGTGCACCCGCTGGAACGCCTCCGCGAACCGCTGCGCCACCTCCGGCGATTTCGCGCTGCCGAAAAGTTCCACCGCCCGCTCCGTGTAGGCCTCATGGATCAGCACAGCGGCGCTGTCGGCCAGCGGGACCATCACCTCCGGCGCCGGCTTGGTGTCGCCGCTGTAGACCAGCGATCGCCCCCCGAAGCTGAAGCGGCGGGCCAGGCATTCCAAGTAATCCACGTGAGGGACCGCGCGCGCCTCCATCCGCATTCCGCCCAGCTCGCGATCATCGCCGGGCCGCGTGATCACCACCTCCACCCGGTCCAGCGCCTCCAGCCGACGGTGCCCTCCCAAGAATCGGTGCTGCGTCCGCGCGAACAGCCGCGCGCTCTCCACGTACTCCGCCGTGTCGGCCGGCCCGTAGATCGACGGCAGGGGCGTCTCTTCGAACGCCCAGCGGGTGAGCAGCTCGCCTAGGCCCATGGCGTGGTCGAAGTGCAGGTGGCTCAGCACAACCGCCTGCAGCTGGCTGGGCTGCAGCCCTGCGCGCAAAAACCGATCCAGCCAGCCCGGGCCGCAATCCAGCAGCACGCCCGCCTCACCGTGCTGCACGTAAATCGCCGCGCCGGCCCGCTCGGGATTGAGGCTGACGCCGCCCGTGCCGCAGAAGGTGATGCGCACGTCCCTGGCTGCCTTGCGGCCCCCTCCACCGATCCCGAAGCGGAGCGCCGACGCCGCGCTGGTCCGCGGCCGCCTTCACCCCTCGCCCTGCCGGCGCCCCAGGCGCAGGGCGCCTTACCGACGCCCCAGGCGCAGCGCGCCTAACCGACGCCCCAGGCGCGGGGCGCCATACCGACGCCGACCTGCCGCATTCAGGGTAGTGGACGCGCGCCGCCCGTTCTGAGGCCTTGCGCCTGCCTAGGCCGTCTCGCGCGCTCTGCCGAAGAGGAGGGTGCTGTCACCCACTGCTTCCCAGCGGGCGTCATACTCGCGCCGGACCTCCTCGATTCGGCCCGATGCGATGTCCGCGGTGAGCGCTCTGGCGCTTCGCGCCTCGTCCGTCGGCGTCAGGCGCCGCATGCACGAGACGCCGTGGCGCTGGCGGCTCTCCAACAGCGCCTCCGCCGGCGCGTGGCGGAGCGCCATGAAGGAGGCGTCCGCGCAGTCTGCATAGTCGAAGCGCACGGTGCGGACGCCCCGGAAGCCGGCGAGGCTGAGCTGCGCTCGCAGCTCCTCCCTCGTCACGTGCTCCCCGGGGCGGGCGATCTGATGGCTGGGCAGGTAGTGCAGCGCCCAGTGGGAGTGCAACTGCTCGATCGCGGTGAGGTGGTGCACTGTCGCGCTCCGCGCCACCCGTGCAAACTCGCGGAAGGCAGCCACCGGGTCGGGGAGGTGGTGATAGACGTTGATCGTCACCACGCAGTCCACCGACCGGTCCGGCAGCGGCAGCCGCTGGGCATCCGCGATCGCCACCACACCGCCGATCTTCTCTTGCGCCCTCTCCAACATCTCTCGGCAGATATCCAAGCCGTAGACTCGGAAGCCCGCCTCCGCGAAGGCCTGAGCGTAGTTCCCGGTGCCGCAACCCACCTCCAGCAACGTGCGCCCCTCAGCGGGCCCCAAAAGCTCCACGATCGCCGCTAGGAGTGAGGGGCTGGCCCCGCGCGTGGAGTCGTAGAATTCCGCGGCGGTATCGTAATCGAGATGACTTCGACCGTTCCCGTCGGGTCCCGTGACGGCACTGGCTGGATCCGACGGCATGCTGGCGTTCAGCCCCATATTTCCCCTCCGCGAAAGACTCGCCGGAGCCTAGCGGCCTGCGATCGATACTGTCAAACAGCGGACAACAGCCCGCGCTCCGCCTTGAACACCTTTCTGGGACCTCCGGCTTTATGATCCTAGCCGACCCCCTCCCCCTCGCCATCCGTCTAAGGAAGGGGGGCGAGGGGGAGGGGGCGAACTCCGGAATCCGCTGCCCCTGAGCCTGCCTGTCCTGACCAGTCCTTCCGTCCTGGGAAGGAGCCGGTCGCACGGTCGTAGGGCGTACGACCGCCACCTCGACGCGCTCACCGTCTGCCGCGCCGGCCGCACACCCCGCCCGCGATCGGCGAAAATCCCGTCACTGTCTCGGTCCCCGCCTCCCCCACGCCCGCCCGCGATCAGCGAAAGACCCGTCGCGGCCTCGATCCCCGCTCCACCCACCCCCCCGCACGCGATCAGCGAAAGACGATGCCGCGGCCTCAGTCGCCGCGCGGTCTGCGCGCCCCGCACGCGATTATTAAAAAAGCTATGCTGCGGCGCAGCCACGTCCGCGCTTCCCTGAAAGGCCGCCATGGTCTCCCACGACGAAATCAGCGACCGCCTCCGCGCCGTTGCGGCCGGCGCCGACCTCGAAATTGACGACGAGCGGCTGCGCGCCCTTGCCCCGCAGGTGCTCGCCCTCCTCTCCCGCCAGCCTCCGATCACGCTGCACGGCCTCGCCGAGACAGAGCCGGCATTTGGGCTGCGCCTGCGCAAGGAGTAGCGCTCTGCGACTGCGCGCCGCTCCGTCGCTCCGGTACCGGCGGCGGCCCCGCCCGACAACAGCTTGCGTCGCGAGTGGAGGGAAGACCATGAGCCCCCCGCCCTCTGACCTCACCATCCGTCAGGCGGCCGACGCCCTCCGCGATGGCAGCCTCACCTGCCTGGCCCTCACCGAGTCCGTCCTCCAGCGCATCGCTGCCACGGAGCCCAAGCTCAACGCCTACATAACCGTCACGGCCGATGCGGCGCGGGAAGAGGCCGCCGCCGCCGACGTCGAGCTGCGCGCCGGTCGCGATCGCGGCCCCCTGCACGGCATCCCCTTCGCGCTCAAGGATCTCATCGACACCGCGGGCGTCCGCACCACGGCCGGCTCCGCCCTCTTCCGCGATCGCGTGCCACACGAAGACGCCTTCGTGACCGGCAAGCTCAAGCGGGCCGGGATCGTGCTCACGGGGAAGCTCGGCCTGCACGAGTTCGCCTTCGGAACGACCAGCACCAATCCGCACTTCGGCTCCATCCGCAACCCCTGGAACCTCGACCACGTTCCCGGCGGGAGCAGCGGCGGCGCCGCTGCCGCCATCGCCGTCGGCTCGACCTTGGGCGCCCTCGGCTCCGACTCCGGCGGCTCCATCCGCATCCCCGCCTCCCTCTGTGGCGTCGTTGGCCTCATGGCGACCTACGGCCGCGTCAGCCGCAGCGGTGTCCTCCCGCTGTCGTGGTCGTTGGACCACGTCGGCCCCCTCGCCAAGACCGTGGAGGATGCCGCCCTCATCCTCAACGCCATCGCCGGCCCCGACCCCGCCGACCCCAGCAGCGCCGACGAACCCGTCGACGACTACACCAGCGCCCTCGGCCGCGATCTCCGCGGCCTCCGTATCGGCCTCCTCCGCGACCCCCTCTGGCACGACTGCGATGACGAGGTCGTCACCGCCTGCGAGACCGCCGTCGACGTCCTGCGCGAGCAGGGAGCGATCGTCTCTGAGGTCGAACTGCCGCTGCTGGCCCGCGTGCGCAGCGCCCGCACCCTCGACATCCTCACCGCCGAGGCCGCCGCCTACCACGCCGAGTGGCTCCGCGCGCAGCCGCAACAGTACAGCGAGGAAGTCCGTCGCAAGCTCGGCCTGGGCGCGCCCGTCCTCGCCACCGACTACATCAACCAGCAGCGCTTTCGCCGCCAACTGATCGACGAGACGCGGCAGGCGCTCCGCCGCGTCGACGCCCTCGTCTCCCCCACGACGGCGACCACCGCCCCCACCATCGAGGACGGCGACCCGCACGCGGAACTCGCTCGCCTCACCGCGCCCTACGACTTCACCGGCATCCCCGCCATCAGCGTGCCCTGCGGCATCGACGCCAACGGCCTGCCCATCGGCCTCATGATCGGCGCCCGCCACTTCGACGAGGTCACCCTCTGCCGCATCGCCCACGCCTACGAGCAGGCGACTCCCTGGCACACGAAGCGCCCACCTCTCTGAAGGAAGTGGCGCCGCGGCCCCGGTCGTAGCGGAGGGTACGAACCCGGCGCGCGATCGCGAAAAAGCAGGCAGTGACGACGCGGGCTCGATCGTGCTGGACGGTGGGCACGTCTCGCGCGCCCGCGAAAAAGGCACACCAGACGCCCGCCGCTTTGAGCCGGTTTGTCCCCCCTCTCCATCGCTCGGCCATGGAGAGGGGGCTAGGGGGTGAGGTGGCGCGCACGCGCGCAACCCGCGACGCCGTGCCGTCGAATCTCGGCACTGGAACGGCTACGAAGACTGTTCGTCGAGAGCCGCCCGCAGGGCGTCGTGCCACCTGGACACGTCCCGTATGTACAGCTGGAACAGGTAGTCATCCACTTGCGTGGCGCTCACCCCCACGGGAATGTGCCGCCCGTCGAGTAGCAGCAGCCGGGCGCTGCGACGAAAGACACCGGTCGCCGTGAGATGGCGGATGCTTTCTCGCCAAGGGGTGATCTCGTCGCTCAGGAGGAACGCATGAAACGGGCAGCCAAGCAGACTCTCACGCTTCCGGCCGTACAGCTGGCAGAGCGCCTCATTGACGTGGAGATACCGCAGATCGGCGTTGCAGATCCCTATCGGATCGAGAGCGAGATCGACCGCGCGGCGATGGCGCTCACTGTTCCAGAGCCCAAGGGGCGCCGCCTCCTCGCCGGGCCGAACCTCCGACGCAAAGTAGAGCGCCTTGCCCCGGCGGTCCCTCACCAGGCACGTTTGCAGGAGCGCCGGAACCACCGCGCCCTGTTTGCTCACATAACGCCTCTCAAATTCGCAAGAGCGCCGCTCCCCCGCCAGCATTTGGCGGATGGCAAAACTACCGTGCTCTCGGTCCTCGGGGTGCGTGATGTCGGCGAAGCTGACGCCGCGAAGTTCGCCCTCCGTACACCCGAGCATCCGCGCGTAGGCGGCGTTGACCTGGATCAGCCTCCCTTCGAGATTGACCAGGGCGAGGCCTCCGGGCCACTGATCAAATGTCGCCTCGACGGCTTCTTGTAGCCACGAGGTCTGTGTCGCTGGCAGACACGAGGGGGATCTCTCTTGCAGCCACGACGGTGGCGTTACAGCTCCATCTCTCTCGGCCATGGTTCCCGCCCCTCCCCTCGGTTCGCGGTCCTGAGGGAGCCGCGTGGCTTCGCGGAGACTTGTGGATACAGACCGGTCGGTCTAGTGCCGAACGGCTAAATACCTGCGAACAGCCCTGGGCTGCGCGAGCTGCTGACAATTATGGAAACAGACCGGTCTGTCTCGATGGGCCGGGCATGGCACTCGCGGACCGCAGGTCTCCCGCGAGATGCGTCTCCTGCGAGATGCATGGGCTCCAGCGGGAGGAACGTGGCCGGCTAGGAGCGGTCGCCTTGCCCACCGTCCAGCGCCGCCGCAATCAACGTCTCGGCGGCCTTCCGCGCCACGCGTGCGGCCGCTGTGTCTCCCGACACGAAGGCGGCGTTGACCGCGCCGTCCGAGAGGAGCACGAGTTGGGCCCCCAGCAGCTCCGGGTCCCGCGCGCCGGCGCGGCCCGCTAGCTTGCTCATGTACTGCTCAAACCAGCGCTGGTGGTCGGCTGCCATCTGGTGGATGGCGTCATCGGGGTCGGGAAAATGCGCGGCGGCATTCACGAAGCGGCTGCCTCTGTAGTCGGGCTGGCGAAACAGCTCATCCAGGAGATCGAAGGCTATCAGGAGCCGCTCTCTCGGTTCCGCGCCGCTGCCCTCGATCCTCTCGCTTATCCGCCGTTGCTCCTCCTGGCTCTGATGCCGGAGCACTGCCAGCGCCAATTGTTTCTTGGAGCCGAAGTGCTTATACAGCGACATCTTCGCGACGCCCGCTTCGGCTACAATGGCGTTGACACCCGTCGGGTGGATTCCGCGCTCGGCAAAGAGACGACCGGCCGCCTCCAGGATCCGTTCAGCCGCCGAAGGTCCACCCTTAGACTCGCCTGTAGCAGCGACCAACGGCCCGCTCCTTTTGGTGTACGCTGCCCGCTCCAAGCACCGTAGCTTCGCACGCCGGTTTCCCCATGTGCTCGCATCTGAACTGTCGGCGTATTCATCCCCTCGGACAGCCGCTCGCTCCTTCCCAAAAACGCCGACTCGCAATCTTGATACCCGGCCGCCCTGTCCCCCCGCAGTCCGATCCGAGTCCGGCCCGCGTCCCAACCCGGTCCGAAAGGTGTCCCAGCCTGTCCCCAACCAGTTCCTGTCCCTCCCCTTCTGCCAAGCAGGGCACACTCGCGCCCCTCCCTCCCAGATAGAGAGCCCACGTCGAAGGGAGACACAAAAGATCGCGCAGGCCGACGCCCGCCGCCCCGGACCGATCAGCGCCCAGTTGACCGCACACCGCTGTGGCCGGCTCCGCCCAGCGATGGACGGCGACACTGACCGATGACCCCTCAGCCAACGGCGATCTGGAGCTGCGCCTTGTCATGACGATGTTTCGCCCGCGCGGACGAGTGCCACAACGGCGCGCGAGCGAGCCACACCCGCCGTGGGTCGTCGCGCCTCGCGAACATAGTGCAGAGGTGAATGATATCCGCGCTCTTCGTGGAGGTGACGCGGGGCCGTCAACCGGCCGTCGCCGCGCCCGCCGCCACCGCGCCCGCAGCCGACGCGCTCCCCTACCCCGTCACCGCCCCCTCCTCCGCCCCCAACACCAGCCGCGCGTACTCCCCGCCACCCTACTCGCCTCGACACCGGCCCTCCGCTAAAATGGAACAGATGTTCTCCATACGCCGTGCCTCTCCCCTTGCAGCCGCCTGCCACGGTGACGGAAAAGATCGCGCGCGGGTGGCGGACAGGACGGGTCGCGCTTGGACTTCCCCCTCCTTCCCAAACCTTCCCCCCTTGTATCCCCCGACACACGGAATCCGCCCTCTCCCAGATGGGAGGTGCCACAAACCGCGCAACAAAAACGGAACCAGCGAGATCGCCCATAGCCGACTGCGAGGGCCCCCTATGTATGGCCTCGTTCGCGGCGGAGAGCAGGGACTTAGCGCGTCGTCTGGTAGATCACCGGCCGGTAGCGCGGCGGCGGAATCGGCTTCTCCTCCGCCCGCGCAGCCTCCAACCAGGCCGCCTTGGCTTGCTCCAGTTCTACCAGCGCCTCCTCGGGGGTGGCGCCAAGCGCGGAGCACGCTTCGAGGTCTGGGATGTCGGCGACGTACGCCCCATCTTCCTCGCCGTAGAAAATGTTGATGTGGTAGTCCCTCACGCCTTCTCCCCTAACCCGTCACCGCCCCCTCCTCCGCCCCCGACACCAGCCGCGCGTACTTGGCGAACGCGCCCCTGGTGTAGCGCGGCGCCGGCGGCGTCCACTCCGCCAGCCGCCGCTCCATCTCCGCCGCGTCCAGCTCCACGTCCACGCGACGGTTGACCACGTCGAAGCGGATCACGTCCCCGTCGCGCAGCGCCGCGATGGGCCCGCCCACCGCCGCTTCCGGCGACACGTGCCCCGCCATCAGGCCGTGCGTCGCGCCGCTGAAGCGGCCGTCGGTGAGGAGCGCCACACTGTCGCCCAGCCCTGCGCCCACCAGCGCCGCCGTCACGCCCAGCATCTCCCGCATCCCCGGCCCCCCCTTGGGACCTTCATAGCGGATCACCACCACGTCGCCGGCCTTGATCTCTTGCCCCGCCACGGCCGCGAACGCATCCTCCTCCCGGTCGAACACGCGCGCCGGCCCCCGATGGCCGACGCGTGCCTCCCCCGCCACCTTCAGCACGCAGCCGTTCGGCGCCAGGTCCCCCTTGAGGATGACCAGCCCGCCCGACTCGTTCAGCGGCGCCTCCACCGAGCGGACCACGTCCTGTCCGGGCGTCTCCACGGCGGCCTCCGCCTCCTCCGCAATGGTCTTGCCCGTGACCGTCATGGCGCCCCCGTGCAGCTTGCCGCCCTCCAGCAGCCGCTTCGCCAGCAACGGCGTCCCCCCGGCCCGGTCCATGTCCAGGGCCACGTAGCGCCCGCCCGGGCGCAGATCGCCGATCAGCGGCGTCTGGCGGCTGATCCGGTCGAAGTCGTCAATGTCCAGCGCCACGCCCGCTTCCGCCGCGATCGCCAGGAGGTGCAGCACCACGTTCGTCGATCCGCCCGTCGCCGCCGCGGAGATGATCCCGTTCTCCAGCGCCTCCCGCGTCAGGATCTCGCGCGGCAGGACGCCTCGCGCCAGCACGTCCATCACCAGCGCTCCCGCGCGATGCGCCACATCGTTCTTGCGCGGATCGGTCGCGCCCACCGTGGCGCTGCCCATCGGCGAGATCCCCAGGAATTCCAGCGTCGTTGCCATCGTGTTGGCCGTGTATTGCGCGCCGCAGGCGCCCGCGCCGGGACAGGCCGCCTCTTCAATGGCGCTCAGCTCGCTGGCGCCGATCTTGCCCGCCGCCTCCTGTCCCACCCCCTCAAACACGTCCTGGATCGTCAGGTCCCTGCTCCCGTAGCGTCCCGGCGCAATGGAGCCGCTGTAGAGGACCACGCCGGGAAGGTTGAGTCGGGCCAGCGCCATCGCCGCCGCCGGGATCGTCTTGTCGCAGCCGACGATGATCGCCGCCGCGTCGAACAGATAGCCCGTCGCGCACAGCTCAATGGAATCGGCGATCACCTCGCGGCTGATCAGCGACGCCTTCATCCCCTCCGTGCCCATGGAGATGCCGTCGGTGATCGAGATCGTGTTGACCTCCATCGGCGTCCCGCCCGCTTCACGCACCCCCGCCATCACGTGCTGCGCCAGCTCTCGCTGGCTGAAATTGCACGGCGCCGCTCCGATCCAGGAGTGCGCCACCATCACCAGCGGCCTCTTCAGGTCGTCTCCCGTGAATCCGACCGAGCGGAACATGGCGCGGGCGGGCGCGCGGTCGGGCCCGTCCACCAGAACGCGGCTGCGATGTCGGGGATCGAACGGCATGGCTGAACTCCTTGGCTGTGCCTGGACGGGGAAGGAATCGGGACCCGCCCGGCGTCAGGCCGCCCCGGCGCGGCGCCGGCCGTGCGCGTCAGGATAGACGACGCTGGGCGCCCCCGTCAGTCGATCGCTCCGCCCGCGCGGCCGCGCTCGGCGGGACGCCGGGCGGATCAGCGCGCGCGTTGCGGCTGAGCCGGACGCGGAGGCTCTTGCTGCCCCTCCGCTGCAGGCTGCGCCGGCTCCTGCCCTCGCGCCAGGCGGCCCACCGGCACGTTGTAGAGCCACAGGAAGAACAGGCCAACGAGCGCTATGGGGATGAGCACCAGGCCGTGCAGCGAAGCGGCGTAGGCAATCGCGACCTCTTCCGCGTTGTCCGCAAGGAGATAGATCAGGAGCACTTCCTTCGTCGCCCACTCGAACGGCCCCACGCCACCGGCGCTGGAGGGGGCCGCGATGATGATGTTCGCCGCCGCCGCCACTAGGAGGTACACCGGGAACGCCAGACCCAGCCCGAACGCTTCGCCCACCAGGAAGTACATCAGCGCTTCCAGCCCCCAGGCGACGGCGCTGGTCCAAACGCCCGCGAGGAGAAGGCGTCGG
The DNA here is from genome assembly GCA_963662615.2 of Dehalococcoidia bacterium. Lineage (GTDB taxonomy): Bacteria > Chloroflexota > Dehalococcoidia > Bin125 > Bin125. The sequence goes on from CAXXSR010000002.1 coordinate 633,642, forward strand.
TCCCGCAGCGCGCTGAACCCCTCCGCCACCGACGTGACCCAGCCGCTGCTGCGTCTCCGCATGAAGGGGATCCGTTCCATCAGCCCTCGCACCACTCGCTCCGCCGCGTCGGGACGGGTCGCAATGGCGTAGAGGAGGACGAACGCCGCGGACACGCCGAAGACCATAAACGCCATCACGCCCAGGAAAAGATCGCCTGGGTAGTCAATCAGCCCAACCAGGCCCGCCGCCACGCCAACGCAGAGAAAGGCGGTCAGCATCATTCCGTCGAAGACGCGCGCCACGAAGACGCTGGCCAGCCCGGCCGGCCGGCTGATCCCGTGGCGGCGGTGGAGCACGTGCGCTCGCACGACCTCGCCGGTCCGCAGCGGCAGGATGTTGTTCACACCGAAGCCGATCGCCATGATGGGCAGCAGTTTGCGCGGCGGCACCGGCTCCAGCGCGCGCAACAGGTAGTGCCAGCGCACCGCTCGGAAGTAGATGCCCGCGAAGAAGATCGCCAGGGCGATGAGGATCAGGACGACGTTGGCATCCGTAAACGCATCCGCCACGCCGCCGAAATCGGTGTTGCGGAGGAACAGGACCACGAAGACGCTACTGACCCCCACGCCCAGCAGTGCCCGGCTCGTTGGTCCCGTCATGGCGCGGATCCCGCGGCGCATCAGCGCATCTCACGCCGCGCCGGCCGCGTTGCCCGATCCGGCAGCGGCGGCTGCCGCAGCGACGGCAGCGTCACCCCGCGAGCTGCCGCCGCGCGCGCCCGGATCCGGCCCAGCACCCGCGCTCCGGGGCCGTTGCCCAGCGCCGTCTCGGCCAGAAAGACCGCCGTCAGCCCGGATGCCCCGCCCGCCAGAATATCGGCGAAGTAATGCTCCCCCAGATATATGAGGGCGAAGGCGAGCGCGAGGCAGTACGTGAGGGCGCCCACCAGCAACCGCGGCGAGCGCAGCAGCACCCCCATGATCACCACCGCGAACGCCGCCGCGAAATGCAGCGAAGGCATCGCGGCCCGCGGGTTGGGCGACGCCACCAGCTCGAACATCTTGTCCGAGAGCGACTGCCCCAACAACGTCGCCCCTACGTCCTCCACGATGCGGCTGATCCCGGTCGTCGCTCCTTGCTCAACGGCGAGCCAGGGCGGGATGGTCGGGACCAGGTAGTACAGCACCACGGCGAAGTAGAAGCTCGCCGCCATGATGCAGGCCATGCGAGAGAAAAGGCGCCGTGCGACGAAGAACGTGCCGAACACCACCGCGTGCGGAAAGATGAACCAGCTCCAGTGGACGATTGTCGAGATGTACGCGAGGACTCCGAGGTTGGCCTCGCCCCCGCCTATCCGATCCTGCAGCCACGCCGAAGGAGTGACGCCGCCGAACATCCACAGCTCCCAGTCCAGGACGTAGCCGGTACTGGCTTGAATGGACGTCTCGTCGGCGGCGTCGCGGAGCTGCGTGAAGAAAAAAATGGCGGCGGCGTAGGAAATCCAGGTGCGGAGTTCGTGCGCACGCGGGGCGATCCAGACAATGGCGACCAGGGCGGCCACCAGCGTCACCGGAAAGCCAACGGTGTCGTAGCCCACCGTCATCCGAATGACCGGAGCCACGAGCCCGTAGGCCGCTACCGCCCAGGCCGCCAGGCGGGCCCAGTCGCGCGGGCGCCGCGGCCGGCGGAAGTCCGCCCGAATCTCGGCCCGCCACGATTCCGGTCGTCGCGCGGCGACCATCCCCACGCGTCCCTCCTCCGCCACATCCTACGAGCGTCGCGGCCCGCCGGAGAAGCGCCCGCAGGACCGCACCGCCGCGGGCCCCAGCGGCCAGATTCGTGGCCGGTACCCGGCCGGTCCGTACACTAGGGCACGTGCGATTACGACACCGCTCCCGAGCGCTGCATTTTCTGCTCGCGGCAGTCGCGCTTGCCGTCGTGACGGGGATGCTCTCCGCCAACCCGCGATCCGCCGCCCCGGCGCCGGACACCACCGCCCCGGCGCCGGAAATTGCCGGCGCAACCCCCTTCGCTGCAGGCGAGCTGCTCGTCGCTTTCGCGCCGGCGCTGGAAGCGTCCCTGCCCGCCGACCTTGCTCGGCTCGTCGGCGCCGAGCTCGTGGAGTCGTATCCCCGGTCGGGCATCCACCGTGTGCGCATCCGCGATGGCGATGTGCGCGCCGCCGCACGGCGATTGCGCGCCAGCGGCCTGGTCCGCTTCGCGGAGCCCAACTATCGCTTCCGGCTCGCCGGCCTCATTCCCAATGACCCCGGCTACGCGGATCAGGCGGACTACTGGGACTTGGTGGGCGCGCCCGACGCCTGGGAGTTCACCACCGGCAGCCGCTCCGTGGTCGTGGCGATGCTCGACGGCGCCGTTGACTTGGACCACCCCGATCTCGCCGCCAACATCTGGACCAACCCCGGCGAGATCCCCGACAACGGTATCGACGACGACGGCAACGGCTTCGTCGACGACCTCCACGGCTACGACTTCGTCGGCGCTTTTCCCGGCAGCGGCGGGGGCCGCCTGGGCGAGGACGGCGATCCCGATGCCAAGCCCGGCGATCCCGCCCTGGGCGACGGGCTGGACCAGGACGGCGACGGCAAAGCGGACGGCGCCGTGGGACACGGCACACTCGTCGCCGGCATTCTCGCCGCGGTAGGGAACAACGGCCTGGGCGCTGCCGGCGCCGCCTGGCAGCTCTCGGTCATGCCCCTGCGCATCACCGATCCCGAAGGCAACGGCTTTTTCTCCTCCTTCGTCCGCGGCCTCGAATATGCGGTCGCCAACGACGCCGACATTGTCAACATCTCCCTCGCCTCGCCGTTTCTGCCCGAATCGGCGCGACTGGCCGTGGAAACCGCGCTGGACGCCGGACTGATCATCGTCGTGGCCGCCGGCAACGGCGGGCTCAACGTGGACTTCCCGGCGGCGATCCCCGGGGTCGTGGCGGTGGGCACCCACGGCGCCCTCGACGATCCGGACGCGCGCGCGCTGTTCTCACCGCGAAACGCCGGCGTCGACTTCGTGGCGCCGGGCATCGACGTCTACTCCACGGACGTGGCGCCTCTCACCGGCGCGCCGACCTACGGCGTGGGCACCGGGACCTCCTTCTCCGCCCCCTTCGTCACCGGCGCCATCGCCCTGATCCTGGCCACCAGTCCCACCGCCACTCCGGCCGACGTCCTCGCCCTCCTCCAAGAAGGCGCCGTCGATCTGCCGGACGCGGACGCGCCGAATTGGGACGGCGCCGGCCGCGTCCATCTTGGCCGCACCTTGGCCGCCCTGCTGGCGCGCCCGCCTGCCGCGCCAATCATTGATGGAGTGGACGTCACGGACGCCCGCATCATCGTGAGCGGGCGCGCCGTCCCAGGCAGCGCGGTCCGGATCAGCGACGGCGGCGCTGAGGAGCCGCCGCTCGGCGTCGTCACCGCCGCGCCGGATGGAACCTTCGCGTTGGAGCTGGCGCGCCGGGCGCTCCCGGAGACCGTCGCGGTGCTCTCCCTCGTCGCCGTCGCCGAGACGAGCGCAGGCCCGTCGCCGCCGTCGACGCCGCTGCCCTTCGCCTTGCCACGCACCGTCCCGCTCCAGCCGGGATGGAACTTGGTTGCGTGGGCCGGCGTCACCGGGCCCGGCCACGAGGCGCTGGCGGCTCTTCCTCCCCGCGTGACTCGCGTCTTCGCCTGGGACGGCGCGCACTGGGAAATCGCTGTCCCGGCCAGCCCAGTACTGACGATCAGTCAAATTCACACGGGGCAAGGCCTCTGGCTGTTCGTTGAGGGCGCCGCACCCGTCGAGTGGCAGCAGACCCGAGCCGAGTTTGCTGCCGTCGCCCTCGCACCCGGCTGGCGCCTCGTCGCCTGGGCCGGCGCCCGGACGGACGTGGCCGGCGCCGTCGCCGCGACTGACGCCGACATCCGTGCCGTCTTCGCCTGGGACGCCGCCGCCGGCCGCTTTCGCTCCTTCCGCGCCGCGCTGCCCTTGGCTCCCGGCGGTCCACCGGGGACGCTCAGCCGCCTGGGGCACCTTGACGCGGTCTGGGTCGTCGTGGGCGAGCGCGGCGGCAATTGGCCTGCGCTGGAGCCGGCCGCTCCCTAGCCGGCCCTGCCCTATCCGGCGGCAGCCTCCACCGAGGCCCGCGCTTCCGCCATCCGCTCGCTCATGATCCGCCCCAGCCCCTCCACCTCAAAGGTGGGCGCCGGGGGACCGCGCTCCTCGGTCAGGCTGACGGATCGCAGGACGAAGATCACACTCGCGCCGTCGGCGAAGACCACGAGGTCGGTGACCACGTCGCGCAGTCGCCGGCCATCCTCCTCCACGCCGTAGCGAAGAAAGTACTGCACCGCCCTGTCCCCCAGCGGTGGATCGGGGTGCCTCTGTTCCTCGAAGAGCGTCTCGTCCGGGCTGATGAACTCCAAAATGCGCTCGACCGGCTGCGCGTCGATGTGGGCGACGATGGCCTCCGCCTCCGCCGCTGTATCCAGCAGGATCGTGATCGTGAAGACCAGTTCGCCCGTCTCGCTGTTGGCGAATCCCTGCCCTTCGTACTGTTCCGCTTCCCGCGCCCGCGCGCCCAGGTCGGAGAGGACGTCGTCTTCCAGGTCGCGCAGGAGGCCGGGGATGTCGTGGTAGAAGGAGATCGCTTCGAAGCCTGGCGGCAGGTCGTCGATCGAGACGTCCACAATCACGCCGGCGGGAGCCGCCGGCGCGGGCGCTTCGGGCGGATCGGACGCTTCGGGCGGATCAGGCGGATCGGGAAGTACGGTCGTCGTGGGGTCCGGCGCTGCCGGCGAGGGCGGCTCGTCCACCTCCGCTCCGTTGCCGCCGCAGCTGGCCGCTACGGCCGCCGCCACGGTCACCGCCACGAACAGCGTGAGCACGGCGCTCCCGCCCCCGAGCCACCGTGTCATGCGAATTCCTGCGCCGGCCGGGTCCTCTCTCGCCGTTGGTGCGTGCGCAGCAGAATGCGGAAGGTGGTGCCCACGTTCTCCCGGCTCTCAACTTGGATCTCGCCCTTCTGTGCGCGCACCAGCTCGCGGGCGATCGCCAGTCCCAGTCCGGTCCCCCCCTGCGAGCCGGGCCGGTCCGCCCGGTAGTAGCGATCGAACAGGTGAGCCAGATCCGCCGCCGCAATGCCCGAGCCCGTGTCGGCCACGGCCAGGCCGACCGTCGTCTCACTCTCTCGCTGCGCGCTGAGAACCACATTGCCGCCCGGCGGCGTGTGGCGCAGTGCGTTGTCCACGAGATTGGCCAGCACCTGCTCCAGCCGCTCCACGTCACCGGAGACGTCCGGGACCTCGGCGGGCAGCCGTTCCAGCCGAACGTCCAGGTCCTTCGCCCGCAGCGTGAACAGCTCTGCAACATGGCGGAGCAGATTCTCCACGTTCACTGGGTCTCTGCGCACCTCCACCTGCCCGGCCTCCATGCGCGAGAGGTCCAGAAGCCCTTCCACCAGACGCAGCAGCCGGCGCGATTCCTCCTCAATGATGCGGTAGGCGTTCCGCTGCGAGTCCGGCTCGTCCACGGTGCCGTCCAACAGCGCCTGCGAGAAGCCGTTGATTGAGGTCAGGGGCGTCTGCAGGTCGTGCGAGACATTGGCCAGGAAATCACGCAGCGCCGCCTGCTGCCTCTGCACCTCCCCCGTCATCTGATTGAACGCTTCCGCCAGCGCCCGGGCCTCGCGCGTCCCGCTCACGTCCACCTTGTGGTCGAAGCGCCCCCGTGACACGCTCCGCGCCGCCTCCGTCGTGGCCTGCAGCGGCCGGTAGATGGAGCGGGAGAGGAACAGCCCCACGATGATCGCCGCTGCCAAGGCCAAGCCGCTGGCGAGCAAGAGCCGGGGCGTCAGGTCGCCCAGCACCGTCTGGCGGTTCTCCGCCGGCAGGGCGAGCACCACGAACTCTCCATTGAAACGGCTCGCCGCCTCGGGCGAGAGACGCGCCGCCAGATAGTTCAAGCGTGTGCCATCGCTCGCGCGCAGCTCCCCTTCCAAGAAGCTGTCCAAGGTGGCGCCGGCCAGGGTCAGGTCAATGTCAAGTTGCGCGCCGCGGAAGCGCGGCGTCTCGCTCGCTTCGCTGACCACGGTGCCGTCACCGCGCACGAAGAGGATCGCCACGTCCGGCGCTTCGGCGGTGGCACCCGAAAGCTGCGAGCTCACCTCGAATGCTTGAAAGTCCGCCCCCGGCGGCGTCACGATGGACGTGTAGACGGGCGCACCGATCTGGCGCAACGTCGACGTGGCCAGCCGGTCCTGATACCCGCCCAGCAGGAAGGAGAAGACCACCCCCACAATCGTCAGAGTCAAGACAATGATGGCGCCCAGCGTGAGGTAAATGCGCCCCCGCACGCCCTCAAAGAACTGGGGCGGGCGCAGCGGCAGCCGCCGCCTGGACGTGCGGGGCCGCTGGCGCGCGAGCGGGTAGCTATCCGTCGCCATTGCTGTCGGTGGTCAGCTTGTACCCCACCCCTCGCAGCGTCTCGATCCGCACGTCGCTGCCTCGAAGGTGCTGACGGAGATGATTGATATGCACGTCCACGGTGCGCGTCTCCCCGCTGAAGCTGTAGCCCCACACCAGACTCAGAAGTTGCTCGCGGGACATCGCCATGCCCAAGTTCTGGCCCAGCGCGAAGAGGAGGTCGAACTCCTTGGTGCGCAGATCCAGCGTCTGGCCCTGGAGCAACGCCTCGCGCCGCCGCCGGTCCAGCGCCAGGTCGCCCACGACCACCTGCGTGCCGAAGCGTTGGATGCCGTCGGCCCGACGCAGGATCGCCTTCACCCGCGCAACCAACTCCTTGGGGTTGAACGGCTTGGTCAGATAGTCATCCGCCCCCAGCTCCAGCCCCGCCACCTTGACCGCATCTTCCTTGCGTACCGTCAGCATGAGGATGGGCACGCTGGACTCCTGCCGGATGCCCTTCGTCACCTCAAAGCCGTCCAGCTTCGGCATCATCAGGTCCAGCACCACCAGTTCCGGCTTCAGACCAATCGCCTTCTCCAGCGCCTCCGGCCCGTTGCTGGCGAAATCAACGTCGTACCCCTCCTTCGAAAGGTAGAGTCGGACCAGTTCGCGAATATGTGGTTCGTCGTCGGCGACAAGAATCCGCACCGGAGTAGCCTCCGCTCCCGCCTTGCCGCAGTATAGCCGTCGCCTGCGCTCCGTTCGTCGACGGCGACCGGCCACCGTTCAGGGTCCGCGAGACGCCCGCGCGCTGTCTTCCTACGCTCTCCTCGACGCAGTGCGGACTCGCGCTGACCATGGCGCCATGCGACGACCGCGTCGGCTCTACCTCACGACCGCGACGGGTGCACTCAGCGCGGGCCCCGCACCGGTGGGTGGCGGCGCCGCCTATCGCCGAACGATCGTCCCAGAAGCGGCGCGGCTGAGCAGGGTCCTGGTCCGCTCTTCAGACTGCGTCCGCGGCGCCGCGCAATGGGACCTGCTGGCGGCCGAGGGCCGCGCCAGCGAGCGCGCAGATCGACGGCGGGGCGCCCGCCCATAAATCCCCGGCAGGTCCCGTCATTCAGGGTCCTCAGCCTCGCCGCAAAGGACGTTGACGGCGATCTCATTCGCGTCCGCCAGCTCTTGGAGCGCAAAGCACCGCTCGTATGCCTCGAAGTCAAGCTCCACCGAACGTTGTTGCACCGCACCCGCTTCCTCAGCGGCATCGGGGTCGTTGGCCTCAATGAGAGCCGCGGCTTCCAGCGCGATGTCCTGCCGGTCGCGGCTGTTGGCCAGCAGCGCGCTGTGGGACGCGACGACCGCCGCCGGCGGCGACAGCTCGCTAAGCCGTTCGATGAGATTTTCCGCCAGGATCGCAGCAGCCCGGTAGAAGTCCGCCACGTACACAGCCGAGACCTCTGGGTCCGGATTATTCATGATGTTCGAGAAGGTCAAGCCCTTCATTATGGCCTTCTGCCCTTCAAACTCCCGGACCAGCGCCTCCACCTGAACGAAGTAACCCTCCAAGGGGGGGAGCACGGACTCCCCGCTCGCGGCGTCGTCAACGACGTCCGCGACGTCGCCATCATCGCGAGTGTCGGCTGCCTCTGTCGTGCCTCCGTCATCGGCGACGACGGGCTGAGCAACAGCGGGCTCGGCGGCGACGGGCTCAGCGGCGACATCGCCGCCGTCGCGGTCCCCGGGACCAGCGTCCTCGCTCGCAACGGCGGCGCTGGCGGGCTCACCCTCAACGCTCTCGGCGCCGTCGTCGTCCCCGCCACAGGCCCCGGCGGCGATCAGGCCCACGCCCAACAGCGTGGCAGCCACCATCAATGGTCGTTTCATGTTGGCGCTCCCGGCCTAGTCATCGGCCCTCTGCAGCGTACCTTCCAGGCCTTCCACTGTGCGCCATCCTCGCATGCTCAACAGGTCGCCCAGTTCGGAGGCGGCTCGACGCCGCGTCCCGACCAGGGGTCGCGAGTCAACGAGCGCCGTGGATTCTACGAGGCTATACGTCCCGCTCGTCGCTCTTGGCTCACTCTCAGCGAGGCGCATGGGCCAAATCAATGAACCGGGCGCGTTCAATGGTGCGACCGGACTTGTGCGGCCGCGGCAGGATCACGCGGACTGATACCCTGCCGCCAAGCCACCCTGTCGCCAAGCCACCGCGTTCGCCGCGCGGTCGATCCCCCCGGCCTTGGCTGTGAGAGAGGACCATGCCCAGCCCCCCAGATCCCACAGGCGAGCAGGCGAGTCGGCCCGCCTTCACCAACCGGCTGGCGCGGGAGACCAGCCCCTACCTGCTCCAGCACGCCCACAACCCGGTTGACTGGTTCGCCTGGGGGCCGGAGGCATGGGAGCGAGCCAAGGTAGAGGACAAGCCCGTGCTGGTCAGCATCGGCTACGCCGCCTGCCACTGGTGCCACGTCATGGAGCACGAATCGTTCGAGGATGCGGAGGTGGCGCAACAGCAAAACGACCTCGTCGTCAGCATCAAGGTGGACCGCGAGGAGCGCCCCGATGTCGATGAGATCTACATGGAGGCCGTGCAGCTGATGCGCGGACAGGGCGGCTGGCCGCTCAACGTCTTCTGCCTGCCGGACGGACGGCCGTTCTTTGGCGGAACCTACTTCCCGCCGGCGCCACGCATGGGCATGCCGGCCTGGTCGCAGGTCCTGAAGGCCGTCGCGGAGGCGTACCGAGATCGCAAGGATGAGGTGGCGCAGCAGGCCGACCGGCTCCTGCAACAGGTCGCTCGCAGTCCGGAGCGGCCGCCGGACGGGGCCGTGGTCGCACCGTCCGAAGCGCTGGAGCGCGCTGCCCGCGCGATCACCCAAAACTACGACGCGCAGTTCGGCGGGTACGGCGGCGCGCCCAAGTTTCCTCAGCCCTATTTTCTCTCGCTCTTGCTCCACCGCGGCGCGGGCGCCAACGACGCCGACGCGCGGGATCAGGCGCTCTTCACCCTGCGCCGCATGGCCGAAGGCGGGCTCTACGACCAACTGGCCGGCGGCTTTCACCGCTACGCCGTCGACGCCAAGTGGCTGGTGCCGCACTTTGAGAAGATGCTCTACGACAACGCCCTCCTGCCCCCGCTCTACCTTGACGCCGCCCGCCTCAGCGGCGACCCCTTCTACCGGCGCATCGCGGAGGAAACGCTCGACTATCTGATCCGGGGCCTGCAGGCGCCGGAGGGCGCCTTCTACGCCAGCACCGATGCCGACTCGGAAGGCGAGGAAGGCAAGTACTTCGTCTGGTCGCTGGAAGAGGTGACGGATCTCCTGGGCGCCGAAGATGCCCCGCTCTTCGCCCGCTACTACGACGTCACCGAGCACGGCAATTTCGAGGGCCGTAACATCCTCCATCCTCAGATGGCGCTTGCCGATGTCGCGCGCTGGTACCAGAAGAGCGAGGACGAAGCGGCGGCGATCTTGGCCCGCGGCCGCGATCGCCTCCTCGGCGCGCGCGCGCAACGGGTCCCGCCGGCCACCGATACGAAGGTGATCGTTGCCTGGAACGGCCTCGCCATCGACGCGCTGGCGAGGGGCGGCGCCGTGCTGGAGGCGCCGCGCTTCACGGCCGCGGCCGAGCGCGCGGCCGACTTCATCCTCACCACGCTGCGCCCCAACGGTCGCTTGCTGCGCATCTACGCCGGTGGTCGCGCCTCCGTGCCCGCCTTCCTGGACGACTATGCCGCGCTGGCGGACGGCCTTCTGAGCCTCTACGAGGCCACCGGCGGCGAGCGCTGGTTCACGGCCGCGCGCACCCTGATCGACGAGATGGTCGCGAAGTTCTGGGATGAGCATGAAGGGGGCTTTTTTACCACCGGCGCCGACAATGAATCGCTCGTCGCCCGCAACAAGCCCATCTCCGACGGCGCCACGCCCTCCGGCAACTCCCTCGCGGCCAAGGCCCTGGCGCGCCTGTACGCGCTGACCTCGGACGGCGCCCTCGCCGACCGGCTCGAGGCAATGGCCGCGACATACAGCAGCGTCCTCGCCCGCGCCCCCAGCATGATGGCGCTCTTGGTCACCACCTTGGACTGGCTGGAGCGGCACCAGACCGTCGCCGTCGTGGGCGACTCGGACGCAGGCGCAACCCGCGACCTGTTGCGGGTCGTCTGGGACGGCCCGCCCCGCTCCACAGTGGTGCTGCAGAAGGCGCCGGGGGCGGAAACCGCCGTCCCGCAGCTCCAAGGGAAGGAGACGCTCGCCGGCGCCTCCACGGCCTATGTCTGTCACGGTTTCGCCTGTAGCGCCCCCGTGACCACCGCGGAGGCGCTCACCGCGCTGCTGGAGGAGGGCCCGCCGGCCTAAGCCCGCGCCGCGCCGGCGTCGCTTCGCCTGCAGACGCCCGTCAGGAAGCCGCGTCCAAGAAGCGGGACACTCTGTCTAGGGTGGCTTCCGCCTGCTCCACCTGCGGCATGTGGCCGGCTCCTTCCACGATCTCCGCACGGCTGCCCGGGATCAGTCGTTGGAAGTCATCGGCATAGCGGACCGGGGCCAGCCGGTCGGACCGCCCCCACAGGATCAGCGTCGGCGCCTGAATACGATGGATCCGCTTCTTCAGCCCCCTATCGGGGATGGGCCAGAGAAATCGTGCGGCGGCGGAGAAGTTCTTGGCGCGCTCAATGGCGGCGAGCTTCACGGCCTCCTGATCCGGAGGCGGTTGCGACATCTTCTGCGCCGCCGGGTGGTTGAGGTCGTGAAAGGCCGCCTCCGCGATCTCGTCCGGCGCCATCGCCAAGAAGTCCAGGACCGGGTAACCGTCATTCCAAAGCCCCAGGGGGTTGATGAGGACCAGCTTGGCGACGCGTTTCGGTTCCAGCGCCGCAAGCTCCGCCGCAATCCAGCCGCCCACGGAGTGGCCCATCAGGGCGAGACGGTCGAGCCCCAATTCGTCTAGGAGTTCCAGATAGAAAAAGAAGAGGTCATGATGGTCCGCCAGGTGCTGCAGGCCGCTGGAGTTGCCCGTTCCTGGCATTCGCGGCGCAATGACGTGATGCTGCCGCGAGAGGGCCTCCAAGAACGGATCCCAACTGAGGCCCCAGGCCCCGGGAAGGAAGAGGATGTCGTCGCCGGTCCCCGCCTCCAGCAGCTCCACGGCGAACTTCCCGCCGCGCAGGGAGACGGTGCGCTCGTTCATCGGGCTCCCTCGTCCTTCGCATCGCCGGCCGCCCCGCGGCCCTGGGGGACGGGACCCCCGAGCGGGATGCAGCGCGCGCCGTGAATCGACAGCATAGGGGTTGGCAGGGCATGGGGGTTGGCACTGAGCGCCTACCAGGCAACCGCCGGCAAGCGCCTTGATGATGCCGCCAGCCACTGAAGGCTATGCGGTCACACCACGCACGGGGGCAGGATGCCTTGCGTGATACTCGGGCGCTACTCTCCTCGGCACGATTCGCTGCCGCCACCGGCACGAGCGACAAGCGCGCAAGGAGCCCCTGATGCCTGATGCTGTCTCGCCGGTCCGAACATTGGCCGTGATCGGCGCCGGCGCCATGGGTCATGGCATCGCCCAGACGGCGCTTGTGGCCGGTATCGCCACCACCCTCCACGACGTCGATGAGCAGGCGCTGCGGTCCGCCCGCGCCGCGATCGACACTGGCCTCGCGCGCTTGGTGGAGCGGGAGCGAATGGATGCGGCGGCGAAGGACGCGGCCATGATGCGGCTGCATCTGACAACGGATCTCTCCCGCCTGGCGCACGCCGACGCAGTCATTGAAGCGGTGCCGGAACGGCTGGAGCTTAAGCGCGCCCTGTTCAGGGAAGTCGATGCGATCTGTGCAACGGCCGTCTTCCTGGCCAGTAACACCTCGTCGCTCGCCATCAAGAGCATCGCGGAGGTGGTCAGGCGCAAAGAGCGCGTGCTGGGCTTGCACTACTTCAACCCGGCGCAGGTGCTCCCTCTGGTGGAAGTGGTGACGCCGCCCACGGTTGCGGCGGAAGTCGTGGAGGCCGCGGAAGCGTTCTGCCGCGCCACCGGCAAGACGACGGTTCGCGTCAAGGACACGCCCGGGTTTGTCGTCAATCGCCTGTTCATCCCCTTTGCGCTCCAGGCCATGCAGCTCCTGGAGGACGGAGTCGCATCGGCGGACGAGATCGACCAGGCATGCAAGCTTGGCTTGGGCCATTCCCAGGGACCGCTCAGCACCAGCGATCTCGTGGGCCTGGACGTCATGCTGGACATCGCCCAGAGCCTCTCCGCGGAGCTCCGCGACCCCTCCGTCGCCGCCCCCGCTATCTTGCGCCGCTGGGTCGCCGACGGCCGTCTGGGACGCAAGACCGGCCGGGGCATCTTTGACTACCCTTCGCGCGAACCGCCTCGGGGCGAGCCGTCGGACTGATCGCCGTGGGGGCGCGGAAAGGATCGGCGCCATGACCGTGACCTATGCAACGGACGGCTACGTCTGCACCATCACGCTCAACCGGCCGGACGCGCTCAACGCGTTCAATCGCCAGATGGTTCAGGAGTTCAGTGACGCCTGTGCGCGCTTCCGCGACGACGCAGATCTCCGGGTCGCCATCGTCACCGGCGCGGGGGATCGCGCCTTCTCGGTCGGCGCGGACCTCACGGACCTCATCCCCGCCATGATGGACGACCCCGCCAAGGGGGGCTATCGAGCGCCGCCCACCATCATGCGCGGGCAGGTCATTCGCAAACCGTTCCTCGCCGCGATTAACGGCTTCGCTCTGGGCGGGGGATTCGAGTGCGCGCTTGCCTGCGATCTGCGCATCGCTTCCAACAACGCGCGTCTGGGCGCCCCAGAGGTGGGTCTAGGCCTCATCCCGGGCTGGGGTGGCACGCAGCGACTTCCCCGTGTGCTGGGCGCGACGCACGCCATGCAACTCCTCCTCACCGGAGAGCCCGTGGACGCGGACACGGCGCTCCGCATCGGCCTGCTGAGCGCTGTCGTGGAGCCCGCCGACCTCCTCCCCACGGCGCGCCGCTACGCCGAGCGGATCTGCCGCAACGGGCCGCTCGCCGTCCAGGCCGCCAAGGAGGCGACCCTCCGTGGCGCCGAAACTTCGCTGGAGGCGGGCCTGCGGATCGAGGAGTTGCTGCTCGATCGCCTGGCCTACACCCAGGACGTGCGGGAGGGACTGGCCGCCTTCGCCGAGCGGCGCAGCGCCAACTTTACCGGCTCTTAGCGGCGCTGCTCGCGCCGACCGCCGACGCGCGCTCCCCGACTCGAGCGGCGGTCGCAGTAGTCGGGTCGCAGTAGTATGGGTCCTTTGGCTGGAGCGTTGCGAAAGGTTGACCATGCCCGGCGCACTCGACGGGATCCGCATCCTGGATTTCAGCCGCTATCAGCAGGGGCCGTTCGCCACGGTCATGCTCTCCGACCTGGGCGCCGACGTGATCAAGGTGGAGGAGCGCGGCGACGGGGACGTGGGGCGGAGGATTGGCCTGCGTCCGGACGGCTGGTGCGCCTACTTCGAGGCCCACAATCGCAATAAGCGCTCCATCACCATCGACGTCCGTAAGCCCCAAGGGCGCGAGATCATCTACAAGCTGGTCCCGGAGTTGGACGTCATTGTTGACAACTTCCGCCCCGGCGTCATGGAGCGTCTACAGCTCGACTTGGAGACCCTCCGCCGTTACAACGCCGCCATCATCACCGCCAGCGCCACCGGCTTCGGCGAGCGGGGCACGGAGCGCGAGCGCCCTGCCTTCGACTCCGTTAGCCAGGCGATCGGCGGGATCATGGTCAACCAGGGCGGCGGCCCCGGCCGGCCGCCGCTCAGCATGATGGGGGGCGCAGCCGACCAGATCGGCGCCATGGTCCTCGCCCTCGGCATCGCCGCCGCCATCATTGCCCGCGAACGGCAGGGCCTGGGCCAGCACGTGGAAGCGTCCTTGCTCGGGTCGCAGCTCGCTCTGCAGGCGTTCCAGATCACCGACTTCCTCCACGACGGCTTCCAGCACCCAACGCCGCAGCGGCAGATCCCCACCTTCGCCTACTACCCTACCGCCGACGGCAAGTGGCTCTCCCTTGGCATCATCGGCTCGAATAAATGGTGGCCCGAACTCTGCGACGCTCTGGGCCGGCCCGACCTCCGCGACGACCCGCGCTTCGCCGACCCCTTCGCCCGCGACGACAATCGCGAGGCGCTGCTGGCGGAGCTCGACGCCATCTTCGCCCGACGGCCTCGCGACGAATGGATCCGCGTGCTGGAAGCGGCGGGCGTCCCCTGCGGTCCCGTCAATGACTACGCCGCCGTCGTCAAGGAGCCGCAGGTGCTCGCCAACGACTACGTCACCACGTTGGACCATCCGGCGCTGGGCACGGTGGGGGTGATCGGGTCGCCCATCACCATGTCGGAGACGCCCGCCGGACCGCGCCACACCGGCCCGGAGTTGGGACAGCACACGGAGGAGATCCTCCTGGAGTTGGGCTACTCCTGGGATGACATCGTCCGCCTCAAGGATGGGGAGGTCATCTAGGGCTCGACCGCCTCCGCCACGCAATCAGGCGGGCTGGTCCGCGGCCTGGCGAAACGCCCCCTGGGGCGTTGGGCCCATGGGGAATTGGGTTCGTTTCGTAATTCCGCTCTGGCTTCCGGCTCCTCAGATTTTGATGGGCGTGAATTCAACTCGGCTCGGTCGGTGCTACGCTCAAGATGATCGCCGACCTGGGGGCCGCTGCTGGACCTGGACGGCTATCGACTCGGACACCAAGCTGATCGTGTCCTGGCAGGTGGGCGGCGTGGGGTGGGTGATCCCCACGCCGGTGTGATTGGCGCCGCCGTATCGACCCTCGATCGCGCCAGGATCGGGAGGGGGGATCATGATGATCGGCAACCTGCGAGGCCGCGCACAGGCCTGGCGATCCTGGCTCTTCGCGCTCGGGCTGGCCAGCGTGGCGTTCCTGTTCTGGCTGATCATCGGCGGCGGCTCTGGCTCGATCGCCGTCGCGGTGGGCGGCACCGCGCCGACCGGGGCCGACCGGTACCTGACCACCAGCCAGCTCGAGGCCGCGCTTGATGCCAGCCCGTGGCCGCCGCGTCTCCATGACGAGGTCACCAGGCTGGCGATCTGTGAATCCGGGCTGTGGGGTCTATCGACAGTCTGGCTTGATACGCGAGCTGAGCGGATCACGGCCCGGGAGCACTCCCTGGGTGTGCTGCAACTCAACGTCCGCGCTCGCCCGTGGCTGGACGCCCTCGATCTCTTTGACGTCAGGCAGAATCTCATCGCGGGCTACACCATCTGGTTGGAGCGGCGGGGGTTCGACGATTGGAGCTGTGGATGAGGGCCGCGTCCACACACCGGAGAGGCCACCTCCAGTGCAGGCACCCTATTTTGGCACGCCCGCGTCGCGGAGGCCGGTGACTTGCCCACCGTGCGACACTGCACGCGGCAGGTCGCAGAACCGATGATGAAAGCGACGATGTAGTCAGCTCTGGCGCGTTCTATTCGGTTGGCTCCACTTATTCAGCGGGATAGCGGCAGAGGTGCGATCATGCCTGGTGAATCGTTCGCTCCTGTGCGGAGAGAGTTGATGAGCGAGACGATTCGCAGGCTGGAGACACGCATCCGACGGTACGAGCGTCGATACGAATGCACCTCCGCCGACAAGTCGGGTGCGGTGCGGCGACGCAAAAGAGACCGCTGCAATCAGCCGATGATTGATGGACTACCGGACCCTCCACCGGCTCCGCGACAAGTCCGCCGCTGGAGCCACGATTGGTACTCGTACGAGGGGTATCGGACGATCCACGATCGGCGGCAGCGAGACCTCAAAGACGCTGGGATAATCCTTGACAACCGCATCGCCTTCCGCGAGTCCGTCGACGCCTCAGGGGACCTAGTTGAGGTTCGCGTCAAAGGGCGAGTGCACTGTGCCGAGGGCGCGATTGTCGGTGTCTACAAGGGCCTGGAGGTTCGCCGAGACGTCTCCAAACGCTACGAGGTTCGTGGCATCGACTATGTCTATCATGCCTGGTTGCACGGGAGCGAGATTGCCCTGATTCGGTACTGGGCAGCCCACGGAATGGACGATCTTCACGTCCATCGCTTTGATCCAGCCACCGGGTTGGATGAAAAGCGATCGATATCCTTCGAAGAGCCTCCGACCCTCGACGCCATCCTCATTGAGGCAGTTGAGCTGGCGCAGCAGACCCAAGTGTTGCGTTAGAGAGTTTTGCACTTCCCTCAGATCTTGGTGGGAGTGAATGCAACGTAGCGCTGTCGGAGCTGCAGCTCCGAGGGCACAAGGTGTTCCCTGAATCGCCGGACGATCCACGCGGGTCCATGCGGCCGGTCCATGCAGCGGGTCCATGCGACGGCGCCGCGGGGGAGCGCTGCAGCGGGGTTGCGCCTCATTCGGGGTCGACCGCGCCGTCGATTGCTTTCACATCGATGACTTTGGGCACGTCGAGGACTGGGGCCGCGTCGAGGACTGGAGCCGCAGCGGCGTCGGGATTCCTTCGCAGCTCGCGCAGTCGCTCGAGCTCACGGAGCGCGCGGTAGAGCGCACGCTCGATCGCGGTTTCGTAGCGCGAGAGCTTTGAGATCGTGTCGCCCCGACGCGTATTCGCGCGAAATGCTGCAGCAAGAACCGTGGCGTCGGAATCCCGCCAGGCCTCCGCCTTTTCGGCCAGCGCGACGGCCTTCCGATGCGCTTCCTCGTCGACGATGCGACTGGCCCCGCGTACCAGCTCCTCGAGAGGATCAGCCTCATGCCTCTTCGCGTCTCGCCTCCTTCGCGCCGCCAGGATTTCGTACTTGTCGAGTGCAAGGAGTCCCGCCTCAATCCGGCCGCAGCGGCGCAGCCGCCAGAGCGCGGACACGATCCGCTCGACGAGTGCGTCCTCCAGCTCCCCGTCCGGTTGGAGATCGTTCCGAAGCCCGTCCGTCAGCGCTTGGAGCTCGGCGGCGTCTTCGTCGTCGAGGAGGAGATCCCGTGCCAAGAGCCCGTGCTTGGCGGCGTTTCGGCCTGCCCGCCGCTTGCCGTTAGCGGTCCGGGGCCCCGTGCTCTGGAGCGCGTTGCGCTGATTGGCCTGCCGCTGGTGGGCGCTGGTCACGACAGCAGCCTCCGTTCGTCCCTTCGCCCGCACATGGGTGGGCCAGTATTGATCAAGCGATTATCTCATTAACTGATTATCAAAAGTGTTCACCTAGCCGCAGTGAGAGGTTGCGCGGCAAGCGCCTCCACAGGAGCGCCTCCACATGAGTAGCCCACGCTGTGACTTGTCGTTTCGTCGCTGCTTCATACTCACCAGCGCGAAAGAAGTCGTTGGCGATCGCCTGCAATTGTTCGAAGCTGTAGATGCGCGACACGGCAAACCTCTTCGATTAGTTCAAGACGGGGAGTCTGTGGCCCCAACCGTCCGTAAGTGCCGACTGTGTGACGATGTCACGAACCCTGACGAGCATTTCGCGACTGTGCGACCACTGGATCACCTCGCGGTGTTGTAACTGTCCAACGACGATCCCGGGATTCACCCCTAGCATGGCCGCAAACTCTCGAATTTTCTTCTTGCTGAACAGAGGCCCGACGCGCGCGATGAAGGCCTCCAGATCGCCCTGTGAGATCAGAGCCGCCTCCGCCCATTCGTCTGCTCGTGCCTCGAACTTTGGCCTATCGTGATCCTTGCCTTCCCCAATGAGGTTCACATCAAGCGGCGGACGCGCTGCTAATCCGTCTTGGTGAAACACGTGCGCTAGCTCGTGCATCAACGTGTACCAGAAGGCGTCAATCCGGTCGTACCGTAGGGACACAACTACGACCGGCGAAGCGGCGTCAAGCCATAGGCAAGCACCGTCGATCTGCGTCCCCAGTAATGGCTCAAGTATCAGGAGCCTCACGCCGGCCTCCGCGAGGGTTGTCGGCACTCGACGGAGATCCTCGGGATCTTCCATGAATGCCTTCAACTGCGGCATCAAGTGAGCGAAGCTCTTTTTAGAATGCGGCGCTACGTGAATGCTCGAAGCCAAGTGGCGCGCCCGAATGTGCCAGGCGATTTGTGCCGGGCTCGGCTCGAAGTGGGGGCCGCCCTGTCGTGCTGCGTAAGGCAACACCGCCGGTGTTTCGTCCAGATTGTTGATACCTAGAAATCGGCAAACATGCTGCTCCAGCACATCGGGATTGGCCGACGGCTCAAGCCAGCCACGCTTGATTATTTCGCGAACCGGTGCCTTCGCGTAGAGACGGGCGCGCTTTTTGACACCGGAGTCCTTCTTCGAGCGCGATAAAGCGAGACGGTATGATGATTCCATGTTGAGCCACGATTGGGCACTCGTCTCGAACGCATCGGCGAGCGCCTGGGCGGTTTCAAGCGTGATCCCGCGCTTACCAGCGATAATCTCACTGACGAATGCCGGAGTGCGGCCAAGAATCTCGGCGAAGTCGGACTGCGACCAACCGCGAGCCCCTAGCTCCTCACGAATCAAGTCGCCTGGCGGGAAAGGCTCGATTGGTACACGCTCGTTGGCCATCCGACTCCCCTCCTTCTAGTGGCAGTCAGCGATCTCAACGACGTAGATGGCCTTTGTCGCGCCTTTCTTCTTTTCGAACTCCACGATCAAGCGCCACTGGTCGTTGAGTCGTATCGAATGCTGGCCCCCCCCGATTTCCTGACAACTTCTCGAACCGATACGAGCGCATCGTGTAAAAATCGCGTTCGTCCGGCGCTTGCCTGATCTGGTCTACGCGACGACGGAACATCCTCACGACTTCCGGGGGGGAAATTTGAGCGAGCACGAGCGTCGCGCTCCAGCTCCTCCAAATCACCATCCCTGAATCGCACTTCCATCGCTCGCGGCCACATCCTAGTCGATATAGGTTAATTATGCAAGTATCGTTATATCATACTGCGACACATAGGCATATTGATGAGATCTCCTGATCGATCAAGCATGATGGTCGCTCTGAGGCGGCTAGACCCAGAGCAGCACGCCCGTATCGTCGCGGCGTTGTTAGTGGAGGAAAGCTCCGCCTG